>NZ_JBPULL010000001.1:0-2827736 GCF_059802635.1 Haloferax sp. SDI50
GCGGCCGGGCGCGCCGACGGGAGGAGCGCCGCGTGGTCGAACACGAGGAGTCCGGCGACGCCGAGACAGCAGAGGGCGACGACGCCGAGTCCCGACGAGGCGACGGCGAGCGCCAGAGCCGCGGCGAGTCCGTAGGCGTTGCGCCGCCCCGCGCCGTCGACGAGGCGGAGCGCGAAGCCGAAGGCGACGAGCGCGAAGCCGACCGCGAGCACGTCGCCGCGGGCGAACCGGCCGTAGTAGACGAGAATCGGGTTCGCCGCGAGGACGGCCGCGAATCCGAGGACTTCGTCGTCAGCGAGGCGGCCGCGGAAGAGGAGCGCCGCGAGCGGGAGGGCCGCGCCGAACAGCGCGAAGGGGAGGCGGAGCGCGAAATCGGTCGCGCCGACGAGCGCGAGCGACGGCCGCGAGAGGTGATAGACCAGCGGGCCGCCGGCGACGGGGCGGTACGAGAAGAAGCCGGTTTCGAGCGACCGGAGGCTCCAGTAGCCGACGCGGGCCTCGTCCCAGTGGAGCGGCCGGTCGCCGAGGCCGACGAGGCGGACCACCAGTGCCGCGGCGGCGAGCGCGACGACGGCGAGCGTCGTTCGGTCGGGTCGCCGCCCGGCGCGGGAGGGAATCATGGGGTGACGTGGCGCGCCGGGCGGCAGAAAGGTTACGACTTGGACGGCCGCCGGTCCGCCCCTTCGAAAGCGTCATCCCCGCCGACCGGTAGCACTCGGATATGTCGCTCATCGAGTCGCTGCCCGCTCGCCCGCTCGAACCGCAGGAACTCACGTCTTTGAACCGCGCCGACGCGTTCGACCTCGTCGTCGCCGTCGAGGACGACGGCCCCGCCCGCAGCCTGCTCGTCGCCACCGAGGGATGGGTCAAGGCTATCGCCCACGAGGACGACGCCGGCTGGTCGGTCGTCGAGACGGTCGCACTCGACGACGAGACCGAGCGAATCGACGGCCTGCGAGCGTGCGAGGAAGCCATCCTGTCGTTCCGAGACGACGGGAACGAGGAGTAGTATTAACCTCGTTCCGAACTAAGTATAATTTGTCATGTACCGCGAAATCCTCGTCCCGACCGACGGCAGCAAGGCCGCCGAACGCGCCATCGACCACGCGCTCGACCTCGCAGAGACCTACGACGCGCGGATTCACGCGCTGTACGTCGTCGATACCAGCATCTACACCTCGCTCGACGCCGGCGCGGACGTGGTCATCGACGCCCTCGAACGGGAGGGCGACGCCGCGACCCGACACGTCCGCGAAGCCGCCGAGGAAGCCGGCATCGACGTGCAGGCGGAGGTCGTCACCGGAACCGCCTACCGCTCCATCCGGGAGTACATCGACGGCCACGACATCGACCTCGTCGTCATGGGTACCCACGGGCGCACGGGCCTGAGCCACTACCTGCTCGGGAGCGTCACCGAGCGCGTCGTCCGCACCTCGCCGGTTCCGGTGTTGACCATCCGACTGGACGACGACGAAGAAAACGAGGCGGACGCCGCGGACGAAGCGACGGACGCGGACGCCGAAGCCGAGGAGTAGCCCGGAGTCGGGCGCGAGTCGCTCGTTCGCTGTACCGTCCGGTCATCTCGGCCGGCGCGGTCGGCGGCGAGGTCGCCGCGGCTTTGATAAACAGTTTTGGTGCGGTCGCGCATACGCCGCGGTATGACCGAGTACACCGTCGAGTTCGTCGGCACGGGCGAGACCATCACCGTCTCCGACAAGCAGACCATTCTCAAGGCCTGTATCGAGGAGGGCATCGCACAGGAGTACTCCTGCCGCGTCGGGATGTGCCTCGCCTGCTCCGCCGAGATTCTCGAAGGCGACGTCACCCAGCCCGCCGCCCGCGGGCTGACCGAGGAGGAGGCAGAGCGCTTCGCGCTCACCTGCATGGCCCGCCCGCAGAGCGACCTCAAACTCGACCGCGGCGTCTACCCGCCGAGCATCGAGGACGACGCCGCGGCCGCCGGCACCGCCGCAGACGACGACTGACGACGGGTACTCTCCGGGGGCGGCCCTGCGGCCGCCGACCCACGTTCTCAGTTCCGCATCGCGCCGCCGAGCCGACGCGCTGGCCCGACGTATTCGCTCGACCCGCAATCTGCCCGCGGACCGCGCCTCACGCCTCGCTCGTCGCCGCGCAGTTGTTCGGCCCCAACTCGACTTCGAACGCCTCCTCGTCGGTCAGCGAGTCCCGACCGAGATTCGTCTCGATGATGCGCTCGTAGTTGGCCGGCCGCGGCGGCATATCCGAGCAGACGAACGAGACGAACGCCGCCTCGTCCATCGAGAGCGCCCCGAGCCGCTCGCGGAGCCCCCCGAGTTCCGCGGCGTACGCGCCGGTTTCGTCCGGGACCGTCCGCGGGCCGTAGTGGGCGGGCGCGACCAGCGTGTCGTCCGCGAACTCGCCGTACCGCTCGGTGAGCGTCGCGTGGAGCCGTCTCGCGGCGTCGGGCGCGCCCTCGTCGCCGTCTTCGAGGTCCGGGCGGGCGACGCTCGCTAAAAAGAGGCTGTCGCCCGCAACGAGCAGGTCTCCGAGGCGGAACGCGGTCATCTCGGTCGTGTGCCCCGGCGCGTGGACGGCGACGAGTTCCGCGCCGCCGACGCCGATCGTCTCGCCGTCAGCGACGAGTCGCACGTCGAAGTCGAGGCCGCGGTCGGCCGCGCCCGCCGGGTGGACGGGAGTCGCGTCGGTGCGCTCCGCGACCGCTCTGACGCCGCTGACGTGGTCGGCGTGGACGTGCGTGTCGACGGCGGCGACGACCTCCGCGCCGCGCTCGCGGGCGTCTGCGACGTATCGGTCCGCGAACGCCCGAAGCGGGTCAACGACCACGGCCTCGTCGCCGGCGACGACCAGATAGGCGAGACAGCCGCTGGAGGGGCGGTCGTACTGGAGCACCGTCACGTCCCCGTCCCCGTCCGCGTCTCCGACGGGGAGGTCGCGGGCGCGGTAGACGCGCGCCCAGCCGTCCATACCGGTTTCGAGGTTCTCGGCGGGGACGCCGGCCTCGGAGAGCAGGCCGGCGACGTGCGCGCTCGACCGACCCTCCGCGCAGACGACGACCACCGGCGAGGGGGCGTCTCGGAACTCGGCGGCGAGTTCGTCGACCGTCCCGCGAATCTCGGCCTGCGTGAAGCGAATCGCCGGAATCTGGGTCGCCGTCACGGCCGCGCCGTCGACGCGCCACGCCGCGAACTCGTCGCGGTCGCGCACGTCGAGCACCGTCGTGGGGTCGCCGCGGGCGAGTCGAGTCGCCAGTTCCTCGGGAGTCATACGCACACGATACGCGCGCCGGGCGGAAGAACGCTCCGCGGGTCGAAAAGAGAACAGCGGCCCGAGCAGCGGCCCGCGCTACTCGGTCGTTCCGCCGTCGTTGCTCAGGCGGTTCGAGGGCGGTTCGTCGAAATCGAAGTCGCCGAGGACGCCCTCCGGTGGGCCGTCGACGCCGCCGGCGGCCGCGTTGCCGGCTCCCGTCTCCGGGGGTGTGTTCGGTCCGGTGGCGTCGCCCGTCTCACCGCCGAGGCGTTCGGCCGCGTCGCGAATCGAAAGCACCTGCTCGGTCTGCGAGCGGTTCGCGTCTGCGATTTCGCCGATTTGGTCCGACACGGTGGTCGCGCGCTCCGTCGCGTCGTCGACCATGCCGGCAATCTGCTCGGCGCTTTCGGCCTGGTCGTCGGTCGCCGAGGCGACTTCGCCGACGCCGACGGTGGCCTGTTCGACCGCCGCCGAGATATCCGAGAGGCTCCGCATCACGTCCTCGCCGCGGTCGATGCCGTCGTAGAGTCGCTCGGTCGTCTGCGAGAGGCTGTCGATGGTCTCCTGCGCCTCGGACTGGATGTCGTCCACCGTGCCTTCGACCTCGGCGGCGCGGGCCTGCGACTCCTCGGCGAGATTCTTCACCTCGCTGGCGACGACGGCGAAGCCCTCGCCCGCGTCGCCGGCGCGGGCGGCCTCGATGGAGGCGTTGAGCGCGAGCAGGTTCGTCTGCTCCGCGATGTCGTTGATGGCGTCGAGCACCTCGTCTATCTCCGCGATTTGGTCGTGCAGTTGCTGGACGTCCTCCGAAGCCGTCTCCGCGGCCTCGCTCACGTCGCGCATCACGTCGATGGCCTCGTCGGCCGCGTCTTCGCCCTCGGCTGCGCGCGTTGCGGCGTCGGCGCTGGTCCGCTCGACCTCCTCCGCGGTCGCCGCAATCTCCTCGACGGTCGCGCTTAGCTCCGACACTTCGGCGGCGACCGTCGCCATGTCGTCGGCCTGCGCCCGCGCCGTGGTCTCGATGTCGTCGGTCCGCTCGGTGACCTCCTCGGAACTCCGCAGGAGCGACTCGACGGGTTCGCTCACGTCGGCTTCGACCTCGTGTGCGAGGGCGCGCCGACGCTCGGCGGCCTCGCGCGCCGCCTGACTGTACGAGTGGATGTACGTCTCCATCGCCACCTGCTGGTCGAGCGACAGGAGCTTCAACACGGGGAGGAAGCGCGCGACGACCTCGTCGACGGCGGCTTCGACCCGGTCGTCGCCGCCGCGGAGGCCGCTCGAAACGCCGGACGCGCCGCCGAGAAGTCCCGAGAGCAGGCCGCTGTCGGCGTCGGTATCGTCGGCCGCGACGCCTTGGAACTCGGTGTCAGTGTCGCTCCCGACCGTGCCGCCGCCGGTGAACTCCGATTTCACTTCGTCCGCGACGGCACCGAGAATGCCCTCATAGTAGACCGAATACGCGCCGAGATAGAACTTCGGCCCGAGGTCTATCATATCGTGTAGCTTCCCGATACGCGCCCGCTTCGCGAAGTAGTCCTCGCCGTACTCGCCGCGACCGAGTTCGCGGAGGTAGGTCGCCTGGTCGGCCCGCAGCATTTCCGTGGTCTTCGTCGAACGACCGAAGAACTTCGTCGTCGCGTGCTCGCCGAGGTGGTCGTAGAACTCCGCCGCGAACTCGTCCGCGAACTCGTCCAAGAGCGGTTCGAGGTCGCTCAGGCGGCGCTCGTCCGCGTCCGAGAGGCGAACGAACGATTTCCGGCGGTCGATTTCCGCCGCGTCGATATCCAACTGCGAGAGCAGCGCGTCTCCGTCGACGCGAGCTCGCGCGTTGGCGTCGACTTGCCCCGAGGAGTCTGTCATATACCTCTCTCAACAGACACCGGTATTTCAACCCTCTCCGCAGAGTATCACGAATGATAGAGCGGGGGAAGAGGGGTGACCGTGAGAATCTCGTTCTCGTGGGCCGGACCGAACGTTCAGGTCGCTGGCGGACCGAGAGGCGGTATGGACGCCGATTCGTTCCGCGAGTCAGTCGAGACGGCGAAGCGAACCCAACTCGACCGGCTCGGCTCGTCGAAACTCCTGTTGGCGCTGACCGAGGCGGACCTCTCCGAACCGGCGGTGCTCCGCGCCGCCGCGTACTCCGAGCACGCGGCCCGCGGGACGTTCGCGGTCTGGGCCGAAGACGAGACGGACGAGGAAGCGAGCGCCGCGTTCGAGGCCACCGCGGCGCAGGAAGCCGAGCACCTCGACCGCGTCCTCGACGCGCTCGACGAGGCGGTCGACCTTCCCGACGAACCCGGCGTGATGCACGCGTACCTCCGCGGTCGCGAGGACGCTATCGAGCGGGTCGCCGCCGGCATGGTCGGCCGCGGCCTCGTCTCGATTCGGACCCACACGCAGGTCATCGGCTTCTTCGTCAACGAGGCGGACGAGCCCCGCGCCGACCTCTTTCGCGACCTGAAAGCCGAGACCGAAGAGACGCTGACGACCGGCCTCGACCTCTTGGCCGACCGCTGTGCGACCGACGACGACTGGGAGCGCGCCCGGATGGTCGCAGAGTACGTCGTCCAACTGGCGTACGACGACTACGCCGACGGCCTCGCCGAACTCGGCGTGGACCCGAAGCCGCTCTGCTGAGTCGCCGCCGCGACACCCGACCACCCCACACCGCCGACACAATCTATTCGTGTCCCCGAGTGGTAGCCGGTGGTATGACTTCCGAGGTTCGCGGGCGCGTCGAGGCGCTGTACACCGCGCCGTCGAAGGGCAAGCCGATGGTCTCCCACGAGGCCGTCTCGGTCGCGCCGGGCGGCATCGAAGGCGACCGCTACTTCGACGGCGACGGCTTCTACTCGGCCACCGACGGCTGCCAAGTGACGCTCGTCGACGCCGCAGTGCTCGACGACGCGGCGCGCGAGTACGACCTCGACCTCGCTGACGGCCAGCACCGCCGGAACGTCGTCGTCCGCGGCGTCGACCTCGACGCCCTGCTCGACGCGACGTTCGAACTCGGCGGGGCGGAACTCCGGGGGACGAAGCTCAGGCCGCCGTGCGCGTATCTCGCGGACCTCGTCGGCGACGACGTGGGCGAGGCGCTCCGCGAGTCCCGCGGCGGCATCTGCGCGGACGTGCTCTCTCCCGGCCGGGTCGCCGTCGACGACGACCTCCGCGTGACCGAGGCGAACCCGCGCGAACTGGGCCGAGAGATAGCCCGGCGACTCGGCGGCGACGCGGGTGCGGCCGACGAAGCCACGGCGAACCACGGAGAACGCGGAGACGGCCACGAATGACCGGCGACGGCGACGACGACGATACGGCCGCCGGAACCCCGGTCGAGCGCGCGAAAGCCGCGCTCGCGGCGCTCGGAGCCGACGGCGACGCCCCGAGTCAGAGCTCGCGGTCGACGACGACCCCGACGGTCGCCGTCGCCCCCGGCCGCGTGAACCTCGTCGGCGGCCACACCGACTACAACGACGGCCTCTGCCTCCCGATGGCCGTCGACCGCCACGTCGCGGTCGCGGCCCGCCCGCGAGCCGACGACCTGCTCCGCGTCCGCGCCGCCGATTTCGACGAGACGACCGAACTCGCCCCCGAAGACGACCCCGACGGCTGGGCCGCCTACGTCGCCGCGGTCGCACGCGTCCTCCGCGAGGATGGCCCGGTCGATGGCGCGGACCTCGCCATCGCCTCCGACGTGCCCACCGGCGCGGGGCTTTCCTCGTCGGCCGCGCTCGAACTCGCAGTCGGCCGCGCGCTTCTCGCAGTCTCCGGGCGCGACCTCCCCGCCGCCGACCTCGCGCTGGCGTGCTGGCGAGCCGAGCGCGAGGGCGTCGGCGTCGAATGCGGCATCCTTGACCAGTTCTCCGCGGCGCTGTGCGAGGCCGACTCGGCGCTCTTTCTCGACTGCCGAACCCGCGAGTTCGAGTCGGTTCCCCTCGGCGACGACGCCGGCGTGCTCGTCATCGACACCGGCGTCTCCCACGAACTGACCGAGTCGGGCTACAACGACCGCGTCCGCGAGTGCGCGGCGGCGCTCGATACCCTCCGCGAGAACACCGACCGCGACCTCGACTCCCTGCGCGACGTGGACCGCGACCTCCTCGACGCCCACGCCGACGCGCTGGACCCGACTCACTTCCGCCGCGTCCGACACGTCGTGACCGAAAACGAGCGCGTCCGTCGCGCCCGCGACGCGCTCGCCGCGGGCGACCTCGACCGCGTCGGCGACGCGATGCTCGCCGCTCACGACAGCCTGCGCGACGACTACGAGGTGAGCTGTCCGGAGCTCGACGCGGCGGTCGAACTCGCCGACGGGACGCCGGACGTCTACGGCGCGCGGATGACCGGCGGCGGCTTCGGTGGAAGCGCGGTCGCGTTAGTCGATGGCGACGCGCTCGACCGAGCCGAGCGCGCGATTCGAGACGCCGCCCCCGAGCGCGTCGGTCCCGACGCCGACGTGTTCGCCTGTCGGCCCTCCGGTGGCGTTCGACTGGTCGACGTGGAGTGAGGAGACGAGTCGACGACTCCGCAAGCGGGTGCAGAAAAGTTGAGAAGCGGGTCCGTGAGTTCGGAGTTGGATTCTGCTTCGTCGAATCGCGTCGAGCGAAGCTCGACTGATTTGACTTCGGATTACGCCTCGTCGAACGAGGCGAATCAAAGATTCGCCGGCTCGACGAGTCGTTTCACTCCTCGTCGAACAGCGCAGCACGCTGTGCTGCTGGCTTGACGAGTCGTTTCACTCCTCGTCGAACAGCGCAGCACGCTGTGCTGCTGGCTTGACGAGTCGTTTCACTCCTCGTCGAACAGCGCAGCACGCTGTGCTGCTGGCTTGACGAGTCGTTTCACTCCTCGTCGAACAGCGCAGCACGCTGTGCTGCTGGCTTGACGAGTCGTTTCACTCCTCGTCAAACAGCGCAGCACGCTGTGCTGCTGGCTCGCCGAAGCTTACGCTTCGTCGAACAGCGTCTCGCCGTCGACCATGTGCTCCTCGACGGTGTCCATGTCCAGCGTCACGCCGAGGCCCGGCTTCTCCGGAATCTCGATGTAGCCGTCCTCGATGACCGTCTCCTCGACGAGGTCTTCCCACCAACCCAGCTCGTAGGAGTGGTACTCGACCGCCAGCGAGTTCGGAATCGCCGTGCCGACGTGCGCGGAGGCCATCGTCGCCACCGGCGACGAGACGTTGTGCATCGCGACCGGCACGTAGTACTGGTTCGCCACGTCCGCGATTTTCTGCGTCTCGCGCATCCCGCCGACCTTCGGCATGTCGGGCGCGACGATGTCGACCGCCTGATTCTCGATGAGGCGGCGAAGCTCCGTCACGCGGTAGCGGTTCTCACCGACCGTGATGGGCGTGAGCGTGGACTTCGTGACCTCCTCCTGCACGTCGAGGTTCTCCGGCGGGACGGGGTCTTCGAGCCACCACACGTCGTAGTCTTCGAGCGCGGCCGCGAGGCGCTTTGCGCTCCCGCCCGAGAACGTCCAGTGGCAGTCGAACGCCACGTCCGCCTTGTCTTTCACGCGCTCCGTCACCTTCTCGACGATTTCGGCCTTGTGCCGAATCTCGCCGGGGCGCAGGTGGCGGTTCGCGCGGTCCTTCTCGTGGCCCGAGGGCACGTCGAGGTCGAACTTCAGGGCGTCGTAGCCGAGTTCCTCGACCACGCGCTCGGCCTCGTCGGCGCACGCTTCGGGGTCGGCCTCCTCCTCGGTGTGGCAGTCGCAGTAGACCCGCACCTTGTCGCGGTACTTCCCGCCGAGAAGCTGGTACGCGGGGATGTCGAGAATCTTGCCCGCGAGGTCGTGGAGCGCGACTTCGATGCCGGCGATGGCGGTGACGGTGACGCCCTCGACGGAGCCCTCGCCGGACATCTTCTGAACGAGGTGCTCGTACAGGCGGTCGATGTCGAGGGGGTTCTCGCCGATGACGAACGGTTTCATGCGCTCGATGAGTTCGGGGACGCCCGCGCCCCAGTAGGCCTCGCCGGTGCCGACGACGCCCGCGTCGGTGTAGATGCGGACGAGGGTCCACGGGAAGTTGCCGTCGACCATCGTCGTCTGCACGTCGGTGATTTCGACGTCGCGGCCGCCGCCGCGCTTCGCCGTCACGCCCATCGTCTCCGCCGACAGCTCTCGCATCGTGTACTCCGCGTTCGGGTCGTGTAAGTCCGCGTAGTTCTTACCCATGAAGGGTGGTTTACTCGGACGTTAGTAAAGTTTTCCCGACCGGGACAGCCCTCCGCTCGGGTCTCGGGGGAACGGGACGCGAAGTCAGACCGGTGCGCGCCGGTCGAGCGAGTCGCGGAACGTCTCTCTGACGAGTGCGTCGAGGTCAGCGGGGAGTTCGAGTCGACGGAGGTCGGTGTCGGGGTCCGTCTCGGGGTCGAGGTCGATTCCACGGCGTCGGACCGCGAGGAGTCGCCAGAGATACGCGAGTTTGAGCAGGCGCATCGCGTCCGGCACGTCGGCGTCGCTTCTGACGCGGTAGGTCACCCACGCCGAGTCGGGCACCACGCGGTGCGGGTCCGCGAGGCCGTCGGTGAGGAGCGCGTCGCGGACGCGCTTCGTGAGCGCGAGGTCGACGACGCCGGCGTCGTGGACGTGACCGAGTTCCCTGCCGGCGACGACGAACGCCGTCCCTCCGAAGCGGTGCGGCGCGGTCTCGACGCCGGGCCAACGCGAGACGCGCGAGACGATTCTATCGATTGCGGCGGTCATTCGACGACTGTACGCGCTCCGAGAAGATAACGACAGGTCCGAAGCGGGTCAGACCCCCGCGAGAGACTGGCTTTTGAGGTCGTTCGACATCGCGTACCCGGGCGATAACCACAGGCTTTCCGGACATTCAGTTCACCAAGAGAGTCCGTCGAAAATAGACCCTCAGAGCGGCGCGATATTCGCGGATTAACACGGGTTAGGAACGCGAATTTTCGCATCCCGTGGCGGGTTCCGACCGCGCAAGCACCGCGGGTGCTGGGTTCCGCGCGGAGCGCGTCGGTCCACGCCGGCGGCGAGCGGTAGATGAGTCGTAACGAAACCCCCGGGAGACGAACAACAGTTCGAACCATGTCTCTGACCCCCACGGATGTACCACTGCGGGGAATCGACCCCGACTCTCGGGAGGCCGACAGATGAATCTCGGCCAGCTCGGCGTCGGTATCGTCGTCCTCGTCATCGTCGTGTTCGCGCTCCTCTCCGGCGGGGTGAACACGCCCGAGACGCCCGCCCCGGCCGACGACGCCGACAGAAGCATCGGCGCCGACGTGACAGAGCCCGACGCGGACGACGCGCCGCCCGAGGACTCCGACCCCGGAACCGAACAAGAGCCCGTCGTCGCTGACGACGACGGGGCCGACGACTCGGGCGACGACGGCACCGCAAACGAGAGCGAAAGCGAGAGCGGGACGTTCGAGACGGTCGAGACCGGCGACGACGACACCGACCCGCCGACGAGGACGACCAGACCGCGTGGCAGTCCGGTCAACATCTCGACCGACGATGGCGGTGACGGTGACGACGGCTCGTCCGACGACTCGTCTTCGGACGATTCGAGTGACGATTCCTCGACCGACGACAGCACCGATGATTCGAACACCGATGATTCGAACGGCGAAGACTCGAACACCGACGACACTGACTCGTCATCGGACGACTCGACCGATGACACCGGCGACGATTCGGGCGACGGTTCGAACGGCGGCGACTCGGGCGACGGCTCGGGTGACGACATCGGGATGTGCACGGTGTGAATCCCGGGCACCGTGGCAACGCGACACCCTCAGTCGACTAGGAGATTGAGGGCGTACGCGGTCCGGAGCACCGACGCGGCGTCCCCGCGGGGAAACACCAGTTCGTCCGTCTCGCGGACGTGGTCGAGCACGCCCGGCGAGGAGTGTTCCGGGGCCGCCGCGAGCCCGCAGTCGTTTTCTGCTGCCCACCGCATCACGTCGAGGTCGGACTTCGAATCGCCCATCACGAGGACGAACGGGTCGTCCACCCCGAGCACGTCGAGCGCGGCGCGGACGCCCGCCGCCTTGTTCAGGTCGACCGCCGAGAGCTCCGCGGCGTCGGCGTGGTAGTACGCGACCGTCACGCGTTCGAGCGTCTGTGCGACGGGGTCCGGAATCTCCGTGTCCGACTCGGGAAGCGCGTCGCGGGCGTCGAGCACGTCGCGTATCTCCGGGTCGCGCGCCGCGAAGTACGCCCGCGCCCAGTCGGGGCCGGCGGGGTCGTCGGTGAGCGCCTCGCCGAGGAGGTCCAGCAGGTAGACGAGCGCGCCGTCGATGACTTCCTCGGCGTCGTCGCTGCCGGTCTCGAAGTTCGGCTTGAGCGTGACGTTGAACTCGTTTCCCTGCAGGTGGACGCCACCGCGGAGCGCGTCGGGGAGGTCGCGGATGACGCGTCCGCGGACCGATTCGAAGACCGACTGCACCGAGTCGTCGAGCGTCTCGTAGAGGAGGCGCTTCGTGTCCGAGCCGTGACCGGGCGTGAAGACGCCGGTGCCGGCCTCGTAGACGATGCTCACGTTCCCCGAGTGGACGAGTTCGTTGCCGAGTCCCTGAATGGCGAAGCCCTTGACGTTCTCCAAGGTCTGGCCGGTGCAGATGACGATGGGGACGCCCCGCTCGTGGAACTGCGTGAGGAGATGCAGCACCTCGCGGGGAATCTCGTTGTCCGTCTGGCCCGCAGAGCGCAGCGTCTCGTCCACGTCGAGGACGAGCGCGTTCACCGCCCGTCCGTACTTCGTGTAGAGGTCAAGGGCGGTGAACGCCTGGTCCCGCGTCGCACGCGCGGCGAGTTCCGCGTAGCGGTCGCCGTCCGAAAGCGCCCGGCGGATGCGGTCTTTCTTCCCCGCGAGTTCGTCGTCGACCTGCTGCCAGTGCGACAGCGCCACCGACGAGCCGAGCGGCGGCAAGAGGTCGACGAAGTCCTGTGCGTCCCGGACCGCGTCCGCGTCGAAGTTCCCGTACAGTCTGTACAGGAGGTCGTACCGCTCCATGACTCGGGGTCGTCACCCAACCGCATTAAAGCCGTGTGAGAAACGGGTCGCCTCGCGGCGGCTCGTCGGGGCGGGGTCGTCGGTCGGTCGCGGTCGTCCGCGGTCGGTCTGCCCCGCAACTCTGATACCGACCGCCCGACGACGTGTGCACATGGCACATTGGACCGACAGCATCGTCGGCGACCGAATGACGGTGGACCGCGAGTTCAACGAGCAGGTGACGAACTCCCGGTTCAACAGTCAGGAGTGGGGGCTCATCATGACGGCGACGGAGTTCGAAATCGAGAACGCGGACGACCCCGAGGCGGCGCGCATCGTCGCCGACACCGAGAAGGTCCCGCAGATTATCCCCGAACTCGACAACATCCGCAGTCAGATGGGCGCGATGGGCGGCGGCGGCAACGACTCGTCGTCCGGCGGCGGCATCGTCGACTCCATCAAGGGCGCGCTCGGGATGGGCGGCGGCGGCAAGAAAGGCGAACAGGAGAAACTGGAGGCCGCGGAACGACTCACACAAGAGTACGCCGACGCGCTCCAAGACCACCTCGAAAAGAAAGGCAAGTGGAACCAGGTCCGGGTCAGCTACCTCGAATAGCGGGGCACCCCGCCGGCGGGGTGGTTCTCCTCGTGGGAGCGCTCGCGCGGTGGCTCGGGGTGTAACAACCCACCGCGAATCAGTCGATAGAACGCCCGAACGTCGATTCCGAGTCGATTTCAGTACTCGTCGCCGGCGTGGAACAGCGTCCGTTCGCTCGCCTCGTAGATGTTCATCAGTTCGTTGATGAGGTCGTCGTACTCCTCGTCGTCCTCGCGGAGCGCGTCGAGTCGGGCGACCGTCTCGTCGTCGAGATGAATCTGCGGCATACCTACACCCACACCGCGTGACACCTTAAGCGCCGTGGGGGCGTCGGATTCGACCCCTTCATCCCCGAGAGCGCCGCCGCTGGGGGAGACGTACGAAACGAAAAACCGGCGGTGTGTCGGGTGGAGACGACGGCCGGTGTCGGCCCGCGATGCGGACGCGACGAGCGCTCGACGGTGAACGAGTCACCGTCCGCGCGGCGTTACTTGAACAGCGACTGGCCGGCGCTGCCGGAGACCTCGGTCAGGTCGGCGTGCACGTCGGCGATGCGCTCGCGGATGTCGCGACCGGCGACGCGGGGGTCGAACACGTCCTTGTTCGGCGACCAGTCGGTCTCGTTGAAGAACGTGTCGCGGGCGTCCGCGACGCCCTCGGGCGGGACGATGGCGTTTGGTTCCTCGTTGTAGCGGTCGTACGCGGTGCGCGTGTACTCGTACTGGTAGCGGGTGTCCTTGTTGACCTTGCAGATGCCGTGTTTGAGCATCTCTTGCAGTTGGTCGGGCTGGACCCCCGAGGAGCCGTGGAGGACCAGCGGCGTGTCGAGGCCGTGGTCGCGCAGGGCTTGCCGGATGTCGTTTGCGAGGTCCGGACGGAGTTCGAGGTCCTTGCCCTTGGCGACGCCGTGCTGCGTGCCGACGGAGATGGCAAGCAGGTCCGCGCCCGTCTTGTCGACGAACTCGACGGCCTGTTCGGGGTCCGTGTAGAACGCCTCCTCGGCCTCGATTTCGTCCTCGACGCCCTTGATTTGGCCGAGTTCGGCCTCGATGAGCACGTCGGAGCCCGCGGCCTCGACCATCTCGACGACCTCGCGGCTCGTGGCGACGTTCTCGTCGAACGGCTCGTGGGACGCGTCGATCATGATGGACGACGGGATATCGAGTTCGATCTGTTGCTCGATGAACTCGAGGTCCGTCTGGTGGTCCATGTTGAGGAAGACGCCGATGTCGTACCGCTCGGCGATGGTCTCGATGTAGTTCCCCATGGCCTTCAGACCCGCGACGGCGTCGCCGTCGCCCGCGAACCGACAGGCCCCGCCGCTCATCTGCAACAGGAGGTCCGAGTCCATCCGGTCGGCCCCCTCCATGAGACCCATCATAATGTTCGGCTCCGCGATGTTACTCGCGATGAGGCCGAATCCTTCGTCGAGCGCCTCGTCGTACACTGTGGCGAGTTCCTCCCCGCCGTAGAACGGCATTATGCGTTCACCTCGGTTTCGTCAACGACTGCGAGACTAATAATGTATGGGAAGTGAGTTTCGATTCTGCACGTTTTCGTTTGTTCACGTTCGAGTTAATTTCCATCGCCCGACGGAGCGCCGCCGCTGGAAGCGAGCAAAAAAACGGAAAAGCCGTCGGCGGGAGTTACGAGAACAGCTTCTTCAGGCGGGCGAACAGCCCCTTTTCGGGGTCGCCGCCGCGACGCACGGGCTCGTCCGACTCCGCGGTGTCGGCGTCGCCGGACGACTCGTCGGTTCCGGCGTCGGCGTCCTCGCCGTCGTCACCGCTTCCGAACGTGACCGAGCCCGTCTTGCCGGCCTCGGCGAGTTCGACGGCCTTCTTCACGACGGCCTCGGCGTTGTTCACGCCGTCTTTGACCGTCCCCTTGAGGACGAGTTTGCCGTCGAAGCGGTCGCGGCTGACAGACGTGTCCGAGGTGATGATGACCGCGTCCGCCTCGGCGATGGCGTCGGAGGCCAGTTCGTCCTGCGTGCCCATCGCGCCCTGAACCTCGACGTCGATGTCGTGGCCGAGGCGCTCGCCGGCCTGCAAGAGGTTCTCGGCCGCCATCTGGCTGTGTGCGATTCCGGTCGGACAGGATGTGACTGCGACGAGTTTCATTGGTCTAGTGTAAGGATTTCCGCGACTTCAGCCTTCGTGTCGGCCTGGAGGACGCGCTCCGCGAGGTCGCGGGCGTCCGCGGTGTCGGTCTCCGCGACGGCCGCCTTGACCTGCGGCACCGTCACGGCGCTCATGCTCAGTTCGTCGAGGCCGAGCCCGACGAGCAGTTCGGTGAGGTCCGGGTCGCCCGCCATCTCACCGCACATGCCGACCCAGCAGTCCTCGCCCTCGGCCGCCGAGACGGTGGCGTCGATGGCGCGGAGGACCGCCGGCTGCCGGTAGTCTCCGAGCTCAGAAACGCGCTCGTTGCCGCGCTCGGCGGCCATCACGTACTGCGCGAGGTCGTTCGTCCCGATACTGAAGAAGTCGACGTGCGGCGCGAACTGGTCGGCCATGAACGCCGCGGCGGGCGTCTCGACCATGATGCCGAACTCGGGCAGTTCGTTTGCGACGCCCTCGGCGTCGAGGTCGGCGGCGACCGACTCGAACCGCTCGCGGCCGGCACGAAGCTCCTCGACCGTCGAGACGAGCGGAAGCATCACCGACAGGTTCGCGCCGTCCGCACTGGCCGCCGCGCGCAGGAGCGCGCGGACCTGCGTCTCGAAGAGGTCCGCGTCCGGGCCGAGCGACCGGCGGATGCCGCGCTCACCGAGGAACGGGTTCTCCTCGTCCGGCAGGTCGAGGTACGGGACCGGCTTGTCGCCGCCGATGTCGAGCGTTCGGACGACGACGCGGCCCCCGTCGAACGATTCGAGCGCCTCGACGTACGCCTCGTACTGCTCGTCTTCGTCCGGCGGCGACTCGCGGTCGAGGAAGAGGAACTCCGTGCGGAACAGGCCGACGCCGTCGGCCCCGCGGTCGACCGCCGGCCCGAGGTCCGCCAGCGTGCCGATGTTGGCGGCGACCTCGATGTCGACGCCGTCGGCGGTCTCGACCGACTCGTGTCGGATGTCCACGTCGGCGGCGGCCGCGGCGGCCTCCTTGCGCTCGTCGGTCGGGTCGACCACGAGGTCGCCCGACTCGCCGTCGACGACGACTTCCGTGCCGTCCTCGACGGACTGGAGTTCCTCGCCCACGCCGACGATGGCCGGCAGGGCGAGCGAGCGCGCGAAGATGGCCGCGTGGGAGGTGCGGCCGCCCGTCACGGTGACGAAGCCGGCGACGCGCTCCGGGTCGAGCTGCGCCGTGTCGCTCGGCGTGAGCCGCTCCGCGACGACGACGCTCCCCTCCGGCAGCGACGAGAGGTCGACGCGCTCGCCGTCCGAGAGGACGCGCACGAGTCGGTCGCGCACGTCGCGGAGGTCGTCGGCGCGCTCGCCCATGCGACCGCCCATGTTCTCGAACTGCTCGACGAACTCGGTGAACGTCTTCTGTACGGCGTGTTCGGCCGGGAGGCCGCCCTCGATGGCGTCGGAGACGCCGTCGGTTATCTGCGGGTCGTTGAGGAACTGGACGTGCGCGTCGAACACCGCCGCCTCCTCTTCGCCGACGCGTTCTGCGGTCCGCTCGCGCTCGGCTTCGAGTTCGTCTTCGGCGGCCGCGCGGGCGTCCTCGAAGCGCGCCAGTTCGGCCTCCGCGTTCACGTCTGCCGGGGCCGGCGGCTCGGGGAGGTCCGCGTCCGGGCGGTACCAGACGACGGTGCCGACGCCCGAAAGCGGTGTCACGCCGATGCCGGAGAGGGTTCGTTCGGTCATAGCTTACTGTTTGGCTTCGGGCGTCGAAAGGATATCCTCTAGGGCGTCAAGTGCCGCTTCCGCGTCGTCGCCCTCGGCGACGAGGCGAACGGACTCGTCGTGGCCGACGCCGAGACCGGTGACGGCCAGCATGCTGGCGGCCGGAACGAGGTCGTCCTCGTCGGCGCGGCCGAGCTGCACGTCGGCGTCGAACTCGTTCGCGGTCTCGACGAACAGCGAGGCCGGGCGGGCGTGCAGCCCGTCTTCGGGGACGACCGTGACGGTCCGCTCCATCACTCGACCACCTCGGCGAGCACGTCCTGAACGGTCTGTTTGCTCTCGGCTTCGAGGAGCTTCTCGCGCACGTCCTCGTGCATGAGCGACCGCGAGAGGGCGCTCAGAATCTGTAGGTGGTCCTCGCCGCCCGCCGCGGGGACGAGAATCATAAAGAGGAGCTTCGCCGGCTTGTCGTCCATGGCGTCGAAGTCGATGCCCTCGGTCGAGCGCGCGAAGGCGACCGTCGGCTTCGAGACGGCGTCGGTCTTCGCGTGCGGGATGCCGATGCCGAAGCCGACGCCGGTCGTCGCATCCTCCTCGCGTTCGAGGAGGGCGTCGAGCGCGGCGTCGCGGTCGTCGACGCGACCGGCGTCGACCGCGAGGTCGAGGAGGAACTCGATGGCCCCCTCCTTCGTCGCCGGCGGCTCTTCGAGCGATATCAGTTCGAGCGGTGTGATGGTGCTGATGTCAGTGACGTCCATTGTATTGTACTTCGTTCGAGTCTGGAAAGATTAGTTCGGTGTGGTCAGTCGTCGGAGCTCTGGGCCGCCATCTTGGCGTCGAAGTTCGGCTTGATGGCCGTCGCGATGACGGCGGTCACGATGGAGCCCAGCAGGATGCACGCGATGAACATGAACGGCTGGTTCGACAGCGGAACCACGAAGATGCCGCCGTGCGGAGCCGGCATGTTCACGCCGAGCGCCATCGAGGCCGCGCCGGCGACGGCGCTGCCCGCGACGACGCTGGGAATGACGCGGGCCGGGTCGGCGGCCGCGTACGGAATCGCGCCCTCAGTAATGAACGAGAAGCCGAGGAGCACGCCGCTCTTGGCGTTCTCGTACATCTCGGCCGCGTACTTCTGCGGCGCGATGAAGTTCGACAGCGCGAGGCCGATGGGCGGGACCATCCCCGCAATCATGACCGCGGCCATCGGCGCGGTGACGCCCTCGGAGATGAGGCCGACGGAGAACACGTAGGCGACCTTGTTGACGGGGCCGCCCATGTCGGCCGCCATCATCGCCCCGAGGATGCCCCCGAGGAGAATCGCCTGTCCGCCGCCCTGCATATTGCTCAGGAACTCGGTGAGCCCCGCGTTGGCGATGGAAATCGGAACGCCCAGCACGAACAACATGACGGGCGTGAGCACCGCCGTCGTCGCCACCGGAATGAGAAGCACGGGCATCATCGGTGCGATGAACTCGGGCACGTCGCGCTGCTTGAACCAGCGCGCGACGACACCGGCGAGGAAGCCGGCGACGATAGCGCCGAGGTAGCCCGCGCCGGCGGAGCCGCCCTGGAGACCGATGACGTCACCGGCCGCTTGCAGGACGTTGCCCTGCTGGATGATGTACGACAGGATGAAGCCCGGTGCGAGGCCCGGTCGGTCGGCGATTGCGTACGCGATGTACGCGCCGAGAACCGGAACCATGAGCGTCAGCCCGGCGCTCCCGATCTGCGCGAGGAACCAGCCGGCGGTCCCCGTGCTGTTGAACACGTCTTGTACGTTGTTCGAAAGCGAGGCTACCGCGTAGCCCAGCGCAAGGAAGATTCCGCCGATGGTCACGAACGGAATCATGAACGATACCCCGGTCATCAGGTCCTCCTTCACCGAAGTGAGGTAGGACCGAACTGCGTCTTCTGCGTCGTTTGCCATAGTGTTGCCACCCCTACGAAAGAACGTACGCAAATGTGCTCAAAAACCCTTTCGAATATGAACGTTACTGCGTGTTTCGTTCGTTAACAAACGTTCATCCGAGAGTCACCGGGTCCGAACGGTCGTCACCTCGACGCGCGTTTCGTTCGTCAGCACGTCTTCGAGGTCCGGGACGCGGGTCCCGGCGACGCCGACGACGCGCGCGGCCGTCAGAACGCCCATCCGGAGGGCGTCGGCGTCCGACAAGCCGTGTTCGCGCGCGGCGAGGAACCCGGACATGACGGCGTCGCCCGCGCCGACCGTATCCACGACCTCCACGTCGAGCGCGGGCGCAGAGAGCACCTCGTCGTCGGTGACGAGGAGCGCGCCGTCCGCGCCGAGCGACGCCAACACGTACTCGAATCCGCGCGCGCGAAGCTCCTCGGCGGCCTCGACGGCGTCGGCTTCGGTTTCGACGGTCCGGCCCGTCGCCGCCGCGAGCTCAGAGCGATTGGGTTTGCAGACGTAGTAGTCGGCGTCCAGTTCGGCGAGATACTCGCCGCCCATGTCCACCGCGATTTTCCAGTCGCCCGCGCGGGCGAGCCTGTCCACGTCGGAAAGCGACATCCCCGGCGGGAGACTGCCGCCGACGAGGAGCGTGTCGGGCTCGTTCGCCTGTGCGGTTTCGACGAGTTCGTCCACGTCGGCTGCACGAATCTGCGGGCCGTTGTGATTGAGTTTGTACTCGCCGTCGTCCGCGAGGACGGTCGTGTTCAGGCGGGTGTCCGCGTCGATGGTGACGAAGTCCGAGGCGATGCCGTCGGCGTCGAGTCGGTCGCGGACGAACTTCCCGAAGTGGCCGCCGAGAAAGCCCGAGGCGGTCACGTCGGCGTCGAGCGCCGAGGCGTACTTGGCGACGTTGATACCCTTGCCGCCGGCGGTGAACACCGCGTCGTCGGTCCGGTGGACGACGCCGGTCTGAAGCGGTTCATCGAAGTGAATCGTGTGGTCGACTGCTGGGTTCGGGGTGACTGTGAGAATCATCGTGCAACTCCGTCGACGACGGTGACGCCCGCGCTCTCTATCTCCTCGCGCGAGTCGGCGTCGAGCGTCCCGTCGGTGATAAACAGGTCAATCTCTTCGAGCGATGCGAACTGGACGAAGCTCCGTCGACCGAGCTTCGAGAGGTCCGCGACGAGGACGACCTTCGCGGCCTTCTCGACCATCAGCTCCTTCATCCGCGCCTCGTCTTCGTTCGGGGTCGTGAGGCCGGAGTCCACGTCTAAGGCGTTCGTGCCGAGGAACAGCAGGTCGAAGTTCGTCCGCTCCATGAACGATTCTGCGGTCGGTCCCACGAGCGCCTTCGTCCGCCGGCGGAGCGTCCCGCCCGTGAGTTTGACCTCGTTGTCCTCCTCGTTCAGTTCGATGGCGAGCCGCGGCGAGTTGGTGACGCCGAGTATCGTCCCGTCCTTGGGGACCTTGCGGGCCACCTCCATCGTGGTCGTCCCGGCGTCGAAGAACACGACCTGCCCCTCGGCCAGTTCCTCGACCGCGCGGTCCGCGATTGCGCGTTTGCCTTCGAGATTCTGTACTTCCTTCTGCCCGTAGGTCTGCTCGCGTCCGACGGAGGTCACGGGGACGGCCCCGCCGTGCGACCGCTCAATGAGCCCACGGTCTTCGAGTTCGCGCAGGTCACGACGTATCGTCGCCTTCGAGTAGCCGAGATGGTCTGACAGCGACTCGACTGACCGACCGTCCGAGTCGGAGACGAGTTCGACGATGCGGCGTTTGCGCTCTGCTGGTAACATCGGTGGCGATTCCTCGTTACGAGGAAGGTAGGTCGGGGAGCAGTGTTAATTGTTTATGTTGGATTCCGACCGTATCTGCTCGAAACAGGCGAATCCCACACAGGAACGAAAACGGGGTGTTCGTCGGTGAGAAAACGATCAGAAACGAAAACGAGCGCGTTCGAAACGAGCGTCGAATCGCCGGTTCGGTTCGTCCCGACGCTCAGAGTCGGTCGAGAATCGCGGCGGTCACGTCCTCCGTGGAGGCGTCGCCGCCGAGGTCGGGCGTGCGCGGCCCGTCGGCGAGGACGCCTTCGACGGCCGACCGGACGCGGTCGGCTTCGGCCTCGTAGTCGAGGTAATCGAGCAGCATCGCCGCGGACAGAATCGTCGCGGCCGGGTTGGCGATTCCCTCGCCGGCGATGTCGGGCGCGGAGCCGTGGACCGGTTCGAACAGCGCGGCGTCCGGGCCGATGTTCGCCGAGGGGAGCAGTCCGAGGCCGCCGACGAGGCCGGCGGCGAGGTCCGACAGCACGTCGCCCGCGAGGTTCGGACAGACGATGGTGTCGAACTGCGCGGGGTCCAGACAGACGCGCGTCGCGAAGGCGTCCATCAGGACTTCCTCGGTCTCGACGCCGCGCTCGTCGGCGATGGCGACGACGGCGTCGCGGAAGCGACCGTCCGTCTCGCGCATCACGTTCGCCTTGTGGGCGACCTGGAAGCTGCCGCCCTCGCCGCCGACGTAGTCGCAGGCGTACTCGGCGAGTCGCTCGGACGCCGAGGTGGTGACGACGCGCGTGAGCGTCGAGAGGTCCTCGGAGAGGCGGTCCTCGTGGCCCGAGTAGACGCCTTCGGTGTTCTCCCGGAGGAACACGAGGTCCGTCTCCGGGCGGAGCGCGTCGACGCCGGGGTACGCCTTCGCCGGGCGGACGTTGACGAAGGAGTCCACCGCGGTCCGAAGCGGGAGGATGACGTCCGCCGCGGTCTCGCCGGCCGCACCGAACAGCGTCGCGTCGGCCTCGGCGGCGAGGTCGTAGGTCTCCTGCGGGAGCGCCTCGCCCGTGGCTTCTTTCACGTGGTCGCCCGCGTCGGCCTCGACGAACTCGAAGTCGCCGACGGCCTTCAGCACGTCAACCGCCGCGGGAATGACCTCCGCGCCGATGCCGTCGCCGGGGATGACGACGATTTCCTCAGTCATCGACGTAGGGCAGGGCGGCGGCTTTCTCGGCGACCGCGTCGGCGTTCGACTTCATGAGCGCCGTCGTGTCCCAGACGCCCTCGGTGAGCGCCTTCCGTTGTGCGTCGTCGACGGTCACGTCCACGGTGGTGTCACCGTAAGTGACCGTCTCGTTTTCCACGTCCACGTCGATGTCTGCGTCCGGGTTCTCGTCGACCCAGTCCTGCAGTTCGGTGACGGTGTCGTGGTCCGCGGTGACCGTCGGGATACCGAGCGCGAGGCAGTTGCCCGCGAAAATCTCGGCGAACGACTCGCCGATGATGGCGTCGATGCCCCAGCGCATGAGCGCCTGCGGGGCGTGCTCCCGAGAGGAGCCACAGCCGAAGTTGGCGTTGACGACCATGATGGCGGCGTCCTGGAACTGCGGCTCGTTCATCGGGTGCTCTTTGGGTTCGTCGTTCTCGTCGTAGCGCTGGTCGAAGAACGCGAACTCGCCGAGGCCGTCGAACGTGACGACCTTCATGAACCGCGCCGGGATTATCTGGTCCGTGTCGATGTCGTTGCCGCGGATGGGAACGCCGGAGCCGGACGCGGAGTCGATTTCGGGGATTTCGTCGGTCATACCGTGGTCACCTCCTTCAGTTCGCGCACGTCAGTCACGTGCCCGGTAATGGCCGCGGCGGCGACCATACGCGGGTTCATCAGGACGGTGCGGCCGTCTTTCGACCCCTGCCGACCGATGAAGTTGCGGTTCGACGAGGACGCGGAGGCCTCGTCGCCCTCCAGTTGGTCCTCGTTCATGCCGAGACACATCGAACAGCCCGCCTCGCGCCACTCGAAGCCGGCTTCTTTGAACACCTCGTCGAGGCCCTCCGCCTCCGCGGCGGCCTTGACGCGCTGACTGCCGGGGACGACCATCGCGCGGACGCTGTCCGCGACCTGTCGACCCTTCACGACCCCCGCCGCGCGGCGGAGGTCGGGCAGGCGAGCGTTCGTACACGAACCGAGGAACGCCACGTCGATTTCGTAGCCCTCCATCGTCTCGCCGGGCGTGACGCCCATGTGTTCCTGCGCCATCCGGGCGGTGTCCTGCTTCTCTTCGGGCAGGTCTTCGGGGGCCGGAATGGGCTGGGTGATGCCGACGCCCTGTCCGGGCGTGGTCCCCCACGTGACGACGGGTTCGAGTTCGGAGCCGTCGATGGTGACGATGTCGTCGTACTCGGCGTCCTCGTCGGAGCGGATGGACTCCCAGTACGGCTTGAGTTCGTCGAAGCGCTCGGGGTTCTCCTGGAAGTACTCGGTCTCCTTCAGCCAGTCGTAGGTGGTCTCGTCGGGGTTGACGTAGCCCGCGCGAGCGCCGCCCTCGATGGACATGTTACAGATGCTCATCCGACCCTCCATGTCGAGGTTTTCGATGGCCTCGCCGGCGTACTCGTAGACGTAGCCGACGCCGCCTTCGGTGCCGAGGCGACGGATGATTTCGAGGATGACGTCCTTGGCCTCGACGCCGGGGCCGAGTTCGCCCGTGACCTCGATCTTCCGCACCTTCTTTTTCTCCATCGCGACCGTCTGGGTCGCCAGCACGTCGCGAATCTGGCTCGTCCCGATACCGAACGCGAGCGCGCCGAACGCGCCGTGGGTCGAGGTGTGGCTGTCGCCGCAGACGATGGTCATGCCGGGCTGGGTGAGTCCCTTCTCGGGCCCGATGACGTGGACGATACCCTGCTCGCCCGACGTGGGGTCCGAGAAGTTGATGCCCGCCTCGCGGACGTTCTGTTCGAGTTCGGCCATCATCTCCTCGGCGGCGTCGTCGCGGAACGGCCGCGACTGGTCCGACGTGGGGACGATGTGGTCGACCGTCGCGTGCGTCCGGTTCGGGTAGGCGACTTCGAGGTCGCGCTCCTGCAACATGCCGAACGCCTGCGGGCTCGTCACCTCGTGGATAAGGTGCAGGCCGCAGAACAGCTGCGTCTGGCCGGTCGGAAGCTCCGAAACCGTGTGTTCCTCCCAGACCTTGTCGTACAGCGTTCCCTCACTCATGTCCGTCACCCGGTACGACGCGGTCGTCGCGGCCGCGTTCCCAGACTTGGTTCGCGCCCTCGCCGTTGCGGGGCGTGTGGTCCACGTCGCCCATCGTCTCCGTCTCGGTCGCGTCCGTCGTCGCGGGCGTCGCGTCGCTCCGACCGCCGTCGGTGACGGCCGGGCCGCGCTCGTAGACCGTGGTGAACGTCTCGCCCGTATAGGGGTTCGTGTGGCTGATATCTCGCATTGAGTCTGTCGTGTCGTCGCGTGTCATTGGTGTCGTGTTCAGTCGTCCGCCGGTGCTTCGGCTTTCTCCGCGTCTGCGTCTTCCTCTTCGTCGTCGGCCCACGCGAACAGGTCGCGCAGCGGCGCGCCGACCTGTTCGATGTGGTGGTTCTCTTCGGCGTCCTTGAGCTGGGAGTACGACGGCCGGCCCGCCTGGTTCTCCAGAATCCACTCGCGGGCGAAGGTGCCGTCCTGGACCTCCTCCAGAATCTCCTCCATGTTCTCGCGGGCGTGCTCGTCGACGACGCGGTCACCGCGGGTCAGCCCGCCGAACTCGGCGGTGTCGGAGACGGAGTGCCACATCTCTCCGAGCCCGCCTTCGTACATCAGGTCGACGATGAGCTTCAGTTCGTTCAGGCACTCGAAGTAGGCCATCTCGGGGGAGTAGCCCGCGTCGACGAGCGTCTCGTAGCCCTGCTTGACGAGCGAGGTGACGCCGCCGCAGAGGACGGCCTGCTCGCCGAACAGGTCGGTCTCGGTCTCCTCCTGGAACGTCGTCTCGATGACGCCCGCGCGGGTGCAGCCGAGGCCGTGCGCGTAGGCCAGCGCCTCCTCCTTGGCGTCGCCCGTCACGTCCTGGTAGACCGCGATGAGACCCGGCGTCCCCTCGTTGGACTCGTAGTTGCGGCGGACGAGGTGGCCCGGCGACTTCGGCGCGACCATCGTCACGTCGACGTCTTCCGGGGGTCGAATCTGGTTGTAGTGGATGTTGAAGCCGTGGGCGAACTGGAGCGTGTCGCCGGCGTCCAGCGAGTCTCGAATCTCCTCGAACACCGCCGGCTGGACGGTGTCGGGGACGAGCACGGAGACGATGTCTCCCTCGGCGGCCGCCGCGGCGGGCTCTTCGACGCGGAGGCCGTCGGCTTCCGCGGCGCTTCGGGACGAGGAGTTCGCGCGCAGACCGACGACCACGTCGACCCCGCTGTCCGCGAGGTTCTGCGCGTGGGCGTGGCCCTGACTGCCGTAGCCGATGACGGCTACGGTCTTGTCGTCGATTTGGGAGCGGTCGGCGTCGTCGTCGTAGTACACTTCGGTGGTGAGTTCTGTCATTGCGTGTTGGTGTTGGGTTTGGTGGGTTCGCCGGAGGTTCCGGGTTCCTCTCCGGGGACGGTCTTCTTCGAGCCGTGGGCGAGCGCGGTCTGGCCGGTCCGGGCGATTTCGATGATGCCGAACCGCCGGAACGCGTCCACGGCGTCGTCTATCTTGCGCTCGTCGCCGGTGAGCTGGACCGTGATGGTCTCGGAGCCGGCGTCGAGGGTGCGGCCGTCGTACATCTCCGTGACTGCGTGGACCTTGTCGGGGTCCTCGCCGCGGACCTTCAGGAGGACGAGTTCCGTACGAACGGCGTCGTCGTCCAGCTCGCCGACGGAGATGACGGGCTTGAGCTTCGCGAGCTGTTTTTCGATCTGGTCGATGCCCGGTTCGGGCTCCTCGACGACCATCGTGATACGGGAGTGACCATCGACGGTCGTCGGGCCCACGGTGAGGCTCTCGATGTTGAACTGACGGCGAGCGGCGAGGCCGGCGACGCGCGAGAGCACGCCGGGTTCGTCCTCGACGATGGCCGAAAAGACCGCGCGCCGCGGTTCGTGTTCCGATTCCGCTTCGGGGTCGATGCGGATGCCCTGCGCGTTGCGGCGGCCGTCGGGGTGCGGCCGCTCGTCGGGCGCGGGGCCTTGCAGTCCTGTCCGATTGTCGCTCATAACTGGTCCTCCGAGAGTGCGAATTTGCCGTTCGCGCCGCCCGAGGAGACCATCGGATAGACGTTCTCCGCCGGGTCGACGTGGAAGTCGATGACCGAGGGGCCGTCGTACGCGAGCGCTTCCTCGATGACGTCGGGAACCTCCTCGTAGGAGTCGACGGTCCAGCCGCGCGCGCCGAACGCCTCGGCGAGCTTGTCGAACTGGGGACACCAGTCGTAGCCGGCGGCCATGCGTCGGCCCTCGAAGAAGGCGTCCTGCCACTGGCGGACCATCCCGATGTACTCGTTGTTCAGGATGGCAACCGTGATGTCGAGGTTCTCGCGGACGGCGACCGACAGCTCCTGAATCGTCATCAGGAACGACGCGTCGCCGTCGACGCAGACGACCGTCTCGTCGTCGTCGGCCGCGACCCGCGCGCCGATTGCGGCGGGCAGGCCGTAGCCCATCGTGCCGAGGCCGTGGGACGAAACCCACCGCCGTGGCTCGGTGAACGTCCAGTACTGGGCGGCCCACATCTGGTGTTGACCGACGCCGCTCGTGACGATGGTCTCGTCGGGCGTGGCCTCGTCGAGCGCCTCGACGACGAACTGCGGCTTCAGCGGCTCGTTGTCCGGGGCCGCGTAGTCCATCGGGTACTCGTCTTTCCACGCGAGACACTGGTCGACCCACTCGCGCGCGTCGGGGCCCTCGTCCAGTTCGGCGTCGACGCGCTCGATGGCGCGGCCGGCGTCGCCGACGACCGGGTAGTCCGCGTGGACGTTCTTCGAGATTTCCGCCGGGTCGATGTCGATGTGGACGACTTCGGCCTCGGGTGCGAACGTGTCGATGCCGCCGGTCAGGCGGTCGTCGAACCGCGTGCCGACCGCGATGAGGCAGTCGGTGTGCGTGATGGCCATGTTGGCGTAGCCGGTGCCGTGCATCCCCGCCCACGAGAGGCAGAGTTCGTGGTCCTCCGGCATCGCGCCGATTCCGGGCATCGTGGTGACGACCGGAATCCGGTGCTCGGTCGCGAACTGCCGGGCCACCTCGGTCGCGTCGGCCTTGACGACGCCGCCGCCGAACAAGAGAAGAGGCTTCTCCGCGCGCTCGATTGCGCGCGCGGCGGCCTCGACCTGCGAGTCGGCCGGGTCGGTGCGGGCGCGACACGTCTCGGGGGGCTGTGCCGGCCCCGGCTCGGTGTCGGTCTCGTTGAGCGAGACGTCCTTTGGGAGGTCGACGAGCGTCGGGCCGGGGCGCCCCTCGGCGGCGAGCGCGAACGCTTCGCCGACGGTGTCGCCGACGGTGTCGGGCGACGAGGCGAAGTAGTTGTGCTTCGTGATGGGCGCGGTGACGCCCGTGGTGTCGGTCTCTTGGAACGCGTCGGAACCGACCATGTCGGACGGGACCTGTCCCGTGAGCGCGAGCACCGCGTCGGAGTCCATGTTCGCGTCGGCGATGCCGGTCACGAGGTTCGTCGCGCCCGGCCCGGACGTGGCGAGACAGACGCCGGGGTTGCCGCGGACGACGCCGTACGCGTCGGCCGCGTGCGCCGCGCCCTGCTCGTGGGCCATCGTGACGTGACGGATGTCGGAGTGGTACAGCGCGTCGTAGATGGGCATTATCGCCCCGCCCTGCACGCCGAAGGCGGTTTCGACGCCGGCGTTTTCGAGGGCGCGGACGACGGCCGTCGAACCCGAGGTGACTTCGGTCGGCGTCTGGGCCGCGTCGTCGTCGGCGTCGGTCGCGTCGGGGTCGGTCGCGTCGGGGTCGGTCGTGGCTGCGGTTCGTTCGCTCATGTGTGGGCTCCGTGGTGTGTGGTCGGTCGTCGATACGGGCTGTCTGGTGACTGCGTGTGGTGCTGGTGCGCCATTGTGGGGACTGCGGACGTGTCTGAAAACGGTGCGAATACGCGGGACGGAGAGATGGTGTGGTAGGGGGCTATGCCCCTACAATAATGAGCGACCGAATCGCAGCGACGGCGGCGGCGCTGGCCCCGGCGTCCGGGGTCGCGCGAACCGCGTGTTCGTCGTGCGAGGTCATCGTATAACACACGTCCGTCCCGTCGGTAATAATGCTTTCGCGGCGGGCAACGATTGCACGCCGGTCGGGAGGTCGAACGCGTGCAGGGCGGTCGCCCCGTAGGGCCACAGCCCGGCGCCATCAGGCGCGGACCTCCTCCTCCGTGTCGTCCTCGTGGGTGATACCCACGTCGCGGGCGAACACCTCGAGCGTCGCGTCGTCGACGCGTTCTTTCTCCGCGCCGTGGTCTTTGACGCGGCGGGTGACCTCCCGGACCTCGGCGTCCGAGGGGTCGAACCCGATATCTGCGAGGCGTTTACGCACCGAGTGCGTCCCCGTGTGCTTGCCGAGTACGAACTCGCGGGTTGCGCCGACCATCTCCGGGGTCATGACGCCCGGTTCGAAGGTGTCGGCGTTCTCGATGACGCCGGCGGCGTGGATGCCGCTCTCGTGGGAGAAGGCGTTGCGGCCGACGACCGGCTTGTTCGCCGGGACCGGGATGTCGGACGCCGCCTCGACGACGCGAGCCAGCTCGGTTATCTTCGTCGTGTCGATGCCGGTGTCGACGCCGTAGAGGGATTCGGCGGCCATGACGACCTCCTCGTAGGCGGCGTTGCCGGCGCGCTCACCGATGCCGTTGACCGACACCTGCGCCTGTGCCGCGCCGGCCTCGAAGCCGGCCATCGCGTTCGCCGACGCCAGACCGAAATCGTCGTGCGCGTGCACGTCGATTCTCGCGTCGGTGTGTTCTCTGACCGTCGCCACCATGCGGGCGAAGCGAGTCGGCGTCGCCACGCCGCAGGTGTCCGGCAGGTTGATCCAATCGACGCCCGCCTCGGAGACGGCTTCGACGACTTCGATGAGGAAGTCCTCGTCCGTCCGGGTGGCGTCCATCGGCGAGAACATTACTTCAACGCCCGCGTCGCGGACGTGTTCGACACTGCGGACGGCCCGCTCGACGGCTTCCTCGCGGGAAGCGTGCATCGAGTCGGCCAACTGGACGTCGCTGGTGCTCACGAACGTGTGCACCATGTCCACGCCGGAATCCAGCGCGGCTTCGATATCCTTGTCGACGACGCGGGCCAACCCGCACGTCGTCGCGTCCGTCGAAGCAGCGATATCTGCGACTGCTTCGAACTCCGCCTCCGAGTTCACCGGGAACCCGGCCTCGATGACGTGGGTACCCATGTCGTCGAGGGTTTCGGCGATGTCGCGCTTTTCCTCGTAACTGAACGAGGTTCGCGGTGACTGTTCGCCGTCGCGGAGTGTCGTGTCGAAGATTCGTACGTCTTCGATTTCAGATTGTTGGGCTAATGTGCCCTGGAAGAACTCGACCCGCCGGGGAACCCGACGAATCCTCCGTGTCTTTGTGAGACATCGTGTCAGTCACGTACCCGAACTCCTATTTAAAAGTTTCTCCCCGACAGTATCACGAACGTTCAGCGGGTGTTACGTGACAACCTCTCTCGGGGATAATCGCAGTACCTAAACGACCTTATATGATTTCATGACATATGTTGACATGATATGTGCGCTTACCGTTCGATAGCTCCGGAGCGATAATACAACCGAATAGAATTTAGAAACAAAATTTAGCACCCGGTGCGCGCACCGACGACTGGACAAACGTGGATCGAAACGCGACTGTCGTGTGAAACGTGATAACAATGCTCGCTTTGCGCACCCGGAGGCGAACGCATACCCCGACCGAACCCTTTTCTCGTCGCTCGACAACCGGGCGGGTATGGGCGATTTCAATCTCAACTTGCAGACGGCCGAAGAACATCTCGACGAGGACGACGCCGAGGGCGACGTCGTCCTCGGCGTCCTCGACGGGTCGACCCCGCCCGAAGAGTGGGTCCAGTCCGTCGCCCGCGGCAACGTCCTCTTTCTCGCCATCGAAGGCGATCTCAACAAGCTCGCATCGGGGTTCGCACGCGATATCAAGGATATGGACGGCCAGTTGATGCACTTCCGGAAGTTCCTCGTCGTCTCCCCGCCCGGCGTCGATATCAACACCGACAACCTCTGACCGGGCGGCCCGTGTTGCGGTCGTCGCGGCCGGCCAGCAACCGACGACCGGTGACCGGCGACCGGCGACCGGCGACGAGCAGCGCGAGAACCGGGCGCATCGGCCGCGGGGAGAGTCCTTATGCGCCGCGCGCCCCAGCATACTGGCATGCCGATGAAAGGTCAGGGCACGTCCGACCTCCGCGAAATCGACCGATGGGACCACGGCGTCGGCTGGCTCGCACACCCCGACGAGACCATGCAGCGCGCCAGCCACGCCGTCGAAGCCGACGGCGACGTGTGGGTGTTCGACCCCGTCGATGCCCCCGGCGTCGACGACCTGTTCGCCGAGTTCGGCGACGCGGCCGGCGTCGTCGTCGGACTCGACCGGCACAAACGCGACGCGGCCGCCATCGCTAACCGCCACGAGGTTCCCGTCTACGTCGCCTCGTGGATGACCGATGTCGCCGACGACCTCGACGCGCCCGTCGAGCGCTTCGGCGCCGACCTCGCTGATTCCGGCTTCGAGGCGTTTCGCATCATCGACCGCGCCGTCCCGCCGTGGCAGGAAGTCGGCTTCTATCACGACGCGTACGACCTGCTCGTCGTCCCCGAGTCGGTCGGTACCGTCGACTACTTCTGCGCCCGCGGCGAGCACCTCGGCGTCCACCCGATGGTCCGGCCGTTCCCGCCGCGGCGCGTGCTCTCCCGGTACGACCCCGACCGACTGCTCGTCGGCCACGGCGCGGGCGTGCCAGTGGACGCGGGCGACGAACTCCGGACCGCCCTCGGGAACGCCCGCCGAAACCTCCCGAGCGCCTACGTCCGGGCGTTCTCCTCGATGCTCTCGAACTGATGCCCAACGAGACGACCGCCGACGACGACGAGAATCCCCTGGACGCGGAGACGACACCCGAGCGCACGACCGAGAGCGAGACCGCCGAACCCCGACCGAGCGAGACCGCCGAAACCGAGCGCCGACGGGTTCACGTCACGCGCGGACTCGTCGACCTGCTGCTCGATATGGCCGAAGACGCCGAGCCGTCGTCGGTGAACCTCGTGCTCGCTCCGACACCCGCGGGCGAGTTCGATGCGGACCTCGGCCTCGACCCGGAGACGCCCGTGCTCACACACTTCTACATGGCCGAGGCCGGACAGTCCGTGAGCGCCGTCTTCGGGATGGACCTCGGAACGCCCGCCGGGCGCGGCCGCGCCCGCTTTCTCACGCACCCGCAGGGGCCGTTCGAACTCACGGAGCGCGACGACCTCGCGGCCGTGGTGCTCCTCGCGGTCCCCCCGTGGGAGCGGCGGACGCTCGCCGCGTTCGACCGCGCCGGTCGGAAGTTAGAACTCGCCGTCCTCGACGCCGAGCCACCGCAGGAAGAACTCGACTGAGCCGACCGCGTTCCGCTGCTCGGCGCTGCCGGCCCGCGCGCGGCGGCCGCTCGCCTCGGTCGACTACCGCAGGTAGCCGAGGTCGGTCAGTTGCTCCGCGATTTCTTGGAACTCCGCCTCCGAGAGATCGCCCCCGGAGCGCTCGTGCTGGATGACGATGCTGCGCAGGAGGAACCGGACGAGATCGCTCGTGCTCGAGAAGGTGGTTCCTTCGATGGTGTCGTCGACGCGAGCGGCCAACTCCTTCGGAATCGAGACCGTCGTGTACTCGGTCATGGGTCGACCGTGGCACCGGGCGAGGTTAACCCCAACGGTGGCAACCGGGACCGTCCGGCGCGGTTTCCCGGCGTTCACTGGCATTTCGCCGGAGGTCGGGGGTTTTTCCATGCGGGACGTACTATACACGTTCGATGGCCGCGAGACCGCCGCAAAACGATACGTCGGAGCCGGACTCAATCGAATTCGGTATCGCCGCGCTCGCCGATGATGTCGACACCGCAGACATCGACTACCCGGCAGACGCGACCGAGATCACACGGGCGCTTGGCGACGTTTCCGTGCCGATTGACGCCGCGGGCAATACGGTCGCGATAAGCGACGCCCTCGCCGCCGCGCCGAAAGACCGATTCGACTCCCGCCGGGACCTCTTGGAGACGCTTCACCCGGTGTTCGAGGAGTTCCGCGCGAAGGCGTCGAAGAGCCTGATGGGTCGGCTTCGTTCGCTCGTCCCGTTCTGAAGGCGGTCTCGGTTGGCGCCCTCCAGTCCCGACGGCCCGGTTCGAACCGACTCACTCCAGTTCTTCGATTCGTTTCATCTGCTCGCGGTGTAGCGAGAGGATGAGATCCGACAGCACGCCAAACATCAGCAGTTGTACCCCGAAGAGAATACCTGCCATGGAGACGACGGCGATGACCTCGTGGGAAATCGAGCGAACGACCCACTCGTAGGCGACGTACAGGGCGAGCCCGAGCCCGGTCGCGGTCGACGCGAACCCGACGCTACCGAAGTAGAAAAGCGGGTTGTTGGTCTTGGCGCGGCGATACAGTTCCAGGAAGATAATACCACCGTCGCGGATCGGGTCGAGATTCGTATCCGAGCCGTCGGGCCGCGGGTAGTAGGTCGTTGGCACGACCGTCGTCTTGATACCACGCTTCGCGCACTCGACGGCCATCTCCGTCTCGATGCCGAAGCCGTCGGAAGTGAGCGTCATGGCGAGAAACGACTCGCGGGTGAACGCCCGGTAGCCGCTGAGGATATCACGAAAGTCCTGACCGTGAATAAACGCGAACGCCCGGTTGATGATGCGGTTTCCGACTCTGTTGAGCCGCGTCATCGCGCCCGGCCGCATATCGGCGAATCGGTCGCCGATGACGTGGTCGTACCCCTCGGTGAGCGGGTCGAGCATCTTGGTGGCGTCTGTCGCTTCGTAGGTCCCGTCGCCGTCGAGCATCAGGACGTACGGCGCTTGGATGTGGTCTTCAACGGCTTCTCTGACAGCCTGGCCTTTTCCGGACCCCGACTGGACGACGACATGAGCACCGGCGTCTTCGGCGAGTTCCCGTGTCCCATCTGTGGAGCCGCCGTCGATGACGAGGACGTTGGCGAATCCCTCATCTCGGTAATCTGAGATGACATCGTCGATAGTCTTCGCCTCGTTGTAAGTTGGGACGAGAACGCAGGTGTCGCCGTAATCCATTGCCAAACATAAGGAGAAGTTGGCTGCAAAAATGCTTCGTATTCAGTGCTACGAAACCAGTTCAAAAAAGAACTAGGTCACCTGCATGGACGAAGGGCTAGTTCAGTCTTGTTTCTCTGTACTTTCGCTCTCTTTGGCCTCGAGGATTCGGCGTTCGGCTTCGTCACGGTCTTCCGGATAACCGACATCAATCCGCCATCCTTCAAGTCGGATAGCATCAATTGTACGGCCAGACCGAATGAGTAAATCGATAGCCTCGCTTATCTCGTATTCTCCACGGTTTGATGGCTGGACGAGATGACAGGCGTGGAATATCGCTGGAGAGAAAGTATAGAAACCAGTCATTACTAAGTTTGAATTAGGCTCTTCTGGCTTCTCCACAACATCTGTAATCTCACCATATTTGTTTGTTTCGCAGACACCAAATCGAGATGCATCTTCCCAAGGAACTTCTTCTACTAGGAATGCTGCATCTGCTCGATCTTCTCGTTGACGATTAACGACATCAGAAAGATTTGCATTGAATATGTTATCACCTAGCATTAGCATGAAGTCTCCGTCAACATCATTCTCTACGGTCAACAACGCATGCGCGAGACCGTTTTGTTCACGTTGATGACGGTAGGTAATTGGAATCCCATCGAAATCATCTCCGTAGTGGCTGATAATATCCTGCTTTCGATACCCGACAACGACGACGAACTCTTCAGCATCGAGGGCAGCTAGCTGCTCGAAGCAATGTGTTAAAATCGGTTTGCCTGCAACCTCTACCATTCCCTTAGGTTTGTCTTCAGTAAGAGGTCTTAGGCGAGTTCCTTTTCCGGCGGCGAGTATGACTGCTTGCATGATTCTTCGAGACCTGTGCCGACACAAATATCTTTTGTGTGTGGTAGTTTATCATCATATTGAATTGACAAGGTTATTTTTACGGCACTGTCTAGTCAACCTCCTGAGCTGGCGGCCGTCTGTTGAGCGATTGATGCGGTCGCTGAAAGTTATAGTAATGAACAGATACTGCAAGTCATCGGCGAACACTCAGCTGACTGTTCACCCATGAGTTGTGGAAACGGTAAACTCACATTTTGAACATCTGAAACCACTTTTCAATCAGGTTTCGGTCTGTGTAGTCGACCCAGCTGTTCAACCTTAATCGAGAAAAGGCAGTCTAGTATCCGAAAGCATCAGCCGGAAGCGCCGTCTCTGAACAGTCGTGTTTCTCATAGACCCCGTAGAGAAATGCAGCCTCCGGATTAGTTCTATGGCGCTTGAACAGTGCGACGCCAAGGATCACTTTCGTGTCGAGATTTATTGCAGCGTACAACCAAGACCACTCGCCATTGATTTTGACAGCGGTCTCGTCGAGTGCGACCCGCCTCGGCTGCCTCTTCGACGGGTCTGACACACTATCAGCCAGCCGATGTAGCCACTGAAAGACTGCTTGAAACGAGCGTTCTATGCCAAGTAACCGAAGAATCGCTTCTGTCTTTCTAAGTGAAAGACCGGCCCGGCAGCACAGAGTCGGACGGCGAACGCCCTGACGGGCTCACCGTCCTCTCCCACTGCTAACATTCAAGCGTAGCGCTGTGTCCAAACTCTCGTTGAGCAGGTCTTCGAGCAGCATAGGAAGCTAGCTCTTCAACCTGTTCATCTCTTAACTAGGTGCCCTGGAATGTATCATCCAATGAAGGATACATTATTTCTGAGAATACCTCGAAAGCGTGGAGAGATTCCGATGAGGCAACTGAAGTAGATAATTCCACCGAGGCCAATGAAACAGAGAGTAGCAACTAGTGAAGGTAGAATCGGAGGAAGGAACTTCTCAACCGGTAAAGAAATCAGAACAACGACACCCATTACAGTAGCGGCTATCATTTGTTCAAATATTTCACGTATTGGAATTGTAAAGGAAACTAGTGAACTAAGATAGTGGTATGAGATGACAAATGCTGCCGCCGATGCAATAAGACTACCGGCAGCAGCACCTAACCACCCAAATTGCCAGACTAGAACTACATTGAGGACCGTATTACTCCCTACAAATGAAATATTACACCAATACGCCAGGTCTGGACGATCAATAGCCATCAATGTGTTAAGTAGCTGCTTGAAATATCCATAAATGAGAAGTGAGCCAATAAGTAGGACGAGTGCAGGGTACCCCTCTGAAAAGTCAGAACCATACACCAAGAGGATTCGATCACCAAGGAGAGAAGCACCAATGAGACCCGGAATAAGAAAGAGTCCATTAAATGCAAGTGTGTCAGAGACAAGAGATCCAATCTCATCTAAATTGCCATTAGAGGATATTTCGCTTATCTCTGGGAAAAAAGCCGAACTAACAGCGTTTCCGAAGGCAAGAAACGAAGCAACATTCCATGCTGCATTATAAAACCCGACAAACGAGGATGGGACAAAAAGACCGAGTACAAAGATGTCCATCCAAGTAAATGACCTCCCTCGTAGAGAGTCAAGCCAAGAAAATCGCGCGAATGATAGTATTGAGCGAAAATGCTTTTTTTGCGGTAATTTGAGCGAAAGTCGAAGCTGTGTCACACCAAATAGTGCTGTTAGGAATGTCCCTATTACAGCACCAGCTAACATCCCCCAAAGTCCAAGCCCTAATGCTAATAAACTAATTTGAAACGTACTTTGACATAAACGTTGAATCGGCTCTAATCCTCCTGAGATATGAACGCGTCGCTGTCCTTCAAGACCAACTCTAACGAACCTGAAGATCACTCTCACACCCAGCAGAGCCAATAACAACGCCGTCATGTCTACACCAAGATAGCCTGAGAGTTGTGGTGAGACTGCAACAATCACTAACGCAGTCAATGTAAAGAACGTGGACATGGTAGCAAACCCAGCAATTAGATACGGAACACCATCCGCGGACTCGCTCACCCGTTTTTTCAATGCAGTCGTAATGCCAAGCTCACTTCCAAATTGAAGCCACGCAACAACCACGATAATAAGCGAGTATGTTCCAAAAACGCTAGGACCAAGAAGTCGGGTAAAATAAATCGTCGCAACAAAACCAAGCACGGACGCGAGCAGGTTAGATATATAAAAAACGATTGATGTTTGTCCAAGCCTCATATGCGGGGTACTTCACGTAGAAGTATTGGATCCTAAAATAAGCCATCGGTTCAAGAGGAGCGAAGCGATTAAGATAGTATATGATCGAAGACGAATAGCTGTGTACTAGAGACAATGAGTGACACAAACGTTCTTCTCGTCATCCTCGATAGTGTCCGAGCAAAGAATACATCTCTTCATGGACACAAACATGACACAACACCGTTCCTAGATGAATTCGCATCTGAGTCGGTGGTGTATGATCAAGCACGATCTCCGGGAATTCATAGTATCTCAAGCCATGTGAGTATTTTCACGGGATATGAAGTCGCTGAACATGGTGTATTCGGACACACATCCACTATCGATCCGTCAGAGACTATTTGGGCTGAGCTTTCAGCAAAGGGGTACGAAACTGGTCTGTTTACACCAAATATCGTTGTTGGTGAGGCGTCAAACTTGGCTGATTGCTTTGATGTCATTGAAGGTGGGAAGCGATTGTTTCCAGAGGCAATGAGTCCAGATGAATTCGTAGGAAACATCTCAATACAAGAGTATGTACGGAAGTGTATCAAGGACGAGCATCCACTGCAAAGCTTTCTGAACGGTGTTGAAACGTACTTTAAACCATCAAATGCACATTCCCCCAAACGAGAAGCCGCAAACGTTTATGTAGACGACTTTCTGAATTGGTTCACCGAACGTGATGGACCGTGGGCCGCGTGCCTTAATCTCATGGACGCTCACTATCCATATCTTCCAAAAGATGAGTTTGACGAATGGGGGGGGGAACAGCTCCAAAAAATCCATAAAGATCTCCCTAAAGGACCGCTCACACGGACATTTCTCACTGGAGAATGTCCAATGTGGCAACTAGAGGCACTTGAGCACCTGTATGATGGAGGAATTCGACAGATGGACCACGCATTAAGAAAGCTCATCGGAGAACTGCGGCGGTCTGGTGCTCTCAACAATACACTCCTCGTGATAACGAGTGACCACGGGGAGGGATTTGGTGAACACAGTCTTCTTGACCCTAGAACACCGATTATCGATCATAGTTGGGGTATCGAAGAAATTCAAACGCACGTGCCGTTAGTCGTTAGATATCCAGACGGACCAACAGGGAGGCGTATTTCAAATCTCGCTACGCTGTCTAAATTCCCAGAAGTTGTTCAATCAGCTCAGGCAGGAGACGCGTGTGCCGACTCATTCTGTCCAAGTGACGGGCAAGTGGTGGTCTCTACATTCCGAATGGCTGATCCAGAAAAACTCCCAGATACAGTTGCAGACAAAGACCGATTCCGAGGACCATGGCGAGCGGTCTATCAACTCAGAGATGGAACTGTATTCAAATATGCAGATAGAGGTGAGAATTCAGTAAAATTAGAAGTCCCTAACGCACAAACGGCGTACAAAATTAAAGATTCAGATGGCGGTTACGTCTCTAAAGTATTCAATGAAATGGAGAGATATGACATTGAAAAATCACGACGTGACGTTAGTAACGCGACTGAACAGCGACTTGAAGACCTTGGCTACATCTAATAAAAGACAAAACACACTATGAGATCATATGTTCATCTAACTTGTTAATCACTTTAGTTATATCAACACGCAGGTCAGAACCCTCAGCATCACAGTATATCGGCTCATATTGATATTCCAAAGAGGTAGCAAGTCGGTGATACGTATTCAATCGTTTTTGTCCAAATAACTCAACTACGAGTGGGTCAGAGGCATAAATTAGATTTGCGAATCCTGCACCATGTGGTCCTACTACAACTTCAGCCTCTGCAAACAATGAAACTTGTTCTTTCACAGAAAGTTCTTCTAATACATATGGTCTGAAACCCCGGGTTCTGAGAGCACTAATGAGTTCTTTCTCATTTATAACTTGGCGTTTTGTTGCATTTTTTCGAGAAATGTAAATTCTTCCATCACCTTTTGTCTCATCAATATTCTCGATCATTTTGTTCCGGAGCCAATCACTATGGTTGGGAACCGGTTCAATCTGTGATGGTATGAGGATTTTGTTAGCGTGGACGGCGGCTGATTCTAGCGCCCAGAGATCATTGTCATCGTACCCAAGTAGAGATAGCGATTCAGCCATCCAAGATGAAAGATCTGGAGGAACAATAATTGTTGGTTCGTTTCCAGTTGAGTCGATATATCGTTCTACCCAGTGAAGCTTCAATAGGCACTCTATTGTCCAATGGAAGTAATTTGGCCAGAGAGGCATCAAAGCAATTGCTTCGTCAACATGTGTAATGGGATCTGGAGATTTACCTGCAAGTACTGACCAGAGTTGGTTAAAACCACACTCGTAACCAAACATCGAAAGAGCAACACTCACACGCCGTGAAGAAAGGTGAGGTGGTCCGACAGAATCTGATATAAAGCGGCCGTCTTGGGTTCGAATAAGGCCAGTTGGTTGAAAGACAGTTGCATCAACAAACTGAGCACATTGTTGAGGTACTACCTGACCATAGCTAACGTTTGTTATATTGTCATCATCCCCGACCCGCGTTTTTCGTGGTATGTGGTTCTTTTCTGTCGCTATGGAATCCAAATACGAGAAAGAACCATTATTAATGACTGATTCAACACTGACTACATCTTCATCGTAATCAAGTGAAGCGTCAACATAGTAGCGAAGTATTTTCTCACGGAATAATTGCTCGTGAATTTCTCTGAAGAGCGCACCTACACCGTCGTGGCTCACTTTTCGAGACGCTTGGCGCAGGAGATCCATAAATATAGCTACGGTCCCACGAAATCTATATTTGTCTATCTTGTATACAAAGGTGTAGTCAAACTCCGGTACCAGTTTAAGAATGATAACGCGAATGTTACCAATAGAATATGTTCGGTAAATACTCTAAACGTATAGCTATATTGCTTCTTCGACAGACCAAGTATCCTGAACCAATTGTCAAAGTGATTAATAATTTGCCGGTGGAGACTAATATTGAGAAGTCACAGTCAGTATCCGTTGAACGTGGATGTACATTTATTGGTAACGTACGGCTCGGGCCGGATGTCACGATCGGACGAGACAGCCATCTAGAAGGAGACATTGAGGTTGGTAGAGGAACAAATCTAGTTCGGGAAGATGAGCTAATTGGTGACATCACTGTTGGTAACTTCTGCGCAATTGCACGAGACGTGACAGTACAGGCACGAGATCACTTGACATCACGTCCGAGTATCCAAATGCGATTCTATCAAGAATATCTTGATTCATCACTCCCGCACGTTTCGAAGGGGCGAACAAAGATTGGAAGCGATGTGTGGATAGGGACAGATGTTACTATATTATCTGGTGTGAATATTGGTCACGGTGCGATAATCGGCGCAGGGGCAGTTGTAACGAAGGATGTTCAACCGTATGAAATTGTGGCTGGTGTCCCGGCAGCTCATAAGGGCTGGAGGTTTGATAAAGAGATACGCGAGCAACTGCTTGAAACGCAGTGGTGGGAGTGGGATGTAGAGAAGTTACGGAAGAACCACGAGTTCTTCCAAACTAACCTAGAACAGGTTTCGGATATTCGTGATCTGCTAGTTGAGTAGCCCAGGGTTGATAAACGGTTATATGGAAGTGAACGCCATACCTCAACAATGGATTTACGATGTTAAGCAAACTATCTGTTCAGAACCTTCGAAGAGTGTTAGACAATCCACAGCTGCTTAAGGGAGAGGTTTCAAAGACATGTTTGTTTGTGAATGAAAAGATACACTCTCTGGCAGCATCACATAGTTGTTTTGATGTTATGGCTGAAGACTGGGACAACTTACTTATTCTTGATGGTTGCCGATACGATACATTCAAGAAACGAAATACTATTGATGGTACTCTGAAACGGCAAACTTCCCCTGCCTCTCAAAGTTTAGAGTTCATGAAGTGCAATTTTTTTGAAAGAGAATTTCACGACACAATTTATATTACTGCAAATCCATTCTCGACTGAGATTAAATCAGGGACATTCTACAAAGTTGTTAATTTATTAGATCAGTGGAATGAGGAATTACAAACAGTCAAGCCAGAGACTGTCGTTAAGTCCACGTTGCAGATTTCTCAGGAGTACCCTGATAAACGTCTACTCATCCATTTCATGCAGCCACATTACCCATTTATTGGAGAGAAAGGTAAAGAACTCTCGCATAGAGGGTACAGCCCGACGAAAGAGGGACGGAAAAATAGCTTTTCTGTGTGGGATGAGTTACAATATGGTGTCGCAGATTATAACCTCACACAAGTTATCGAAGCTTATGAAGAAAATCTTGATATAGTTTTAGCGCACGCTGAAAAGCTACTTAGCGAACTCAATGGCAAGAGCATTGTCACCTCAGACCATGGAAACCTCCTTGGAGAGCGAATTAAACCGATTCCGATAAGAGTTTACGGGCACCCAGCCGGCATACGAAGTTCGCCACTTGTTGATATTCCGTGGCTCATCGTCGAAGGGGACCGTCGCGACGTGACTACTGAGGAACCGGTCGGAGACACGGAAATAGATGGGTCAGTCGTTGAGGATCGTCTGACTGCGCTCGGATATACAGAATAAAATGGCGGGTGAGTCACCCCTTCCAACAGTCTCTGTAATCGTTCCAGTTTATAACGACCCCGCAGGAATACGTGACACACTGACTGCGCTGACCAAACAGACGTACCCGACGGAGAGAGTAAACATACTCCCCATCGACAACGGGTCGACAGACGAAACGCGTGACGTGATTCGTCAGTTCGAACGCGAGCACGAGAACGTCACACTCGTCGTCGAAGACGAAATCCAGGGGTCGTACGCCGCCCGAAACGCTGGCATAGAACAGGCGACGGGGGAGATATTTGCGTTCGTCGACGCCGACATGTCCATGGACGATTCGTGGCTTGAAACGGCGGTTGACGCGATGGGTGAGGCAGCGTACGTCGGGTGCAACGTCAAACTGGTTATCGATGAGGAAGACACGTTAGCAGCAAGGTTTGACGCACGGACCGCCTTTCCCATAGCGCAGTATATTCGTCAGCAGCAGTACGCTCCGACGTGCGGGCTACTCGTCAGTCGGGAGGTCGTCGACGATGTCGGCCCGTTCGACGAGCGTCTCGTTTCGGGCGGTGACTCGGAATTCGGCAGTCGAGTCGCAAACGCCGGGTACAGGCAAGCGTTTGCACCGGCGGCGACACTGTACCACCCAGTTCGAGATTCGTTCTCGTCGCTGGTGAAAAAAGAACTTCGCGTCGGCCGCGGCTTGTGTCAGCGGCAAGAGTACTATGCCGAGCGGTTCGGCCGTCCCGGGATTCCGCCACGTCCGAGTGGCGTGAAGTCGCCCGATGAGGAGTCGGCCGGTCTCGATTTCGAGCGACTGCTCTTCGGCGTTCTCTCGGTAGTGATGACAGGAGTTCGCGCCCTCGGGTATTATCGTGAGTACGTCCGATACGTTCGCGGGAACAGCCGCTGAAACGCCAACTAATTATTCGTCTTCTCCACGAGGTTCGGCGTCAACAAACCGTAGACGTATCCAAATCCAACCGCCGCAGTGAAAACGAAGATAGCAATCAATTGTTGGACCTGCGCCAGCGACGGGTCTTTGACGAGATTCTTGAGTCGGTCAACAACGTAGACGAGCATCAAGTCCTTCAGATACGCGTTTTTATCATCTGACGCTTGTGGATACAACAAGTCCATCACGCGCTTCGAGTAGCCCTGCCAGAACGAACGAAAGACGAGCCAGTCAAACTCAGTTCGATATTCGAAGAGTTTGTGATTCACGCGCGCCTGTTTGTTATAGATGACGCGCTCGCCCGTCTGTTCGTAGATACGAATGCAGACGGGTGCTTCGTGTGCCTGGACGTGTTTGTCACCTTTTCGACCGGTGTTCGTGTCGTAGCCGCCCACTTCGAGAAAAACGTCGCGCTTGAAGGAGATGTTCGAGCCGTAGGTGTTCCGAACCTCCTCCATGTGCTCGCCGAACCCACGTTCGTCACACCCGACGAGCCAGTAGAACTCTTCTGGAAAGAAATCTGGTTTGCGAGCGACCCAGTCGGGGACGACGGTACCGCCGACAGCGACCGCATCCGGATTGTTTTCATAGGTTTCGACGAGCGTCTCGACCCAATCGGGTTCTGCCGTTGCGTCGTCATCAATCATCGCGACGACGTCGCCGGTTCCGAGCTCAGCACCTTTGGTCCGACTGTACGAGATACCGCGGTTCTCGTCGTTACAGTGCAGAACGACGCCGTCGATGTCACCGAAGTCGTCTTGCACGCGGTCGAACACCTCTTCGTTCCCATCGACAACGATGACGAGCTCGAGGGGTTCGTAGGTCTGTGCGAGGACACTCTCGACGGTCTCGGAGAATGACTCGTACCGTTCCATCGAGTACGTACAGACCACGACGGAGACTTTCATAAGTCGGAGTTACCGAGGAGTCCCGAATAAGCATTGTCCTTCGATTTGTAACTAGCTATTTCTACCGACACAGACTATCACAAGGCTTATGAACGGCTTGGCGGTTGTTGGTCACAATGAGTGACGAGCAAACAAAGTATTCGCCCTCCATAGCGGATCTCGCTCGCGACTGGTATCACATACCGGTCCTCTCGACTATTATTCTCGTCATGCTGTGGATACGCCTCCGCAGTTATGACGCATTCATTCGAGAGGGCACAGTGTTCTTCTCAGGAAACGACGCCTGGTATCATCTTCGCCAGGTGGAATACACCGTCCGGAACTGGCCCGCGACGATGCCGTTCGATCCGTGGACCGAATTCCCGTTCGGCCGGACCGCAGGTCAGTTCGGGACAATTTACGACCAACTCGTCGCGACCGCGGCGCTCGTCGTCGGTCTGGGAAGCCCGTCATCAGACCTCGTAGCCAAGGCGCTCTTGGTCGCCCCGGCCGTCTTCGGTGCGTTAACCGTTATCCCAACCTACCTTATTGGGAAGCGTCTCGGTGGCCGTCTCGGTGGGCTCTTCGGTGCGGTTATTCTGATGCTGCTCCCAGGAGCGTTCCTCCAACGTGGGCTCGTTGGGTTTGCAGATCACAATATCGTAGAACCGTTCTTCATGGGCTTTGCCGTCCTCGCGATCATGATCGCCCTCACGGTTGCCGACAGAGAGAAACCCGTCTGGGAACTCGTTGCGGCACGCGACCTCGATGCGCTCCGTGAACCCCTGAAGTGGTCCGTTCTCGCCGGTGTCGCAACGGCCATCTACATGTGGTCGTGGCCACCGGGAATCCTTCTCGTCGGTATCTTTGGCCTCTTTTTGGTCCTGAAGATGGCTTCCGACTACGTCCGCGGTCGGTCGCCCGAACACACTGCGTTCGTCGGTGCCATCTCGATGACGGTCACCGGCTTACTGATGTTCATTCCAATCGAGGAACCGGGATTCGGGGTGACCGACTTCGGCTTCTTGCAGCCACTGTTCTCACTCGGCGTCGCCCTCGGTGCTGTGTTCCTCGCCGCACTCGCCCGGTGGTGGGAATCGAACGACGTCGACGAGCGATACTATCCTGCGGTGGTTGGCGGAACCATGCTTGTCGGGATAGTGCTGTTTTCTCTCGTCCTTCCGACTGTTTTCGATTCGATTGCACGCAACTTCCTCCGTACGGTTGGGTTCAGCGCCGGCGCTGCGACCCGAACCATCAGTGAAGCCCAGCCGTTCCTCGCAGCAAACGTACTCCAGTCGAACGGTCAGACTGCTGTCGGCCGTATCATGTCCGAGTACGGCTTCACCTTCTTCACAGGTGCTCTCGCGGCAGTGTGGCTCGTCGCGAAACCGCTTGTCAAGGGTGGAAACTCGCGGAAGATCGGATACGCTGTCGGGAGTCTCGCCCTCATCGGAGTGCTCTTCTTGATACCGGCGCTTCCAGCAGGAATCGGCAGTGCCCTGGGCGTCGAATCGTCGCTCGTTAGCCTCACCATCGTCACCGCACTCATCGTGGGCGCAGTGATGCAAGCCGACTACGAGAGCGAACGTCTGTTCGTCCTCGTGTGGGCAGCCATCATCACGTCAGCAGCGTTCACGCAGGTTCGTTTCAACTACTACCTCGCGGTGGTCGTCGCGGTGATGAACGCCTACCTCCTCCGAGAGGCCCTCGGAATCGACTTCATCGGCCTCGCGAACGTCGAGCGCTTCGACGACATCTCGTATGGGCAGGTCGCAGCAGTCGTGATTGCCGTCCTCCTCATCCTCACGCCCGTTCTCATCATCCCGATTCAACTCGGCAACGGCGGCGTGTCTCAGACCGCCATGCAAGCGTCCCAGACCGGTCCAGGAACGGTCACTCAGTGGGACGGGAGCCTCACCTGGATGCAGAACAACACACCCGCAGAAGGTGAGTTCGGCGGCGAATCGAACCGGATGGAGTACTACGGGACGTACGAGTACACAGACGACTTCGACTATCCGGACGGTTCGTACGGCGTCATGTCTTGGTGGGACTACGGTCACTGGATTACCGTCCTCGGCGAGCGCATCCCGAACGCGAACCCGTTCCAAGGAGGTGCCACCGAGGCAGCGAACTACCTCCTCGCCGAAGACGAACAGCAGGCTGAGTCGGTTCTCACCTCGATGGGTGACGACGGCGAAGGCGACCAGACCCGCTACGTCATGGTCGACTGGCAGATGGCTTCGACCGACGCGAAGTTCAGCGCGCCGACCGTCTTCTACGACGAGTCGAACATCTCCAGGTCGGACTTCTACAACCCAATGTTCCGCCTGCAAGAACAGGGCGAGCAAACGACTGTCGCCGCCGCGTCGAGCCTCAAAGACCAGCGGTACTACGAGAGCCTGATGATCCGGCTCTACGCGTACCACGGCAGCGCCCGCGAGGCGTCACCAATCGTCGTCGACTGGGAAGAACGTACGTCCGCCGACGGCTCGACCACGTTCAGAGTGACGCCCTCGGACGGGCAGGCGGTCAGGACGTTCGACAACATGAGCGCCGCGGAGGAGTACGTCGCGAACGACCCGACCTCCCAGATCGGCGGTATCGGCGCGTTCCCCGAGGAGCGCGTGTCCGCCCTCGAACACTACCGCCTCGTGAAGTCCTCGAACAGCTCGGCGCTCCGCTCGGGGTCCTACCAGCGGTCGCTCATCAGCGAGGGCAACACCTACGGCCTCCAGCCGCAGGCGCTCGTCCCCAACAACCCCGCGTGGGTCAAGACGTTCGAGCGCGTCCCCGGCGCGACGGTCGACGGCAGCGGTGCCCCGGCCAACACGACGGTGACCGCGCGCGTCCAGATGCGCGACTTGACGACTGGCACGAACTTCACCTACACGCAGCAGGCGCAGACCGACGCCGACGGTGAGTTCACGATGACGCTCCCGTACTCCACGACCGGCTACGACGAGTACGGCCCGGACAACGGCTACACGAACGTCAGCGTCCGCGCGGCGGGCGGCTACGCGTTCACCGGGCCGACCTCGGTCACCGGGAACAGCACCATCGTCAGCTACCAGGCGGAGAACGTCGCCGTCGACGAGGGCCTCGTCAACGGTGCCGAAGACGGTACCGTGCAGGTCACCCTCGAACGGAACGAACAGGAACTCGACCTGCCCGGCGACTCCTCGTCCGAGGATGGCTCGTCCGAGGACAGCACGTCCGACGACTCGCAGACGAACGAATCGACATCGGCCTCGGTCTCGGCGCCGGGAGCCGTCACGGTCGCCTCGTAACGAAACGAACGGCGACGAACGACGCTTTTTTTCGCGTCTTCTGCGACACCGGTCACCGCTTTTCGAACTAGCCAGCGGCTATCGGACGGAGTGACCGAAGAATCCGCTCGGGAGCGGTCCGCGGGGCCGACGCAGACGAGCGATCCGTGAGTGAGATTCGGACGAGCGACGTGAAATCCCTTTACACGAGCGATTCGTAGTCGATGCCCTCGCGTCGAGTGACGATGCGACGACCGTCGATGACGACGGGCGAGCGCATGGCGTCGAACTCGTCGTCGAGCGCCGCGAACTCGTCCCAGTCGGTCGCGACGAGCGCCGCGTCGGCGTCTGCGAGCGCGTCCGCGGCCGAGTCGGCGTACTCGATATCGGGGAACCGCTCCCGCATGTTCCCGGTGGCGACGGGGTCGTAGCCGACGACATCGGCCCCTGCGTCGAGGAGCGCCTGAATGAGTAAAATCGCTCGGGATTTCCGGATGTCGTCGGTGCCGGGCTTGAACGCGAGTCCGAGCACGGCGACGCGCTTGCCGTCAAGGTCGAATCGCTCGCGGAGGAGGTCGAGCATACGCTCCGGTTGGCCGTCGTTGACGTCGACGGCGGCCTGCAAGAGGCGCGGTTCGTAGCCTTGAGCGCGGGCGGCGGCGATGATGGCGGCCGTGTCCTTCGGGAAACACGACCCGCCCCAGCCGAGACCCGCACCGAGGAACGCCGACCCGATACGGGAGTCGAGGCCGATGCTCCCCAACACTTCCGCGGAGTCGACGCCGAACTCCTTGCAGATGTTCGCGAGGTCGTTGGCGAGGCTAATCTTCGACGCGAGGAAGGCGTTGTTGGCGTACTTTATCATCTCGGCTTCGCTGATGCCGGTCTTGACGACGGGCGGGTTCCCGGCGCGTTCGACGAGCGGGGCGAAAATCTCGGCTAGCGTCTCGTACGCCCGGTCGGTCTGCGCGCCGAGAACGATTTTGTCCGGAGAAAGGAAGTCGTCGACGGCGGTGCCTTCGCGGAGGAACTCGGGGTTCATCGCGATATCGAACCCGTCGCCGACGCGTTTCCCCGAGGCCTCTTCGATTCGCGGCCCGATGACGTCGACCGTCGTCCTCGGAACGACCGTGCTCTTGGTGACGACGAGGTGCGAATCGTCTTTCCGGGCCAGCGTCTCACCGAGCGAGGTCGCTGCGGCTTTCATCGCGCCGAGGTCGATACTGCCGTCGTCGTTCGACGGGGTCGGCAGGGCGAGGAACGTCGCGTCCGTGTCGAGAATCTCGTCGTAGTCGGTCGTCGCTCGGAGTCGGTCTCCCGCGTACCGTTCGACGAGGTCGGCCAGTCCGGGCTCGTGAATCGGGGCCTGCCCATCGTTGAGTGAGGCGACGATGTCTTCGTCGATGTCCACGTTGACGACGTCGTGTCCGAGTTCAGCGAAGCACGCCGCGATAGTCGTGCCGACGTACCCACTCCCGATGATACTGAGCTCCATTGGTAGAGTTGTGAATGCCAGGTGGTTTGATTCTTTCCGAGTCCCGTAGTTCACTGAGGGAACAGCCGGAATCACGTAGCGGTGGACTGATATCCTCCCCGAGAGAGGGTCCGACAACGAAATGGCGAGGAATTCAGACGGGGACACTCCCCGGCTCTCGTGGCTTCTCATCTACCTGAAAGGCGTCTGCATGGGTGCCGCCGACGCCGTGCCGGGCGTCTCGGGTGGCACAATCGCGCTTATCACCGGTATCTACGAGCGACTCATCAGCGCGGTGACGGCCATCACACCCGGCCGAATCAAGCGCGCCCTCGGCGTCGTCGTCCCCGGACGCCGGGCCGACGCGGTCGCGGCGATGCGCGAAGTCGACGTCGGCTTCCTGCTCGCCCTCGGCGCGGGTATCGCCACCGCCATCGTGACCGTGATGCGCGTGCTCCACATCGCGCTCAACGACGCGCCGGTGCCCACCTACGGCTTTTTCTTCGGGCTCATCGCCGCGTCGGCGGTCGTGCTGTACGCCCAAGTGTCGCTCGACGGCCCGCGTCAAATCGCGGCGGCCGTCGCCGGGTTCGGCCTCGCGTTCGTCGCCTCCGGCGGGAGCGGCGGCGCGTTCGGACACTCGCTGCCCGCGATTGCGGTCGCCGGCGGCATCGCCGTCAGCGCGATGATTCTCCCCGGCGTCTCCGGGTCGCTCATCCTGTTGATTCTCGGGCAGTACGAGTACATGAACGCGGCGCTCAACGCGTTCATCGACAGCCTTCTCGACGTCGCCGGCGGCGCACCGCTGTCGGTCGTCGTCGAACCGGGGACGGTCGTCGTCACGTTCATGGTCGGAGCCGTCGTCGGCCTGTTCAGCATCGCGCACGTCGTCCGCTGGGCGCTCGAACATTACAGGCGGGCGACGCTCGCGTTCCTCGTGAGTCTCATCGTCGGCGCGCTCCGCGCGCCCGTGGTGGAGAGCACCGCCGCGCTCGTCGACGCCGGACGGTCGTGGACGACGGAGCTCTACGCCGCGTTCGCCGTGGCCGCGGTCGTCGGCGCGGCGGTCGTCCTACTCGTCGACCGGTACACGGACGTCATCGAGTCGTGAGCGCGCATCGGTGCGGCGCGTCGACGCGGGATGCTCCGGTGCCCCGTGAGAAGGAAGTCGGTCGGTCGTCCGAACTCGATGACGTGCGGAATCGCGCGACTCGCGCCTCACTCGCGGGCGACGGCGATGTTTCGAACCGACCCGCCGCAGTCGGGACACTCCGACAGGTGGCTCGCGCTGACGGTCCGAGTCCGACAGGAACGACACTCGTAATACCCCTCGGTCGGATGATAGTCGTCGATTACTGAGTTATGTAATACCATGGTATATTATACCATGGATTTTGTGGTAAGCGTTGTCCTGATATTCACCAAATTACTCTAGGATATTAATATTCTAAGCCAGCATGGGCACTCGAACGAGGAGCGAATCAACTTCTGCACGGCTCACTGTCCAATTCCAACGGAGGTCACTTCACAGGCTCGTTCGCGTCAGCGCCGGGCGACGCAGACGAACGTCTCGCGTCGGGTCTCGCCGTGGGTGACGGTGAAGCCGGCCGCTTCGAGCGCGGAGACGGCGTCGCCGAGGCCGAATCGCTCGTCTCGCGGCGGGCCGTCCTCGCCCGAGCCGGATGTGGACCAGTCGACCACGACCACGGTACCGCCGGGACGGACGACGCGAGCGAGTTCGGCGAGCGCCTCGTCGGTGGCGAACTCGTGGTAGGTCATCGTCGAGAAGGCGGCGTCGAGGTGGTCGTCGTCGAACGGGAGCGACGCCACGTCGGCCGTGACGAACTCGACGTTGTCGGGCGCGCCCTTCTCGCGGTAGTAGTCGTGCATGACCGCCTGCACGTCGACTGCGTAGAGCGTGCCGACGTGCGGGGCGACCTCGTCGGTGAAAAAACCGGTGCCGCTTCCGAGATCGGCGACGATGCGTTCGGGCGCGACGCCGAGGTGCGAGAGCAGTTCCTCCCGCGAGACGAACCGGAATCTCGCGGGGTCGTCCAGTTTCGCCGCCCTGTCGGCGTCGAAGGTGTGAAAGCCCATGCGATTTACTCCGCGTCCCGAGCCGTAAGTCCCATCGGTTCCTCCTCGAGTCGTGTTTGTCTCGTGCATAGCCGCCGGTGAGTCAGTCCGCCACCGGGTCGGGTCGGGTCGGAGCGGGTCAGCGCGGGTCGGCGCGGGTCCGAGCGACCGCCCGCGAAACTGCCGACGACGATGGGCTTTTTTGCCCGGCAGTCGGTCTCACAGGTATGGAACCCCAACTTCGACGGCCGACGCGACGCGCCTGCGAGCGCTGCGGTCGGGTGGAACGCTGGGACGACGACGCCGCGACGTGGCTCGTCGCCGAGACGGACGGCGAGAAACGGGTCGGAAGCCCCTACTGCATCCACGAGTGGGACATCAACGGCCGCTTCGCTCCCTTCGAGGAACCGGCCTAAGACGCCGACGAGCGGCGCGCGCGGTCGGCGGCTACGCCACGTCTTCTTCTCGGAGCGAGTCGAGCACCGACAGCGTGCCGTCCATGTACGACTGGTCGAGCACCGTGTCGGCGGCCTCCTTGGCTACGTCGTCCGCGTTGGCGACGGCGTACGACCGCCCGGCGACCCGGAACGTCGAGGCGTCGTTGACGCTGTCGCCGACGGCGACGAAGTCCACCGGGTCGTAGTCCATCGTCTCGCAGACGCGTTCGAGGCCGACGCCCTTCTCGACCCCCGGCGTCTTGATGTGGTAGGCGAAGCCGGTGTCGATGACTTCGACGTCGAACTCGTCTGCGACTGCCCGGAGGAGCGCCTCGTCGGCGTCGAGACGGGCGATGATTTCGGTCTCGCGCCAGCGATTCGCGGTGTCCGCGGCGTCCCAGCCGAGGTCGCCGCCGCGGGCGACGAACTCGTCGGCGGCGGCCTGCGCGGCCTCGCGGTCGCCGGTGAACGTCACCTCGCCGTCTGCGAGGACGACCCCGCCGTTCTCCGCGATGACGGTCTGCGGGAGGCCGAGATAGTGACACAGCGAGACCGGGTACGGAAACGCCTTGCCGGTGGCGAGGATGACGGGCGCGTCCCACGCCGGGAGCACCTCGAACGCGCGGGGGTCGAGATGTCCGTCCGCGTCGGTGAGCGTCCCGTCGATGTCGAGTACGAGCGGCGGAACCATACCCGGAGTTGGGCGACGGGGGAAAAAGGTTCGGCGGTCGGGGAGAACCGCGCCGCGGCCTGCGCTCTCGACGCCGCCGGCGAACTCGTGGCGGCGAGCGCCGACGCCTCAGCGCTCGGCGTCGTCCAGCCCGCGGAACGCCAGCGTCGAGAAGTTCGGGACGGGTCGCGTCGCCGGTCTGCCCGGGCCGTCGGTGGAGTCGGAGTCCGAAATCCGGCGCACGATGCCGAGGTCCGAAAGCTCGTAGAGGACGCGCCGGACGGTCGCCGGCGACAGCGACACCCGCGGCGACGCGGCGATGTGCTCGGTTGCCGTCGAGACCGAGGCCGTCTCCTCGTCGTCGAGCGCGACGAACGCCCGGAGGACGCGCCGGCGGCTCTCGGGGAGCGCGAACACGCGGCCGAGCGAACAGCCGTCGTCGGGGACGGCGTCGATGCCGGCGCAGACGTACTCGGTGTCGATTGTGTCCGCACCGTCGGCCGCGGCGAGCGTCGCCGCCCCGTAGAGCGCCGACAGCGCGTCGTGGGCGTCGCCGTCGGCCCACTCGGCCACCTCGCGCGTCGCCTCGTGCGGGAGCGCGTTGTGGGCGACGCCGTCCGACGCACGCGCGACGAGGATATCGACGAGGCTGTGGCGCTCGTAGGCCGAGACGGCGATGGACGCCGCGTCGGTCGCGTCGGTTACGTCGTCGTCATCACCGGCTTCGGTCGCGTCGCTCCGCGGGTCGCGGCCGACGGTGAGCACCGAGACGTGCGGCGACACCGACGAGAGCGTCTCGACCGCCGTCGCCGCGGAGACGGTCTCCGGCTCGCCGACGTGGTCGACGGCGACGACCGCGCGTTCGTCGTGGGCGACCCGCGCCGTGAGCCGCTCGCGGAGCGCCTCGACGCCGACGCCCTGCGAGGGCACCGACTCCTTCGAGAGCGTTTCGAGCGCCGCGTGAAGGAGCGCGAACTCGGTCGGAGCGTCCCGAGCGTCGACGTAGGCGAACGAGGTCGTCGGCGTGGCGGCGGTCCGCGTCGCGGTGTGGATGACCGACCGTCGGGCGGGGAGGGCGCTGGCGAGGTGTTCGAACAGCGCCGCGACGACCGCCGACTTCCCGACGCCCTTCGGCCCGTGGACGTGAGCGACGGGCGGCAACTCCCCGTCGAACACCGGGTCGAGATGGTCGAGAATGCGTTCGAGCGTCGGACCGCGGCCGGTCGGCTCTCGGGGATGAGCCGTCGGGTCGAGCGCGCTCAGGTCTCGGACGAGCCGCCGTCTCTTCCCGCCGCGCCGACGCCGCCTGGTGATTCTGTCTTCGAGGCGCATGGCGTGGAACGTTCCGTGGCTGACGGTATCCGGCGCACGCCTAAAAACCGACCACTACCGACAGCCGCCGTGTGGAATGAGAACACGAAACACTGAAATCGGCCGTCCGGAGCGCTTCAAAGGCAGTTGAGAGGTTCGTGACGACCGCCGAGCTCGAAGCAATCGTAACTAATAGCAACAATAATTTTGAATTATTGCCGTCGTTTTGATTCGGCGTAGAAACGCCGAGATACGGTATTCTACGACCACTACGATGGCATTCCGGTCTGTGAAGTGGTCCGTTCTGTGAGACGAACGGGGCGCGAGACGAGTGAAGGTAAAATAAAGTGCCGTCGGTCCTACCTCACGAAAGACAGATGAAAAAATCGCCGAGCGTCCTCGTCATTGGCGGGGGGTCGACCGGCACGGGCATCGCGCGCGACCTCGCGATGCGCGGGCTGGACGTGACCCTCGTCGAGAAGGGGAACCTCACACACGGGACGACGGGGCGGATGCACGGACTCCTCCACAGCGGGGGCCGGTACGCGGTGTCGGACCAGCCGTCCGCCAAGGAGTGTATCGAGGAAAACCGGGTCCTGCGGCGAATCGCGGGCCACTGCGTCGAGATGACGGGCGGGCTGTTCGTCCAGCGACCCGAGGACTCCGACGAGTACTTCGAGAAGAAACTGGAGGGCTGCCGCGAGTGCGGCATCCCCGCCGAGGTGCTGTCCGCCGAGGAGGCCCGGGAGATAGAGCCGTACCTCGCGAAGGACATCAAGCGCGCCATCAAGGTCCCCGACGGCGCGGTCGACCCGTTCCGCCTCTGCGTGGCGAACGCCGCGAGCGCCGTCGAACACGGCGCGCGCATCGAGACGCACTCCGAGGTCACGGACGTGCTCGTCGAGGACGGCGAGGTCGTCGGCGTCGAGGTCACCCACCAGACCGGCACCGGCCCGTACGTCCACGGCGAACCCGGCGAGGTCGAGGAAATCCGCGCCGACTACGTCGTCAACGCGACCGGCGCGTGGGCCGGCCAAATCGGTGACCTCGCGGGCGTCGACGTCGAAGTCCGCCCCTCGAAGGGTGTCATGACCATCATGAACACCCGGCAGGTCGACACGGTCGTCAACCGCTGTCGGCCGAAGGGCGACGCCGACATCATCGTCCCCCACGAGACGACGTGCATCCTCGGGACGACCGACGAGGAGGTCGAGGACCCGGAGGACTACCCCGAGGAGGGCTGGGAGGTCGACCTGATGATAGAGACGCTGTCGGAGCTCGTGCCCATGCTGGCCGAGGCGCGGACGATTCGCTCCTTCTGGGGCGTCCGCCCGCTGTACGAGCCGCCGGGCACCGGCACGGAGGACCCGACGGACATCACCCGCGAGTTCTTCCTGTTGGACCACGCCGACCGCGACGACCTGCCGGGCATGACGAGCATCGTCGGCGGCAAGCTCACGACCTACCGGATGATGGCCGAACAGATTTCGGACCACGTCTGCGAGAAGCTCGGCGTCGACGCCGAGTGCCGCACCGCTGACGAGCCGCTCCCGGGCAGCGAGGACTTCACCGTCCTCCGCGACTACATGGACGACTTCGGCCTGCGGTCGCCCATCGGCCGCCGGTCGGCCCAGCGCCTCGGCTCGCGCGCCGACGAAGTCCTCAACAGCGTCGACCCCAACCCGGTCGTCTGCGAGTGCGAGGCCGTCACCCGCGCGGAGATTCAGGACGCCCTCGACACCGCGGGCACGGACCTCAACTCCGTGCGCATCCAGACGCGCGCCTCGATGGGCAACTGTCAGGGCGCGATTTGCTGTCACCGGATGGCGAACGAACTCGCGCCCGAGTACGACGAGGAGACCGTCCGCGCCTCCCTCGACGACCTCTATCAGGAGCGCTGGAAGGGCGAGCGCCACGCCATGTGGGGTACGCAGCTCTCCCAGACCGCGCTGAAGCACATGCTCCACGCGGCGACGATGAACCGCGACGAGGACCCCGCCGCGGCCGACGCCGACATCGACTTCGCCGCCTTCGACGACGGCGGCGCTTCGGAGGGCGACGCCTCGGGCGTCGCGTCCGGCGGCGCGGTGGCAGACGGCGGCCGCGAACGGGCCGCGGACCGCGCGGACGACGACGCGCTCGGAGGTGCAGATGGCGATAACTGACGACGTGCTCGTCGTCGGCGGCGGCATCGCCGCCTGCACGGCCGCGCTCTCGGCCGCGGAGACGGGCGCTCGCGTGCGCCTGCTCGCCCACAAGAAGAGCACGCTCCGACAGGCCAGCGGCCTCGTGGACGTGCTCGGCTACGCCGGCGGCGACGGTCCCCTCTCGGACCCCTACGCCGGCCTCGACGCGCTCCCGGAGAGCCACCCCTACCGCGTCGTCGGCGAGGACGGCGTCCGCGCCGGTCTCCGCATCTTCGACGAGGCGGTCGGTGACGCTTACCGCGGCGGCCACACCGATTCGAACGCGCTCGTGATGACCCACGGCGGTGCGGTGAAGCCGACCGCTCGGTATCCCGCGTCGGTCGCGCCCGGCCTCGCCAGTTCGTCGGGCGACACGCTGCTCGTCGGCTTCGCGGGTCTCACGGACTTCGACGCGCCAGTCGCAGCCGACCACCTCGCGGCCGCCGGCGTGCCGTTTTCGGCCCGCGGCGTCACCGTCGAGTTCCCCAAGCGGTTCCGCGCCGACGCGAAGGTGACCCGGTTCGCCAAGGCGCTCGACCGCGACGAGGACGTGGACGGCGGCACGGTCCGCTCCGTCCTCGCTGACACCGTCGCCGACGAGTTAGACGGCGAGTCGCGCGTCGGCTTCCCGGCGATGCTCGGCGACGACCGCGACGAGGACGTTCGCGCGGAGCTTTCGGACCGCCTCGGCGTCCCCGTCTTCGAGGTGCCGACCGGCCCGCCGAGCCTGCTCGGACTCAAGCTCGAAGACATGCTGTTCGACGCGCTCGACGAAGCGGGCGTCCGCATCGCCGCGGGCAACCCGGCGGTCGACTTCGAGGCCGACGACGGCCGCGTCGAGACCGTCATCGTCGACCAGAAGAGCCGACCGACGCCCTACTCGGCCGACCAGGTCGTCCTCGCGACGGGCGGCCTCGTCGGCAAGGGCCTCGACTCCGACCGCGAGTCGGTCACAGAGCCCGTCTTCGGCTGTCACGTCCCGCATCCCGAGGACCGCTACGACTGGTCCGAACCCGAGGCGTTCGACGACCACGCGTTCGCGCGCTTCGGCGTCGTCCCCGACGACGAACTCCGGCCGACCGACGAAGACGGCGAACCGCACTTCGAGAACCTGCGCGCCGCGGGCGGCGTCGTCGGCGGTGCCGACGTGGCGCGCGAGAAATCCGCGAGCGGCGTCTCGCTGGCGACGGGTGCCGTCGCCGGCCGACTCGCGGGCGAGGAGGCAACCAGATGAGTGACGCAGAATCCCCAGGCAACCCGACTTTGACCCCCGACGCACAGACAGACGACTTCGAGGCCGTCGAGGTGTTCCCCGACAGCACCGACATGGACCTCCGTCCCGGCGCGGACAACTGCTACAAATGCACCGCCTGCGACGTGTCCTGTCCGGTCGCGGAAGTCGACGACGAGTTCCCCGGGCCGAAGTTCCAGGGGCCGGAGCAGTGGCGGCTCAAGCGCAAGGAAGACGAGGCCGTCGACGACTCCATCATGTCGTGTTCGAACTGCATGCGCTGTGACGACGCCTGTCCCTCGGGCGTCCCGCTCAGCCAGATGCACAACACGGCCCGCGGCGAGTACGTCGACGAGCAGATGGACAAGCTCTCGCGGGAGTACATCCGCAACCGCATCCTCGCCAACTACGGCACGCTCGCCCAGTTGGGCGGCATGTTCCCCCGGCTGGCGAACGCCGTCATGGGCAACTCGGTCGTCCAGCAGATAAACGAGAAACTGCTCGGCATCACGGCCGAGCGCGACTTCCCCGAGTTCGCCACCCAGACGTTCCGCGAGTGGTGGAACGAACGCGGCGGCCCGCAGGTCCGCTCCGAGGAAAAGCGCGTCGCCTACTTCCACGGCTGTTACTCCAACTACAACACGCCCGAGGTGGGCAAGGCGATGGTCCGCGTCTTCGAGTCGTTCGGCTACGAGGTCGTCGTCCCCAAGCAGCGCTGTTCGGGGACGCCGATGTTCGCAAACGGGATGCTCGACGACGCCAAGCGCGCCGCCGGCATCAACGTCGACAACTTCGCGGGGCTCATCCCCGAGGGCTACGACATCATCGCGTCGTGTACCTCCTGTTCGATGTCGCTCCGCCAGGAGTACCCAGAACTGTTCGACATCGACGGCATCGAGGACCTCTCGGCGCACACCTACGAGGCGCTGGAGTACCTGCGCATCCACGAGGACCTCGAAGGCGCGGTTCGGGAAGCCTCGGTCGACGACCAAGCCTTCGCGTACCACGCGCCGTGTCACGGCCGCAATCAGGGCCTCGACCGGCAGGCGGTCGAGCTGTTCCGCCAGCTCGACGGCGTCGAAATCGAGGACGTGGGCGACTCCTGTTCCGGCATCTCGGGAACCTACGGCTGGAAGGAAGAGAAGTACGACAAGTCGATGCAGATCGGCGCGGACATGTTCGACCACATGGAGCACGCCCAGGGGAGCGTCGGCATGACCGAGTGTCCCACCTGCTCGATGCAGATGGAACACGGCACGGGCTACGACATCAAGCACCCGCTCCAGCTCCTCGAAGAGGCGCTGGTCTGACTCGCGCGCACGGCTGACGGCCGTCTTCGTTCGAGCGCCGGACCACCCGAACGGCGTCGCGCTCGGCGCGCGCGCCGATTCGGCGGCGGATTAGAGGATGTTGTTGCCGGTTGGTCGCCGTTTTTTCCTGTTAATCGGCGGACGCGGTCGTTCTGTTCGCCAGACCGACCCGCTGGTTAAAACGGTCGAAAAAAGCGCCCGTGTGGAATAAAACTCCTGAATACAGCGGTTACAAGCCCCTTAACCCGAGTACAAACGCCACAGTATGCGGGGCAGTAGTAAAGAAACATTTATCATATAATTTGTACACGTTTGTAGTGGTAGGACTCTCACACCGAGAGTTCGTATCGAGGTTGGTTAGAAATGTCAGGAGAAACTTACGTCGGTGCCATCGACCAAGGTACCACAGGCACGCGGTTCATGGTGTTCGACCACGACGGCAAGGTGGTCGCCAACGCCTACGAGAAGCACGAACAGATCTACCCAGAGCCCGGTTGGGTCGAACACGACGCAAACGAGATTTGGGACAACACGAAGCAGGTCATCGACGCGGCGCTTTCGAGCGCCGGGCTCGACGCCGAGCAGTTAGAAGCCATCGGCATCACGAACCAGCGCGAGACGACGCTCGTCTGGGACCGTGAGACCGGACAGCCGATCCACAACGCCATCGTCTGGCAGGACCGTCGGACGACCGACCGCATCGAGACACTCGAAGCGGAGGGCAAGACCGACGACGTGCGCGCGAAGACGGGGCTCGAACCCGACGCGTACTTCTCTGCGACGAAAGCCGAGTGGCTGCTGGACAACTCCGACCCCATCAAGCTCCAGCGCTCCCGGCCCGAAGATATCCGAGACCGCGCCGCCGACGGCGAACTCGCCTTCGGGACCATCGACACGTGGCTCATCTACAACCTGACGGGGAACCACATCACGGACGTGACGAACGCGTCGCGGACCATGCTGTTCAACATCCACGACATGGAGTGGGACGACGAACTCCTCGACGAGTTCAACGTCCCGCGCGAACTCCTCCCCGAGGTCCGCCCGTCGTCCGACGACGACTACTACGGCACGACCGACGCGAACGGCTTCCTCGGCGCGGAAGTCCCCGTCGCCGGAGCGCTCGGTGACCAGCAGGCCGCGCTGTTCGGCCAGACCTGTTTCGACGCCGGCGACGCGAAGAACACCTACGGCACCGGCTCGTTCATGCTGATGAACACCGGCGACGAGGCGGTCATGTCCGAACACGGCCTCCTCACCACCGTCGGCTTCCAGCGCTCCGGTGAGCCGGTCCAGTACGCCCTCGAAGGCTCCATCTTCATCACGGGCGCGGCAATCGAGTGGCTCGAAGACATGACGCTCATCGACAACGCCGCCGAGTCCGAGAAGCTCGCTCGGTCGGTCGAGTCCACCGACGGCGTCTACTTCGTCCCCGCGTTCACGGGCCTCGGCGCGCCCCACTGGGACCAGCGCGCCCGCGGCACCATCGTCGGCATGACCCGCGGCACCCGCCGCGAGCACATCGTCCGCGCGACGCTCGAATCCATCGCGTTCCAGACGCGCGACGTGGCCGAGGCGATGGAGTCCGACAGTGACATCGACCTCTCCAGTCTCCGCGTCGACGGCGGCGCTGTCAAGAACAACTTCCTCTGTCAGCTCCAGTCGAACATCCTCGACACGGAAATCGTCCGCCCGCAGGTCGACGAGACGACCGCGCTCGGGTCGGCGTACGCCGCCGGCCTCGCCGTCGGCTACTGGGAGACGCTCGACGAACTCCGCGACAACTGGCAGGTTGACCGCGAGTTCGAGCCGAAAGACCCACAGAACGTCGAGCACCGCTACGGCCGCTGGAAAGAGGCCGTCGACCGCTCGCTCGACTGGGCACGGGAGGAATAACACGTGTTCGAAGCATTCGCACTCCAGATTCCGGTCATCGGCGTCAGCACGGAACGGTTCGTCGTCCTCCTGCTCGCGGCGTTCGCGGGCGGGATGTTCGGCGCGGCGCTCGGCGCGCTGCCGTCGTTCATCTTCACCGGCTTCGTCGTGCTGCTCGGCGAGACGGCGGGCATCGTCATCCGACAGTTCGAGGGTGCCGACCTCGTCACCGCCGGCGAACTCGGCACGGGTATCACCGGCAGTATCGGGTTCGGTCCGTTCGTCGGCCCGCACATCGCCTTCGCCGGCGGTGTCGCCGCCAGCGCCTACGCGGGCAAGCGGTACGCCGACATGAACCCCAGTGAAGGCGGCTACCACTTCGGGAAGGACATCACGTACGCGTTCGGTACGAAGCCCGACATCCTCGCCGTCGGCGGCCTGTTCGGCGTCCTCGGGCTCCTCATCTCCCGCGTCGCGGGAGGTATCGGCCTCCCGCTCGACAGCGTCGCGCTGTCCGTCATGACGACGGCGTTCATCGCACGAATCGCCTTCGGCTACCCGCTCATCGGCTCGCCCGCCGGCAGCGGCCTCCTCGACATGTCGCCGTTCGAGAAGGACGAGATGCGCGGCGACGGTAGCGGTCGGCCCGCGACCGAGCCGTGGCTCCCTCACCAGTACAAGTGGGTCAACATCGTCGTCATCGGCCTCGCCGCCGGTATCCTCGGTGGCTGGGCGTGGCTCATCACGGGGAGCTTCTTCCTCGGCTACGGTATCTCGGCGGCCAGCCTGCTGTTCTTGAACCTCGGCGTCGAGAAGATTCCCGTCACTCACCACATCACCCTCGGTGGGTCGGCGTTCGGAGCCGTCGCCGCGCCGATGGTCGGCGGGAGCGAACCGCTCATCATCGTCGCCGCCGCGGTCGGTGGCGTCATCGGTGCGCTCCTCGGGGAACTCACCCAGCGTATCGCCTACGCGCACTCCGGGACGCACGTGGACCCGCCGGCGATGTCGATTACCATCTACTCGCTGCTCATCGGCGTGCTGTTCCTGCTCGGGGTCATCCCGAACTCGGCGTACCTCGGGCTCTAAACCCGGACGCCTCCGGCCCCGCACACGTCGTTCACGATTTTTCTTCGCCGCGTTCCGCAATCGGTAGCGATAACGCTCCGCAGTCGATACCCGACGTATGGAACGCATCGTCACCGTCGTCCCGAAAGACGGCCTGCACGCACGTCCCGCCTCCCAGTTCGTCGAGACCGCGAACTCCTTCGACGCCGACATTCAACTCGGCCGGGCCGACGAGGACGACCTCGTCCCCGCCGCCAGTATGCTCGCCGTCACCGGCCTCGGCGTCGGCCACGGCGAGGAGATTCGCCTCGTCGCCGAGGGCGACGACGCGGAGGCCGCGCTCGACGCGCTCGAAGAAGTGCTCTCGACGCCCGAAGCCGGCGACGAAGAATAAGAATAAGAACCGGCGGCCCGCCGCTCCCGCGGCGGTCTCTTTTCCGGTCGGTCGATGGCCCGGACGCCTGGGTCGTCCCGGTCGGGTCAGTTCAGCTTCCGATAGTCGCGGGCGTCCTCGGCGCGCTCGACGACCGAGTCGAGCGTCGCCTTCTTGCTCGTCGTCTCGACGGCCGCGTTGAGCGTCCCCTCCAGCACCGGCGCGTCCGCGATGACCGCCTCGGAGTCCATCGCCATCTCGATGGCGAGTTCCGCGTTCATCACGGCGCTTCCGAGGTCCACGAGGACGACGACGCCGTCGCCGTCGTCCGCCTCCTCGATGCCCTCGCGGATGCGGTCCGGCGAGGTTCCGATGCCGTCTTCGTCGCCGCCGGCGGGGACGATGCGGGCGTTGCCGCCGCCCATCTGCGCCGCGACCTCCGCGATTCCCTCGGCCGCCTTCGCGCTGTGCGAGACGACGACGAGGCCAATCATTCGCCCCTCCCGACGGCGTCGTCGGCCCGCGCGTCGCGGTCGACCTCGCCGTCGAGGTACTCCTCGGCGGTCGCCAGTAGCTCTTCGAGGATGAACAGCGTGCTAGTCGCGCCGGGGTCCTGATGGCCGACCGAGCGCCAGTCGAGGAACGACGCGCGGCCCTTCATCGCCTTGATGGGGACCGTGAAGGCGACGCCGCGCTCGGCCGCGTCGACGGCCTTGGCGAGGGCTTCCAGCGGCGGGAGGTCGTCCTGCTCGATAGACTTCTTGTAGGTGTGGACGGCGGGCACGAGCGCGTCGACCATCGTCTTCGCGCCGACCTGCGCGCCGCCGCGGTCCTTGACCTTGTCGAGGTACGCCTCCGCGAACGCCACCGACGACTCGGCGGTGATGCCGTCTTCGAGCTCTTGGCTAGCGAACATGATAGAGCCGCCGTAGAGGGGGCCGGAGGCCCCGCCGACGTTCGAGATGAGCGTCGTCCCGACGTTTTTGACGACCTCGTTCGGCTCCATCTCGACGAACTCCTCGCGCTTGTCGGCGGCCTTGCCGAAGCCGCGTTCCATGTTCGCGCCGTGGTCGGCGTCGCCGATGGCGGAGTCGAGGTCCGTGAGATACTCCTTCTCCTCGGCGAGGCGCTCGGCGACGTTGTCGAGCGCGTCCAGCACCGCTTCGCGTTGTGTCTCTGCGTCAGCCATGGCTGACCTTCGTCGGCCGGGGGGTTAATCCCTTGTCCCGCGGGACTGTTCTGCCGCGAAAAATCGGTGACGAGTCGGGGGTCGCCGCCGGGAGTTCGCGGCGGCGGTCGTCGCGTACTCGGCGGCGGTGAGTCCGACTTACTCGGTGACCGTCAGTCCGGGCGTCTCCGCGGGCGCGCCGAGCAGTTCCTTGAGTTCGTCGTCGACGCGGAGCACGGAGACCGAACAGCCCATCATGTCGAGCGAGGTCATGTAGTCGCCGACCCACGCGTCCCACGTCTCGACGCCGCGGTCGTCGAGGATGGACTGGAGCTTGCGGTTGACGATGTACAGCTCCGACAGCGGCGTGCCGCCCATGCCGTTGACCATCGTCACGACCTCCTCGCCCTCGTCGAGTTCGAGGTCGTCGAGGACGTTCTCGGTCAGGTGTTCGGTAATCTCGTCGGCGCTCATGACGTCGGCGCGCTCGGTGCCCGGCTCGCCGTGGATGCCGATGCCGAGTTCGATTTCGTCCTCGCCGAGGTCGAACGTCGGCTCGCCCTTCTCCGGCGTGACACAGGAGGTGAGCGCCATCCCCATCGTCCGCACGTTGTCGACGACCTTCTCCGCGACCGCTTTGACCTCGCTGAGGTCGCCCCCCGCGGCGGCCTTCGCACCGGCGCACTTGTGGACGAAGATGGTGCCCGCGACGCCGCGGCGACCCGAGGTGTACAGCGAGTCCTCGACGGCCACGTCGTCGTTGACGACGACCTGCTCGACGTCGACGCCCTCCATGCCGGCCATTTCGGCGGCGGTGTCGAAGTTCATCACGTCGCCCTCGTAGTTCTTGACGACGCAGAGGACGCCCTCGCCCGCGTCCGTCGCCTGAATCATCTCGTTCAACTGGTCAGCCGTCGGGGAGGTAAAGACCTCACCGGCCGCCGCGCCGTCGAGCATTCCTTCGCCGAGATAGCCCGCGTGCGTCGGCTCGTGGCCCGACCCGCCGCCGGAGACGACCGCGACCTTCCCCTCGACCGGCGCGTCGTCGCGGACGAGAACGTTCGTGCCGTCGAGCCGGCGCAGTTCGGGGTGCGCCGCGACCATCCCGTCGAGCATCTCGTCTACGACCGCTCCGGGTTCGTTGATGAGTTTCTTCATGACTCACCGTCCCTCACGTTCGATGAGGCCAAAAGTGTTGGTCAGTCGGAAGTCGAGGCTGTCGCCGTCTGCGAAAAATCGGTGGTAAGCACCTCCATTTTGCGGGCCGCGGCGGCGACCGAACGCCGGCGGCGACCGGGGGAGGGACGGAAGCGCGCGACCGCCTCAGTCGAGTTGCGTGACCGCGATAGTCACCGACACGTCCTCGACGTCCCACGTCTCGACCGTCTCGCCCTCGGCGCTTCCGAGGTCGAACTCGCGGGCGCGGACCTCCTCGGCGATGAGGTCGCTGTTCTCCGCGACGAAGCCGGCGACGCGCTCGTCGTCGACCGCGAGCGACACGTCGATTTCGGCCTCGACGTCGAGGTCGAGCTGTTTGCGCATCTCCTGAATCCGGCGGATGACGTCGCGGGCGTAGCCCTCGGACTCGATGTCGTCGGTGAGTTCGGTGTCGACGTACACCGTGCCGCCCTCGAAGTCGGCACCGCTGACGTGTTCCGGCGGTTCCGCGCGGTACGAGACCATCTCGTCGGTGAGGTCGTACGTCTCGCCGTCGACCTCGACGCCCGATTCGACCGCGGCGCGCGAGAGCCCTTCGACGGCCTCCATTATCTGCTGGGCCTCAGCGCCGAACTCCGGCCCGATGACGCTCATCTGCGGCTCGGCCGTCTCGACGAGTTCGTCGAAGACCTCGACGACCTGCACGTCGCGGGTGTTCACGCGCTCCGCGAGGAGGTCCGAAAGGGCGTCGACCGCCTCAGCGACGCTGTCCTCGTCGGACTCGACGATGATTCGCGAGACGGGCCAGCGGAGCTTGCGGCCGCCGAGTTGGCGGGCGTGCGCCGCGGCCTCCTCCACGTCGCGGAGGACGGCCATGTTGGCCTCCAGTTCCTCGTTTCGGAGCTCCTCGTCGGCCTCGGGGTACGACAGCATGTGGACGGTCGTCTCCGAGCCGTCGAGCCGCTGGTACATCCGCTCGGCCATGTAGGGCGCGTAGGGCGCGATGAGTCGGATGGACTCCGAGAGCACCGTCGAGAGCGTGGCGTACGCGCCGAGCTTCGACGCCGAGTCCTCCTCGTCCCACATGCGCTCGCGGATGGCCTTCACGTAGAAGCGCGACACGTCTTTCGTGATGAAGTCGAGGAGCGTGTTGAGCGCGGTGGAGACCTCGTAATCGTCCCACGCGTCGGCCATCTCGGCCTCGACGGTCTGGAGCCGCGAGAGCACCCACTCGTCGACGACGGTGAGTTCGCCCTCCGAGAGGTCGGCCTCGGCGGGGTCGTAGCCGTCGAGGTCCATGTACGGAAGCGGGAAGCGGAAGACGTTCCAGAAGATGTTGAGCGTCGATTGGGTGTCCGCGAGGCCATCCCACTCGAACGAGAGGTCGACGCCCTGCTGGTCGTGGCTGAGGAGGTAGGCGCGAAGCGGGTCGCGGCCGGCGCGGTCGATAGCCTCCTCGGGCGTGACGATGTTGCCGACGGACTTCGACATCTTGCGGCCGTCCTTGTCGTTGGCGAAGCCGTGCATGATGACCTCCTTGTACGGCGATTCGCCGGTCGCGGCGGTGCCCATGCCGAGCTGCGACCAGAACCAGCCGCGGGTCTGGTCGTGCGCCTCGATGATGAGGTCGGCGGGCCACAGTTCGTCGTAGGCGTCCGTCTCGCCGGGGAAGTCGAGCGTGCCCCACGTGGCGACCGAGGAGTCGATCCACACGTCGAACACGTCGGGGACGCGCTCGTAGGTGACGCCGTCTTCGGTGATGGTGATGGGGTCGACCGAGGGCCGGTGGAGGTCGACCGTCTCGGGGTCGATATCCTGGTCGGCGCGCTCGGCCAGTTCCTCGCGCGTGCCGACGACAATCATTTCCTGTGCGCCCTCGGCGTCGGCGTCCTGCGGGACCCAGATGGGAAGCGGGATGCCCCAGTAGCGCTGCCGGGAGACGTTCCAGTCGGGCGCGTCGCTCACGAAGTCGCGGAAGCGGTTGTCGCGGGCCCACTGGGGATGCCACTCGGACTCCTCGATGTTGTCGAGAAGCTGGTCTTTCACGTCCGTGACCGTGATGAACCACTGGTCGGTGGCGAGGAAGATGATGTCCGTGTCACAGCGCCAACAGTGACCGTATCGGTGGTCGTGCTCGCCGGCGTGAAGCAGGTGGCCGAGTTCGTCGAGGTCCTCGATGACCTCCGGGTTGGCGTCGCGGACGAAGGTGCCCGCGTAGTCGCCGCCCTGCTCGGTGAACTCGCCTTTGTCGTCTACGGGGACGAACACGTCGAGGCCGAGTTCCTGTCCGCGGGCGAAGTCCTCCTGCCCGTGGCCGGGCGCGGAGTGGACGAGGCCCGTGCGGTCGGCCTCGACGTAGTCGGCGGTGTACACCTGTCTCGCGCCCTCGAAGTCGGCGTACTCGTCGACCACGCCGTCGAGCGGGTGGTCGTACTCCCAGCCGACCATCTCCTCGCCCGTGACCTCCGAGAGCACCTCGTAGTCCTCGTAGCGACCCTTCTTTAGGACCTCCTCGACGCAGGGCTCGGCAAGATACAGCACTTCGCTCTCGCCGTCCTTCTCGGCGCGGACCTCCTGATACGTCATCTCGCCGTCGACGGCGACGAACGTGTTCGCGGGGATGGTCCACGGCGTCGTCGTCCAGATGACGAGGTTGCCCTCGCGGCCCTTCAGCGGGAACTTGACGTAGATAGAGGGCGACGTGATTTCGTCGTACTCGACCTCGTTGGCCGCGATGGCGGTCTGACAGCGCGGGCAGTAGTTGACGCTGCGCTTGCCCTGTTCGACCAGTCCGTTTTCGGCGACCTTCGAGAAGGCCCACCACGCGGACTCCATGTACTCGGGCGACAGCGTCTGGTAGGGGTTGTCCCAGTCCATCCACGCGCCGATGGACTGGAAGTCCTCGTCCATCGCCTCGCGGTTGCGGACGGCGAACTCCTTGCACTTCTGGATGAACTGCTCCATGCCGAACTCCTCGATGTCGCGTTTCGAGGTGAAGCCGAGTTCCTCCTCGACTTTGACCTCGATGGGGAGGCCGTGCATGTCGTAGCCGGGGCGGTCCGTGACCTGATGCCCCGTCATGCGCTTGTGCCGGATGACGGCGTCTTTCAGCGTCTTGTTCCACGCCGTGCCGAGGTGCATCTGGCCGGAGGTGTACGGCGGGCCGTCGACGAAGAAGAACGACGGGTCGTCGGCGTGTGCCTCCTTCGTCGCCTCGTAGGCGTCGTTCTCGTCCCAGTACTCGCCGACGACGGACTCTACGTCCGACGGCGTGTACTGGTCTGCGATGTCTTCCATACCCCGTCCTTCTCGCGGATATATATCAAAACGGCGGGTCTGGTCCGCGTCGGTCGGCCGTTCCGCCGGGTCCGACTCAGACACGGAGACCCCTCGCCGTCGGGTGACGACCGTCCGCGCTCGCGGGCGCGGTCGCCGGGTTGCTGGTCGCTGTCGATGGCCTGTTGGTCGCTGTCGAGACGCCTGTCGGGTGTGAGTCGTGTGTCGTTCCATGCGGGGTTCCGGTGGTCGTGTCACACCGGACGAGAGACCGCTGTCGCTCGGAAGTCGGTACGGACGGGAGTCGAGGATGAGAGATGTGCGAGGCTACCGCCCCGCAATACTGGGCGGCGGGGCGACGACCGAGCGTCGGAACTGGACGACCGCGGGCGGGCGGGAGATAGTTCGGCGTCGTCGCACGGTATCCGAAAGCAGTCCCGCGAGGAGTATCACGCTCACTCCGCGGCCGACTGCGACGCCGGCGACCCCGACTGCGACGGCGACGCCGACCGCGACGGCGACGCTATCGGTCCGCCCAGCGACCGACGCGGTGGGTTGCCACAGTCCGTTCGGGGTCGACCCGTGGGTCGTACCGGACTCGTCGTCGCGCTCGAACACCCGGAGCGTGGCGTTCGTCGGGGCCGCCCCCCTCGCAACGTCGAACGTCGAGAGGTGGGTGCAGACGAGCGTGTCGGCGTCCACCTCGAACACCTCGGGGTCGGCCGGCGGCGACCGCCGAATCGGGATGTCGGCGTCGCGCCACCCGGTCCACGACGGCGAAAGCGCGGTGTTGTAGAACGCGGCGTCCTCGCGGGGCATCCGGACCTCGAACAGGAGGACGAACGAGTCGCCGTCGGCTCCCAGCAGGTCGTTGGAGTACTGCCCCTGCATCGCGCGGTCGGTGAACACGTCCCGCTGGTCGGCCGGCGGGTCCGAAAAGAGCCACCCGCGGAAATCGGCGTCGTCGGGGAACGACCCGGTCACGTACCGCTCGTCTGCCGGGTGGAGTTTCGAGTGGCCGGTGTCGGCGCGGATTCGACCGCTGGTGGTTCGTCGGGCGTCAGCGAGACAGCCCGAGAGGCCGGCCAGCGAGACGGCGGCCGCGCTCGAAAGGAGGGCTCGGCGGTGCATACAAGCAGGCTCGGGGGCCTCCGGGTTAACGTTTAATCCCACGTGACCCACAGGAGGACCGCCAGCGCGACCGCTTGGAGGACGTGGACGCCCATCAATACCCGCCACGCCGCGGCGGGGACGGCCGTAGCGAACCAGACCGACAGCGTCGGGTCGACCAGATAGTAGTAGAGCGCAAAGAGGCTCTGTGCGAGGAGAAAGACGCCGAAGACGACGAGACCGAGCGCGTGCTTCGACCGGAACAGCAGGTAGTTGCGACCCCAGACGGCGAGCATGACGACGAGGAACACGACGCTCGCGCCGAGCGAGAGTCGCGCGGCGGCGACCCAGACGCTCATGGCCGCCGCTGGCCGCGGGACGGTTCACGTCGTTGGATTCGTATCGGCGTCATTCGTTCGGGTGAGGAGTCGCTCGGAAGGGAAGCGAGGGGCTGAGCGAGAGCGACCGCCGAGCGAGCGGGCGACCCGCTCCGAGTCAGTTGTCCGCGACGACGCTGAGGTCGAAGCCGGCGTCGGCCGGTTCGTCGTCGGGCGTCAGGTAGCCGAGCGCGATTGCGGTGTAGGCGCGACCGCCCTCGACCGAGATGTCGAACTCGGCGACCACGTCGCCGTCGTTCGACTCCGTGTCGCCCCGAATCTGGAGCGTGTACTCGCCCGCGGGGACTTCGACGGTCGCGGCGTCGCCGAAGGCCGCGCCGTCCACGAGGGCATCACCCGAGTCCGCGACGGTCACGTCGACCGCGGGGGCGTCCGGCGAGGCGTGGACCACGCGGACGCGGGCCGTGTCGTCGGCGGGGGCCGAGCGGTCGTCTTCGAGGAGGGAGACGGCGAAGCCGTTTTCGGCCGCCGAGTCGAGTTCGCCGAGCGCCGCGGCGGTGTACGCACCGGCCGCGAGGTCGAGCGTTTCGTCGAAGACGACCGTGTCGGGCGCGTCGGTCGCGCGAATCGTCACCTGGTGCGACCCGGCGGTCAGCGCGAGGTAGTCGCTGACCGCGCCGAACGGCACGTCCGAGAGCGCGACCGCGCCGTCGACGAGCACGTCGACGTTGGGCGCGTCCGGCGAGAGGTGCGCGGCGCGGAGGGACACGTCGCGCTGGACGAGTCCGCCGCCGCCGGACCCGGCGTCGACGACCGCGACGGGCCGGAACGCCTCGTCGGTCGGCTCGTCGTCGGGCGTCAAGTAGCCCGCCGCGAACACCGTGTAGACGGTGCCGCCGACGAGTTCCACGTCGAACTCCGCGACCGCGTCGCCGTCGTTCGACTCCGTGTCGCCCCGGACCTGAAGCGCGTAGGTGTCGGCCGGCACTTCGACGCTACCGGACTGGGTGAACGAGACGCCGTCGAAGAGCACCGTGTCGCCGGCGGTCACGTCGACCGCGGGCGCGTCGGGCGAGGCGTGGACTACGCGGACCCGGGCCGTATCGTCGGCCGGGAGCGACACGTCGTCTTCGAGGACGAGCGGTTCGAACGTCTCCTCGGTGAGTTCGCCGACTGCGGCGACGGTGTAGGTCGCCTCGGCGACGTCGAGGTCGCCCTCGAAGGCGACCGTGGACTCGTCGCCGGCGGCGGTCACCTTCACCGTCCGAGTCCCGACGGGAACCGAGAGGTAGTCGCTGACCGCGCCGAACGGCACGTCAGAGAGCGCGGCCGAACCGTCGACGTACACGTCGACGTTCGGCGCGTCCGGTGAGAGGTGCGCCACGCGGAGCATCGCCGTCTCGGGTTCCGGCGTGGGCGTGGGTGTCGGCGTCGCCGTCGTGGTCGTCTCCGTCTCCGTCTCATCGTCGGCCCCATCGCCGCCCATACAACCTGCGAGTCCGCCCGCGATGGCGACGCCACCGAATCCACGGAGTACGTCGCGGCGTTTCATGTTCGTCATAGCGACGAGAGATGAGAGCGGCGATTGGAATATCACCGTTTTCCCAAATTCGGCCACAATGTTTCCAGAAATAAGTCATTTCCCCGAGAAATACACGGATTATAGAATGTATTTTCTATTTTTGAATCCTACTCGTGGAGCGTATCGCGCGGCGTAACTCGTGGGGAGTCGGGACTCGGCGTGAACGACGGTCGAGATTCGGAGGCGACGGCCTCAGAAGTCCGGCAGGTCGTCAGGCGCTTCGTACTCGGACTCCCAGTCGATGTAGTCGTCTTTGAGCACGTCGCACACGTCCTGTCCGAGTTCGGTGAGGCCGGCGTTGATAGACGACACCTCGCCCCACGAGGTGAGTTCGGGGTGGAGTTCGCGCTCCTTCCAGTCCTCGGGGATGCCGGGAGCGTGGTAGCCGACGCGGTCCGCGAAGTCGTCCCAGAAGAAGTCGAAGTGGGAGAGGAGGTCAAGGTCGAGGACGACCTCCCACTGCGCCTCGGTGACGGGCGTCTCCGCGGCCCACGCCTCGAAGGCGTCGGCCCACGCGCCGGCTTCGAGGAACTCCTCCAACTCGGCGCGCTTGAAGTCGGCGTCGGCCGCCACCTGCGCGTCGTCGTACTGGTTCGGGTCCACCGTCGGGAGCGACGGCGGGGCCGGGACGGGAACGTCGAGCATGGTCGCCAGTCGGTCGCCGCCGGGGAAAAGAGTTCGGCGCTGTCGTCGGCGGGAACTTCCGCCTTACTCCATGCGCTCGATGACGGATTCGAGCTGGTCGGCGCGGGCGGCGACCGCCTCGGCGCGGAGTTCCTCTTCCTCGTCGGTCTCGCAGACGAGTCGGGGTACGGGCGTCGGCTTCCCGTCGTCGTCGAGCGCGACGAACGTCAGGAACGACGTGGTCGTCTTCCGTCGCTCGTCGGTCTTCGGGTTCTCGGCGTGCACGTCGACTTTCACGTCCACGCTGGTCCGACCGACGTTGAACACGTACGCCTCCATGACGGCCACCTCACCGAGGTCGATGGGGCTGATGAAGTCGACGTGGTCCATCGACGCGGTGACGCACTGGCGGTTCGAAAAGCGCATCGCCGCGATGGCCCCGCAGATGTCCATCCAGTGGAGGACCGCGCCACCGAGGGCTCGCCCGAGGTTGTTGGTGTCGTTCGGCAGGAGGAGTTCGGTCATCTCGGTGCGCGACTCGTCGAGCGTCGCGGTGGGTTCGCTCATGCGAGCAGGGTCACGCCGAGGGGGCTTGAAATCGTGGGGCGCGGCGGCGACGGCCCCGGGTCACTCGTCGAAATCGGCGTCGAACGCCTCGGGCGATTGGCCGGCGGCGTCGAGCACTTCGTCGGAGACGAGAATCGGGCAGTCGACGCGAATGGCGAGGGCGATGGCGTCGCTCGGGCGCGCGTCGAAGACGACCGACCGCGCCTCGCCGTCGTGGTAGCGCTCGGCGTCGACCTTGGCGAGGAACGTGCCGTTCGAGAGGTCGTCGATGCGGATGCTGTCGATTGCCCCCCCGAACTCCGTCACCATCTCGACCAGGAGGTCGTGGGTCAGCGGGCGCTCGAACTGCTCGCCGGAGAGACCGAGTTGGATGGCCTGAGCCTGGTCCGACGTGATGACGATGGGCAGGAACTCGTCGCGCGCTTCGAGGACGACCGCCGGCACGTTCGAACCGTCTTCGCCGACGCCGACCCCGATACCGCGGACCACGGCACGGTGTTTCATGCTACGTTGTAGTTGGGGGGAGTACGAATAGTTACCCCAGCGCGAATCGCCGGCCCGGTCGCCGTCGGCCCCCGCGGAGCCTCACCGTCGGGCGAACTGGACGGCCGCGACGACGAGCAGGATGACGAGGCCGCCGGCGAAGAAGGCGAGCCCCGGCGGGACGACCTGCGCCGCCGCGGGCGCGGCCTCCGCGGCCATCGTCGAGACCGCCCCGGCGTCGGCGGACTCCGCGGCACCGCCACCGCCGCCGAGGACGCCGACCCCGCGCGTGGCGACCCACTGGACGAGCGCCGACAGCAGCGCCAACACGGCGACGCCGCCGAGCAGGCTCGTCAGCATGGACGCGAGGCCCGTCCGCGTCTCCTCGCCGGCGGCGACGACGACAAGCGGCCTGTCGGCGGGCGCGTACACCTTCATCTCGCGGCCCTTCTCGGAGTAGACGGTGTCGACTACCTCGACGAGGCCCGCGTCGTCGAGCTTTCGGAGGTGGTACTGGACGTTCTGGAGCGACGTGTCGACGCGTTCCGCGAGCTCCGCGGCGTTCGTCGGCTCCTCGTGGAGCGCGGCGAGCACGCGGCGGGCCGTCCCCGACGAGAGCGCCGACAGGAGGTCCGACGCCTCGTCGTCTTCGAGTCCGATGACCCGCGGGGAGGACTCGTCCGCGGCGGAGGTGTCGGGAGTGGAGGGCAACAAACCGGCCATGGCGTGGAGTACTCCGCCGGAGGATACAAACCTGTTGTCCCGCCAGCCGAAGAACCGCCGGCGCTCAGACGCCCTCGCTGACCACGAGGACGCGCAGGTCGTTGACGTTCGTCCCCGTCGCGCCGGACTCGACGAGCGCGCCGGCCTCCCGGAGCACCGGGAGCGCGTCGTTTCTCGCCAGCGCGGCGTGGGCGTCGCCGGCGGCGACCGACGAGGCGTCAACGACCGCGCCCGCCACCTCGGTCCCGCCGTCTTTTCCGTCGCTGTCGATGCTGGCGAGGACGGTCCCGTCGGGGAGTTCCGCGGCGGCCGCGAGGCAGAATTCGAGGTTCGGCCCGCCGTCGCCGTCGCCGCGGACCGTCACGGTGCACTCGCCGCCCGAGAGGACCACCGCGGGCGCGGTAATCGGGTTCCCGGTCGCCAGCGACTCCTCCGCGACGGCGACGTGGGTCTTCGCGGCCTCGCGCGCCTCGCCGCGCACGCGAGAGGAGAGGATGAGCGACTCGTACCCGCGGTCGTCGGCCATCTCGCGGGCGGCGTCGAGCGCGGTGAACGTGTCCGCGAGGACGTGGTTCGTCACGCGGTCGAACACCGGGTCGCCGGGCTTCGGCGTCTCCGGGATGTCGCCCGCCGAACCGCGGGCGAGGCGCGTGCGGACCGATGTCGGCACGTCGAGGTCGAAGCGGTCCAGCACGTCGAGGGCGTCGTCGTAGGTCGTCTCGTCGGGCGCGGTCGGGCCGGAGGCGATGACGCCGAGGTCGTTTCCGACCACGTCCGAGAGGACGAGGCCGACGACCGTCGCGGGCGCGGCGAGGCGCGCGAGGCCGCCGCCTTTCAGCGTCGAGACGTGCTTTCTGACCGCGTTGAGGTCGTGAATCTCCGCGCCGCTTTCGAGCAGTCTGTCGGTCGTCTCCTGCAACTCGGCCAGCGAGATGTCTTCGGCGGGGGCCGGGAGAACCGCGCTCGCGCCGCCCGTGATGGCCGCGAGGACGAGCGTCCGGTCGTCGAGGTCCGAAAGGAGGTCCACGAGTCGCCGGGTGCTCTCGACGCCGCGCGCGGAGGGGACCGGGTGGTCGCCGGGGAGTCGCTCGATGCGTCCGTCGAGGCTCGGCGTCGGGTCGGGGGTCACGACGACGCCGTCGTCGATGCGGTCGCCGAGGACGGCTTCGAGGGCGTCTGCGACGCCGTTTCCGGCTTTGCCCCCGCCGACGACGAGGATGCGGTCGTAGGCGGTCAGGTCGTACGTGGCGTCCGCGACGGTCAGCGTGTCGCCGTCGAGCGACACCGACTCGCGGACGACGCGGTCGGGAAGCACGGCCTCGACGCCGGCGCGGAGGCAGTCGATGGCCGTCTCGTGGGCGGGCGTCGGGGTTCGCGCGTCGAACTCCTGCATAGTTCGTGGGAGATGCCGACACGGATAAAAACCGTGGGGCGGTACACCCGGCGATGAACGATTCGTCGCCCGGCGAGGGCCACGTCCGCGTCGTCGGCACGGCCCACGTCTCGGCCGACAGCGTCAGAGAGGTCGAAGAGACCGTCAGGGAAGACCGTCCCGACGTCGTCGCGGTCGAACTCGACGAGGGGCGCTACCGACAGCTGAAGGGCGGAACGCCCGACGACATCGAAGCGCGCGACCTGCTCCGCGGCAACACCGTCTTCCAGTTTATCGCCTACTGGATGCTGTCGTACGTCCAGTCGCGGATGGGAGACAAGTTCGACGTGAAGCCCGGCGCGGACATGCTCGCGGCGGTCGAGACCGCCGAGGAAGAGGGTCTCGACGTGGCGCTCGTCGACCGCGACATCCAGGTGACCATCCAGCGCTTCTGGCAGCGGATGGGTACGCTCGAAAAGATGCGCATGGCCGGCGACCTCCTGTTCGGGGTCGCCGACGCCCGCGGGGTCGGCGCGGTGTTCGGCATCGCCGTCGGCGTCGTCCTCGGGCCGCTCGTCGGCCTGTTCGGGGGCGCGGTCGGCGTCACCGACCTCCTGTTGACGCGCACGGCCACGGCCGCAGTGTTCGGTGGCGTTGCCGCGTACCTGCTCTACACCGTCGCCTCGTTCTCTCTCGACGGCGACGACGCGATTCTCGCGGGCCTCGGCGGCGGCGCGGCAATCGGTATCGTCGCCGGCTTCGGCCTCGGAGTCGGCACCGGCCTCGTCTCCGGACTCCTCGGGAGCCTCGGCACCGCCATCGTCGGCAGCCTCGTCATCGGCGTCCTCGCGGGCGTCGTCGCGGGCGTCACCGTCGGCGCGGTCCTGAACGCCTTCGGCCTGTTCGCACCCGTCGAGGGCGACGCCGACCACGAGGAGTTCGACATGGCCGAACTGACCGACGGCGACGTGGTTTCGGCGATGATGGAGGAGTTCCGCCGGTTCAGCCCCGGCGGCGCGGAGGCGCTCATCGACGAGCGCGACGCCTACATCGCCCACCAGCTCGTCGCGCTCCGGCAGTCCGGCCGGCACGTCGTCGCCGTCGTCGGCGCGGGCCACCGCGAGGGCATCGAGAACTACCTCGAACACCCCGAGACGCTCCCGCCGATGGAGTCGCTCGTCGGCGTCGCGGAGAAGGACGGCTTCCCGTGGGGCAAACTGCTCGGATTCGGCGTTACCGCCGTGTTCGTCGCCTTCTTCGTCCTCCTCGCGATGGCCGGCGTCGGCAACGAACGACTCCTGACCATCTTCGGCGCGTGGTTCCTCATCAACGGCGTGTTCGCCGCCGCACTCGCCAAGGTCGCCGGCGCGCGGTGGACTTCCGCCCTCGTCGGCGGCCTCGTCGCGTGGATGACCTCCATCAACCCGCTTCTCGCGCCCGGCTGGTTCACCGGCTACGTCGAACTCCGCCACACGCCGGTCAACGTCGGTGACATCGGCACGCTGAACGAACTGCTCGACGACGAGGAGACGCCCATCGTCGAACTCGTCGGCCAGATGTTCGACGTGCCGCTGTTCAAGCTCATCATGGTCGTCGCCATGACGAACATCGGGAGCATCGTCGCGAGCTTCCTCTTCGTCACCTACGTCATCCCCGTCATCGCCTCCGACCTCGGCGGCGTCGCGGGCGTGACGAACCTGATGTTCGAGGGCGCGCGCAACAGCGCCGACCTCATCTGGAGGTCCCTGACGTGAACGTCTCGTTTTCCTCGCGCGAGCTCCGCGACCTGCTCGTCGCGTGGGTCGCCCTCGGCCTCGCCTTCGCCATCTTCTTCGCCGGCGGCGGCAACCGCACCATCCAACTGCTGACGAACGGGTCGTTCGGTCTCGCGCTCGTCGTGAGTCTCCTGACGGCCGGCGTGGGCTTTCTCCTCCACGAGGTCGCCCACAAGGTCGTCGCCGTCAGGTTCAATCAGGTGGCCGAGTTCCGCGCCGACTACGGCATGCTCGCGGTCGCCATCATGAGCGCGCTCGTCGGGTTCATCTTCGCCGCGCCCGGCGCGGTCTACCACCGCGGCGTGCTCACGGAGCGCGAACACGGCCTCATCGCCCTCGCGGGACCGGTGACGAACCTGTTGCTCCTCGTCGCCTTCGCGCCGGTGCTCGTCGTCGGCGTCCTCGTCGGCTCCGACGTAATCCAGCTCGTCGGCTCGCGCGGGCTCATCATCAACGCCTTCCTCGCGGCGTTCAACATGCTTCCCTTCGGCTCCTTGGACGGCAAGACGGTCCAGTCGTGGAGCACGCCGGTGTTCGCCGGCGTCCTCGTCCTGTCGATTCTCCTCACCGTCGGCCTGTTCCTGTTCGTCGGGTTCTGAGCCGACGGGAGTTTCGGACGACCTCCGAACGCTCGATTTCCAGTTCGTCTCGTTCTCGAAGTCGCGAGCGACCGCGACGGTCGCGACGCGGGGCGGAGAGTACTCGGAAGGGTCGGAGCACTCAGAGGGCACGGAATGCACAGACGATACACGGAGCACTCAGGGGTGAATGAGGGAGAAGGGGGCCGCACGAGTGCAAGCGGGGACTGGTTGCCGTCGAGGTCGAGATTCGGGGACGCTCGCGGCCGTGGAGTGCAGTTCGGGACGCGGGGTTGGATTGGGCTGTGTCGGATGTGGGCAGAGGTTGGCTGAGGTTGGCAGGGGTGAGTTGGGGTGGGCTGAGATGGGCTGAGGTCGGTGTTCGGGTCGGAGTCGGGCAGGTGGGCTGGTTTGCGGGCGGTTCGCGGTCGGGCAGGGGCAGACGCGCGCCGTGAGAGGGGCCTGCGTCGGCAGGGAACCGAGACGAATCCGGGTTGGTCGTCCGCGTCGAGGACCGCGGTTACTGCTGGCCGTGGTCGCGCCCGAGGACGAGCGCGACGGCGTGGAGGGCGATGAGGCCGGCGAAGAGGGGGAGTTCGCCGGTCGAAAGGCCGCCGCTGAGGACGGGCAGGTACGCGAGGGGCAACGCGACTGCCGACCAAAAGGCGACGGTTTCGAGGGGGGCGTACGCGAGGCGACCGACGGTCGATGCGAAGTCGAGCGCGATCGAGTCGTTCGTGGAGGGGATTCCGGACATCGTCACTTCTGCATACGACAGGGACCATAATATAAGGGGCCGAGCGTTACCGTGAATTCGGGACCTTTTTCGACCGTTCAGGGACGAGTTACGGAAGACATTCTCTTTTCGTAACGTTTTATAAACGTCTCAAATCGCTCGAGAATATTCATTCGCTCGTTTCGTGCTTTTTCGCAAATATTGCAATAGCTGTTGATTATTCAACAATATTGGCTCGGAACCCGGCGATTAGGAGGGTCGTAGCGGGGGTGTCTCGGAGCGCGCACGCTCGGCAGGAAGTGGGTAACCGAAGGGAGCGACGCCGGCCCATCGTCTATCCGTCGTCGGCCGGGTCGCCGGCGAACGCTCATCTATGCGAGAACGTGTATGATTCGTACCCTGTGATTTTATATTTCGGCCTATCTCGTACACGAACATGACGAACGACGACTCCGACGGGATGACCTACGCCGACGCGGGCGTCGACATCGAAGCGAGCGAGGCCGCGACCGCCGCGCTCGTCGCACAGGTCGGCGGCGGGTCGGGCGACTACGCCGGCCTGCTCGACATCGGCGACCGCTACCTCGGACTCGCCACCGACGGCGTCGGCACCAAACTGCTCGTCGCCGAGGCGCTCGACGACTACTCGACGGTCGGCATCGACTGCATCGCCATGAACGCCAACGACCTCGTCGCGGCCGGCGTTCGGCCCGTCGCGTTCGTGGACTACCTCGCGGTCGACGCCCCCGACGAGACGTTCGCCGAGCAGGTCGGACGGGGCCTCGCCGCGGGCGCAGAGGAGGCCGACATCGAACTCGTCGGCGGCGAAACCGCCGTCATGCCCGAGGTCATCAACGGTCTCGACCTCGCGGGCACCTGCGCGGGACTGGCGAAGAAAGACGCCATCTTCCCCGGCGAGGCCGAGGAAGGCGACGCGCTCGTCGGCTTCCCGTCGTCGGGCATCCACTCGAACGGCCTCACGCTCGCCCGCAAGGCCGCGACGGCCGACGGCGACTACGACGACGCGTGGGACGGCGACGACTACGACACCGTCGGCGAGGCGCTCCTCGAACCGACGCGGCTCTACACCTACCTGCTCGACGACCTGCGCGCCGCCGGAACCAACGCCGCGGCCCACGTCACCGGCGGCGGGTGGACCAACCTCGAACGCATGGGCGAGTTCCGCTACGTCGTCGACGACGCGTTCGACCCCCAGCCGGTGTTCGAGTTCGTCCAAGAACGCGGCGGCGTCTCCGACGAGGAGATGCACACGACGTTCAACATGGGCACCGGCTTCGTCGCGGCCGTCCCCGAGGAGAACGCCGAGGCGCTCGTCGAGGCGACCGACGGCCGCGTCATCGGGCGCGTCGAAGCGGGCGAGGGCGTCTCGATTCGCGGCCTCGACCTCTGAGGCCGGACCGAGCGCCGAATCGAACTATTCGGTGAGAAGCAGTATTTTACCGACGTTCGCCATAGTGGTGGTGTGACTTCACCGCCACCGACTCCGAGCGGCCTCCCGCTCGTGGGCCACACCGTCGGCTTCGCGGCCGACCCGTTCGGCTTCGTCGCTGACCTCCTCGCGGACCACGGCGTCGAGGACGCGGTCGGACTCGACGTAGTGGGGATGGACGAGTTGTACGTCCTCGCCCACCCCGACCACTTCGAGCGGGCGTTCGTAACCGACCGCGACTCAATCGTCAAGGGCGGCGAGTTCGAGGCCGCCTTCGGCGACGCCGTCATCGCCGCCGAAGGCGACGAGTGGCGGCGACAGCGCGACGAGCTAGACCCCTTCTTCCGCTGGGACCGGGTCGACGACTACGCGTCCGTGATGCGCCGACAGGTCGAGCGCCGCCTGCGGACGTGGCCCGACGCGGGAACGCTGTCGCTCGAATCCGAGATGAAAGCGGTCACCTTGGACATCATCTTCGCCACCATCCTCGGCCGGGAACTCGACCGCGACGGCGACGAGCGGATTCGGGCGGCCGCAGACGGTCTCAACGGCCGCTTCGCGCCCGCGTCGTGGGTGTTGCCCTCGTGGGTGCCGACGCCGAGTCGACGCCGGTTCGACCGCGCCGACCGCGTCCTCCGCGAGGAGGTTCGGAAGCTGGTCGAAACCGCCGACGACGAGAGCCTCACGCGCCGGCTCGCCGACGCGCTCGGGACCGACGCCGACTACCCGGCGACCGTCGAGTCGCTGGAGAACCAGCTCGTGGGCATGATTTTCGCCGGCCACGAGACGACCGCGCTCGCGCTCACCTACGCGCTGTACCTGCTCGCGACGCACCCCGAGACCCGCGAGCGCGCCGCCGCAGAGGTCGACCGCGTCGTGGGCGACGGCCCCGTGACCGCCGAGGCGACCCGGGAGCTTCCGGTGCTCGAACGCGTCATCAAGGAGACGATTCGGCTCTATCCACCGGTCCACACGCTCCCGCGAGAGACGGCGAAACCGTTTCCGACCGGCGACCGGGTCATCCCGGCGGGCACGGACATCCACCTCTCTATCATCCGCATCCACCGCGACGAGCGGTGGTACGACGACCCCCTCGCGTTCCGGCCCGAGCGATGGGACGACGAGACCGACCGGCCCGCCTACGCCTATCTCCCCTTCGGGGCCGGCCCGCGGAGCTGTCTCGGGCGGGCGTTCGCGCTCACGGAGGCGAAAATCGTGCTCGCAACCGTCCTCCGGGACTTCGACCTCGACTGGGACGGCGACGGAGAACTGGAAATCACGCCCGAAATGACGACCCAGCCGAAGGGAGAAACGCCGCTCGTCGTCCGGCGGCGGTGAGTCCGCAGTGGCGGGCTGTCGGGGACCGACCGTCGGTTCGGGGCCGCCTCAGATGTGGGCCGCGATGTCGGCCTCGGTGATGATACCGACCGTCTCGCCGCTCTCGACGACGATGATGGCCGAGTTGTGGTCGAGGTAGACGCCGATTTCGTCCAGCGTCGTCTCGGGTTCGACGGTCGTGACGCCCTCGGACATGACCTCGTTGACGGGGCGGTCGGTGACGTCGTCCTCCTGGACGTGGCGGATGTCGGCGTTCGAGATGATGCCGAGCGGGCGGCCGTTCTCGATGACCGGAAGTTGGGAAAAGCCGGCGTCGAGCATGATGTCGCGCGCCTCGCGGACGGAGTTGTCGGGGGCGACGCTCCGGACGGTCGTGTTCATGATGTCTTCCGCGCGCACGATGCGACCCTCGGCCTCGTCCAGCGCCTCGACGATGCGCCGGAGCGTCGAGAGGCGCGGGTCGACGTCGCCGCCCTCGATGCGAGCGATGAGCGGCTGGGAGACACCGGCCATGTCGGCGAGTTTGCTCTGCGTCAACTCCAGGGAGTTCCGCCGTTCCCTGAGGTCCTGCGGCGTGGGGAGTTCCATGCCGGAGTGATAACCTCCAGTTATGAAAAAGTGTTCCGGTCGCTCACCGGAGTCGGGAGTCGCGGCGTTACTGCTCTTCGTCGGAGTCGAACTCGCGGATGTCGATGACGTCGAGGGGAACGTCGCGGAGCGCGCCGCCGACCTCGCTTTTCGCGATGCGAGAGGCGTGCTTCTCGCCGTCCGCGTTGAAAATCTTGATTTCGAGGAGCAGGCCGACGAGCGCGGTGTTGGCCGCGATGAACGCGGAGTCGAACGGTTCGCCACAGGCGGGACAGGGCGTCGCGCCGACTTCGACCTCGACGTACTCCTTGTCCTTCTGGTTGAGTCGCTTTCCGGCCTCGCTGACCGCGACGCCGATGGCGTCGTCGATGTCTTCTACGTCCCGGACCAACCAGGCCGCCTCCATCGCGACGAGATAGTTGCTCATACACACGTTACGCGCCGGTGGGGTTTCGTGTCTTGTGGTTCGAGTGTCGGGGCGCGTGGGATTCACACGCCCGACGCGCGCACCGACCGCGACGCGTCCGAATTCGCGACACTCCCGCCGCCCGACCGGGGCGCGCACGACCCGCGCATGCCACGGTGATTATCGCTATAACTTATAGAAAAGTACTCCGCGGGTCACGCGCGACCCACGCCGAATAGTCGGTCTAGTTGGAGTAGAGACAAGTGCGCTTTAATCGGCAGACAGCGTCGGGGTAGAGGGCGGGCGGCTGAGAGAAGATTTATATACCGGCACCCCCCGAGCCTCGACTGAGGACACGGTGATGATACCCCGCTTAACGAAGTACGTCCTGTTCGCCGCCTACCAGCTATCGGTCGCGATGGGCATCGCGCTGCTCCCCGTCGCGCTCGCCGCCCGTCGGATGGGCGTGACCCTGCCGATTCGCCGGCTCGTGGAGACGACCGGAACCGCCTACGAACGCGCTGCGGCTCGCTAACCCGACTCGCGCAACCCCCTCCTTCCGACGCCGCTCACCGCGAGCGACCGCCTCGCGCGGCCGCCGCCGACGCGCGTCTGACGCTTTGGCACCGGCAACGGAGAGGTGAAGGGTTGCATTTATCAGCGCCGAAGTGCAATCGCTGACAATGCGTACCCCGACTCACGACGAGTTCTCCGGCCGTCTCGACTCGCTGAACGGCGACCGCTCGAACGTGTTCGGCCCCGAGCTCGGCGAGTTCTCGAACGCCGACCGCCGCGCCGACGAACTCGGTGACAAAGAGACGAAGACCGGAACGACCACCGTCGGTATCAAGACCGAAGAGGGCGTCGTCCTCGCGACCGACATGCGCGCGAGCATGGGCTACATGGTCTCCTCGAAGGACGTCCAGAAGGTCGAAGAGATTCACCCGACGGGCGCGCTGACCATCGCCGGCTCCGTCTCGGCCGCCCAGTCGCTCATCAGCTCTCTCCGCGCCGAGGTCCGCCTGTACGAGGCCCGCCGCGGCGAGGACATGAGCATGCAGGCGCTGTCGACGCTCGTCGGCAACTTCCTCCGCTCGGGCGGGTTCTACGTCGTCCAGCCCATCCTCGGCGGCGTCGACGAGACCGGCCCGCACATTTACAGCATCGACCCCGCCGGCTCCATCCTCGAAGAGGAGTACACCGTCACCGGCTCCGGCAGCCAGTACGCCCTCGGTGTGCTCGAACAGGAGTTCGAAGACGGCCTCAGCATCGAGGAGGCGAAGGGAGTCGCCACGAAAGCCATCCGCTCGGCGGTCGAGCGCGACCTCGCCTCGGGTAACGGCATCAACATCGCCGTCGTCACCGAGGACGGCGTCGACATCCAGCGCCACCAAGACTTCGAAGGCCTCGAATAAGTCGCCCGCAGTCGGCGGTTTCTCTCCGTTTTCGCGATTCGTGACCGGCGGGACTGGCCGGACTCCCGCGGTGGGAGCCCCGCGACGAAACCGCCGTAACGGAGCCCGCGACGAAATCCCCACGTCGTACCCCTCGCTCAGTTGCCGCCCGGAAGCGGCCGCAAGAGCCCGTACCACGCCCGGTAGACGACCACGCCGAGGACCCGTCCGAAGCCGAGGCTGTACGTGAACGACTCGGTGCGGGGAAGCAGTCGGCGCTCGACCGCGATACCGACGAGGCTGACGACCAGCCCGCGACGCCGATTCGACCGAACCTTCCAGCAATCGCGGTCGTACGCCCACACCTGTCCGATTCCCCACGCTCCGCCGACGGCGATACCGCCCGGCGACAGCGGCGTCGGCTCGTGGGACTCGTCGTCGCTGGAGCGGAGCAGACGGCGCATCGACACCATCCAGAGCGCGGTGAGAACTGCGATACCGAATTCGAAGACCGCTCTCGTCCGGCGGGAGACCATACGCGGTCTTCGCGGGACGCAGTAATAGTTATTTCTCCGACAAAACGTGAGAGCGTCGGCGGCCGGCGAGAACGGCCGCGAGCGTCGTCAGAACCAGTCCGAGAACGCGCCTTCGAGCAGCGATTCGGACTGCCGTTCGACGTACTCGCGTTGCATCTCGCGGAGCGCCGGCCCGAAGTCGCCGCCGTCGTTGAGGGCGTCGCGGACGCGGGCGCGCTTCCAGTCCGCCGGCGTGACGCCCGTCTCGACGCGCTTGCGCAGGGGTTCGAGGTAGTAGTTGGCCTCCTCCTCGGAACAGCCCGCGAGCCGAAGCCCGTCGCGAGCGTGGACGAGCAGGTCCTCGTAGAGCGCCGCGCCGGTCACGTCGTCGCCGTCGACATCTATCCACCGTAGGTCGCCGTGCGGCCCCTCGCGCATCGCGGTGTAGAAGTTCTCTTCGGCGGTCTCCCAGTCGAGGCCGATGACGGGGTGGTCGAGTCGGGGGAGCCGCTCCATGAGTCCGGCGAAGGCCGCCTGGAACGCCACCGAATCGCGGACGGTCGGCTGGCCCGCGATGGGTCGGAACTCGATGCGGGCGTTGGCCGACGACCGGGACGCGCCGTCGAACACCGGGCGGACCCACCGCCAGTAGGTGCCGTGTTTGCGGCGGAGCGTGGCGAAGTCGTCGTCGAAGCGGTCGCCGCGCTCGACCGACATCGGAACCATCGTGGAGTCCTCGACGACGCGGTCGACGGCGTCTTCGACGGTGTCGAGGTCGCCGGGGAAGGCGACCTTCTCGTGGTCGCCGGAGTTGAGCACCGACTCGAACACCGCGATGCGGTTTTCGTCCCACCCGTCGTCGAGAATTTCGTCGGCCGTCGCGTCCTCGTCGTAGAGGTCTGCGGGGAAAAATGGGGAGTTAACGCCGAGCGCGAGCAGCGGTCCGGCGACCCGCAGCGCGTAGTTGAAGTGGTACGGCAGGTCGTCGGCGTGCGGGACCTGATAGTGCGGCTGGATGGACGTGATGAGCGCCTCGGGCATCACGGTGTCCGCTTTTAGCGAGACGTGCGGCGCGTCGAGCGTGAACGACGCCGGGGCGGTCGGCCCGTTCGCCATCGCGTGGTAGCGCACGGAGTTGCTCATGTTCGTCGCGAGGCGGACGCCCCCGTCGGTGACGGAGTCGGTCAGATACTCGCGGGCGCTCTCGCCGGCCGGCGGGATGCTCCACATCCCGTCGGAGACGAGGCGCATCCCCTCGGCGGCGGCGCAATCGAGCGCGGCGTCGAGTCGGGCGCGGACCTCGGACTCCTGCGCGCGGAGTCCGTGGGGGTTCAGCGGCTGGGGGCTCGTGGTCATCTCGGCGTTGTGGAGTCCGAGTTCCTTCTCGAAGCCCATGAGGCCGAGCAGGCGGCGCGGGACCCGCATGAGCGCGTGCACGTCGTCTTCGCTCGCGGACCAACGACCGTCGGAGACGGCGTAGAACTCGTACTCCAAGCCGACGATTGACTGGTGGTTGTCGAAGGTCCCCTCGCGCAGTTCGCGCTTGAGCACCTCGGCGTCGGCTTTCGCTTGCGCTTCGAACTCGGCCGCGTCGACCGCGAGCACGTCTTCGACGCGCTCTGCGAGGTCGTCGCTCATACCCGGCGTTCTGGCGTCAAATGCCTTCAAGTTCCCGGCACTCCGGACGTTCGACAGCGAATCACATTCCCGACGACTGTCGAGACGCTTTTGCCCCGCGCGGCGATACCCACGGACGATGCAGTTCGCCGAGTTCGCCGCCCGCGCCGCCGAGATAGAAGCCGAGCCAGCGGACCTCGCGGTCGTCTCGCTCCTCTCAGACCTCTTTTCCGACGCCGGCGACGACCTCCCGACGGTCGCCCGGTTCGTCCAAGGTCGCGTCTTCCCGGCGTGGGACTCGACCACGCTCGACATCGGCCCGCGGCTCTGCCACGAGGCCATCGCCCGCGCCGCCGGCCCGAACGTCTCGGCCGACGACGTGGAGGACCGCCTCGCCGACCGCGGCGAAATCGGCGCGGTCGCCGCGAGCTACGACTTCGGCGGCCAGCGCGGCCTCGCCGCCTTCGGCTCGGGCGAACAGGACGGCCTGACCGTCGCCGAAGTCGATTCGGAGCTCCGCGCCCTCGCGGCCGCCTCCGGCTCCGGCAGCGAGGAGACGAAGCTCAAGACGCTCTACGGCCTGTTCAACCGGACCGACCCCGACGAGGCGCGCTTCCTCGCGCGGCTCGTCCTCTCCGAGATGCGCATCGGCGTCGGCGAGGGAACCGTCCGCGACGCCGTCGCGGAGGCGTTCCTGGTCGCCCCCGCGGACGCCGCCGCCATCCGCGACGACGACGCCGACGCGGAGACCGAAGCCGCCGCCCGCGAGCGCAGAAACGAGGCCATCGCCGCCGTCGCCCGCGCCTTGCAGGTGTCGAACGACTACGGCATGGTCGCCGGACTCGCCCGCGACGAGGGCGAAGCCGGGCTCGACGGGGTTCGCCTCGAAGTGGGCCGCCCCGTGCAAGCGATGCTGGCACAGGCCGGCACCGCCGCCGACGCGCTCGACGAGTGGGGAACCGCCGCGGTCGAGACCAAGTTCGACGGCGCGCGCGTGCAGGTCCACCGCGACGCCGACGGCGAGGTGTCGCTGTTTTCGCGCAACATGGAGGACGTGACCGACGCGCTCCCCGAGGTGGTCGAGTTCGTCGCCGGCGCGGTCGACGACCCCGTCATCCTCGACGGCGAGGTCGTGGCGATGGACGACGGCGGCGAGCCCCTGCCGTTTCAGGAGATTCTCCGTCGCTTCCGCCGAAAACACGACGTGGGATGGATGCGCGAGGAGGTCCGGGTCGAACTCCGGGCGTTCGACTGCCTGCACGCCGCCGGCGACGACCTCCTGGCCGACCCGCTTGCCGCCCGCCACGACCGACTGACCGCGCTCCTCGGTGACGATTCACCGGCCGTCTCGGACCTGCTCCTCTCGGACGACCCCGACGAAATCGCCGCCTACGAGGCCGACGCCCTCGACGCCGGCCACGAGGGTATCATGCTGAAGAACCCCGACGCGCCGTACTCGCCGGGCGACCGCGGGAAGAACTGGCTGAAGCGCAAGCCCGACGTGGAGACGCTGGACCTCGTCGTCACCGGCGCGGAGTGGGGCGAGGGTCGCCGCGCGGAGTTCCTCGGGACGTTCCTGCTTTCGGCCCGCGTCGAAGCCGAGTCCGGGGACGACGCCTTCGAGACCATCGGCAAGGTCGCCACGGGCATCACCGACGAGGAGTTGGCCGAGTTGACCGACCTACTCGAACCCGAAATCGAGCGGGAGTCCGGCAAGGAAGTGGACATCCGCCCCTCGGTCGTCTTCGAAGTCGGCTACGAGGAGATTCAGGCGTCGCCGACGTACTCCTCGGGCTACGCGCTTCGGTTCCCGCGGTTCGTCACCGTCCGCGAGGACAAGACCGCCGAGACGGCCGACTCGCTGGACCGCGTCGAGCGACTGGCCGAGGCGCAGTAGGCGGCGTTCGAGGCGATTCGCGCCCGAAGAGCTTTATTGTTCGTGTCCAGACAGCTTTGGACGGTGGTTCCCCATGAATCTTGACGCCCTCCTGAAGCCGTTTCTCCTCTATACGGGCCTCCTCGGTCTTCTCACGGTCGGAGCGGTGTATCTAGCCACGCACTCGGGGATGTATATGCTCGCGTTAACGGGGGTCGGCGTGCTGCTCGTCGTGCTCGGCGGCGGGGCCGTGAGTCAGATGGGCCCCAGCAACGTCGAACACGCGGGCGAGAAGGGCGGGACGAATCGGGTCGTCTCGAACGCGGGGCTGTGGTCGCCCGTCGAGACGGACACCTCGCTCCGACTCGCCCTCCTGTGCTACGGGGCCGGCGTGTTCCTGTGGAGCCTCGTCGTGTTCGGCGTCCTGCGCGACACGCTCGTCTGAGCGGGACTCCGCGAATCCGCCACCCGCTACCCGCCACTCGCCCGTCCCGGCCGACTCGCCCCGAGAGCCGCGCTTTTGACCCCGCGGTTCGAGGTATCGCGTATGACCATCAAACACGACGGCCTCGACGTGTCGTGGCTCGGCTACGCGACCGTCAGAATCGAGTCGCCCGACGGCTTCGTCGTCTACTTCGACCCCGGGCGCTACGGTGTCCTCGACGACTACTACGCCCGCGACGGCGATCTGATTTTGGTCACGCACAACCACCACTACGACTCGGACGCCATCGAGCAGGTCGCAGACGCCGACGCGACCGTCGTCGCGTTCGAGGGGGTCGACGCGGCGACTATCGACCGCGACGTGGTGCCGGTCGAGGACCTCCCCTACGAGACGGTCCGCGTGGACGAGGAGGCCCACCTCACCGTCGGTGAGGTCGACGTGTGGTCGCTCCCGGCGTTCAACGACCCCGACGGCCCGCACCTCCGCGACGGCGACGTGGTTCACCCGCAGGGGTTCGGCTGCGGCTTCCACATCTCGATTGCCGACCGAACCGTCTTCTGGCCCGGCGACTCCGACGTGCTCGAAGGCCACAAGCATCTCGAAGTGTCGCTGTTTCTCGCCAACATCGGCGGTTCGGTCGTGATGGACCGCCGCGAGGCCGCCGACCTCGCGGAGACGCTCGACCCCGACCTCGTGCTCCCGATTCACTACGACACGATTCCGCTTCTCGAAACCGACCCGGACGCCTTCGTCGTGGACGTGGCGAACCGCGGCATCCCGGTCGTCCTCGACGACCCCGACCAGGTCTGAGGCGGCGACGGCGGGACGGACAGCCGGGCAGACAAACGGACGACCAGACGGACTGGCGAATGGACCGAACGATTTTGCCGCGCCGGGCCGTCGGTTCGCGTATGGACCTCGACTACGGCATGCTCGGCGGCCGGCGGCCCTACTACCGCTTCGGTGACGCCGACGCCGACCCGCTCGTGGTGCTTCCCGGCCTCTCCGACGCCTTCCAGCGCATCGACCCGAACCGCGGAACCGCGGCGGCGCTCGCCGGCCTGTTCCGCGAGTTCGACGACCGCGACGTGTGGGTGGTCGGCCGCCCGCGACACCTCCCGGTCGGGTCGACCACGCGCGATATGGCCGCGGGCTACGCGGGCGTCATCGACGAACAGGACCTCTGGCCGGCGGACGTTATCGGCGTCTCGATGGGCGGCCTCGTCGCCCAGTATCTCGCTGCCGACTACGGCGACTACGTGGACTCGCTGGCGGTCGTCGCCGCCGGAACGCGACTCGGCGGCCACGGCGAGAACGTCGTGACGCGCTGGCGCTCGCTGGCGGGCAAGAGCCGGTGGGCCGAGGTCGTCGCGGACACGGAGCGGGAGTCCGCGACCGGCCTCGAAGCGACGGTCGCCCCGGCGCTCATCGAGGCGGCCGGCCGGGTCGTCGACTTCCGGCCCGCCGTCCCCGCCGACGCGGTCGTCTCCTGTACGGCCTGTCTCGAACACGACTCCCGAGAGATACTCGGTGACATCGACGCGCCGACGCTCGTCGCCGCCGGGAAGGCAGACCGACTGTTCCCCGAACCGCGGATTCGAGAACTCAAAGACGGCGTCGCGGACGCAACGCTCGCGCTGTTCTCCGGGGCGGGCCACAACCTCGCCACGAGCGAGCCGCGAACGATGAACGGCGTGGTCAGACGCTATTTCGACGGATTCCGCGGCGACGGGCTGTATCCGTAAGCGCGAACCGCGAGCCGCGACGCCACCGAACCCGAACCCTCCGCGCGGCAACAGGCTCATACAGCGGGCGACCGTCGAACCGCCATGCGCGACGCCCTCCGGTCGAGCCCGCTTTTCAGTGTTCGTCGGCTCTTCATCTGTCTCGCCGCCACGCTCATCGTCCTGACGACCGACGCGCTGTTGCTTCACATCAAACCCATCCAAACCATCGCGGAGTTCGCGACCGAGCTGGCGATTCACACCCTCGGCTTCTACGGCGGGTTCACTATCGTGGCGCTGTTCGATCGGTCCGGAGCGGAGCGGCAGAAAAACGGCGACCGGGAGTGAGCGGGGTTAGATGATACCCATCTCGTCGAGGCGCGTCGGCAGGTACTCGTCGGTCACGAAGTCGAGGCCGCGGGAGGCAAGCGCCTGCTGTTCTGCCTTCTTGCCGATGTCGAGTTGGAGCTCTATCTGCTCGGTCCAGTAGTCGCCCATGAACCGCGGGTCCTCCAGTTCGGACTGGAGCGCGTTGATGTCGGAGTCCGCGAGCGGGTCAGTCGGGAGGTCGTAGTCAACGATGTCCTGCGGCTGGATGCCGACGAACTTCGCGTCGGGTGTGGCGAGGTACTCCGAGAGGTGCGCGGATTTGATAGAGCCGTAGGCGACCGAGCCGAAGATGCGGTAGGACCACGGGTCGCCGTCGGTGAAGACCACGACCGGCAGGTCGAGTTCGTCGTGCAGGCGCTTCGTGATGCGCCGGGTGGCGCGCGCCGGCTGGCCGCCGAGGTGGACGACGAGCGCGTTGTAGTCGTCGTCGAAGCCGTTTTCGACGAGTCGGTCGCGCATCCCGCCGGTCTCGACGCACATGACGAAGTCGATGTCGTGTTCGAGGAACTCGATGGTGTCGGGGTTGTTCGGAATCTGGTAGCCGCCCTGTCCCACGTCCAACTGGCAGTGAATCTCGCGGTCGCCGCGGTTCGTCTGCTCGCGGATTTTGAGGGGGCCCATGAGCTTCGCGCCGGACTCCTCCGGGCGCATGTGGAAGTCCTCGCGCTTGACTTCGCTGACGATTTCCAAGTCCTCGATGAGCTTGTTGGACTCGTCCTGGTCGGAGAAGTGCGCCTCCTCGTTGTCCCACGACTCGGAGATGTAGTACAGCTCACGCAGGGTTGACGAGCGGTCCTCGTCGAGTTGGCGCGCGAGGAACTCGATGGTGTAGGCGGCCTTCAGGAGCTTTCGCGCCCCCCGAACGCTGTTCGCAGAGCGCTTCGAGGTCCGGTCGCCGTACACCCAGACGTTGGCGTCCTCGTCGTACTCGATGTTGCTTTTCGTCCGCGTCGGGAGCGTCATGTGCGGAATCTCCCCCGCGTCGAACTGGTCGTAGAACTCCGCCGCGAGGTCGATGAGACGCTCGCGGGCGCGTTTCTCGGATGTCTGCTGGTCGGATGCCATTATACGTTCACCGTGAGTTTCTCCGTCTCGACGCCGTCGACGTTGATGTCGAACGACGCGTCCTGTGCGACCGAGTACGTGAGCGTCGCCGTCTCACCGGACGACACCTCGGGGTTCCACTTGACGAACCACTCCCCGTCGAGGTCGACGACCGTCGCCTCGCCGTCGAGACCGCCCGGCTCCGCCGAGACGATGTCCGTGATGTCCGGCGACTCGTTCGTGTTGGAGTGGTTCGTCACCGTGAGCGTCACTTCGCCGTCGTCGACGGTCCGCTCGACGGTGAGGTTGTTCATGATGCGGCCGAGCGCGCCGTCGATGTTGGGCTCCGGTCGCCCGGTGACCTCCGAGAGCTTCGTCGCCATCTGCGGGAGGATGCGGCCGAGCACGTCCTGTTTCTCGCGGCGCTTCTGGAGCGACCGCCGCTTCGACAGGTAGGATTTGAGGTCGCGGGCCGCCTCGCGGATGGCGAGTTCGACCTCGTCTTGAATCGCCGGCACGTCCGCGAGCGCGTCCTTCGACTCGCTCGTGAAGGGGACGTTCGTGGAGGCGACGTGGACCATCAGAACCGCGGGGCCGTTCGGCATGCCGCTGCCGCCCGGCTGGTCGAGGCCGTAGTTCCGCCAGCCGATGTCCTTGACGACGTGGGTGATGGTACACGCGCCCTGCTGGTAGACGAGCGGGACGCGGTTGGCGAAGCGGAGCAGGTCGATTTTCCCCTCGGACTTCAGTTCGCCGCCGTAGGCGATGCCGGCTTCGACGATAAAGGGGTCGCCGCCGTGGACCTCGGCGTCGCGGGTCGCCGCGGCGTAGAAGTCGGCGTCGAACTCCTTTTTCAGGCCGGCTTCGACGAGTTCCGCCGAGATGGGAGACAGACAGTCCGTCGGCGGCGCGAGGATGTCCGTCTCGCGCATCGCGTCGAGCAGGTCGCGGGCCACGTCGCGGTCGTCGGCGACCTCGCGGACCTTCGGCACCTCGTCGGAGACGGTTCGCATCCGCGACCAGACGGCGTCTGCGATGTTCTCCTGTGCCGTCTCGCCGTAGGTCTCGTCCTCGCGTTCTTTGGTTCGCTCGGCGGCCCACGCGACGAACTCCGCCACGTCGTCGCGGGTGGCGCGGTCGGCCGGGCCGGTCGTCTCGGCGAACTGCGTGGCGATGGAGCGCGCCATCGACAGCTTGCCGGCGTCGTCTTTCTGCGTGGTCGTCACGTCGTCGACGATGGCGTACGCGTCGCCCTCGCGGTCGTCGGTGAGGGCGGGCCACAGCGCCTCGACGACGTTCTCGCGGACCGTCTCACCGAACGAGGTGTCGGTGTCCTCGCCGACCGTCTCGGCGGCGTTTTCGACGATGGTGACGAGTTCGCCGTGGGCGATGCGGTCCTTGCCGACGACGATATCGACCAGTTCGTCCGCGAACGCCGCGGTCGCCTCCTTACCCTTGTTGGCGACGGCGTCCTCGACGACGGCGACGAGGTCGTCGGCCTCGGACGCGTCGGGCGTCCGCCACGTCATCTCGCGGCCGAAGTGCCGGTCGCGGAAAGCGTCGTGAACCTTGTCGGAGGTCTTCGCGCCGACGCGGGTGAACTCCTCTTGGAGGAAGCCGGACACGGAGTACGACTCGGTCGCAGAAAGCATCTTCAGGAGCGTCCCGAGTTCGACGCCGTGGGGGTGCGGGCGAATCTCCTTCGTCTGCTTCGGAAGCTGGTCGGTCGCCCGCTCGAACTTCATCGGCTCGTCGAGGCCGGGTTCCCGGAGTTCGATGCGGGCGTGGGGGTTGACGACCGCCGTGTGGAGGATGTAGTCGTGGAGCTGCTGGCGGGCGCGCATGTTGGCTTCCATCTCCAACTCGATGCGCGTGCCGTGGGGGCGGTCCCACGAGGTCGTCTTCTCGGTGCGAATCTCGGGTTCGTTCTGGTCCGTGTTGATGACGAGTTCGAAGTACTCGGCGTCCTCCGAGCCCTGCGTCCGGCTCGTCACCTTGGCGGGCTTGCCGCTCGTCAGCTGCGAGTAGAGGACCGCCGCGGAGATACCGATACCCTGCTGCCCGCGGGACTGTTCGCGCGCGTGGAAGCGAGAGCCGTAGAGGAGCTTCCCGAACACTTTGGGCACCTGCTCTTTCGTGATGCCCGGCCCGTTGTCCTCGATAACGAGGCGGTAGTAGTCGCCCGCCTCGGCTATCTCCACGTAGATGTCGGGCTGGATGCCCGCCTCCTCCGTGGCGTCGAGCGCGTTGTCCACCGCCTCCTTGACGGCGGTGACCAACCCGCGGGCTCCGCTGTCGAAGCCCAACATGTGCTTGTTCTTCTCGAAGAACTCGGCGATGGAGATCTCCCGCTGGCCCTTCGCCAGCTCCTCTGCGATCCCCGGCTCGTCACCGAGTGTCGACTGGAACGAGGTCATTTCCTGATGCGCATCTACCCAGTCCCGCGTTAAGTACTCACCGGCAACGGAGTGAAAGTGAACACGGGAGGTTGACGCGCTTCGAGGGCCGTTCGCGCCGGAACGACGAATTATGTTACACAGAGTCTCTCACGAAACGCGGGTTAACAGGGCGAGATCCCCGGACGCGGAAACCGCTACGCGGGACTCCAGTAAGTAGTACGCGCCCGCGCGTGCGAGCCTTTAAGGGACGGGCTATCCTAGGCCTGTTCAGATGTCTCAGGATAACGAGTACGGGGCCGGACAGATTCAGGTCCTCGAAGGGCTCGAAGCCGTTCGAAAACGTCCGGCGATGTACATCGGGTCCACCGATTCTCGCGGACTCCACCACCTCGTCTACGAAGTCGTCGACAACTCCATCGACGAGGCGCTAGCGGGCCACTGCGACGCCATCGAGGTCGCCCTCCACGAGGACGGCTCTGTCAGCGTCACCGACAACGGCCGCGGGATTCCGGTAGATACGCACGAACAGTACGACCGACCCGCGCTGGAGGTCATCATGACCGTCCTCCACGCCGGCGGGAAGTTCGACAACAAGTCCTACCAGGTCTCCGGCGGCCTCCACGGCGTCGGCGTCTCCGTCGTCAACGCGCTGTCGAGCGAACTCGAAGTCGAGGTCAAACGCGACGGCGCGGTGTGGACACACCGCTTCGAACTCGGAGAGCCGCAGGTCGAGGAGTTCGAGCGCGTACGCGACCTCGAACCCGGCGAAGACACCGGGACGACCATCCGCTTTTGGCCGGACGACGGTATCTTCGAGACGACCGAGTTCGACTTCAAGACGCTCGAAAACCGCCTGCGAGAACTCGCGTTCCTCAACTCCGGGGTCGAGATTTCGCTCACCGACGAGCGGACCGACGAGTCCAGCACGTTCCTCTTCGAGGGCGGCATCCGCGAGTTCGTCGAGTACCTCAACGAGACCAAGACGGCGCTCCACGACAACGTCATCTACTACGACGACGAGTCGGAGGGCATCGAGGTCGAAATCGCTATGCAGGCGACCGACGAGCTCCAGGGGTCGATTCACGCCTTCGCCAACAACATCAACACCCGCGAGGGCGGCACGCATCTGACCGGGTTCAAGACGGCGCTCACCCGCGTCGTCAACGACTACGCGAACAGCCACGACATGCTCGACGACCTCGACGGCGACAACCTCCGCGGCGAGGACGTCCGCGAGGGGCTCACCGCAGTCATCTCAATCAAGCACCCCGACCCGCAGTTCGAGGGCCAGACGAAGACCAAGCTCGGGAATTCCGAGGTCCGCGGCATCGTCGAGAGCGTCACCCACCAACAGCTCGGGACGTTCTTCGAGGAGAACCCGGACACCGCGACGGCCATCATCTCGAAGGCCGTCGAGGCCGCCCGCGCCCGCAAGGCCGCGAAGCAGGCCGAGGAGCTCACCCGCCGCAAATCCGCGCTCGAATCCACCTCGCTCCCGGGGAAGCTCGCGGACTGTCAGAGCCGCGACCCCTCGGAGTCCGAACTGTTCATCGTGGAGGGCGACTCCGCGGGCGGCTCGGCCAAGCAGGGCCGCGACCGCAAGTTCCAGGCGATTTTACCCCTCAAGGGGAAGATTCTGAACGTCGAAAAACACCGCCTCGACCGCATCCTCGAAAACGACGAGATACGGGCGCTCATCACCGCTATCGGCGGCGGCGTCGGCGACGAGTTCGACATCGAGAAGGCGCGCTACCAGCGGCTCATCCTGATGACCGACGCCGACGTCGACGGCGCGCACATCCGGACGCTGCTGCTTACGCTTCTGTACCGGCATATGCGCCCGCTCATCGAGGCCGGCTACGTGTACGCGGCCCAACCGCCGCTGTACCGCGTCCGCTACCGCGGCAACACCTACGACGCGATGGACGAGGCCGAGCGGGACCGCATCATCGAAGAAGAGTGCAACGGCAACCCCACGCAGGTCCAGCGGTTCAAGGGACTCGGCGAGATGAACCCCGACCAGTTGTGGGACACGACGATGAACCCCGAAAACCGCGTCCTCAAGCGCATCACCGTCGAGGACGCCGCCGCCGCCGACCGGATGTTCAACATCCTGATGGGTGACGCCGTCGGGCCGCGAAAGCAGTTCATCAAGGACCACGCGAACGACGCCGAATGGGTAGACATTTAATATGAGTTCTGACGCACCAGATTCTTTCGAACCGGGCGCGGGTATCGCGGCCGAAGTCAAGAACGCGCGCATCGAAGACGAGATGGAGCAGTCGTACATCGACTACGCGATGTCGGTCATCGCGGGGCGGGCCCTGCCCGACGTACGCGACGGCCTGAAGCCGGTCCACCGGCGCATCCTGTATGCGATGCATCAGGCCGGCGTGACTTCCAACTCGTCGCACCGCAAGTCCTCGTCCATCGTGGGCGAGACGATGGGTGACTACCACCCCCACGGCGACTCCGCCATCTACGACACCCTCGCGCGCATGGCGCAGGACTTCTCCATGCGCTACCCGCTCGTCGACGGCCAGGGTAACTTCGGCTCCGTCGACGGCGACCCGCCGGCCGCGATGCGCTACACGGAGGCGCGGATGTCCTCCATCGCCGAGGAACTCCTCGACGACATCGACAAGGACACCGTCGACTTCCAGTCGAACTACGACGACCGCAAGCAGGAGCCGACGGTGCTGCCGTCGTCGTTCCCGAACCTACTGGTCAACGGGTCGTCCGGCATCGCGGTCGGGATGTCCACGAACATCCCGCCGCACAACCTCGGTGAGGTCGTGGACGCTACCGTCGAACTCATCGAGAACCCCGACGCGACCGTCGCGGACCTGATGGAACACATCAAGGGGCCGGACTTCCCGACCGGCGCGAACATCGTCGGCCGCAACGCGGTCCACAAGGCGTACAAGACGGGTCGCGGTCGCGTCCGCGTCCGCGCCGACTACGACGTGTTCGAAGAGGAAGGCCGCATCGTCATCAACGAACTCCCGTACCAGGAGAACAAGGCCCGCCTCATCGAGCGCATCGCCGACGACGTGAACGAGGGCAAAATCGAGGGCATCCGCGACATCCGCGACGAGTCCGACCGCGACGGCATCCGCGTCGTCATCGAACTCAAGCGCGGCGCGATGGCCGAGGTCGTCAAGAACCAGCTGCTCGACAACCACCTCGAATCCACGTTCGGCGTCATCAACCTCGCGCTCGTCGACGGCCAGCCGCAGGTGCTGACGCTCAAGGAGACGCTCGAACACTACCTCGACCACCGCCGCGACGTGGTCCGCCGGCGCTCCGAGTACGAACTCGCCGAGGCCGAAGACCGCGCGCACATCCTCGACGGCCGCCTGAAGGCCCTCGACCACATCGACGACGTGGTCGAGACTATCCGCAACTCCGAGAGCCGCGACGACGCGAAGGCCGCGCTCCGCGGCGAGGTCACGGTCGAAGTCAACGGCGAACCGCTGCCGGCGTTCGACTTCTCCGAAGACCAAGCGAACCACATCGTCTCGATGCAGCTCGGCTCGCTCACCTCGATGGAGGCGGCCGAAATCGAAGCCGAGTACGAGGACGTGCAGGCGACCATCGAGCGCCTCGAAACCATCCTCGGTGACCAGTCGGAACTCGACGCCGTCATCGAGTCCGAACTGCTCGACATCAAAGACGAGTACGCCGACGACCGGCGGACCTCCTTCGTCGCCAACACCGGCGAAGTCACCCGCGCCGACCTCATCCCCGAGGAGGACGTGGTCGTCGTCGTCAGCGAGGACGACTACATCAAGCGGATGCCGGTCTCCCGGTTCCGCGCCCAGCACCGCGGCGGCAAGGGCATCATCGGGACGGACCTCAAGGAAGGCGACAACGTCTCGTCGGTGTTCGTCACGAACACCCACGACGACCTGCTCTGTTTCACCAACCACGGACAGGTCTACCAACTGAAGGCCTACCAGGTGCCCGAGATGTCGCGGACCGCCCGCGGGAAGTCGGCGGTCAATCTGCTCGACTTCGACGACGGCGAGGAGATTACGGCCGTCGTCAACTGCGACGACCTCGAAGATATCGAGGGGTATCTGACGATGGTGACCCGGAACGGCTACATCAAGCGGACCGGCACCGACCGGTTCCAGAACATCCTCTCGACGGGCATCATCGCCACCAAACTCGACGAGGGCGACGAACTCGTCGACGTGGAGGTCACCGACGGCGAAAGCGACCTCGTCATCGGCACCGAACGGGGGATGTCCATCCGCTTCGACGAGGACGAAGTGCGCGCGATGGGTCGCTCGGCCCGCGGCGTCCGCGGCATCAACCTCGAAGGCGACGACGTGGTCGCCGGCGTGGCCGCCATCGACGAGGACCACCACAGCTGGATTCTCACAGTCACCGAGAACGGCTACGGGAAGCGCACGGACCTCGACGCCTACCGCAAGCAGTCCCGAAACGGCAAGGGGCTCATCGACATCAAGGCAAACGAGCGGAACGGCCCGGTCTGCGCCATCAACACCGTCGGCGAGGGCGACCATCTCGTCGTCATGTCCGACGAGGGCCAGATTCTCCGGACGCCCGTCGAGGACATCTCGACGGTCGGCCGCAACACGATGGGCGTCATCGTGATGGACCTCGACGACGGCGACGACGTGGCCTCCGTCGACGTGATTCCGGCCGCGATGACGACCGAAGACGAAGAACTCGACGACGTGGAAGGCGACTCGGAAGCCGACCCGGACGACGAGTAAGTCGGCTCCTCGCGCCGGCGGATTTCTTTTTACAGGACCCCACCGGAGAGCCGCGGCTTCGACCGTCGCTCCCCGAAGACATTTACTTCCGCCGAGGGGTCGTCCCGGTATGAGAGTGCGACCGCGGTCGAGAATTGTCGGCGTCTCGGCGCTCGCGTTCGTCGTCGTCCTCGGCGGCCTGACCGCGCTTCGGGCGTGGAACCTCGCCCCACCGACGCCCGTGCAGTCGCTCGTCGTCGACGCGGGCGCGGTGCTGGTCGTCGCCGGCGTCGCGGCTCACGTCGCCAGAGGTGAGAATGTCAGCACGCGCGCCGGCGAGGGTGTCGTGCTCGCCTTTGGGCCGTGCCTCGGATTCGCGAGCAACCTATTCGTACCGACTGCAGCGACCGAGTCGCCGCTGTGGGTCGCGTATCCGCTCGTCGGCGGTGCGATGCTTGCACTCGTGCTCGGCGGTCTCGGAACGGCCGTCGGGTACGTCGTTCGAATCGCGCGGAAAATCGGGACAGCCACCGGGCGAACCCCGTAGTCGGCTATTTCTCGACGTCCGAGGGTTCTCGCGTCAGGTCGTAGGTGTAGTGTCGCGGCTTGCGGTCCCGAAGCCAGTCGCGGAGCGGTTCGACCCGCGGCCGGTAGGTGAGCGTCGACCCGAGCGCGGTGAGCGGGAGGAACTTCGCCGCCTCGATTTCGTCGTCCGGGTCGCTCGGCGACGGGGTGGGGTCGTCGGCGACGGGCGTCGCGTGGTAGAACCGCTGGAGGTAGATGCGGCGGTCCGGGGCGCGAATCTCGCTCGTGAACGCGAGCGACTGGATTTCGACTTCGACGCCGGTCTCCTCTGCGGCCTCGCGGGCGGCGGTCTCGAAGAAGAACTCCCCGGGCTCTGAGCCGCCTTTCGGCAGTCCCCAGCGGTCCTTCTCGTAGACCGCGAGCACCGAGTTCTCCCGGAGGACGACGACGCCGGCGGCGAGGTCGTGCGGCGCGGGGGCTTCTCTCGGCGTCGACATCAGAGGATGCGCTTGCCGAAGGCGCTTGCGGCGAGTTCGGTCGCGAGCGTCGCGGTCTCGTTGTGCTCGTCGAGGATGGGGTTGACCTCCACGAGTTCGAACGAGCGCATGGCTTCCGAGCGGGCGACGAGTTCCATCGCCGCGTGGGCCTCGCGGTAAGTCACGCCGCCGCGGACGGGTGTCCCGACGCCGGGGGCCTCGCGGGGGTCGAGCCAGTCGAGGTCGAGGCTGATGTGGACGCCGTCGGTGCCGTCGGTCGCCACGTCGAGGGCGTCGTTCGTCACCGCGGTGACGCCCCGCTCGTCGATATCCGACATCGTGTACACCGTCACGTCGCTGTCACGAATCGCCTCGGCCTCCGCGTCGTCGACGGAGCGCAGGCCGACGATAGCGACGTTCTCCTCTTTGAGGCCGGCGGCGTTCGCCCACTCGACGCCCGCGAAGTCACCGATGCCGAGCGCGGCGGCCAGCGGCATGCCGTGGACGTTGCCGGACGGCGAGGTGCTCGGCGTGTTGAAGTCGCCGTGAGCGTCGAACCAGATGACGCCGATGTCGGCGTCGCGGGCGCTACCGACCAGCGAGCCGATGGCGATGGAGTGGTCGCCGCCGAGCGCGAGCGGGGTCGCCCCCTCGGCGAGCGCGGTCGAGACGGCGTCGGCGAGGCTCCGCGTCACCTCTTCGACTTCCTTGACGTGCTTCGCGTTCGTCGCCCCGGCGTCGGCGTCCCGCGTCGCGTGGTGCGGGACCGCGAGGTCGCCGGCGTCAGTCGGCGAGACGCCCGCGGACTCCAGTTCCCCCGCGAGTCCAGCGTATCGAATCGCGGAGGGGCCCATGTCCACCCCGCGTCGATTGGCACCGTAGTCCGTCGGTGCACCCAGAATTCTGACGTTCCGTTCCATAGATGACCCACTCGTTCGGGCCGTTTAGTGGCATCGGAAAAACACCCTTATTGATAATGCTATCTGTCGCCTCCCGGGAGGCCGTCGTCCGGCGGAACGCAAGTGCTACTCGTCGAGATACGGTTCGCAGACGCGCCGGACGCCCTCCTCGAAGGTGATTTTGGGTTCCCAGCCGGTCGCCTCACGAATCTTCGTGCAGTCGGCTTTCGTGTCGTGGACGTACACGTCGAGGGGGTTTTCGATGTATTCGGGTTCGACGTCGGTGCCGAGCGCCTCGTTTATCATGTCGACCATCTCGTTGAACGAGTAGCTCTCGCCGGTACCGAGGTTGTAGATGCCTTGTAGCCGGTGGTCGGCGGCGAGTTCGATGCCGCGAACGATGTCGTCGACGTGGGTGAAATCGCGGGTCTGGGTGCCGTCTCCGAACAGCTCCGGCGACTCGCCGGCCGCGATTTTGTCGGTGAACTGCGCGACCGTGTTGGCGAACTCGCCTTTGTGTTCCTCCGCGCCGCCGAAACCCTGATACACCGAGAAAAACCGGAGCCCGGCCGTCCGCATATCGTAGTGGTGGTGGAAGTACTCCGCGTAGCGCTCCCGGGCGAGTTTCGACGCTTCGTAGCCCGTGCGCGCCTCGACCGGCATCTCTTCCGGCGAGGGCTCGGTCCGCGAGCCGTAAATCGAGGAGGTCGAGGCGTAGACGACGGTGCCACAGCCGTCGTTTCGCGCCTGCTCGACCGTGTTCACGAAGCCTTCGACGTTGACGCGCGCGCCCTTCGTCGGGTTCTCCTCGTGCATCTTGTACGACGACAGCGCCGCCAGATGGAACACCACGTCCACGTCGTCGGTCGGGAGGTCGTCGTCGAGCACGCTCGCGTCGTGGAACTCCACGGCGTCGTCGAGGTTCTCGGGCGTGCCGAGATAGAGGTCGTCGACGGCGACGACCTCGTTTTCGTCGGCGAGGTGGTTCGCGAGATTCGAACCGATGAAGCCGGCACCGCCGGTCACGAGGACTCGTTTCCCGTTCATGTGCTACCGAAGTCTCGTGAGCCGTATAGTGCTATCGACAGCATCGAGGCCGAATCGAGGTTCGAAATGAACATTCATGAGTGTGATACGGTTACAAAGTAGACGAACGGCAGATTCGAGGCGTCATCCATCGGATTTAAGGACGTATGTAGCGAACCATTCTCCATGTCATCAATCGAGCTCACGTCGAGTCAGAAAACTATCTTGACTGCACTCATCAACCTCTATCGGGACTCCGAAGACGCCGTAAAAGGTGAGGATATCGCGACCGAGGTCAACCGAAACCCCGGCACCATCCGAAACCAGATGCAGAGCCTGAAAGCGCTCCAACTGGTCGAGGGCGTCCCCGGCCCGAAGGGCGGTTACAAGCCGACCGCGAACGCCTACGAGGCGCTCGACGTAGACAAGATGGACGAGCCCGCGTTCGTCCCCCTGTTCCACAACGACGAGGAAGTCGAAGGCGTCAACGTCGACGAAATCGACCTCTCCAGCGTCCACCACCCCGAGCTGTGCCGCGCCGAGATTCACGTGCAGGGCTCCGTCCGCGAGTTCCACGAGGGCGACAAGATTCGCGTCGGTCCGACGCCCCTCTCGAAGCTCGTCATCGACGGCACGCTCGACGGCAAGGACGACACGAGCAACATCCTCATCCTCCGCATCGACGACATGCAGGCACCCGTCGGCGAACCCCAGCACTAACCACGCTTTACTTTCCGTCTTTTTCCGGGCACTCTCCGCGCACTCCGACCGGCAGGTCCGGCGTTCGGTGGGCGGGCGGTCCCACTTACGCCGACTCGTCGATGAGACCCGCGACTCCGGCCGCTAGCCCGAGAGCCATGATAACGAGGCCGATCGTGCCGAACGCGTTGGAATCCGCCGCGAACAGTCCGCGACCGAGCAGGAGAAAGCCGCCGAATACGACGATCAGCAGACCGAAGTGATACGCTCTGTGGGGCATACGTCCCGTCCGCGTTCGTCGAATAATAAACTTCTCCTCAACTGACATACGGCCCTCCCTGCGCAGTCTGGCGGACCGCGGAACGTCGCGTCCGTGGCTCGCTCGCGGCCGCTGTGTGGCGCGACGCTCGCGGCTTAGTAGTGCTCAAAAATCAAAACAGAGCCGAAGAAATCGAAACCGAGTCGACGAGCGTCGGGCGGCGGGCGTCGCATCACCCGGCGGTCGGGGCGCGTGTTCCGAGTTAGAGGTCGTTCCAGGCGGAGAGCGCGCGCTTCGGCGACGTGACGTCCGCAATCCAGTTCGCGGCGATGCCCTTCTTCAGCGTCCGCGCGAGCGGGCCGCCGAAGACGTTGACGGGGAACTCTCCGAAGACGGGGAACTTCACGCCGTGGGCGACGGCGTCGTGGCCGATGGAGATGACCGTCCCCTTGTCGGTGAACGTCCAGCGCTTGAGCGGCTTGCCGGCGATGGCGCGGGCGATGTTCTCGCCGGCCACGTCAGCGGCGTCCCAGGCGGCCTGCGCCGTCGGCGGCGCGACGTTGTCGGGCCCCTGCTCGACGAGGGCGCAGTCACCGACCGCGAAGACGCGGTCGTCGCTGGTCTGGAAGTCCTCCTCAGCGAAGAAGCGATGCGAGCGCTCGTCCTGTTCGAGCTCCACGTCGGACGCCTCGGGCTGGCCGGTGATGCCGCCGGTCCAGACGAGCACGTCGTAGTCGAGTTCCTCGGGCGCTTCGTCCTCGCCGCCGCCGATGAAGACGGTCTCCTCGTCGACCTTCGAGATGAAGTCGCCGGTGAGGATGTCGATGTCGAGGTCTTCGACGCGACGCCGGAGCGCGCCCTGCAGTTCGGGGTCGTTGCCGGGGAAGATTTCGTCCATCCCCTCGACGAGCTTGATGTCGATGGGCGCGCGGTTCGTGTCGCGGTACTCCGCGACCTCGGCGGCCGTCTGGATGCCGGAGAGACCCGCACCGCCGATGACGACCTGCGCGGGGTCGTCGCGGGAGGCGTCAGCGGCCGCCTCCTTGATGTCCTGGTGAATCTCGCGAGCGTCGTCGAGACCTTTGAGCTGGTGGGCGAACTCTTCGAGGCCCTCGATGCCGAAGAAGGCGGTCGAAGAGCCGATGGCGACGAGCAGATAGTCGTAGTCGACGGTGTCGCCGCCTTCGAGTTCGACTGCGCGCTCGTCGACGTCCACGTCGGTCGCGCGACCCTTGACGAACTCCGTCGAGTCGTCTTTGATGTCGTCGACCGGGATGGTGATGCTGGACTCGACGCTCGGGTCGCGGATGCACCGGTGGACCTCGTGGAGGACGAGGTGGTAGTCGTGTTCGGCGACCCACGTGAGTTGCGCGTCCGGACCGAGCTCTTCTTCGAGGGTTGTAACCGCGCCGGCCCCGGCGTACCCCGAGCCGAGAACGACGACCTGCGTGCTCATGTCGTCGGATGCGCAGTCATCCGATAAAGGGGCTTTGAAACCGTCTCCACAGCCGGGGTAATTTTGGCCGCTACGCCCCCAGAGCGTCGAAATCCGGATTCGACGGTTGTCGGATTAGTCGAGACTGAGGCCCGCGTGCCAGCGGTCGACGCCCGCCTCACGCTTGACTTCGTCCATCTTCGCGAGGAGGTGGACCGCGAGGCTGGCGGTCTCGGCCGCGCGCGATTCGCCTTCGGTGCGGAACTCGCCGGTGACGCGGTTCGCGTACACCGAGCAGACGGCCCCCGCACGGAGGCCGTAGACGTTGGCGATAGTCAGGAGCGCCGCGGCCTCCATCTCGATGTTCTTCACGTTCGCCTCGCGGAGTTCCTCGACCAGCGAGTCGGAGCCGGCGGCGCGGAAGCCCTCGAAGCCGGGGCGACCCTGCCCCGCGTAGAAGGAGTCGGCGCTCATCGTGAGGCCGACGTGGTAGTCGTAGCCGAGTCGTTCCGCGGCCGCGACGAGCGCCGAGACGACCTCGTGGTCGGCAACGGCGGGGTAGTCCTCGCGGACGTACTCCTTGGAGGTGCCCTCCTGTCGGACCGCGCCCGAGGTGATGACGAGGTCGCCCACGTCCATCCCGGGCTGAATCGCGCCGCAGGAGCCGACGCGGATGAAGGTGTCCGCGCCGACGCGGGCGAGTTCCTCCACGGCGATGGCCGCCGAGGGACTGCCGATACCCGTGGACGTGACCGAAATCGGCGTCCCGTCGTAGCTCCCGGTCGCCGTCCGGTACTCGCGGTGGGAGGCCTTCTCCTCGTGGTCGTCCCACAGCGCCGTCACCTTGTCCACGCGCTCGGGGTTCCCGGGGAGCAACACCGCGTCGGCGAGGTCCTCGGGACCGACTTCGAGGTGGTACTGGACCTCGTCGTTCGGGTCCTCACTGTCGTTCATGAGTGTACTCGCGCGGCGGCGATGGAAATTCTTGCGTTCTCTGAGGGGCTCCCCGTGGGCGTCGTCGCGTTTCCCGCCATCTCGCCCGCGAGACCGCGCCACGCCCGGTCGTCGGCGGGGTCGCCCTCGCGGAACGGCGGCGGGAGGTCGGCTCTCTCGTCGGCCGCAAACAGGTAGCCGAGTCCCGCGCCGACGTACCAGTCGACCAGCGACGGGGCGAGGTCGGCGTCCACGACGAGGTCGCCGCCGGTGTACCACTCCAGCGCCGCGTCGTCGTCGGCGTCGACGCCGGTCCGCCGCCAGCGCACGCCAGAGCCGCCGTCGCGGAACGCCGACACCGAGAGCGTCACGTCCGCCATCCCGGGGGCGGAGACGCGTTCGAACGAGAGGTCCGCGGGCGCGACGCCGTCGGCTCCGCCCTCGTAGTACGACAGCGCGTGGTCGATTTCGGCCTCGTGGGTCGCCCGCTCGCCGGGCGAGACGTTCGAGAGGTCGACGTGGACCGCGACGGTTCGCTCGCGGAAGGGCGACTCCCGCTCGGCGGCGTCCGGTTCCGGCAGTCGCGTCGTCTCGACGCGCTCGGACAGCACGGGAAACGCGTCGGCGTCGTCGTGGGTCAGCCCGAGTAGGTGGCCGAACTCGTGTTTCAGAACCATCTGGGTCGTCTCGTCGTCGTAGCCGGCGGCGACGACCACCGTGACCGGCTCCGTCGGCGCGGTCGGGTCGTCGCCGTCCAAGAGGGGCGCACAGCCGACCGCGTCCGCGCCGGCGTCGTCGCCGCAGCCGTCGATTCGCTCGACGACCGAGACGGTCACGTCCGGGTCCGAACTGTTCGGTCTCACGACGAACGCCGGGTCGTAGGCGACCGCCGACGCGTTCGCCCGCCAGTAGTCGACCGCCGATTCGACGAGCGAGGCGTAGTCGCGGCCGTCCGCGGGCGCGTCGACGCCGACGACGACGGGCGCGTGCCCCCACGGGTTGTCGGCGGTGTCGGCGGGGCGCGTCTCCGACGCCGACGACCCGGTTCCGCCGACGGCGGCCGAGACGGCTCCGTCGTCGCCGTCGCTCGCGTCGGCCGACGGGGCACCGAGAGCAGCGTCTACGACCGGCGGTGACGGCGATGAGGACGTACACCCCGAGAGTACCACGAGCAGGACGAGCGCGAGCGCGAGCGGGGCGATTCCGCGGTCGGCGGCGGGCGACACGTTACTCGTCGGCGTCGCGCTTCGCCGCGGCGGCTTCCAGCGTGTCCAGCGAGATGGTGTTCGGGAGGAGTTCGCCCAGCGTGTACTCGGCCACGTCGTCGCCGCCGAGGTCGCAGACGACCGGGAGGTCCTCGTCGCAGAACTCCGCGAGCGTCTGGCGGCACATCCCGCAGGGGGTGACGCCGTCGCGCGCCCCCGAGGTGACGACGAGGCGGTCGAACTCGGTGTGGCCGTTCTTCACGGCCTCCGCGACGGCGACTTCCTCGGCGTGGAGGCTGTTGGAGTAGTTCGCGTTCTCGATGTTACAGCCGACGTAGACCTCGCCGTCGGCGGTCCTGAGCGCCGCTCCGACGGTGTACTCCGAGTAGGGGACGTAGGCGTTGTCGAGCGCTTCGCGGGCGCGTTCGACGAGTGCTTCGGGCATTGGGCGCTCATTCGCGTGGGGTGGCTTAGTTCGTTCGGCTCCCCGAGACTGTCGCCTCGGCCGGCAGACGCTGGCGGCGGCTCCGCGGGGCACCGCCAATCGCGTCGTCCCGCAAGCGACTATACGGCGCGGCCCTAACGCGGCGTCGTGAACGACACATCCGGCGGACGACGAATCCTGCTCCTCGTCGGCGCGAGCGTCGTAGTCATCTCGGGCATCCTCGGCCTCTTCATCGGTGAGAACGGCGGCCAAGTCGCCGCCGAGATATCGCTGTTCGGCGTCCTCTCGCTGCCGACCAGTCCTCTCGCCTTCAGCCTCTACGGGATGGTGCTCTCGGCCGCTCTCCTCGGGGTGCTGTTCGGACTCGTCGAGTACGCCTCGCGCGTGGAGAACGCGCGGTAAGACGGCGTCGCTCGCCGCGGACGCGAGGGCGTATCGACCGTGGAACCCCGACCGGAAGGCGGACCGTTTTTGCTCGTCGGGCCCCGACGGACCCGCATGGACGCGCCCTCGTCGACCTCGACCTCGGACGCCTCGGCCGGCGACGCCTCACCCGGCCCGCTCCCGGAAGAGACGGGCGGCAAGAACCGCAAGCGCGCCGCGCTGGCGACCGCGCCGTTCCTCGCCCTCGGACTGGCCGACGTGGTACTCATCCTCCTGCAAGGGCTCGAACCGCTCTGGGGCTTCGCCATCCTCCCACCGATTCTGTTTTGTAGCGTGCTGACCTGGATCGTCTTCAGCACCGACTTCCTCGACGACCGGACCTGAGTCGGAGCCGGCTCAGCGCCGGGGATTCGGTTCAGCGCCGCAGATTCGTCGAGTACTTCGTCGGCGTCTCCTCGTCGTAGCCGAAGTCCTCTGCGGTCAGTTCGGGTTCGGCGTCCCCGGCGCTCGCGGGCGCGGCGGCCTTGAACCGCTCGCGGAGGCGCTCGGGCATCGAAAACGCCTCGCGGTCGAGTCGGAGCGCGATGGCGTCGCCGTCGGCTTCCCTGACCCGGTCGAGTCGCTTCCGCGGCCCCTCGGGGAGGTCCTCGGCGTCGACCGCCTCGAAGCCGAACTGCGCGCAGTAGCCGTGGTCCGAGGTGAAACCGTAGACGGTATCGAACTCCTCGGCTGCGGCGCGGTCGACCAGTCGCTCGACGACGTGCGCGCCGACGCCCTGTCCGCGCCACCGCTCCGAGACGCCGACGCAGGTGAGTTCGCAGAACGGCTCGTCGGTCTTGTGGACCCGGATGCGCCCGAAGCCCGCCTTCTCGCCGGACTCCTCGTCGAGCGCGATGACGTAATCGCGGGACCGAAAGGAGCCGTCGTCGAGTCCGAGTTCGTCCAGCGAGTCGAGCAACCAGACCTCGTCTCGGTTCTTCGCGTCTCGGACGTACATGTCTACCCCTAGCACACCGGCCGACAAAAACGCCTCGGGCCGGGCCGCCGATGGCCGTCGCGTCCGCCGAACTCAACGAAAGAACAGTAAAGATTCATGGTTCCGGTCGCGGTAGCTCGGTTCATGGACGTACCCGACACCGACACCGTGGTGCACGAACCGGACCCGGCGTTCGTCGAGGACGCCAACGTTACCCGCTTCATGCGGGAACACGACATCGAGGACTACGACGAGCTCATCGAGCGGACGACGACCGAGATGCCGGGCGTCGGTGCCTCGGGCGTCGAGTGGTTCTGGGACGAGCTCGTCGACTACCTCGGCGTCGAGTTCTACGAGGAGTACGACGCGGTCCGCGACGATTCGGAGGGGCCGCAGTTCTCCCGCTGGTACCCCGGCGGCGAGATAAACGTCGCCCACAACACCCTCGACCGCCACGCCGCGGTCGGCTCCGGGAACCGGAACCGCGTCGCCTGCATCTGGGAGGGCGAAGACGGCGAGGTCGTCCAACGGACCTACCACGACCTCTACCGCGAGGCCAACCGCGTCGCCAACGTCCTCGAATCGTACGGCGTCGAGACCGGCGACACCGTCGGCCTCTACATGCCGATGGTCCCCGAGGTCATCTCTATCCTCTACGGCTGTTTCAAGGTCGGCGCGATAGCCGTCCCCATCTTCTCCGGGTTCGGCGTCGACGCCACCGCGACCCGCCTCGAAGACCCCGAGTGCTCGGTGCTTTTCACCGCCGACGGCTTCTACCGCCGCGGCTCAGAGGTCCGACTGAAACCGACCGCCGACGAGGCGATGGCGGAGGCCGGCTGCGTCGAGAACGTCGTCGTCTACCGGCGGTTCGGTGGCGAGGGCGAGACCGACGCCGGTGACGACGAAAACGGCGACATCGACGCCGACGTGCCGTGGACCGGGGGCCGCGACGAGTGGTGGGACGACACCGTCGGCGCGGCCGACCCCGAGTACGAAACCAAACGCCTGCCGTCGGACGCCGAGTCGATGCTCCTGTACTCCTCGGGGACGACCGGCAAGCCGAAAGGCATCGTCCACACCCATGCGGGCGTCCAGATGCAGACTGCGAAGGAGATTCACTTCGGCTTCGACCAGAAGCCCGAAGACCGCTTCTTTTGGGTCTCCGACATCGGGTGGATGATGGGCCCGTGGACGCTCATCGGGAACCACACCTTTGCCGGCACTATCTTCATGTACGAGGGCGCGCCCGACTACCCGAACCCGGACCGCTTCTGGGAGATGATAGAGCGCCACCGCATCACCACCTTCGGCATCTCGCCGACGGCCATCCGCGCCCTGCGGAAGTACGGCGACGAGGAGGTCGAGAAACACGACCTGTCGAGTCTCCGGCTGCTCGGGTCGACCGGCGAGCCGTGGGACCCCGAGTCGTGGCAGTGGTTCTACGAACACGTCGGCGGCGGCGAGGCACCCATCATCAACATCTCCGGCGGCACCGAAATCTGCGGCTGTTTCCTCATGCCGATGCCGACCCAACCGCTCAAACCCTGCTCGCTCGGCGGCCCCGGCCTCGGGATGGACATCGACATCGTGGACTCCTCGGGTGAGTCCATCGCCGACAGCCACGAGCGGGGCTTCCTCGTCGCCCGCGACTCCTGCCCGTCGATGACCAAGAGCCTCTGGGAGGGCGACGACCGCTACCTCGACACCTACTGGTCGTCGTGGGACGACCTCTGGGACCACGGCGACTGGGCGCAGAAAGACGAAGACGGCTTTTGGTTCCTCCACGGCCGCGCTGACGACGCACTCAACGTGGCCGGCCGCAAGGTCGGCCCCGCCGAGGTCGAAGGCGCGCTCATCGAACACGACGCGGTGAATCAGGCCGCCGCTGTCGGCGTCCCCGACGACACCACCGGGACGGCCGTCGTCGCCTACGTCGTCCTCGAAGACGGTATCGACGAGAGCGACGACCTCCGCGAGGAGCTTCGGGGCGTCGTCGGCGACGAGTTGGGCAAGCCGTTCCGCCCACGGGAAATCCTGTTCGTCGACGAGTTCCCGAAGACGCAGTCGGGCAAAATCATCCGCCGCGCCATCGCCTCCATCTACGCGGGCGAGGACCTCGGCGACATGAGCAGTATCGAGAATCCCGAGGCGCTGGAGAAGATAGAGAACGCGTCCTGAAGCGGTTTCTCCGGCTTTCGTTCAGTCGGACAGCGCCGCGCCGACGCCGTCGTTCCACGCGTCGGCGGTGAAGTCGACCGCGTCGTTCCACGTGGCGACGACGGTCGTCACCGCGAGGTCGCCGGTCACGTTCACCATCGTCCGAATCCGGTCGAGGATTGGGTCGACGCCGGCGACGAGCCCCACGATTTCCAGTGGGAGTCCCAACTGCGTCAAGACGAGCGTGAGCATGATGAGCCCCGACCCGGGCACGCCGGCGGTGCCGATGCTCGCCAGCACGGCGACCGCGACGACCGCGAACTGGTCGGCCAGAGAGAGGTTCACGCCGACGATGTTCGCCGCGAAGATGGCCGCGACGCCCTGGTACATCGCCGTTCCGTCCATGTTGATGGTCGCGCCGAGCGGGAGCGTAAAGCCGTAGATGCGCTCTTCGATGCCGAGGTTCTCGTCCGCGTCGGACATCGTGACCGGGAGCGTCCCGGACGACGACCGGATGCTCAGCGCGGTCACCATCGCATCGCGCGCGCCGGAGAGGAACGCCACCGGCGACCGCCCCGCGACCCCGACGACGAACGCGCCGAGATAGACGAGTCCGATGTGGACGACGGCCGCGAGGAGCATCGTTCCGATGAGGAGCGCGAAGGGGAGGATTGCGTCCACGCCGGCGGTGCCGAAGACGTTCGCCATGAGCGCGAAGACGCCGAGGACGCCGAACTCCATCGCCCCCCAGACGACCTTGTACATCGCTTCCGCGCCCGCGTCGGCGAGGTCGAAGAACGCCTCGATGCCGCGTTTGACCTGCTCGTCGTCGGTCTCCTCCCACGCCAGCGTGAGACCGAGGCCGAACACGACGACGAAGAAGATGGTCGGGAGCACGCTGCCCTCAGCCATCGCGCCGATGGGGTTCGTCGGGACAATGTTGAGGACGACTTCGACGGCGTCGGGAGCCTCGGCGCTCTGTGCCTCGGCACCGGCGAGCAGTTCTTCGAGCCCGCGAGAGCCGGGAGAGACGAGGTTACTCACGCCGAGTCCGATGGCGACCGCGAACGCGGACGTGAGCGCGTACAGGCCCACGACCTGCGCGCCGACGCGCCCGAGCGACGACGGCGAGAGCTGTCTGACGCCCATCAGGAGCGTAAACACCACGATGGGGACGATGAGCATCTCCAGCAGTCGGACGAACAGGTCGCCGACCGGTTTCAGAACCGTCGCGGGTTCGCCGACGACGAGGCCGACGAGCGACCCGAGGACGAACGCGACCCCGATTCGGTAGACGATGCCGACCGAGCGATACCGGTTCCAGAGAGACACAATGCTAGACTGTGACATGTGGCGTGTGTGGACCACACATACAGCCAAATTATAAATGTATCGGTTAAGAATCGGAATTTAATCCGAGGGTAGAATAAAGCTCAAGAATCGAACGGATAGTTGACTCTCCGACAATACGCCGCCACGTCCGTCGTCACCACGCGTCGTCAGGCGCGATGGCGACCGACTCGGGAACCACGTCGCCGACCGAGAGCGCCGCCTCGACCCCCTCGTCGGTCTCCGGAATCCGAATCGTGCCGCCGGCCAAAAGCGGCGCGAGCACGCCGGCGACGACGGTTCCCGGGTGGGAAAGCGACGACCGGACCGCGACCGTGTCGTCTTCGTCGAGGTCGAAGTCGGAGACGACCTCGCGGGCCGCGTCGAGCAGGTCGCCGTGGGTGAACTCGCGGTCGTCAGCGGCGAGTCCCGGATCGTCAGAAGCGACGATTTCGGGGTGGACCGCGGGGTTCTCGCTCCAGACTTCCTGTTCCCAGTGGGTCGTCGCGGGCGAACTCGGCGGGCCGCCGAAGACGGCGAGTTTCTGGCCCGGCGGCAGGTCTTCGAACTCGGATTCGCGTTCGACCGGAACGACGGTCGCCCGCGCCTCGAACCGCGGGTCGAACGCCGTCACCGCGCCGAGTTGGGCCGCCCCGAGGAACGTCAACAACGGTTCGGGGAGCGACACCGGGTCGACCGCGACGCGAGCGCCCTTGCTGACGCCGAGGTAGCGGAGGACGTTCCCGGCCTTGTACGAGGTCGTGATGAGGTCGTGGTACGTGTAGGTCCGGCCGGGGCCGTCGACCCGGAGCGCGAGTCGGTCGCTCCGCCGGTCGCGGGCCATGAGGTCACCGATAACGTCCATGGCCGGTCGTAGGGAGTCGGCGCGAAAAAAGCCCCCGAGGCGTGCTCGCGGTTCGAGAACGCGGAGGGGAGTCCGGGCGAGCAGCGCCGACGACGCCGGCGCGACGACTCAGGGCGCGCCCGCGATGACGAACGTGCTCTCTTCGGGCCCGTTTCGGAGTTCGCGCGTGTCCTCCGGCGAGACGCGAACGGCGTCGCCGGGTTCGAGGTCGAGTTTCTTGTCCTCGACGACGAGCGTGGCCCCGCCGGAGACGAGGTAGTACACTTCCTCGTGGCCCTGCTCGGCGTGGTCGTGGGGCTTGCCGGACCAGTCGGGGTCGGCCTCCAGCACGCTGAAGCCGAGCTCGACGCAGTCGAGTTCGTCTCGCAGGAAGTGGAGCCCGCCGCCGACCGCGTCTACGTCCTCGTAGTTCGCTTTCGTGTAGGACATCGGCCGAATCGACGGCCGCCACACACGAGAGCGTGGCGGTGTCGGAAAGCGCTCACAGCGAGTTCTTCAGCTTCTGGAAGAGGCCCTCTTTGACCTCCTCGCCGCCGGCCTCGGCGAACTCCTTGAGCGCCTCGCGCTGCTCGCTGTTGAGGTCCTCGGGCGTGACGACGTGGACCTCGACGTGCAGGTCGCCGTGGCCCCGGCCGTCGAGGTGGGGCATCCCCGCGCCGGAGACGGTGAACGTCGACCCGCTTTGGGTGCCCGCGGGCACCTTCAGTTCCTCCTCGCCGTCGAGCGTCGGCACCTCGACGGTCGCGCCGAAGACGGCCTGCGGGAAGGAGATGGGATGGGTATAGTGGAGGTCGTCGCCGTCGCGGTCGAACTCGTCGTGGTCGCGGACGTTGACCTCGACGAACAGGTCGCCGTTGGGACCGCCGTTCTCGCCGGGTTCGCCCTCGCCGCGGTAGCGGAGGCGCTGGCCGTCGCGGAAGCCGGCGGGGATGGTGATGGTCACGTCGCGAGTGCGGCGGACGCGACCGCTCCCGCGGCACTCCGAGCAGTCCTCGCTGTACGTCTCGCCCTCGCCGCCGCAGGCGCGACAGGTCGTCGTCTGCTGGACGCGGCCGAAGGGAGTCTGCTGGACCGTCGTCTGCTGGCCCGAGCCGTTACACTCCGAACAGGTGTTCACCTCTGCGTCGTCGGGGTGGCCCTCGCCGTCGCACTCGGGACAGACCTCGCGGCGGCGAATCGTCACGTCGCGCTCGACGCCGTGGTAGGCGTCTTCGAGGTCGATGGAGATGCGCTGGGCCACGTCGCGGCCCTGCTGGGGGCGGTTGCGCTGTTGGCCGCCCGCGCCGCCGTTGAACAGGTTGTTGAAGATGTCCTCGAAGCCGCCACCGCCGCCGCCCATGCCGCCGAACGGGTTGCCGCCGCCGCCGAAGGGGTTGCCCTGTCCGCGGCCGCCGCCACCGCCGCCGCGTTTCTGGGACTGCTGGAAGCGCTCGTGGCCGACTTGGTCGTACATCTGCCGCTTCTCGTCGTCCGTGAGCACCTCCTTGGCCTTCTGGACCTTCTTGAACTTCTCCTCGGCGTCGTCCTCGTCGGAAACGTCGGGGTGGTACTTCGCGGCCTTCTTGCGGTACGCGTTCTTGATTTCGTCTTTCGAGGCGTCCCGCGAGACCCCGAGTACGTCGTAGAAGTCCTCGCTCATCAGTTGCTCTCTTGTAGCCGGTGAAGGTATTTGAAAAGTCCGTCTCTCGTATCGCGGCGAGCGCGAACGGGGTCAAACCGAGGGTTTCGCCCGGATTCGACCGCCGGCGTCGGATCTCTCTGCGACCCGACCGTCCACCTGTGGTTAGTTGTCCTCGTCGTCCTCGTCGAAGTCCGCGTCGGCGTCGACGAAGTCCTCGGGGTCAGCGCCGCCGGGCCCGCCCGCAGCGCCCGCACCAGCGCCAGCGCCGCCGGGACCGCCGGCCTGCGCCTGCGCCTGCTGTTCGTACATGCGCTTGCCGATTTCCTGCAGTTCCTTCGAGAGGTCTTCGGTCACGTCTTCGAGTTCGTCCGTGGAGGCGTCGTCGTCGTCGAGCACCGCTTCCACGTCCTCGACGGCGGCCTCGATGTCGGCGCGGAGTTCGTCGTCGACGTTCTCCTCGTTCTCTTCGAGGAGCGTTTCCGCGCGCTGGACCGCGCCCTCGGCCTCGTTGCGGGCCTCGACGGCGCGGCGGCGCTCTTTGTCCTCTTCGGCGTGCTGTTCGGCCTCCTGCTGCATGCGATCGATTTCCTCGTCGGAGAGGCCCGCCCCGCCCTCGATAGTGATGGACTCGGCGTTGCCGGAGCCTTTGTCCTCGGCGGAGACGTTGACGATGCCGTTTTCGTCGATGTTGAAGCCGACTTCAATCTGCGGCGTGCCCGCGGGGGCCGGCGGGATGCCGGAGAGCGTGAACTCGCCGAGGAGTTCGTTGTCCTCGGCCATCTCGCGTTCGCCCTGGAAGACGCGGACCTGCACCGTCGTCTGGTTGTCGGCCGCGGTGGTGAATATCTTCGACTCCTCGGTCGGAATCGTCGTGTTCTTCTCGATGAGGCGCTCGAACAGGCCGCCTTTGACCTCGATACCGAGCGACAGCGGCGTCACGTCGAGGAGGACGATATCGTCGACCTCGCCGCCGAGGACGCCGCCCTGGATGGCCGCGCCGAGCGCGACGGCCTCGTCGGGGTTGACGGATTTTTTCGGCTCGGAGCCGAGCAGCTCTTCGACCTTGTCGCGGACCTGCGGCATCCGGGTGGAGCCGCCGACGAGGATGACGTCGTCGATGTCGCCTTTGTCGTAGCCGGCGTCTTCAAGCGCCTGCTCGGTCGGCTCGACCGTGCGGTCGATGAGGTCAGCGGTGAGCGACTCGAACTTCGCGCGGGTCAGGTCGTATTCGAGGTGGACCGGACCGGAGTCCGTCGCCGTGATAAAGGGGAGGTTGATGGTCGTCTCCTTGCGCGAGGAGAGCTCGATTTTGGCTTCCTCGGCCGCGTCCTTGAGACGCTGGAGGGCCTGTCGGTCCTCGCGGAGGTCGATGCCGTGGTCGTTCTTGAACTCGGTGGCGAGCCAGTCGATGATGGCCTCGTCCCAGTCGTCGCCGCCGAGGTCGTTGTCCCCGTTGGTGGCGACCACTTCGTAGACGCCGCCGCCGAGGTCGAGGACGGACACGTCGAAGGTGCCGCCGCCGAGGTCGTAGACGAGCACGGTCTGGTTCGACTCGTCGTCGAGGCCGTAAGCCATCGACGCGGCGGTCGGCTCGTTGACGATGCGCTCGACGTCGAGACCCGCGATTTCGCCGGCGTCCTTCGTCGCCTGCCGCTGTTTGTCGTTGAAGTACGCGGGGACGGTGATGACGGCCTTCTTCAGTTCGTCGCCCAGGTAGTCCTCGGCGTCGCGCTTGATTTTCTGGAGAATCATCGCCGAAATCTGCTCCGGCGTGTACTCCTCACCCTCGATATCGACGGTGTAGCCGTCCTCACCCATGTGGCGCTTGATGGACCGAATCGTGCGCTCGGGGTTCTGGATGGCCTGGTTCTTCGCCGGCTTGCCGACCAACCGCTCACCGTCGTCGGTGAACGCGACGACGGAGGGGGTGGTTCGGTCGCCTTCTGCGTTCACGATAATCTCCGGGTCGCCGCCCTCCATCACCGCGAACGCGCTGTTCGTGGTGCCGAGGTCGATACCCAGAATCTTGTTGCTCGCCATCTTGCCCGCAAATACCGTCTTTTGCCGGTTAAAGGTTACTAGATACTGCGACACACGGCGTGCACCGAGGTCGACGCCGTCTTGCGATTTTCTATTCTCGCGTCGAAAGAGGTCGGTCGATTTATGTAGAACCGCCGGCCGCGTCGCGGCGGCGCTCAGCGTGGTCGCCCGGCGGCGACCCGGTACCCCGGCCGACCGACCGTGCGACCTCGTTGCTCGTCAGTCCGTCGGCTGCGGGCGTTCGGTTCCGTCGGCCGAGTCGGACGCGTCAGCGCCGTTCGCCCGGAGCGACGACGCGTCGACCCCGTCGAGGGCGTCGAGCACCGTGGAGAGCGTCCGCTCGCGGCCCTCGCTGGCGAAGAACTCGTGACCGCCGTCGTACGGGACGAGGTTCGATGCCGGCGTCCGGTCGCCGATTGCGCGAACGTCCACGACCCGGTCCGAAAGCGAGGCGAACACCACGTCGTCGGGGCGGAACGGCGGCAGCGACGCCTGCGCGCCGCGAATCATGCGGAGAAAGGCGGGCGAGGCGTGAGCCGGAGCGTCGGCCAGTTCGGCGGCGAGTTTCAGTTCGCCGAGGTCCTCGCGGGAGATGCCGGACGGGACGATAGGTTTGGTCGTCGGCAGCCGACTGACGAGGGGAAACAGGAGGGCGGCGAGCCCCGAGACGGCCGTCCCCCACCACGGGCTCAGAAAGACGTTCCGGACCGCGAGGTCGAGGTGGGCGGCGACGAGGCCGCCGGTGCTGTGGCTGAGCACGAGGTCGATATCGCGGTCGACCGCGTACGCCCGCACCGGGCTCACGTACTGGCGCTCGAACTCCCAGCCGTTCGTCGGCAGTTCGACGGCGTGGACGTGATACCCCTCGTAGGTGAGGCGGTCGAGAAGCCACTCGACGCTCCGGTGACCCGGCTTGTTGCCCCACCCGAGGACGAAAAGCAGGTCGTCGTCGCCGGGGTCGCCGTGTTGGGTGACGCGCACGGTCGGCCGCCGCCGACGGGAACGAAGTCGCATGGCGTAGTGATAGCGAGGTGAGAACAAAAGTCCTCGCCGGGCCGGAGAGGCGAGACCGCCTCCGGTGACGGCGAGCGCCCGGTCGACGGCGCGCTATTCGCCCTTACTGACCGTGATTTGCGCGGCGCGGATGACCTTGTCGGCCATCTCGTAACCGGGTTGGAACACGTCGGCGACGGTGTCCGCCGGCTGGTCGCTGTCGACGCGCATCATCACTTCGTGGCGGTTCGGGTCCACGTCGGTCCCCGGTTCGGGGTCGATGACTTCGACGTTCTCGTCTTCGAGGATGCGGTCGAACTCCTTGAGCGTCGATTCGAGGCCGCCGCGGATGTCGGCGTCGTCGTCCTGGTCGAGCGCGCGAACGAGGTTGTCGCGGACGGTGACGACGCGCTCGACGAAGTCCTCGGTGGCGCGGTCTTTGATTTGGGACTGCCGCTTCTTCGCGCGCTTCTTGTAGTTCTGGAAGTCGGCCTGCGTGCGCTTGAGACGCGACTGGAGTTCCTCGGCCGTCGCTTCTGCCTCGTCGCGCTCGGCTTCGAGGTCGGCGACGCGGGTTTCGAGCGCCGCGACCTCGGCCGCGAGGTCGTCGTCGTACTCGGCGACGCGGTCGGCGACGGTCGGCCCGTCGCCCGTCGCGCCGGATTGCTCGGCCGCCGACTCGGCGCTCGACGCCTCGCCGTCGGCGTCCGTCGCCGCGTCTTCGGCCGTCTGCGCCGCTGCGTCGGATGCCGCGTCAGTCTCGGCGTCTGCGTTCGCGTCCGTGACCGACTCGGCAGGGTCGTCGCTCATGGGCGGGAGAAGTGTCCGACGCGGCTTAAACGTGTAGACTGCGGGTCGGCCGAAACGCTTCTCAGGACGGAGCGGTCGCGCGGGCCGAGACCCCTCGGGACCGACAGCCAGCGCCGCTTACTGGTACATCCCGAGCGGCCGGGCCTGCGTGCTCTCTTCGTCGGACTGCTGCATCCGCCGGGCCAACTGCTCTTTGGCCTGCCGTATCTCGGTGGCGCTGTCCACGAGGTCGTCCACGGGCACCTCGATACCGACGAGCGGCTCGATGCCGTGTTTGATGATGACGCGGGCGGCCTCGGGGTCCGGGAACTGCGGGTCCGACTCGACGACCAACGCGAGCGCCGGGCGGCCGACCGAGACGGCGTTGCTCAGGAGCGCGCCCGTCGGCCCCGAAACGAGGCCGGTCTCCGTCGGACGGTCGATTTCGGCGGCTTCGAGCCGCGACGCCGCGCCGTCGGTGCCGACGCCGTAGAGCGCGGGCACGTCCTCGGACTTCTCGCGGGCGATGCCTGAGAGGAACACGGGGAGCACGTCGAGTTCCTCGAACCACGGGCCGAGGCAGGTGGCGAGTTCGGTCGCCGCCTCGGGCCGGATGGGGATGTCGCTCTGGAGGACGAGCAGGTCCCGCTCCGCGTCGGCGTAGAGCCTGACCGGCGGGTGCAACGCCGGGTCGTCCTCCATGTAGACCGCGACCTTCGGGACGCCCTCGCAGAACACGTTGGCGTAGTGGGTCATGTCGAACTCCGAGACCAGGTGGTCGGCAGCGATTTTGCCGACCAACCCCACGCCCGGCAACCCTTCGACCAACGTCGGCGACTCCAGTTCGTCGGTGAGTTCCTCCGCGAGGACGCGAATGCGTGCCATACGTGAACATGGTCGCCCGGGCGAGGTAAATCCGACGGGCGACTGTGCGGTCATCGGCTGCCGGCCTCGCCCGGCGCGACTGCTTCGGCCGGTGGCGTCTCCCGGCGACGACGCCTGCGACCCCGCCGGCGACTCCGAAACCGACAAACGCGCCCGCGCGGAATCGAGTGTCATGAACCCGCTCCAGCGGTACGCGCCGCTCGTGGACGACGAGGAGGCCTTTTTCGCGGCCTGCGAGCGGCCGCTTCCCTCCGTCGTCCGCGTCAACACCATCAAGACGACGGTGGCGCGCGCCCGCGAGGCGCTCGACGACGAGGGCGTCGCCTACGAACCGACCGACTGGCATCCCGGCATCCTCAAACTCGAAGACAGCAGCCCGGGGACGAACTGGCCGTACTTCCACGGCTGGCTCCACGGCCAGGAGGAGGTGTCGGCGCTCCCGGCTATCGCCCTCGACCCGCAACCGGGCGAGCGCGTCTGGGACACCTGCGCCGCACCGGGGTCGAAGACGACCCAGATAGCCGCCATGATGGACGACGAGGGCGTCCTCGTCGGCAACGACAACAACCTCGGTCGGCTGTCGGCGCTCCGCCACAACGCCGAGCGCCTCGGCGTGACGAACCTCGTCGTGTCGAATCAGGACGCCCGCAACTTCTCGATGAAACCCTTCGGAGAGCGGACCCCCGAGAAGGACGGGTCGTTCGAGCAGTTCGACCGCGTCCTCGTCGACGCGCCGTGTTCCTGCGAGGGGACCTGTCGAAAGAACCCCGACGTGCTCGACGAGTGGACGATGAACCACGTCAAAAGCGTCGCCGGCATCCAGAAGGGAATCCTCCGGCGCGCCGTGCAGGTGACGAAAGCCGGCGGCACCGTCGTCTACTCCACCTGTACCTTCGCGCCCGAGGAGAACGAGGCCGTCCTCGACTTCGTCCTCGACCGCGAGGACTGCGAGGTGGTCGAATGGGACGTACCCGACGGCTTCGAGACCGCGCCCGGCATCACCGAGTGGGAGGACGACGAGTACGACCCCTCGGTGGCGAAGGGTCGCCGCGTCTACCCGCACCACAACGACACGGGCGGCTTCTTCACCGCCAAACTGGAGGTGACCGCATGAGCGACGACACCGCCCCCGACGAGAACTGGGGCCAGCAGTTCGACCGCCTGCCGCCGACGACCGACGACCGCGTCGTCGAGGGTCGCCCCTCCCGCGAGGAGGTCATCGACTGGTGGGACGAGCGGTTCGGCGTCGACCCCGCGGTCTTCGACGGCTACACGTTCTGGGAGAAGGGCGCGGGCAAGATTTGGGCGTTCAACGGCGAGGTCGTCGACCCCATCGAAGTCGAGGGGCTCGGAATGCGCATCCTGCGGACCCGCCAGCGCCACTGGAAGCCCTCGACCAACGCGGTCCAGCGCTTCTGCGGCGACGCGACGAAGAACGTCGTCGAACTGAGTCCGAGCGAGGCGCAGGCGTTCGTCGACGGCCACGACCAACAGCTCGATCGATGGGAGGGCGACTGGGGCTACCTCACCGCCGCCCACGAAATCGCCGGCGAACTCGAACCCCTCGGCGTCGGCCTCTACCTCCACGGGGAGCTCCGCTCGACCGTCCCCAAGGGCCGGCAGGAAGACCTCGTCAAACTCGACTGAACGGTTCAGGGCCGCCCGCCGACCTCCGACGCTACTGCGTTTACTTCTCTCTGACCGTCCCGCCGGTCAGCCCCTCCCACTCGACCCGGTAGCCGAGCCGCGAGAGGACCGCGCTCGCGTCGTCGAGGCCGCGGTCGTCGAGGACGGATTCGGCCGCCGACAGCGACATCCCAGCCTCGATTTCGCCGGCGAGCGCGTCGAGAACGGCCGGGCGGACCAGCGTCCGCCCGACGAGTTCGTGTTCGGGGAAGGCCACGCCGTCGAGGGCATCGACCGAGACGCTGCGGGCGGCCGCGAGGTCCGACAGCGTCACCACGTCGTCGTCGGGCGCGAGTTCGGCGGGGAGCGACGAGGCCGCGTCGGCGACGAGGTCGGACTCGTAGCCGCGCAGCACGTCCACCACGTCCTTCACGCGCACGGACCCGGTGTACGGGACGGCGCGGTGGTCGTGGGCGGCGATGTCTTCCCCGACGCCGAGCGAGTCGTCTACGGCGACGACGAGTTCCACGTCCTCCACGTCGGCGAGTTGGCCCAGCTTCTTTTCGACGTACTCGGGCGTCCAAAAGCCCATAATCTCGAAGAAGACGCGGAAGTCGGCGTGCGCGTAGTCGAACGCGAAGTCCGGAATCATCACGCTCGTCCCCGTTTCGAGCGGTTCGGGCTCCCGGACCAGCGACCAGTCGAGGTCGAGGCCGCGGAAGCGGGCGGCGAAGTCTGCCTCCACGCCGCTGTCGAAGCCGGGTTCGGCCATCGGCTCGACGCCGGGGACCGACACGTCGTCGCTGGTGAGCGTCATCTCCCGGTCGGTCCCGCGGTCGTCGATGGTCGCGGCGAGGCGCCAGTCGCCGGCGGTGGCGACCGACCGGAGCAGGCGGGCGAAGGCGGTTCCGTAGCGTCTGGTTCGCTGAAAGAGCGCGTCGGGACCGGTGACGACGACCTCGCGGCCGGCATCGGTCTTCCGAATCTCGTACATCAGGCGGAGGCGCTTGACCGCCGAGACGACGGCCTTCGGGTCGGAGCTTCGGACGCGCACCTCGGTCGCGTCGAACAGGGCGGTCTGGGCGAGCGAGAGGTTGTACTGCGCGAGCAGTTCGTCGGGCGTCCACCGCGGGTCGAACTCGGAGAGCACCTGTTCGACCTCGCGGTCGGCCGTGAGCGACTCGTCGACCGCCGCCGGCGACGACCCGAGCGAGGACGCCGCGCGGTCGAGCGCCGCGGCCCGTTCCTCCTCGGTCGCCACGCCGCCGACGCTCATCGCGGCCTCGAACGCGGCGCGTCGGGCGCGGACCGGCGGCAGGGGAGCCGCCGTCTCGAACACCGCCTCGCGGTCGAGCAGCGACGCGAACCCGCGGGCGAGTTTGAAGTCGTCGGCCTCGGCTTCGAGGTCAGCGAGGGCGTCGTCGAGGGCGGCCCGCGAGTCGCCGACGTGTCGCCGGAAGACGCCGATGGCCTTCGCGGCCAGCGGGTGGTCGCCCCGGTCAGCGAACTGCGGATGGTAGCCGCCGCCCGCCCGCGACACCCGAAGCAGGTCCTTCGTCAGCACGCTCGCCACGAGGGGGCCGCGGGACAAAAGCGACTCGGGCGGTCGAGGTGAGTCGACCACGGCGCAGACGACAAGACGCGACCGACGACGCGGACGGCAAGGTTCATTGCGCCCGCGGCGGACGCCACCGTATGGAGCGACGACGCCTCCTCGGACTGGTCGCGGTCGGCCTGTCGTCGGGCTGTCTGGGGTCGCTACCGGGTGCGACGGGGCCGCGAAACCCACCGGCGGCACCGACGGGCGACCCCCGGGACACGCCCGAGGTCTCTCCGGTCCGAATCGAAGATATCGACTACGAGGCGACCGACGACGGCCGTCTCCGGGTCTTCGGGTCGGTTCTCAACGACGGCGGGGCCGAGCGGCTCACCACGGTCGAAGTCCGGGTCACCGTCGGCGGCGAGCGGTCGACGCGGTCGCAGGAACTCGCCGTCCCGGCCGGCGGGACCGCCGACTTCGCGGTCGAATTCGAGTTCGGATACGACGCTTTCAGAGAAGACGGCGACCTGAACGTCTCGCTGGTCTGAGAGGAGTTTCCGCGTCACCGACGCCGGGCCGCCACCCGTTCTTCCGCCGTCTCGACGCTCACGAGTTCGTAGAGCGTCGCGGTCGAGCCGTCGGTCTTCGGCCGGAGGATACGGCCGAGTCGCTGGGTGAACTCGCGTTCCGACCCCGACCCCGAAAGCAGGATGCCGACGTTGGCGTCGGGCACGTCCACGCCCTCGTCGAGTACGTTGGCCGCGACAACGGTGTCGTAGGTACCGTCGCGGAAGCGGCCGAGGATTTCGCGGCGCTCCTTCGTCCCGGTCTCGTTGGTTATCGGCGGGACGAGGAAGCGCCGCGAGATGCGGTAGACGAGGTCGGTCGAGGCGGTGAAGACGATGACGCGGTCCTCGCGGTGTCGCGCGAGCAGTCGCGCCAGCTTGTCCACTTTCGCCTCGGAGTTCATCATCACGTCGCGGGCGCGCTGCTTGGCGAGAAGCGCCTCCCGCGCCCGCGGGTCGTTGCCCGACCGCATCACGAGTTTCTGGTAGTCGCTTCCGGACTGCATCGACAGCCCCGAGGTGCGCAGGTAGTTCACGAACGTCTCCTGTGCCTCGTCGTACGTCTCGCGCTCGTCGGCCGTCAGTTCGACCTCGATGCGGCGGACCTCGTAATCAGCGAGGTGGTCGCCCGCCAAATCGTCCACGTCGAGGCGGTACACCCGCGGGCCGACGAGTTCCTCGATGCGCTCGTGCGCGCCGTCCGGTCGCTCGAACGTCGCCGTCAGGCCGAGGCGGGCGGGCGCGGCGAGGAATCGCGGGATGTCCCGGTATCCCTCGCCGCCGAGGTGGTGCACCTCGTCGAAGACGACGAGGCCGAAGTCGCCGCCCACGTCGTCGGCGCGGAGGTACGCCGAGTCGTACGTCGAGACCGTGATGGCCTCTTGGGCCTGTTCGCCGCCGCCGAACCGACCGACCGGCACGTCGAACTCGGTTTCGAGTTCGCGTATCCACTGGTCCTGTAAATCGATGGTCGGCACGACGACGAGCGTCGGCACGGAGCGGGCGACCATCGCGGCGACCGCGAGGACCGTCTTACCCGCGCCGGTCGGGAGTTCCACGACGCCCGCTGCGTCTGCATCGAGCCACGCGTCGAGGGCGGCGCGCTGGTAGTCGCGGAGGTCGTAGGTCGTCGAAAGCGAGAGCGGGGAGTCGAGGGCGGCCGCGACCCGGTCGTCGGAGTCGACGCCGGCTGCGTCGAGCGCGTCCCGAACCGCGGCGTACCGCATCGCAGGGGCGCGATAGCCGCCGCTTCGGGGGTCGGCTTCGACGCTCGGCACGTCGGCAAGGGCGGCCCGAACGTCGGAGTCGTCGCCCGCAGCGCTGTCGCCGTCAGTGCCGATGTGGACGGTGCCGTCCTCAAATCGGAGGGTCGTCACTACCGGCGCGTTGGCGGGGCGCGGTCATAAATCGACGGTCCCGCGGTGGGCGGGTGGGCCGAGCCGGGCGGGGGTTCCGCGCGCTTCCGGCCCCGCCGCCCGCGGGCCGAAGGTTCAAATCCGATGACGGGGCTACGGACGTGTATGAGCGACGACCTCGACGACGCGGTCGCACAGTTCCTCAGCGACTACAACAGCGCGATGAAGGAGTACGAGAAGGGCTACGTCGACGCCGACGCGACGCTGTCGGTCATCGACGCGCACATAGAGGAGTTGCGAGCGGCGCGGGAGTAGAAGCCGGATTACTCCCCGATAAGCCCGCGAATCCGCTCGACGTACTCCGCAAATTCGCTTTCGGTCCGCTCCCGCGGGCGGTCGATATCGACCGAGACGATTTCGCGGACGCGACCCGGATTCGCGGCCATGACGACCACGCGGTCTGCGAGCGTGACCGCCTCCTCCACGTCGTGGGTGACGAACAGCACCGTCTTGTCCGTCTCCGCCCAGATGTCGAGCAGTTCGCCGTGGAGCATGTCGCGGGTCTGCGCGTCGACCGCGCCGAACGGCTCGTCCATGAGGAGCAGTTCGGGGTCGACCGCGAGCGCGCGAGCGATGCCGACGCGCTGTTTCATCCCGCCGGACAGCTCTTTGGGATAGGCGTCAACGAAGCCGTCGAGGCCGACGAGTTCGAGCATCTCCGTCACGCGTTCCGAGCGCGCCGGCTCCTCGACGCCCTGTTCTTCGAGCCCGAAGGCGACGTTCTCGCTGACGGTCCGCCACGGGAACAGCCCGTACTCTTGGAACACCATCCCGCGGTCGGTTCCGGGGCCGGTGACGGGCGAACCGTCGAGGGTGACCGCGCCCGAGGTGGCGTCTTCGAGACCGGCGATGATGCGGAACAGCGTCGTCTTGCCGCACCCCGAGGGGCCGACGATACAGACGAACTCGCCGTCCTCGACGGCGAACTCCACGTCCGACAGCGCCTCGACCGTCCGCCGGTCGGACGCGTAGGTCTTGCCGAGCGAGTCGACGCTGACCGTCGCGGCCTCGTCGGGGTCGGCCGCGGTTGCGCTCGCGTTCCCGGCCGCACCCGCATCCGCGTTCGCGTCGTCGCTCATGCTCTCCACTCCAGCACCCGCCGTTCGACCCGGCGGAACAGGCCGTCGCTCACGAGGAAGACGATGCTGATAACGAGCATGTAGGCGACCGACACGTCCATCGCGAGGTTCTGCGCCGTGTTGAGAATCTCGTAGCCGACGCCGACGCCGACGATGAGTTCGGCCGCGACGACGATCATCCAACACTGGCCGATGCTCGTCCGGATGCCGGTCATAATCGAGGGGCTTGCCGCCGGGATGACGACCTTCCGAATCATCGTCCAATCGTCGTCGACGCCGAGGGTCGCCGCGACCTCCTTGAGGTCCTCGGAGACGCCCTCGACGCCGCCGTAGGCGCTGTAAAAGTTAATCCAGAAGGAGCCGATAGCCACGATGAACGTCGCGCCCTGGTGGTTGACGCCGAGCCAGATGACGGCGAAACCGATCCACGCCAGCGGCGGAATCGGCCGGAGGAGGCGCGTAACGGGCGTGAAGACGCTGTCGACGCGGGTGTTCCAGCCCATGGCGATGCCCGCGAAGACGCCGAGCGAGGTCCCGATGAGCAGGCCCGGCACGTAGTGGTAGAGACTCTGGACTAATTTGACGAGGAGCCGCGTCGCCGGGAGTTCCGCGCCGGTGAAGGGAATCGACAGCGAGGCGGGCGCGGTGAGCTCGACGACGAACGCCGCGAGCACCTCGACGGGCGAGGGGAGGAGATACGTCGGCTGGAACAGCGCGGCGACGTGCCAGACGGCGAGAAAGCCCGCGAAGCCGGCGACCGCGAGTCCCGTCTGTTCCGAGGAGAACCCCGCGAGCCGGTCGAGGAGTCGGTCGTCCGCCTCGGTCTCCGAGAGGGCGACGCCGCTGCCGACTTCGTCGTTGCTCATAGCGAGTCGTAGATACCGTAGTCGAACATCTCGTCGACGGTCAACTGCGCCTCCGTCTTCCCGAGCGTCTGGGCGTAGTCAGCGAAGATTTTGGCCCCGCCCTCGATGTCGTGGGGGTCTGTGATGAAGTCCGACGCGGGCGAATCGAGCGCCGCGCGGGCGGTCTCGACCGGGAGCGCGCTCTCCCCGATGACCGTGCTCGCGTGCTGGGCGGCCGTGTCGGGGTCGTCGGCGACGAAGGTCGTCGCCTGCCGGTGGAGTTCGACGAACTCCGTGGCGAGGTCGCGGTTGTCCTGCCGGAGGCGGTCGTGCATGAGCGTGACCGCCGCGGGCTGGCCGGGCATGAAGTCGCCCGCCCACGCGATGGACTGGAACGGCGCGTCGTTGGCGTCGATGACCGTCGGGACCGGCTCCATGATGCTCGTGCCGTCGACGTTGTTCGAGAGGAGCGCCTGCTGGACCGCGGCCGCGCCGCCGAGACCCTTGATGTTCACGTCCTCTTCGGGGTCGAGCCCGAGCGTGTTCTCAATCCAGTAGCGGAGCAGGATGTCCGGGACCGACCCCGGCGGGAACGTGCCGAAGGTGAACTTGCGACCCTTCTGCGCCTCGAACTCCGCGAAGGCGTCCTTGCCGTGTTCCTCCCAGAGGGCGGCGAAGTCGTCGGTGGCGAGAATCTGCATCGCGTTTTTGATGTTCGCGGCGGTAATCTTCGCGGGGATGCCCTTGTCCATGACAATCATCGCCGGGACGATGCCGAACATCATCACGTCGAAGTCGCCCGTCGCGGACGCCTGGACGATGCTCGGGCCGTCGGAGAACTTCTTGCCCGAGACCGGGACCGAAAGCTGGTCGAACAGTCCCTCTTCTTCCATCACGAAATACTGCATATCCGGGTAGATGGGCATGTAGGCGACGTTGAGTTCGTCCAGCCCGCTTCCGCCGGACCCGCCGAGACAACCCGCGAGGCCGGCGGTCGCTGCGAGGCCGGACCCTTGCAGGAATCGTCTACGGCTAATCGACGTCGAACGTGGTGCCTCTGTCATTGTCCTCGTTACGAATCAGCGCCTTATTCGGGGCGCGTACCCGGTAACGATAGACGCGGTAGATGACACGGTGAAACCGGGTTATTCCCGTTCTATGGCCGTAAACGGAGTTAGGACGGTCGGTTTTTCTGAACTTCTTACTCCCAGATAGCGGCATAAAAATCCGGGAAACGTCGGCGTTCACGTCATGGATTCAACGGGTCGGGCCCGAGCGTGCGTGGGAAGAACTATCCCGAACGGCGACGCGGGATAGGATATGACGCAGTTCTCCGACCGGGTGGAGCGCATCTCCATCAGCGGCATTCGCAAGGTGTTCGAGGCGGCTGGCGAAGACGCTATCAACCTCGGGTTGGGCCAGCCAGACTTCCCGGCCCCGGACCACGCGCGACGGGCGGCCGTCGAGGCCATCGAAGCCGGCGAGGCCGACGGCTACACCGGGAACAAGGGCCTCCCGAGCCTGCGCGAGGCCATCGCCGAGAAGCACCGCCGCGACCAGGGCGTCGACCTCGACCCCGACGACGTCATCGCAACGGCCGGCGGGAGCGAGGCGCTCCACATCGCCATCGAGGCGCACGTGAACGAGGGCGACGAGGTCATCATCCCCGACCCCGGCTTCGTCTCCTACGACGCGCTCACGAAACTCGCCGGCGGCGAACCGGTGCCGGTCCCGCTCCGCGACGACCTGACGCTCGACCCCGCGGCGGTCGAAGACGCCATCACCGAGGACACCGCGGCGTTCGTCGTCAACAGCCCCGGCAATCCGACGGGCGCGGTGTCGCCGCTCGACGACATCGCGGAGTTCGCCCGCATCGCCGACGAACACGACGTGCTCTGTATCTCCGACGAGGTGTACGAGTACACCGTCTTCGAAGGCGAACACCGCTCGCCAATCGAGTTCGCCGAGACGGACAACGTCGTCGTCGTCAACTCGGCCTCAAAGCTGTTTTCGATGACCGGCTGGCGACTCGGCTGGGTGTACGGCTCCACCCGCCGGGTCGAACGGATGCTCCGCGTCCACCAGTACGTGCAGGCGTGCGCCTCCGCGCCGGCGCAGTTCGCGGCCGAGGCCGCGCTCAGCGGCCCGCAGGACCGCATCGAGGAGATGACCGAAACGTTCCGCGAGCGCCGCGACCTCGTCGTCGAGGGACTGGAGGACATCGGCCTCACCGTCCCGTCGCCGGGCGGCGCGTTCTACGTCATGCCCGAGGTGCCCGAGGGCTTCGTCGACGAGTGCATCGACCGCGGCGTGATTATCGTGCCGGGCGAGGCGTTCGGTGAACACGGCCACGGCTACGCCCGACTGTCGTACGCGACCGACACCGAGTCGCTCCGCGAGGCCATCGAGATAATGGGCGAGGCGTACGACGCGGTCGTCTGAGCCCGCAACACGCCCGCAGTCGGTCGATTCGTTGCCCGAACTACGACAACTCACGGCATCCGATGCGTCTTATTCTCAGGTCTCGAAGTGAAAACCCTTAAATTCGGGAGCCGGTGACGAAACGTTTGTCATGCCCGCAGAGACGCATGGAGTCATCAGCCTGCTGCCGGCGCTCTTCGCAATCGTGCTGACGCTGGCCAGTCGGCAGGTGCTCCTCTCACTGTTCACCGGCATCTGGATCGGTGCGACCATCCTGGTGGGATGGAACCCAATCGGCGGGGCGGCGTACTCCCTCCAGTTGGTCATCAACAACGTGACCGAGTCGTTTAACAGCAAACTCCTCCTGTTTACCTTCCTTTCGGGCGCGATGCTCGGGATGATATTCCTCTCGGGCGGGATGAACGCGCTCGCACAGCGCATCATCGCCCGCATCAAGACCCGTAAACAGGCCGCGTTGGGGACGAGCGTCCTCGGGATGCTCATCTTCGTCGACTCCTACGCGAGCACGATGATTACGGGCTCGGTGATGCGGCCCATCACCGACAAGTTCGACATCAGCCGCGAGAAGCTCGCGTACCTGCTCGACTCGACCACCTCGCCCGTGGTGAGCGTCGCCGTCGTCTCGACGTGGGTCGGCTTCGAGGTCGGTCTCATCCGCGAGCAGTTCGCCTCGCTCGGCATCGACCAGAGCGCCTTCGTGGTGTTCCTCCAGAGCATCCCGTTCCGCTTTTACAGCCTGCTCGCGGTCGCCCTCGTGTTCATCCTCGTCGTGATGGACTGGGACTTCGGGCCGATGCAACGCGCCGAGCGCCGCGCGAAAGAGGAGGGGAAGGTCCTCGGCGACGACGCCGACCCTCTCATCGAGACGCGCGAGGAGGACATCGTCACGCCCGACTACGTCGATTCGCGCTGGTGGTACTTCGCCGCACCCATCGTCGCGCTCGTCGCCGTCACCGGCTTCGGCCTGCTGTACTCCGGCGGCTGGCCCGGGCAGGCACCCGTCGAGGCGCTGAAGGACGCGGCCACCGCCGACGCCATCCTCTGGGGCGTCTTCTCGGCGTGCGCGCTGCTGCTCGCCATCCTCGTCGGCCACGCCCGCGTCGAACTCGAAGCCGTCAGCGACGCCATCTTCGAGGGCTTCAAGATGGTCATGTTCCCCGTGGCCGTCCTCTCGCTGGCGTGGACCATCGGGAGCGTCAGCCAGGCGCTCGGCGTCGGTGCGTTCGTCGTCAGCGTCGCCCAGGGCGTCATCACGCCAGCAATCCTGCCCGCGGTCGTCTTCCTCGCCGCGGCCATCATCTCGTTCTCGATAGGCACGTCGTGGGGAACGATGAGTATCATGTTCCCCGTCGCGGTGCCGCTTGCCTACCAGCTCGGCGCGCCGCTCCCCGGAGCCATCGGCGCTATCCTCACCGGCTCGCTGTTCGGTGACCACTGTTCGCCCATCAGCGACACGACGGTCCTCTCGTCGATGTTCGCCGGCGCGGACCACGTCGACCACGTGAACACGCAGATTCCGTACGCACTGCTCAGCGGGACTGTCGCCACGGGACTGTTCCTCGCGGACGGCTACGGCGTAAGCTCGCTCACAGTCTCCGGCTACGGCGTCGGACCGCTCGCGCTCCTCGGCGTCGGCGTCCTCATTCTCTTCGTCGCCGCCTACTACCTCTCCCAGCACGCCGACGTGAGCGTCCCGAACGCGTTCGGGTCGTCGTCCGACTAAACCCGACGGACCGCGATTTTTCATCGACTGACGAAGCCAGCGACCAGCACCGTCGCGTACGCCAAGAGTAACAGCCCGCCGAAGAGCCCCGCGGCTTCGAGGCCCATGTTCGGGTAGACGACCGAGAACAGCGCCGTCGAGACCGCGTCGACGAGCATCCCCGGAACGACGAGCAACACCGCGGCCTCCCGCCGTGCGCCACTGGACAGCCCGCGCCACCGGAAGATTCCGACCGCGAGCGCCCACATCGCGGGGACCGTCAGCGCGAACACCGCGGCCGTGACCAGCGGCCGGGAAGGCACCAACACGAGTTGGCCGACGACGCGAAAGACGAGGCCGGCGACGAGGGCAACCGCCAGCCCGACGCCGAGAAGCACCCGCGTCTCCGACAGCGGGAGCCGACGAGCGCCGGCCTCGGAGACTTGTGGACTGATTGTCATGCCGCTCGTACGCGGGCAACGCGTATCAGCGTTCGTGCCGGCCACAGGATATTATGTCATCCCGGTATAACGATTGGTCGAATGTCAGTTCTCTCGACCGCCGACGAAGGAAAGTTCCTCATGGACGAGGAGGCCGAACAGATCGGAATCGTGACCGAAGTCGACACGGACGCCCAAATCGCGTACGTCGAACCCGACCCCGACATCGCCGAGGCAGTCGTGCAAGGCCTCGGCTTCGGTGACGCCGACGGCGACGACATCGAGGTGCCGGCCGAGTCTGTCGAAACGGTCACCGACACGGAACTTCGCGTCGCAAAGGACCTCTGACGCCGCCTGCGACGAATCGCTGTTTTCCGCCGCAAATCACGACGCGTGAGCCGCACGACAGTCGACCTTGCGGCGCGACTCCGCTTTCTGTGTCCCTCGGAGAATGTGAGATGACTGATTCTGTATAGCGAATTTTGGTTTACGTGTGGCATGGCGGACGGATTCCCGACCAATCGAAAGCAACGAGAACGCGCGGAAAAGACGAACTGCTGACAGTTACTTCGCCGTCGAGACGATTTTGATGACGTCGCCCTCCTCGAGTTCGTGGTCTTCGGCGATGCGGCGTTTCGCTCGCGCGTCGACCGCGTGGAGGTAGCCGTCGCCGATGTCGGAGTGGACCGCGTACGCGAGGTCCCGCGGCGTCGACCCCCGCGGGAGGAGGAAGGCGTCGGGGAGGACGTTGCCCGTGCCGTCGGTCCACTTCGACTCGTTCTGGACGGGGTAGACCGTGATGCGGTCGAGCACGTCGTAAACGGCGGTGTCGATGGCTTCCTGCGTCCCGGTGCCGCCGTGGTCGCCCATCAGGTCGCGGATGCGTTCGAGGCCCTGCTCCTGTGCGTCGCTCACGTCGCCGACGAGTTCGAAGTCGTCGTCGCCGGGGTGGTAGTCGATGATGCCCGCCTCGCGGGCCCGCCGAAGGGCGAGTTCGCCGTCCGCGGTCGCGGCGATGACGGGCTTTCCGGTCTCGGCGAGTCGGTCGAGGTTCTCCGGGGGCGCGATATCCACCTTGTTGGCGACGAGGACGATGGGCTTGGTCCGCTGGCGAATCGCGCGGGCGAGTTCGACGCGGTCGGCGTCGTCCCAGTCTCGGGGGTTCGGCGAGTAGTCGAGGTCGCGCAGGACGGCGGCGATGTCGTACTCGCTCGCGCCGACGCCCGTCAGGAGGTCCGAGAGGGCGTCGTCCATGTCGAAGTCGGGCGACCGCGACTTGCGGACCACGGACTCCCAGTTCTTGTGGACGATGCCCGCGAGCCACTGTTCGAGTTCCTCCTCGATGAAGTCGACCTCCTCGACGGGGTCGAAGCTCCCTACCTCGACGGGTTCGCCCTCGGCGTTCGTCCCGCCGGAGGCGTCCACGACGTTGACGATGGCGTCCGCGTTCGTCAGCTCGTCGAGGAACTGATTGCCGAGGCCGCGACCCTCGTGCGCGCCGGGGACGAGCCCGGCCACGTCCACGAGTTCGACGGCGACGTAGCGGATACCGTCCTCGCAGTTGCCGCAGCGCTCGTCGCGGTCGAGACAGGGACAGCGGGTGCGAGCGTGCGTGACGCCGCGGTTCGCGTCGATGGTCGTGAAGGGGTAGTTCGCCACGTCGACCTCGGCGAGCGTCGAGGCCGTGTAGAACGTCGATTTGCCGGCGTTCGGCTTGCCGGCTAACGCGAGAGAGAGCATGGCTCGACGATGGTCGCGGACGCGGAAAAACGCTCGCGTGCGAGGGAGCGCGAGCGACGACGGAGCGGCGGGCGAGACGAGGGTCAGTCCGTCAGTCGCCTGAAGGCGGCGCGGCCGGCGAGCACCACCCCGCTCCCGAGAATCGCGAGGAGGCCGCCGAAGACGACGAGGTACGGAGCCGCGTAGGCGACGGCGACGACGAGCGCCCGGAGGGCGACGAACGCGCCGTTGACCGACTCGGAGAACGCCTGTAAGACCGGCGTGTCGTACCACTGCGCCGGGCCGGGCGGTCGTTCGGACAGCGAGACCCGGACGGTCGAGAGGGCGGCCCGGTCTTCGAGCGACTGCTTCTGAGCTTCGAGTCGCTCGATTTCGGTCTGGACGTCCGTCAGGCGCTCTTCGACCGCGAGCACGTCCTCGGTCGTGTTGGCCGACTCGTAGAGGTCGCGCAGGCGGTCGCGCTGGGCGCGGAGATTGCTCAGTCGCGCTTCGATGTCGACCAGTTGGTCGGTCACGTCCTCGGAGTTCGTCTCGACGCGCTCGACCTCACCGAGGGCCTTCATATCGGTCATAAACGCCGAGAAGTCCTCGGAGGGGACGCGAACGACGAGTTGGCCCGAGCGGTAGGTACCGCCGCTCCGGCGGTTGACGTACTCGTTGGAGTCGCTGACGTAGCCGCCGTAGGACTCGGCGGTCGATTCGACCGCGTCGCGCGATTCGTTGAACTCGTCGACGGTCAGCTCTATCTGCCCGTTCTTGATGACCGCCCGCCGCTGGACCTGTGGGAGGTCGTCGCCGCCCGTCTGTTCGGCCTCAGAGGGGGCGTCCGTGTCGGCGGCGAGCGAGACGCTCTCTGCACCGCCGGCACTACCGGCACCGCCGTCAGCCGCGCCGCCGGTACACCCGGCGAGAAGGACGAGGAGGGCGACCGAGAGAAGTTTCAGTCGATTGTCCATAGACGACACTCTGCACCTGAGGGATTAATCGTTGGGTAAGCACAAACGGCGACTGTTGCTATCGCGGCCCGCGGGTGGTCGCGGCCGGTCAGTCAGCCCCGGTGTCGGAGCCCCGATGTCGGTTATTCGGCCTCGCGGGGGAGGTTGTCGCGGTGGATGCGCATCTCGCCCCGGGCGCGCATCGTGCCGTCGACGTGCGCGTCGGCTTCGAGGACGAGGTCGTTACAGGACACGTCGCCGAGGACGCGCGCGTCCTCGTGGATTCGAACCTCGCCGTTTCGGGTGGTCACGTCGCCGTGGATGCGCGTCCCGCTCCCGACGACGATATCGTCGCGGGCGCGGAGGCTCCCGAAGACGTTGTTGTCCTCTGCGAGGTCGATTGACTTCGCGCGGATGTTGCCGTGAATCCGGCAGTCTGAGCCGACGTGCGCGGGCGTCGAGACGCGCCACGCGTCGTCGGAGACGGTGGCGTTCCGTGGAATCACGAGCGGGTCGTGCGGCGACTCGCCCGAGAGCGTCTCGGCGAGTTCGTCGGCCGCCTCGTCCTCACCGAGTCGGAGGAGTTGCGAGAGGACGATAAAGTAGAACACGAGCGTCGGAATCGGGTTGCGGATGACAATCCAGCCGTTGGCCTCGAACCCTTCTTCGATATCGACGTCGTCGCCGATGTCGAGGTCTCCAGAGACCATCAGGCGGCCGGCGATGTGGACGCGCTCACCGAGGTAGGCGTCGTTGCCGACGAGGACGTTGCCGGCCACGTCGTCGAGCATATCGAGTCGGCAGTCGGCTTCGGCCTCGATATCGCCGCCGAAGGTGACGCGCTCGCCCGCGAGGACGTTCCGCCCGCGGACGCCGAACTCGACGGTGCTCTGCCCGCCGACGACGACGTCGCCGTCGGTGACGAGGTCGTGTTCCTCGACCGTCGTCCCGTCGGGGATTTCGAGCGCATCGAGCGGGTCCGTACCCAGTGACACGCTCCGAACCAACACCCGTGCCGTAATAAACCGTCCGCAAGACAACCGTCAGACACGACGGGGGCAGTCGGTTTCCCGGTGACGACGTGTATTTAACTACTCGCGGGAAACAACGAGAGGTATGACGATTCTCTCTTTCGACGACGACGGCGTAGACGTGGTCTACGAGGGAACGGAGTTCCGCCTCGAAAAGGCCCTCATCGAGGAGGCAATCGGGAAATCCTACCCCGACGTGACCGACCACGAGGTGCTGAAAATCGTCGAGAAGCAACCCGCGCTCTCCGGCGAACCCCGGCGCGTCCGCGACATCCTGAACTCGTCGTAATCGCCGCCCGAAGCGCCGACCGAATCCCTCGTTTTCCCCGCGTATCGCCCTCGAATCACGCGCGCTCGCCGCGCGACCGACTCCCTCAGACTCTTCCGAACCCGCAGCCCCGGCCGCCCGGTCAGTTCTCGTATATCTCCGTCTCCGGGTTGAAGTCGGCCCACGCGAACCAGAACATCGGCGAGCGGTCGTTCGCGCGCGTCAGGACCGCACCCTCGTGTGGGCCGTCGAGCGCACGGCCGGTGAGGAGGTCCCACCGCGACCCGGCGGCGACGAGCGCCGACCCGTCGCGGTCGAACTCGACGGTCTCGCCGTCGACCCGACGGACGTAGGCGACGAGGCTACCCTCGGCGGAGGCCGCCACGACGACCGGCAGGTCTCCCACCGTGTCGTTGACGACGCCCGCGGACTCGACCGCGTCGAGCGGGTAGGCGCGGGCGACCCCGTTGGCGGCGACGCCGACGACGGACGCTTTCGGATGGAGTCGGTCGTCTGCCGCGTCGTTGAAGCCGATGCCGATGGCGCTCGACTGCTGATAGCTCTCGTAGGGGTTCACGTCGTACCGGCGGGTCTGTCGCCCGCGAATCGTGCCGGAGACCGGCGGTGGGACCAACACCTCCGTGTCGGGGTGGGCCGCCCGCCACTCGCCCCACGTCGAGATGGTCGAGGGGAGAAGCGACAGCGTCTCGCCGGTCAACTCCCCGCGAATCGCGGTCGCGAGCACCTGGCTCCACAGCGAGTTCGTCCGGTCGTCGTACATCACGAGGTCGGACATCCACAACAGCCCCGAGACGCCGAAGTACGTCGGTTCGCCGCCGGCGAGCCTGTCGGCGACGACGGCGCTCCCGCACAGCGGGCAGTAGGTAACGACCACGGGCCGGCCGTCGAACTCGTCGTTGACGATTTCGTGCCAGTTCAGGACGGCGAGCGGGTAGGCGCGGGCGACGCCGTCGAGTTCGACGCCGACCACCTCGTCGCCGTCGTCGAGCGTCGCGTCAACCTCGTCGAACCCGGTCCAGTCGTCGGCGAAGACGGGGGCGGTGATGGCCGGAATGGCGTCTCTCGGCGCGCCTCGACGCAGTTCGTCCTCGGGGACCGGAAGCTCGAACGGACCCGAATACTCGCCCGCGGCGGCGTCGGTCGAGTCGGCGGGGGCGGTGGACTCGGCGGACTCTGGTGCGTCGTCGACTCTCGCGGCATCGTCGTCCGCGACGGGTGGCTCGCTTCCGAGACAGCCGGCGATGGCAGCGCCGACGCCGAGCGCGAGGAAGCGACGGCGGTTCGTGGTCGAAGCCATGCCGGATATTCGGCCGAACCACGTATGAGCGATGTGCGGTATGGTATCGAAGCGCACGACCGTCGGGAGCCACGTCGGTTCGGAGTCAGAACGGCGGAGAAACCGAACGAGCCGCCCGTTCAGAGTCGGAGTCGTTCTTCCAGACAGACTTTGACGATAGATTTCCCGATGGCCGCGCCGCCGGCGAAGGGGTCGAGTTTCGTCTCGCCGGCGCGCTCGCGGTAGGGGATGGGAACCTCGGCGATGTTGTAGCCGCGCATCGCGGGGCGGATGAGGAGTTCGGCCGACAGCCCGGTGTTCTCCGTCCACTCGATGTCGTGGAGGAGTTCCCGGCGGTACGCCCGCATCCCGGTGGTCGTGTCGTGGACGGTCGCACCCATGAGGAAACTGGCGAGGCGGGCGAACGCGATGTTCCCCGCGCGGTTGAGTCGGGGCATCGTCTCCGCGCCCTTCGTGATTCGGTCGCCGGAGACCACGTCGTAGCCGTCGTTGATGAGGTCGAGGAACTTCGGGAGATACTCCATCGGATAGGTGTCGTCGCAGTCCGTGGTGACGACGACCGGGCGGTCGGGCGCGAGCACCGCAGCCTCGACCGCGACGCCGTACCCCTGCGGCTCCTGTTCGATGACGCTCGCGCCCATCTTGCGGGCGATTTCGGGCGTCCGGTCGTCCGAGCCGTCCACGCAGACGACTTCGGCGCGCCCGTCGGTAATCCGGTCGATGTCGGCCAACACGGACCCGATGGCCTGCTCTTCGTTGTACGTCCCCATCACGACCGCGAGGTCGTCGAAGGTGTACTCGGTCATTGGACGGGGTTATTGACGGCCGCTCTTGAACTTTTAGGTTTGCCAAAACCGAGGAGAGGGCGCGAGCGCCGAGGTTAGCTCAGTCCGCGGCTGTCGGGTTGGTCTTCCAGCTCTTTCGCGTGGTCGACGAGGTAGTCCATGAGGCGGGTCGCCGACGCCTCCACGTCGTCGAGTTCGTCGCTCGACTGCCCGCTGACGCGGACCGAGAGTTCGTAGAGGTCGAGTTCGACGTGCGGGACGGTCTCGTCGCCGTTGCCGTTACCGTTGTCGCGCTCGTCGGTGCCGCCGTCCGCCGCTTCGACGGTCGCGTCGACTGGCTCGTCGCCGTCGGTCGCCTCGGCTGCCTCGGTCGCGTCGTCGGACGACGGGGTCGAAGCGGCGGTGCCGTCCGCCTCGGGGTCGGCGTCGGGGTCGTCGGTCATGTGCGGCGCGTCGCTTCGGGGGATGAAAAAAGCGCGGGGTTCCGGCACGTCCGCACGAGTCGGCGGCGCTCGCTCGGCCGCCCGCGCGGGCGCGGCGTCAACTTCTCGCCCGACTCAGGCGAGGTCGGCGTCGAGACCCTCGCAGGCGCGGTCGTGGAGTCGGTCGGTGACGGTCTCCATGAGCCGTTCGAGGTTGACCGCGTCCTCGCGGTTGTAGGAGACGAGCGTGTCGAGCGCTGACTGGTCGCCGCGCTCGTACTCCCGCCAGAGGCGGACGGCGTCGCGCCCGGAGATATCGGGGCGGTCGCGGTCGATACCCACGTCTTTCTCGATTTCCTTCAGCCCGCCAGTGAGGTCGAGCGTGCGGCAGGGATACATGAGGTCGACGTGCGGCACGTCGATGGAGACGTCGAACGAGGTTTCGAGGAAGGGCACGTCGAAGCGCGCGCCGTTGAACGTCGCGATGAGTTTCGCGTCGACGAACTGCTCGCGGAGGGCGTCGGCGGTCAGGTCCTCGCCACTGACGAGCGTCGTGGTCTCGCCGTCCTGATAGAACGAGACGGTCGTCACCGAGTCGCGCTCGGGCGAGAGGCCGGTCGTCTCGATGTCGAAAAAGCACGTCTCGTCGCGGAAGTTCTCGTAGAGTCGCCAGCGCTCGCCCGAGGGGAAGCAGTCGTCGAAGAACCGCGAGTTACCGTCGTCGAGGTGGGCGGCGGCGTCGGCGATAAACGTCTCGATTCGGTCGCCCGTCTTCGCGCCGACGAGCGAGGCGTCGAACTCGTCCCAGTGGGTCGCACCGGCCCGCCAGAGGTTCCGCTCCGTCCGCTCGCCCACGCCGCGGACGGGGATGAAGCTGTTCTCGATTCGCATGTCCGACAGGGGGGCGTCGGCGACCCTAAATGCGTCGTCGTGGGCCGGCGGCCGCACTCCCGGGTCCGCGCCGCGGGCGTTTTACCCGCAGAGCGCGAAGCCGGAGATATGTGCGGCCGCTACACGCTGTTTACCCCACCCGAGGAACTCGAAACGCGGTTCGACGCGACGCCGACACGCCCGCTTTCGGCGCGGTACAACTGCGCGCCCGGTCAGGAACTCCCGGTCGTGACCAACGACGCGCCCGAGGAGTTCCGCTTCCTGAAGTGGGGGCTCGTCCCCTCGTGGGCCGACAGCGCCAGCGTCGGCAACGACCGCATCAACGCCCGCGCGGAGACCGTCCGCGAAAAACGGAGTTTCGCCGACGCCTACGAGGCTCGCCGGTGTCTCGTTCCCTCGGACGGCTTCTACGAGTGGGTCGACCGCGGCGGACACAAACAGCCCTATCGCGTCGCCTTCGAGGACGACCGCCCGTTCGCCATGGCCGGGCTCTGGGAGCGGTGGACGCCCCCGACGAAACAGACGGGCCTCGGGGACTTCGGGAGCGGCGGCCCCTCGCGCGAGCAGGAACCGCTGGAGACGTTCACCGTCGTCACGACCGAACCGAACGACCTCGTCTCGGAGCTCCACCACCGGATGGCGGTCGTCCTCGCCCCCGAAGACGAGGAGACGTGGCTCCACGGCGACCCCGACGAGGCGGCGGCACTCCTCGACACCTACCCCGACGACGAACTCACGGCGTACCCCGTCTCGACGCGGGTGAACAGCCCCGCCAACGACGGCCCCGGCCTGATAGAACGAGTCGAAGCGTAGCGCGTCGGGGCGGAATTGCCGGCGTCCGGCACTCTCAGCGACATCGACGCGAACCGGCCGCGTTCGACGGACCGTCGAATTTCCCGACATCGGTCGAACCCGAGAACCGAGATTGTATATAGCGAGATGTAATATACGAGTCTCGAATCGGACAACCGAACGGCCCACCAGAGCGACCGAAATCCTCGAAGAGTTGGCGATTGAGCAATGCTGACGCGGAAAATCGGAGTTTCAGGGGCCGGGAGTACTTGTGCCGGCAGCGTCGCAAGCGACAGCCGCGTCGCACTCGCGGTTCGGGCGGTTCGTATCGCAGTCGAGAGTAACCCATCACGGTAACCATCACGGAATCGTCCCGGCCGCAGGCCCGGTCGTGTAGGCGGAGTGCGGCGTCGCATTCGAACTCGAGGCGATTCGCTCGAACAAGTCGCGACTGAGGGGAGGGGTTCACCGGAAGGGTCGTCGCCGCCGAGGAAGTGATTCGTCGAAGCCGACGAAAGCGAGCCACCGAGAGCCCGGAGTCACACAAGTCCGTCAGGGCGGCCACAGCGCGCTCAAGCGACGATTCCTTGTGAGACGGGGATTGTGCTCGGGGACTGTGCTCACCCCGACGACGAGGGCTGTGAAGGCGTCAAAAGAGACGAGTCAAACTCGCAAAGACCTCGGTTGGGTTCGTCTTCAGGAGGGTTTGGAACGACATTAACCCGAGTGGTTGCGTGTTCAAATCGGACAACACTCGGATGGTATTCTGCGCGTCGACGCCAATATAATCACAGACAAACCCATCTCGAAATGAATTACCGTCCGACCGACATATATTCATAGATTAACTGATGAATTAATTAGATAAGATAACGATTGTGTTCTCGGTGGAATATAGTCGTTTGGGAGAACACGAATGGCACGTCGTTCTGCGGGTATATTTTAGGAAGTAGTAGTTGAAAATTATACTCACAATATTCTCACTCCGATAGGAGAAATAAAATAGGGTGATCAAACCGTTCCGGTCCGATTATATAATGATTCAGTGAGATTAAATCTGAAATAACGAAGCTCGTGTAAGTGGTTCCTCCATGTGTTACTCCTGGGGTAAACAGGGTGAGAGCCACCATCCAAAATTCGGTTTCGATCACAGATATGGGACGCATCTGTGCAACATCCGACCTATCGAAAGCGACAGGAATTGGCCGAGCCTCAGATTCGCTCGAAACGGCCGAAATCGGCGTTCTCCGAGGATTTCTAATATCCTGAATACTGCATGCAAATTGCCGAAGATACGATTGCAGTATTCCGGATAACTCGGATTCGCCGCCGAAAATCCGCATGCATCACTCAGGATAACTTCTCTTATTCTGGACTGTGCCGGTAGATTGAATATCGACCCCCGTGTCGGACCGTCCATGAGCGACGAGGCCGACCGCGCGACGGTGCAAACCTACCTCCCGGCCCACCAGAAGGCCGTCTGGAAGGACCACGCGGACCGACTTGGGATGAGCCAGAGCGAATTTGTCAGAACGATGGTACAGTCAGGTCGGCGCGATTTCGACGTTCCACCGAGGGGCGATGAAGCGGCCACGACCCCGGGGGTTGACGGGGTGAAGACGGGCCTCCAGAACGGCGGTTCGAATCAGGGTGACGAGAGTGAAAATAACGACCGGTTCGAGGACCGAATCGTGGAGGCGCTGGCGGCCGATTCACACCGGTCGTGGGACGACCTCGTCGCGGCGCTGACCGACGACATCGAAGACCGCCTCGAATCGACGCTTCAGGAGCTCCAATCGAACGGCCGAGTCGTGTACAGCGGGCGACACGGCGGCTACACGCTGGCGGAGCGCGATGGCCGCTGAGCGGCCCGCCGACGCGGAGGACCCGGTCGGGTATTTCCTGCAGGATATGACCTATCACGGGAAGACCGACCGGACCCGCGACGCCTACGAGCGCGTCCTCCGAGCGTTCGAGTCGTTCCTCGGCGACCCCTCGCGGAACCCCGCCGGGACGGCCCTGTCGGTCGACGACGCGACTCACCGCGACTGCATGGCGTGGATACACACCCTTCGAAACCGCGATGTCGCGCCGAGCACGGTAGCGACGTACGCTTCCTACCTCCACCGGTTTTACGCCTACATGGCGCAGGTCGGCGCGTTCGACTCCAACCCGATGAGCCTCGTGATGGAGGAGATGGACGAGCGCATCGACACCAACCCCGCCCGACGGGAGCTGTCGGTCCCGCAGATGCGGGCGTTCGTCCGCGGTATCGCCCATCCGCTGGACCACGCGCTGGTGGTCACGCTCCTCAAAACCGGGATGCGCGTCGGCGAACTGTGCAACCTCGACCTTCGAGACGTGTCGCTGTCGGTGGAGACACCGCCCTCCGAGATACCGACTCGCGCCGCCCTCGACGGTCGCGGGCCGTCGATATACGTGGCCGCCGACCCGAGCGTCGGAAGCGTTACGAACGGCGAGGAGCGAACCGCCTCGAACAAGCGAAAGCGGTCGACGGTCGTCCCCGTCGACGACGAGTTGGAGGCCGTCCTCCTGCGCTGGCTGGCGATTCGTCCGGATTCGCCGTCACCGGCTGACCCGCTTTTCGTCGGCACCGCCTCGGGGTGGGGCCGGCGCTTGGAACCCGACGCCGTCCACCACGTCGTCACCTCCCACGCCGCCGACGCCGGCTGGTACCGGGCGGGCGGCGACCGCGAGGAGAACGTCACGCCACACTACTTCCGGCACTTCTTCACCACCCACCTCCGGGACCGCACCGGCGACCGCGGTATCGTCAAGTACCTCCGCGGCGACGTTGCCGGCGACATCATCGACACGTACACCCACAACTGGGGCGACAGAGTGCGCGAAACGTACGAATCCAACATTTACTCGCTCCGCTGAGAAGCGTGGCCGCTGTTCGGAGTGCGACTTGTAAACTGTATCTCGCTATATTGAATCGGCGTGTGCGCGACCTATCGTTTGACGCCCGTCGTCTCGATTTGGACGGCGGCGTCGTTCGGGAGTTCGGAGACGCCGACGACGGTCATCGCCGGCCGCCGGTCGTCGAAGTAGGCGTCGTAGGCCGACTCGATGGCGTCGATTCGGTCGAGGTCCGTCGTGTAGACCGTCGTTCGGAGCACGTCGTCCAAGTCGAGTCCCGAGCGGCCAACAGCCGCTTCCACGCGTTCGAGCGCGTTCATCGTCTGGCTCTCGACCGACGGGCGGTCGGCCGCCGTCAGGTCCGGTTGCGGGTACTGCGCGTCGAAAAAGACGAGTTGCAGGTCCCGCTTCCGGGCTCCGAAGCCGGCGGTCGCCTTGTAGTGGTCGCTCTCGTATCGGACCGCATCGCCGTTCATCGCTGTTCCTCCGCGGGGTTCGTTCGAATCTGGTTCACAGTCGTACTACTCCGCGAGCGGCCATCGCCGTGTCGCTAGCATGTACTAATCCACACAGACGTTCGTTGTGTCCGGCGGAGCGAGGCTCAAACGGGCGCTTGACTCATACCGGCCTCTTTATCCGCGGGGCGAGAACGACGCCCGAGACCGTGAGTTCGTTGCTCCCGTTGAAACCCGCCGCAGCATCGGTTCGAGACCGGGGACTGAACCCGCTTCTCGTCGAACTCGACGACGACGACGCGGACGAGGTCCTGTCGGCGCTGTCGTCTGCCACCGCGAGGCGGCTCCTCGCCGCCGTTTACGACGACCCGCGCCCCGCCTCCGAACTGGCCGACGCGCTCGACACGACGCTCCAGACCGTCGGCTACCACGTCGAGCGACTGGTCGACGCCGGGTTGATAGAGCCCGTGACGACGTGGGTCTCCGCGCAGGGCCGCGAGATGGCCGTCTACGGCCCGACCCGCTCCGCCGTCGTTCTCTTCGCGGGCGCGGAGCGAACCGAATCGAAGCTCTCCTCGGGGCTTCGGACGCTCGTCGCCGGCGTCGGTGTCACGCTAGTCGGAAGCGTCGCCGTGCAGACGCTGTGGACCGCGCGACGGCCACAGGTCCGGTACGCCGCGCCCGCGCCGGTCGCATCCGACCCGGGCGTCGCGGAGTTCGTCGCCTCGTATCTCGCCGGTCCCGGCGCGCTCGTGTTCCTCGTCGGCGTCGCCCTCGCCATCTTCGTGAGCCTCGGCGTCGTCTGGACTCAAAGGCGCGCTTGAGCCATACACAGGCGAAAGTGACCCCGATACGTTGGAGTAGGTGTGCACCGACGAACCCTCCTCGCCGCGACCGGAACCGGCCTCGCGGCGTCGGCCCCGACGACTTCGACTGTAACCGCTCGTGGACCGCGTTCTCGCCCGGCGACGGCGGTGTCTCGGTCTCCGGCGGGTCGACCCGAATGGCCTGCGGTTCCCACGTCGTCGGCGCCGACGACGCGGTTACGGTCGGGCTCGGCGACGGGTCGCTCCCCACCGAGGCCACGAAGCCCCACGGCCTCGCCGTCGCGAACCCGACCGACGTGGCCGAGACCGTCGAGTTCGCCTACGAGACGCTCGCGGGGGCGGTCGCCTTCGGCGGCACCTACCACCTCGAACCCGGTGCTCGGGTCGGCGCGTCGCTGACCGAGGTCCGCGAGGTTACGCTCCGCGTCGCTCGGCGGAGCGAATCGAGCGAGACGACCGAGGCGGTCACCGTCGAAACGTCGCAGTTCGACTGCAACGCGTCGAACACGACCGTCTCCCTCACCGACGACGGCGGCTTCGAGGCGCGGACGGTCTCGACGCTGCTGTTCTGCGGCGACGCTGGGTCGAAAAACGAGTCGTCGGCGTAGAGCCGATAGTCAGACCTTCAGTTCGGTCTCTAGCTCGGGCGACGCGATGGCCCGCTTGACGGTCTCCGCGGCCGGTGTCGCCTCCGCGACGTTCTCCATCAGGACCGTCTCGCTCGGGAACAGGTGTTCACCGAGCACGAGGCCGTGTTCGCGCGCGGTCGACCCGGTCATCGTGAGGTAGACGCCGATACCGGTCTCCGCGATAGCGGCTTCTTCTTCGGGCGCGCCGTTCGGGTACGCGAACGTCACGTCGTCGAGACACCGCGTGCCGAGGACCGCCTCAACGAGGCGCTCGTAGCGCGGCGAGATACACAGTTCGCCCTCGTAGTCCGCGACGAAGTCGCGGTCGAGTTCGGAGCCCGGCGGGAGGAGTTCGGGGTCGGCCATGAGCGTGTGGTAGACCGTGTCTCCGAGGCCGGAAACGACCCGCACGTCGGTGTCCATCGGGTCGATGCGGGCGTTCACGTCCTCGATGCTCCCGAGGCCCTCGGGGCGAAGCTTGACGACCTCTTCGAGCACGAGGTCGGCGCTGTCGAAGCCGAGGCCGAACTCGTGGGTTCGGAGGGCGCGGAACGGCTCCTCGCGCCCGACGAGATGGATGTCGACCCCGTCGATTTCGAGGACGACGCTGTCGAAGACGATGCGCCGCGGCATCCCGTCTCGGTCGTCGCGCAGAAGCGTGTACTCCGGTGCGGCCGGGTCCGAGAGGTCGCTGTAATCCGCGAGTCGCTCGTACACGTCGTGTTCCGGCTGGGTATGGCCCTTCGTGACCGACTTCTCGTATCGGAGCGTCGAGGTGATTTCGTCCGCCACCTCGGCGATGCTCTCGGTCGTGGCGAACCGTTCGAGCACCGCTTCGAGGGGGCGACCCTTTCGCGGAACAGCGACGCGCACCGTCTCTGTCATCATCGGAACGTCGGGACGGCCCGCTAAACAGGTTGCGCTTCGGGAAAACGTCTCTCGGGAGCGCGCTCGGTCGGGCTACTCCGCCTCGTCGGTGTCGGTGTCGGTGTCGCCGTCGTCGCCGGCGGCCGGGCCGCCGCCCATGCCGGTACCGAAGGCTCCCGCGAGGCGCTCGCGGAAGGTTTCGAGTTCCGCGACGGTGTCGTCCAGCTCGCGGATGTCGTCACGCAGCGCCTCGATTTCCTCGTCGGCCGCGGCGTCTTCGACCCGCGATTGAATCTCCGCGAGGCGGTCGTCGAGGGCCTCCCGCGTCTCCACGATATCCCCGTCGAGGTCGGCGATGTCCTCGCGGATGTCTCCGACTTCGTCGTGGAGCGTCGAAGCCTGCTCTGTCGCCTCGGCGGCGCTGGATTCGGCCCCTTCGAGTCGGTCGACGGTCTCGTCGAGCCGACCGGCGATGTCGTCGAGGCGTTCGCGGACCGTCACGAGTTCCTCCTCGCGCTTGGCGAGCGTCTCCTCGACGCTGTCGAGGCGGTCGGAGCCGGCGTCGATATTGCGCGAGGCGGTTTCGAGCCGCTCGTCGTGGTCCTCGAGCCGGCCGTCGACGGTCTCGAACTGCTCGTTGTGGGATTCGAGCCAGCCGTGGTAGTCGTCGAGGGTGTCTTCGGCGGTGTCGAGGTCGGACGCGAGGCCTTCGAGCCGGCCGTCGTGGTCGTCGAGGCGGCTCTCGGCGTCCGCGACTCGGGTAGCGACGCGGTCGGAGCGGTCGTCGACCGCGGCGATGGTCTCTTCGGCCGCGTCGAGCCGTGAGGTCGCGTCATCGACCGACTCGACCGCGCCGTCGACCATCGAGTCGAGGGCGTCGAGGTCCTCGCGGAACGCGGTCATCTCGGCGCGGAACTCGGAGACGAGGTCGCTCCCGGTCCCCTCCTCGTCGATGAACTCCGCGAGCGCGTCGGAGTACGCCGCGAGGTCCTCCATCTGCGACTGGAGGCGGCGGATGCGAACGTCGGTGCTCCGTCGCGTCTCGGCGTTGACCGCCTCGCGCAGGACTTCGATGTCCTCCTCGTCGGCCGCGCCGGACCGAATCTCGGCGGCGAGCGCCCCGACGAGGCCGTCCGCGTCAGATGCGGGCGCGCGCTCGGCCGGGGTCGCATCGTCGTCTTGCTCGGTGGCGGAGACGACCGCCGAATCCGCGTCCGAGTCGGCGTCCGCCTCGGCATCGGCGTCGTCGGCCTCGACATCGACATCGGGCTGTTCGAGGTGTGCGGTCACGGCCGGCGCGGTGTCGGTGGCGACCGCGCGCGGGCCGGTCGATTCGGCGGACTCGTCGTCGGCTTCCCCGTCGTCGCCGAGCACGTCGTCGTCGGGCGAGGGCGTGGAGACCGACTCGTCGCCGTCGTCGGCCGCCTGCGCCTCGGCCGCCTCGGAGTCGGTCTCCTCGTCGTCTCCGCCAGCGAAGGCGGCCGCGAGGTCATCGTCACTCGGCTCGTCGCCGGCGGCGTCTGCGGTATCTGCGGCGGTCGCGTCCGTCTCGGCGTCGTCGGCTGTTTCGGCCTCCGAGCCGGCGTCAGCGGTTGCGTCGAGAACGACTTCCCCCTCGTCCTCTGGGTCCGCGTCGTCGGCGTCCGACTCGTCGCGGGGCGGGTCGCGGTTGCCCGCGAGCACGTCTCGAACGATTTGACTGCGGTCTTCGCCGAGGATGTCGTCGATGTCGTCGGGGTCGATACCGCCGTCGACCGGGATGCGTTCGAGCGTCGGCTCTTCGAGGAAATCCGTCTGGTCGTGGCCGTCGGTGATGCGGATGCCGTAGACCGTTACGAGCTCCTCACCGGGGTCGAGCGTCCGCTCATACTCGACGCGGTGGTCCTTGTAGGCCGTCCAGTTGTCGCTCTCGAAGTCGGGGTGGAACCCGACGCTCTCCATCGGAAACGACTCCGGGATGCGGTCGATGACTCGGATGCGGGTCGCCTCGTCTCGCGTCGAACTGATGACGAACTTGATGGCGGGAACGGGAAACTCGTCGGCTGCGAAGGTCTTGTCGACCGTGACCTCGCCGTCGGAAACCGATGTAACCCCTTCGGACTCGCGGCTCATGGCCGCCACTTTCCCGACATCCATTATAAAACAACCGGGGCCGCGAAGTCGCCTCGCCGTCGTCTCCCGATTCGACGGTTTCGATGCGGCGACTGTCAGCCGGCGATGACCGGCGCGGAACGGCCGCCCCGAAAAGGCAGTTCGAACGCGACCTCAGAGGTCGACGCGGTCACCGATTTCGACGAGGTCGAGCGAGCGCGGGGCCTCGAAGCTCTTGGCGTGGTGGTGCAGCACCTTCGGGTCGGCGGTCATGCCCTTCCACATGTCCCAGTGGGTCGGGACGAGGCGGTCGAGGTCGAGGTCGCTCGCGGCCTCGATAATCTGGTTCTCGTCGTTGTACCACTTCGTGCGAATCGGCTCGCCGGTCTCCTTGTCGGGGATGTTACCGATGGTCCCGAACGCGAGGATGCCGAGGTCGAGGTCGTAGCGCTCCCCGATGTCGACGAACTCCTCGGCGGGCTTGGTGTCGCCGCCGTGGATGAACGTCCCCGACTCGTGTTCGAAGACGTAGGCGACCGGGTGGGACGCGTCGGGGTCGTAGGCGGGTTCGACGTGGACCGTGAACTCACCGATATCGACGCTGTCGCCCTCCGCGACCTCCTCGAACTGGTCCTCGGAGAGGTCGTAGTCGTCGAACCACGCCTCGTCGTCGTAGGCGACCGAAAGCGAGTCGTCGGGGGCGACGAACGTCGCGCCCGTGTTTTCGAGGATGGGCGCTTGACTCGGGCCGTGAACGTGGTCCGTGTGCTCGTGCGTGGCGAGGACCGCGTCGGCCTCGGTCACGTCTTCGGGGTCGAACGGGACCGGAATCATACGGACCGTCCGCGGCGGGTCTCCGATGCCGACGTACGGGTCGACGAACAGCGTCGTCCCCTCGCTACCCTTGATGACGAACCCGTTGCAGCCCAGATACCAGATGGCAACCGTCTCGGGGTCGGCCGACTCGACCGCGCGCGGGAGCCAGTCGCTCCAGTCGCTGACTGTCATAGAGACGTGTCCTCCCGCCGGGGGACTAAGCGTTGCGCTCTCTCGTCCGACGCGTCCCGACGGCCCGACAACAACGACTAGCAATACGCAGACAATACACGCATATTTATGGACGAAATTGTAGACTACAATAGAAAATAGAGACATATGTGTTGTATAAGGTGTTACCCCGACAAGATATTTAATGCACCAACTCATGTTATTAGATACCATGTCAGGAGCTCACAAACAAACGGCGAACTTCTCTTCGATGGCTCGGACGATGCGCGCGTGCGGCGCGTGGGAAGCGGTTTCCCCGCTGGACGACGACTCGCGGCGACCGGACGAGTTCTGACGCGACCGAGCAGCGACAGTCCGACTTCGGTCGGGCGATGCGGCCCCGCACTTATCATCTTCGGCGCGGTCCGATACTACATGAACACAGACGCCAGTCTCGGTCGCGTCGAGTGCCGAGGCGACACCGCAGCACGCCGAGGAGTGACTGCGCCGTGCGCGTGAGCGTCGTCGGCGGGAGCGTCGTCCCCGACCCGGTCGAAGCCACCGCCGAAGACCTGGGTCGCCTGCTCGCCCAGCGCGGCCACACGGTCGTCTGCGGCGGCCTCGGCGGCGTCATGGAGGCGGCCTGTCGCGGCGCGAAAGACGCCGGCGGCACGACTATCGGCGTCCTGCCGGGCGAGGACCGCGAGGATGCGAACTGCTACGTCGATATCGCCGTCGCCACCGGTCTCGGTCACGCGAGAAACGCGCTCGTCGTGATGAACGGCGACGCCGTCATCGCCGTCGACGGCGGCGGCGGGACGCTCTCCGAAATCGGCTACGCCAACGTCTTCGACCGCCCGACGGCCGGCATCAGAACCCAACAGGTCGGCTCGCTAGAGGGCTTCGAGCCGTGCGACTCGCCGGAAGCAGCCGTCGCGTTCATCGAAGACGCGGTCTGAGCGGGCGGTCGCGCCGCGCTACGCGTCCGCGACGCCCTCGTCGCGTTCGACGCAGTCGCGGAGCAGGTCGTCGATGACGGTCTCTCGGAACGACTCCCAGTCGGTCGTCGACGCCCAGAGCCGACCCGCGTCCGTGGGTTCGAGCGCGTCGCGGCCGCGTTCGCGCTCGCGCGTCGTGACGAATCCGTTCGCGGTGAGTCCCTCGACCGCCACGTCGAGTCGCGGGGCGAGCGCGTTCGAGAGTCGCTTTTCGAATCGGTCGCCCGCCACGCTGTCGCGAGCGACGCCCACGCAGAACGAATCGAACGCCGACCACGTCTCCTCGTCGCGCGCGCCGGCGACGATGCCGTGATGTTCGGCGCGCTCGCGGAGTTCGGCGGCGACCCCTCGGCGCGTCCGCGGGCGAGAGCGCGGCGGCCCCGCAGCGAGGACGGACAGCACCGCCGCTTCGAGGTCGCCCAGCGGCGAGAGCGCGTGCCCGTCGAGTTCGAGGGCTGACTCGCCCGTTGCGGGACCGGAATCGTCGAGGGCCGAGAGGCTCGTCGCGGCCGCGGCGGCCCGCTCGGAGAGCTCGGTCGTCCGCTCGGCAACCGGGCCGGCGGCCGCCGAGAGCTGCGAGCGAGCGTCGAGATAGGCGTCGAGGTGCGCCTCGAAGCGGTCGAGCGACTCGAACAGCTCGACGGTCGCCCGGTCTTCGAACTTCCCGAAGCGCGCCTCGCAGCTCGTTCGGAAGCGGGCGACCAGTTCGTGGGGGTCGTCTTCGACCGACGCGAGCAGGCGACTCTCGCCGTCGAGCCACACGTCGAGCGCGTCGAGGACCGCGTTCGGGTCGCGAGTGTCTTCGGGGTCCGGGCGGGGGTCCTCGGACTCGACGAGGTCCGCGAGCTGTTCGCGGGCGCGGCCGACGTAGGAACTCATCGCGCCGAGCGGCGAGTCGCTGCCGGAGCGCGCCCCGCGAGCGCCCGCGGTGCGGCCGGCGCGGGAGTTCGGACGGGACTCCCCGCTGGCGTCGGCGAGCGCGTCGCGCAGGTCCGACAGGGCGATACGGAGCGGGCGGGCGACGGCCGCGGCCGCGGGGCCGTCGGAGACGCGGCGGAACTCGTCGAACGCGTCGGAGGCGGCCTCGACATCACCGACGAGCGACCGGAGGTCGTCGATAGCGGCGAGGTCGAGGCGGTCGGTCGCGGGGATGGTCAGGAGCGAGACGGTTCCGCGGTCGAGTTCGCCGCCGTCGACGAGGGCGGTTCGCGCGGCGTAGAACGCGGCGGCGACCTGCGGGGGCGCGCCCGCGAGGTTCACCTGTACGTCGCCGTCCGCGGCGGCCCCGCGGAGCAGGTCGGTCGTCGCGGCGTACAGTTCCTCGAAGGAGGCGGTAAACGGGAGTCGTGCTTCGTCGACCGCGTTCCGGCCCGCGAGCCGTTCGGTGACGGCTTTCGCGGCGTGGGCGCTCGCTCGCGGCGCGCCGGGGGCGCAGTCGTCCGGGTCGCGACCCTGCTCGGGGTCGGCCTCGTCGCGGACCAGCCGAACCCGGTCGGCGTCGGCGACAGCGGCTTCGAGCGGGGTGACGACCCGCTGCACGTCGAGTCCGAGAACGGAGAGGTGGGTCGTCGGCATCTGTCTGACCAATTCGCTACCTGTGCCCTGAATGTTGTGGTGCTCGTGAGAGCCGCCCGTCAGTCGCGCCGACGCGGCGTCAGACCCACGAGCGGATGAGGTTGCGGCCGACGACGCCGAGTCCGAGCATGTCGACGACGAACAGGATGACGCTACCGAGGACGGGGACGAGCGACAGGACCGCCGCGACGAGCGCGCCGACCGCGACCGAGACGCCGAGCGGGGGAGACCCGCCGGAGGCGGTGCCGGTGACGAGCGAGCCGAGGAAGACCGTCGAAACCGCGCCGCCGACGATACTAAGCAGGATGAGCGCGAGGAACCCCGGAATCGCCACGATGAGGCCGATGATGGTGATTGCGAGGAGGACGAAGACGATGATGCCGCCGATGCTGACGCCCAGACCCCAGAGGAACGACCCGCCGGGGTCGTCCCGAATCTCGGCGATGGCGTCTCTGGTGTACGCCGGGGCCGCGGCGACGAGGATGCCGCCGACGACGAGGTCGATGAGGAAATTCCCGCCGGCGCGGAACACCGGCGAAAGCTGCGGTGCGGATTCGAAATTCTGCGCGGCCGCGGTCCCCGCGAGTGCGAGGACGCCGAGCAGGCTCAGGAGGGCAGTTCGTGTTCGTGGAGGGACCATACGTGTCCGTGGACAGGCGACCCGTATAGGTATTCTGGACAGAGTGTCAGGAAATATGACTCGTCTTCGGGCGGGACGCGACAGACGAGTGTAAGGACGCGGACCCGAGCCGGCGCGTCGCTCTCGCGGCACCGAGTCGAGTCGCTTACCGGAAATTTCGGGTTCCCGGGTGTCGCGGGGAGTCTCGGGCTACCAGGTGCCGTGGAACGTGTCGAATTCGAGGGCGTCGAGCGGCTCGTCGCCGACGGCGATGCGGTACTCCTGCGGCGTGAGCATGGGCTTGTGGAAGCGCGGGCCGTCGTCGGTCGTGATGCGCGGGCAGCCGGTGTTGACGAACGCGTCCATGTCGAAGTTGCGCAGGCGGTCTGGCGTCACCTCGTCCATGGTGATGAGGTAGGCGTTCTCGTTGTCCTCCAGAATCTTCTCGGCGATTTCCATGCGGCCCTGACCGATTTTCGTACAGAAGATGACGCCCCACTTCTCGGCGTCCATCGCCTTGTGGACCGAGGCGTAGCGCTGTTTCATGAACTTCCGCGTGTCGGCGATGGTGACGACGTTGTTGACGGGGTCGGCGATGACGACGTTCTTGTCGGGGTGTTCCATCGCGAGGCCGAGCGGGTGGAACTTGCCGCCGCCGACGTAGAGCACGTCGTCGGCCGGGATGTCCGCCGAGGCGTAGTTGCAGCCGAGAACCTGTCCCTCGTAGGTGAGGCGGTCGTCGCCCTTGCGGGTCTGGACGGTGTAGCCGCGCTCTTCGAGCCAGTCGCACATGTCCTCGAAGCGGTTCATGTGCTGGGCGGTGGTGACGAGACCGACCTCGTCGCCCTCGATGTCGTCGAGCGCGTCTTCCATGATGGGGAAGGGGTCGACGTTGGAGAACAGCGGGACGTAGATGATTTTGTCCGACTCCTTCATCGGCGAGTGGCCGAAGTGGACGAACACGTCGGTCCGGCGCATGAGGTACGTGTCGAGGTCGCACGCGCCGTAACACGGCTGCCCGGAGAGCATGAACGTCACGTCGTCGTCACAGAGCTGTCGGAGGTCGTCGGCAACCGCCGGGCCGCGGCGCTTCAGCCCCTCGGGGAACTGGAGGCCGACGCGCTTGGCGTCGCGTTCCTCGATGGCTTCGACGATCTGTTCGAGTTCGTAGTCCCACTCCCGGTCGTGCTTGAGCGACATCCCGGTGTTTCGAAGGTCTCCCTCCGAGGTGGCGTCCTGGCTCATTGCCCCATCGTTGCGGACGGAGCCGTTTAACCACCGCGCTTCCCCACGAGCGAGCGTCACACACCCACACGCGAGTCGGCCGGCGGTGCGGCGCCCGCGACGGTGTCACCCGGTTACCCGCCCGTCACTCGGGGATTCAAGGCTCGCGGCGGCCTACCGGTGTCCATGTCGGACATCCCCCTCGAACACGTCCACGTCGAACCGTCGGAACCGGGCGACGGGCCGGCTCCCGCCGTCGTCTTGCTCCACGGCCGCGGCTCGAACGAACAGGACCTCCTGTCTATCGCACAGGAGTTCCCCGACCACGTCCACGTCGTGAGCCTCCGCGCGCCCGACCGTCTGCAAGGCGGCTACACCTGGTACGAACTCGACCTCTCGGGGGGCGGTCTCCACGAGAGCCAGCCCCACGCCGAGCAGTTCGAACGCTCGCGGAATCTCGTCCGCGAGGCCATCGCCGGCGCGGTCGAAGCGTACGACATCGACCCCGACCGAATCGGCCTCCTCGGCTTCAGTCAGGGCGCGATTACCAGCCTGTCGCTCCTCCTCGACGACCCCGACGACTACGCGTGGGTCGTCGCGCTCCACGGCTACCTCGCGGACTCCCACGCCGACCTCGACCCCGACGGCATCGCGGGCAAACCGGTGTTCGTCGGCGGCGGGTCGATGGACCAGATCATCCCGACCTCGCGGGTCGAACGCGCCGCCGAGCGCCTCCGCGAACTCGGCGCTGACGTGACGGCGAACGTCTACAACGCGCCCCACGGCGTCGGCCCGGACGAACTGCAGGACGTGGCCGCGTTCGTCGACGCCCACGTCTGAGCGCGCCTGACGCTCGAAACGCTCGCGCCGTCGCCTTCCCCGTTCGGCAGGTTGAAACCGCTCGCACCCCAACGCGCGGCTATGAGCACGCAGACGACGCGGCTCGAGGAACTCGGGCGCGAACTCGGCGAAGCCATCGCCGACCATCCGAAGTACGAAGCCTACGAGGAGGCGAAAGCCGCCGTCGAAGCCGACGACGACGTGCAGGAACTCATCACGGAGTTCAACCAGCTTCGCGAGGAGTTCAACGTGTCCCGGCAGATGGGTGAAGCGACCCAAGAGGGGCTCCGGAAGGTCCAAGCGGCACAGGAGGAGCTCCACTCCGAGCCCGTGATGGAGGAGTACCTCCTCGCGCAGGCCGAACTCGTCGGCGAGTTAGAGAAGATTAACGAGGCCATCTCGGAGCCGCTCGCGGTCGACTTCGGCGGCGAGGCCGGCGGTTGCTGTAACGACTAAGCTCGGCTCGACGCGACTCGTTTTCGCCGCAGGTTCAAGTACCAAGCCGGGGCCAGCCTCGGCTATGTTGGCAATCGCGGGCGGCAAGGGCGGCAGCGGGAAGACCACGACGACCCTCGGACTGGCGAGCGCGCTCGACGGCCCGGTGCTCGCCGTCGACGCCGACAGGGACATGCCGAACCTCCACACGATGGCCGGCGTCGGACGACCGGTGGACGCCGCCTCTGGCGCACCCGTACGGGAGCCGTCGGTTCGGTCGCATCCGACCGACTCGACCGTCTCCGTGCTGCCGGCACCCGCCGGGGCCGACGACGACGCCTTCGAGCGGTGGCTCCGAACCGCCGCGGGCGACGAGCGGCGCTCGGTCGTCGACTGTCCCGCGGGAGCCGGCCCCGACGCCGCCGTCCCGCTCCGCGTCGCCGATGGCGTGGTCGTCGTGTCGCCGCTGTGCGCGCCGGCGCTCCGCGATGCGGCGAAGACGGCCGCGATGGCGCGGGCGCTCGGCACCCCGGTCGTCGGATGTGTCATCTCTCGGTCACGAGTGGCTCCCGAGGCGGTGTCCGACCTCGTGGGCGCGCCGGTGCTCGGGACCGTTCCGGAGGAGTCGTCGCCAGTACTCACTCGGCCGACAGTTCGGGCCGCGTACCGTCGGATAGCCGACAAGATACCGGGGAAGAAGTAATATGAGCGACCCCCTTACACACGGTTATGTCTCGACTGGCGACGGGAATCGACGTGCTCGACCGCCAACTGGGTGGGGGCATTCCCGCGGGGAGCATCGTCCTCCTCGCCGCCGACCCGGCCAGCCAGTCAGAGCTGTTTTTACACGAACTGACGACTACGCGAGGGACGCTGTGGCTGACGACGATTCGCTCCGCCGAGGCCGTCTCCGACGCGCTCGACCGAAACCCCGGACCGACCGGAACCCCCACGGTCCGCGACGTGGGCGGCGACGCGCCGCTCGACACGGCGAACAGCCTGGTCCGTGACCTGCCGGAGGGCGCGAATCTCATCATCGACGTGGCGGACGTGCTCGAACGCAACGAGAGCGCCCGCTACCGGAAGTTCCTCAACGACCTCCAGACCCACATGGTCAACACGCGCGGCCTGACCGTCCTCCACGGGCTGAAAGGCGAATCGGTCCCGGACAACCGCGACCTGACCGAACACATGGCCGACGTGGTGTTCGACCTCGACACGAAGATAGACGGCTCGGAAATCGTCAATCGGCTCGCGGTCCCGAAGTTCCGCGGCGGCCGCGCGCTCGACGAGACCATCAAGCTCCGGCTCGCGGAGCGCATCAGCGTCGACACCAGCCGCGACATCGCCTGAGCGTCGCATCGGCGGCGAGTCGGGTTGGGTCAAGTCGGGTCAGCTCAGGCCGGACGGCGGGCGGTTAGAACACGAAGAAGCCGAACGTGCCGAGCGTGACGACCGCAACGAGCGCCATCCACGTTCGGGCGGACAGCGCCGCGCCGCGGGAGAAGACGTAGGCGAAGTACGGTGCGAGCGGCGAGAGGCGGTAGACGAACGGCACCTCGATACCGGCGCCGTATTCGAGCGAGAGCGTCAGTGCGACGGTGCAGACCCCGGCGACGAGCGCGACTTTCACGTCTGTGAGGTCGCGGAACTGGTCCGTCGCGGCGTCGTCTGGCGAAGCCATGGCTACGAGGCGGTCGGAAGGCGAGTATCAAGAAGCCGCCGATTCGCCGGGACGGCGAGGGCGGCGGAGTCGCTTACTCTTCGTCGGCGTCGAGTTCCGCGGCGAGTTCGTCGGCGTCGATGTCGACGTCCTCGATTGCCTCTTCGATGTCGGCGCCGCCCGCGCCGCCCATCATGCCGCCGAGGCCGCCCATGCCGCCCATGCCGCCCTCGATGGTCTCCTGGACGATGACGCGGTCGATGTCCAGCCGCTGCATGATGTCCTGCGCAATCTGCTGCTTGGAGAACATCCACTGCTGGTTCATCGTCATCTGCGGCGTCGCCTCGATGTAGAGCGTGTCCTTCTCGACGGTGACGGTCTCCGTCTCGGGTTCGGCGTCTTCATCCTCGTCGTCGTCGGACTCGACGACCTGCTCCTCTTCGACCTCGTCCGTCTGAATCCAGACTTCGGGGGCCTGCTGGAGGTACATGCCGAGGAGGCCGGAGGCCTGCTCCTCGCGGTCGTCGACGAGTTCGAGCACTTCGTACTCGTATTCGAGGTCCTCGCCGGCGAGGGGGTGGTTGAAGTTGACGCGGGCGCGACCGCCGATGATGGTCTCCAGACGGCCCTGGTCGCCGTCGATGGTGACCTGCGCGCCGGGGTAGCGGTCGTCCTCGTCGATTTTGTTGGCGCTGACCGTGCGCACTTCGTCCTCGTCGTACTCGCCGAAGGCGTCGACCGCCGGAATCTCGACGGTGTCCTCGTCGCCCGCCTCGGCACCGATGAGGGCGTCGTCGACCTCGGGGAAGACGTGACCGGCACCGACGATGACGACGCGGGGCTCGAACTCGTAGCCCTCGACGTCGATCTCGGCCTCTTCGGCCACTTCTTTGTCCGTCGTGTCGACGACGTCGCCGTCCTCGATCGTTCGCACCGTGTACGCGAGGCGGACGAAGTCGCCGTCCTGAATACCGGACTCGACCTCTTCATCGACCTGCTCGGCCTCCGCCTGCTGTTCGTCGCTCATACACGCTACGTGACTCGTGCGACCCTTAAGAATCACGTTTCGCCGTCGCGACGCGTTCGAGGCGGCCGACAACCGGGAACTCGGCCCCGAGGGCCGCTGTGGGGTCGAATCGCTTATATCATTGTCGATGGTTATAGAAAACGAGGAATGTTCACATGGCACAAACTGGCTTGTTCCTCGGGTTCGTCCTCGGCGTCGCACTGCTGGCGCTCACCGTGTTTCTGACCGGACGCGGTTGGCGACAGTACTCCGTCACGAGCGTTCCGACGCCGACCGGTGGCGGATCGTCGGGGAACGCGGGCGAAAGCGAGCGCGGGAGCGGGACCGAGACCGGGACCGGGACCGGGACCGCCGCGCGCCGCTGGGCCGACGACCCGACGGTGCTGTCGCTCGTCTTCCTCCTCGCGGCGCTCGGCTTCGGCGCGGTTGCGGTGCTGTTCGTCGGCGGCAGCACCATCCCCGAGGGCGTGTCGGACGCCGCGGGGCCGGTGCTCGTCGCCGGGACGCTCACCGTCGTGGTCACGTACCTGTTCTACGGGACGTACCACGCCGCGCGGGGGCGCGGGCTGGAGCGGTCGCAGGCGGCGCTTCTCGGGTCGTGGGTGCTCGGCCTGCTGTTCGTCGTCGGCGTCGCGCTCAGGTTGGTGGGTCTCCTCTGAGATGGCGACCTCGTACGCGGGGCGATTCGACCCCCGGCACGCGTCGCGGCTGTGGTGGCTCGCGGCGCTCTGCTGGGTCGAGGCGCTCGCCGCCGGGGCGTACCTCTCCGCCGCGCCGGAGCGCGTCGAGAGCCTCCGGTACCTGTTCTATCCGTTCGTCTGGATAACCGTCGGCGCGGCGGCCGTCCTCTGGACCGAGCCACCGCGGTCGAGCGGCCGGGCGCAAGTCGTCGCCGGCGCGGTCGCCGCCGCGTACTTCCTCGTCCTCGCGGCGCTGGCCGGGTTGGTGTCCGTGGACTTCGTCGCGCTGCTCGGCGGGAGCCACGGGCACGCCACGGCGCACTATCCGACCGGCTGGCAGTTCTCGCTCGCCGCGCCGGGCTGGGGGCCGCGAGTGGGCTACGCCGGCGAAGTCGTCTCCGCGACGTTCGTCCCGTACCGCGTCGCCGGCTACCTCGCGCTCGCGTACCTCGTCTACGCCGCCGCCCTCGACGCGGCGAGGCGCGCGCTCTCGGGAGCGCTCGGACTCGTCTCCTGTGTCGGCTGCACCGTCCCGCTCGTCGGCGGCCTCACCGCGGGCGCGGCCGGGGGCACCGGCGTCGTGAGCGCGCTCCGGGCGCTCTCGGTCGACATCTCGACGCTGGTGTTCGTCGCCGCCGTCGCCCTGCTCGCGCTCGGACCGTCGCTGGCGGCGCGGGCGCGGCGATGAGCCGACGCGCCGAGGGAGGAAAGGTCCGCGCCGCGGCTCGACGCGGAGCCGTCTGGACCGCTGCGCTGGCGGTCGTCTCGGTCACTTTTTCGACTTCGGCGCTCGCGCACGCCGGCTCGCTGGCCGGGTCGCTCCGCTCGGTCCCGGCCCCGTTCTGGCTCGTTGTCGTCTCCGGCGGCGGCGTCGTCTGCGTTTCGTTTCTGCTGTCGGCGTTCGTCACCGACGACGAGACGCTGGACGCCTTCGAGCGCGCGGGCGTCCGAATCGGAGCGCTCGCCGGAGCCGTCGCAACCGCGGAAGCCGCGCTCAAACTCCTCGGCGTCGCCGCGCTCGTCCTCGTCGTCGCCTTCGGGCTGTTCGGGCCGCCGGTCGGCATCGCTAACCTCGGCGTCCTGCTCGTGTGGGTCGGCTGGTGGGCCGGGTTCACGATGGTCGCCTACCTCGTCGGGAACGCGTGGCCGCTGGTGAACCCGTGGCGGACGCTCGGCGCGGCGCTTCGGGGTCGATTCGTGGCGGGAGGGAGGCTATCGCGCCCCTACCCCGACCGACTCGGGTCGTGGCCCAGCGTCGCCGGTCTGCTCGGACTCGTCTGGCTGGAGGTCGTCAGTCCGCTCGCGGCGAACCCGCGGGCGCTCGCCGTCGTGGTCGTCGCGTACAGCCTCGGCACCGTCGGCGGCGCGGTCGTCTACGGCGACGCGTGGTTCCGCCGCGCCGACCCCGTCGCGCGGGTGTTCCGACTGTACGGCCTGCTCGCGCCGGTCCGGCGGGGCGACGGCGGCGGCATCTCGATTTCGGTTCCCGGCGCGGGGCTGGCACGCAGCCGCGAGCGACTCGGCGCCGACGACGTGGCCTTCGTCGTCGCGCTCCTCTGGGTGACGACGTTCGACGGCCTCGTCGTCACCGTCGCGTGGGGCCGCGTCCTCGACGCCGCGGCTCCGGTCCCCGCGTGGCTCGCGAACCTCGTCGGAATCGTCGCGGGCTTTCTCGTCTTTCTCGGCGGCTACCGGCTGGCTGCGCGAATCGCCCGCGGAACCGCGGACACGTACGTGACCGTCGGCTTCGTCTCCGGCTGGTTCGCGCCCGCGTTGGTCCCCATCGCCGCCGGCTACCACCTCGCGCACTTCCTCGGCTACGTCGTCGGACTCGCGCCCGCGCTGGTCGCGGTCGCGACCTCGCCGCTGTCGCCGCCCGCGAACCCCTCGGTGCTGGTCGTTCCCGCGTGGTTCGGCGGCCTCCAGTTGGCGTTCGTCGTCCTCGGCCACCTGCTTTCGGTGTGGGTGGCCCACGCCCGCGCGTTCGACCTCTTTCCGGGTCGTCTGCAACCGCTCCGAAGCGAGTACCCCTTCGTCGCCGTCACGGTCGGCTACACGATGGCGAGCCTGTGGGTCGTCGCCCAACCGACGGTCGGAGGTGTCGCCGGATGAGTCGCAGAGCGAGTCGCGGGGTGAGCCACGAAGAATCAGTTGTCGTTCCCGAAACCGCCGTCCTCGACGGCGAAACCGCGGCGGCGACGTGTCCGTACTGCGACCGCCCGTTCCGCCGGGAGCGACTCCGAGACCTCCACGTCGGTGACGCACACGAGAGACTGAGTGACGGCGAAAAGGCGGCGTACGAGGCCGCGGTCGAGGCCGAGGACGAAGACCTATTCATCTACCATCTGAAGGTCGCGGGCGCGCTCGGGGTGGTCTTCACGGCGCTGTTCCTGCTCGCAGTCGTGGGATTCAGCCTGTGAGCGCGGCGCGAGTCAGTCAGGCGTGGTCGCCGCCGTGTTCGCCCTCGTGGGGGTCCGGCAGACGCATCACGACGCCGGTGAGCACGCCGACGCCCGCCAGCGCGACGCCGCCGCCGACCACGACGAACGATTCGCTCGCGCCGACGGCCTCCGAGACGAGGAGGACCGCGAGTCCGAGGACGACGGCCCCGAAGGCTGCCACGAGGGCGACAGTAGTCCGATTCATGCGTACTGTTACCACACCGAAGTCAAAGAAGGTACGTGCGAGTGCGGCGGCGGAAAGAAAGACGCTGTTGAAGCCCTCAGTTACGGATGGGGTTCTGCGGTCGGACTGAATGGAGTGTGCGAATACGGCACGAAGTGAGACGTTGCGAGCGATTCCACCTCGACTGACCCGTACCCGCCTACCGTGAGGTCTCAGTCGGAGCCAAACAGCGCTTGCGTGAGTGCGCCACCGTAGGCGAGTCGCGAACCGAGCCAGAGCGCGCCGAGGGTGACGCCCACCGCCACGAGGTAGGGACCCGGCTCCGGGAGGCGACCGCTCGCCACGCGAGCAAGGCGGTCCGCCAGAACGATGCCGCCGAACCAGACCACCAAGAACGCGACATGTTGGTGCAGGGACTTCCGTCGGCGTGCGTGACGGTAACCGACGACGAGGAAGCCCGCGAGCAGCAAGATGCTGACAGCCGCGAGGGCGAGAAAGCGGAGCCGTCCGCCGAGCGCAAACACCGAGGGGATGCCGATTACCACCGCGAGAACAAAGATGGTCTGGACGACCAGTCCAAGAGACGGTTCGGTGTTGGAGGGCTGTTCAGACACAGATTGCGGTCACGGACGACGAAGCAATGAATCTTCTCCACGCGACCGGAGACCGGTCGTTCGGGTTGGCGCTACCCTACTTACCGGCCGGACCATCTCTCGTGACGCTCGCCGTTATCCCAGATACTTCGCTGGATACACCCTCCCGCCTCACATGGGTTCTGTCAGTTTCTAACGGATTCACAGGGCCTCAGAAGGGGACGAACAACGTTCCAGTTAGGCCGCGTTCTCGCCGGTCGTCGCGGCGGCGACGACGAGCGCGAAGACGGCCACCGCGAGCACGAGACCCGGACCGACGACGAGCGGGTCTGTGAGCCTTCCGGGGGCGACGCGGGTCATCATGACGGTCACGCCGACGCCGACGGGGACCGAAAACAGGAGCGCGTAGCCGACCGCGACGAGGGTTTCGCGGGAGCGCCAGCGGGGATGGGAGTCGGCTCGCACGGTCAGAGGAGCGAGTACGACGCCGCGAGCGTGAGCGCCAGCGCGGCCGCGAGGCCGATGCCGACCAGATACGTCAGCGACCGCGGCTCGAACCGGAGGTGCTGGAAGTACGCCGCGACCAGCACCGCCTTCGCGGCCGACAGGACCATGATGACGCCGAAGGCCAGCCAGTAACTCAGCCCGGCGAACTCGACCAGCACCTGGACGGTCGCCGAGACGAACAACACCACGTAAATCGCCGTATAGAGTTTCGTTGATACCATCTTTGTCACCTCACAGGATGTAGAACAGCGGGAACAGGAACAGCCAGACGATGTCGACGAAGTGCCAGTAGAGGCCGAAGTACTCCACCGAGCGGCTGTCTTCGAGGTACGCGCCCCGCCAGGCGCGCGCGGTCAGGTACAGCGCGATGACGAGTCCCGCGATGACGTGGGCCGCGTGCAGGCCGGTCGTGAGGAAGAACGTCGAGGCGCGGACGTTCGTCGAGAGCCACAGCCCCTCGTGGAACAGGTGCTGCCACTCCAGCCCCTTGTTGACGAGGAAGCCGATGCCGAGGACGAACGTCGCCCCGAGACTCGTCACGAGGCCCCACTTGTGTCGCTTCTCGGCCGCGACGAGCGCGAGGACGACCGTGAAACTGCTCGTGAGCAGGATGTACGTGTTCACGAGTCCGGGAATCGGGTCGGACGGAATCGGCTCCCAGCCGGTCCAGCCGAAGGCGACGCGGGTGAACACGTACGCCCCGATGAAGCCCCCGAACAGCACCACGTCGGACGCGAGGAATATCCACATCCCGACCTTGCCGTTGTCGATGCCGGCGAAGGGCCACGCCTCGCCCTCCTCGAAGACCGGGCCGTGGAACGGTTCGAGCCCCATGGCGACGAGCGACCCCAGGGTGACGACGCCGCCCGCGACGGCCGTCGTCGCGTAGGCGGCCCCGACCATCCCCGCGGGGAACGCGGCGTCCTGAAGCGGCGAGAGGCCGAGGAGGACGAGGAACGCGCCGGCGGAGAGGACGAACGGCCAGATGCTCGCGTGGCTCGGTCCCTCGACTTCGGTCGCCTCGGCGGTCGGGAGCGCGGACGAGACCGCCGTCGTTGCCGACGCGGTGACGCCGCCGTCGGAGACGGCCGCGCCGGTCGGCCCGCTAGAGCGGTCCTCGCTCGGCGCGGCCTCGCCGGCGTCGAGGAATTCGAGGTGTCTGTTTCGGTAGGTCGGCGTCCCGTCGAAGTTCTCCAGCGGCGGCGGCGACGGGACGGCCCACTCGGCCGTCGTCGCGTACTCCCACGGGTTGTCTGGCGCGGGGTCGCCGGCGAAGGCGCTCTTGAACAGGTTGTAGAACATGATGAGAAACGACAGCCCGAGGACGAACCCGCCGACGGTGGCGAGCTGGTGCCACGGCGCGAGTTCGGGCGCGTAGTCGAACACGCGCCGGGGCGTCTCCCACGCGACGAAAAGCGGGAAGTACAGCAGATTGAAGCCGACGAAGTAGACGGCGAAGTGGAGTTTGCCGAGGAACTCGTCGTACATCCGGCCGGTCATCTTCGGGAACCAGTAGTAGAGGCCGCCGACGAGCGCCGTCACCCCGCCGACCATCACGTAGTGGAAGTGGGCGACGACCCAGTAGGTGCCGCGGAACTCGTAGTCGAGGACGACCGCGCCGAGGAAGACGCCGGTGATGCCGCCGATGATGAACAACAGGAGCGCCCCGAAGACGAACAGGAACGGCGTCGTGAAGCGTATCTTCCCCTTCAGCATCGTGTAGATGAGCGCGAACACCATCAGGTCGAACGGCAGGGAGATGCCGATGGTGGTAATCATAAAGAGCGTCTTCACCTGGAGGTTGATGCTCGTCAGGAACATGTGGTGCATCCAGACGGCGAAGCTCTGGATGGCGACGAGCACCATCGCGAGGATGAACCACTTGCGGCCGACGATGCGGCGGCCGGTGAACGTCTGGAACACCTCGGCCATGACGCCGAGCGCCGGGAAGAAGACGATGTACACCTCGGGGTGGCCGAAGAACCAAAACAGGTGGGTCCACAGGAGCGCCCCCGCCGGCGACTCCATGGCGAAGTAGGTCGTCCCGAGCAGGCGGTCCGACGAGAGCACCAGAAGCGCCGCCAAGAGCGCCGCGAAGGCGAACAGCATCATCCACGCGGTCAGGAGAATCGTCCAGCTGAACAGCGGGAGGTTCCGGAGCGTCAGCCCCTCGGCGCGCATCCGGTGCATCGTCGTCAGGAAGTTGACCGACGAGACGGTGACGGAGGCGACGAACAGCACGAGCGCCAAGACGGCCGTCGACGCCCCCACGTCCGGCGTGAACGTCGGGACGTTCAGCGGGGCGTACATCGTCCACCCGCCGGAGAACGTCCCCCCTTGGAAAAACGAGACGCCGAACAGGATGCCCGAAAAGAGGTAGAGCCAGTACGACAGCGCGTTGAGCCGCGGGAACGCGAGGTCCTTCGCGCCGAGTTGGAGCGGGACGACGTAGTTGGCGAAGCCGAACGCGAACGGCGAGAGGAACCAAAACACCATCAACAGCCCGTGGGCCGAGACGGCCTGATTGTACGCGACGGGCGAGAGAATCCCCTCGCCGAGCGCGCGCGGAGCGAGCAGTTGGACGCGCATCAGCCACGCGAGGACGCCGCCGAGCACGAGGAAGAAAAGCGACGTGACGACGTAGAGGATGCCAACGTCCTTGTGGTTCGTCGTGACGAACCAGCGCTTGATGCTCCCCGTGCCGGGGAAGTCGTGGCCGTGGTCGTCGCCGCCGCGAGCGACCTCGTGGCCGCCGTCGGCCGCGGCGTCCCGTTCGGGAGACGCGTCGGTCATGGAACCACCGCCGGTCGGAGGTTCGATTGCGCGGCGACCGATTCATCGGCGCTCGACTCGTTCGCTGTCGCGTTGTCCGCTGTCGCGTTGTCCGCGGTCGTGTTCGCGTACCACGCCTCGTACTCGTCGGGCGGCATCACGACGACCTCGGCGGACATGTAGGAGTGGCCGGCCCCGCAGAGTTCGTAACACTGCGCGGTGTACGTCCCCGGTTCGTCGGCGGTGAACCACGTCTCCGTCTCCTGACCGGGGATGGCGTCGGATTTGACGCGTAACTCCGTGACCCCGAAGTTGTGGAACACGTCCGCCGTGGTAATCGTCAGTCGGACGGGCCGGTCGGCGGGGACCCGGAGCACGCCGTCGGTGGTGTGGCCGTTCGGGTAGGTAAAGCGCCAGCCGAACTGGTAGCCCTCGACGGCCACGTCGAGCGACTCGTCGTCGGCGGGGCCTTCCTCGACGTACAGGAGCGTCAGATACGTCCACGAGACCAGCGAGACGACGATGACCATGCTCATGAAAAACGAGGTGAACAGCTTCCGGCCCCCGCCGCTCCCCGACGGGAGTTCACCGAGGACGAGGCGGTCCCCGTCGTCGATGTGGCCGTTTCCGGAGCCGGAGCGATACTTGTACGCGTTGTAGAGCATATACCCCACGACGACGACGCCCACGAGCGTCCCCAAGAGCAGGAACACCTCGAAGATGCTCTCGAAGACGAACGCGCGGGTCCCCCGCGGAACCAACCCCGACTGGAGCGGGAACGCGGCCGTCAGTACGAGTTCCGTGACCATTGATAACACCACCCAAATAAGATAATTAACGTTCGTGATGATTATTGTTTCGGAGCAATCGGCGGAAGCGGCGTCGAACGGGCGGTTCCGGTCGGTCGCAGGGCGAAGCGGGGAGCAAAACGAGCGAAGTCGCCGGCGACGACGAGTGATGGCGGACGGGCGGCGGGCGGCGGACGACGGCGACCGCGTCTGCGGCCGCGGTGACGCTCAGACCTCGTGTTGCGGGATGTCCGCGAACAGTTCGAGCAGGTAGCCGAGCGAGAGGCCGTACACCCAGTGAGCCAGAAGCGAGAACACGAGGAACGAGGCGATGACGAACGCGTCCGCGGGCGGCCAGAACGCCGGCACGAACCCGACCCAGTAGAGCGTCGCGAACGACACGCCGCGGAGGTACTTCGGTGACTCCGGCGGGAGGAACGCGCCGACGACGACGAACGTCACCGGGAGGACGACGACCCCGCCGATGCCGAAGAGGAACGCTCCGAGGGCGAGCGTCGGTTCGTAGCCGAAGAACGCCCCCATACCGGCGAACCGCGTAATCGGCTCGGTCGTAAACAGACCGAGGAGTTCGGGGATGCCGACGAGGACGGGCAGCATCAACACCGTCCCGACGAAGCCGCTTGCCATCGCAGTGAGGATGACGTTCCCCGTGATGTCGTAGTCGGCGGTCTCGCCGGCGCGCTGTTCGACCGCGGTAGCCGGGTTCGGCGTCTCTTGACTCATACTCCCGTCATACTACGGGTTCTTTCATGATAAAAGGTGATAAATGCCATAGTGTTGAGGGGTCGCCGGCGCGAGTCACCGAGGTTTTTGCCCTCCGGACGCGCCCGTGAGTGCATGTACGAAGTCGAGGTCAAGGTCCGCGCGGACCACGGCGCGGTTCGCGAGCGACTCGACGCGGCCGGGGGCGAACAGGTCAACCGCGTCGCCCAGACGGACACCTACTACGACGCCCCGCACAGGGATTTCGCAGAGACCGACGAGGCGCTCCGACTCCGCCGGGAGTCGCGCTACGAGGGCGGCGAACCCGCCGACGAGGAGACCGTCGTCACCTACAAGGGACCGCTCGTGGACGAGTCGTCGAAGACCCGCCGGGAGTACGAGACCGGCGTCGAAGACGGTGAAACGATGGACGCCATCTGCGAGGCGGTCGGCTTCGAACCCGCCGCGACCGTCGAGAAAGAGCGCGAGCGGTTCGCCCTCGACGGCTACACCGTCTCGCTCGATTCGGTGTCCGGACTCGGCGAGTTCGTGGAGGTCGAAATCGAAGTCGAGTCCGGCGTCGACGACGCCCGCGACGGGGCGTTCGCCGTCCTCCGGGACCTCGGCCTCGACCCCGACGACCAGATTCGGACCTCCTACCTCGGGATGCTGCTCGGGTCGCCCGAAGAATAGACGGACTATCGACCCCCGCGGGCGTCCGCAACCTCGGCAGATACTGCCCGAGCATACTCTCAGGTAATACGAGTGTGGCCAAAGGTTTCCGCAAGTTATAGAACCGCCCGCCGGGTACGTCCCGCCAATGAGCGACCGAAATATCCGCCTCGAATCCGCCGACAAGCGCGCGGTCGAGGACCAGGAGGTCGAAATCGTCGAGCGAAAGGGTATCGGGCACCCCGACTCCATCTCCGACGGCATCGCCGAGAGCGTCTCCCGCGCCCTCTCGAACCTCTATCTCGACCGCGTCGGCAAAGTGCTGCACTACAACACCGACGAGACCCAGCTCGTCGCCGGCACGGCCGCGCCCGCCTTCGGCGGCGGCGAGGTCATCGAGCCCATCTATCTCCTCATCGTCGGCCGCGCCACGAAGGAGTACGACGGCGAGAAGATTCCCGTCGACTCGACGGCGCTCCGGGCCGCCCGAGAGTACCTCAACGAGAACATCCCCGGGCTCGACGTGGGCACCGACATCATCGTCGACGTGAAACTCGGCGAGGGCTCCGGCGACCTCCAGGACGTGTTCGGCGAGGAGACCCAGCAGGTCCCGATGGCCAACGACACGAGTTTCGGCGTCGGCCACGCCCCCCTGACCGAGACGGAGCGCATCGTCCTCGAAGCCGAGCGCGCCCTCAACGGCCCGGCCTACGGCGACGACCACCCCGAACTCGGACAGGACATCAAGCTCATGGGCAAACGCGAGGGCGACGTCATCGACGTGACCGTCGCCGCCGCGATGGTCGACAAACACCTCGACGACATCGACGACTACGTCGCCGCCGTCGACGACGTGCGCGAGTTCGTCTCCGACCTCGCCACCGACTACACCGACCGCGAGGTCAACGTCGAGGTCAACACCGCCGACGACTACGACGAAGGCTCCATCTACCTCACGACGACCGGCACGTCCGCCGAGCAGGGCGACGACGGCTCCGTCGGCCGCGGCAACCGCGCCAACGGCCTCATCACGCCGAACCGCCCGATGAGCATGGAAGCGACCTCCGGCAAGAACCCCGTCAACCACATCGGGAAGATTTACAACCTGCTTTCCACCCACATCGCCGAGACGGTCGTCGACGAGGTCGACGGCATCCGCGACCTCCAGGTCCGCCTGCTCTCGCAAATCGGTCGCCCCATCGACGAACCCCACGTCGCCGACGCGAAGGTCATCACGGACGACGGCGTCACCATCGCTGACATCGAAGACGAGGTTATCGCCATCATCGACCGCGAACTCGCGAACGTGACCGACATCACCCGCCGGACCATCGAAGGCGAACTCAGCACGTTCTGAGGCGTCGCCTCGCGGCGGGTCGAAACCAAAAACGGAACACCGACCGCCGCGTCGCCCGCGAGGGCGACGACGCTACTCTTCGCCGTAGTACTTCTCGACCAGCCGCGCGGCCGCCTCGGCCGTCTTCCGGTAGTCGCGGTCGCCGTCCGGCGTCCGAACCGCGTACTCGTAGTGCCGACTGCTCGGCACGTACCACTTCTCGGGGAAGTCGTCGAGGACGTGCTGCGGGTCGCCGTTCTTCGGCGCGCCCGCGCCCGCTTCGACCGCGGAGTCGGTGGTGTCGTCGGCGTCATCCCTGTCGTCGGCGTCGTCCCCGTCACTGGCTTCGGCCTCCCCGTCGTCTCGGGGGGCCATCACGGACGGGTCGGACTCCACGAGGAGCGTCTCGGGCACGTCGGGATGCGACGCCGAGATGCCGCGGTGGACGCCGGGCGTGTTCGACGCCGCGAGCGTCTGGTCCATCAGAATCTTCTGCATGCTAATCTCGTGGCCGTCGCCGGGGTCGCGCTGGTCGTAGCTGCCGTCGGCGTTCATCTCCCACGCCTTCCGGTTGTCCCCGAAGCCGAGTTCGAGGATGAACCGCAACTGCTCGCGGATGTCGGGGTCTTCGACGGGGGCGATGGCCTCCACGCGCTTGTCGAGGTTGCGGGTCATCCAGTCCGCCGAACCGACGTAGTAGTCGGGGTCGCCCGCGTTCTCGAAGTAGAAGATGCGCGAGTGTTCGAGGAAGCGGTCCACGACGCTGCGGACCGTGACGGTCTCCGAGACGCCTTCCAGTCCGGGTCGGAGCCGACAGATGTCGCGGACGAGCAGGTCGATGTCGACGCTGGCCATCGAGGCCTCGTACAGTTCCTCGACGATGCCGGGGTCTTCGAGCGCGTTCATCTTGGCGACGATGCGGGCGTCGCGGCCGGCCCGGGCGTGTTCGGCCTCCCGGCGGATGCACTTCGTGAACTCGGTTCGCATCGTCACGGGCGCGATGAGGAGCTTCCGGAACTCCTCGTCCAAGGAGGGACCGGTGAAGAAGTTGAACACCTTCACGAGGTCCTGTCCGATGTCGCGGTCGGCGGTGAGGACGCCGAGGTCGACGTAGCCCTTCGCGGTCCCGGAGTGGTAGTTCCCCGTGGCGACGTGGGAGTAGAGGCGGACGCCGTCTTCCTCCTCGCGGACGACGAGCGCCGTCTTCGTGTGCGTCTTGAGGCCGATGGTGCCGTAGGCGACGTGGATGCCCTCCTCTTCGAGGCGACGGACCCATTCGAGGTTGTTCTGCTCGTCGAACCGCGCTTTGAGCTCGACCATCGCCGCGACCTGTTTGCCGTTGTCGGCGGCGTCGATGAGCGCCTCGATGACCTGCGAGTCCGAGGCCGTCCGGTAGATGGCGGCCTTGATGGCCAACACGTCGGGGTCGTTGGCGGCCGCGTCGAGGAACTCCTGGACGGTGTCACCGAACGAGTGGTACGGGTGGTGCAACAGCACGTCTTTGCGGCGAATCTCGTCGAAGATGGTGTCGCCGTCGTCGCCGGCCGCCTCGGGGGACGACGCGCCCGAGCCGAGCCCCGCGTCGGCCGTGTCGAGGTCCGAAAACCGCGGGTGCGGCTGGGGTGTCCACGACTCCAGCGAGAGGTCCGGGCGGTCGAGGTCCGTGAGGTCCATCAGTTCGCGGTAGTCGAGCGGCCCGCGGAGTTCGAACACCTCGCGGTCGTCGAGGTCCAACTGTTCGACGAGGAGGTCCCGCGCGGCCGCGGGCGCGTCGGCCTCGATTTCGAGGCGGACCACGGTGGCGAAGCGGCGCTGTTCGAGCACCTCCTCTATCATGTCGATGAGGTCCTCCGCGACCTCCTCGTTGCGGCGGACCTCGGCGTTTCGCGTCAGCTTGAACACCGCGGTGTCGACGACCTCGACGTTCGGGAACAGCAGGTCGAGGTTGGCGCGGATGACCTCCTCCAAGAGGACGTATCGGACCTCGTCGCCGTCGGTCTCGACCTCGACGAGCCGCGGGCGGTTCTGCGGAATCTTCACCCGGGTGAACGTCTGGTCGCCGTCGTCGTCGCGGGTGACCACCGCGAGCGACAGCGAGAGGTTCGAGATGAACGGGAACGGGTGGGCCGGGTCGAACGACAGGGGCGTCAGCGTCGGCAGCACCGAGAGTTCGAAGTAGTCCCGCATCCCCGCCCGTTGGTCGGGCGTCAGGTCGTCGTAGTCACAGATGTGGATGCCCTCCCCGGCGAGCGCCGGGCGAATCTCCTCGCGGTAGCACTCGGCCTGTCGCTCGAACATAGGCCGGGCCTTGTCGATGGCCTCCTCCCACTGCTTGAGGGGCGTCCGGCCGTCGGTCGTCCGCTCCGTCACGCCGGCGTCTATCTGCTGTTTCAGCCCGCCGACGCGCTTCATGAAGAACTCGTCTAAGTTCTTCGTGAAGATGGAGAGAAATCGGACCCGTTCGAGAAGCGGGTTCCGGTCGTCGAGGGCTTCGTTGAGCACGCGGGACTGGAACTCCAGTTCGCTCAGCTCGCGGTTGAGATAGTACTGGGGGTCTGCGAGGTCGATGTCGGCTGGCAACTCGTCGGTCATTGGCATCGAGTGGGCGTCAAGTGGGCGTCGGGTGTGCGTCGGGCGGGCGGCGAGCGCGACGGCGGGTCGGTCGGCGGGTATACGAGAGGGAAACGGTGTGAAATCTATTAAGCGGTTTATATTGTTTCGCCGTCTGTCTACGGTTCAGTAAATTGTACTATTTACAAATATATAACACTAATAGCGAGAGGGAGCTTCGCCGCGTCGGATGCGGATGCCCCGCGAAACGAGACGCTGAAGGGCGCTCGCGGAGAACGTCGACCGTGAATCAGACGGCGTACGTCGTCCTCGTCGGCTACGGCGAGGTGGGCACGAAGAGTTCGAGCGTCCGAGCGAAGATGGAGGCCAGATTACGGACGAACCTCCAGGCGGTCCTCGACGACCGCTCGCTCCCGGGCCGCGTCGAGCGGGAGTGGTCCCGCCTGCTCGTCCGCGACGCGGCCGACGCCGAGGCCGTCGCGGCCGCCTGCGCCGAGGTGCCGGGCGTCGTCTGGGCGCGCCCCTGCGTCGCCTGCGACCCCGTCCTCGACGACATCGTCACGGTCTGTCGAACTCTCGCGTCCGACCACCCCGACGGGGCGGCGTTCGCCGTCGACGCCGACCGCGTCGGTGACGCCGACCAACACGCGTTCACGAGTTCCGACCTCGAACGCGAGGCCGGGAGCGCCGTCGTCGAGGCGACCGGCGCGCCCGTGGACCTCGACAACCCCGACCGAACCTACCGCATCGAGTGCCGCGAGGAGACGGCGTATCTCTCCGTGCGGCGGTTCGACGGCCCCGGCGGCCTCCCGCTCGGAACGCAGGGACGGGCCGTCTCGCTCGTCTCCGGCGGCATCGACTCGCCGGTGGCGACGTGGGAACTGATGCGCCGCGGTTGCGAAATCGTCCCCGTCTACGTCGATTTGGGCGACTACGGTGGCGCTGACCACCGCGCGCGGGCAATCGAGACGGTGCGGACCATCGCTCGTCGCGCCCCGAACGCGGACATGCGAATGCACGTCGTTCCCGCCGGCGACGTGGTCGAGCGACTGATGGAGTCCGTCGATGACACCCGGATGCTCTCGCTTCGGCGCGCCATGCTCGCCATCGCCGCCGAGGTCGCCACCGACGAGCACGCCCACTCAATCGTGACCGGCGAATCGCTCGGTCAGAAGTCGAGCCAGACCGGCGAGAACCTCGCCGTCACCGAGGCCGCGGTCGACTACCCCGTCCACCGCCCGCTTTTGACCCGCGACAAGACCGACATCGTCGCGGCCGCCCGCGACCTCGGCACTTACGACGACTCGACGCTCCCCGTCGGCTGCGAGCGCGTCGCGCCGAGTTTCCCCGAGACGAACGCCTCGCTGTCGGCCGTCGAGGCCGCGGAGCCCGATGACCTGTTCGACCTCGCGGTGGCGGCCGCCCGCGAGCGAGTCGTCGTCTCGCCCGACGGCGAGTGAGCGCGCGGGAGTGCGAGGTGAGGGTCGTGCGCGCACTCCGACCCCGGAGCGAAGTCGCCACCAGCTCCACCGAGGCACGGTACCGACGCCCACACGAACCGTGCAAACCACCACCACAGACACGATTCTCCAAACGTTTAGATTCGTTTCGAATGAACAATTGCACAAAAATGGCTTTATTTACCGTGAGCACTAGGGTTCTCCCATGTCGAAAACATCGCATCCCGGTCGCGGACACCCCGGCCCCGAGTGGCGCGTCAGCCACCGGGCGTCGCGGACCGACTGGAGCGACACCGTCGAGCGGTGCGGGGCCTGCCGCGCCCGCGTCGACATGAGCGAAGCCCACTACCAAGTCCTCCTCGAACGAGACATCGACAAGCCCGGTAAGATAACGCTCGAACGCGAGCGCGTCGTGTTCTGCGACGAGTCCTGCGCCGCCGAGTGGGAGTCGACCGCCTGAGTACCGGAACCGCTTTACCGAATCCGGTCCCTCCCTCTCGACGTGACGCAGGTCTGTATCGTCGGCGCGGAGGACGTGCACCTCCAGTACGAACTGCTGTCGCGCGACACCGCGCGCGCGGCGCTTTCGACCTACGATATCTCCGAACCGTTCGACAACTCGCTTTCGGTCGACACGGTGAGTCTCGGCGCGGCCGTCTCGCTTCTCAACGACCTCAACTGGTATCTCGTCCGGTTCGCCGACTTCTCGTTGGTCCGCGAGCCCTCCGTCTCGGCCGACGAGTGGCTCTCCCGCGACCTCGCCCGACAGATTCGAGACGGGAAGGTTCAGCCCGAGGACACGGGCGACCACCTCGCCATCTACGGCGTCGAAGACGGCCGCCTCGTCGAGCCGATGTTCGTGACGCGCGTCGACGGCTCGGTGCCCGATTACGACCTCAGAGACGTGGAGCGAACGCTCGTCGTCAGAGTGGGAGAAGACGAGTTCGGTCGGTGAGCGCCGCCCCGGGACGACCGCTATTCTTCGGCGTCGAACATCCCGGTCGACATGTAGCGCTCGCCGGAGTCCCAGAAGACCGTCACCACGAGCGGCTGGTCTTCCTCGTCGGCGTCGGGGGCGGCGAGCCGCTCAGCGACGCGCTTGGCGGCGAGGAGCGACGCGCCGGACGACTGGCCGACGAGGATGCCTTCCTCGCGGGCGAGGCGGCGACACTCGGCCTCGGCGTCCGCGAGTTCGACGATTTCCACGTCGTCGAGGAGGTCGGTATCGAGGTTGGGGCTGACGAAGCCCGGGCCCATCCCCTGGAAGTCGTTGTTGCCGACTTCGTGGCCCGAGAGAACGGCGCTCTCGGCGGGTTCGACGCCGACGACGCGCATCGAGGGGAACTCCTCGACGAGACGGCGGCCGGTGCCCGAAATCGTGCCGCCGGTGCCGATGCCGGCGACGAGGGCGTCGATGCGGCGGTCGCCCACCTGTTCGAGAATCTCCTCGGCGGTCGTCCGGTAGTGCGCCTCCGGGTTCGCCGGGTTCTCGAACTGCCGGAGTTGGTACATCCCCTCGGCTTCGAGGTCGTCGGCGCGGTCTTTCGCGGCGGAGATGTCGCCGTCGACGAGTTCGATGGTCGCCCCGTAGGCGCGCATGATTTCGCGGCGCTCGGGCGACATCGAGTCCGGCATGACGATGGTCAGGTCGTAGCCCTTCGCCGCCGCGACGACCGCGAGTCCGATACCGGTGTTCCCGGACGTGGGTTCGACGAGGCGGTCGCCCGGCGAGATGTCGCCCGCCTCCTCGGCCGCCTCGACCATCGCCAACGCGGGGCGGTCCTTCGCTGACCCGCCCGGGTTCTTCGACTCTATCTTCGCCGCGACCGTCGACCCCTCGGGGGAGTCGACGCGGACCAGCGGCGACCCGATAGCGTCGAGGATACTGTCGTCCATCGACCCTCCGTTGACGGTGCGACACTAAACGACTGGCGGAGGCGGACGATACGGCCACCGTCTCGGGGTAGACAGCACCGCGCCGTGCCCGGCGAGGCCCGCCGCGAGCGCACCCGTTAAATCCGCGCGGCCGGTACGCCCTCCCATGGCCGAAGCCGAGACGCTCGAAACGATGCAACCGAACCCCGCGTGGGACGCGGCGTCCTACCCCGATGTGGTCGACACGCTCGCGGCCGCAGACTACACGTTCAAGGTCTGGGGCGGCGACTGGTGCGGCGACTGCCGCGGACAGCTTCCCGACTTCGCGGCGGCGCTCGACGCCGCCGGCGTCCCCGCCGAGCGAATCGACCACTACCCCGTCGAGAAGGCCGACGACGGCTCGAAGGTCGGCCCGCTCGTCGACGAGTACGACATCGAACTCATCCCGACGGTCGTCGTCGAACGCGACGGCGAGGAGGTCGCCCGTTTCGTGGAGGAAGAGGACGTTCCGATTGCGGTCTACCTCGCGGACGAACTGTCGAACTAAGCGTCGGTTCGAATTTTCCGTTCTCTTGACCCGCCGAAACCGTGATATGACACCCGCGGGTACGCCGATTCGATGCGACGAGCGCAGGTGGCGCGGGAGTCCGCAGATGCGTGAGGAACGTGGCGGAGATAGTAGTGAGAGTCCGGATTGCGGGGACGGCCCGCAGCGCTATCACCTCGACAGCGACGACTACCGCCGCGACCTCCTCCCGGTGTTCTCCGAGGCCGTCCCCGTCGCGCACGCGGTTCGAGTCGAACTCGACGAAGGGTCACTCGACGAAGATTTCGGAGCAGACGACATCGAACGATGTGTCGAGGCGCTCACAACCGTCGACGCACTCGACCCCGAGCGCCCGGACGACGGAACCCGCGTCTTCTCTCTCGACCGCGACGGCGAGGACGCGCTGTTCGCGCTTCTCGACGCCGCGACGACGATGGTCGGTGAGAGTTTCGTGTTTCGCCTCGCGCTCCTCGACGACAGCGGCGACGAACTACTCACGACGATTCCCCACGAATCGATGCTTTGGGGCGAGTCGCCGCCGCTCCCCGAAGGAGTCGTGGCGTCGGTTCAGGAACTACTCGCCGAGCGGGTCGGGCTGTTCGTGGCTTCGACGGTCCACGAACGCTGGGAGACCGACGACCACGCCTACCGCTTCGACACCACGGCAATCGTGCAATCGAAGTTGGACCGGAAGACGAGTCGGACGTACTGTTCCGCGCTCTCGGCGCGGAGCCTCGACATCGTCGACGAAACGACGCTCGTCTTCGACACGCCGACGGGTGAGAACGTCGTCCCGTGCGTGACCCGCGAGCGCGCCGAGCGAGTCGCCGAGAAAGTCAGAGAATTGCGACGACGCTACGACGGCTCTCAGCTCTGAATTGGGTTCCGGCCCGTCTCGATGTTTCAGTTAGACGTCGTCGCCCGCCGTGAACCACGCCAGCGCCTCGTCGAGGTCGTGGGTCGGCGCGGAGCAGGTGAAGTTTTCGCAGGCGTAGACGGTCGGTTCGCCGTCGGCCGCCTCGCGGCCGGCCCAGATTGGCGGGGCCTCTTCGAGTCCGAGTTCGCCCAGCCACGCGTCGAGTTCCGCGTCGGTGCCGGGGCGACGGGAGACGACGAGACCGGGGAGATACCGCGAGGCGAGCGTCGCGCGCCACTCATCGGGAACCTCGTCGGCGGCGACGGTGAGTTCGGGGACACCGCTGGCGGCCTTCTCGGCGGCGAGCGCGAGCGAGACGTGTTCGAGCGGGCTGCCGCGAACGCGGTTGGCGAACGAGCCGAGCACCGCGTCCGCAACCTCGCCGAGCCCGGCGTTCGGCGCGAACTGTTCGAGGTCCAAGAACAGCGACGTGGCGACGCCGAGGCTCGACGGCGTGGACTGGTCGGTCGGCTCCTGCGGGCGGGTGACGAGCGACTCGCCGCTCTCGGGGGTGAAGTAGAGCGTGCCCGCGTCGGCGTCGTAGAACTCGCGGCGGGTCGCCCGCGCGAGGTCGAGCGCGAACGAGAGCGGCGCGAGGTCGCCGGTCGCCTGATAGAGGTCGAACGCGCCGCGCGCGAGGAAGGCGTAGTCTTCGAGGTAGCCGTCGCCTTTCACCTCGCCGTTCATGGCGCGCCGCGAGAGCGTCTCGGTCTCGTCGTCCCAGAGGCGCTCGCGAACGAAGTCGAGGGCGCGACGGGCGTCGGAAGCGAGCGAGTCGTCTTCGAGGACGACCGACCCCTGCGCGAACGCCGAAATCATCAGGCCGTTCCAGCCGGCCAGCACCTTCTCGTCGCGGGCGGGGCGCTCGCGCCCCTCGCGGGCGGCAAACAGGGCTTTCCGGGCCTTTTCGAGGCGGTCTTCGACCTCGGATTCGTCGAGATCGTACTCGTCGGCGAGTTCGGCGGTCGTCGCCGAGACGTTCAGGACGGTCGTCTTGTTCTCGAAGTTGCCGCCGGGCGTGACGCCGTAGCGGTCGCAGAAGAGGTCGGCGTCGAGTTCGGGGATGAGGTCGCGCACGTCGTCGGGCGTCCAGACGTAGAAGGTTCCCTCCTCGCCGCCGGACTGGGCGTCGAGCGTGGCGAAGAAGCCGCCGTCGTCGTGGGTGAGTTCGCGGCGGACGAACTCGAACGTCTCGGCGGCGACGGTCGCGTACGAGTCGTTGCCGGTGAGTCGGGCGGCGTCGAGATACCGCGAGGCGAGACCGGCCTGGTCGTACAGCATCTTCTCGAAGTGCGGGACGGTCCACTCGCGGTCGACGCAGTAGCGGTGGAAGCCGCCGCCGAGGTGGTCGCGGAGGCCGCCGTTGGCCATCGCGTCGAGGCTCTGCCGCGCCACGTCGAGCGCCTCGCGGCGGCCGGAGACGGCGTAGCCGCGGAGCAGGGCGTCGATGCGACCGGGTTGGGGGAACTTCGGTCCGTCGCCGCCGAAGCCGCCGTGGTCGCGGTCAGCGCCGCGGAGCGCGGCCTGTACGGTGGTGTCGAGGATGTCCGAGCCGGGAGCCTCGCCGGGCGTGTCGGGCGTCTCCTCCAGTCGGTCGGTGATGGCGCTCGTCCACTGGTCGGCGCGGTTTTCTATCTCGTCGCGGTCGGTTCGCCACGACTCTGCGAAGCTCTCGACGATATCGCGGAAGCCGGGCGCGCCGCGGCGGGGTTCGGGTGGGAAGTACGTGCCGACGAAGAAGGGCTTGCCCTCGGGCGTGAGCCAGACCGAAAGCGGCCAGCCGCCGCCGCCGGTGACCTGTTGGCAGATGGTCTGGTAGATGCGGTCGAGGTCGGGGCGCTCCTCGCGGTCGACTTTCACTGGGACGAACTCCTCGTTGAGCACCTCGGCGATGTCGGGGTCCGAGAAACTCTCGTCGGCCATGACGTGACACCAGTGGCACGCCGAGTAGCCGATTGAAAGAAAGATGGGCTTGTCCGCCTCGCGGGCCGCTTCGAGGGCCGTTTCGTCCCACGGCTGCCAGTTGACCGGGTTGTCGGCGTGCTGGCGGAGGTACGGGCTCTGCTCCTCGTCGAGTCGGTTGCGTCCCACCGGGTCGGACATGCGTCGAAGTCGGCGCTCCGGGAACTAAAGCGGCGTGGAGACGGCCGTCGTGGCCGACTCGGGGTGTGGCGCGGGGTGTGGGTCGGACGGCGAGTCACCCTCGCTGTCGACCGGCTATGACCACAATCGTGCCTATTTCGTCGCAGATAAAGAGCAATCTTTACACTCCCGTGCGCAGGGTATGCGACCATGAGCGAGACCGTCCTCCTCGTCGGTGGCGGCGGCCGCGAGCACGCGATTGCCCGCGCGCTGGCCCCCGACTGCGACCTGTACGCCTGCGCCAGCAACCGAAACCCCGGCATCGCCGCCCTCGCCGAGGGCTTCGAGACGATTTCGGAGACCGCCGCCGAGGACATCGTCGCCTACGCCGAGTCCGTCGGCGCGACGCTCGCGGTCGTCGGCCCCGAGTCCGGCCTCGCGGCTGGCGTCGCCGACGCCCTTGACGAGGCGGGAATCTACACCTTCGGCCCGCAGGCCGCCGAGGCGCGCATCGAGACGGACAAGGCGTTCCAGCGGCAGTTCATGCGCGACGAGGCGATTCCGGGTAACCCCGACTTCGCCACCTTCGACGACATGGAGGCCGCCTGCGACTACATCGACGACTACGACGGCGACCTCGCGGTCAAGCCCGCGGGCCTCACCGGCGGCAAGGGCGTGAAAGTCATCGGCGACCAGGTGACGCCCGCGGAGGCGAAGGCGTACCTCCGCGACTCGGACTACGAGCGCGTCGTGCTCGAAGAGCGCCTCGTCGGCGAGGAGTTCACGATTCAGGCGTTCGTCGCCGACGGCGAGTTCCGCGTCAGCCCCGCCGTGCAGGACCACAAACGCGCCTACGAGGGCGACGAGGGGCCGAACACCGGCGGCATGGGAAGCTACACCGACGTATCGCCCTCCCTGCCGTTCATGGCCGACAGCGACTACGAGGCCGCCGTCGAGGTCATCGAGGCCGTCGTGGAGGCGCTGCCGGAGTACAAGGGCATCCTCTACGGCCAGTTCATGCTCACGACCGAGGGGCCGAAGGTCATCGAGTTCAACGCCCGCTTCGGTGACCCCGAGGCGATGAACACGCTGCCGGTCCTCGAAACGCCATTCATCGACGTGCTCACGGCCGCCCGCGAGGGCGAATCACTGCCGGAACTCGACTTCGCTGAGGCCGCCACGGTGTGTAAGTACGCCGTCCCCGAGGGCTACCCGACGGACCCCGAGGCCGGCGCGGAAATCACGGTCGAAGTGGACGAGGACGCCGGCGCGCTGCTGTTCTACGCGAGCGTCGACGACCGCGAGGACGGCCTCTACACGACGACCTCCCGGTCGTTCGCCGTGGTCGGCGTCGCCGACAGCATCGCCGCGGCGGAAGAACTCGCGGAGGACGCACTCGCCGACGCCGGCGAGGGCTTCCACATCCGCCACGACATCGGCACGGCGGCGCTCGTCCAGCGCCGCATCGACCACATGGCCGAACTCCGCGGCGAGTAAACAGGGGGCGGTCCCGCGGGACCGGTTCGCGATTTCTCTCGTCGCCCCCGCGCCGAGGGCGCTTTTACCCCCGCGGTCCAATCGGCGGACGTGACCGACGACGATGCCGAACCGGCGGACGCGGAGGCCCGCCGACACGACCGAATCCAGCACCACCCGACGCCCGGCCCGCGGAACTCGTTGCAGTACTGGACCGACGCCAAACCCGTCTGGCGCGTGATGCTCAACTACGTGTTCGCCCTCGTGGCGCGCATCGCGCCGTCGCTCAGGGTGCGAAACTGGGCACTCCGGCGCATCGGCGTCACCGTCGGGGCGGGCGTCTCGTGGGGCCTCGAAGCGACACCCGACGTGTTCTGGCCGGAACTCATCACCATCGAAGACGACGCTATCATCGGCTACGACGCGGTCATCCTCTGCCACGAGTTTTTGCAGGACGAGTACCGAACCGGCGAGGTCGTCGTCGGCGAGCGCGCCATGATCGGCGCGAAGGCGACGATTCTCCCGGGCGTCCGCATCGGCGAGGGCGCGCAGGTCGCGGCGAACTCGCTCGTCACGCGCGACGTGCCCGCGGGCGAGACGGTCGCCGGCGTGCCCGCGAGACCCATGTCCGGCGGCGAGACCGACGGGCAGTAATCGGTCATCGTAGTGGGCGGTTCGAGACGCGGCGACCGCCGGTCCGGCACCGAACCGCACGGAATCGGTCCGACCGACGACAGTGACCCCGGTTCCGAGCGCCTACCGAACGCGGCCGACGCCCTTGTCGAGGACGCGCGCGTTCGGAATGACGAACTCCGTATCCTCGGATTCGACGTGGGTGACGAACATATCGAACTCCTGGACGACGCCGCGGACCTCGCCGACGACTATCTCGTCGCCGATGCTGTACGGTTGGGTGAACAGGAGATACGTCCCCGCCGCGCCCGAGCGAAGGAGGTCGCGGAACGCGACGACGCCGAACACGATGAGTCCCAGCAGGTACGCCCCGAGGAGGACGATGAGCGCGAGCGTGGCGACGCGGACCTGCGAGAGCGCGACGAGCGTGGCGAGAAAGAAGACGGTGTATTTTGCGAGCGCCGGGAGGATGTTCACCTGCGGGAGTTTGACCGCGCGGAGTCGCTCGGCGACGAGCAGTTCGACCTTGTCGCCGACGACGACCCCGATGATGAGGACCAGAATGGCGATGAACAACTGCGGGAGGATGGCGATGACGAGCCCCCAAAACCGGTCGGCGTAGTTGACCCCGGCGAACGAGAGGGTGGCGAAGATGCTGATGCCGAGGACGAAATACCGCGTCAGCCACGACAGGATTTCGACCGTCGAGGTGTCGAAGTCGCGGGCGGTCCGCTCGAACGCGGTCCCCTCGATGGCCTCCGGGACACCGACGCTGACGAGCAGCCGATGGACGAGCGTCCCCGCGACGTACGCGAGCACCAGCCCGAGGAGGAGGATGGCGAGCACGCCGAGAAACCGGAGGCCGGCGATTCTGACGATGTCGTCGACGACGCCGCCGACCGTCTGAAGCGGGGCGGTAGATGCGGACGCGGATGCGGACGCGGACGCGGATGCGGATGTGAGTGCGGCTGTGGACGCGGAACCGACCGACGAGTGGATGAGGGACGCCGAAGCGAACCCCGGCATCTCAGTACGCCTCCGGGTCGATTTCGAGAATCATCTTGCCGCCCTTGAACGCCCGGACGAGCCCGTCGGACTCCGAGAGGACGATGGCCGTGGCGTTGGTGTCGCGGGTGATAGCGCCGCCGGCCATGTGGCGCGCGCCCAGCCCCTTCGGGATGTCGACGCCCTCCGCCGAGGGTTCGAGGTAGCGGTACGCCGAGACGATTTTCCCCGAGTCGGAGATGACGAACGCGCCGTCGAGCCGCGAGAACTCCTTGAGCATCACGTTGACGATGGGGTCGCCGACGTAGACGTGGGATTTCTCGAAGGGGTTGTACGACAGCGGCCGCGACTTGTTCATCACCTTGCCCGCGTCACCGACGATGAACAGCGCGCCGACGGGTTCGCCCTTCTGCCCTTTCTTGCCCAGTTCGATGGCCACCTCGAACACGTCGCGGATGACGCCGGGGTCCGCCCGCGAGTTCGCAAAGAGGTCGTAGATGCCCGACCGCATGTTCTCCTCGACGCGGACGCGGACGAGCGAGTCCGGGTCGCCGCCGAAGATGCCGACGTTGCAGGCGATGGTGTCGCCGGCCTCGACGATGCTCTGTTCCATCGCGCCTTCGACGCCGAAGCGGATGCGGTCTTTGACGTTCTGGAACTGCAGGGGCAACTCCACGAACGTCTCGGCTTCGACCGTGTTCTCCGGCGCGATGACCACCGTCGGAACGTCCGTCTCGGCGAACTGCTCGTAGTGGGAGCTGCTCGGCGTGAACAGAAACAACCCATCGACGTCCGCCACGAGGTCGCCCAATAATTCGGATAACGCCGCCATTGGTGGAGAGAGACACCGGGTGAGAAAAAGGGTTGTGTCGCGTCTGACGCGTGGCGTGCGCGATTCGACCGGTGGAAACCGGCGACTGATTCTCCCGGAAGGAGGTCGAACGGAACCTACTGCCCCAGAATAGGGGCTCTGAGCGCGGCGACCTCGTCGAGAATCGCGTCGGCGTCTTCCGGGGCGACGCCGTTTTCGTCGAGCGCGGCCGCGAGGTGCTCGGCGATGGCGTCGAAGTCCTCGCCCGAGAGGTCGAGGTGGTCGTGGGCCGCTCGCATGTCGGCCCCGTCGTACTCGACGGGACCGCCCGCGACGGCGCTGATGAACTTGACCTGATGGGCGCGCTGTTCGACCATGTCGATGTCGTCGAAGTAGTGGGCGACCGAATCGTCGGCAAGGACGCGGTCGTAGAAGTCCGAGACGACTGCTTCGACGGCCTCGCGGCCGCCGATACGAGCGTAGAGTGACTGCGCAGGCATTCGTCGGGGAGTTGGACACCACGACGGTAAGGTTTCCTCCGAACGTATGCGGGGTCTTTAAGCGTGGAGTGCGGGGCCGCGGCGACCACACAGTCTCCGACCGAGTCGACCGCGACGTCCGAGCGGACGGAAGCGCTCACCGGCCGGACACCCGAGACCCGACTGTCACTCTTTCTAGAGGCCGGGTTCACAGGACGCGTCGCTGTCGCAGTCGGCGGTGAAGCGGTCTTCACCGAGACGTTCGAACTCACCGTCCTCGAAAACGGAAGTATCGAGGTCCGTGAGCACACGATTCGATGACGAGCGCTCGCTCCCCGGAGTGGCGGTCTATCTGCTGTTTTCGAACTCCGCGCTCGCCGCGGTCGCAACGGTATCACCGACGACGAGTTTCAACAGAAAGCGCGCGGGACAGGGTTCGAACCGAACCGAGACTCGCCGCGCTCGTCTCGTAGGGTTTGAACCTGTCTGCTACCTCGCACACTTCGTTCGCTTAGTGCGCGGGACAGGGTTCGAACCGCGGTCGCAACGCTTCGCGTTGCTCCCTGATTCGAGCCCTTCGGCTTGCATACACGTCTCTCACGGTGTTCGAGACGGTATGCGCGGGACAGGGTTCGAACCTGCGAAGGTCTACACCACAGCGTCCTAAGCGCTGCGCCTTTGGCCACTTGGCTACCCGCGCGCAATCGGGCGACACTCGCCCTTCGACCGCACATTTCCCGCACCGCCATATAAACGTCACGAGCGCCCGCCGCGGGGATTATGCCCCCGCGGCCGCAACGACGACCATGTACAGCGCCCGAGACCAGCGAGACAATCAGGAGTGGCTGGCTCGCATCGACGCCGCCGCGGACGGCCTCGAACTCGGTAGCGAGGCCCGCTCGTACGCCTCGGATATGTTTCTCACCCAGTTGCCCGACGAGGAGCGCTCCAAACAAGCCGTCGCCGCCGCCAGCCTCTACGCCGGCGCGCTCATCGCCGGCGAGGAGCGCTCGCAGACCGCCGTCGCCGAGTCGATGGACGTGTCGCGGCTCAGCATCCAACAGCGCTGGAAGGACCTCCTCCGGGAGGCCGGCTTCCGACCGCCGAACTGGTAGTTCGGAGGCGCTCACTCCGAGGAGCGCACGGGAGCCATCCGACGAGTCAGGACCGCGTAGGTCACCGCGACGGCGACGACGCCGGCGACGACGCCGGCCGGGATGCCGACGAAAAGCGAGAAAAATATCCACCGCGAGGCCAGTTCGGTGACGGCGATACCGACGACGAGCGCGGCGACGACGCCGACGGCGAAGCTGGCGAAAAGCGGGTGTCGCATGGGAGAGCGTACGACCGTGACAGTGAAAACTATTCGTCGCCCGGAGGCGTCCGACCGCGGCCCTCGCGGTCGGGCGTGAGGTTGCCGTGGCGGTCGATTTCGCCGGAGACGATGCGCGTCGAGGAGATGCGCTCGCCGTCCTCGGCGGGGACGTGTTCGACGACCTCGATACGGAGGGGTTTGAGGCCCTTTTCTTCGCGAATCTCGTTGACGCGCTCGCCGCCACCCCGCGTCTCGGGCGAGACGATGAGCACGTCGAAGCCTTCCTCGGTCGCGATGCCGGTCGGTTTGTCGAGTTCGCGGACCTCGAACTCGCGGTCGTACTCCTCGGCGAGCGGTCGGAGTTCGGCTTCGAGGTCGGCCTTGCGGTCGTCGAAGGGCCGGACGTAGCGGTCGACGTGTCGCGTCTTCGGCGCGAGTTCGTCGCTCGTGAGTCCGACCGTGACAGCACCCAATTCGAACGCCCGCTCGAACAGCGCGAGATGTCCATCGTGGACAGGGTCGAACGTCCCGCCCAACGCGACGTGCATACTCTCGGGGTGGGTACGGCGCGACTTAAGCGGGTCGGGTTAGCCTAACGGCCCAACGCCCGCGGCCAGCGGGGGCTCCGAGGGTGCGCGAATCGTCGCAGCAGTCGGGACGCCGCGCTACTCCTCGCGGACCGTAATCGTGACCGGTTCGGTCTCGTCGGAGCGGTCGGTGCCGAGGTGTCGGTCGAGGTTGAACACGGCGTTCAACTGCGCCTGCACCTGTCCGGAGACGCCCTTCACGAGGTCGCTCGGCGCGATGGCGACGTACTCGTAGGGGTTGTTACCCGCCCCGGAACTCTTCCGCTTGCGGCGCTCGACCGTCTCGTCGTCCGCGAGTTCGGCCAGCGCCTCCCGAACCGTGCTCGGATAGAGGCCGGTCCCCTCGGCGACTTCCTCGCTCGTCGAATGAGGGTGCTGTCGGAGATGGACGTAGATTCGCGCGCGGGTCTCGGTGTCGAGAATCCACGCGAGCAGGTCCACCAACCCGTCGTCGAACTCGGAGACGGCGCAGTCGGTCGCGCCGCCCGAGTGGTCTTCGTCCGTCGACTCCGCGCTCCCCTCTGTGCTCTGGTCCGCAGACATTTGTGCTACGGCAAAGGTCAAAACTGGGGCGCTAAAAAATGTTTCCTGTCGCGCGTCGGCGTGCGACTCAGTCCAGCGTCAGGTGTTCGCACAGGCCGTCGAGCCCGGATTCCTCGTGAATCCGCCGCTGGACGGCGGTTCCGGAGTCGGCGTCGAGAAGCGACCGAAGACCGTCGACGCCGAGGCGGTCGGACTCGGTTTCGACGAACGAATCGAGGCTCACGACGCCCTCGGAGTCGGGGGCGATGAAGTCCGTCTCCCGGCCGTAGCGGGTCGCGCGCCACTTGTTCTCGTCGAGGAGTTCCCGGCGGACCGACGTTCCCGACTCGCCGGCCTCGTAGCGGTCAGCGAGGTCCAACACGAGCGCGTGGACGTACTCGACGAAGTCGGCGACGCGTTCGGGGTCGGTCTGGGCGTCGGGGGTGCGGATTTCGACCGTCCCGTGGCCGGTGTGGGGGCGCACGTCGTACCAGAGTTCGCCCCGGTCGTCTATCGAGCCGTACTCGACCATTCGGCGCTCGAAGCGCTGGAAGTCCTCGAAGTCGTCGAAGGCGGTCGGCATGCCGGTGTTCGGGAGGTTCTCGAACACTTTGGCGCGGGCGGAGGCGAGGCCGGTGTCGAAGCCGTTCCAGAAGGGTGAGTTCGCAGAGAGCGCGAGGAGCGGCGCGAGATACCAGCGGAGTTCGTTGGCGACCCAGACGGCCTTGTCCGCGTCGTCGACGCCGACGTGGACGTGGAGGCCGGCGGTCGTGTTCCGGTGTTGCGGGTACTGAATCCGGTCGAGTTGCGCCTGATACCGGGGTTTGGTCGCGTGGTCGAGTTCGCGCCACTTGGCGGCGGGGTGGAGCCCGGCCGCGGCGATGCGGTAGCCGTGGTCCGCGGCGTGGTCGACGAGCGCCTCGCGGACCGTCGAGACGGCCGCGCCGGCCTCGTCGGGGTTCTCGATGAGCGGCGTCTGCGTCTCGATAGTGAACTGGAACAGCTCGTGGTCGAGCCGTCCCGCGAGCGGTTCGGGAGGCTCCGGTCCGTAGACTAAGTCGTCGATACCCGAAGTGGGGCGGCCGTCGGCATCGACGATGTAGAATTCCTCTTCGACGCCGAGCGTCCCCATTCGGTCGAAGGCATCCGCCGACCCTAGTTCCATCGCAACGGCGTAAGTTGCGCCGAATTAAAAACACCGTGGGAGCCGGCGAACGCGTCGCACGACCGCCGCCGGTCGAATCCGACGACGTGACAGCGACCGAATGGTTCCGCGGACGCCCAACACCGGCGGCGACCCGCTCGACTCGCGGTGCCAGCCGGCGGCGGCGACCTACTTCGGCCGGGCGACGATACCGAGGTGGTCCGCGTGGAAGCGGTCGAGACGGGCGGTTTCGAGGATTTCGTAGGCTGAGTCGAGTTCAGCGACCACGTCGTCGAACACGTCGTCCGGCTCCGCAGTCACGTCCTCGCTGCGCGCCTTGACGGCCATCAGGAGCCGGCCGTCGTCCGCGAGGAACTGTCGGTTGCGGACGGCGACGGCCGCCTGCCCGCGGGTCGCCACGTCCATGACGAGGCAATCGATGCCGGCTTCGACGACGTGCGCGTAGGAGTCGGGGTCGCGCGCGTCCTTCAGAAGCGGAAAGAGGTTGTCGCGGTCCTCGGCGACGCCGACGAGGTCGCGGACGGGGCGCGGGGCGAACTCCACGGCGTAAGTCGGCCCGGCGAAGTCAGCGACGTGCGAGACGGTCGTCCCCGAGGCGGCCCCGAGGTAGAGCACCGACTCGCCGCCGACGAGACCGGTGTCCATACCGAGTTCGAGCATCGCGCCGAGCTTCGAGCGCCCGGCGTCCCACGCGCGCCAGCCGTCGGCATCGACGGGTTCGCCGTAGACCTGTGCGCCCTCGGTCGAGAGGCGCTCGCGGCCGCCGAACGTCCGGCGTTCGACGCCGTCGGGAAGGACGGCACCGGCGTCGGCCGCGGAACTGTCGTCGCTCATTCGTCGGCCTCCTCGTCGGCGCGGGCGCGAATCGTCTCCATCCGGTCGGTGAGTTCGGCGTGCAGGTCCGGCCGGTAGTCACCCGAGTAGTGATCGATGCGCGCGGCGATAGAGAGCTTCCCGGCGAGTGCGCGGGCGGCCGACCCGCGGTCCTGCGGGCGCGTCCCACGGACGTACTCGTGGGTGAAGATAACGCCGTGTTTGGGCGACGTAGCGCGGCCCTTCAGGTGGGCGAACAGGGCGTCTTCGGCTCCGAGCACTTGGACCGTTCCGCTCGGCTTCTTGGCGAGGGGTTCGAGACCGCCCGCAAGCGCGATGAGCCGCGCCGCGAGGACCGGCCCGGCCATCTCGGCGAGGTTCGGCGCGGTCGTGGGCGCGCGCTCCTCGATGAACGCCCGGAGGTCGTCGCGCTCGTCGAGCAGGTCCACCGCGCGGGTGGCGTAGGAGACGACGCGCTCTTCGGCGGCGGTCTTGGGGTCTCGGGCGGCGATATCGCGGACGCCGTCGAGGCCGCGCGGGACGTCCTCGTAGAGCGTGCCGGCCCACTCGACGACCCGCTCGGCGAGTTCGTTCGCGGTCCGTTCGGCGTCGTCCATCGCGCGCACGGCGTGGGCGAGCTGCACGTCGTCGTCGCGCTCGCGCTCCGCGACGGCCTCGCTGGCGGCGGCGAGCGTCGCCGAGCGGAGTTTGGCGTAGTAATCGGTTTCGTCGGCGGCGAACCCGGCGTCGACGGCCTCGGCCGGCCAGTCGGCGGGGGCGGAGGCGCCGCCCGTTCGGACTCGCGTCGCCCCGGATTCGGGGTCGTCGGGGTCCGCGCCGGCGAACCATGCGTCTGTCATACTGGCGGATTGCGCCCCGTTCGGGTAAAAGGGCACGGACCCGCGGGCGCGGGCCGCCGTCCGGTCGTTCTGTGGTAAGTTTTAACAAACCATGTCTCGTACGAATGGTCGATGGAACGCGCTTCGTACGTCTGTCGTGAGTGCCAAACGACCGTGAGCGCCGCGTCGTACCGTTCGACCTGCCCCGAGTGCAGCGGCGAACTGCGGCCCACGTCGATGACGAGTCGCCGGCGCGCCGGAGATTGAACGGCGCGCGCGGGTCGTCCGACCCGACCGCCGTCCGCTCGCTCGCAGTCACGACCGACGACCTCGTGACCGCCCTGGAGGCGAACCGCCGAGGCGACGACCACGTCGTCCTCCGCGTCACGCCGCCGTTCTACGGGCGGATGCGGGCGCGCATTCACCGCACCGGCGGCGAGGCCTCGGACTACGCCGACCCCGAGCCGGTACACCTCCAGCCGCGGGTCTTCGTCGCTGACGACGCCCCCGCGTTCCCCGAACCCGACGAGACGCGACCGGACCCGTACGAGGTCGAAGCGCACCACGAGCGCCACACGGAGGCGGTTCGAGCGTGGCGCTCGGCGGTCCGCGACCACCTCCGCGAGACGGTCGCGCTCCCGACAGACGACGGTCCCCACGAGGTCGAGGTCAAATACCTCGGCTGAGCGAACCACTTTTTCCCCGCGGGGGACACCGTAGCGACATGAGCACCGACGAGTACCGCCGCGGGACGGCGGTCGAGCGCGAGCGGCAGCGGAAACAGCGCCCGGCGCGCGGCCGCTACCGCGGGGTGTTGCCGGTCATCTACGCCATCGGATTCGTCATGTTCACCGCCGTCTCGCTGTACATCGGGCCGGAACCGGCGTTCGCGGTCTACCTCGTCACCCACGTCTTCTACGCGGGACTGATTCGCGCCGATATCAGGTCGCTCCGCGGACAGGGCATCGACTGGGGCGCATCCCGTCATCTCTGGTTCGGCGCGGCGTTCGCGCTCCCGTTCGTCGCGCCCGCCTACTACGTCCACAGCGGCCGCGTGATTCGCCGCGAGAACGAGTCGCGGGACCTCGACGGCTGAGGCGAAACCCGCAGCGTTCGACGCCGGCCGCACCGCGCACCGCACCGAAGACCGACCCGTCCGGCCACCGAACTTATGCCGGGAGCGGGGAAATGGCGGGGCAATGAGTTCCAGACGCGTAGTCGCGGTGCTCGCGCTCGCCGCACTCGTGCTCACAAGCGGTTGTATCGGCTTTCTGACCGGCGAGGAGACGCTGACGTTCGAATCCGAGCCGGCCACGGCGGACGCGACCGTCGCCGGGAACGCCGGCTACGAGACGAACGGGACCGAGACGTTCGCGGTGAACCGCACGCTCTCGTTCGGCGGACAGGAGCGTCAAATCGCCGCCAGCAACCATATCACGACGTACGAGAAGACGCTTGACCTCGGCTTCTTCGGTGAGGCCAAACTCGGGTCGTTCAGCGTCATCTCGACGCCCGCGGTCGAAGTCGCCGGCCAGCCGCGGAGCCCCATCGGCGACTACTCGAACGACGACCTCATCCGCCTCGTCGACAACCGGTATCAGGGCCTCAACGACGTCGACCAAGTCAGTTCGCGGAACGTCCAGATGCTCGGACAGACGGCCAACGTCACGAAGTACAGCGCCACCGCGCGGTTCGGCGGGGACGAAGTCGACGTGTACGTCCACGTGACGAAAGTCCAGCACAACGAGGACTTCGTCGTCGCAATCGGGCTGTACCCCCAACAGCTCGACGGCGAGGAGGAGAACGTCTTGGAACTGATTCGCTCGGTCGAACACCCGTCCGAAGCGTAGTTCGCTCGGGCAAGTCGCCTCGGGGGAGCCTTTTTCTCGTCGCCCCGGGTCGGTGGTTCCATGACTCGCGTACGGACCGCAGGTATCGCGGTGACGACCCTCGGCGTCGTCGGCTACGGCGTCGGGACCCTCGTCGCCTATCCGGGGCGGGCGTTCTCGGTGACGGCCGTCATGGTCGGCATCACGCTCTGGGCCATCGGGGGTGACGTGCGGTGATTTCGGCGCTCGTCTACCGCGACGACGGCGCGTCGGCCTACGAGGAGACCGCGCTAGACGCGGCGCGCGACGCCGACGGGACGACGTGGGTTCGCGCGACGACCGGCGAGGAGTTCGACCGCGTCGCCGAGGCGTTCGGCATCCACTCGCTTTCGGTCGAGGACGTGCGGAACGACGCCCGCCCGAAGACCGAGGAGTACGACGAGTACACGTTCGTCCTCGTCCGAATGGCGACGCTCCGCGCCGGCGAGCAGGTGTTCGAAGAGGAGGTCCAGACCAGACCCGTGGGGCTCTGCTTCGGTGACGACTGGCTCGTGACGCTGACGCGCCGGGAGTTGGAACCGATAAACTACGTGTGGAACGCCATCGAACGCGAAGAGCCGCGGATGCTCCGGTTCGGGCCGGACTACGTGGGCTATCGCGTCATCGACCGCATCGTCGACGAGTATTTCGGGCTGTTGGACGAGGTCGGCGGGGAAATCGAGGTCATCGAGGACAGCATCTTCGAGGGGCCCGACCCGGAGGTGCTCGAAGGGCTCAACGCGGTCCGGCGCGACCTGCTGTCGTTCCGAAAGACGGTGTGGCCGACGCGCGAGGCCGTCGGGGTGCTCGCCCGCGGCGACCCCGACTACGTCCGCGAGGCGACGGAGAAGTACTACCGCGACGTGTACGACCACCTCGTCGAGTTGGTCGACCTGACGGAGACGTACCGCGACCTCGCGCGCGGCGCGCGAGATATCTACCTCAACACCCTCTCGCAGTCGACGAACGAGGTGATGAAGACGCTCACCGTCGTCGCGACCATCATCCTCCCGCTCACGCTCGTCGTCGGCATCTACGGCATGAACTTCGACCCCGGCGCGTCGGCGTTCAACATGCCCGAACTCGGCTGGGCCTACGGCTACCCCGCGACGATGCTCGGGATGGCGCTCGTCTCCGTGGTCCTCCTCGTCTACTTCCGCCGGGAACACTGGCTCTGAGCGACGAAAGAGCTATACGATCCGATTAATCGCGTGGGACCCCGATTCCCGTCGACGAGATGACGACAAAGCGGCTACATCGTGCGATTCACCCGCACGGGGTGGCGAAAACTTTATAAGGATTTCGAACTTACTGTTGGTAAGGCCAGTCCAAGCCGGATTATTCTTTCGTCTTCTGAGGTCTTCCCGGCCGAGACGTATCCGCGCCTTCCACCCCACCATGAGCGACACGATAACCACCCGAACGTACAGTACCGACGCAAAGAGCAGGGACATCCGTCCCCGCGAGTCAGAGCGAGCCGAAACGCAGCAGGACGAAACGCAGGTCTGCCCCGAGTGCAGCGGCCACCTCGTCACCGACGAGGAACACGGCGAGACCATCTGCGAGGACTGCGGCCTCGTCGTCGAGGACACCGTGGTCGACCGCGGCCCCGAGTGGCGCGCGTTCGACTCCGCCGAGCGCGACAGCAAGTCCCGCGTCGGCGCGCCGACGACGAAGATGATGCACGACAAGGGGCTGTCGACCAACATCGGTTGGCAGAACAAAGACGCCTACGGCAAGTCCCTCTCGCCGCGGCAGCGCGAACAGATGCAGCGGCTCCGCACGTGGAACGAGCGGTTCCGCACCCGCGACTCCAAGGAGCGCAACCTCAAGCAGGCGCTCGGCGAAATCGACCGCATGGCCTCGGCGCTCGGCCTCCCCGAGAACGTCCGCGAGACCGCCTCGGTCATCTACCGCCGCGCGCTTAACGACGACCTGCTCCCGGGCCGTTCCATCGAGGGCGTCGCCACCTCGGCGCTGTACGCGTCGGCCCGGATGGCTGGCACGCCCCGCTCGCTCGACGAACTGGAGAAGGTCTCCCGTGTCGACAAGATGGAGCTTACCCGGACGTACCGCTACATCGTCCGCGAACTGAAACTCGAAATCAAGCCCGCCGACCCCGAGCAGTACGTCCCGCGGTTCGCCAGCGAACTCGGCCTCTCCGACGAGGCCGAGCGACAGGCCCGCCAGCTCCTCCGCGACGCGAAGGAGACCGGCATCCACTCGGGCAAGTCGCCGGTCGGCCTCGCCGCCGCCGCCGTCTACGCCGCCGCCCTCCTCACCAACGAGAAGGTAACCCAAAGCGAGGTCTCGACGGTCGCGGACATCTCCGAGGTCACCATCCGCAACCGGTACAAGGAGCTGCTCGAAGTCCAAGACGGCACCCTGCTCGCGTAAGCCATCGGTGGGCGCGCGGCGCATCGTGAGCCGTGCTTTTTCTCGGTCGTGCTATCCCGTAACAACATTTATCCGCGCTCCCGGAGCATATACCGGGTATGGTTGAAGCGTTCGTCCGCCTGTTGTGCCCCGAATGTGGAAAGGACTGGGAGACGAATCCGACCGAACTCCCCGCTCACCGCGACAACTACTCGTGTCAGGGCTGTGGCGCGACGCGGCGCACGGCCGAGTTCATGCGGACGGAGCGCGACCTCCAGACGCTCAAGCAGTTCGAGTAGCGAGAGAACAGAACGCCCGTCTCTCGGACGGGGCTATCCCCGCCGGACGTTCGTTTTTTACAGATCGGGAATCGCTGAGAGCGCGCCGCACGCGTCGCACTTCAGCACATCGGCACCCTGCTGGGTGGTGAGCTTCGTGTCGGGGGACCCGCACTCGCTGCACAGTACGAACGACTCGACGTACTCGTCGAGCGCGTCGGCGATGCGGCGCTGGCGGAACTCGCCGGTGAAGCGCGCGCGGCCGCGGTCGTCGATTTGGGCGCTCGTGCCCAACTCCGTCTGGAAGAACTTCAGGACGTGCGTCGCCTCGCGGGCGAGCCGGTCGTGGGTCGCCGCGAAGTTCTCGTAGACCGTGACGTTCCCCTCCTGGCGGACCGTCGGCTCCGGGACGCTGAAGCGGTCGTCACCTTCCGCGACATCCGGGGACTCCGAGAGCGCGCGGTCCAGTTGGTCGTCGTAGTCCATGCGCGACAGTACGCGCGCGCCGGGGTAAAATTCTCACGACCCCCCGCCGCGCGCGACCGTCGCTCGGCGCGCGGGCTACATAGCTATATAAACCACTCGTGATATTCGGCCGTCGTTCACTAGTGACGGGGCGAAACAACAAACCAATTGAAAACGGTCGAACACGAAATTTCCGCTGAGACCCCCATAATCGGCGGTTTAAGGGAGTCGGATGCTAACGTGACTCAAGATAATACTATATCCCTCCGGTCTCAAGCCGTGGTTGCTCATGAAGAAGCAGGAACTCATCCACCTGCACGGTCTGCTCGCAGAAGTCCACACCCAGATTGAGGCCTGGGAGGACGAGGAAATCAGTCTCGTCGAGTACAACGAACTCGGCGTACGACCGACATCCATCCACAAGTCCAAGACGGACCACAAAGCAGCCGTGTTTAAACTGGCGAAAGGAATCACCGGAGCGATGCGCGAGGCCGAACCAGAGCCGCTCGCACCGCAAGCCGACTGAACCGAGAAAAGAAACGCGTTCTCCTCTACGACCCTACACCCGAGAGCGACCGCGCCGTGCTCTCCCGCGCGACGACGCTCCCGAGCGACTGCCGTGCCGAGTGTGAGTGAGTTCCGCACGCGAGCAGAAACTGTGAACGGGACTGAGGCGTCGCCGCAGCGACGACGATAGAACCGACGCCTCAGCGGCCGTCGACGAGGTCGTCGAAGTCGACGAGCGTTTCGTCGGGGTCAGACGCGCCGGTTTCGGTTCGGGTGTCGCCCTCGCCATCGGTCTCGACCGACTCGTCGTCGACGCGGTCGACGGACAGCACTTTCAGCGGGATGTTTTCGAGGCGTTGGCCGATTTCCTTGCGCGCGATGCGCGAGGCGTGTTCCTCCTGTTCGACGTTGAAGACGGTCATCTCCAGTTCGAGGGCGACGAGCGCCTCGTCCGCGGCGATAAAGGCGGGGGGAAGCTCCTCGCCGCCGGGCGAGGTGCGCGCGCCCATGCTAATCTCGACGTACTTCAGGTCGGGGTTGAGCATCTCGCCGGTTTTCGAGATGGCGATACGAATCGCCTCGTCAACGGTCTCCACGTCGTACACCGGGACCGCGGCCTCGACGACGACTCTGCAGTCCATGGGTACGAAGAGGTTGTGTGCCGAAGGCTATCAACCTTCTTGCCACCCCGTCTCGTGGCGCTCACTCCCCGCCTGAGCGAAGGTAGTGAAACACGTACGTCTGGGTGTAGCCGGCGTAGCGACCGCCGAGGCGCTCGCGGATGGCCCGCGAGGTGTCGGCGTAGTTCCCCCGGTCGCAGTCGGGGTAGTGCTCCTCGATGGCCGACCGAATCCACGTGTCGAGCGGGACGGCTTCGAGGTAGTCGAGCGAGAACAACAGGACGCAGTCCGCGACCTTGTCACCGACGCCGACGAACGTCGTCAGGAACTCGCGGGCGTCCTCGTAGTCGCGGCCGCGGGCCTCGGCGGGCGTCGCCTCGCCCGTGGCGACCATCTCGGCCGTCCGCCGGACGTAGGGCGCGCGGTAGCCGAGGCTGAGGTCGCGGAGTTCGTCTTCGGTGGCTTCGGCCAGTCGCTCGGGCGTCGGGTACGCGAAGTACGTCTCGCCGTCGAACTCGACGCGCTCGCCGTAGGTTTCGCGGAGCCGCGACTGCATCCCGAAGATGCGCGAGACGCGCATCTGCGCCGAGCAGATAAAGGAGACGAGACAGCCGAACGGCGGGTCGCGGACGAGCCGCATGCCCGGGTACGCCTCGTAGGCCCGCCGGACGAGCGGTTCGTCGGGCATCTCCGAGACGATAGCGTCGAGGTCGTCGTCGAGGCGGAGCAGGTGGGTCAAAAGCGGGACGGCGTCGACGTTGGACTCCCACTCCAGCGCGCCGTCGGTCTGGCGGACCCTGACGACGGCCGACTCGTCGGAGACGCCGTCGAGCGGCGGGACGACCGTCTGGTACCACGCGTCGCCGCCGTGGGCCGCGTCGCGCTCGTACATCCGGCCGTCGGGGCGGTCCCAGAGGTACGACTGGCCGCTTTCCAGCGTCGATTGGAGGTCGAACGCTCCGTCGAGGCTCCCGAGGTCGATGACACCCGTCTCCATCGCTTCGACGTTGGGCGCGGGGGATTTGCGGGTTTCGATGCCGGCGCGCCGCGTCGCGTCAGCGATTTCGACTCACCGGGAAGCTGACGCGGTCGGGGTGGTCGCCAAGCCGGTCGAGGATGCGCTCGTACAGTCGGTTTTTGACGCGCTGGGCGCGGGTCGGCGGGACGAGCACGCGGAGTCGGAAGACGACCCACGACTCCTCCTGTGCGACGTTGACCGTCGGGCCGTCGGCCACGTCGAGGTCCAGCGGCGATTCGCGGAGTCTGTCCCGGTAGCGCTCCATCGCGGCGTCCATGTCGTCGCCGACTTCCTCGTCGGCCACGTCCAAGAGGAGTCGGCGGACGAACGGGAGGTCCGTCTCGTAGGACACCTGCACGGGTATCTCGGTCCAGACGCGGTCGAACAGTGCGCCGTAGTTGACGACCTCGGAGGAGAGGACCAGCGAGTTCGGGACGGTGACGGTCCGGCCGGTCGGCTGGTTCGACGCGAGGGGGCCGCCGGTCTCCCAGAGCGTCGTGACGAGGAAGTCGATTTCGGCCACGTCGCCGGAGACCGAGCCGATGTTGACGCGGTCACCGACCGCGTAAGGGCGGCTCACGAGGATGTAAAACCAGCCGATAAAAGAGAGAATCGGCTGTTGGAGCGCGAAGGTGACGGCGAAGCCGATGACGCCGAAGGAGACCAACACGCCGAGCCACTGGTCCGTGAACGCCCCGAGGACGCCGACGAGGGCGACGCCGCCGACCCCGAGTCGGAGGACGTTCCGCACGTCGTGGGCGCGGCGGCGGTCCGCGATGCGCGCGACGAGGAACGCGGTGAGAAAGCGGTAGACGCCGTAGGCGACGAGCGCGACCGCGGCGGCCGACAGCCCGGTCGAGAGAAACAGGTCGGCGTTGGGTACGTCGAACTCCGAAAGCGGGGTCGTCGCGCGGACGAGCGCCGAGAGGACCGCGGCGAGAAGCCCGGCGGCGAACGCGCCGAGGCCGAGACGGCGAGACATACCGTTGCCGTCGGGTGGGCGATTGAAAAAGGTGCAGTCGAACCGAGGCGAGAGTCGCCGGCCGCTTCAGTTGCGGATGTGGAGGTCCGTGAGGCTCGCGAGGCGGTCAGCGATGCCGTCGTCGAGGCCTTCGCGGGTGACGCGCCACTCCCAGTTACCGGTCTGCGTGCCGGGGGTGTTGAACCGGGCGTCGGAGCCGAGGCCGAGGAGGTCCTGCGTGGTTGTGAACGCGAGGACGGACGCGGAGTTCCAGACGGCGTCGATGATAGACCAGTGAATCTCCGAGCCGTCCGCGCCGATGTTGTAGTGAAGGCAGTCGCGGGTGCGGTCGTCGAGGTCGCGGTAGTAGCCGACGAACGTGTCGGTGTCGTGAGTCGAGGTGTAGGCGACGGAGCTCTCCGGGTAGTGCATCGGCTGGTACATATCGCCCTCGCGGCACCAGTCGGCGTACTGCGGGACGCGCATGCCGGGGAAGGCGAACCGGTCGCGGAGGTCGACGAGCGAGGCGTCGAGGAAGCCGAGGTCCTCGACGATGAAGGGGAGGTCGCCCAGTTCGCGCTCGACCGTCTCGAAGAAGTCGTGACCGGGCGCGTCGCGCCACTCGCCGTCGCCGGGGTCGTCGGAGTCGGCGTCGATGGCCCAGAACTCGTCGAAGCCCTTGAAGTGGTCGATGCGGGTCACGTCCACGAGGTCGAACAGCCGGCGGAGGCGGTCGAGCCACCAGCCGTAGCCGTCCTCGCGGAGCGTCTCCCAGTCGTACAGCGGGTTGCCCCAGCGCTGGCCGGAGTCGTCCGGGTTCGGCGGGACGCCGGCGACGACGGCGGGTTCGTTCGACTCGGTGAGGTCGAACGCCTCGGGGGCTGCCCACACGTCGGCGCTGTCGAGCGCGACGTAGATGGGGAGGTCGCCGACGAGGGTGATGTCCTTCTCGTCGGCGTAGTCGGCGAGGGCGCGCCACTGCTCGTCGAAGCAGAACTGGACGAACTCGCGGTAGCGAATCTCGTCGGCGTACTCGGCGCGGGCGTCGGCGAGCGCGTCGGGGTCGCGGGTCTTCAACTCGGTCGGCCAGTCTATCCACGCCCGCCGGAACTCGTCTTTCAGGGCGGCGAACAGCGCGTAGTCGTTGAGCCATCCGGCCTCGCGCTCGCGGAAGGCGTCGAAGGCGGCGCGGTCGTCCTCGGTGGCCTCGGCCTCGAAGCGGTCGAAGGCGGTGCGAAGCCGCGAGCGCTTGTACTCGCCGACGCGCTCGTAGTCGACCGCGTGGGGGTCGAAGTCGGGGACGGGTTCGAGGTCGGCGTCGGTGAGCCACCCGCGCGCGACGAGGTCGGTGAGGTCGATGAGAAGCGGATTGCCGGCGAACGAGGAGGTCGACTGGTACGGCGAGTTCGCCATCGCCGGCTCCGTCGGCCCGAGGGGGCAGAACTGCCACATCGACTGTTCGGCGTCGGCGAGGAAGTCCACGAAGGAGCGCGCGCCGTCGCCGAGGTCGCCGATGCCGTGGGGCCCCGGGACCGAGGTGACGTGCATGAACACCCCGCTCTGTCGAGAAAGTCGCATACCCACAGGGTCCGCGGGCGACCCAATTGGTACTTTGGGTCGAAACGGCGAGCCGCCGCCGGAGGCGCGAGCGCGGGGGTGGGGACCGCGTCGGGCCGCCGACGCCGCCACAGTTGTGCTAGCAAACCGCACGAAATCGGCCGCGAGCGGGCGTCGCACGCGCCCGTCTCAACAACACTTATTCTCCCCCGTCCGTTCCGTGCGCGTATGAGTGAAATCGCTGTCATCCTCCCCGACGGGACGGAACTCTCCGTCGAGGAGGGTGCGACGGTGCGAGACGCCGCGTTCGCAATCGGCCCCGGCCTCGGCAAGGACACCGTCGCCGGCGTCGTCGATGGCGAACTCGTGGACAAGGAGACGCCGCTCCACGACGGCGCGGACCTCGTCATCGTCACCGACCAGTCCGACGAGTATCTGGACGTGCTCCGCCACTCGGCGGCCCACGTCTTCGCGCAGGCCCTCCAGCGGCTCCACCCCGAGGCCAAGCTAACCATCGGCCCGTGGACGGACGACGGCTTCTACTACGACGTGACGAGCGTCGACCTCGAACAGGAGGACCTCGAAGCCATCGAAGACGAGATGCGCGACATCATCGAGGAGGACCTCGACATCGAGCGCGCCCTCGTGGACCGCGAGGAGGCCCTCGAAAAGTACGCCGACAACCCCTACAAGCGCGACATCCTCGAAGAGGAGGCCGCCGGCGACGACGAACTGTCGTTCTACCAGCAGGGCGAGTTCGAGGACCTCTGTAAGGGCCCGCACGTCGAATCGACGGGCGAAATCGGCGCGGTCAAGCTCCTCAACATCTCCGCGGCCTACTGGCGCGGCGACGAGGACAACGACACGCTGACGCGGGTGTACGGCACGGCGTTCGAGTCCGAGTCCGACCTCGAAGAGTTCCTCGACATGCGCGAGGAGGCCAAAGAGCGCGACCACCGGAAGCTCGGCCAGGAGCTGAACCTGTTCGCCATCGACGAGACGACGGGGCCGGGCCTGCCGCTGTACCAGCCCAACGGCAAGCGCATCCTCGACGAACTCGCGGACTACGCGAAACAGCTCAACCTCGACGCGGGCTACGACCCCGTCGAGACGCCCCACCTGTTCCGCACGGAGCTGTGGAAGAAGTCAGGCCACTACGAGAACTACGTGGACGATATGTTCCTCCTCGACGTGAACGACGAGGAGTACGGCCTGAAGCCGATGAACTGCCCCGGCCACGCGACCATCTTCGACCAGCAGTCGTGGTCGTACCGCGACCTGCCGGTGCGCTACTTCGAGGACGGGAAGGTCTACCGGAAGGAACAGCGCGGCGAGCTGTCGGGCCTCTCGCGGGTCTGGTCCTTTACCATCGACGACGGCCACCTGTTCGTCCGCCCCGACCAGATTGAGGACGAAATCAACCTCATCATCGACAACATCCTGACGGTGTTCGACACGTTCGGACTGGACGCCGAAGTCGCGCTCGCGACGCGCCCCGACAAATCCGTCGGCAGCGACGAAATCTGGGAGCAGGCGGAGACGCAACTCCGCGCCGTGCTCGACGACAGCGGCATCGACTACGGCATCGAGGCCGGCGACGGCGCGTTTTACGGGCCGAAAATCGACTTCGCGTTCAAGGACGCCCTCGGTCGCAAGTGGGACGGTCCGACGGTCCAACTCGACTTCAACATGCCCGACCGCTTCGACCTCACCTACACGGGTGAGGACAACGAGGACCACCAGCCGGTGATGATTCACCGCGCGCTCTACGGCAGTTACGAGCGCTTCTTCATGGTCCTCATCGAGCACTTCAACGGCAAGTTCCCGTTCTGGCTCGCGCCCGAGCAGGTCCGCATCCTGCCCATCTCGGACGACCAGATTGGGTACGCGAAGAAGCTCCAGTACGAACTCAACGACTTTCGCGTCGATATCGAGGACCGCTCGTGGACGCTCGGCCGGAAGATTCGCGAGGCTCAGACCGACCGCGTCCCGTACATGGTCATCGTCGGCGGCGACGAGGAAGAAGACGGGACCATCTCCGTCCGCGACCGCAAGGAACGCGAGGCCAAGGACGTGAGCGTCGAGGCGTTCCGCGACCACCTCCGGAGCGAGTACGACGAAAAGCGCCCCGAACCCGACTTCCTCGCCGACGAGGAGTGAGGTCCGGCAGTCGGCTCAGGCGGTAACTGATTCTCTGTTTCGGCGGTCCCGCGCCGCCGCGTCCAACTCCCGCCGGACCGTCGTTCGGAACGATTCGTCCCTGATGAGGTGTGCGAGCACGCCGAAATGTCCGCAGTCCCACTCGCGGCGGTTCGGCCGCGGGACGCCCCACTCGTCGAGAAGCGCGCGGGCCGTTGAGGCGGGAGCCATCTCGTCGCGGCTGCCGACGAACGAAAAGACGCGTTCGGGCGCGAGACACGGGTCTTTCGGCGGGTTCAACAGCGGCGCGAACTCGTGGAGCGCCGCGCCGGACCAGCCGGCCGCGTCGAGCGCGTCGTCGATGTCGAGCAGCTTCGTGAGGCCGCCAGCGAGGAGCGTCTGGTCGATCGCGCCGGGCATTCCCACGGGGAACAGCAGGTCGGGGCGCATCGACTCGGGCCAGTCGCCGCACCGGCCGCCGACGTGGAGCGCGACGGTCCCGCCGAGGCTGACGCCGCCGACGCCGACAGCCGGCGCGCCCTCGGTGCGCGCCCAGTCGATGAGGACGGCGGTCTCCAGCGCGGCCGCCGAGTAGAGCGTGAACAGGCCGACGGGCGCGCGGGCGATGTAAGGCTCACCGCTGTACCGGCCGAGTAGCTCGCGGCGGCCGTGCCACGGCGCGTCGGGAAGGACGACCCGGTAGCCCTCGGGGGCGAGCGCGCGGGCGACGTACTCCTCTTCGGGCCAGTAGGTGAGCTGGTCGTCGAACATCCCCCACCCGGAGTGGAAGACGAGCGTCGGCAGGTCGGCGTCGCCGTCGGCGTGAGCGGGTTCGTACACCCGCGCGGTCGCCCGGTCGCAGAGGTGCGGAGAGGGCGACCGGAAGCGAAGCAGGTACTCGACGGTTCCCGGCCCGCGGACGGTCGCAGAGCGCTCGACGCGAGGGAACTCCTCGGCCGCGCTGGACTCGACGAAGCCGTAGAGTCGCTCGGGTTCGGCGAGTTCGTGGTGCCAGCGGGTCCGCGCGTCCTCGGGCGAGGGCGTCTCGAACTTCACCGGCGGTACGAGGTGTTCCTTCGGGAGAAAGCCGAAGATATCGGTCGGTTTGGCCCGCCGCTCAGAGACTTCGCGGCGCTCGCGCTCGACGGCGACGCGCTCGTCGGGCGTCGACTCGGCGTCGCCCCAGAAGACGCGCTCCCAGCGCTCCATCGTCTCGTCGTACGCGCCGCGGAGGCGGGCGTACCGCGCGAGGGCGCGTTCGATTCGGTCGTGGAGGTGCGGCGCCGGCGGCGAGCCGAGCTCACGGAGGTACGCTTCCGGCCCCTCGGAGAGCGCCACGTCGGCCGCAGCGCGAGCGCGGACGACGCCGAACTCGCGGGGGAGCGAACGGGTCTTGAACGCCTCGAACGGGCGCGAGGTCAGCAGTCGGCCGGCGGGGGAGGTGAGCAACCGGTGTACCGCCGGGGTTTCGAGGTGGTCCATACGGTGTGATACGAGTGACACGATAATGACCCTAGGCCCGCGTGTCGGGGAGTGGGAACGGGCGGGGAGAAGTCCGTCCGGGGCAGAATAAATCAGATACCACGATACAAAACGCGCGAAGCCCTACCACGCCGTGAGCGCGTCGGTCCCGTGGGACCACGTCAGGGCCGCGAGGAAGGCGAGGACGCCGGTGATGGCCGACGCGCCGCCGACGAAGAACACCCACTCCATGCCGACTTCGGCCATGAGGTAGCCGCCGAGGAGGGGCGCGACGACGCTGCCGGGCCGCCAGAGGAGTTCGCGGATGCCGAAACTGCTAGCGACGCCCGCGCCGCCGGAGCCCTCGTCGGCGAACAGGGCCATGCTGGCTGGTTCGCGGAGGCTGTCAGCAACGCCGAGGAGGCCGGCGAGACCGACGAGCGGGAGGAAGGCGGGCGAAAGTGGACCGAGGACGGGGAAGACCGCGGGGAGTGCGAGCGCCTCGCCGACCGCGGGCGAGAAGGGGACGGCGAGCGCGATGAGGCCGTAGAGGCCGCCGCCGACGAAGACGAACCGTGCTCGTCCGTAGTCGTCAGAGATGCGCCCGGTGTACGGCTGACAGAGCATGTTGGTGAACTTCTCGGCGACGACGGTGGCGGCGACGGCGATGCCGCCGTATTCGAGGCCGCCGGAGGCTGCGGAAACGCCGGCGTAGATGGGGACCCACGTCCGGACGAGCGTGACCGCGACGGCGTACTGGACGCGGAAGGTCGCCATCGTCAGGATGCGCTCGTTGAGCGCGAGGTCCGTGAACGGAAAACCGTGGACGCGAGTCTCGTCCGGCGGGAGAAACACCCAGATGGCGACGACGGCGATGGTCAGGAGAATCGTGATGACGATGAAGATGGGCGTGAAGCCGAACAGGTCGTAGAGGACGCCAGCGCTGATGCTCCCGAGGATGGAGGCCGCGAAGCGGGCGGCGTTCGCCTTTCCGATGTGGTTCGCGCGCGTCCCCTCGCGGGCAAGCTCGCCGACGAGCGCGAGCGACATCAGCCCCGCGCCGGTGACGGCGACGCCCTGTGCGGCTCGGACGAAAATAAACGAGAGACTGGAGTCGACGAACGGGAACGCGGCGTAGACGACCGCACCGAGGCCGACCGTCCCCGCGAGCACGAGACGTTTGTCGTAGCGGTCGCCGGCCCACGACAAGGGCACGACGGCGACGGTCTGGGCGAGCGTGAAGCCGGTGGTGAACATGCCGATGACGAAGCCTCGAGAGAGGGAGAAGCCGCCGAGCGCGAGCCCGCCGAGCGCGAGTTCGGGGACGGCGACCGCACCCGGGTCGAGTTCGTTGATGTACTTCGGGAGGAGGGTGATGAGCGTGATGAAGCCGAAACCGCCGGCGAACCGGGTGAGATACAACGTCCAGAATCTGAGACGGGTGCGGTCCATGGGCTGTGTGCGGCCAACCGGCGAAAAGAAGTTCCGGAACCGACCGTTGCCGAGGGTAATCCAAAGCCCCGCGAAATAACGGCGGTGAACTTTATCATTCACGAAGAGAGATATGTTAGCATGGAACTGGTGAGTGGAGAGACGGCGGCGAGAGGTTCGGAGACGCGCCTCGTCCGCGTCGAGCGGGAGATGAACGACCACGGCGCGATGACCGTCCGCGTGGTCGAAACCGGAGAACTGCGAACCGTGGTGGGGTGTGCGAGTTCGGGCCTGCGGGAGCGACTCGACCCGGCGACGACCGAGTCGGAGTTCCCGCTTCGACTCGCGCCGTCGCCGGGGCGCGGGAACTCGTGGGTCGCGCTCGGGCGGTAGTCAGGAGTCGAACAGCAGTTTCGCGCCGACCGCGAGGCCGCCGAACAGCGCCACGAGCACCGCGCCGGCGACGACGTCGGCCCCGAACAATACCCCGAAGTCCGGGGTGAGCGCGGCGACGAACCGGTCGGCGTCGAAGCGGTCCCCGATGCCCATGGCCAGACCGAAGACGACGGCGACGAGAAGCGTGATGAAGACGAGGACCAGTTCGGTCCTGTCGCTCTGGTTCATGGTCGGTAGCGTTCGGAGCGGGACATAAAACACCCGAGGGTGGGAAGCGACGTGCCTGTCAGCGGCCCGAGTGGTAGACGGAGCGCCTCGGCCGTCGGAGTCGGTCCGGCAGGAAGGTAGTGAACCGGACGCGATTTGAACAACAACTCTTCTCTCCTAACGTTCACCCGCCTCATCAAGACGACGAGTGTGGTACTTCTGAAAGAAATGCAATGACACGCCAACGAGAATGAGCATCAGGCCGGGTGGGAGTGATACGAACGAAAGAACGACACCAGCAACAGCGATGTGGATAAATTTCATTTGATAAACACATGATGGCTGAGAATAATAATGGTTTCGCGGGGACTGAAATTAATATAAAACGTAGCGACATTCCCAGACAGCCACATCCCATGTGTGCGCGAGTCTATGTGCTGATACCGTCGAACCACTTCGACTATCGACTAATCGCAAGATTGCGTTGAGTCGCGTTCGTCTCGTGTTGAACTAACACCGGAACTTCGGGTGTTCCAGAAGGTTCTAATGGCGATATACTGCGTAGATTTGGACGTATCAGCCGCTCTCTGGAGGCTGTGGTTCCATCGGAAAGGTAGTGGGCCGGACGCGATTTGAACACGCGACCGTCTGATTAAGAGTCAGACGCTCTGCCTAACTGAGCTACCGGCCCTTGCAATCTCTCGTAACTGCCGGTGGGTAAAATGACTTTCCTTTCTGCACGACGACGGCAGGGACGCACACGCAAGAAACAACGAACAAACGGTGGGTGTTAAGTGGCGGCCGACCGGAGTAGCGGGCAACGATGAGTGCAGGGGTCAGCATTTCCTCGATGTCTACGTACGCGATACTCGGCTGCGGGAGCGTCGGGCACGCGGTCGCCGAGGAACTGACAGACGAGGGAAAAGACGTCCTCATCCTCGACAAGGACGAAAGCCGCGTCGAAGCCCTGCGCGACCAGGATTTGAACGCGCAGACCACGGACATCGCCGACCCGGAGCTCGCCGACGCCGTCGTCGGACGCGACGTGATTCTCATCCTCTCGTCGGACGTCGAGGCCAACAAGGCCGCCGTCTCGACCATCCGCGACCGCGACGAAGACCAGTTCATCGTCGTCCGCGCCTCCGACCCCGTCTCCGAGGACGAACTGACGAAGCTCGGTGCCGACGTGGTCATTAACCCCTCCGAGGTCATCGCGGACTCCGCGCTCCGAAGCGTCGAGTCCGGCGAACTCGAATACAAGGCCCGCCAACTGGCCGATATCCTGCGCGACACCGACCACGGGATGGCAATCCTCACCCACGACAACCCCGACCCCGACTCGCTCGCCTCGGCGGTCGCCTTACAGGCCATCGCCCGCGAGTACGACGTCGAGGCCGACATCCTCTACTCGGGCGACATGGGCCACCAGGAGAACCGGGCGTTCGTGAACATCCTCGGCATCGAACTCACCCCGCGGAGCGACTCGAAACCGCTCGAAGAGTACGGCGCTGTCGCGCTCGTCGACCACATGAAGTCGGGGATGCCCGACCTCGGCGACGCCGACATCACGGTGTTTATCGACCACTTCGAGCCCGACGACGGCATCGACGCCCGCTTTACCGACGTGCGACCGAACGTCTCGTCGACCTCGACGATTCTCACGAAGTACATCCAGGAGTTCGACCTCAGCCCGTCGCAGGCGGTCGCCACGGCGCTCCTCTACGGGATTCGCGCCGAGACGCTCGACTTCAAGCGCGACACGACGCCCGCCGACCTGACCGCGGCGGCGTACCTCTACCCCTTCGCTGACCACGATACCCTGGAGAAAGTGGAGTCGCCGTCGATGTCGCCGGAGACGCTCGACGTGCTCGCAGAGGCCATCCAGAACCGCGACGTACAGGGCTCGCATCTCGTCTCGAACGCGGGGTTCATCCGCGACCGCGACGCGCTGACGCAGGCGGCCCAGCACCTCCTCAATCTGGAGGGCATCACCACGACGGCGGTGTTCGGCATCGCCGACGACACCATCTACCTCGCGGCGCGGTCGAAGGACATCCGCATGAACATCGGGAAGATTCTGAGCGACGCCTTCACCGGCATCGGTGAGGCCGGCGGCCACTCCACGCAGGGGTCGGTCGAGATTCCGCTCGGCATTTTCACGGGCATCGAGTCCAACGATGACAACCGCGACACGCTCTTGCAGCTCACCGAAGAGGCGGTAAAGCGCAAGCTCTTCCGTGCGATGGGCGTCGAGGGCAGCGAGAGCGGAAACGGGAGTTAGAACGTCAGGCGACCAGCGACTCTTCGTCTTCTTCTGGGTTCTTCAGGCGTTCGATGACGTCGTTGATGAGGATGACGTCGCCGACGGCGCGGACCCACCGATACGGGATGAGAACGCCCTTCCCGGGTTCGATCTGGTTACGGAACAGTTCGTCGTTCAGCGCCGTCAGCGCGAGGCCGGTGACCGTCTCGTGGTCCAAGTCGAGGCGGACGTCTTCGACCTCGCCGACGAACACACCGTTGTTCGAGTAGACCTCTCGGCCTACGAGCGTCGTAATCTCTTCGGGCGTCCCGTCCATATCCGCCAACATGGGATGCCGGGTCTTAATTGTTCGTAGCCCGCGAGTCGGGGCGCAGACGCGCGGCAGACGGGCGTCCGACGCCGGCGAGAAATCACCGGACGAAGACGTGTTGGTCGGTTGAGAATACGGGGGTCAAGGGCGTCGCGGACGACGGCCGAGACCGGGGTCGGGACGGGGCGCGTTACCGCCGCGGCGCGACCAGTTGAATCGGGTGTTGCGTCGGCCGGCTGAGGAGCGAATCGAGCTGTTCGAGACAGGAGGTGCCGCTGGCGACCACGGTGCGGTCTCTGTTCTCGTCGGTCTGGAACTGCCCCCGTAGCTCGGAGCCGACATCGACGCTGAGTTCGTAGTACTCGGATTTGTAGCCGAACGAGCCGGCCATGCCGCAGCACTCCACGTCGGAGGTGGCAACGTCGTAGCCGAGGTCCGACAGGACCGCCTCGGTGTGGCCTTCGAGGCCGAGGGTGCGCTGCTGGCAGTGGCTGTGGTAGGCGATTTCCTCGCCCGCGCCCGCCGACAGCGCGTCGGCGTCAGCGCCGTTGTCCAGCAGGCCGAAGACGTACTCCATGACCTCGTAGCTGGCCTCGGAGATGCGCTCGAAGGACTTCTCGGGGAGGAACTTCTCGTACTCGGTTCGGAACATCGCGAGGTCCGACGGCTCGATGACGACGATGTCGCGGCCGTCGTCGATGTGCTCGGCGAGGCCGGCGTACACGTCGTGTGCGTGGTCCTCCGCGGTCGCAATCATGCCCTGCGAGAGCGGCGCGCGACCCGACGAGCGAACGTCGGGGACGACGACGTCGACGCCGAGCGCTTCGAGGGCGCGGACCGCGGCCTTCCCGCGTTCGACCTGCACGTGATTCGTGTACACGTCGGGGTAGAGCACGGCGGTGCGGACCGGGTCGTCGACCCGCGAGGTGCGGCTCTCGAACCAGTCTTTCAGCGTCTCGCGCTGGAATTCGGGGAGTTCTCGGCGGGCGTCGATGCCGAGGAACCGCTCCATGAGGTCCCGAGAGACGCCGAGGCCGGCGGCCCAGTTGGAGACCGGGGCGAAGAAGCTCCCGACCTTCGCGGCCGTCTCGAAGTTACCGAAGAAGCGCTTCTGGAGGCTGACACCGCCGGGCTCCTCGTCGGGGGTGAGCCCCTCGACGAGCCAGTCGAGTTCGGACACCTCGCCGCGGTTGACCCGGTCGCGGACGACCGTGTTAATCCACGGGATATCGATTTCGACCGGACAGGCGGTGGTACACCGGCTACAACCGGTACAGAGGTCGTTGAACTCGGCGGCGCTGTCGAGGCCCTCGACGCCGGCCTCCCAGCCGGTGCCGATGCCGCCGGAGTAGGTCTCGCCGCCGAAGGCGTGGCCGCCGACGTGCTGGAAGTTGGCGCAGACGTTGGAACACGCCGAACACCGGATGCAGTAGAGCGTCTCGCGGAGTTGGTCGTCCTCGCGCATGTCGAACCGCCCGTTGTCGATGAGGACGAGGTGGAAGTCGCGGTCCGTCTCGGTCTCCGAAAGCGGCGTGTCGGGGGCGTCGAAATCGACGGGCGGCGACTCGACCGGCGGCGTCAGAAGCGAGATGTAGGAGGTGATGTCCTGTCCCGTCCCCGACTTGCCGATGAGTTCGACGAAGGGCCGGAGGTCCTCGACGGTCGGGATGACCTTCTCGACGCCGGCGACCGCGACGTGCGTGTCGGGGACGACGGCCGTCTTCCGGGCGTTGCCCTCGGAGGTGACAAGCGCCATCGTGCCGGTGTCGGCGGTGATGAAGTTCGCGCCGGTCATCCCCACGTCCGCGCCCTCGATGAGGTCGCCGAGCTGTTCGCGGGCGAACATGGTGAGTTCCTCCGCGGTTTCGAGGGGTTCGTCGGGCTCGAACGTCTCGTTGAACAGGTCGGCGATAGCGTCCCGCGACTTGTGGATGGCGGGCGCGACGATGTGCGACGGCGACTCGTCTGCGACCTGCAAGACCCACTCGCCAAGGTCGGTCTCGACCACGTCGATGTCGGCGGCTTCGAGGTCCTCGTTGACCTCGATTTCCTCGGATGTCATCGACTTCGACTTGACGACGCGCTCGGCCTCCTTGTCCTCGCAGACCTCGCGGACGTACCGGTTCGCGTCGGCCGCGTCGTCGGCGATGTAGAGCGTGCCGCCGTTGGATTCGACCGTCTCGCGCAGTTGGTCGATGAGTTCGGGGAGGCGCTCGATGGCGTCTTCCTTGATGGCTCGGGCTTCGGACTTCAGCCCCTCGTAGTCGTCGAGCGTCTGGACCGACTCGTAGCGACCCTCGTTGAACCCGCGGGTGCTCGTGCCGACGGCGTCGCCCTCGGTCTCCATCAGCTGTCGAATCTTCGCCGCCTTGGCCTCGCGCGCCTTACTCATCGAGAATCACCACGTGAACTTCCTTCGGACCGTGTGCTCCTTTCACCAGCGCGCCCATGTCGGCGGTGGCGCTGGGACCGGTGGCGATGATGGCCGAGGAGTGTCCCGTGCGGAACTCCTCGCCCAGCCAGTCGAACGCCTCGGGCATGCCGGGGACGATGTCCGACCGCCGGAGGACGGCGACGTGGAGGTCGCCGAACAGACTCACGGGTTCGACGCCGTCGGGCGTGCCCTGCACGACGACGCTGCCGTAGTCCGCGATGCCCAGTCCCGCGGCCGTGACGCCGGCGTTCGCCTCGCGGAGGTCCGCGGGGGTCGGGTCCGTGTTCACCCAGTCGGGGAGGGAGACGCCGTCGTACGGGAGTTCCACGCCGACGGCCGGCTCCGGACAGCGTTCTTCGAGTACGTCCGCCAGCCCGTCGGGCGACGCGTGTGTCCAGCCTACTTCGAGTCGTTCGAGCGAGTCCTCGAACGTCGCAACCGTGCCGGTTGACATACGTTGAGCTAGCGCGTTCTACATAATCGTTCTTCGGGTTCGAGCACCACGCTGTCGGTTAATTATGAAGGATGGAGGTCAGGAGAACCGGCCGACCGCCTCGTCCGCGTCAGCGACCGTGCCGGCCGCCTCGCGCTTGCCGGCGGCGGACTTCGCCACCGCGTAGGCCTGCACGGCGAAGTAGCCCGCCCAGAGGAGGTAGCCGCCGGTCCCGCTTCCGATGATCGTCGGGACCGTCCGAAACGCCGTGAGGCCGACCCGGTTGAGCCACGTCCCGATGAGGAGGACGCTGAAGTAGCCGTAGAAGCCCGTCGCCCACCACATGCCGACGACGCGCGCCCAGCCGGGTTGGACGTGTTCGGGGAGCCGCGTCGTGTTCATCACGAGGACGAGCGCGGTGTAGGGCCACATCATCACGCCGGACATCGCGGCCCCGACGACGAGGAAGAAAAACGGCTCTTGGCCCTCGAACGGCGAGCTAAACAGGAGGATGATGACGACGCCCCAGACGCAGAAGGCGGTGAGGAGCCGCCAGAACAGCTTCGGGAGGTCCCAGCCGGCCTCCCGGCCGTAGGACTCGTAGAGGGCGTCGGCGCTGTTGCGGACGAACGACTCGACGATGGCGTACTCGGTGGTAAACAGCGCGACGAAGAGGACGGCGAAGACGAGGAAGGAGCCGACCGGGCCTAAAAGCGGGACGACATCGCCGAGCCACATCTGGATGGCGTTGGCGGTCGACCCCGAGGCGTAGCGCATGGCGACGCTCATCAGCGCGGGGGCGACGAGGAGCAGGCCGAACGCGAACGTGAGCAGGTGTTCGAGTTGGACGACGCGCCACCAGCCGCGCCAGCGGCGGAGGTTCGTCAGCGTCGGGCGGAACGCGAAGCCGTCGCGCTCGATGGGTTCGGGGTCGTCGCCGCGGAGCGGGTTCTTCACGCGCCCCTGATAGTTGCCCATGCCGTAGCCCTTCTCCCGCATCCAGAGGCTCTGGGAGAGGTTCAGATAGCCGCCCGCGCCGGCGAAGGCGAGGCCGCCGAGGAAGACCGCGATATCGAGGCCCTCGGGGAGCGTTCCGACCGACCCCGCGGCCGCGGGGAGGTCAGCGAACTCGACCCACGAGCCGGTGACGGCGACGAGCAGCAGGGCCGCGCCGATGGCGACGAACAGGAGGCCGATTTGGAACACCTCGACGGCGTTGTACATGACCGACGACACCTGATACGACAGCCAGATGACGCCCATGAGGGCGGCGGCGACGAGTTTCCACGTCGCGAGCGACGCGCCGAACAGCGCCACCGTCCCGTCGAGTCCGAGCGCCGTCGTGGCGACCTGCGCCGCGCCGGCGGCCCACCCGGGCCAGCCGAGGCTGATGAGCCCGCCGACGAGGAACGCCCACGGCCAGTACGACCCCACGCGTGCGAACGCGCGGAAGATGCTCTCCCCGGTGGCGAGCGTCCAGCGCTGAAGCTCCGTGTTGATGAGAAACTGCGTGAAGACGCCGACGACGAACGCCCAGAACACCGCCCAACCGTACTGCGCGGTCAACACCGGCCAAAAGAGCGTCTCGCCGCTCCCGAGCGACGCCCCGAGCATGATGGCCGAGGGGCCGACGACGTGGCCGACCCGCGGGACGCGCGGGAGGTCAGCGAGGCGGAACGACCCGCCCTCGCCCGATTCGGGGTAGTCGTCCGAGTCGTCGGACTCCTCTAACCCCTCGTAGCGAAGCGGGAGATACCACGTCCCGCGGTACTGTTTTCCCTCGACCTCGGAGGCGTAGACGTCGTCGCCGCCGGCGACGCTCGGTTCCGTCGAAGGCGCGGACTCCGAAGGGTGCGTGTTAGACTCGTCCGAGTCGTCGAGCGCGTCCGACCGCGCGGACCCGTCGGCGTCGGAACCGGGTCGACCGTCGCTCACGAGACGAGACCCCCCGGAACGACACTATCGGACGGCGAATCGCTTGACATCGATGCGTTTGCCGGAATTGTGGCCCGATGGTGTATAAATTCGTAGGGTGGCTGTCGCGTTCGAAAACCGGACTACCCGCCGAGGAAGTGCCAGATGTGGCCGCGCTCTTCCGGCGGGTCGACGCCGGGCAGTTGCTTGAGCGCCGGCTGAATCGCGTTCCACCAGCCCTCGGCGGACTCGAAGCCGGCGGGGTAGTCGTGGTACACGTCCCGCAGGAAATCCGCCTTCTTCGCCTCCGGGTGATCGGTGAGATACTGGTACGCCGCCGACAGCGCCTCGCGGCGAGCGTCGAGCATCGGGCCGCTCCCCGGCAGGTCGGCGCGCTCGATGGCCGACGAGACGGCGGGCGGGTGGTCGAGGTCGTCAGAACCGTCGGCCTCGGCCTCGTCCGTGGCCGCGGTTTCGGCGGTCGAAGCCGAGTCAGTCGAGTCGGCGGCCCGCCCCGCAGTCGGCTCCCCGCGGGCGGGCATCGGAATCCAGAACACCCGGCTCCGAGCGCCGACTTTCCGGGTCGCGAGGTCGCCGCGTGCTTCGAGTTCGTTCAGTTTGTTGTGCGCGGTACGCCGCGAGCAGTCGAGCGCCTCCATCACGTCGGTGGCGGTCAGGGGGCGAGCGGCGTCGTCGCGCGCCTCGAACACCTCCAAGACGGCATCCAGCGAGATGCGTCCCACGTACTGTCCGTGCTCGTTTCGAGAGCGCGCGCGAGACTCATCGCCCATGAGAATTCCTTTTCACACGACTGCATAAGCCTTTGTACACGAGTGAATCACCAGTTCATTCGTGTGTTGTAGCCGTGAAATACGTATGTGGCGGCTATTTCGAGAATCGATTTTCCAAAATCGGCTCCGAACGCGAATCGACAGGATAGACCATGTGAAACCCAAAATCGGGGTTTAATCGCGTATTTGGCGCAGTATCTACGACTGTACTGGGTTGTGTACTTCGGGTAAGACGACACCAACCGAGATGTCACGAATAGCGACGAACGATAGATATATATCACAAAAGTTGTGTAGCGGATTCCACGATGCACCGCATCAGGCACGAATCTGGAACGGCACAGGCTGGAACGAACTGCGGAGGTGTGCGGCATGGTTAGCGCGACGAACGCGCTCATCGCACTGCTCCCGCTCATCACCATCGCCTATCTGATGGTCGGGCGGTACTGGCCCGCGACGCGGGCGATGCCCGTCGCGTGGGTCGTCGCAATCGGAGCCGGCGTCCTCGGCTGGGGCATGACGCCGCAGTGGATTATCGCCTCGACCATCAACGGCTTCATCACCGCCTCGAACATCCTGTACATCGTCTTCGGCGCGATTCTACTCCTGTACACGCTCAAGCAGACGGGCGCGTTCGACGCCATCAACAACGGCTTCGCCTCCATCAGCGAGGACCGCCGCGTGCAGGTCGTCCTGCTCGTGTTCCTCATGGGCTCGTTCATCGAGGCGGCCGCCGGCTTCGGCACGCCCGCGGCCATCGTCGGCCCGCTCCTCGTGGGCCTCGGCTTCCCGCCGCTCGCGGCCGTCGTGGTCGCGCTGACGGGGAACCTCATGGCCATCACCTTCGGCGCGGTCGGCACGCCGCTCATCATCGGGATGATAGACATCTTCGACGACGTGCCGGTCATCACGAACGCGCTCGACGCGCAGGGCATGGGCGTCGAACAGTGGGTCTCCGAAATCGCCGTCTTCGCGGCGATGAACCACGTCGTCGTCGGTATCGTGCTCCCCTTCATCGGCGTCGCCATGATGACGCGCTTCTTCGGCGAGGAGCGCTCCATCAAGCCGGCGCTCGAAGTGCTGCCCCTCACGCTGTTCGCGTGGGCGTCCTTCTCGGTGCCGTACTTCCTGACGGCCTACTTCCTCGGCCCGGTGTTCCCCGGCCTCGTCGGCGCGATGGTCGGCCTGCTGCTCACCGTCTCCGCACTCAAAGCCGGCTTCTTCCACCCCGACGAGGAGTGGGACTTCGCGCCGGAGAGCGAGTGGCCCGACCACTGGGTCGGTGACATCCAACCCGGCGAGACGAGCCAGCGCGGCGGCGCGGTCGCCGCCGACGGCGGAGCCGTCCAGCAGATGTCGCTGTGGAAGGCGTGGACGCCGTACGTCCTCGTCGCGGCGCTCCTCGTCGTCACCCGCGTGTTCGACCCGCTGACGAGCTTCCTCACGTCGAATCTCGTCTTCGAGTACGCCGACATCTGGGGTACGGAGTTGGCCGGCGACTTCCAACTGCTCTACCTGCCCGGCGCGGTGTTCCTCGTGGTCCACGCCGTCACCATCGGCCTCCACGACATGGACGCGAAACAGGTCAAAGCGACGTGGGCGGAGACCGTCGAGAAAGTCACCCCGGCGGTCGTCGCGCTGTTGTTCGCAGTCGCGACCGTCCAAATCATGCTCCAGTCGGGGAACGCCACGGGCACCGACAGCATGCTCATCGTCCTCTCGGAGGGGATGGCCGGCATCGCGGGCGGCGTCTACCCGTTCTTCGCCGCCTTCGTGGGCGCGTTCGGCGCGTTCCTCGCGGGGTCGAACACCGTCTCGGACATCCTGTTCGGGACCTTCCAGTACGGCGTCGCCGACCAAATCGGCACGCCGAAGACCGTCATGCTGGGCGCGCAGGCGGTCGGCGGGGCCATCGGCAACCTCATCGCCGTCCACAACGTCGTCGCCGCGCTCGCGGTCGTCGGCCTCGTCGGCGAGGAGGGCCGCGTCATCCGCCTCGAACTCATCCCGCTTCTGTACTACGGGACCGCGACCGGCGTCCTCACGCTCCTGTTCAGCTACGTGCTGTTCCCGGGCGTGTTCTGACCGGGGCCTCGAAGAACCGGCCCCGCCAGACCCGAATCGACTCGCAAACCACCCGCACGCGACCCGAACTGACGCCCGCCACCGGGTGTCTTTATCCGTTCACGCAAACCGACATACGACAGAGCTAATCAATGGCATCCAACACGCACGAACCGGCCACCGACCCCGCGCTCGCTGGCGATTACGACTACGTCAGCGACGACGTCGAGCGGCCGGGGCTGGTCGAAGACCTCGAATCCCTCGTCGAGGGCGACGTGCGCTTCGACACCTACACGAGAACGCTGTACGCGACCGACGCGTCGGCGTACGAGCAAGTCCCCATCGGCGTCGTCATGCCGACCTCGACGGCCGACGTGGCGGCGGTGATGGAGTACTGCGCCGACCGCGAGATTCCCGTCCTCCCCCGCGGCGGCGGCACGAGCCTCGCCGGCCAGACCGTCAACGAGGCCGTCGTCCTCGACCTCGTCCGCCACATGGGCGGCGTCGAGGAAATCGACCCCGAGGCGCGAACGGCCACGGCCGAAGCGGGCGTCCGCCTCGGCGAACTCAACGAGGAGCTCGCCCCCCACGGCCTGAAGTTCGCGCCCGACCCGGCGTGGGGCGACCGCTCCGCGCTCGGCGGCGCAATCGGCAACAACTCCACCGGCTCGCACTCGCTGAAGTACGGCAAGACCGACTACTACATCGAGGAGCTCGAAGTCGTCCTCGCGGACGGGACGGTGACGACGTTCGGCGAGGTGAGCGTCGACGAACTCCGCGAGGCCGGCGACCCCGACGGCGACCTCGAAGCGCGCGTCTACGCCGAAGTCGCGCGGATACTCGACGAGGAGGCCGACGAGATTTCCGAGCGCTTCCCCGACCTGAAGCGCAACGTCTCGGGCTACAACCTCGACATGCTCGTCGACGAGATGCGCGGCGAGCGCCGCACGCCCGACGACGCCGGCATCGACGAGGGCTGGGAGGCCGGCCGCGTCAACCTCGGTCGGCTCGTCGCCGGGAGCGAGGGCACCCTCGGCATCGTGACGAAGGCGACCGTCTCGCTGGAGGAGATTCCGAACACCGCGTCGGTGGCGCTTCTCACCTACGACGACGTCATCGACGCGATGCACGACGTGGCCCCCATCCTCGAACACGAACCCGCCGCCGTCGAGGTGATGGACGACGTGCTGCTCGACCTCGCGCGGGACACCGCCGAGTTCGCGGACGTGGTCGGGATGCTCCCCGAGGGCACGGACTCGACGCTCCTCGTGGAGTTCTACGCCGACTCCGACGAGGCGGGGAAACAGAAGGTGGCGAACCTCATCGAAGACCGCGTCATCGACCCCGACGGGACCGAGTTCGCCCCCGACGAGGGGTCGGCCTCGGTGACCGAAAACGAGCGCCGCGCGACCGACTTCATGGAGGCCCACGACGCCGACACCCGCGCGAAGTTCTGGAAGATGCGCAAGTCGGGGCTGCCGATTCTCCTCGGTCGAACGACCGACGAGAAACACATCGCGTACATCGAAGACACCGCCATCCCCGCCGAGAACCTCCCGGCGTACGTCTCTGACTTCCAGGACATCCTCGACGAACACGACACCTTCGCGTCGTACTACGCCCACGCCGGACCGGGCGTCCTGCACATCCGCCCGCTCGTCAACACGAAGACCGCCGAGGGCGTCGAGACGTTCGAGGCCATCGCCGACGAGGTGACGGACCTAGTCGTCAAGTACGGCGGCTCCGTCTCGGGCGAACACGGCGACGGCCGCGCGCGGACCCAGTGGAACCGCAAACTGTACGGCGACCGCCTCTGGAACGTCTTCCGCGACCTCAAGACCGCGTTCGACCCCGACTGGCTCCTGAATCCGGGGAACATCTGCGGCGATTACGACATGACCGAGAACCTCCGGTTTTCGCCCGACTACGAGTTCGACGCCGGCTTCGAGCCGGCGCTGAACTGGGACAACGACAACGGGTTCGAGGGCATGGTCGAACTCTGTCACGGCTGTGCCGGCTGTCGCGGCCAGCAGTCCACGGTCGGCGGCGTCATGTGCCCGACGTTCCGCGCCGCCGAAGAGGAGATTCAGGCGACCCGCGGACGCGCCAACATGCTCCGGCAGGCGATGAGCGGCGGCCTCCCCGAAGACGAGATGTTCACCGACGAGTTCGTCGACGAGGTGCTCGACCTCTGTGTCGGCTGTAAGGGCTGTTCGAAGGACTGCCCCAGCGAGGTCGACATGGCGAAGATGAAAGCCGAGGTCGTCCACGAGTACCACCAGCGCAACGGCTCCAGCCTCCGCGACAAACTGTTCGCCAACATCGACTCGCTGTCCAAACTCGGGTCGGCGTTCGCCCCGCTCGCCAACGCGGCGACGAAGGTGCCGGGCGCGCGGACGCTCATGGAGAAGACCGTCGGCATCGCCAAGGAGCGCACGCTCCCGACGTTCCACTCGACGAGCTTCGTGGACTGGTTCGAGAGCCGCGGCGGGGCCGGCGTCCCGGAGGCGGAGGCCGACCGCAAGGCGCTGTTGTTCCCCGACACCTACACGAACTACAACCACCCCGAGGTCGGCAAGGCAGCCGTGAAGGCGCTTGAGGCCGCGAACGTCCACGTCCGGATTCCGGAGGGCGTCGCCGGCTCCGGCCGGCCGCCGCACTCGAAGGGCTTTCTCGACAAGGCCCGCGCCGACGCCGAGCAGAACGTCGAGGTGCTCGCGCCCTACGTCGAGGAGGGGTGGGACATCGTCCTCTGTGAGCCCTCCGACGCGGTGATGTTCCAGTCGGACTACCTCGACTTGCTCTCCGGCGACGACGTGGAGGCCGTTTCGGCCAACGCCTACGGCGTCATGGAGTACGTCGACGCGTTCCGGCTGGACGAGTCGCTGTCGTTCCGCCCGCAGGACGACTCCCTGACGTACCACGGCCACTGCCACCAGAAGTCCACGAAGAAGGACCACCACGCGGTGGGCGTCCTCCGCCGCGCCGGCTTCGAGGTGGACCCGCTGGACTCGACGTGCTGCGGGATGTCCGGGTCGTTCGGCTACGAGGCCGAGCACTACTCCATGTCGAAGGCCATCGGGAACATCCTCGAAGGCCAAGTGGCCGAGAGCCCCGGCGACGTGGTCGTCGCCCCCGGCGCGTCCTGCCGGACGCAACTCGAAGACATGGACGGCGCGACCGACGACCCGCCGCACCCCGTCGAGATGCTCGCGCGCGCCATCGACGCGTAAGCGACGCGACGGCGACGCTCCGACGGCGCGGCACTGCGGAGCCCGACTCGGACGCGACACGGGTCGCAGTCTTCCCTCGTTTTTCGTCGCAGATACGTTTAGGGCGCTCGGCGGCCAACCGCGGGACGACCGAGATGCGAGGAATGCCATGACACCGATGGAACTCGACGACGTGCGCGTCGACGCGTACATGACGACCGGCGTGGAGACGGTCGGGCCCGACGCGTGGGTCACGGACGTGGTCGACCGACTCAAAGCCGGCCCGCAGTACGGCGGCCTCCCGGTCGTCGACGACGAAGACCACCTCCTCGGGTTCGTCGGCGCGATAGACCTCTTGGAAGTCAACGGCGACGTGCGGGTCGAGTCGGTGATGAGCCGCGACCTCGTGGTCGTCCGCCCGGAGATGACGGTGAAGAACGCCGCGCGCGTCATCTTCCGCACCGGCCACCAGTTCCTGCCCGTCGTCGACGACGACCGAGTGTTGCTCGGCCTGTTTTCGAACGGCGACGCGGTGCGGAGCCAAATCGAGCGGACGACGCCCTCGAAGGTCCAGAGCACCCGCGAGATGCTCGAACGGACCCACGACACGTCCATCGGCGTCGGCGAGCGGGAAGTCGAAGTGGGCTCGCTGATTCCGACCCAGCGGGAGGTGTACGGCGACGAACTCGAAGGGCGGAAGTACGAACTCCAGAACGGCCTCGCGGAGCCGCTCATCGTCGTCTCGCACGGCCCCGAGACGCTGCTCGTCGACGGTCACCACCGGGCGATGGCCGCGAAGCGACTCGATATCGACCGGATGCTCGCGCACGTGCTCACGGTCTCGCCGGAGGAGGTCGACGAGTTGGGCCTGCGCCGGATGGCTCGCGTCGGGGGCCTCCGGTCGCTCGCTGACGTGGAGGTCAACGACTACCTCCAACACCCGCTCATCGAGAAGACCGAACAGTAGGCGGACGCGAAGCGAGGAAGCGAAACCGGTGAGTCAGTGGTCGGTGGGTGCGGCGGGCTACTCGTCGAGGTCGTCGAGCGCGTCGCCGAAGGCTTCGAGGCCGGTTTCCATCGCCTCGGGGTCGCCGCCCAGCGAGATGCGGAACGACTCCGGCGCGTCGAAAAATCGGCCGGGAACGACGAGGACGCCGCGGTCCCACGCGGCGTCGACGACCGCGTCGCCGTCGGCCGAGGCGTGGTCGAGGAAGGCGAACGTCCCGCCGGCGTGGATGCGCCCGTCGAGTTCGTCGCGGTCAGCGACGAACGTCGCCAGCAGGTCGTGATTCGCCGAGAGGTGTTCGCGGGCGGCGGCCTCTATCTCGTCGCCGTGGTGGAGCGCGCGCCGGGCGAGTTTGGTGCTCGGCTCGGCGACCGCGGGCAGGTACATCGACGCCGAGCGGGCGCGCTCGACGACCTCCTCGGGGCCGATAATCCAGCCGACGCGGAGGCCGCCGAGGCCGTAGAACTTCGTCAGCGACCCGGTGACGACGGTGTTGTCGAGGCCGGACGCCGTGGTGCCGCCGAAGGGACCGTCGGCGGCGGGGTCGACGAAGGGCGCGTACACCTCGTCGACGAGGAGGTAGCCGCCGGCGTCGGCCGCGGCCGACGCGACCTCTGCGAGTTCGGCGCGCGGCGTGAGTTTTCCCGAGGGGTTGTGGCGGTTAGTGACGATGGCGTAGGCGAAGTCGTCGGTCGATGCCCCGTCGAGGCGGTGCGGTTCGAGTTCGTAGTCGTACTCCGGCGGCCGGACGAAACGGTCGACGCGCGCGCCGAGCGCCTCCGACGTGGCCACGAGCGGCTGGTAGCCGGGCTTTTCCACGAGTACCTGCGGGCGCGAGGCGTCGGAGTCGTCGCCGCCGTCGCCGTCTTCGTCGTCGCCGGACGCAAGTTCGAGAAGCGCGCAGGCGGCGAGGAAGTTCGCGTTCGTCGCGCCCGCGGTGACGAGGACCGACGACTCGGAGACGCCGTAGCGCGCCGCGAGCTGACCGCTGAGCGTCGCGTCTTCGGGGTCTGAGCGACCGGCGAGAACCGGCGGGACGAGGTCGTCACCGCGCCGGGAGGAGCCGAGGTCGCTCGTCGCGAGGTCGTGGGTGGCCTCGTCCACCCGGTCGACAATCCACTCCAGATAGGGGATTCCGGGAAACGTCGTCGTCATTGGGACCCCTTCGCGGCCGCCCCCGTAAGTCGTTGGGGTCTCGGGAACATCGGCTGCCGGCGGCGGGTCGTCAGGGTTCGTCGCCCGGCGGCCGGGGGAGCGGCGAGGCGTCCGACCGCCAGTCTTCGATGCGCCGGCTGGCCCACGACACCGCCGGCCGCGAGTCGTTGTAGATGACGCCCGCGAGACCTCGCTCGGAGTACGCGACCAGGAACGCGACGGGGCCATCCGGGAGGTCCGAAACGACGAGGCTGTACGGAAGCGCCGCGGTCGACCGAAGGGAAAAAGAGTCAACCGACCACGCCTCGGCGAGCTGCGGTCGATAGGCGGTGACGAGGCGTTGGACCACGTCGTCGGTGGCGACGATGTCGACCGGCGTGCCGTCGTTGACGACGGCCCGATAGTAGGCGTCGACCTGCGAGGGGAGCGCTCCCCGGACGCACCCGCGGACCGATTCCGCCTCCTCGACGAGGGACGTGAGCTTCGAGAGCGCGCGTCCGGAGCCGCCGTCGGCGACGGGGACGACCTCACAGCCGTCGAGGAACACCGGCGCGAGCGGCGCGTCCGAATCGAGCGCGTCGAGCACCGCGGCGGCGGCGTCGATGTCGTCCAAGCACTCGACGAACTGCGAGTACGTTTCGAGCGCCATGCGGCCGGCGAGCGTCGAGTAGTGGACGGCGTCGCGCGTCTCGACGAAGCCCGCGCGCTCTAGCTCGCGGAGGCCGCGGTCGACGGTCGACCGCGACACCGGGAGGTCGCTCGCGAGTTCTGCGGTCGTTCGAGACTGTCGAACGACGGCCTCGAGCACGTCGGCCCGCGACGCGAGCACGTCGAACACCCCGGCGACCTCGGACCGAACCATGTCGAACTGCATGAACGTGTCACTACTTAAGTCACAGGAGACCCCGCCGTCTACATATAAATAAACGAATTATTTTTATACTCGAAATCACGGACTGAGTGAGTGATGCGATGGGTGAAGTAAAGCGTGTAGCCGGAGTATGGAGGTATGCCGGGGTGCCTCTGACAACCGGCTTAACGTTCGAACCGGGGTGCCCGGTCCGGTTCGGACATTAGAAGGGGAAGACATTCCCCTTCACATTTTGCTTCGAAACGCTGCTTCGACGAGCGGCGTCACCGTCTCGACCGAGTCGCCGCGCGCGAGGTGCGCGTCGCACGAACAGTCCGACGAGCCGAAGCCGTCGATTGGGGTCGACCCGAGCGACGACGCGAGTTCGGTCGCGACCGAACACTCCACATCGCGGTCGGTGACGCAGACGACGCGCGCGAGGTCGACGGCCGGATGGCCGCCGAGGTAGTCGACGTGCCAGTGGCGAGCGTCGTGGTCGCCGGCCGCGACGCGCCGGTGGCGGCGGACGCGGCGTAAGCCGCCGGTTCCGAACGCGCTCCCGACGTAGACGTACGCACCGGCCGAAAAGCGGTGTTCGCCCAGCGCGCCGACCTCGACGGTCGCCTCGGGCGCGTCGAAAACGAGCGCGTAGGTTCCGACGGGCGACCGAGAGCCGAGCGCCAGCGGGTCGTCGTCGGTGCCGAGGACCGCGGGGTCGAGCGAGTGGACTGTCGGATTCTCGTCGGTCGGCTTCCGCGGGTCGCTCATCGAGTGACGAACGTCGCCCCGACTACGAAAGTTCGGCGGGTCGTGGCTCGGCGTTATCGAGGAGGGGCGCAAACAGGTCGGCTGCGTCGGGTTCGAGGTCGGAGACGCTGTGGACGTCGTCGGGGTCGCGGCCGCGGCCGCTGGCGACGCCGACGACCTTGGCGATTCTGTCGTAGTTGTCGCGGACGAGACTGCCGAGAAGGCCGGGCATCCCGGCCCGGTCGGTGAGTTCTTTGGCGGCGGCGCGGCCGGCGTAGACGCGGTCCTCCCGGCGGTCGACGAGGACCATGGCGAACGGCACGTCCGCGAACTGGGCGTCGAGAAACGCCTGCGCCGCGTCGTCGTACCACGAGATAGCTTCCACTTCGTCGAGGCGCTTCAGCGCCGACGCGGCGACGGAACAGTAGGCGCACTCGCCGTCGTAGATGAGCACGGCATCCGCGGACTCGTTCATACCTTTCGTCGGGACGCGAAGAACAAAAACGGCGCGGCGGGCGTGGCGTGTGCTATCAGTTACGGCCTGCGACAGCGTTAGGGCGACCACGTCCGCAGTAGACGTGTGGACGACCTCATCGAGTGGCTTCGGACCAGACCGTACTACGAGGGGCAGATTCGGTCCCACCGCCGGTTCGAGGCGCGCGAGCCGGCGTTCGCCGGCGTGGACCTCGAACCGCGGTTGGCGTCGGCGCTCGAAGACCGCGGCATCGACCGACTCTACCGGCATCAGGCCGAGGCGGTCGAGGCGGTCCGCGACGGGGACAACGTCGTGTTGGCGACGCGGACCGCGAGCGGCAAGAGCCTCGCGTACACCGTGCCGGCGTTCGAGCGGGCGATGGACCACGGCGGGCGGACGCTCTATCTCGGCCCGCAGAACGCGCTCGTCGCCGACCAACTCGACACGCTGTCGGAGCTCGCCCGGGGCCTCGGCTTCGGCAGTCGCGTCTCGGTCGACCAGTACACCGGCCGGCTGTCGAAATCCGAGAAGCGCGAGGTGAGAAAGCGGATGCCGACGGTCCTGCTTTCGAACCCCGACATGGTTCACTACGCGCTGCTCCCGCACGCCCACCGGCTGTGGGAGTGGTTCTTCTCCTCGCTGGAGACGGTCGTCATCGACGAAGTCCACGGCTATCGCGGGGTGTTCGGCAGCCACGTCGCCCTGCTCCTCCGGCGGCTCAAGCGCGTCTGCGAGCGGTTCGGGGCCGACCCGCAGTTCGTCTGCTGTTCGGCCACCATCGGCAACCCCGTGGAACACGCCGCGCGCATCACCGGCGAGCGGGCGGACTCCTTTGCGCTCGTGGACAAGGACACGAGCGGGACCGGCGAGACCAACTGGCTCCTCTGGAACCCACCGGAGTACGACAACCCCGACGCCGGCGGGTCGGGACGGCGGCGTTCGGGCCACGTCGAGACCAAGAACCTCTTTGTCGACCTCGTCGCGCGCGGTCACCAGACGCTGGCGTTCACCCGCGCCCGACAGGCCGCCGAGCGGTACGCCTCCGAGAGCGCGAGCGACCTCAGAAGCCGCGGCGAACACGCGCTCGCAGGCGAGGTGGCGGCGTATCAGGCCTCGCTGACCCACGACCGGCGACGGGAGATAGAGGCCGGCCTCCACGACGGCGACATCGCGGGCGTCTGGAGCACCAACGCGCTCGAACTCGGCGTCGACGTGGGCGGCCTCGACGTGGTGCTCATCGACGGCTACCCCGGCACGCGGATGTCCGCGTGGCAACAGGCCGGACGGGCGGGCCGCGGCGACAGACCCGCCTTGGTCGTCCTCGTCGGCGGCGAGGACCAACTCGACCAGTACCTGATGCACCACCCCGCCGAGTTCTTCGACGGCGACCCCGAACGCGCCGTCTCCGACCCGGAAAACGACCATCTCCTCCCGTCACACGTCGCCTGCGCCGCCGCGGAGAACTGGCTCTCGACGGAAGACGAATCGAAGTTCGGCGCGTCGTTCCCCGGTATCGTCTCCGACCTCGAAGCCGACGGGACGCTGGCGCGTCGGGAGACCGACGACGGCCTCCGGTGGACCCACGACGGGGGCGAGAGCCCGCAGCACGCGATGAGCCTCCGAACCATCACCGACCGCGAGGTGCAACTGATGGACTCGCGGAACGACGAGACCATCGCCACGCTGGCGTTCGACGACGCGCTTCGGGACGCCCACCCGGGCGCGGTCTACCACCATCAGGGCCAGACGTACGAGGTCGCGGAGTTGGATTTGGACCGCGACGTGGCCCGCCTCCAGCCGACGTGGGCGGACTACTACACCCGCGTCCTCCACGACAAACACATCACGGTCGAGCGGGACATCCTGTCGAAACCGCTGTCGGCGCGGTCCGACGTGGAGGTCCGGTTCGCGGAGGTGACGATGCGAAAGCAGATAACGGGGTTCGAGCGCCGCGACCCGAAGCGCGGGACGACCATCGGCCAGCAACCGCTCGACCTCCCGGAGACGAGCCTGCGGACGAAGGCGCTGTATTTCACCGTGCCCGGCGACGTGGAATCGGAGATGCGCGAGCTATCGAGCGACCGCGCGGAGGGCCGCGACTACGGCTTCAACGGCGGCATCCACGCCGCGGAACACGGGATGATTTCGCTGTTTCCGCTCCGGCTGCTCTGTGACCGCGGCGATATCGGCGGGCTCTCGACGCCGTATCACGCCCACACCGACCAGTCGACCATCTTCATCTACGACGGCCACCCCGGCGGGGTCGGCATCACGCGCGCCGGCTACGACATCGTCGAGGGACTGATGCGCCAGACGGCCGAGTTGATTTCGGACTGCGACTGCGAGGACGGCTGTCCCTCCTGCGTGCAGTCGCCGCAGTGCGGGAACGCGAACGACCCGCTGGCGAAAGCCGAGGCGGTCCTGCTGTTGGAGTCGCTGACGGGGACGCGGGACTGAAGCGGACGGTCGGGCGTGAATCGCCCGCCCTCGACGGCCCGACGGATTAATTATCACTATATCGGCATTTCAGGGCCGCTATTTCGAACCAACAGCTATTTTTGGGTTGCCTAAATCCATAGGAGCAATGAACGCGGATATCTGTGTTATCGTCCCGACTATCCGGGAGTACGAGTGCATGCGGGCGTACTTCGACAACGCGCGGGCACACGGTTTCGATCTCGACCGGCTGTTCGTCCTCCTCGTGACCGAGGACTTCTGCGACACCGAGGGGATGGCGTCGATGCTGGACGACGAGGGGGTTTCGGGCGCGGTTTTCGACGGGGCGGCCCGCGAGGAGTGGTACGACGACCACGACATCTCGGAGTACTCGCATCTCGTTCCGGCGGCGAGCCACGCCCAGACGAGCTTCGGCCTGCTCTACATGTGGGCGCACTCCGAGTTCGACTACGGCGTCTTCATCGACGACGACACGCTCCCGCACGACGAGTGGGACTTCTTCGGTCGCCACATGGCGAACCTCGACCGCACCGACGAGGTGGAGTCGGTGTCGAGCGACGAGCGTTGGGTGAACGTCCTCTACCAGAACGCCGACGAACACGGGCTGTACCCCCGCGGCTATCCCTACTCCGCGATGGACGAGACGGTCGAGACCGGGACGCGCGAACTCCGCGACGTGGTGGCCTCGCAGGGGCTGTGGACGAACGTTCCCGACCTCGACGCGGTCCGTATCCTGATGGACGGCGACCTCGAAGGGCAGGCCCAGACTCGGACGGACTTCGACGACTTCGACGGCGACTTCGTCGCCGAACCGGGGCAGTACCTCACCGTCTGCTCGATGAATCTCGCGTTCGAGCGCGAGGTCATCCCGGCGTTCTACCAGCTCCCGATGGACGACAACGAGTGGGAGGTCGGCCGATTCGACGACATCTGGTCGGGCGTGTTCCTCAAGCGCGCCGCCGACGTGCTCGGGAAAGACATCGTGACGGGCTACCCGCTGTGCGAGCACAACAAGGCCGCACGGCCGACGTTCGACGACCTCAACAACGAGGTACCGGGTCTCGAACTCAACGAGCACCTCTGGGGAGTCGTCGACGCGGTCGGCGGGGATGCCGACAGCTACGCCGGCGTCTTCGAGGCGATGGCCGACGCCCTCGCCGACGGCGACTGGTCCGACTACCGCAACGGCGACTTCTTTAATTACGTCGGCGAGCACATGCGCGACTGGCTGGACTGCCTCGACGCGCTCGCCGCACCGCGGGCCGCCGCGCCGGCCGACGACTGAGTGAGCGACGGCGAACGCCACCCCGCGCCGCCGCGGGAGAAATCTGACCCGTGGCCCGCGATTCGGCCGCTTCGCCCGACGAATCGGTAGGTATAAATGGTTTAGGGAGACCTAAATTCACATATGCACGAACGAGACCGAGAGCCTCGCGGCCACAGTCGTCGGCGGTTCATCGCGACGACGGCGGCCCTCGGGGTCGGCGCACTCGCCGGGTGTACCGGCGGAAGCGACGAGGAGACGGAAACGACGACCGAATCCAGTACGAACGAGTCGGTCGGGCAGATTGGGTCCGGGCGCTCGCCGTTCGGTGACCGCGACATCACCGGCGGCGTGTCCGTCACGGAGATGCCGGACCTGTCGGGCGAACTCACGCTCTACTCCGGGCGCGGGCAGGCGCTCGTCGGTGAGCTTATCACCTTCTTCGAGGAGTACTACGACGACTTCACCATCCGGCCGCGGTACAACTCGGCGGCCGAACTGGTCAACCAGATTCAGACCGAGGGGCAGAACAGCCCCGCGGACGTGTTCTTCTCGGTCAACGCCGGCTCGCTCGGCGCGCTGAAGGACGCCGGTCGCACGCAGGACCTCCCGAGCGAGGTGCTCGACCTCGTCCGCGACGAGTTCCACGACCCCGACGGCCAGTGGACCGGGACCTCCGGTCGCGCCCGGACCGTCCCGTTCAACACCGACCAGTTCGACGAGTCGGGCATCCCCGACGACATCATGGCCTTCCCGGACACGGAGGCGTTCCGCGACAACATCGGCTGGGCACCGACGTACTCCTCGTTCCAGGCGTTCATCACGGCGATGCGCGTCCTCGAAGGCGAGGACGCCACGAGAGAGTGGCTCCAGGGGATGCAGGACCTCGGCGTCACGGAGTACAACAACGAGTTCCTCGTCTCGCAGGCCGTCGCGGACGGCGAAATCAACGCGGGCTTCGCCAACCACTACTACATCCAGCGCATCCTCGCGGGGCGGCCGAACGCGCCGCTTTCGACCGCGTTCACCGCGGGCGACGCCGGCTCGATTTTCAACGTCGCGGGCGCGCTCGTCCTCGACACCGCCGACGACACCGAGTTGGCCAGCAACTTCGTCCGCCACCTGCTTTCGGCCGAGGCGCAGGACTACTTCGCGCGGACCACCTTCGAGTACCCGCTGGTCTCGGGCGTCGACCCCATCGGCGAACTGCCGAGCATCGACGAACTCAGCCCGCCCGAGGGTCTCGACCTGACGCAGCTTTCGGACCTCGAAGGAACCGTGGAACTCTTGCGTGAGGTGGGCGTTCTCTGAGGTAGCTCACTCATGGCGACCGAACAGCAGACGGGGACCGGTGGGGGAGACGACGAGCAACCGCTCGGCCTGACCGTCGCGAGCGGGGCCGTCGCCGCCGCCGTCGTCGTCCCGCTGTTGTGGCTCGTCAGGACCGCGCTCGACGTGGGGTTCGCCGAGGCGGTGGCGCTCGTCACCCGGCCGGCGACCGTCGAGGTGTTCCTGAACAGCGCCGTCCTCGTCACGCTCGTCACCGCCGCGTGTATTGGTCTGGGCGTCCCGCTGGCGTATCTTACCGTCCGGACCGACCTGCCGTTCAGACGCTTTTGGACCGTCGTCGTCTCGCTCCCGCTCGTCATTCCGAGCTACATCGGCGCGTTCGCGTTCGTCTCGGCGTTCGGCCCGCAGGGCGCGTTTCAGCGACTGTTAGCTCCCCTCGGTATCGAGTCGCTCCCGGAGATTTACGGGCTACCCGGTGCCGTTTTGGTGCTGACGCTCTACACGTACCCGTACGTGTTCATCACCACCCGGGCCGCGCTGAAGTCGATGGACACCACGCTCATCGACGCCGCGCGGACCCTGAACCACAGCCGCTGGGAGGCGTTCAAACGGGTGACCGTCCCCCAGATTCGCCCGGCGGTCGCCGCCGGCTCGCTCTTGGCGGCGCTGTACGTCCTCTCGGACTTCGGCACGCCGGCCATCATGCGGTTCGACGCCTTCACCCGCGTCATCTACGTCGAGTTCGGGACGTTCGGCCGCGACACCGCGACGCTCCTGTCGCTCCAACTGGTCGCCGTGACGCTCCTCATCTTGACCCTCGAATCGAAGATTCGGGGCGACGAGCGCACGACGACCGGCGGGCGCTCGGGAGCCCCGATGCCCCTCGGCCGATGGAAGTACCCGGCGCTGGGCTTCGCGGCGCTCGTCGCCACCGTCGGGCTCCTCGTCCCGCTCGGCATCCTCTTTACGTGGCTCGCGCAGGGCGTCGCCGCGACGAGCGGGTCGCTCGCGTTCCAGCCGGAGTACGCGCTTAACTCGGTCCTCGTCGCGGCCGCGACCGCTGGCGCGGCGACGCTCGCCGGCCTCCCCGTCGCCTACCTCGCCGCCCGGCACCCCTCGCGGCTGAGTTCCGTCTTCGAGCGCGCGACCTACGTCGGCTACGCGGTGCCGGGCGTCGTTCTCGGGCTGGCGCTCGTCTTCTTCGGCAGTTCGTACGCGACGCCCATCTACCAAACGCTCTATCTCCTCGTGTTCGCGTACGTTATCCGCTTTCTCCCGCAGGCCATCGGGTCGCTCCGGGCGTCGTTCCTCCGGGTCGACCCCGCGCTCCCGGAGGCGGCGCGGACGCTCGGCGAGACCCCGTCGGGGGCGTTCCGTCACGTCACGCTCCCGCTCGTCGCGCCCGGCCTGTTCGGCGGCGCGGCGCTCGTCTTCCTGACCACGATGAAGGAACTGCCCGCGACGCTCCTGCTTCGCCCCTCGGGGTTCAGCACGCTCGTGACCCACATCTGGACGGCCTACGAGCAGGGCTACTTCGGTCAGGCCGTCGTGCCCGCGTTCATCCTGCTTTTCGTCTCCGGGCTCTCGATGCTCGTTATCATCACGCAAGAGGGATACGATGTCAAATAGCACACTCTCGACCACCGACCGCTCGAACCGCGCGAAAGCCACCGACCCCGAGACCGACGACGCGGACGCCGGCGGCGTCCTCGAACTCGACGGCGTCTCGAAGTCCTACGGCACCGAGTCGGTCATCGACGACCTCTCGCTCAGCGTCGAGGAGGGCGAGATTCTCACGCTGCTCGGGCCGTCGGGCTGCGGGAAGACGACGACGCTCCGGCTCATCGCCGGCCTCGACCGCCCCGACGGGGGCGAGGTCCGACTGAACGGAAACGTCGTCTCCGGCGGCGACACCTTCCGCGCGCCCGAAGAGCGCGGCGTCGGCGTCGTCTTCCAGGAGTTCGCGCTGTTCCCGCACCTCACCGCGGCCGAGAACATCGCGTTCGGCCTGAAGGACCGCAGTGAGTCCGAGCGCGACGAGCGCGTGGCCGACCTCCTCGACCTCGTGGGACTGGAGACCCAAGGCGACAGCTACCCCGACGAGCTCTCCGGCGGCCAGCAACAGCGGGTCGCCCTCGCCCGCTCGCTCGCGCCGGAGCCGGCTATTCTGCTCCTCGACGAGCCGTTCTCGAACCTCGACGTGGACCTCCGCGTCCAGATGCGCGAGGAGGTCCGCCGCATCCTCAAGGAGGCCGGCGTGACGGCCGTCTCCGTCACCCACGACCAGGAGGAGGCGATGTCCATCTCCGACCGCGTGGCCGTGATGAACGACGGCGACCTCGAACAGGTGGGCGAACCGGAACAGGTGTTCCAACATCCCGAATCGCGCTTCGTCGCCGGCTTCCTCGGCTACGCCGGGTTCCTGCCGGGACGCATCGCGGGCGACGCGGTCGAGACCGAACTGGGGACGGTCGGCCGCGACCAGATTCACGGCCTCGCGCCCGAGTACGACGACACGGACATCGACATCCTCGTCCGCCCCGACGACGTGTCGGCCCATCCCTGCGACGGCGGCGGCGACGGCCACGGCAAAGTCGTCGGCAAGCGCTACCTCGGGCCGACAATCCTCTACGAGGTCGAACTCCACGGCGGCGACACCCTGCTGTGTATGCACAACCACGACGAGACCGTCCCGACCGACGGCTGCGTCGAGGTGACGCTCGACGCCGGCCACGAACTCGCGTGGTTCCCGCGCGAACAGCGCCCCGAGAGCGGCCGCTACTCGGACTGAGGATGGGCCGGCGAGACTCGAACACGGGCAGCTCCCTCCCGCTTGGCGAACGCGTGCGAGCCGCAGTCCGGGGGCTCGCGTTCGACTTCGACGTCACTATCGACATCGACCGAACCCGGACGCAGCGGCGACTCGCAGCGCTCTGTGTCTCGCTTCTGGTCGGGCTCGTCGTGACGTGGCTCGCGGTCGACCTCTTTCCGTACCACACCGTCAACGACGACGAGGGCGTCTACCTCACGCAGGCCGCGATGCTCCTCGAAGGCAAGCTGTTTCTCTATCCCGGGGAACTGACCGAAGCCGTCAGGCCGTGGTTCTTCGTGGTACAGGAGACGCCGAGCGCCCCCGGCGGCGTCCAGCTCTACTCGAAGTACTCGCCGGCGGTGCCGGCGCTGTTCGCGGTCGGCCTCGCGGTCGGGCTTCCGAACCTCGTGTTGGGCGCTATCGCCGCGATATCCGCCGCGCTGGTCTACACGCTCGCGGCCGACACGTTCGACCGGACGACCGGCGTCGTCGCGGCGGGCCTGCTCGGCCTCTCGCCGCTGTTTCTACTCACGTCGTCGACGTTCCTCGCGTACGCGCCGACGACGATGCTCAACCTCGGCTTCGCCGTCTGCTACGTCCGGGCCGCCCGCCGCGACTCCTCGGGCTACGCCGTCGTCGCCGGCGCGCTCGTCGGCGCGGCGTTTTTCGCCCGCCCCTACACCGCCGTCCTGTTCGCGCTGCCCTTCATCGCCCACTCGCTGTGGGCGCTGGCGACCGCCCGCCGCGCGGGGACCGGCTGGGTCGTCCTCCGTCGGTACGCCGCCATCGCGCTCCCCGGCCTCGCGTTCGTCGGCCTGACGCTCGCCTACAACGCCGTCGTGACGGGCGACCCGCTCACGTTCCCCTACATCGCCTTCGCCCCGCGGGACGGCATCGGCTTCGGAGAGCGGGCAATCCTCGGCTACGAAGTCGTCTACACGCCCGCGATGGGCGTCGAGACCGCCGCCGAGGCGCTCGACCTGCTCGTGACGCAGTGGGGGCCGATGGGCTGGCTCGGCACCGTCGCCGCGGTGGTCGGCCTCGGCGTCACCGCCCGCCGCTGGTGGAATCACAAGACCGGCCGGAACCTCCGCGGGAGCGCGAGACGCCGACACCACGGACTCGGCGGCCGCGACCGCGCGTTCACCGAACTCTCCGACGACGCCCTCGCCTGCGTCGTCGCGGGCGTGTTCGCCTCGGTGTTCCTCGGCAACGCCGCCTTCTGGGGAACGCACAACGGCCTCCGAAACGGCCTCATCGACCTCCTCGGCCCGTTTTACCACTTCGACGCGCTCGTCCCGCTCGCGGTGTTCGGCGCGGCCGGCGTCGTCGCCGGCGCTCGCCTCCTCCGTCGGCTGGCCCACCGTCGCTTTTCGGCTTCGGAGGCCCGCGGCGTCGTCTTCTCGGTGCTTCTCGTGTCGGCGCTGTTCGCGGGCGGCGTGACGGTCGGCGCGGTCGAAGACCCCTACGACGAAAACCGGCTCCGAACGGAGAACCTCGCGGCGACCTACGAACCGCTCCTCGACGCCGGCTTCGAACAGCCGCCGCTGACCCCGTCCGTGCCGGGCGTCGACGCCGGCGGTCTCGGGGGCGGTGACGACGGTCTCGGCATCGGCGGTGGCTCGGCCGCGGCGGGCAACGAGACGAAGGCGCTCGTCTTCCACCCCGACCCGTACGGCGACTGGTCGGCCCATCCCTTCCAAGCGCTCCGCAACGACCCCGGCTTCGACGGCCCGGTGATGTACGCCATCGACGGCGGGGCCGAACGGGACTTCGCGGTCCTCGACACGACGAACCGGACGCCGTATCGCTTCACCTATCGGGGGACGTGGACCGGAGCTGTTGACCCCGTCGAACCCGAACTGACCCGACTCGACGTGCTCGCTGGCGAGCGGGTCGACGCGACGACGACACTCGGCGCGCCCGAGGGGACGAACACGGCGTCGGTCCGCGTCGAGACCGACGAGGGCTACGCCCGCTACGACGCGACGACGGCCGAGAACCTGACCGTCGAGTGGTCGGTTTCGTCGGCGGGCGTGGCCGTGACGAATCGACCCCTGGCTGCCGGTCCAGAACGGCTGTCGGTTCCGCCGGGCGCGAGCGAGGTCGACCTCGTAGTGACCTATATCGGTGACTTCGGTGAGACGGTTACGTACCGACAGACCGCGACGGTCGAGCGCTCCGGCGACGAGGTGCGCGTCGTCTGGCCGCCGGAGACCCGCGTCTGCCGGCTGACCACCGACTGCGGGAGCGAGCGCGAGTGGGTCGGCCCCGACGGCGACTACCTCGACGGCGTCTCGGTCGAGACCGACGCGCGCGTCGCCTGAGGCGAGCATCGAAAGCCGGCGGCTCGCGGGCAGTCGGTCGGTCGAAAAAATGAAACGTCGCAGTCGCGGTCGGCCGCTCAGTCGTCGGCCGGGCCGGTCGAGCCCGACGAGCCGAGGAAGCCGTCGACGGTCGCGCGCTTCGCGATGTGCGGGCGGTAGACCCACGCGTTCAGGAGGACGATGGGAACCATCGTCGCCGCGACGAGCGCGTAGCCGACGTGCAGGTTCGGCAGGAGCACCGACGAGTAGACGAGCGGGTAGGTGATGCCGCCGATGGTGCCGACGCCGCCGACGACGCCCGCGACGGCCCCGGAACTGTTGGGGAACATCGCGGGAACCTGCGCGAAGATAGCGCCCTCAGCGAACGCGCAGGCCATGCCGACCATGAAGCCGGCGGCCACCGCGATGAGGACGGTCCCCGAGAGGCCGGCGAGCGTCATCACGAGCATGGAGACGACGATGAACGAGAGCGCCACGAACGTCCACTGCTCGCGGTAGCGACCCTCGAACACGGGCAGGATGTCCATCTCCTTGCGCGCCAGCACGTCGCTGACGTAGCCGCCGATAGGCCGGAGCAGGCCGGCCGCGATGGAGAACGTGGCCGCGAACGTGCTCGCGAGAACGAGGTTGTTCGTGTTGAACGCCTCGCGGTAGTAGGTGGCGAGCCAGCCGTTCATCGAGAGTTCGAGGCCGAAGCTCATGACGTAGGCGAGCGCGAGCGCGACGGTCCCGTACCGGGTCGCGGTGTGGACCCACTGCTTGAGCGTCGCGTTGTCGGCGGTCGCCTGCCGGCGCTCCTTGCTCGACGCCGCCTCGCCGAGGACGTAGTAGGCGATTGCGAGCAGAATCGAGACGACGCCGGTGTAGAAGAACGCCGCGCGCCAGTTGCTCTGGAACAGGGGGCCGCTCCAGTCGGCCCCGAACACGCGGGGCAGGATGAGCGCGCCGCCGGCGGCTCCGGCGTTCCCGATACCGGCGTAGACGCCCTCGGCCATGCCGAGGTTCTCCTCTTCGAACCACTCCGAGACGTGCTGGATACCGATGACGAACGTGATGCCCGCCGTGGCGACGATGAGGCGCTCGACGAAGAACACGGTGTAGCTCTCGGCGAAGGCGCTCGCCATCGAGAACACCCCGACGTAGCCGAGGACGATGGCGAACACCACCGGCGCGCCGAACTTGTCTGAGAGCCAGCCGGTGAGGATGCGGCCGAAGGGCGCGAGCCAGATTGCCGCGCTCGCGAGGATGCCGATTTCGGCCAGCGAAAGGCCGAACTCCTCAGCCATCGGTCCCGTAAAGGGTGCAAACGAGAACCAGATGAGGAAGGAGAAGTTGAACCCGATAGTGGCGAGAAGCAGCGTCCGCCACTTGGTCATCTTTACGAGTCCCATACACTATCCTCCGCAGAACATGCACAACCGTGCATAGTTCTACCATTTTCTTGCATTGGTTTGGACATCATGTAGCGAAACGCACAGAGCTATCATAGAAAAGTGCTGCCCACAATGAGCCATAAACACCTACCGAATGTTTAGAGAAATGGACTAGATAAGGAGAATATTATCGATATTACCCGATAATACACCTCGTTATGAGGTGGACATACGTCCAAAAGTGTTCGGGGCGTATGAATCTGGTGGTGAGGGCCGCCCTGACTGGGGCGGTCCGTCAGCGAACGCTTCCCCATCTCGTCGGCGTGTTCGACCGCGAGCGGGGTTAGTTGCGGCGAGCGGGGGGAGTCACGGCGGGCGGGGGGAGTGCGGCGAGCGGGCGTCAGGCGAGCGGGCAGACGACCACGTCGTCGACGCGGATGCCGCCCTCGGCGGCGACCGAGTCGGCGGAGACGATATCGGTCGCGTCGACCGCGAGGTCACCGACATCGACCGTGGTCGCGCCGGGCGCGAAGTTGAGCGCACAGAGGTACGAGCCGTCGTCGTGGTCGCGAACGAAGGCGATGGCGCGGTCGGTGTCGGCCTCGTAGTCGATGCGGCGGAACGTCCCGCCGTCCCGGAGTGCGGGCGTCTCGTCGCGGACCTCGATGAGTCGCTCGTAATGCTCGCGGATGTCGTCGCGGGCGTGGTCCCACGCGAGGGCGTCGCGGCGGCCGCGCTGGCCGATTTCCTGGCCGCCGTAGACCATCGGCACGCCGGGGAGCGTAAACAGCGCGCCCGCGGCGGCCAGCGCCTCGTCCTCGCCGCACTCGACGATGTAGCGCGTCTCGTCGTGGTTTTCGAGGTAGAGCATGAACGCCGCGTGGTCGGGGAAGCCGACCTGCGTTCGCTGTTCGACGGCGTCGAGGATTCGTTCTGCGGGCTCGTCGCCGCGGCCGACCTGCCGAAGCGTGAAGTACAGCGTCGTGTCGAAGTGCATGTCGAACATGCCCTCGTGGAAGTCGGCGATGTAGGGGATGGTCTCGTCGAGAAGCAGGAACTCGGGGTCCTTCGCCTTCACGCGGTCCCGAATCTCCTGCCAGAACGTGTCGGGGACGGCCCACGCCATGTCGCAGCGAAAGCCGTCGACCACCTCGGCCCACATGTCCACCGCGTCGAGCAGGTAGCGCCGGACTTCGAGGTTCCGGTGGTCGAAGTTGGCGATGTACTCCCAGTCGAAGTACGTTCCCGGCTCGCCGTCTTCGCGCCACTCGTACCAGTCGTAGTACTCGGAGTCGGGGTTCTTGTAGGCGTCCTCGAAGAAGGGGTGGTCCCGCGCGGAGTGGTTGAGCACGAGGTCGAAAAGCACCTTCATGCCGCGGTCGTGGGCGGCCTCGACGAACCGCTCGTAGTCCTCGCGGGTGCCGAGGTCCTCCGCGATGGAGTAGAAGTCCACGATGTTGTAGCCGTGGGGCGCGTGGTCGTTCTGGAGGACGGGCGTGAGCCACAGGCAGTCGATGCCGAGCGATTCGAGGTAGTCGAGGCGTTTTTCGAGCGCCTCGAAGGTGTTGTCGGCGTCCTCGTCGTCCGAGGCGTAGCCGCGGACGTAAATCTCGTAGAGCGTCACCTCCCGAGACCACTGCGGCGGGTCGTTAGGGCGGGAGACTGACGCGCTCCCCGCGCCGGAGCCGTCGGCGTGGCTCGTCACGTCGGTCCGTACCGGGTCGGTCTCCGCCTCGGCGAACCCGCCGTCGGCGACGGCCTCGCGCTCGACGGTCACCGTGTCGGGGACGCTGTACGTCTCGTCGAGGGCGACCGCGTGGACGCGGAGTCGGTCGCCGACCGCCGAAAGCGGGACGCGGAGCTCCCAGCCGTCGGTCTCGACGGCCGCGTCGTCCACGTCGTCGCGGTCGTCGACGACGAACTCGACCACGAGGTCGTCGCGGTCGGTGTCGCTGTCGGGGTTCGGTTGCGGGTCGGCGCGGACGACGACCACGCCGTCCTCGACGGTCGCGTCGAGCCTGATGCGCGGACGACCTCCCCGTCCCCGGTCGGCGTCGCCGATGGCGCTCCCGGAGCCGGACGCGCCGCCGCTGAATCCCGTCGGGCGCGCTGAGCCGCTCTGTCCGCTGTACCCGCTCATTCCGCTCATCCCGCTCGCGCCGCTTCTGGCGGAGCCGGCGGGCAGGTAGGAGCCGGGGAAGACGCGGACGGTGAGCGTGTACGTCACGTCGGGCGCGTCGAGTTCGACCACGTACCGGCCGGCCGCGTCGGGCGTGAACTGCACGACTGCCGTGTCTTCGTCGAGTTCGAGACTACTGGCGACCGGCGCGCTCCGAACCCGCCACGAGTAGTCGGCGTCGGGGTCCGGGTCGCGAGGCGCGAGTTGTACTGACTCGCCGACAGCCATGAACTGCGGCGGTCCTGGGTGTTGCATACTCACAATCAACGTGCCGGGTGACTTTGAGTTTACCCCTGGTGGGACCGGCGTTCCGGTGAGAGACGGGTTCTACCGAGTCGCCTCGGCGTCTCCCGAATTCGTCGGTTCACAGGCATAACAGATGGCAAACGGGCGGCCAATACTTATGGTTCGGGACCCTCGTCTACCTCTATGCGACTTCGGACCGCGTTAAACGAATACAAACGCGACCGGGGCGGGCGCTTCCCAGAGGAGTGTCGGACCTCGGACGGCGCGTTTTCGGGTCACGGGGACCGACTCGTCTACGTCGGACTCGACGGCTCTCTCCGGGATTATTCCGCTCCGCTTTCGGGTCTCTACGGTATCGACCGCTCTCGGTTCGGCATCGAGACGAACGGCGAGACGCACTGGTTCGACGAGTTGGAGTCCGTGCGGCAGCACTACTACCGGGAGACGAGCCTCGTCGAGACCGAGTACGACGCCGGGGAGTACACCGTCCACCAGTACGACCTGACGCTCGGTCGCGCCCACGTGACGCACGTCGAACTCCGCGGTGCGATTCCCACCGACGCCCACCTGACCGCCTTCCTCACCTTCGCCCCCGAGGGGCGAGAGACGCGGGTCGGCCGGCTCATCCACGAGGCCGGCGGCCCGAACGACACCCAAGCGGTCGAGGTGTTCCACCGAAACGAACACGACTACGTCACCGCGTCGACCGGCCTCACCGACGTTCGCGGCCAGATTCCCGAGCGATTCGACGAGATTCTCTCCGACGACACCTTCGACTTCCCGCGGGAGGCCGTCCTCGACCGCTACGAGGACACCCATCTCTCGGGCGACGTGGTCGTCAGCGCCCCGCTCGAACAGGAGGGCCGCGCCGCGCGGACCACCCTCGTCACCCAGCTTTCGGACCACAACGAGATGGCGCGGACCGACGCCCTCGCCGACCTCCGACACTGTTCGGTCCAGCACGCCACCGCCGACGCGCTCCGCGATGCCGCCCGCGAGCAGGCCGAGGTGTTCGTCCCCGACGGGACGCCGCGCGAGCGAATCGTCCGCGCCGACCTCCGAGCGCTGTCGCTTCTGACCGCCCCCAGCGGCGCGCGCATCGCCGGACCCGAGTTCGACCCGTTCTACGCCCACTCCGGCGGCTACGGCTACACCTGGTTCCGCGACGACGCCGAGGTCACGCAGGCGCTCGCGCACGCCGACGACGCCTTCGGTCTCGACCTCGGTGACCGCCTCGCCACGAGCGCCGAGTTCTACTGTCAAACCCAACTCGAAGACGGTACGTGGCCCCACCGGGTCTGGGCCGTCGACGGGAGCGTCGCCCCCGGCTGGGCACACGGCCGCGTCGAGGGCACCGGCGACGAGGAGTACCAGGCCGACCAGACCGCGAGCGTCGTCGCCGCGCTCGCGTCGCTCCTCGCCGAGCGCCGCGACGAACTCGACGACGAACTCGTCGGGCGGCTCCGCTCGACCGTCGCGGCGGGCGTCTCCGGCCTCGACAGCAGCCTCGAATCCGACGGACTCCCGAAACCCTGTCAGAACGCGTGGGAGAACATGAGCGGCCGGTTCACGCACACGGCCGCGACGTTCCTTCAGGCGTACGCCACGGTCGCCACCGCGCCCGTGAACGACGACCTCCGGGAGCACGCCGCCGAGCAGGCGACCGCGGTGTACGAAGGACTCGACGAACTCTGGTCCGAGGAGCGCGAGGTCTACGCCCTCCGAATCGACCGAAACGGCGAACTCGACGACCGCCTCGATTCGGCCACGTTCGCCCTCGTCGACGCCGTCGACGCCTACGCGGACATCGAGGAGGTCGAATCGAAGACTGCGAACCGGCTCGTCAAACACATGGCCGCGACGCTGAAGGGGCTCTACCGGAACCCCCGCGGCGACGTGGCCGGGTTGGTCCGATTCGAAGACGACTACTGGCGCGCCGACGGGCAGGACGGCGAGAAAGTGTGGTCCGTCTCGACCGCGTGGGGCGCGAACGCCGCCGCGAAGTTCGGCGTCCTCTGTGACCGCCTCGGCAAGGACGGCCGCCGCTTCGTCGAGCGCGCGACGAACCTCTACGAACTGCTCCAGCCCGACGGCCCCTTCACGACCGACGCGGGCTACCTCGCGGAACAGGTGTTCGACGACGGGCGCTTCGACAGCGCGACGCCGCTGGGGTGGCCCCACGCAATCCGCATGGAGACGACCGCCATCCTCGCAGATATCGACGCGCTGCCGGCCCCGAAGCCCGCGCCGACCGGCCCGGAGAACCGGCCGCGGTGGACGACCGGCGAGAAATACGGCATCGGCACCGTCGCGGACCACTACGCCGAGGACCCCTCGCGCGTCTGGTTCACCCTGACCGAGGGCGCGCTGACCGAGGTCCGCTTCCCGCGGGTCGACCTGATGAACCTCCGGACGCTCGACTTCCTCGTCGTCGACGCCGACCCGGACGACGAGTACACGGCGCGGACCCACAACGAGACCCGCCGCGACGACCACGCGGACACGGTCGAGCGCCGGGCCGAAATCATCGACGACGACGCGCTCGTCTTCCGCCACGTCGTCACCGAGACGGGCGACGGCCGCGGCCACGAGTGGGAACTCACCGTCGAGTACGTCCTCGACCCCGAACACGACGCGATGCTCGCGGACGTGCAGTTCGAGTCCATCGACGGCGACGAGTACGAACTGTACACCATCGCCGACACGGCGCTGGCGAACACCGGGACGAAAGACCGCGGCATCCGCCTCGGCCAGCTCGGGAGCTACCACCTCGTCGCCCGCGACGCGGGCGCGTTCGACGCCGGCGACGGCCACGAACCGCTCCTCATCGACCAGGACGGCAGGGAGTACAGCGTCGCAATCGCGCTCACCGCCGCCGGGCGATTCGAGTGGGCGACCGTCGGCGTCGCCGGCTCGCGGTACCTCGCGGACTTCTTCTCGAAGGGCGAACTCCCGAGCGCCCAAGAGCGCATCGACGACGAGAACGTCGTCCTCGTCGGGCGCATCGGCACGGGCGACGAACTCGGTGAGACGCTGGCGCTCGGCTTCGCTGAACACGCCGACACCGCCGCCGCGCTGGGCGAGGCGGCCGGCGCGCTCACCCGCGGCTACGAGACGGCGCGGGCGGCGTACGTCGACTCGTGGGCCGACTTCCTCGCCGACAAGGAACTCCCCGGCTCCGTCGCCGGCGACGACGACCTCGCCGCGCAGTACAAGACCGCGCTCATGAGCCTGCGGGCGGTCGAGGACAAGACCTACCTCGGCGCGGGGCTCGCCTCGCCGTCGGTGCCGTGGGGCGAGGCCGTCCCCGCCGAGGAGGCGAAGGGCTACGGCTACAACTTCGTCTGGTCGCGCGACCTCTATCAGGTCTTCACCGTCTTCGAGGCCGTCGGCGACGTGGAGACGGCCATCGACGCGCTGGAGTACATCTACACCTACCAGCAGGACGACCGCGGCTTCATCCCGCAGAACACCTACCTCAACGGGCGGACCCGCTGGGGCGGCGAGCAGATGGACAACATCTCGTTCCCGCAGGTGATGGCGTACATGCTCCACGAGCGCGGCGTCACCTTCGACGACGTGGCCTACGGCTACGAGAACGTCAAGTACTCCGCGGACTACGTCGCGCGGAACGGGCCGCCGACCGCACAGGAGCGCTGGGAGGAGGAGGCCGGCTACTCGCCGTCGTCCATCGCGGCCGAAATCGCCGGTCTCGGCTGCGCGGCGGCCATCGCGCTCGACGAGGGCCACACCGAGGACGCGCTCGTCTGGCTGGCGCTGGCCGACGACTGGGCCGAGCGCGTCGACGACTGGACCGCCACGCGGACCGGCACCGACCGCAACACGCACACGCCGTACTACGTCCGCATCACCCGCGACGGCGAACCCGACGCCGGACACCTGCGGACGCTGGCGAACAACGGGCCGACGCTCGACGAGCGCGAAATCATCGACGCCGGCTTCCTCGAACTCACCCGCCTCGGCATCAAGCCCGCCGACGACGAGATAATCCGCAACTCGCTGAAAGAGGTCGACGAGACCATCCGCGTCGACACGCCGCACGGTCCGGCGTTCTACCGGTACAACGGCGACGGCTACGGCGAGCGCGAACGCGACGAAGAGGGCGCGCCGTGGTCCGTCGACGCCAAGGGGAAAGGCCGGCTGTGGCCCATCTTCACCGGCGAACGCGGCGAGTACGAACTGCTCGCGGGAACCGAAGACGGCGACCTCGCACCGGACAACCTACTGCGGACGATGGCCGCCTTCGCCAACTCCGGCCGGATGCTCGCAGAGCAGGTCTGGGACCGCGAACACGCGACCGACTTCAACTGGGAGTTCGGTGAGGGCACCGGCAGCGCGACGCCGCTGGCGTGGTCGATGGCCCAGTACGTCCGCCTCGCCCACGGCGTCGACGCGGGCGAACCCGTCGAGACGCCCGCGTTCCTCCGCGAGCGGTACGTCGAGTCCGACCGCCCGACCGGGCCCTCGCTCCGCGTGAGCACGCGCTTCAAGGGCGACAAGCTCGTCGTCTCGGGGCAGACCGACGCTCCCGTCGCCGCGGTGAAGACGCCCGGCGAGACCCGACTCGTCGAGCCCGAAGACGGGGCGTTCGAGGTCGAAGTCGCCATCGAGTACGGCGAAAACCAAGTGACCGTCGCCGCCGCGACCCACGAGGACCTGACGAAAGCCGGCACGACCGTCTCGCGCTTCACGCTCTGAGGCGGCGCGACCGGCCGACTGCCGTTCCCGTCACCGTCCCCGACCCCGACCTCGCGGGCGGCGCTTCGACGACTTCTTTCGACCCGTTCCGCCAGCACCGCTTTTGCGTCTCCGGCCTAACGGTCGGGTATGCCGGTCTACCAGCGTCGAACCCGTATCGCCGCCCCGCTCGAACGCGTCTGGGAGTTCCACTCCGACGTGTCCGGACTGGAGGCGCTCACCCCGGCGTGGATGCGCCTCGACATCGAGTCGGTCCGCGGCCCCGACGGCGACGACGACCCCGACGAACTCGTCGCCGGGACGGAAATCGAGATGTCGATGCGACCGTTCGGGGTCGGTCCCCGCCAGCGATGGACCTCGCGCATCCTCGACCGCGAGGCCGGGGAGACGACGGCGTGGTTCCGCGACGATATGGTCGGCGGCCCCTTCTCGCGATGGGTCCACACCCACCGGTTCGTCGCCGACGGCGACGAGACGATAGTCGAAGACCGCGTGGAGTACGAACTGCCGTTCGGTCCCCTCGGTGACCTCGCGGGCGTCTTCGGCGGCGTCGGCTTCGAGGGGATGTTCCGCGCGCGACACGCCGAGACGAAGCGACTGCTCGAAGAACAGTAACCGGTAGCGCGGGAGTCGAATCGAATCGAGCCGGAGCGTCGACGGCTCAGTCGTCGCTGAGCGAGAACCGCGGTTCGACCTCGGAGCGGACGCCGCCGATATCGAACTCGAAGCGCGCGCCGCCGAGGTCGGCCTCCGGGGCGGTCACCTCGATATCCCAGCCGTGGGCCTCGATGATGCTCTCGACGATTGAGAGCCCGAAGCCCGTGCCGGAGTCGGACGTGGTGTGACCGTGTTCGAAGACGGTGTCGCGCTCGTCGGCCGGGATGCCGGGACCGTTGTCGGCGACGTAGAAGCCGGTCTCGGTGGGACCGACGCGGACGGTCAGCTCGTCGGTCGCGTCCGTCGGCGGCGACTCGGCGGACGCCGTCTCGTCGGCGGGCGCGTCGTCATCGGAGTCACAGCAGGAGCCGCCGTGCTCGACCGCGTTCCGAAACAGGTTCTCGAACGCCTGTTGGAACCGGCCTTGGTCGGCCTGCGTGGTCCCGAGTCCGTCCTCGACGACGAGCACCGCGTCGTCGCCGGTGTCGACCGCCTTCCACGCCCGCTCAGCGACGTTCTCGATGGCGACAGAGCGCGTCTCACCGACTTTGCGGCCCTGTCTGGCCAGCGTGAGCACGTCGTTGAGGAGCGTGTCCATTCGGGTGACGCCGTCGAGCGCGCGGTCGAGGTAGGTCACGTCGTCTTCCTCGCGGGCGAGTTCGACGAACCCCTTGGCGACGTTGAGGGGGTTCCGCAGGTCGTGAGAGACGACCGACGCGAACTCTTCGAGGCGGTCGTTCTGCCGCTGAAGTTCGCGCTCGCGTCGCTGGCGGGCCAGCGTGTGCGTGACGTTGTTGCCGACAGAGCGCAGGAGGTCGACTTCGGTGTCAGTCCACGAGCGACTCGTCTCGACCACGTCGAAGACGACGAAGCCGACGAGCGCCCATTTCGACACCATCGGCACGGCGACGAAGCCGCCGGTCCCGGCGTCGGTGAGCACGCGCTTCGTGTCCGACGCCTCGGGCGGAAGGTCCGAGACGCGATGGAGGCGGACGTTCTCGAAGCGGTGGAGTCGTTCGAGCAGCCAGCGGGCGTCTTCGAGGGCGACGCGCTCGGGGTGCTCGCGTCGGCCGCCGCCGCGCCAGTCGTGCATCCGGGCGGCGACGGTCGTCTCGTCGTCGTAGAGATAGACCGAACAGCGGTCGAGGTCGGCCACCTCGCCGACCGACTGGAGCGTCCACTCGATTTTCGTGCCGATTTCGTCGGTCTCGGCGCTCATCAGCGACGTGGAGGTGTCCAACACGGCGTCTTTCAGGCGCGTCTCGTAGCGCAGTCGGTTCCGGCGGCGGCGGCGCTCGGTCACGTCCTGCAACGTCCCGATGACGGCGGGTTCGTCGTCTTCGGTGGGACGGAGCGCGAGGTGGCCCTCACAGAGGAGGTCGTCGTCGTGCGGGTACGCAGGGCCGGGCGACAGCACCGTCTCGAAGCGCTCCGTGTCGGGGGCGTTCGGGGAGACGACCCGCTCGAAGGCGGACAGAATCTCGTCGGCGGCCTCCGCGGCGAGGTCAGCGAACTCGCGGCCGATAATCGCCTCGCGGTCGTAGCCGGTGAGTTCGCAGAAGACGCCGTCGGCGGAGGTAAAGCGCCCCGCCGAGTCGAGCGAGTAGACGCCGCTGTCGAGCACCTCGATGGCAGTGCCGTACCGCTCGGAGGCCGCCTTCGCGCGGTACTGCGAGACGGCGTTGACGACCCGGTTGGCGAGCACCGTGTACTGGTCGGTGCCGGTGTCTTTCTGCATGTAGTCGGTCGCGCCGACGCGGAAGGCGTCGCGAGCGACCTCCTCGGAGCCTTTGCCGGTAAAGAGGATGAAAGGGAGGTCGGGGTGTTCCGAACGGACCGCGCGGAGGAACTCCAGCCCGTCGATGTCGGGCATATCGTAGTCCGACACGACGCAGTCGACCCGTTCCTGTCGGAGTCGTTCGAGGGCATCCGCCCCCGAGTTCGACGTCGAGACCGACAGGTCCACGTCGCCCGCCTCGCGTTCGAGGTAAATCGACACGAGGTCCGTCAGACTGGGCTCGTCATCGACGTGGAGAACGCGTACGTCTGCCCCCGGCCCGTCGTCCATACGATGTAGCGACCGCTCACCGTAATGAGCGTTGTGACGCGGTTATCAGGGCCGATAACGGATTCGGAGCGGGAGACGAATCGACGCGTCTTCGGACGAGTGTCCGGGTTCGGAACCGCCCGCATCGGCCGGGACAGGTCAGGACGCGCTGACGTAGATGCCGCCGAGGACGACCGCCCCGCCGAGGACGGTCGGGAGCGTGGGAATCTCACCGAGGAGAAAGAGGGCGAGAATCGTGCTGCCGACGGGTTCACCGAGGAGGGAGACGGAGACGACGCTCGATTCGAGGTGGGCGAGCGCCCAGTTGATGACGGTGTGACCGAAGACGCCCGGGCCGACGGCCATCCCGAGAAACAGGAGCCACTCGCGGGGCGGATAGCCCGTCAGCGGGTCGCCGCGGCCGACCGCGACGACGAGGAGCGCGGCGGCACAGACCGAGTAGACGACGACCACGTAGGGGACGAGGGAAACCCTGCTGCGGACGCTCCGGCCGGTGAGGACGTAGGCGGCCGCCGTCACGGCACCCACGACCGCCAGTCCGTTTCCGAGGAGTGGCCGCGGCGCGCCGCCGGCGGTGAGGAAGTCGGAGACGGACATGAGCGCCATGCCCGCGAGCGCGACGCCGATGCCGATTGCGGTGCGGCGGCTCACGCGCTCGTCGAGGACGGCCCACGCGCCGACGGCGACGAAAAGCGGTTGGGACTGCACGAGCGTGACGCTCGCGGCGACCGTCGTGTGGTTGAGGCTCTCGAACCACGACGCGAAGTGGGCCGCGAGCGCGACGCCCGCACCCCCGGCCGCCAGCAGGTCCCGCCCCGAGATGGTCGCCAGCGCGTCGCGGTGGCGGACGAGCGCGACCGGCGCGAGCAGCGCCACGGTGAACAGGACCCGATAGAACGCCTTTATCAGGCTCGGCGCGGCGCTCCAGCGGACGAGGATAGCGCTCGTGCTCACCGCGAGGACGGCGATGCCGAGGCCCGCGAGCGGCGAGATGGGGGCGTCGGAGTCGGGCGTTGACACACCTCCACGTCGCGGGGGGTCCGCTTACCGTTTGTGGGTCTCGGCGGGTCGCGGATTCGAGGCGGCGAATCTGCTCACCTACTCCGTTCGGGCCCGAATCAGCGCCTTCGGGTTGGCAAAGGAGACGACGGAGTCGCCGTCAAACTCCACGTCGAACAGTTCTTTCGCCTCCTCGGGCGCTTCGCGGAACCGACGTTCGAGTTCGTCTCGGTCGGCGGGCGAGACGTTCGTCCGCTCGGTCCACGGGTCGAACTGGAGGCGTATCGCCGCGGTCTCGACCGTCTCGACCGACAGGCCCGCGGCCGCGAACCACTCGCGCCACCGCGAAACCGGGTGGAGTTCGACGTGAGTCGGGTCGCGGAGGACCTCGACGCCGTTGAGGAACGCGGCGAGGGCGGCGTCCTCGGGCGCGACGTTGTCCTCGAAGGCGAAGACGCCGCCCGGTTCGAGGACGCGCGCGACCTCGGCGACGAACGCCTCGGGGTCGGGGAAGTGATGCGCGGCGATACGGCAGGCGGCCGCGTCGAAGACATCGTCCGCGAAGGGAAGGCGCTCGGCGTCGGCGACGACGCCCGCGACGGGGTACTCGCGAACCGCGGTGGCGACCATCTCGGGGGCGGCGTCGGCCGCGACGACCGAGGAGACGCCGGCATCGGCTATCGCGCCCGCGGTGTGGCCGGCCCCGGTCGCCACGTCGAGCGCGCGGGTCGCGCCGCGGCACCACGACGCGAGCGTCTCGCGGTCCGCGCCGAGGCGGTGGACCTCGCTGTCGAAGTACGACTCGGCGGCGCTCCCGAACTGGGCGGCGGTTCGGCGTTTCTCGTCGCTCATGACGCGGGATTCGCGCAGGTCGGTGAAAAAGGGGCGCGAGGAGACAGGTCGGGACGCGGGCGAACTCTCTCCGTCTCGTCGGCGCACGGAGCGCGGAGTGGTCAGCGTGCGGGGCGACGCTACGCCGCGTCGGGGCCGGCGTCGCCGTCCGCGTAGTCAGGGCGCTCGGCGTACGGAATCGGGTCGCGCTCGCCGAGGTTCTGGAACGCCTGTAAGCGGAACGCACAGGAGTCGCAGGTGCCGCAGGCCGGTTCCTCGGCGCGGTAGCAGGACCACGTGTGTTCGAAGGGGACGCCGAGTTCGAGGCCCCGGCGGGCGATGTCGGTCTTCGAGTCGTGGACGAACGGGACTTCGAGCGAGATGGTCGTGTCGGGTTTCGTGCCGACGTCGACCATGGCCTCGAAGGCGTCGAAGAACTCGGGCCGGCAGTCGGGGTAGCCCGAGTAGTCCTCGGAGTGCGCGCCGACGAAGACGGCGTCGCAGTCGTTCGCCTCGGCGTACGAGACGGCCATCGACAGGAGGTTGGCGTTTCGGAAGGGGACGTACGAGGTCGGAATCTCGTCGGCGTCCATGTCGGCGTCGGCGACGATCATCGAGTCGTCGGTGAGCGACGACGCGCCGATTTGCTTCAGGTGGCTCGTCTCGATGTGGAGGAAATCCTGCGCGTCGAGTTCGGCGGCGAGCGCACGGGCGCAGTCGTACTCCTTCGACTCGGTTTTCTGGCCGTACGAGGTGTGAAGCGCGTAGAGTTCGTAGCCGCGTTCCTTGGCCTCGTAGGCGGTCGTCGCGCTGTCCATGCCGCCGGAGAGGAGGATGACGGCGCGCTTTTCGTCGGACGTGGTGTCGGTATCGGAGGTCATCGTTATCGTGGAATATTCGTGGTGCGTTCGAGGCTCGTTTAGCGGGTGTTCGGAGGGTGTTCGACGGCCGTTCGAGGGGATTCAGGTCTCGGGCGCGTCGTTCCAGAGGTCGACGTGGAGTCGCGGCGTGTAGCGGTAGCCGAACGACGCCGCGAGGTCTGCGACCTCGGTCCGGGTGCGGGCGAGTTGCTCGCGGGTCTGTCCCTCGGGCATGAGCAACACGTCGCTGTCGCGGATTTCGCGGGCGGCGACGCCGCGCACGTCGTCGACGAGCGACTCGATTTCGTCGAGGTCGTCGCGGCCGGTGACGACGAACTTCAGTTGGAACTCCGCCGCGTCTTCGACCAGCGAGGCGAGCGCGTCGAGGTCGATGCGGGCGTTCTCGTGTCGCTCGGTCCAGACGCCGGGGTCGACGTCGTCCGGGGCGTTGTCGGGCGTCGGCGTCGACGACGCGAGTTTGGGGCTGATACTGGCGAGGTCGACCGGCGCGTCGGTTTCGAGCGTCCCGTTCGTCTCGACGGTCAAGTGGTAGTCGTCAGCGAGCGCCGACAGGAGCGCGTCGGTCTCGTCGTGGACGAGCGGTTCGCCGCCGGTGACGACGACGTGCTCGGGGGACAGCGACTCGACCTCGGCGACGATTTCGTCGAGGCTCAGCCACGCGTGAGTCGGCTCCCACGAGGTGTGAAAGGAGTCGCAGAACCAACAGCGGAGGTTACAGCCGCTGGTGCGGACGAACGTGCTCGGGACGCCGGCGAGTTTGCCCTCGCCCTGAAGCGACGCGAACAGCTCGTTTATCGGGAGGCGGTCGCCCTCGGCGTCGGTATCGTCGCGGGCGACGGTGTCGGAGACGGGCATCAGAAGCCGGCGCAGAGCTCCGACGTTTCGCTGACCGAGACCGAGACCTCGGAGACGGTGTCGGGGAGCGCCGCCAGCAGTTTCTCTTCGAGCACGACGGCCATCACCTCGGCCGTCGGCGGCGCGTCGAGGACGACCGTTCCGTCGGCGTCGCCGGAGCGCTCGAACGCCTCGACCAGCGGGTCGCCCGATTCGACGAGAAAGCGGTGGTCCCACTCGTCGATGACGTCGGTCACGACGCCCTTGTCGACGACCCAGCCCTCGTCGGTCAGGCCGCCGACGACGCGGACCGAAATCTCGTAGTTGTGCCCGTGCGGGCGGCTACACTTGCCGTCGTGGTGGAGGAGACGATGGCCGGCGCTGATGCGAATCGGCCGGTCGCGTCCGATGTGGAGGACGCGTTCGCCTGCTCGGGACAGCGGGGTCTCGTCGTCGGCGTCCGCCGACTGTGCGCGTTCTAGTGTTCCCCGAGGCATACCTGGGGATTATTACGAGAGTATTTAATTCTCCTGTCTCGGCTCCGTCGGTCGAATAACCGATGTCGTTCTGGACCGCTCCAAGAGACAACGCGGTGCGAGCGGCGGCCGGACGCTACGGTTGGTCGGCGATTGCCTCGCGCCACTGGTCGGGAACGCGGGTCGGGCGGCCCTCGTCGTCCATCGCGACCTGAACCGTCTCGCCGGTGGCGACGACCTCGCCCTCGTAGGAGAGCGTGTAGTAGATGGGGAAACTCTTTCCGCCGGGCTCGCCGGCCTCGACTTCCACCTCGACGGTGCCGACGCCCTCGATTGGCGCGCGGTAGTCGAGTTCGAGGTGCGCGACGACGATGTGCGGGTCGGAAAGCGGGGTGTCCAACACCTCCTCGAAGAAGCGCACGCGGGCCTGTTCGCAGTAGGTCGCGTAGACCGCGTTGTTCACATGGCCGAACGAGTCGTGGTCGCGGAACCGGACTTCCACCTCGGCGACGAAGCTCATTGCGGTGCGCGACACGGGCGAGGAGTATAGCACCGACGGTTTGCCTCCGGTGAAGCCGGTGCGATAAGCCGACGACGCGGGAACGAACGACGGGCGAAAGACGGGGTCGCGGACGACTCAGTTCGCCGTGCGCGCCGACTGGTCGGCGGGGGGCGTCTGTCGGCCGTGCAGTGCGACGGCCTTCCAGACGTTCGAGCGCGAGCCGGCGCGGACCATCTCGACGGGCACGCGAGCGCCTTCAGGGAGCGACGCGAGCGTGTCGCGGATGCGCTCGGACTCGTAGGCCACAAGGTGGCGCGTTTCGTTCGTCTCGTGCAGTTCGACCGTCATCGTCTCGTGGTCGTTCATCTCGACGCGGACGTTCACCAACACCGGCGCGGACGCGAGGGTCACCATCACACTCACTTACGAATCCGCCCGTCATAAGCCGTTATAATACTGATATCTTCGGGTATGGATTCTACATAGATAGCGGGAGAGCCGCGAGCGGGAGGGGTGGGCGAGGTGACTGAACGAGGGGCCGGTCCGAAGGGTACGCCCATGTCGCGTCGGCCCGAACAACCGACCGATGAGCGACCGCGAGCCTCGGGCTCGAACCGAGTGCGACCCGGCTGACTCGGCTGTCACGGTTCGTGTCCGCGACACCGACGGCGACCGCGTCACCGACCTCGAAGTCGAACGCGGGACCGTGCTCCGCGACGCATTACTCGACGCGGGTATTTCACCGTACGCGCGGCTCACGAAGCGAGTGAACTGCGGCGGGCGCGGCCTCTGTGCGACGTGCGGCGTCCGGGTTCGCTCGGGCGAGCAGACGCCCGACCACTGGCACGACGACCTCGCGGCGCGGTTCGGCTACCCGCGGCTCTCGTGTCAGCTTCGCGTCGACGGGCCGCTGACTGTCGAACTGGTCGAAAAGATGGTGTGGGGCGGTCGGGAGTAGCCGTGTGAACCGGCCGGTACGAGAGAAGACGGTCCGCTCTCCCCGATTTGAACCCAGTCAGACGACGCGTTCACTTCGTTCATGCGCTGCGACTGACCTGCTCAAACCGGCTCGACCGGATGTTACAAGCAAAATCCGCTCTCCCCGATTTGAACGGGGGACAAGCCGATCTACAGTCGGCTGCTCTGCCAGGCTGAGCTAAGAGCGGTCAAGAGAATCTCAATCCACGGGTAGACTTAAGAATTCTCATTCCGGGCGGCGAAGCGCCCGACGACGGGTGATTACTCGTCGGTCGTCGCTGACTCAGCCCCGTTCGCAGACGCCGACTCAGCACCGTCCGACTCGTCGTCTTCGGTGTCAGTGTCGGCGTCGGTGTCACCGCCGTCCGACTCGGTGTCGAGGTCGTCTGCGCTCGTCTCCCGGACGCGGATACCCTTCCCGGCGAGGTGTTGCATCTGGCGCTGGGCGAAGTCCTCCTCGCTGGTGCCGCGAGTGGCGAGCACGTAGACGAGCGCGCTCCCCGTCGGGCGCATGGTTCGGCCGGCGCGCTGGGAACCCTGCCGGCGAGACCCGCCGAGGCCGGAGGCGACGATTGCGAGTCCGGCGTTCGGTAGGTCGATGCCCTCGTCGCCGATGCGGGAGATGACGAGCGTGTCGAGGTCGCCGTCGCGGAACGCCTCGAAGTACGCCTCGCGGCGGTGGTGGCGGGTCTCGCCGCTGACGAACGGCACGTCGAGCGCCTCGGCAATCGCCTCGCCCTGGTCGAGATAGTCGACGAAGACGAGCGCCTTCGAGTCGGCGTGGCGGGCGCGGAGCCGACGAATCTCGAATATCTTCCCGGGGTTCATCGCGGCGAGCATATGTCGCTCGCGGCCGTCGCTGGAGGCCCATTCGTTTCTGGCCATGTCGTCGCCCCAGCCCACGTAGCGAATCTCGACTTCGGGCTCTTGGACGTAGCCGGCGTCGAAGAGCTTCCCCCAGTCGGTGCCGATGGGCGGGCCGATGAGCGTGAAAATCTCGGCTTCCTTGTCGTCCTCGCGGATGGGCGTCGCCGACAGTCCGAGGCGGTGTTTGGACTGGAGGTCGGCGCTCCGCTGGAAGACGCGACTCGGGATGTGGTGGGCCTCGTCGTAGATGATGAGCCCCCAACGCCGCGAGTCGAAAAGCGAGCGATGGCGGTCCATCCCGGCCGTCTGGTAGGTGGCGATTGTGACCGGGCGAATCTCTTTCGCGCCGCCGTGATACTCACCGATTTGGTCGTCGTCGAGGTCCGTCGTCGAGCGGAGTTCCTCGCGCCACTGGCGGGCGAGTTCGCGGCTCGGCACGAGAATCAGCGTCTCGCCACCGACCGCGGCGAGCGCGCCGATGCCGGCGATGGTCTTCCCCGCGCCGGGCGGCCCGACGAGGACGCCGGCGCGCTGGTCGACGAATCGGTCGACCCAGTCTCGCTGGTAGTCGCGGAGGTCGACGCCGAGCGTGACGTCGAGTTCCTCGCCCTCTTCGAGGTCGCGGTCGTCCTCGACGGGGTAGCCCGCGTCGTAGAGGATGCGCTTTATGGCCGCGATTTCCTCGTCTCTGACCCACGCCTCGGTGTCCGAGATGGGGGCGTAGACGTGGTCGTCGTCGAGTTTCTGGAGCGCGACGTTGCCCATGAGGCTCTCGGTGGCGGCTTCGAGGACGGTGTACCCCTCCTCGTGAGAGTAGAGGCGGAACTGGTGGGCGCGCTTCCACTGGTCTTCGACCCACGCTTCGAGGTGCGGCGACCGCTCAGGGAGGACCGACCGAAGCATCGAGAGGAGCGAGTCGACGTCGTCGAAGGGTGCCTGCCACACGTCTTCCTGCCGGATGCGGTAGAGGTAACCGCGGCCGCGCCCCTCGCGGTCGCCGGTGGTGTCCGCGAGGTGCGCAAACTGCGAGAGTCGCGCTCGGGTGTACTGGGTCGGGTTGTCGACGACGATTTCGCGGCGCTTCGGAAAGAGGACGACCCGCTCGCGCGAGGCGAGGTCGCCCCACTCGGTCGGATACCAGACGACCGGGTCGGTCTCGACGTTCACCCGCTGGACTCGCCCCGCACCGGCGAGCGCGTCGAGTCCGTCCATCGCGTCCGCCTGCGAGACGCCGAGGCGGCGAGCGACCTGCTGGGCGGTCACCACGGGCCGGCCCTCGGATTCGAGCGCCTCGTAGAACGCTGCGAGCGAGACGCCGTCGTCAGTTTCGCTCGGTTGGTCCGCGTCGACGGTGGACGCGTCGGGCACGTCGGATACCTCGGTTACGTCGGCCAATCGGTCGAGTACGTCTCGGGACGCGCCGGCCCCGTCGATGTCGCCGTCTCCGTCGGGAGGACTTTGGTCCTCGTCCTCGGCAGTCATCGAAGCCGAATACGGTCGCGACGGGGAAACGGCTTGCGACACCGGGGCCCGTGACGCGAGCGAGGGAACTCGCTGCACGCGAGGGTTCAGGGGGAGCGGAGGCGGAAGGAACGAAGAGAGCGAGGAGAGAGGAGAGAGCGAGAAGACAGAAGCGACTCGGCTTCGTCGAAGCGGTCCCCCGTTGAAACACGTTATCGGAACGGAGGCGATACTATCGGGATGTGCTCGACCGCGCGGGAGCCATCCGGTCGAACACGGCCCGAAAGTCGCCGTCGACGGTGAGGAACTCGGGGAACTCTTCGAGCGTCCGGACGCCGTCGAGATAGACGTACTCGACCGGCTCGGGGGGAATCTCCTCGAAGACCTGAACCGGTCCCCGTTCAGCGAGACCGACGAACGGCCGTCCCTCCGGGTCGGTCTGCGGCGTCAGTTCGTGTTCGAGGTAGAGCTTCGCCATCGCGAGCGCGCTCGCGAGCGGGACCTGACCGGGAGTCAACTGCCACGTGACCTCTCGGTCTTCGTAGTGGACGGTGGTCACGTAGCCGTCGTCGAACCGGAAGCAATCGACTCGCTCCCCCGGGCGCGACCACCGCGTCTCCGTCGAACGGGAGCGTTCGAGAGACCACGCTCCGTCGTCGTCGCGATTAAACACGACCTCGCCGAGGCGCACCCACAAGCGACTGAGCGCACGCATACGTTACCGATTCGTCCCCCTGGGTAATTGCATTGACGCCACGGGAACGACACAGTCCGCCAGGGGAGAACGTTTCGAGGCTCGTTCCGGGAGGCTACGCACGGATGCACGAGAGTCGCATGCACACCACGTTTCCGGTGAACGAGTGAGAACTAAGTCCGGTCCAAGACCGGTGTAGACGTCGGTGTCGGCGGGTGACGGCTCGGCCGGGTCCGGTCGGTCGTCGTCGACGACTCACCACATCGTGTTCGCGACACCCCACACCTCGCTTCCGGTGAATCCCGAGACCGGGTGAGACGGGCAGAGACACCACGTTTCCGGTGAATGAGGGGAAGATAGAGAACCGGAAACCCGGTCACAGAGCCGGGATACCACGAGCCGTAAGGACGGGAACGACAGACGGTCGCCCACCGGCCAGCTCTCCGTCGCCAGCTTCGTCCGGCTCGGCGGAGAACGTAGCAACGCTGACAGACACCGTGTTTCCGGTGAAATACCATGCAGGGCAGGCGAGTCCCGCGGGGGTCGGAGAGCGGTCGAACAGCCGATGAGTCACGAGAGCGAAGTCACGCGCACACCACGTTTCCGGTGAACCGAACCACGCGCCTGGCAGCGGAAAACGCATGGAAACACGGGTGTGCGCGTTCGTATCTTTCCCCTCATTTTCGGGGCCACCCGAATCGAACCACTTATATTGAACACACCGGATTTCCGGTGAAAACACCTGCAATAAGAGTTCTATCTGGAGAGCAGAGACACTGCGGGAGACCGAGATGGGACACCACGTTTCCGGTGAGTCAACCAGGCGAGCCCATCAGGCGCGGTCCGGCAGTCACTCGACTCGCGTCGGGATTCCGATGTAGTACGAGTAGCAATAATTAAATAGTATATCTGTGTTAACGTCCATTGATACACTCGTGAAGTAAAGAAATACTCGTAACTCGAGTACTGTTCGAATCGAACCGTTCGTCTTAGACGCGTGTTTTCCGGAGTTTGCGAGTCAGCCCAGTCCGTGATTTCGGTCCGTTCTGGAAGGTTCTACGAGGTCTCGCGAACTCCCGTGAATCTGAGCGATTCATGGCGAGACGGAACTTCACAGCCGACTCTCGTCACAGACCGCTTCCAGCAACAGCGCACACACGGCGTCGGTGCCGACGTAACTCGTCGGCTTCGTGCGCGTTCTCCGTCCTCAGGCGGGACGCGAAGTGAGAGTAGCCGGCTTCGTGGGGTCAGGTAGACTCCCCCACACCGTGTTTCCGGTGAATCAATACCTCCGTTTCGTGTGGACGGGAAACCGGGGTTCGTGAGCGTTCACCGGAAACGTGGTGTGTGTGTGCTGAGTCGAATGGTAAGTCCTTTCACCGGAAACGTGGTGTGTTGCGAACATGCCTAACGCCAGCGACGACCTCTTCACCCGGGAGGACCCCATCTTCGCCAACAAGGAGTTGTTGGAGATTAACCACCTCCCGGGCGAGGGTCGCATCGTCGGTCGCGACGACGAGATCTCGGATCTCGCGACCGCGGTGAACCCCGCCATCTTCGGACAGAGCCCGAGCAACGTCCTCATCTACGGGAAAACTGGGACGGGGAAGTCGCTCTGTGCGAAGTACGTCTCCCAGCGCCTCGTCGAGACGGCCGAAGAGGAGGGCGTGAAAGCGACGTTCGCCTACGTGGACTGCGCGCAGGACACGACCGAGACGCAGGCCGTCCAGACCATCGCCGACAGCGTCAACGACACCTCGATTACCGGGATAAAAGTCCCCGATAAGGGACTTTCGACATCGACGTACTACAAACGCCTGTGGCGCATCCTCGACTCGCTGTACGACGTAGTTCTCATCATCCTCGACGAAATCGACAAACTGAGCGACGACGACATCCTCATGCAGCTCTCGCGAGCCGGTGAGGCGGGGAAGATTGCCGGCTGTAAGCTCGGCGTCATCGGTATCAGCAACAAGATTCAGTACAAAGACCGGATGGACGAGCGGGTGAAATCAAGCCTCTGCGAGCGCGAGTTCGTCTTTCCACCGTACGACGCGAACCAGCTTCGCGACATCATGGACGCCCGGAGCGACGCCTTCCGCGACGGTGTGTTGGACCCATCGACGATTCCGAGAGCCGCGGCGCTCGCCGCCCGCGAACACGGGGACGCCCGGAAAGCAATCGACATCCTGCGGTACGCGGGAGAAATCGCACAGTCCATGGGGGCAAGTACCGTCAAGGAGAACTTCGTCACGCAGGCGCGCCAGCGCGCGGAGACCGACCGCTTCCGCGAGCTGATTCGCGGGTCGACACCGCACTCTCGCTACGTGTTGCAGGCGCTCGCCATCCTCTCGCTTTCGAACGAAAAACAAGACGGCTTCCGAACGAGCCGCGTCTACGAGGTCTACGAGAACATCTGCCGACAGCAGGGCTCCGATAGCCTGTCGCTGCGGCGGGTTCGAGACCTCCTGAAAGAGCACGCCTTTCTCGACATCATCGAGCAGTCGAAACACAGCGGCGGGAGCGCGGAAGGAAGCTACACCAAGCACCAACTGCTCGAGGATCCGGACGTGGTGAGGGACGTCCTCATCGAGAATACGGACTCCTGAGTGGAGAATCGAACTCTCGATCGGGGCGTGTGAGGGCCGAACCGGCTAGCGGGAACGCCGTACTACCGCAGGCGTACCTCCGTAGAGTGGCCTCTTATAGTTTATTGCAGCATCATGTGATTGGAATATTCACGCGTGACCGACCCGGTCACGCCGGTTGTCGGCACCGACTCACGTTTCGAGGCGGTCAATCGGCACTGATTTCGAGCGGACCGACTCGTACAGGTTTTCGACCCACGAAACGACTTCCGACGCGTCGCCGTCCACGAGGGCCGTCAGGTTGTTGTGTTCGTCGTAGGCGGAGACGAGGCCGTGGCCGTCGACTACGAGCAGGCCGAAATCGAGGTTCTCCTCGGTGACTCGAAGTTCGAACTGGTCAAGGTCCCGCGCACGCTCGAAGGAGTCCGGGTAGGCGTCTATCGAACGCTCGAGGACGCCGCGGTCGACGATGAGTTCCATCCGGGTATCTTCCCCCAGCACCGCTTCGGCCGATTCGTTGAACACACGACTCACGATGGGCGTGACTCCGCGGAAGCGGTCGACTGGCTCGCTTCCGACGATAGTCAAGTACCTGTTAAGCGGCGCGTGCGGGTCGTTGTCCGCGGCGGTCGTGATGTTCATCTGACCGAGGACACCGGGCGGGGCGTTCTCACAGATGTCTGCGGCGTTCGCCAGGAACTCGCTCATTCGGTCGGCGCATTCGACCGTCTCGATGAACCGCTCGTACTGTTCGTGGACCATCGTTCCGCCCGGCGTAAGGTGATACAGTCCGTCGGATTTCTTTTTCGCCCATCCTCGGTCACAGAACCCTGCGAGTGTCCGCTGTGCCGTCTCCCGGGCGCAGTCACAGTGTTCCGCGAGCGCTGTCGGTCGGCGTGGTTCGACCGCCAACGCCCGGAGAATCGCCTCTCGACTCTGTGACCCAACGAGAAACGCTACGTCCTCCCGCGCACTCATGTACCTCTGTTACACTGTTCGCCATTTCACACTTATGGGTGTTCAGACACTTAGCACGGCGAAAAATCGGATAGTTCGGGAACGCCTAGCCGAGCAGTCCAAGCGCGTCGATGCGCTCGACGATTTCCTCGACGGCGGTTTCCGCGTCGTCCGTCCGCTTTCCTCCGGTGATGACGATTTTCCCGGAACCGAAGAGGAGGATAACGACTTTCGGCTCGTCCATCCGATAGACGAGGCCCGGGAACTGCTCCGGCTCGTACTCGACGTCTTCGAGACCGAGCCCGATGGCCAGCGCGTTCAGGTTCAGGTTGTGTCCGAGGTCCGCGCTGGAAACGATGTTCTGGACAGTTATCTCTGGCTCGTCGTCGACGGGAATCTTCAGCTCACGGAGCTTATCGAAGATAATCCCGAGTGCGTCGTGCACGTCGTCGATACTTTTCGCGCCCGTGCACACGATCTTCCCCGACCGGAAGATGAGCGCAGCGGCTTTCGGGTCCTGGGTGCGATAGACGAGGCCCGGGAAGTTGTCCGGGTTGAAATCTGCACCGGGGAGGTCGTCGGCGAGGGCTTCGAGGTCGAGCTCCTGACCGATCCCGGTCGATGCGACTACGTTCTGAATCTCGATGGAGTCTGCCGGCCCACTCATTGCTCGCACGTGAATCGTACCTCCGGCCTTATAAAGCGACCCGTTATAAACCGACTTCAACGGGTCGATTCTGTCAGCGCTCGCACGCACGCGAAACTAATACATTGATTTCTCGCTTGACCGAATTGATGTCACAACTGTCCGCGCGTGAAGTTATGGCACGCCTCGTGTCTATTTTTCTCACAGAGCTACTAAATCAATGAGGTTAAATGTATCCCGGGCATTCGGATTAATGCGAAGAAGCGCACGGGGGTACTCCCCCCGACGGCTTCCACCGAACGCCCCTGACCCCAAGGTCGTCAGGCGCCCACCGGGATGACACACCGTCCCGGGGGTCGCCACGATACGACGGCCTTAAGTGGTCCAAGGCATTTCGGATGAATGCGAACGACACACCGCGATTGCAGGGCGATTCAACGCGTCCTGCCTCACCGGACCCGAACCGAACGAGGTTCGAAGGGTTTATACCCTCGAATCACTTCGATTCAGGTCCGAAGGAAATGAGGATTCCGCCCCTGCGGTACGCCGCAAGACGGTATCTGATGTTAGCCCTAGTAGTTCGGTGACATCCGAACGGATGTCACGCGAACTCGGACCTTTGAACGGTGATTTGACAGCATACCGCTGCCATTCACCCGCCAACACCCCGCGACCAGGTTTAAATGGTCGCGACCCATTCCGGTTGATCCTGCCGGAGGTCATTGCTATTGGGGTCCGATTTAGCCATGCTAGTTGCACGAGTTTAGACTCGTTGCGGAAAGCTCAGTAACACGTGGACAAACTACCCTACGGAGAACGATAACCTCGGGAAACTGAGGCTAATAGTTCATAGGGGAGTCGCGCTGGAAATGCCGACTCCCCCAAACGCTCCGGCGCCGTAGGATGTGTCTGCGGCCGATTAGGTAGACGGTGGGGTAACGGCCCACCGTGCCGATAATCGGTACGGGTTGTGAGAGCAAGAGCCCGGAGACGGAATCTGAGACAAGATTCCGGGCCCTACGGGGCGCAGCAGGCGCGAAACCTTTACACTGCACGCAAGTGCGATAAGGGGACCCCAAGTGCGAGGGCATATAGTCCTCGCTTTTCTCGACTGTAAGGCGGTCGAGGAATAAGAGCTGGGCAAGACCGGTGCCAGCCGCCGCGGTAATACCGGCAGCTCAAGTGATGACCGATATTATTGGGCCTAAAGCGTCCGTAGCCGGCCACGAAGGTTCATCGGGAAATCCGCCAGCTCAACTGGCGGGCGTCCGGTGAAAACCACGTGGCTTGGGACCGGAAGGCTCGAGGGGTACGTCCGGGGTAGGAGTGAAATCCCGTAATCCTGGACGGACCACCGATGGCGAAAGCACCTCGAGAAGACGGATCCGACGGTGAGGGACGAAAGCTAGGGTCTCGAACCGGATTAGATACCCGGGTAGTCCTAGCTGTAAACGATGCTCGCTAGGTGTGACACAGGCTACGAGCCTGTGTTGTGCCGTAGGGAAGCCGAGAAGCGAGCCGCCTGGGAAGTACGTCCGCAAGGATGAAACTTAAAGGAATTGGCGGGGGAGCACTACAACCGGAGGAGCCTGCGGTTTAATTGGACTCAACGCCGGACATCTCACCAGCTCCGACTACAGTGATGACGATCAGGTTGATGACCTTATCACGACGCTGTAGAGAGGAGGTGCATGGCCGCCGTCAGCTCGTACCGTGAGGCGTCCTGTTAAGTCAGGCAACGAGCGAGACCCGCACTTCTAATTGCCAGCAGCAGTTTCGACTGGCTGGGTACATTAGAAGGACTGCCGCTGCTAAAGCGGAGGAAGGAACGGGCAACGGTAGGTCAGTATGCCCCGAATGAGCTGGGCTACACGCGGGCTACAATGGTCGAGACAATGGGTTGCTATCTCGAAAGAGAACGCTAATCTCCTAAACTCGATCGTAGTTCGGATTGAGGGCTGAAACTCGCCCTCATGAAGCTGGATTCGGTAGTAATCGCATTTCAATAGAGTGCGGTGAATACGTCCCTGCTCCTTGCACACACCGCCCGTCAAAGCACCCGAGTGAGGTCCGGATGAGGCCACCACACGGTGGTCGAATCTGGGCTTCGCAAGGGGGCTTAAGTCGTAACAAGGTAGCCGTAGGGGAATCTGCGGCTGGATCACCTCCTAACAACCGAGACCACCCCGACGGGGTGGCTCACACGCGATCTTCCGAGTTCACCAATGACACCCGTTCGGACACCTTAGAACTACTAGGGCTAACACGGGCCCATAGCTCAGTGGTAGAGTGCCTCCTTTGCAAGGAGGATGCCCAGGGTTCGAATCCCTGTGGGTCCATGGTAAGCAGTACTCCACTCCGAAACGATCGTGCCCCTTAAGTGTGGCAAGACGTTTCGGATGAATGGATACTGACGACAGATGCACCATCCCGCGCAAGCGAGGTTGGGAAGGGTCGAAAATTCGCCTCGGGTCGTCACCGAGGGGATTTGATGAAACCGTGTGTACGTGCAATCCAGGCGTCCACTGGACCCGTTCTCCGGGTCACAGTGACTATATCAACTGGCTACTGTGCCAGCTGGTGGATAGCTCGGCTCGAGAGCCGATGACGGACGTGCCAAGCTGCGATAAGCCTCAGGGACCCGCATGGAGGGAAAGAACTGAGGATCTCCGAATGGGAATCCCCACGCAATTGCCTCGCGCAATGGGGAACGTTCCGAATTGAAACATCTTAGTAGGAACAGGAAAAGAAAGCAATCCGCGATGTCGTTAGTAACGGCGAGTGAACGCGATACAGTCCAAACCGAAGCCTTCGGGCAATGTGGTGTACGGACTACCCATAACGGACCTGGATCTTATGTGAAGTCTCCTGGAACGGAGCGTGATACAGGGTGAAAACCCCGTAACATAAGAACTAGATCCCGGGGTTGTTCCAGAATAGCGGGGGTTGGATATCCCTCGTGAATTTCGCAGGCATCAACTGCGAAGACTAAACACTCCTCGAGACCGATAGCGAACAAGTAGCGTGAGCGAACGCTGAAAAGCACCCCGAACAGGGCGGTGCAATAGGGCTTGAAATCAGTTGGCGATAGAGCGACGTGGCATACAAGGTCACTCGACGAAAGAACTGGGAGCGATCCCGTAGTATGACTCGAGTGAAGCCGATGTTACGTCGTGCGTTTTGAAAAACGAACCATGGAGTGCATCTGACTGGCGAGTCTAAGGGGAGAACCCCCGGAGGCATAGGGAAACCGATACGGCCGCAGTCTTTGACCAGGGCCACCGTCTTCAAGGGCGGGGAGCCAACCGGATGCGACCCGAAACCAAGTGATCTACGCCGGAGCAGGGCGAAGCGTGGCGAAAGCTGCGTGGAGGCCCGTTAGAGTTGGTGTCCTACAATACCCTCTCGTGACTCTGGTGTAGGGGTGAAAGGCCCATCGAACTTGGCAACAGCTGGTTCCAACCGAAACATGTCGAAGCATGACCTCTGATGAGATAGTTCGTGAGGTAGAGCGACCGATTGGGAATCCGGACTCCGAGAGGAGTTCGCTTCCCTGTCAAACTCCGAACTTACGAACGTCGTAGACTCAGGGAGTCCGGTGTGCGGGGTAAGCTTGTGCACCGTGAGGGAGACAACCCAGAGCCAGGTTAAGGACCCAAAGTGTGGATTAAGTGTGATTGAAGATTGTCTCGAGCCCTAAACAGCCGGGAGGTGAGCTTAGAAGCAGCTACCCTCTAAGAATAGCGTAACAGCTTACCGGCCGAGGTTCGAGGCGTCGAAAATGATCGGGACTCAAATCCACCTCCGAGACCTGGCGGCGTGTCGTATGACACGATTCCGTAGGTTGGCATACTGCATGGGTGGAAGCACGGGAGAGATCTCGTGTGGACCGTGCAGCAACGAAAATCATGGTCTCAGTAGCAGCGAGAGTCGGGTGTGAACCCCGACGGCCTTACGCGCAAGGGTTCCTCGGCACTGTCAATCAGCCGAGGGTTAGTCGATCCTAAGTCTAACCGTAATTCGAATTAGATGAAAGGGAAACTGGTTAATATTCCAGTACCTTCTTGCACCAAACGTCGACGCTTTAGGAAACACCGAGCGGGGCCTTCGCCCCGTCAAATCACCGAAATTCGTGGAAGCCGTAACGGCACGAAGCGAACGAATGGTGAGATAGGGAAACTCGGCGGTACCTAGAGCCCGTGAAAAGACAAGCAAGAAGCTCGTACCGAGATCCGACACAGGTGCGCTGGCAGAGCAAGCCAAGGCCTGTCGGGATCAACCGACGTTAGGGAATTCGGCAAGTTAGTCCCGTAAGTTCGCGATAAGGGATGCCTGCTCTTGACCGAGCAGGTCGCAGTGACTCGGACGCTCCGACTGTCTAGTAACAACATAGGTGACCGCAAATCCGCAAGGACTCGTACGGTCACTGAATCCTGCCCAGTGCGGGTATCTGAACACCTAGTACAATAGGACGAAGGACCCGTCAACGGCGGGGGTAACTATGACCCTCTTAAGGTAGCGTAGTACCTTGCCGCTTCAGTAGCGGCTTGCATGAATGGATCAACGAGAGCGTCACTGTCCCAACGTTGGGCCCGGTGAACAGTACGTTCCAGTGCGGAGTCTGGAGACCCCCAAGGGGAAGCGAAGACCCTATAGAGCTTTACTGCAGGCTGTCGCTGAGACGTGGTCGCTAATGTGCAGCATAGGTAGGAGCCGTTACACAGGTACCCGCGCCAGCGGGCCACCGAGGCAGCATTGAAATACTACCCGTTAGTGACTGCGACTCTCACTCCTGGCGGAGGACACCGGTAGCCGGGCAGTTTGACTGGGGCGGTACGCGCTCGAAAAGATATCGAGCGCGCCCAAAGATTTCCTCACGCGAGTCGGGAACTCGTGGAAGAGCGCAAGAGCAAACGGAAGTCTGACAGTGACATTCCCAACGAGTGTCGCTGACGCGAAAGCGTGGTCTAGCGAACCTACGAGGTTCATTCATGGGACCCGTAGATGACAGAAAAGCTACCTTAGGGATAACAGAGTCGTCACCGGCAAGAGCACATATCGACCCGGTGGCTTGCTACCTCGATGTCGGTTCCCTCCATCCTGCCTGTGCAGAAGCAGGCAAGGGTGAGGTTGTTCGCCTATTAAAGGAGGTCGTGAGCTGGGTTTAGACCGTCGTGAGACAGGTCGGCTGCTATCTATTGGGGGTGTTAAGGAACTTGACGTGAACGTTCGTATAGTACGAGAGGAACTACGAATGGGTGCCACTGGTGTACCGGTTGTCCGAGAGGGCAGATGCCGGGCAGCTACGCACCACGGGGTAAGAGCTGAACGCATCTAAGCTCGAAACCCACACGGAAAAGAAGTTCCACTGAGGACACTCGTAGAAGACGAGTTCGATAGACTCGGGGTGTACGCAACGAGGCAACGAGTTGTTAAGCCCGCGAGCACTAACAGTCCAAGCCACATTCATACGCACTGAGACCCGAGAACGGGTCCAGGCGCAAACTGGATTGCACGAACACATTGGTAAGACGGCCCGACCGATATTGGTATGGCAACGGTTCGATTCCGTTGATCGGTATTAAGGCGGCCAGAGCGGTGAGGTTCCACCCGTACCCATCCCGAACACGGAAGTTAAGCTCACCTGCGTTCTGGTCAGTACTGGAGTGAGCGATCCTCTGGGAAATCCAGTTCGCCGCCCCTACTCATACTTCACAAAGCCCACTGGACATCGTGTCCAGTGGGCTTTGTTCATTTTATGCAGAGCGGCACGCACAGTCGCTCGCAGATAGATACAGAGCGACCGCGTTCGGTCGCGTCTTTCCGTCGTTCAAGAGTGGCAACGCTCTCGCAAAGCGGGCGGCATCCGCTTGCATCCGACCACGAGAGCATTTCGACGCCGACCAGTCAGTCGTTCAGTGTGAAACTCGACGAAATCGATAGACGACGCCCCGATTTCGAACGCGTTGATTGGGGTGAAATTCAGCGAAAACCGGGGTTACGATTCTCCCCTTTTACCGTATCAGGGTTAGAAGGAAGGGTTGCATGCGCGGCAGCAAACACTTCACCGTAGTCATGGTCGTTGCGATGCTCGCCGTCGCGATGGTCCCCGGGGCCGTCGGAGCAGCGAGCTCCGATGCCCTCCAGGTCGGCGTCACGCAGGACGCCGACACGGGCGACGCGACAGTGACCGTGACGCGGAACGAGACGGCCGTCGAGAACGCGACGGTCGTCGTCGAATCGAGCGGTAACTACGCCGGAAACGGAACGTACGCGACGGGGACGAACGGCACCGTCGACCTCCCCAATCCGCAGGAACGCGTGAACGCGACGGTCACCGTTACTGAGGGGAGCAACACGACCACCTCGTCCGTCGTCCTCGTCCCGGTCGACGAGTCTCTCGATGTCTCCGTCGAGGTTGACGACGCTAACGACACGATCGTCGCCACCGTCACCCAGTACGGTGACGCCGTCGAAGGCGCGTCAGTCATGGTTAACGGGACGGACTACGCCGGCAACGGCACGTACGAGACGGACGCAGACGGAACCGTCGAGGTTGCAGAGCCGACCACCACGACGAACCTGACGTTCGTTGCGATGGACGGCGACCTCACCGCCGAGACGACGGTCGCGGTCGAGGGCGACGACCTCTCGGTCTCCGCCGAGGTTGACGACGCCAACGACACGGTCATCGCGACCGTCACGCAGGCCGGCGACCCCGTCGAGAACGCCTCGGTTCAGGTCAACGGGACGGACTACGCGGGCAACGGTACGTACGAGACGGACGCAAACGGAACCGTCGAGGTTGCCGAGCCGACGACCACGACGAACCTGACGTTCGTTGCGACCGCCGACGGTCTCACCGCGGAGACGACGGTCGAAGTCGAGGCTGACGACCTCAACATCGCCGTCTCGCAGGACGAAAACGAGTCGGTCACCATCACCGTGACCGAAGACGGTGACCCAGTCGAGAACGCCTCGGTCGCGGTCGACGGGAACTACACGGACGCGGGCGAGTACGAGACGGACGCGGACGGTACGGTTGACCTTATCTCGCCGTTGCAGACCGTCACGGTCGACGTGGCAGCCGAGCACGACGGCCTCACCGCCGAGACGACCGTCACCCTGCAGGGTGAGGTCGCCGCCGAGGACCCGTTCGGACAGCTCGTCAGCAGCTTCGTCGAGCGTCTCAAGGACACGGGTAGCGACGGCCCGCTCGGGCAGGCCGTCTCCGATTTCGTGACCGAGAACAACCCGGGTAACGCGGACGACAAGCGTCCGGACCACGCCGGTCCGCAGGACGGCGACGACGCTGACGGCGACGAGGACGCGCCCGGTAACTCCGGCAACGCCCGGAACGGTAACGCCGGCCCGCCGGAGCACGCGAACAACGATAAGGCGAACGACGAGGAAGACGAAGAGACCGACGAAACCGAGCAGGCCGACGACGAGGAGTCTGAGACTGCGGACGACGCTGACGACGAGTCGGACGATGACTCCTCGGACGAGTCGGATGACGACGACTCGGGCGATGACGAATCGAACGGCAACGGTAACGGCGGTGGCCCGCCGGACCACGCCAACAACTAACTAATATACGTTCCCCACGCAGCGAGCGTGGGGTTCGGGCTTCAGCCTTCCGCGTCCGGGCGGGTACTGTGGATCAGAGGCACCCCATCCCGCTACGCCCCCGACCGTCGTTGTCAGAGGCTGACGGTCGGGCTACTCACTCGCCCGACGCGACTCTTTCTATCGAAACGTCACCGAGCGCGGCGACGAGCGCCGGGTCGGCGTCGAACCGTCGAACCGCGAGCCGCGCGCCCGCGACCACGAGGTCGTCGTCGACGCGGGCGGGAGCGCCGCTGGGATACCACGCCGAATCGTCGGATGCGCGGACGCTCGCCCGGAGCGACTCGCGGAGGCGCCGGTGCGCGAACAGCGTCGAGACGAACGCGAGCGACGCCGCGAGCGTGACGCCGCCACCGTCGAACGCTACGTCGGTCGCTTCCGTTCTGGCCGTTTCGAGCGCGCCCGCGACGGCGAGGGACTGTCTCGCGTGGTCGTCGTCGGTGAGCGCGCGACTGAGCGCGGCGTCTTGCATCTCGCGAATCGCGGTCTCAGTCGTGGGGTCGGTCATCGGTGACGCCGAGTCGGGTCACGCGCCGTCGAGCGGCGGCACGCGGAGGGTGTGGTCGACGACGGTCTCGTCCGGTCGGAGCGTCACCGTACCGAGAAACACCGTCTCGCCCTCGGCGGCGTTGGTCGCGACGGTCTGGAGCGTCGTCCGCTGGTCGAGTTGCTCCCAGGTGACGCGTTCGACGAGTCGCTGGAACGCGTCGGGGTCGGTCCACCCCGAATCGATGTCGGACGGGACGTTGACCACGAACCGGAGTTCGGTCTCCGTGACGTGGATACCGACGCGGAACGTGTCCGCGTCGGTCGCGCCGTCCGACGAGGAGTCGGTGGTCGCCGCGCCGGAGTCCGCAGTCGACGCGGATGCGGGTTCGCTCGCCGTCTCGTCGGGGTCGGTCATGCCCGGCAGTCGGGGACGTGAAGACAAAGATGCACCGGACGGCGTCGTCGCGTCGACTCATCGGATGGTGACGAGGAGACCTCCGACACCGAACCGGACCCAGCTGCTGTCCGCTCCGAACCCGACGACGGCGTCACCTCTCCGGTGCTCGAACCCGGGAGTCGGGCGCGGAGAATCACCCTCCTCGGCCCCGGTAGCGTGTGAATTTCACGCACGGCGAGGCGAACGTCGAACGGTTATTAGCGTTCGAGACACCAGTCCGACCAACGAATGAGTTACAAGATCGGTCTCGTCGGAAAACCGTCCGTCGGGAAGTCGAGTTTCTTCAACGCGGCGACGATGAACGACGTACCCGAGGGCGCGTATCCGTTTACGACTATCGACCCCTCCATCGGCGAGGCGTACGTCCGCGTCGAGTGTGCGGCCCCGGAGTTCGACGAGTCGTGTACGCCCTCGGTCGGCTACTGCGACCACGGAATGCGGTTCGTCCCCGTCAAACTCGTGGACGTGGCGGGGCTCATCCCCGGTGCGCACGAGGGAAAGGGCCTCGGAAACCAGTTCCTCACCGACCTCAACGAGGCGGACGTGCTCGTCCACGTCGTCGACTTCTCCGGTGAGACGGACATCGAAGGCGAGGCGACGGAGGGCCACGACCCCCGCGAGGACATCGACTTCCTCGAAAACGAACTGGACATGTGGTACCTCGATGTCTTAGAGAAAGGTATCGACCGCTACCGCTCGGGCTATCACGGCGAGGACAAAGATATCGAAGTCGACCTCGCGGAGCAGATGTCCGCGTTCAAGACGAACAAGGACGAAATCAAGCAGATAATCCTTTCTCTCGGCTTGGAACTCGACCCCGACGAATGGGACGACGCGGACAAGGAGTCGCTCGCCCGCGAGATTCGAAAGCGCACGAAGCCGATCATCATCGCGGCGAACAAGATGGACAAGCCGGTTTCCCAGGAGAACTACGAGGAAATCACGGCCGATTCGGACTACGAACACCTGACGTTCGTCCCGACCTCGGCACACGCCGAAAAGGCGCTGAAGAAGGCCGACGAGGGCGGCGTCGTCGATTACCGCCCCGGCGACGACGACTTCGACATCGTCGGCGACGTGAGCGACGAACAGGAGGCGGGCCTCGAACAGATTCGCGAGTTCGTCACCGAGTTCGGCGGCACGGGCGTCCAGCAGTCGCTCGAAAACGCGCTGTTCGACGTGATGGGAGCGATTGCCATCTTCCCCGGCAGCGCCAACGGCAAGAGCGACTCGCAGGGCGTCTTCCGCGACTGCTTTATCCTGCCCGAGGGTTCGACGACCGAGGACTTCGCGTACCATCTGCATTCGGACATCGGCGACGGCCTCCTCCACGGCATCGACTGTCACTCGAAGCGCCAAATCGGGTCTGACCACGAGCTTTCGCACCGCGACGTGGTCGAAATCGTCTCGACCAACTGACTCTCTCGGACGCCAACCGCAACACCGTTATATCCGTGGACGTAGGACCCGGGTATGGGTGAGGCCGAAACGACGGCCGCGACACTCGACGTCGAGATTGGGGGTCTCGGCGGCGAGGTAACGCTGGCCGACTTGTTCCCGTCGCCGTGGGTCGAGTCACATTGTGAGGCGGCATCGATTAGTGAATTCCTCGAAGAAAGCGGATTCGCGGTCGCGGATCAGGATTCTTTCGAGTCGATACCGACCCACGAGTTGGACCGGTACGTCGACGCGAACACCGAGTTCGACGACTGGCAGGGAATGCTTTCCGCCGGCGTCGAGCGCTACGTACTCGAACAGGGAGCGACGGGCGAAGCAGCCGCCGACGCGGCAGACGAAGTCGAGGCGGCCGAGGAAGGCGACTCGGCGGACGCCGAGACTGAAGACTCCCTCGAAGCCGGCGTCTGAACGCGACCGAGTCGGACGACGGGAGTTGACTCGGTTCGGGTGGAACCGTTATGCGCTGTTTTCGACGAGCGCCGCACCGCGGGTGAGCGCGTCGTCCCACCAGTCACGGTCGCGAGCGTCGGCGACGGACAGCGGCGGGTCGGGGTCGTCGGGGCGGTCGCCGAGGTCGAGGCTCCACCACTCCACGTCGTGCCACGCGTCGTGTTTGTAGCCGACGCGCTCGAAACGGCCGACGCGCTCGAAGCCGAACGACTCGTGGAAGGCGATGCTCGCGGGGTTCGGCGTCGTGATGACGGCGACGGCCGAGGCGTAGCCTTGCCGTTCGAGCAGGTCCAAAAGCGCCGTGTAGAGGCCGCGGGCGACGCCGCGGCGCTGGAACTCAGGGCGGACGTAAATCGATGTCTCGACGGCCCACTGGTAGGCGATGCGCTCTCGAATCGCGCCGGCGTAGGCGTAGCCGGCCACCTCGCCGTCGAGTTCGCAGACGAGCCACGGGTAGTCGGTCTTCTGCTCCAGTTTCGTTTCGAGGTCCGCGACGCTCGGCGGGTCGTAGGCGAACGAAATCGCGGTGTCTTCGACGAACGGCGCGTAAATCTCTCGAATTGCGGGGAGGTCGGACGGCGTCGCCGCGCGGAGTCGGACGGTCATAACTCGGGTGGCGTCGCGCGGAGAGAAAGAGGCGACGATGGCGGCGGGCCTCGCGGGTGCGGCCGGCCGGTCTCGCGTGCGAGGTGGTCTCGCAGGCGGAGACGCTGTTCAGTCGCTCGTCGGCGCTGAGTCGAGACTGTCGGCGACCGCCCGAGCCCGTTTTCGGATGTCGTCGGCGTCCGCGCGAACGTGTTCGCCCTCGTCGTAGAGCACGTCGCCGTCGACCATGGTGAACACCACGTCGTCGCCGTGGGCGGCAAAGACGAGATGAGACAGCACGTCGTGGAGCGGCGTCGCTCGCGTGCGGTCGGCGTCGATACCGACGATATCGGCCTTCCACCCCTCGCGGAGTTCGCCGACGCGGTCGAAGCCGGCGGCTTTCGCGCCGTTGCGGGTCGCCATCTCGAAAACCGTCGCGGCGGGCGTGCTCGTCGGGTCGAGCGCATCGACTTTCTGGAGGAGACTGGCCTGTCGCATCTCGGTGAAGGGGTCGAGCGTGTTGTTACACGGCGGGCCGTCGTTGCCGAGTGCGACGTTGATGCCGCGGTCGAGGTAGTCGGGAACCGGCGCGATACCCGACGCGAGCTTCATGTTCGATGACGGGCAGTAGGTGACGTGCGTGCCGGTCTCTGCGAGCACTTCGCGCTCGGAGTCGTCGGTGTGGACGCAGTGTGCGAGAACGACGTCGTCGCCGGTGAGACCGACTTCGTCGAGCCAGTGGATGTTGCGCATTCCCGTCTCGTCTTCGACCGTCTCGATTTCGCTTCGGTTCTCGCTCGCGTGGGTGTGGATGCGGACGCCGTCGTAGCGGTCCGCGAGGTCGCGGACGCCCCGCAGACACGCCTCCGAGCAGGTGACGGCGAACCGCGGCGTGACGGCGTACCGGATGCGCCCGTCGAAACTGTCGTGATAGCGCTCGATGAGGCGCTCGGACTCGGCGAGGCCCGCGTCGGTGTCTTCTTGGAGTCCCTCGGGAGCGTTCGTGTCCATGAGAACCTTCCCGATGCGTCCGCGGATACCCATCTCGCCCGCGGCTTCGAACGCCTGCTCGGCGTGATTGACCGAGAGGTGGTCGACGACCGTCGTCGTGCCGGACTCGATGCATTCGAGGTAGCCGAGTTCGGCGGCGACGCGCATCCCCTCCGCGTCGAGGCCGGCCTCCATCGGGAGTACGTGGTCGAAGAGCCAATCCAAGAGTTCGGTGTCGTCGGCGATGCCCCTTCCGAGCGACTGCACCGAGTGGACGTGCCCGCCGACCAGTCCCGGCGCGACGATGCCGAACTCGCGTCGCTCGTGGTTAGGATACCGGTCTGTGAGGTCCGCGTGCGCTCCGACCGCGACGATTCGGTCGCCGTCGACGACGACGGCACCCTCTTCGATGATGGTGGACGCGTCGACGACCACCGTTCCCGCGAGTAACATCCTCGTGCGGGTAGACGACCGGGCGTAAAATAGGTGGTGACCCGGCCGTCGTCCGAGGTTGGTTGGAGCGTTCGAGTGCAGTCGGTGGTGGGGGTGGGGACGGTCGGAACCGGTCCCCGCGGACGAACGAACCAGCGGGACGCGAGCGCGCGTCCGAAAGAGCGGGTGGAAACCACGCCTGACGCGCGGCGTTCGGTGTCCGTTCGTCGTGGTCGCTACTCCGTGCTCAGGTGTCCTCTCAGTTCTGTTGGTATCTGCTAACTTCAGTGAGTGGTGTGCCCCGAAGCCGAGTCTGAATCGGAACGAAGGTAGAACGCGGTCGGTGTCTGATTAGTACCTGCTAAGTCGCTCCGCGACAGAGCGGAAACCGAATGCGCGAGTTCGAATTCGTCGTTCGCTTCTCGGAGGGCACCGACGAGCTAATGGACCTGTTTTACGAGTACCCGAGCCTGCGGTCCCGGTCGTCGGTCTGTTCGTCCACCACGGACGTGATGTGGCGGGTCGACCACGTCGTCGGCACGCCGGAGGCGTTGTCGGCGTTCGAGGAGGTGTTCCTCGACGAGACGCGGTGTAACGAGTGTCTCGACGCGCCCGACTGCCACACCCATCGCAACTACCACGTCCTCGACCGCTCGGACAACTCGATGACCGTCTACACCTACCGCGAGGAGGTGAGCAACTGCCACTCGATTCCGCGCTACGTCCTCGAACACGTCGGGCCGGGGGTCATCTTCGAGTCGTCCCGCCGCGCGGGCGCGTACCGCTGGCGCATTCTCTATCCCGGCGACCACCCGCTCGGCGAACTGTACGAGACCATCGAGGCGCAGCTCCGGGAGGGACTGCAACTGGACGTCGAACACCTCACGAGCGCCGGTAACTGGGACGCCGAATCGCGCATCGCGGCCGACCTCTCGTCGGCTCACTGGGAGGCGCTCGAAACCGCCGTCGAACACGGCTACTACGAGCGCCCGCGAAAGGTGACCGTCGAAGACCTCAGCGACGTGCTCGACGTGCCACGTTCGACGGTTCAGTACCGACTGCGAACCGCCGAGGACCTCGTGATGTCGAAACTCGGTGACCCCGACTTGTAGGTGCAGTGCGAAATCGTGCCACGTAAAAGCACACGCTCGCTGTCGCTCGCAGTTCGGGGATTGAGAGAAGTGCTCCGTCAGGGATTCGAACTCACTCGCAACGCGTTGCGTTGCTCGCTGCTCGAACCCTTCGTCGCATTTCGGAACCGAACACGCTCGCTATCGCTCGCGGTTCAAGAGTGAGAGAAGTGCTCCGTCAGGGATTCGAACCCTGGTCATCACCGTGAGAGGGTGATATGATTGGCCGGACTACACCAACAGAGCACGTTGGTACATCACCAGATATTGCTCGCGGTTGTAAAAGGTTGTCGCTTCAAATCGGGTGTGATACCGACTGCCGTGTTGCGATTAGACGACCCGTTCGCCCTCTCGATACACCTGCCGGACCGTCCGCCACGCGCCGGCGTCCTCGCTCGGGTCGGCGTCGAGGACGACGAGGTCCGCGACGTAGCCCTCGGCGACCTTCCCCACGTCGTCTAACCCGAGGAGGTCCGCGCCGCCGACGGTCGCGGCTTCGAGCGCTTCGGCGGGCGACAGGCCGTACTCGACGAGCAGTTCCATCTCGCGGAGCGCGTTCTCGCCGTGGTCGTTGAACGGCGTGCCCGCGTCGGTGCCCATGGCGATGTTCACGCCGGCCTCGAGCGCGTGGGACCACGCGCCTTCGAAGCGCTCGGCGGCGTCTTCGGCCTTCGAGACGGCCTCCGGCGGGATGCCGGCCTCGACGCCCGCCTCGACGATTTCGCGGACGGCCGAGGCCGTCGGCACCCAGTACGTACCGTTGTCGACCATGAGGTCGGCGGCCTCCTCGTCCATGAACATCCCGTGTTCGACGCTCGAAACCCCCGCGCGGGCGGCGTTTTTGATACCGTCCTCGCCGTGGGCGTGGGCCGCGGTCGGGACGCCCTTCGCGCTCGCGGCCTCCGCGAGGGCGCGAATCTCCGCTTCCGTGAGTTCGGGTGCGCCCGTGACCGCGCCGGTCGTGAGGACGCCGCCGGTCGCGATGCATTTCACCACGTCAGCGCCGCGCTTCAGTTGCTCTCGGGCGGCCTTGCGAACCTCGTCCGGACCGTCGGCCTCCCGACCCAACCAGTGGGCGTGGCCGCCGGTCATGGTGATGGGTTCCCCGGCGGCGAGGACGCGCGGCCCGTCGAGGTCGCCGTCGGTGACCGCCGCCTTCGCGCTCGTCGCGAGGTCGCCGGGCGAACCGAGGTCGCGGACGGTCGTGACGCCCGCTTCCAGCGTCTTCTGGAGGTTGGCCGCGGCCCGATAGCAGGCGCGTTCGACCGGCTCGGACCGATAGGCAGCCACGTCGGGGCGACCGCCCATCATGAGGTGAACGTGGGCGTCGACGAGTCCCGGCGCGACCACCGCACCCGAGCAGTGTCGCGTCTCGCCTTCGGTCTCGTCGCTGACGGACGCGATGCGTCCGGTCGACTCGTCTATCACCACGTTCGCCTCGCGGGTCCCGTCGGCGTCGACGACCCGCACGCCGGTTAGCGTGAACATATCTGTGTCAACCCGGGCAGGTGACCTAAAGCCGCGGGTGTAAGAACAACCGACCGACCGCGAGGCGTTCGAACGCGACGAAACCCGACCCTCACTCGGGGACGATGTCACCGACGGTGACCGCGTCACCGACCGACAGCGTCTCGCCCCACGACGATTCCGGCACCGCGGTGTTGACCATGAGCCGGAAGTCGTGGTCGAACCAGTCGCCGCCGGACCACTCGGGGAGCGTCTCGCGGCGCTTCGTCATGAACGTCGTCCGGAAGTCTGCCGTCTCCGCGCCCGTGTCCGGGTCGCGGCTCGGGACGACACAGCGCTGGCAGGGGTTGACGCCCTCGAAGGCGACCCCGCCGACGCTGAACTCGACGACCGTCCCGCGCCGGTCGAACAGGTGGTCCTCCCAGAACGGCTCGCTCGCGTCGAAGACGAGGTTCGGCCGGAGGCGACGGCGCATCTCGTCGGCGTCGACGCCGTCGAACCACGAGGCGACCGCGTCGAGCGTCCCGGTCGAGATGACCGTCGGCCCGCTGGCTTCGGTGTCGTCGGGGAACCCGCCGGCGGGGTCGCGCCGGAGTTCGACCGGGTAGCCGAAGTACGCCGAGAGCCAACCGTCGGCCTCGGCTATCGGGCCGTCGTAATCGTCCATCTCGGGGGCCGACAGTTCGACCGTTCCGTCGGCGAGCGAGACGGAACTCCGGATTCGGTGGACCGCCCGCTCGCGCTTTCCGTTGACGTACTCGTCGTCCTCGTCGAAGATGGCGTACTCGCGGTCGCCGCGGAGCCCGCCGTTCTCGACGATATCGGCGGCGTCGACGAACTCGGCGTCGAGCGACTTCACCGGATACACCGCGATGCGGTCGAGCGTCACGGCCGCCGCGCCGGCGGTCGCGCCCGCTTCCGCATCCGTGGCCGCGGCCGCTGTCGTCTCCGCCTCGGCCGCCGAGGTGTTGCCGTCGGTCGGGCTCCCGTCTGTCATCTACTCCTCGCTTTCGTCCGTCTCGCCGGACTCGTCGTCTTCGTCGTCCTCGGTCGCGTCCGCGAACAGTTCGGCGATGGTCTCCTCGTCGACGATGTCGTAGCCCGCCTCGGAGACGGTGACGAGATTCAGTTCGTCGCTCTCGATTTCCTCGTCGGCCGCGACGAGCGCCTCGACGGCGAGCGCGAGGCCGTCTTCGAGCGACAGGTCCTCGGCGTAGCCGTCTTCGAGGGCGGCCTGGACGTCCTCGCGGTGGCCGCCGATGGCGACCGCCTTCCACTCCTGGGGCGTCCCCGAGGGGTCGGTCGCAAACAGGCGACCCGAGCCGTTTTCGACGCCGCCGATGAGGAGCGACGCGCCGTACGGGCGGGTGCCGCCGGACTGCGTGCTCTCTTGGATGTTGTCGGTGATGGTTTTCGTGAGCGTCTCGACGCCGATTGGCTCGCCGTAGCGCAGGTGCTCGCGCTGGGCGGTCGTCCGCGCGAAGTCCACGAGCTTCCGCGCGTCAGCGACGTGGCCGGCCGTGGCCGCGCCGAGCGCGTCGTCGAGCTTGTGCAGTTTCTCGATGCTTTCGGCTTCCATGAGGTCCGACGGGGTCGACCGGAGCGCCGCCAGCACGACGCCGTCGGCGGTGCGGACGCCGAGAACCGGCGCGCCGCGCTTGACGGCCTCGCGGGCGTACTCGACCTGATAGATGCGTCCGTCGGGGGAGAAAAGCGACGTTCCGCGGTCGTAGGCCTGCTTGTCGTTTCGGTTCATCGTGCGACCTCCTCGCTCGCGTCGGCGACGTTCGTCATTACTCTCCGGTCAGTCCCGGAGGCGGAAAAAGCCTCCACACCCGGCATCGGTGTGGGGTTCGTACTCGAACCGGCGGATATCTGCCGATTTCAGGCGAACCGAGGCTCGAACCGCGGAACTACGCTTCGATAACGTCCGCGTCGGGCGCGTTTCGCTTGACGCTCTCGATGCCCTGTTTCGCCTTCTGTTTCGACGCGTAGCCCTCGCCCGAGTCGGCGAGGATGTTTCCGTTGTCGTGGACGAGTCGCCAGCGGTACTTGTCGGCCGCGTCGACGAACACCTCGAAGTGCGCCTTGCTCATACGGAGAAACTGTTGTCAACCGACAAAAATGTATTCGCCGGCGGAGCGTCGCGGCCGACGCGCCAGTCCGGCGGCTCAGGCGGCTTCGGGTTCGAGCGCCTCGGCGTCGACTTCCAGCAGTCGCGTCTCGCAGTCCTCACAGCGGACGACGAACACCTCCCACGACCGGCAGCACGATTCGGCGGTCTCCGAGCCGAACCGGACGCCGCCGCCGCAGGTCGGACAGCTGTTGAGGTAGATGCGGAGCCCCCGCGCCAGCGCGCTCCGCTGTTCGGCCGTCAGCTGGTCCCGGTCGTCGAGGCGACCGTCGAGCGCGGCGTCGGCAGCCACGTCCGCGACGAGCGCGCCGTTCGACTCCCAGGTGCCGAGGGTGGTCCCGTCGGCCATCGCCACGAGCCACCGGCTCCGAGCGCGAGACTCTAGCGTGACATCGGCCTCGTCGACCCCGGTCAAGCGGGCGAGCCACCGTCGAGCGACCGTCTCGTCGGTGCGCGCGATTTCGTCGTCCCACGCCGATTCGAACGCCGGTGCGAGGCGGAGTTCGTCGCCGCTCTCGTCCAACTCCAACGCGCCGGCGTCCATCAAGGTCGCCTCCACGTCGAACGCCGCGACTGACGAGCCGTCGCCGTCTAACTGCCCCGATTCGACCTCCTCGCCCGACGATTCGGCGTCAACGTCGTCATCGGTGGCCGACCCAGGAGCGGATGCGGTGGCCCCGACGCGAGTCTGCGTCGGCTCCTTGTCGAACCAGCGGAGGACCCGGTCGGGGAAGTACGTTTTCGTGAGCGTCGGCGTGCCGGGAATCAGGTAGCCGCGGAAGTAAATCGCGCCCGCGAAGAGGGCGAACGAGACGAACCCGAGCGGCGGCCACGCGACGCCGAGCAACAGACTCAACGCGGCGGCGATGACGACGTTCACGACGGTACAGGGCGTACACCGGTTCTCGCCGGTGTACTCGGGTTGTCGGAGTCGGTCTGCGAGTGTCGAGGCGGTCATAGCGAGGGGAAGCTTCGTTCCCTCTTACGAGGTCGTTCGCGTCAATAAAGCTACTCGTGGTGCGTCACGAGAAACACGGGTCGTTCACGAGCGCCCCGTGAGATGACGCCCGGCGTCTCAGCGCTTCGGCCGCTTGAACACGAGCGCCGTCTGCCCGCTGTTCGCGCCAGCGCCGCGCGAGTCGGAAATCGTGTCCACGAGCTCCCAGCCGTCGCCGCCGAGGGAGTTGAGCGCGTCTTCCATCGGGGACGTGTCGCCGCTGAACAGGCCGCCGTCGGCCGTGCGGACGATTTTGTACTCCCACTCGCCCGTGTTAGTCATCGGATTCCTCCGCGCCGCGGTCAGTCGCGGCGGGTTCTCGGTGGCCCTGTTCCCGGCGCTCGTACGTGACGAACGAAAAGCCGTCGCGGTCGTCGCGGTCGGTCTCGACCCACTTCCCGCGGTCCCACTCGGGGAACCGCGTGTCGCCTTCGTGGGCCGCGTCGAGTTCGGTGAGCACCAGCCCCGCGGCGCGGTCGAGGAACTGCTCGTAGACGGTCGCACCGCCGACGACGTACACCGTCTCGACGCCCATCTCGTCGGCCGCGTCCTCGGCGGCGGCGACCGCCGACTCGACCGAATCGACCGCTTCAGCGCCCTCGGGGAGGTCGAGGTCGCGGGTCGTCAGCACGACGCTGTGACGGTCCGAAAGCGGGCCGCCGAGCTGGCGGGCGATGCTCTCGTAGGTCTTGCGACCCATCACGACCGGGTGACCGGTCGTCGTCCGCTTGAACTGTTTGAGGTCCTCGGGGAGGTGCCACGGCATGTCGCCGTCGCGGCCGATGACGCGGTTGTCGGCGATGGCGGCGACGAGGACGAACCGGACCGCTGCGTCGCCCTCGGTTTCGGACCCAGCAGGCACCTCGCCGCTCATTCGGCCACCGCGAAGCGAATCCCGTCGGCCGGGTCGTAGTCGCGGAGGACGATATCCTCGAACGACAGTTCTTCGAGCGGCACGTCGGCCACGTCGAGCGCGGGGCGCTCGCGCGGTTCGCGCGAGGCCTGCAAGAGCAGTCCGGGGACGTGGTCGTAGTCCTCCTCGCCGTCGGCCTCCTCGGGGGCCGCGTCGAGGAGCCACTCGCGCACGTCGAGGTATCCTTCGGGCGACTCCACGTCGTCGAGGCGGGACTGGAGTTCGTCGAGGTGGTCGCCGTACCACGCGCCGCGCTCGCCGGCCCCGCAGTAGACGTGGGCGTCGACGATAGTGTGGGCGAACGACCCGAGTTCGAAGCCGGCGCGCTGGGCGACGACCTGCGCGAGGATGGCGTACGCCGCGAGGTTGAACGGGACGCCGAGCGCGATATCGCCGGAGCGCTGGGTCAGATGGAGGTTGAGTTCGTCGCCCTGCACGTTGAAGACGAACGTGTAATGGCAGGGCGGGAGCGTCGAGACGGCGGCGTTGGCGGGGTGCCACGCGTTGATAACCAGCCGGCGCGAGTTCGGGTTCTCGTCGAGCGTGTCGAGGACGTACGCGAGCTGGTCGAACGTCCCCTCGTCGTTCATCCAGCGGTGGCCGTCGTCGGGCCACGCCTCGCCCGCAAGCCCCTCCTCGGGGACCGGGTAGCGACGCCAGAACCGGCCGTAGGCCGTGTCGAGGTGACCTTCGTCGTCGGCCCACGCGTCCCAGATGCCCGTCTCCTCGCGGAGGGTGCGGATGTGCTCCTCGCCGGAGAGATACCACAGCAGTTCGTGGATGAGGGAGTTCCAGCGGAAGCCCGAGAGGTCCTTCGTCGTGAGCAGCGGAAAGCCCTCCTGTAAGTCGACAGTGTAGTGCTTCGAGAAGCCCGAGATGGTGTCCACTCCGGTTCGATTCGGTTTGTGCTGCCCGGTGCCGAGAACGTCCGTGACGAGGTCGAGATATTGGCGCATGAGGGGTGCCCTGGTTGGGTGTTGGTCGTCGTCGGTCCCTCTAAATCCTACCGTCCTCGGCCCGGATTTCCGCAGCGCCCACAACACCGAATACCCCGCTTTTCGTACCCGTGACCATGATTCGCAATCTCGCAGGAGACATCCGTGCCTTCACGAGCAACGTCTTTCTCGTCGACGGCGAGACCACCGCGCTCGTGGACACCGGGGCGAACTTCGACGTGGTGCCGACGGTCCGCGAGGTCACCGACTCGCTCGACGCGGTGTACCTCACCCACACGCACCCCGACCACATCGGCAACGTCGACGCCGTCCGCGAGGCGTTCGACGTGCAGACGTGGGGCTACGACACCAGCAACCTCGCCGTAGACAGGCGCATCGACGACGGCGAGCGCGTCCAAATCGGTGACGACGTGTTCGAGGCGGTCCACACGCCGGGCCACAAGGACGACCACCTCTGCTTTTTCTCCCGCGGGTCGGGCGTCTGCTTCGCGGGCGACCTCGTCTTCGCCGACGGCGGGTTCGGTCGGACCGACCTCCCCGAGGGCGACCGCGGCGCGCTCGTCGAGAGCATCGACCGCCTGCGCGAGGTCGTCGGCGGCGACCTGATCGAACTCCACACCGGCCACGGACCGAGCGTCACGACTCGCCCGAGCGAGGACCTCGAACTCGCGGCGAAGGCGGCGCGGACGAGGTGAACCGTCGCCTCGCCGCGTCACCTCGCGCTAGCGACTCGTGTAGCCGCCGTCGACGGTGAGCGCCTCGCCGGTCGTGAACGACGCGCCGTCCGAACAGAGCCAGACGACCGCGGAGGCGATTTCGTCCACGTCGCCGAGGCGGTTCATCGGGTGGAGCGACTCGATTCCCTGCCGCGCTTCGGGGTCGTCGAGGCCGCCTTCCCCGAGCAGCGGCGTGTCGACGAAGCCCGGACACACCGCGTTGACGCGGACGCCCTGTTCTGCGTACTCGATGGCCGCGGTCTTCGTTAGCCCGAGGACGCCGTGCTTCGCGGCGACGTACGGGGCCGCGTTCGCGAAGCCGACTTTCCCGAGAATCGACGCCATGTTGACGATGACGCCGCCGTCGCCGTCGAGCATCGCGGGAATCTCGTGCCGCATCGACCGCCAGACGCCGTTGAGGTTCACGTCGACGACCCCTTGCCACTCGTCGGCCGAGAGGTCGGCGGTCGGTTTCTGCGGACCGCCGATGCCCGCGTTGTTGCAGGCGAAGTCGAGTCGGCCGTACTCGGAGACAGCCGTGTCGACCAGCGCGGCGACGGCGTCGTCGTCCGTCACGTCCGTCTCGACGAATATCGCCGTCCCGCCGGCTTTTTCGATGCGTGCGACGGTCTCCTCGCCGCCCTCGACGTTCACGTCGGAGACGACGACGCGCGCGCCCGCCGCGGCGAACGCCTCCGCCGTCGCGCGACCGATTCCAGAGCTAGCGCCGGTCACGACCGCGACCTCGGTGTCGAACTGAGTCATCGTACGATAGAGAACACAACTACCTGACAGATAACCGTTTGTGCGACTCTCGCGTCGGAAGAATATCGGGAACGCCGAGCCACGCGGTGTGAGTGCGGTCGTTATTCCTCGTCTTCCTCGGGGACCGCATCGGGATGGAGGCCGAAGTAACCCGGTTCGTCGCTCCGCGGGTCGTTGATGACGAAGTCCTCTTGGTTGGCGACGATCCACGGAATCGTCCACTGGATGATGCGGTCTTCGGTCTCCTCGGCGAGGTCGTCCTGCGGCGACAGCCCCTGCATCAGGCGGGCGATTTCGCCCACGGTGTACATGTAGTCGGGGTCGAGGATGTCGGCGGGTTCGTACAGGAGGTATCCGTAGAGGGTGTCGAAGTCGTCTTTCGGCTTGGGCATGCGTGCGCTTCTCGGCCGACGGGCAAAACCCCGACGACCGCGGGCGGCGGGTGACGAGCATCGGCGGCGACGGCAGTGCGACTGACGAGCGTGCCCATCGCTCCCTTACAGCCCTCGACGACCCCATAAGTAGGCTTATCAGCCGTGACGCCAGACCCGAAACGATGAGCGACGCCGCCGCACGACTCGTCGAGGCCTTCCGTAGCTTCGGCGGGGACGACCTCCGCGACCTCTGGGTCTTCGACCACCACGGGTACGAACACCTCTACGTCAGAGAGGACGTGTCCGATGCGCTCGAATGTCTCGACATCTCGCAGTTTATCGACAACGAGCGGTTCGGATACGTCACGAGAGACACCTACGAGACGCTGTACTACGCGGACTACGGCTACACCGTCCGCGGGTTCGACTCGTTCGAGCAGTTTCGGACCTTCGTCGGCGACCGCCCCACCGGAATCCTCGCCGGCTTCGACCGCGGGGTTGGCCGCGACTTCGCCGCCCTGCACGACCGCGTCTGCGCGCTGAACGACGAGTTCGACGGGGCGGACCTGTTCAGCGACCCGACCGCCCGCGACCGACAGCCCTGAGGACGAGCGGAGCGCACCCGCGGACTGATTTAATTCGATTCGATTCGCGGACAGCGCCGCCGCTGACGGCGTTGCGTCCGAAAGAAAAGTCGGGATGTACCGGGTTTACTCGAAGAGTTCGACGGCCTGGTCGTAGCGGGCGGCGGGTTCGTCCCAGTCGACGACCTCGAAGAACGCGGAGACGAAGTCCCCGCGGGCCGGGCCGTAGTCGTGGTAGTACGAGTGCTCCCAGACGTCCAGCGCGAGAATCGGGTGGGAGCCCCAGAGCGCGCCCTGGTCGTGCTTGTCGACGACGACGTTCCGAAGCTGGTTCGAGAACGAATCGTACACGAGGAGCGCCCAGCCGCCGGCTGCGCCGGCCGCCGCTTCGAATTCACCCTTCCACGCCTCGTAGGAACCGAAGTCCTCCGCGATGCGCTCTGCGAGCGCGCCCGAAGGCTCGTCGCCGCCTTCCGGCGACATGTTCTGCCAGAACAGGTCGTGCAGAATGTGTCCCGAGCCGTTGTGGGTGACGTTGCGGAGCGCGCCGGCGGACGAGCCGAACTCGCCTGCTTCGCGGTTCTCTGCGAGGGTTTCTTCGGCCGCGTTCCAGCCGTTGACGTAGCCCTGGTGGTGGGTGTCGTGATGCCACGTCAGCACCTGCTCGGAGATGTGCGGTTCGAGGGCGTCGTACTCGTACGGAAGCGGGTCGAGTTCGTAGCTCATAATGTGTAACCTCCGTATCATGCGTCGGGCGGAATCCTGTTAAAACTTGAGGAGGGGTATGCTAGCACAAACCACAATGTGCGGGTCGCTATCGGTCGATTTCTCCGCTTCGAGAAACTTCGGTTCGGGCGAGCGTGTCAGCCGTCGAACGGCTTCGTCCGGCGCTCGTACTCGATTTCCGTCGAGACGGCGTCAGCGATTTCGGCTCCGAACTCGCGTTCGACGAGATGTAACGAGAGGTCGAGGCCGGAGGTGACGCCGCCCGCGGTGAGCACGTCGCCGTCGTCGACGACGCGCGCTTCGACGACTTCGGCGGCCGTCTCGTGGAGGTCGGAGAGCGCGCCGCCGTGGGTGACCGCGGGGCGACCGTCGAGGATGCCGGCGCGGGCGAGGAGCATCCCGCCGGTACAGACGCCGGCGACGGTCGTTCCGGCCTCGTGGAGCGCGGCGATGGCGTCGGGAATCTCGCCTTTCTCGGCTTCGGCCCACGCGCTCTGGTCGGCGCGGGAGTTCCAGCCGCCGCCGGGGACGACGAGCAGGTCCGGGCGGTCGGTCTCGGGGTCGAGAACGCCGTCGACGCCGACGCGCATCCCGTGGCTCGCGGTCACGAACTCGCGGTCGTCGAGTGCGACGAGTTCGGCCTCGCAGTCGGCCCCGGCCGCGCCGGCGTTCTGGAACACCTCGAACGGCGCGACGGCGTCGAGTTCGTCGAAGCCGTCGTAGAGGATGATAGCGACGTGCATGAACTCGGAGTCGGGTCCCGAGGACAAAGTCGTTCGTGCCGCGGCGACCGAGGGCAAAAAACAGCAGGCGGGGTCAGTCGTCGCTCAGTCGTCGCCGCGGGCGGCCTCGAACATCGAAATCGCGCGCTCGCGGCGCTCGGCGTGGTCCACGATGGGCTCCGGGTAGTCGGGTGCGAGCCGCTCGCGTTCGAGGTCGCTCAGTTCGTGCCACTCGTGGATAGTGTTGGCCGTCACGTCCGAGAGCTCGGGGACGTACCGCTTGATGTACTCGCCGTCGGGGTCGTAGCGCTCGCCCTGCGTCATCGGGTTGAAGATGCGGAAGTACGGCTGGGCGTCGGTTCCCGTCGAGGCGGCCCACTGCCAGCCGCCGTTGTCGTTGGCGGTGTCGTGGTCCGCGAGGTGCTCGCGGAAGTGCGCGTAGCCGTGTCGCCAGTCGCACAGCAGGTCCTTTGTGAGGAACGACGCAACGATCATCCGGACGCGGTTGTGCATGTACGCCTCCTCGCGAAGCTGTCGCATCCCGGCGTCGACGATGGGGTAGCCGGTCTTCCCCTCTTTCCACGCCGCGAGCTCCTCGGCGTCGTCGCGCCACGCGATGTCCTCCTCGTACTCCTTGTAGTTCTCCGTGACGACGTTCGGATGCTCTCGGAGGACGTGGGCGTAGAACTCCCGCCACGCCAACTGCGACTGGAACTCCTCGACCGACTCGTCTCTCTCGCCGCCGACGCCCTCGCGGGCCGCGGCGGTCGCCGCGTACACCTCGCGGATGCCGATGGTCCCGAACTTGAGGTCCGTCGAGAGCCGCGACGTGGCGTCCCGCGTCGGGTAGTCGCGGTCGTCGCCGTAGCGGTAGATTGCGTCCGCACAGAACGCCGACAGGCGCTCGCGGGCCGCCTCGGTCCCCGCCGACTGGACCGATGCCGACGGCTCCTCGAAGCCGAGGTCCGAGATGGTCGGGAGGCCGCCGACGGCGATGTCGAACTCGGCGTCGGCGTCGGAGAGGCTCCCTGCGGCGGTTTCGAGCGTCGCAGCGTCGGCGAGGTCGTCGGCGTCCGGTTCCGGGTACGGGTCGGGTTTGTCGCGGTCGCGCCACTTCTTCCAGAAGTAGGTGTAGACGGAGTACGTGTCGCCCGCGTTCGTCGTGATGCTCCCCGGCGGGTGGAAAATGGCGTCGTGGACCGGTTCGCGGGCGACACCGGCCTCGTCGAGGGCGAGTCGCACGTCCGCGTCGCGCTCGCGGGCGAGCCCGGAGTAGTCGATACCCCACACGGCCCGTTCCGCGTCGAGTGCCGCCGCGACCGCCGGCACGACCGTCCGGGGGTCGCCGCGGGCGACGAGCAGGTCGCTCCCGCGCTCTCGGTAGGCGTCGCGGAGCTCGGAAAGCGCGTCGAGCAGGTACCTGACGCGGGGCGCGCCGGCGTGGTCGAGCACGTCCCGGTCGAAGACGAAAAGCGGGGCGACGGGGCCCGCCTCCGCGGCCGTCGTGAGGCCGCGATTGTCCGCGACGCGCAGGTCCCGGCGGTGCCAGTGCAGTTGCATGTGCGCGCCTCAGGACGGCGGCTATGTGAATGTAGCGGCAGTCGGACGCCAACGGGCCGAAAAATCGGCCGACCGGCTCGTTCGACTGAACTTAATCGCTCGCTGTCGCTGGAAACGGTGTCCTACCGCGTCTCGCGGCGGCAGTCGCTCGTTTTCGGACACCCGTTGGCATGGATGTGGTACGATGGTCGACACTCGCGGCGGCGCGACTGTCGCGGGTAATGTGATGTTATCGACCGAATTCCGGGACGGGAGCACGTTTACGTTCTTGCTATCTGGTGTACCCGGTTCATACCTATACGGCGTCGTACCCACGGTTCTGGTATGTCCGGGCATCGCTGCCTTCCTGACTCCGGGGTCCGACAGCCGCGTCTCCGGTCTCCGCTCGTGTTTCCGCTCCTCCTCTTGACGTTCGTCTGCGGGACGCTCGGGTGGCTCGTCTGGGTCCCCTACGGCGCGTTCCTCGGCGTGCTCCCCCCCGTCGTCGTCTTCGGCTTCGCGTTCGTCGAACTCTCGTCGGCCTCGCCGTCGCCCCCGCAACTCCCGTCGGCGCGGCCGTCACCGCCGCTCTCGCTCGACGGCCGGGTCGACCTCGCGGCCGCCCTACACGTCGCGGGCGTCTTTTCGGCCGACGCGGACGACAGCCTCTCGCTGTCGCCGCAGTTCGCCGACGACTGGCGCGCCCGAATGCTCGAAGCCGACGGGCGAGATGGCGACCGCGAGGCGCTCGCGGCGCTTCTCGGCGTCAACTCGGACAGAATCGAGATGGGGTGGAACGAGCGGGGGCTGTTCGCGCGACTCGACCACGGAACCGTCGGTCGGTGGTCCTCCCGCGCCGCGTTCGTCGCCGACCGCACGGCGGTCGCGACGTTCCGCCGGTACTACCCCGAGTGGTGGCGGCTCTCGACGGCCGACCGGAACCGCGTCCTCGGGGCGCTTCGGCTGTGTCTCCGGACGTGCCCGACCTGTGACGGCGCGGTCGCGGTCGAAACCGAACGGGTGCGGACCCCCGACGGGACGAAACGGCACGTCTCGGCCGTCTGCCGGGACTGTGACGCGACGCTGTTCGACGGCGTGGTCGAGCAGTCGGCCGGCGAGCCGTCCGGGTCCGACGAGGGTGCCGGCGTGCACCCGCAGAACACGCGGTGAGCGGGGCGCAAGCGCGAGGCACGCCGCGCCCGACGACGCCGACGGGCCGGCGCGAGCGCGGGCCTCTCAGGGGAGCGAGTCGATGCCGTCGCGCCGCCCGTCGAGCACCGAAAAGCGCTCGCCGCGGCGTCGTTCGAGCCACCGGAGCAGGCGCTCTGCCCACCGAAGTTTCTGCGCTTTCATCGCGTCCACGGTCGGGTCGTCGAAGTCCCAGCCGGCGAAGACGAGCCGCTTCGCCCCGAGTTCGTCGGCGATGAAGGCCGCCCGGTCGCCGTCGGTGAAGCCGCCCCAGTTGACGACGGGACCGACGGGAGCCGCCTGCGTCGTCCCGAGGACGTGGTCGCCGTCGAACCGCGGCACCCACTCGCGGACCGCGGGGAGGTTATCGCCGTGGGCGTGAGCCGCGACGGGCACGCCCGATTCGGTCAGTTCGGCCGCCGTCTCGGGGTTCTTGTCGAGGTCGGTCACCATCAAATCGAGGTCGAACCCGGCGTCGCGGACCGCGTCGGCGGCGGTGGAGGCGGCGACGACGACGTCCGCGTCGAGGTCGTCGAGTCGGCCGAGTTCGGCGTCGAGCGTCGGGGCCGCCCCGCAGACGGCGACGGTCGCGCCCGCCCAGTCCAGTCGGTCGCGGTCGAACGGTTCCACGAGGTCCGCGAGCGCGTCTCTGGCGCGCTCGTCGCCGGTTCGGTCGAAGCCGAAGTCGTCGAGAATCCGCCCGTAGACGGGTTCCCACGTGGTGAAATCCATGGTGTAGCTGTCGCTCAGAATGTAACTGTATGGGCCGGAACGGCACTCGTGTACCCCTACCCGCGTGCCCTTCCGGCGTCCACAGGACCGTTTTAGAGTCGGATGGTATAAGTTTTCTCTTAGTAGAACGGTCAACGTCTGCCGAACGTCAGACGGCGAGACGGGTCTGTGAGGGGTTCACGCACCAGTTATCGCGTCGCCCGCTCGACCGTTTCGAGGGCGGCTTCGAGGGCGTCGGAGGCGTCCGTGACGAGCGTCGAAAGCCGGGCGAGCGCGGCGGGCGTCCCGACCAAGAGCGCCCCGGTGTCGCCGGCGGCCAAGACGGCTCCCGCATCACCGGCGGCGGCTTCGAGGGCCTCCCGGTCGTCGGCGCCGAGTCCTTCCAGTTCGAAGACGCGCGTGACGCTCTCGGCGGCGACCTCGCGGTTCGCGCCGACGCGGTCGAGGTGTCTGGCGGCCTCGCCGGTCGTCGTCACGTCGAGTTCCTCGACCGACACGTCGCCGGGGTCGCGGACGCGACGGCGCGTGAACTCGTGGCCGATGAGGGCGGCGTCGCGGGTCTCTTTCACGTCGTGGGTCCGGACGACGTGGGCACCGCGCTCGACCGCCATCGACGTGGCGGCGAGGCTGACGGGCAGGGCTTCCTCGGTCGAGCGGTCGGCCACGTCGCGGAGGAAGTTCTTGCGGTTGATGGAGACCAAGAGGGGGTGGCCGTAGCCGCGGAACTCCCGCAGGCGGTCGAACGTCTCGCGGTCGTGTTCGAGCGTCTTCGCCTCCGACCAGCCGCCGAAAGCGGGGTCGAGAATGGTCTTGTCGGTGAAGCCGTTCAGTTCGAGAGCGTCGTAGATGTCGTCGACCTCCTCGATTGCGCCGGGGCGGGTGAGGTCCGGGGGGCTCGCCATCTTGGCGACGGCGGCGTCGAACTCCTCGCAGACGCGGGGCATCTCCGGGTCGGCGAAGCCGCAGATGTCGTTGACCATGTCGAAGCCGCCGTCGAGCGCCGCCTCCGCGACCTCGTGGTAGCGCGTCTCGATGGAGAAGACGGCGTCGCCGGAGACGCTGTCGAGGACCGAAAGCGCCGTATCGAGGCGGTCGAGTTCGTCTTCGGCCGACAGCACGTCGAGGCGCTTGTTCGCGGATTCGAGGCCGATATCGACGATGTCGGCCCCCTCGTCGATGAGTTCGCGGTCGACGTACTCGGCGGCCTCGCTCGGGTCGTTGAACACGCTCGGCTTGTACGGGGACTCCTTGGAGACGTTCAGCACGCCCATGATTCGGGGCGGGTGGTCGTCGCCGATTTCGAGTCCTGCCGCATCGACGGTGCGCATACCCGTCGGTTGGACCACACGACTATATGCCGACCGGTCGCGGAAGGCGGGCAGCCAGCCCTGCGGCGCTCGTTCGCCGTCGCTCGCGGACGACTGACCGGCATCACGCCACTTTTATCCGCCGCTCGGCTACCTCGGACCATGGCGAAGGTCAGCGTCGGACTCCGCGGATGGCGCTTCGAAGAGTCCGAGATATTCACCGACGAGGGCGAGTTCAAACCGCTCGACGAGATTCCCGAGGACCCACGGGAGCGTCTCATGCGCCTCGTCTCGCTCGTCGAGGAGCCGTGCGACGCCTGCTATCTAATCCACGGCGACGAGGAGATACAGCAGTGCCGACAGGCCGCCATCGTCTACGGCGAGCCCCGCGAGGAGGTGCTTCTCTGCGAGCACCACGAGCCGGACTTCCTCTACTGGTTCCGCGAGGAGGACGGCCGCGACCTCGTCGGCGACGCGGTGTTCGCCGACGCCTTCCACGAGTGGTTCGCCGCCGGCGGCCGCGCGCCCGACGGCTACGGCGGGCTGGAGTACGTCGACACCGAACCCGACGAACTCCCGTCGCCGCCGGACGCCAACGAGATACAGCGCCGGCTGGAGGAGAACTTCGTCGAGGGCGAGCGTATCAACCTCCGCGACTACGGCCCCGGCGCGGACGACGAGGACGGGACGCCCCTGACCGAAGACGACCTCGACGGCGTCGACCTCGACACGGACTACCCGACGAAATGAGCGACGACCCAGACGACGGGGCCGCCGATGTTGCCGACGCCGCCGATACCGCCGATACCGCCAACGCCGCCACCGGTGACGCCGGGGACCGCGAGTTCGTCGTCGTCGTCGTCGAACCCGAGACGCCCGGCAACGTAGGGACCATCGCGCGGGCGATGAAGAACTTCGGCATCTACGACCTCCGCCTCGTCGACCCACCGGAACTGGACCCCGACGGCGAGGCCTACGGCTTCGCCGGCCACGCCCGCGAGGACGTGCTTCCGAACGCCACCGAGACGACCCTAGAGGAGGTCGTCGAGGAGTTCCACACCGTCGGGACGACCGCGGTCTCCCACGAGGACTCCACCCGGCACGTCCGCTACCCGTTCAAGACGCCGGTCGAAATCGCTGACTCGCTGGAGTCGGTGGAGACGAAGACCGCACTCGTCTTCGGCCGCGAGGGAACCGGCCTCGACAACGAGGAGTTGGCGATGCTCGACGAGGTCTGTTGTATCCCCGCCGACGACCGCTACCCCGTGCTCAACCTCGGGCAGGCGGCGACGCTTCTCATGTACGAACTTCGCCGGTTTACGGTCGAGGAGACGCAGCTACCGGATGTGGAGCGCGAGCGCGCCTCCGAGGCGGAAATCGAGGTCGTCTACCGCTTTTTCGACGAGTTGCTCGACGCCGTGGACTACCGCGAACACAAGCGAACCAAGACCTCGCGGATGATGCGCCGACTGCTCGGCCGCGCCCACCCGACAGAGCGCGAGGCCGCGACGCTGACGGGCGTGTTCCGCCGGGCCGCCGAGGCCGTCCGCGACCCGGACCGCTTCCGCGACGGCGACGACGAGAGCTGACGCGTCCGCGCTACTCCGCGTCGTCGTCCCGGCGGGCGAACATCACGTAGCTCACGAACGAACAGACTTTCTCGACCTCGCCCGACTCGCGCTCCGCGCGGGTCGTCGTCCGAATCTCCACGAGGCCGCGGCTGTCGGTCTCGACGGTCGTCTCCAGCACCTCGTTTTCCACGACGAGCGTGTCCCCCGGATACACCGGTTTCCACCAGCGAAGCTCGTCGACGCCTTTCGCGCCGAGGGCGGCCGAGTCACCGAGGAAGCCGTCCACGAGCAGGCGCATCGTCATCGCCGTGGTGTGCCAACCGCTGGCGATGACGCCGCCGTACATCGACTCGGACTCGGCGCGCTCCGGGTCGGTGTGGAACCACTGCGGGTCGTACTGTTCAGCGAACTCCAGCACCTCCGATTCGGTCACGTCGTACGCGCCGAACTCGTGGGTGTCGCCGGCCGCGAAATCCTCGAAGAACTGCATGACTGCCCTTCGGCCGGCCCCGTGGAGAAGGTAGCGGTGTCGGCGGTCCGGGCGGCGCACGCGGCCGACCGCACCCCCGTTTTCGTTCCCCCACCCCTGAGCGCCAGACAGCTTTTGCGGTCCGACCCCGTATCCCCACGCGAGATGGCAACGTCCCCGCGCCGCTCTCGCCTCCCGATGGTCGTCGTCGGCGTCGTCGTCCTCGCGTTCTACCTCTCGCTCAGCGCGCTCAGCGCGTTCGCGGTGGTGACGCTCTGGCGGCTTCGCCCCGACCCCGTAACCGCCGCCGTCGTCGGCGTCGCAGTCGCCGTCGTCCTCGGCTATCTGAGCTTCCGCTTCGGCACGGTACGCCTGCTCAGCCAACTCGACGCGCGGGATATGTCGCCCGCGGAGTCGCCGTCGGTCCACCGCCTCCGCGACCGCCTCGCCGAGCGGATGGACCTCGACCCGCCGACGCTGAAGCTCGCGCGCTTTGCCGCGCCGAACGCGCTGGCGCTCGACCCGATGGGCCGCGACGTGGTCGTCCTCGACGCCTCGCTGTTCCGCCTCCTCGACGCCGACGAGTTCGAGGCGCTGCTCGCGCACGAACTCGCGCACCTCGAACGGAAAGACGGGCTGGTCCAGTCGCTCGTGGCGAGCGTCCTCCAGACGGTCGTCGGCGTCGGCTACCTGTTCGTCTCGCCGGTGACGTTCCTGACGACGGGCGTCGCCCTCGGCTCGGCGTGGATGCGCGGCCGGCCGGGGTCGTGGACCGAGACGCTCGCCGGGCGGATTCGCCTCCGACTGGACGAGTTCGTCGGCCTGTTCGGCTTCGGCCTCACCGTGTTCGTCCGGTCGCAGTCGAGAAAGCGGGAGTTCGCCGCCGACGCGCGGGCCGCCGAGGTGACGGACAAGCCGATGGCGCTCGCGTCGGCCCTGCGGAAGTTAGAGCGGGCCTCCCGGCCGCAACACGGCCTGTCGCCGCTGTGGGTGTACGGCGAGGTCGAGGTCGAAGACTCGGTGTCGGACCTGCTTTCGACCCACCCCTCGACCGACGAGCGCGTGGAGCGACTGGCCGCGATGGCCGACGAGTCGATGACGCGAATCGAGGTGCGCTGAGATGCCCGGCTCGCCCGACCCGGTGCTCGGCAACTGGCTCCTCACCCACGTCGTCGCCGTCGCCGCCGCGCTCGGCACCGTCGCCGTCGTCTACGCGACCCGCGCCCGGAGCGCCCGAAGCTTCCTGACGCCCGCGGCCCTCGGCGGCGGCTACGCCCTCGCCACGCTCGCCGTCTGGACCGCGGCCCGACTCGCCACCGACGCGGTCCCCTCGGGGCTGGTCGAAGACCCGCTGACCGCGGCGGGCTTCCTCGGCGTTTCGTTCCTCCTGCTCGCCGGGTTCGTCGTCGTTTCGGCCCTGTTGTTCGCCCGCCGGGGGCTGGTCGCGCCACTCGTCGGCCTGTTCGGCGTCACGGAACTCGTCTGGTGGGCGTTCCTCCACGTCCGCGGCGAGACCGATGCGCTCGGGATGTTCCTCATCTTCGGGCCGGTGCTGTTGGTGCTTCTCGTCGTCGCGGCCGGCGTCGAGTTCGCGGGGCGGTGGGGCTGGCGGCGGTTCGTCCGCGGTAGCGGGCACTCGGCGTCGTGAGAACGGGGAGAAGAGACGGCCGGCGAGACCGGTTCGGACTACCTCAGGCGCGCTTTTGAATCTCCTCGCGGAGCACGTCGCTGACGACTTCGCCGTCGGCTTTGCCGCGGAGCGCGCCCATCGCCTCGCCCATGAGCGCGGAGAACGCGCCCATACCTTGCTCTTCGACCTGGTCGGCGTTGCGCTCGACGACCCCGGCGATGGCCTCGCGGACCTCGTCCTCGGAGACGCCGGAGAGGCCGGCTTCCTCGACGGCCTCCTCGGCCGTGAGGCTCGGGTCCGCGGCGATGGTGGCGAGCACGTCGTTGACGCCCTCCTTGGCGAGGTCGCCGTCCTCGACGAGGCGCATGACCGCGAGCAGGTGGTCGTCGGTGAGTTCGGAGACGGCCACGTCGTCGCGGCGGAGTTCGGTCAGCGTCGATTCGAGCAGCCCCGCCGCGAACGTCGCGTCGATGCCGGCGTTCACGGCCTCCTCGAACAGCGGCATCGTCCGGCCGTAGGCGACCTGCTCCGCGAGGCCGGCGTCGAGGCCGAACTCGGCTTGGTAGCGGTCGACCTTCTCGGTCAGGAGTTCGGGCGTCTCCACGTCGCTCGGGTCGAGGTCGACGGGGGGAACGTCCGTCTCGGGGTACATCCGGGCCGCGCCGGGGAGCGGGCGGAGGTAGCGCGTCGTGCCGTCGTCGTTGGCCCCGCGGGTCTCCTCGGGGACCTCCTCGATGGCGACCGCGGCGCGTTCTGCGACCGCGTCGATGGCGAGGTCGGCCGTCTCGGGGTCGTCGGCGACGATGGCGACCGCGTCCTCGGGGCCGGCATCGACCGCCTCGCGGAGCGCCTCGACCTCGGCCTCGGTGACGCCGTAGGCCGGGAGTTCGTCGGTGTGGAAGATGCCGCCCGCGCCGTGGCGCTTGGCGTGGTCGGAGAGTTCGGTGCCGAGGCGGCGGTCGGGCTGGAGTTCGCGGCCGACGAGGCCGTCGAAGCCGTACAGGGGGACGGCCGTGACCTTCCCGCCGGCGTCGAGCGCGCCGCGGATGACGCCGGAGTCCGAGTCCTCGAACACGTCGGTCACGTCGGCCACGTCGCCGACGGAGGCGTCGCGCGACTGGAGTTCGTCACGAATCTCGACGAGTTCCGCCTGTCGGCCGACCTCGAAGCGGACGATTTCGTCGATTTGGTCGAGCGCCTGCACGCCCTTGATTTCGACGCGCGCGCCGTCGGCGATGGAGACGTTTACGTCCTGCCGGATGGTGCCGAGACCGCGTTTGACCTTGCCGGTCGAGCGCAGGAGCATCCCGATGGTCTGGGCCGCATCCCGGGCCTGCTCGGGCGAGGAGATGTCCGGGCCGGTCCCGATTTCGACGAGCGGGATGCCGAGGCGGTCGAGACTGTATAGGACGCCGTCGTCTCGCTCTTCGACGCGCTGGGCGGACTCCTCTTCGAGCATGAGGTCCACGACGGAGACGGGGCCCTCGCTGGTCTGAATCTCGCCTTCCTGCGCGATGAGCGAGGAGCGCTGGAACCCCGAGGTGTTCGAGCCGTCGATGACGAGTTTGCGCATGACGTGCGCCTCGTCGACGACGTTCATGTCGAGCAGTTCGGCAATCTGCATGGCGACCGTCCGCGCCTCGTGGTCGAGTTCGTGCGGCGGCTCGTCGTCCTCTTCGACCAGACAGGTCGAGTCGTACGCGAGATACTCGAACTCGCGTTCGACGCGGCTCTCTTCGAGCGCGGCGTCGTCGAGTTCGCCCAGTTCGCTCTTGGTCGGATGGAGGAAGCGCGTGAACGTGCGCGCCGCCTCGTCGGGCTCGCGGAGGTCGGTCGGACACCCGCAGAACAGCTTCGTCTCGGTGTCGAGTTGCTGGTGAATCTCCAGCCCAGCCACGAGGCCGAGGTCCTCGTAGTCGTAGTCGTACTCGGTCATTGGTACTCCCTGCGTTCGGGGGGAGTAAAAAAGGATTCAGTCTGCCGTCAGAGACGGCGCAGACCCTCGCCGATACCTTCCACCTGTTCACACTCGGGACAGACGTACGTCCACCCGTCGTTCGTCGCTCGTCCCTCCGGGAATACGGCCCCACAACCTCGACACTCCAACATGTCTCGCCCGCGGGCCCGCTGCTGTTGCAGTCCGGCCATACTGGTATAATCGTCAAAATCAAGCTTCAAAATACCGGTTTTCGAGCTTTCGTGACAGTTCTTCGCTCGCGAGTGACTGTCACGGCGTCGCGGGGGTGCGATTGCTACCGCGACCCGAGTAAATATAACCGCCTCTCGGGCTGAACTGACCGAATTCGTCGAGCGCGCGCCTCGAATCGGTGCACTCGCCCGCCCGCACCGAAGTGTCAAAAATTAGACTGCTTTTCGGGCGGGCTCAGTCGTCGCCGAGGATGCCGCGGTGGGTCATCTTCTCGGGGTCGAGCACCTCGTCGGCTTCCGCCTCGGTGAGGTAGCCCTCGTCGACGGCGACCTGTCGGACGCTCTTGTCCTCAGCGAGCGCCTTTTTCGCGACCTTCGAGGCCTTGTCGTAGCCGATTGCGGGGTTGAGCGCCGTCGCCAGCGCCATCGACTGTTCGACCCGCGTCTCGCAGTGTTCCTCGTTGGCTTCGAGTTTGGCGACGAACCGCTCGGCGAACACCTCGGAGGAGTTCGCCAGCAGCTTCGCTGATTCGAGGAAGTTGTGCGCGAGAACGGGCTTGTAGAGGTTGAGGTCGATTTGGCCCTCCGCCGCGCCGGCGGAGACGGCGGCGTCGTTGCCGACGACCTGCTTGTGGACCTGGTTGACCGCCTCCGCGACGACCGGGTTGATTTTCCCGGGCATGATGGACGAGCCGGGCTGGTTCTCCGGCTGTTCGAGTTCGCCGAGGCCGTTGCGCGGGCCGGACGCCAAGAGCCGGAGGTCGTTGGCGATTTTGTTGAGGGAGCCGGCGACCGTGCGGAGCGCGCCGTGGGCCTCGCTCATCGCGTCGTGGGCCGCCTGCGCCTCGAAGTGGTTGTCGGCCTCGCGGAACTCGACGCCGGTCTCCTCGGTCATGTACTCGGCGGCCTTCGCCGGGAACTCGGGGTGGGTGTTCAGTCCCGTACCGACCGCGGTGCCGCCGAGCGCGAGTTCGCCGAGGTGCTCGCGGACGTTCTCGACGCGGCGGATACCCTTTTCGACCTGCGTGCGGTAGCCGCCGAACTCCTGTCCGAGGCGGACGGGCGTGGCGTCCTGCAAGTGGGTTCGGCCGGTCTTGACGACGCCGTCGAACTCGGCTTCCTTGTCGCCGAGCGCCGCGGCGAGCGTCTCCAGCGCGGGAAGCAGGTCCTTCTCGACGGCTTCGAGGGAGGCGACGTGCATGGCCGTCGGAATCACGTCGTTGGAAGACTGGCCGAAGTTGACGTGGTCGTTCGGGTGGACGACGCGGTCACCGATGCCCTCGCCCATAATCTCCGCGGCGCGGTTGGCGATGACCTCGTTGGCGTTCATGTTCGAGGACGTGCCCGAACCGGTCTGGAACACGTCGACGGGGAACTGGTCGTCGAGTTCGCCGGCGATGACCTCGTCGGCGGCCTCGACGATGGCGGCCGCGACGTCCTCGTCTATCATGCCGAGGTCGCGGTTGGCCTGCGCGGCGGCCTTCTTCACCACGCCGAGCGCACGGACGAACCGCCGCCCGAAGGTGATGCCGGAGATAGGGAAGTTCTCGACCGCCCGCTGGGTCTGTGCGCCCCAGTAGGCGTCGACAGGCACTTCCATCTCGCCGAGACTGTCCCGCTCGATTCGATAATCATCGTCGCCCATGATTCGGGGGTCGTTTTGGCAGGAGGTAAAATCCATTGGTCCGTGCGCCTCACTGACAGCCGCGACCGTCGGCGGTCGCGCGGCGCGTCAGTCGGCGCGTCGGCCGACATGCCAACCGCGGCGACCGCGGCGGCCGCGACGGTTCGGTCACTCCTCGCGCGCCGCGTACTCCTCGGGCGTGTACGTCTTCAGCTCCATCGCGTGGATGTCCGTCGTCATGTGGTCGCCGAGGGCGTCGTAGACGAGCTGGTGCTGTTGGACGAGCGACTTCCCCTCGAAGGCGGGCGAGACGACGACGGCGGCGTAGTGGTCGTCCTCGTGGTCCTGGTCGACCGTTCGCGGCCGCGAGACCGTCGCGTCGGCGTCCTCGATGTGCGATTCGATGAGGTCCTCGATGGCGGCGAGTTCCATGTGCGTACTGGCGGCCCGCGCCGGGAAAAAGCGTCCGGGAGGTGGCGACCGCGCTCGCGGAGGTTTTTATCGCGGGACGACGCACCTCGGGTCGTGACTGACGCGACACCCACCGCCGGACCCGAGGAGGCCGTCCGCGTGCTCCGCGACGACCACGAGCGACTGCTGACCGTCGTCGACCAGTGCGCCACCGCCGTCACCGCGGAGTGGGACGGCGATTCCGTGACGGACCGCGAGCGCGTCGTGCCCCCGTTCAGGCGCGCGCTCGACGGCTCCGGCGCGCTGTCTCGCCTGCCGCGGGCGCTCGCGGATGCGGTGACGGCTACCGGCCGACCGATGGCCGCGCCGCCCGTCGCAGCCCCGCCCTACGTGGTCGTCTCCGGCGAGGGGGTCGTCCTCCGCGCCAACCTCGGCGACGGCCGACTGGTGGTGCTCCTCCGGACGTTCGAGGTTGACCGTGACGGCGACGGTGGCGGCAACGGTCACGGCGACGGCGGCGACAGTGAACCCCACCGCTACCGCCGCATCGACGGCGTCGAAATCGAAGCCGAAATCGTCTGAGTCTGGTCTGGTCTGGTCGGAGCGGGGCGGGTCGCTCTCGCCCGCGATTACATCTGGTAGCGGCGCACGTCGTCCCGCGGCGGGGCCTGCGACTGCCCGGTCATCTCGTCGTAGGTCATCCCCGCGAGGTACTCGTCGTAGGTCACGTCGTAGCCCTGCCGGAGGTGGAAGTCGAGTTGGCCGCGGTCGAGTTCCGACTGGAACAGCGCGTGGACCGCCCGGCGGACGAGTTCGTCCGCGTCGTCGGGGTCGAACAGGGCGACGAGCATGGCGAGTTCGTGTCGCGTCTCGCGGTCGAGCGACACGTCGAGGCTGTCGTCGAGGTCTCCGTAAGCCGCGTCAACGTCGTCTGTGAGTTCGTCGAGCGTCATCGCCCGGCGATGGGGCCGTCACGGGGATACGCGTTTCGACCGCGCGGGAAGGACCGCGCTCCGGCATCGCCACGGCTAAACGCCGGCCGTCCCAAGCCGGGGCGATGAGCGACGCGTCGTCCGAACTCCCCGCCGACCTCGACCGCGAAGCAGTCCAGTCCGCGCTCACCGAGTGGTACGAGGCCGACCACCGGGACTTCCCGTGGCGGCGCACCGACGACCCCTACGAGATTCTCGTCTCCGAGGTGATGAGCCAGCAGACCCAACTCGGCCGCGTGGTCGAGGCGTGGGAGGCGTTCCTCGACGAGTGGCCGACGACGGTCGACCTCGCGGCGGCCGACCGCGCCGACGTGGTCGGCTTCTGGACGGACCACCGACTGGGCTACAACAACCGCGCGAAGTACCTTCACGAGGCCGCCCGGCAGGTCGAAGAGGACCACGGCGGCGAGTTCCCCCGGACGCCCGACGGCCTCTCGGAGCTGATGGGGGTCGGCCCCTACACCGCCAACGCGGTCGCCTCGTTCGCCTTCAACAACGGCGACGCGGTGGTCGACACCAACGTCAAGCGGGTGCTGCACCGCGCCTTCGCGGTCCCCGACGACGACGCGGCGTTCGAAGCCGCCGCCTCGGAACTCATGCCCGACGGCGAGTCCCGCGTCTGGAACAACGCCATCATGGAATTGGGGGGCGTGGCCTGCGGGAAGACACCCACCTGCGACGAGTCCGGCTGTCCGTGGCGGCGGTTCTGCCACGCCTACGAGACCGGCGACTTCACCGCGCCCGACGTGCCGACCCAGCCGAGTTTCGAGGGGAGCAGGCGGCAGTTCCGCGGGCGGGTCGTCAGAGTTCTCGGTGAGTACGACGACCTCGGCCTCTCGGAGTTGGGGCCGCGGGTCCGCGTCGACTACGGCGGCGACACGGGTGCGGAGTGGCTCCGCGGCCTCGTGGACGACCTCGAATCCGACGGCCTCGTGGATGTCGCGGAGGGCGACGACGGCGTCCGCGTCTCGCTGGCGAAGTAGCGCCGCCCTCCGGGCGATTCCTCTCCTACGGCACTTTCAGATAGGCGTCGCCGGCGGCCTGTCGCGTCACGAGTTCACCGACGCCCGAGGGGACCACCTCGACGCCGTCGGCTAGGCGGTCGGTGTCGACGCCGCGGCCGTCGAGGGAGTTCCGACAGACGCAACAGCGGATGCCGGCCTCGAAAAGCGGGTCGAGGCGGTCGCGGACGGGCGAGTCGTCGAGAAACAGGAGCGCCGCGTCGCCGTTGGCAAGGAGCGTGACCGCGCCCGCCTCGACCGTCTCGTCGTCGAGCAGGTTTCGGACGTTGCGGATGGCGTGCCGCCAGTCACCGAGGTCGGCGCTGGAGACGTGGAAGACGACGTTCACGGTTGGTTTTTGCGGTCCGGGTTCCTGTGTGTTGCGCCCGTCCGACACGCCCAGATGCGGCCGACGGGGTTTTCACGCAGTCACGGAGACACAGGATATGACGCAGCCACACGTGGTCGCCGTCTGCGGCAGCCTCCGCGACCACAGCTACACCCGATTGGCGCTCGAACACGTCCTCGCAGGCGCGTCCGCCGCCGGCGGAACGACGGAACTCGTGGACCTCCGCGAGTACGACCTCCCGCCGCTCGACGCCGACTTCGACGAGCGGGGCGGCTCGGCCGAACTCGTCCGCGTCGTCGACGGCGCGGACGCGGTCATCCTCGGGACGCCGGTCTACCACGGCTCGTACTCCGGAATCCTCAAGAACGCCCTCGACTACTGCGGCTTCGACGAGTTCGGAGAGAAGACCGTCGGCCTACTCGCCGTCGCCGGTGGGTCGTTCCCCGTGACCGCCCTCGACCACCTCCGGTCAGTCTGTCGGTCGCTGAACTCGTGGGTGCTTCCCCATCAGGTCGCGATTCCCCGCGTCTCCTCGTCGTTCGACGGCGACGACATCACGAACGAGGACCTCCGCGAGCGGGTCGAACGACTCGGCCGAGACGCGGTCGTCTACGCCAACATCGAGCCGGAGCCGCCGACGTTCGAAAGCGGCGAAAACGCCGGCGCTGACGACTGAATCGCCGTCACGAGCTATCCGTCCACCCATCTGCCATCGGGCGTCGAACCGCGGAGCCGACCCGTCTCGACGCCCGACGGTCGCCGCAGATGAACAATCGTTTTGACCCTCCTCGTCCCCCAGTCAGGATATGCACGCCATCACGCAGAGCGGATGGATAGAGGTCATCTCCGGCTCTATGTTCTCGGGGAAGACGGAGGAACTCCTCCGACGCCTCCGCCGGGCCGAAATCGCCGGGCAGGAGATTTCGGTGTTCAAGCCCCAACTCGACGACCGCTACGGCGAGACGACCGTCGGCTCGCACGCCGGCCGGTCGTGGGAGGCGAGCGTCGTCCCCTCCGAGGGCGAGGGCGTCTGGCAAATCGCCGACGAACTCAACGGCGAGGACGTGGTCGCCATCGACGAGGCGAACTTCTTCTCGGCCGAACTGGTCGACGTGTGCGAGGCGCTGGCCGCCGACGGCAAGCGCGTCGTCGTCTCGGGGACCGACCAGACGTTCCGCGCCGAGCCGTTCGACCCGCTTCCGCAACTGATGGCGCTCGCCGAGTACGTCGACAAGCTTCAGGCCATCTGCACCGTCTGCGGCGAGCCGGCGACCCGGAACCAGCGGCTCATCGACGGCGAGCCCGCGCACGTCGACGACCCGACCATCCTCGTCGGCGCGGAGGAGTCCTACGAGGCGCGGTGCCGGAACTGTCATACCCTCCGGCGCGACTAGAGGCTAGCGTGACTACTTGGGTCGAAACCCCACGGGAGGGCCGCGACCGCGGGCTGGCCGGCCTCCTCCGCGCGTGGGTCGCCGTGGTCGCTCGCCCCCGCCAGTTCTTCCGCGACGGCGTCGCCCCCGGCGACCAAGCGCCCGGGCTGGTGTTCGCCATCGCGGTGGCGCTCGTCTATCAGGGCCTCGGGTACGCCCTCGCGCCGGCGACGATTCCGGCCATCGAGGGCGGCCCGGTCGTCTCGGCGCTCGTCGCCCTGCTCGTCGTCGCGCTGTTCGTCGCGCCGGCGTTACTCCACCTGACGGCGGCCATGCAGACGGCGCTTCTCATCCCGCTTCTGTCCCGCCGCGCGGGAGTAAGCGAGACGGTGCAGGTCATCGCCTACGCCGCCGCGCCCTGTGCCTTCGCCAGCCTTCCGATTCCCGGCGTTCGCGCCCTCTGTGCGGTTTACGGGGCGGTACTCCTCGTCGTCGGCATCAGCGAGGTCCACCAGACGACGGTGCCGAAAGCCGCGGTCGCGGCGGCCGTCCCCGCCGGCGTGGTGTTCGGTTACGCCTTCGGCGGCTTCCGCGCCCTCTCGGAACTCGCCGCCGCGCTCGCTCTCGTCTGAACCATTCTCCCCCGTATTTCGCCCGTTTCGACCGACCGAGCGCCGATTTCTCGCCCGCGAACGCGCGAATCTTCCCTGAGCGTTTTTCGACAATCGTTTTAGTTAGGGGTTGTTTGCTCAACGCAATGGATTGGATTACGCACGAGGAGGACGTCTGGTTCGAATTCCGGGGCAATAGCCCCCACCAGCTCGTCCCCGGCCGATTTTACAAAGGCACCGTCGACGGCTACGCCGACTTCGGTGTCTTCGTCGACCTCGCTTCGAACGTGACCGGCTTACTGCACCGCAGCGAACTCGACCGCCGCCTCGAATCCCTCGACTGGGAGCCGGGCGACGAGGTGTTCGTTCAGGTGAAGAACGTCCGCGACAACGGCAACATCGACCTCGGCTGGTCGATTCGCCAGTCCGACTCCGAGTTCCGCGGCGCTCGCATCCACGACCCCGACGGCGACGCCGACGGCCAGCCCGTCGAGCAGGAAGCCGAGAGCAGCGGTCCGACGACCGTCAAGACGCGCCCGAAGACGGGCAAGACGACGAAGCCCGCCGGCGTGAGCACGTCGTCCGAGACGGTCGAAGACGAGTCTGCGTCCGACGCCGACGCGGAGTCCGAACAGGACGCCGAACCCGAACCCGAACCCGAACCCGAGCAGGACGACGCGCCCGAGTCCACGTCCGACGCCGGAGACGAGGACCGCGCGCCGACCGCCGGCGACGTGGTTGACGACATCGCCGCAAACGGCGAGTCCGAGCAGGAAGCCGACGCGGAGCCGGAGCCCGAGAGCGACTCGGAGCCCGAACAGGACGCCGAACCCGAACAGGAAGTCGAAACCGAGCCCGACGCTGACGACGCCGCCGACGAGGCGGAGCGCGTGACGCTCGCCAGCATCGACGACCGCGTCGGCGACGTGATTCGCGTCGAGGGCGAAATCGCCAGCGTCCGCCAGACCGGCGGCCCGACGGTGTTCGAACTCCGCGACGAGACGGCCATCGCAGACTGCGCGGCGTTCGTCGAGGCCGGCGTCCGCGCGTACCCCGAAGTCGAAGTGGGCGATTACGTCCGCATCGACGGCGAGGTCGAGCGCCGCCGCGGCGAACTCCAAATCGAGACCGAGGAGCTGACGATTCTCGACGGCGACGAGGCCGACACCGTGGCCCAGCGCCTCGCGGACGCCCTTTCGGACGAGGCCCGCCCGGACGCCGTCGCGCCCCTCGCGGCCCACGAACCGGTTGCCGCCGTCGGCAAGTCGCTGCTCGACGCCGCGGAGGCCATCCGCCGCGCCGTCCTCGAATCGCGCCCCATCGTCGTCCGCCACACGGCCACCGCCGACGGCTACGTCGCCGGCGCCGCCGTCGAGCGCGCCGTGCTCCCGCTCATCCGCGAGGAGCACCCCCGCGACGACGCCGAGTACCACTACTTCACCCGTCGCCCGCTCGAAGAGGCCGTCTACGGCATGGACGCCGCCACGAACGACGTGACGCGGATGCTCGAAGACCGCGACCGCCACGACGAGAAGCTCCCGCTCGTGCTTCTCCTCGGTGCCGGTTCGACCGCCGAATCGCTCGACGGTCTCGGCCTGCTCGGCGTCTACGGCTCCGAGCGCGTCGTCGTCGACGCCGCGCCCGCCGACGACGAGGTCGCCGCGGAAGTCGACGTGCTCGTCAACCCCGCCCGCGAGGGGGCCGACGCCCGCGACCTCTCGGTCGGCGCGCTCGCCTCCACGCTTTCCGTCGCCGTCAACGACGACGTGCGCGACGACGTGTCGCACCTCCCCGCGGTCAGCTACTGGGAGAACTGCCCGCAGCAGTATCTCGACCTCGCGGAATCGCACGGCTTCGACGCCGACCGCGTCCGCGAACTCCGCGAGGCCGTCGCGCTGGAAGCCTACTACCAGTCGTATCAGGACAAGCGCGAACTCATCGCAGACCTGCTGTTCGACGCCGACGAGGGCCTCGCCGGCCACGTCTCCGAGCAGTTCCGCATCAAGCTCGAAGACGAAATCGAGACGGCGCAGGCGAACCTCGAACGTCGCGAGGTCGGTGCCATCTCCGCGGCCGTCCTCGACTCCGACGCTTACAGTCACCGCTTCGACTTCCCGCCGACGGGCCTGCTCGTGGACGAACTCCACCGCCGCACCCGTGAGGGCGACGCCTTCGTGACCGTCGCGCTCGGCATGGACGAGCTCTACCTCCGCGCCACGGGCGACCTCGACCTCCGCGCGGTCGTCGAGTCGGCCGCCGAAAAAGCGCCCGCCGCCGGCCTCGCCGCCGCGGGCATCCGCGAAGGCCGCATCGAGTTCCTGACCGGCGCGCGCGACGAGGCGCTCGAAGCCGTCCTCGACGCCGCCGCCGAGCAGTTCTAAGCCGCAATCCAGACTCCTCCTCGCGCGGTTCGACGGAGGGCCCTATTCTAGCCTCCCGAGCGACACGCTTATCCACGAAACGACCCGATTCGCGCCCATGAACCGTCACCACGTCGCTGAACGGGAGGTGTGTCCGTGAGCGCCGAGACCGAGACGGAGTCCGAGGCGTTCGAGCGGACCTGCGAGGCGCTCGTCGAGCGCATCCTCGCGGGCGACGTCGACCGCGACGACCTCGAATCCGCAAAGCTCGACGCCTGTTCGGAACACTCCTCGCCGAAGGTTCCGAAGAACGCCGAGATTCTGCAGTACGCCCCGGAAGACCGCCGCGAGGAGGTCAAAGAGGTCGTCCAGCGCAAGCCCGTGCGCACCGCCTCCGGCGTCTCGCCGGTCGCTATCATGACCTCGCCGCACATGTGCCCCCACGGGAAGTGCCTCTACTGTCCCGGCGGACCCGCCAGCGAGTTCTCCTCGTCGCAGTCGTACACGGGCCACGAGCCCGCGGCCGCCCGCGGCGTCCAGAACGACTACGACCCCTACGGGCAGGTCACGCTCCGCCTCGAACAGCTTCGGCACATCGGCCACCCCGTGGACAAGGTCGAACTCATCCTGATGGGCGGGACGATGACCGCCCGGAGCCACGACTACCAGGAGTGGTTCGTCAAGCGGGCGCTCGAAGCGATGAACGACTACGACCTCGACAAGGAGCCCGAACCGGCCGAAGACCGGTCGTTCAAGCCCGACCCCGAGGATGTCGAGTTCAAGTACATCGAGGACGTCATCGCGGAAAACGAGACGAACGACATCCGCAACATCGGGACGACGTTCGAGACGAAACCGGACTGGTGCGACCCCGAGCAGATCGACCGGATGCTCGATTTGGGCGCGACGAAGGTCGAAGTCGGCGTCCAGACGACCTACGAGCGCATCAACCGCGAGATGCACCGCGGCCACGGCGTGCAGGCCTCCATCGACGCCAACCGCCGCCTCCGCGACTCGGCGTTCAAGGTCGGCTTCCACATGATGCCCGGCCAGCCGGGGATGACCAAGGAGATGTGTCTGGAGGACTTCCGCCAGCTGTTCGAAAACAGCGACTGGCGCCCCGACTACCTCAAAATCTATCCGACGCTTATCGTCCGCGACACCATCACCTACGACATGTGGCGGCGCGACGAGTACGAGCCGCTGAACAACGAGGAGGCAGCCGACATCGTCGCGGAGGTCATGGGCATGATTCCGAAGTACACCCGCCTCCAGCGCGTCCAGCGGGACATCCCCGCGGACTTCATCGACGCCGGCGTCTGGAAGTCCAACCTCCGGCAACTGGCCGCCCAGCGCGCCGAGGAGCGCGGTATCGTCCAGCGGGACATCCGCGCCCGCGAGGTCGGGATGAACGAGGCCGACCCGGACCCCGAGCGCATCGAACTCGACGTGATGACCTACGAGGTCGCCGGCGGGACCGAGCACTTCATCTCGTTCGAAGACCCCGTCGAGGACCTGCTCGTCGGCTTCTGCCGCCTCCGATTCCCCGGCAATCCGGTCCGCCGCGAGCTTCAGGACGCGGCGCTCGTCCGCGAACTCCACGTCTACGGCTCCGAGGCGGGCATCGGTGCCGACGGCGACTGGCAGCACAAGGGCTACGGGAAGAAGCTCCTCGCCCACGCCGAGGAACTGTCCCGCGAGGCCGGCTACGACAAGATTTCGGTCATCTCGGGCATCGGCGTCCGGCAGTACTACAAGCAGAAACTCGGCTACCATCAGGACGGGCCGTACGTGTCGAAGCGGTTGTAGCCGACGAGCGCTCTCCTGCCGATTCTCATTCCTGAGTGTCGCTCCGTCACGCTTTTACTGTCTGACCCATCGCACACGGTAAGATGGCACCACAGGGGGGTGCGGCGGGTTCGGGGCAGGCGGCGACGTGGCTTCAGGACCTCCGCTCGACGCTCGCACAGTTCGTTTCGACAGAAGAGCGACTCGGTATCTCGGCGGCGCTCGTGGCGCTCGCGCTCGGTATCGCGGTCTTTCTCGCGCCGCGGCTCGTCTCGCGGGCGACCGCCGAACTCCGGACGCGGGTGTTGGCCCATCCGCGAGTCCCGGACGCCGTCACCGACGCGGCGTGGCTGTTTCCCGCGACGGTCGTCGTCCGGACGCTCCAACTCGCGGTGTTCGTCGGCGCGGCGCTCTCGCTGTTGCTCCTCTGGGGCTACACCGGCCTCGCCGCGGACCTCACCGAACTGCTCGCCGTCGCGGTGCCGAACGCCGCCAAACTCGGGCTGACGGTCGCGCTGTTCGCCGGGGCGCTCGTCGGGACGAACGTCCTCGAAGAGAAATTGGACTCGTACGCGACGGCCTCCGACAACATCAACGCCCACCAGCAGGGCATCGTCTTCCGCGTCCTCCAACTGGTTGTCCTCCTCGCTGTCGGGATGGCGGCGCTCACGGTCTGGCAGGTCAGAATCGGCGGCCTGCTCGTCGGTGCTGGCTTCCTCGGTATCGTGGTCGGGATGGCCGCGAGACAGACCCTCGGGTCGCTCATCGCGGGCTTCGTGCTCATGTTCTCCCGGCCGTTCGAACTGGGAGACTGGGTCGAAATCGACGACGCCGAGGGCATCGTCACCGACATCACCATCATCAACACCCGCCTGAGCAACGCCGACGGCGAGACGGTCGTCTTCCCAAACGACCGCGTGACCAACGCGAAGATAACGAACCGGACGAAGCGCAACCGCCTCCGGCTCCGCCTCGACGTGGGCATCGACTACGAGGCCGACATCGAACGCGCCGAGTCGGTGGCCGAGGAGGCGCTTTCCGACCTCAAGTTCGTCGAGGGGGTGCCGAAGCCGCAGGTGATGCCGACGACGTTCGGTGACTCCGCCATCGGCCTCCAACTGCGTTTTTGGATTACGAACCCCTCGGCTCCGCGCCGTGCGCAGGCGAAAGCCGAGGTGCTTCGGAGCGTGAAACTCGCCTTTGACCGTGAGGGAATCAAGATACCCTACCCGCAGCGCGAACTGCTCGCCCGCGAGGAGGCCGACGGCTTCCAGTTACGGGAGGACCGCCGCAGTCGGCCGGTCGAGACGTCGGTTTCGGAGGACTAGGCGTCGTTACAGCGACTTCCGCATCTCGACGTGCGGAATCCCGGCCTCGTCGAACTCGTCGCTCGTCGTCTCGTAGCCGAGACCGCGATAGAACCCCTCGGCGGTCGTCTGGCCGTGGAGGAGAAGCGAGTCGAAGCCGCGCTCGCGCGCCTCGGCTTCGAGCGCCTCCATGAGTCGCCGCCCCCAGCCCTCGCCGCGGGCCGATTCGAGGACGGCGACGCGCTCGACTTTGCCGACGCCGGGTTCGTACTCGCGCAGTCGGGCCGCGCCGACCGCGTCGCCGCCGCGGGAGGCGACGAAGTGGACCGCCTCGGCGTCGGGGTCGTCGTGTTCGTCCCACTCCAGTTCCTCGTCGACGCCCTGTTCGTCCACGAAGACGGCCTTGCGGACGGCGAAGGCGTCGTCGCGTTCTGCGTCGTTGGCGGCGACGCGAACCTCACTGTTGGTCATCGCCGGACGTTTCGTGGGGCGCTACCTGACGATTTCGGAGCGGCCGCGCGAGCTGACCCCGACCGGGGTGCGTCACACTGGGACGGTCAGTCTGCCGACGACACGATATCCCGGAGCCCGTCTGCCGACCGTGCCCACACCCCGTCGTCGAAGTCGACTGCGTCGTTCCACTTCGCGACGACGCTCGAAACGGCCAAATCGCCGGTGACGTTGTTCATCGTCGCGATTCGGCCGAGAATCGGGTCGACACCGGCGACGAACCCGACGACCTCCAGCGGCAGCCCCACCTGCGTGAGGACGACAGTCAACATCACGAGCCCCGCACCGGGGACGCCCGCGGTCCCGATGCTAATCAACACCGCCACCAGAAGGACGAGCACCTGCTCGGAGAGCACGAGCGGTTGTCCGACGACGTTTGCGGCGAACACGACGGTTATCGCCTGTCGAATCGCAGCCCCGTCCATATTTGCGGTTGCTCCGACCGGGAGCGCAAACGAGTAGACACGCTCGTCGATTCGAAGGTCCTCTTCTGCGTTCTGCATCGTCACGGGGAGCGTCCCGCTGGACGAGCGGGTGGCGAACGCCGTCACCATCGCGTCTTTCGCGCCCGCGAGGAACGCGACCGGCGAGACGTTCATCACCAGTCCCATCAGCAAGAACAGATACGTGATGACGATGTGCGCGACGACGGCGACAGCGACGGCCAGCACCAACTCACCGAGCGAGGAGAACACGCCGATACCTTCGGTGCCGATACCGGACGCCATCAGCGCGAAGATACCGACGACACCGTATTCGAGGACACCACGGACGATGACGAACAGCGCTTCCGTGCCGACTTCGAAGGCAGCGAAAATCGAATCGACAGTCTCAGCGAGGTCGTCCTGCCGTGCTCGGACGTACGTGAGCGCGATGCCGAAGGTGATGACGAAGAAGACTGTCGCCAACAGGTTCCCCTCGGCCAGCGCAGTCACGGGGTTACTGGGGACGATTCCCAGGAGAACGTCCGTCAGCGACGGCGGCGCTTGCGATTTGGCTTCCGCGTCGAGAAACTCGACTCCTCGCCCCGGTTGCAGGATGTTCGCGACGGCGAGGCCGATGAGACCGGCGATGGTCGTCGTCACCGCGTAGAGCCCGACCGTCGAGCCGCCGATTTTCCCCAGCTGAGCGGGCGAAAGTTGGCGAATCCCCGAGAGAAGTGTGAAGACGATGATGGGGATGATGAGCATGTTGAGCAACCGGATGAACAGCTCGCCTAACGGGCTGACCACGGCCATCCGTTCCCCGAAGAGGATACCCGCCGCCGAACCGGCGACGAACGCGACGAAGATACGATAGATGAGCGGGACCGAGCGATACTCGTCCCACGCGGTTCGTACTGTCCCGAGCATACCCCAGCAACGGCGTCCCCTTTCAAAAGGGCAGTTCTCCCCACCGCTCCTGCGCCTATCTACAACAGTTACGTACCGCCGCGTGATAGCCGTCGACTGACATGTAACGGTCGAAACGGCCGATAGACGGGGGATTCGGCGTCAGCTCGGCTCGCAGTGACGCCCCCGCCGTCGGTCTCGGAGACGACTACACTTCGTAGCTATGGACAAAATTTGCTGCTTCGAACGGCGATTCGCTGTCGGGTACGCAGTACCAACCTCCGTCCGACCGTGCCACGCCGCCTGTCACGCGGCCGCGTCGGCGGTCCCGTCGGACGGCCGATGGCTGTCTGCCTGTCCGCCGAGCGCCCAGCCGAGTCGGTAGACGAGCGACCCGGTTGCGAGCGTCACCAGCGCCCAGACGACGAGCAGAATCCCGAGAAAGAGGACGCCGTAGCCGCCGACGGGGACCATCGGAAGCGCGAACGCCGTGGGTGCGGCGACGATGGCGAGCGACAGCAAACGCGTGCTCCCGTCACGTCGGGCCGCGTAGCCGAGGGGCAGAAACAGCACGACGGCGGCCTCTAACGCGAGCGCGCTGACCGAGAACCACGGGTTCGGCCCCGGCATCGCAATCGCGGTTGCGACCGCGAGCGCGATTTGCGGCCCGACGGTCGCGGCGACGAGACGGCGGAACCCGAGCGCCCCGGGCCGGGCCGCCGAGACGACGCCGAACGCGACGAGTTGGAGTGCGAGGAGCCACGCCATCGCGGCGACGCTCCCGGAGAACGCCCGGACGGCGAGGAGACAGAGGCCCCACAGGACGCCGAGTGCCGCAACGGGGAGTCCGAAGCGCCGCGCGCCGCGCTCGTCGTCGAACCGGCGGTCGAACTGCCGGACGAGGAGCACGCCGACGATGAGCACGAGCGTCGGGACGACCGCGACCCACGCGAGGTTCGTGAGGACACCGGGGCCGGAGTCGGCGGCGAGGCTGGCGTAGGCCGCGGCCGCGGTGGCAAGCCCCGCGTCGGGGCCGAACGTGAGGTACGTCTGGCTTCCGATGCTCGACGCGCCCTCGTCGGCGGCGCTCCAGACGGCGGCCGTCCCGTTGGTCCGCGTCTCGGCGGGCGCGGTGAGGAGCGCCGACCCCTCGGGGCCGGTGACGACGAATCGGTCGGCATCGACGTAGACGGTGCCCCTGACCCCGTCGTCGTGGAAGTAGTCCACGACCAGCACGTCGCCGTAGCCGCGGGACGCCATCCCGGGGACCTCGAACGTCACGACCGCGGTGTCGCCGTCCATCCGGGCTTCGAGGCGTCTGCGATCGTCGGTGAACACGCGGTGGTCTTCGAAGGTCCGGCGGACGACGCGGTCGAGCAGTTCGGGGTTCTCGCGGAACGTCGCGGCCGACTCGTCGTCGAGGTCGACACGGGCGGTCCACGTCCCGCTCCGGTCGTCGTTGACGCGGACTCGGAGCGTGCTCGATTCGACGGTGAGCGGGACGCCGGCGGCGTCGGCCGTCTCCTCGAACGTCTCGCCGCAGACGCCGCAGACGGCCTCTGGTGGGGGTCGCGCTTCGGCCGGGGCGCTTCCGACCGGGAGTCCGGCCAGCGCGACGAGGAGCGCGAGGGTGACGAGCGCGAGGGTGCGAGAGCGCATTCACCGATAACATTCAGGCTTATTGATAAGTATCTTCTCCCCGAGTCGGGGAGGCGTCGCATTCGCGGAAACGACACCCCTTTTCGTTCGCCGCCAAAAAGCGAGTCCATGGATCCGAAGCGGGAACTCACGAGCGTCGACCTCGCGGCCCTCGTCACCGAGTTGAACCGGTACGAGGGCGCGAAGGTCGACAAGGCGTACCTCTACGGCGACGACCTGCTTCGCCTCAAGATGCGGGACTTCGACCGCGGTCGGCTCGAACTCCTCCTCGAAGTGGGCGAGATAAAGCGCGCGCACCTCGCCGCACAGGAGCACGTACCGGACGCTCCCGGTCGGCCGCCGAACTTCGCGATGATGCTCAGAAACCGGCTCAGCGGGGCCGACTTCGCGGGCGTCGAGCAGTACGAGTTCGACCGCATCTTCACGTTCACGTTCGAGCGGGGCGACGAGAACACGAAAATCGTCGTCGAGCTGTTCGGACAGGGCAACATCGCGGTGCTCGACGAGACGGGCGAAGTCGTCCGCAGTCTGGAGACGGTGCGACTCAAGTCGCGGACGGTCGCACCGGGGTCGCAGTACGAGTACCCCGCCTCGCGGCTCGACCCCCTCACCGTCAGCCGCGACGCCCTCGGCCGGAACATGGAGCAGTCCGACACCGACGTGGTGCGGACGCTCGCGACGCAGTTGAACCTCGGCGGCCTCTACGCCGAGGAACTGTGCACCCGCGCCGGCGTGGAGAAGACCCTCGATATCGCTGACGCCACCGACGACGACTACGACGACATCTACGACGCCATCGTCGACCTCCGCGAGCAGGTGCGCGCCGGGGAGTTCGACCCGCGGCTCTACCTCGACGACGACGGCGAAGTCGTGGACGTGACGCCCTTCCCGCTGCGCGAACACCAGAACGCCGGGCTCGACGAGGAGGCCTACGACACGTTCAACGACGCGCTCGACGAGTACTTCTTCCGGCTCGATTTGACCGCCGACGAGCAGGAGGCGACCTCCGACCGCCCGGACTTCGAGGAGCAAATCGCCAAACAGCAGCGCATCATCGACCAACAGGAGGGCGCAATCGAGGGCTTCGAACAGCAGGCCCAAGACGAGCGCGAGCGCGCCGAACTGCTGTACGCCAACTACGACCTCGTCGACGACGTGCTGTCGACCGTCCGCGGCGCGCGCGAGGAGGGCGTCCCGTGGGACGACATCGGCGCGACGCTGGAGGAGGGAGCCGAACAGGGCATCCCCGAGGCCGAAGCCGTCACGAACGTCGACGGCGCGAACGGCACGGTCACCGTCGACCTCGACGACGCGACCGTCACCCTCGACGTGTCGATGGGCGTCGAGAAGAACGCCGACCGCCTCTACACCGAGGCAAAGCGCATCGAGGAGAAAAAGGAGGGCGCGCTGGCGGCCATCGAGGACACCCGCGAGGAACTGGAGGCCGTAAAGAAGCGCCGCGACGAGTGGGAGGCCGACGACGGCGACGACGAGGAAGACGAGGACGAAGAACCCGAGGAGACCGACTGGCTCGCGCTCGACTCGGTTCCCGTCAAATCCACGGAACACTGGTTCGAGCGGTTCCGCTGGTTCCACACCTCCACGGGCTACCTCGTCGTCGGCGGCCGCAACGCCGACCAAAACGAGGAGTTAGTGAAGAAGTACATGAGCAAGCACGACCGCTTTTTCCACACGCAGGCCCACGGGGGGCCGGTCACGCTCCTGAAGGCCACGGGACCGAGCGAACCCGCGCAGGCGGCCGACTTCTCCGACGAGACGCTCCGCGAGGCCGCGCAGTTCGCCGTCTCGTACTCCTCCATCTGGAAGGAGGGTCGCTTCGCAGACGACGCCTACATGGTCGAGCCCTCGCAGGTGTCGAAGACGCCGGAGTCCGGCGAGTACATCGAAAAGGGGAGCTTCGTCATCCGCGGCGACCGCGAGTACTTCGAGGACGTGCCCGCGAAGGTCGCGGTCGGCATCCAGTGCGAAGACGAGACGCGGGTCATCGGCGGCCCGCCGTCGGCAATCGAGACGCGCGCGGAGACGACGCTGACGCTCACCCCGGGGCAGTACGCCCAGAACGACGCCGCGAAACTGTGTTATCGTCGGCTCCGCGAGCGCTTCGCAGATAAGTCGTTCGTCAGAAAAATCGCGTCACCCGACCAGATTCAGGAGTTCCTCCCGCCGGGCGGGAGCGATATCGCGGACGAGTGAACGTCACCGCCGTCCGTCGGTAATCGGGAGCTAGACGGCTTAATGTTCAATTATTCGGTCACGTCGGGTACAAGATTATATACTTTCTCGTCGTAATGTTGCTTCGAGCGCGCGTGTCAACCCGCGGTTCTCACGCGGCCGAACGGCCGGTGGGTGGGTGGTGGCGCTCGGTGAAACATCATGATTTCAGAATCACTTTCGTATCCTCGCAACGACGAGAATTGGCTCAAGACAGTCCTCATCGGTGGGGTGCTCAGTTTCCTTGGGTTCCTCATCGTACCGACGTTCCTCGTCATTGGCTATCTGCTCCGCGTCGTCCGCGCGACGATGAAGGGCGACGAGCAACCGCCGGTGTTCGACGACTGGGGTGACATGGCCGTCGACGGCGTGAAAGGCTTCGCCATCGCGTTCGTCTACAGTGTCCTCCCGCTCATCATCATGAGCGTGTTCGTCGGGTCGGCCATCATCGGCATCTTTGTCGGCGGTGGCTCCGACACCGCGGGCATCTTCGGCGGCATCGTGACTCTCGTCGGGCTCCTCGTCTCGCTGGTGCTCGGCCTGCTCGCCGCCTACGTCGTCCCGGCGGCACTGGCCAACTACGCTGAGACCGACCGACTCGGGTCCGCCTTCGACGTCGGCGCGCTCAGACCCGTGCTCACCTCGGGCAAGTACGCCACCGCGTGGCTCACCGCCTTCGTGGTGCTGTTCGCCGTGTCGGTCGTCCTCAGCCTGCTCAACGTCATTCCGCTGTTGGGGCAACTGCTCAGCTTCGTCCTCGGCCCGTTCGTCGCGTTCTACGCGGCCGTCGCCGCCTACTACATCATCGGCCAGACGTGGGGCGAACTCCACGAGGTCGAGATGATGGACGAAGGCGAGACGCCGGGCGAACAGCCCGCCGTCTGAACTATCAGCGAGAATTCGAATTTTCGACGGAATATCTAAGCCGATAGCGCCGCGACACCCCAACGGTATGCTCTCCGACGCGCTGTGGTTTCTCAAACGAAGCGACGACTGGGTTGCGACGACCATTATCGGCGGGGTTCTCTGGCTGCTCTCTGTGTTGATATTCCCAGGGATTATCCTCCAAGGCTACTTCGTCAGGGCGATGCGGGCGGCCGCGAACGGCGAGCAGGCCGCGCCCTCATTCACGGACTGGGGCGAACTGTTCGTCGACGGCCTGAAGCTGTTCGTGGTGACGTTCGTCTGGGCGTTAGTGGCTATCGTCCCGGCGATACTCCTCTCGGTCATCATCGGCATCGGCACGTTCACGGTCTCCGAGGCGGCGACGGGGAGTGCGGCGGCGTCTTCCGCGGGCGGCGTCGGGCTCGGTATCGCCTCGCTCGTCCTCGGCCTCCTCGTGTTCGTGCTCGGACTCCTCGCGGCCTACATCGGGCCGGCCGCCGGAGCGAACTTCGCCATCGAAGGCAACCTCGGGGCCGGCTTCGACGTGCGCACTATCCTCTCCGGCGCGTTCACCGGCGAGTACGCCGTCGCGTGGTTGCTCGCGCTCGTCGTCACGGTCGTGCTCGGCTTCATCGGTGGTCTCCTCTCGGCCATCGTCGTCGGCTTCTTCGTCCTGTTCTACGTGCAGGTGATGACGTACTACCTGTGGGCGCGCGGCTTCGCCGACGCCACCGGCAAGGGCCGACAGTCGACCGGATGGTAGGGTAGCTCGGTAGCGATTGCGGGGGCCCGCGATAGCAGGACTCTTTTCCGTTCCCCGACGACCGGACGTGTATGCGCATTTCGAGCCGCGGTCGCGGCGAGGAGGGGCGCGAGCGAATCACGCTCGTCCCCGAGAACGTCGACGACCTCTGGCACCTCTCGTACGTCCTCGAACCGGGTGACCTCGTCTCCGGCGACACCACCCGCCGCATCCAGCGCGACGACGAGCAGATGCGGGACACCGGCGGCGAGCGCGAGCACCTCAACGTCACCATCGAGGTCGACGACGTGGAGTTCGCCCGCTTCGCCAACCGACTCCGCGTCGGCGGCGTCATCGTCTCCTGCTCCCGCGAGGACCAGCTCGGCCACCACCACACGCTCAACGTCGAGGAGCGCGCCGAGATAACCATCGAGAAACAGTTCAAAGCAGACCAGATAGACCGCATCGAGACGGCCGAACAGGCCGCCGAGAACCCCGACGTGGCCATCGCGACCGTCGAGGAGGGCGCGGCCTACATCCACACCGTCGCCCAGTACGGCACCGAGGAGTACGCCTCGCTCACGAAGCCGACGGGGAAAGGCGAGTACGCCCGCCCGCGGTCCGAACTGTTCGACGAACTCGGGTCCGCGCTGTCGCACCTCGAGGTGGACGCCATCATCCTCGCCGGGCCGGGCTTCACGAAGAACGACGCGATGGACTACTTCGAGAACGACTTCCCCGAAGTCGCGGAGACCATCGTCACGACCGTCGACACCGCCGGCGTCGGCGACCGCGGCGTCCACGAGGTGCTCAAGCGCGGCGCGGTCGACGACGTGCAGAAACAGACCCGCATCGCCGAGGAGGCCAACCTCATCGACGAACTGATGGAGAACATCTCGACGGGCGCGAAGGCGGCCTACGGCGTCGAACAGGTCGCGGAGGCCGCGGATTTCGGCGCGGTCGAGCACCTGCTCCTCCTCGACTCCCGGCTCCGCGCGGAGCGACAGGGCGACGGCGACTGGGACGTGGACGTGAACGACATCATCGACTCGGTCGAACAGAAGGGCGGCGAGGTCACCGTGTTCTCCGCGGAGTTCCAGCCCGGCGAGCAGTTGAAGAACCTCGGCGGCATCGCCGCAGTCCTCCGGTACCGGCTCCAGTAGCCCGCCTCCGCCGCCACCGCCGGAGAAACCGTTTAGCCGCGGGAAACCAACGTCTAGTCGTGATGCGGAGGGGGCTCTCGGAGGCGACGAAGCGGGTCGACCGCTGGCTCGACCGGGTGTTTTTCGCCGCGTGGGAGGTGTCGGTACTGGCGATTCCGACCCTCTGGATTCTGCTTTTCGCGACGCCTAGAGCCGCGGTGTCGCTGTCCGGCCTCACCGCCCTCGCGGCGAGCGCCGTCGCCGTCGGCACCTTCCGCGGCGGCTACGTCAGAACCGGGTCGTGGCCGCGCCCCGGTCACCTGCCGACGCTCCCGATTCGCTCGGCGTACTACAGCCTCGTCGTCGGTGGCACGGCCCTGCTCGGCGCGTTCGCGCAGACCGAACTGGGCGCGTTCTGGCCGGGTGTCGTCGTCCCGGCGGTCGTCGGCGTCGGCGCGCTGGCGTTCGTCCCGGTCGTCCTCGCCGGGACCGAGCGGGTCGCACGCCTGACGGTGTGACCGGCCCGCCGACGCTTACTGCCCGGTGAGCGACTCACTCGCCGGCGAGAAGTCGATGGTCGTCCCGAGTCCCTCGTCGCGCGCCTTCTCGTAGAGCATGTGCGCCGCGGCGACCGTCTCGATGCCCGTGCCGCCGCTGTCGAAGACAGTTATCTCTTCTCTGTCCTCGCGGCCGGCGGCGACGCCCGCGACGACCTCGCCGAGTTCGGCGTGGATGTGGTCTTCGTCGACGACGCCGGCCTCGACGGCGGCGAGGAACGACCCGGCGTCCATCGTGGCGCGCTCGCGGAGGTCGGGGACGTACGTCGCGCGCTCGATGGTCGTCTCGTCGAGTTCGCGCTTTTCGGGGTGGTACTGACCCATCGCGGTGACGTGCGTGCCGGGTTCGAGCAGGTCGCCGTCGAACACCGGGTCCGTGGCGGTCGTGGCCGTGACGACGATGTCCGCGCCCTCGACGGCCGCGGCGCTGGAGGCGACGGCCGCGACGCTGGCGTCGAGCGTGCGGTCCATCTCGCCCGCGAACGACTCGCGGCTCTCCTTCGTCGGCGAGTAGACCCAGACGCTGTCGAGGTCACGGACGGCTGCGGCGGCCCGAAGCTGTCCGCGGGCCTGCGCGCCGCTCCCGATGAGCGCGAGCGTCGAGGCGTCGTCGCGGGCGAGGGCGTCGATGGCGACGCCGCCGGCCGCGCCGGTCTTGAAGGGGTTCATGCTCGCGCCGTCGAGGAGCGCCAGCGGCTCGCCGCTCTCCGCGTCGAAAAGCGGCGTCATGAACCACGCGTCCTCCGCGCCGAAGCCGGCGGAGTACATGTAACCGCCCATCGCGCCCGTCTCGGGCAACACGGCCGCGTAGGAGGTGAGCATGCCCGGCGGCTCCCGGTTGAACAGCTTCGTCCGCGGCTCGGCCGGCGCGCCCTCGCCGCGCTGTCGGTAGCCCCCGCGGACGGCCTCGACGTACTCGGCCGGCGTCGCCAGTCCGCTAATCTCGTCGCTCGTGAGGAACAACGTCGCTGTCATGGTCGGAAAAACGAGACCTGCGGTCAAAACCCTGCGGGCCGGCGAACCAGCCGGGCGGGCGTGCGATAGGGATTAGTCGGCGTCGAGGACCGACGGAGAAGGCGCGTCAGCGGCGTTGGGACCGGCGTGTTCGTTGAGGCGGGACGGAGACGGCGACGAGGGCCCGTTCACGAAGAGCGCGTGGCCGGTGAGGAGCGCGGCCACGCCCGCAGCCATCGGCACTGCCGTGGTCAACTGCAACCCGGCGACGGTAAGCGTGCCGGTGATGCCGAGGAGTGCGAGCGGGATGAGCCCAAGAATGTAGTCGTAATATCCGGTCATAATATATACTATACTACGGACGTAAGTGGTATAATTCTTTCCCATAGATGACTGATACTGTTTTTGTGACCACTGAGTAGCTTTCTCATAACTTATGAGCGAATAATCGAACGACGGCGACGGGGTTGAACGCTACAAATAACATCACAGATTCGATACTGTGGATTGTGCCTCTCGCCCGAACAGTCGGTCCGGGACTCGCGTCGGCTGCCGGAACTCCACACGGTTATGGGAGTCGGTACCGTGGCCGGAGACGTGAACCGTAACGACCGCTCCATCGTCGCGTTGGTGATGCTCGCCCACGGGATGGTCCACACGTACGAACTGTCCATCCCCATCTTCGTAGCCATCTGGCTCGGGGAGTTCGCGAGCATCGACCTCGGTCTCGCGACGGTGCCAGTCACGACCGCCTCGCTGGGCGTGATGACGGGACTCGGCTTCGCGCTGTTCGGGCTCGGGGCGCTCCCCGGCGGCATCCTCGTCGACCGCGTCGGCTCCAAGCGTCTCATCGTCGCCTGCCTCCTCGGGATGGCCGGGTCGTTCGTCCTGCTCGCGCTGTCACCGAACCTCGTCGTCGTCGCGCTCGCGCTCCTCGTCTGGGGCGCGGCGGCCAGCGTCTACCACCCCGCCGGACTCCGCCTCATCAGCACCGGCGTCGAGGAACGCGGGACCGGGTTCGCCTACCACGGCATCGCCGGCAACATCGGCATCGGCTTCGGTCCGTTTCTCACCGCGCTCCTCTTGCTGTTTTTCGACTGGCATCTCGTCGCCGGCGTGCTCGCGCTCCCGGCGCTCGCGGCCGCCGCGCTCGCCACCCGCGCCAACTTCGAAGAACAGGCCGCGGTCGCCGCGGCCGACGGCGGTGAGGGCGGTGACCCCGGCGATGGCGACACCGGCGGCGACGGCAAAGCCGGCGCGGGCGTCGAGTCGTTCGCGGAACTGGTCTCGCAGTCGAAGCACCTCTTCGCCGGCGGCTTCGCGCTCGTCTTCGCGCTCGTGATGTTCTCGGGGCTCTACTACCGCGGCGTCACGACGTTCCTGCCGGACCTCCTCGGCTCGGTCATCGGCATCGAGCCGATTCCGGTGTCGGCGCTCCTGCCCGCCGGCCTCGTCTCCGGGTCGGCCGGCCGCGCGCCGACGCTCGACGTGGAACTGTTCGTCTACGCCGGCCTCCTGACGGTCGGCGTCTTCGGGCAGTACGTCGGCGGCAAGCTCACCGACCGCATCAGGACCGAGCGCGGCATCGTCGCCGGCTTCGGCGCGCTCGCCGTCATCGCCGTCGCCTTCCTCCCCGTGGCGAGTCTCGGCGTCGGCCCGCTCCTCGCCGTCTGTGCACTGCTCGGTTTCTTCCTGTTCATGGTCCAGCCGTTCTACCAAGCCACCGTCGCGGAGTACACGCCCGCCGGGCTTCGAGGGCTCTCCTACGGCTTTACCTACCTCGGCGTGTTCGGCGTCGGTGCGCTCGGCGGCGCTATCGCCGGTTACATCCTCACGGTCGCTGATTCGACGGCGCTGTTCGCGGTCCTCGCGGGGTTCGCGGCGGCCGCGACGCTCCTCGGCGTGACGCTGTTGCGACGGCGGCCGACGCCCGCCTAACTCCGGGTCGAGCGGGAGGCCCTCCGGGTCGGGCGGGACGGCCGGCAGAAAATACGGTTTCGGTCGGTTCCCCGGTGCGGTTCGGGAGGTCCGAACTCGGCGCTCGGCGTTCGACGCTCAGACGAGCTTGAAGTACAGCGTCCGCCAGACGCCGAGGGCGACGGAGCCGAGCACCAGCATGACCGCGACGAACGTGAGTTCGACGCCGCCTTCGAAAAGCGGCGTCCAGCGAATCGCCATGCCGACGACGGTCGCCGCGAGCCACGAGCGGACGCCGAGCGGGACGGCCGATTTCGCTGATTCCGCCGCGCCTGGTGAGTACGCGCCCAACAGCGGAGCGGTGACGAGCCACCCGATGAGGAACGGGACCGCGGTAAGCACCCAGCCGACCGGGTCGGCCGAGAGGTACGACACTCCGTTGTGCTGAATCACGCCGACGGTGACGAGGAGGAAGATGGCGAGCACGTCGCCCACGGCGATGGGTAACGCCCCGGCATCGAGTCGCTCCTCTAAGAACGACGTCGAGGTTGCCATAGGCGTGGATTCGTCGCCCCCCTAATGGCTTTCCCGTTTTTTTCCGACCACCGTGTACTCGAAGCCGCGTTCGACCACCTCGGCCTCGAAGCCGACGCGTTCGAGAAAGCGCACGAGTTCGTCGGGCGCGGCGAACGCCGACCCGAAGCCGACGACGCGCTCGGCGGCGACCAGGCCCCGGCCGAGGAGCGTCTCGGGGTCGAACTCGTTGACGGCGAACACCCCGCCGGGCGCGAGCACGCGGAAGACCTCCTCGGCGACGCTCCGCTGGTTCGGCATGTGGTGGAAGGCGTCCACGACGGTCACGGCGTCGAGGGCGTCGTCAGCGAAGGGGAGTTCCCGTGCGTCGCCGCGGACGCAGTCGAGACCCCGCTGGCGCGCCCGGCGGAGCATCCCGGCCGAGCGGTCGAGGACGATTCGCTCGGGAACGTCGAGCGCGAGGGTCGCCCGCCCGGAACCGCCGCCGATGTCGACGACGCGCTCGACATCCCGGTCGGCGCGGTCGAGCGCGGTGCCGAGCGCGCCGGGGTCGGCCGGCGGCATCACGAGGTCGTAGACGGGTGCGAAGCGGTCGAAGAACCGAACGTCGCCAGCGCCGTGCATGGCAGACGCCACGGCTCCGCCGGGGAAGGTTCTTGCGCGCGGCGACCCCAGTTCGGCCATGGAGTTCGACCTGCTCGGGTGGCCCGAAGACGGGCCGCGACTCCGCCTCGACTACCGGCGGTTCGCCTACGCGGGGAAGTTCGTCACCGCGGCGACGGGAAAGACGGTGCTCCGCGACCCCGACGACTCCCTGCCGCCCCTCGACGACGACCGACCCGCGCCGACCGGCGGTCCCGATTCCCTGCCGCCGCTGGCCGAGGACGTGGTCGCCGCGGTCGCGTTCAACGAGGACCGGACGGACCCGACGACGCTCTGGTTCCGGTACGTCACGGTCCGACGGGACCGCCGGGGGGACGGACTCGGCCCCGACCTTCTCCGCCGGACCTGCGACGCCGCCGCCGACCGCGGCTACGAGACGGTCCGCATCGCCGCGAACAACCCCTTCGCCTACGAGGCGTGCCACAAGGCCGGGTTCGGCTTCACGGGCCGCGAAACGGGCTTCGCCGAGTTGGTGCTGGAGCGCCCCGCCGGCGCGCCCGCGGCGGTCTCTCGCGAGGCGTACCAGTCCGGACTCGACCGCTATCGCGCCCGCGACCTCGACGACCCGGAGCGGGCGTTTCTCGCAGAGCGAGAGGGCGTGGGACCCCCCGAAACCGACCGCCTTCACTCGGACGATTGAAACCCTCGGCCCCCGAAGGCCGAGCAAATGGGAAACGCAGACCTGCGGACGCTCGCCGCGCTCTCCGAGGTGTCGTTCGACGAGGTGTCCGGGAGCGTCGTCGCCGTCGACGCCCACAACTGGCTGTACCGCTATCTCACGACGACGGTCAAGTGGACGAGTTCGGAGAAGTACACCACCGACGCGGGAGAAGAGGTCGCCAACCTCGTCGGCATCGTCCAAGGGCTCCCCAAGTTCTTCGAACACGACCTGACGCCCGTCTTCGTCTTCGACGGCGGCGTCACCGAGATGAAAGACGACGAGGTGGCGAAACGCCGCGAACAGCGCGAGAAGGCCGAGGAACGGCTCGAAGCGGCGCGTGAGGCGGGCGACGCGGTCGAGGCCGCCCGGATGGAAGCCCGGACCCAGCGGCTCACCGAGACGATTCAGGACACTAGTCGCGAACTCCTCTCGCTTCTGGACGTGCCCGTGGTCGAAGCGCCCGCCGAGGGCGAGGCGCAGGCGTCCTACATGGCCCGTAAGGGCGACGCCGACTACGTGGGCAGCGAGGACTACGACACGCTCCTGTTCGGCGCGCCCTACACGCTCCGACAACTGACGAGCAAGGGGAACCCCGAGCTGATGGACCTCGACGCGACGCTCGACAAACACGGCATCACCCACGAGCAACTCGTCGATATCGCCATGCTCTGCGGGACCGACTTCAACGAGGGTATCACGGGAATCGGACCGAAGACGGCCGTGAAAGCCGTCACGGAACACGGCGACCTCTGGTCGGTCCTCGAAGCCCGCGGCGACACCATCCCCAACGCCGACCGGGTGCGCGAGTTCTTCTTGGACCCGCCGGTCACCGACGACTACGGCTACGACACCGACATCGACCCGGACGTGGCCGCCGCCCGCGAGTTCGTCACCGAGACGTGGGAGGTCGACCCCGAGGAGGTCCGCCGCGGCTTCGAGCGCATCGAGGAGTCGGTCACGCAGACCGGCCTCGACCGCTGGACGTAGGCCGCGTTCGCGCCGAGCCGACAGTCCGCCGACACGTTTACACGGGCCGGTTCGGAACTCCGGCGTGTGTCCCCCTCCGACGCCCCTTCCACAGACGACGATTCCGAGGCCGTCCGCGCCCGCGACGACGCCGACACCGATTCCGCCTCCTCTTCCGACGCGCCCCACTCCGACGACCGCTCTTCGCTCTCGCGCCGCCAACTGCTCGGCCTCGTCGGCGGCGCGGGCGCGGTCGGCGGTATCGGCTGGTTCAGGCCGACGTGGCTCCCCGACCCGATTACGGACTGGCTGACGACGGTGTACCCCGACCTGCCGAGCAACTACGTCTGGCGGCCGCCGGTGAGCGACGAGCACGCCGACGCGGCGGTGCGGCGACTCGAAGAGACCGTCGAGCAGGCGAAGCAACTCCGCTCGCGCATCGACCTCGATTCGGTGGACGAGGAGATGCGGTTTCACCTTCGCGGGTCGCCGGCGGGCGGTCACCTCGAATCTGCGAAGGACTTGGGAAGCGCCCGAGACCGACTCCGGTCTGCGACTTCCGGGCTTCAGTACGCCGGTGAGACGGTCGGCTACGCGACCGTCGCGCTCGGAGACGACGACCCCGAGTTCCTCGTCGAGCGCGGCCGCGAACTGGAACAGGAGATTGACGACTTCGCCGCGTCAGTCTCCGAGTACCGCGTTTCCGCCCCCGGCCGCGACCTCGCGTATCTCTACTCAATCGAGCGACTCCTCTCGTTCGCGCGCATCGAGATAAGCTGGGACGATTTAGACGACGGCGGCGAGTCGATAGACTACTCGGCACACGACTTCGCCGGCGAGTGGGGCTCGCAGTTGCAGGCACAACAGCGCCTCCGGACCGCCCGCCATCATCGCGAGCAGTACCGAGCGAATCTCGGAGACGACGCGACCCCGTACCGAGACCGACTCGCTGACGCCATCGACACGTTCTGGACTCGAATCGACGAGTACCCGCGTCGGAGCGAGATTCGGACCACAATCGAAGAAGAACGCGACCTGGACCAATCTACGCCCTACGGGGCCGCCCGGTGGGAGTTGTTCACGCTCTGCTTCGACAACGACGCCAGATACGCCGGCGACTACGAACGCGGACTGACCGCGAAGCAGTACGTCGACACCGCTCGCACACTGCTCGCGCGGCGTGCCCACGACTTCGCGCTCGACGCCCTCGACGTGGAACCCGGCGACACCGACTACGACTCCGGCCGGTCGTTCCGAGCGAAACGCCGAGCAATGCGCGAGTTCCGGCGCGTCCGCAACGAGTACGACTCACCCATCGCGGGCGTCGTCGCCAGCGAGGCGGCGAGCATTATCCGCGCCGGCGACGTGAGTCTCGAAATGGGTGACGGTCCCGCGTGGAAAGAGCGCGTCGAATCGGCGGTGTACTATCTCGTCGGTGCCGGGATGATGCGCGAACTCGGGAACGTGGTCGAACCAGTCGTCAACCGCGACGCGACCTGACCGACCCCGTTACGACACGTCCTCGATGGCGTCTACCAGCATCGTCGCGCCGAGGTCGATTTCGCGGGCGGTCACGTCGAGCGGCGGGAGGATTCGAAGCACTTTGTAGCCGCACGAGAGAGTGAGGAGGCCGCGCTTGAGGGCGGCTTCCTGCACGGCGTCGCGGCGTGCGTTGGTGTCGAACTCGACGGCGAGAAGCAGGCCCTTGCCGCGCACGTCGACGACGGTTTCGGGTGCGTCGTCGCGCATCCGCTCGATGAACTGTCGGCCGCGGGCGACGGCGTTGTCGAGCAGGTCGTACTCTTCGATTGCTTCGAGGGTGAACACGCCCTGCATCGAGGAGACGATGTCGCCCGCGCCCCACGTCGAGGAGAGTCGCGAGGTCTCGTCGGGGAATAGCTCGTCGTTCGAAATCGTCGCGCCGACGCGGAGGCCCTTCGCGCCGGTGATGATGTCGGGCTCCAGCGGGTAGTGGTCAGAGCCCCACATCTCGCCGGTGCGGCCGACGCCGGTCTGAATCTCGTCGGCGATGAGCGTCAGGTCGTAGTCGTCGACGACGGCGGCGAGTTCCTCGGCGAAGGCGTCGGAGGGGAAGCGGTAGCCGCCCTCTCCCTGTATCGGTTCGACGATGACGTAGGCGACCTCGTCGGCGTCGATGTGACCTTTCTTCGGGTGAAGCTTCTGCCGGAGTTTGGAGACGGCACTGTCGGCGTCGGGGAAGAAGCCGCAGGAACACGTCTCGGGCGAGCAGGTCCGGTCGTCGCAGAACGGCACGTCGAGGACGCCCGAAATCTCGGGGAACGTGCGGCGGTAGACCGACTTGGAGCGGTTGAGCGAGAGCGCGCCGAGGGTGCGGCCGTGGAACGCGCCCTCGAAGGTGATGCCGTACTTCGCGCCGTCGGCGTGGTCGTAGGCGATTTTGATGGCGTTCTCGACGGCCTCGGCCCCGGAGTTCGACAGGAACACCGTGTCCATGCCGTAGTGGCTCGTGAGGTCGGTCAGTCTGTCCATGAGCGCGGCGGGGCCGGGGAGTCGCTCCTCGCCGGGCGCGGAGCCGTCGCTGACGTAGAAGTCCTGACCCGCGATTTTCGTCGGGTCGACGAGGTCGAACTCGGCCATGCGGTCCATGAGCTTCGGGTTGTTGTAGCCGAGCGGCGCGGCCGCGACGTGGCTCGTGAAATCGAGGAGGACGTTGCCGTCGACGTCGGTGCAGAAGGGGCCTTCCGACTCCGCGGTGATGTCCCAGACGAAGTCGTAGACGTACGTGCTCGGCGCGGCGTGTTCGTGGTGGTACGCGACCCACTCGCGCGCTTTCTCGCCGGGCATCGAATCGACGCGTGGCACCGCCGTCTCTCGGTCCATGCGACTCGGTACGGCGACACATATGTTAAGATGTTCGTTATTATTGATGCAATATCGGCCGCCCCTCGGTCGAGTCGGTCGGTTTCGCCGCGCGAACTGACGGCTTCGGCGGCCGGTCGTGACGGCGTTCCGTCGTGACCTGTCGCTCCCGCGATAGGCTTTTGATGCCTCCGCGTCCGTGGTTGGGTATGGCTCTCCCTGACATCCAGCGCTCCCGCGCGATGTGGTGGTCGCTCGCGTTGGTCCTCGCGGGTGCGCTCACCTACGTCGTCTACTCTTTTATCGGGACGTTCGTCTTCGGGCTCTTCATCTACTACGCCACGCGGCCCATCTACCGGCGGATTCGTCGCCGGGTGAAACCCCCGAGTCTGGCGGCCGCCGTGGCGCTTTTCGCCCTCGCACTTCCCGTGCTCGGCCTCGTCGTCTACGCCGCGACCATCGCGCTCCGCGAGTTCCTGCGGTACGCCGACCGCCTTTCGACCGACGAGGTGCCTATCGACCTCGAAGCCTACGGCATCGACCCGACGCTGTTGGAAGGAATCGCCAGCCCGCAGGCGCTGTTGGAGTACGACTTCCGGTCGGTGCTGACGCCCGAGGCGCTCGGCTCGGTGTTCGACTCGCTGAGCGTCGCCGCCAACACGTTCGCTTTCCTCGGCGTCGGTGCGATTCACCTGTTCGTCATGATTGCGTTCGCGTTCTACCTCCTCCGCGACGGCCACCGCCTGCGACGGTGGGGCCAGTCGATGTTCGCCGACGACCACGGTATCCTCGAAGCCTACATGCGCGGCGTGGACCGCGACTTCAACAGCATCTTCTTCGGTAACATCCTCAACGCCATCCTCACGGGCACCATCGGCGTCATCGCGTACTCGCTTTTGAACGTCCTCGCGCCGACGGGCGTCCGCATCCCCGCGCCGGCGCTCATCGGGCTGCTCGCGGGCGTGGCGAGCCTCATCCCCGTCGTCGGCATGAAGCTCGTCTACGTCCCCATCGCGGGCTACATGGGACTCGAAGCGGCGATTGCGAACCCGCCCGGACTCTGGTTCGTCCTGCTTTTCGCCGCCGTCTCGTTCGTCATCGTGGACACGATTCCGGACCTCGTGCTCCGGCCGTACGTCTCCGGCCGGAGCCTCCACGTCGGAGCCGTGATGCTCGCGTACACGTTCGGCCCGCTGCTTTTCGGCTGGTACGGCATCTTCCTCATGCCGATGATACTCGTGTTGTTCGTGAACTTCGTCCGACTCGTCCTGCCGGAGCTACTGGCCGGAAAGCCGATTCGACCGTACATGGTCGACCCGGGACACCTGGTCGACGGCCCGCCGGTCGAGGAGCTAACCGCTGACGAGGCGGACGACACGCAGCGAGAGCCAGCCGAAACCGAACGGTCGTCGGAGGGCGAGTCGGACGTTCCGGAGACGTTTACCGACCGGGACGAGACGAGGTCAGGCCGAGACTCGCGGTCGCCGTCCGACGCCGGCGTCGACGGGTAGCCCGGGTCGTTCGCTCACGCCTCGAAGTCTTCGGGGACGTACTCCGCTTCCCACTCGTCGCGGGCCTTAATCTCGCGGCGACCGCGGCGGGTAAGCGTGTAGTAGTTGGTTCGGCGGTCGCGCTGGCCCTTGTCGACCAACCCCTTCTCGACGAGCGTGTCGAGGTTGGGATAGAGCCGCCCGTGGTGAATCTCCTTTTCGTAGTAGGCTTCGAGTTCTTCTTTGATGGCGAGTCCGTGCGGCTCTTCGAGACCAGCGATGACGTACAGCAGGTCTCGCTGGAATCCTGTCAGGTCGTACATCGGTAAATTCGACTCGTATGTTACTGTCTAATTCAGATAAGCATATCGGCCTCGACCGACGATTCACCCTCGAAACCGCGCCAGTCTCCGAAATCTTCTGGACGCGATTATGTTATTCATCTTACTAATATCCCGGAGTGTCCGTTTCGAGGACTGGATATGTCCACAGCTGGACGACTCTCGTGATTTGCGCGACAATATTGTTGATTGTTATCAATGAACATGATATGGCTGTTCGGAACGAAAACCCCGCCGGTCGAGGGAATCCTCGACAGTTCCGGGGAGACGGTCGGCCGACTCGGAATCAGGAACTCGGACGGCGAGTGAGACGGACCTACCGGTCTCAGGTCGTAGTTTCGCGCAGAAGGAAAGCAAGCCGTGCCGGAAATCTCCGGCACGGCATGCCGCCCTGAATTGGTCCCCGCTGACGCTTCGGCCCTCCAAAGCGAAGCGTCACTTACGGCTACTGTTCGGTTTCACTTAAAGATAACGACGCATGCCAAGCGTTGACAACGATGCTAACTGTCCACCTGAGTGGTACGTACGCGCCGAATTCCGGAGTTCGTCGATTTCGTTCCGTTCGAAGAGTTATGTTTGGTTAGTCACATATGCTCTTCTTCCAACACCCAGCCGAGCGCCCGCTTGTAGTGCGTCATGAGCTTTCTGACTCCTTCGTGCCGCATCTCCTCGGAGTCGAGTTCGTCCTTCAGGAACTCGTACTGCTCTCGAACTTCGGATTCGCTTCGCATACGCAGACGGTGGGCAGCCGGACGTATGTAGCCCGGCGGTCTCTCGGGTGGCGACCCCGCGGTCGTGCGACCCGTCCCGCTTCGGGTCGACCAGCCTCGCGTCGGGTCGCCGTGCTTTTGCGCCGTCGGAGCCAACCCGGTCGCATGGAGATACGCGGCGAGCGCGAGTGCAAGGAGTGCGACCACCGATGGTCGTACTACGAGACGGGAAGCGTATCGTGCCCGCAGTGCGGGAGCCTCCGGAGCGTCGGCGTCGGCGGCAGGGAGCGCCACACCGCCACGCAGACCGACCTCGACCTCTCGGCGCACCGCTCCGCCGTCGGCGACGGGTCGATTCGAGACGCCGCGCCGGCGTTGAAATCCGACCTCCGCGACTACGTCCGGCAGACGGGCTACATCCGCGGGGGCGAACTGCTCCCCCTCGGAGACACCCCGCTCGCGGCCCACGAACTCCTCCACGCGGTCGACGTGGTCGCCCGGTCGAACCGACCCACGGACGACGAACAGCTTTACGTCATCAGCCTGCTCCAACGCGCCGACGAGGGCGAACGCCTCGCGCCGGACGCCGTGCCCGACTCGATGACCGACGCCCGCGGTCTCGCCTACGCCGAGGCCATCGACGCCTACTGTCGCGACCTCTCGACGTGGCTCGACGACAACCCGAACCCCGAGGTCAGGACGACGCTCGAAACCCTCTCGAACCACCGCAAACGCGTCGAGGCGCTCGACGGAGCCGTCTCGCTGTCGGAGTCCGAGGCGCTCGTCGAGGCCGCCCGCGAGCTTCACACCGCCCTCGTCGACGACGACCTCGACGCGCTCGCGTCGGCCCGAGACACGCTCGCGGCGCTGTTCTGAGGCCGCCGACCACCGCGTTCACCGAACGTTTTTGCCCCGCGGCGACCCTTCGCAGACGATGACTGGCGGATTCGACGTCCACGAGGTGCGCCACCGGGTGAAACTGCTTCGCGACGACGGCGACACGATGCTCGTCGAGAACCGCGACGGCGTGGCCTGTCCGGCCTGCGGCGACGACTTCTCGCAACTGCTCATTTCCGACCGCGAGGCCCACAGCTTCGACGTGGACGCCGGCACCCGGTTCTGCGTCCGGCGGGACGGCGACAGACTGCTCGTGGCGACCCACGAGTGAGAAAAATCGGTTGGGCGGGCGTCAGCGCCCAACCGGGAGCCGAATCAGCCTGCGGGCGCGGGCTCGCGTTCCGCTCCGAACTCAGGGGAGGTCGACGTCGACGCCCTCGGCCTCGGCGGCGGCCTTTACGGTGTTCCAGAGGAGCATCGCGCGGGTCATCGGGCCGACGCCGCCGGGGACCGGCGTGATGGCGCTGGCTTTCTCCTTCGCGGAGTCGAACTCCACGTCGCCGACGAGCTCGTAGCCCTTCTCGTTGTCCGCGTCGACGCGGTTGACGCCCACGTCGATGACGACGACGCCCTCGGAGAGCATGTCGCCGGTGACGAGTTCGGGGACGCCCGCGGCCGCGACGACGATGTCGGCCTCGCGGGTCTTCGCGGCGAGGTCGTCCGTGCGCGAGTGGCAGACCGTGACCGTGGCGTTGCCGCCCTCGGCCTTCTGGATGAGCAGGTTCGCCATCGGCTTGCCGACGATGTCCGAGCGGCCGACGACGACCACGTCCGCGCCCTCGGTCTCCACGTCGGCAGCGGCGAGGAGCTTCTGGACGCCGTGGGGCGTACAGGGCTTGAAGCGGGCGTCTCCGGCGACGAGACGGCCCACGTTTTCGGGATGGAAGCCGTCGACGTCCTTGGCGGGGTCGATGCGGCGGAGGACCGTCCGGTCGTCGACGTGGTCGGGGACGGGCATCTGGACGAGAATGCCGTGGACCTCGTCGTCGTCGTTGAGGTCGTCGACGAGCGAGTACAGCTCGTCGGCGGGCGTCTCGGGGTCGAGTTCGTAGTCGAACGCCTCGATGCCGACCTCCTCGCAGTCGCGCTGTTTCATCGAGACGTACGTCTCGCTGGCGGCGTCGTCGCTCATCAGCACGGTGGCGAGCCCCGGCTTCACGCCGGCCTCGTCGAGCGCGTCGATGGCGTCGGCCAGCCCGTCGCGAATCTCCTCGGCGACGGCGTTGCCGTCGATGATGGTCGTCATTGTCTCAGACAGCGCGCTCCGGGCATTTCAAAGATTCGAATTTGTGCGTATTATTGGAGACGAGCGAAGCAAAATATACACGTCTATGGTTATGTTCGGTCACCCGAACAGCAGATTCACGGCGGCCACCGCGACGCCCGCCAGCGCCATCCGCAGGCCGGCGACGTACCACCGCTGTTCCGATATCGACCCCATGTACGCGCCGAACGCAAAGAGGATGCCCGTTCCGAGGCCGACCGAGGCGAGCGTTGCCCAGGTCATCGTCAGTAGCGTGCCGACCGCGAGAAACGGGAGCAGCGGGACGACGATGCCGACGAGCGGGCCGAGTCCGCTTGCGGCCGCGTTGATTCCTCGCGCCGCGACCTGGTCGCGTTCGACCGCGGTCCCGCCGAGGTCGGTCAGCATGGCGTCTTCGATGCGCCCGAGTTCGGCCCGCTTCTCGGCGCGTTCTATCTCCCAGACGCTCCAGACGCCGGAGGTCGTCAGCCCCACCGCCGCGCCGACGCCGATTTCCACGACCGTCACCCCGTCCGTGACGCCGGTGAGGTACGCGCCGATGACGAGGCCGATGCAGGTCAGCGCGCCGTCGAAGCCGTTCGAGACGAAGTACCGCCGGGAGATGGCGCGGACGCGGTCGTCGCGCAGGAGCGCGCCGAGCCGACCGAACATCACGACGGCGACGGGTCCTGCGGCTGGTTTCGGTACTCCACCAGCGTCTCGCCCGCGACCACCTCGTCGACCGAGTGGACCGTCCCGCCGAGGTCGCGGACGCGGCGCTCGACCTCGTCGGCGTCGACGGCCTCGCCCTCCACGACGAGCCTGAGGTTCTGCACCTCGCGGTCGGTTTCGAGGAGCGTCGCGTTCACGCCGGCCACGCCGGCCGCGTCCGCGACCTCGCGGGCGACCGCCACCGTCGAGGGGCTGTGCGGTTTCAACACGTCGAGAACGAGCCGACGAATCGGAGCCATATCGAGTGGCGATACGGCGGCGCGGGTAATAGTGTTACTCGGGAGAGGGGTTTGAAAAACCGAACGCGCCGGACCGCGGCGGTCGCCCGCGGGCGTCGCTTACTCGTACAGCGGGTTGGCGTCGCAGAGTTCCTGCACGCGCTCGGAGACTTCCGCGAGCACATCGTCGTCCTCGGGGGCGTCGACGACCTTCACGATGAGTTCGCCGACCTCGCGAATCTCGTCTTCACCGAAGCCGCGAGTGGTGAGCGCGGGCGTGCCGGCGCGGATGCCGCTGGGGTTGAACGCCGAGCGCGTCTCGCCGGGGACGGTGTTCGCGTTCAGCACGATGCCCGTCGATTCGAGCGCCTCCTCGGCGGTGCCGCCGGTGAGGTCGGGGTGCGAGTCGCGGAGGTCGACGAGCACGAGGTGCGTGTCGGTGCCGCCGGAGACGACGCTGAGGCCGTGGTCTTCGAACGTCTCGGAGAGGGCCTTCGCGTTGTCGACGACCTGCTGGGCGTACTCCTCGAAGTCGGGTTCGAGCGCCTCTTTGAAGCCGACCGCCTTGCCGGCGATGTTGTGCATGAGGGGACCGCCCTGGCCGCCGGGGAAGACGGCGCTGTCGATGTCGGAGGCGTACTCCTCGTCGCACATGATGATGCCGCCGCGACCGGCGCGGATGGTCTTGTGGGTCGAGCCGGTGACGAAGTCGGCGACGCCGACCGGCGAGGGGTGGACGCCGGCCGCGACGAGGCCCGTGATGTGGGCGATGTCGGCGAGGTGGAGCGCGTCAACGTCGTCGGCGACCTCCTGAATCGTCTCCCACTCGACGGCGCGCGGGTACGCGGAGTAGCCGGAGACGATGATGTCCGGCTCGAACGACGCGGCCTTCTCCGCGAGCTGGTCGTAGTCGATGTAGCCCGTCTCGGCGTCGACTTCGTACTGTTCGACGTCGTAGAGTTTGCCCGTGAAGTTCGCGGGGTGGCCGTGGCTCAGGTGGCCGCCGTGGGTCAGGTCCAAGGAGAGAATCTTGTCGCCGGGGTCGAGCATGGCGAGGTAGACGCCCATGTTGGCCTGCGTGCCGGAGTGCGGTTGCACGTTGACGTGCTCTGCGCCCCAGAGTTCCTTCGCGCGCTCGACGGCGAGGGTCTCCACGTCGTCGGCGTACTCACAGCCAGCGTAGTAGCGCTTGCCGGGATAGCCCTCGGCGTACTTGTTCGTCAGCGCGCTCCCTTGTGCTTCGAGGACCGCTTCGCTGACGTGGTTCTCCGAGGCGATCATCGCGAGCGTGTCGCGCTGGCGTTCGACCTCGCCGTCGAGGGCGTCTGCCACGGCGGGGTCGACGTCGCGGACGTGGCTGTAGTCCATACGTAGTATCCGGTCCAATTACGGCATAAATGTGTCCCATTTGGCTACGCCTGCCGGTGTTGTGTTGCACACCCGTGTATATTCTGTGGCGTGCTACCGTGAACAGATACACGAACGCGCGAGACCCGCCTCTGTCGTCGTGTCTCCGGGCCGAACAGACGACTCGGGTCAGACGCCGCGGGCGACGACGATGCTCCGACCGAGTCCCCCGGTTCGAAACCGATTTTCCCACTCCTCGATAGACGTAAAATTTCTGAAACTAGCAGCTCAATTCGCTCGATACAGCGTTGGTACAACTCGATTTCGAATACGTTCTGCCGGTCGTCTTGCGTTAATATTAAATATATTACCGGCGATATTCAAGCTATGGCTATTCGTTCTAATCTACTCGCTGAGGGGGTAGAAGACATCATCCAGTCCGTCCTCTCCTCGTCGGAAGACGAGGTGTTGGTCGCGAACCCGACCGCCGAGGTCATCGAGGGGCTCGTCGCCGTGGCGACAGACATCGACGGCGACCTCCCGGAGATTCGGCTCGTCGCCGACGAGGGCGTCCTGAAGGACGTGCTCGACGACTTCATCGTCGCCTCGAACGCCGCGAACCTCGTCGCCGACGGCGCGCTCTCGATGCGAACCGCCGCCGACGAAGTCGAGAACACGCTGTTCGTCACGCCGAACTCGGTCGTCGCGCTCGTCGCCGCCGGGGACAAGGTCGCCGGTCTCGTCACCGACGACGAGGCGTTCGTCGAGACGGCGTTCGAAGCCCATCAGGCCCACTGGGAGGACGCCCCCGAGTTCAAGCTCCGGACGCCGCCGCTCGCGCGCGTTCGCGAGACGCTCGGTGAGGACATCAGCGAAGAGACGCTCGCCGACTTCGACGCCGTGCTCGGCTCGCTGTCGTCGGCCCGCGGCGACGGCGACGGCCTCGACGAGGTGACCATTTCGCTGCTCGTCGCCGCCCGCAACGAGGTCCTCCTCTACGACATCTCGAAGTGGGGCGAGGACGTGGGCATCGCCAGCAAGGCGACGTTCTCCCGGACGAAGACGAAGCTCGAAGAGCTCGGCCTCATCGACACCGAGAAAGTTCCTATCGACGTCGGCCGCCCGCGACTCCGCCTGAAGCTCGGCGCGGACGAACTCGTCGCCGCCGGCGCGGACGAACTGGCCGACGAGGCCCAGAAACTGCTCGACGCGTAGCCGACCGCGACCCCCTCGCTTTTTCCCTCCGTCTCTCCTCGTCGCGCGCATGAACATCGGACTCGTCGGGAGCGGTCCCGCCGCCGAGTCGATTCGCGCGGCGTGCGCCGACATCGACGCGACGGTCGCGGAGACGACCCCCGACTCGCTCGGTTCGTTCGACCTCGGCTTCGTCGTCGCCGCGGCCGGAAGCGACGCCTTCGACGCGGCCGACGAATCCGCTTCGCGCTGGCTCGCGGTCGAAATCGGCGGCGTCGGCGGACACGCCGTCCCCAACCTCGACGCGGCCGTCTCGGCGTTCGACTCCGAAAGCGCCGACTTCGCTGACCTCCGGGCGCGCGTCGCGTCTACCACGGAGTCTGAGGGTCGCCCCGGTGGCGACCGCGCGGCCGTTCGACTCGCCGGCGCGGTGGCCGGGCGACGTGGCATCGCGCTCCTCTCGGGTGACGGCGTGGCCGGAACCGTCGTCGAAATCCCCGGTCCCGAGCGGTCGTTTCTCCCGACTCCGTCGCCGACGGAGCGGGACCGAACCCTCGACCGCGACTTCCGCGCCGTCGAGTTAGACGACGCGCTCGCGAGGGCCGAGTCAGCGGTGGACGACCGCGTCGGCATCGTCAGGCAGGTCGGGGAGCGCGAGTCGTTCCCGCTTCCGTACTACGTTGCGCAGACGGCGGACACGACGGTGTACGCCGACGCTCGGGCGGCCGAACTCGCCGGCGGCGCGGCCGCCGGCTGGGACGAGGCCTACATGAAGGCGCTCGGCGAGGCACTCGAACGCTACTCGGCGGGCGTCTACCGCGCGAGCGAGTTCGCCGTCGCGCCCGCGGCGTCCCGGCCGGCCGCGGTGCCGCCGAGTCGCTTCGTCAGACCCGACTCGTTCCGCGACCCTGATCCCGACGAACCGATTCGATGGGTCGAAGGCGAGGACCTCGCGACCGGGGCGACCGTCTCGCTCCCGGCGGAGTTCGTCCACTACCCGCCGCCGTCGGAGCGACACAAGCCGTCGATTACGACCGGTCTCGGCCTCGGTAACTCCGGAACCGAGGCGATTCTCTCGGGGCTCTACGAGGTCGTCGAGCGCGACGCGACGATGCTCGCGTGGTACTCGACGTTCGACCCGCTCGGGCTGGACGTGACGGACGGGACGTTCGAGACGCTGGCGGCCCGCGCCCGCTCTGAGTCCCTAGAGGTGACTGCGCTCCTCGTGACGCAGGACGTGGACGTGCCGGTCGTGGCGGTGGCGGTCCACCGCGACGGCGAGTGGCCGAAGTTCGCCATGGGCTCCGGCGCGGCCCTCGACGCGAACCGCGCCGCTCGGTCGGCGCTGGCGGAGGCGCTTCAGAACTGGACCGAACTGCGCGGCATGGGGCCGGAGCAGGCAGCGACGCAGGGCGGCGCGATTGCGACCTACGCCGACTTCCCGAAGCCGGCACGGACGTTCGTCTCGCCGGACGCGACCATCCCCGCGGACTCGGTCGGTCCCGACGAACTCCCCGAAGGCGCGGCCGAACTCGACACGGTCGTCTCGGCGGTCACAGACGCCGGTCTCGACGCCTACGCGGCGCGGACCACCCCGCTCGACGTGGCGCGACTCGGCTTCGAGGCGGTCCGCGTGGTCGTGCCGGCGGCGCAACCGCTGTTTATCGGTGAGCCGTACTTCGCTGACCGCGCCGAGTCGGTGCCGCGAGATCTCGGCTTCGAACCGCGACTGGACCGCGAGTTCCACCCGTTCCCGTAGCCGGCGAGTCGCGCGTCTCGTGGGGTTCGTGGCTGACAGTCGGCACTGGTGGGGTCACGTGGGAGGCGACTGAATCGTCTCCGCGCGGCGGTGTGCCGAACACCCGCGAGCCGCCGCGCGGCCTGCGTCACAGCATACAGCGGTGCTGGTCGCGGCTCGGTACTTGAAGCTTCGTCGGGAGGGGGACGAGGGGTCGGAGCGCGGGAACGAGCGGCCGGAACAGAGGAGACGGCGGGTCGATTAGACGCCGAACGTCGCGCGGAGCATGTCGCGGCTCCCCGGCCCGAGCCCGACAGCGAGGACGGCGATGAGAAGCAAGATTGCGTAGCGCGGGCTATCCTCGAATATCTGCTCGTCGAACACCCAGACGACGGCCGTCGCGGCCACGAGCTTGACGAGCAGGAACGGCCACGCGTCGCCCGTGACGGCCAGCACCGACTCGGGGAGCGTGGAGGAGGTGAAGTCGACGACCGCCTGGTTCACCGGGTGCTTCGGGACGAGGTTGTTCCCCGCGCCGAGGTCGGTCATCCAGTCGAGGCCGATGACGTTCGCCACGCCGTCGATGGCGTGGCCCCAGATGACTACGAGGCCGATGTATCCCGTCCCCTCATTGACTTCGGGGGCGAAGCGCTCGACGAGCCACCACGTCGCCGCGGCGGTGAGCGTCGCGCCGACGAGGATGACGATGAGCACCTGCGGATAGAACGTCGCGCCCTGCGCGCCGGTGAGGCCGGCCCACAGGAGGTAGCCGAGCGTGACCGCGAGCACGGCGAGGCCGGCTCCGAACAGCGGCTTCACGTAGTCGTCGACGAGGCCCTGTCGCTCGGCGAGGACGCTCCCGACGACGGCGACGAGGGTGATTGCGAAGACGGTCACGTAGATGACCGGACTGATGACGAGCGTGTTCAGCGGGTAGGTGATGAGGGCGTCGGCGACGCCGGGGGCGTCGTTGGCGTCCTCGACCACGCGGAACGCGCCGCCGAACAGCATGAACGGAAAGAGCGCGTAGAAGAACCGCGGGCGCTCGCCGATGTCGAGGCGGCGGAGGAGGAACACGACGCCCGAGAGGGCGATGACGAGCGTGACCATGTAGCCGATCTCGGAGACGAGCGTGTAGCCGGGGTACGCGACGGGTTCGGCCGCGGCGGCGCACGCCGACGCCGTGTCGAGGTACTGGGTGACGCCGCCCGCGCGAACCGCGCAGACGGCCGAGTTCGCGTCGGCTTGGACGGGTCCCCAGAAGTAGTGCCAGATGAAGCCGTCGTAGACGACGCGAGGGAACGCGAGCGACCCGCCGACGAGGGCGACGAGGATGGCCGCGACGCCGAGCCCCCAGAGGCGCTCGGAGTCGAGACCCATTCGCTCTGCTACCGTTGCCATAGCCGATACCCCGACGGCGGGCCTGTTGAGGGTTCCGGTCTCTCGCACTCCCGGCGCACGCCTCGGCGGGGTGAGTCAGTTCCCGTCGCTGCGAGTCGGCCCCGCGGTGGGGTTCAGTCCTCGTCGTCCGGCTCGCGAATCGGCAACACCGGGTCGTCGTACTCGGTCCCGAGGATGACCATCGTCTGGGACCGCGAGAAGCCGTCGAGTTCGGCGATGTGGTCGAACATGAGCTCGCGCAGGGCGTCGGTGTCCTCGGCGTACACCCGGAGCATCACGTCCCACTCGCCGGTGGTGAGGTTAATCTCTTGGACGCCGTCGATGTCGCGGAGCTGCTGGAGCGCCTCCTTCTCGCGGCCCTGTTTCACCCGGAAGCCGACCAGCGCGGAGGTGCCCAGTCCGACCTGCCGCGGGTCGACGTGGGCGTGGTAGCCCTCGATGACGCCGGCGTCTTCCATCCGACCGACCCGGTCGTGAACCGTCGCGCTCGACATGTCGATTCTGCGGGCGATTTCGCTGAACGGGGTCCGCGCGTCCTCCATCAGAATCCGGAGAATCGCCCGGTCCGTCGCGTCGAGGTCCATGCTATCCTTTCTGATGGGGGGTAACTTCGCACTTGCGGATGGCAATCCGCCCGCGTCGGCGGCGACGTTCGACGGCCTCGGCTCGCCGGAATCGGCCGCCCGCTTCGCGCCGGTGCTACCGCCCGTCGATTTCGCGGGCCGCCTCCAGCACCGCGTCGTGGACGCGGCCGTTCGAGGCGACGAGACCCTCCGAGTCGTGTCGCCACTCGTTGCCGTCGAGGTCTGTGACCGTCCCTCCAGCCATCCGAATGAGGTGTACGCCGGCGACCGAGTCCCACGGATTCGCCCGCTTGTTCGTGATGACGCCGTCGAGCGAGCCGTCGGCAACGTACGAGAGCACGACCTGCATGCTCCCGTAGCGACGGAGGTCGCCGAAGCGCGTGACGATGGCGCGGGCCGCGGCGGCGTACTCGTCGCGGTCGTTGTAGTCCCACCAGAACGTCGGACAGACGGTACACGTCTCGGGGTCGTCGCGCTGGCTCACCGAGATTTCCTCGCCGTTTCGGGAGGCCGTCTCGTCGTCGGCCGCGTAGCAGTCGTCGAGCGCGGGCAGGTAGTTGGCCGCCGCGACGGGATCGCCGTCGCGGACGGCGGCGACCGCGGTCGCCCAGACCGGCACGTTGCGGACGAAGTTGTTCGTGCCGTCGATGGGGTCGACGACCCACGCCGGGCCCGACTCGGGAACCGATTTGCGTTCGTCTTCCTCCTCGCCGACGATGGGTTCGTCGGGGAACGCGCCGCGGATTCGCTCGACGACGCGGCGCTGGGCGTCCTTGTCGGCCTGCGTGACCACGTCCGTCTTCCCGCCTTTCGTCTCGACGGCGATGCCGGTTCTGAAGGCGCGCCGCGCGACTGCGCCGCCGTCGCGGGCCGCGCGCTGTGCCCGGTCCGCCCGGGCGTCGAGTTCGTTCATGGGCGTGACAGGACCGGCAGGTGCCTATATCCACCGACCCGGAGGCGACGCGGCCCGGTGGCTTATGTCGATGGGCGGTTTAGCTCGTGGCGTGTCAGACGCTATCGACCTCCCGGCGCGGGTCCGCGAGTCGCTCGCGGACTCGTTCGACGACGCCAGAGCGGCGGTCAGAGCCGGTGACGCCGAAACCGCGCTGGACCACGTCGAGGAAGCGTCTCGGGTGCTCGGCCACAAGGTGCCGCCGAGCCCGCTCAAGGAGAAACTGAAACACGGCGTGGCGGCCGTCGAGCGGACCGCGGCCGACGAACCGCTCGTCGCCTCGGAGTATCTCCGGCTGATGAGTCAGTTGGTGCAGCCGTAATCAGGGCGGAACGTCGCTCCCGTAACGCCGACCCGACGCGTCGCGTCGTCGTTGTCGTAAACTGCGCCGCCGCGCGGGACGGCTCGCCCGCTCGAAGGGCGAACAACGGAAAAGCCAGAATCCGCAATTAGAACCCGGACGGAAGACGTTTTCCACAGCCCTCACGACCGTATTCGGCTTGCGCCGACTTCCCGAACTCCGATTCCTCGTGGTCCGGTACTTGGTCTTCCCGCCGCTCGCTCGCAGAGCGGTTACGGGGCTGTTTCGGTTCCTCTTCGGCACTTTGACCTCGTCTTCCTGTTACGAAAGACTCGGTGTTCGTGTCGATTCCATTCCTCCGCACCTTGCGATGCGTACCATCGTCGACGCCTTTCACGTCGCCCGACGGATTCGGTTTGGTCGTCCGGTGCGCCCTTGCGCTTCCGGCAACACTATCGTAGGTTCGATAACATAATGAATGTTTCTGACATTTTCTGAATAGTCAGGGAACGCCGATAGTCAGACCGTCCGATAGGTCAGTTGAAGCCGCCGTCGAATGTCGACATCGGTCGGGCCTCTCCCGGCCATTTTCACCGGAAACGTGGTCTGTTCATGATGAATTGTTCGGGATGTCTCTGGAGACGCGTGGCGTCCCTGTCGCGACGGCGTGGCCGAGCAACTCACCGGAGTAGAAAAGACGGCGTCGGCGGTCGCCCGGCCGGGTTTATATGGAACGGCGACCCACCTCGGCGTTCGTGCGCTCGCCCGTGGAGAGTGGGCCGCGACTCCACGGCGGCCGCTTACACGCCCGGATTCGAATCCCGCGGGACGCACCCACCGCTCATCGCGTCGTGTTTCGACAGAAGTGCGAGGGGAGGGATTTGAACCCACGGACCCCTACGGGAGCGGATCTTGAGTCCGCCGCTTTTTCCTGACTTAGCTACCCTCGCGCGTACTCAAGTACGACAGGGGGACCGCTAAAACGTTGCGAAACGTCAGACGAGGCCGCCGAACTGCTCGACGACGAGTCCGTGGTGTCGCCACCGATGGAGTTACCGGCCTTCCGGTCGCCTTGACTCACATGGACGAACACACCCGCGACCCGAGCGTCGCCCCGCCGCTCGGCAATCCGACGGGGTGGGACGACGACCTGCGGATGTGGGAGCACGCGACGCTCCGGCGGGCGGTCGAACACGGCGTCCGCCTGTTCAACACCGGTGACTTCCACGAGAGCCACGACTGCTTCGAAGACGAGTGGTACAACTACGGCGCGGGGACCGCCGAAAGCGCCTTCCTCCACGGAATGGTGCAGGTCGCCGCCGGCGCGTACAAACACTTCGACTTCGAGAACGACGCCGGGATGCGGTCGCTGTTCGAGACGGCGCTGGAGTATCTCAGCGGCGTCCCGAGCGACTTCTACGGCGTCGACGTGGACGACGTGCGCGCGACCCTCCGGGCGGCGCTGGACGACCCGACGGCGCTCCACGGCTGGCAGATAGCCCTTGACGGACACCGCGCGACCGCCTACCCCGCCGACTACGACTACGTCGAGGGGCTCGACCACTAATCGCGTCAGACCGGGGGTACCGCAGTTCCGAGGCGACCGTCTCGGCTGACACGTCCGCGAAAGCGGCGCGAACCGGGAGAATCTAAAGGTCCATTAGCGTCCAGTTCTAGGAACCGGCAATGCGAATCTACGAACTCGGTGACGGCACGCCGGAAGTCTCCGTCGTCGGGTCCATCCACGGCGACGAGCCCTGTGGTGCTCGTGCCATCGAGCGATTCGTCGCGGAGGACCCCGACGTCGAACGGCCGGTGAAGCTCATCGTCGCCAACGAAGAGGCGCTGGCGGCCGACGAGCGCTACCTCGACGATGACCTCAACCGGTCGTTCCCCGGCGACCCCAACGCCGAGAGCCACGAACGACGCCTCGCCCACGACCTCGGCCGCGAGGTCCGCGGCACCACGGCCTTCTCGATTCACTCCACCCAGTCGTACGCCGAGCCGTTCGCCATCGTGGACGCCGTCGACGCCATCTCCCGGTCGATTCTCCCTCGCCTCCCGGTCGACGTGGCCGTCGAGACGAACCACTTCGCGGAGGGCCGCCTCATCGAGCACGCCCACACCATCGAGGTCGAAGCCGGCCTCCAGAAGTCCGACGAGGCCGCCGACAACGCCTACTGGCTCATCCGGGCGTTCCTCACCGCGACCAACGTCCTCCCCGCGCCCGCGGTTGCGAGCGACGGGGGACGCGAGGGCGGCGCACCCGACGACACCGCGTCGCAGACCGAAGACGACCGCCTGAAACTCGGCATCCCCGAGGAGAACAGCCTCGACGTGTTCCGCCTGCTCGAACGGCTTCCCAAGCCGCCGGCCGACCAGTACGAGGTCCACGCGACCAACTTCGAACCCGTCGTCGCCGGCGAGACGTTCGCCCGCGCCGACGCCGAGCAGTTCGTCGCCGACCGCGATTTCTACCCCATTCTCCTTTCGGCGTACGGCTACGCGGACATCTTCGGCTACGCCGGCGAGAAAGTCGGCACGCTCCCGTAGTCGGTCGGTTCTCTCGTTGCTCCCGCCTGTTCGTCGCCCCTCCCCACGAATCAGCGACCGCGTCGGTGGCGCGAACCGCAAAAAACGCCTACTCGTCGGCGGGTTCGAACTCGACGAGCGTCAGGTTCCGGTCGAGGTGGCAGTGGTCGTGCGGGGGGTCGCCCAGCACGTCGTGGATGCGGTACTCTTGGTCGAACTCCGCCCCCTCGGGGACGCAGTACTCGTGGCTCGGGCACTCGGTGTGCGGGCAGGGACCTTGCAGGCTGGCCTTGCTCCCGGCGTACGCGCCTTTCGAGGGGACGTTCGCCGTGACCGGGGCCGGCTCGACTTCGACGGCGCGGACGCCCTCGTCGTGGACGGCGCAGTCGAGGACCTGCGTGTTCTCGCGCACGTCGAGGACGCGGTAGCGGACGCCCTCGGTGAGGTTGAGACACTGGCGGCGATACGGACAGCCCTCGCAGGCGCTCGATTCACCGTGGTAGACGAACTCGGTGCCGGGGTCGGTCAGGCGGGCACCGACGAGAGTGACGGAGGTCATAGCGGGGATTCTCCTGCGAGGCGGTTAAGGCTCCCGCCCGGTCAGTTCGTCGAGCTTCTTGAAGTACTCCTCGCGGGGGACCTGGTAGGCGCTCCGGTAGTCTATCTCGCCGTCGGAAAACCGCCCGGCGATGTCGGTCGCGCCGTCGACGGCCGCCTCGCGGGAGTCGAACTCCTCGACGACGGCCTCGATTTCGGGTTCGAGATAGAGCACCGCGTGCCACGTCTCGGTTCGTATCTGCGTCGCGCCCGGGCGGTTCGCCCGCGACCCGTTCCACACGAACACGGTCGGCATACACTCGGCGGGAAAGGCGCTCTCGTTGAACACGTCCGGGCGAAACGCGAGGATGCGCCGCCCCTCGGGTTCGTCGTTCCAGAGCGTCCACCCGTCGGGCAGGTCGGTCATGGGCGTGCTAGTCCGCCGCGCGTCCTAAGCCTTCCCGCTTCCGTCGCCACCGCCGCTCGGGCTCGACGAGTCGGTCGAGCCGGTCGCCGCGACGCCGGCTCGACGACTGTGGCTCACCTCTCGAACGTGACCGGGTGTCGACGACATGAATCCCAGCCGACCCGATTAACGGGACCGCCAACGGACTGAATCGCTGATTAAATCGACATACGTTGACCAGTTGGAGGGTCACCCGATGTGGTACGTATCTGGATTGGTCGGCGTTCGAGACAATCAGTTGACTACTTTCACAGAAAGCGTTATATGTTAACGTCTCTCATTGATTGGTAGTCTCGGTCCCCGGGCCGAGCGAGCCGTCGCGCATCGCCTGCAAATTGCCGATTCTGTCGCCCGTCGCCGACCCGTCGTGAGCGCGCAGCGGCGGCGACGCACTTCGATTCACCGCCCGCGGTCTGTCGCCGCGGGTCCGTGGCTCGCGGTGTGTCGTCTGCGACCCGCGAACGCGGGCGCGTCGCCCTCGGTCGTCTCCGGACGGCTGGTCCGACGAGGCTCCACGAACAATGACCGGCGAAATTGAAACACTCGCAGACCTGAGCAAGCACTACAAAGACTCCGTGCCCGCGGACCTCCGCGAGGCAAAGAGTTTCGAGTGGTACTTGGAAGAGGTCTACGCCCACCCAAAGATCGCTCGCAACGCCCACCAGCGCGTGGCGGACATGTTCGACTTCTACGGCACCCGTTACGACGAGGACGCGGGCGTCGTGGAGTACCTCATGGCCTCCGAAGACCCCCTTCACGACGGGGAGAACGTCTTCTACGGCCGCGAAGTGCACGAGTCGATACACGAGTTCGTCAACAAGGTGAAATCGGGTGCCCGCGGCCTCGGCCCCGAAAAACGCATCAAACTCCTCTTGGGCCCCGTCGGCTCCGGGAAGTCGCACTTCGACTGGATTGCCCGCCGCTACTTCGAGGACTACACCATGTCCGACGAGGGGCGGATGTACACCTTCAGGTGGACGAACCTCGGCGATGTCATCCGCGACCAGGACCCCTCCGACGACGTGGTCACGTCGCCGATGAACCAGGACCCGCTCGTGTTGCTCCCGCAGGAACAGCGCGACGTGGTCATCGAGCAGTTGAACGAGAACCTCGACGCGCCGTACACCATCCGGAACGACCAGGCGCTGGACCCCGCCTCGGAGTTCTACATGGACCGACTGCTCGCCCACTACGACGACGACTTAGAGGAGGTCGTCGAGAACCACATCGAAATCGTCCGGCTCGTCGCCTCCGAGAACAAACGCCAGTGCATCGAGACGTTCGAGCCGAAGGACAAGAAGAACCAAGACGAGACCGAACTCACCGGCGACGTCAACTACTCGAAGCTCGCGGTGTACGGCGAGTCCGACCCGCGGGCGTTCGACTACGCCGGCGCGTTCTGCAACGCCAACCGTGGCATCTTCTCCGGCGAGGAACTGCTGAAGCTCCAGCGGGAGTTCCTCTACGACTTCCTGCACGCCTCGCAGGAACAGACCATCAAGCCGAAGAACAACCCCCGAATCGACATCGACCAGGTCATCGTCGGGCGGACGAACATGCCGGAGTACAGAGAGAAGAAAGGCGACGAGAAGATGGAGGCGTTCAACGACCGGACCAAGCGCATCGACTTCCCGTACGTCCTCGAATACGAACAGGAGGCCGAAATCTACCGGAAGATGCTCCGGAACGCCGACGTGCCCGACATCCACGTCGAGCCGCACACGCTGGAGATGTCCGGCCTCTTCGGCGTCCTGACGCGCATCGTCGAACCCGACTCCGACACCATCTCGCTCGTTCAGAAGGCGAAGGCCTACAACGGCGAGTTGGACGACGGCGACGACGTGGACGTGCGCAAACTCCGCGAGGAGGGCGAGAAGAAAGCCGACATCGCAGAGGGGATGGACGGCGTCTCCGCCCGGTTCATCGGTGACGAAATCGCCGAGGCCATCATGGACGCGACCCACCGCGGCCGCGGCTACCTCTCGCCGCTGTCCTCGTTCACCCACCTCGAAGAGAACCTCGAAAACCACGGGTCGATTCCCGAGGAGAACCTCGAACGCTACCACCGCTACCTCGAGATGGTCCGCGAGGAGTACAAAGAGCGCGCCATCGAGGACGTGCGCCACGCCCTCGCCTACGACATCGACGAGATTCGCCGGCAGGGCGAGAAGTACATGGACCACGTCATGGCGTACATCGACGACGCGACGGTCGAAGACGAACTGACGGGTCGCGACCAAGACCCCGACGAGAAGTTCCTCCGCGCCGTCGAAGAGAAGCTCAACATCCCCGAGGACCGCAAGGACGACTTCCGACAGGAGGTCTCCAACTGGGTCTCCCGGCGCGCCCGCGAAGGCACGTCGTTCAACCCGCAGGACAACGACCGCCTCCGCCGCGCCCTCGAACGCAAGCTCTGGGAGGACAAGAAGCACAACATCAACTTCTCGGCGCTCGTGAGCGCGAACGAGCTGGACGACGACGAGCGCAACGCGTGGATCGACGCGCTCGTCGACCAGGGCTACTCGCGCGACGGCGCACGGGAGGTGCTCGAGTTCGCCGGTGCGGAGGTGGCGAAGACCGAACTCGAAGGGTGACCATGCGAGACTACATCCGCGAGGCGGACGAGGCGCTCCGCGGCACCTACGAGGAGCCGATGAGCCTCGGCGAGTACGTCGACGCCGCGTTCGAGTCGCCGTCTATCGCCTCGCACGCGTCGAAGTATCTCTTGGAAGCCATCGAGTCGATGGGGACCAGACAGGTGGTCGAACAGGGCGAGGAAAAACAGCGCTACCGCTTTTTCGACGACCCCGCCAACGACGGCGAGCACGCGGTCCTCGGCAACACGGAGGTGCTCAACGCCTTCGTCGACGACCTGCGGACCATCGCCGCCGACCGCGGCAAAGCCGAGAAAATCGTCTGGTTCGACGGCCCGACGGCCACGGGGAAATCGGAGTTGAAACGCTGTCTCATCAACGGGCTTCGGGAGTACTCGAAGACCGACGCGGGGCGGCGCTACACCGTCGAGTGGAACGTCGCCAACGCCGACGACACCCGCGGGCTGTCCTACGGCGGCGAGGTCGACGCCGACGACGAGGACTGGTACGAGAGCCCGGTCCAGTCGCACCCGCTTTCGGTGTTCCCCGCCGACGTGCGCAAGCGACTGCTGTCCGACCTCAACAGCAGGAACGGCGACCACATCCCCGTGGACGTGGACGAGGACCTCGACCCGTTCTGTCTGGAGGCGTACACCTACCTCGAAGAGGAGTTCCGCCGGGCGGGGAAACCCGACCTCTTCAGCGCCGTCACCGACCCGAAACACCTCCGGGTGAAGAACTACGTCGTCGATGTCGGCCGCGGCGTCGGCGTCCTCCACTCGGAGGACGACGGCTCGCCCAAGGAGCGACTGGTGGGGTCGTGGATGCCGAGCATGCTCCGCGAACTGAACTCCCGCGGGCGCAAGAACCCGCAGGCGTTCAGCTACGACGGCGTGCTCTCGCAGGGCAACGGCCTCCTCACCATCGTCGAGGACGCCACCCAGCACGCCGACCTGCTCCAGAAGCTCCTGAACGTCCCCGACGAGGGGCACGTCAAACTGGACAAGGGTATCGGGATGGACATCGACACCCAGCTCGTCATCATCTCGAATCCGGACCTCGACGCCGAACTCGACAAGTACGCCGACAGGAACGGCCGCGACCCGCTGAAGGCGCTCAAGCGCCGGCTCAACAAACACGAGTTCCGCTACCTGACGAACCTCTCGCTGGAGGCCGAACTCATCCGCCGCGAACTGACCAACGAGACGAGCGTCTGGACCGACGACCCCGAGGCGATGGCCGACCGCGTCGCCGAGGCCGTCGCATTGGACGTCCGCGAGGGACCGGGCGAGGTCCGCACCCGCGAACTCGCGCCCCACACCGTCGAGGCCGCCGCGCTATACAGCGTCGTAACCCGCCTCGACGACGACGACGTGCCGCGCGACCCGGACCTCGAATTCGACCTCGTGGACAAGGCGCTGTTGTTCGACCGCGGCTACCTGCAAGTCGGTGACCAGCGCCGCGAGGTGTCCGCGTTCGAGTTCGTCGGTGACGCCGAGGGGACCCACGGGATTCCCGTGACGTTCACCCGCGATGTCATCGCTGACTTGCTCCACGACCGCATCGACCGCAGACACCCCGACCTCGACGTGTCGTCGGTGGTGATGCCGACCGACGTGCTCGACGAGATGGTCGCAGAACTCTCGGACGCGCCCGTGTTCTCGCGGGCGGAGTCCTCGGAGTACGAGGGCCGCATCGCGGCCGTCAAATCGTACATCTTCGACCAGCAGGAGGCCGACGTGCTCGACGCGCTCCTCGCGGACAAAGGGGTCGAGCGCGAGACGGTCGAGGAGTACGTCGAACACGTCTACGCGTGGGCGTCCGACGGACAGATAGAGACCGAACGCGGGCCGGTCGACCCCGACCCGCTTCTGATGAAACTGTTCGAGACCGAGCACCTCGGGCGCTTCTCGCCGGACGACTACGAGGGCAACGAGCCCTCCGAGTCGGTCGAGGAGTTCCGCAACGAGAAGGTCATCACCGCGCTCAACCGCTACGCGTGGGAGAACCGCGACGAGGGCTTTACCGTCTCCGACGTGGACCTCACCGAGATTCCGGTCATCCGGACGGTGCTCGAAACCCACGACTGGGAGGACGTGCGCCGACTGTTTTCCGACCTCGACCCCCGTCAGTGGGACGACCCGCCGGCGAACACCGAGACGGCGCGGGTGAAAGCCCGCACCATCGACGAACTGGTCGACCGCGGCTACACCGCCGCGTCGGCCGAACTGACCAGCCGTGCCGTGATGAAGGAGGTGAGCCACACATGGGACTGAGAGACGACCTCGAACGATTCCGCGAAGTGGGCGAAGAGCGCCGCGAAGACCTCAAGGAGTTCATCTCCTACGGCGACCTCGGTGCGTCCGGGTCGAAAGACATCAAGATTCCAATCAAGGTCGTGGACCTGCCGGAGTTCAAGTACGACCGCCTCGACATGGGCGGCGTCGGGCAGGGGAAAGGCGGCACGCCCGACGTGGGCCAGCCGCTCGGCCAGCCCGAGCCCGGCGACGGCGACGGCGAAGACGGCGACCCCGGCGAGGAGGGGGCCGAACACGAGTACTACGAGATGGACCCCGAGCAGTTCGCAGAGGCGTTGGACGAGGAACTCGGCCTCGAACTCGAACCGAAGGGCAAGGAGGTCGTAGAGGAGGTCGAAGGCGACTTCACCGACATCACCCGGAGCGGCCCCCACAGCACCCTCGACTTCGAGCGCCTGTTCAAGGAGGGCCTGAAGCGCAAGCTGGCGATGGACTTCGACGAGGAGTTCGTCCGCGAGGCGATGAAAGTCGAGGGCACCACCGCCCGCGAGGTGTTCGAGTGGTGCCGCGAGAACAACATCCTCGTCTCGATGGCGTGGATAGAAGACGAGTGGAGCCGCATCCCGGACGACGAACGCGGGACGTGGGCCACCTTCGCGGAGATGGAGGAGAACGTCGAGCGGACGACGGCCATCCAGCGCATCCGCCGGGAAGGGCTCCGCGAGATTCCGTTCCGCCGCGAGGACGAGCGCTACCGCCACCCCGAGGTCATCGAGAAGAAGCAGTCGAACGTCGTGGTCGTCAACATCCGCGACGTGTCGGGGTCGATGCGGGAGACGAAGCGCGAACTCGTCGAGCGCACGTTCACCCCGCTGGACTGGTATCTCACGGGTAAGTACGACCACGCCGAGTTCGTCTACATCGCCCACGACGCCGAGGCGTGGGAGGTCGAACGCGACGAGTTCTTCGGCATCCGCTCGGGCGGCGGGACGCGCATCTCGTCGGCCTACGAGTTGGCGAAGGCGGTCTTAGACGAGCGCTACCCGTGGCGCGAGTGGAACCGCTACGTCTTCGCCGCGGGCGACTCCGAGAACTCCTCGAACGACACGAAAGAGCGAGTCGTCCCGCTCATGCAGGAGATAGACGCGAACCTCCACGCCTACGTGGAGACCCAGCCCGGCGGGACCGCAATCAACGCAACCCACGCGGAAGAGGTCGAACGGAGCCTCGGAGAGCAGGGTAACGTCGTGGTCGCGTACGTCTCGGAGCCCGACGACGTCATCGACGCCATCTACACCATCCTCAGCACGGAGGCGACAGCAGAATGAGTTTCAGACGACACCGCAGAGACGCACAGCGCGAGGCCGCCAGACTCGACGAGCCCGTCCGGGAGGCCGGCGCGCTCGCCAAGAAGCTCGGACTCGACCCCTACCCGGTGAACTACTGGGTGGTCAACTACGACGAGATGAACCAGCTCATCGCCTACGGCGGGTTCCAAGAGCGGTATCCGCACTGGCGGTGGGGGATGACCTACGACCGCCAGCGGAAGACCGACCAGTTCGGCATGGGCAAGGCGTTCGAAATCGTCAACAACGACGACCCGGCGAACGCCTTCCTCCAGGAGTCGAACTCGCTGGCCGACCAGAAGGCCGTCATCACCCACGTCGAGGCGCACTCGGACTTCTTCAAGAACAACCAGTGGTTCGGACTGTTCTCCGACGAGGGGCAGTTCGCCGCGGCCGCGATGCTCGAACGCCACGCCCAGACCATCGAGCGGTACGTCCAGAACCCCGACATCAGCCGCGACGACGTGGAGAAGTTCATCGACGCCGTGCTCTGTCTGGAAGACACCATCGACCAGCACCGAACCATCCGCGAGGCCGCCGCCGACGAGGACGGCCGCATCCCCGAGGACATCCGCGCGCAGTTGGACAGCCTCGACATCTCCGACGACGTGCGCCGCGAGGTGTTCGACGACGCGTGGCTCGAAGGGGTCGAAGAAGCCGAACGCGAGGCCGCGAAGCTCACCGACCCCCGGAAGGACGTGCTCGCGTACGTCCGCGAACACGGCATGCGGTACGACGAGGAGACGGGCAAAGCCGAGGAGATGGAGCCGTGGCAGAAAGACGTCCTCGACATGCTCCGCGAGGAGGCGTACTACTTCGCCGCCCAGAAGATGACGAAGGTGATGAACGAGGGCTGGGCGGCCTACTGGGAGTCGCTCATGATGGGCGACGAGCGCTTCGCGGGCACGGACGAGTTCATCACCTACGCCGACCACCAGTCGCGCGTCCTCGGCTCGCCCGGACTCAACCCCTACAAGCTCGGCAAGGAGCTGTGGGAGTACATCGAGAACTCGACGAACCGCGCGGAGGTCGCAGACAAACTCCTGCGCGTGACGGGCGTCACGTGGCGCAACTTCCACGAGACGGTCGACTTCGACGAGGTACAGGAACTGCTCCGGGCGGACCCAGCTATCGACGGCGTCAGCGCCGACTCCCTCGACGAACTGTCCGAACTCGGCCCCGACGACCCGAGAGTCGACCACGAGACTCTCGACAGGGCGCTGTCGGGCGACGACTCGCTCGACCTCGGTGCCTACCCGTGGAAGCTCCTCACCTACGAGGGGCTCGCGGAGCGACACTACTCGCTCGTCAAGTCGCAGAACCGCGGGTTCCTCAGCCGGATTCGGCGCTCCGAACTCGAACAGCTCTCGCGGTATATGTTCGACGACGAGGTGTACGACAGCGTCGAAGACGCCCTCGCCGACGTGGACAAGACCGCCGGCTGGGACCGGATGCGCGAGATTCGCGAGAGCCACAACGACGTGACGTTCCTCGACGCGTTCCTCTCCGAGGAGTTCGTCCGCGCGAACCACTACTTCGCCTACGAGTACTCCCAGTCGTCCCAGCAGTTCCGCGTCTCGTCGTCGGAGTACCGCGACGTGAAAAAGAAGCTCCTGTTCCAGTTCACCAACTTCGGAAAGCCGACTATCGCGGTGTACGACGGCAACTTCGACAACCGCGGGGAGCTCCTCTTGGGCCACCAGTACAACGGCGTCATCCTCGACATGAAGCAGGCGAAGGGGGTCTTAGAGCGCGTCTACCACCTCTGGGGTCGCCCGGTGAACCTGATGACCATCACGAAGGAGTTCGACGAACACGAGGTCGAAGTCGCCCGGCGACGGGGGCGCGAGCCGACGCCAGAAGAGCGAGCTATCCGGATTCGGTACGACGGCGAGTCGTTCGAGGAACACGACCTCGACGCCGAACTGGAAGCGCGCATCGCCGCCGGCGAGGTCGACTACGACACGAAGCCCGATGACTGGCTCTGAGCGGGGCGATGGACGACGCTGACTCGTCGACTCCGCCCGGAGACGAAGAACAGGCGGACGGCTCGCTCGACGAGGCCGACATCCACGACGTGCTCAGAAACGAGCGGCGACGGCTCGCGCTCGAACAGTTGCGCGACGGTGACGGGCCGGAGTCGGTCGGTGACCTCGCGGAGCACATCGCCGAGATAGAGTCCGGCGAGTCGCCGCCCCCGAAGAACGTTCGCCAGAGCGTCTACATATCGCTGCATCAGACTCACCTGCCAAAACTCGATTCGCTCCGCATCGTCGCGTACGACTCGCGGGCGAAGACCGTCTCGCTGGGGTCGAGCGCGGCGGAGCTCGACTACTTCCTGGACGACGCGGAGCCGACGCAAGCTCCCTTCGCGCTCCTGTCGCTCGCGACCTGTCTGGCTGGACTCGCGCTCCTCGTCGCCGGCTGGATGGGCGTCCCCGTCATCGACCGCGTGGACCCGCGGCTCGTCGCCGCACTCGCGCTCACCGCCGTCGCCGTCGTCGCCGGCGCGGAACTCGGATTGTGGACGCGAAGCCGAACGTAGCTCGGAGACACGGCCGCAGTCCGTCCTATTTCACCAGTCCCGAATCCGCCGTTTGACTCAAGTCACCCCCATCCTAAGCGCCGCCGACGATGTCCGAGTCAACTTCGCTCGCGTGGTTCCGCCGCGACCTCCGTCTGCACGACAACGCGGCGTTCGCGGCCGCCTGCGGCGCCGGCCGAGTGGTTCCCGTCTACTGCGTGGACCCGCGCGAGTACGGCGACCGACCGTTCGGCGGGCCCGACTCCTTCGACTTCGAGAAGACCGGCGCGCACCGCGCCCGCTTCCGCCTCGAATCGCTGGCCGACCTGCGGGCGTCGCTCCGCGACCGCGGAAGCGACCTCGTCGTCCGCGAGGGTCGACCCGAGTCCGTTCTCCCCGAGGTGGCCGCCGCCGTCGACGCCGACTTCGTGACGGTCCACACGCGCCCGACGCCCGAGGAGTCGCGCGTCGAAACGGCGGTCGAGCGGGCGCTTCGAGGCGACGGCGTCGAACTCCGGCGCTTCTGGGGGCACACGCTCACTCACCTCGACGACCTCCCGATGGCGCTTTCCGACCTCCCGGACACGTACACGACGTTTCGGAAGGCGGTCGAATCGGCCGCCGAAGACGCCGGGACGGGCGATGCGGCAGCCGGCGACGAGCACGCGAGCGACGGCGACCCCGGTGGTCGCGACCCGCGTTCCGACGTGACCGTCCCGCCGCTTCCCGACGACGCGCCCGACGCGGGCGACCTCCCTGCGGTCTCCGACCTCGTCGGAACCGCGGACGCGAACGCCGACCGCGCTCCCGACGACCGCGGCGTCCTCCCTTTCGACGGCGGCGAGACGGCCGCGCTCGACCGCGTTGAGTCGTACGTCTGGACGGGCGACCACCTCCGGGAGTACAAAGAGACGCGAAACGGGCTGCTCGGAGCCGACTACTCCTCGAAGTTCTCGCCGTGGCTGAACGAGGGCTGTCTCTCGCCGCGGTACGTCAAGGCCGAGGTGGACCGCTACGAGGCCCGCCGAGTCGAAAACGACTCGACGTACTGGCTCGTCTTCGAACTCCGTTGGCGCGACTTCTTCCAGTTCCAGTTCGCCAAACACGGGAGCGACTTCTTCCGCCGCGAGGGCATCCGCGACCGAACCGATATCGACTGGCGACGCGACGACGCGCAGTTCGAGCGCTGGGCGGCGGGGAAAACGGGTATCCCCTTCGTCGACGCGAACATGCGAGAACTGAACGCGACGGGTTACATGTCGAACCGCGGGCGGCAGAACGCGGCGTCGTTCCTCGCCAACGACCTCAGACTGGACTGGCGACGCGGCGCGGCGTACTTCGAGACGCGGCTCGTCGACTACGACCCCGCGTCGAACTACGGCAACTGGGCCTACATCGCGGGCGTCGGAAACGACTCGCGGGACCGCTCGTTCGACGTGCGCTGGCAGGCGACGCGCTACGACGAGGACGCCGAGTACGTGAAGACGTGGCTCCCCGAACTCGACGCCTTACCCGCCGAGTACGCCCACGAGCCGTGGCAACTCAGCGAGGCCGAACAGGCGTCCTACGGCGTCGAGTTGGGCGTGGACTACCCCGAACCGATGGTCGATTTCTCCGATTAGATGCCCCACGCGTCGTCGGTCTCGACGCCGACACGGACCACGGCGACCGCGAGAACCGTCACGAGCGCGAACCCGATGAACGCGAGTCGCGGAATCGTCAGGAGGCCGCCGAGCATCGAATACTGGATGGACGTACACGGGCCGCCGACCGTACAGGTCGCTCCGGGCGCGACTTGCAGGTACGAATGGTAGCCCGAAAGCGCGAGGCCGCCGAGCGAGAGGGGGAGCACCGTCTTCCAGACGCCGGGTCGGTCCTCGACCGCGGCGACCCCGAGCACCACGACGAGCGGGTACATCAGGATGCGCTGGTACCAACAGAGGTCGCAGGGCGTCAGTCCGAGGCCGAGGCTGAAGTAGAGGCTCCCGCTCGTCGCGGCGAGCGCGACGAGCGTTCCCGCGGCGAGCGTGGCGCGCGTCGCGTCCGACACGGTCAGGCGCTCCCGCGACGAGGCGCGCGCCTCGCTCCGCTCGGTCCGTTCGGCTTCGGAGCCGACTGGTGTCGCTCCTCGGGCGGTTCGCCACGGTCTCGTCGAGTCGAGTTGCGTATCATCGCTCGTTGGTCGTGGCGCGACGATAGCCCTCGGCGTACCTCAAGCCATCGGCTCGCCCGGCGAGCCGTCGTCGCTCCGGTCGCACGCCCGCGGTGGTCGCTGGCTGCTCGCGTTGAGGCCGCCAGTCCCGCTCACGGCTGAAAGCCGACGGTAGTGACGATAATCACGCCGACGACGCCGGCGACCACGAGGAGCGCGCTTCGCCGGGCCACCGGCCCGAGGAGCTCCCGGTCGACGCTCGCCGCGAGCGCGACCTTGACCGCGATGCTCGCGGCGGTGCCGGCGAGGACGCCGACGACCGCGGTCGTTCCGCCGATAGTGCCGCCGTCGTAGAGCGTGACGGCGGTCGTAACGACCGACCCGCTCGACACGAGCCCGCCGAGGAAGCTCGTCACGACGAACCCGGTCGCGCCGAAGTACTCCTGTGCCGCCGCGGAGGCGAGCAACACGAGGAGGAAGAAGACGCCGAATCGGAGGGCGCTTTCGAGGCTGAACGGCGACTCGAACGCCACGTCGAGGTCGACGCCCCACTCGCGGGAGTGCAGCGCGTAGCTCACACCCACGAGCGCGACGAGTCCGAGGGGAATCCCCACCTCGACCGCGAGTTCCGGGACGAACACGGCGACGAGCGAGAGGTTCCGAAGCGCCATCGCCGCGTCGGCCATCAGAATCGCGGCGGCCGCGAGCGGCCGAATCGACGGGTTTCGACTGGTCCGCCCGGCTATCTCACCGATGACGGCCGTCGAGTTCACCAGCCCGCCGAAAAAGCCCGTGATGGCGATGCCGCGCTCGCCGTACCGGCGGATGATGACGTAGTTGACGAAGCCGATTGCGCTCACCGCGACGACGAGCAGCCAGACGGTCCGGGGGTTGACGGCGTCCCACGGACCGACCTGTCCTTCGGGGAGCAACGGGTAGACGACGAACGCGATGATGGCGAACTCGACGGCGCTTCGGACCTCGTCGGTCGTCAGTCGCCGCGCGAACCCGTGGAGTTCGCGCCGCAGAACTAACAGGAGCGACGAGGTGAGCGCGACGACGACCCCCTCGATGACGAAGCCGCTGACGACCGCCGCGCCGACCGCGTAGGCGACCAGAAGCGACGTGGACGTGGTGAGCGAGAGGCTCACGCCGAGGTCGTCTAATCGAGCGGCGCTGTCAGCGGTGCTGTCGTCGTCGCGGCGGGCATCGGACTCGTCGCCGGTGTCGGCGTCGGCGTCGTCCTGCGAGTCGGCTCCGTCGCCCCGCCCGTTCGGCCCGCGGTCGAACAGCCCGCGACTCCCGAGCAACACCGCCTGGACGACCACCAACAGACCTCCGACCGCGAGGAGGATGTCGCTCCCGACTGCGACGGCGATGCCGCCGAGGAGGCTCGTCAGGGTGAACGTTCGAACGCCGGCGCTCTTTTTCGACCGCTCGCGCTCTAAGCCGAGGAACATCCCTAACGCCGCCGCGACGAACAGGCGGACGATGACGGGGTTGACCTGCGAGGTGAACTCTTCGACCATCACCGAGCCTCCGCATCTCCGTGTCCCATGCTATCGTGTGTAGTTTAATTGCTATCGTTAAAAACGTGCAAGCTAATCGAGTCGGTCTGCGGCGAACGGGTCGGCCAAGACGTGAATCGTAGTCGCTCGCACTTCGAAGGTAGTTCAGCAGGGAACTGCTCGGTCGGTGATTTGAACTCCCCTCGCAACACGTTGCTCGCTAGTTCAACATCTCCTGTGTCGCCGCATTCGGTTTCACAGAATCGAGAGACACAGAAACCACTCAGAGGCCTGTGTCCGACAGAAGTGCTCGGTCAGGGATTTGAACCTCAGTCGCAGCAAGCCGCTCCCTGTTTCAAATCCCCTACCCTCCGCTCCCTCTTCGTCACGTTGTTCCTCAGAGAAGTGCTCGGTCAGGGATTTGAACCCTGGTCCTCGGCTCGAAAGGCCAAGATGATTGGCCGGACTACACCAACCGAGCGTCTGCATTCACGAGTGGTCGTTGGACTATTTTAAGCGTTGCGTTCCATCGTGGGTGAGTGAGAGGAACCCACCCACGACGGCCGATTACTCGCCCGTGAACTCGGGGTCGCGGTCGCTCGTGAAGGCGGCGACGCCCTCCATCAGGTCCGAGGTGGTAAACAGCAGGCCGAACGCCTGCGCTTCGACTTCCAGTCCCGAATCAGTGTCTTCCCAGCCGTTGTGCATGGCGCGCTTGGTGTAGCGCTGGGCGACCGGCGGACCCTGTGCGAACCGCTTCGCGTACTCGAAGGCCCGTTCTTCGAAGTCGTCGTCGTTCTCGACGACCTCGTTGATGAAGCCGTAGTCGGCCATCGTCTCGGCGTCGTAGCGGTCGGCGCTGAAGATAATCTCCTTCGCGCGGCCGGTGCCGACGATGCGCTGGAGGCGGACCGTGCCGCCCCAGCCGGGGAGGAGCCCGAGGTTGTGTTCTGGCTGGCCGAGTTCGGAGCGCTCCGTGGCGATGCGGAGGTCGGCGCACATGGCGAGTTCCATCCCGCCGCCGAGACAGAAGCCGTCGATGCCGGCGACGACCGGCTTGTCGAGCTCCTCAAGCTTTCCGAACGTCTGTTGGCCCTTCCGCGAGATTTCGACGCCCTCGACGGGGTCGCCGCCGCCCGCGGCGATGCTGGTCACGTCGGCACCGGCGGAGAACGCGCGGTCGCCGGCCCCCGTGAGAAGCACGGCGCGGACCTCGTCGTCGTCGGCGAGGGTGTCGAGCGCCTCGGAGAGTTCGTCCATCAGTTCGACGCTGATGGTGTTGAGTCGGTGCGGCCGGTCGAGAGTGATGTGGCCGACACCGTCGCGCACCTCGACGGCGATGGCGTCGAACGCGGGAGCGTCGCCGGATTCGTCCTCGCCGCCGTCGCCGTAGAACCCTCCGCCCGACTGGGCGAGGTCGCGGAGGTAGTCGACGGCTTCGTAGCGCGCTTCGCCGGTCTCGTCGTGGAGTTCGTCGAGGGCGTCGACGAGGGTGGCGATGCCGGCGCTGTCGGCCATCTTCGCCGGGCCGTCGGGGAAGCGCCCGCCGAGTTTGACCGCGCGGTCGATGGCGGCCGGGTCGGCCACGTCGTTGCCGACGAGACCGGCGACCTCGTTCGCCATGACGCCGAGGAGTCGGTTCTTGACCGCTTCGCTCCCCTCGTCGTGGGGGATTTCAGCGCCCGCGCCGTCCTCGTAGTCGTAGAAGCCCGCACCGGTCTTCTGGCCGAGGTCGCCTTCTTCGACCTTCTCCGAGAGGAGCGGACACGGTTCGTAGGCGTCGCCGAGCACCTCGTGCATATATTCGAGGACGTGGTAGCCCACGTCGATGCCGACGTAGTCAGCGAGTTCGAAACTCCCCATCGGGAGGCCCATGTCGTACTTCGTCGTGGCGTCCACTTCGGCCATCGTCGCGTCGCCCGCGTGGACAATCCACGCCGCCTCGTTCATCAGCGGGACGAGGATACGGTTCACGATGAAGCCGGGGCTGTCCTTGCGGACGCGGACGGGCGTCTTGCCCATCGACTCGGCGAGGTCTTCGACGAGGTCGAGCGTCTCGTCGGCGGTGTGCGCGCCGGAGATGACCTCGACGAGGTCCATGCGGACCGGCGGGTTGAAAAAGTGCATCCCGCAGAAGCGCTCGGGGCGCTCCGTGACCTCGGAGAGTTCGGTGATAGAGAGACTGGAGGTGTTGGTGGCGAACACCGCGTGGTCGGGGGCGTACTCCTCCAACTCGGCGTACACCTCCTTTTTGATGGCCATCTTCTCGGGGACGGCCTCGATGACCACGTCGGCGTCGGCGACGGCCTCGTCGAGGTCCACCGCGGTCGAGACGCGGGCGAGCGCGGCGTCGGCGTCGTCTTGCGACAGTCGGTCCTTCTCGGCGAGTTTGTTCAGCGACCACTCGATTTGGTCGTAGCCCTGCTGGACGAACTCGTCTTCGATGTCGCGCAGGACGACGTCGTAGCCGGCGAGGGCCGCGACCTCCGCGATGCCGTGGCCCATGTTGCCCGCTCCGAGCACGGTGATACTGTCGACGTCAGCTACGTTCATGGAAGAACGTTACACTGCGTCGCGGTTTCAACGTTTCCCTCGCGTGAAATGTAAACTCAGATTGTGTTTATTCGATTAACGGTCTACGTGGGTGCAGTCTATCGATTACTCGGACTAGACTCCGTTTCCACCCAGTCGAAGTTAGTCCACGCACCGCCAGAGATACCGGCTGGCGTAGCTCCGATAGGGTGCCCATCGCTCGGCGCGCTCGCGCATCTCGCCGCGGGAGACGGCGTCGCGCTCGAACCCGAAGACGTGTTCCATGCCGCGCCGAATCCCGAGGTCTTCGACCGGGAACACGTCCTCGCGGGCGAGCACGAAGATGAGGAACATCTTGGCGGTCCAGTCACCGACGCCGCGAATCTCGGTGAGCGCCGCGACGACCTCGCCGTCGTCCATCTCTCGTAGCGACTCGGCCGACAGGCCGTCTCGGAACGCGTCGGCGACGTTGCGGACGTAGCCAACTTTCTGGTTCGAGAGGCCGCAATCGCGCAGAACGGCCTCGTCGGCGGCCAGTATCCCCTCGGGGGTAATCTCGACGCGGTCGAACAGGCGGTCTCGAATCGTCGCCGCCGCGGTCGTCGAGAGCTGTTGGTTGACAATCGAGACGACCAGTCGCTCGAAGGGGTCGTCGGCGGGGTCGAGCGAGAGCGGGCCGTGTTCGTCGACCACGTCACCGAGGTGCGGGTCCGCCCGGAGTTCGCGGTAGGCGTCGTCGCTCATCGACTCGTGGTTGAGTCGTCGGGGAGAAAAGTGCGCGTGTCTCGGGTGCTCGGATGCGGTCGCCCGTCGTTCGACGGGGGTGACCGCGCTGGTGGCCCGGTGTGGCGAGCCGACTTACTCTTCGAGGAGTTCTTCTTCCTCGTCGTCGCTGTCGTTTCGGTCGGCGTTGGCGCGGCGGCGCACGTCGACGCGGTAGTGTTCGAGGATGTCGCGGCCGAGCAGCAGCGGGTAGTCCATGTGCGAGCGGTCCTCGACGCTGGCGGTCACGGTGTGCTGGGTGCCGCCGATACCGATGACGAGGTCGACCACGGGGCGGGCCTTCCCGCTCTTGAGGCTCCCGGACTTCACGCGCGTCATGCTCTTAATCGGCCCCGCGCCGATTTCGGCGGCGAGGCTCGTGTCGATGCTCGTCCGGGTCGCGCCGGTGTCGGACTTCGCGAGGGTCTGCTGGGAGCCGCTGGTCCCGTTGACGACGACCTCCTCGATGTAGCCGATGAGGGGCGCTTCGCCGTCGATGATGGGCGACTCGTTGGGGGCACACGAGGGGACGGAGTCGTCGAGCGTCGCCGACAGTTCCTCGACGCGCGTCTCGTCGACCTCGCCGCCCGCGCGCTCGATTGCGAGCTTCGCGATGTGCGGCGCGGGGCTCTTGCCCGTCGCCTGATAGAGGCCCTTGAAGCCGGCCGTCGGGTTGGCTTCGAGGACGAACCAGCCGTCGTCGCCCTCGACGAGGTCGACGCCGACGTAGTCCATCTCCATCACTTCGGCCGTGTAGAGCGCAGTTTCCCGCGCTTCCTCGGGCATCTCGTCGGTCGCGTCGAGCACGTCGCCGCCGAGGGCGACGTTGGTCCGCCAGTCGCCGTCCGGTGCGTAGCGGTACATCGCGCCGATGATTTCGCCGTCGACGATGTAGACGCGCAGGTCGCGGTGGCGGTCGCCGTCGCGGTCGATGAGCTTCTGGAGGAACGCCTGCCGGTTTCCGACCTTCGGGTTGACGGGCTCGGTCAGGTCGACCTTCCACGTCCCGCCGCCGTGGGTACCGATGGCGGACTTGTAGACGCCCACGTCGCCGAAGCGCTCGCGGCCCTTGTTCAGCCGGTCGTTCGAGAGCGCGAGGAGCGCGTCGGGCACCTGGATGTTCCAGTTGGCGAGCGTCGCGGCCGTGGCGAACTTGTGGATGGCCGCGAGAACCGCGTCCGGCTCGTTGAGCATCGGTCGGATGCGGTTGAACGTCGTCGCCAATCCGAGCAGTTCGGCGGGTTCCTCGGTGTTCGACAGGAGCAGTCGGTTCGCGATGATGTCCACCTCAGGCTCGACTGTCACCTCGCCGTCTTCGATGCTGACCGCCGCGTTCTCCCGACGGAGCCACACCGGCTCGTGACCGAGGTCTTCGACCGCGTTGAGGATTGCCTTCGTCTCCTTGCTGTTGTGCAGAGAAAGCACGCCGACACGCACGGCGTCGTCTGTGGTGGACATACTCAGTTGATATCCTCCCGGTTTCAAAGACATGACGGTCGAGAGCCGGCCGCCCGCGATTCGCAGCCGCGAGGACGGCGTCGGGCGGTCCGTCGCGACCGTTTATAACCCCGGCCCTCCCATCGCATCACATGGCCGACAACGAGGCCTTCACCTACAACGGCGGGAAGGTCGAGCCGGGCGAGACACAGGACATCCGGTACGGCATCTCCGAGACGTATCTCGGGGACCCGGTTCGCATCCCCGTCACCATCATCAACGGGGAGCGGGCGGGACCGACCGTGTTCCTCTCCGCCGCCGCCCACGGCGACGAACTGAACGGTATCGAGGTCGTCCGCGAGGTGGCCTACGAGTGGGACCTCGCGGACCTCGCGGGCACGCTCGTCTGTATGCCGGTGATGAACGTCCCCGCCTTTCTCGCCCAACAGCGGTACCTCCCCATCTACGACCGCGACCTGAACCGGTCGTTTCCGGGCTCCGAGACCTCGACGGGGGCCAAGCGGATGGCCCACCGCATCTACCAGAACTTCATCGCACCCTGCGACCTCGGCATCGACTTCCACACCTCGACGCGGGGGCGAACTAACATGCTCCACGTCCGCGCGGACATGTCAGACCCCGCCGTCGCGCGCCTCGCCAACGCCTTCGGCTCGCACGTCATCATCGACAGTTCCGGGTCCAGCGGGATGCTCCGAACCGAGTCGTCGGAGAACGGGACGCCGGCGATAACCGTCGAGATGGGCGAGGCCCACCGCTTCCAGCGCGAACTCATCGACGAGGCGCTCGCGGGCGTCGAGAGCGTTTTCGCCGAGTACGGCCTCCGTGGGACCTCGACGGTCAACTGGCCGGGCTGGCGGACCGTCATCTCGGACGAAAACGAGAAGACGTGGCTCCGCGCCGACGCGGGCGGCATCGTCGACATGCACCACGACCGCGGCGCGCTCGTCCACGAGGGCGACCGCATCTGCACGATTACGAACCCGTTCAAGGACGACAACGTGACCGTCGTCGCCCCCTTCACGGGCCTGCTCGTCGGCGTCCTCGAAAACCCGGTCGTCTACCCCGGTAACCCGCTTTGCCACCTCGTCGAACTCAAGGACAAGGTGCGGCGCGTCGTCGAGCGCGAGCAGTCCGGCTCCCCCGAAACGACGCGCTGAGGCCGTCCGGCGCGACTCGGGACGCTCGGGGGCGGCGATTTTTTCCGACCTTCACGAAACTCCATACACGTAAGTTCTATACCCTCCCCTTCCCGACACTCACAAGAGCATGAGTCAGTCTTACAATCGGGGCCTCATCGAGGACTTCAGCAGATGGCGGGAGTTCTCGGCCGGCATGTGGGCCTGGATATTCCACAAGTTCACCGGCTGGGTGCTTGTGGGCTATCTCTTCACCCACATCGCCGTGTTGTCGACGGCCCTCTCGGGCGCGACGGCGTACACGAACACGATTCAGGCGCTGGAGAGCCTCCTGGTCGTGCGTATTCTCGAAGTCGGGCTGCTCGCGGTGGCGGTGTTTCACATCCTCAATGGGCTGCGGCTGCTGTTCGTCGACCTGGGCGTCGGGCTGGAAGCACAGGACAAGAGCTTCTACGCGTCGCTCATCCTCACGGGTGTCATCGTCGTCGCGAGCGTCCCCACGTTCCTCTCGGGGGTGAGCCTCTGATGGCGGAGCGCTACACGTCCTTCGAGCCCGGCGGCCGGCGGTGGCTCTGGCAGCGGCTGACCGCCGCCTTCCTCGTCGTGGTGCTGGCGTTCCACTTCTTCCTGCTACACTTCGTCAACCACGCCGACGAAGTGACGTTCGCCCTCTCGCAGGCGCGCATGGAGCAGCTGACGTACTTCTCGCTGATGATCCTGTTCCTCGTCACCGCGACGTTCCACGGGGTCAACGGCGTCTACAACGCCCTCGTCAACCAGGGCCTTTCCGGCACCCGGAAGACGGCGGTCAAGGCGATTCTCGGTCTCGCGAGCGTCCTGCTCATCGTGCAGGGCGTCCGCACGGCCCTCGCGTGGGCCGGAGGTGTTCCCATCTAATGAGCACGCAAGTTCCCGAATCAGTCGAAGAGGAATCGGTCACGGAGACGGCGTCCGCCGGCAAGCAGAAGCGCGACGCGAAAAAGCGCGAGCGCGCCGAGCGCGTCCAAGAACAGCGCGAGGCCGAGGCGGCCGAGAAAGCGCGCTCCGCGGACGACACCTACCACCTCAAGGTCTTCCGCTACGACCCCGAGGTGCCGGAGAAACAGGAACCTCGCTTCGACGATTTCCACGTCCCGTACAAGCAGGGGATGACGATTCTCGACGCCCTCATGTGGGCGCGGGACCACTACGACTCCTCGCTTACCTTCCGGCACTCTTGCCGGCAGGCTATCTGCGGCTCCGACGCGCTGTTCGTCAACGGGTCGCAGCGACTCGGCTGCAAGACCCAGCTGTCGGACCTCTCGGAGCCGATTCGGGTCGAACCGCTCCCGCACTCCGACGTGGTCAAAGACCTCGTCGTCGACATGGAGCACTTCTACGACCAGATGGAGTCGGTCGAGCCGTACTTCCAGACGAACTCGCTTCCCGACGGTGAACTCGACGAGCAGCGCCAGACGCGCGAGAACCGCGAGAAGGTCAAGATGTCCACTCGCTGCATCTGGTGTAGCGCGTGCATGTCCTCGTGTAACATCGCCGCCGGCGACAACGAGTATCTCGGTCCCGCGGCCATCAACAAGGCCTACCGCTTCGCCATGGACGAACGCGAAGGCGAGGACATGAAGCAGCGCCGCCTCGAAATCCTCGAACAGGAACACGGCGTCTGGCGCTGTCAGACCCAGTTCTCCTGTACCGAGGTGTGCCCGAAGGACATCCCCCTCACGGAGCACATCCAGGAACTCAAGCGCGAGGCGATCAAGAACAACCTGAAGTTCTGGTGAACTTCCCGGTGAAACCCTGAAGTTCGACCAACCCTACGACACACCCAAACACACCATGTACGAACACGACGTTATCGTAGTCGGCGCGGGCGGGGCGGGCCTGCGCGCGGCGATTGCGGCACACGAGGAAGGGGCCGACGTGGCCATCGTGTCGAAGCTCCATCCGGTCCGAAGTCACACGGGCGCGGCGGAGGGCGGCATCAACGCCGCGCTCCGCGAAGGCGACTCGTGGGAGGACCACGCGTACGACACGATGAAGGGCTCGGACTATCTGGCCGACGCGCCGGCGGCCGAGACCCTCTGTAAGGACAGCCCGAAAGAGACCATCCAGCTCGAACACTGGGGGATGGCGTTCTCCCGGGACGACGACGGCCGCGTCAGTCAGCGACCGTTCGGCGGGCTCTCGTTCCCGCGGACCACCTACGCGGGCGCGGAGACGGGCCACCAGCTGCTCCACACGATGTACGAGCAGCTCGTCAAGCGCGGCATCAAGGTGTACGACGAGTGGCACGTCACCCGACTGGCCGTCACCGACGAGGAGAAGCCGGAGGATCGACACTGTCACGGCATCGTCGCCTACGACGTCCAGACCGGCCAGGTCGAGGGCTTCCGCGCCCGCAACGGCGTCATCCTCGCCACCGGCGGGCTCGGGCAGGTCTACGACCACACGACGAACGCGGTCGCCAACACCGGCGACGGCGTCGCGATGGCCTACCGCGCGGGAGCGCCGATGGAGGACATGGAGTTCATCCAGTTCCACCCGACGACGCTCCCCTCGACGGGCGTCCTCATCACCGAGGGCGTCCGCGGCGAGGGCGGCATCCTCTACAACGAAAACGGCGAGCGCTTCATGTTCGAGTACGGCTACGCGAACAACCTCGGCGAACTCGCCTCCCGCGACGTGGTCTCCCGGGCCGAACTGACGGAGGTCAACGAGGGCCGCGGCATCGAAGACGAGTACGTCCACCTCGATATGCGCCACCTCGGCGAGGAGCGCATCATCGACCGCCTCGAAAACATCGTCCACCTCTCGGAGGACTTCGAGGGCGTCAACCCCCTCGAAGCGCCGATGCCGGTCAAGCCCGGCCAGCACTACGCGATGGGTGGCATCGAGACCGACGAGAACGGCGAGACGTGCATCTCCGGCCTGTATGCGGCCGGCGAGTGCGCCTGCGCCTCCGTCCACGGCGGCAACCGCCTCGGCGGCAACGCGCTCCCCGAACTCATCGTCTTCGGCAAGCGCGCCGGCCACCACGCCGCGGGCAAGGACATGGAGGAGGCCCGAATCACGACCGGTAAGGAAGGCGAGTACGAACTCGGTGAAGTCGATTCGCCGGTCGAACTCGGTGAAGCCGGTATCGGTGAAGACGCCGTCGCGGACGGCGGGACGGCGGCGGACGCCGGCGCGTCCGTCTCCGGAGCTGACCTCGTCCAGCGCGCCGTCGAAGACGAGCGCGAGACCATCGACACCCTCCTGGAGCGCGAAGACGGCATCCAGCAGGCCGAGATTCGCGAGCGCGTCCAGAAGTCGATGACGCGAAACGTGAACGTCTTCCGCGAGGAGTCGGCCCTCAAGGACGCGCTCCGCGACATCCGCGAGGCGCGCGAACTCTACCAGCAGGTGTTCGTGGGCGACAAGTCGCGGACGTTCAACACGGACCTCCTCCAGACGCTGGAGATGCGCAACATCCTCGACATCGCGGAAGCCATCACGCTCGGCGCACTCGCGCGAAACGAGTTCCGCGGAGCCCACTGGCGCAAGGAGTACCAAGAGCGCCGCGACGAGGAGTGGCTCAAGCACACGATGCTCTCGTGGAACGACGGCCGCCCGGAACTCTGGTACAAGCCGGTCATCCTCGAAGGCGAGAACAAGACGTACGAGCCGAAGACGCGGAGCTACTGACCCGACTGCGCCCCGTCCGAGTCGCGGCCGACCAATTTCTTTCGTCGCCGCCTTCGAGCGGGCATCGCATGGAACCCAACGCGCCACAGCCGAGGGCTTCGGCCGAGGTCACCAACGCCTATTTGCCCGCTCGACCCCTACGCGCGACCGGAAGGGTGGCTCAGTGGTAGAGCACACCGGCACAGGCCCCCGCGGTCGGTCCGGTGGTTTTCAATGGCTTCGCGTGGTTCGACTCCCGCCCCTTCCGTCGCTTCGGGACGGCGTCCTCCGAGAACCCGAGACCCGCGTCCTTCGACGACAGTCGAAGTTAGCGCCGTCGAACGCCGCAGCGAATCAGATGTACGTTCGTGAGGGATGCGACGATTCTCCCGAATTCGTGACGTTCGCGGTCTCACTCCCGACCATCGGACTTCGACGATTGTTGTAAGAGAGTTTTATTATCGTCGAAGCAAAGAGGATGACAACGACCATGCAACAGACGGTTCCGACCATCGAAGTCCCCGGCGAACTCGAATCGCCCTCGGCCAAGCTCGTGTACCTCTATCTCACCACGCACGACGGCGCGTCCATCTCCGACTTGCAGAACGGGTTGGAGATGAAGAAAATCGCCCTTTACAGCATTCTCAGCACGCTCTCGAAGCGCGGCTTCGTCCGACAGGACGCCGAACACTACCACGTCGCTCAGTGACGGCCCGGTGAGTCAGTGATTTCTCGGTGAGCGCGCCGCCCGCACCTGCGCGCCGTCGCGAACCATATCCTCGCAGTTCGGGCAAACGCGCGGGTTCTCCATGCCATCGGGCGTGAATACTCGGGCGTATGCGGGCGTCACGAACGAACCACAGTTCTGACATTCCGGCATGGTAGCTAGTATCCTCCATGAATATCACATAAGTTTTCTCCCTATACGAGTGCGAGAAGCAGGCCGGCGATGAGGAGCGCGAAGATGAGAAGCGACACGGCGAGCATGAATTGGTCGGAGCCGTTCATACCGAACATGACGTTCCCGATAAAGATAAAATTCCGTCCCGACGCCGCGGTCCGTCGCTCTCGGCGGTGTTGTCTAATTTTCGGCCGCGATAACGAGGGGGGTAGAACTAAATTCCTCGCACCCGTCGGTCCCCTAACGGTCCCCCCCAATGGAGTTCGTGTACGCGCTGTCTGGGTTGTTCGCCGGGCTCTTTCTCGGAGCGGTGGCAGTCGTCACTGCGCTCACGTACACGCCCTACGGCGCGTCGCTGTTCGACACCGCGATCACGGCGCTGACCGGCGTCACGCTCCAACTGGGCAATCTGCTTTTCATCTCGGCGCTCACGGCCCTCGCGTTCGAGGGGCTGGCGATGGGCGGGATTCGGTATCCGGTCGTCGTCCCCGCGGCGTTCGCGTACGTGCTGACTCACGTCACGGTCTACTACTCGTGTATCCGCATTACCGACCTCCAGTCGGAGCCGCTCGACCCCGACGTTATCATCAAGCATAACCCGTTCCGCGCGCTCGTCCTCGGCGTTCCGGGGTCGTTGCTCCTCATCCGAGTTCGGTCCCCTACTCGACGGAACTGACGATGGTCCGGAAAACGTGAGTGAAGCGGCGAGAGAAGCCAGGAGTGGGATTTGAACCCACGAAGTCTCGATTACAAGTCGAGTGCATGAACCGCCCATGCTCTCCTGGCGCGTCTGTCGATTACCCGTCCTCCTTTGAGTGTGTATCGCTTCGCATCGATTTCTCCAGTTCGACGCGGTGGGGTCGATAGCCGTGTCGCCGGTAGAACCGACGGGCGGCCTCGTTGTCCGCCAGCACGTCCAGCGCGACGGCGTCGACGCCGGCGTCGGCCAGCGCGTCCTCCGCCGCCGCCAGCAACCGCGTTCCGACGCCGTCGTCTCGGTACGCCGGGCGGACGAACAGATTCCGAACCATTCCGCGAGTCGCGTCCTGTTCGTACGCTCCCGCCTCGATGTCGAACATGACGAACCCGACGAGGCCGTCGGCGTCCGCGCCCTCTGTGCTGCTTCCGCCCTCCGTGCCGCCAGTGCTCACATCGCCCTCGCGGGCGACGAGGACGCCGTCGGCGGCGACGTGTCGGGCCAGCGCCTCCCGTATCGGTGTTCGGTTGGCCTCGGCTCGGAGGTGCGAGCCGGACGCCCGCTGGTCCGCGGCGAGTTCGACCCACAGCTCGACGAGGTCGTCGAGCTCCGAAAACGCCGCCGAACTGACGCGCATGGTCCCTGTCGGGACTCTACCCGCTTTTAAGTGTCGACGATTCGGACCGAATTCGAGTAATCGAGGTCCTGCGGGGTGTCAAGCGGGGTCAGTAAAGACGACCGATGGAGAAAGATTTATCTATGTTTATCGTCCGCACATATCATGAGGATAGTTATCAATGGGTATTGCCGAAACCTACTCCCGTGGAAGGCGGTTCGCCATCGAACGTCCGTTCGCGCTCGTCTTGGCGGTCATCGTAGTCGTACTACTCGGTGACTTACTTCGCGGGTTAGCAACGGGGCAGACGCAGTTTGCCGACATTGGCACGCTCGTCTGGGATGGTCTGATGCGGGGGCTCGTAATCGGCCTCGCGGGCATCGGGTTGTCGATGACGTACAGTATTCTAAACTTCGCTAACTTCTCCCACGGCGACTACATCACGGCCGGGGCGTTCTCGGGGTGGGCGACGACGTACCTCATCGCCGGGTTGGGACGCGCCGATATCGGCGCGCTCCTGCTCGTCGGGGCCGGGGGGTCGGTCTACGGCGGGACGCTCGGTATCGGGATGCTCTCGACGCCGCTCGCGGTCGTCGCCGGCATCGTCGTCTCCGGCGGCTTCGCCATCGCGCTGTCGCTCGCGGTCGACCGCACCATCTTCAAACCGATTCGAAACGAGGACGGCATCACGCTCCTCATCACGAGTATCGGGGTCGCGTTCGCGCTCCGCTACCTGATGCAGTTCGTCTTCGGCTCCGACGTGCGCGGCACGACCGCCCAACCGCCCTCGCTGTCGCTGTACTTCATCGACGGCACGGTGTTCATCAACGCCCACGACATCACGCTCCTCGTGGTCGCGTCGGGGCTGATGCTCGGCGTCCACGTGCTCTTACAGCGGACGAAACTCGGCAAGGCGATGCGCGCGATGGCCGACAACAAGGACCTCGCGCTCATCACCGGCATCTCGACCGAGCGCGTCGTCCGCGCGACGTGGATTATCGGCGGCGGGCTGACCGGCGTCGCCGGGTACATGTTCATTCTCTGGAAGGGAACCCTCGGGTTCAACGACGGGTGGCTGCTGTTGCTTCTCATCTTCGCCGCGGTCATCCTCGGCGGCATCGGCTCCATCTACGGGGCCATCGCCGGCGGCCTCGTCATCGGGCTGACGGCGTCGATGTCGGTGCTGTGGATTCCCTCGGCGTTCTCGCGGGCCGCCGCCTTCGTCGTCATGATCGTCATTCTCCTCGTGAAACCGTCCGGGCTGTTCAGCGGGAGGGCGACCGCATGAGCGTCCGCGACGACTTCACCGCCCGCATCCCGGGCGGCGACGCGGGTCTCATCGTGTTGATTCTCCTCGGGACGTACCTCGCGTACGTCCTTGCGGGGCTCGTCCTCGGGTACACGCTCCGCGGACAGCTCAACTCCATCGCGACGCTGACGTTCTACATCGGCGTCTTCGCCATGCTGTCGCTCGCGCTCAACCTCCATTGGGGGTACACCGGGCTGTTCAACATCGGCATTGTCGGCTTCATGGCCGTCGGCGTCTACGTCACGGCGATCGTGACGAAGCCGACGTACGTCGCCGGCGGCGCGGCGCAGGTCGGCGGCCTCGGCCTACCGCTTTGGGTCGGCATCCTCGCCGGGATGCTCGCGGCCGCGCTCTTGGGGCTCGTGGTCGCGCTCCCGGCGCTCCGGTTGCGGGCCGACTACTTGGCCATCGTCACCATCGCCATGTCGGAAATCGTCCGGTTCAGCTTCCTCTCGGGCGAACTCCAGCAGTTCCAGCTGTTCGGCAACCGCGTCGGCTTCGGCGGCGGGTCGGGGCTCATCCTCGACTTCGCCCCGCCGCTGGAGGCGCTGCTTCGCGGCCTCGGCCTCTGGAACGCCTATCTCGGCTTCGTCGACGCCTCACAAGTGCTGATTCCGACGAACCCCAAACCCGTCGTCGACGGTCTCGTCTACGGGCTGTTGCTGCTCGGGTTCGTCGCGGCGTTCTACTGGCTTCTCAAGCGCACCGGCGAGTCGCCGTTCGGTCGCGTGCTGAAGGCCATCCGCGAGGACGAGGACGTGGCCAACGCCCTCGGCAAGAACACCGACCGGTTCAAAATCAAGTCGTTCATGCTCGGTTGCGCGCTCATGGGACTCGCCGGCATCCTCTGGCTCGTCCCGCAGGGCGCGGTGACGCCGAACTTCTTCCGGCCGCGCGTGACGTTCTTCGTCTGGATTGCCCTCATCATCGGCGGGGCCGGCTCGAACACCGGGAGCGTCCTCGGCGGGGCCGTCTTCGCCGCGGTGCTCTACCAGGGACCGCGGTACTTCCAGAACCTCGTGACGGCGGTGTTCCCCAACCTCGACTCGCCGTCCGGCTTCGGACAAGCTATCTCGCCGCTCATCTCGCAGTTCGACCCCGTGCCGTTCCTCCTGTACACGGTCGACAGCATCCGGCAGCTCCAACTGGTCGTGATGGGCCTCGTGCTCATCTGGCTGATGCACAACCGGCCGGAGGGGATGCTCGGCTACCGCAAGGAGACGGCGTCGGTTATCCCGCTGTCGCGGCCGCAGTCGACGGCCGCGGACGGCGGCGACGACGACTCGGTCCGCACCGACGGCGGCGTCGACGCCGCGGCTCAGGGAGGTGAGACCGATGAGTGACGCCGCCGACCAACCCGTCGAAGACGTGGCGAACAAGGTCGACGAGGGCGCGCTCGGCGCGTTCGCCTCCGGCGTCGACACGTCGGTCGACTACCCGCTTCAGGTCGAGGGACTGGAGAAGTCCTTCGGCGGCATCACCGCCGTCGATGGCGCGACCTTCGAGGTCGAATCCGGGACGCTCACCGGACTCATCGGCCCGAACGGGGCCGGCAAGTCGACGACGTTCAACCTCATCACGGGCATGCTCAAGCCCGACGCCGGCACGGTCACGTTCAACGGCGAGGACATCACCGGCGAGGAGCCCCACCAAATCGCCAACCGCGGGATGGTCCGGACGTTCCAAATCGCCCGCGAACTGAGCGAGATGACCGTCCTCGAAAACATGATGCTCGCGCCGAAACACCAGCGCGGCGAGGCGCTGTGGCGCTCGGTCATGCCGGGCGTCCGCGACGACGTCCGCGAACAGGAAGCGGAACTGCTCGAACGCGTCTGGGAGGTGCTCGACTTCTTTGACATCGCCCACATCGCGGAGGAGTACGCGGGCAACCTCTCGGGCGGCCAGCGCAAACTCCTCGAGATGGCGCGGGCGCTCCTGACCGACCCCGATATGCTGCTTTTGGACGAGCCGTTCGCCGGGGTCAACCCGACGCTGGAGAAGAAACTGCTCGAACACGTCCACGAACTCCGCGAGCAGGGCTACACGTTCCTGCTCGTCGAACACGACATGGACCTCATCATGGAAAACTGTGAACACGTCATCGTCCTCCACCAGGGCTCGGTGCTCACGGAGGGGACGCCCGACGAGATTCGGAGCAACGAAGAGGTCATCGAGGCCTACCTCGGAGGCAACGTATGAGCGTCGACGCCAACACCGACGCGACGAGCGGCGCGGGCGTCGAGAGCCGCGACGACGTGCTCTTGCGCGTCCGCGACCTCGACGCCGGCTACGGCGACCTCCAGATTCTCACCGACGTCGACATGGACGTGTTCGACGGCGAGTACGTCACCATCGTCGGGCCGAACGGGGCCGGCAAATCGACGACGATGAAGTCCGTCTTCGGCCTGACCGCCCACATGGGCGGCACCGTCCGGTTCAAAGACGAGGACATCACCGGCCGCCGACCCGAAGACATCATCCACGTCGGCATCGGCTACGTCCCGCAGAACGACAACATCTTCCCGACGCTGACGGTCGAAGAGAACCTCGAGATGGGCGCGTACATCCTCGACGAGGTGCCGCAGGACGCCATGGAGGCGGTCTACGAGCGGTTCCCCATCCTCAGAGAGCGGAAAGACCAGAAGGCCGGCACCATGTCCGGCGGCCAACAGCAGATGCTCGCGATGGGCCGCGCGCTCATGCTCGACCCCGACCTCCTGCTCTTAGACGAGCCCTCAGCGGGCCTCGCGCCCGACCTCGTCGAGGAGATGTTCGACAAAATCGACGAAATCAACGAGGCCGGCACGGCCATCCTGATGGTCGAACAGAACGCGAAGGAGGCGCTCCGACGCTGTGATCGCGGCTACGTCCTCGCCAACGGACAGAACCGCTACATGGACACCGGCACGGCGCTCCTCGACGACGAACAGGTCCGACAGGACTTCCTCGGCGGCTAGTCCGTCTCGGCGGGCCACGCTCTTTTTCGGCGCTCATTCGCAGACGTACTGGAACGACTTGACTGAGAGACCGGAGTCTCCACCGTCACCGTTGCCGCCTTCGTCGCCGGCGTCGCCGCCTGAACTCCCACTGAGCGTCACCGTCGTGTTCGTGTTCCAGCAGTAGCACGCCGCGTAGGCGACTGTTTCGGACGCCGTGGCCGTTTCGATAGTGAGTTCGTACACGTCGCCGATAGGGACCCCGAATCCGACGGTCGACTCGCCGGGCGGGACAGTCCGGGTCGTCTCCGAGACGACCGCGTCACCAGAGCTAGTCCCACCCACGCCGTCACTGTCGGCGTCCGCGCCGTCGGACACCGCGAGCGTCAGCGTCAGGTCGCGCTCCGCCTCGCTCTCGTTTTCGACGTGAACCGAGGCCGTCTTGGGCCAGCCGGAGCCGACTCGGAGCGAGCCATCTGCCGCGACGAGCACCGCGAGGGTTGGCCACCCCCATCTCTCCGGAATGTCCCACACGTGGGTCGCGGTGCGGCCGTCTTCGGTCTCCACGACGACCTCGTAGCTCCCGTGGGACGCCACGAGCGGCGGCGTCGAAACCTCGCGGTCGGTCGCCGCGTCGAAGGTGCGTTCGAAAACGCGGCTCCCGTCGTGGTCGATGGCGACGGTGAGCCGAGCGTCGGCGTCGCTCCGGTTCCGAATCGTCGCCCCCGGCGGCGCGAAGATGTCTTTCGCGCCCGGAACGGTGTACGGGAGGTCGGCGTCGTCAAGTACCGGCGTCACGCGCTGCCGCGCTTCGAGGTCGGCGTCGGACGTGACGACGAGTTCGAGGCGGCGCGCCTCGTTCGTGACCGTCCACTCGTAGTCGAGCGTCGCGCCCGTGTCGAGTTCCGCGACGACGCGGTAGCTGCCGTCGCCGACGAGGTCGTTCGCAACGTTCCGCCCGTAGCCGGGCCCGGCCCCGACGTCGATCGAACTGTCCACGCGTGTCCCGCCGCCGTCGGTCACTCGGACCGACAGCGTGTGCGGTTCGTCGTCCTCGTTGACGACTGAGAGGCCGACGCCGGGGTCGGCCTCCGGGTCCGACGTGTTCGTCTCAGTCGTCGAATCGGCCGTCGAGTCGGTCGTTGTCGTGGTCGTCTGTGGGTTCGTTGGGGTCTCGACTGACTCGTTCGAGTCGGTGAGACAGCCGGCTGCGAGCCCGAGTGCCGAACAGGCGACCGTCGAGAGGAGGGCGCGGCGCTTCATCGACGCATAGCTGTCAGCGGTCGTATGAGTGTCTTGTGTCGGCCGAGTCGTGCGAGACAGCCGAGCGCGGCCGCTCGCGTCGGCGGCGACGAAGAAAAAACCGGGTCTGTCGGGTCGGTCTTAGCTATCCGGGCCGGAGAGCGCCGTCTCGATGACGGAGGAGTACGACGACTCGCCGATGTTGAACGCGACCTGGTTGTACACTTCGCCGTCGAACGAGTCGCTGAACACGCTCGCGAAGCGCTCCGAGAGCTGCTGGCCGTAGTCGTTGTTGACGTACAGCGTCGAGACCGAACTGGCTTCGAGGCGCTCGGCCATGACCTGCGCCATGACGCGGCCCTGCAGGAAGTCCGAGGGCGCGGTCCGGAAGATGAAGTCGTTGTCTTCGAGGTTCGAGACGGATAGCGCCGTCGAGGACGGCGAGCAGCCGACGATTTCGTTCGGGATGAACGCCTGCTGCGAGACGGGGACGTTCACGCCGGACGACGCGGACCCACAGACGGACGGAACGCCCGCGGAGACGAGCGACTGCGCGGCGGAGACACCGGCGTCCGGGGACGTTTGGGTGTCTTCGATTTGCGCGTTGACGGAGAGTCCGGCCGGGTTGGCGTCGTTGACCTGCATGACCGGAATCTGACCGGCCTGAATCATCGGCGCACCGACGGCCGCGAGGTCGCCGGTTTCGGGCAGGAGGATACCGATCGACATCTCGCGGTCGGAACCGCCGGGGCCGCTGTCGGCCGCCGGTCCGGAGCCGTCAGGACTGTCGCCTTCGAAGCTCTGGACGTCCTCTTGGCTCGTCGCGTTGTTGTCGGCGTCGAACGTCCAGATGGCGTACGCGGCTTCCGCCGGGTCGCCGTTCTCGTCGAAGTTGACGGACGACGACGCGCCCTGGTAGTCGATGTCTTCGCCGTTCGCGGCGGCCTCGACGCCCTCGACGAGGTTGTCGGGGCCGACGGTCATCCCGCCGGGGTTCGCCATCCGCCGCATCTGGTCTTTGATGGCCGGCCCGGAGTTTTCCCCCGCGGCGGCGTTCGCGAGAAGCTGAATCGCGACCGAGTCGTACGTCTGCGACGTGAAGACGCCCGGCGCAGCGTCGTACTCGTCTTCGAACAGCTGATTGAACGTGTCTTGGTTCGGGCCGCCCGCTGCGGGTGCCGTCCCGGTCACGTTCGCCATGTCGTTGCCGACCTGCCCGGGCATCGACCCGGAGCGCATCCCGTCGGGAACGAGTATCTCCTCGCTTCCGTCGGACGCACTGTAATAGTCGCGGAACAACTGAATACCGCTTTCGGGGTAGCCGATGACGACGAGCCCTTCGGGGCCGCCGCCACCGCCACCGCCGCCACCGATACATCCGGATAAGCCAGTCAAGCCTGCCGCGCCCGCGGCTCCCACTCCCTTGAGGAAGTCGCGGCGTACGATATCACGTACCATGTGAAAGCCAATGGCAACTCCCGGTTATAAAACTTACTCCCTACGTTTGAAAAGCCATGATAATTGTGACCGACGGCGGCGCGAGAATCGCTTGTGTGAAACTGCCTGCCAATGTGTTTTATATACTCGTCAGTCGAAGCCGGCGAACCGCTGCGTTCAAACCCGTTCGCGGGCGTCTTTGGGACAATGACCATCCCGTCGTTCGTCATCGGTATCGCCGGGGGCAGCGGTGCCGGAAAGACGACCGTGGCTCGACTCATCACGGAGAACGTCGGTGAGTCCGTGACCCGGATTCCGATTGACAACTACTACAAAGACCAGAGTCACCTCGATATGGCCGAACGCGAGCAGTTGAACTACGACCACCCCTCCGCGTTCGAGTGGGACCTGCTGTACGAACAGCTCTCGGAGCTCATGGAGGGACGGGCGGTCGAGATGCCGCAGTACGACTTCGAGATTCACAACCGGAAGCCCGAGCGTGAGACCGTCGAGCCGACCGACGTCATCATTCTCGAAGGGATTCTCGCGCTCTACGACGAGGACGTAAACGAGATGCTCGACCTTCGGCTCTACGTCGAGACCGACGCCGACGTTCGCATCCTCCGGCGCATCCAGCGCGACGCCATCGACCGCGGGCGCGACCTCCAGGGCGTCATCGACCAGTACCTCTCGACGGTCAAGCCGATGCACGAGCAGTTCATCGAACCGACGAAGAAACACGCCGACCTCATCATCCCCGAAGGGGCAAACAGCGTCGCCGTCACGCTGCTCGAAGAGAAGGTTCAGGCCGAAGTCGAGGGCGACGAGACGCGCACCTGGGAGCGCGACGCCATCGAACGGGAGGTCCAAGAGCGGACCTCGTCCCGCGGGTCCGGAAACTAACTCGCCGTCGCGGGCCGAAAACAATCTCGAAACTTACGCCTTCTTACCGGTGACGAACTGCGCTGCGCCCTCGTAGAACCAGAAGTCGTTTTCGCGCATCGCCTTGCCGACGGCCTTGTGTAGTTCGACGAAGTCGTCGAACTCCTCGCCTTCGACGTGTTCGAAGATGTCCGAAAGCGAGACGACGCGCTCGGAGTCGAGTCGGATGGGGTGGTCGCCGTACTCCTCGACGAACGCCGCTTTGTTCAGCGGGAAGTCCTCGTCTTCGTCGACCTTCTTCGCGATGACCGCCTGGCCGTACTTGCGTCCGCCTTCGCTCCCCTCTTCGCCGTCCGGGTCGTGTGGCCAATCCATACCCGAGTGTTGGCAGGCCGATTCAAAGCCGTTACGCATCTGTTGATATCTGTCATGCGGAACGCCGCGTGGTCATGGTGTTTGCTATCGATGAACAAGAAATATAGGCGTGGCACGCCATCGTTCTTGGAGTCATGCGAGCGACCGAGCGCCCGACGTTCGAATCCGAGGCGAGCAAGGTTATCTACGAGTACGTCGAGCGGCACGGCACCGCCAAGCGAAACGTCCTCCTCGACGTCGCGCCCGTGCCGTCCGACGAGTTCCGAACTGAACTCGACCGGCTGAAATCGCGCGGCTACCTCGAAGAAGACGGCGGCACGCTCCAGTTGGCGCTCGACGTAGGCACCATCGAGGAACACGACACCGACGCCGGCATCGTCACTATCCGGCCCGGCCGTCAGCGCGACTTCGAGGGCCTCATCGACGCGATTCGAGACGTGACCTCCGAGGAGACGTACGTCGTCGCCGAAACCATCGCCGAACAACTCCTCTACGACGAGGCGGTCACGCGCCACAACCGCGTCGAGTCCCGGGTGTTCTTCGTCGCGACGCTCGGCGAGGAGGTCGTCGGCTGGACGCACCTCGACCTCCCGCAGGTGTCGCGCATCCGCGAGACCGCCCAGCAGACCGTCGGCGTCAAGGAGGACTACCGCGGGGCGAGCATCGGCAGTCTCCTGTTGCGCCGCGGCCTCGACTGGGCCGAAGCCAACGGCTTCCGGAAAGTGTACAACAGCGTTCCGATGACGAACGACCGCGCGCTGGAGTTCCTCGGCGACCACGACTGGGAGACCGAGGCGATTCGCAGAGACCACTACACCATCGGTGACGAACACGTCGACGAGGTGATGATGGCGTATCGGTTCTGAACTAGTCGGGGACTGTGGTCGCTTTTTGTGGGGTCGTTGGTGTGGTTTGGAGCGGATGCGGTGGGACTGGGAGTTGAACAACGCCGAGACGGTCCCTCGCTCCGCTCGGACTGCGACTCGTCTCGTTCAAATCCCGCTCCGTCTCCGGTCACGCGTTCACCGGAGACGCGCGGCTAAACCTGCGCGTCTCGGTTCTCTGAGAATGCGGTGGAACTGGGATTTGAACCCCACTCGCTCCGCTCACGTCGTTCGCTCCGCTCCCTGCTTCAAATCCAAGTTGACCGAATCGACGCTCACGCCGGCGAGCACGCGCTACGCGGTGCTCGCCGAGTTGTTCGCGTCAGAATGCGGTGGGACTGGGATTTGAACCCAGGATTCCGTGAGGAAACCTGCTTTCAAGGCAGGCGCGTTAGGCCACTCCGCCATCCCACCTTCACACGGGGATTTTGAGTCGGATACCTAAGAGTTGTCGCTTCGCTCAGTCGCGGACGAGTTCCAACACGCCGTCGGTCGGTTCGACCCGAAGCCCCTTCTCGAAGACGAACGTCGTCGTGTGCTCGGGGACGAGGCGCTCGGATTCGACCCGCGAGCGGAGCATCGGCACGACCGTGGCGAGGTCCGCACCCGTTTCGAGGACCGGAAGCATCGGGACGTAGTCGAGGCCGTGACCCGCGTCGTCGGCGTGGCGAGCGAGCGTCTCGACTTCCGGCTCCGCGTAGGCGTCGGTGAAGTCGATGGGGTCGAGGAAGCCCGAGAAGTAGACGCGCCCCTCCGTCGAGGGGCCGAGGACGACCGGCGTGCTCCGGAGCTTCATCGCCGCGCTGTCGAGGTGCGTGCGGCCGAGCAGCGGCGCGATGGGTCGAACGACTGCCGCCGAGTGGACCTCCTCCTCGTTGAGCAGATGCGAGACGGTGTTACCCGCGCGGGCGGAGAACGTCGAGCCGACCTGCGGTTCGAACCGCGCGTCGTCGGTGCCGCCGAGGGCGTCGGCGACGACGCTCCGAATCTCGGCTTCCGAGTCGTGGTCCCCGGCGAACTCGTCGGGGAGGTCGTCCTCGGCGCGGTAGTTGACGAGGAGGTCGCCGCCCGACCGCTCGACGGCGATACAGACGTCTTTGAGCATCGCGGCGTAGAGGTCCGCGGCTTCGGCCTCCGAGAGCGGACTCGTCTCCGCGAGTTCCGAAAGCACCAGTCCCGGCCGCGGCGGTTCGGCGAGTACGGCGATGACCGTCATACCCTCCCCTCGCGCCGGGGAACCCTTGAACCCGCCGCTTGCGGGACGCGGCCCCGGACGCGACGGGAATCGTCCGCCCGACTCAGCGACTCTGCCGTCCCTTCGTCTGCCGGTAGTCCCGGCCGAACACGGACTCGCGGACGTGTTCGACGAACGCCTCGGCGTCGGCGTCGGTCAGGCGCTCCGGCTCCTTCATCGGGACGAGTTCGAAGCCGCGGCCGCGGATGGTCGTCGCGTGCTCCGCGTCGACGTCGAAGCTGTCGGCCGCGCGCGTGGTGTAATCGAACGCGAGTGCCTCCAGCGCGGCCTGTCCGACGGGGACGATGATGTGCGGGTTTATCATCCGAATCTCCGCGTTCAGGTACGGCTCGCAGGTCGCCACTTCGTCGTCAGTCGGCCCGCGGTCGGGGTGTCGACAGCGCGTGAGATACGTGAAAAAGACGTTCTGTACGTCCGGCTCGTCGGCGTCCGGGTCGGACCGCACGAACCCGAGGTCGCCGAGGATGCGCTGGACGCGCTTTCCGGCCTCGTCGCCGGTAAAGGGCACGCCGGTCCGCTCCGCGGCCGCGGTCGGGGCCTCGCCGACGAACAGGAACTCCGCGCCCACGTCGCCGTAGCCGTGGACGACCTGCTCGCGCGTCTCGCAGAGCCCCGAGCAGTTCGTGCAGTCGGTGTCCATCGAGAAGGGGTTCCGGAACTGGCGTTGGTGTGCGTCCACACCCTCGAATTCGGCTCCGGGACCAAAACCCGCCCGGTCCGTGCAGATAGTCCATCACTCTCGACCCCGCCCCTGCACCGTCCGTCCACCTCTCGCTGACGGGCTTCGGCCGAGCCGGCGGTGGTGCGTGGTGAAAGTGAACGCGGGACGAACAGGCGGACTCGTGGGTGAAGACGACGCTGTCGCTCGAATCGCGGAATCGGGAAAAGCGGAAGTGAACCGAGCGGAGGCGAACGCGAGTCGGTCGGCGGCAGTTCGGTGGTCAGAGCGGTTCAGCGGTCGATGCCGCCCTGCGCCTTGATGTCCATGATGTGGCGGACGTTCAGGTAAATCTCCTCGGGCGAGGTGTCGCCGTCGGGGTCGTAGAGGTCGCTGACGCGGTAGAGGATGGCCGACACCTGCCGGCTCTCGGAGGACTCGCCGTAGATGTCGTCGGCGATTTCGCGGAGGAACGCGACGCGCTCGGGGTCCGCGGGGAAGTCGGCGTCGGAGTCCGGGGCCATCTCCCAGTCGACCTCCTCGGCATCGCCGTCGGTGTCCGCCCCGGCGTCAGCGTCGGTGTCCACGTCCGCGTCAGCGTCGGGTCGCCCGTCGTCGCTCATCGCTCGCTGACGCTCCGCCGCTGGACGATACCGACCATGTCGGCGATGTTCTCGGTCATCACGCGGAACGCGTCGGCCGTCTCGTCGTCGTCTTCGAGGACGATGGGCTTGCCGCCGTCGCCGCCCTCGCGGACGGCCGGGTCGAGCGGGAGCGCCCCGAGGAACGGCAGGTCGTTCGAGGCGGCGAACTCGCGGCCGCCGCCCGCGCCGAAGATGTCGTGGCGGTTGCCGCAGTCGGGACACCGGAACGTGCTCATGTTCTCGACGATGCCGAGGACGTTCGTGTCGTGCTTGCCGAACATCCGGAGGCCCTTGTTGGCGTCGTCGAGGGCGACGTTCTGCGGGGTCGTGACGATGACCGCGCCCGTGAGCGGGAGCGTCTGGAGGATTGATAGCTGGGTGTCGCCCGTGCCCGGCGGCAGGTCGAGCACGAGGTAGTCGAGACTGCCCCACTCCACGTCTTCGACGAGTTGCGTGAGCAGTTGGTGGACCATCGGGCCGCGCCAGATGACCGGGTCGTCGTCGCCGACGAGGAACGCCATCGACATGAGCTTCATCCCGTACTTCTCGGGCGGGACGATGGTCTGGTCTTGGGTCGCCTGCGGCGCTTCCTCGGCGGCGACCATCCGCGGGACGTTCGGCCCGTAGATGTCGGCGTCGAACAGGCCGACGCGCGCGCCGAGCTTCGAGAGCCCCGCCGCGAGGTTCACGGCGACCGTCGATTTGCCGACGCCGCCCTTCCCGGACGCGACGGCGATGATGTTCTTCACGCCGGGAAGCACCTCCTCGTCGGGGTCGCGGTCGGTCGGCACTTTGGCGGTGAGGTCGACCTCCAGCCCGTCCTCCGCGAGTACCTCGCGGATTCGGCGGCCGATATCCGTCTCCGCCGGGGAGTACGGCGCACCGAGCGCGAGCGAGATACGGACGGTGTCGCCGTCCACCTCGACGGCGTTCACCAGTCCGAGCGAGACGACGTCGTCTCCGAGGTCGGGGTCCTCGACCGCGCGCAAGCGGTCGCGTACGTCGGCTTCGTCCATGTCCGTCACTCCGGCGGTGCGGCCGATAAGGGTTTTGTAAGGTCTCGTCGCGCGGTGACGGTCGCAGGCGACGACCCGACCGACACCGGCTTCGAGACGCCGAGAGCGTAACGGATTCCAGTTACCACGCCACGGTCATCGACAGCGAATTTATCAACGTACGCTCCCAGGATTCGGTATATGGTGCTGGTGGACGACTTCGGCCGCGAGGTAACCGGCGTTCGAATCTCTCTGACCGACCGGTGTAACTTCGACTGCGTCTACTGCCACAACGAGGGGCTGGGCGACACCCGCGGGCCGATGGACGCCTCGGACGAGGAGATGAGCGCCGACGACGTGGTCAGATTTCTCGAAGTCGTCGAGGAGTACGGCGTCGAGAAGGTGAAGTTCACCGGCGGCGAGCCGATGCTCCGCGCGGACCTCGAAGAGATAATCCGGCGGACGCCGGACTCGATGGAGACGTCGCTCACCACCAACGGGACGTTCCTCGGTGACCGCGCCGAGGACCTCGTCGCGGCCGGCCTCGACCGCGTGAACGTCTCGCAGGACGCCCTCGACCCCGAGGCGTTCGCTCAAATCACGAAGTCCGGCGCGTACGACAAGGTGATGGAGGGCGTCAAGGCCGCCGTCGACGCCGGCCTCACGCCCGTGAAGCTCAACATGGTCGTGTTCACGAAGACCGCGGGTCACGTCGAGGAGATGGTCGAGTACGTCGCAGAAAACCCGGGGTTACAGCTCCAACTCATCCAGTATATGCCCGAACTGACGGGCAAGCCGGAGTGGAACATCGACATCGAGCGCGTCCACCGGTGGCTGACCGACCTCGCCGACGAGGTGGAGGTCCGCGATATGCACCACCGCCGCCGCTACTACGTCGGCAAGGGCATGGTCGAAATCGTCGACCCCGTCGAGAACCCCGAGTTCTGCGCCAACTGCCATCGCGTGCGCGTGACGCACGAAGGATACCTGAAGGGCTGTCTCAACCGCAACGACGACCTGCGCCCGATGGGCGAGATGACCCGCGAGGACATCCGCAAGACGTTCGAAGCGGTCGTCGAAAACCGCGTGCCGTACTACGGCGAGTACCTCGTCCGCGACGGCGACGACGGCTGGACGATAAACGAAGAGTACATCGGAGCCTGAGCACGCCCCTCCGACGCGCGAGTTTTTCTCCTCCGGGGACCTCTCGGGGCGCATGACTGTCACCGTCGAGCGAGTGGTTCTCGCGACGGACGGAAGCGCCTCCGCGGCGACCGCCGCGGCCCACGCGCTGTTTCTCGCCCGCGTCCTCGACGCGTCGCTCCACGCCGTCTCCGCGACCGGCACGCCACAGTCCTCCGCGACCGAGACGACCGAAACCGAAACCGCCGGAGCGTCCGCCAGCGCCGCCTTCGAAGCGGAGGAAGCCGTCGGCGCGGTCACGCGTCGGGCGCTCCTCGCGGGCGTTCGTCTGACTTCGGAAGTCGTCGGTGGACCGGTCGCGACAGCGGTCGAACGCGTCGTCGGTGACGGCGACCTCCTCGTTCTCGGCCGCCACGGCCGCTCGGGTCCCGGTCGGTTCCTCGTCGGGTCGGTCGCGGAGCGCGTCCTCGACGCGCCGCCGGTTCCGACGCTCGTCGTCCCGTCGGCGTCACCCCGGCCGACGTACCGGCGGGTGGCGCTCCTCGCCGCCGACGGAGCGCCGTCCGCGTCGGCCGAGACGCTGGCTCGTCGCATCGCCGCGGCGACTCGCGGGGTTCTCGAACCGCTCGCGGTCGTCGACGAGCGCGGTGCCGAAACCGCGTCACGCGAGGCGCGTCGGACGCTCGAAACCGAGGCGAGAGCCCGCGTGAACGCCGTCGCCGCCGCGGCCGCGAGAGACGCCGTCGAGTCAGGCGGAACCGTCCGAACCGGCGTCCCCGCGGCCGAACTGCTGGCGCACGTCAAACGGACGGGAGCCGACGCGGTCGTCCTCGGCGTCGGTGGGGACGACGAGGCTCGGCTTGCGGGGTACCGTGCCGCCGGAACCGTCGTCAGTCGCGTCGTCCGCCACGCCGAGGTTCCGACACTCGTCGTCCCACCGAGCGCGGGCGACGGCGAGACTTCCGGGCCGCGCGGGCGACGATGAAACGCCGAATCCGTTTGTAGTTCTGTTTGATTTATACGTGCTCACCACAAACCGTCGCGTGTTGCTCGGGCGTGCGGGCGGTCGCAACGGACCGCCCGAACCTCCACAACCCGAACCGTCGCATCCGTTTACCGCTCCCCGGCCGCTGTATCGCACGCGAACTGGCTCCGGCTTCCGACCCCGACCACGACTCCACCGACGCTTTACGAACGGAACTCTCATGAGCGAATCCCAATCGAGTCTACGTATGTCCGCACTCACGAAACTCCGCCCCTGGCTCGCCGCGATACTCGGCCTCGTCATCACGGGCCTCGGGCATCTGTACCTGCGACGCTGGCGGCGGGCCGCGTTCTGGGTGCTTCTCACGTTCGCGGTGTCCGCGCTGTTCGTTCCGGCGGAGGCGTTCGACCCGCTGACCGGCGGTGCGGTCATCCCGCCGTCGGAGTTCGCCGCGGTGCTCAGGGAACTGGTTCCCATCCTCGTGGTGAGTTTCGCGAGCGTCCTCGACGCCTTCTTCCTCGGCTTGCGGCAGGCCGCGGCGCGGGCGGACCGCCCCGCCGTCGAAGATGCCGAGGAGTCGGCGGCCACCGTCACCGACCCCGTCGCCGACCCCGACGCGGACACCGTTACGTGCCCCGAATGCGGCCGCGAGGTCGACGCCGACATCGACTTCTGTCACTGGTGTACGACTCCTCTCGACGACCCGACCGACCGCTGAGATGCCACCGTGGGGTCGAAAGAGTGCCCCCATCCGCACCCCCGACGGAGTCCACGCCGAACTGACGCGACCCGACCTTACCGCTCTTTCTCGACGAAGTCGACGACCGCCTGCGCGCCCTGAAATCCGTCGGCGAGGCGGTCGACGAGTTCGCCGTCCTCGAACAGGAGGAGCGTCGGGACGCTCCGAATCGTGTACCGCTCTGCGACCGACATATCCGTCTGCGGGTTCAGCATCGCGACGACCACGTCGGTTGCTTTCGAGACGTTCCCGAGGACGGGTTCGATGCTCTGACACAGCGTACAGCCCTTCGTGTAGATGTCGAGGAGGACGCGGTCGTGTTCGGCCACGAGGGCGTCGAGTTCCTCGACGGTGTCGATTCGAACGGGCTTCGTCGGCGCGGTCGCGGGCTCTGTCGAACTCATTGCCGGGGATACGTAACCGTCGTTCTTATGATTTTGGAGAGGTGGTGTACCATACCACGATTCGGCGGCGAGCGGCGGTGAATCGGGCTGTCACGCGAGGTTCCTTTCGTGATGTTTAAGTAATGCCCCCGTCTCGTAACGGATGCAATCGATGTAGGGGAATGTCGTCCCCGAGTCCGGAAGGGCGAAACTAACACGACCGAAGTGTTGCGGTAGCCAAGCCTGGCCCAAGGCGCTGGGTTGCTAACTCAGTGGCGTCAAGCCCCCGGGGTTCGAATCCCCGCCGCAACGCTCACAACACGACTTCCAAAGTCATGAGTGCAGAAGAACCACAGGACGGCTCTCCGGAGGAGGAAGAGGACCTCCGTTACTTCATCCGAATTGGTCAGACCGACCTTGACGGAACGAAGACGGTAGAGCGCAGTCTGTCGGATATGAAGGGTATCGGCAAGCGCACAGCGCGCATCATCGCCGACGCCGCGGAAGTGGACCGAACGGCGCTGTTCGGTAAGCTCCCCGAAGGCGAGATCGACGCCGTTGTCGATGTCGTCGAGAACTTTGAGGACCACGCCCCCGAGTGGATGGCAAACCGACGGAAGGACTTCTTCTCCGGTGACACCGACCACATCACGGGTTCGGACCTCGAAGAGAAGCGGCGGCATGATATCAACCGCATGAAAATGATCAGCTCCTACAAGGGCGTTCGACACCAGCGCGGCCAGAAGGTTCGCGGCCAGCGGACGAAGTCCACTGGACGTACCGAAGGCACCATCGGTGTCAACGTCGAGGAGATCAAGGAGGCGCAGGCTGAAGAATGACGACGGGTAACAACACCAAGTTCTACGAGACCCCGAACCACCCGTTCCAGGGCGAGCGCATCGCGCAGGAATCGGACCTCCTCTCTCGGTACGGTCTCAAGAACAAGGAAGAACTCTGGCGCGCGCAGTCCGAACTGCGCAACCTCCGCCGCGAGGCGCGACGCCTCCTCGGCGAGGCCCAGGGTGACGTCGAAGAAGCCGAGTCGCTCGGTGCCGAGTTCATGGCGCGCATGCGCCGCTACGGCATCCTCTCTGCGGAGGACGACATCTCCCAGACGCTGCGTCTCGACGTGACCGACATCCTCGAACGTCGGTTCCAGACGGTCGCTTACCGCAAGGGGCTCGCACAGACGCCCCAGCAGGCCCGTCAGTTCATCGTCCACGGTCACGTGACCGTCGGCGGTGCGCGGACGACCGTCCCCTCCCGCAAGGTCGAGGTCGACGAAGAGGACACCGTGGCGTTCGACGAAACGTCGAAGCTCGCGGACGAACTGCACCCTGAGCGCGCGGAGGCCCAAGAATGAGCGAATCCGAAACCGGTGACAAGTGGGGCATCGCCCACGTTCACGCATCGTTCAACAACACGCTCATCACGGTGACCGACATCACGGGCGCCGAGACGATTGTCAAATCGTCCGGTGGTTCCGTCGTCAAGCAGAACCGTGACGAGGCATCTCCGTACGCGGCCATGCAGATGGCAGAGAGCGTCGCCGACCAGATTAAGGCGGCGGGCATTGCCGGTCTGCACGTCCGCGTTCGCGGTCCCGGTGGCAACGGTAACAAGAGCCCCGGACCCGGCGCACAGGCAACGATTCGCGCCCTCGCTCGCGCCGGTCTCGAAATCGGTCGCATCGAGGACGTGACGCCGATTCCGCACGACGGAACTCGCGCGCCGAAAAACAGCCGACTCTAACACACCATGGTAAACGACTTCCAGGTCGAGTTCATCGAACGCGAAGACCGACGCGCCCGTTTCGTCGCGCGCGGTCTGACCCCGGCGCTAGCCAACGGCATTCGCCGGGCGATGGTCGCCGACGTGCCGACGTTCTCCATCGACACCGTTCGGTTCGTGGAGAACACCTCGGTCATGTTCGACGAGATGATCGGGCTTCGTCTCGGTCTGGTTCCGTTGACCACGCCTCTCGACGACTTCGAACCCGGTGACACCGTCACCGTCGCGCTCGAAGTCGACGGGCCGGCAACCGCCTACTCCGGGGACATCGAATCCGCGGACGACATGGTCGTCCCGGCGGACGAGAACATCCCCATCATCGAGCTGAAGGAGGGCCAGCGCCTCGAGTTCGAGGCCGACGCCGTCCTCGGCTACGGAAAGGACCACGCCAAGAACCAAGGCGGGGTCGCCGTCGGCTACCGACACCTCCAGCGCGTGGAGGTCGTCGGCGACGCCGGCGAGTTCGATGAACAGGAGCCGAACATCCTCCGCGGCGTCATCGAAGAGGCCGCGGCGGAGCACGCCGAGGGGGACGCCGCAGACGGCGACCTCGTCGCGACGGAGACGTTCGGCAACGACCTGACGGAGCGGTACCCCGGAAAAGAGGTCGAAGTACACGACGTGCCCGGAGCGTTCGTCTTCAGTGTGGAGACGGACGGTTCGTTCGACGTCGACGAGCTCGTGACGCGCGCCGTCGCCTCCTTGGGTGACCGCGCGGCCGAACTCGAAGAGAAGGTCGCACTGTAAGAATGAACACTGCCCCGTCTCAACACCGGCGTTCGCCCGCCCCGCGAGGGGTCACAACCACCGATAGTGTGGCGTGTGACTCCCTCACGGCGGCGGGTCGGACCGAAGGTGTTTTTACGGGGCATGAAGTACAGCGGAATGCTTGCAGGGATAGCCAAGTCTGGCCAACGGCGCAGCGTTCAGGGCGCTGTCTCATAGGAGTCCGCAGGTTCAAATCCTGCTCCCTGCACTCCGCTTTCTCTCTGGAGGTAGACAATGAGTAAGACGAACCCGAGACTCAACAGTCTCATCGCCGAGCTGAAGGCGGTCTCGCGTGAGTCCGGTGCCAACGTCTGGCAGGATGTCGCGGACCGTCTCGAAAAGCCACGGCGCACCCACGCGGAAGTCAACCTTGGTCGTATCGAACGATACGCTCAGGAAGACGAGACCGTCGTCGTGCCCGGCAAGGTGCTGGGTAGCGGTGTGCTGCAGAAGAACGTCACAGTCGCGGCCGTGGACTTCTCGTCCACCGCTCGAAAGAAGATCGAGCAGGTCGGCGACACCGTGACGCTAGAACAACTCGCTGAACAGAACCCCGACGGGTCCAACGTACGGGTGATCCGATGAGCCTCGCAGAATTCGACGCAGACGTCGTCGTCGACGCTCGAAACTGCATCGTCGGTCGCGTCGCCTCGGAGGTCGCACAGCGCGCCCTCGCGGGCGAGACGGTCGCCGTCGTCAACGCGGAAGACGCCGTCATCACGGGCTCGGAAGAGGACGTGATGGCCAAGTACAGAAAGCGCGTCGAAGTCGGTTCGGACCAGGGTCCGTACTACCCGAAGCGTCCCGACCGCATCTTCAAGCGTGCCATCCGCGGTATGCTTCCGTACAAGAAGCCCCGCGGCCGCGAGGCGCTCTCGAACGTCCGCGTCTACGTCGGCAATCCGTACGACGAAGACGGCGAGATGCTCGAAGACACCTCGCTGGACCGCCTTTCGAACATCAAGTTCATCTCGCTCGGAGAGGTCTCCGAGAAGCTGGGTGCTAACGTCACATGGTAACGAACACGTCCGGTAAGAAGAAGACCGCAATCGCCCGCGCCACCGTGCGCGAAGGCGAGGGTCGAGTCCGAATCAACTCCCAGCCGGTCGAGCTGGTCGAGCCGGAGATGGCCCGCCTCAAGATGCTGGAGCCGTTCCGCATCGCAGGCGAGGACCTCCGCTCGCAGGTCGACATCGACGTGCGCGTCAACGGCGGCGGCGTGGCCGGTCAGGCCGACGCAGTCCGCACCGCGCTCGCTCGTGGGCTGGTGCAGTACCTGAACGACGCGGAGCTTCGCGACGCGTACATGGAGTTCGACCGCTCGCTTCTGGTCAACGACGTTCGCCAGTCCGAACCCAAGAAGTGGGGCGGACCGGGCGCACGCGCTCGTTACCAGAAGTCCTACCGCTGAGGTGATCTAACCATGATGATTCCCGTCCGGTGTTTCACCTGCGGCACAGTGATCGGCGAACACTGGGACGAGTTCAAAGCCCGTGCTCGCGAGGGAGACGAGGACCCCGCTGACGTCCTCGACGACCTCGGGGTCACGCGTGCCTGCTGCCGGCGGATGATGGTGTCGCACAAGGACCTCGTGGACGTCGTATCCCCCTACCAATGATGCAACGGTACAACCGATACGAGAAGGCACGCATCCTCGGCGCACGAGCGCTGCAGGTCTCCTACGGGGCACCGGTTCTCGTCGATTCGGAACAGACAGAACCGATATTAATCGCCGCTGAGGAGTACGACGCAGGTGTACTTCCGTTCACCGTCAAACGAGAGGGTAAGTGACAACATGACTCGAATCACATCCGTAGCTCTGCGCCGCGTGCTCGACTCCCGTGGAAACCCGACGGTCGAAGCCGACGTACTCACCGAATCCGGTGGGTTCGGTCGCGCTGCGGCCCCCAGCGGGGCATCCACCGGCGAGTACGAGGCAATCGAACTGCCGCCGACCGAAGCAATCGCCGCCGCGCGGCGACACGCCGTTCCCCGACTCGTGGACGAGGTCCACGCGGGCAACCAGCGCGAGGTCGACGCGACGCTCCGCGCCGCCGACGGTTCCGAGAACTTCTCGGAAATCGGCGCCAACAGCGCGGTCGCCATCTCGATGGCGGCGGCCAAGGCCGGTGCCGACGTGCTCGGTGCGCCCCTGTACCAGCATCTCGGCGGCGCGTTCCGCGGCGACAACTTCCCGACGCCGCTCGGGAACGTCATCGGAGGCGGTGAACACGCCAAGGAAGCGACGAACATCCAGGAGTTCCTCGCCGCGCCGGTCGGCGCGCCGAGCGTCTCCGAAGCCGTCTTCGCCAACGCGAAGGTCCACGCCCGCGCGTCCGAGATTCTCGACGAGCGCGGCGTGCCCGCCGCGAAGGGCGACGAGGGTGCGTGGGCACCGCCGGTATCGGACGCCGAGGCGTTCGAAATCATGGGCGAAGCGGTCTCCGACGTCGAGGACGAACTCGGCTTCGAGATCGGCTTCGGTCTCGACATCGCCGCCTCGGAGATGTTCGAAGACGGCGTCTACCACTACGGTGACGAGACGAAGACGACCGACGAGCAGATCGACTACGTCGCCGAGATGGTCGACGAGTACGACCTCGTCTACGTCGAAGACCCCCTCGACGAGAACGACTACGAGGGCTTCGCGGAACTCACAGAGCGCGTGGGCGACCGCACGCTCATCTGCGGTGACGACCTGTTCGTCACCAACGTCGACCGTCTGCAGGACGGCATCGACGTGGGCGCCGCGAACTCCATTCTCATCAAGCCGAACCAGATCGGGACGCTGACCGACGCGTTCGACGCCGTCGAACTGGCCTCCCGAAACGGGATGGACGCCGTCATCTCTCACCGCTCCGGTGAGACCGAAGACGCGACCATCGCACACCTCGCCGTCGCAACCGACGCGCCGTTCATCAAGACTGGCACGGTGCAGGGCGAGCGAACCGCCAAACTGAACGAACTCATCCGCATCGCGGACGACGCAGTATGAGCGACAACGAAAACGACGCGGTGGAGGTCGCCGACGAGGAACCCGAGACGGAGACCGAAGCGGTCGCCGAGACGGAACCCGCCGAGGCCGCCACCGAAGACGAGACAGCAGAGACCGCCGAGGCGGCCGACGACGCCGCCGAGGCCGAAGAAGCAGAGCCGGAACCGGCCTTCGACGAGGACGTCATGCCCGACGAAGACGCCGACCTGCTCATCCCGGTCGAGGACTACCTGGCCGCCGGTGTCCACATCGGTACCCAGCAGAAGACCAAGGACATGGTCCGGTTCATCCACCGTGTCCGCGACGACGGGCTCTACGTGCTCGACGTCAGCCAAACTGACTCGCGAATCCGCACCGCCGCGGACTTCCTCGCGAATTACAGTCCGGAGCAGATTCTGGTCACGTCCTCCCGCCAGTACGGTCGCTTCCCGGCCGAGAAGTTCGCCGACGCCGTCGGCGCTCGCGCCCGCACGGGCCGCTTCATCCCGGGTACCCTGACGAACCCGGACTACGCCGGCTACATCGAACCCGACGTGGTCGTCGTCACCGACCCGATTGGTGACGCACAGGCCGTCAAGGAGGCCATCACGGTCGGCATCCCGGTCATCGCGATGTGCGACTCCAACAACCAGACGTCGAACGTCGACCTCGTCGTCCCGACGAACAACAAGGGTCGACGCGCGCTGTCGGTCGTCTACTGGCTGCTGGCCAACGAGACGCTCGACCGCCGCGGCTCCGACACCGTCTACGCCCTCGAAGACTTCGAGGCCGAACTGTAGTCCGGGACGACCTTCCGATTCGACTTTTCTGACACTCGCCCAGTGAGCGGCGGCGCCGTCGCTCAGCTCGGTGCAGCCACGACGCCACCGACGCGAGTCGAGTCGACGCCACGCGAGACCGCGGCTCCGCGTCCGCCACAAACGGCTTTGTGCGTTGTTCCCATAGATAAACACATGAGCAAACTCCTCCATCAGCTCACTGTGAGCGAACTCGCGGACCGGTTAGACGCGGGAGAGTCGTTCACCGTGGTCGACACGCGGCCGCCCGAGAGCTTCGAGTCGTGGCACATCGAGGGCGCGGTCAACGTCCCCTTCCACCCCGTCGACGGTCTCGGCGGCGACTGGGACTGGGACCGCGTCGGCGACCTCGTCGGTGAGGGGCCGGTCGTCGCCATCTGCGGGAAAGGGTTGTCTTCGACGTCGTTCGGGTTCGAACTGGCCGAACGCGGCTACGACGACGTGGAGGTCGTCAAAGGCGGCATGGAAGACTGGAGCAAGCTGTACGAGGTAGTCGAACTCGACACCGGCGACGACGATTTGTTCGTCGCGCAGGTCCAGCGCCGCGCGAAGGGCTGTCTCGGCTACGTCGTCGGCTCGCGGTCGGCCCGCGAGGCGGTCGTCGTGGACGCCACCCGGCAGATTCACGAGTTCGAACTCGTCGCCGCCGACGCCGGGATGACGGTCGCTGGTGTGCTCGACACGCACGTCCACGCCGACCACGTCTCCGGGGGACGGGCGCTTGCCGACCGCCTCGGCGTGCCGTACTACCTCGGGGCGGAGGCGACCAACCGCGACGTAGCCTACGAGTTCACCGCGCTGGACGACGGCGAGACGCTGGCCGTCGGCGACTACGATATCGAGGCGATGCACGCGCCGGGGCACACATCGGACATGACGAACTACCTCGTCGACGGTCGGTTCCTCCTCACCGGCGACACGCTGTTCGTCGAGTCGGTCGGCCGGACGGAGCTCCAGTTCGGTGATTCGGACGCCGCGACGGGGGCGGAACTCCTCTACGAGACGCTTCACGACACGCTGTTGTCGCTGCCCGACGAGACGCGCGTCCTCCCCGGCCACGTCTCCGTCGGGGCGGACGGGCGCTACGGCGTCGCCGCGCCGGGCGAACTCGTGAGCGCGACGCTCGGCGACCTGCGCGAGGGACTCGACTTGCTGTCGATGGATGAGTCGGCGTTCGTCGCCCGCGTCACCGAGGACACGCCCGAGAAGCCCGCGAACTACGAGCGCGTCATCGACATCAATACCGGGCGGGCCTCGGTCGGCGGCGAGGAGGAGGCGACTGAACTCGAACTCGGACCGAACAACTGCGCCGCCTGAGCCGACCGTCCGGCATCGGTCGGTGATTCGAGGCTTTTCAGGGCGGTATCGGTCGGTTCAGGACAGTTCGACCGCGCCTAACCGACCGTCGAACAGGTCGTGGTCGAACCACGCCATGCGCCGGTCGCTGTATCGAATCTCGGGACCGAGCGACAGCGCGGTGCGCGCGCGGTCGAGGTCGGTGACGCCGACGAGGAACGCACACGGCCCCTCACCGACCTCGTCGATGCGCGCGTCGAGCGCGCCGTCGCCGGGTTCGCACAGGGCGAGCGGCGTGCCCGGAAGCGTGGCGAACTCGGGAAACGGGCCGTTGATATCGACCGGCGAGGGGTACCGGTGTCGCCGGGCGAACAGCGCCGCGGTCGCCTCGCGGTCGCGGGTGGCGACGACGACGGTCTGGAGGCCGCGAAGCGAAGCGTCCGGCGCGGCCTCCGGGACGCGGTAGCCCCGCGGGGTGCGGTCGTGAATGAAAAAGGGGAGTCGCTGGTCCGACCCCTCGAAACACATGTCCCACTCGACGAGGCGGCCATCCGGTCGGGCGCGGGAGGCCTCGTGCGGGCCGTCGACGGGGAGGCCGGCGTCGATGGCGGTCTTGGCGCTGGCGGCGGCGTCGTCGGTCTCCAGACACCACGCCGCGGGGCCGGCGTCGGCAGCGAGGTAGTCGGGCCAGAAGCCGGCGTCCGTGGCGTCGGTCCCGAGCGTCGGCGCGATGAGTTCGAGGTACGACCCGTCGGGGAACGGCACGACGGCCATGTGGGTCGTCCCGGTCCCGTGTTCGCCGCCGTACGTCGGCGTCAGTCCGACCTCGTTCGCGGCCGCCCGGAGTTCGTACAGTTCGGTCCCACCGAACGCGACGTGGTCGATGGTTCGGTCCATACGCCTTCCACGTCCGACTCGGTATAGTGCTTGGGGGGCGGTCCTGTCTGCGAGTTAGCGAGTCAGACTTCCCCGACCGAAGCGTTTTGCGTCCGGCCCACCACGATACGGTATGAACCTCTTTCGGAGCGTCAGAGCGGTCGCGGACGCTTCGGCAACCGGCTCCGGCACCATCGACTGGGACGCCGTCGCCGAGGCCGCGAAGTCCGCGACCGACCCCGGCTCGCTCGACCTCACGGACGCCGAGCGCGCGGGCTACGCGGCAGACGTTCGCGACGCGCGCGACCGCCTCGCGGCCGTCGCCGAGGTCGAGTTCGACGTGCCCGAAGTCGTCGAAGTCCAGAACCGCCACCACTGGATAGACGCGAACGTGGCGACGTTCCGCCGGGTGATGGTCCCGTTCGAGGAACACGGCCCCACCGTGCTCCCCGGGTTCACGCGCGCCGTCAACACCGGTTCGTTCGCGTTCGTCCTCTCGTTTCTCGGCAACAACGTCCTCGGGCAGTACGACCCGCTGCTCCTCGCCGACGGCGACGACGACCACGGCCTGTACTTCGTCCACCCGAACATCCGCCGGGTTGCCGACAGCCTCGACGTGGACTACCCGCGGTTCCGCCGCTGGATAGCCTTCCACGAGGTGTCGCACGCCGCGGAGTTCGGCGCGGCCCCGTGGCTCTCGACGCACCTCGAATCGCGGATGCAACGCGGGGTCGACGCCCTCGTCGACGGCGACCTCGACCGCGACGCCTTCCGCGAACTCGACACGGCGATGACCGCCGTCGAGGGCTACGCGGAACTGCTGATGGACCGGGCGTTCGACGACGACTACGAGGACCTCCGCCGGAAGCTCGACGAGCGTCGGCAGGGCGGCGGCCCGGTCGCCAAACTCGCGCGTCGGCTCCTCGGACTCGGCCTCAAGCGCCGGCAGTACGAACGCGGCGCTCGCTTCTTCGAGCACGTCGCCGACGAGCGCGGCGTCGCCGCCGCGTCGCGGGTGTGGGACCATCCGGAGAACTTACCGACCGACGCGGAACTGGACGCGCCCGAGCGATGGGTCGCCCGGGTGTCGCCCTGAGGGAGGCGTCGCTACCGGCGGTTCACCGCGGTGAACTCGCGGCTCCACCGCCGCAGATACCACGTGAGGAGCCCCCCGATGACCACCCCACAGAGCAGCGCGACTGCGGCCTGAACGAGCGTCGCCCCCGCCTGCACGGCGACGAGCGCGGCCGACGCGCCGACCAGCAGGATGAAGCCGATTTTGAGTCGGTTGTTGGCGAGTCGCGTCTCCTCGTCGCTCATGCTCGAACCGACCATCGTCCCTCCGAAGTCGCGCCGTGCGGGGGGTTCCGCGACCGCCCGCCGAGCCTATCGTCCATATCCGTGTATTGGATGCCGAGGGTTTGAAACCGAGGTTCTCACTGGAAGCCGCGGTCGACGCCGTCGGACTCGATGAGGTCGTCGAGGTCCGACGAGAGCAGTTCGTCGGCGTCCGTGAACTCCTCCGCGAGGTCGTCGAGGCGGTCTGGCCGGGCGTCGAACTCGTAGTCCATCGGGCCGAACGCCGGACTGTCGAGCGCCTCCATCACGTCGGTGAAGAAGTCGTCGGCGGTGGTCGGCGCGTCGGCGTGGACCTTCACGGTCTCTTCGAGCCGCCGCGCCATCGACTCGGCCTGCGACTCGTCTTCGGGCGGGTTCTGGACGGCGAACCGGCCGGGGGTGGCCTCGCCGTCGCCGTCGTCGCGCCGACGCGGGAACAGCGGGTCGAGGTCGTCGTCGATGCGGCGGGCGACGCGAGCGCCGACGCCGCGGACCTCGTAGGGGGTCTTCGCGTACGTCTTCAGCTGGTAGACGCCGGCGTCGGGATGGGCGAGAAAGAGGTCCTCGCCGAGGCTCCGGCGGCGACTCCCCGCGACGGCCCGCCACGCGTCGGGGTCGCGGTCGCGGCCCGCGTCGACGACCTCCGAGAGGGTGTCCTGCCAATCTCTGACGCGCATGGGTGTGCGTACCGCGCGGGAGAGAAAGAGCGTGACGGTCGCGGGGGTTCGGGTGCGCCCCGTCGCGGGCGCACGTCCGATCCCCGGGTTCCACCGACGGCTATTTGCCCGCGCCTCACCGACGGTTTCGACGTGAACCTTCGCGGTCCGCTCGTCGAGGTCGGCGAGCCGCGCGACGTCGAAACGAAGTACGGCGAGCGCTCGCTGGCGGAGGTGACGCTCCGCCCCGAACGCGGCACGGGCGAGCCCGTAACCGTCACCCTTTGGGGGAAGTGGACCCACGCCGCCGAACACGCCGAACCGGGCATGGACATCCTCGTCACCGACGCCGAGGAGTCGGAGTACCGCGGCGAGACGACGTACTCGACGGGTTCCGAGTCGTTCGTCGTCGTCGAACCCGACTTCCTCGTGGACGTGACCGACATCCGCTCGTGGGTGCAGTGCTCGCGGATGTACTACCTGAACAAGCTCTCGGGCATCCCGCTGAACTACCCGGTAGTGAAAGGGACCATCGTCCACGACGTGTTCGGCGACCTCCTCCGCGGCCGCGACCTCGACTCGTCCATCGACGAGCGCATCGACGAGCGCGGCCTCGAACTCGGCTTGCTCGGCCGCGAGGTCGACGAGGTCGCGGACGAGGTGCGCCGCAACGCCGCCGCCATCGAGGGCTGGCTCTCGCAGGGCGTCCTCACGGACGAAGACGAGTGGCGCTCGGAGTACACCCTCATCTCACCGACGTTCGGCATCAAAGGCCGCGCCGACGCCCTCCGCCGGGGGTCGCCCGTCGAACTCAAGACCGGCAAGAACCTCAACCGCGACCCGCGGTTTCAGGACAAGATTCAGGCCGCCTCCTACGCGCTCATCCTCGAAGAGCGGGGCGTGCCGGTCGATACGGGGACGCTCCTCTACACGAAGAACACGACGCTCGACCGCACCGAGGAGTCCGGCGACCTCTCGCCGGCGAAGGACTTCTCCATCGGCCGCGGCCTCCTCGAGTTCGTCGTCCGCACCCGCAACGAAATCGCGGCGATGGAACACGACGCGTCGGTGCCGACCGGCTACGAGGTGAACTCGAAGTGCGAGTACTGCTTCGAGAAAGACACCTGTATGGTCGTCTCCGGGAGGCTCGACCAGGAATCGAAAGCCGGCGCAATCGGCACGCCGGTCCCCGAGGACGAACGCGACTACTTCGACCGCTTCTACCGCGCCGTCGAAGAGGAGCGCCGGGCGGTCCACAAGGAGTACCGCAAGCTCTGGGACCAGAACGCCGAGGAACGTGCCGACGACGACCGGGCGCTCATCGGCCTCGAACCCCTCGGCCAGACCGAGCGCCCCGACGGCACGTGGGAACTCCGGGCGAAGCAGACCGACGACGCGGTGTCGAAACTCCGCGCCGGCGACGTGGCGCTCGCCAGCGACGGCCACCCCGTCGAGGGGCACGCCGAACTCGCGCGCATCGTCGAACTCGGCGACGAAATCGTCGTCACGACCGACGAACCCGTGCCGCTCCGCCGCCTCGACGTGTACCCCTCGGAACTCACCGTGGACCGCCTGCTCACCGCGCTCCACGACGCGGTGCTCAAGGGCTCGCCCGACCGGAAAGACGTGCTGTTCGGCCGCCGCGACCCCGAGTTTGCGGACCGCTCTGTGGGTCGCACGTTCATCGACAACAACGAGAAACAAGACGAGGCGGTCAGTCTCGCGGTCGACGCCGACGACCTCGCGCTCATCCACGGGCCGCCGGGGACGGGCAAGACCTACACCATCGCCCGGACCATCCGCGCGCTCGTCGAAGACGGCAACCGCGTCTTGCTTTCGGCCTTCACGAACCGCGCGGTCGACAACGCGCTGGAAGCCCTGCGCGACCAGGGGTTCGACGATATCGTCCGCGTCGGCACCGAATCGGGCGTCCGCGAGGACATGCAAGACGTGCGCCTCTCCCGTAGCGGCGACCCGAACGCGCTCGCCGCCGCCCTCCGCGACGCGCCGGTCGTCGCCGCGACCACCGCCTCCTGCGGGTCGCGCGTGATGCGCGAGCAGTCGTTCGACGCCGCGCTCGTCGACGAGGCGTCGCAGATAACCGAACCCGGGACGCTCGCCGCCGTCAACCTCGCAGACCGGTTCGTCCTCGTCGGCGACCACAAACAGCTGCCGCCGGTCGTCCGCGCCGAAAACGACCTCCAGACATCGCTGTTCCAGCGACTCATCGAGACGTACCCCGACGCCTCGGTCATGCTCGACCGCCAGTACCGCATGTCCCAGCGGATTCAGGCGTTCGCCTCGAAGGAGTTCTACGACGGCGCGCTCCGCCCGGCCACGGGCGCTGTCGCCGCCCAGCACCTCCGGGACCTCGGCGTCGACACCGCGGACCTCCCCGCCGAACTCGCGGACCAAGTCGCCTTCGTCGACCCCGACGGTCGGCGCGTCGGCAACACGAACCCCGTCGAAGCCGACCGCGTCGCGGAGGTCGTCGCCGCCTACGAGGCCGCCGGCGTCGACACCGACGACATCGGCGTCATCGCCCCCTTCCGAGCGCAGGTCGCGGAAATCTCCCGACGAACCGATGCCACCGTCGACACGGTCGACCGGTTCCAGGGCTCCTCGAAGGAGGTCATCGTCGTCTCCTTTGTCGCCACCGGCGAGTTGGACGGCCCGCTGTTCGAGGACCACCGCCGCATCAACGTCGCGCTGACGCGGGCGAAGAAGGCGCTGTGTCTCGTCGGCGACGCCGACGCGCTCGAATCCGACCCGTTCTACGACCGGATGCTCGCGTGGGCGCGGCGGTAGGCGTCTCCGCGGCTCCTCGGCCGCGAACCGCCGGCCCGCCGGCCCGCCGACCCGTCAGTTCACGTCGATGCCGAGGTCGGATTCGTCGTCGTTGATTTCGGCTTTGACGCGCTCGTGGAACTCCCGGAGCGCCGCGCTCTCGTCTTCGGCGAGGACCACGTCGCTCGCGGTCAGCGTGGCGAGGCCGAACGCCCGCGGCGTCGGTGACGAGACCTGCTGGCCGACCACGTCCACGTCGCCCGCCCGAATCGCCGCTATCGCGTCCTCGATGGCGGCGAGGTTCAGTTTGTCTTCGAGAATCTCGCGGTAGGTCTCCTCCATCACGGCGAACTCGTCGAGGTCCTGGGCGAACGACAGCAGCATCTCGGAGGAGACCTGCTGTTGGGCGGCGGACTTCTCGTAGCCTTTGTAGCGCTTGAGAATCATGAGCGAGCGCGTCGCGTTGATGCGGAAGTAGCGCTTCAGGAGGTCGGTCCCGTCGAGGGCGGCCCGGAGGTCGTCCTCGACCGTCTCGGGGTCGAGGTCGCGGAGGACGCCCGCGAGGTCGACTTTGCGGTTGAGCGGCATCGACAGCGAAAAGCCGTTGTCGGCGACGGCGACCTGCACGTTCGCGTTCGTCCGGCGGGCCGCGTGGTACGCGAGGAGCCGCGAGAGGCCGTCGTTGAACCGCCGGCCGTAGGTGCAGTGGACGTAGAAATGCCGGCGGTAGGCGTCGCGGTCGAGTTCGGTCTCCACGACGAGTCTGTCGGGGGTCGCCACGCTCTCTGGGCCGGCGTATCTGACCTGCTCGTCGAACATCCGCGTGACGGCGCGGACGCTGTTTTCGTCGAGCGGGAACTCCCGGAGCCACGACCTGACGGCGGGCGCGCCGCCCGCGTCGAGTCGGTCCACGAGGGCGGCCTGAAACGCTGCGAGTTCGCGGCCGAGGTCGTACGAAAGCGGCAGGCGCTCGGAGAACCACGAGGGAACCGTCGGGCGCTGTGCGGTGCGGTCGACGTACACTTTCGACCCGCGGCGGTAGCGGTAGGCGAAGTGGTCGCCGCCGAGGACGAACACGTCGCCTTTCTCCAGCGTGTCGAGGTAGCCCTCGTCGAGCGTGCCGACCCACTGGTCGGCCCCGCGGACCAGCACGTCGCAGGTGAAGGAGTCGGGAATCGTGCCGATGTTGGTCATGTAGATGACGCGGGCCATCCGGCCGCGCTTGCCGATGAGGGGTTCGCCCACGGGGAACTCCTCGTAGTGGTGTTCGCCGTCCGGCGGGTCGTTGGTGTCGCGCCAGATTTTCGCGTAGACGTTCTTGTCTTCGAGGCCGTCGTAGTCGGCGGTGAGATAGCGGAACAGGCGCTCGAAGTCGTCGTCCGAGAAGTTCCGGTACGGGTAGGCCCGCCGGAGCGTCTCGCGGAGTTCCGACTCGGGGCGAATCGCGTTGATTGCCATCCCGTACACCTGCTGGGCGGCCACGTCGAAGGCGTTCTCGGGGATGAACACCCGGTCGACGAAGCCGGCTTCGGCCTTCGAGAGCATCACCGCGCACTCGACGAGCTCGTCCCTGTCGAGGGCGATGACGCGGCCCTCGACCGTCTGGCCGAGTTGGTGGCCCGCACGGCCGACCCGCTGGAGGAGCGCGGCGACCGACTTGGGTGAGCCGACCTGCACCACGAGGTCGATGTGGGGCATGTCGATGCCGAGTTCGAGGCTCGTGGAGGTGGTGACGACGCGTAACTCGCCCGCCTTCAGCTTCGATTCTATCTCCTGTCTGCGCTCTTTCGAGAGGCTCCCGTGGTGGCAGCCGGAGTTCGACCCGTCGATGTCGTCGAACTCCTCGCGGAGGTTGTGGAGGACGCGCTCCGCGCCCGACCGCGTGTTGGTGAACACGAGCGTGTTCGTGTGCGAGGCGACGAGGTCGTGCAGGCGGTCGTAAAACCGGCTCTGGACCTCGCTTCGGGGCGTCCGAATGAGGTCGTCTGTCGGACACTCCAGTTGCACGTCGAAGTCGCGGACGAACCGCGTGTCCACGAGTTCGTAGTCGCGGGGTTCGCCGTCCTCGCAGCCGACGAGGAACTCCGCGACCGTGTCGAGCGGTTCGACGGTGGCCGAACAGCCGATGCGCGTCGGCGACGACTCGGCGAGGTCTTCCAGTCGCTCTAACGACACCGACAGATGCGTGCCGCGTTTGTTCTCCGCGAGGCTGTGAATCTCGTCGACGACGACGTACTCGACGGTTCGGAGCTTCTCTTTGAACTTCGGCGAGTTGAGCAGAATCGCCAGCGTCTCGGGCGTCGTGTTGAGGATGTGCGGCGTCTCCGACAGCATCTTCTGGCGGTCCGCCGAGGAGGTGTCGCCGTGGCGGATGGCGTGTCTGATGTCCACCGTCTCGCCGCGGTCGGCGGCGATGTCGGCGATGCCCGACAGCGGCTCGGTCAGGTTCCGGTGGATGTCGTTGGCGAGCGATTTCAGCGGCGAGACGTAGAGACAGTACACCGAGTTGTCGAGGCCGTCGGGGGATTCGCGCTCGCGGCGGAACAGCTCGTTGATGATGGCGGTGAAGGAGGCAAGCGTCTTGCCGGACCCCGTCGGCGCGCAGATGAGAGCGTTGTCGCCGTCGTGGATGCGGGGGATAGCTCCGCGCTGGGGTGGAGTGAAAAAGCCGCCGTTGCCGGGGACGAACTCACCGAATCGGTCGACCCACCACTCCTGGACGGCGGGCTCCAGCAGGTCGAGCACGTCCTCGTCGGCGACCGACACCGACTCGGGGTCGAACTCGTAGTCGCCGCCTCTCGACGCGAGAAGCGAGCGGCCGCGCCGGGTCATTACCTCGGGGTTAGCCTGCGCGGGTATGAGGGTTGTGCCTGTGCCCGCGGCGGCCGACCTGACGAGCACAAGGACTAACGCCGCCGCCGTGGTAGCTCTGCGCATGCGCGTCACGTTCCTCGGCACCGGCAGTGCGATGCCCGTCACCGGCCGCGCCCAGACCGGACTCCTCCTCGAATCGGACGGCAACGCCCTCCTCGTGGACTGCGGGTCGGGCGTCCTCGGTCGACTCGCCGAGACGGAAGTCGGCTACGAGGGTGTCTCGTCGGTCCTCCTCACGCACCACCACCTCGACCACGTCTCGGACCTCATGGCGCTCGTGAAAGCCCGGTGGCTCGCCGGCGCTGACAGCCTCGAAATCGTCGGGCCGGAGGGGACCGAGAAACTGGTCGAGGGGCTGTTCGACGTCCACGACTACCTGCGGGGCCGCCTCGACATCCAGGTTCGGGAGGTCGGCCCGACCGAATTCGGCATCGCCGGCTTCGACGTGATGGGGTTCGAAGTCCGCCACTCCATGCCGACGCTCGCCTACCGCTTCAGCAACGAGCGCGGCGAGGCCGACTTCGTCTTCTCGGGGGACACCGAGGCGTTCTCCGCCCTCGGCGACTTCGCCGACGGCGCGAGCGTCCTCGCGCACGACTGCTCGTTCCCGGACGACGTGGACGTGTCGAACCACCCAACGCCGTCGCAGGTGGGCGAGGCGCTCGCCGGGTGGGACATCGACTCGGTCTACCTGACGCATCTCTACCCGCACGCCGACCGCGTCACCGACGACCTCCGGGCGAGCGTGAGCGAACGGTTCGACGGCGAGGTTCGGGTCGCAGAAGACGGGCTGGTCGTCGAACTCTGAGTCCGCATCAGGGTCCGAGTCCGGGTCCGAAGCCGACTCCTCTCACTCTCCGCGGATGACGGTTCCCGGCGACTCGCCGGCGACGAACGCCGACAGTCCCTCGGGGCCGAAGACGTGCGCCGGCGCGCCGAGCGCGAGCAGTTTTCGCACTTTCGCGGCCATGCCGCCGGTCACGTCGGTGGAGTCCGACCCGCCGAGCGCGTCCGCCGCGTCCTCGAACGCCGTAATCTCGGGAATCACGTCGCCGTCGGCGTCGAGCACGCCGGGGACGGTCGAACAGAGGCCGACGCGGTCCGCGCCGAGCCCCGACGCGAGCGACACCACGAGGTCGTCGCCGCTGACGATGGTCGCGCCCTTGCCCGCGTGCGCGATGACATCTCCGTGGAGGACCGGGACGAAGCCCTCGTCGAGCATCGTCTCGGTCGCCGCGAGTGGAAGTGCCAGCGAGCCGTCGGTCTCGCGCGCGCCGACCGAAAGCGGGTGGACCGGCAGGGCCGCGACGCCGCGCTCTTCGAGGGCGTCGAGGACGGCGTCGTTGAGGCGCTTCATCGCGTCGTGGATGGCGCGGACGCCGCGGGCGTCGTGACTGCCGGTCTCCGAGGAGACGCCGTGTTCGGCGGCGTGGTGGTGGCCGAAGCTCCCGCCGCCGTGGACGACGACGACGCGGCCCGATTCAGCGAGGGTCGCGACCGCGTCTGCGGCGGCCGCCAGTCCCGCCTCGTCGACCGTCTCCGGTTCGTCCTTGTCGGTGACGACGCTCCCGCCGAGTTTGAGGACGACGAGGCTCACGCCGAGTCCGCCCCCGTCTCCGTCCCGTTCCCGTCGTCGGGGGCGCGCTCGCGCTCAGCCTCGCCCTCGGCGTCCGCGTCCGGCGGCACCTCGACTCTGACGCCCTCGGTGGCGAGTTCGGCGCGGAAGGCGTCCTCGCAGCCGGGGGTGAACCGGAGCGCGGTCTGCGTCTCGGGCGTCGGGTCCAGAGAGACGATACAGCCGCCGCCGCCCGCGCCGGTCAGTTTCGCGCCGTACGCGCCGGCCTCGCGGGCGGCCCACACCATCGAATCGAGCGAGCGCGAGGAGACGCCGAGGGCTTCGAGCAGGCCGTGGTTGAAGTTCATAAAGCGGCCGAGTTCGGAGAGGAGTTCTTCGGGCGGGTCGTCGGCGTCGGGGTCCGCCTCGGCCAGCAGTTCCTCGCCCCGGCGGACGATGTCACCGACGGTCGAGACGGTGTCGGCGGCGAAGTCGTACTCCTCGCGGAGCGCGCGGACGCCGGAGACGAGCGCGCCGGTGTCGCCCGCGCCGCCGTCGAAGCCGATGACGAACGGGAGCGGCGGCGCGTCGATGGTCCGGCAGTCGTCGCCCTCGACGCGGACGGCCCCGCCCATCGCGGAGCAGAAAGTGTCGGCTCGGGAGGCCTGTCCGTCTTGGACCTCGTGTTCGGCCTGGTAGGCGCGTTCCGCGAGTTCGCGGGGCGCGAGTTCGACGCCGAGTTCGCGGGTCGCGGCGTCGATGCCGGCGACGACGACCGCCGCCGAAGAGCCGAGGCCGGCCCCGAGCGGGATGTCGCTTTCAACCGTGATGTCGAAGCCGGCGTCGGGCGCGTCGGCGGCGGCCCGGGCCTGGTCGACCGCGGCGTCGATGTAGCCCATCGCGGCCTCCACGAGCGGTGCCGGAACGTCCACGTCGGGCCGGTCGCCGGTCGAACCGCGGTACTCGACGGTGAAGCCGTTGAGACTCAGGTCCTCGGCGCGGACGCGGACGTGGTCGTCGTCGCGGGCGGAGACGGTGACGGTCGCCCGGCGCTCGACCGCGCAGGGGACCGCCGGCTCGCCGTAGACGACTGCGTGCTCCCCGAACAGATACACCTTGCCGGGAGCGCTCGAAACGGTCATACCCCGGAGTTGCTACGGGATTCGCTTAAGGGTATCCGACTGCGGTCGAACACGGGGCCGCTCGCGGGGGTGGTCGTCGGCGGGAACGGTCGTAGAAAAACGGTGTTCGGAGCCGCCGGTTCAGGCGTCGATTTCGACTTCGTCGCGCTCGGCGTCGTCGTCGAGGTCGGTCAGTTCGTCGAGGTCGTCGGCGTCGCCGCGGATGTAGCGGACCGCCGCCGCGATGCCGACGAGGAGGATGAACCCGACGAGCAGTGCCATACCGGGGCCGCCACTCGACTCGGATTCGTCGGCCTCGTCGCCTTCGTCGGCGTCGAACTCGGCGTCGTAGTCGTCGTACGATTCGTCGTCGGCTTCGAGCGCGTCCCCGTCGCGCCCCTTGGAGAGGAGCGGTGCGCTGTTGGTCGGGCTGAACTCGAAGCCGTCGTGCAGGTGGACCTCGAAGAGTGTGAAGTCGGCCATACCAATCAGTACGCTCACAAGATGGATATGCCTTGTGGCGACGGACTGATGCGGGCCGTCTCGGGCCGTCTTGGGCCGCCGCGGGACGCTGCGAGCCACGACGCCCCGCTCGGCTTCCGGTGTGGTGTGCTGGAGTCGCTGTGTTCTTGTTTCGCCGCCCCCGAGCGTCCCGTATGGACGACGACCGACGCACCTTCCTCGAAGACCTGCTCACCACACCCAGTCCGTCCGGCTACGAGGTCGCCGGCCAGCGCGTGTGGGTGGACTACGTCTCGCAGTTCGCCGACGACGTGACGGTCGACGACTACGGCAACGCCGTCGCGGTCCACGAGGGAACCGGCGAGGGCCCGGAAATCGCCTTCACCGGCCACGCGGACCAAATCGGCTACATCGTCCGCGACATCGACGACGACGGTTTCGTCCGTATCGGCCCCATCGGCGGCGCGGACCGCACCGTCTCGAAGGGCCAGCACGTGACGGTCCACGGCGACGACGGCGACGTGGCGGGCGTCATCGGCCAGACCGCCATCCACCTCCGCGACGTGGGCAGCGAGGAGTACGACGACCTCGAAGAGCAGTTCGTCGATATCGGCGCGACGAGCAAGGGCGACGCGAAGGACCACGTCGAAGTGGGCGACCCCGTGACGGTCGAAGCGCGGGTCCGCGACCTCGCGAGCGACCGCGTCGCGGCCAACGGGATGGACAACCGCGTCGGCACGTGGTCGGCCGCCGAGGGGCTGCGCGCCGCCGTCGAGGCCGACGTGGACGCGACGGTGTACGCCGTCAGCACCGTCCAGGAGGAAGTCGGCGTGCAGGGCGCGAAGATGGTCGGCTACGACCTCGACCCCGACGCGATGGTCGCCGTCGACGTGACCCACGCCACGGACAACCCCGACGTGCCCGGCAAGCGCAAAGGGCCAGTCGAACTCGGTGAGGGACCGGTCGTCTCCCGCGGGAGCGCGAACCACCCGAACGTCGTCGCGCTCGCCCGCGACGCGGCCGGAGAGGCCGACATCGGCGTGCAGTTGCAGGCCGCCGGCATCCGCACGGGAACCGACGCGGACGCCTTCTACACGAGTCGCTCCGGCATCCCCTCGCTCAACATCGGCATCCCGAACCGCTACATGCACACGCCCGTGGAAGTCGTCTCCACGAGCGACCTCGACGACGTGGCCGAACTCCTCGGGTCGATGGCCGCGCTCGCGGGCGACGTGGAGTCGTTCGGCGTCGAACTGTGAGCGTTCCCGTCGACCCGTCGGCTGGCGGGCGGTGACTCCGCCATCTGTGCGTAGTTGTCGCACACGCCTCCGGCCGAAAGAAAACCGTTAAAAGTCGCCACACGGTGTTTCCACGTATGGCTGGAACTATCGAAGTACTCGTTCCCGGCGGGAAGGCGAACCCCGGTCCGCCGCTCGGCCCGGAACTCGGCCCGACCCCCGTCGACGTGCAGGACGTCGTCAACGACATCAACGACCAGACGGCTGCCTTCGACGGCATGGAAGTCCCCGTCACCGTCGAATACGACGACGACGGCTCGTTCAGCATCGAAGTCGGCGTCCCGCCGACGGCGGCGCTCATCAAGGACGAAGTCGGATTCGACACCGGCAGCGGCGAACCCCAGGAGAACTTCGTCGCCGACATGTCCATCGAACAGCTGAAGAAGGTCGCAGAGCAGAAGTCCTCTGACCTGCTCTCGTACGACCTCAAGAACGCCTCGAAGGAAGTCGCCGGGACGTGTGCGTCCCTCGGCGTCACCATCGAGGGCGAAGACGCCCGCACGTTCAAACAGCGCATCGACGGCGGCGACTTCGACGACTACTTCGACGACGAGTAATCGTCTCGGAACCGTCTCGGCGGTTCGAACCGCCCTTTCCGTCGGGTCGAGTCGACTCGGCCCGCTTTCTTCTCTCCACCGACCCGATTCGACCCGGAGCGGCCCGACCGTCGACGACCTCACATCGCTCGCGTGCTCGCCAGCCCGCATGTGTGGCTGTGGCACGCGAAACCCCCGAATTCGGGGGTTTCGGCTCCCGTAGTTCGACGGACTTAAGTTGAGCCTACTCGTCCTGCCGGACGAGGCAGGCAGTAGCCTGTTTCACTGACCCGTAGGAGCAATCCTGCGTACTACGGAGGTGAATAATGGCAGACACAATAGTTGACGCAGTCTCTCGCGCTCTCGACGAGGCACCCGGGCGGAACTTCCGCGAAACGGTTGACCTCGCCGTGAACTTGCGAGACTTAGATCTTAACGACCCGTCGAAGCGTGTCGACGAGAGCATCGTGCTCCCGTCTGGCACCGGCCAGGACACCCAGATTGTGGTGTTCGCGACCGGTGAAACCGCGCTCCGCGCAGAGGATGCCGCCGACGAAGTTCTCGGGCCCGACGAGCTCGAAGACTTCGGCGACGACACCGATGCGGCGAAAGACCTTGCCGACGAGACCGACTTCTTCGTTGCCGAGGCTGGACTGATGCAGGACATCGGTCGCTACCTCGGTACCGTGCTCGGTCCCCGTGGTAAGATGCCGACCCCGCTTCAGCCCGACGACGACGTCGTCGAGACGGTGAACCGGATGAAGAACACGGTGCAGCTCCGCTCGCGCGACCGTCGGACGTTCCACACGCGCGTCGGCGCAGACGACATGACGCCCGACGAAATCGCGGAGAACATCGACGTCATCGTCCGTCGTCTCGAAGCGACGCTCGAAAAGGGCCCGCTCAACATCGATTCCGTCTACGTGAAGACGACGATGGGGCCGTCCGTGGAGGTGCCCGCATGAGCGAATCCGAGGTTCGGCAGACCGAGGTCATCCCGCAGTGGAAGCGTGAAGAGGTCGACGAGCTCGTCGACTTCATCGAATCCTACGAATCCGTCGGCGTCGTCGGCGTCGCGGGCATTCCGAGCCGCCAGCTTCAGTCCATGCGCCGCGAGCTTCACGGCTCGGCCGCCGTGCGCATGAGCCGGAACACGCTCGTGAACCGCGCGCTCGACGAAGTCAACGACGGCTTCGAGGAGCTCAAGGAGTACATCGCCGGGCAGGTCGCCCTCATCGGCACGAACGACAACCCGTTCGCCCTGTTCAAGGAGCTCGAGGCGTCGAAGACGCCCGCGCCCATCAACGCCGGTGAAGTCGCCCCGAACGACATCGTCATCCCCGAGGGTGACACCGGTGTCGACCCGGGTCCGTTCGTCGGCGAACTCCAGCAGGTCGGGGCGTCCGCCCGCATCATGGACGGCTCGATCAAGGTGACGGAAGACTCCAACGTCCTCTCCGAGGGCGAGGAAGTCTCCGAGGAACTCGCGAACGTCCTGGCGGAACTCGGCATCGAGCCCAAGGAGGTCGGTCTCGACCTCCGCGGCGTCTTCTCCGAAGGCGTCCTGTTCGAGCCCGACGAACTCGCCATCGACGTGGACGAGTACCGCGCCGACATCCAGTCGGCCGTCTCCGCCGCGACGAACCTCTCTGTCAACGCGGTCTACCCGACCGCCCAGACCGCGCCGACGCTCATCGCCAAGGCGACGAGCGAGGCCAAGGCCGTCGGTCTGTTCGCCAACATCGAGAGCCCGGACTTCATGCCCGAGCTCATCTCGAAGGCGGACGCCCAGCTTCGGGCGCTCGCGGCGAACATCGACGACGAAGAGGCGCTTCCCGAGGAACTCCGCGGCGTGTCCGCGGCTGACACGGGTGCCGCCGAGGAAGAAGAATCGACTGACGAAGAAGCAGCGGACGCCGACGAGGCAGACGCCGCCGCCGACGAAGACGCCGCCGACGACGACGGCGACGACGAAGACGCTGGCGACGCCCTCGGCTCCCTGTTCTAACAACACACAAGGTACACAACAATGGAATACGTCTACGCTGCGCTCATCCTGAACGAGTCGGACGAAGAGGTCAACGAAGAGAACATCACCGCGGTCCTCGAGGCCGCCGGTGTCGATGTCGAAGAATCCCGCGTCAAGGCGCTCGTCGCCGCGCTCGAGGACGTCGACATCGAAGAGGCCATCGAGACGGCCGCCGCCGCCCCCGCGCCCGCTGCGGGCGGTTCCGCCGGTGGCGAGGTCGAGGCCGCTGACGACGACGACGAGGAAGACGCCGAAGAAGAGGCCGCTGACGAAGGCGGCGACGACGACGGCGACGACGACGAAGAAGCCGACGGCGAGGGCCTCGGCGCGCTCTTCGGCTAAACTTCCGCGAGACCCCGCCGCATCCGCGGCGACGCTCGGTTCGAAACACCGATTTCTTTCGACGCAATCCGCAAGCGGCGGCTCCGTCCGTCTCCCGACTCGGATACTGACCGCGCTGGCAGCGCCAGCATCGCCGTCGGCGTCGGTGGCGGTGAGAGCGCGCTGCGGCGCGCGTAGCTTCATACCCGAAGCCGCGGCCACTCCGCCTCGATGCTCCTCACCGGCGGCGCGGCCGTCACCCACCTCGGCCGAGTGGCGACGCTCGCGTCGTCCGTCGCGGCCGACCCGACGACCGCGGTCCTCCTCGGCGTGGTCGCCGGCGTCTGTCTCGGAACCTGCTCGGGGCTGGTCCCCGGTCTCCACGCCAACGCCTTTGCCCTGCTTCTCGCCGGAGTCGCCTCGGGGTTCCCCGGCCCGCCGGTCGCCGTCGCGGCGGCCGTCCTCGCCGCCTCGACCGTCCACACGTTCCTCGACGTGGTGCCGGCGTTGACGCTCGGCGTGCCCGACGCCGCGCTCGCGCCGGGCGCGTTGCCGGCGCACAAACTCGTCCTCGGCGGGCGCGGGCGGGAGGCGCTTCGGCTATCGGCGCTCGGCAGCGGTGCAGCGCTCTGTCTGGCGGTTCCGGTCGCGGTGCCGCTCACGGAGGTGCTGGTCGAGGGCTACCCCGTCGTCCGCGACCACCTGTGGCTTGTCCTCGTCAGCGTCGCCGCCGCGCTCGTCTGGACCGAACCGAGTCGACGGGCGAAGCTGGCGGCCTGCGTGACCATCGCCGCCTCGACGGGGCTGGGCCTCGCCGTCCTCGACCGGCCGTTCGGGGGGCCGCTCCCCGTCGGCGGCGTGTTGGCCCCGCTTTTGGCCGGGCTGTTCGGCGTCCCGGTCCTCTTGGCGGCGCGGCGGGGCTCCGGCGTGCCGCCGCAGGGCGACGCCGCGCTCGCAACGTCGCCGGGGTCGGTCGCGCGGAGCGTCGCCGCGGGGACCGGCGGCGGGGCGTTCGTCGGCTACCTCCCGGGCGTCTCCGCCGGCGTCGCCGGGACGCTCGCGCTCGCCGCGCTCCCCAGGACCGACCCCGACAAATCGACGCGGGCCTACGTCACCGCGACCAGCGCGGCCACGACGGCGACGACGGTGTTCGCGCTGTTCGCGCTGGCCGGGTTGGGGACGCCCAGAACGGGCGCGCTCGTCGCGCTCACGGAGGCGGAACTCCCGACGGGACTCGGCCTCGCGGTGCCGGTGACGGTCGTCTCGGGGCTCTGCGGGGCGGTGTTGGTTCCGGTCGTCGGCGACCGGGCGCTCGCGGTTGTCGGACGGCTCGACCAGCGCCGACTCGTCGCCGCCGTCTGCGCCCTGCTCGTCGCGCTCTCGTGGGCGTTCGCGGGGGGCGGCGGCGTCGCCGTCCTCATCGTCGCCGCGGTCATCGGGCACCTCCCCGTCCGGTTCGGCTGTCGGCGCGTCCACCTGATGTGCGTCCTCATGGGACCGTTGGCGCTCGGATGAGTCGTGTCCACGCGGGCCACGGATTTCCCCCGCAGGAACCCGGAAAGACAACGGTTAAAAGTCGCGCGCCGGTTTATGAGCGTATGAGCGAGTCCGAACAGCGACACGCGCACCAGTGTGTGTCCTGTGGCATCAACATCGCCGGCATGAGCGCGGCGACGTTCAAGTGCCCCGACTGCGGCCAGGAGATTTCGCGTTGTTCCAAGTGCCGCAAGCAGAGCAACCTCTACGAGTGTCCCGACTGCGGCTTCATGGGTCCATAATCATGGGAAAAGTAGCTGCTAAAATCAAGGTCATGCCGAACAGCCCCGAACTCGACCTCGACAGCCTCGAGGACGCGCTCGAAGACTCCCTGCCCGAGGGTGCGAAAATCAAGGGCTTCGAACGCGACGACGTCGCGTTCGGACTCGTCGCCCTCCTGCCGACCGTCATCGTCCCCGACGACGCCGGCGGCACCGAGGCCGTCGAGGAAGCGTTCATCGAAGTCGAAGGCGTCGAGAGCGTCTCCGTCGAGAACGTCGGCCGTATCTGAACTGACGACCGACCTTTTTCGCAGGCAAGTCCCGGAGCGACCGCGTCGCCCGTCGCCCGTCGTCAGCGGCGCTCCATGAAGTAGACGCCGAGGACGACGCCGAACGTGAGCCCGAGCATCACGCCGATGGGTAGCGAGTTGCCGATGACGCCCGCGACGCCGCCGAGGAGGAACCCGAGAGACAGCCCGATACCGAACTGCTCGGCGCTGTGGCTCGACCCCTCGTGGTCGTCGGAATCGACCATCGCGCGGTCTGCGGGTTCGGTGTAGCTCTGTCGCTGTACGGACTCCGCGCTCAGGGAGACTGACTCCTGGGACATACCTCACTATTCATCGTGCTATTCAATAACCCTTACTCGCGTTCCCAACTCGCGGCAACGACTGGTCGACCACCGGTGCGCGAGGGCGCTCGAGGACGGGCGCGTGCGGACGAGTCGCGGGGTCCGAGCCTCAGAACGCCGCGTCGAACGCCCGCTCGAGGTCGGCTTTCATGTCGTCGATGTGCTCGATGCCGACCGAAACGCGAATGAGGCCGTCGGTGAGGCCCGCTTCGAGTCGCTCCTCGCGGGGGATGGCCGCATGAGTCATCGCCGCGGGCTGTTCGATGAGGCTCTCGACGCCGCCGAGACTCTCGGCGAGCGTGAACACCTCGGTTTCCTCGACGACGGTCGAGGCCTGTTCGAGCGAGCCGTCGAGTTCGAACGAGAGCATCCCGCCGAAATCGTCCATCTGCTCGGCCGCGAGGTCGTGTTGCGGGTGGGAGTCGAGGCCGGGATAGAACACCTCGGAGACCGCCTCGTGGTCGTCGAGCCACGCGGCGAGGTCGCGGGCGTTGTCGCAGTGGCGGTCCATCCGGACCGGGAGCGTCTTCGTCCCGCGAAGGACGAGGAAGCAGTCGAACGGCGAGGGCGTCGCGCCGACGGAGTTCTGGTAGAAGCCGAGTTCCTCGTCGAGTTCCTCGTCGTCGGTGACGAGCGCGCCGCCGACAACGTCGGAGTGGCCGCCGAGATACTTCGTCAGCGAGTGCGAGACGATGTCCGCGCCGTGGTCGAGGGGGCGCTGGAGGTACGGCGTGGCGAAGGTGTTGTCGACGGCGCACAGCGCGTCGACCTCGTGGGCGATGTCGGCGAGCGCGCCGATGTCGTTGACGCGCATGAGGGGGTTCGTCGGCGTCTCGACCCACACCAGTTCGGTCTCGTCGCGGACGGCGTCGCGGACGGCGTCGTGGTCGGTGGTGTCGACGAAGTCGAACTCGAGGTCGTACTTCTCGTACACCTGCGTGAAGATGCGGTGGGTGCCGCCGTAGACGTCGTTGCCGGCGACGACGTGGTCACCCGCCTCGAGGAGGTTGAGCACGGTGTTTATCGAGCCCATCCCCGAGGCGAAGGCGCGGCCGTACGAGCCGTGTTCGAGCGCCGCGAGGTTCGATTCGAGGTCGGTTCGCGTCGGGTTCCCGGTGCGAGAGTACTCGTAGCCGCGGTGGTCGCCCGGCCCGTCTTGGGCGTACGTCGAGTTCGCGTAGATGGGCGTCATGAGCGCCCCTGTCTCCTCGTCGGGCTCCTGTCCCGCGTGGATGGCGCGCGTCTCGATGCGCCGCTCGTCTTCGGACATACGAGAAGCGCCGCGCCGACTCGGGTTAAGTCCGTCCCTCCCGCGCGACCACGCGGGAGACACACACGCGCGGTTCGTAACGTGCAATTTATAATGGCGACGCAAGTATTCGTTCTCACGACTATGCCGAGCTCCAACGGTCCGATGAAGGGGACGCGAGGAAAGCTCTCGAACAAGCCGCGCGAGCGCGGCACTTCGCCGCCGCAGCGCGCCATCGCGGAATTCGAGGAGGGCCAGAAGGTCCACCTCAACATCGACCCGAGCGTTCGCGAGGGTCGCTTCCACCCGCGCTTCAACGGTCTCACCGGTGAAGTCACCGGGAAGCAGGGCCGTGCGTTCAAGGTCCAGATCAACGACGGCGGCAAAGAGAAGACGGTCATCGTCCGTCCCGCTCACCTGCGCGCCCAGCAGTAAGCGATGACCATCTTCAAAGAAAAGCTCGACGAGGAGTATCTGACGACCTCCGAGGTCAAGGAACTGCTCGCCGAGGTTGAGGCGGAACGCGCCGCCGACGAAGAGCGCGAGATGCGCTACGAACTGGCCCGTGCGATAGAACACGTCAACCGGTTCGCCCACCTCGACCCCGAGGAATCTCGCGAACTCGTCGAGGAGCTCGCCGAGCTCGAGAAGGTCGACGGTCCGACCGCCATCAAAATCGCGGACCTCCTCCCGCAGTCGCGCGACGAACTCCGCGCGGTGTTCGCCCAGCAGCGCTACGCGCTCTCGGGCGACGAACTCGACGAAATCCTCAACGTCGTCGCGAAGTACGTCTGACCGCGTGACAGCGCGGCCAACTATTTAAATATCGGCTCGCCGTAACTACTGGTATGACACGTACGGAGAGCGGTGACGCCGACGCCACGACCGAGTACGTCGTCGTACTCGACGTACTCCGCCACGGGCGTCAAGGAGACGACCGACGGCGCTTCGACGCGGCACCCATCGCGTACGCGCTCGGAGAGTCCGACTTCCGTCTCCTCGAGCTGACCCTCGTCGAAGACGCCGACGTGAGCATCGGCGACCGACTCGTCGTCTCCCCGGTCGCCGACCGCGAGCTGATTCAGTCCGTCGAAGAACTCTCGTACGGCGACCTCTCGAACACGGCGACGGCCGAAGTCGACTACGTCGTCGAGGACATCGTCGAGGCCGACGAACGGCGGTTCGTCGACTTCTACAACGACGCACAGCCCATCACGCTGCGGCTCCACCAGCTCAACTTGCTGCCCGGCATCGGCAAGAAGCTCCGCGACAAGATTCTCGAATCGCGCAAGCGACAGGGGCCGTTCGAGTCGTTCGAGGACCTCGAAGCGCGCGTCTCGGGGCTCCACCGCCCGAAGGAGGTCATCGTCGAGCGCATCCTCGACGAACTCCGCGACAACGACGTGAAGTACAAGACGTTCGTCGGACGCGACGGGCGGTAGCGGAACGGGACTTTTACCCGCTCCCGCACGATACCTCTCCCAATGACGAGCGACGGCAGCGAACAGGTCCGCGAGGCCGCCGCGCGCGACCCGGACGCCCTCATCCGGCGGGCGGGCGCTCGCGGGAACCCGGACCACGACCAGCACTTCCTCGTCGACGACCGCGTCGTCGACCGAATCCCGACGTATCTCCCCGAGGACGCGGACCGCTCGCACGTCCTCGAAATCGGCGGCGGGCCGGGCGTCCTCACGGACCGACTGCTCGGCGTGGCCGACCGCGTGACCGTCGTCGAACAGGACCGGACGTTCGCCGCGCACCTGCGCCGCGAGTTCGCTGACGAAGTCGAATCGGGACGGCTCACCGTCGTCGAGGGCGACGCGCTCGAGGTCGACCTGCCCGAGTTCACCGCGTGCGTTTCGAACCTCCCGTACGGCATCTCCTCGGAGATCTCGTTCCGGCTGCTCCCCCGCGGCAAGCCGCTCGTGTTGATGTTCCAAAAGGAGTTCGGCGAGCGGATGGCCGCCGAGGCGGGCACCTCGGAGTACGGTCGCCTCTCGGTGAGCACCCAGCACTACGGTGAGGTCGAACTCTGCGAGCACGTCCCCCGCGAGGCGTTCGACCCCAAGCCCGCGGTCCAGAGTGTCGTCGTCCGAATCACGCCGCGCGAGCCGGAGTACGAGGTCGACGACGAGGCGTTCTTCCTCGACTTCGTGAAGGCGCTGTTCACCCAGCGGCGAAAGACCATCAGAAACGGCATCCGCAACACGGCGCACATCTCCGGGCTGTCGGACCCCGAAGCGGTCGTCGAGGCCGCCGACGAGGACGTGCTCCGAAAGCGCGCCGGCAACATGGCACCCGCCGAGTTCGCCGAACTCGCGCAACTCGCCGCGTCGGTCGGCCTATAATCCATGACGCTCCCCGCACTCGCCGCGGTGCTCTTCCGCCTCGCCTCGACGGCAACCCCCCTCCAGAGCGGTACGGTTCTCGACATCGCGTCGCTGTTCCCGACGTTCGAACTCCGCGTCGCCGCGAGCGTCCTCGTGACCGTCGCGGTCGTCGCCGTCTGGCGGCTCGGCGCTCGACTCCACGACAAGGAATTTGAGGCCGTCTCGATGCCGGTGTGGCATCTCTCGGTGACCGTGCTTCGACTCGTCGTCGTCGCCGGCGGCGGGGGGTTCGTCTTCGCGCTCTGGTCGCTGTCGGGCGACATCGGCACGATTTCGGCGCAGTACGACCTCGGCAGAGAGACGTTCGTCCGCATCGCGCTGTCGGCGGCGTTCGTCGTCGGCGCGTACGTTCTCACGAGCGTCCTCGGCCGGTTCATCGGTGAAATCGCGAGTACGCGCCCGGAGATTTCGGACCACCAGCGCGAAATCATCTACCGCATCGCGCAGGTGACGACCTACCTCACCACGCTCGCGGTCATCCTCGGTATCTGGCGGGCGGACCTCGGCGGCTTCCTCGTCGGCGCTGGCTTCCTCGGCATCGTGGTCGGTATGGCCGCGAGACAGACCCTCGGGTCGCTCATCGCGGGCTTCGTCATCATGTTCTCTCGGCCGTTCGAAATCGGTGACTGGGTCGAAGTCGGCGACCACGAGGGTATCGTCACCGAAATCACGGTCGTGAACACGCGTATCCAGACGTTCGACGGCGAGTTCGTGATGATTCCAAACGACGTGGTGAGTTCGGAGAGCCTCGTCAACCGGAGCCGAAAGGGGCGGCTCCGCCTCGACATCGAGGTTGGCGTCGACTACGACGCCGACATCGACCGCGCCGCAGAGGTGGCGCAGGCGGCCGTCGAAGACCTCGACGAGGTGCTGTCGGTGCCGAAGCCGCAGGTCGTCGCAAAGCGGTTCGGTGACTCGGCGGTCGTCCTCGGGGTGCGCCCGTGGATAGACCGCCCGAGCGCCCGGCGGTGGTGGCGCGCGCGCACCGCGACCATCTCGGCCGTCAGCGAGGCGTTCGACGAGGAGGGAATCGCGATCCCGTTCCCGCAGCGCGCGCTGTCCGAGCGCGACCCTTCGGGTCCGATTTCGCTCACGGACCAGCGACCCGAGGCGAGCCCCGAGGCCGACGGCGGCGTCGAGGGAGGCGACGAATGACCGACCTCGCCGAGCGCCGCGGGATGAACACCTCGGTCTACCAGCCCGCGGAGGACTCCGGGCTACTCGCGCAGGCCGCGGTCGGGCGCGTCTCGGGGTGCGTCCTCGAAGTCGGGACCGGTTCAGGCTGGGTCGCAGAACGGCTCGCGACGAAGACCGACGCGGACGTGGTCGCGAGCGACCTCAACCCCCACGCTTGCCGGCAGGCGGCCGAGCGCGCCGCCGCCCTCCGCGAGGAGGGCCACCGCGGCTTCGAGGTCGTCCGCGGGAGCCTCGTCGAACCGTTCCGCGACGACGCCTTCGACGCGGTGGCGTTCAACCCGCCGTACCTCCCCGAGGACCTCGAAGCCGCGCGCGACGACTGGATGGAGGTCGCGCTCACCGGCGGCGAGGACGGCCGCGAAATCATCGACCCCTTCCTCGACACCGTCGGGCGCGTGCTCAAACCCGGCGGCACGGTCTTCCTCCTCGTGAGTAGCTTCACCGGCTACGACGAGGTGCTCGCCCGCGCCGAGGCCAACGGCTTCGGTCACGAGGTCGTCGTCCAAGAGTCGTACCCCTACGAGACGCTCACGGTGCTCGCGATGGAATAACTAATGCGCATATGTTGATACAGGAAATATTATACACCGTCATTTCTTAGCGAGAGATGATGACTGAACTCGTCTCGACGACACCGGGACTGTATCCCCTCCCGGATTGGGCGAAACAGGAGCTTTCGGACCTCAAGGGCCACCAAAAACACGACCTCATCTCCGGTAACGAGGGCGGCGACATCGTGGGCGCGTACGACCGCGCCCGCGAGGAAGTCGTCTCCGAACAGACCGACGCCGGCCTCGACCGCGTCGTCGAGGGGCAACTCCGCTGGGACGACATGCTCGCGCACCCGCTGACGGTCCACGAGAACGTCGAGACCGGCGGCATCGTCCGCTACTACGACAACAACAACTTCTACCGCGACCCGCAGGTCAGCGGCGAACTCACCTTCTCCGGCGACGTCGCGGCCGAACTCGACGCCACCGCCGACCTCCTCGGTGGCGACGAGTCGCTGCAGGCGGTCCTCCCCGGCCCGTACTCGCTTTCGGACCTCGCCACCGACGAGCACTACGGCGACGAGGCGGAGTTCCTCGACGCCGTCAGCGAGCTCCTCGCGGGCGAGGTCGACGCCTTCCCCGACCACGAGACGCTGTTCCTCCTCGAACCCTCGCTCGTGTTCTCGCCGCCGGGCGAGGACATCGACGAGCGCGTTCCCGAGGCCATCTCCGCCGTCTCCGACGCGACCGACGCCGACGTGGTCGTCCACACCTACTGGGGCGCGCTCGACGAGAAGGTCTACGCGCACCTCATGGACGCCGACGTCGACGCCATCGGCTTCGACTTCGTCGCCGGCGACCGCGACCAGACGCTCTACAACATCAACGAGTACGGCACGAAAGACGACATCGCCCTGGGCCTCGTCGACGGCCAGAACACGCTGGTCGAAGACCCCGAGACGGTCCGCGAGCGCGTCGAGTGGACCCTCGACAACGTCCAGAGCCAGACGTTCGACACCGCCTACGTGACCTCCAACACCGAACTGTTCTACCTGCCGGAGAACCGCGCGACGGAGAAACTCGCCGCCCTCGCGGCCGCCACCGAGGACGAACTGGAGGTGGAAGCATGAGCCGCGACGCCGAGAACCGCGAGCAGTTCCGCCCCGAAGCCCACGACACCAAGCACTTCCTGCTCACCACCGTCGTCGGCTCCTACCCGAAGCCCAAGTGGCTCAACCGCGCCAACGACCTCGCGGAGGACCCCGACTCCAAGTTCACGCAGGAGCACCTCCACGAGGCTCACGACGACGCCTGTCGCGTCATCACCCGCGAACACGAGCGCTCCGGCCTCGACACCGTCGTCGACGGCGAGATGCGCCGCGAGGAGATGGTCGAGTACTTCGCCCACCGCATCCCCGGCTACGAGTTCAACGGCCCGGTGAAGGTGTGGGGCCACAACTACTTCGACAAGCCCTCGGTCGTCGGCGAGGTCGAGTACGACGAGCCGTGGCTGGTCGACGAGTTCGAGTTCACGAGCGACGTGGCTTCCAAGCCCGTCAAGGTGCCCATCACGGGCCCGTACACGCTGGCGAGCTGGTCGTTCAACGAGCACTACGACTCAGAGGCCGACCTCGCGTACGCGCTGGCCGACCTCGTCAACGAGGAAATCGAACAGCTCGTCGAGGCGGGCGCGACCTACATCCAGATCGACGAGCCCGCGCTGGCGACGACGCCGGACGACCACGCCATCGTCGGCGAGTGTCTCGAACGCATCGTCGCGGGCGTCCCCGACGAGGTCCGCATCGGCCTCCACGTCTGTTACGGCGACTACTCGCGCATCTACCCCGAACTCAACGACTACCCCATCGACGAGTTCGACGTGGAACTCTGCAACGGCGGCTACGAGCAGATTGACGTGTTCACCGACCCCGAGTTCGAGCCGGACCTCGCGCTCGGCGTCGTGGACGTGCACACCGCCGAAGTCGAGAGCGTCGAGGAGATTAAGGAGAACATCAAGCAGGGCCTGAAAGTCGTCCCGCCGGAGAAGCTCACCGTCTCGCCCGACTGCGGCGTGAAGCTCCTCCCCCGCGAGGTCGCCTACCAGAAGATGGAGAACATGGTCAAAGCCGCCCGCGAGGTCGAAGCCGAACTCGACGCCGGCGAAATCGACCTCGACGCGCCCGTCCCGCAGGCCGACTGAGCCCCCACCGCCGCGTTCGCGTTCGTTCTTTTTCGTCCGTCACGACCCGCGACCCCAGAGCCGCGGGCCTTCACCGCGTTCGGTCGCGCCCCAGCGGACGGCGAACGCCGCCGCGAGCGCGAGGGCCACGAGTTCCATCTCGACCATGTGACACGCGATTCGCCGGGCGGCGAGAAAACCGTCGTTCGCCGCGCGGTGGACGGTCAGGCCGCGGTGAGGGTCGGCCTTGACTGGCCTCGCGTGGTTGCTGGTAGTATTCCGCACACCCCGTCGCAGACGACGCGATGTCGGACGGCTGGAGCGCGGACGAGAGGGGAGACGTGGCCGTCGCTCCTCTCGGAAGAAAGCGTGAGAACCGCGAGACGAGACTTACTCGTAGAGCCAGGTCTCGTCGACGCGCTCGTAGTCGACGAGTTCGTCCTCGTCGAAGAAGAGCGCGATTTCGCGCTCGTTCGCGCCCTCGTCCTCGTGGTCGGAGCCGTGGATGACGTTCCGGCCGAGGTCGAGACCGTAGTCGCCGCGGATGGTGCCGGGAGCGGACTCTGCGGGGTCCGTCTCGCCCATCATGCGGCGGACCTGTCGCGTCGCGTCCTGACCTTCCCAGACCATCGCGAAGACGGGACCGGACGTGATGAAGTCGACGAGACCCTCGAAGAAGGGCTTGCCCTCGTGCTCGCCGTAGTGGTCGTGGGCGAGTTCCTCGTCGATTTGCATGAACTTACCGGCGACCATCTTGAGACCGCGGTCCTCGAAGCGGGAGACGATGTCTCCGATGAGGCCGCGCTGGACGCCGTCGGGCTTGACCATCACGAAGGTGCGCTCAGCGTCGGACATCAGTTGTCCTCCGACTTGCCGCTCGCGCGGCGGCCGGCCTCCGTCCACTCGAGGTCGCGGGCCTCGCGGCCGAGGAAGTAGTTCTTCTCGGCCTTCGAGTCCTTGAAGTGGAGGATGGTGCCGTCGGTCTTGACGTACATCGTGCCCGTGCCGGGCTCGATTTCCTCACCGCTGTAGTCGCACGTGCGCTTTTCGACCATTGTTACTGCCCTCCGATGGAGTCGGCGTCACGCTGGGTCTCGCGGAGCTGGAGGATGTCGCCCTCGCGGACGGGACCCAGCACGTTTCGCGTGATGATACGGCCCTGGTTGGAGCCTTCGCGGATGCGGCACTTGACCTGCATGGCCTCGCCGTGCATCCCAGTCTTTCCAACGACTTCGATGACTTCGGCAGGCGTCGAGTCGCTGGCTTGTTCGTCCGCGCTCATGGTCGGTTATCGAAGGTCCTCGACCTTAGTCGCGATGTCCTCGACATCGTCGGACGCGTCGCCGGCGTCGACGATGGCGGCCGCGGCACTGCCGACTTCGAGGCCGGCGGCGTGGCCGATGTCGTCCTGCGTCTCGACGAAGATGAACGGAATGCCCTTCTCGTCGGCGAGTTCGGGCAGGTGCATGACGATTTCCTCGGGGGAAACGTCTTCCGCGATGAGGACGAGCTGGGCGTTGCCCCGCTCGATGGACTTGGTCGTTTCGTTGGTTCCTTTCTTCACGATACCAGTATCTCGGGCGACCTCGAGCGCCTCGACGGCGCTGTCAGCGAGGTCGGCCGGTACGTCGAAGTCTACGTAGACAGCCATTGTTGTTCACCTATATCCTGCTCGCGGGCTCGACTCCCTCGCCGGTATCACACCGGTCGGTCGGTCGCGACCGGTCAACGATATCCCTACGGCGAGGAGGTTCATCAACCCCGGACAGGCTGTAACCATCCTTTGCTCCGGCCCCCATAAAAGCGCTTTCAAAATCGTAGCGCCGTGCGACGCGTCCGCACGACCCGCGAATCGCCCGATTTCTCGGCGACGGGACTGTCGAAATACCCGTGTTGATTAGTCACTCGACCCATCATGTGCTGGGCGTGACGCCCGACTGGAACCGCCGCTTCACCGACCGGCGGACGAGGTCGCTCGCACCCGACCGAAGGAGGTGAATAGCCGCGCCGACGTATCCTCCCCATGACCGAACTCGGCGACGACCCAGACGTCGAGGCGCTCGCCGCCGCCCGCCGCGAGGAGGCGCTGGCGACGAACCAGCGACGCCTCCTCGTCCTCGCCGGCGACCGGGACGCCGGCATCGACGCCGCCTTCGACGCGGTCCGCGGGGCCGACGTGCCCGACGACGAGGTGACGTTCGTCACCGCCCGGGAGGGGTTTCGCTTCCACCGCGTCGAACCGAAGCGCGCCTCGTCGCTCCTCGGGACGACCCGGACGCTCGTCGTCCTCGACGCCCACGAGGAGTTCTCGGCGAACGCGCTCGGCCGCGTCGCCGGCGCTGTCGACGGCGGCGGCCTACTCGTCCTGCTTACCCCCTCTCTCGACGACTGGCCGACCCGCCGCGACTCGTTCGACGAGCGACTGGCCGTCCCGCCCTTTTCCGTCGCGGACGTGACCGGTCGCTTCCGCGGCCGGCTCGTCTCGACGCTCCGGGACCATCCCGGCGTCGCGCTCGTCGACCTCGATTCGGGGACCGTCGAGCGCGACGGCGCGTACCGACAGGGAATCAGCTTCGACGCCGCTCCACCGCGGGTGCCGACGGAGAAAGACCGCCGATTCCCGCGGCGCGCCTACGAGGACTGCCTCACCGCCGACCAGTCGGACGCGCTCGCCGCGCTCGAAGCCCTGACGGAACCGGGGACCGCCGTCGTCGTGGAGGCCGACCGCGGCCGCGGGAAGTCGAGCGCCGCGGGCCTCGCAGCCGGCAGCCTCGCCGCGGAGGGCGCGGACGTGGTCGTGACCGCGCCCGGGAAGCGAAACGCCGCCGAGGTGTTCGCCCGCGCGGAGCGACTCCTCTCCGAACTCGGCGCGCTTCGCGGCGGCGGCGCGGACGACTTCGACATCGCGGCCGAGAACGGGGGTCGCGTCCGCTACGTCCCGCCGACCGAGGCCGGCGCGTCGGCGGCCGACGCCGACGCGCTCGTCGTGGACGAGGCCGCCGCCCTGCCCGTCAGGCTCCTCGAATCGTTCCTCGCCGCGCCCGCGGTCGCCTTCTGTACGACCGTCCGCGGCTACGAGGGCGCGGGCCGCGGGTTCGCCGTCCGCTTCCGCGACCGCCTCGACGACGCGGACCGCGAGGTGACCGACGCGCGCCTCGACGACCCGATTCGCTACGCCGCCGGCGACCCCGTCGAGTCGTGGACGTTCCGCGCGCTCCTCCTCGACGCTCGGCCGCCGGTCGACCAACTCGTCGTGGACGCGACGCCCGATACCGTCTCTTACCGGGCGCTTTCGCCCGACGGCCTGCTGGCTGACGAACACCTGCTCCGCGAGGCGTTCGGCCTGCTCGTCCTCGCGCACTACCGGACCGAACCGGACGACCTCGCCCGCCTCCTCGACGCCCCGAACCTGACGCTCCGGGCGCTCACCCACGAGGGCCGGGTCGTCTCGGTCGCGCTCCTCGCCCGCGAGGGCGGTCTCGACCCCGACACCCGCCGGCAGATGTACGACGGCGGCCGCATCCGCGGGAACATGCTCCCCGACGTGTTCACGAGCCAACTCCGCGACGAGGAGGCGGGCGTCCCCGTCGGCTACCGCGTGATGCGCATCGCCACCCACCACGCGGTCCGGTCGTCCGGCCTCGGTTCGCGGCTCCTCACGGAGCTACGCGACGAGTTCGCGAGCGACGCGGACTACCTCGGCGTCGGCTTCGGCGCGACCCCGGAACTCCTCTCGTTTTGGCGCGACAACGGCTACGGCACGGTCCACCTCTCGACCACCAGAAACGACACCAGCGGCGAGTACTCGGCACTCATGATGCGCCCCCTGTCGCCCGCCGGCCGCGACCTCCGCGACCGCCACGCGAACTGGTTCCTCGGCCGCGTCGGCGACGTGCTCGGAGACGCCCTCTCGGACCTCGACGCCGACGTGGCGCGGGCCGCCCTCGCCGCCGTCGATAGCTCCCTCTCGCCGGACCTCTCCGAGTACGAGTGGCGCGTCGTCGTCGGCGCGTCGTACGGCCCGGGGCTCTACACGACCGCGCCCGGCGCGTTCCGCCGTCTCGGACTCGCGCACCTCACGACTCCCGAACGCGCGTCGCTCACGCCCCGAGAGGAGCGACTGGTGGTCCGCAAGGTCCTCCAGACGCATCCGTGGGACGCCGTCGCGGACGAGCTCGACTTTCACTCGACCGCGGGCGCGATGCGCGCGCTCGGCGACGCCTACGAACCGCTCGTGGACGAGTACGGCACCGACGCGGCCCGCGAGGAACGCGAGCGATTCCGGTGAGACCCGCCCGGGGGAGCGGCCGAGTCTCAGTCGCTTGCCCGCCGACACACCGATAGTCGCCGGTGCCGACGCTCTCCGTATGGCCGAGTGCAGCGAACCCGACTGCGAGAACGTCGCGGCGGTCAGGCTCTACGTGCCGTGGGACGCCGACAGGAACGTCTGTACGGCCCACGCGAGGGCGCTCGTTCAGCAGGACGGCGTCGTCGCCGAACCCCTCGACGGGGCCGAAGACGACTGGTCGTAGCGCGACGGGCCGTGGCGCGACCGGTCGTGGGCGAGACCCGCGAAGCCGACGCGTCGCTGGCAAGCGCGACGACGCGCAGAAAATCAGGGTCGGAGACGGAGCGAATCCGCGCTCACCGGAGCGAGACGGCCATCATCACTTCGTCGACGTAGTCGCCGTCTATCTTGTAGTGGGCGTCGCGGACGGCTTCGGTCTCCCAGCCGTGGCCTTCGAGGAACGCGATTGCCTCCTCGTTGGTCGCCGGGACGCTGTTGTAGAGCTTCTCGAAGCCGCGCTCGCGCGCCCAGTCGACGCCGCGGTCGAGGAGTTTGCTCCCGATGCCGTGGCCGCGGAACTCCGGGCGCGTGCCGACGGTCAGGACGGCGGTGTGGCTCAGTTTCTCCGCCTCGGGCAGGTCGAGGTGGACCCAACCGGCGAGTTCGTCGCCGACCGTGGCGACGAACACCATCCGGGAACTGACCTCGTTGTGTCGGAGGACGACTTCCTCGTGGTCCAGCAGGTCCGCGACCGTCTCGGCCTCGATGTACCGGCCCTCGTCTGCGACCTCGTGAATGGCGTCGACGAGGCTCTCTAAGTCGACGTTCTGGGCCATCCGAATCGTCACGTCGAGGTCACCGAGTTCGACCGTCTCCGCCTCGCCGGGCGCGTAGGCCACCTCGACGTGGTTGCCGACCTTTCGGATGTAGCCGTCCCGCCGCAGGACGGTCAAGTGCGCCCCCAGCGCCGCCGGCTCGAAGTTGAGCGCCCGCCGCACCTCGTCCTCGCGGACGGTCCCGTGACGCTCGATGTACTCGTAGATGTCTTTGCGGTCTTTGTGTCCGAAGTTGAGACTGTCAGTTACTTCCATGGTACACAATCACACTCATGATTTATAATTGTTGTTCGTGCCGGACCTGACGACAGTCGGCCCCGCCAACGGGTAGGGTGAGGGAGCTGTGGGTCCCCTCAGCGCCGCTCGGGGACGCAGGTCAGCAGTTGGGCGGTGTCGACCACGTCGTGGGTTCGGAGCAGGACTTCGGCGGCCTCCCGAACCGTGAAGTCCGCGTCGAGGTCGACGCCGTAGCATCGCGCGTACATGGCGAGCCAGTCGTTCATCGCCCGGTGGAGCAGTTCGAACTCCTCGCCGGTAAACGAGACCTGCCGGTCGCCCGTCCGCGCGCGGATGTAGAGCGAGACCGCCGGGCCGACGCCGTCGCGGGCGCATTCGAGCGCGCACCGGTCCGCGGCCGACGACGGCGGGGGGTCGAACGACTCTCGCGCCTCCCGCGCCTCGGCGGCGAGGGCTCTGGCGCGCTCGCCGAATCGAACGTCTTCGGGGTGGCGCTCCGCGGCCCCGCGGCCGTCAGCGACGGGGCGGGAGCCGGGGCGGGATTCAGGGTGGGCCGCGTCGCCGCTCATCTTCGCACCCCCGTCACCCCCACTTGAACTCGACGCCCTTGTCGCCGCGCGGGTGGCTCCAGTCGGTGTCGGCGACGACGGCGCAGGTGCCGCACTCGACGCAGGGTTGGGTGTCGAGGCTGACGACGCGCTCCTCGGAGCCGTTGGTGCGGACGACCTCCTCGCGGTAACAGCCGCCGCCGAAATCGACCGCCGAGACCGGGCAGGCCGCCACCGCGGCCCCGCTCGCCTCGTAGGACTCGTCGCGAAGCGTGATGTGCGGGCTGCCGATGTCGGTGTCGTAGGTCAGCCCGCCGATGCGGGCTTCGAGGTCCGGCGGCGTCACCGAACTCGTCTCGCGGACCCGCGTCCCCAACTCCTCGGCGATGACCGTCGGGAGCGTGACGTAGGGCGTCCGCGTGTCCGGCATCAGCGCCGACAGCGTCGGGACGTTGTAGAGGCGTTCGAGCCGCCCCGAAAGCGCACGGATGCCGGCGCGTCCGACCGCCGAGGTGAGCACGGTGTCGACCACGTCGGTCACGCCGTCGTCCTCGGCGACGCCGCGGAGCAGTTCGTAGCCGCGAGGCCGGAGCTTCTTCATCACGCCCTCGCTCCGGAGTTTGCGGGCGTAGCGCGTCCCCGCCTTCTCCGGTTCGTTGCGCGACTTGGCCTGCGCGTACGACTCCGCCGCGAGCGCCCCGGCGGTGACGGCGTGGTTCATGCCCTTGATGATGGGCCCCTGCGCCTGCATCTGGCCGGCCGCGTCGCCGACGAGGAGCAGGCGGCCGAAGTGCGGTTCGCGCAGGGCGACCTTCTTCGAGTCGGGCACGAGCTTCGCGCTGTACTCCAGTTCGGTGTAGTCGTCCCCGAGCCACTGCGCGAGCAACGGATGGGTCAAGAGCCCGTCCAGTAGCTCGTGCGGTTCGGCCTGTTCCGCGACGAGGCTGTCGAGGTGGAACACCGTCCCGAGCGACAGCGTGTCGCGGTTCGTGTAGAGGAAGCCGCCGCCGCGGACGCCCTCGAACAGGTCGCCCGAGAACAGGTGGGCCGCGCCCTCGTCGTCGGCCACGTCGAACCGGTCGGCGATGGCGTCTTCCGGCATGTCGACGACGGCCTTGACGCCTTGGAACCACTCGTCGGGTTCGTCCCAGTCCATCAGGCCCGCGTCGCGGGCGAGTTCGGAGTTCACCCCGTCGGCCGCGACGATGATATCGGCGGTTATCGGGTCGAGTTCGTCCAGCGTGACGCCGACGATGCGGCCCTCCTCGCGGAGCAGGCCGTTGACGTGGACGCCCGTCAGGAGGCCGCCGCCGGTCTCGCGGGTCCGCTCGTGGACGCGGGCTTCGAGCCACGAGTCCATCTTCCCCCGGAGGACCGAGTCGGACCACTCGGTGTCGTGTTCGTGGAGGTCCGTGAGGTCGAACGACTCCACCTTGTCGCCGGCGATGTTGTGGATGCGGTACTTCGTGATGGGCCGCTCGGCGGCCGCCTCGCGGAAGCCCGGAAAGAGGTCGTCGATGGTGTACGGCGCGGACTCCTCGGCGTAGATGAGCCCGCCCGAGACGTTCTTCGACCCGGCCTCGACGCCGCGTTCGAGGACGAGCGTCTCGATGCCGTAGTTGGCGAACGTCGCGGCCGCCGCCGCGCCGCCGGGTCCCGCCCCGACGACGAGCGCCTCGTAGTGTTCGTAGTCGCTCATCGCGACTCACCCCGGTCGTCCGCGGCCGCGCCAGCGCCAGCGCCATCGTCGGGCGTTCCGGCCGGCGGCGTCGATGCCGCGCGCCCCCCGTCGCTCGCCACCGCCGCCTCGAACCGGCCCTCCTTGAGTGCCGTCGTCAGCCTCGGCAACACCTCGAACAGGTCGCCCTCGATGAAGTAGTCCGAGAAGTCGCGGATGCGGGCGTCGGGGTCGGTGTTGACGGCGACGATGGTGTCGGACTCGTCCATACCGACCTTGTGCTGGACCGCCCCGGAGATGCCCGCCGCGACGTAGAGTTTCGGCGCGACGACCTGTCCCGTCTCGCCTATCTGTCTGTCCTCGTGGGTGTACTGTTCGACGTGGCCGTCGAAGTTGAACGACCCCGTGACGATGCCGCGGGTGACCCCCACTTCGGCGTCCTCGAACTGGTCGGCGAGGTCCAAGGCGAGTTCGATGCCCTTCGTCGGGTCGTCACCGATGCCGCGGCCGACCGCGACGATGACCTCGTGGCCGGTCAGGTCGATACCCTCGTCCAGTCGGTCGTAGTCGGTGACGGTGACGCGGAACCAGTCGTCGTCGAGCGGGGCGTCGTGTTCGACCACGAGACCCTCGCGCTCGTGGTCCGGTTCGGGCACGTCGAAGCTCCCCGGGATGACCGACGCGCCCTGCGGGTGGAACTCCCGCGTCGGGTTGTCGATACAGAGGATGGTCGAGTACTCGAAGCCGGAGAAGTCCGGGCGCTTCATGTGCAGGACGCGCTGGAACTCCTTTTTCTCGCCGGCGACGCCGGTCTTGACCGGGTTCGAGATGACCTCCTCCGTGATGTAGAGCCCCGAGCAGTCGCTGGCGAGGCCGGAGTCGAGTTCGGCCTGTACGAGCGCCGAGAGGTCCCGGCCGTTGTTGGTCGCCGGGAACAGCACGTACCGCGGCTTGTCGTAGTCGCGCCACGGCTCGTCGCGGCCGTCCGTGACCTCGAAGTTCTGGTGGGTGGCTCCCGCGCGGGCCATGTCGCAGAATATCTCGGTGTACGGCTTGTGCTGGAAGCGTTCGAGTCGGGCGTCCTCGCGGACGACGACCACGTCCGCGCCGTAGGCGATGACGTCCTCGACGTGCTTCGACACGTCGGCGCCGATGAGCACCGCGACGACCCGCTCGTCGGTAGTGTAGTCGTCGTTGTAGGTGTCCATCAGTTCGCGGGCCTTCCCGAGCATCTCCTTGGATACGTCCACGAGTTCGCCCGCCTGCGTCTCGCAGTAGACCCACATGTCGCGGTAGGTTCCCCCGTGGAGCGACCGGACGTGACGCTTGTCGCGGGTCGGGTGGTCGAGGTCCGGGTGGCGCTCTTCGGGCGTCCGGTCGTCAACCTCGATTTCCGTGTCCTCCTCGTCGCTTCCCTTCACCGAGTCGATGCGGTTTCTGATGAGTCGCTTCACCGGGTCGCGGTTCTCGCCCGCCTCCTCGCGTTCGAGGAGCGATTCGAGCTCCGAGACCTCCTCGACGCTCTGGAGGGCGTTTCCGACCTCCGCGGTGCTCATCGACGCGAGGTCCAGTCCGTCGGCGTCGGCCGGCTCTTCGTCGTCCTCGGAGAACTTCTCGATGCGGCTCTCGATGAGCGCGACGGCCGGCGCGCGGTTCTGCCCGCGGTGTTCGGCCTGCAGAATCTCCTCTAACTCGCCGAGGTCGTCGATGTCCTTGATGGCCGGGCCGAGCTCCGAAATCTCGTAGTCGCCGGGGTCGAAGTCGGTCACGCTCAGTCACCCCCCGCGGCCGCGGCGTCCCCGTCGCCGTCACCCACCGCCGACTGCATCGCGGTCAGCACGTCCTGCATGGCACCCGCGTCGTCGGGGTCGACCATCGTGGCCTCCCGCTCGGCCGGCGCTTTCGGAATCGGGTCCACCGACGAGACGATGGTCGGCGAGCCGTCGAGGCCGATGTAGTCCGGGTCGACGTTGATGTCGGCGTGGTCCCGCACCGTCAGGTGCTCCTCGTAGTTCTCGGCGCGCGCTCGGGTCTCCTCGCGCAGGTCCTTCAGCGTCAGGCGCTCGCCCGCCGTCCGATACGACGGCTCGAACTCGGGGTCCGCGACGACGAACGCCGGAAGCTCCGTCTCGACGGTCTCTATCTCCTCGATGTCGCCTTCGACCAGCCGCTTGGCGCGCAGGGTCCCCGCCTCCTCGTCGATATCGAGGGAGATGACGTGCGTGACGAGCGGCATGTCGAGACACCAGTTCGTCTGCGGGCCGGTGTGGCCCGTCTCCCCGTCCGCGGTCTTGAACCCGGCGAACACCACGTCCGGCTCGCCGAGCGTCTCGATGCCCGCGCTGAGCGTGATGGCCGTCGCCCACGTGTCGGCGGCCGCCATCTCGCGGTCCGAGACGAGGTGGAGGTCGTCGGCGTACACCGTCTCCATCGCCTCCCGTAACACCTCCTTGTACCCCGGCGGCCCCATGCTCATCACGCTCACTCGCCCGCCGTGTCGAACCCGCGTCTGGAGCGCCGCCTCCAGCGCGAAGCGGTCGTTCGGATTCATCACTGTGGGCGTCTTCCCCCGTTCGAGATGCCCGTCCTCGTCGAACGATACCTGGCCCTCCCGGAAGTCGGGCACGCCTTTGGTAAGTACCACCATGTGCATTGAGAACACTCTCCAGTTAATGCTAGCTCATATTCATAATAATCTTTTGTGCTAGGTGATTGGAACGTCTGCGCCGCTCACGGAGGTCGCTGTCGGCGTCACCGCCCGCAAAAAACCGGGGTTTCTTCCCTCAGATACGTCCCGCTCGCCCGGGGTCGACGTCGATGGCGTCGACCGGGCAGACGTCGACACAGAGCATGCAGTCGATACACTGGTCTTCGTGGGTCGGTTCGGCCTTGATGTCGGACTCCGGGTGCCCCGGCGTGTCGACCCACGTGAACACGTCGACGGGGCAGTCCTCCAGACAGGCCCCGTCGGCGAGACAGATGTCGAAGTCCACCGCGACGTGCGTGCCGTGGATACCGTGTTTCTCCGGCGGGTCGACCGGCCCCCAGACGGCCACGCCGTTTTCCTCGCCGACCTTCTCCCTGTTTGTCTCGAACTGCGGGTCGATAGCCATGACTCCTAGTGACATATTCCGGTAGAGGCAATAAACTATCCCCCGAACGGGCGGCGCTCCGGCGGCGCGGCGCGCGAACCGCCCTCTACTCACGCCCCGCGGCCTCGACCTACCCCCACGTCCTCACGCGCCCACTCGGTGGGGTGAATAGCCCCCGGCCCGAACCACCCCGGTATGGACGTGTTCCTCTGGGTCGCGCTCGCCCTCTTGGTCCTCGGCGTCGTCGGGAGCGTGCTTCCGCTTCTCCCCGGCGCGCTCCTCTCCGTAGTCGGCGTGGTCGTCTACTGGGTGTCGACCGGCTTCTCGGAGCCCGGTCCCATCGCGTTCGTCGGGCTCACTCTCGTCGGCCTCGTCGCGCTCGTCACCGACTACGCCGGCGGGATGGTCGCCGCGCGGTTCGGCGGCGCGTCGACCCGAACCTCGATCGTCGCCGGCGTCGTCGGCTTCCTGCTCATGTTCCTCATCGGCCCGCTCGGCATCTTCGTCGGCGTCGCGGGCACCGTCTTCGCCCTCGAATACCTCGACCATCAGGACGCGGAAGAAAGCGGTCGGCGCGCCCTCGTCGCCACCGTCGGCGTCCTCGCCACCGCGGCGGTGCAGGCGCTGTTGACGTTCTCGATGCTCGTCGGGTTCGTCCTGACTGTGGTGCTCTGAGCGCAGACCGGTTTCGCGTTCCCGACAACTCACCGCTCGTCTCGCCGCCGAATCAGCCCCGTCTCCGCGTCGGCGACGACCCGGGCGGGCGCGCCGTCGGCGTCCACCCGAAGCGGCATGACGTACAGGTCGAACGTCCGGTCGGTCGGGAGCGCGTCCAACCCGCAAAGGTTCTCGACGATGAGGAGCCCCGTCCCGAGAATCGCGTGGTGGGCAGGCACGCCGTCGCCACCGGACGGGTCCGGACTGAGCGCGTCGATGCCGACAGAGAGCCCCCGGTCCGCGCAGGCGCGCGCCGTCTCGGGCGCGAGCGCCGGGTGGTCGGTCATGCGTTCGGTCCCCCATTCGTCCTCCCAGCCGGTTCGGAACACGAGAAAGTCCACGCGCGGTTCGAGGCGTTCGGGAATCGCGCCCGGGCCGATTCGACCGCGGGGCCCCGCGTCTCGACAGTCGATTGCGCGAGCGGTGAACCGGAGGTCGTCGACCGGGAAGTCGTCGAGCGTCGCGCCGTCCGGTTCGGTGTGCGCGGGCGCATCGACGTGGGTTCCGGTGTGCGTCCCGAGTTCGAGCCGCGAGACGCGGTAGCCGTCGGCCTCGAAGTCGGCGTGCGACTCGACTGCGACCGGCGGGTCGCCGGGGTACGTCGGCATCCCTGTTTCGACGCGGCGGGTGAGGTCGAGGAGGGTCATACGGCTCCTTAGGCGGGGGTGGGTAAAACGAGTGTTCGTGTCGAAAGCGACTGTCCGTCGCTCGACCTACTTGTGCGCGAAGTAGACGACCGTCTCGTCGTCGCCGCGGTCGTCCACGCGGACGAAGCCGACGCGCTCGAACTGGACGAGTTCGTCTTCGGGCACGTCACCGAAGTCGGGTTCAGCGACGCCCGTCACGTCGCCGTCCATGGTGCGCATGCGGACCGGGACGCCGTCGGTCGGTGCCCAGTGAATCACGGCCACGTCGCCCTCGCGGACCACGTCGAGGTCGTCGCCGGTGGCGACGAGCGAGTCGCCCTCGCGGCGGACCGCGCCGAAGCCCTTCAGCCAGACGCGCTCGCCCTCGGCGGGCACGTCGCCCGATTCGACGAGGACGCTGCCGCCGACGGGGATGTCGCGGGTGCCGCGCTCCTCGAAACTCGGGTGGAGCGGCGGGTGGGCGCTGTCGGGGCCGCCCTCGACGGCGAACGCCTCCCCGTCCCGAACGAGGAAGTACCGGTCCGTGTCGTCGTCGACGAGGTCGCGGTTGTTCGCGTACACCGTCGACATCGAGAGGTCGACGTTCGAGGTGGAGGTGCCGAGGCCGACCATCGCGTCCACGATGGCCTGCCCGCGGATGCCGCGGCGGCGGAGGCTCTTGATGGTCGGCACGCGCGGGTCGTCCCAGCCTTCGACCTCGCCCGCGTCGATGAGCTCCTTGATGCTCGACGTGGACATCTTCACGTCGTAGGCGTCGACCTGCACGTGGCCCCAGTGGACGACTTCGGGGTAGTCCCAGCCGAAGTAGTCGTAGACGAACTGCTGGCGCTTCGCGGAGTCTTGGAGGTCGATACCGCGGATGATGTGGGTGACGCCCGTGAGGTGGTCGTCGACGCCGGACTGGAAGTCGAGCATCGGCCACGCGCGGTAGTCGGCCGCCTCCTCGCGGGGGTGCGGCGTGTCTATCATGCGGAAGGCGACCCAGTCGCGCAGCGCGGGGTTCTTGTGTTCGATGTCGGTCTTGACGCGGAGGACCATCTCGCCCGAACTGTACTCGCCTGCGACCATGTCCTCGAACTCCTCGCGGGTCGTCTCGGGGTCCTTGTCGCGGTGCGGACACGGCTTCCCGTCGTTCTTCAGGTTCGAGAACGTCTCGCCCGAACACGAGCAGGTGTACGCGCCGCCCATCTCGATGAGTTCGCGGGCGTAATCGTAGTACGTCTCCACCCGGTCGGAGGCGCGAATCACGTCGTCGGGCTCGAACCCGAGGTAGTCGATATCGTCGAGGATGGCGTCGTACGCCGTCAGGTCCGGTCGCTTCGTTTCCGGGTCGGTGTCGTCGAACCGGACGATAAAGGAGCCGTCGTACATCTCCTTGTACGTCCCGATGACCGCGGGCATGCGGGCGTGGCCGAGATGCCACGGGCCGTTGGGGTTCGGCGCGGCGCGCATGCGGACCTCGTCGTACGCCTCGACGTTCGGAAGGTCGGGGAGCAGCGAGTCGTCCGCTTCCTCCTCGGCTTCCATCTCGGCGAGTTCCTCGGGCGCGAGGTCTTCGAGTCGCTCGCGCTTTTCGCCCGCCGACAGCCGGTTGACCTCGGCGACGACGGGGCCGATAAGGCCCGGAATCTCGCCGCCGTGCTGGCGGAAGTCGGGGTTCTCGCCCATCAGCGGGCCCATAATCGCGCCCACGTCGGCGTCGCTGTCGTGTTTCACCGCGTTGAGAAGCGCGTGCTTCTCGGCCTCTCGCTCGATGCGTTCTCGAAGCTCGTCGTCCATTACCGTTCGCTTCCGCGGCGCGCCTAAAAACAGGCCCGGATTGCGGGGAAGGGTCCTCGCGCGGGCAGGGGTACGGTATATGTTAGCATTTCAGAGTAGATATGAGTTGCGGCGGGGCTCGGTGGCGGACGGTCGAAAGAAAAGCCGCACGACTGCGGCTCGCGGTGGGCGCGGGGTGCGCCGCGCGCTCAGTAGCCGCGGGTGATGAGGTAGTCCGCGATGTCGCACAGCAGGTCGCGGGCCTCGTTGTCCGGGAGGACATCGAGCCGCGACTTGGCCTGTTCGGTGAGGTCTTCGGCCATCTCGCGGGCGTAGTCGATGCTGCCCGCCTCGTTCAGTTCGGCGACGGCGGCTTCGACGGCGTCTTCGGTGAGTTCCTCGGCCGTCTCGGCGTCGACGAGGTCGTCCACGTCGATGCCCTGCTGGCGGGCGTGAAGCGAGATGATGGTCTCTTTGTTCTCCACGAGGTCCGAGCCGCGCTGTTTGCCGAGCTGGTCCGACGGCACGGTCAAGTCGAGCACGTCGTCTTGAATCTGGAACGCGCTGCCGGACGCGATGCCGTACTGGTAGAGCGCCTCGACGACCTCGTCGTCAGCGCCCATGACGACCGCCGGAACGGCGGCCGCGGTCCCGTAGAGCACCGCCGTCTTCAGTTCGACCATCTGGAGGTACTCGTCGGGGAGCACCTCGGTGCGGCGCTCGAACTCGATGTCGAGCGCCTGCCCCTCGCAAATCTGCGTGCAGGTGGTCGCGAGCCGGCGGACGGCTTCGAGGCCGTCGGCGGGGTCCGCGCCCGTCTTCGTCAGGAGTTCGAACGCCTTGGCGTACAGCGTGTCGCCGGCGAGGATGGCGGTCGAGTTGTCGTACTCCTTGTGGACCGCCGGGACGCCGCGACGGAGGTCGTCGTCGTCCATGATGTCGTCGTGGATGAGCGTGAACGACTGGATGACCTCGATGCTCACGGCGGCGACCATCACGTCGATGGGGTCGCCCGCGAGCGTCGGGAACGCCCGGTAGTCCTCCGACATCGGTTCGACGTCCGCGAGGGACTCCGCGGTCAGGAGGGAGACGGTCGGCCGGAGGCGTTTGCCGCCGGCTTTCAGGAGGTACCGTGAGGCCTCGTAGAGCCGTTCGGGCTCGGCCATCGGTACGTCCTCGTCGAGCGCGTCGTTGACGAGTTCGCGCCGCTCGCGAATCGCCTCGAGCACCCGCTTTTCCGTCGCGTCGGGAGTCATCACTCCACCAGCTGAATCATGTTGCCGTTCCGCGTGACGTGGAGGTCGCGACCGAGGGCGTAGCCCTGACTCTCCGCGAGGTCCACGTACGGAGCGAAGCCTTTCAGGTTCTGGTGAGCCGGGATGACGTGCTGGGGCTGGAGCGCCTGGAGCATCTCGTAGTGGCCCTCCTCTCGGAGGTGGCCGGAGACGTGAATCTCGTCGTAGATGCGGGCGCCCTGCATGCGCAGGAGGCGTTCGGACTGGTAGCGCTGGCCCTCGTTCGTCGGCTCCGGGATGACCCGCGCCGAGAAGATGACCTTGTCGCCGTCGTCAATCTCGTACGGCGTCTCGCCGCGACCCATGCGGGTGAGCATCGCGCGCGGCTCGCCCTGGTGGCCCGTGACGATGGGCAGGTAGTTCTCCTTGCCCTCCTTCATGATTCGCTTGAAGGTGCGGTCGACGGACTTGCGGTGGCCGTACATCCCGAGGTCGTCGGGGAGGTCGACGAAGCCGAGGCGCTCGGCCGTGCCGGAGTACTTCTCCATCGAGCGGCCGAGGAGGACCGGCTGGCGGCCGATGTCCTTGGCGAACTCGACGAGCGAGGAGACCCGGGAGATGTGCGACGAGAACGTCGTCGCGACGATGCCGCCGTCGTAGTCCTCGACGGAGGTCATCACGTCTTTGAGGTGGCGGCGCGCGACGGACTCGGAGGGCGTTCGGCCCTTCCGGCCGGCGTTCGTACAGTCTTCGATGTACGCGAGCACGCCGTTACCCTCGCGGCCGATTTCGCGGAAGCGCTTCATGTCGATGGGGTCTTCGAGGACCGGCGAGTGGTCCATGCGCTTGTCGAGGCCGTAGACGATTGCGCCCTCGGGCGTGTGGATGACCGGGTTGATGGCGTCGATGATGGAGTGAGTGACGTGGACGAACTCGAGTTCGACCTGTCCGGAGTCACCGATGGACATCGTCGACCCGGCTTCCATCTTGACGAGGTCGTTGTTGACGTTGAACTTGTTCTCGCCCTCAATCTGCTGTTTCACCAGCTCGATAGTGAAGGGCGTGGCGACGACGGGGGCGTCGTAGCGGTGGGCGAGCTTGGAGATGGCCCCGATGTGGTCGAGGTGGCCGTGCGTGGGGACGATGGCCTGCACGTCTCCTTCGAGGTCGCTCATGACCCGGTCGTCCGGGATAGCGCCCATGTCGATGAGGTCGAGGCTGTGCATCTTTTCGGTCTCGACGTTGTCGTGGATGAGGACCTGCGACAGGTTGAGACCCATGTCGAAGACGACGACATCGTCTCCGGCACGGACAGCCGTCATCTGACGGCCGACTTCTTCGTATCCGCCTATGGTTGCGATTTCGATTTCCATGGTTTGTGTGTCTCGATATTCCGAGCATCGAAAGCCACGATGTGGCGAAGGTGCTCACGGAAAGACGGGTGTCTGGGGGCCACCGGCCCCGGCGTCTTGCAGCTCGTCGGTCGAATGACCCCGCGTACGAGACGGCCCGAACCGGTCGATTTGGGCGCGCCCGCACTTACCCGCGGGTTTCTGGTACTGAGTTCTACTCACGGGGGTACTAAAAACTACGTGGGTTCATCGCGCCCGCACGCCCGAGGTCGTGAGAGAACATCTCACGTGAGGCGAGGATTCTCCCCGTTCGACGACGATTTCGACCCGGACGGTCGGATTCGACGCGACTCCGCACTGTCGGTCCGGCACATTTAAGACAACTACGAGACGGATTTGATGCATGAGCGGCCGACCTCTCGACGTCCTCGAAGCGTCACTCGACGAGCCGGTGACGGTTCTCCTCAAGGACGGAAACGCGTACTTCGGCGTCCTCGCTGGTTACGACCAGCACATGAACGTCGTACTCGAAGAAGCGCTGGACGAAGACACCGTGCCCGGGGATATCGAACTCGAGCAAGTCCAAGACACAACCATTATACGCGGCGATAACGTCGTCACCATCAAAGCATGACGGGTGCAGGAACCCCCAGCCAAGGAAAGAAGAACAAGACGACGCACGTCAAGTGCCGTCGCTGCGGCGAGAAGTCCTACCACGTGAAGAAGAAGGTCTGCTCGTCTTGCGGCTTCGGTAAGTCGAAGAAGCGTCGGAGCTACGCCTGGCAGTCGAAGTCCGGCGACAACTAACGACTCTCGACGGTCTCCGACCGTCTCTGTCTTCTCTCTCGCCGTCTGCGGCGAGAACGAACCCGCGTTCCTGACTCCCGGTTCGTTTCCGACTCCGTGACACTCGCTAGCACCGAGTACGGCGTCCCACTCCCGACCTGCGTGCAGTTCTCACCACTTCCCTGACAACCGCTACCGCCCCGAGCCGACGCTGTCGCCGCGGCCGACGAGGCCAGCCACGGGTGCGCCGCTTCCGTTCTCGTCGGGTTACGCGCCGGCTCGTAGTCGCCGCCCCTCTCCGCAAACATATGCACTAACGTGGGTATTTATCGGTTTGAGACCCCGTGGTTACTGCATAAGGACGGGTTTTTTACCCCCTCGACTCTCTATCATCTTCCATGGTAACTGGGCGGGACGACTCCCACCACCACATCGGCGGACCGACCGAGAAGTGCGGTGTCGTCGGCGTCGCACTCGGCGGTCGAGACGCCGCACGACCCCTGTACTACTCGCTGTACGCCCTCCAGCACCGGGGCCAAGAGTCCGCAGGCATCGTCACCCACGACGGGTTCCAACAGCACAGTCACGTCCAGATGGGGCTCGTCGGCGACGCGTTCGGTGCCGACGACCTCGACGGTCTGAAGGGCGAGGCGGGCATCGGCCACGTCCGCTACCCCACTGCGGGCGACGTGTCGAAGTCGTGTGCCCAGCCGTTCGCCGTCTCGTTCAAGTCGGGGTCGCTCGGCCTCGCGCACAACGGCAACCTCGTCAACGCCGACGAACTCCGCGACGAACTGGAGAACTTCGGCCACGCCTTCACCTCCACCGGCGACACCGAGGTCATCGCCCACGACCTCGCGCGCAACCTCCTCGAGGAGGACCTCGTCCGCGCCGTCAAGCGAACGATGGAGCGCATTCACGGCTCGTACGCGCTCACAATCATGCACGACGAGACGGTCCTCGGCGTGCGCGACCCCGAGGGGAACCGCCCGCTCTGCATCGGGAAAGTCGACGACGGCTACGTGCTCGCCTCCGAGTCTGCCGCCATCGACACGCTCGACGGCGAACTCGTCCGCGACGTGAAACCGGGCGAACTCGTCGTCCTCGAACCCGACGGCTCCGGCTTCGACTCGTATCAACTGGTCGAACGCGACAACACGGCCCACTGCTTTTTCGAGCACATCTACTTCGCCCGCCCGGACTCCGTGATGAACGACACGCTCGTCTACGAGGCCCGCCGGGGACTCGGCCGGAAGCTCTGGGACGAAAACGGCGTCGACACCGACGTGGTCATGCCCGTGCCCGACTCGGGTCGCGCCTTCGCCTCCGGCTACGCCGAGGCCGCACAGGAAGACGACGCGACCGTCGAGTTCGCCGAGGGGCTGATGAAGAACCGCTACGTCGGCCGGACGTTCATCATGCCGACCCAAGACGAGCGCGAGCGCGCCGTGCGCCTGAAGCTCAACCCCATCAAGAGCACCGTCGAGGGGAAGTCCGTGACGCTCATCGACGACAGCATCGTCCGCGGGACGACCTCGAACCAGCTCGTGCAACTCTTGTACGACGCCGGCGCGACCGAGGTCCACATGCGAATCGGCGCGCCGCCCATCGTCGCGCCCTGTTACATGGGCATCAACATGGCCACCCGCGAGGAGCTTATCGCCTCGGACAAGTCAGTCGAGGAGGTCCGCGACACCATCGACGCCGACAGCCTCGGCTACCTCTCTATCGACTCCGTGGCCGAAGTGCTCGAAAAGTCCCAAAGCGACCTCTGTCTCGGCTGTGTCACCGGCGAGTACCCCTACGACATCGACGGCGAGGAGACCGACCGCGACGTGAGCCGCCCCGTCGTCGGCGCCGAAGCGCCGCTGAGCGACTGAGTCTCACCGACTCCCGTCCGACCCAGCTGACCTATCGCCACAGAAGACAGTCACCGAGAGCCGCGATAGCATAATCAACGCGGCCTTTCTTTTCTCTCGTGCCCGTCGTTCGAACCGTACTCCGACTCGCCGAGGACCGGGATGCGAGCGGAGTACGGAGTGCGAATCGACGGGGCGGACGCCGCGGGAGGGCTCGCACGCCCCGTCTCTGTGACCTGCCGGTCGCACCACGTACTACCGCCCGTCCGAACCAGCGGCACTCGGGCCGCGCGCCCCGCAGCGGGCGTCGGACGGGTACTCCCTTCGAACGCCCGAGCGACGGCGCTCGCGTCCCTCCTCAGTAGATGACGTAGAGGAGGACGTAGACGACGTTTCCGAGGACGAACGAGACGAGCCACAGCGACGCGGCGACGCGGCCGAACCGGGCGTGTTCGGTGCCGAAAACTTCGGTTATCGGTCGCGTCAGCGCCAACAGCAGGGCGTAGTAGACGACCGGGACGCAGACGACGGCCAGGAGGATGTGAACCGCCAGCGTCGGGAGGTAGACGAACTGGTAGACTGCGTCGGGGCCGGGGAACTCGGCGGTCCCCTGAACGACGACCTTGTAGAGATAGAGGACGAGGAACGTCGCAAACAGGAGGAACGAGGCGAGCATCATGCGCCGGTGGCGCTTGATGTCGCCGCGCCGGACGAACCGGACGCCGGCGAGGATGGTGACGATGGCGACGGTGCTGATGACCGCGTTGACGTGTGGAATCGCGTTCAGCGCGGCCGCCGGCGCGGTCGGAATCGCGGCGCGGGGAATCGCCCCGAGCGCCGCGCCGAAGACGAGCGCGAGCGACAGCACCGAGAGGAGAGCGGTCAGTCCGCGGACGTGGTCGCGTGCTCGGAACTCCATGGGCGTACTCCGGGGCCGCGAGGCCAAAATCGTTCGGTCGCCCGACCGCGGTGCGACGCCTGCAAACGCCCGACATTGCCGAGGCGAAAGGAAAGTCATTTAAATTACCGCGGGGTAACGGAGAGTGCAGCAAGACACAGCGAGCGTGGGTAGCCAAGCCAGGCCAACGGCGCAGCGTTGAGGGCGCTGTCCTGTAGAGGTCCGCCGGTTCAAATCCGGTCCCACGCATCGCATGTGCGGACTCACAGTCCGCAATGAGGCGGCGAAGCCGCCGAATGATGCAGGTGACGTCCCTACACGGACATCACCCACGCACAATCCTTCCACGAAACTACATCCCAGAGAGGTTCGTCTCTCTGGGTTTTTTCGGTGTTCACCGGCCAGCAGCCGTGCAACCGTCGACCTCGGTCTCGGCCGCATCCCCGTGCCGCGAGTTTAAAAGGGTCGAACGAGTAACACGCGGCATGGCCAAGTACTCGACGAACCGGGGCGGTGGCGGCGGCGACGGCGACAGTTGCGAACTCTGCGGCCGAAGCACCGCGAAGCTCCGGCGTGCGAACGTGGCCGGCGCGGACCTGTTGGTCTGTCCGGACTGCGCGCCGCACGGCGAGAACCGCCACGCGGACCGAAAAAGCGGGTCGAGCGACGCCTCTCGCGACGGTTCTTCGGGGAACCGCAAGAAGCGCGCCGCCCAGCGCACCGCCAAACTGTACGACAGCGCGAAAGGCGACTCCAAACACTGGGAGGAAAAAGGGACGAACTACGAGAAAGACCGACTCCCCTACCTCGTCTCCGGCTACGGCGGCGTCGTCGAATCCGCCCGGCAGGACGCCGGGCTCCAGCTCGCCGAACTCGCGGACGAACTCGACCTCGACGAGAAGCAACTGCTCGCCATCGAGCAGGGCCGCGCCACGCGGGCGAACGTCGGGGGGTCGGCCATCCGCGCCCTCGAAGAGCGCCTCGACGTGACCCTCGTCGACGAGTAGCACGATTTTTCTCGGTCGGGCGTCTCGACGCGCATATGTCCGACTCACTCGCACCCGACTCCCCGACGGTCCGGGCGTTCGACGCGACGGTGACGCGCGTCGACGGTCGGTCGGTCGTCCTCGACGAGACGTACTTCTACCCAGAAGGCGGCGGCCAGCCCGCCGACCGGGGCGTTCTCGGCGGCGTCGACGTCGAACACGTCCGCACGGACGCCGACGGCGCGGTCGTCCACGACCTCGCGGCCGACCCCGACTTCGCCGCTGGCGACGAGGTGACTGGCGTCGTCGACGACGACTTCCGGACGTACTGCATGCGGGCGCACACTGCCAGTCACGTCCTCTACGGCGCGGGTCGCCGCATCTTCGACGACCTCGGCTACGGGGGGTTCGACATCTCCCCCGAAAAGGTCCGCGTCGACTTCGAGACCTCGACCGAGGTCGACGACGACGCGCTCGTCGAACTGGAGCGCCTCGTCAACCGGGCGGTGTGGGACAGCCGCGAGGTGTCGTGGGAGGAGATTCCCGTCGCGGAGGCCGGCGACCGCGAGGAAATCGCGTTCAACGTCAAGACCGAGGAAGGCGTCTTCTCCGAGTCCGAAACCGTCCGAGTCGTCTCTATCGACGGCTGGGACTGGGCGGCCTGCGGCGGCACGCACGTCTCGAACACCGTCGAAATCGGGCCGGTCGAGGTGCTCGACCGGTCGAACCCCGGAGAAGGGCTCACTCGCGTCGAGTTCGCGGTCGGCGCCTCGGCCATCGACCGGCGCGCCGCGGTCCGCGGGTCCGCCTACGAGGCCGCCCGAGCGCTCGGCACGAATCTCGATGCACTGGGTGAGTCGGCCGCCAACACCGCCGCCGCCCGCGAAGAACTGGAGTCCGAACTCGCAGACCTCAAGTCCGAGGTACTGCGCTCCCGACTCGCGGACTTCGAGACGGTCGAACGCGACGGGCTGACGTGGAAAGTCGGTGCAGTCTCGGGCTTCGACGCGAACGAGGTCGGGGAGGCCGCCAAAGAGGCCCGCGACGGAGCGGCCGTAGACGTGTTCGTCGCCGTCGGCGAGTCGGACGCGCCGTTCGTCGTCGTCGCCAGCGCCGGCGACGCGGCCGCTGGGGAGGTCGTCGCTGAGGTGACAGACGAGTTCGGCGGCGGTGGCGGCGGTGGGCCGACGTTCGCGCAGGGCGGCGGTCTCGGCGCGCCGGCCGACGACGTGCTGGCGTACGTACGCGACTGAGCGACGCCCCCGCCGAACGGCCGAGACTGTGGCGTGCTGACGCCCGACGGACGACTCGCGGTTCAATCATCTTTTTCAATGATGGTCCGTACTCACCACCATGGAAACCGTAGGGTCTGCCACGGGTCTGACCGACGAGCAACGGGCCATCCGCGACGTGGTCCACGAGTTCGCCGTCGAGGAGATTCGCCCGACCGCGCGCGAGGCCGACGAGACGGAGACGTTCCCCGAGGACGTGTGGGACGGCCTCGCGGACCTCGACCTGACCGGCCTGACCGTCCCCGAGGAGTACGGCGGGTTCGGTGCCGACCGAGCCACTTACGCCGTCGTCAACGAGGAGGTCGCCTACGGCCAACTCGCCGTCGCCACGGCGCTCTCCGTGCACTGCCTCGCCACCGAGTGTATCGCCGAGTTCGCCACCGACGAGCAGAAGGAGACGTGGCTCCCCGAGATGGCCCGCGGCCGACCGGTCGGTATGTTCGGCCTCTCCGAACCCGACGCCGGGTCGAACCCCGCGGAGATGTCGACGGTCGCCCGGCGCGAGGGCGACGAGTACGTCATCAACGGCAAAAAGCAGTGGATAACGAACGGCCAGCGCGGCGGCGTCTGCATCCTCTTCGCCAAGACCGACCCCGACGACCCCTCGTCGGTCACGCAGTTCCTCGTCCCGGAGTCGGCCGGCTACGAGGTCGGCAAGAAAGAAGAGAAACTCGGCCTCCGCGCGTCCGACACGACGGCGCTGCTCTTCGACGACGTGCGCATCCCCGCCGAGAACCGGCTTACTGAGGAGGGCAAGGGCCTCTCTGCGGCCTTCCGCATTCTGACCGGCGGTCGCATCGGCATCGCCTCGCAGGCCGTGGGACTCGCGCAGGCCGCGCTCGACGACGCTATCGACTACGCGAACGAGCGCGAGCAGTTCGACAAGCCCATCTCGAAGATTCAGGCGATTCGCCACAAAATCGCGGACATGGGAACGCAGGTCCACGCTTCGCGGATGCTCGTCCGCGAGGCCGCCCGCGTCGCCGACGCCGGCGACGACCCGCGGACTGCGGCGTCTATCGCGAAGTACTTCGCCAGCGAGGCCGCGGTCGACGTGACCAACGAGGCCGTCCAGGTCCACGGCGGCTACGGCTACACCACCGATTTCGACGTGGAGCGGTACTACCGCGACTCGAAGATTACGACCATCTACGAGGGAACCAGCGAGATTCAAAAAGAGATTATCGCGCGGTCGCTCCTCGACTGAGTCTGGGCGAGCCGGCTTCTTTTTCAGTCAGTCGAGTCGCTCACGGGCTCCGGGCGAGCGTCGGCAGTCCTCGCTCGCGGACCACGTCGACGGCGGCGACGCCCGCGAGGAGGAGACAGCCGACGAGCGTCACCCACGCGCCGGCCGCCGAGACGAACGTCTCGTCCCACAGTTGGATGAACCGCAGGACTGCGACGGTACCGACGACGCCGACGACGAGTTCCGCGCGTCGGGAGCGCCGTCCTGCGAGCGCGGCTACGGAGAGCAGGACGACGGTCGGGAGGAGGACGATACCGTGGACGAGTTCCAGCCCGTTTCCCATGCCGCCGTAGTAGACGTCTATGACCGGCCCCTCGTGGGCCGGGTCGACCTGTATCCACGGGAGGAAGACGCCGGCCGCGACGACGAGCGACGGGAGGACCGGAGCGAGGCGGTCGCGGAGCGCGGATGCCATGCGGGAAGCGACGCCGGGGTCTCGTATAGGCCTTCGCCCGAAGCGTCTTTTCCCCGCGGTGCCCTACTGCGGGCAATGACGCTCCCCGACCTCTCGGCGTTCGACGCGGTCGTCTACGACCTCGACGGGACGCTCGTCGACCTCCGCGTCGACTGGAACGACGCCGCCAGCGACGCCGCGGCCGTCCTACGGAACGCCGGCGTCGACGCCGACTCGCTGGACCTCTGGAAGATGCTCGACGCGGCCGACGACGCCGGCGTCCGCGACGAACTAGAGCGAGCGCTCGCGGCCCACGAACGGGAGGGCGCGTGGCTCTCCGACCGCCTTCCCCTCGCGGACCATCTCGCCGGGGACGGCGTCCCCTCCGGCGTCTGCTCGCTCAACGCCGAGGACGCCTGCCGGGTCGCGCTCGACGTGCACGACCTTTCGAACCACGTCGACGCCGTCGTCGGCCGCGACAGCGTGGAGACGCGCAAGCCCGACCCGGAGCCGTTGCTCACGACGCTCGAACGCATGGCGGTCGACCCCGACTCGGCCGTGTTCGTCGGCGACTCGGCCCGCGACGAGGTGACGGCCGACCGCGCCGGCGTCGCCTTCAGATACGTCGATGGCGGTCCCACCGGCGTTTGAGCGAGGGTCGAGGGAACTGGACTGGACTGGACAGACCAGAAGCTACGACGGGAGCAAACAGGCGGCACGGTCGTCCGCCGGGCGGCGTGCCGCGCTCCCGCGTCCCGCCCGGCGGCGATGCTCAACGCACGGGGGCGCTGGCCGCGGAATACGTGATAAATCTCCGCACCGGCGCGGACGTTAAGCCCGCAGAGTCCTACGCTCATCCATGGGATTCCCCGTCTCGTACTACTGTCCGCACTGCGGCGCGGTCGTCGAACTCGAACGCGACGGCTATCTGGCCGACAAGTCGGTGACGCCGTACCCCCTCGAAGGCTGGGCGTACGCCGACCCGACCGACGACTTCGAAGACGCCGAGGGCGTCCGGTTCGTCTGCGGCGAGGGCGCGGATGAGAACGCGGGTGCGAGTGAGGGCGACTCACCCCTGTCGTGGCCCGGCGACGTGGTCGACGCCGACGACGTCGAACAGCCCGGATTGGCGTCGCCCTGCGGCCGCGAGTTCTACCTCTCGTTCGTCAGGTACGAAGACGGCCGCGAGGTCGAGGCGGTGCCCGAGAGCGACTACGTCGTCATCGGCGGACGCGGCCCCTCGGGGCCGTCCGGCCCGCGAGGACCGGATGCGGGGCCGCGCGGTCCCGGCGGGTTCTGAGCCCTCGTCCGCGACTCGCACGCTCGTTGGCGCAACGACGACACCGCTCACCTCGTGCGAGCACGCATCAGCTCGTATTCAATAGCTCACGCGCCGATTATCCACCATGGTTCCCGTTCAGTCCTCGTTCGGTCTCGGCGACGCGCTGTTCTTCGCGCCGTTCGTCGCCCTCGCCGTCGTCATCTTCGCGTTCGCCGGCGCGGTTGTCTACCTCGAACACAGAAAAGAGATGGCGCTCATCGAGCGCGGCCACTACGACGAGGGCGACCGCGACTCGCGGGCGTGGATTCTCGGCGGCGGCCTGCTCGTCCTCGCCGTCGGTCTCGGGAGCGTCGTCTCGGCGCTCCTCTCGGGCGGCGCGGTCGGTGACGGCGTGACCGCGGTGTTCGTCGGTCTCGCGGCGCTCGCGTACTACTTCTACAAGCGTCGCGCGGTCGGGACGACCGTCGCCTGAGCCGCGAAACGCGGTCGGGAACTCAGCCTTTGATGTTGCAGACGGGGAACGTCCGCGCGACCTTGTCGCCGATGCCCAACTCGTCGGAGACGCGGACGACCTCGTCGACGTCCTTGTAGACGCCCGGCGCTTCTTCGGCGACCGTCGCGCCCGACTGGGCTTTCACGTATATCTTCTCCTGCTCGCGGAGCTCGTCCTGCACCGTCTCGCCCCAGTACTCCTGTTTCGCCTTCGTTCGGCTCATGAGCCGGCCCGCACCGTGGGCCGTCGAGCCGAAGGTGAGGTCGAGCGACCGGTCGCCGCCGCGGAGGACGTAGCTCCCCGCACCCATGCTCCCGGGGATGATGACCGGCTGACCCACGTCGGCGTAGGCGGGCGGGAGTTCGGGCCGGCCCGCGGGGAACGCCCGCGTCGCGCCCTTCCGGTGGACGTAGAGTTCGCGTTCCTCGCCGTCGACCTCGTGGACCTCCTTCTTGGCGATGTTGTGCGCCACGTCGTACAACAGGCGCATCTCCATGTCGCGCCAGTCGCGGTCGAACACGTCCGCGAACACCTCGCGCGTGCGGTGCATGATGAGCTGTCGGTTCACCCACGCGAAGTTGATGGCGGCGCACATCGCGCCGTAGTACTCTTCTGCGAGTTCGGAGCCGGCGGGCGCGGCCGCGAGCTCCTTGTCCGGCAGGTCGTCGAGCAGGTCGGCGTGTTCCTTCTCGATGCGCCGGAGGTAGTCGGTGCAGGTCTGGTGGCCGAGACCGCGGGAGCCGCAGTGGATGAGCACGACGATTTGGTCGGCTTCGAGGCCGAACGACTCGGCCACGTCGTCGCGGTAGACGTCCGTGACGCGCTGGACTTCGAGGAAGTGATTTCCGGAGCCGAGACTGCCGATTTGGTTGCGGCCGCGGTCTTTCGCCTTTTGCGAGACGAACTCGGGGCGGGCGTCGTCGCGGAAGCCTTCGTCCTCGCAGTGGGCGAGGTCGTCCGCCGTGGCGTAACCGGCGTCGACCGCCCAGCGCATCCCGCGGGCGAGGATGTCCTCGATGGTCTCGGCGTCGCCCTTGACGACGCCGCCGCCGCCGAGTCCCGAGGGGACGGCCTCGAACAGGGCGTCGACGAGTTCCTCCTCGTGGCCCTTGAGGTCCTCGTAGGTGAGGTTCGTCGTCATCATGCGGACGCCGCAGTTGATGTCGTAGCCGACCGCGCCGGGGGAGATACAGCCGTCCGTGGCGTCGGTCGCGCCGACGCCGCCGACCGGGAATCCGTAGCCTTGGTGGCCGTCGGGCATGCAGATGGCGTGGTTGGTGATACCCGGCAGGTGCGTCGCGTTCCGCAGCTGTTCGAGCGTCTTGTCGTCGCCGATGTGGTCGAGCAGCGCCTCGGAGGCCAGCACCCGTGCGGGGGCGTTCATCTCGCCCTCCTGCGGAATCTCCCAGACGTGCTCGCGAACTCGTCGCAGTTCGACGTCGCCGAACTCGCGCGTTTCCATACCGGGACAATCGACGCGGCGACTCAATAGGATTCCGTCACGCCGCGAGCGCCCGCGGCGCGACACGCGACCGTCGCGCCGACGGCTCACACGTCGAAGACGACGTACGCCTCCCAGCCGGCGTCGGTCGCTTCCAGTCGCATCTCGGAGTAGGTGACTGCTTTCACGTCGCGGGCGTCCACGTCAGCGAAGGGGACGCCCCGTGCAGACGCCTCGACGGCCCACTCGTCGCCATCCCGCCGGACGGTCGCCTCGTGGGCCGCGGGGAGGACGCCCCGCACGTCGCGCTCGTAGATGAGTTGGTCGAGGTAGTCGAACAACAGCGCCTCGCGTCCCTCCGCGCGGACGGAAACCGAAAAGCGGTCGCCCGTCTCGGCGGGGTCGTCGCACATCGCGGCGGTGAGGCCGTCGGCGACGGCGGCGAAGACGGCACCGAGGCTCTCGCCGTCGGCCGCGACGGCCACGTCGGCGGTGTGGTCGCGGAGCGTGAATCCCATACCGAAGGGACGGACGCGGCCGACCCTCGTCCTTTCGGTCGGCGGCGGGCGCGCGCCTCGCACGCCGTCGTCCGCGGGCGATTCGTGTCGAACGACTATCCAATCTGGCGGCGGCGGCCTCAACCAGGCGTTCTGACGGACGGTGGAGTTATATTCTCGCTCCGGCTACGACGGGACGTGAGCGTCAACGTGGAGATGCGGGTCGACGCCCCCGGCCAGCGCGAGTACGCCGAGGCGGCCTGGGACCTGAAAGAGCGGATTCGGGTCGAGGAGGGCCTCCTCAAGCAGCGACGGGGCTTTTTCATGGACGCCTACCGGCGGTCGAACACGTATCTCCTCTACGAGAACGACGCGCTCGTCGCGTTCGCCTCCACGCGGCGCGACGGCTACATCCTCTTTCTGGCGGTCTCGCCCGACGCCCGCGGCGAGGGCTACGGCAAGCGCCTCGTCGCCGAGGTCGCGGACGAACACCCGGTCGTGACCTGCCACGCCCGGACGACGAACACGAACGCCCTCGATTTCTACGAGCGGATGGGCTTCGAGGTCCGCCGCCGCATCGAGAACTACTACGAGGACGGCGGGGCCGCGTTCTACCTCCGACTCGGCGAGGAAGCAGGCCTCAGAGAGAAGCTCTCGGAGTTCCTCCGCCGGTAACCGACCGACATCGTCGCGTTCGACGCTGATTCGAGAGCGTCAGCGCCCTCCTCGCTCCCCTTGCGCGTATCCTTAATTTTTATTCACTTCCTAGTATATATGGTTGATATGTACATCGGAGTGCTCACCGTCCCGCTCGGAGACGAACCCCTCGACGACGCGCTCGACTATCTGTCGGGCATCGGCGTCGACGGCGTCGAACTCGCCGTCGGTGGCTGGCCCGGCGAGGACCACGTCGACCGGAGCGCCGTCCTCGCGGACGACGACGCGCAGGTCGACCTCCTCGATTCGGTCGAAAGTCGGGACCTGCAAATCAGCGCGCTCGCGACGCACAACAACCCGCTGCATCCCGTCGAGGAGACGGCCGCCGAGGCCGACACCGAACTCCGCGAGGCAATCGAACTCGCGGACGCCCTCGACGCGAACACCGTCACCTGTTTCTCGGGGCTCCCCGCCGGCGGCCCGAACGACGAGGTTCCGAACTGGATTACCGCGCCGTGGCCGACCGAGCACGCCGACGCCCACGACTACCAGTGGGAGGTCGCCGTCGACTACTGGTCCGACCTCGCCGCGTTCGCGGACGACCACGGTGTCGACATCGCCATCGAGATGCACCCGAACATGCTCGTCTACGAGCCGACGGGGATGCTGAAGCTCCGCGAGGCGACCAACGACCGCATCGGCGCGAACTTCGACCCCTCGCACCTCTACTGGCAGGACATCTCCATCACCGACGCGATTCGGTTCCTCGGCGAGGAGGACGCCATCCACCACTTCCACGCGAAGGACACGAAGGTCTACGAGTCCGAGTCGCGCATCAAGGGCGTCCTCGACACGACCTCCTACGCCGACACCGCCGACCGCTCGTGGCTGTTCCGGTCTATCGGCTACGGCCACGACGAGGGCCACTGGAAGGACGTGGTGTCGACGCTCCGGATGGTCGGCTACGAGGGCGCGCTCTCCATCGAACACGAGGACGCGCTCACGTCGTCCAAGGAGGGCCTCGAAAAGGCCGTCGACGTGCTCTCGCGCGCCGTCTTCGAGACGCAACCCGGCGACGCCTACTGGGCGGAGTAATCCAATGACTGAACCACTCTCTATCGGCGTCCTCGGCTACCGCTTCATGGGGAAGGCGCACTCCAACGCGCTCGCCCGCCTGCCGATGTTCTTCCCCGACGCGCCCGACGTGGAGCGCTCCGTCATCGTCGGCCGCGACGAGGAGGCGCTTTCCGACGCCGCAGACCGCTTCGGCTTCGAATCGACCGCGACCGACTGGCGCGACGTGGTCGACGACGTGGACGTGTTCTACAACCTCGGGCCGAACCACCTCCACGCCGAACCCTCCATCGCCGCGCTCGAAGCCGGTGCCAGCGTCTTCTGCGAGAAGCCGCTCGCGCCGACCCTCGACGAGGCCGAGGCGATGCGCGACGCCGCCCGCGCGGCCGACGGCGTCGCCGGCTGCGCGTTCAACTACCGATTCGTGCCCGCCATCCGGTACGCCAAGCGACTCATCGAGACCGGCGAACTCGGCGAGATTCGACACGTCCGCGGGCGCTACTTGCAGGATTGGCTCGTCGATTCCGACGCGCCGTGGACGTGGCGCATGGACGAAGACGCCGCCGGCTCCGGCGCGCTCGGCGACCTCGGCGCGCACACCGTCGACCTCGTTCGGTTCCTCGTCAGCGACCGCGCTGGCGACATCGAACGCCTCTCGGGGCATCTCCAGACGTTCGTCGACGAGCGACCCGTGCCCGGCGAGGACGAGTACAGGCCCGTGACCGTCGACGACGCCTACACCGCGCAGGCGGAGTTCGAAAACGGCGCGGTCGGGAGCTTCGAGGCCTCGCGCTTCGCCGACGGCCACAAGAACGACCACACCATCGAGATTCACGGCTCCGAGGGGAGCCTACAGTTCTCGCTCGAACGCCTCAACGAACTGGAGGTAAAAACCGGCGACGCCCGCGGTTACGAGACGGTGCTCGTCACCGACGAGACGGACCCCTACCTCGACCACTGGTGGCCGCCGGGCCACGTCCTCGGCTGGGAACACACGTTCGTCCACGAGAACTACGAGTTCCTGTCGGCGGTCGCCGAGGGCGGCGACTTCTCGCCGTCGTTCGAGGACGGCTACGAAGTGCAGGCGATTCTCGACGCCATCGAGCGCTCCGACGAGGCCGGCGAGTGGGTCAGCCTCGGCTGACGGGGCGAACGGAACGCGACTGAATCGGACCGCGGGCGACGCGCCGCCCGCTCAGAACTCGATGACGCCCTCGTCGGTGATGACCTCGTCGATGAGGTCGACCGGCGTGGCGTCGTAGGCGGGGTTCTCCAACTCGATGCCCTCGACGGGTTCGAGCATGACCTCGCTGGGCGAGCGAATCTCGTTTTCGAAGCGGAAGCCGCCGTCGACGACTTTCGCGCCCGAACCGACGACCGTCACCGGCACGCCGACCTCGTTGGCGGCGGCGACGAGCGGGAACGTCCCGATGCGGTTGTAGAGCGTCTCCTCGACGATGCAGTCCATGCCGATGATGACGCGGTCGCACTTCGGGAGGAACATCCCGGACGCGCCGTCGACCATCAGGTGCGGCTCGACGTCGTCGATGGCGGCGAGTTCGCGCGCGAACTTCCGGCCGAGGAAGCGCGGGCGGGCCTCCGTCACGTAGGCGGTGAGCTCCGCGCCGTCGGCGACGGCGAGTTCGACGGCCTCCATGACCGTCGAGGAGTAGTCGTGCGTGAGGAACGTCTGGCCGTCCTCGATGGTCGCGGCCGCCTGTTGGGCGGCGTGGCGCTTGCCCGTCTCGACGGTCTCGACCACGCGGTCGATGGTCGCGAGGGTGAGTTCCTGCGCCTCGTCGAGGTCGTCCGCCTCGCCTTGGACGCTGTGAAGCACGTCCTGGAGGGCGTTGTACAGCGACGCGTGCGACGGGTTCGCCCGCTTGAGCGCGCCGACGTTGCGTTCGAGGTCGCGTTCGAACTCCTCGACGGTCGCGTAGTCGCGCTCGGTCAGTTCCGCGAGCGCCCGCGTGGCCTTGACGGCGACGACCGAGGAGCTGTGCGTCTGCATCTCGCGAATCTCCTCGATGGTCTCGTCTATCATACGAGAACGTCGCCGTATCGTGTGAAAGAGTTTCCGGGAGCGAGCGCCGCCGCGGTCGCCGTCGCCATCGTGGGCGCGGCCCCTCGTCTGCCCGCACTCGCCCGAATTCGCCAGCTGCTCGGCCTCAGTCTTCCGCGTCGATGTCGGTGTCCAACTCCGCTTCGGGGGGCGTCCCGCCGTCGCCCGCGTTGGTCCGCTTGGCGTAGATGAACAGGGCGACGGCGGTCAGGAACCAGATAACTGCGCCGACGCGAACCGCGAACTCGGCTCGCGCGCCCCACGTCTGGAGGCCGGCGTTAATCGAGAGGACCGCGACGATGGGCGAGCCGACGAGAATCGTCGTGACGAACGTCATCTGCATGACCCACCCGTAATCGACGCCGTCCGGATTCGAGCGCTCGACTGGTTGCACGGGTAGCAGTATCACGGCGACGGCTAATGCGTGCCGGTTCCCGCTCGCGGCGCGCGCCCGACTCGCGACCCCAAGCGCTCAGCAGGCGGCGTTCGTCGCGGTCGGCTCGGTCGGAATCTCGTAGTCGACGAGGACGCTCGACGACCCGTCCTCGTGTTCGATGACAACACGGTAGTGTTGGCCCGCCTCGCAGATGGGCCGGAGCGCGCTGTCGGAGCCGGCTCCGTCGATGTGGGCGTACTCGCCGGCGGGACCGACCTGCTCGCCGCCGGTCCACACGTCCTCCCACGCGATGCGGTTGTTGGCGTCGTCGACGACGAACACCTGACTGCCGTCTTCGATGCTGCCGAACTCGTGGGTGACGTTGATGTACGCGCCGTTCGCGCCGTTGTCGACGCCGTCGGGGTGGTAGTCCACGTCGAACGACACCTGCGGTTGGGGCTCGGAGAGCACGTCTTCGAACCCCATCACCATCACGCCGACCATCGCGGCGAGGAGGACGACGATGACGACGAGAAGCGAGACGCCGACGACCGGGGAGATGCCGCGGGACGAGCGGCGCTCGGAGGATGATAAAGCGGGCATGCGTCGTTCGGACAGGCGCGCTCTCCTAAGTAAAGTGTTACTTCAATCGCAGGTCGGGGCGACCGGCGCGGGACGGCGCGGGTCGACGCGACTCCCGGCGACTCGCGGTCGGCGGCGCGCAAGGGTGACGCTGATAACCCGGACGCGCGAACGGCACGCATGGTCACGGTACGGTCCATTCGGGCGAAGGCTGGTAGCGAGCCCATCACGATGCTCACGGCGTACGACGCGCCGACCGCGAGCGTCGTCGACGAGGCGGGCATCGACATCGTCCTCGTGGGCGACAGCATGGGCAACACGGCGCTCGGCTACGACTCGACGCTCCCGGTGACCGTCGAGGACGTGGCGAGCCGAACCGCCGCGGTGGCGCGCGCAACCGACGACGCCCTCGTCGTCGCTGATATGCCCTTCCTCTCGGTCGGCGTGGACGAGGCGTCGAGCGTCGAGCACTGCGGCCGGATGCTCAAGGAGGCCGACGCCGACGCGGTCAAACTGGAGTGCGGTCCCCACACCGTCGAGTTGACCGAACATCTCGTCCGACTCGGCATCCCCGTGATGGCCCACCTCGGGCTGACCCCCCAGCGCGTCAAGGAAGTCGGCTACGGCAGGCAGGGCACCGACCGCGACGACGCACAGGAGATTCTCGACCTCGCGAAGGCCCACGCCGAGGCGGGCGCGTTCTCGCTCGTCCTCGAACACGTCCCGGCGAACCTCGCGAAACAGGTCACGGCGGCCATCGACATCCCGACAATCGGCATCGGCGCGGGCCCCGACTGCGACGGGCAGGTGCTCGTCGTCGACGACGTGGTCGGGATGAGCGACCGCACCCCGCCCTTCGCGACCCAGTTCGGCGACGTGAAATCGGAGATGGAGCGGGCGGTCGGCGCGTACCGGGACGCCGTCGAGGCCGGCGAGTTCCCGGCCGACGAACACAGCCACGTCGAAGACGACCTCGACGAACTGTACTGAGCGCGCGCCCCCGAGACCCGCGCTCACACCCGGTTGCGACGACCTACGCGACGCGGCGGTCGAGGAACGTTTTCACGGCCTCGTTGAACGCCGCCGGCCGTTCGAGCATCGCCAGATGCGCGGCGTCTTCGACCGTCCCGAGTTCGCAGTCGGGCATCGTCTCCGCGAGGTACTCGTGGTACGACGGCGGCGTGAGGCGGTCGTACTCACCGACGAGCGCGAGCGTCGGCACCGAAATCTCGCTCACCTCGTCGCGCACGTCGAACGTGTGACACGACAGAAAGTCGCGGTAGGTGACCGCCTGTCCGGCGTCGTACATCGCTTCTTTGGAGCCCTCGACGAGGCGCTCGTCGTCGGTGTGGAACAGTTTGTCCTCGCCGTGGAGGAACGAGACGGCGCGGTCGAAGTCGTTTTCGAGCCAGTCCAACAGGTCCGAGAGCACAGCGAGTTTCGCGCCCGTGCCCGTGAGGACGAGCGCGTCGAGGTCGAGGTCGCGTTCGAGCGCGAGCATCAGCGCGACCGCGCCGCCGAGCGAGTTGCCGACGAGGACGCTCGCATCGGTCTCCTCGGCCACGGCGACCACGTCGTCGACGTAGGCCGACAGCGTCTCGTAGCCGGCGTCGGCGTCCACGTCGTCGCTGTCGCCGTGGCCGCTCAGGTCCAGCGCGGCGACCGGGTAGTCGCTCGCGAGGCGGAACTGGCCGCGCCAGACGCCGTGTGCGCCGCCGCTGCCGTGGACGCAGAGGAGCGTCGGTCCCTCGCCCCCCGCGTCGCGGTGTCGATAGGCTGTCTCCCGTCCGTGGTGGTCCGCCGAAGCCGTCTCCATACCTCGAAACTGGTCGCCGCGAGCCAATAAACCCCCACGCAGGCACCGAGTTTCGGCGGCGGAGCGAGTCGGTCGACCGGGCGGCCCTCTGCCGAGGCCACTAGTTTGACGTTACTCCGCCGCGAACTACTCGGTGAGGCGTGGCGACTGTGAACCGCAATTCAACCGAAATTCGTCATATCGGTGTCGTCACCCGATTCGTCGGAGAAAGGCTTATATATTCAAAACGCTAACCTTGGGTTAGACTTACCATGAGCATGCAACAGTTCGCCGGCGGGAACGAGCGGTTCATTCGCCGGTACGAATACGAAGACAGCTGGGTCATCGCGGCCGACGTGGGTCTCTCGGAAGACGAGGTCGACGTGGACATCGTCGGGTCGACGGCCATCGTCGTGGCCGACACCGGCGACCGCGTGACCGAGACTGAGTTCGAGCTCCCCGCCGGCGGCGACGCCGACGTGGCGGTTCGAAACGGCGTGCTCACCATCACCCTCACCAAGTAAATGAAACTCATCGTCAAACCCCTCAAACAGAAGGACGCCGGCCGCGGGCTCGCCGCCATCGACCGAGCCGCGGCCGCGGAACTCGACCTCGAAGGCGGGGATTTCATCCGCATCGACGGTCCGAACGACGGGACCGCCATCGCCCGCGTCTGGCCCGGCTACCCCGAAGACCAGGGGACGGGCATCATCCGCATCGACGGCCGCCTCCGCCAGCAGGCCGGCGTCGGCATCGACGAGCGCGTGGACGTGGAGAAAGCGGACGTGAAGCCCGCACAGCGCGTCACCATCGCGCTCCCGCAGAACCTCCGCATCGGCGGCAACATCGGGACGTACATCCGCGACAAGCTCTCCGGTCAGCCGGTCGCGCAGGGACAGAGCGTCCAGCTTCCGCTGGGCTTCGGCTTCATGAGCGCGTCGAACCAGTCGGTCCCCATCAAAATCGCGTCGACCGACCCGGACGGGACCGTCGTCGTCACCGACAACACCGAGTTCCAGGTGAGCCAGAAGCCCGCCGAACAGATTTCTGACGCCTCCCCGAGCGACGGCGACGGTCCCTCGGTCACCTACGAGGACATCGGCGGCCTCGACAAGGAGCTCGAACAGGTCCGGGAGATGATAGAACTCCCGATGCGCCACCCCGAGCTGTTCAAGCGCCTCGGTATCGAGCCGCCGAAAGGGGTGCTCCTCCACGGCCCGCCGGGCACGGGGAAAACTCTCATCGCCAAGGCCGTCGCCAACGAGATCGACGCCTCGTTCCACACCATCTCCGGCCCGGAGATTATGTCGAAGTACTACGGGGAGTCCGAAGAACAGCTCCGCGAAATCTTCGAGGAGGCCACGGAGAACTCGCCGGCCATCGTCTTCATCGACGAGATAGACTCCATCGCGCCCAAGCGCAGCGAGGCCGGCGGTGACGTGGAACGCCGCGTCGTCGCCCAACTGCTGTCGCTCATGGACGGCCTCGACGAGCGCGGCGAGGTCGTCGTCATCGGCGCGACCAACCGCGTGGACGCCATCGACAACGCGCTCCGCCGCGGCGGCCGCTTCGACCGCGAAATCGAAATCGGCGTGCCGGACCGCGACGGCCGCAAGGAAATCATGCAGGTCCACACGCGGAACATGCCGCTGACCGACGACGTGGACCTCGACGAATACGCCGACAGCACCCACGGCTTCGTCGGGGCGGACCTCGAATCGCTGGCCAAGGAGTCAGCGATGCACGCCCTGCGGCGCATCCGCCCGCAACTCGACCTCGACGCCGAGGAGATAGACGCCGAGGTGCTCGAAGGCCTCAAAGTCACGGAAGACGACTTCAAACAGGCGCTCAAGAGCATCGAACCCTCCGCGCTCCGCGAGGTGTTCGTCGAGGTGCCCGACGTGACGTGGGAGGACGTTGGCGGACTCGAACCCACGAAAGAGCGCCTCCGCGAGACCATCCAGTGGCCCCTCGAATACCCCGAGGTGTTCCAGCAGATGGACATGGACGCCGCCAAGGGCGTCCTGATGTACGGCCCGCCGGGGACCGGCAAGACCCTCTTGGCGAAGGCCGTCGCCAACGAGGCGGAGTCGAACTTCATCTCCATCAAGGGCCCCGAACTGCTGAACAAGTTCGTCGGTGAGTCGGAAAAGGGCGTCCGCGAGGTGTTCAAGAAGGCCCGCGGGAACGCCCCGACGGTGGTGTTCTTCGACGAAATCGACTCCATCGCGACCGAGCGCGGCCGCGACTCGTCGAGTTCGGGCGTCACCGAGCGCGTCGTCTCCCAACTGCTCACCGAACTCGACGGTCTCGAAGCGCTCGAAGACGTGGTCGTCATCGCGACAACCAACCGGCCGGACCTCATCGACTCGGCACTCCTGCGCCCCGGTCGCCTCGACCGTCACGTCCACGTGCCCGTCCCCGACGAGGACGCCCGCCGCGCCATCCTCGACGTACACACGCGCAACAAGCCGCTCGCGGACGACGTGAACCTCGATAAAATCGCGTCCAAGACCGACGGCTACGTCGGTGCCGACCTCGAAGCGCTCGCCCGCGAGGCGTCGATGAACGCCTCCCGCGAGTTCATCCGGAGCGTCGAGAAAGAGGAAATCGGCGAGAGCGTCGGCAACGTCCGCGTGACGATGGACCACTTCGAGGACGCCCTCGACGAAATCGGCGCGAGCGTCACCGACGACGTGCGCCGCCGCTACGAGGAAATCGAAGAGCGCTTCCAGAAGAGCGAGGTCGAACGCGACCGCGAGACGGAAGTCGGTCGCACCTTCCAGTAAGCGCCTCGTAGCGCCCGCCCAGACGTATTTTTCGAGTGCGCCTCTGCCACCGAGCGACGGCGCTATCTTCCGTCTCGGAGACCCCGACGCGACGGCGCGACCGTCACGTTCATATCACTCCCAACTGCTACGTAGTGGTACGCGGTTCTCGGGATACGAAATAATCAACGAGTTCTACGTTTGTTTCACCGGAAATGCGGTGTGTCACCCGTCGTTTGTAAAGAATGTACTCGGTCGGTAGTTGTCAGTTCGACGCGAGGGAGCGCGGAGTGGCCGGCCGCCCGCTCAGCCGTCGAGGTCTGCGAGGATTTCGTCGGCGTGGCCGTCGGGCGAGACGCCCTCGTAGACCCGTTCGACGGTCCCGTCGGGGCCGACGAGGTAGGAGTTGCGGAACACGCCGTCGAACGTCTTGCCGAACATGTTCTTTTCGCCGTAGGAGTCGTACGTCGCGGAGACGCTGCCGTCTTCGTCCGACAGGAGCGTGAAGGGGAGGTCGTACTTCTCGGCGAACGAATCGAGGTCCGAGACGGGGTCGTCGCTGATGCCGATGACCGTCGCGTCGCGCTCCTCGAACTCGTCCCACGAGTCGCGGAAGCCACAGGCCTCGGTGGTACAGCCCGGCGTGTCGGCGCGCGGGTAGAAGTAGACCACGACGTGCTCGCCGCGGAAGTCGGACAGCGAGACGAGGTCGCCGTGCTGGTCGGGCAGTTCGAAGTCGGGGGCGTCGTCGCCGGGTTCGAGCATGGCCACCTGTTCAGGCGGCGGAAAGAAGGGTCTTTCTCAGTCGAGTCGCTCGGCCGCGCCGCGCTCGACCAGCGGGTCGGCGTTGGCCGCCGGGAGCGTCACCACGTCCTCGGTGGCGAGGTCGTACTCGCGCTCGTCGACGCCGAGGATGGTCCCCACGTCGGCGGTGATACGCACCGTCTCGCGCTCGTCGGCGAGGCCGGAAAGCGGGTCGTCGGCCGAGGGTTCCACCGTGTCGGTGTCGCCCGCCGACGGAGCCGCGGTCTCCGGGGCTGGTTCGTTCGGCGGAGTCGCGGGGTCGGAGTCCGCAGAGCCGGAGTTCGCAGCGTCGGAGTCCGCAGAGTCGGAGTTCGCAGCGTCGGAGTCCGAAGACCCGGACTCACCGGAGACCGCGGCGGCCTCGGTGGCCGGTCGGTCGGCGTCCGGTTGGGGCGTCGATTGCGCGTTCGAGGTGTCGCCGCCGGTTCCGCCGCCCATCGCGTCCGCGAGCACGTCGCCCGCGGCCGAGTCGCCGGTGACGGCCTCGGGAGCGCTGGCGTCGGTTCCGGGGGCGGTCGGCGCGGTCTCCGGGTCGGGGTCGTCCGGCGGAATCGCGGGCCCGGAATCCCCGGCCGCGTCCGGTTCCGCGGTCGTCACGTCGGTCGCCGCAACGTCTCCCCGCGGGGAGTCGGCGGCCGACACGTCTTCGAGCGCGGACAGCACCGTCCCGCGGTTCTCCTCGATGCGGGCGACGAGGTCGTCGAACAGCCGCTTTTCCTCGCGGGTCAGCCCGTCCGTCTCGGAGGACATCCCCGCGGCCGCGAAGCTCGCGGCCTTGACGACTTTGCCGACGCGGCGCTCGTAGATGGAGGTGACGACCTCCTCGGCCGTCTCGATTTCGTCAGTGAGCCGCCGAATCTCCGGCGAGTAGTGGGTGCCGAGCTGTTCGGCCTTCTGCTCGCGTTCGGCCTTCTGCTCGGCGATGAACTCCGCGACGTCCTCGTAGAACGACTCGCGGAGGTGCTGTAAGCTATCTTTCTGTCGCTCCGTCCGAAGCACGCTCCTGAGGTCGTCCACGTTCATTCTGTCACCTTCTCGGCTCGGCCGCGGGTCATGAGAAACACGCCGAGGCTCTCGTCTACCGACTGCACGCCGGAGTCGAGTGTAAAGCTATCGCCGTCGAACTCGACCGCGCCGGGGTCGGTCACGTTCACGCTGATGTCGCGGCCGCGGAAGCGGTCCGGGACCGCGTCCGAGAGGGGGTCGAAGCTGTCGATTTCGTCGCGGTCGAGCGGTTCGACGACGAGCCCCGACCCGCCGTGGAGGCTCTTGGGGAGGCGAATCAGCCGCTTCGTGTCGGTCGTCACCGGCTCGTCTATCGGTGAGGTCTGGTCCTCGACGGTCTCGTGTGCGAGCGCTTCGACCAGCGTCCGGACGCCCGGGCCGCCGGCCTCGACGTTGCCCTCGCGGACGGCGTCGGGGTTGTTGCGGAACGCGCCGAGAATCGTCTTCGCGCGCCCGTCGCCGATGCCGTCGAGTTCCTTCAACCGCGAGAGCGCGGCGTCTTCTTCCATCTCCAACAGCGCGTCCACGAAGTCGAGGAGTCGCCGGTGGGTCCGCCGACCCCACCCGCCTTCGGTTCGGAGGACGCGCTGGGTCGTCGTTCCGTGCTGTCGCGTCTCGATGAGCGCGTCGAAGTCGAGGTCGATGGCGCGGATGTAGTCCACGATTTCGCGGCGGGCCTCGCTGTCGAGGCCGCGGACCGACTCGTCGCGCACGTGGACGTGGTAGCCGCGGCCGCCGGAGAACACCGCCTGCATCTCCTCGAAGTCGAAGTCGTCTTCGAGGAGGTCGAGGAGGTCCAACAGGGCGTCTTTTCCGGCGTCGAGCATATCGGCGTACCCCGTCGTCTCGGGGTCGACGCCGGGGAGATGGTCCGCGTCGATGTCGAAGACGAGGTCCGCCTCGCGCCAGCCCTTGTCGTCCATCGACCCCGCACCGGGGTCCGCAAACCGGGCCGACGAGAAGTAGACGTGTCGAGGGGCGCTGCGGGCGAGGTAGTCCGAGAGGTCCCCGAGGTCGAGCAGCGACTGGTGGCGGTGCATCCGCGTGCCGCCGGCCGACCACGGGATAACGCCCCACTCTCGCTCGCCCGGCGCGGGCGGAAGCGGAACGTCGGTGCTCCGGTAGTAGTCACCGAAGCGACCTTCGAGGTACTCGCGTGTGCGCCCGTCCATACACCTCGGGTTCCGGAGGCGCGGGTAAAGCGATTACGTCTCCGCGCCTCCGTGGTCGTTTCTCTCACGTCCGTGGTGTGCCCATGCTTATCATTGACGTTCGTGTATGAACTGGTGTGACCGATATGGAATACACCTATCTGGGCGACACCGGCCTCGAAGTCTCGCGGCTCTGTCTCGGCTGTATGAACTTCGGCTCCAGCGCGGAGTGGATGATGAACGACAGGCAAGCGAGCCTCGACCTCCTCGACAGCGCGCTCGACGCGGGTATCAACTTCCTCGACACGGCGAACGCCTACTCTCACGGGGAGTCGGAGGAAATCGTCGGTGAGGCCATCGCCGAGCGCGACCGGGAGGAACTCGCCATCGCGACGAAGGTCTACTTCCCGATGGGCGACGGGCCGAACAAATCGGGGCTCTCGCGCAAGCACATCATCGACCAGGCGCACGCGAGCCTCGACCGCCTCGGCACCGACTACATCGACCTCTACCAGATTCACCGCTGGGACGACGGCGTCCCCATCGAGGAGACGCTGTCGGCGCTCGACCATCTCGTCGAGGAGGGGCTGGTCCGCTACGTCGGCGCGTCCACGATGTCGTCGTACCAGTTCACGAAGGCGCTGTACACCGCCGACGTGGAGAACCTCGAACGCTTCGCCTGCATGCAACCGGAGTACAACGCGGTCGACCGCCACGAGGAGGCGAACCTGCTTCCGGTGTGCGAGGGCGAAGGCGTCGGCGTCGTCCCGTGGTCGCCGCTCGCGGGCGGCTTCCTCACGGGCAAGTACGAGCGCGACGCCGAGGTGCCAGCGGACACGCGCGCGAACTCGGACGAGTACACGTCGAACCGCTTTACCGACGAGAACTGGGCCGTCCTCGACGCGATTCGCGCTATCGCCGACGAAAAGGGGGCGACGCCCGCGCAGGTGTCGCTCGCGTGGCTGCTCCACAAGCCCGTCGTGGACGCGCCCATCATCGGCCCGCGGCGACTCGACCACCTCGAAGAGAACGTCGGCGCGCTCGACGTGGCCCTGAGCGACGACGATATCGAGCGAATCGAGGCCCAGAAGACGCCGCGGTGGCCCGCGCCGGGAAAGGACTAAGTTTTCAGCCCATAATCATAATATATGATTGTTACAATTATTGGATTGATTGAATTTCGGGGTGCAGATACTATTATCAAGTAGTTTACTACAACACCGGTAGTGGCCAGCACCAAAACTATAAATAATCACTAATTGTAGAATACAGACTGTAATGGTTGATGCTGACTCACGCAAGGGCAAGCGTACTGGCGTCTCTCGACGTAGTTTTGTGAAGGCGGCCGGCGCATCGGGCGTCGCCGTCGGGCTGGCAGGCTGCGTCAGTACGGGTGGCGGTGACGACAACGGCGGCGGGAACGGCGAGACCGATGCCGACACCGACACGCCGATTAACACCGAGGAGACCACAGAAGAGATCACGCTTCAGTGGGCCGCCGACACCCGCGTCGCGGAAGCGGAAGCGGAAGTCGTGCAGGCCCTTCGGGACGCCGGCCTCCCGGAGAACATCTCCATCGACATCCTCGCGGGGTCGCAGGTGACGGACAACCGGCAGGCGCAGTACCAGCAGTGGCTCTCCGGCGGTCGCTCGGAGCCGACGCTGCTCATGATGGACAGCGGGTGGACGATTCCTTTCATCGCCCGCAACCAACTGCAGAACCTCTCGCAGTCGCTTCCGTCGGAACTGACTTCGACCATCGAAGAGGAGTACTTCGAGGCCAGCGTCTCGACGGCGACGGGACCGAACGGCGACCTCTACGGACAGCCGCTGTTCCCCGACTTCCCGACGATTCAGTACCGAAAGGACCTGCTTCGAAACGCCGGCTACACCGACGACGACTTCTCGACGTGGGCGACCGAATCGATGTCGTGGGAGGAGTTCTCGCGAATCACGCGGGAGGCGCTCGACGCCAACGAGGACATCGAGAACGGCTTTACGTTCCAGGCGGACGTCTACGAGGGCCTGTCGTGTTGTGACTTCAACGAGTTCATGACCTCGTACGGCGGCGCGTACTTCGGCGGCCGCGAGAACCTGTTCGGCCCCATCGGCGACCGCCCCATCACGGTCGAAGAAGAGCCGGTCATCAACGCGATTCGGATGGTCCGGACGCTCATCCACGGCGAGGACGACGAGTACGCCCTCGACGGCATCACGGGCGGTATCTCGCCCGAGGCGGTCCTCCAGTGGACCGAAGACCCGTCCCGCCAGCCCTTCACGACGGGCAACGCGGTCATGCACCGCAACTGGCCGTACTCCATCGTCATCAACGGCGCGGAGCCCTCGGACGAAAACGACCAGACCGGCTTCGGCGAGGACCTCGGCGTCATGCCGATTCCGTACGGCGTCACCGCCGACGAGGCCCAGTACGAGGGCACCGGCGGCCCCGTCGCCGCCCTCGGCGGCTGGCACATGACGATGAACCCCAACTCTTCGGACGAACAGAAGCAGGCCGCGGTGCAGGTGCTTCGGACGATGCAGACCGAGCAGTTCCAGCTCGATATGTTCCGCATCATCGGCTGGATTCCGCCGCGCCCGTCGCTTCTCGACTCCGACCAGGCCGCCGAGGTGCCCATCATCGGCCGCTACCTCGACGCCCTGAAGGTCGCCGGCGAGAACGCGATTCCGCGCCCGGTCTCCGTCGTCTGGCCGCAGCAGTCCGGCCGCATCGCTCAGGAGGTCAACGCCACGTTCGCCCAGGAGAAATCCCCCGAACAGGCGATGTCCGACCTCGCATCACAGCTCGAACAGATCGAGCAGAACGCGTAGAGCAACGTCTTTACCGAGACGTAACAAATATACACGTTATCATTTGACATGGCTACCGAACAACAATCAGGGGAGACACTTTCCGACACCCGGAGAAGCGGCCCGTACGCCTCGGCCGTCAACTGGATGGAGTCGCTTTCCGAGACGCAGTTCGCGTACCTGCTTTTGACGCCCGCGCTCGTCCTCTTGGGGGTTATCGCCGTCTACCCGCTGGTCTCGACGTTCAGCATGTCGCTGTTCGCAGACCAGTTGACCGGGAGCGCGCGGCTCGGCGAGTTCGTCGGACTGCAGAACTACGTCGACCTGTTCTCCGGCGCGCGAAACTACGCGCTGCCGTCGCAGTTCCTCCCGACGTTCACCTCGGAGTTCCCCTTCGTCACGAACATCTACGCCAGCGCGCTCGCGGTGACGCTCATCTTCACCGTGTTCAGCGTGCTGTTCGAAACGCTCATCGGCTTCGGTCAGGCGCTCATCTTAGACCAGGACTTCCGCGGTCGGCGGTGGGTCCGCGTCGCCATCATCATCCCGTGGGCCGTGCCCATCGTCATCCAGGGGATGATCTGGTATCTGATGTTCCAGCCGAACATCGGCTTCCTCGTCGGCACGAGCGAGAACCCGGCGCTGTTGAACCAACTCGGGCTCATCGGCACGACGCCGCTTCGGAACACCGCCGACGCGCTGTTCCTCATCATCGTGGCCGACGTGTGGAAGACCTCGGCGTTCATGGCGCTTCTCATCCTCGCGGGGATGCAGAGCATCGACCGGTCGTTGTACGACGTGGCGAAGGTCGCCGGCGCGTCGCGCTGGCAGCAGTTCAAGCTCATCACCTTCCCGCTCATCCTGCCGACGGTGCTCGTGGCGATGCTGTTCCGCACCATCGACGCGATGCGCGTCTACGGCATCATCCAGACCATGGCCGGCTGTCAGACGGTCCCGTCGTTGTCGTGTCTCGTCGTCACGACGTTCAACACGCCGCTGTACGGGACCTCGGCGACCGTGGCGTTCGTCACCGCGGGCATCATCGCCGTCGTGGTCTCGGTGTACATCGTGAACTTCGCCAGCGAGGGAATCTGAGATGGCTAGTGAAACTCCGGGAGCCGGCATCGGCTCCGACGACCCCGAGACGAAGCGCGGGCCGCTCGGCCGCTGGGTCGACTCGGCCATCAAGAACCCCGACCGGGTCTACCGCGCGATGTTCTACGTGGCGATGCTGTTCTTCCTCGTCACGACGCTGTTCCCGTTCTACTGGCTGCTGGTGCTCGCGCTCACGCCGAACAACCTCATCGCCAACATGGGGCTCGTCCCGAACGGGTTCAACCCGCAGGTGTTCGTCGCGATGTTCGAACGGGTGCCGTTCCACCTCTACATGTTCAACAGCTTCGTGCTGGGCATCACGACCACCGTGCTCGTGTTGCTCATCGCCAGCCTCGCGGGGTACGTCTTCGGCCGCCTCCGGTTCCCCGGGAAGGGCGTGCTGATGCTCGGCATCCTCGCCATCAGCTACTTCCCGCCGGCGGCGTTCCTCATCCCGCTTTTCGAGCTGTTCACCGGGAACACGGCGATTAGCATCGGGATGGTGACGATATCGACGCCGGACCTGTTCAACACGCCGGCACCGATGGTGTTCCCGTTCAGCGCGCTGTTCCTCCCGCTGTCGATATTCATCCTCACGACCTTCTACGGGCAGATTCCCGACGGGTTGGAGGACGCGGCGCGGGTGGAGGGAACGACCCGACTGGGCGCGCTGTTCCGCGTCATCGTGCCGCTTTCGGCACCCGGCGTGGCGACCGCGGGCGTCCTCACGTTCATCAGCGTCTACAACGAGTTCTTCTTCTCGTTCCTGATGAACAACGGCGAGGCCGACTCGTGGGCGCCCATCGTCGCGGGTATCCTGAAGTATCAAGGGCAGTTCGACACCCCGTACAACCTGATGGCCGCCGCCTCTATCGTGGGGGTCTTACCCGTGGCTATCCTTGTCATTATCGCGCAGGAACGCATCGTGAGTGGACTGACCGCAGGAGCGCTGAAGGAGTAATCATGGGAGACGTAACACTCGAACACGTAAGCAAGCACTACGACGACGTAACGGCGGTCGACGACATGAACCTCGACATCGACGACGGAGAATTCATCTGTCTCGTCGGTCCGTCGGGGTGCGGCAAGTCGACGACCATGGAGATGATCGCGGGGCTGACCATCCCCTCGGAGGGGAAGGTGTTCATCGGGGACCGCGAGGTGACGAACCTCCCGCCGAAGGACCGCGGGGTCGCGATGGTGTTCCAGAACATCGCGCTGTTCCCTCACATGGACGTCTACGACAACATCTCCTTCGGGCTCCGCCTCCGCAACTACGACAAGGAGGAAATCGAGCGCCGCGTCGAACGCGCCGCCGAAATCGTCCAGTTGCAGGGCATGCTCGAACGCATGCCCGACGAGATGTCCGGCGGACAGCGACAGCGCGTCGCCATCGCCCGCGCCATCGTCCGGAACCCCGGCGTCTTCCTGATGGACGAACCGCTCGCGAACCTCGACGCGAAGCTCCGTGTCCACATGCGGACCGAACTCCAGCGCCTCCACAAGGAGCTGGACACGACCATCATCTACGTCACCCACGACCAGGCGGAGGCGATGACGATGTCCGACCGCATCGCCGTCATCGACTCCGGCCAACTCCAGCAAATCGACCCGCCGCTCGTCTGTTACAACGAGCCGTCGAACCTGTTCGTCGCCGGCTTCATCGGCTCGCCCTCGATGAACTTCCTCGACGGCGAGGTCGCGGCCGACGGTTTCACGTCGACCAACATCGACGTGGAGTTCGACCCCGCGGACCTCGGCGTCGAACCGGGGACGGACGTCACGATGGGCATCCGCCCGGAAGACGTCTACCTCGTCGACGAGGAGTCGCTCGTGTCGAACCCGAGCCACCGCATCGACGCCGTGACCGACGTGCTCGAACCGATGGGCGACGAAATATTCGTCTACCTGAAGCTCTCGGAGTCGGCCGAGACGGACCTCGAAGACACGAGCGGCGTCGCCAACGACCAACTGCTGATGAGCGTCGCCCCCGACACCGACATCGCGGAGGACGAAGACGTGACGGTCGTCCTCGACCGCTCGCGCGTCCACCTCTTCGACACGGCGACGGGCGAGGCCATCAGCCACGGCATCGAGACGCCCGTCCAGACGAGCGGCGCGCCCGGCACGGAAGCCGAAAGCGACGACTGACGCGGCCGTAACGCGGCCGCCGCTGGTTCGTCGCCGTCCCGCCTCCGACTCGCACAGCCCGCACAACGCGCACCGAACCAACCCACAGCACACCCACCCACACAATGGTCAACGAACTCGGCCTGTTCTACCTCGGCGGGATGACCGTCCTGTTTTTCTTCTGGGCCTACGGCATCGTCTCGTTCCTGCTCGACCTGAAGAACAAGTTCATCCCGAAGGGCAAGCAGTACCTCCGCGGGCGACGCCGCCTCAAGGAAGAAAAACGCCGCGAGGAAGAACGCAAGGAGCGAGAAGAACAGCTCTACTGACCCGAATCGACCCGTGTCGCTCGCCGCACCCCGCCTCTATTGCGTGCCACCCGTCACAGTGAAAACGCTCTCTGACCGGGGTCTCGCGGTCGATTCTGGCAAATCAGCCCAAAGAACGTGAAACTTAACACCACCAGTAGTTAATCATCGAATCATGAGTACCGAATCATCCGTCCGGGTCGGCATCGTCGGCCTCGGCAACATCGGACACCACCACGCAGACCGACTCGTCGACCTCGGCGCGACCCTCGTCGGCGGCCTCGACATTCAGGCGGACGCCCGTCGCCGCTTCGCGGAGAAGTACGACGTGAACACCTACGAGGAGAAGTCGGAACTGTTCGAGGAGGTCGACGCGGTCATCATCACCACGCCGAACCGCTTCCACGAGGAGTACGCCGTCGCCGCGCTCGACGCCGGCCTCGACGTGCTGCTCGAAAAGCCGCTGGCGCACTCGCTCGAATCGGCCGAGCGAATCGCCGCGGCGGCCGAAGACGCCGACGGCTTCTGCATGGTCGGCTTCAACAACCGCTTTGCCAACCCCGTCGAGGTCGTCCGCCACCACTACGAGGAGGGCCGCTTCGGGGACGTGACCCACGTCGAGGCCAACTACGTCCGCCGCCGCGGCATCCCCGGGCGCGGGTCGTGGTTCACCTCGAAGGAGGTCGCCGGCGGCGGGTCGCTCATCGACATCGGCGTCCACGCCATCGACCTCGCGCTTTACTTCCTCGACTTCCCCGAGGTCGTCGAGGTCTCCGGCGTCACCCGCTCGGAGTTCGGTGACCGCGACGACTACACCTTCGTCGAGATGTGGGGCGAGGACGTGGGCCCGGAGGCCTTCGACGTGGACGACTCCGCGAGCGCCTTCATCCGCACCGACGAGGGGACGACCATCTCCCTCGAAGTCGCGTGGGCGACGAACCGCCCGACCAACGACGAGTTCTTCCTCCGCGGCACGGAGGGCGGCGTCCGCTTCGACCGCGCGAGCCACGACCTCCAGTTCTACGAGGACGGCGTCGGCGGCGGCAACCACCTCTCGACCGCGGACGTGGAGACGCAGGACAACGACACTCACAAGACCGAACAGGAGGCGTTCCTCGCGGCCGTCGCCGAGGGCGAACACCCCGGCCGCAACACGGTCGAACAGGGCCTCGCCGTCCAGCGCGTCATCGACGCCATCTACCGCTCGTCGGAGACGGGCGAGGCGATTCGCCTCGACGCGGCCGAGACCGAGACCGAGACGCCCCCGGCGAACTGACCACCGCGAACGCACACCCCTCACAGCCCCACTTCTCACACCATGTCCGTCATCGACTCACTCAGACGACCGGAACACACCGGCGAGAACCGCTGTCTCCCGTGTGCCGCCGTCAACGTCGCACTCGTCGTCGTCGTCGGCCTCGCGGTCAGCGTGCTCTCGCCGGTCGCCGGTCTCGTCGTCCTCGTCGGCGGCGCGCTGTCGGTGTACCTCCGGGGCTACGTCGTCCCCGGCACGCCCTCGTTCGCGCCGCAGTTGGTCGCCGCGGTCGGTCTCGCCGGCGTCTTCGACCACGGCGACGACGGCGGTCCGGACCGCCGCTCGGAATCGCTCGACGCCAACGTCGACCCCGACGCGATGCTGTCGGCGCTTCTGACCGCCGGGGTGCTGGTCGAAGAAGAAGACGGCTTGTTCCTCACTGACGACGCCCGCGAGGAGTGGGAGTCGACGATGGCGACGCTCCGCAAGACCACCGACGAGGAACTCGCCGAGGCGGTCGCTAACGCGGTCCCGTTCGAGGCGACCGTCGACGCCGAGTTCGACGGCATCTCGCTGGACGGTCCCTCGATGTCCGTGTGGATTTCCCGGCCGCAGGCCATCGCGGACGTGGCGACCCTCTACGCGGTCGTCGAGCGCGACGTCGACCCGATGGTCGCGCTCGCGGCCACGGAGCCGATGCGGATGTTCACCGAGGTCTGTCCGGACTGCGGCGGCCCGGTCGAGGAGACGACGACGCGCAACTGCTGCGGCGGCACCGCGGGGCTGTACGACTCGCCGGACCACGAGGTGCTCGGCTGTGCGGACTGCGGCGCGGTCGTCTACGAGTTCCCCGACGAGTAGCCGTCGCTGGCGGGGTGCGGTCGAGCGGGAAAGACGCGAGCGAAAACTGACGCTGCGAGTTCAGACGATTTCGTCGCGGTTCGGAACCTCGTCGCGGCCGAGCAGAATCTCCTGTCCCTCCACGTCTTCGAGCGCGGCGACCAGTCCGCCGACCTCGACGACGCCCTCCTCGGTCTCGATGTGGAGCGACGCGACCTCCTCCGTGTCCTCGAACGCCGTCTCGATGACGCGGCCTTCGACAACGATGGGGTCGCCCGTCTCGATGTCGCGGCCGGAGACGGAGGCGTAGAAGTCGCCGTCTATCTCGCGGATGTCCTTGACGGCCCGGCGGATGGAGGCGTAGCGGCGCGGGAACGGCCGGCGCTTGCCGTTGGCGACGATGGTTTCGGCGGTACTCCAGAGGACGGTCCCGAAGAAACCGCTGACGAGGAAGCCGAGCGCGGAGCGGTTGAAGATGACGCCGTAGCGGTCGCGGTCGTCGCGGAGGGCGTCTTGGGTCGCGTAGATGGAGTACTCGCCGTCAGCGACCGCGAGGACGGGCGAGGTGATGCCGCGGCGGGCGCGGGCGATGGTCGCCACGTCGAGGTAGTTGAACTCCTCGGGGTCGGGCGCGCGGGAGGCGGGCGTCACGAGCAGGTCGATGCTGACGCCGCTGTCGATGGCCGCCGCGAGGTCGTCGCGGAAGCGACGGAGCAGGTCGGGCGTCAACGAGAGCACGAGTTCGTACTCCGCGGCCTCGATAATCTCCTCGATGTAGCGGAGGATGGTCGACCGCGACTTGACGAGCGAGACGGCCTCGGTGTCGCGGGCGGGGGCGGTGTAGCGCGCCTCCAGCTCCTCGATGAGTTCCTCCAGCGAGGTCTTGACGTTCGCGAAGGCGTCGTCGGGGTCGACCGCGACGATTTTCATCGGGCGCGACTCGCGGAGCTCGACGAGGCCGCGGTCCGACAGGCTCCGGACCGTGTCGTACACCCGCGGCTGGGGGATGCTGGTTCGGTCGGCGATTTCGCTCGCCGTCAACTGTCCGTGTTCGAGGACGGCCAGATACGCGTCGATTTCGTACTCGCCGAGGTTGAAGCGCTCACCGACTCGCTCCATGGTGAGCCGCAGTTCGTCAGCCATGCTCGTGACGTGTACGGCATCACCTAAATCATTTACTGAAATCCGAGTAGCACGAAATTCCGAAAACAAGTGGCACAAACGGTAGCAGGGCGGCCGTCGAACGTCGCGGGACGGCGGGCGGGGTGAGGTGAGGCGGCACGCTCATGTTCACCCGGTCGTCGCGTCGGCCATGCGGATACTGCGACGGCCCGACACGTAGCCGTTCACCGCGACCGAACCCCCCGGAGTAACAACCCTTTTTTCGCCGCTCCCCGTTGCGGGTTCCATGCACGGAGTCGAGGGGGCTGTCGACGCGTCGGCCGCGGTCGGCGGGGTATCGACTGCGCGGAGCCACCTCGCGGTCGCCCCGCTCCAGTCGACGGCGCTCACGCCGCCGGCGTTCGTCCCGGAGTACCTCCTGTTTCCGGGGTGGCGAATCGCCGTCGCCCTCGTCATCGTCGCCCTGTCAGTCGGGTTCTCGAAGTACGCTGTCCGCCTGCTCGGCCGACCGGTCGCCCGGCAGTTCCGCCGCCAGAGCGTCGCCCAGACCATCCTGCGAATCGTTCGTCTCGCCATCGTTCTCGTCGGCGTCGGCGTCGGCGCGAACGTGCTCGGCCTCGAACTCGGCGACATCGTCCTCTCGGTGACGGTGTTCTCGGCGGTGCTCGGTATCGTCCTCGCGCCCATCGTCGGGAGCATCATCAACGGGGTGTTCGTCCTCTCGGACCAGCCGTTCGAAATCGGCGACATGATAGAACTCGACGACGGCACGAAGGGCTTCATCGACGAGATTACCCTGAGCTACACGAAGATATTCACCCTCGACAACACCTTTCTCGTGATGTCGAACTCGAACATCCGCGACCGCGACGTCATCAACTACTCCGCGGAAGACGAGCGGACTCGCCTGTCGCTCGACGTGCTCGTCACCTACGAGTCGGACATCGACGCCGCCCGCGACCTCGTCGAGCGCGCCGCCCGCGACTGCGACGCGGTGGTCGAAGGCGGGCCGGACATCCGCATCGGGAGCGCCCGCTACCCGGCGAAGCCGACCGCCTACATCAACTCCTACGCCGACAACGGCGTCCTCCTGCGTCTCCGCTACTGGGCGCTGAAACCGTACAAAATCGGTCGCATCCAGTCGGAGGTCCAGACGCGGCTCTGGACGCACGTCGAGGAGTCAGAGGCGACCGTCGAGTTCGCCTACCCGCACACGCACCTCGTCTTCGACGAGACCAGCGGGAGCCTCCACGTCACCGGCGACGAGGCCGCGAACCGGCGTCACGCCACCGCGTCGCCGGCACCGGGAGCGCCTACCCACCCGGTCTCCGGGGAGGGCGACGAAGCCCCGGTCGATGCGGCTGATTCGGCCGACGCGACCGACGCACCGGACTCGGCGGACGCGGAGTCAGCGGATACCGCCGAGAACTGACGGGGGACGGCGAACGCAGTCGAAACTGGTCGCACCGAAAACGGGGAACCGAACTCGAATCCGAGTCCGAACCCGAACCCGAACCCGAGCGCCGCCGGCTCAGTCGTCGGCGCGGACGGTGATAACCGTGCAGTCGAGCTTTTCGCGGAGGAACACGTCGATGTCGGGGTCGTCGAGGAACCGCCGGAGCATCCGCCGCCAGCGGCTCGCCTGTTTCGACCCGATGACGACGATGTCGGCCTCCTCGGCGGCGACCTCTTCGAGAATCGTCTCCTCGACGAGGAAGCCTCGGCGGACGACGTAGCGCGCGCGGACGAGCGGCCCGAACTCGGCTTCGACCGCCTGCTTGAGTTCGGTCCGCGTCACGCCGCGGTTCGACTGGTAGAGGTCGACGTGGAGGACCGTCAGTTCGGCGTCGCGCTCGCGCGAGACGCGGACGGCCTCTTCGAGCGTCGCCCGGGAGTGCTTCGAGAGCGGGTACCGAACCGGGACCACGACCCGTGTCATACTCCGAGACCACTCGCCGGGCGTGCGTGAACCTTTCCCTCTCCGACGGCCGCGTCGCCGTTGCTCACGCTCTTTCCGTCTCCGCTTCAGTCGTCGGCGCGGCTGGCCGACCGGCGCTCGATGCGCCCCTCGACGGCGGCGTCGAAGCCGACCTCGCGGGCGTAGCGCGCCAGCGCGTCGTGTTGAATCTCGAACTCGCCGCCCCGGTGGGCCTGCGTGATGGCCGGGAACTCCTGTGTGCTGTGGAGCAGGTAGTCGCTCGTGGCGACGGTGTAGCGCGCCTCCGGGTCGAGTGGCTCGCCGCCGACGAACGCCTCGACGACCTCGTTTCGGTCGTCGTCCCAGACGATGCGCGCGCCGCTGACGTGGGCGTGCCACCAGTCCGGTTCCCCGAAACCCATCTCGGCACCGCGGGCGGCCCCGAACGCCGCTAAGAGCTCCGTGCCGGTCACGTCGGCGACGACGAGGTGCTCCTCGAAGGGAACGAGGCTCACGAGGTCGGCGTGGGTTATCTCGGGGCCGACGGGCGGGCCGGAGCGGATACCGCCGCTGTTCTGGAGTCCCACGTCCGCGCCGGTCGCCCAGCGGTAGGCGTCAGCGATGGCGTTGCCGACGCGACACTCGCCGGCCGCGACGGTCTCCTCGGCGCGGTCCATCGGGCGGTCGATGCGGCAGAGCACCTCGTCGAGGCCGGCGGCGTCGACCCGGCCCTCCAGCGCCGCGACGAGTTCCGCGTCGGGTCGGTACTCGGCGGTCCGGTGACGGACCGTCTCGATTCGGTCGGCGGCGACGCGGACCTCCCAGATGACGTGGCCGTTCGCGCCGGGGCGGACGATTGGCACGCCGTCGACCACGTCGTCGCGCTCGGCGTGGACGTGGCCGCCGAGGACGAGGTCCACGTCGCACCGGGCGACCAGTTCGTCGTCGCCGCTCCCGAGGTGCGAGAGCGCGACGACGAGGTCCGCGCCGTCGTCCCTGAGGGCGTCGGCCGCGACCGAGGCGGCCGGGTAGGGGTCCGCGAAGTCGAGGTCGGTCGCCTCGGGGTTGATGGTGCCGGTCGCGGGGTCGGTGACGCCGAAGAATCCGAGCGTCAGTCCGTCCACCTCGCGGGTCGTTCGCGGGACGGTTCCCTCGGCGGCGGCGAACCGACCGCCGTCCTCGCCGCGGACGTTGCTCGTGACCCACGTCGGCCGGCTCGCGGCGACGAGTTCGCGGGTCCGGGTCGCACCGTAGTCGAAGTCGTGGTTGCCGAACGTTTCGAGGTCGGCGTCCACGGCGTCGTAGAAGTCGAGCGCCTGCCCGCCGCGCTCGACGAGCGAGAGGACGCCCGGCGCGGTGTTGTCGCCGGAGCCGACCACGAGGGTGTCGTCGCCGTCGAGGGCGCGGACACAGCCCGCGAGGCGGCCGGCGCGCTCGGTGTCGTCGAAGACGTTCTCGATGTCGGAGTAGTGGAGGAGCCGAGGCATTCGCTTCTCGAATGTGGCGGCGCGGGCGGATAAGAAGCCGTCGGGACGACCCGCGGGCGGGCGAGACGGCGCGGAACCGGCGCGAACCGGGGCAGCCGCCAGCGCCTCGACGCGGGCGAGTTCGCCGCTACTCGTCGTCTTCTCCTTCGAGTTCGAACGCGACTTCGACTTCGGCTTGGTACTCCCGTGTCTCGACGGACGCGAGTTCGACGCCGAGTTCCTTTACTTCGACCCAGTGGACGCCTGCGAGCGTCTCCTCCGCGCGGTTAATCGCGTCGTCGACGGCGGCGTCGAAACTCTCTGCACTCCGACCGACGAGGGTGATTTTCTTGAACACCATCTCGTCGGACCCTTCGTCATACTATCACAAATAATCGTCCCTGATTCGACGGCGGTGGGCGGGCGGCTCATCCCACATCGCGCTGTCGCGGGCTCACTCGTCGGGCCGATACGCGCGTGCGGTCTCGGCGCGCGCCGCGACGAGTCTGCGAGCCCACGCCACGGCCGAGGGATCGTAACTCACGACTAGCGCCTCCGGAGCGCCCATGTGGTCGTAGACGACGAGCGTGACGGAGGCCGTCGTCGGTCGGTCCACGACCACGACGCCGAACGTCGGGTCCTCGTCGACCGCGGCCACGCGGACGCCCGCGTCGACCATGGCGTCGAGGTCGTCGGGATAGCGGTTCGAGAGCCAGTCGAGCGACTCCGCGGAGAGGACGAGCGTGACGCTGTCACCGAGCCGGGTGAGCTGCTCGCGCGCCTCGGGCCAGTTACTGAACAGAAACGGGCCGTTGAAGCCGGCGAGCTCCGTCACCTCGTTGATATCGAAATCGAGCGGTGCGCGCCGTTCTATCTCCGAGAGGTCGCCGGTACAGACGACCGCCTCGCGGAACAGCGAGGGTGGCGGCTCGACCGACTCGGGGAGGTGGTCGAGCACGGGTACCGCGCCGAGCACGTTCGCCATCGCCCGAATCGCTTCGTCGTGTGTCTCCAGCGCGACTCGACCCGCGCTCGTGGCGACGAACCTGCCGTTCGACCGTTCGACGAGACCGAGCCCGACGAGTCGCTCGACGCCGCGGTCCACGGTGGACCGAGAGACCGAGAGCGTGCGGACCAGTTCGGCCTTCGAAAGTGACTCCGTCGAGAGCGCTTGGAGAATCTGCCGGCGACGGCCGACCGTTTCGAACGCGTCGGCGGCGTCCTCGTCTCCGTCACCGATCCAACTCGACATCGGTGTGAACGTCTCAGTCCGTGCACAAATGTATATCGGGATTCGAGAGAAATCGCCTGCTGTCGGCTGATTCTGACAGCCTAGTCTCCGCCGGTTCGTGTCAGCGAGATGCCGTTTCGAACCGCCGCTGCAACGCGCCGACCACGTCCGAGAGATGCGCGGTGCCCCAGATGGCGACGATGACGCCGCCGACGGCGTCGAACACGAGGTCCAGGAGCGTGTCGTCGAGACCGTACTGCGTCAGCACCGACGCGGTGCCGGCGAGCGAGGCGACCCCGGAGATGGCGAACTCGATGACCTCCCAGAAGACGCCGAACGCGAGGACGAAAAGCAGGATGAAGACGAACATGAACCGCGGCGGCAGGTAGATGTCCGCCGTGTGCTCGTCGACCGCGCGGACGGTCGCGTAACCGGCGGCCGCGACGACCGACGACGACAGCGCGTGCGTGAGATGGTCCCACCACCAGACGCCCGCGTAGAAACTGGTCTCCGAACCGGGGAAGCCGACCGTCCCGACCGCGTGGAGGAACGCCGCGGAGGATATCCAGAGCGTCAGCCCGGCGTCCATCGGGATGCGGTAGTCGCGTTCGAGTATCGCCGGCAGATAGGTCACGCCGAGACCGACGAGCGCGTTGACGACGATGCCGAGGTTCCCGCGGTCGAGGCCGATGAAGACGAGACCGACGAGGACGACCTGCATCGCCCGCGAGAGTTGGGACTGCCGCCGCTCGTCGATACGGAGGTGCGAGCGAATCTTCACGGCGACCCACCTCCCTCCGGCGCGCGGGAATCGCGGTCCGCCCCCGCCGCGTCCGACAGCCCGGCTACCTCCGCCTCCTCCGACTCCTCGGCCATCTCCGCCACCTCCTCGGGGAGTCGCTCGCGCGACCCGGCCCGGCGGCGGAAGTAGTACTCGAACAGCAATCCGGCGACGAGTCCGGCGACGGTGGCGGCGACGAAGTCCCACATCAGTCCCGCCTCGACGACGTGCTCGGGCCGCCCGTTCAACAGCAGGCGCGTCCCGAGGTAGAGGTCCGAGAGCCACTGGACGACCGCCCAGACGCCCGCGGCGGCCATCGTGGCGATGACGACGAAGAAGACGGCAAAGGAGTGGTTCATCCGGACCGGCGTGAACACGTCGAGTTCAACGGCGACGATGAGCGCGATGGCGGCCACCGCGAGGTACGTCGACACGCGCCCGGTGAACGTCACGCCGCCGATAGTCTGGCCCCGGACGAGCACGCGGGCGACGAGCGGGAGCGAGGCGAGCGCGACGACCTCCCACGGCAGCATCGCTCGCGGTTCGCGGAAGGCGACGGCCGGGACGACGGTGACCGCGGCCACGACGGCCGCGAAGCCGCCCCAAACGAGGTCGCCGCCGGTGACGACGCTCCCGACGGCGACGGCGACGAGGAAGCCAACGAACAGCCACGCGAGCGCCGCGTTGAGCCGTCTGCTCCGGACGAATCGCGCCAGCTCCGTCTGTGCGGCCTGCGACATGCTCGTCCGTTAGCGACGGGCTGAGAAAACGTTTGGGCGAAACCGCCCCGTTTCGATTACGTGTTCGTGCCGTGAACGACCTCGTAGTCGTTCCCACCACCGTTCGACACGCCGATGATTGCCCACTCGTATGGAAGGTCGATACCGCGAAGCCGCTCTCGAAGCGCGCTGATGTGGTCGTCCCACGTCACGAAGCAGCGGAACCGATACGGTGTCTCGGTGCCGCCGTCTGCGAGCACCGGACGGCATTCGGTCGCTTCGCGCGAACTCAGTGCGGTCACGTGGACCGTACGCCACTTGCGTTCGGCCAGCATATCGGGTCCGTCCCCCGAGACGGAGTAGCCGAGCCGGCCGAATATCGACCGAGCCTCCTGAACGGGAGGCGTCGAAGCCTGGGCCATGCACGTCTACGTACACCCGCACTCCTGATAAAGATTGTCACGCTATACCATACCAATAACTGGCGAGCGGTCGCGCCGAGACGCCCGGCTACTCGTGAGCGGCGTCCCACTCCTCGGGTTTGCGGACGTTCCCGCAGTTGTTGCACTCGATGCGGGCCATCGTGTCCATCGCGGTGTCGAACGAGTCGCAGTTGCCGCAGAGATAGCCCCATCGGTTCTCGGCGTCCTCGGTCGAATAGACGACGTAGAACGGTCCCTTCGAGCCGCGTTCGGGCTCGTCGGTGGCGACGAAGACGGTCTTACCGCTCGATACGGTCTGGGTCTGGAGTTCGGCCATGCCACCGATTCGCGCGCGGGTGGCTTAAGAAATTGGTCCCTACGTCCGGAACGACTCGCCGCAGCCGCAGCTGCTCTCGGCGTTCGGGTTGTTGACGTGGAAGCCCGCGCCTTGCAGGCCGCCCTCGAAGTCGAGGGTCGAACCGCCGATGTAGTTCATGCTCGCGGGGTCGACGAACACGCGGAGGCCGTGCTGTTCAACGACGGTGTCGTCGTCTTCCGGTTCGTTGTCGAAGCGCATCCCGTAGGACAGTCCGGCGCAGCCGCCCTGCTGGACGAACAGCCGAAGTCCGGCCACGTCGGTGTCCATCGACTCGCCTTCGAGGAGGGAGACGGCTTCGTCCGCGGCCGCGGGCGTGACCGTGACCGCCACATCGCCGCCGCCACTCGCGGATTCCGTGCTCATACGTCCCACTATACTGTGGGAACGGATAACTGTGGCGCAGGCGGAACTTCGCGCGCCGCCCCGGTAGGCTGTGGCTCCTCGGTGGAACGCCTCAGTTCACTCTTCGAACCGCTCGCGGACGCTCTGGGCGTGGGCGTCGAGACCCTCCGCCTCCGCGAGCGTCGTAATCGTCTCGGAAAGCCCCGACAGCCCGTCGCGGTCGAGACGCTGGACCGTCGTCGAGCGGACGAAGTGGTCCACCGAGAGCCCGCCCTGTCGCTTCGCGCCGCCGCCGGTCGGGAGGACGTGGTTCGTCCCGGAGGCGTAGTCGCCGGCCGCGACGGGCGTGTACGGGCCGAGGAAGACGCTCCCAGCGGAGTCGATGCGGTCCAACAGCGCCTCGTCGTCGTCGGCCTGAATCGTCAGGTGCTCGGCGGCGTACTCCTCGGCGAACAGCACCGCCTCGGACATCGACCGCGCGAGGAGGACGCCCGAGGCGTCGCTTTCGAGCGCGGCCTCGATAGTCTCCGTGCGCTCGCGCTCGCCCGCTTGCCGCTCGACCTCCGCGACGATGTCCGCGGCGAGGTCGGCGTCGTCGGTGACGGCGACGACAGACGCGTTCGGGTCGTGTTCGGCCTGCGCGACGAGGTCGGCGGCGACGAACCGTGCTTCGGCGGTCTCGTCGGCGACGACGAGCACCTCGGAGGGGCCGGCGAGGAAGTCGATGTCAACGTCGCCGCGGACCTCGGCTTTCGCCGCCGTGACCCACTTGTTGCCCGGTCCGACGACCTTCTGGACGGCCTTCACCGTCTCCGTGCCGTAGGCGAGCGCGGCGATGCCCTGCGCGCCGCCGACCGAGTAGACCGCGTCCGCGCCCGCGACGTGCATCGCGGCGAGCGTGACGGGGTTCATCGGCTCCGCGGGCGGCGTGGCGACCGCGACGTGTTCGACGCCCGCGACCTTCGCGGGGATGACGCCCATCAGGACGCTCGACGGGTAGGCGGCGGTGCCGCCGGGGGCGTAGACGCCCACCCGGTCGAGCGGCCGGTAGCGACGCCCGAGTTCGCGGGTGCCGTCGTCGCCGAACTCCTCGCGCCAGTCCTCGGGGACCTGTTTTTCGTGGAACGCGCGGACGTTCGCCGCGGCGGCCTCGATGGCCTCGCGCACGTCGTCGTCGAGTTCGTCGTAGGCGCGCTCGGCGGCGTCGGTCACGTCGATGTTGCCGACCTGGACGCCGTCGAACTCGTTTGAGAACTCCCGGACCGCAACGTCGCCCTCGCGGCGGACGCGCTCGACGATGTCGCGCACGTCGGACCGGACCTCCCCGACGCCGGCGTCCCGCTCGAAGAAGGCGCGGCGGGCGTCGGTGCCGAGGTCGGCCAGTTCGCGAACCTCGATGTTCATACCCCGGCTTTGCGGCCGGTGCGAAAAGTCGTTGCGGAAGCGGTGGGGCGGGCCGTCGGCGGCCGTCCGGTCCTCCGGACAGTCACGGAGCTAATCCGACGTTCGGCCGCCCCCACCCCCGCCCGGTCACCCGAGGAGCGTCGAGTACAGGAGCCAGCCGTTCAGGGCCACGATAACGGCGATGACGACGCCGAGGACGCCGGTCGTGGTCGCCCGGTTGCGGAAGTTTCCCATCAGCGACGCCTCGTGGGTGAACCAGAGGAGCGGAATCAGGACGAACGGGAGCTCGAAGCTCAGCGCGACCTGCGAGGCGACGAGCACTGACGTGGGGTCGAAGCCCGCGGCGACGATGAGGAGACTCGGCACGAGCGTGACCGACCGCCGGAGCCAGACGTTGATGTTGAGGTCCAGAAAGCCGTCCATGACGGTCTGGCCGGCCATCGTCGCCACGAGCGACGACGAAAGCCCGGCGGCGATGAGCGCGACGCCGAACGCGAGGCTCGCGTTCGCCCCGAAGACGCCGCTGAGGGTGACGTACGCCTCTTCGAGCGTCTCGATGCCCGTCCCCTGAAGTGCGGCGGCGGCGACGATGAGCATCGCGGCGTTCACGAACATCGCGCCGAAGAGCGCGACGACGGTATCGAGGCGCTCCAGCCGGAAGTGGCGGCGGTGGACGGCCTCGGTGTCGCCGTCGGACTCGATGAGCCGGTCGCGGCGGTCCTGTACGATGTACGGGTGGAGATAGACGCTGTGCGGCATCACGGTCGCGCCGAGGATGCCGATGGCGACGTACAGCGCCGAGGCGTTCGGCACGGTCGGGACGAGGCCGGAGGCGACGGTCGAAGCGGTCGGTCTCGCCAACGCCATCTCGAAGACGAACGCGAGGGCGATGACGCCGACGAGCGACATGATGGTGAGTTCGACCCAGCGGAACCCCCGTTTGTGTGCGGTCCGAACGCCGAGCAGGGCGAACGAACTCACCGCCGCGAGGACGGCTCCGGCCCACAGCGGCAAGGAGAAGACGAGGCTGAACCCGATGGCGGCCCCGATGATTTCGGCCATGTCGGTGGCGACCATCGCCAGTTCCGCGGCGGCCCACAGGACCACGACGACGGGACCTGAAAAGCGCTCCCGGCAGAGCTGTGCCACGCCCTTCCCGGTGGCGATGCCGAGTTTGGCGGCGAGCACCTGAATCCCCATCGCCATGACGCTGGCGAGGACGATGACCCACAGCAGGGCGGGACCGAACTTCGCGCCGCCCGAGATGTTTGTCGCCCAGTTACCGGGGTCCATGTAGGCGACGCTGATGATAAAGCCGGGGCCGAGGTACGAGAGCAGTTCGCGGAGCGAGGGGCGCATCCCCTACCGACACCTCGGTTGTTCACGTACGCAAACGTCTGTATTTGCCATGTCTAAATAATAATTTCACCTGTCGTGTAAAACTGCTATCGGTCGTTTCAGACGCGAACCACAGTCACGGTGTCAGTCGGAAGCGTGACGGTTGTCCCACCAGTGACCGAAAACTATCGCGCGATGGGGGCTCAGTCCCCCGCCGCGTCCTCTCCGACTACGCCACGTCGCGCTGTTCAGTGTACGTCAGCGTCTGGTTGTCCGTCTCGATGGTCGTCTGGACCGTAATCCAGCCGTCCGCCTGCTGGACCGCGAACGCCTCCGAGTACGACAGTTCGACGCGCTTCGTCGTCGTGTACGACTCGCCGGCCGCGAGGTCACCGACCGCTTGGGTCCCGCGCCAGACCTCGTCGTCCGGGTCGGTGTCGTTGCCGACGAAGATGCGACTGTAAACGGTGACGCCGGAGCTGTCGGTGTCCTGTCGGTTCGTTATCGTGCTCGTCACGTCGCGGCAGGTCTGTCCGCACTCCTCGATGTCGTCGACGACGACGCCGAACGGCGGCCTCGATTGGGTCTCGGTCGCGTCACCGTCGCCGCTATCGCCGTCGCCATCGCTGTCGTTGCTCCCGGTGTCGCTCCCGCCGGTGTCACTGCTGTTTCCCCCGCCGTCGGGCGACGCGGTCGTCTGCGTGGGGAACGCTCCGTCGGGGCCGTCGGCGGAGGTAGTGTCAGCGAACGGTCCGATTCCCGCAAGGAACGCGGCGACGACACCGGCCGTGAGCAGGACCAGCACTGTCGCGGCGACGAAAACTGTGCGTCTCATAACTGAGTTGGGACTTCATATTGGGCGGCTGTCATGTGCCACGTTGCTCGATAGCGTCGGGTCACACTTAGTTACGCACCCGAAACGTCGTTCGCGCGGTCGCTCAGCGAGTCCCCGAGCGACCCGTCGAGGGCCCCGTTCAGGAAGTCGCTCACGAGGTCGTGAATATCCGTGACGAACTCCGGGACCGGACCGGGGAGTTCGCCGGGCGGCCCCTGCTGGCTAGCCTCGGAGACGGGAGCCGGTTCGCGTGCGTTCTCGGACGGTGCGGCGGCGGCGACGCCCGCAGTCACGACGAGGACGGCGAGCGCGATGCCGGCGAGGGTGAGTCTGCGTCGGTTCATGCTGAGTCGCTCCGGTCGCCACTCGCTGGTCGATGCTCATGAAAAGCGGACACCGTGGTGGGCGTTTTGCCTCGGTTTCGCTGAGTTTCGACGCGGTTCACGGCGAATTGCCGCCGGTTCGGAGTCGTTACTGGTTCAGCGCTTCGCGCATGGCGGCGAAGCCGGCTTCCGGGTCCACGTCCGCGCCCTGCGCTTCGAGCGCCTCACCGAGGGCGGTCAGGAGGAACGAGACGTTCTCCGGCCGGGCCGAGTGGCCCATACAGCCGACGCGGAAGATGTCGCCCGCGAGCGCGCCGAGGCCGCCGGCGATTTCGAGGTCGTAGTGGTCGAGCACGTAGTCGATTGCCGCGCCGGCGTCCACGCCGTCGGGGACGAGCACCGCGTTGAGGCTCGGCAGCCAGTACTCGTCTTCGGGGTTAAGACCGAGCCCCATCGCCTCGACGCCGGCTTTCAGCGCGCCCGCGACCCGGCGGTGGCGCGCCCACCGCGCTTCGATGCCTTCCTCCGCGACCAGTCGGAGCGCCTCGCGGATGGCGTAGACGTTGGTGATGGGCGCGGTGTGGTGGTACGAGCGGTCGTCGCCCCAGTAGCCCTCCAACAGCGACAGGTCGAGGTACCACGAGCGGGGCGGCTCCTCCCGCGAGAGCACCTTGTCCATCGCGCGGTCGTTGAGCGTCAGCGGGCTCGCGCCCGGCGGGCACGACAGACACTTCTGGGGGCCGGAGTAGGCCACGTCGATGCCCCAGTCGTCGACTTCGAGTTCGACCCCGCCGAGCGAGGTGACGGTGTCGGCGACGACGAGCGCGTCGTGGTCGTGGGCGATGCTCGTCAGTTCGGGCACGCTCGGCTGTTTCACGCCCGTCGAGGTCTCGGCGTGGACGAACCCGAACACGTCCGGCTGGTGCTCGTCGAAGGCGTCCTGTACGTCCGCGGAGTCGAGCGGCTCGCCCCACGGTGCGTCCACGTGGACGACCTCGCCGCCGGCGCGCTCGGCCATCGACTCCATGCGCCCGCCGAAGTAGCCGTTCGTCGGGACGAGCATCGTGTCACCCGGTTCGACGAGGTTGCCGATGGCCGCCTCCATCGACGCCGACCCGGTCCCCGAGACCGGAATCGTCCACTTGTTGTCGGTGCGGAACGCGTAGCGCAGGAGCTCCTGCACCTCGTTCATGACCTCGATAAACGACGGGTCGAGGTGGCCGACGAGCGGCGTGGACATCGCGCGGAGGACGCGCGGGTGAACGTCGCTCGGGCCGGGGCCCATCAGCGTGCGATTCGGCGGGGTGAGTTCGCCGACATCGGGTGCATCGGACATGGTCTGCCTTCACCTGCCACGCAAACCGGCAAAAGGGATGTGATTGCGGAACGCCGCGAGACGGATACCGTCCCGACCTGCGGGAACCCGACGACTGCGCCGACGCGCCCGCTCAGCCCGACAGCGCCTGCGCGACCTTCTCTATCGGGTGCGGCGGTCGCCGCGCCGCGTCGTCCCTGTCTTCGAGTTGCGTCCGACACGACGCGCCGGGGGCGACCACCTCGTCTCCCGGGCTGTCGTCGACCTGCTCGAACAGGATGTCTCCCATGGCCTTCGAGAGGTCGTAGTGTTCGGCCTCGTAGCCGAAGCTCCCGGCCATGCCGCAGCAGCTCGAATCCAGCGGGTCGACCTCGTAGCCGACCCGCCGGAGGACGCCCACCGCGTGGTGGTCCCTGTTCAGCGCCTTCTGGTTGCAGTGGCCGTGATAGGTGAGCGAGCCGAGCGTACCGCCGTCAGCGACCGCGGAGGCGACGGGTCCGGCCGCGTCGTCGCCGTCGGCCGAGCGCCCGCGAATCGGGAGGGCCTCGTCCAGCCGGTAGGTGTCGAGGAACTCCATGACGCCGTAGGCGGCCGCGGCGACCGGGGCGACCGCGTCGTCCGGCAGGAGGTCGGCGTACTCGTCTTGGAACATCACCGCGTCGGAGGGCTCGACGAAGACGACCGACCAGCCGTTTTCCACCGACGGGCGGAGCGTCTCGACGTTGTGACCCGCGCGCCGCCGCGCGAGGTCGAGGAAGCCGCCGGAGTAGGCGGCGCGACCGCTCGGTTCGACGCCCTCCGCGAGGCGGACGTGGACGCCGGCGGCCTCCAGCACGCGAACCGCCGCCTTGCCAATCTCGGGCGTGACGTAGTTCGTGTAGGTGTCGGGAAACAGGAGGACGCGGTGGTCGGCCTCGCTCGCCGGGACGCGGGGCCGTCGCCCGTCCATCCACGATTCGAGCGTGTCGCGGGTGAACGACGGGAGCGACCGGTCGGAAGCGACGCCCGCGAGTCGCTCCATCGCGGCCCGCGCGCCCGGGAGTTCGGCCGCCCAGTTCGAGACGGGCGCGAGGGCGCTGCCGACGCCGGCCAGTCGGTCGATGTTGGCGAACAGGCGCTCGCGAAGCGACGCGCCTTCCTCGGCGTGGTGGGCGTGTTTCACCTCGGCTTTGAGCTTCGCCAAATCGACGCCGGTCGGGCAGTCGTTCTGACAGCCCTTACAGCCGACGCAGAGCCCGAGGACCTCCTCTTGGAAGCGGTCCGAGTGAATCTCGTCCTCCGGGAGGTCGCCCGAGATGGCCGCCCGAAGCATGTTCGCCCGCCCGCGGGTCGTCTCGGCTTCGTCCTTCGAGGCGCGGTAGGTCGGACACATCGTCTCCGACCCGGTCTGTCGGCAGGTACCGCAGCCGTTACAGAGTTCGACGAGGTGCGAGAAGCCGTTTTCGTCCGAGAAGTCGAGCGTCGTCGCGGGCTCGATGGACTGGTAGGCCGCGCCGTACCGGAGGTGCTCGCGCATGTCCGCGCCGACGCCGCGGTCGCCGTCCGGGCCGGGGTCGCCGGGGCCGTCGCGGTAGACGACGTTGCCGGGGTTCATGCGCCAGTCGGGGTCGAACGCCGTCTTCAGTTCCTTGAACGCGCCCCAGAGTTCCGGACCGTACATCTTGGGGTTCCACTCGGTCCGGGCCATTCCGTCGCCGTGCTCGCCAGAAAAGGCCCCGCGGTGGTCCAACACGAGGTCGGTCACGTCGTCGGTGATGGCGCGCATCGTCTCGATGCCCCCGCCGTCTTTCAGATTCAGGATGGGGCGGATGTGGAGCGTTCCCGCGCCGGCGTGGGCGAAGTACGCGGCCGACGTGCCGTGGTCCTCTAACACGTCTTCGAACGACTGGACGTACTCCGCCAACTCCTCGGGTGGGACGCTCGCGTCCTCGATGAACGGGTAGGGCTTCGGGTCGCCCGGCAGTGACATGAGAAGCGGTATCGCCGCCTTGCGAAGTTTCCAGAGGTCGGCCTGCGCCGCGGGCGTGTACGCCTCGATGGCCTCGAACGCGCCGCCGTCGTCGGCGTCGGTGTCGTCGGCGTCGTCGGTGTCGTCGCCCGCCGCCGGCACGTCACCCGCCGCCGACCCGGCGTCGCCGTCTCGCAGGAAGTGGTCGTTCGCCTCGCGAATCACGGCCTCGAAGTCGTCGTGCAGTTCCGAATCGAACTCCAGCATCAGCGTCGCCGCCGTCCCGTCGGGAATCTCCTCGACGTACTGGGCGTACTCGCTGGACTCGGCGGCCATCCGCAACACCTCGTCGTCCATGAGTTCGACCGCGCTGGCGTCGAAGTCGAGCGCGTCGGGGACCGCGGCCATCGCCTCCACGAGGTCGTCGTAGGCGTAGAGGACGAGCGCCGTCTCCTCGGGGACCGTCACGAGCGACACGGTGGCCTCGACGACGACGCCGAGGGTGCCCTCCGCGCCGACGAACAGTTTCGAGAGGTTGACCACCGTCTCGCCGTCGTCGGTCTCGGAGACGACTTTGTGGAGGTTGTAGCCCGACACCGACCGCTTGAGGCTCGGATACCGCCGCTCGATTTCCGCCTCGTGGTCCTCGACGAGACCCAGCACGGTCCGGTAGAGGGCGGCCTCGCGGTCGTCCTTGCCGACGATGCGGTCCCACTCGTCGCTCCCGACGACCACGTCGCGGGTGTGGACGACCGACCCGTCCGCGAGGACGACCCGCAACTCCTCGGTGTAAGCGTCGGTGATGCCGTAGCGGACCGAGTGCGCGCCCGTGGAGTTGTTGCCAATGCCGCCGCCCACGGTCGCTCGGTTCGAGGAGGCGGGGTCCGGCGCGAACTTCAGGCCGTGGTCCGCGAGGCGGTCGTCGAGGTCGTCCTGCACCACGCCGGGTTGGACCCGCGCCCGCCGCGCGTCGGGGTCCACGCGGACGATTTCGTCCATGTACTTCGAGCAGTCGACGACGACGCAGCCGGGGCCGACGGTCTGTCCCGCCAGCGACGACCCCGCCCCGCGCGGGAGCACGGGCACGTCGTGTTCGGCCGCCGTCCGCACCGCGGCGCGAACGTCGTCCTCGTCGCGGGGGACGACCACGCCCGCCGGGCGCGCCCGGTAAATCGAGCCGTCGGTCGCGTACAGCACCTGCGCGTACTCGTCGAATCGCACCTCGCCGGAGACGACGTCCCGGAGGTCGGCGGCGAGGTCGGCGTGTTCGGCTACGTCCGCCACATCGTAGTCGCGCGACTCCTGAAATCGCCGGAAGTCGCCCCGTCTCTCGCCGTCCGTCTCCGCCGTGATTCGTGTCGCCCGTGAAGGGCCGTCACCAGACATTATCATCTATAATCGTGCAAGATAGCAAAAACCTGTGTGTGGCTCGCCACGTTTGCCCGAAGCGGTAGTCGGTCGCGGCGGGTCGGGTTCGTCTCCCCCGGGTCGCCGCGCCCGCTCAGACCGCCGCGCCGCCCGCGGCGGTGCCGGCGGTCGATTCCACGTACTCGGCGAAGTCGGCGGCGAACGACTCGACTTCGTCCCAGTCGGTGTACTCGTAGTCCCGAGACGTGTCCGTGTCGCCGGTCGCGTCCGTGGCGATGCGCTTCATCACCAGCCGGGTGAGAAAGCCGTACTCGGAGTACCGAAGCGCCCCGCCGAACGCGGCCATCCGCTCGGGGTGCCAGCCGCTCTCTTCGATGAACTCGTCGATGTACGTCGCGACTTCGGCGCGGGCGTCCGCGTCGTCGAGCGCCGACGACAGCGACACTTGGAAGAAGCCGTTGGGCCGCGCCTCGATGTCGTCGCGGTGCTCGCGGACGAACCCGTACACCGACTTCGAGTGCGCGCCGAGATGAATCGACGACCCGACGAGCACCGCGTCGGCGGCGGCGAGCGCCTCGGCGGCGGCGGCGTCGTCGACCGATTCGGTCCGCACGTCGTGTCCGTGGGCCGCCAGCGCCACCGCGATGCGCCCGGCTATCTTCTCGGTCTGTCCCTCCTTGCTCCCGTACGCGACGAGTATCGTCCCCATACAGCTCACCGCGTTCCTGTTAGCTCTCTCACACCATAACGGCAGCCGGCAGCTCTCAGCCGCCGGGAATCCGGCCGGACGACGCCCGGAGGAGGAACTGTTTTCCCCGTCGCCGCATCACTCCAAAATACAACTCATGAATACCTCGATGGGAACCTATCTGGTCACGCAGTCGAACCGCTCCGGCGGGCGGTCGACGCCGGACGTGGTGCGGGCCGCGGTCGACGGCGGCGTCGACGTCGTTCAACTCCGCGAGAAGCACGCGAGCGCCCGCGACCGCTACGAGGTCGGCCGCGAGGTTCGCGCCGTGACGGCCGACGCGGGCGTCCCGCTCGTCGTCAACGACCGGGTCGATATCGCGGCCGCCATCGACGCCGACGGCGTCCACCTCGGCGACGACGACGTGCCCGTCTCGGTCGCGCGCGAACAGCTCGGCGAGGGCGCAATCGTCGGCCGGTCGGTCTCGACCGTCGCGGGCGCGAGAGCCGCCGAGGAGGCCGGTGCGGACTACCTCGGCGTCGGCGCGGTGTTCGCCACCGATACGAAGGAGACGAACCCGGAGCAGTCCGAAATCGGGACCGAGCGCGTCTCCGCCATCGCGGACGCCGTCTCGATTCCGTTCGTCGGTATCGGCGGCGTCACGCCCGACAACGCCGCCGACGTGGTCGCCGCCGGAGCCGACGGCGTCGCGGTCGTGTCAGCCATCACCGCCGCTGACGACCCCGCCGACGCGACCCGCTACCTCGCTGATTCGGTCGCCGCCGGGAGGAACCGCCGATGAGCGGACGCGACGGCTCGGACGGCGCGGGTGGGTCGGGCGGCTCGGACGACGCGACCGGTGCGGGCGGCGTCCCCGACGTGGCGCTGGACGAGGCGCTCGCCGCGGTCGCGGGCGAGCAACCGCTCATCAACTCGGTCACGAACGACGTGACGGTCAACGACGTGGCGAACGTCACGCTCTACTGGGGCGGCCTGCCGGTCATGTCCGACGACGAGCGCGAGGTCGGCGACATGGTCGGAATTGCGGACGGCTGTCTGCTCAACATGGGGACCGTGAGCGAGTCCGGCGAGGAGACGATGCTGACCGCCGGTCGCGCCGCCAACGAGCGCGGCGTCCCCCTCGTGGTCGACCCCGTGGGCGTCGGCGCGACCCCGACGCGCGACCGGGTCGCGGACCGCCTCGTCACCGACCTCGACGTGGACGTGCTCAACGGCAACTACGGGGAGATATCCGCGCTCGCCGGCGACGACGCCGAGGTCCGCGGCGTCGAGTCGGTCGGGGAGTACGCCGAAATCGCCGCCGCGGCCGTCGAGTGCGCCCGGAAGACCGGCGCGGTCGTCGTCGCCTCCGGCGAGACCGACATCGTCGCCACCGAGGAGGCAGCTTTCGAGGTCGACACCGGCCACTCGATGATGGGCGCGGTCGTCGGCACCGGCTGTATGCTCGGCGCGACGCTCGCCGTGTTCGGGGCCGCCCTCGACGACCCGCTTGCGGCGGTGCTCTCCGGGACCGCGGCGTACGGACTCGCGGGCGAACTCGCCGCCGAGGGCGCGTTCGGGGACTACCGCGGCCCGGCGAGCTACAAAATCGCCTTCCTCGACGCGGTCGCGGGACTCGCGGACGCCTCGACGCCAGACATCGCCGACCGAATCGACCGAATCGAGGTGCGGTAGATGCCGGGAACCGCGCCCGACCCGCAGACGCCGCCGTACGCCCTCACCATCGCCTCCAGCGACTCCGGCGGCGGCGCGGGTATCCAGGCCGACCTGAAGTCGATGACCCGACTCGGCGTCTACGGCGGGTCGGTTATCGTGGCCGCGACCGCCCAGAACACCCGCGGTGTCGAGGGGTCGCACGTCTTCCCGACCGAGTCGATTCGCGCCCAGTACGAGGCCGTCGCCGGCGACTTCGACATCGCCGCCGTGAAACTCGGGATGCTGGCGACGGCCGAGGCCGTCGAGACGGTCGCCGGCTGCCTCGCTGACTACGACGGCCCGGTCGTTCTCGACCCCGTGATGGTCGCCACCTCCGGCGACCGACTGCTGGCCGAGGACGCCGTCGACGCCTACGACGCCCTGTTCGCGCGCGCGACGCTCGTCACGCCGAACGCCGACGAGGCCGAGGCGCTGACGGGCGTGTTCCCCGACTCCCCGGCGGCCGTCTCCGAGGCCGCCAACTGGTTCTTCGACCGGGGTGCCGACGCCGTGCTCCTGAAGGGCGGCCACGTCGCCACCGACGGCGACACCGTGGTCGACACGCTCGTCACGCCGACGGAGACGACGACGTTCGTCAACCCGCGCATCGACTCGGCTGCGACCCACGGCTCCGGGTGTACGCTTTCGAGCGCCGTCGCCGCCCGTCTCGCCCGCGGCGACGACCTCACAGACGCGGTTCGGCACGGCATCGAGTTCACGCGTGCGACCCTCGCTGAACCCGCCGACGTGGGCGAGGGCGCGGGGAGCGTGAACCATCTCGTCGGCGTCGGCGACGGCTGGACGCCCGACGAGTCGTAAGGGACGACCAACGACCCGGCGACGCGGCTCTCCGACGCTCGTCACGCCCCTTTTCCGGCTACGTGTCGTATCACGAACATGGTAGCGACACCATCATCGAACGCGCTCCGCGCCCGAATCGAGAGCGGCGGCGTCGCGCTCGGCGTCCTCGACAACACCTACAGCCCGACGCTCGTGGAGTTCTACGGCGAACTCGGTCTCGACTTCGTGTGGCTCGACCTCGAACACGGCGGACCCAGCCCGCTCGACTCGGGCGCGATGGAAGACCTCCTCCGCGCGGCGGAACGAACCGGCATCGAGCCGCTGGTTCGACTCCCGACGACCGACCCCGAGTTCGTCCGCAAGGCCCTCGACCTCGGCGTCAGGAACGTCTTCCTCCCGCGCGTGGAGTCGGCCGACGAGGTCCGCGAGGCGGTTCGGTCGGCCCGCTTCACCTACGGCGACGGCCCCGGCGACCGCGGCCTCGCGTCGCCCCGCGCTCGCCGGTGGGGCCTCGCCGACGACTACGTGGCCGCCGAGGACCGCGAGACGCTCGTCGGCGTGACTATCGAGACCGCCGAGTCGCTCGCGGACCTCGACGCGATTCTCGACGTGCCCGAACTGGGCTTCGTCTTCATCGGGCCGTTCGACCTCTCGGTGGCGCTCGGCCACCCCGGCGAGATAGACCACCCGGACGTGCAGGAGGTGGTCGAGCGCATCCGCTCGGCCGCGGTCGATGCGGGCGTCTCCGTCGGCGGTCTCGGGTTCGGCATGGACGACGTGAACGAGAAGGCGGAAAACGGCTATCAACTCATCAATCTCGGCAGTACTACCGGCGTGCTCAAGGGCGTCGTCGACGGCTGGCTCGACGACGCAGCAGTCGACCGCGGGGAGTAGCGGCCGCCTATTCGGGAGCGTCCGCCGCCGCCGAGTCGGACAGCCGCATCGCCACGCTGTACATCTCGCCCGCGGACTCCGATTCAACCGCGTCGGCGACGCGCTCGGCCTCGGCGGCGAGCGTCCCGCCCATCGGGTCGGGAACGTCGGCCGCGAACGATGTCGCCACCGACGCGTGTGCCTCGACGTGGCTTTCGGACCACGGCACCGGGTCGAGCAGGGTCAGCTCGCGGTCGACGCGCCAGCCGTATCCCGAAAACAGCGCCTCGAGCGCGTCGGCCGGGTAGAACGTCAGCGCGGGCCGCCCGCGGGCCACCTGGCTCGCCGCGTTTTCGAGCGCGAACAGCTCCCGAACCGCGGCGTCGTCGGGGAGCGGTTCGTAGTCGTCGACGACGAGGTGACAGCCGGGCGCGGCGACCCGCGTCAGCTCGCGCGCGACGGCGGCGACCGACTCTGGACCGACGAGGTTGAACAGCCCGTGGGCGGTGACGATATCGACCGAGTCGTCCGCCAGCGGGAGGCTTCGAACATCCGCCTCCAGCACCGCGGTCCTCGCTCGCTCCGTCGGCGACGGGGCCACGCGGTCGCGGACGATTGTCGCGTGCTCGGGGTCATTGGTGACGGCGTAGACCTGTTTTGCGCCCGCGTCGAGGAGTCCGGCGGTGGCGTTTCCGGTCCCCGCGCCGGCCTCCAGACAGACCGCGCCCCGGACCGGTCGGTCGTCGAGGGCGGCCGTGACGGTCGTTGGAACGTCCATTGGCGGCGGATGGAACCCGAGGCGGGGGTCGTCTCGCCTCGCTAGTGGTGCAGTTGCTCCGGCACCGGGCTCTCGTCGTGGCGGAGGCGCTCGACGAGCGACCGCTGGGCCGTCTCGTCCATGCCGTTGTACCGCGTCGCGGCGTCGAGAACCATCGCGACGAGCTTCGGGTCGCCCGGCGTGACGACGCTCGTGAGGCCCTGCGCGGCCGCGAAGTCGAACCGCTCCGCGATTTCGTTCGGGGTGTCGACCGGCTCGTACCAGTTGGGGAACGGTCGGTCGGCCTCGGGCAGTTCGTCGGTGTCGGGCCACGGGCCGCGGGCGAACGCCTTGATGCCGAGCGTGCCGATACCGGCCTCTTCGGCCGCCTCGAACACGCCCTCGTAGTCGTGTTCCTCGTCGCCCTTGCCGACGACGACGGGGTTCAGCGGAAACATCAGCGTTTCGAGATCGTCGATGCGGTCGATGGCGTCGCGGATGAGTCCCGGATTCCCGTGGCTCGTCAGGCCGATGTGGCCGATTTTTCCCTCGTTTTTCGCCTCGCGGAAGGCCGCGAGCGCGCCGTCGTCGGCCGTGATTTCGTCCAGTTCGGACTCGTATTCGAGGCCGTGGACCTGATAGAGGTCGATGTAATCGACGCCGAGGCGGTCGAACGAGCGGTCGAGCTTCCGTTTCGCGCCCTCGTACCCTCGCTCTTGGGTCTTACAGCCGAGGAAGATGTCCTCGCGGTGCTGGCGGAGCTTCGGCCCCAGTTTGAGCTCCGCGTCGCCGTAGGTCGGGGCCACGTCGAAGTGGTTGACGCCCTTCGAGAGGACGTGTTCGACCATCTGGTTCGCGCCCTCCTGTTCGAGCCAGTTGAGCGCGATAGCGCCGAACGTCGCGATGCTACTCTCGTGGCCGGTGTCGCCGAGTGCGCGGGTTTGCATATCTCGACTGTCATCGTCGATGGGCAAAAACGTGTGTCTCACCGATTCGACTGCCGGGTCCGTGCGAGCGGCGATGACGCCGCCGCGACCCGGTAACACTCGCGTCAGCGGATACTCAAGTCCTTGCGGCCCGTAGGACCGGCCATGGTAGACATCACGCCCACACCCGGCATCCACCACGTCACCTGCATCGCGGGCGACCCGCAGGAGAACCTCGACTTCTGGGTCGAGACGCTCGGACTCCGCCTCGCCAAGCGCTCCATCAATCAGGACGACCCCAGCACGTACCACTTCTTCTTCACGGACGCGGAGGGGACCCCCGGCACGAGCATGACGTTCTTCCCGTGGGAGAACCTCTCGCGGGGGAAGGTCGGCACCGGACAGGTCTCGCGGACCGCGTTCCGCGTGCCCGAGGGGAGCCTCGACTACTGGGAGGACCGATTCGACGAGTACGGCGTCGACTACGACGAGCGAGTCGAGCGATTCGGTGAAACGGTCCTCCCCTTCAGCGACCCCGACGGTCTCCCGGTCGAACTGGTCGAAGTCGAGATTCCCGACGACGACCCGACCGTCCCGTGGACCGAGTTCGTCCCAGAAGACGTTGCGATTCGCGGCTTCCACTCCGTAACGCTCTGGCTGGCCGACCCCCAACCCACCGAAGACCTCCTCGAAACGATGGGCTTCGAGCGCGTCGGCACCGAGGAAGCGCAGGGCGACACCCCCGGCGACGAGCGGACGCGGTTCGCCGCGACCGGGAGCGTCGGGACGTACGTTGACGTGCTGCCGACCATCGAGAGCAGCCGACAGGGCCTCGGCACGGTCCATCACGTCGCCTTCCAGACGCCGACCGACGAGGACCAAGAGGCGATGCGCAAGGCCGTCCAGTCGAAGGGCCTGCGCCCGACGGCCCAAATCAACCGCCACTGGTTCCGGTCGGTCTACTTCCGCGAGTTCGGCGGCGTGCTGTTCGAACTCGCCACGAGCGACCCGGGCTACACCGCCGACGAACCCCTCGACGACCTCGGCGGCCGCCTCGTCCTCCCCGGCGAGTTCGAAGGTCGGCGCGAGCAGATAGAGGCCGGCCTGACCGACGTGACGGTGCCGCGGGCCGAGGCCGCCGAGGCCGACGACTGACTCCCGACCCCGAACCGGTCCGGCACCGTTCCCGCCCGGTGGACGCCCCGTTTTGTCCCGTGTTAACACCACCTGAGCAACTGCGACGAGTGTCGCAATCACAAGTACCATGATCGCCCACGACGCAGTGACCCGTATTCAGGTGGATGACGTGACGGAAAAACGCGAATACACGGACGACTATCAGGACAAGACGCTGTACATCCCCGGTCCGACCGAGGTGCGCGAGGACGTCATCGCGGAGATGTGCCAGCCGATGTTCGGCCACCGCATGGACCGCATGACCGACCTCTATACGACCATCGTCGAGGACACGAAGGAGTTCCTCGGCACGGACAACGACGTGATGATTCTCACGGGGTCGGGCACCGAAATCTGGGAGTCCTCGACGCTCAACCTCGTCGACGAGAACATCCTCGTGCCGACCTGCGGGAGCTTCAGCGAGCGCCACGCGAACGTCGCGGAGCGACTCGGCAAGAACGTCGACCGCATCGAGTACGAGTGGGGCCAGGCCATCAAGCCCGAGGACATCCGCGAGGCGCTGGAGTCCAGCGACAAGCAGTACGACGTGGTCGCCACCGTGATGAACGAGAGTTCGACCGGCGTCCGCAACCCCATCGAGGAGATCGGCGACGTGGTCGCCGAGTACCCCGACACCTACTTCGTCGTCGACGCGGTGTCCGCCCTCGGCGGCGACTACGTCGACATCGACGAGCACAACATCGACGTCATCTTCGCCTCGTCGCAGAAGGCGTTCGCCATGCCCCCGGGGCTGGCCATCTGCACCGTCAGCGACGAGGCTTACGAGCGCGAACTGTCGAAGGACTCCGCGTCGTGGTACGGCGGTTTCCAGCGCGCCCTCGACTACTACGACCGCAAGGGCCAGACCCACTCGACGCCCGCGATTCCCATCATGCTCGCGTACCGCAAGCAGATGAAGCACATGCTCGACGAGGGCCACGAGGGCCGCGACAAGCGCCACCGCGAGATGGCCGAGTACACCCGCGAGTGGGCCTACGAGCACTTCGATATGTTCCCCGAGGAGGGCTACGAGTCCCAGACCGTCGCCTGCATCGAGAACACGCAGGGTATCGACGTCGCCGCCACCATCGAGGAGGTCAACGAGAAGTACGACATGGCGTTCTCGAACGGCTACGGCTCCGCGCTCGGGGAGAAGACGTTCCGCATCGGCCACATGGGCGAACACGACGTGGAGTCCATCAAGGCGCTGACCGACGCCATCGAAGACGTGGCGGACCTGTAGGGGAGCCCCGCCGCAGATGCCGCATCTCCAGTTCGACCTCGACTTCGAGGTCACGGCGCGCGAGGCGGACCAGTTCGCGACCGAGATGGCCGAGTTGTACGCCGAATGGATGGACGCCGACACCGACTACGCCGCCGTCAGCGTCCGCGAAGCCCGGGCGATTCATCTCGGCCGGGCGACCGGAGACAAGACCGTCGTCTTGCAGGCCGACATCCGGGCGGGCCGGACGGCGACCCGGAAGCGCGACCTCGCCCTCGCGGTCATCGAGGCCGTCACCGAGCGGTTCGGCGTGCCGGAGTCGAACCAGAAGGTCGTCTTCACCGAACACGAGGGGAGCCAGATGATGGGTTACGACCGCGTCGGGGACGACTGGTCCGAGTCGGACTGACCGCCGTCGACGAGTCGGAGTTCGACCGCGAAGACGGACCCGCTGGGGTCGTTGTCCTCGACCCACACGTCGCCGCCGTACTTCTCGACGAGCGACTGCACGAGGTACAGTCCGAGCCCGGTCCCCCGACTCTCCAGCCCCTTTTCGTCCTTGGCGAAGATGGCGTCTTTCCGCTCGTCCGGGACGCCGCGGCCGTCGTCGGCGACGCGGACGACGACGCGGTCTTCGCGCTCGTCGTGCGTGACGGACACGTCGACAGTCGGCTCGTCTTCGTCGGTGTGCTGGATGGCGTTCATCAGGAGATTTCGGAAGACGGAGCCGAGCATGTCGTCGGCGAGCACCGTGACCGGGGGCACCTCGCCGTCGACCGCCACGTTCGCGTCCGGTGCCATGTCGCGGACCGACGCGAGCTCCGCGTCCAGCACCCCCCGGAGGGGAACCGGCTTGGTCTCGACCCCTCGGGTGCTCATCATCTCGGCCATGTCGCGGGCCGTCTTCGTCAGTTCGACCGCGTGGTTCGCACGCTTCCGGACGATTTCGACGTACTCCCGCGCGTCGTCGTCGACGTACTCGGCGAGCAGTTCCGCGTAGGCGGTCACTAACTGCAGGTCGTTGCGAACGTCGTGGCGGACGACCTGATTCAGGACCCCGAGCTCGTCGCGCTGCGTTTCGAGGAGGCGATTCTGTTCGCGGAGCTCCGCTTCGTAGCGCTTCCGCGTCGTGATGTCGCGGGCGACGCTCAACACGACCGTCTCCCCCCGGTAGGTCACGAGGCTCGAACTGATTTCGACGGGTATCTCTCGACCGTCTTTCGCCCGGTGGACCGTTTCGAACACCTGCGTCCCGTCGGTCGGCATCTGGGTGACGAGCGCCGACGCCTCGTCGTCGCTGAGCCCCGCGTCGATGTCGTGGACCGTCATCGAGAGGAGTTCGTCCCGCGAGTAGCCCAGCAGCTCCACCGCGGTCTCGTTCACCGCGAGGATGTGGCTGTCGATGTCGATGACCCAGACGGTGTCGTTCATCCCGTCGATGAGCTCTTGGTACTCCTCGCGGGCGCGCTTCAGTTTCTGCTCTCGCTCCTGTCGTTCGGTGACGTCCCTCGATACGCCGATGACGCCGACGACCTCACCGGCCATCTGAAGCGGCGCGAAGCGATAGCTCAGTATCCGCGATTCGCCGTCCGGCGTGACGAGTTCGGTCTCGCCTTCGAGGGAGTCTATCTCGCCGTCCAAGAGCCGCTGATACGGGTCGCCCGGGCGTTCCTCGCGAATCGTCTCGACGAGGCGGCTCCGCTCGCCTTCGAGTTCGGCGGGCGTCGCCCCGTAGAGTCCGGCGAAGAAGTCGCTCACGAGTATGAACCGCCCATCGCGGTCGTACAGGCACGCCCCCTCGAGTATCTGTTCGAAGACGCGTTCGTAGACGACCGACGGATCGACCGGTCGCCGGCCGGACGCCGCGACCGCCCGCTCGACTCGGGCGGCCACCTCGTCGTACCCCTCCGGCCCTCGGACCCGGACGTAGTCGGTGACGCCGGCGTCGAGGGCGTCGCTCGCCGTCACCTCGCAGTCCCCGCCGGCGACGACGAGAAACGGCAGCGCGGCGTCTCGCTTCCGAACCGCGGCGAGGAAGTCGAGCGCGTCGGTCGATCCCACGTCGTCCGCCGAGACGACGCAGTCGAAACCGGCGTCGGCATCGGCGTCGTCGAGCAGTGTCAGCCCCGCAGCCGCGGTTCGAACCTCCTCGATGTCGACCCGTGGTAGCCGCCGACGGACGGCCTCGGTGACCGCCGCCGCGACGCCCGAGTCAGCGGCGATGAGGAGTCTCATTGTGCCGACACCATCGTTCATTATCTATGTTTGTCGCGAACATCGGATAAAACATCGCGTGCCACCCCCCGCGACGCGGGGAATTACTCGGTTGTAACACCCAGTAGCAACACTTTTGTGACGACCGCCGAGACCACGACGGCATGAACGAACCCAGACTCGACGTATCGGCGGTGACGGGCGGCGACTGGCGGGGATATCTCTCGGAGATGGGGCCGTCGTGGGTCGCCGGTGCCGTGGCGGCGGGGCCGGCGACGATGGCGACCGTGCTCACGGCCGGCGCGACGTTCGGCTACGCGATGCTGTGGGTCGTCGTGCTCTCGGCGGTGCTCGGGGCGTCGGCACAGTATCTCTCGATGCGGCTCGGCCTGCTCACGGAGGACGGCATCGTCTCGGTCGTGGAACGCGAGTTGGGCGACGGCTGGGCGTGGGTGCTCGTCGCCGACGCGGTGCTGGCCGCGGGGCTGGCTCAGTTGGTCATCATGCAGGGCCTCGCGAACGTGAGCGCGACGATAACCGGCGTCGACGCCCGCGTCTGGGGCGTCGTGTGGGCGGTCGTCCTCGCCGCCGGCCTCGCCGGGCGCGGCTACCGCTTCGTCGAACTCCTCGCGAAGGGACTCGTGGCGGCCGTCGTCGTCGCGTTTCTCGCGTCGCTGGTGTTGGTTCCCATCGACCCGGCGGCCGCGGCCGGCGGGCTCGTCCCTCGCATCCCGTCCGGCGTCGACGGCGCGCTCGTCGCCGCCGGCATCCTCGGCGGCGCGGTCCACATCACGCTCATCACGATGCACTCGTACACGATGCGCGCCCGCGGCTGGACGACCCGCGACTACGGGCTGGCGACGTTCGACGTGGGCGCGTCGATGCTCGTCGCCTTCGGCGTTTACAGCCTCGCCATCTTCCTCGTCGCCGCGAGCGTCCTCCACAGCCCCGAGGTGGCCGCGGGCGACCTCACGGCGGTGGCGGCCGCGCAGGCGCTCGGCCCGATTGCGGGCGCGAACGCCAAGTGGCTGTTCCTGCTCGGCCTCTTGGGCGCGGCCGTCTCCACGCTCGGCGGCAACACCGTCGTCCCGCCGTTCCTCGTCGCCGACAAACTCGGCTGGGGGACGGACCTCTCGGACGGCCGCTACCGCGCGCTCCTCGCCGGCGTGGCGCTGTTCTCCGGCGTCGGCGCGTTCCTCGGCGGGGCCTTCTTCCCGCTTCTCGTGTTGGTGCTGGCGTTCGGCCTCGTCGGCACGCCGTTCGCCATCGCCGTCGTGCTCGTCTTACTCAACGGCGACGCGGTCTCGGAGCCGAACTCGACGCTGGCGAACCTCGGCGGCGTCGTCCTGTTCGCGGTCACGACGGTTCTCGCCGCGAACTTCGTCCGCTCGCGGGCGCTTTCCGACCTCGGCGACCCGCTTTCCGTCTTCGTCGTCGTCTTCGCCGCGGCGATGGGGGCGGCGACGCTCGGCCTGCTCGGGAAGTTCGTCCGCGAGACGGTCGGGCGACCGACCGCGGCCTGACCCGAACCGCGGGCGACCCGGCTCACTCGCTGTAACGGCCCGACGCCCGGTCGTACTTGGAGGCCATCGCGACGACGGCGGTCCCGAGCCCGCCCGTCGCGGCCCAGAACTGCCACGGGAGCGACCCCGAGGACCCGCCGCTCGGGACGTAGGGGTACGACAGCGACCCCGCCTCGACGATGTCTCCCGACCCGGGCATGAGACCGGACCCCGGCTCGTTCGGAATCGCGCCCTCCTCGGCCGGCCCGCCGGGGTCGCCGCAGACGACCCGACCGACCATCCCGAGCTGCTTGTGCGGGCTACAAAAGTAGTCGTAGGTGCCCTCGACTTCGAACGTGTACGAGAAGCTCGCACCGGTCTCTTCCAAGAGGCCGCTGTCGAAGCCGGACGCGTCCGCCGGGATGCGCTGTTCGGCCTGATTCGACTCGGCGTAGGCCGTCGCGGAGTGGTCCCCGCTTTCGAGGACCCACTCGACGGTGTCGCCGGGGTCGACGTGCAGTCCGACGGGGTCGAAATAGTACTCCCCGTCTTCTGTCACCATCTGGATAGTATGGGTGGTCGAACCGCCGCCGCCCGAACCGCCGCCGGCGTCTGTACTGCCGCCGGACTCGGCGGTCGAGTTCTCGTTCGACGCCCCGGTGACGCCCGTCGACGCCCCGAGGACGGCGACTCCACCCGCGATATTTTTCATGAACGTTCGTCTGTTCATAATGGTGTTCGAGTTCGTATTACCGCTGATACTGCCTACTACCTGACCGTTCGTCTACTATCTTGTAGTTCTGTTGGTTCTCGAACATTCCGAAACAGAAAAACAGATAACCGCTCGTCTGAACGCTTACGTGGCATCGTCGCTCCCGCGAATCCGCGGTCGACCCACAGTCGTGGGAGCGCTAATCCGGCAGTAACGATTAGGTAAAACTATTGGTACATTCATGAAATTCGTGGTGAACCCGACCCGACGTTCGGCGGTGAGAACCGATGCGGCGTGAGACCGCAGTCATCCTGCTCCTCATCGCGGTCGTACTGCTCCCGATGTGGTACGTCGCGCTGACGAGCGGGACCGAAGGCGGCGGTATCGGCGTCGGCACCGGCGCGGAACCGGTCGCCGTCAACACCTCGTCCGACCTCCAGCCCGCGAGCGGCTACCTCCCCGGCCCGGTCGAAGTCGGCGTCAATCAGGCCGGCGTCGTCGCGTGGGTCGCGCTCCTCGGGATGGTCGGCGTGATGGTCGGGACGAAGCGCTTCCTCGACCGCATCAGCCACCTCGGCGACTCCGTCGTCGCCGACGGCGGCCGCGCGACCGTCTCCGTCCCGCCGTACATGGAGACCGAGTCCAGACGCATCCTCGACTACGTCCCGGCCGTATCGTCGCGGACGGGGCTGCTCGTCGTGGCGCTCCTCTCCTGGGTGGACGTGTCGTTCGCCGCCCTCCTCGCGCTGGAGGGGCTCGGCCCGGCGCGGACGCAGTTCCTCGGAACCTACGCCGGGATGCTGTTCCTCTCGCTCGCGCTGACCGTCCTCGCGTACACGGCGTACTTCGTCCCGACCATCACCGTCGCAGAGACCAGAGACCACTGACCATCCGCACGGACATGAGCAAACGCACCACCGACACCGACACCGACACTGAGACCGACACCGACACAGACGCCCCGGACATCCCGCAGACAGACGACGAACTGACGCGGCGAAACATGGCGAAGCTCCTCGCCGGCATCGGCGGCGCGGCCGCCATCGGAAGCTTCGGCGTCGACTACGCGGCCGGGCTTCCCGGTAGCCTCGACACCGGGAGCGAGACGCTCTACGTCGAGGGAACCCGCCTCGTCGACAGGGACGGCAACCCCCTGACCGCCGCCGACGCGCTCTCGACCGACGAGTTCGACAAGATGGACGTCTTCCCGGAGAAGGAAGGCGGCGGCGCGCTCGTCACCAAGCGCGCGACCACGCTCCTGCTTCGCTTCCCCGAAGACGAGTACGAAGCGCCCACGAACATCGAGGGGACGGCCAAGGGCTACGTGGCCTACTCGAAGGTCTGTACCCACGAGGGCTGTCTCGTCGCTGGCGACCAGGGGTCCGAGCTTCGGTGTCCCTGTCACGGGAGCCTCTACGACCCAACGAAGGGCGCGTCCGTGACCGGCGGCCCGGCCTCGCGGTCGCTCCCGCAGCTTCCCCTCGGCATCGCCGACGACGAGGACGGGACGCTCCTGCTCGCAACGGGGCCGTTCGAGGGACCGATCGGGACGGAGGAATGAGATGACGGGGACAGCACCGAACGACGGCTCCGGCGACGACCGACCCGACGCGCGGCCGGACGGCGGCGAGGCGGGCGGCGACCTCCCGCAGACCGACCTGACGGTCCGGACCCACGAGGCGTACCCCAGAAACGCCCTGTTCGACTGGCTGGACCAGCGGCTCGAACTGGACCACACGCTCCTCGGCAAGGCGTTCCCGGAGGACAACTACGGCTCGTTCCTCCTCGGCGAAATCGCGCTTTTCACCTTCGTCATCCTCGGCCTGACGGGGACGTTCCTCGGCCTCCTGTACAATCCGGCGGTCAACAGCGTCACCTACGAGGGCAACGCGCTCCAGTACGCCGGCACGGAGGTCCCCGCGGCGTTCGCGAGCGTCCTGCACATCACCTACGACACCACCTTCGGGATGTTCGCGCGCATGATGCACCACTGGGCGGCGTACCTCTTTATCGCCGCAATCGCCCTGCACATGTTCCGCGTCTTCTTCACGGGCGCGTACCGCAACCCCCACGAGCCGAACTGGTTCATCGGGAGCACCCTCCTCCTGTTCGCCCTCGTGGAGGGCTTTTTCGGCTACGCGCTCCCCTACGACAACTTCAGCAAGACCGCGACGACCATCGGCTTCCAGATGACCGGCACGATTCCGGTCGTCGGGTCGTTCCTGCAGTCGCTCGTCTTCGGCGGGGCGTTCCCGGCGGGAGCCGACCAGGTCATCCCGCGGATGTTCTTCCTCCACGTCTTTCTCATCCCGGCCGCGCTGGTCGGCGCTATCGTCCTCCACATGGCCGTGTTGATGCGGCAGAAACACACCGAACACGCGCCGAGCTCCCGCGGCGAGGGCCGCCCCGACGACGATGACGACAGCGTCGTCGTCGGCATGCCGCTTTTCCCCCAGCAGTTCCTCGTTTCGACTATCGTCTTCCTCCTGACGGCCGCGACCGTCGCCTTCCTCGCGGGCTTCTTCCCGGTTCAGCGCATCGCCGCCATCGGCCCGGCGACGCCCACATCGACGCCCTCGCACGTCGGCCCGGACTGGTTCTTCATGTGGGTGTTCGGCTCGCTGAAGATGATGCCCTCGTGGCTCGGCGAGTGGGGCCGGTTCGCCGGCGGCGTCGTCGTTCCCTCGCTCATCATCGGCGTGATGATGATTTGGCCGCTCCTCGATAACCCCGAACACCCGGTCCACTTCACCGCCGACCCGCTCGACCGACCGCTCCAGACGGCCCTCGGCGTCGCGGCCGTCATGCTCATCATCGTCCTCTCTATCGACGGGATGCGGGCCACCGTCGCCGCCGTGTTGGGCGTCTCCGACGCCGTCCTCTACCCGTGGCTCGTCGCGCTGACCGTGGGGATGCCGCTTTTCGACTTCGCCGTCGTCTACTGGCTCCTCAAACGCCGCAAGCGCCGACTCGGCACCGCCGGCTGACGCACAGGCTCGCGACCCGCCGACCCCGACTTCGATTATGAACGTTCCACTCTCGCCCCGCGCGTTCCGCCTCGTCGACGCCGGCTCGAAGCTCGTCGGCCTCGTGGCGATAGCCGCTGCGCTCAACGGGACCGCGGCCCCGCACTCGCTCGCCGTCGGCCTCGCGGGCTTCGTCGTCGGCGTCGGGACCGCGTTCCTCTCCCCCCGCGAGGCCCCACCCGACGACGACCGCGGAGACGACTCTGCCCCGGCAGCCGACCCCACCGACGACCTCCCCCGACGGCCGCTCACGAGCCTCGCAAAGCGCCTGTGGCGCAGTCGGCTGGCTCGGCTGGGCGGCGCGCTCTGGCTCTCGGCGTTCGGCGTCGCGGCCGCCGGCGTCGCCCTCCGGGCCGCCGGCTCGTACCGCCTCGCGGCGACGCTGTTCGGGGCCTCCGGGCCGCTCGGACTGGTCGGCATCCTCGGCATCGTCGCCGGCGGTGGCTGGCTCGCGCTCGCCTCGCGTCGGGACTGACCGCGGTCCCGCGCGGTGGTGACTCGCGGGCGAATCAGGCGACTTATTTTCGACCTCGACAAGCGACAGAGACGCGACCGTGCCCTCCGATACACCCGACGCCGACGGTTCCGACGACCGGAGTCCCGACGCCGCCCCCGACGCTGACATCCCCGACACCGCCTCCGACACCGACATCCCCGACGCCGCCCCCGACACCGACATCCCCAACGACGAGCGCGAGGCGCTGTTGACCATCGGTCACGGCGCGGTCGTCGCCTCCGGCGGGCAATCGCTCCAGCGGGCGCTGACGACGGCGACCGAGTACGCGCTCGCGCAGGGCCTCGGCCCGGTCACCTACGGCGTCTACGCGTTCGCGTGGCGCATCTCGCAACTCCTGTTTCGCCTCGTGAACTTCGGGTCGGTCGGAACGCTCCAGCGGTATCTCTCCGCGGACGACGACGACCCCGAGCGACGGGGGCGAGTGGTGGCACTGGCGTATCTCACGACTCTCGCGGTCGGGCTCGGACTCGCCGGCGGATTGGTGCTCACGAGCGGGCGGCTCAACGACGCGACGGTCTCGCACCCCGACTTCCCGTCGACGATACACCTGTTCGCGGCGCTGGTCGTCCTCGTCGGCGTGGTGCGGATTCACGCCGGCGTCCTCAGAGCCGTGCAGTCGGCCCGCGGCGAGGCGCTTTTCAATCGCGTCCTCCGCCCGGCGGTCAAACTGGTCGGTGCCGCGGGTGCGATGGCGCTCGGGTACTCGCTGGTCGGCGTCGCCGCCGCGTTCGTCGTCGGCATGGCCGGACTCGCGGTACTCGGCTTTCCGATGGTCGTCTCGGCGAGCGGCATCCGACCGTCCGTCGGCGGCCTGCGCTCCGAGGCCCGGCGGTTCTACAACCACTCCGCGCCCATCGCGCTGAGCAGCCTCGGCAAGGTGTTCCAGAACCGCGTCGACGTGATGCTCGTCGGCTTCCTCCTGACCGCGACGGCGGCGGGCGTCTACAACGTCGTGCTCGTGTTGGTGACGCTGGCGTGGATTCCGCTGCTCTCGTTCAATATGCTCCTGCCGCCGGTCGCGTCGGGGCTCTACGCCGACGACGAGATGGAGACGCTCAACGCGGTGTACTCGGCGGTGACGCGGCTTATCGTCACCTGCGTCGTTCCGATTCTCGCCGTGCTCGCGGTGTACGGGCGGTCGATTCTCTCCGTGTTCGGCCCGAACTTCACCGCGGGCTACGTTCCGCTCGTGGTCTACCTCGGCGGCGTGCTGGTCGGCAGCGCCGTCGGCGCGACGGGGTGGCTGCTCATGATGACCGACCACCAGTACGCCCGGATGGCGCTCGACTGGCTTCTGGCCGTCCTCAATACGCTCCTCACGTTCGCGTTCGTCCGGGCGTTCGGCCTCGCCGGCGCGGCGCTGGGCACGGCCGTCGCCATCGCCGTCCAGAACTCGGTTCAGGTCGTTCTCCTGCGGCGCTTCGAGGGGCTGTGGCCCTTCGACGCGACGTTTCTCAAACCCCTCGGCGCGGGCGTCGCCGCGGCCGGCGTCATGCTCCTCGTCCGCGAGACGCTGGTCGGAGCCGGGACCGGCGGACTCGTCGTCGTCGCCGGCGCGGCGCTGGGCCTGGTGACGTACGTGGGCGCGCTCGTCGCCCTCGGCGTCAACGACCGTGACCGACTCGTGGTGACGGCGTTGGCCGCCCGCTACCGCCGGGCGATACTCGTGGCTCTCGGTGGACGGTCCGGTACGTTCGGGGACCGATAGCGGTCGCTCGCGGGGGTTCTGATTCGTCACACTCGCGGGTCGAACCGACGACTGGCGACTGGCGAGCGTCGAAGCAGTCGCTGGCCGAGAGAAGGTGTCGCCCAGAACACTAACGGCCGGTCTCATCCCGAGGCGGCGTGCCGCGTCGACCGGGAAACCCTCGTGCCGGGCGGTCCGTCTTTCGGGCGCGGACGTTCCGAAGTACGCCGGCGTCAGCCGGCCAGTAGCTGTTGCGCACCCGGGTTCGCCGTGCTGTCATCGCTCCCGAAGCGGGAACACTCGGCCGGGGACTTGAGGTACGCACCCGACCCTAGCGCGCCGGGGGTAAAACGAGTTCCGACCGGCGGGCGTCGTCGCCGGCGAAGAAGACGGCTCGAAGTCGGACGACCTGCCCGTCGACGCGGACGTAGTAGCGGCGGTCCTCCGACTTGTCGACCGACGGGAGCGCGTCGAGGTCCGCGCGGAGGGCGTCGTAGTCGCTCAGACAGTCCGTGACGCTGGACTCGCGCGGGTGGCCCTCGGCGGCCGCCTCGACCACCTTCAGCACCCACGGGCTGTTTGCGACCCGCGGGTCGGCGGCGTCGACGACGGTCGCCTCCTCGGGTGCCGTTCCGACCAGTTCCGCCCGGAGGAAGATTTCGGCCGACGAACAGCCTCGAAGCGACGAACAGCCCGCGAGCGCGCCGGTCAGTCCGACGCCGACGGCGACGGCTCCGCGGCGGAGCAGCTGACGCCGAGAGGGTCGACCGGCCATCGACTAACAGAGATTCGGAGAAACCGATAACTCTTCGGTCGGCTACAACGCGTACTCGTCTTCGCGCAGTTGGACGTACTTGCCCTTGCGGTACTTCATCTTCGTTCGCTTGTACTGCGTGGCGAGTTTGGCGGCGCTGAACCCGGCGCTGAGCTTCGAGGCCCCGAACGCCTTGTAGCCCTCGTCCTTTTCGAGGAGTTTCCGGGCCGCCTTGAACGTCTTGTCCCACTGGGCGGGGCCGTAGTCGTGGACGATTTCGGCCATGGCGACGTTGCGGAGAATCTCGTCGCCGATGGCGTCCTTCCAGCGCTCGTTGTAGTCGCTCAGGTCGCCCTCGGCGGCGAGTTCGCCGGCGATGGCCCCCGTCCGGACGGCGACGTGGTCGCCGCCCTCGTGGAAGGCGGAGGTCGCGCCCATCGCGCCGCCCGTGACGGCGATGCCGGCTTTCGCGGGCGAGTCGATGGGTCGCGTCGAGGAGATGGCGTACGTCTCGGTTCCCTTCGTCTTCCCGCGGTCCTCGACAAGCGGGAAGTCCTCGTCGATGTCGTACTCGTCGCCGTACTCCTGTTCGAGGAGGCGGCGGACGTACTCCCGGCCCTGCGGGATGCGCTCGTCGTCCTCGCGGAGGAGCGCGTACGCATCGCGGTCGTCGACCTCGTCGATATCGAGGCCGATGGGCATCGTGAGACCGACCCGGCAGACGTTGTTGTCGTTCGGGAACACCCACGGGTACGCCGTGTGGCCGGGCATGTAGCCCCACCAGAACTTGATCGCGCCGTCGACCTCGTCGAACAGTTCCGGCGGGAACTCGCGGTGCTCCTGATAGGCGATGTGGTTCGCCTCGGTGGACGACAGCCGGTCCGTGATGGGGAACGGAAGCAGGTCGTCGAGCACCTTGTTCGTGACCGTCCGCTGGGGGCCGTCGGCGAGGACGACGAACTCCGCGCCCACGTCCTCGCCGTTGGCGAGGCGGACGACGTGGCGGGGGTCGTCGCCGGCGTCGAGGTCGGTCTCCACGTCGCGCACGGAGGCTTTCACGCGGTACTCCGCGCCGGCGTCTTCGGCGCGACTGCGGAGCCAGTCGTCGAACTTCGCGCGGTGGAAGGTGTAGCCGAACTCGTCGTACGAGGAGTCGATACCGGTGCTTCGAAGCGTCAGCGACTCGTTCGGCCCGATGAACTCCGCGCGGTCGAGGATATCGAGCACGATGTCGTCGGGGAACTCGTCGGGGTGGATGCCCATGATGTCCACCCAGTAGTCGAGGATACCGGCCGCGTCCGTCGAATCGGGCCCGAGGCCCGGTCGGTCTGCTCGGGGGACACCCTTTTCGAGGACCACGGCGGAGGCCCCGGCCGAGGCCGCGGCGTGTGCCGCCGACGTGCCGGCCGGACCGCCGCCGATGATGGCGACATCTACGCGTTCCATACCGTTACAGCACTTTGCTCGGGTATTAAACCCCCTGAACCGACGCGGCGTCCAACGATTTCGAGACCGCGCGCCTGAGAGCCGTTCGCCCCGTTTTCCGGCGCGTGGCGCGACCGCGACACCGACGCGCCGCCGCTCAGCCACGCTCCGAGGACGACGCCCCGACGGCCTCCGCATCGCGCCCGATGATACGAGCAGAGATAATTTCGAGAAAACAAACATCTCAGTAGTTGCTATCGGTTTTGTCGGAGAATACCAACTAAATACCGCGTCTGATAACTAGAGACGGAGGTTTATAGCGGAGACCGCGGTAGCTCCGAGTCAATGACCGCAGACGAGCCGGACGAACCGCGAGAGCCCGTCGTGTTCCGCGACGAGACGGGCGACCTCGTCTTCGTCGACGGCGGCCCCGCCCCACAGGGGTATGCGCCCGTTGCGTGGAAACTCGGTGAAGACGGTTCTCGGTTCGTCGTCGACCCGACGGTCGATGCGGTCGCGGTCACCCGAACGATTTCGAAACGTCGCCCGCGGCGGCGCGAGCCCATCGAGTGAGCGGCCCCCCGCCCCGCTTTGCCCCGCCCGAATCGGACAGATTCATCACCGCCTTCGAGAATCATCGAGCATGTCCGATCCAGATATCGCGGTGCTTCGGCAGAAGATTCACGGCCTATCTGCCGAGGCGTACGCCGAAACGCTCCGCGAGCGCCTCCCCGACCGCGAGGTCGCCCTCGCAACGACGCCCGCCGAGGAGCGTGACCTCCTCTCTCGCGTCCAAGTCGCGACCGGGTTCGACGTGGGCGAAGCCGACCTCGACGCCGCCGAGAACCTCGACCTGTTCGCCTGCGTGTTCGCCGGCACGGGTCACCTCCCCATCGAGGCGTTCGAGGCCCGCGACGTGGCCGTCACCAACGCCTCCGGCGTCCACGGCCCGAACATCGCCGAGCAGGTTCTCGGCAGCCTCCTCTACTTCGCCCGCCGCTTCCACGTCGCGGAGCGACAGAAGGAGGCGAACGTCTGGCAGTCGTACCCGACGGTCGAACTGCAAGGCTCGACGGTCGCCGTCGTCGGCCTCGGCGCGCTCGGTGAGGCCGTCGTCGACCGGCTCGACCCGTTCGGCGTCGAGACCGTCGGCGTGCGCTACTCGCCGGAGAAGGGCGGCCCGACCGACGAGGTCGTCGGCTTCGACGACGAACAGGGCCTCCACGACGCCTTCGCCCGCGCCGACTACGTCGTCATCGCGTGCCCGCTGACCGACGCCACTCGCGGCCTCGTCGACACCGACGCGTTCGCGTCGATGGCTCCCGACACGGTCCTCGTCAACGTCGGCCGCGGCCCGGTCGTCGATACCGACGCACTCGTCTCCCAACTCCGGAGCAACGGCATCCGCGGGGCCGCCCTCGACGTGACCGACCCCGAACCGCTCCCCGCGGACCACCCGCTTTGGGAGTTCGAAAACGTCCTCATCACGCCCCACAACGCCGGCCACACCCCGAAGTACTGGGAGCGCATGGCCGACATCATCGCCGAGAACCTCGACAAACTGGACGCCGGCGACGACGACCTGCGGAACCGCGTGGCCTAAGTCGAGCAGAACTACGCCGGCGACCCCGCGGGCGCGGAGTCGGTGACATCGCAGATGCGGAGTCGGTGACGCCGCGACCGGATTCCGCACCGAAACTGTCAACTCGATAGCTGCTGTCGACTGCGCCGTGCAGTTCTCCTCGTGGCGGTGGAACCGAATTCTCGCCTTCTTCGGCGGTCTCGGACTCCTCGTGTTCGCCCCGTGGCCGGCGCTTTCGCCCGCCCTCCCGGCGTGGACGATAGACGTGCTTCGGTCCGTCCCGTTCGGCCTGTGCGTCTACGGGTTCACCGAACAGCCGCGAAAAGTGATTGCGATGGTTCCGGTCGGAACCGCGCTCGGAATCGGACTCCTCGCCTTGTTCCGGGCGTCCGGCGTGCACCTGTTCTGACGCCGGACGGCGGCGTCCGCGTCGCGGGAGTCGCCGCGGCGACTCGCCGTTATTCGTCGCGCGTGAGCGCCGGGTTCGTCACCGCGCCGTTCGCGGCGGAACCGAAGTCGCGGGCGTACTTCGCCAGCACGCCGGAGGTGTACGCCGGCGGCTTGGGTTCCCAGTCTTCTTTCCGCGCTTCGAGTTCCTCGTCTGTGAGGTCCACGGAGAGTTCGCGGTTCGGGATGTCGACGGTCACCTCGTCGCCGTCTTCGAGGAGGCCGATGGGGCCGCCCTCGGCCGCCTCGGGGGCGACGTGGCCCACCATCGGGCCGCGCGTCGCGCCGGAGAACCGGCCGTCGGTGAGAAGCGCCACGTCGTCCTCGTGGCCCTGTCCGACCACGGCGGCGGTGACGCCGAGCATCTCGCGCATGCCGGGGCCGCCGCGCGGTCCCTCGTTTCGGATGGCGATGACGTCGCCTTCCTCGATGTGACCCTCCTGCACGTAGCGCATCGCGTCCTCCTCGTTCTCGAAGACGCGGGCGGGACCGGTGTGGTGAAAGGCGTCGTCGCCGGTCACCTTCAGCACCGCGCCGTCGGGCGCGAGGTTGCCGGTGAGAATCTTGATTGCGCCCTCGTCCTGATACGGCTCGTCGACCGTGTAGAGGAAGTCCGCTTCGAGGTCGTCGACGTCCGGGAGGTCGAGGTGGTCGAGCTCCTCGGCGATGGTGCGGCCGGTGACGGTCATCGCGTCGCCGTGGAACAGGCCGGCCTCGACGAGGCGGCGGATGACGACCGGGATGCCGCCGATTTCGTGGAGGTCGTTCATGACGCGCGTGCCGCCGGGCTGGAGGTTGGCGATTTTCGGCGTGCGCCGGGAAATCTCGTTGAACTCCTCGATATCGAGGTCGACGCCGGCCTCGGCGGCCAGCGCGAGCAGGTGGAGCACGGCGTTGGTTGACCCGCCGGTGGCGACCTGCAGGGTGATGGCGTTCTCGAAGGACTTCTTCGAGAGGATGTCGGAGGGGCGGCGGTCGTTCTCCACGCAGTCGAGGACGACCTCGCCGGCGCGGCGGGCGTTCTCGTAGCGCTCGTCGGACTCGGCGGGCGCGGAGGCCGACCCGAGGGGGGCCATCCCGAGCGCCTCGGAGATGGAGGCCATCGTGTTGGCGGTGAACATCCCGCCGCAGGAGCCCGCGCCGGGGCAGGCGTGGCGTTCGAGGTCGTCGAGTTCGTCGGCGCTCATGTCGCCTTCGGCGTAGGTGCCGACGCCCTCGAAGACGTTCTGGACGGTCACTTCGCGGCCCTCGTGCTGGCCGGGCATGATGGAGCCGCCGTAAAGGAAGACGGAGGGAAGGTCCGTTCGGATGGCGGCCATCATCATCCCGGGGAGGTTCTTGTCGCAGCCGGCGACGGTGACGAGCGCGTCCATGCGCTCGCCGAAGGAGACGAGTTCGACGGAGTCGGCGATGACCTCGCGGGAGATGAGCGAGGCCTTCATGCCTTCCGTCCCCATGGAGATGGCGTCGGAGATGGTGACGGTCCCGAACTCGATGGGCATCCCGCCCGCGGCGTCGATGCCCTCGATTGCCGCGTCGGCAACGTCGTCGAGGTGGACGTTACACGGGGTGATGTCGGCGGCGGGGTTCGGCACGCCGACCATCGGCGACGAGAAGTCCTCGTCGTCGAAGCCCATGGCGCGGAACATCGCACGGTGCGGGGCCTTGTCGGGACCCTCAGTGACCTCCGTGCTGCGGAGGTTCGGGTCCTTACCGCTGGAGAACACGTCGTCCGGGTCCTCCTCGCGTGGGGACTGCTGGCTCATACCTCTTCGGAGCGCGTGCGCGAACTTAAATGGCCGCGACTGGGCAGACGTTGCAGTCGGATTCGCCCGACGACCCCCGATTCTGTGGGCGTTTTCCTACTCCGCGTCGCGCCGCGCCAGTCCGGTGAGATGCGGCGCTTCCGGGACGATTATCTCCGCGGTCCCGAGTCGGGCGGCGTTCTCGCTCCCCGGCAGACAGAACGTCGGCATCCCGTCGACGACGCCCGCGGTGGCTCGGGTGCCGACGACCTTGGTGCCGATGTCGTCGTACGAGAGCCGCCGGAACAGTTCACCGAAGCCGGGAAGCGTCTTCTCGAACAACTGCGTCGCCGCCTCGACGGTTCGGTCGTCGGGCGTGACGCCCGTTCCGCCGGTTGTGACCGTCACGTCGACGTCGCCGCGGTCGGCCATCCGCGCGACCGCGGTCTGTATCTCGTCGTAGTCGTCGTCGACGACCCGACGGACCGACACCGAGTGGCCCGCCTCGTGGAGCAGTTCCGCTATCGCGTCGCCCGCGGGGTCGTCGTCGACGTCGCGGGTCGAGGAAATCGTCAGCACCGCCGCTTCGAGGTCGTCGACGTCGTGGTGGTGATGGTCGCGGCTGTGGCTGTGGTCGTCGTCGTGGTGGTGATGGTCGTGGTCGTCGTCGCCGTCCCCCTCGCCGTGGTGCTGGTCGCGGCCGTGGTCGTCGGCCCCGTGGTGCTGGTCGTGGTCGCTCACGGCCGCAGCTTCGTCGTCTGGCGATAAAATTCCCGCGTCGCCGGGCGCTCGTCGGTCTGCGGCTGCCGGTTCACGGACACTCCGCTTCGGAGGGCGCGGCTCACCCGTCGTCTGTGACTTCGTCGAGCGAGTCGAGCGTCAGGCGGTCCGCGTTCTCGCGGAGCGCTTCGAACTGCGCTGTGGCCCACTGGACGGCGGCTTCGGTGTCGTTGCGGGCGACCCCGCCGACGCCCGTGTCGGTGTAGACGACGAGTCCCGCCTCCGCTTCGGTCACCCAGAGACCGAACCGGAACGGGACTTCCCCGCGGTAGAGCGTCACCGAGTCGTGTCGGAGCTGGTCGGCGATGACCGCGTGCGAGTCCGGGGCGGCGGCGAGTCGGTCGAACAGCTCGTCGGCGATAACCATCTCGACGACCGTCCCGCCCTCGGTGGCGGTCTCGTAGAACGGGCGAAGCTGGCCGACGAGCGCGACCGGGGCGACGCCGTAGACTCGCTCCGCGTCCTCGACGCTCGAAAACAGCTCCTGAATCGCGCTGTCCGGGATGTCCGGCGTCGACGTGTGGACCGTCGCGCCCGTCAGAAACGCGGGGTCGAGCGGCGCGTCGGCCGGCAGCATCGACAGGAGGTCCCGAGCCGCGCGGACGCCGCGGAGCGAGTCGAGACACTCGTCGTACGCGCCGAGCGCGCACCGGCCGACGCAGGTCAGCCGATACCGACCCTCGGCGCGCTCGGCGAGGCCGGCGTCGAGCAGTTCGCGGACGACGCGGTCGACCGTCGACCGCGAGGTGTCGAGGTCGTCCGCGAGGCCGCGCTTGTCTCGCGGTCGCTCCGCGAGCGCCCGGATGAACGACGACCGCCTCACAAGGAGGTGCGAAAGCTGTGCTGAAGTCTCGTCTCCGTTCACGTACCTGGTACTCCTTCGAACGGCCCCGGACGCCTGCCGATTCCGCTGTTCGGCCCGCCGAGACCCGTCGGCGGGTGCGGCTTCCAAACCCGACTGTGTTGGGAACGCTGCGTCGTATATATCTTCGCACCGATATGATTTGAATCCACGATATTCGTTGGCTGTCGAAAAATAGGAAAGACAATCGGCGTAAAAACACACTTTAGTTCCTGCCCATCGTCGGTCGGGCCGAGATGAAAGCGGTCCAATTCACGGAACACGGCGACCGAGACGTCCTCGAATACGGCGACTTCCCGGACCCGGAAGTCGGTCCCGACGAGGTCCTCGTCGACGTGAAGGCGGCGTCGCTCAACCACCTCGACATCTGGACGCGGCGCGGCCTTCCGGGCGTCGAGTTGGAGATGCCGCACATCCCCGGCAGCGACATGGCCGGCGTCGTCACCGAGGTCGGCGAGCGCGTGACTCGGTTCGAGGCGGGCGACCGCGTCGCGCTCATCGCGGGGGTCGCCGGCGGCGGCGACGAGTTCTCCCGGAAGGGCGACCCGACGCTCGCGCCGGACTTCCACATCATCGGTGAACACGTCCGCGGCGTCCACGCCGAGTTCGCGGCGATTCCCGAGGAGAACCTCGTGCCCGTCCCCGAGGGCGTGCCGTGGGAGGTCGCCGGCTCCGCGTCGCTCGTCTTCCAGACCGCGTGGCGGATGCTCGTCGACCGCGGCGAACTCCGCCCCGGCGAGAAAGTGCTCGTCCTCGGCGCGTCCGGCGGCGTCGGCCACGCTGCCGTCCAAATCGCCGACTACGCGGGCGCTGAGGTGTACGCGACCGCCTCCACCGACGAGAAACTGGAGTACGCCGAGGAGTGCGGCGCGGACCACGTCATCAACTACGAGGAAGACGACTTCTCGAAGGAGATTCAGAAGCTCACGGACGGCCGCGGCGTCGACATGGTCGTCGACCACATCGGCGAGGCGACCTACAAGCAGTCGCTCAAGAGCCTCGTCAAGGGCGGCCGGGTCGTCACCTGCGGAGCGACCACCGGCCCCGACCCTGGTGCGGGCCTCAACTACATCTTCTGGAACCAGCTTTCGGTCATCGGCTCGACGATGGCGACGCCCGGCGAGGCCGACGAGGTGCTCGACCTCGTCTGGGACGGCACCTTCGAACCCCGCATCCGCGAGACGCTCCCCATGAGCGAAATCGACCGCGCGCACGAGCTCATCGAGGAGCGACAGGGCTTTGGCAAGGTGGTCGTAATCCCCGATAGTGAGCTCTGACACCACGGCTCGGGAGGACGCGACCGCCGAGTCCGACACCTACGTCCACCGACCCGACGGCGTCGCGGTCGGCGGCTCCGGTTCTGACTCGGAACCGGAGGCGACCGGCTTCGGCAGTCGCGGCTGGGTGCTCGTCGGCGTCGTCGCGCTCTGTTTCCTCGTCATCCCCGGCGCGGTGTACCTCGTACCGTCGCTGCCGGCGATGGCCGGCCTGCCGTACCTCGCGGCCATGCTGGCCCTGCCGATGCTCCCGGCGCTCGCGCTCGGCCTCGTCGCCGTCTGGTCGATGACCGCGGCGACTCGCGGCGACGACTGAACCGTCCGTAACCGGCCCGTTTTCACGACCGATTCTCCCCCACTAGCGCCGCGTTCTCGTCTGCCGGTGCCGGCTTCTGTCTCCGATTCTCGACGGTGGAATTGCGTGTCGATATAAATGGTTCCGACAAGGCTTATCACTGCTTGTGGTTGACATTCACACGCACAGATGTTCGAACGCTTCTCCAGCAGTTACTTCCTCGGCCGGTTGTACGTCGAACCGTACGACGGGGCCGAGGCGGCGATTCACCGAACGGAACACGAGCGACTCAACGAGTGCGTCTACACGGACGGCCGCGGCGTCGAGCGAGTCGACTACCCGCTCGTGATGAAACTCGACACGGCCCACTTCCCGGTCGTCGGCGACGACGGCGTTCCCTCGGGGACGCTCGCGCTCCCCCGAGACGCCGTGGACTCCGACGCGCTCCCGGACGACCGACCGGTGCTTCTCGCCGACGCCCCGCGAGCCGCCGAGTTGCTCCGGTACGCCGGCTACGACCCCGACGACCTCGCACCCGGCGGCCCCGGCGGCTCCGGCCCCGACCGACCCGACGACAGGCTGGCCTGAGTCGCCCCGCCGCCGTCGTCGCGCTGGCGGAACGCCCGCCGCGCGCCTCGTCCCCGCGTCCGAACGCTCAAGTGGTCGGCCCGCACGCGTCCGTGTATGCTGGACGAGTTGTTGGGTCGAGCCGAACTCAAAGCGCGCATCGCCGAGTTGGAAGACGAACGCGACGCGTTAGCCGGGCGTCTGGAGGGCGAGTCCGAGCGGCGAGCGGAGGCGGCCCGCGCGCGACAGGAAGCCGAGGCGGAGGTCAACCGCCTCGAAGACCGCATCACCGAACTCGAAGACCGCGTCGAGCGCCTCTCGGGCGACGACGACTCGCTGGACTTCCACGGGACCGAGGACCTCCGCGGCGACCGCCTCCGCGAGGTGCTGTCCCGGCTGGACTCGCTTTCGACCGACGCGGAGGGCGCGCTCACCGCCGCGGTCACCGACGACCGCTCGCTCCCTTCGACCGCCGAGTCCGCGTTCGGCGACTGCGCCCCGCTCGTCCGCCGGGCCGCGCCCTGCGTCGCGCTCACCGACGACGCCGGAGTGGTGAGCGTCGCGCTCTCGCCGCCCCGCCAGCCCGACGACTTCGACCGCTGGAGCGACGGCTTCGACCTCGACCCGGCGTGGTTCCACCCGACCGAGACCACCGCCGTCGCGCTCGTCCGCGGCGACCTGTTCGCCTTCGGCCGCTACGAGGACGGCGACCTCGAATTCGTCGAGGGCTTCGAGAGCGACGTGAAATCGGCCCACTCGAAGGGCGGGTTCTCGCAGGCGCGCTTCGAGCGCATCCGCGAGGGCCAAATCGACGACCACCTCGACCGCTGTCACGAGGCGCTCGACGAGTTCCTCGGCGGCGATGCCGACGCGGGCGAGAGAGCCGCCGGCGACGCCGACCTCGTCGTCCTCGGCGAGCGGACCGTCCTCGGTGAGTTCCGCGACCGAGCCGCGCTGACCGCGACCGTCGACGCCAGCGGCGACCCCGAGACGGCGCTCACGGAGGCGTCCAGAGAGTTCTGGACCACGCGGCTCTACCGGCTCTGAGCCGGCGGCGACGCCGCGGATGTTCGCCCGCGACTCTCCGATTACGCCGAAGACACGCGGACGATTCGGCGGCGCGACCCGGCAGTCGCCGCCGAATCGCCTCCCCTTTTAGGGTGGCACGTAGTGACACCCTGTATGAACGACCCACAGCGAGTCGTCGTCCTCGCACACGAGAAGTTCCCCGACCGCGCGAAGACCGCCACGGGCGTCCTGAAGTACGCCGACTACGACGTGGTGGCCGTCCTCGACCGCGACAACCCCGGCACCTCCGCCGCCGACCACCGCCGGGACCTCCCCGACGTGCCAGTCGTCGCCTCGATGGCCGACGCGCCCGACGCCGACGCCCTCCTCGTCGGCATCTCGCCCATCGGCGGCGCGTTCGACGAGACGTGGCGCGACGACGTTCGCACCGCCCTCGAACGCGGCTGCGACCTCATCTCCGGTCTCCACTACTTCCTCGCCGAAGACGAGGAGTTCGCCCGCCTCGCCGACGAACACGGCTGCGACATCAACGACGTCCGCAAGCCCCACGACGGCCTCGGGGTCGCCCAGGGCAAATCCGCCGACGTGGACGCCGAAGTCGTCCTCACCGTCGGCACCGACTGCTCGGTCGGCAAGATGACCGCGACGCTCGAACTCGTCGAGGCCGCCCGCGAGCGCGGCATCGACGCGGGTTTCATCCCGACCGGCCAGACCGGCATCATGATTGCCGGCTGGGGTAACCCCGTCGACCGCGTCGTCAGCGACTTCACCGCCGGCGCGGTCGAGGAGATGATTCTGGAGAAAGGCGACGAACACGACGTGCTGTTCGTCGAGGGCCAGGGGAGCATCGTCCACCCGGCGTACTCGGCGGTCACCTGCGGCATCCTCCACGGCGCGATGGCCGACAAACTCGTCCTCTGTCACGAGGCCACCCGGGAGGCGATTCACGGCTACGAGGAGTTCGCCCTGCCCGACCTCTCGGAGTACGTCTCGCTGTACGAGAACCTCGCGGACCCCGTCCACGAGGCCGACGTGGTCGCCGGGATGCTCAACACCTCCCACGTCGACGACGACGTGGAGGCGGCCGAGGCCGTCGACGCCTTCGCGGACGAACTCGGCGTCCCCGCGGTCGACCCCGTGCGGTTCGGCTCGGCCGACCTCGTCGACGAGGTGTTCTAGATGCTCGCGACCGAGTTCGAGCGCGTCTCGATGTCGCTCGCGGAGCCGTTCGGCATCGCCCGCGGCGTCCAGACCGACGCCGAGAACGTCGTCGTCCGCATCGAGGACGAAGGCGGCATGACGGGCGTCGGCGCGGCCGCCCCGTCGTCGCACTACGGCGAGACAGCCGACACCGTCGAGGCCGTGCTTCCCGACCTGCTGTCTGTGGTCGAGGCGGTCGGGGACGCCCACGCCATCGACCGCATCGAGCGCGAGATGGCCGAGACGGTCCGCCGCAATCCCGCCGCGCGGACCGCCGTGAGCATCGCGCTGCACGACCTCGCGGCCAAGCGCCTCGGCGTCCCGCTGTACCGCCTCTGGGGGCTCGACCCCTCGCGGACGCCCACCTCGTCGTACACCGTCGGTCTCGACGACCTCGACACGATGCGCGAGAAGACCGCCGAGGCCTACGAGGCCGGCTACGACGTGCTCAAGGTCAAACTCGGCACCGACCGCGACAGAGCTATCATCGAGGCCGTCCGCGACGAAGCTCCCGGCGTGACCATCCGCGTCGACGCCAACGAGGCGTGGACGCCTCGCGAGGCCGTCGAGATGACCACGTTCCTCGCGGACCACGGCGTCGAGTTCGTCGAACAGCCGGTCCCCGCCGAGGACCACGAGGGCCTGAAGTTCGTCTACGACCGCGGCGCGCTCCCCATCGCAGCCGACGAGTCCTGCATCACCGCCGCCGACATCCCGCGCATCGCTGACCGCGTCGATATCGCGAACCTCAAGCTGATGAAGTGCGGCGGCCTCACGGAGGCGAAACGCGCCATCCACGCCGCCCGCGCCCACGGGCTGGAGGTCATGCTCGGCTGCATGATAGAGTCGAACGCCGCCATCGCGGCGGGCTGTCACCTCGCGCCGCTGCTCGACTACGCCGACCTCGACGGCTCGCTCCTCCTCGCGGACGACCCCTACGAGGGCGTCCCGATGCCGAACGGCGAAATCGACCTCGACGCGCTCGACCGACCGGGAACCGGCGCGCAGCGTCGGTAAGGCGGGCGCGGTAACGCGGCGACGCGCGGCGACGCCGACCCGAACCCCTGTCAGGACTCCCAGTCGAGGTCGTCTTCGCGGGTCTCCGACCGGAGCACGAACGGCCCGATGGAGAGCGTCCGTTTTGCGACCGTCGAGATGCGGAGGACCGCGGCCGCGAGCACCGCGAAGGGCGCGAGCGAGACGGCCACCACGAACGCCACGGTGAGAAGCAGGTTCGACACGCCGAGCGTCGCGCCCGTAATCGTGGTCGGGTCGTCGAGAAAGAGAATCGCACCGATGCTCGCCACGAGCGCGGGGACCGCCGCGTAGAACATCGTCCGCGAGAGGTTGACCAACTCCCACCGGAAGTACAGCGTCTTGACGTGTTCGCGGGCGGGGCCGAACAGTTCGAGCGCGTCGCGGAGTTCCGACAGCGCCGTCTTCGTCTCCGCCGAGAGGTCGGCGTCATGGACGCGGCGGAGCCGCGCCGCCTGATAGATTTTCCACGAGTAGTTGAGGTCCAGCGCCGCCGACAGCACCGCGAACGTCCCGAACTGCCGGCCCTCCAGCCGCCCGGCGACCGCCTCGGCGTTCGACTCGACCTCCCTTGCGAACTCGCGGACGCGGGTCGTCGGGTCGGCGTCGCTCGCGGCCGCGGCGTCGCTCTCGCCGGCGTCCCCGTTCCCACCCGCATCGAGCGTGTCTTCGACCGCCCGCGCCCGCGACGCGATGCCCTCGGCCAGCGCGCGCAGGAACGCCGACGGCTCCGGCGGCGCGACCGGCGCGTCCAGCAGGTCGGCCACGTCCTCGCGGAAGCTCATCGACCCCTCCATCCGGTCGCGCTGGTCGCCCAGCGGCCCGAGTTCGCGCGAGAGCACGAGCTGATTGATGGTGACGACGAGCGTGACGCCCGTGATAATCGCGGTTAGAAGCCCCTGCGCGAGCGTCTCGATTGGGTCCGACGACTCGACGGCGACCCGGAGCGGGGTCGGGTCCAGTTGGCCGAGGACGACGACGCTACAGAAGACGACGACGAGCGGGGCCGCGGCGACGACGCGGCGGTCCGCGTCGAGGAGGGCGCGGAGTTTCGCGCGGCTCGTCGTCCCGCGCTCCCGCATCGTGTCGTCGGGCTCGCCGGCCGACGGCCCGCCGGTGTTCGACATGGCCGAAGCTATCGCGGGGTGGGGTCAAGTGCGTACTGGCGGGCGAGTCGCGGGAGCGGGCGGGCCGTGGGGGACTGCACGGCGTCGGTTCGGGCGGGCGCGCTCAGGAGGACGAGGAGTCGTCTTCGTTCTTCAGCTCTTCGAGTTCGGCTTCGACCTCCTCGTCGGCCACGTCGGTCTCGACGTCCACGTCGGCGTCGGCCGAACTCTCACTCGACGACCCCGACGACCCCGACGACTTGCCCATCTCGGCTTTGAGCGTCTCCAGTTCGGTATCGACTTCGGCGCTGGTGCGACCGGCTTCGAGTTCGCGCTCGATGGAGTCCTTGTCCGACAGCGCGTCGTCGAACGCGCCGGAGTCCATGAGTTCGTCCATCGCGGCCGAGCGGGCCTCCATGTCGTCGGTCTGCTCCTCGGCGCGTTCGAGCGCGCGCCCCACGTCGGCCATCTCGTCGCCGACGCCGGTCATCGCCTCGGAGACGCGGCTCGACGCCTCGGCGGCCTCGTAGCGGGCCTTCATCGTCTCCTTTTTGGTGCGGAACTCCTCGATGCGGCTCTGGAGTTCGTCCTTCTTGTTGACGAGTTGGTCCTGCGTCTCCTGCAAGCTGGCGATTTGCGTCTCCAGCTCCTCGATTTGGTTCATCTTGGCCTGCTTCTTTTCGAGCGCCTTGCGCGCGAGGTCCTCGCGGTCCTGCTGGACGGCCTCGCGGGCCTGGTCGTTGTGCTTTTCGACGTTCTCTTCGAGGCGACGCTTCTGTATCTCCAGTCGCTTCTTCTGGGTGGTCAGGTCGGCGATACCCTGTTTGACCTGTTGTAGCTCGTCGCGCATCTTCTCGTAGGAGTAGTCGAGCGTCTCCGTCGGGTCCTCCGCACGGTTGAGGAGGGAGTTTATCTTCGACCGGATGACGTACGACGTGCGAGAGAGAATTCCCATACCCCATTACTACGCGACGTTCGGCTTAAAACCTCACCAGCGCAACCTGTCCCCATGACCGAGACGATTCTCGTGCCCGGCGGCCGCGACGTGCGGGCGACCCTCGACCGCGCCCGCGGGGACGGTATCGACGACGCGGACGAGACTGACGATACCGCCGACGCGGCGGCCAGACGCGACGCGGTCGTCGTCGCCTGTCCACCCCACCCGCAACAGCAGGGTCACCGCGGCGACGCCCGCCTCGTCGCCGTCAGCGATGCGCTCACCGCCCGCGGCGTGGACTGTCTCCGCTTCGATTACGGCGCGTGGGACGAGGGCTACGGCGAGCGCGCCGACACCCTTCGGGCGGTCGAGTGGGCCGCGGAGCGCTACGACCGCGTGGGCCTGTTCGGCTTCTCGTTCGGCGGCGCGATGGCGCTCCTCGCGGCCGCCGAGGGGGCTGACGTGGGAGCCGTCTCCGCGCTCGGCCCCGCCGGGCGACTCGCCGACGACCTCGACGCGGTCGCCGCCTTCGACCGCATCCCCGTCCCCGTGCAGGTCGTCTACGGCACCCGCGACGACATCGCTGACTGGAAGCCCGTCGTCGAGCGCGCCCGCGAGTACCACCATCCGGTCGTCGAGTTCGCGGCCGACCACTTCTTCGTCGGACAGGAAGACAAGGTCGCGGCCGCCGTCGCTGACTTCCTCCTCCCGAACCTCGGCGTCGAGTGAGAACGGAACTGAGCGACTGGGTCGCCGCCGTCAGCGACCTGCGACGAACCGACCGACGAAAACTCGACCGAACGACATTTTTGGTTCGACTCCGAAGCCGGGATTATGGTCCCCCGCAAGCGACTCGCCGCAGTCGTCGCCCTTCTCCTCGTCGGCATCGCACTGAGTCAGTCGTTCGCCGTCGCAACCACCACTTCGTCGCTCGAATCGACGTACGAAGCCGAGTCGGTGACCGCCGACTCGCCGCCCGGTCGCGTCGCCCACTACGACCCCGACGTGGTCAACCTCGACGAGACGGTGAACGAGACGCCGCAACTCCGAGAGCCGGTCGCCACCGCCGCCCGCACCGGCCGGTACGACGGCGACATCGAACCCGAGGCGTACATGACTCTCTCGGACGTGAACGAAGACGCCGCGTTCGCGGTCTACGACGGCCGGTACTATCGGTTCTCGCTGAACGTCTCGGGCGACCCGGTTCGCGCGACCATCGAACTCGACCCGACCGACTGGGAGACCGTCGCCGCCGGGGCGTCGTCGCCCGCCGCGAACGCCAGCGCCGACGTGCGCGAGGCCATCGACGGCGGCACCGTCACCAACAGCACCTTCGTCGTGCCGGGGCTCTACGAGCGCGGCGGCGCGCACTACCTCGTCCACCCGGCGAACGAGGGCGAGATTCTCGGGAACTTCCTCGCCCTCATCGGCGGGTTCCTGTTCAACCCCATCGGCTGGGCGTACACCGTCGCGGGCCTCGGCCTCCTCGGCGCGCTCCGGGTTCGACGCCGCGCCCGCCCGCTGGACCGCAGAACCGCCGTCCTAGTCGTCCCCGGCACGCTCGTCGCCATGTGGCTGGCGACGACGCTCACCAACTCGGGGTCGCTCGGCATGCGCTACGTCCTCATCCCCGGCATCGGCGTCGTGGCCGCCTTCGGCCTGTTCGCCGGCTTCTGCATCCGTCGCGGGTCGTGGAAGTCCCTCGCCGGGTCGAGCGTCGCGCTCGCCGTCGTCGTCGTCGCGGCCGACGCCGTCGCCATCGGCATCGTCGGGACGGTTTTCGGCGCTCTGGGACTCGTCGTCGGCTGGTTCGGGAGCCTGTTGCTCGTTCCCTACGGCTACGCGCTCGCGGCAGACCCCGAAGACGAAGTCGAAGACGGACCGGGGGCGGTGACGGCCGCGGAGTTGGGAGAGGGGTGATTCGGCTCTCGGGATTTGGTGCGTGAGCGTGGAGAAAGAGGGGCAGTCAGTCTCTCAGTTGTACTCGCGCCATCGGTAGCCGCACTCTTGGCACTTGCAGGAATGCGGGATACCGAGGTTTGCTTATAATGGTTGGCAAATCTTATATGGCATTTACTCCAGCGAGAGCCATCGGTCGAGATACCTCAATGACTCTCCCACACACGCACAGGCGGCACAACGTAGACGAGAGGAGGTACTGAGGTGCCTCTGAGATACACGGGGCAAGATCTCCAAAAACCGAGTCCTAATCCCAACCCTTCACGAATTCGATACCGGCCCCACACTCATCTGCGAGTTCTTCGAGATATTCCTTCTTCTGAGAGCCCGACATTTTCGTAGGAATGTAGTATCCACCAGTCACTTTGAACTCCCGCTCCATGGGGCGACCGTCGGGATGTTCTGGCTTGTTGTTGATGAGGGCGTTCTTGTAACCAGACATGTACGGAAGGGTAATTTTTTCCAGTAAATCATACCCTTTTATCATCATATCAACTGATTTGACCATCACCTCAGCCTGTGAGTTTCCCATGACTTCTTGGTCGTTGTCGAAGCGGATGGCATATTTACCGAGACGAGCTTGAGTCGTCTTCTCACCTGCTTCCTGTGTCTGGTCCGTCTCTGATTCCTCGATCTCGTGTTCTGCCTCGATGGAGTGAGCAAAGACCCATACCTGACCGTTGTTGTCGGGAACGAACTCGGCTCCATCTAGATTCAACGGTGGGGCGCTTTCCCGACCGAATTCGTCCACTTCTTTCCAGTCTGCCTTGGAACGAAGAGGACTCACGGTATCGTACTGAAGAAGCGTGAACTGTTCGTCGGACACGCAGAGTGCGTACGTGCCCTTATCGACGCTTTGCTTCGGAGGCCGCTTGTCCATTCTGGATGTCACCGCCATTTCTCATTATGCCGCTATGCCGCACATCATCATAAGTCTAGGGGGACTATTCGTCAAGCGGGCCCTGTAAGGCGGGTATCAGCGTTCACAGGGTCGTTTTGCCATCTCTGTTCGATTGAGCGGTGAGAGAATCCGCAAGATAGAGTCGCTCCATAGATGGCAAAGTCAATCTAAGCACGGGGGAGTGGCCCGCTACTGCTCTAATATTCCGACAAGGAGCCTCGATTGAGGAGCGATTGACAACTCTGGCACTACTCGAAAAACTCACTCAATAGCGCTCCTCGACATATACGAACAACCCACCGCTGTCTCGACGTCGAGTGGGCGACCGTACCCCAGTCGAGAGGTGTCTGCCATTTGCTCGATATAGCCGATGTGAGGCAACTGAGTGGCTAGGTACCGACTCCCTGCTGTCTCGCCAGACTCCGTTAGTTCCTGCTCGTACTGGAGTGTTAGCGCACCCTCACTCGCACGATTGCTACGGCCATCATCTGGTGCGAGCGAACATTCTCCACGACCCGCTCAAAATCCTCGAAAGTAGGCCAACCATCAATCCAGAAGTAGTTCACCGATGCATCTTTGCTGAGCCCCGAATCTCAACTCTGCTAAAAATACAGTTTGGCTGGGGTTCAGTTGTACTCCCGCCACCGATACCCACATTCCTGGCACTTGAAGAACCGCGTCGGCGGTTCGTCGGCAGAGCCGGTCTGTTTGATGGTGTACCACGCCTTCGTGTGGCCGCACTCGTCGCAGTGCACGTCTTTCGCGGTCGGCTTGCCCTCGAACTCAGCGCCCTCTTCGGTCTCGATGAGTTCGTCGCCCGACTGCGCCTCGGTGGAGACGAACTCCGCCGCGAGTTCTTCGTCGCGCTCGGCGGTGCCCCCGCAGTCGTCGTTCGTGCAGGTCATCGCGCCGTTCTGGCTCACCATCATCGAACCGCACTCGTCGCAGAACTGCATACCCGCCGGTAGCGGACCGAGGGCAAAGAAGCTGTCACTCCGAGCCGTCGCGGGAAGAGTCGGGTCCGGCCCGCCGCGTGACCGCCGTCAGTCGTCTTTCTCGACCATCGGGCAGTTCCGCACCCGGAAGTGGTCGTTGTCTTCGAGTTCGACGATAGTCGTCCCCTCGTGGTGGCACGCGAGTTTCGGCGGCTCGGCGAAGTGCTCGCAGCGCTGGCAGAACTCGGTCTTGGGGACGACGTGGTCCGCGACGCCCTCGCCGTCGTCGACCGGGGTGGCCTCGGCGCCGACGCCGACGCCCTCCGCCTCCACGTCGTCGCCGCCCTCGACGAGCGACGTCCACACGTCGTCGCGGTCGAGTTCCCCGACTTCGACCGACTCGAACAGTTCGTCCACGTCGTCGCCTTGGTCGGAGACGTGCGAGCGGGTGCGACGCTCGGCCACGCGGCCCGCGAGGTCCGAAAGCGGGGCCGAATCGTCGTCGCGGCCGTCACGGTCCTGCCCCGGGGTGTTCTCGGCGTCGGAGACGCCGTCCGTCGGGTCGGAGCGCTCGGGTCGTCCGTCGTCGCGGTCACCGAGGGTGAACGGCTCGTCTCTCGGCTCGTCTCTCGCCTCGTCGTCCGTGTCGTTGTCGTCGGTCATCGTCCTCGTGGGGTGTCAGTCGTCACCGTGTTCGCTCCCCGCCGCAGCGCCCTGCTGGGGCGACTCCTCCTCTCGGGGAGCCGCGGGTCGGTCGCGGTCGGTCGCGTCGCCGGTCGCGGGGTCGTCGTCGACCACGTCGGTGACCGCCTCGTCGAGCAGGTCTTCGACCGCGTCGGTCGCGCGGGCCGAATCGGCCGACTCCAGCGCGGGGGGGCGACCGGTGTGGAGCGTCGCCGAGCCGAAGAAGCCGGGCGACGACGACAGGTCGCGGAAGGGGGTCCGACACGACGGACACCGGGGCTCGGCGAGCAGGTCCAAGTGGACGGTCTCGCCGCAGTCTTCGCACCGGGCTTTCTTCTCTCCGGTCGCGTTCGCAGTCCGGAGGAGCTCCGAGAGCGCCGTCCGTTCGCGCTCGGCGGCTTCGAGGTCCGCCGCCCTCGCGCGGAGGTCCAACAGCGTCCGCGCGACCGTCCGAAGGTTCTCGTCGACCGTCGCGGCCGTCTCGTCGAGATAGGTGAGAATCTCCTCGAAGTTCTCGAAGCCGGCGTCGACCCGCTCGTCGAGGTCAGCCATGCGGTTTCGGGTCGCGTGCACGTCGTCGGCCAGTCGGTCGAGTTCGGCGTCTAGCTCCGGGTGCGCGTGGTCGCGCGGCGCTTTCTCGTCGGTCTCGCGTTTGACCTGCACGACGCGCGTCCGCACGTCGGATATTTTTTCGTCCAGTTCGCCTTCGAGCGCCTCGACGCGCCCTTTGACCCCGTCGAGGCGTTCGGGGACCGTCGCGTCGCCGTCGAGCGATTCGCCCGCGTCGCTCACGGCGAGCCGGTAGGTCCCGAGGGCCCGCGCGAGCACCGTCTCCGGGTCGACGCCCTCTTCGTCGGCGCGCGCTTCGACCCACGTGCGGAGGTCGTCTGGGAGCGACGCCCGGTCTTCCCCTTGCATCTTCGTGCCCAGTTTGTCCCTGTGGCCTTAAGAACTATCCCCGAATTCTCGACAGTTCATCGCGTCCCCGTCGCGGCGGGTCGCTCAGCGAATCTTCCGCACGTCGCTCACGTCGAGGCCGCTTTCGTTGATTTCGGTCTCGAACTGCACGATGTTCTCGCTTTCCAGTCGGGCGAGCACGCCGCGGAACTCTTGGACGACCATCGTCCGCGCGCGCTTCGACCCGCCGGACTCCCACTCGAACAGCAGCGTCCCCCCGGTCGCGCCCTTGAGGACGCCGAGTTCGGTCTTCGAGAGCGCCTCGGTGCTCGCGAGCACGAGGATGAGCCCGCCCCACTGGTAGGAGGCCTTCTCCAGTCCCTTGATGACCATGGCGATGTCCGACCACGTCATCTCGTCGGACTGGCTCGCCACGAGGTCGGTCAGGGAGTCGATGACGACGAGGTTCCCGGCGGCGTGTTCGCTCAGGGTGCTCCCCAGCGCGCCCAACACGGATTCGCGGTTGTGTCGGTGGCCGAGGTCCTCTAACTTCGTCGGCTGGCCGAGATACCACTCGCGCGGAATCGGGCTGAGCTGGAAGTACTCCGGCGAGAGGTCGTGAAACTCGATGTGTTCGACCGCGGACTCGACGACTTCGTCGTCCATCGTGTACCCCATCTCGCGGCACAGGTACTCCTCGCCGGCGGTAAACGAGACGTAGTGAATCTCCGGCGGCGGCGTCGCGGTGTCCGCGAGCGAGCCGTAGTGGAGGTCGAACAGCTCCTCGTCGGTGTGTGAGAGGGCGTTCATCGTCGCGCTCGTGTAGAGGAACTCGCGAGCGCCCGCGCCGGACTCCCCCGCGAGGAGCACGACGTTCCCCGGGGGTGCGCCGCCGCCGATGAGGCTGTCGAGGCGGGAGACGCCGAAGGGGATTTGAGACATATCGAACCCGACTCGGCCGCGTCGGTTAGGCGTTTCGGGGAGTGCGACCCGGCTGCCGCCGCCCTGCCGCCTGTCGCGCCGCCCCGTCACTCGACGTGCGCGCCGCGGTTCCGCCCGCGGGCGACCGAGACGGTGCCCTCGATGTCGGCGTCGGCCAGCGCGGCGCGGCCCGCCTCGACCGCCTCGTCGACGTGGTCGGCGTCGGTCACGCCGTAGACGGTCGGTCCCCACGACGACTGGCCCGCGCCGTAGACGACGGGCGACTCCGACAGCGACGAGACGAGCGCGCCGACCGGCGGCCGGTAGACGCCGCCCTGCTCGTCGGCGTACCACGTCCCGTTGAGCCGGCCGACGGATTCGACGGCCTCGCCGAATCGCTCGGCGGACCCCTCCGCGAGCGCCGGGAGCAGTCGGCGCGTGACGATGCCGGCGATTCGGTCGCCGGTCTGGGCGTCCGCGCGCTCGACGACGGAGCGCATGCTCGACTCCTCGGCCGCGCCGTTGCGGCCGGGGTCGGCGTCGGGGACGACGAGCAGGAACCGCCAGCGGTCGGGCACCTCGTGTCGGGCGGCGACCGCCGGAACCGACCACGAGCCGTCTTCCGGTCTGTCGGTGGTGAAGCGCGCGGTCGGGTGGCCCGCGTCGAGGACGGCCCCGCCGGCTTCGAACGTGGCGACGCCGACGCCGGAGCGCCCGCCGCGGCCCATCTCGGGGGCGAACCGGCGTACGTCGGCCTCGCGGTCGGTGGCGGCCGCGACCGACCGCAACACCGCGAGCGCGAGCTGCGTCCCGCTGCCGAGGCCGGCGTGTCGCGGCAGGGTGCGCTCGACCGACACGTCGACGCCCTCGACGCCGAGGAGGTCGACCGCCTGTTCGGCGTACTCGCGGGCGGCGGGGTGGCGACACCGAACGTCGGTTGCGGGCTCGGCGGCGACGACCACCCGCGGCTCGTCGAGCGCGACGCCGACGCCGCCGTAGAGGCGGTCGCGGGCGAGGCTCAGATTGAGGAACCCGAAGTGGATGCGCGCGCCGGTCGAGACCCGAACCATGTCACCGGCTATCGGCGGGGACGCCAAAAGGGGGTTTCGACCATGGCAACGCGGGCCGGAGTCACCCGCCGCAGTCGGGCGGTTTCGACTCTCGCGGCGGGCGGCGACCGGTATCGACTCAGCCCACGCGACAGACGTCGCCGCCGGACGGTGGCTTGGGCTTGCGAGCGGGCGAGACGGCGTCCACCACGGGCAGAACGCTGAAGCCGGGCGACCCGCCGGTGGCGAACCCGATGGCGAACACCGAGATGGTCCGGCCGCCGGGGAGCGTCGTCCCGGGGAGGTCGAGCACGACCGCCCCGTTCGACGACAGGACGACCTGGAGGTCGTACGTCCCGGCGGGCACCGTCTCGTACTGCGAAACGCCGCCGAACGCCAGTCCCGAAAACAGCGTCGGGCCGTCTTTGACGACGATGTCGACTTCGGGCGCGTCGGGTGAGAAGTGCGCGACGCGGACGCTGGCCTTGTCGTACGGTGCCGGGCGGTTCGTGTCCGTGAGCACGACGGGCGTGATAGCGTCGAGCACGTCCGTCGCCGCGACGGTGTAATCGCGGTTGCGCCGGAGCGTGACCTCGGCGTCGATGACCACCGTCGAGGCGTCGCCCGCGGGCGTCACCTCGACCTGGTACGTCCCCGCGGGGACGGTGAAATAGTCGGAGAGCACGCCGAACGGGACGCCCTGCAAGCCGGGGAAGGGGTCGCCGTTTACGTACACGTCTACGGGGGGCGCGTCGGGCGAGAAGTGGCCGACTCGGAACCGCGCGTCACCCGCGGCGACGCCGCCGGGGCGTGCCGCCGCGGTCGTCGCGCCGCCTGCGAGCAGGAGGCCGGTTGCGCCGAGGCTCTTCAGCATCGTTCGTCGGGAGAGGGACGACATCTGCAACTATCATGAAGGACCGTGATGATATCAATATTTGCACAACTAGAATATTGAAAGAAAGTCCGCGTGTCGAGACGGTCAGGGATTCCTGACCGTCTCAGACGAGTTCTTCGGCGACCACGTCGACCGCGAGCAGGTTCGGGTCGATGGCGAGGTCGGCCTGCCCCTTGGCGAACTCCGGAAGGGTGTCGTAGGCGTAGGTCACGACGCGCACGTCGGGGTTCTGCTCTTTGGCCACCGCGATGGCCGTCGCGTCGTCCATGTCGGTGAGCACGAGCAGGTCGGCGTCCTCGATGCCGGCCTCGTCGAGGGAGTCGGCGGAGGCGATGCCGGCGACGCGGACGACTGTCGCGCCCTCGTCTTCGAGCGCTTCACCGAGTCCGTCGGGGTCCGCCCCCGCGACGACTGCCGTCGTCATTCGTACTCGATGGTCGCCGGCGGTTTGTGGGTCACGTCGTAGACGACGCGGGCGACGTTCTCGTTCGTCCCGGTGATTCGCGACTGGATGCGCTGGAGGGTGTCCCACGGCAGTTCCTGCGCGCGGGCGGTCATGCCGTCGCGCGACTCCACGGAGCGCACGGAGACGATCCAGCCGTGGACGCGGTTGTCACCCTTGACGCCGGTGCCCTTGCCGATGACGGCGGCGAACGCCTGCCACGGGTCGTGCTTTTCGGTCTCGTCTTCGACGACGTGACACGCGTCGCGGGCGACCTGCACCTTCTCGGGCGTGACTTCGCCGAGGACGCGGACCGCCAGCCCCGGCCCCGGGAACGGCATCCGCTCGGCGATGATGGATTCGAGGCCGAGCGCGCGGGCGACCTCGCGGACCTCGTCTTTGTAGAGGTCGCGGACGGGTTCGACGATGCCCTCGAAGTCCACCACGTCCGGCAGGCCGCCGACGTTGTGGTGGGACTTGATGTTGCCCTCGGACTCGATGCGGTCGGGGTAGATGGTCCCCTGCACGAGGTACTGGGCGTCGGTCTCCTTCGCCTCGCGCTCGAACTCGCGGATGAACTGCTCGCCGATGACCTTGCGCTTTTCCTCGGGGTCGACGACGCCTTCGAGGGCGTCGAAGAATCGGTCTCGGGCGTCGACGACGCGGAGGCTCTCCATGAAGGAGAAGGTGTCCGCAATCTGCTCGGTCTCGCCTTTGCGCATCAGGCCGGTATCGACGTAGACCGGGGTGAGCTGCTCGCCGACGGCCTCGTAGGCGAGCGTCGCGGCGACCGAGGAGTCCACGCCGCCCGAGAGGGCGATGATGGCGTGTTCGTCGCCGATTTGGTCACGAATCGATGCGGTCGCGTCTTCGATGAATTCGTCTACGTTTACCATTATGCTGTCACCTCTTCGTTGCCGAGTTCGCGCGCGTCGAGGTCACCGAGGACCGCGCGGAGGAAGCCGAGGAACGGCGGGCTCGCGCGGTCGGGGCGAGAGCGGAACTCGGGGTGGAACTGCGTCCCGAAGAAGAACGGGTGGTCGGTCAGTTCGAGAATCTCCATGCGGTTTTCGGCGCGGCCGGAGAAGCGGAGCCCCTCGGATTCGAGTTCGTCGATGAGTTCGGGGTTCACCTCGTAGCGGTGGCGGTGGCGCTCCGTACAGGAGGTGTCGCCGTACACCGCCTCCGCGAGCGTGCCGGCGTCGATGTCGGTGTCGTGTGCGCCGAGGCGCATCGTGCCGCCCATCTCGTCGACCTCGTACTGCTCGGGCAGGAGGTCGATGACCGGGTAGGGCGTGTCGGGGTCGAGTTCGGCCGAGTGGGCCTCGTCGTGGCCGAGGACGTTCCGGGCCTGCTCGACGACGGCCATCTGGAAGCCCAGACAGAGGCCGAGGAAGGGAACGTCGTTCTCGCGGGCGTAGCGGATGGCCTCGATTTTGCCCCCGGTTCCGCGGGAGCCGAAGCCGCCGGGGACGACGACGCCGTCGGCGTCCTTCAGGCGCTCTTCGTGCTTGTCGAGCATCTCGTCGGAGTCGACCCAGAGGATGTTCACGTCGACGCCGCACTCGATGCCCGCGTGCTTGAGCGCCTCGTGGATGGACATGTAGGCGTCTTCGAGGGCGTACTTGCCGACGAGCGCGATATCGACCGAGCCGGTTCGGTCGGCCGTGACGAGTTCGCGCCAGCGGTTGTCGCGCTCTGCTTTCGGCAGCGCCTCGTCGGCGATGCCGAGCCGCTCCATGACGTACTCGTCGAGGCCCTCCTCTTCGACCATCAGCGGGACGTGGTAGATGTCCGGCACGTCGGGGTTGGAGAACACCGCGGCGTCCGGCACGTCGCAGAACTGCGCGATTTTACTCTTCGTCGCCGGTTCGAGTTTGTCGTCGGCGCGGCCGACGAGGATGTCCGGCTGGAGGCCGATGCTCCGAAGCTCCTTGACGGAGTGCTGGGTGGGCTTCGTCTTCTGCTCGCCGTTCTTCGAGTAGGGGACGAGCGTGACGTGCGTAAACAGCACGTCGCCGTCTTCCTCCTCGGAGGCGAACTGGCGGAGCGATTCGAGGAACGGCATCGACTCGATGTCGCCGACGGTGCCGCCGACCTCGACGATACACACGTCGGTGCCCTCGGCCGCCTCGCGGATGCGCCGTTTGATGTCCTCCGTGACGTGCGGGATAATCTGGACCGTCTTCCCGAGGTAGTCGCCGTCGCGCTCCTTCTGGATGACGTGTTGGTAGGTCTTGCCCGTCGTGATGTTGTGGTCGGCGGTCATGTCGACGCCCAGGAACCGCTCGTAGTTCCCGAGGTCGAGGTCGACTTCCGCGCCGTCTTTCAGGACGTACACCTCCCCGTGCTCGTAGGGATTCATCGTCCCGGCGTCGACGTTCAGGTACGGGTCTATCTTGACCGCGGTGACGTCGAACCCGGCGTTCTTCAGGAGTCGGCCGGTGCTCGCGGCCGTGATACCCTTCCCGAGGCCGGACATGACACCCCCGGTTACGAAAATGAACTTGCGCCCCATCTCTGGGTCGTATTCGTCCGTCGGCATACTGACCGTGTGCGAGCGTACTTCAAAACCATTTCGGAGGGAACATCGTGTGCCAGAGCACCGCACGCACCCGAATCCGCGAGAATCGCGCGACGGCGACGCGGCGGCGACGCCGACTCGGCGGCGCGTCCCCGGTCAGTCCAGCCTTTTAATGACTCGCGCCGGGTTGCCGCCGACGACCACCGAGTCGGGCACGTCCTCCGTGACGACCGCGCCGGAGGCGACCACCGCGTCGTCACCGATGGTGACGCCGGGGTTGACGACCGCGCGGCCGCCGAGCCACGCGTTGTCACCGATTGTCACCGGCTCGCCCGACTCCGGGCCCTTGATTCGCTCCGCGGCGTCGACCGGGTGGGTCGCGGTGTAGACGTGGACGCCCGGCCCGAGTTGGCAGTTGTCTCCGATGGTGATGGGACACACGTCGAGGAAGACGCAGTCGAAGTTGGCGAAGAACTCCTCGCCGACGCGGACGTTGTAGCCGTAATCGCAGCGGAACGGCGGCTCGATTTCGAACGACTCCCCGACCGCCCCGAACAGCTCCCGAATCAGCTCCTCGCGGCGCTCGATTTGGGTCTCGTCGGCCTCGTTGAATCGGCGCGTGAGCCGGCGCGCGCGCTTTCGCTCCGCGACGAGTTCCGGGTCGCTCGCGTCGTACGAGTCGCCCGCGAGCATCTTCTCCTTCTCGGAGGGCATACCCCAACCACCGGCGGGCCGATGGTAAGTGTATCCACGGCTTCCGCAACCGCAGGATTTGACTCGCCAGCCCGCAATCGTCCGCCCATGAAGGACTTCCCGCAACTCGGCTTCGGGACGTACAAGCTCGAAGACCGCGACGAGTGCGTCGAGGCCGTGAAAACCGCCCTCGACGCCGGCTACCGCCACGTCGACACGGCCCAGATGTACCACAACGAGGAGTACGTCGGCGAGGGCCTCGCCGAATCCGACGTGGACGTCGACGACGTGTTCGTGGCGACGAAGCTCGACACCGACAACCTCGGTTACGACGACGTGCTGGAGACGGCCCGCGAGTCCGCCGACAAGCTCGGCGTCGACACCATCGACCTGCTGTACGTCCACTGGCCAATCGACAGCTACGACGAAGACGAGACGCTCGCGGCCCTCGACGAACTCGTCGAGGCGGGCGTCATCGACCGCGTCGGCCTGAGCAACTTCCGACCCGACCAGCTCGAATCGGCCATCGAGACGCTCGACGCGCCGGTGTTCGCCCACCAGGTCGAGATGCACCCGATGCTCCAACAGACCGAACTCCGCGAGGTCGCCGCCGAACACGACCACCGGCTGGTCGCCTACTCGCCCATCGCGCGCAACCAAGTCGCCGACGAGGAGGTCATCGTCGACATCGCCGAGAAGCACGACGCCTCGCCCGCGCAGGTCGCCCTCGCGTGGCTCATCGAGAAGGGCGCGACGCCCATCCCGAAGGCCGCCTCGCCCGACCACATCCGCGACAACTTCGCCGCGCTCGACCTCGACCTCGACGACGAGGACGTGGCCGCCATCGACGGCCTCGATTCGACCCACCGCATCGTCGACTTCGAGGAAGCGCCGTGGAACCAGGTCTGAGCTGAGCCGGTCCGCACCCGGCGGACGACGATGCCGACGAAACCCTCGTTTTCACCGCGTTCGACCGCCCTGTATCTCGTATTCGTTGCCACCGGCGGCCTCGTCTGAGTGCGACGTGCGACCCCGACACAAACAGGGTGAACATATATGATGGACTCGCCCGTACCGTCGAATATGGCAACGGTGGTGGTGGTGTGCCCGCACTGCGGACAGCAAGTGGAATCGAGATACGAGGGCGACGCCGACTTCGACGGCGTCAGACAGCGGTTGAAAAGCGAGTATCGCGTCGCGCGGCAGACCTGTCCGGTCTGCTCGAACCCGTACGACCTCCGTCGGGCCTAGTCGGTTCCGACGGTGACGGCGACGACGACTTCGGCGGGTGGCCGAGGGCGTCGGTGTCGCGTTCGCGTTATCCCGTGTTCTTCATCCCGGCGGCGATGCCTTTGACGGTGAGCCGCAGGGTCTGTTCTTCCTCGTCGGTCCGGTGGGTCTGCGACAGCAGGTGGGTCTGCAGCAGGTTCAGCGGGTCGACGTAGGGGTTGCGGCGGCGGAGGCTCTCTTCGAGCCACTCGCGCTTCAGGAGGCTGCTGCGCTCGCTGATGTCGAGCATGAGGTCCGCGGCGTCCTCGTACTCGTCGGTGAGCCGGGTGAAGAACTCCTCGCGGAGCTCCTCGTCGGCGAGGTTCGCGTACTCCGTGGCGATTTCGAGGTCGGTGCGCGCCAGCGCCATCGCGGCGTTGTCGAACGTGCTCCGGAAGAACGCCCACTCGTCGTACATCTCGCGGAGGTCGTCCATGTCGCCGCCGTCTTCGAGGAAGGCGTTGACGCCGGCGGCCAGCGAGTACCAGCCGGGGAGGATACACCGCGACTGGGTCCACGAGAACACCCACGGGATGGCCCGCAGGTCCTCGACGCTGCGCTCGTCGGACCGGGAGGCCGGCCGGGAGCCGAGGTTAAGTTCCTCGATGACGGTGATGGGCGTCGCCTGCTCGAAGTAGGAGACGAAGCCGTCGGATTCGAGGAGGTCGCGGTACTCCTCGCGCGCGGCGGCCGCCATGGTGTCCATGGCGTCGACCCAGCGGTCGGGGACTTCCTCCTCGGGCGTCCGAATCGCTTGCAGGCGGGCGCGAATCTGGGCGTTGAGCATCTGTTCGAGGTTCCGCTCCGCGATGCGCGGGTTGGCGTACTTCTCGGCGATGGCCTCGCCCTGCTCGGTGAACTTAATCTGCCCCGTGACGGTCTCGTTCGGGAGCGCGAGCATGGCCTCGTTCATCGGGCCGCCGCCGCGGGAGATGGAGCCGCCGCGGCCGTGGAACAGCCGCATCGTCACGTCGAAGTCGTCGCAGATGTCGGCGAGGCGGCGCTGGTTCTTGTAGAGGTCCCAGTTGGCCGCGAGGAAGCCGTTTTCCTTGTTGGAGTCGGAGTAGCCCAGCATGATTTCCTGGACGTCGTTCCGGGCGGCGAGCGCCGTCCCGTAGGCCTCGTTTTCGAACAGCGTGCCCATGATGCGGCGCGCGCCGTTGAGCGCCGACTCGGTTTCGAGGAGCGGGACCACGTCGATGCCGCAGTGGTCGGGCAGGGAGACGACGCCCGCCTGGTCGGCAAGGAACAGCACTTCGAGGACGTGCGACGGCTCCTCGGTCATCGAGATGCAGTAGGTGTCGATAGCGCCGACGCCGTACTCGCGCTGCCACTCGCCGAGCTTGCGGAAGCGGCGGAGGACGCGCTCGGCCGTCTCGGACACGTCGCCGGGGTCTTCGAGGTCGACGACCGGCTCCTCCTGGAGAATCGCGTCCGTGAGGAGTTCGACGCGCTCGGCCTCTGAGCTGCCGTAGTAGTCGAGGCCCTCGTGGGCCAGCGCCTCGTGAACGGCCTCGGTGTGGTTCTCCTGGTGGTCGCGGAGGTCGAGGCTGGCGAGGGTGAATCCGAACGTGTCGACCTGTCGCATCAGGGGCTCGACGTACACATCAGCGACCTGTTCCGCGCCGGTCCGCCGGAGGCTGGTGTCGATGACTTCGAGGTCGGCCAGTAGCTCGCTCTCGTCCGCGTAGCCGTTCGGGCGAACGTCCTCGACGCGGCGGAGCCGCTCGCGCATCAGCTTGAGCTTCTGGCGGTACGGCTCGTTGGGGTAGCGCTCGTCGGCCTCCTTGGCGACGACGGGGAGGAGCTCGCGGTCTGCCTTCAGGGAGCGTTCGAGCTCGTGGCCCGGGTCGATTCGCGTCGCGTCCTGACTCAGCACACCGGAGAGACGCTTGAGCGCGTCGCTGTACTTTTCGAGGGCGACGCTTCGCTGGCGTTCGAGCGTGTCTTCGGTCACCTCGGGCGTGACGAAGGGGTTGCCGTCGCGGTCGGAGCCGGCCCACGACCGGAACTCGAACAGCTTCGGCACGTCGAGGCCGGGATACTCGGCGCGGAGCTCCTCTTCGAGTTCCTCGTACACCTCACCGACCACGTCGAACAGCGTGTTTTCGAGGTACCACTGGACGTTTCGGGCCTCGTCGGTCGGCTCCGGGCGGCGGTCGCGGACCTGCGAGGTCTGCCAGAGGCTCGTCACCTCGGCGACGACGTGCCGCCACTCCTGGTCGTGTTCGAGGTCGGTGAGGCGGCGCTCGTCGAGCGTCTCCAGCCGGTTGGCGATGGAGCGGAGCTTCGACTTCACCGTCTTCCGGCGGGCCTCGGTCGGGTGCGCCGTGAACGTCGGCTCGATGAGCACGTCTTCGAGGACCCGTCCCAGAAGCTCCTCGTCGACCTCCTCGTCGTCCAGCGCGTCGAGCGTGTCGAGGATGCCGTCTTCGAGCGTCCCCTCCTGTGACGCCTCGCGGATGACGCGAACGCGCTCGCGCTCCTCGGCGAGGTTGATGAGTTCGAAGTAGGTCGTGAACGCGCGGGCGACGACGCTCTCGCGCTCCGGTTCGAGGTCACCGACCACGTCGTAGAGCCGCTCGCGCGACCCGGATTCGCCTTTCCGGTAGGCGATGGCCGCCTGTCGAAGCTCTTCGACCGTCTCGAACGACGCCGTCGACGTCTGCGCTTCGAGCACGTCCCCGAGCAGCGCCCCCAGCTCGCGAACGTCTTGCCGCACGTCTCTGGTGTGCAATCGCATCCTACTCGAATACGAGTACCACATTCTAAAAGGCCACGAGTAACGCCGAAAATTTGCCCGGAGACGATTCCTCAACGAACGTTTCTAATGGTTCGTCCAGTTTTTCACTCGGTCGCTCGGCCGGCCGCACCCCCTCGCGGGCGGCCGGTTCGTCGGGCGCACTAACACGGTTGATTCGTCACGCTTTTACTGGCTGGGTCGAAGGTGAGTGTATGAGCGATAGCGACAAGTACCCCGCCGATTCGGGTCGCCGTCGGTTCGTCAAGGGCGTCGTCGGGGGAGCGGCGCTCGCGGGCGTGGGAACGACAGGCGCGGCCGCCGTCAACAGCGCAACGTCGTCCACCGGGTCCGGTGGCGGTCCGACGCAGGCGTACGCCATCGAGAACACCGGCGGTCCCGCACCGCGCGGTATGCCCCAGATTCCGATTGAAATCGACGACGAGGGCTACATCAGAGGCGTCTGGCCCGAGGTTCAGACCGTCACCCAGAACGGTGTGGAAGTCGAACTCGCCATCACCGAGGACTATCAGGGAACCGGCGTCACCTACTCGCAGGACTGGTTCCAGTACTGCGGCGTGCAGTCCTACGAGGCGCTCTCCCCGTCGTTCGAGTCTGACAACTACTTCCGCTCGGACAACGGGGCCTACGACTGGCAGTCCGAGGCGTACAGCGCCGGCGACCGCCTGAACGTCAACGACTTCGACGAGTACGAGTCGTGGGGCAACGGCATCGGACAGGCCGGGCTCGGACAGCCCGCGACCGGCACGTGGCGCTCCCAGGACACCGAGGACACGATTCCGATTCAGGTGCTCCGTTCGACGCGCATCGAGGAGGCCGCACAGGACAACGAGTGGCTCGCCGCCTCGACGGACCAGGGCGTCATCGCGTGGCTCAACAAGTGTACGCACTTCTGCTGTGTCCCCGGCTACAAGCAGGCGGCCAGCTCCGCCACGTTCGGCGGCGAAGACGGCGTCTACTGCCAGTGTCACCAGTCCGTCTACGACCCCTTCTCCATCGTCGAGACGCTGTTTACGGCGCTGCCGCGCCCGAGCGAGTAACTCGGACTCGGTACTCGCCTTCCCGCTTCGCGACCGACCGCGACGCGTCTCTCCGTTCCGCTCCGTTCCGTTCTCTCTCGCGTTCCGCCCCGCCGTTTTATCTCACCCAGCTCTCTCCCGTCCCTCCGTTCTATCTCACCCAGTGTCATCTCGTGCCGTCGTCTCCCGTCCCGCGTACTGACAGACCGGCCGCTCGCGGGTCGTCCGTCAGGCTTCGAGAACCGATGACCGTCGCCGCGTCAGGGCGACGACCGCGCGCTAGCCGCCGCTGACCGGCGGGAACAACGCGAGTTCGTCGCCGGTATCCGCTTCCTCGCCGAGCGCGGCCGCCTCGCCGTTCCGGAGGACGTTGATGTGGTCGTACAGTTCGCCGTCGTCACCGAACACCCGCGATTCGAGCGCCGGATGCGCCCCGACGAGGGCGTCGAGCGCGTCGCCGACGGTCGCGTCGCCGTCGACATCGACCCGAACGGTGCGCGAGCCGGCGACTTCCGCGAGGTCGGCGAACAGCTTCCACTCCATACTCCCGTCTCGTCGCCCGGCGCTCATGAGGATTGCGCCCCGGACGACCGCGGGGCGTCGCCGTCGGACCCGCCGGTGTCGGCTCCGTCGTCGTCGCCGCCGTCGGTGCGGCCCGTGTCGGTCGTCGCCCGGCGTTCGACCTTCCGGAGCACCTCCGGCCGGCCGACGACGTAGAGCGTGTCGCCGGCCGCCAGTTCGCGTCCCCGGCCGGGAATCGCGTCCACGGGACGGTTCGAAGACCGGATGGCGACGACCGTGGTGTCCACGTCCGACACTGTCAGTCCGTCGAGGTCGGCACCGGGTGCGACGGTCGTGGCCGCCATCGTCTCGTCGGCGTTCCGCAGGAGCGACGCGAACTCGCGGTCGACGTGGGGGTCCGCGGGGAGCGTCACGAGCCGGTACGCCTCGCCGCTCGTCAGGCGGTCGGCGTCCTCCTCGTCGAGGGCGACGGTCGCCACGTCGTCGGCGACGCCCCGGAGTTCGCCGAAGGCGACGCGGGTCGGCGCGGCCGGCGCGTCGGTGCCGCCGTCGGACAGCGAGCCCGCGTCGGGCCCGCCGGCGGGCGTCTCGGTCGAGCCGGTGGACTCGGGCGCATCGGTCGGGTCGGACGCACCCGCGACGGCGGCGTCTGACGGCCCGTCCTCGTCGTCGTCGTCGTCCGCGTCCGGCTTCGGAACCGACCAGACCTGCACGGGGTCGCCGGCGGCCGCGCCGGAGCCGGGGTCGCCGCGAATCGCGACCGCGACGGTGCCGGGCGCGAGCGTCGGCCCGAGGCCGGCCGCGCGACTGCCGAGCGCGAGGTAGGACACCTCGCTCCCGCCGGCCTCGAACTCCACGTCGACGTGGCCGACGCCGTGGTCGTCCTTGATGCGCGTGGCGAGTCGGTCGCGGAGTTCGGCCTCGCCGAGCCGCCGAGGAAACAGCAGCGTCTTCCCGCTCAGCTGGGTCTTGACGGCCTCGGCGACCGGGTCGTAGCCCTCGATGTCGCCGATGTCTTCGGGGAGCGTCACCGACGTGACGCGGCCGACGGTCCGGACGAGTCGGCTCACGTCGGCGTCGAGTTCCTTCGCGCCCGCGACGGCGAACACGTCCGTCGCCAGTCGGTCGCCGGCGACCCGTCCGACCGGCGCGACGAGCGCCCCGCCGGCGAGCGACGCGACGTTGAAAATCACGGTGTCGAGTTGGAACACCTCGGTCTCGGTGCCGGTGGTGAACGCGCCGAACAGACCGATGGTGTTCAGGTAGAGCGCGACGACCGCGCCGCCGAACAGCACCGCCAGCGCCCGCGGGATTATCTCGCGGGTGTACCAGCGATAGAGCAGCGAGGCGACCGCCGACACGACGAACGCGCCGACGACGAGGCCGACGAGCCGGAGCGCCTGCAGGACGAGCGAGTCGTCGGCCGGCGGAATCGACACCTGCCCGGCGGCGGCCGGCGACCCTCCGACCGCCGCGAACAGGTCGGCGGCGGGCGCGACCGAAACGGCGGTGCCCGCGCCGGCGGCCGAGGCGAACGCGGAGAGCAGCGCCGACATCACGCCACCGCCTCCTCGAAGCCGGTCAGGTCGGTTCTCGACCCGACCGCGTAGAGCGTGTCACCCGCGGAGACCGCTTGGTCCCCGCGCGGCGCAATCATCCAGTTTCCGCCGTGCCGGACCGCGAGGACGGCCACGCCGTAGGCGTCGCGGACGCCCGCCTCGCCGAGTGTCACGCCGTCGAGCGGGCTCTCGGACCGAACCGAGAGCCGAGAGAAGCGCTTGCCGGCGCGGCGGAGCAGTGAGACGAGTTCGAACTCCCGACGGACGCCGCGGGAGGTGACGACGAGCCGCTCCACGTCGCTCGTGAGGAGCGGTTCGACCTGCCCCCGGTCGACCGCGAGCGTGACGCGACCCTCGCCGCCGACAGCCGTGGGGGCGCGCGGCGCGGCCTTCGGGGCGTCCGCGTCGTCGTCATCGTCGTCGGGTTCGCTCGGGACCTCCGCGACGGAGTCGACTCCGGCGACGGTCGCCGAGACCGTGCCGCCGTCGGTGACGACGACTACGTCGTCGCCCTGCGCGAGCCCCGTCGGCACGAGCGCCGTCACCGACACCGCGCGCTTGCCCGCCGGGAGGCGCTTCGAGAGGCCGCCGACCGGGGCCGCGGCGGTGACGGTGGCGCGGGCCCGCTCGTCGAGTCTGACCTCGACGGCAGCGAGGTCGAACTCGTTTTGCAGGCGGTCGGCAAACCGCGATTCGAGTTCCACGAGCGGGATGTCGGCGGGGAACGTCCACTCCCCGTTTCGGATGCCGGTGCGGATGTCGAGCGGAACCGGCGGGTAGCCCTCGATGTCACCGACCTCGCCGGTGACGGTGACGCTGACCTGCCCGCGGCCGCCGACGAGTTCGACCACGTCGGTCGACAGCGACCGCTCGGTGAGCTTGCGCAGCGACATCTTCCGCGGGATGTCGTTGGCGAAAGCGTCGCCGCGATTGTGGGCGTACAACGACCCCATCAGGACGACCAACAGCGCGACCGTCAGCCTGACCTGGCTCTCAGACTGCGTAATCGTCGGGTCGGCCAGCGCCATGAGGCCGCCGCTCGCGCCCGCGATGGCGACGCTGAGGACGACGACGGCGAGGCCCGGCACGGTGACGCCGGTGACGTAGCGGAAGCCGAAGCCGAGGAGCCACGCGACGGCGGCCGGGACGAGGCCCGTGAGGACGCCGAAGTACAGCCCGTAGACGACTTCGACGGGGAGTGAAGCCATGCGCCGGTACACTCACCGACGCGATAAAGACGTGACGACGCACCCGTGACGGGCCGATACCCGACCGCTTTTGGCCTCGGACGCCAGAACTGCGAGAGACATGGCTTCGGTACGCGAGTGGATCGGTGCCCGCGCGACCATCGGGACGGTGTTCGTCGCCGCCGTCCTCTCGGTCGCCATCGGCATCCTCAACATCAGTTCCCCGGTCGCCGGCGGCGTGCTGGCACCCTACATTCCCGACGCGGTCCGCATCACCGCCGGCTTCACCGGGACGCTGACGGGCTTTCTGCTCCTCGCGAGCGTCTTCGGGCTCCGCCGCCGCTACCGCGCCGCGTGGTATTCGACCGCGATACTGCTCCCGGTGACGGCCGCACAGGGACTCATCCAGTCGCCCGAGCGGGCGGCCCCGCTCGTCGGCCTCTCGCTTATCAGCCTCGCGCTCTTGGTGTTTAACCACAGGGCGTTCGACCGCGACCTCGACCTGACGGCGACGCAGCTGTCGGCGCTGCTCGCCATCGCGGGCGCACAGACCTACACGACCGCCGGCGCGTGGGCGCTCAGAGAGCAGTTCAACGGCATCGACACGCTGTTCGACGCGTTTTATTTCGGCGTCGTCACCGGCAGCACGGTCGGCTACGGCGACATCTACCCGCAGACCGCCATCGCCAGGCTGTTCGGGATATCGGCGCTCCTCATCACGGTGGCGACGTTCGCCGTGGCGCTCGGTGTCCTGCTCACGCCCGCAATCGAAGCGCGACTCACCAAGGCACTCGGACGCATGACCGAATCACAACTCGACATCCTGGAGAACCACGTCCTCGTCCTCGGCTACGGGGAACTGACCGAACCGATTCTCGAAGAGCTCGGCGACCGCGCCCGCGTCGTCATCGTCACGCCCGACGAGGGCCGCGCCAAGCGCCTCACCGACCGCGGCTACGACGTGGTCACCGACGACCCGAGCGACGAGGAGGCGCTTCAGCGGACCCGCGTCGACGCCGCTCGCTCCGTCGTCGTCGCCACGAACAACGACGCCGAAGACGCGCTGGCCATCCTCACGGCGCGACAGCTCAACCCCGACGTGCACATCGTCGCGGCGGCGACCCAGCGGGAAAACGAGCGGAAACTGCGCCGTGCCGGGGCCAACACCGTCATCAGCCCCGCGGCGCTCGGCGGCCACTTCCTCGCGGAGTCCGCCGTCGGCGGGAGCGGCCTCGAAACCATCGAGGAACGGCTGCTCGACGAACAGCCCACCGAGCCGGCCGAAGACGGAACGGTCGAGGCGGACGGGACGGTCGAGGCGGACGACCCCGGGACGGACGACCGTAACTGACAAACCCGGCGACGCCGCTCGCAAGCGCGAGCCGATTCGGACGCCGGCCGCTCCGCGTCGCTCTCTCTCTGGGCGCTCAGTGCCCGCGGTCGAACACCGCCACGTCGCAGTCTATCTCGCGGATGCGCTCGAACGTCGGCGGCGAGATGAACCGCGAGGCGGGCGAGCGGTCGCCGCTGGAGCCGAGCACCACGAGGTCGTAGGAGGCGGCGTTGGAGGCGATAAACGCCGTCACCTCCGAGCGGGCGACCCGCGTCTCGATGTTCCCGTCGGCCGTCTCGACCAGATTGGCGAGCTTCGACTCCGCGGGCCGGCGTTCGACCTCCGAGGAGATGCACGTCGTGACGCTCACGCTCCCCGTCTTCCCGGCGAGGCGAGTCGCGAAGTCTATCATCGCGTGGGCGGCGTCGCCGGGGCGCGCGACGAGGACGAGGACGCGCCGCCAGCGGTAGGTCTCGCCGGTCGAGCGGAACGCCACGGTGTCGTACGAGCCGCCGAACAGGCCGCGGATGTAGTCCGAAAGCAGGCCGCGGTCCTCCTCGTAGGGCGTCACCACGAGGTCGGAGTTGGTGTTCGCCGCGGCCTCGGTGGTCGCCGTCAGCGGGTCGCCGCGCGCGACGGCGATTTCCACGGGGACGCCCAACTGGGTCCGTAGGTTGTGGGCGCAGGATTCGAGGCGCTCGACCGACGCGTCGGCGTCGGCGTCGAGTTCGCCGTCGGCCGTGGTATCCGGGGCCGCGTCGCTCTCGTCGGCCGGCGTCGCCGGGAGCACGTCGAGGAGGACTACCTTGCCGGCGCTGTGGGCGGCGGCGAGTCGGGCGGCGAAAAAGGCCGTCTGGGTCGCCGTCTCGCCGCGCATCGGGACGAGGACGTGGTCGTCGCCGCGGACGGTCCCGTAGAGGTACTCCGCGCGCCGCTCGTAGAACTGCTCGCGCCAGATGGTGAACGCGATGGCGATGACGACGCTGGCGAAGAAGATGCTCACCACGTACTCCTCGGGGTTCACGTTGCCCGTGACGAGCGTCAAGAGCGCCGTCGAAAACGCGGACGGCGCTTCCACGTCTAACGCCCACGTCGTCGCGCCCGCGAGGAAGATGGCGAGCGCCGCCGCCGACGGGTGGACGAGTGCGGTCCCGGTCGGGCCGTACGCCCAGCCGGTGAAGCCGACCGCGACGAGGCCGCAGAGCGCGCCGACCGTGAGGGCGACGACGAACTTCACGGGCGAGGCGTACCGCCCCTCCGGGTCGGAAAACAGCGTGTACGACCCGGACGCGAGCGGCGGGAACAGCAGGAACGACAGCGTGCTGACCGAGTTGGAGATGAGCGTCACCACCGCGATGAGCACGGGGATGATGAGGAGAATCGAGAGGTGAAGCAGGTTGTTCGTGTTCTCTATCCAGCGGCCGAACGCCACCATCTCGCGCCGCTCTATCCGACGAATCCGGTCGCGGAGCGCGCCGACGCGTGCGACCGCGCGGGCCGCGAGATGGCGAGGGTCCACGGCTGTCGTCTACGCGAGGTCGGCAACGGCGTCGAGCGAGATGGAGATGGCGCGCTCGACGTTGTTCTTCGCCTTCTCGGGGAGTTCCTCGTCCGAGTCGGCACCCTTCTGGGTGCCGGCGACGAGGTTGCCGTCGACCGTGCAGATAGCGCCGGCGCGGAGGCCCTTCCGGCGGGCGAGCGAGAACACCGTCGCGGCCTCCATCTCGATGGCGAGCAGGCCCGCGGCGTTCCAGTCGTCCACGTACTCGTCGGACTCGTTGTAGAACGCGTCGTCGGAGACGATGGGGCCGACGTGGACGTCCTCGTCGTTGGCCTCGGCCGAGTCGACGAGCGACGTGAGCACGTCGTAGTCGGGGACGGCCGGGTACACCTCGGACTCGTAGCGCTTCGAGGTGCCTTCCTCCTTGGCCGCGCCCGTGGCGACGATCATGTCACCGACTTCGATGTCCGCTTGCAGCGCGCCGATAGTGCCGACGCGGATGAACGTCTCCACGCCGACGCGGGCGAGTTCCTCGATGGCGATGGCGGCCGAGGGACAGCCGATGCCGGTCGAGGAGATGGTGAGCGGGACGCCCTCGTACTCGGCGTTGACGACCTTGTACTCGCGGTTCTGCGCGACTTCCTCGACGTTGTCACACTGCTTTGCGATGCGGTCGACGCGCCCGGGGTCGCCCGGGATGAGCGCGATATCGTTCACGTCGCCTTCTTCGACGAGGAGGTGGGGCTGTTTCGCCATGTACCGACCCACTCGGGTCGCGGGCAAAAACGACGCGGTTCGACCGGGGGCGGGAGCGGTCGGCTGGAACGACCAGCCAACCGACCGGGTCGCCGTCACGCGAACCCGGTGAAAATCGCCGGTGCGAGGACCAGTAGCGTCGCCCCGAACACGAGCGAGGAGCGGAGCCACTGCCCGCGGACCGCCGTCGCGCGCTCCTCGTAGATGCGCCGGCCGGCGCGGGGGAAGATGAATCGGGCGAACGCGACGTAGATGAACGCCACGACGACCGCGGTCGCGACGAGATGCGAGGGGAGGTCGATGCCGGCGACGGCGAGGTCCGGCGCGAGGGCGTCGGTGACGAGGTAGACGACCGCGTAGAGGACGCCGGCGAGCGCGCCGGCGGCGTGGTGGGCGACGTTCGCGTCGCCGAAGCTCACCTCGTCCGGCGTCGTTCGGCGGACGACCGCCGCGGCGACGTACGCCGGCGTGAAGCCGTCGTCCTGCCGCCACATCGGGATGGCCATCACGACCGCGGCTGCGACCCCGACGACCGCGCCGAGGAGCAGTCGCCCGGCGAGTGCGCCGAGGCTCGACGCGGCGTCGAGGGCGGCGACGACGGCCGGGAGCTGGTCGAACATCGTCCCGACGAATGGCTGGTGAGGATAAAACTGGTGGGGTCGGCGCCGAGCGGCGTGGACGCGGCGGCTCAGCCCTCGACGAGGTCGTCCAGCCGCCGCCAACTGAGTTGCGTCCGCGCGCCCGGCTCGGCCGCGGTGAGCGCGCCGCAGGCGTTGGCGACCGCCAGCGCCCGCTCGTAGGTCGCCCCGTCGAGGCGGGCCGCGATAAAGCCCGAGGCGAAGGCGTCGCCCGCGCCGGTCGTGTCAACCGCGTCGATAGGGTAGCCGGGGTGGACGTGTCGGTCGTCGCCGTCTCTGACCTCCGCGCCGCGCGGGCCGTGTTTGAGAACGAGCGTCGTCTGCGCGAGCGCCGCGGCCACGTCTGAGATGGGGTCTGCGGCGGCGTCTCGTCCACGCTGGACCGCCGCTTCACCGAGCGCGGTGGCGGCCTCGCGGTCGTTGAGAAAGACGTAGTCCACCTCGCGGAGCGCGTCGGCGTAGCCCCGGTCTCCGACGCGCCGGCCGGGGTCGAAGCTGACGGTCGTTTCGACCTCGTGGGCCCGTCCGGCGAGCGTCGCGGCCGTGTCGGGCGATTGGCTCGTCAGGTGGAGGTGGTCGGCCGCCGCGAGCGGGTCGGTCGGCAGGTCGGTCGCCTCGAACGCCTCGTTGACGCCGGGCGAGCCGAGGACGAACACCTCGCCCGCGGCGTCGACGACGATGTACTTGACCGTGGTCGGGCCGCCGTCGACGCTGACGACGTGGCGGCAGTCGACGCCCTTCGAGGCGAGTTCTGCGACGGCGGCGTGGCCGTGTTCGTCGTCGCCGACGCTCCCGAGGAGCGCGGCGGGCACGTCGAGGCCGACGAGGCCGCTGGCGACGTTGGCGGCGCTGCCGCCGCCCGCGCCGACCCGCGACTCGACGGTTGCCTCGCCGTCGGGCTCCGGCAGGGCGTCCACGCGGAGGGTGACGTCCCAGTTCACGTGGCCGGCGCAGATGACACGGGACATGCGTCCCCGTAGGTCGGTTCGCCGGTGGGATAACTCTCCCGGGTCGGGCGACTACGGAGCGCGGCGCAACAGCGGGCAGGCGGAGGCCGGCAGGCAGGCGGCCCAAACAGGGTCGCAGCCTCAGCCGGCGATGGCGAACAACAGGAGGTTGTGGACGCCGGGGCCGAGGCCGACGGCGGCGACGAGGCCCAACAGGAGCGACCCCTCGGTCGGGTCCTCGCGGACGTAGCCGGCGAGGAGGGCGACCACGAAGCCGGCGACGGCGAGTTTCACGAGGACGAACAGCCAGCCGACGCCGATGACCTCCGCGGTCGGGAGCGCCGCGGCGGCGTCGAGGATGACGCGCGACAGCGGCGTCCGCTCACCGAAGCCGAGCACGTCGACGCCGACGGCGGTCGACAGCGCGTCGAGGGCGTGCCCGAAGAGTGCGAGCAGGCCGAGCGACCCCGCGGCGGCCGCCTCGGGGGCGAGTCGCGTCACGACCCGCCACGTCAGCGGGGTGACGACGACCGCGGCGACGAGGGCGAGACCGGGCCAGACGACCGAGAGGGTCCCGGCGGCGAGGCCGGCGAAGAGCGCGAAGCCGGCGAGGCCGGCGGCGACGAGCAACCCCGGAGCCGCGAGCGTCTGCGGCGAGGCGAGGTCGGCCGCGTCGAGCGCGAGCCACGTCGCGCCGGCGACGACGGCCACCGACAGGTAGACCGCTGGCGTGCCGGCGAGCGGTTCGACCGCGGGCGGGAGCGCGCCGACGACGTAGAGAACGTGCAGCGCCGACCCCGACACCATCCACGGGACGAGCGCGAGGACGTGCGCGGGCGTGACCGTCGGTCGCGTGCGACGCAGTCCGACGCCGACGCCGACGAGTCCCGCGACGAGGGCGACGAGGTAGGGGAGCGGCGGGAGCGCGAACCCCTCGGGGAGAATGGCCATGCAGGAGGCGCGGCGGGGCGGCGTGAAAGCCTTACGTTCTTTAGCCTCGGGTCGCCTCCACCGGGTATGAACCGAGCCGACCTCGCCGCCCGCATCGACCACACGGTCCTCGGACCCGAGACGACGATGGCCGACGTGGAGGCCGTCCTCGACGACGCCGCCGAGTGGGGGATGAACGCCTGCATCCCGCCGTGCTACGTCGCCGAGGCGAGCGAGTACGCCCCGGACGTGTTGCTGGCGACGGTCGTCGGCTTCCCCCACGGTCAGCACACGACGACGGCCAAGCGCGAGGAGGCCGTCGACGCGTGGCAGGCCGGCGCGGACGAACTGGACATGGTCATCAACGTCGGTCGGCTCAAAGCCGGCGACGACGAACTCGTGACCGAGGACATCTCGGAGGTCGTCGCCGCCGTCCCGGTTCCCGTGAAAGTCATCATCGAGACGGCGCTTCTCACCGAGGAGGAGAAACACCGCGCCTGCGAGGCGGCCGCCGAGGCCGACGCCGCCTTCGTCAAGACCGCCACCGGCTTTGCCGACGGCGGCGCGACGGTCGAAGACGTCGAACTCATGGCCGAGTACCTGCCCGTCAAGGCCTCCGGCGGCGTCGGCTCCTACGACGAAGCGGTCGCTATGTTCGAAGCCGGCGCGGAGCGCATCGGCGCGTCGTCGGGCGTCGACATCGTCTCCGGCGCCCCCGGGGAGTAGGTCGGCAGTCTGGGGGGTTTGCAGCCTCGCAGCCTCGCGGTCGTCGATAGATTGTGAACGCCGCGCGCCCAACATTGATTATCCGACTCCCGAGAACCCAGTACCATGCTCAGAGGCGGACCCGTCGTTCAAATCGCCGTCATTCTCGTGTCAGTGCTTGGGCTCTGGGTCGGCGCGCGGCTGTTGGTCGACGCCGCCGTTCGGTCGGCTCGGCGGTTCGGCCTCTCGGAGCTCACCATCGGGCTGACAATCGTCGCAATCGGGACCTCGACGCCGGAGCTCTCGGTCGCGGTCGACGCCGCGTACAAGGGGTTGGGCGACATCGCAGTCGCCAACGTCCTCGGCTCGAACATCTACAACTTGGCGTTCGTGTTGGGCGTCATCTCGCTGTTCCGGGTGATTCCGGTCGCGGAGTCGCTCGTCTCCCGCGACGGCGTCGCCCTGCTGGCGAGCACGCTCCTCGGCGGACTGGTTCTGTTCGACCTCCGGGTGACGAGGTTCGAAGGCGCGCTCTTGGTCGGGGCGTTCGTCGCCTACACGGCGTACCTGCTCCGTAGCTCTCAGACTGAGGCCGGTGGAGCAACCGAGCAATCGACTGAGCAATCGGCCGACCAGTCGCACGGAGACGGCGGCGTGACCCGCCCGATAACCGACCGAATCGGCTTCCCCGGCCGCGACGCCGTGTTCCTCGCGGGCGGATTGGCGCTGGTGTTGGTGAGCGGCGACTACATGGTGCTCGCCGCCTCGGAGCTGGCCCGCGGGGCCGGCATCTCCGAGTGGGTCATCGGCGGCACAATCGTCGCGGCGGGGACGTCGACGCCGGAGTTCGCCGTCTCGCTCGTCGCGCTCCGACAGCGGAGCCTCGGGGTCTCGGTGGGCAACGTCGTCGGCAGCAACATCCTCAACATCACCGGCATCGTCGGCGTCGCGGCGGTCGCCAGCCCGCTCGCGGTGAGCGCCTCGGCGCTCGGGACGTTCGCGTGGCTGGTCGTGGTCACCCTCCTGATAGTCGCCGCGCTCTGGACCGGGAGGGTCTTCTCCCGGGTGGAAGGTGCCTTCTTCGCGACCTCCGAGGTCACGCGGTGGATACTGGGACTCATCTGAGGGTCGCGGTCTCCCGAGACGACCCTGTCGAGCGCCCCCCGAATCGCTCTTTTACCCGGCCCGCAGCGCGACGAGCCGCCGCGCCCCGTCGTCGCCGCCGGATTCGACGACGAACAGCGCGTCGCCCGCCGGCGTCGGACCGGTCAAGGCGCGCCCCGTGAGGTCGTAGCGCCAGCGCTCGGCCCCGATGCGGGTGTCGTCGAGGCCGACGCCGCCCCCGGCGTCGTAGGCGACGACGCCGCCGTCGTCGCTCGTATCCGAGACGAAGACGGTGTCGCCGGCACCCGCTGGCGGGGCAAAGAAATCGTCGCCGGCCGCCCACGAGGGGGAGCCGGAACGTTTGTCGAAGGCGTCGAGGCCGGCCCCGTCGGTCGAAAAGACCCGCCGGGGGCCGACGACGAGCGAGCCGTGCGGCGAGGGGTCTTCTTGGTGCCAGGCCACCGCGCCGGCGCGGAGGCCGCCGCTGAGTCTGGCGACGCCCGCGCCGAAGAAGCCTGCGAACACGTCGCCCGACCCGGCGACCGCGAGCGCCTGCACGCCGCCGGGGAGTTTGGTCCGCCACAGCCCGGTCGGGTCGCGGCCCGCCCCTTCGTCGAGGTACGTGACCACCTCACCGCCCTCCGTGCCGGCGACGACGGTGTCGTACCGAGCCGCGAGGGAACGAACCGGGCCGAACACCTCGGTTTGCCACTCGACGGTCCCGTCACTGCCGCGGATTCGATAGACGTTCCCGGCCGTGTCGGCGGCGTAGAGGTGGTCGCGGTCCTGCTCGGGTCGGACGACCGGGGCGCGGACGCTCGATTGGGTCGGTGCGTGCCACGCCTCCTCGCCGTCGTGGGTGTACGCGAGCACGCCGGTTCTGGCTCCGACGTGGCCGACGTAGACGCGCTCCGAATCGACCGTCACCGACGAGCGGAAGCCGCTCTGAGTGTCGCTTTCGACCGACCACAGCTCGGTGCCATCGGCGACCGAAAACGCCCGGAGGCGCTCGCTGGTCGCGAGATACACCGTCTCGCGGAACACGACCGGGCGCGCCAGTTCGAGGCCGTTCACCTCGATGCCCCACGACTCGCTCGGCTTCGACGCCGGGCCGGTCGCACGGGGGTTGTAGCCCGTCCCCTCGGGGGAGAAGTACGGATGCGGCCAGTCGCCCCCTCCGTCGCCCGTGGAGCCCTCATCGCCGCCGACACAGCCCGCGAGACCGACGGCTGCGCCGGTTCCGAGAGTCCCGAGGAACGCCCGTCTCGATAGTCTCGCGTCGGGGTTCGTCACGACTCCGACCCGCCGGCGTCCGCGGTCGTCCCCGCACTCGACCCGTCGGCGGCGGCATCGCCGACGACAGTCATGCTCGGCAGGCCGTCGTCGCGGACGACCGGGCAGAACACCCGGCGGTCGGTCGCGGCCAGCGAGTGGCCGACGTTGCGACCGAGCGAAACCGACCAGCGCTCGCGGTCACCGAACAGGCCGCCGTCGCCGGTTCGGTTCAGGGCGACGAGGTCGCCGTCTCCGGTGCCGACGTACACCGCGTCGCCGACGATGCTCGCGGCGGAGACGGTCTCGTCCGGGTAGTAGCGCCACCGCTCCTCGCCGGTCGCGCTGTCGAGCGCCCGGAGCGACCCGCGGACCGCGTAGAGGCGCTCGCCGTCGAACGCGAGGCGCTCGTGGACGCCGCGGTCGTCCTCCCAGACCACGTCGCCGTTCCGCCGTTCGAGCGCGGCGATGCGGTCCCAGCCCGCGAGGTACACCCGCTCGTCGCCGACGACCGGCGCGACGGCCTCGACCGTCTCGGTCGAGACCTGCCAGCGGGCTCCGCCGTTCGCGCCGAGGCAGTAGAGGCGCTGTCCTTCCGTGACGACGTATATCGCGCCGAGATTGACCGCGAGGGGTCGCCGGACCGCGCCGAACAGCGACCGCGTCCATTTGACCTCGGCGGCGTCGATATCGACCGCGCAGACGCGCTCGTCGTCGAGGCCGAGAAACAGCGTCTCGCGGTCGTTGGAGAACGCCGGCGGCGTCTGTGGACGCCCCGGGAGTTCGATAGTCCGGAACAGCCGACCGGTCCGAGCGCGGTAGAGCGCGAGTCGGTTCGGCCCGTGGACCGTCACACCGAGCGAGTAGACGACGCCGTCGAGGACGACCGGTGCGGTCCACTCCTCTCCCTGCGCGGCCCACAGTTCCTCGCCGGCCGCCGGGTCGATTGCCCGCATCGGGTCGCTGGGCGTGTAAGCCACCCCGTCGGCGGCGACTGGCTCGGTGGAGCCCATCCCGAAGTCGGGTTCGTACTCGATGGTCGGCTCGGAGATGGGGGTGCCCTCGCGGCGGAACGCGGTGTTGGCGTCGTCGTGGGCGTAGGTCCGCCAGCCGTCTTCGAAGCGGACGCCTTCGGCGGAGTCGTCGTCGGTCTGTTCGTCGCCGCCGAGGCAACCGGTGAGACCGACGGCCGCACCCGACCCGAGGAGTCGGAGTACGTCGCGGCGGGTGCTGGTACCGGCGGCGGGCGGAGGCGAACTGCGAGCGGCGGACGAAGCGTCGCTGTCGGTCGAGCCCGAGTCGTGGTCGGAGGGCGTACCGGGGGGTGTCCTGCGGGAACGCATCTATCACAACTGCACAACACCGTGACAAGTAACTTTTCGCCGGGAGCGGTGGCGAGGGCGCGCAAGTGAGAGGGAGCGAGAGGTAGTGAGTGGATACGTGAGGGTTCGGGCGGAAGGCGAAACACGGGCGAAAAACAGGAACCGGGGCCGAGTCGGCTCAGGCCGCGGGTCTGGTGCGGCGGGCGGCCGAGCGGTCGTGCAGCACGCTGCCGAGTGCACCGCCGATAGCGCCGGGGATGCCCGCGAGGGCGATGATGACGACGGACGCGGCGAACACGGTCAGACCGAAGAACGCGCCCGCGAACAGGACGTTCATGATGACGAGGCCGATGGCGACGATAATCGCGCCGAGCGTCGTGCCGACGAGGCCGTTGAGCGCCCCGTCTGCCATGCCGGTCGTGACGAGGTAGCCGGCGACGAGGCCGCCGATGATACCCGTGAGGACGTAGCCGACCGTGGGGAGGGTGACGTTCGTGAATGGGGCCGCGAAGCCGCTGAGGATGCCGACGACCACGGTGGCGATGAACCCGTAGGCGATGGCGCGCACGTTGAACTTCATAGCGAATCTAAATACAGCGCTTGAGGTAATGAATTATATTCGTCCTCGGGCGGATGATACGGCCGGCGCGAGACTCATCGACGACGGAGCGTCCGGCCGGTGCGACGCTCCGCCCGCCGTGTTCGTCGGCATCGGCGTCGGCATCGGCGTCGGCGTCGGCATCCACGTCGAGCGGGCGGTGGCGTTTGAGAGACGATATCTCGGCCCGTGGACGCCGGCAGTCTCGGGGGAGACCGCGGCGTTTTTGCCCGCTGACCCGGTACGTGGGATAACCGAATGGCCCGATACCACATCGAGACATACGGCTGTACCTCGAACCGCGGCGAGAGCCGCGCCATCGAGAGCGCGCTCCGAGACGCCGGTCACTACCGCGTCGACGGGCCCGAGGAGGCCGATGTCGCCATCATGAACACCTGTACGGTCGTGGAGAAGACGGAGCGGAACATGCTCCGTCGGGCCAAAGAGCTGGAGGCGGAGACGGCGGACCTCATCATCACGGGCTGTATGGCGCTCGCGCAGGGCAACGACTTCCGCGAGGAGGGTATCGACGCCCAGATTCTCCACTGGGACGACGTGCCGACCGCCGTCACCAACGGCGAGTGTCCGACCCCCGGCCCCGGCGTCGAGCCCGTCTTGGACGGCGTTGTCGGCATCCTGCCCATCGCCCGCGGCTGTATGTCGAACTGCTCGTACTGCATCACGAAGTTCGCCACCGGCCGGGTCGATTCGCCCTCGGTCGACGAGAACGTCGAGAAGGCGCGGGCGCTCGTCCACGCCGGTGCGAAGGAACTCCGCATCACGGGCCAGGACACCGGCGTCTACGGCTGGGACAACGGCGACCGGAAGCTCCCCGAGCTACTGGACCGCATCTGCACCGAAATCGACGGCGAGTTCCGCGTCCGCGTCGGCATGGCCAACCCCGGCGGCGTCCACGGCATCCGCGAGGAACTCGCCGCGGTGTTCGCCCGCCACGACAAGCTCTACAACTTCATCCACGCGCCGGTGCAGTCGGGGTCCGACGAGGTGCTCGAACACATGCGTCGCCAGCACCGCGTCGACAAGTTCAGAGAGATCGTCGAGACGTTCGACCGCGAACTCGACTACTGGACGCTCTCGACCGACTTCATCGTCGGCTACCCGACCGAGACCGACGCGGACCACGAGCGGTCGATGGAGCTGCTCCGCGAGATTCGCCCCGAGAAGGTCAACGTCACGCGCTTCTCGAAGCGCCCCGGCACCGACGCCGCCGACCTGAAGGGCCTCGGCGGGACGCTCAAAAAGGAGCGCTCCAAGGAGATGTCCGAGGCGAAGATGGACATCGTCGCCGCCGCCTACGACGAGATGGTCGGCACGGAGCGCGAGGTGCTCGTCGTCGAGGAGGGTACCGGCGACTCCGTGAAGTGCCGCGACGAGGCCTACCGCCAGATAATCGTCCAGAACGCGACCGAACACGGCCTCGAACCCGGCGACTTCACCCGCGTGACGGTGACCGCCCACCAGACCGTCTACGCCTTCGCCGAACCGGTCGAGGCACAGCCCGAACCGCGCGAGCCGACCGCCGCCTGAGCGGTCGGTTGCGCGCCGAAGACACGTCGCTCCGCCGATTCACACTCCGCTCGGTTCTCAGTTCTCGTCGCGCCCTCGAACGCCGTCCTCGCCGACCCGGAGAAACATCCCTTTCGACGCCGGCGCGGTCGGTTCGAACCCCCAGCGCTCGTAGTAGCCGTCCACGTCGGCGAGAAGGTTCACGAACGCCGACGGCGGGGCCTCGCGGTCGAGGTAGTCCACGAGCGCGTCCATCACGCGGGTGCCGAGCCCGCGGCCCTGATGGTCGGGGTGGACCGCCACGTCGACGACCTGAAAGACGGTGCCGCCGTCGCCGACGAGCCGACCCATGCCGACTATCTCGTCGCCGGTCGCCCCCTCGAAGACGACGCGCACGCCGAAAATCGTGTTCGGAACGCCGCGCTCGGCGGCCGCGAGGGAGCGCGGAGCCATCCCCGCGGCGTCGCGGAGGGACACGTACGCCTCGGGGGCGGGAAACTCGGGGACGAGGTGGTAGTCGTCGTTCACGACTCGACCGTCGCGCCACCCGGCCCTAACGGTTTCTCTCACGCCGACGCCGGCAACAAGATTGATAGCGACGCGACGGCTGACAGTACCCGTGTCCGACGACAATCAATCGGAGGCCCGAGCGTTCGCCAGAGACGCGCTGGAGGCGGTCGCGGTCGTCGTCGCGGTCGGCGCGGTGCTGTTCGCGGTGAGCGGCGTGTGGCCCCCGATGGTCGCCGTCGAGAGCGGGAGCATGCAACCGACTCTCGAACGCGGCGACCTCGTCGTCGTGACCGCGGAGGGTCGCTACGGCGGCCCCGCGGCCGACGACTACGGCGTGGTCACGGCCAACGCGAGCGAGGGCTACGGCCGGCTCGGCGGCCCGGGCGATGTCGTCGTCTACGACACGCCGTCGCGCGACGGCTCGCCCATCATCCATCGCGCGGTCTTCTGGGTCGAGGACGGAGAGAACTGGTACGACCGGGCCAACACGTCTTACGTCGACGGCGCGGACTCCTGTGCGGAACTCCTGTACTGCCCCGCGCCGCACGCCGGCTACGTCACTCGCGGCGACGACAACGACTACTACGACCAGGCGCGGGGCATCGCCACGCCCGTCCGACCCGACTGGGTGCGGGCGAAAGGCCAGTTCCACGTGCCGTATCTCGGGGAGCTACGGCTGGAAGTCCAGAAGCTACTTTGAGGAACCCGACGCGTCAGTGGTCGTCAGCGTCCGTTAGTGGCAGTTAGTGGCCGTCAGCGGTCGTCGCCGCCGTCGGGCGAGAACATGGTGTAGCGCTCGGTCTCGTCGTCTTCCTTCCACTCGCCGAGTTCCTTCGGGTCGATGTGGACGAACACGTCGTCCACCTCGTCGATGTTCCGAATCGCCTGCACGACCCACGTCTCGATGTCGTGGGCCTCGGCAATCGTCATATCGCCTTCCACCTCGATGTGGAGGCTCACGTCGATTTCGGGGCCGACGTAGTGGGCGACCACGTCGTGTGCGCCGTACACGTCGGGGTGCGACAGGGCGGTCTGGACGATGAGCGCCCGGAGGTACTCCGGCGGGGCGGCCCCGACGAGGTAGTTCACGTTGTCGCGGACGATTTCGTAGCCGGTGTAGACGATGCCGATGGAGACGACCATGGCGGCCAGCGGGTCCAAGATGGGGTAGCCGAACTGCCCGCCGACCACGCCGACGAGCGCCGCCCCGGCGGTGAGGATGTCGTTTCGGTTGTCGACGCCGGCGGCGACGAGCGCCGGCGAGTTCTGCTCGCGGCCGACCGAGTAGCAGTAGCGGTAGAGGACGTACTTGGCCGCCGCCGCGACGACGAGGACGACGACGCCGAGCGTCCCCGCGTCTCCGCCGTAAGTCCCCGCGAGGATGCTGGACGTGCTCTGCCAGAGAATCGCCCCGCCGGCGGCGAAGATGCCGACCGCGACGAAAAGCGAGATGAACGGCTCGATGCGCTCGTGGCCGTGGGGGTGTTCCCAGTCCGGCGGCTTCGTCGTCAGGTAGAGGCCGCCGAGGATGATGGTGCTGTAAACCGCGTCCGCGAGGCTGTTGACCGCCTCGGACCCGAGGGCCAGGCTCCCGGTCGTCCACCACACGCCGGCCTTCCCGGCGACGAGAAGCACGTTCGCCGCGAGGACGACGAATCCGACCCGACGGATGGCCCGCTTTCGCTCCATTACCGTGGCTTTCGGGAGAGGGGTTCAAATGCGCTTCGGGCCGGAGCAGGCTATTAGACGCACTCGACGTGAGTTTTAGAGTCAGTCTAATTTGAATCGAACCGCGTCGTCGTCGCCGTCGACGACCGCGCCGTCGAGGCCGGCGAACGCCTCGTGAAGCTGGTCGTAGGAGTCGTCGAGCGCCTGCACGAGCACTTTCGTGTCGGAGATGACCGGCATGAAGTTGGTGTCGCCGCTCCACCGCGGGACGACGTGGGTGTGGAGGTGGTCGTCGATGGAGCCGCCGGCGGCCGAGCCACCGAGGTTCTCGCCCGCGTTGCAGCCGTCGGGGTCGAAGGCGGCGTCCAACGCGGCGAGCGTCTTCGACTTGAGCCGCGCGTGGTCGAGGAGTTCCGCGTCCGAGAGGCCGGCGAACTCGCCGGTGTGGCGGTGCGGGATGACCATGACGTGGCCCGGCGCGTAGGGGTAGTTGTTCAGGAGGACGAACGAGTGCGGCGAGCGGGCGACGATTTTGCTCTCTCTGTCGTCGTCGCGCTCGGGGAGCGCACAGAAGGGACAGCGGTCGTCGTCCGGGTCGTCGGCGTCGGCGTCTTGGTCGTCGTCGCGGGCGACCCACTCGATGCGCCACGGGGCGAACAGTTGGTCCATGGCGGCTCAATGGACCCGGACGTGCAAGCCGTTTCGGTCTCGGAGCGGTCGGTGCCGACCCCGAACCCGACGCCGACCCCGACTTCGTCCGATTACCGCGTCAGGTTCTCGTAGCCGTCTTCGGTGACGATGATGGTGTCTTCGGCCTGTCCGACCATCGCGCCGTCTTCCTCTTTCAGCACGGGGTAGCCGCGGAGGATGCCCTGCTGTTCGAGCCGGCGGATGGCCATCTCGGAGCGGCCGCCCTCGAACCAGCGGGCCGCGAAGGGGAGCAGTTTGTACTCCTCGCGCACCTCGTCGAGCAGTTTGCGCGACATGCGGTCGCGGACCGAGCGGTCGTTGACGAGGCTGTAAATCTCGTTTTTCGACCCCTCGGTGACCTTGCCCGTGCCGTCGGTGGCGAACGGTTCGATGGCGACCACGTCACCGACTTCGAGTTCGACGCCGCGGTCTGCGCCGCGGTTCGGGATTGTCGGGTCGGTGTGGGCATCCCACTGCTCGACGCCGTGGCCCGAGAGATTGAGGACCGGCGTGTAGCCGTAGCCGCGAATCACGTCCTCGATTTCCGCGCCGATTTTCCCGGTGTGCGCGCCCGCTTCGACCATGTCGAGGGCGGCGTCGAGCGCCTCCTCGGCGGACTCGACGAGCTCGTCGTTGCCCGAGAGGTCGACGGTCACCGCGGAGTCTGCGATGTAGCCGTCGACGTGGACGCCGACGTCGAGACAGACCATGTCCTCGCCGAACACGGTATCGTCGTCGCGGCCGGGGCTGGCGTGCGACGCTTCCTCGTTGATACTGATGTTGACCGGGAACGCACAGCCATCAGCGAGTTCGCGGATGCGCGCTTCGGCGTGTTCAGCGACTTCGAGGTGGGTGACGCCGGGTTCGACCATCTCGGCCGACTCGTCCAACACCGTGCGGAGGACCTCCCCTGCCTCTCGATACTTCTCGACCGTCTCGTCGTCGAGGGGTCCGATGCTCATGGCCGCGACTTCGCGGCCGCGCCGGAAAGCGATTGCGGGATGGCCGGCGACAGAGGGCGGGTCGTCGCCGGCGGCTCGCGCGGCGTGCGTGAGACACGCAGCCATGTCTATATAGCACAACAGTTCGAAACTAGCAACCCTTTCTTAGGTAGCCGTTTTCAGACAGAGGAGAGAACGTTTCCAATGAGTGTCCCATCCTTCCACCCCGACGTCGCCGAGCAACACCTTCGAGTCGACATCGACGACTGGGACGACGTGTACGTCGTCGGCGACGTACACGGCTGTCTGCCGGCGCTCGAACGCCTCGTCGACCGGCTCGACCCCTCCGAGGACGACCTCGTCGTCTTCGTCGGCGACCTCGTGCGGAAGGGCCCCGACAGCAAGGGCGTCGTGGACTTCGTCCGCGAGCGCGACAACTTTCTGACCGTCCGCGGCAACAACGAAGAAAAGCTCATCCGCGGCACGAAGGAGCTAGACGCGCTGACCGACGACGACCTCGAATGGATGTCGAACCTCCCGGTCGCCATCACGTGGGAGGACGCCATCGTCGTCCACGGCGGCATTCACCCCGAAAAGCCGCTCGACGAACACGACGTGGACGAACTCGAAAACACCCGGGCGATGAACCCCGGCGACAGCTACGACGGCCCCTTCTGGTTCGAGTACTACGAGGGGCCACAGCGCGTCTTCTTCGGCCACACCGTGATGGCCCACCCTGCCGTCTTCGAGCACGCGATGGGCCTCGACACGGGCGCGGTCTACGGCGGCGCGCTCACGGCGTACGACCTCCACGCCGACGAACTCGTCGCCGTCGACTCCGAGGTCACCCACGAGTCCCGCAAGGACTCGAAGATTCTCGAACCCCGCCAGCCCGCGCTGGTCTGAGCCCACGAGGCGACGGTGGCGGCGACGACGGAGGCAGCGAACTAAAGGTCGCCGCCGAACCATCTCCACGCAGCACATGTCCGACGACGAGGTTCGCGGCGGCGACTCGCAGGCCCGACACGCCGGTCAGACGACCGCGCCGGTCCGCGTTCGCGACCGCGACGACGACGAGTCGAATCCGGCCGACGCCGACCTCGCGGACCCCGCGCTGTATCTCAACCGCGAACTCAGCGAACTCGCCTTCCACGAGCGCGTCCTCCACGAGGCGAGAGACGACCGCAACCCGCTTTTCGAGCGCGTCAACTTCCTCTCGATTCTCACCTCGAACCTCGACGAGTTCTTCATGAAGCGCGTCGGCGGGCTGAAACAGCAGATGGCCGCGGGCGTGAGCGAACTCTCACCCGACGGCCGGACCCCGAGCCAGCAGTGGTCGCTCGTCCTCGACCGCGCCCGCGACCTGCTCGACCGGCAGTCCGACTGCTTCCGCGACCTCGTTCGACCCGCGCTCGCCGACGCCGGCATCGAAATCGTCGACTACGACGACCTCGCGCCCGACGAGCGGGCGGCCCTCCGCGACTACTTCGAGGCGTCGGTCCTGCCGACGCTGACGCCCCTGACGTTCGAGCCGGCCCATCCGTTCCCGTTCATTTCGAACCTCTCGCTGTCGCTCGCGGTCCGCACGACCGAGGGCCCAGAGGAGCCGACGAAGTTCTCGCGGGTCAAAGTCCCCGGCAACCGCCCGCGACTCGTCAACGTGGACGAGCGCGTCGCCGGTGCGGATGGCGCAAGCGACTCCAACACCGCTTCTGCGTCCGCCGCCTCCGCCCCCGTCAGATACGTCCCGCTCGTGGCCGTCATCGAGCGCAACATCGACCTGCTGTTCCCGAACGTCGAGGTCGTCGACACCTCAGCGTTCAAGGTGACGCGGAACGCCGAGGTCCGCCGCAACGAGGAGGTCGCAGAGGGCCTCATCGCCATGATAGAGGACGTGCTCCGCCAGCGCCGGTTCGCCACGGTGGTCCGCTTGGAGGTCCAGTCGGGCACGCCCGAGGCCGTCCGCGACCTGCTCGCGGAACAGCTCGGCGTGGACGACCGCGAGGTGTTCGAGCGCGACCTGCCGCTGGACTACGGCGCGCTCGCGTCGCTTTTCGACCTCGACCGGCCGGAACTCGAAGTCGCGCCGTGGACGCCCCAGCCCCACCCGCGGTTCGCCGGTCGCTCCGCCGACGACCCCGACTCGGTGTTCACCGAAATCGCTCGGAAGGACGTGCTCGTCCACCACCCGTACCACTCGTTTACGGGCACGGTGGGGACGTTCCTCGCGGCCGCCGCGGCCGACCCCGACGTGCTGGCCATCAAAGCCACCATCTACCGGACCGCGCCGGACTCCGAGGTCATCGAGACGCTCATCGAGGCCGCCAAGAACGGCAAGCAGGTCGCGGTGATGGTCGAACTCAAAGCGCGGTTCGACGAGGAGAACAACCTCCGGTGGGTCCGCCGCCTCGAAGAGGAGGGCATCCACGTCGCCTACGGTACTATCGGGCTGAAAACCCACTCGAAGACTGCGCTCGTCGTTCGCGAGGAGGGCGACGAGGTGCGGCTCTACTCCCACGTCGCCACCGGCAACTACCACTCTCAGACGGCGAAGCTCTACACCGACCTCGGGCTGTTCACGGCCGACCCGGACATCGGCCACGACCTCGTTCGCCTGTTCAACTTCTTCACCGGCCACTCGCGGCAGGAGGCGTACCGGAAACTGCTGGTCGCGCCGACGAACCTCCGCGAGGAGATGACCCGACTCGTCCGCCGGGAGGCCGACCACGCCCGGGCCGGCCGCGACGCCCGCATCGTCGCCAAGATGAACGCGCTCGAAGACCCCGCGATGGTCCGCGAACTGTACGAGGCGTCGATGGCCGGCGTCGACATCGACCTCGTGGTCCGCGGCATCTGCCGGCTCAGGCCCGGCATCGAAGGCCTCTCGGAGAACATCTCGGTGTCGAGCGTCGTCGGCCGGTTCCTCGAACACTCGCGTATCTTCTACTTCGAGAACGCGGGCGACCCCGACTACTACGTCGGCTCCGCGGACTGGATGACCCGCAACCTCGACCGCCGAGTCGAGGCCGTCGCGCCCGTCGAAGACCCCGAGCACCGCGCCGAACTCGACGCCGTCCTCGACGCGCTCCTGTCGGACAACCGCCGGCGCTGGGTGATGGACGCCGACGGTCGGTACCAGCAACTCCGCCCGGCAGACGACGCACAGGAAGTCGAGGCGCATACTGTCCTGATGAACCGGGCGCTGGCGGAGACCCACCGGTCGAAGAACGGCGACCGCGAGTCGTAGCGTGCCCGACACGACTGGCCCGCACGTTTAGTTGGACAGAAGACATATTCTGCCCCACGTCGCAGACGAGCCTATGAACTCTCCTCACCACCGAAGACGTATCCTCCAGCGTACCGGCATCGTTCTCGTCTTCGGAATCGGTCTCGCAGGATGTCTCGCCGACACACCGACTGGTGATGGCTCACCCACCACGGCTCACCCCGAGACGACCGATGACCAGACGGCAACACCGGAATCTGAAACTGCAGTTCCACTCACCGAAGTTTCAGACGAGGACGCCAAAGCCCGAGCGCTCGCCGCCGAAGAAGCCTATCTCGAAAACCGTTTGCAGAACGCCACCTGTCTCCTGAGTTGGGGAACGACGCCGACGACGGCGAGCAAAGAAGCGATGGTCGTCGAACGCTCTGCTGACGGCGTCGTCGTCGACGTGACACATCCGTACTGGTACGGCAAAGAGGGCGAAGAAGCGGACTCGTCCTCGGAGGCGTTCTACCTCGTGACCGAGACGGACGTCGAACGCACCAGCGGTGACAACGTCTCCCCCTGTTGACCCGAACAGAGTGCCTACCGCACAAAAAAGTCGTCCTCAAGCGCTGGGTTGCACCCGCGCGAGCACGTCGCCGCGGTCGAAGTCGTCGCCCTCGGCGACGAGTAGCTCCGTGACCGTCCCCGTCGCCGGCGCGGCCACGTCGATGCTCACCTTCTCGACCTGTATCTCGCAGAGCGTCTCGCCCTCATCGACGGCCGAGCCCTCGCGAACGAACCAGTTAGCGAGGTAGCCCTCGACCACGTCGTCGGCGTCGTCGGGCCACGAATCGGCCGAGTTCACGTCGACCGCGTCGCTCATCGGCCGCCTCCGTTTGGTTCCAATGCTCCCTTCATTCGTGGAGTTCGCGGACGGCGGCCGCGATATCGTCGGTTCCGGGGTTGACCTCGTCTTCGAGCGAGCGGGCGTAGGGAATCGGCACGTCCGGGATGGCCAGTCGCTTGACAGCCGAGAGGTCGTCCAGCGCGCCTTCCGCCGCCCGGGCGATGATTTCACCCGTCACGCCGAACGACTGGTAATCCTCGTCCACGACGAGGAGTTTCCCGGTCTTGCGGACCGAGTCGAGCACCGTCTCGGTGTCGAGGGGGACGAGCGTCCGCAGGTCGATGACCTCGGCGTCGATACCGTCGTCGTCGAGCTGTTCCGCGGCCTCCATCGCCCGGTGGACGTGCAGACCGAGGGTGACGACGGTCACGTCGTCGCCGGGGCGCTTCACGTCGGCCTCGCCGAACGGAATCGCGTAGTCCTCCTCGGGGACGCCGGTCTTCGGGCCCGAGGGCGACGGCATCCAGCCGAGACCCATCAGGCGCTTGTGGAACATGTAGACGACCGGGTCGTCGTCGCGGATGGCGCTGTGCATCAGCCCCTTGGCGTCGTAGGCCGTCGAGGGGACGACGACTTTCATCCCCGGCAGGTGGGCGAAGGTCCCGTAGAGCGTCTGGGAGTGCTGGGCGGCGTCGTTGTAGGTGCCGCCGACGGCCGTGGTCAGCACCATCGGCACGGAGAACGAGCCGCCGCTCATGTAGGTGTTCTTCGCCATGTTGTTGTAGATTTGGTCCATGGCGACGCCGAAGAAATCGACGAACATCAGTTCGGCAATCGGGCGCATGCCGGCCTGTGCGGCCCCGACGGCCGCCCCGAGGTAGGCCGTCTCGCTGATGGGCACGTCCATCACGCGGTCGCGGCCGAACTCGTCCAAGAGGCCGGTCGTACTGGAGAAGATGCCGCCGTAGTCGGCCACGTCCTCGCCCATGTAGAACACGTCGTCGTTCTCGCGCATCTCCCACGCGATGGCCTCGACCATCGCCCGGCTCATGGTTAGTTCGCGGTCCGTCTCGGTCGCTTCCGTGTAGTCTCGTGATTCGGTCGCCATCAGTTGTCACCTCCCGTCTCGCCGTTGTCACCCGGCGCGTCTACCGCGGCCCCGCCGTCCGTCGCCGCCTTCGCCGGCGGGTTCGTAAACACGTTCTCGTACGCCTCCTCCGGGTCTGGATCGGGCTGTTCTTTCGCCCACGAAATCGCCGCCTCGACCCGCTCGTGGGCGCGCTCCCGCATCTCGTCGATTTCGTCGTCGGTGACGCCGTGCGAGCGCAGGTCCTCCGCGAGTCGCTCGATGGAGTCGCGCTGTTTCGCGCGGTCGATGTCGGCCTCCGGGCGATACCCCTCCGCGTCGCCCATGAAGTGGCCCATCCGGCGGTGGACCTGCACCTCGATGAGCGTCGGCCCGTTGCCGTCGCGGGCGCGCATCACGGCCTCGCCCGCGGCCTCGTACACCGCCATCGCGTCGTCGGAGTCGACGCGGACGCCCGGCAGGTCGAAGCCGTCGGCGCGCTGTGCGCCGTTCTGTACGTCCGTCACGCGGTCTTTCGGCATGCTGATGGCCCAGTCGTTGTCCTCGACGACGAAGACGACCGGGAGGTCGTGGACCGCCGCGAGGTTCAGCGATTCGAGGAAGCCGCCCTGGTCGATAGCGCCCTCGCCGAGGAAGGCGACGGCCACGGCGTCCGTGTTCCGCTTTTTCGCCGCCATCGCCGCGCCGACCGCCGGCGGGCAGCCCTGCGCGATGATGCCCGAACACGCGAAGTTCACGTCGGGGTCGAACAGGTGCATGTGGCCACCCTTCCCGCGGCACAGCCCCGTTTTCCGGCCGAAAATCTCGGCCGTCATGCGCTTGAGGTCGACGCCCTTCGCGATGGCGATGTGGTGCGGCCGGTGCGGCGCGGTCACCGTGTCGTCGTCGCGGAGGTGGATACACACGCCCGCCCCGGACGCCTCGTGGCCCGCCGCGAGGTGCAGTTCGCCGGGTATCGGCCCCGCCGAGATGTCGAACGCCGGCTGCTTGCCGACGAGATACTCGTCTACCAGTCGCTCCTCGTACTGTCGAGCGGTCACCATCTGCTCGTACATTGTCCGTAGGTCGGTAACACTCACCATGGTTGGTGTTCGGGTGTACTCTCGAGAATCTATTAACATTAATTGTGTAAGTCATGACCATCAGAACGAGCGGACTGCGAATTCACGCGAATCGACGGGTCGAGACAGGCCTAAGCCGCAGTCCGACGTATCGTCTCGCATGAGCGACACGACGCCGAATCTCGTCTCGATACCCGTCGGCGACGCGGTGCTGGAGGGCGACCTTCGGATTCCGGACGGCGCGTCGGGACTCGTGGTGTTCGCCCACGGCAGCGGCAGCAGTCGGAAGAGCCCGCGGAACAACTTCGTCGCCGAGGTCATCCGCGACCGCGGGGTCGGGACGCTCCTGTTCGACCTGCTCACCGAGGAAGAAGACGAGACGTACGAGACGCGGTTCGACATCCCGCTTCTGACCGACCGACTGCTCGGCGCGACCGAGTGGCTCCGCGGCCGCGACGCCGCCGCCGACCTCGACTACGGCTACTTCGGGTCGAGCACCGGCGCGGCGGCGGCGCTCCTCGCGGCGGCCGACCTCGGTGACGACGCGGGCGCGGTCGTCTCCCGCGGCGGGCGCGTCGACCTCGCGGAGTCGCGGCTCGGTGACGTGACCGCGCCGACGCTGTTCGTCGTCGGCGGTGCCGACGAGCCGGTGTTGAGTCTGAACCGCGACGCGTTCGCGGAACTCGACTGCGAGAAGTCGCTGGAAGTCGTCGACGGCGCGGGCCACCTGTTCGAGGGACCAGATGAACTGGACGCGGTGGCCGACCTCGCCGCCGACTGGTTCGAGACGCACCTCGGGTGAGCGCGTCGCTCACCGGTGCCGAAATCGCGGCCGCAGAGCATAGATGACTACCCACTTCCGACGCGGCCGAACTGTTGCAGACGGCCTGAATCGGTACGTTTAGAACGGTTTGTTCGAAAACCACCGCACCAATGACAGACCCCGAGTCGACGGAGCTCGACGAATCCGTTCGCGAGGCCGTCGAACGGTCACGAAGCGGTGCGCCGGCGGTCGGTTCGGTGGTTCGCGACCGGTTTTCGTCCGACGAGGTGTTCCAGCGCATCGTCGCGGCCGCGGACGAGGAGATTACCTCCGGCGCGCGGGAACTGTTCTTCAGCGCCCTCGCCGCGGGGTTCGCGATTACGATTACGTTCCTCCTCTACGTCTCGATGAAAGCGTCGACCGGCGGCGACCCGGTGTTAAGCGCGATGCTCTATCCGCTCGGGTTCATCTACATCATTATCGGGGGCTATCAGCTCTACACCGAGAACACGCTCCCGCCGGTCGCGCTGACGCTTGAGCGGCTGGCCAGTATCCCCGCGCTCTTGCGTAACTGGGTCGTCGTCCTCGCGGGGAACCTCTTCGGCGGGACGCTCGGTGCGGCCGCCCTCGCCTTCGGCGGCGTCCTCTCGCCGGAAGCCGCGAGCGCGGCGCTCGAACTCGCTCAGAAGGGGGTCGAGACGCCATGGTGGAGTCTCTTCTTCAAGGCCGCGTTCGCCGGCCTCATCGTCGCCGGCGTCGTCTGGGTCACCTTCGCCGCCCGCGACACCATCTCTCGTCTCGTCGTCGTCTACCTCGCGTTCCTCGCGGTTCCGCTGGGTGGACTCTTCCACGTCGTCGTCTCCTACACCGAGATGGTCTACCTCGTGATGAACGGCCAGCTGGCGTTCCTCGTCGGCCTGACCGAGTTCGTCATCCCCGTGCTGTTGGGCAACACCTTCGGCGGCGTCGTCCTCGTCACCGTCGTCAACTACTTCCAGACGACGGAAAACCGGTTAGAATCCGCTCGTTTCGAGGGCGCGAAACGCCAGCTTTCGATTCGTGAGTGGGCGCTGGGCGGACTCGCCGGTCGGTCGTACGTCCCGCTCATCGAGACCGAAGAGGGAACCGACGACTACACGGACTCCTACCGGGTCGTCGTACCCATCTCGAACCCGCGGACCGAGTCGCACGTCGTCGAACTCGCCTGTGCGCTCGCGAAGTCGAAAGAAGACGCCATCGTCGATATCGTCCACGTGGTGCAAGTTCCCTCGCGCGTCTCGCAACGCTACGGTGCCGCACAGAACCAACGGATTATCGCACACTCCAACGAACAGCTCGAAGACGCCCGCGAACGCGTCGCCGGCTACGACATCGAAGCCCGGACGTCGACGGTCGTCTCACACCGCTCGTTCGAGGAGATATTCACCGTCGCCAGCCGCAAAGACGCCGACCTCGTCGTCATGGGCTGGAGCAACGACCGAATCTGGTCGGGAGGGCGTGCAGAACGGACGATGAGCGAGTTGACGAGTCGCCTGCCCTGTGATTTCCTCGTCCTCAACGACCGGAACTACGACACCAGTCGACTCCTCTTGCCGACGGTCGATAGTCCCCACTCGGCGCTCAGCGCCGAGGTCGCGAAATCCCTCCGCTCGGTCGTCGGGTCGGAGGTGACGCTCCTCCACGTCGTCAACGGTCCGGACGAGCGCGAACGGGGCGAGGCGTTCCTCTCCGACTGGGCGACCGAACACGACCTTCAGGACGCGACGCGGATCGTCGACGACACCGGCGACATCGAACGAGCCATCACGGACCGGGCCGACAGCCACTCGATGGTGCTGATGGGCGCGACCGAACGGGGTCTCCTCACTCGACTTCTGACCGACTCGTTGCACCTCGACGCGGTCAACGACACCGACCACTCGGTTCTCTTGGTGGAGCGCGCCACCGAACGAAGCCTCAGACAGCGTCTGTTCGGACGCTGAGTCGGTCGGATTCTCTCCTCGCGGGCGCTTCCGCCCTGCTCTCAGTCGCGACGGTATCAGTCGCGACGGTATCCGAACGTGTCGCCGGCGACCGCGCCGTTTTTGTAACCGTAGGAGAGACAAATACGCATGAGTTCAGACGCCGACCAGACGATAACGGTCTACTCGGACTACGTGTGTCCCTTCTGTTACCTCGGAAGACAGTCCCTGTCGCAGTATCAAGAGACGAGAGACGAGGAGCTCGATATCGACTGGCACCCGTTCGACCTGCGGAGTCAGAAGCGTCGCCCCGATGGAAGCATCGACTTCTCGGTCGATGACGGCAAAGACGAAGACTACTACGAGCAAGCGAAGCAGGGGGTCCGTCGGTTACAAGAACGGTACGATGTCGAGATGACGCTTGACCTCGGGACCGACGTTGACTCGCTGCCGGCGCAAATCGTCTCGTACTACCTGAAGGGACACGCCGACTACGAGACGTGGCTCGCGTTCGACGAGTCGGTTTTCGAGGCGCTCTGGCAGGACGGCAAAGACATCGGCGACGAGGCGGTGCTCGTCGAACTCGCCGAATCGGCGGGCATCGACGGCGAGGAAGTCGCGTCCGCGCTCGACGACGAAACGCTTCGGGCCGAAGTGCGCGAACGATTCAGCGAGGCCCAGCAGCACGGCGTCACCGGCGTCCCAACGTTCGCGTACGAGGGCTACGCCGCGCGAGGAGCGGTGCCGCCGGAGCAACTAGAGCGACTCGTCGAAGGAACGTAGACCGGACGAGCGGGAACCGAGACCGACGGCGCTCGAAGAGTCGTCGCGCCCGCCGGCGAGTCGATTCACCCGGCGGTGGTCGTTTCGAGCATCCGGCGGAGCGCGACTTCCATCTCCTCGAACTCCGAGAGTTCGAGTTCGTCGGTGGTGACGATGACGCCGCGGTCGCCGCCCACGACGCGGCCGACGAAGCCGTCCGAGAAGACGCGGAGCGTGAACTCGTACTCGCCGAAGTCGGGGGTCGCAACGCTCCCGTCGGCGTTGTAGGTCTCTCGCGGGCCGAATCCGGTGCGCTCGCTCTCGACGAGTTCGGATGTGGCGGCGCGCGCCGCGGCCTCGTCGCCGCCGTAGAGGTCCCGTCGGACGTACAGCACGTCGAAGTCGTCGCGGGTGAAGTGAACGACGCTCCGCAGGGAGTCCCCGAGGGTCGTTCGGCAGGTGGAGACGATTGCGTCGGCGACGCCCCCGGTGATTGTCGGCGTTGATTCGGTCACGGGCGTAGATAGCACGCCGCAGTATTTGGCCGTCTCGCCTCCCGGCACGGCCGATGCCACCGCCCTCTCACGACCGTCCCGCCCCTCCCGCTCGTCCGAGGCGGCTCGTGGTCAGGCCAGTCGGAACCGCGTGTCGGTGAGCTCCTCCGACACGTCCCAGAGCCGGGCGGCGGTCTCGGGGTCTCTGGCGCGGTCGCTCGGTTCCGCGATGCCGGGGGTGCCGCGCATGCCGAACAGCCCCTGCGGGCCGACGTACTCCCCGCTTTCGACGGCCGGCGAGGTCGCGGCGTACAGAAGCGGGAGCGCGCCCATCGCGGCCGACTGGGCGAATATCGCGTTACCGAGCTTGCTCAGCCAGTACCGGAGCGTCGACCCGGACGCCTCGGGGCCGCGGAACTGGAGGTTCGTGGCCGCGTACCCGGGGTGCGCGCCCACGCTCAGCACGTCGTCGATGCCCGCGGCGGTCAGCCGGCGGTCGAGTTCGAACGCGAAAAGCAGGTTCGAGAGCTTGCTCTGGGCGTAGGCGTCCCACTCGTCGTAGTCGCGTTCGCCTTGCAGGTCGTCGAACTCCATCCGGCCGCGCTCGTGGAGGCCGCTCGACATCGTGACGAGCCGCGTCTCGCCGGGCGTGTCGCGGAGCGTCGGGAACAGACGGGCGCTCAGGGCGAAGTGACCGAGGTGGTTGACGCCGAACTGCGTCTCGAAGCCCTGTGCGGTCTCCCGCCGGGGAATCGCCATCACGCCGGCATTGTTGCAGAGGACGTGCAGCGACCCGTGTTCGGCGGCGAACTCGTCGGCGAACTGGCGGACCGAGTCGAGGTCTGCGAGGTCGAGTTCCGAGAGCGTCAGCGAGGCCGCCGGCACCGAGTCGCGGATGTCGGTCATCGCGTCCGCGCCGCGGTCGAGGCTTCGGCAGGCCATGACGACGTGCGCGCCCTTCTCGGCGAAGGCGCGCGTCGCCTCGAAGCCGAGACCGCTGTTCGCGCCGGTGACGACGACGGTCTTCCCGGAGAGGTCGGGAACGTCGGCCGCGGTCCAATCGCTCATGAGGGATTCAACGGCCTGAATCGAGTAAACCGTGGCGGCGACGGTCAGCGCGACCGGAACGCGGTCACCGTCGGCCGCGACGACCTCAGTTCGACGCGGTGCTGGTCTGCATCCCGTCGGAGTTGTACGCCGAGCCGAAGCCCTCGTCGTCGAGGAGGATGATGCCCGCCGACGACCCGGTGAGTTCACCGAACTCCGCGATGGCGAGGTCGGCCGCGGTCTGGGCGTCGCAGCCGCGTTCGAGGTGGCCGACGGCGCGGCGCGCGAGCGTCACGCGAGCGATGTCTTCGCCCGCTCCCGTGGTCGACGCGCCGCCGGCCGGGGAGGCGTAGAATCCCGAGCCGATTTGCGGCACGTCGCCGACGCGACCGGCGAGAGCGAACCAGCGGCCGCCGGTCGAGGTCGCGGAGGCGAACGTCTCGCCGTCGGTGGCGACCGCCCCGACCGTGTCGTGACCGGGAAGGCGAACATCGTGAGCCGAGCGGTCACTGCTTGCTGAGGTTCCCTCAGAATTGTCGTGACCGGGCAGGCGAACGTCGTGAGCCGAGCGGTCACTGCTTGCTGAGGTCTCCTCGCGGGCCGGCAGATAACCGTCGCCCGCCTCGGCCGTCGGGTCGCTCGTGCTACCGCCGAATCGGTCGGCCAGCCACGCGAGGTGTTCGCTGGGCGACCCCTCGGGCGCGTCCGCGTTCGCCCAGCGCTCGCGGGTCTCGTCGGTGAAGAGGTCGACGCCGGTCTCGACGCCCGCGTCGGCGGCGAACTCGACCGCCGGCTCACCGCTCAGGAGGATGTGCGGCGTCTCTTCGAGGACCGCCCGCGCGACGGAGACGGCGTGTTCGACGCCCTCCATGCCGGCGGCCGCGCCGGCGCGTCGGTCGCTCAGCATGACGCCCGCGTCGGTGCGGACGACGCCGTCGGACTGGACCGCGCCGCCGACGCCGGCGTTGAACCGCCGGTCCGATTCGAGGACTCGAACCGCGGTCTCGACGGCCGAAAGCGGGTCGGACTCGCTCGCGCCCGCGTCGGCCGCGTCGTCCAAGACGGCCTGTCTGGGCTCCGGTTCGCCGGGGATGCCGCCGGCCCCGCCGTGAAGGATAATTCGCATACGCGAGTGTCTCCCGAGCGCGGGTGTAAACGTATCGACCGCCGAATGGAGCGATACTTGCAGTTCGCCGTCGATAACGGCAGGACTTTTACACCGCACTGGAAAACCCAAAATGTTCATGAGCTACGACCAGATTGAGGTTCCGGACGACGGCGAGAAAATCACGGTCGACGAGGAGACGGGCGAGCTCTCCGTCCCCGACAATCCGATTATTCCGATCATCCACGGCGACGGAATCGGAACGGACGTCGGCCCCGCCGCACAGAAGGTCCTCGACGCCGCCGCCGAGGCGACCGGCCGCTCTGTCTCTTGGATGCGCGTCTACGCCGGTTCGTCCGCCCGCGACAAGTACGACGAGAACCTCCCGGAAGACACGGTAAGCGCCATTCGCAACCACCGCGTCGCCATCAAGGGCCCGCTCACGACGCCCGTCGGCGCCGGCTTCCGCTCGCTCAACGTCGCGCTCCGTAAGAAGCTCGACCTCTACGCGAACGTCCGCCCGACCTACCACCTCGACGGCGTCCCGTCGCCCGTGAAGAACCCCTCGGCGATGGATATGGTCACGTTCCGCGAGAACACCGAAGACGTCTACGCCGGCATCGAGTGGGAAGCCGGCACCGACGAGGTCCAGCAGGTCAAGGAGTTCGTCGAAGAGGAGATGGGCGCGGACGACGTCATCCACGACGGCCCCGTCGGCATCGGCATCAAGCCCATCACCGAGTTCGGGACGAAGCGCCTCGTCCGCGAGGCCATCGAGTACGCCCTCGAAAACGACCGCGACTCCGTGACCCTCGTCCACAAGGGTAACATCATGAAGTTCACCGAGGGCGCGTTCCGCGACTGGGGCTACGAACTCGCAGAAGAGGAGTTCGGAGACGTCACCATCACGGAAGACGAGCTCTGGGAGGAGTACGACGGCGAGAAGCCCGAGGACAAGGTCGTCGTCAAGGACCGCATCGCGGACAACATGCTCCAGCAGCTCCTGACCCGCACCGCCGACTACGACGTCATCGCCACGATGAACCTCAACGGCGACTACATGTCCGACGCCGCCGGCGCGCAGATTGGCGGCCTCGGCATCGCCCCCGGTGCGAACTTCGGTGAAGGTCTCTGTCTCGCAGAGCCCGTCCACGGCTCCGCACCCAAGTACGCCGGCGAGGACAAGGTCAACCCGACCGCGATGATTCTCTCCGGCCGTCTCATGTTCGAGTACATGGGCTGGAAGGACGCCGGTAAGCTCATCCGCGACGCCGTCGAGAAGACCATCTCGGACGGCGACGTGACCTACGACCTCGAACGCCAGATCGAGGGCGGCAACAAACTCGCCACGAGCGAGTACGCCGACAAGGTCGTCGAGAACATCAACGAACTCGCGTAAGCGAACACACGACTTCTCTCGCGGCACCGACGCCGCACTCGTTTCGCGCCGCTTACAGTCGATTCGGGTCCCGCCAGCGGCGAATCCGGTTCCACAGCGGTCTGACGACGCCGAAGACGACCGCGCCGGCGGTGTCGGCGACGATATCGACGGCCGTGTCTTCCAGGTAGACCGAGCGGGGCCACTCGACCCAAAAGCCGGTGAAGAGACGCTCGTACACCTCGAACCACGTCCCGATTGCGGCGACGGCCATCGGGAGGACGACGAGGAGCGCGAGCCGCGAGTGGAGCAGGCGGGGATTGAGGACGTAGAGAATCGCCGCGACGCCGAACCCGGAGGCGGCGTGGACGAGAATGTCCCACCACCAGATGCGCGTGTAGAGAAACAGCGCCATGCTCGTGAAGTGCGTCACGGTGACGACGCTCCCGAACACGGCGACGGCAGCCATCTCTCGGGGGCGTTCTTCCCAGCCGGCCAACACCGTCTCGTTCAACGTTCGTCTCAGCATGCGCGGGTCGGTAGACGGGGCGGTAGGCGGGGCGGGTCGACTGCGGTGGCGGGGTGCTGTGCCGTATCTCCTGCGAGCGGACGCATAGACGAGAGATAGGACATCATCGATATGTACGTTATCTCGACGGAGCAACACGTTTGGGGTTAAATTAACCCCGCCGACGGGGGCACCGCAGTCGAGTCAGCGGTTCGAGCGGCGGTCGTCGTCCGGCGACTCGCCGCCGTCCGAGCGGACGTGAGTTGAGCGCGGCGGCGAGTCGCCGCGGCGGGCGTCCGCCTGCCCCCGCGACCAGAAGATACCTTCGACGAAGGCGAAAAAGCCGAGGCCGCCGGCCACGTTGACCACGAGGTCTATCGCGGTGTCTTCGGCGTAGTAGGCCATCGACCAGCCCCACCAGAAGTCCTTGAACAGGTACTCGTACACTTCGAATCCCGCGCCGATGGCGAGGAGGGTGGCCGCGACGACCGCCGGGGCGCGAGGGCCGCGGAACGTCTGCGGGAACACGAGGAACAACACGCCCGCGACGCCGAAGCCCGAAAGGGAGTGGGTGAGCACGTCCCACCACCAGATGCGCGTGTAGATGTCGTACGCGAGCCCGCCGAAGTGGAGCGCGCTGACGACCGCGGCCCAGACGCCGACGAACGCCCACAGCCACGGCTCGCGCGCGAGCTTCGAGTGGCTCATCGTTGCCCGCTGCTCGACGTGCTGACCGGGGTGTTCGGCGCGCCGTACGTTGTCCATGGTGAGAGTACGCGTGGGGAGGGCATAGTTAGGGACTACCGTCTACTGAGTGATGACACGGGGTTGATAAATGCTTTCTCCTTACACGTCGTGGCTGAGCCGACCCAAGCCACTCGTTCGAGAGGCTCCAAACCTCCGAAACGCACCGCACGGAGATTCTAGCCCGGGTGGCGGTTCGCGCTCGGCTCAGTCCAGCCACGGCGGGTTGGCCCGCGGCGGCGAGAACACGTCGATGCCGACGACGGTCTCGTCGCCGCGGTTCTCCGCGCCGTGGGGTTCGCCGCCCGCGAGCGAGTAGGAATCGCCGGGGCCGACGACGAGTTCCTCGCGGTCGTCGCCGACGAGGAACGTCAGTTCGCCGGCGACGATGTAGCCGACCTGCTCGTGGGGGTGGTCGTGCACCGGGACCGCCGCGCCAGGTTCGATGCGGAAGTGTTGGACGTTCATCTCCTCGCCGCCCGCGAGGAGCGAGAGGAACACGTTGTCGGCCGCCTCGGCGGACGGCGCGTCGTCGACAGAAACTCGGTCCATGGTGACACGCCACGGGGAGCGAAGATAAATCCGCTGGGGAGACGCCGCCGGGGAGACTCCGCGGGGGTCGGCACCGCGTCGGGGTCCGCGGTCGCTCGTGCTCCCGAACGTTCAAATCCGCCGCCGCGGAACACCGACGTATGTACGCGGTCGTGGGGTGTACGGACTGCGCGAACATGTGGCTGCTTTCGGACCCCGACGGGTCGAAGACGGCGACGTGCCCGCGGTGCGGCAGGCGACACCAGACGAAGAAGCTCCGGCGCTTCTTCGAGTCCGACGACAGGGACGCCGCGCGACAGGCGCGGTCGGCGCTGTTGGCGAAGAAACACGGCGACAGCGAGGCGTTCGCGCAGGTCGAACACGTCTCGGAACTCGACCGGCGAGTCGAGGAGTCGGGTATCGACGACCGCGAGTACCTCGAAGGCTCGGGGCTCGACGCCGACGAGGTGTTCGAGGCGGGCGAGGCCGCCGCGCGGGGGCGAGACTCGTCGTCGGGGTCGCCAGACCGCCTGACGGTCGTCCGCGAGGCGATACGGGACGGCGACCGGCCGACCGAAGAGGAAATCGTCGCGGCCGCGGTCGAACGGGGCGTCCCGGCGGACCGCGCCCGCGACCTGCTCGACAAACTCCGGCGGCGCGGCGAAGTGTCCGAGTCGCGCGGGCGACACCGACTGGTCTGAGATTCGGCGCGGGCGAGCGACCGGCCAACGGGTCCGCGAGCGCGAGCACCTCAGAGCGCGCCGAGGAGCTTCGCCACGGTCAGCGCGGAGGCGACGACGCCGAGTGCGAGCTTCACCAGCCTGAGCGCGAGCGCCACCCGCCGCGCGTCGTCGTACTCGTCGGGCGATTCGGGGTCGGTACCGCGTGTGAGGAGTGGCATGGGAGGGGATAGGGTGTGGACACGCCCGCGGGTGCTCCCCGACGGACGCATTTTCATCGTTTCCGCGGAACCGGAATAAACGCGAGCCACGGGCGCGGAGTGAAAGTGAAAGTGGAGAGTGACGAGCGAATCTACTAGGACAGGCCGGAGAGACGCGAAGAAAAGCAATTCAGCCAGTTCCGGTGGTGGTGAAACTAAAACCGTTCGAGTTATCGGCCGAGTTCGGCGTGGGCGCTGGAGAGATGCCGCGAGGCGAGCGCAGAGAGAAGGGAGAGTTCGCCCGCGAGGGAGCCGACGGCGATGCATTCCGCGAGGGCGTCGGCGTTGGAGCCGGCGGGGTCGCCGCCGCCGCTGACGCCGAGGATGTCGAGGCCCTCGGACTGCGTCGGGAGTTTCGTCCCGCCGCCGACGGTGCCGACTTCGAGGGAGGCGATGGAGACCGAGACGTAGAGGTCGCCGTCCTGCACCTCGGCGGTCGTGATGGCGTTCGCGCCCTCGACGACCTGCGCCTCGTCCTGTCCGGTGGCGAGGAACATCGCGGCGACGACGTTGGCGACGTGGGCGTTGAACCCGAGGCTCGCGGCCTTCGCGGAGCCGACCAGGTTCTTTCGGGTGTTGAGCTCCGCGACCGCTTCGGGCGTGGTGTGCAGGCGTTCTTCGACCACCTCGCGCGGGATGCGAACGTCGGCGGTGACGCTCCGGCCGCGCCCCTCGACGGCGTTGATGGCGGCGGGCTTCTTGTCGGTACAGAGGTTGCCCGAGAGGGCGACGAGCGAGGCGGTCGTCTCGGCTTCGACGACGCCCGAGGCGGCCTCGGTGGCGATGGTTGCCATGTTCATCCCCATCGCGTCCTTGGTGTCGTAGCGGAACCGCAGGTAGACCGAGTTGCCGACGACGTACGGCGTTACGTCGAGGAGTTCGCCGTGGTTCGTCGTCTCCTCGGCGGCCTCCTTCAGCGCCGCGAAGTTGTCGCGGGTCCACGAGACGAGCGCCTCGGCCTCGGCCACGTCGGCGACGCGGAACACCGGCGCGCGGGTCATCCCGGACTTGAGGACACGGGCGGTCGCGCCGCCGGCGCTGTTGATGACCGAACAGCCGCGGTTGACCGACGCGAGAAGCGCGCCCTCGGTGGTCGCGAGCGGGAGGTACTTCTCGCCGGCGACGGAGCCGCCGTCGACGCTGACGGGGCCGGCGACGCCCATCGGCACCTGAATCGCGCCGACCATGTTCTCGATGGCCGACTCGGCGGCCTCGGCGGGGAAGCCGTAGTTCCCGACCGCGTCGAGCGACGCGCCGGACTGCGATTCGACGAGCAGTCGGCGCGCCTCGGCGGCGGTGTCGGCGTCGGCGTGCGCTTCGAGTTCGTGGAGGCGGAGGTCGCCCTCCCGAACGCGGTCTGCGAGGGACGCGGCGTCTGTCATGCTCCGACGTTTCCCGCGCCGGCCCTAACGCGTTCCGGTTCTTCCAACGGCCGCCACCGACCCGGCCGGCGCCACCCGCGACGACCGACCGCCGCCCGGCCACCCCGCCGCCTCCCGAACCGTTTTGCCCTCCCGCGTCGGCGTCGAACGTATGACCGCGGCAGCGGACCTCGTACTGACGAACGCGGAGGTACACACCCTCGGGTCGCCCGACGAGACGCACGAAGCCGTCGCCGTCCGCGACGGTGAGGTCGTCCGCGTCGGCCGCGCGTTCGACGTGGAACTGCTCGCCGGCGTCGAGACGCGGGTCGTCGACTGCGGCGGCCGCGTCGTCCTCCCCGGCTTCATCGACGCCCACACGCACCTCCCGATGGTCGGCCGCTCGCTCGTCCACGCCGACCTCTCGGCCGCCGACTCCCCGGCGGAGGCGGTCGAACTGCTCCGCGAGCGCGCCGCCGAGGTCGAACGCGAAAACGGAGCTGATGGCGACGGAGTCGACGACAACGAGACCGGCGGCGACGGCGGGACCGACTGGGTGCTCGGCTACGGCTACGACGAGAGCACGTGGGACGACTCTCGATACCTCACCCGCGACGACCTCGACGCCGTCTCCGAGTCGCGTCCCGTGGTCGCCTTCCGCGAGGACCTCCACACCGCCGGCGTCAACTCGGTCGTCCTCGACCGCTACGCCGACGAGATGCCCGACGAGGGCGTGCAGACCGCCGAAGACGGAGACGCCGATGACGGCGGCGACGATGACGCCGACACCGCCGGCAAGCCGACGGGCGTCGTGGTCGAAGGCGCGGTCGACGTGCTCCGCGAGGCGACCGAGCCGGGCCGCGAGGAGATGACGGACCTCGTCCGCGCGGCGCAGTCGTACGCGACCGCCCGCGGCGTCACCGGCGTCCACGACATGGTCCGGGGCTCACGCGCGCCCGAGGTCTACCGCGACCTCGACGAGGCCGGCGAACTGGCGCTCCGCGTCCGCATCAACTACTGGTCCGACCACCTCGACGCGCTCCGCGAGGTCGGCCTGCGGACGAACCACGGGGGCGGAAGCCGCGGCGGCCTCGTCACCGTCGGCGGGATAAAGACGTTCACCGACGGGAGTTTCGGCGGGCGGACCGCGAAGCTCACCGAACCCTACGCCGACGCCGCGGCCGACCCCGACGCGGCCGACGACGAGACGGGCCAGTGGGTCGTCGCCCCCGAGGACCTCCGCGACCTCGTCGCCGACGCGGACGAGTCGGGGTATCAGCTCACCGCACACGCCATCGGTGACGCGGCCATCGACGCGGTGCTCGGCGCGTACGAGGCGACCGACGACCCCGGCGCGGCCCGCCACCGGGTCGAACACGTCGAACTCGCGTCCGACGAGGCAATCGAGCGGTTCGCCGAGTCTGGCGTCGTCGCCTCGGTCCAGCCGAACTTCCTGAAGTGGGCCGACGAGGGTGGCCTCTACGACGCCCGGCTCGGCGAGCGACGCCTGCGGACCAACCGCTACCGCGACCTGCTCGACGCGGGCGTGGACCTCGCGTTCGGGAGCGACTGCATGCCCCTCGGGCCGCTTCTCGGCGTCGACCTCGCCACCGACCACCCGAACCCCGACCAGTCGCTCACCGTCACCGAGGCGCTTCGGGCGTACACCTCCGGCGCGGCGGTCGCCGGCTTCGACGAGGACCGACTGGGGACCGTCGCGGTCGGGAACGCCGCCGACCTCGTCGTCCTCGACGAGTCGCCGTGGGAGGCCGACTCGATTCGGGACATCGCCGTCTCGATGACCGTCGTGGACGGTCGCGTCGTCTTCGAACGCGACTGAACGGGTAATCGCCACCGACGGCGGTGTACTTTTGAATAAAATTATTCTTCGGACGGGTAACGACCGTGTTCGAATTCTAATGGCTCATCAGGTGCATTTACCACCGGCGAATCAGTATTGTAGGGAATATCTACGCGTGAGTAGCGAGTATTGAAGAAAAATATTTTTCAATAAGGCCCGATGATTGGACTTCCACCGTGGTGACCAATCGTGGTTGAATTACAGTCGGTCGGGTTCGAGTCGGAGCTCAGCCTGTTCAAATACGACACGCTCGAACAGCTGCCGGAGAGCCACCGCGGCCTCGACGAGGCCGCCCGCTCCCGGCGAATCGCCGCCGCCCGCGAGGAGCTCGGCGACCGAGTTATCGTGCTCGGACACAACTACCAGCGCCGGGAAATCGTCGAGCACGCGGACTTCGTCGGCGACTCCTACGAGCTCTCGAAGCGCGCCGCCGAGTCGGACGCCGAGTACGTCGTCTTCGCCGGCGTGACGTTCATGGCCGAGAGCGCGGACATCATCACCGACGACGACCAGACGGTGATTCTCCCGTCGATGGAGGCGTCGTGTCCGATGGCCGGAATGGCCGAGGCCGTGCAGGTCGACTCCGCGTGGGAGACGCTCGTCGAGGAGTCCGGCGGCAAGGACATCGTCCCCGTGACGTACATGAACTCCTACGCCGACCTGAAGGCCTTTTGCGCCTCCCACGGCGGGCTCATCTGCACCTCCTCGAACGCCGCCGACGCCTTCGAGTGGGCGTTCGAGCGCGGCGACGCCGTGCTGTTCCTGCCCGACAAGCACCTCGGGCGCAACACGGCCGACGACCTCGGCATCGACGAGGTGGTCGAGTGGGACCCGTGGGCCGGCGACGTAGCCGAGTCGATGGGCGCTGCCGGCGAGGTGGACCCCGATATCCCGGAGCTCGGTGACGCCGAAGTCATCCTCTGGGACGGCTACTGTCAGGTCCACGAGCGCTTCCGCCTCGACCACGTCGAAGAAGCGCAGGCCGACGGCGCGAAGGTCGTCGCCCACCCCGAGTGCCGCCCGAGCGTCGTCGCGGCCGCCGACGAAGTCGGCTCCACCAGCCACATCTGCGACGTCGTCGCGAACGCCGACCCCGGCGAGACGTGGGCCATCGGCACCGAAGTCCACCTCGCCCGACACCTCGCGCGCTGGCACCCCGAGGTCGACGTGCGGCCCCTCTGCGGCGACGCCTGCATGGACTGCAACGCCATGCGACAGGTCGACCCGAATTACCTGACGTGGGTGCTCGAAGAGCTCGCCGCGGGCCGCGAACCCAACGTCGTCGAGGTCGCGCCCGAGGAGAAGGAACTCGCCGCGGTCGCGCTCGACCGCATGCTCGAACTATGAAGGCCGACGTGCTCGTCGTCGGCTCCGGCATCGCCGGCTGTGCCGCCGCCCTCGCCGCCGCCCGCGAGGGGGCCGACGTGCTCGTCGTCACGAAGGCGACCGAACCCGAGGACGCCGCGTCCGACTGGGCGCAGGGCGGCATCGCCGTCACTCAGTCCGCGCCCGACGAGTTCGCCGCCGACATCCGCCGGGCGAGCGACGACACCGCCGACCCCGAAGCGATCGAGACGCTCGTCTCCGAGTCCCGCGCCGTCGTCGAGGACGTGCTGTTGGACACGCTCGAAGTCGAGTTCGACGCGGCGAGAGACGGTACTGAAGCCAACGCCGACGCCGACACCGACACCTTCGACCTCGCCCGCGAGGCGGGCCACTCCAGCCGCCGCATCCTCCACGTCGACGCCAGCACCGGCGCGCACGTCCTCCGGCCGTTCCTTCAGCACCTCTCGGCCCGCGACGGCGTGCGAATCGTGGAGGACGCGATGGCGCTTGACCTCCTGACCGAGGAGGGGGTCGTCCGCGGCGCGACCGTCCTCGCGGACGGCGAGGTCGAACCCGTCTTCGCCGGGGCGACCGTCCTCGCCACCGGCGGCATCGGGGACTGTTACGCCCGCTCGACCAACCCCGCAGGCGCGACCGGCGACGGCGTGGCGATGGCCGCGCTCGCCGGCGCGACCGTCTCGGACATGCAGTACGTGCAGTTTCACCCGACCGCGTACGACCCCCGGACTGACCCACGGGCCGACGACGACGCGCGACCGTTCCTCGTCAGCGAAGCCGTTCGCGGCGAGGGCGCGACCCTGCGCGACGCCGACGGCCGCCGATTCATGCCCGACGTGCACGACGACGCCGAACTCGCCCCCCGAGACGTGGTCGCCCGCGCCGTCTCCCGCGCCCGCGACCGGTCCGGCCGCGTCGTCCTCGACGTGTCCGACCTCGACTTCCGCGATGAGTTCCCCGACCTCGCGGCGCTCTGCGACGACCGCGGCGTCGACCTCGACGCCGGCATCCCGGTCGCGCCGAGCGAGCACTTCCTCTGCGGCGGCGTCGCCGTCGACGACCGCGGGAGGGCCTCCCTCCCTCGGCTGTTCGCCGCCGGCGAGTGCGCCCGCACCGGCGTCCACGGCGCGAACCGACTCGCCTCGACCAGCCTGCTCGAAGGCCTCGTCTGGGGCGTCCGCGCCGGCGAAACGGCGGCCGACCGGGGTCGCGACGAGGCCGAGACCGTCGAGTACGCGCCGCCGCGCGACTCCGACCCGGCGCTCCCCGACGCCTTCGCGGACGCGAAGTTCGACCGCCTCGGGCGGACGATGGACGAGCTCGTCGGCATCGAGCGCACGCCCGACGGCCTCGACACCGCCCGAGCGCGACTCCGTCGCCTGAAGGGCGAGGTCGACGCCTACGCCCGCACCCGCGTCTCGCGGTCCGTCTACGAACTCCGGAACGCCTGCGTCTCGTCGCTCCTCGTCGCCCGCGCGGCCGCCGACGCGCCATCGGCCGGCTGTCACTCGCTCGTCGACCCGGACGGACGCGATGGGGGCGACGGAAGCGACGGAAGCGACGACGCCGGACGGGGGGTGACGCCGAGTGCTGACGACTGAGACGGTCGAGCGCTGGCTGGCCGAGGACGTCGGCCACCGCGACGTGACGAACGACGTGCCCGGCGACACCACCGGGCGACTCGTGGCCAAAGAGCCGGCGGTCGCCGCCGGTCTCGACGCCGCCGTCGCCGTCTTCGACTCCCTCGGCGTCGAGGCCGAGAAAGCGGTCGCGGCCGGCGACGCGGTCGAATCGGGCGACGAAGTCCTGCGGGTCGACGGCGACGCCCGGAACGTCCTCCGCGGCGAGCGCGTCGCCGCCAACGTCGTCGGCCACGCCTCCGGCGTCGCCACCACGACCCGCGAGGCCGTCGCCGCCGCCCGCGAGGTTTCCGATTCGGTTCGGGTCGCCGCGACCCGCAAGACCACCCCCGGCCTCCGCGGCGTCGAAAAGCGCGCCGTCGTCGCCGGCGGCGGCGACACCCACCGCCTCACGCTCTCGGGGATGGTGATGGTCAAGGACAACCACATCGCCGAACTCGGGTTGGAGGCGGCCGTCCGCCGCTTCGCCGCGCGCAAGTCGTTCGCGACGAAACTCGAAGTCGAAGTCGAGACGCCCGAGATGGGCGAGCGCGCCGCGGCAGCCGGGGCCGATATCGTCCTGTTCGACAACCTCCCGCCCGAGGCGGTCCGCGAGGGCGTCTCCCGACTCCCCGAAGGCGTCATCTCGGAGGCCAGCGGCGGCATCACGCCGGAGACGCTCCCCGCCTACGCCGACACCGGCGTCGACGTGGTGTCGATGGGGTGGCTCACCCACAGCGCGCCGAGTGCCGACGTCTCCTTCCGAACCGGGTGAGCGGCGGGCGTTTCGCTCGACCCGGACACCGCCGCCGCCGGTCGAATCCACACGTTCTTTGCGTCGTGTCGAGACCATGGGACGATGACTTCGTGGCCCGTCACCGCCCGGCTGCGCTCTCCGGTCGCGAAGTACTACGCCTACAAGACGACCGAGTTCGTCTCGTTCACGACTGCCATCTGGATTCTGTTCGTCCGCTCGCGGGGCCTCTCGTTCGCTGAAGTGGGCGCGCTCAACAGCGTCTGGTGGCTCGCGCTCGTCGCGGCCGAGATACCGACCGGCTACCTCGGCGACCGGCTGGGCCGCCGGAGCGCGATGGCCCTCGGCACGGCCGTCATCGCCGTCTCGACCGCGGCGATGGGCCTGTCGGAGACGTTTCTCCAACTCGCGGTCGTCTACGGCGCGTGGGCGGTCGGCCAGACGTTCCGGTCCGGCAGCGACGACGCGTGGCTCTACGACCTCTTGGCCGAGACCGACGAGACCCACGAGTTCGCCGCCGTCCGCGGGCGCGCCACCGGCGTCGGCCTCGCAATCGGCGCGGTGACGACCCTCGCCGGGGGCCTCCTCGCCGACGCGACGAACTACGCGGTCCCCTTCTTCGCCACCGCCGCGGTGACGGCGCTGGGCGTCCCGATTCTGCTGTCGGTCCCCGAGACCGGAGCCAACGGCGGCGACTTCACGCCGCGGACGGCGCTTCGGGTCATCCGCGAGAAGCTCTCGCGCCCCCCGCTCCGCGGCTTCGTCGCCTACTTCGCGCTCCTGTTCGGCGTCGCCAACATGGTGTACATCTTCGACCAGCCGATTCTCCGCGACGTGGCGCTCGACCTCGGCGTCCCCGCGTCTGCGACGAACACCGCCGTCAGCGCCTCCTACGCGCTGTTCTCGCTCGTCGCGGCCGCGGCGACGTTCCGCGCCGGCTGGGTCGAATCCCGCGTCGGCGTCCGCCGGTGGTTCCTCGCCTCGCCGCTCGTGCTCGCGGTCGCTTACGCGTCGGTCCCGCTTTTCGGGCCGCTGGCCTTCCCCGCGTTCGCGGTCGCCCGCGGCGTCACGAACGTCTCGTCCGTCCTCGGGAACCAGTACGTCAACGACCGGGTGGACTCGGTCGGCCGCGCAACCGTCCTCTCGGCCGCCGGGATGCTCTACTCGCTCGCTGTCGTCCCGTTCGAACTCGCCGGCGGGGTCGTCGCCGACGCCCTCTCGCCGGCCGGCGCGCTCGCGCTCTTCGGCGGGGTGCTCGTCGTCGGCGCGGGCCTCCTCTGGACGGTCGAGCGACCCGTCTGAGGGTTCGGGGTGGGGCGGCCAGCGCGCTCGGTTCGTGGGAGGCCCGCCGCCCACGCCGAAGGGAAAACCCCTTACTGTCGGTCGTCGCACTCGCGGGCAATGGGCTTCTTCGACGACCTCCGCGACCGCATCGAGGCGACAGACAGCGTCGTCTCGGTCGGCCTCGACGCCGACATCGACCGCATCCCCGACCACCTGCTCGACAAGGACCTGCCGCGCTGGGCGTTCAACCGCCGCATCATCGACGCGACCCACGAGCACGCCGCGGCGTTCAAGCCGAACGCGGCGTTCTACGAGGACGAAGACGGCTGGCGCTCCCTGCGCGAGACCATCGCCTACGCCCACGGCAAGGGCGTGCCGGTCCTCTTGGACGCCAAGCGCGCCGACATCGGCAACACGACCCGCAAGTACGCCGACCTGCTCGACGACGCCGACGCCATCACCGTCAACCCCTACATGGGCCGCGACTCCATCCAGCCGTTCCTCTCGCGGGAAGACAAGGGCGTGTTCGTCCTCTGTCGCACCTCGAACCCCGGCGGCGCGGACCTCCAGTCGCTCGAACTCGACTCGGGCGAACCCCTCTACGAGCGCGTCGCGGCGCTCTGCGACCTCTGGAACGAACACGGGAACGTCGGCCTCGTCGTCGGCGCGACCGGCCCCGAGGAGCTGGAACACCTCCGCGAGCAGGTGCCCGACCTGCCCTTCCTCGTCCCCGGCGTGGGGGCGCAGGGCGGCGACGCCGAGGCCGCCGTCGAGTTCGGCCTCGCGGACGGCGTCGGCCTCGTGAACTCCTCGCGCGGCATCATCTTCGCCGGCGAAGACAGCGGCGAGGACTTCGACAAGGCCGCCGGACAGGCCGCAAAGCGCCTCAAAAAGCGGCTGAACCAGTACCGCTGAGGCGACGCAGGCGGTCGATTCTCCCGGCCGAATCGTCCGGCGGTCGCCGCCCGGCGAGACGTTTACCACCGTGGCCCCCTAACTGCGCCCGTGGACCGAGACCGACTCGTCATGGGGCTCGCGGCGGTGTTCGCGGGCATCACTATGCTCCTCGTCGTGTTGGCGTTCGCCTACCGACAGCTCTTGTTGCTGTTCGTCGCCGTCCCCTTCGGCGCGACGACGTACTTCATGTACGCCCACGTCAGCGGCCGCCTCCACGAGCGGTTCCGCCGGACGCGCGTCCGCGCCGACGCCGGACGCGGCGGGTTCGGTTTCCGGTCGGAGCGACGGCGAGGCGACCGCCGGGAGACCGGTGGCTTCGGCGCTGGCCCGCGCGGCGACCCACAAGAGGGTCCGCGTGCCGGGCGGTTCGGCCCTAACGCCGGTCCCGACGGCGGATTCGACGGCGACCGCCGCCGGCGACAGCGAACCCGCGGTGACGGGCCGAGCGTCCGCCCGCCGCGGCGCGGCATGAGTCGGCAGCAGGCCCTCGACACGCTCGACCTCGACGGCGACGCCTCCGCGGACGACGTGAAAGCGGCCTACCGCGAGCGGGTCAAGGAGACCCACCCGGACTCGAAGACCGGCGACGAGGAGGCGTTCAAGCGCGTCAACCGCGCCTACGAGCGTCTGACCGACTGAGCGTGGCTCGGTTTCGTTCGCATTCGACCCTCATGGGCCTCGACGGTCGCGTCCGCGCCCGACGCCGTCTCGATTGCGGTACGTTCTCATGACAATCGCTACCGCGGAAAGCGTTTTCACGGTCGGTTTCCTACCCGCTTCCATGAGCGCGGATCGGGCTCTCTTGGACGAGGCCCTCGAGCGCGGTGAGGAAGAAGGCGGAAACGTCGAGTTCAAAGAACGCCTCACCCGCGCCGTTCACCTGTCCGACGGCCGGATGGAGTCGCTCGCGGCCCAACTCAGACACCGAGTGCTCTCCGGCGACGGCGTGGCGACCTACGTGGTCGGCGTCACCGACGACGGCGGCATCGCCGGCATCCCGCCGGACGACTTCTCCGAGACCATGGACGTGCTGTCGCTTCTGGCCGAGGAGGCCGGGGCGCACATCGAAGACGTGGAGACGTGGGGCGTCGGCGACTCGGCCGAACGCGGCCTCGTCGGCGTGGCGACCGTCCGCGAGGGCGCGATGCTCGACGTTGACGACGACCACATCGTCGTCGGCACCGCGGGGCACGTCGACCACGGCAAATCGACGCTCGTCGGGTCGCTCGTGACCGGACAGGCCGACAACGGCAACGGAAGCACGCGGTCGTTCCTCGACGTGCAACCCCACGAGGTCGAACGCGGCCTGTCGGCGGACCTCTCGTACGCCGTCTACGGCTTTTCCGACGACGGCCCGGTCCATATGCGCAACCCTCACCGGAAGTCCGACCGGGCGCAAATCGTCCAGGAGGCCGACCGGCTGGTGTCGTTCGTCGACACCGTGGGCCACGAACCGTGGCTCCGGACGACGATTCGCGGCCTCGTCGGCCAGCGCCTCGACTACGGCCTGCTCGTCGTCGCCGCCGACGACGGCCCGACGAGAACGACCCGCGAACACCTCGGCATCCTGCTCGCCATGGAGCTGCCGACGGTCGTCGCCATCACGAAAATCGACGCCGTCTCCGAGGAGCGCGCCGCCGAGGTCGAACGCGAGGTCGAGCGACTCCTCCGCGACGTGGGCCGGACGCCCCTGAGCGTCGAGCGCCACGGCGTCGAGGCCGCCGTCGAGGAGATAAGCGAGTCGGTCGTCCCGCTGTTCCCGACGAGCGCGGTCACGATGGACGGCCTCGGCGACCTCGACCGGCTGTTCGAGTCGCTCCCGAAGCGCAGCGCCGCCGAGGGCGACTTCAAGATGTACATCGACCGGACCTACTCGGTCACGGGCGTCGGCGCGGTCGCCTCCGGCACGGTCAACTCCGGGGCTGTCGAGGCCGGCGACGAACTCCTCTTGGGGCCGATGTCAGACGGCGAGTTCCGCGAGGTCGAGGTCCGCTCCATCGAGATGCACTACCACCGGGTCGACCGGGCCAACGCCGGCCGCATCGTCGGCATCGCGCTCAAGGGCGTCCGCGAGTCCGAAATCGAACGCGGGATGGTGCTCCTCCCGGCCGACGCGGAGCCCACGGCGGTCCGCGAGTTCGAGGCCGACGTGATGGTGCTCAACCACCCGACGCGGATTCAGGAGGGCTACGAGCCGGTCGTCCACCTCGAAACCATCTCCGAGGCGGCCGTCTTCCACCCCGACGGCGGACGACTCCTGCCGGGCGACACCGGCACGACTCGCGTGGAGTTCAAATTCCGTTCGTACTTCGTCGAGGAGGGCCAGCGATTCGTCTTCCGCGAGGGCCGGTCGAAGGGCGTCGGCACCGTGACGAAAGTCGACTAGAATCGCACGGGCGGCGATTCGAGTTCGTCCCCGCTGGCGGTCAGACTGACTCCTCGACCGCGGCGTAGCCGTCCGGTTTTCTCGCCGCCGCGTCGAACAGCACCGCCCAGTCGAGTAGGCGGGCGACTCTGTCGCGCCAGCGCGACTCCCACCCCTCCGGGTCGCGGTGGCGCTCCCAGTTCGGCACGGTCGGCTCGAACGCGTCGAACACCGCGTCCGCCGACATCGACTCGTCGTTGAGCGCGTCAAGCACCTCGCGCGCGCCGAAGACGTTCTCCTCGAACGCGCGCCGCAGGTCGTCTGGGTCGGGGTCGTCGCGGACGCGCTCGAAGCCGCGGCTCACCTCGCGGGCGAGCCCGAGCGACTGACAGAACACGAGCCAGTCGCGCCCCTCGTCGGGCGTCACGTCGAGTCGGGTCGCCACTCGGCCGCAGCAGTCGTCTTCGGAGCCCGGAATCAGCGGAACGGCGCGGTGGGCGTCCCACAGCCGGTCGAGGGCGTCCGGCGCGGGCGGGACCGGCTTGCGCCTCACAGCCCGAACGAGTCGGCGAGCACGTCCTCGTCGGTCTCGCCGAGGGTGTACGTCGGGCCGTTGACCACGTCGACCGTGACCTGCGCCGGGCCGAACACGTCGGGGTCGACCGCGCCGAAGTCCCAGTCGGCGTCCTCGAACAGCTGTTCGAACGGGACGCCGTAGTCCGGGCCGGCCGTGGAAATCGCGCGGTCGAACTCGTCGAAGTCCTCGCTGACGGTGACGTGGACGCGCCCGCCGTAGGCGACGGCGTCGTTCGTCCGGCCCATGGCGACGCTCTCGTCGTAGCTGACGGGCGCGAGCGGGGCGGAGCCGTTGATAGAGAGGACGTTCGTCGGGTCGTAGCCCGCTTCGAAGAGGTTGAACACGGCGAGTTCGGCGGCGCGGGCCGCGCCCGTGACGCTCCCGACGAGCGAGCCGGTCGCGTAGGTCGGCAGGAAGACGGCGCTCGGTTCGAGGCCGGTCGTCTCCGCGACGTGTTCCGCGACTTCGTCGGTCGGGAGGTCGATGCTCTCGACGGCGAGGACCGTCAGGTCGAACTCGTCGTAGTAGCCGAGGTGGTGGAACTCCTCTTCCTCGCCGACCAGCGCGCGCGCCGGTCCGGAGCCGAGGCCGTCGAAGTCGTCGAAGGTGAGCTCCCAGCCGGCCTTCTGCGAACAGAGCAGGGCCAGCGCGGGGCGGTCGGTGGAGAGTTCGACGTGCGGACGGGGCGTGCCGGCGACCTCGCTCATCCGCGTCTGTACCGTGGCGAGACCCGCGGTCTGAATCTCCGCGAGGAGCATCCCCGCTTCGACACCGCCGTCGGCGTCGACGCCGAAGTCGATGACCGTCGCACCCGAGTCGAGTTCGTAGCCCTCGATGCCGAGCTCTCCGGCGAAGTCGAGTGCCTCGTCGACCAGTTCGATGGCCATCCGATTGATGCTGTCCATGCGAGGCGATTGCGCGCCTTCGGCTAAAGGGTTTGTCAGTCACCCACTGCTGCGGGTCGCGTGGACGTGTCTCGTGTCTCGAACGCCGGACCCGCGCGGCGGGTCCGCGGGCCGTGACCGTGAGCCGCGACGCTACTCGCGGTCGCTTCTCGCTTCCCGTCCGAGATGGGCTTCGACGGCGTCGACCTTGTCGGCGGCCGTCTGGTCTTTCGTGCGCTTGTCGTCTATCTTCAGGAACGTGCTCACGCGGTCGCCGTCGACCGCCTTGTGGGCCGCGCCGACCGCCGCGAGCAGTTCGTCGATGTCGTCGGCCTCGATGACCGTCCCCATCGGGTTCGTCTCGTAAGACACCTCGAAGTCGTCGAGGGCCGCGACGGCCTTGGCGACCTCGCCCGACATGCTCCCTTCGACGACCGGTGCGACGCTCAACATGGCGATGACTGTCATGGCCGAACCAACGCGCCACGCGGTAGTAAAACGGGGTGACCTGTCGGCCGAATCGACGACGGAACCGACGAGGCTATCCCCTCGAACAGCCACAGATTCCGATATGTTCCAGAGCGAACTCACTCGGATGGCGCTCGTCGCGGGAGCGAACGTCGCCGGCGGGGTGACTCTCGGCTCGGCCATCGGCGGAGCGGTCGGCTACGCGGTGGAGTGGACCGTGACGGGTGCCGTGTTGGGGCTGGCGGTCGCCGTCTTCGCCGCCCGTCGGTAGCTCCCACCGCCGAGGGCCGCCACCACCGACAGCCGCCACCGCTGACCCGACCGCGCAGCGCGCTTTTCTCGTCTGCCGACGTATCAGCGCCCATGAATCCGCGCATGACGAGAGCGCTCACGCTCGGCCGGGCTATCGTGTACGAGGTGCGCACCGAGCGGCTCACCTTCATGGCGGGAAGCATCGCCTACGGGGCGTTCGTCTCGCTGTTACCGCTGTTTCTGCTCGTCCTTGCAGCCGTCTCCGCCACCGGCGACAGCGGTCTCCGCGAGGGCGTCATCGCCGTCATCCAGTCCGTCCTGACCCCCGGCGCGGGCGACGTTATCGTCGCCGAACTGGAGTCGTCGACCCAACTGGCGAGCCTCTCCGTCGTCGGGGCGCTCGTGTTGGTGTGGGGGACGCTCCGCATCTTCCGCGGTCTCGACACCGCCTTCTCGGACATCTACGAGTCGGAGGCGGCCAACACCTTCGCCGACCAGCTTTCGGACGGCATCGTCGTGCTCGTCACCGTCTCGCTCGCCGTCGTCGCCGGCGCGCTCATCGAGTCCGCGCTCCCGGCGCTCGACGGCGCACTCGGCTGGGTCGTCTACCGCGGCCTCCTCGTCGCCGTCCTGTTCGTGACGTTCTACCCGATGTACTACATCTTCCCCGACGAGGACGTGACCTCCCTCGAAGTCGTTCCCGGAACGCTCGTCGCCGCCGTCGGGCTGACGACGTTCGAGTCGCTGTTCCGGCTCTACGTCGAGTTCAGTAGCCGCGCCCCCGAGTCGAGCGTCGTCGCCGGCATCCTCGTCCTCCTGACGTGGCTCTACTTCAGCGGGCTCGTCATCCTCCTCGGCGCGGCCGTCAACGCGGTGCTGTCGAACCGCTCGCGCGACGTGAACGTCCGCCCGCTGTTCGGCGGCGTCCCCCTCGATTCGCAGACCGATGCGGTGACTCGCGGCGAGGTGACCGCGGCCATCGAACGACTCGACCGCCTCGTTGCGGCCGCTCCCGACGAGGACCTGACGCTCCGCGTCGGCGACGAGTCCGTCACGCTCCCCCGCCCAGAGCGGGTCGTCACCGACACCGAGACCAGCCGTTTCCTCCCGGAGGGACCCGTCAGACTGGAACTCAGATGGTCCTCGTGGCCTGACAGTCACGAGGAGTGACGACGGGCGTTTATGCGACTGGCGTGCGTATGCGACACTATGGCAATAAAGACACCTGCGCGACCGACCGAGCCGGCGCAACCGCTCGACGACGAACGAGCGCGGTGGGAGGCCGTCGAGACGACCGCCGAAACGGCGTCTCGCGCGGTTCGACCGCCGACCGTCGTCGAACATCAGCGACTGCCCGAGAAGGACTTCGGCGAGGCGCGACTCGTCTGGCGCTGCGACGACTGCGGCGAACTCGGGTCGCTGACGGCGTTCCCGGCGGCGTGTCCCGACTGTGGCGCGGGCCGCGAGGCGCTGTTCTACTTCACCGAGGACTGACCCGCTTCCCTCGGTCGAAGGCGGCCGGCCACCGGCCGACCGCGACCGTTTTCCCGCCGGGCGACGACCCGCGGGTATGTATCTCTCTCACCCCGTCCGTCGCATGCGCGACGACCCGCTCGACGACGAGGTCGCGGCACTCCGCGTCGAACCCGCGGACGACGCCCGTACCGCGCTCGAAAGCCGCGTCGAGTCCCTCGGCGGCAGCCTCGAACGCGAACTCCAGTTCGGCGGCGTCGTTGTCTCGCTCGCCGAGTCGGCCGTCTCCGACCTCTGCGAACTCGAGGGCATCGAGCGAATCGAGACGGTCGACACGCTCGGGTACTGATTCTTCGCCCACGCGTGCGCGGCCGGGACGGTCCGCTCGGGCATTAGTGTCAACTACTTAGTAGACTCCCTGCGGACGTGACGTATGGTTCGTCTGCCCTCCCGAACTGCGCGTGTGACCGGTGTCGTCGCCGCCGACCGCATCGCCCTCGTGACGTTCCCGACCGAATGATGAGCGTGCTCGCCGACCTCGGGGGCGTTCCCCTGCTCGTCGCGTACCTGTTGCTCCTCGCGGGCACGGCCGTACAGTATCGGCGCGGGAAGCTCTCCGGCACGCGGACGGTTCTCCTCGTCGGGATGTGTCTCACGTGGCTCTCGTACGCCCTCTTGCAGGTGACCCAGTCCGGGACCGTGCCGACGAGCACGCCTCTTAACTACGCTCTCGACGCGCTCGCCGTCGTCGTCCTCGTCGTCGGCGTGGGAGCGATGGTCTGGTGGTGGCGGGCGCGGGACGAATCGTGAGAGTTTCCGGGGGCGCGTCGCTGACTGAGTTGAGGTCAGAGAACTGCGTCGGCTGGGATTTGAACTCCACTCGCTCACTCGCGTTCGCTCGCTAGTTCAAATCCCAGCGGCTCACACACAACCTCACGAGACCGAGAGACACAGCGGTCCCTCGGAGGTTCGTGTTCGGTAGAAGTGCGTCGGCTGGGATTTGAACCCAGGTTGTGACCATGGCAAGGTCACGTGATACCACTACACTACCGACGCATGTGGTGGAAGTGCGCTGGCTGGGATTTGAACCCAGGTTGTGACCATGGCAAGGTCACGTGATACCACTACACTACCAGCGCAGTCCGTGTGTATCGTGGCGTGCTGCTGCGTTACTCGATAGTGTCGGGTTGATAAATAAGACTTGCGAAACGGGGGAGAAATCGGGCGACGGCGCGCCACCTGCTACCACGTGAGATTCGCCTTCGACGACCTGTCGCCGGCCGTGTAATTATGTACCACGCGACGTTCGCCAATCCCCCGCAAACTGGGTCGTGGGACGCTCTATCACCCCAGAATGGATTCGCTACTCTTTTAGGTAGGCCCCCGGTAGAAACGCCACAGTCTAGACGAGACGAGGATGAACCCGGCATGAAACTCAGCGTACTCGTGCCGTCCTCACTCGTCCGGGAAGCCGAAGACAAACGCGAGGCAACTCGCAAACTCGGCTACGTCGCCCGCGCGGCGGCGGTCTTCCGGGCGAACGAACTCGTCGTCTTCCCCGACGAAGACGGCGAGAACAACTGGGGCGGCGAGTTCGTCGAAACCGTACTTCGGTACGCCGCGACGCCTCCTTACCTCCGCAAGGAGGTCTGGGGCAAGCGCGACGAACTCCGCTACGCTGGTATCCTGCCGCCCGTTCTCGTGGCGTCTACGACCGCGGACGACTCCGACGAGTCGCCCGCGTTGCGAGAAGGAATCGTGACCGAGGTCGGACCTGACGACCGCGTTCGGGTCAATTGCGGAATGCAACACCCGATCTCCCTGTTCGTCCCTCCCGGGATGGACCTCACAGAGGGAGAGCGCGTCGCTGTCAGGATCTCTTCGCGAGAACCGGTCCGTGCGCGGATCGTCGACGAGCCCCTTCCGGGCTTCGACGTATCCCGCATGGACCTCACGGAAGCACTCGGCAGGCCGGATGCGGGCGTGCGAATCGCCACGTCTCGCTATGGCGAACCGCTGTCGGTCCCCACATTGGACGACCTGACGGCCCGCATCACCGATGCCGGCGGCATGACCGTCGTCTTCGGGTCGCCGGGCCGTGGGCTTCCGGACATGCTCGGGATGTCTCCCGAGGATGTTGCAGACGTCGAACCTTCCGTTGGTCCGGGGTTCGACCTCTGGCTCAATACGATTCCGCGACAGGGCAGCGAGGTCGTGCGAACGGAGGAAGCGATGTTCGCCTCCCTCTCTCCCCTGACACTCACGGAGTGAATCCATGCCACAACCAAGCAGACCACGAAAAGGCTCGATGGGCTTCAGCCCGCGCAAGCGAGCAGTCAAGGAGGTTCCACGCATCAAGTCGTGGCCGTCCGACGACGGCTCCCCCGCGCTGCAGGGCTTCGCCGGTTACAAGGCCGGTATGACCCACGTGATGATGGTCAACGACGAGGCAGACTCCCCCCGCGAAGGAATGGAGGAGTCCGTCCCGGTGACCGTCGTCGAGACGCCGCCGATGCGCGCCGTCGCCCTTCGCGCCTACGAGCAGACGCCGTACGGTATGAAGCCGCAGACCGAGGTCTGGGCGGGCGAGTTCCACGACGAACTCGACCGCGTCCTCGACCTGCCGGCAGAAGACACGTTCGACTCGGACGCCGACGCGCTTCGCGAGGCCGTCGAGGCCGGCGAAGTCGATGACCTCCGCGTCATCACGCACACGGTGCCCTCCGAGCTCGCGAACGTGCCCAAGAAGAAGCCCGACGTGATGGAGACTCGCGTCGGTGGCGGCTCCATGGTGGAGCGCGCCGACTTCGCCCTCGACCTCGTTGCCGAGGGCGGCGAACACGAGATGTCCGACGTGTTCCGCGCCGGCGAGTACCTCGACGCCGCGGGTGTCACGAAGGGTAAGGGTACGCAGGGTCCCGTCAAGCGATGGGGCGTCCAGAAGCGTAAGGGCAAGCACGCCCGCCAGGGCTGGAGACGCCGTATTGGCAACCTCGGCCCCTGGAACCCGTCCCGTGTCCGCTCTACGGTTCCGCAGCTCGGCCAGACTGGTTACCACCAGCGCACCGAGCTCAACAAGCGCCTCATCGACCTCGGTGAGGGCGACGACGCCTCCGTCGAAGGTGGCTTCGTCAACTACGGCGAGGTCGACGGCTCGTACGCGCTCATCAAGGGCTCGCTGCCGGGCCCCAACAAGCGCCTTCTGCGGTTCCGCCCGGCCATCCGGCCGAACGACCAGCCGCGCCTCGACCCCGAGGTGCGCTACGTCTCTACCGCATCGAACCAGGGTTAAACCATGCAGGCAACTATCCGAGACCTGAACGGCGACGACGCGGGCAGCATCGACCTGCCCGAGGTCTTCGAGACGGCTTACCGTCCGGACCTCATCAAGCGTGCCGTCATCGCCGCGCAGGCAAACCGAAAACAGCCGTACGGTGCCGACCCCTACGCCGGACTTCGAACCCCGGCAGAGTCCATGGGCAGCGGCCGTGGGATGTCCCACGACCCACGCCAGAACGGCGTCGCCCGACGCGTCCCGCACGCCGTCTCCGGCCGTCGCGCTCACCCGCCGAAGGCCGAGAAGGACCAGGGGAAGGAGATTAACACGAAGGAGCGTAAGCTCGCCGTCCGCTCGGCGCTCGCCGCCACGACGGACTCCGAGCTCGTCGCCGAGCGCGGTCACCGCTTCGACGACGACGTCGAGCTCCCCCTCGTCGTCTCCGACGACTTCGAGGACCTCGTCAAGACGCAGGAGGTCGTCGACCTCCTGCAGTCGCTCGGCGTCTACGACGACATCGAGCGCTCCGAGGAGAACAAGAAGGTCAAGAGCGGCCAGGGCAAGCTCCGCGGTCGCAAGTACACCCGTCCGAAGTCCATCCTCTTCGTGACGGCCGACGAGCCCTCGAAGGCGGCTCGCAACCTCGCCGGCGTCGACGTCGCCACCGCGGCGAACGTCTCCGCCGAGGACCTCGCGCCCGGCACCCACGCCGGTCGTCTCACCCTCTTCACCGAGAGCGCGCTCGAGGAGGTCGCAGAACGATGAGCATCATCGAACACCCGCTGGTCACGGAGAAGGCGATGAACCAGATGGACTTCGACAACAAGCTCCAGTTCATCGTCCACATCGACTCGACCAAGTCCGACGTCAAGTCGGAAGTCGAGTCGCGCTACGACGTGGCCGTCGAGAAGGTCAACACGCAGGTCACGATGAAAGGCAAAAAGAAAGCAACAGTTCGTCTCTCTGAAGACGACGACGCGCAGGAAGTCGCGTCGCGTATCGGGGTGTTCTAACCATGGGACGCCGAATTCAGGGCCAGCGTCGCGGTCGCGGTACGTCCACGTTCCGGGCGCCGTCGCACCGCTACAAGGCCGAACTGTCGCACAAGAAGTCCGAAGACAAAGACACCATCTCGGGAACGGTCGTCGGCATCGAGCACGACCCCGCACGCAGCGCGCCCATCGCCCTCGTCGAGTTCGAGGACGAACAGCGCATGATTCTCGCGCCCGAGGGCATCAGCGTCGGCGAAGAGCTTCAGATCGGCGTCTCCGCCGAAATCAAGCCCGGCAACACGCTGCCGCTCGCCGAGATTCCCGAGGGTGTTCCCGTCTGTAACGTCGAGCACCAGCCCGGCGACGGCGGGAAGTTCGCCCGCGCCTCCGGCGTGAGCGCGCAGTTGCTCTCGCACGACCGCAAGGTCGCTATCGTGAAGCTCCCGTCGGGCGAGGTCAAGCGCCTCAACCCCAACTGTCGAGCCACCATCGGCGTCGTCGCCGGTGGCGGCCGCACGGAGAAGCCGTTCGTCAAGGCAGGGAAGAAGTACCACAAGATGAAAGCGCGCGGTATCAAGTGGCCGCGCGTGCGTGGTGTTGCTATGAACGCCGTCGACCACCCGTTCGGTGGCGGCGGCCGGCAGCACCCCGGTCAGCCGAAGTCCGTCTCGCGGAACGCTCCGCCGGGCCGGAAGGTCGGTGACATCGCCTCCAAACGCACCGGTCGCGGTGGCAAGGGAGGTAAGTAACCATGAGTACGCAATACCGCACCGGCCGCGAAGGTGAGTTCACCTACCGCGGCTACACGCTCGACGAGCTGCAGGAGATGGAGCTCGACGAGGTCGCGGAACTGCTCCCCGCTCGTCAGCGGCGAACCATCACCCGAGGCCTGTCGGCCGAGCACGAGAAGCTGCTCGCGAAGGCTCAGGACAAGACGGAAGAGGAGACGGCTAACGCGCCCATTCGAACGCACCTGCGCGACATGCCGATTCTCCCCGAATTCGTCGGTCTCACCTTCGCCGTCTACACCGGTCAGGAGTTCGAGCGCACCCAGATTCAGCCCGAGATGATCGGCCACTACCTGGGCGAGTTCCAGCTGACCCGTAGCTCGGTCGAGCACGGTCAGGCCGGTATCGGCGCGACCCGGTCTTCGAAGTTCGTGCCCCTCAAGTAAACCATGGGAATCAACTACAGCGTCGAGGCCGACCCGGACACCACGGCCAAGGGTATGCTCCGGGACCGGCCCATCAGCATCAAGCACAGCAAGGCCATCTCCCGCGCCATCAAGGGGATGCCCGTCGCCGACGCAGAGGAGTACCTCGAAGCCGTCATCGACGGCGAGCGGTCGGTTCCGTTCAAGCAGCACAACTCCGGCGTCGGTCACCGAAGCGACATCGACGGCTGGGACGCGGGACGGTACCCCGAGAAGGCGTCCAAGGCGTTCCTCGAACTCCTCGAAAACGTTCGCAACAACGCGACCGAACAGGGCTTCGACGGACCGGCCATGGAGATCAAGCACGTCGCCGCCCACAAGGTCGGCGAGCGTCAGGGTCGCAAGCCCCGCGCCTTCGGTCGGGCGGACCCGTGGAACACCCCAATCTGTGACGTCGAACTCATCATCGAAGAGGTCGAGGAATAATGGCTGACGAACACCAATTCATCGAGAACGGACTGCAGCGGTCCCAAATCGACGAGTTCTTCGCGGAAGAGCTCGGTCGAGCGGGCTACGGCGGCATGGACGTCGCCAAGACGCCGATGGGCACCCAAATCGTGCTCAAGGCCGAAAAGCCCGGGATGGTCATCGGGAAAGGCGGGAAGAACATCCGTAAGGTCACCCGCGAACTCGAGGAGCGATTCAACCTCGACGACCCCCAGATCGACGTGCAGGAAGTCGACGAGCCGGACCTCAACGCCCGAATCGTCGCCGACCGCCTCGCCAACGCGCTCGAGCGCGGCTGGTACTTCCGTAAGGCGGGTCACACGACCATCGACCGCATCATGGACGCCGGCGCACTCGGCGCCGAAATCGTCCTCTCCGGCAAGGTCACGGGCGCTCGCTCCCGCGTGGAGAAGTTCAACCGCGGCTACATCAAGCACAACGGCGAGCCCGCACAGGAGATCGTCGACGAGGGCCAGGGCGTCGCAGTCATGAAGCTCGGCACCATCGGCGTGACGGTCAAAATCATCCCGCCGGGTGCGCGACTCCCCGACGACTTCGAAGTCGAGGAAGACGCCAACCCCGACGCGGTCGAACAGATCGAAGAGACCGAGAGCGTCGAGGACCTCCTCGAAGAGGAGCCGGAAGAGGTTCCGGACGTCTCCGAGGACGCCGACGCCGACGCCGAGACGGACGCAGTCGACGAAGACGTCGTCGAGGAAGCGGCCGCCGAAGCGGTCGAAGAAGAAGTCGTCGACGACGAAGCCGACGACGAGGAAGACGAAGCAGTCGAGGAGGTCGTCGACGACGACGAAGAACTCGACGAAGACGTCGCCGAAGAGGCGGCCGACCTCGTCGCGGAGATGGAAGACGAAGACGACGACGAAACGGAGGAAGAATAAATGGCGATCCTCTACACCGAAGAGATTCGCGACATGACGCCCGCAGAGCGCACCGCCGAGCTCGAAGAGCTCGAAACGGAGCTGCTCAACGCGAAGGCCGTGCAGGCCGCGGGTGGCGCGCCGGAGAACCCCGGCCGCGTCTCTGAACTGAAAAAGACCATCGCCCGAATCAAGACGATTCAGGGCGAAGAAGGCGACCTCGACGAAGAATAATGCCACTGACACCCGAGACCCTCACGCGACACGAACTCAACGGCCTCCACGTGGAGGTCGTCGACGCGGCGAACCCCGACCTCGTCGGGATAGCCGGTCGCATCGTCGTCGAGACGATGCACACGTTCATGGTCGACGACGGGTCTCGGGTGCGGCAGGTGCCAAAGCGAGGGGCGACCTTCGAATTTGCGATTCCGCGTACAGATGAAGCCGCCGACGCTACGAAGGCGTCGGGGACCGCGTCCAAACTTCGGTCGGATACTACTGGCGGATTTGATGCCAGTCAGTCTGATCGGCTCGCCGACTCATCATCGGCGGCTTCCCCTTCGGGGAATTGCGAGGGCGTGGCCTACGTTACGGTGGATGGCGCACAACTGCTCTCACGACCCGCCCTGCGCACCGAAACTACAGGTGACTCGAAATGGCGATAGGACTTGACGTTCCAATGCCTCCGGAACCTGACGATTCCGAGGCTTACGACTACGAAAAATGTCCGTTCTACGGCTCGCTCTCCGTCCGGGGTCAGACCCTGGAGGGGACAGTCGTCTCGACGGACATGGCAAAGACCGTCATCGTCGAGCGGGAGTACGACGTATTCGTTCCGAAGTACGACCGCTACATGAAGCGACGTTCCCGCATCCCGGCACACGTGCCGGGCGTGCTCGACGACGTCGCTGTCGGTGACGAAGTAACGATTGCGGAGACCCGACCTCTCTCGAAGACGAAATCTCACGTCGTCGTCGAGATTATGGGAGGTGACGAGTGATGGAAGCGCTCAAAGCGGACATCACCAAGGGTGTCGCCCGTGGCTCGCTTGTCACGTGCGCCGACAACACCGGCGCTCGTGAACTGAAGATTATCAGCGTCGCGGGTTACTCCGGCACGAAGAACCGCCACCCCAAGGCAGGCATCGGGGACAAGGTGACCGTCTCGGTCACCAAAGGTACCCCCGAGATGCGCCGCCAGGTGCTCGAAGCGGTCATCGTCCGCCAGCGGAAATCCATCCGCCGGCCCGATGGCACGCGTGTGAAGTTCGAGGACAACGCCGCCGTCATCATCGACGAGATGGAAGAGCCTCGCGGGACCGAAATCAAGGGTCCCGTCGCACGCGAAGTCGCCGAGCGCTTCGGGAGTATCGCATCGACGGCTACGATGATTGTATAGTATGACTCGACAACCGCGCAAACAGCGAACCCAGATTCGCGACGCGCCGCTCCACGAGCGGCAAAAGCAGGTCCGCGCACCGCTGTCGGCCGACCTCCGCGAGGAGTACGGCAGCCGTAACGTCCGCGTCAACGCGGGCGACACGGTCGAGGTGCTCCGCGGCGACTTCGCCGGCGAAGAAAGCGAAGTCACCGAGGTCGACCTCACCGACGCCGTCATCTACGTCGACGGTGTCGTCGTTGAGAAAGCCGACGGCGAGGAGGTCCCACGCCCCCTTCAGGCCAGTAACGTCCGCGTGACGGAACTGGACCTCGAAGACGACGTGCGCGAGGCCCGACTCAAGGAGGATAACGAATGACTCGACACCAGAAGCGACTGTCCGTACCGAAGTCCTGGCCGGTCGAGCGCAAGACAGGCACGTTCACGGTCAAGGCCGGAGCGGGTCCGCACGGCGAAGAGGGGGTTCCCCTCCTCATCGTCCTGCGCGACGTGCTCGGCTACGTGGACTCGAAGAAGGAGGCCCAGTACGCCCTCAACCACCAGAGCATTCTGGTCAACGGCAACGTGGCTTCCGACGTCCGCCGTCCCATCGGGATGTTCGACATCCTGGCGTTCGTCCAGCGAGAAGAGTACTACCGCGTCTTCCCCGACGAGGGAGGCCGCCTGGCGCTGACGCCCATCGACGCCGACTCGGCATCCAGCCGTCTCGGCAAGATCGTGAGCAAGACGCAGGTCACCGGCGGTGACTTCCAGCTGACGCTCCACGACGGTGCGACCCTCGTCGTCGAGGACGCCTCGGAGTACAGCGGCAAGGACTCCATCGTCGTCGACAACGAGACGAAGGACGTCGTCGCGCACTTCCCCTACGAGGAAGGCGCGCTCGTCACGGCCGTCAACGGGCGGCACTCCGGCGAAATCGGCGAAATCACCGAGATTATCGTCACGCCCGGCAGCGGGAACAACTCCGTTGTCGTCGAGACCGAAGACGGCGAGTTCGAGACGGTCGAACAGTACGTCGTCGTCATCGACGAGAACTTCACGGGTTCGGACGACGAGTCCGAAGCACGTCAGGCTGCTGACGGCGGTGATGACGAATGAGCGAGGCTGACTTCCACGAGATGCGCGACCCGCGCATCGAGAAGGTCGTCGTCCACATGGGCGTCGGCGAAGGTGGTCGCGAACTCGCCAAGGCCGAAGACATCCTCGAAGAGATCACCGGTCAGGAGAGCGTTCGCACGATCTCCGGCCGCGCCTCCCAGGACTTCGGCGTTCGCCGCGGCGAACCCGTCGGCGCGAAGGTCACCCTTCGCGGTGACACCGCCGTCGAGTTCCTCGAAACCGCACTCCCCATCGCGGACCTCTCTGTCTCGTCGTTCGACGAGACCGGTAACTTCGGCTTCGGCGTCGAAGAGCACACGGAGTTCCCGAGCCAGGAGTACGACCCGCAGATCGGTATCTACGGGCTGGACGTGACGGTCAACCTCGTCCGCCCCGGCTACCGAGTGAAAAAGCGCGACAAGCACTCTCGACAGATTCCGTCGTCCCACCGGATGACCGTCGAGGACGCCGTCGCGTTCATCGAGTCCACGTTCGACGTGGAGGTTGAAGAATGAGCGATAGCGAAACAGAACAGACGGGCGAGCACGCGTCCCGCCGCACCGGCCAGGAGAACGAGTGCCGGCGCTGCGGTCGAAAACAGGGACTTGTCAGCAAGTACGACATCAACCTGTGCCGCCAGTGCTTCCGAGAGATCGCCCGCGAGATGGGATTCAAGAAGTACCGATAAGCAATGGCTGACAACGACCCACTCAGTAGCGCGCTCTCCGGTGTGGACAACGCCGAGAGCGTCGGACACCTGTCCCACGAGATCCAGCCCGCCTCCAACATCATCGGCTCCGTCCTCGAGGTCTTCTACGACCGCGGGTACATCGACGGCTTCGAGTTCGTCGACGACGGCAAGGCCGGTCTGTTCGAGGTTGAACTGAAAGGCGCAATCAACGATTGTGGCGTCGTCAAGCCCCGGTATTCCGCCGGAGCCGACGACTTCGAGAAATGGGAGAAGCGATTCCTCCCCGCCCGTGACTACGGCGCGCTCATCGTCACGACGAGCCACGGCGTCATGAGCCACTACGAGGCCCGCGAGAAGGGCATCGGTGGCCAGATCATCGCCTACGTCTACTAGTACAATGAGCCGAATAGAAATCGAAATCCCGGACGAGGTATCCGCCGAGGTCAAAAACCTCGAGCTCACCATCGAGGGCCCCAACGGAAGCGTCACCAAGCGCCTCTGGTACCCGAACGTCTCGGTCTCTGCCGAAGACGGCGCTGTCGTCATCGAGAGCGACGTCGAGAACGCGAAGACCAACGCGACCATCGGTACCTTCGAGAGCCACGTGAACAACATGCTTCACGGCGCGACCGAGGGGTGGGAGTACAAGATGGAAGTCCACTACGCTCACTTCCCGATGCAGGTCAGCGTGGAAGGCAGCGACGTGGTCATCAAGAACTTCCTCGGCGAGAAGTCCCCGCGACGAGCGCAGATTCGCGGCGACACGGACGTACAGGTCGACGGCGAAGAACTCACCCTGACGGGCTCCAACAAGGAGGACGTCGGGCAGACCGCCGCCGACATCGAACAACTCACCCGCGTCAAGGACAAGGACACTCGCGTGTTCACCGACGGCGTGTACATCACCCAGAAACCGCAGACTGGTGATGCCTAATGTCGGAAGAAATCACCGAACTCGAAGACATCAGCGGCGTCGGCCCGTCGAAGGCCGACGCGCTCCGCGAAGCCGGCTTCGAGAGCGTCGACGACGTACAGGCCGCGAGCCAGTCCGAACTGGCCGAGGTCGACGGCATCGGGAACGCGCTCGCCGCGCGTATCAAAGCCGATGTCGGTGGCCTCGAGGTCTCCGACGAGGCCGAGGCCGAAGTCGAAGACGAGTCCGAAGCCGAGCCTGAGGAAGAGGAAGCCGAAGAGGTCGAGACGGAGCTTCAGCCCCGCGGTCACGCGGACAAGAAGCCCCAGCTCGACGACGAAACCGCGGAAGCCCTGGCGCAGAAGCGCCGCGAGGGCAAGCCGCAGTTCAACCGGCAGGACTACCACAAGAAGAAGCGCACGCCCACGTCGTGGCGTCGCCCCCGTGGTGGTCTCTCCAAACAGCGTATCGGAATCAAGGGCAAGGGCGCCAAGGTCGAGGCGGGCTACCGCACGCCGAAGGCCGCCCGCGGCCTTCACCCGTCGGGCTTCGAAGAGGTCCGCGTGTTCAACACGGACGACCTCGAAGGCATCGACGGCGATACGCAGGCAGTTCGTATCGCCTCCTCGGTCGGCGCGCGCAAGCGCGAGCGCATCGAGGAAGCGTGTGAGGACCGCGAGATTCGCGTCCTCAACCCCACCTACGTCGAAGTCGAGGTGGATAACTGATGACGGACCTCAAAGCGCAGAAGCGAATGGCGGCCGATGTCCTCGACGTCGGCAAGAGCCGAGTGTGGTTCGACCCCGAAGAACAGGCCGAAATCGCGGAGGCCATCACGCGCGAAGACATCCGTGAACTCGTCGACGAGGGCACGATTCGCGCCAAGGACGCCAAGGGCAACTCGAAAGGTCGCGCACGCGAGCGCGCCGCCAAGCGTTCCTACGGCCACCGCAAGGGTGCCGGCTCCCGCAAGGGTCGTTCCGGCGCTCGACAGAACAAGAAAGACGCATGGGTCAGCCGAATCCGCGCCCAGCGCCGTCGCCTGAAGGAGCTTCGCGAGGACGGAACGCTCGACCGTTCCCAGTACCGCACGCTCTACAACAAGGCGTCCGGTGGCGAATTCGATAGCGTGGACCGGCTCGAAGCATACATTCAGAACAACTACCAGGTGGAGATTCAATAATGGCGACCGGACCACGATACAAGGTTCCGATGCGGCGTCGCCGCGAAGTCCGGACCGATTACCATCAAAGGTTGCGCCTGCTGAAATCGGGCAAGCCCCGCCTTGTCGCTCGCGTGAGCAACAAGCACGTCAGGGCGCAGCTGGTCACTCCGGGCCCGCAGGGCGACGAGACCCACGCTGCAGCGACCTCTGCCGACCTCGACGAGTACGGCTGGGAAGCCCCCACGGGCAACCTCCCGAGCGCGTACCTCACGGGGTATCTGGCAGGTAAGCGGGCGCTGGCCGCCGGCGTCGAGGAAGCGGTCCTCGACATCGGCCTCAACACGGCCACGCCCGGAAACAAGGTCTTCGCGGTGCAGGAGGGTGCTATCGACGCTGGCCTCGAAATTCCCCACAACGACGCAGTACTCGCTGACTGGGACCGCAACCGCGGTGTCCACATCGCAGAGTACGCAGAGCAGCTCGACGAGCCGCTCTACAGTGGAGAGTTCGATGCCACGAACCTCCCCGACCACTTCGACGAAGTGCTCGGGAACCTTCAGGAGGACGAATGAGCAGCAATAACAACGGCTGGGAGCCGCGAACGCGGCTCGGCCGCATGGTGCAGAACGGCGACGTCACGTCGATGGACCAGGCGCTCGAGACGGGACTTCCGCTCAAGGAACCCCAGCTCGTCGACCAGCTCCTTCCCGGACTGGACGACGAGGTGCTCGACATCAACATGGTCCAGCGCATGACCGACTCCGGCCGCCGGGTGAAGTTCCGGTGTGTCGTCGCAGTCGGGAACCGTGACGGCTACCTCGGCTACGCTGAGGCCCGCGACGACCAGGTCGGCGGTGCCATCCAGAAAGCCATCGAGGTGGCGAAACTGAACATCATCAAGGTAGACCGCGGCTCCGGGTCGTGGGAAGACCGCGCAGGCGGCCTCAACTCCCTCTCGCGCAAGGCAGAGGGGAAGGCCGGCTCCGTGACGGTCCGTATCATCCCCGCCCCGCAGGGTCTCGGCCTCGCGGCCGCAGAGACCGTCCGGAACATCCTCGAACTCGCCGGCGTCCAGGACGCCTGGACCAAGAGCGACGGGAACACCCGGACCACGGTCAACCTCGCGAAGGCGACCTACAACGCGCTCAAGAATGCGTCGCAGTCCCGCACGCCGCGGCGCGCTCGTGAAGTCCGTCAGGAGGTGCGCGAATAATGCAGGCTATCGTTCAGCTTCGCGGTGAGGTCAACATCGCACAGGACATCCGCGACACGCTCACGATGCTCAACATCCACCGCGTGAACCACGCGACGTTCGTGCCCGAGACCGACGCCTACCGCGGGATGATTTCGAAGGTCAACGACTTCGTCGCGCACGGCGAGCCGAGCGTCGACGTCGTCGAGACCCTCATCAGCACGCGCGCCGAGCCCGAGGAGGGCGACGGCGACATCACCGACGAGTGGGTCTCCGAGAACACCGACTACGACGACGTGGCTGCGCTCGCGCAGGCCATCGTCGACGAGGAGACGACGCTGCGAGAGCAGGGCGTCTCCCCCGTGCTCCGTCTGCACCCGCCGCGCGGCGGCCACCGCGGACAGAAGCACGTCACCAAGGAAGGCGGCCAGCTCGGTAAGCACAGCACCGAACAGATCGACGAACTCCTGGAGGACATGCGATGACGTCCAAGAAGCGACGCCAACGCGGTTCCCGCACGCACAGCGGCGGTACGCACAAGAACCGACGCGGTGCCGGTCACCGCGGCGGTCGCGGCCGCGCCGGACGCGACAAACACGAGTTCCACAACTACGAGCCGCTCGGCAAGCACGGCTTCAAGCGACCGGATGTCCTGCAGGACGACATCGCTGAAGTCAAGGTCCAGAAGCTCGACGAGGACGCGGCGCTCCTCGCGGCCGACGGAGTCGCCGAGAAGGACGGCGACACCTACGTCATCGACGCCCGCGACGTGGCCGAGGACGGCTGGGAAGCGGACGTCGTGAAGGTGCTCGGCGGCGGGCAGGTCCGCAACGAACTGCACGTCGTCGCCGACGCCTTCACGGCCGGTGCCGTCGAACTCATCGAAGAGGCCGGCGGCGACGCCGAACTCTCCGAACGCGCGGAAGAAGCGGCTGAAGCCGAGGAATCGGCCGACGCCGACGAAGACGACGAGGAATAAATCATGGGATGGAAGGACGCCGCCGAACCAGTGCTTTCGCGGATGCCCGCAGTCGCCCGACCGGAGGGACACGTTCCGTTCCGCCGGAAGCTCGGGTGGACCGGCGGCATTCTCGTCTTGTACTTCTTCCTGACGAACGTGACGCTGTTCGGCCTCGACGCCGCGACCGCGAACGACCTGTTCGGTCAGTTCCGGTCCATCTTGGCCGGCCAGCAGGGTTCGGTGCTCCAGCTGGGCATCGGTCCCATCGTCACCGCGAGCATCGTTCTACAACTGCTCGGCGGTGCTGACCTGCTCGGGCTCGACACGGACAACAACCCGCGCGATCAGGTCCTCTATCAGGGACTGCAGAAGCTGCTCGTCGGGGTCATGATCTGCCTGACGGGCCTGCCGATGGTGTTCGCCGGCAACTTCCTGCCGGCCGACCAGGCCGTAGCGACATCGCTCGGTATCGGCACGGTCGGCGTGAAGGGACTCATCTTCGCGCAGATCGCCGTCGGTGGCGTCCTCATCCTATTCATGGACGAGATCGTCAGCAAGTGGGGCGTCGGCTCCGGGGTCGGCCTGTTCATTATCGCCGGCGTCAGCCAACAGCTCGTCGGCGGGCTGTTCAGCTGGCAGGGCCTCGGCGGCACGTCGGGCTTCTTCGCGACGTGGATCGGCATCATCACCGGTGCCATCGAACTGCCGGCCTCGCCGACCGACCTGCTATCGACGGTCTTCCTCGGTCAGGGACAGCTGCTCGCGCTCATTACGACGTTGCTCATCTTCGGCATCGTCGTCTACGCCGAGAGCGTCCGCGTCGAGATTCCCCTCTCGCACGCCCGCGTGAAGGGTGCCCGCGGCCGCTTCCCGGTGAAGCTCATCTATGCGAGCGTCCTGCCGATGATCCTCGTTCGCGCCCTGCAGGCGAACATCCAGTTCCTCGGGCGCTTCCTCAACTCCTCGTGGGTCGGCATGCCAGCGTGGCTCGGCCAGTACACGAGCGGACAGGTCACAGGTGGCCTGTTCTACTATCTCGCGCCCATCCAGTCGCGGTCCGACTGGATGTGGTTCCTCGGACTCACGTCGGCCGACCCGCTCGATATCGCCATCCGCGTGCTCATCGACCTGATCTTCATGATCGTCGGTGGCGCGGTGTTCGCGATCTTCTGGGTCGAGACGACGGGCATGGGTCCGGAATCGACCGCGCAGCAGATTCAGAACTCCGGGATGCAGATTCCCGGCTTCCGCCGTAACCCGCAGGTCATCGAGAAGGTCATGGAGCGGTACATCCCGCAGGTGACCGTCATCGGTGGCGCGCTCGTCGGCCTGCTCGCCGTCATGGCGAACATGCTCGGCACCATCGGCGCAGTCTCCGGGACGGGGCTGCTCCTTACGGTCTCCATCACGTACAAGCTGTACGAGGAGATCGCGGAGGAACAGCTCATGGAGATGCACCCGATGATGCGCAACATGTTCGGCTCCGAGTAGCGAGCCGGGTCCCGACGCGCTCGACTGCCGCCGCACACCCGCGGCGAACGTCACTTCCACTTCACTTCATTTCTGCCGCGCTCGACCGGATAGCGGCGCGTTCGTCTCGGACCGCCCGGCTTGCCGGATAATCCGGCCACTTTTGACTCCCGCCGGCGGAACAGCGGGGTATGCACGAGGGGCGACTCGCGGTCGACATCGAGACGGCAAGCCCGAACGGTCAGCCGAGCGACTTCCGGAACACCGACGACTTCGAGTTGGTCGCCGTCGGTCTCGGCCACCGCGCCGGCGACGACGCTACCGTCGACGTCGAGGTGCTCCTCCGCGACGGCGACTGGTCGCTCGCCCACACGGCCGACCTCCTCCGGCGGGTCGTCGAGTGGTGCGAGGCCCGCGGCGCGGGCGGCGAGGGCGTCGTCACCTACAACGGCGAGTACTTCGACGAACACCACCTCCGCGCGTGGGCCGACCGCGTCGCCGACGCCGGCGTCTGGACGGACGCGCCGCGTCGAATCGACGCGCTGTTCGCGGACCACGTCGACCTCGGGACGCTCGCCGCCGAGGCGTACCCGGAGGCGGTCCGGCCGAACCGCGACATCCCGGCGCTGTGGAAGGCGTGCAAGGAGGCGGGCGTCGACCAGCCGACCGTCTGGTACGACGACTACGACCTCCCGGCGGGCTACCTCGACCGCCTCGGCGTCGAGGCCGACCACGTCAAGGGCGCGCACGTCGGCGAGGCGCTGGGCGAGGCGTACGTCGAGGGCGTCGTCGCGGAACTCGACCACACGCGGACGCACGCCGAACTCACTCGACTCCTCGTCGACTACGCCGCCGGCGACATCGAGCCGCTGTTTTCGCTCCACGACGCGCTTCGCCGGGCCGACGCGAGCGCGGACTGACCCGGTTCGTCCCTGTCGACCCGGCGCGACGCCGTCGGTCGGACCCGCACGTCGTTCTGTCTCGCGGCAAACGTTTAGCCGCCGGCAGTCGTATCGCGTGGTATGAACGACCTCGAACCGGCGACCGCCGTCGAGGAGGCGCTCCGCGGCAACGGCATCAGCGTCGAATCGGTCTCGCTCGACGACGCCGTCTCGCTGACGTATCTCACGGCGTTCCCGGACGTCGAACCCGATCACGGCGAAGTGGGCCGCGCGGTCACGGCTTTCCTCGAACTCGCCCGCGACGACGAGTTCGACCCGAGAACCGTCGAGGCGACGGTGCTCCGAAGCGAGGGCGACGTGCAGGCGACGTGGACGCTCGAAGCCGACTGGATTCGAGCGTACAATGGCTACGCGCTCGACGACGAGGAGTTGTCCCAGCGCGTCCTCGACAGCCTCTACGAGGAGGGCGACGCGTGAGCGCGTGGCGTCACCGCGGCGAGCCGCCAGCCGCGCGCGGCCCGCGTCGGCCCTCGCACTTCGAGTACTCGCGCGTCGCGCTGACGTTCGAGAGCGAGGGGACGAACTGCGCGGGCTGGCTCTACCGACCCGACGGCGTCGAGTCGCCGCCGGTAGTCGTCATGGCTGGCGAACTCGCCGCGGAGCGTCGCTTCGGACTTCGACCCTACGCCGAGCGACTGGCCGAGGCTGGCTACGCGGCGTTCCTCTTCGACTACCGACACACCGGCGACTCCGACGGCGAGCCCCGGAACCTCGTCGACCCCGACTCGCAGATTGCCGACTGGCACGCCGCGCTCTCGGGGCTCCGCGGGCGCGACGAAATCGACTCCCGCTCGCTCGTCCTCTGGGGTGCGGGGCTCTCCGGCGGCTACGCCCTCCGCGCAGCGGCCGAAGACGGTCGCGTCGCCGCCGTCGTCGCCCAGAATCCGATGCTCGACGGGAAAGCCGTCACGCGGGGACGCGGCGTCAAAGGCGCGCTCGCCGCACTCGCGGCCGGCGTCCGCGACAGACTCCAGTCGCGGCTTTTGGGTCCGTATCGCGTCCCGGTCGTCGGCGACGGCTCGTCGATGGCCGTCTTCGAGGACCCCGGCGTGCGCGCCGCCTACCGCGACCTCGTGCCCCCGGGGAGCGCGTGGCGCGACGAGACGCCCGCTCGGCTGTTCCTCTCGTTCCTTCGCTACCGAGCGCTTCCCGACCCGGACGCGGTCACCTGCCCGGCGCTCCTCGTTTCGGGAACTCGCGACGACCTCGCGCCCGCCGACGCGGTCGCCGCCCTCGCGGACGAACTTCCGGACGCGACGCTCGTCGAACTCCCCGTGGGTCACTTCGACCACTACGACCGGGCGTTCGAACAGACGTTCGGCCATCTCCTGTCGTTCCTCCGAACGGTTCGCTGACGGAAGTCGTCAATCCGTTGAACGCTCGCGCGAACCATTATGACCTCGGCAGGCCTATACCACACAGAAATGTCCACATCCACCCGTCTCGTCTCGTTGTTCCTCGCCGTCGCGCTCGTCACGGTGGCCGCGTCCGCGCCGGTGGTCGCACAGGAGTCGGAGACGCCGAGCGACGCCGACACACAACGGCTCCTCGAAGAGGGGGTCGCGCTGTACAACGACAACGTCGAAGAGTTAGACGTCTCGTTCGCCCGGAGTCTCGTCGCGGGGCGAACGGTGAACGTCTACGTCGAAGACGGGGGCGAGACTCGGGTGTTCTCCGCGTCGGTGCGAGACGACATGCGAATCGAGGACCTGTCGACCGGCCCCGACAGCGAGGCGTCGACCCGAATCACGACGGACCGAGAGACGCTCGAAACCATCGCCGAGTCGCCCGAGCCGATGGCCGAGGTGCGAAGCGCCCTCTCCGACGACCGCATCCGCGTCAACGGCGAGCGGGGCCACCCCGTCGACCAGGTCGTCTGGACCGTCGCCAACACGTTCAAGAGCTTCTTCCTCTGAGCCCGACCCGAACTGAACGCCGACCGACCCCGGCTTTTCTCAGCGTCGCCCCGTCCGCGCGTCCGTAACCCACTTTGCCGCCTTCCCCGTCTCTCTATCGATGACGTTCACGCGCACGGTCGAACTCGACGGTCACATCATCGACTCGGGGATGATGCAACAGGCCATGGGCATCGTGATGGACCTCGGCGGCGACTTCGACGTCGAGCAGTTCGACGTCGGCCGGCAGAAAGACGAGCCCTCCTACTGCCGGATGTCGGTGTCCGCGGACGACCGCGAGACGCTCCAGGAGATACTGCACGAACTCCACCAAATCGGCGCGAACCTCACGGACCCCGTCGACGCCCGCGTCGAGGCCTCGCCGGCCGACCGGGTCGTCCCCGTGGGCTTTTACTCGACGACGAACCACCCGACCGACGTTCGGTATCAAGGCGAGTGGCTCCCGGTCGAGGACATCGAGATGGATTGTGCGATAGTCGTCGAGGAGACCGACGACGGCCCGCGGGCCTACACGAAGGTCCTCAACGGCATCGAGGAGGGCGACCTCGTCGTCACCGACGAGGCGGGGATTCGCGTCAAGCCGCCGGAGCGCCCCCGCGACGCCTCCGGTCCCTTCGGGTTCATGCAGGGCGGCGTCTCCTCGGAGCGCCCCTCGGAGTCGCTCATCGGCGAGGTCGCCGAGGCGCTCCGCGAGACCAAAGCCGACGGCGGGAACGTCCTCGTCGTCGCCGGGCCGGCGCTCATCCACTCCGGCGGCGGCGACGCCCTCGCCGAACTCGTCCGCGAGGGCTACGTGGACATGATTTCGGCCGGCAACGGCTTCGCCACCCACGACATCGAACGCGGGCTGTACGGCACCTCCCTCGGGATGGACATGGAGACGATGGAACACCCCCGAAAGGGCCACAAACACCACATCTACACCATCAGCGAGGTCATCCGCGCCGGCGGCATCGCCGAGGCCGTCGAGGAGGGACTCATCGAGTCAGGCGTGATGTACGAGTGCGTGAAACACGACGTGCCGTACGTCCTCGCGGGGTCGATTCGGGACGACGGCCCGCTGCCGGACACCATCACCGACACCATCGAGGCCCAGAACGCCATCCGCGAGCAGGCCCACCGCGCCGACATGGTGCTGATGCTCTCGACGCTCCTGCACTCGGTCGCCGTCGGCAACTGCCTGCCGTCGACGGCCAAGACCGTCTGCGTGGACATCAACCCCGCGACCGTCACGCAACTGCTCGACCGCGGCTCCTCGCAGGCCATCGGGATGGTCACGGACATCGGGACGTTCGTGCCGACGCTCGCCGAGAAGGTGCTCGAAGCCGACGACGACAACTGACCGGGTCGCCCCCGCCCGTTCCGCCGCGGCGCGCCGTCTGACGTGTCTATTATGACCCCGGGTGGTCTCTCGTGTCCTGTATGCAACCCAAAGCAGCGCGAGTGCTCCTCGCCGCGGTCATGGTTCTCCTCGCCGGGTGCGGGGGCGGCGTCGGCGGCGACGCCACGGCCGCGACCGAACCGACGACAGACGCGACAGACGCGACGACGACCGCCGACGGCGAGTCGGCCAACCAGAGCGGCAACGCCGCCGAACGCACCTCAGTCACGTTCAACGAAACGTGGGACCAGCGGTACCGGGCCGGGCAGTACTACCGCTACGATATCGAGAGTCGGAGTATCGACGGCACCGCGACCTACGAGTGGGAGGTCGTCTCCGCGACCGACGACGAGGTGACGGTTCGGACGAAACTGGTCACGCCCAACGGGACGACCGAACAGACCGTGACCGCGCCGCCGGACGAGGTGTACGGCGAACTCGCCGGGACACCGTCGGGGTCGGTCGCCACCCTCGGATTCGACTCGCCGTACTACAACGGCGTCGACGGCGAGACCCTCAGCGTCGGCGACAGCTGGGAGTCCTCGGGCCCCAACGGGACCGTCAGCTTCGAAGTCGAAGCGCTATCGACCTACGCCGGCTTAGAGTGTGCAGCGTTCGTCGTCCGGACGAACGGGAGCGTCTTCTGGGAGAGTTGCGTCACCCCGGAGAGCCCGCTGCCGGGCTACGTGGCGTTCTACGAGGAGGAAGGCGACGACACGCCGGCGTTCGAGATGGAACTCGTCGAGTACCGGGCCGGCGACTGAGCCGGCCGCGGCCAGTCTCGGGCGCGCCACTCAGACTTTTTCGAGCGGGACGACCGCCATCGGGATGTTCGAGTGTAACAGCACGTCCTGTGCCGTGCTCCCGAAGACGATTTTCGAGGTCGGATTGCGCTTTCGGATGCCGATGACGATTTCGTCAGCGTCGTGTTCGTCGGCGCACTGGAGGACGTCGTCGGCGGCGTCGTTGCCGCGGATGTACTGGTGGGTCTCTACGTCCACGAGGTCACCGAGTCGGGAGACGACGACGTTCAGCGCGTCTTCGCCGTCGCGGACGTCCTCGCTGTCGGTGTCGTCGCCGCCGGGGTGGGAGTTGACGACGTGGACCACGTCGCCGGCGTCGATGCGCCGTGAGAGGTAGTCGCAGACTTCGGCGCTCGTGTGGACCGAGTTCGTCCCGATAACGTATGTTGCCATGTCCCATATCGCTACGCCGTCCTATAAAAATCCACGCCCGACCGCGCTCGTCAGGCCTGCTTCATCATCGCCAGCACGTCGTCTCTCGTCATCTCTTTTCCGTGTTCGTCGTGGGCGTGTTCCTGAATCACTTTCACCACCTCGTTTCTGTTCTCGGATGTCACGCTGAACCCGCACGAACACGTCGCCTGCTGCATCGCCTTCGACATAGCAGTACAGATACGCGCTCCGATGGCAAAGCCTGTGTTCACACTCACCATGACACTCTCGGTGGCGGGGCGGTTCCCGCGGCCGCGGCGTCTCCGTCGCGTCGCCCGCGCCGTCACCCTGTCGGGGACAAAACATTTACCCAATCGTAAATGTCAGTCGGGTATGGAAAGAAACGCCCTCCTTACCGCCGGAGCGGTCGGCGTCGTGGTCGTGGCGCTCGTCGCCGCCGCCGTCGTTCCGGGGGTCATCGCGGACCCCACCGACGACGGGCCCGTCCGTCCCGGTCCGGTGGACGTCGCCGGCGTCTCCATCGCGGCCGGGGAGGCGACGGGGGAGACGGTCACCCTCGAAATCGAGACACGAATCGACCACCGAGGCAATCCCACGCAGAACGTGAGCGTCCTCGTCCGCGCCGTCGACGCCGAGTCGGGGCTGTTGACGACGACGCAGGAACTCGACGTGGGGACGCTCTCGAAGGACGGTGAGACGGCGACGACGACCAACCTCACGGTCCCCCGCGAAGGCGGCTACGACGTCGAGGTCGTCCTATACAGCGACGACGAGCGGGTCGACGAGGCGCGAAAGAGCGTCCGCGGCGTCTCGGCTATCAAGCCGCCGTACCTCCAGTCGACCACCTCGTTCACCGACAGCGAGGCGCTTCCGCCCGTCTCCTTCGCCATCGCGGAGACCGGCGAGGACCGGACGACGCTCGACCTGACGGCGACGCTGGCGAACGCCGGCGACGACCCGGCCGAGGACCTCTCGGTGCTGTTCGTCCTCCGGCAGGCCGAGTCCAACATCGTGGCCTCTCGGACGACGGTCGACGCGGGGACCATCGAAGCCGGGCGAACCGAGACGGTGGACGCGTCGGCGAGCGTCCCGAACGACTACAACTACTACATCGACGCCGTGTTGCTCCGCGACGGAGTCGTCATCGACACCGCCCGCGGCGCGGCGAACCTGAACCCAACGAGGACGATTAGCGTGAACCAGACCAGAGAGGACGTGGAACTCCGCGTCGAAGACTTCGAGAACGGCGACGGCGACGTGCCGCAGCGAACCGACTACGAGCAGACCGAGACTTCCTCGCAGGCACCCGGATTCGGACCGATAGTGGCGGTCGTGGGACTGCTCGCGGCCGTCTTCGCCGCACGGAGGTGGTCGAAATGAGCGACGAGACGCCGACGGAGACAGCGCAGTCGACGACCGACGAGCCACCGACGGCCGACGACGACGCGCCCGGGGCCGACAGGCTTCGAGAGCCCACCCCGGAGCCGACCGACGAGGAAGAAAGCGAGAACCGCGAGTTCGCGGAGCGGATGCGCCGCTTCCTCGACTACGCCGTCCTCGCGGGACTGCTGTTGCTCGCGCTTATCGCGGCGTTACAGTTCTACCTCAACGCCAGCCAGACTATCACGACGTGGGTGAACCCCGAGTACCGCGCGCCGTTCCAGATGGCGTTCAACCTCGTGTTGCTCCTCGGGGCGGCGCTCGGCGTCTCCGTTCAGCTTCGCCGGCTGGCGAGCGACTGAGCGGCCCGCGCTACCTCTCACCACGAACACAGTTTTCAGGCCGCCGCCCGAGTCGAGAGATATGAACTTCCTCTTCGTGTCGGCGGACGCCGCGCTCATCACCGACCTCGCGTGGCAGGTCCGCAGAGAGGGCCACGACGTACGGTACTACATCGAGGCCGGGCAGGACGCGGAAATCGGCGACGGCTTCGTCCCGAAGACCGACGACTGGCGCGCGGAGGTCGACTGGGCCGACGTCATCGTCTTCGACGACATCTGGGTCGGCTCCGACATCGGCACCGGCGCGCTCGCTCAGGAGCTCCGCGAGGAGGGCCACGCCGTGGTCGGCGGGACGCCGAACACCGACCGCCTCGAAGAGGACCGCGGCTACGCGATGGACGTGCTCGAAGAACACGGCGTCAACACGGTCGAACAGCGCGTCTTCCGCGACTTCGACGAGGGAATCGAGTACGTCCGGCGGAACCGCGCGCCCTACGTCATAAAGCCGCTCGGCGAGGTGCAGAACGTCAAGCGCCTCCTCTACGTCGGCAACGAGGACGACGGCAGCGACGTGGTCGAGGTGCTCCGCGCGTACAAGCAGGCGTGGGGCCACCGGATGAAGGGCTTTCAGCTCCAGCGGAAGGTCGAAGGCGTCGAAATCGCCGTCTGCGGCTTCTTCAACGGGAAGTCGTTCGTCGACCCGGTGAACTTCAACTTCGAGCACAAGAAGCTGTTTCCGGGCAACATCGGTCCCTCGACCGGCGAGATGGGCACGTCGATGTTCTGGGCCGGGCGGAACCGACTGTTCGAGGAGACGCTGGGCCGGCTCGAACCGTGGCTCGCCGCGGAGGGCTACGTCGGGAGCATCGACATCAACTGCATCGTCAACGAACACGGTATCTACCCGCTGGAGTTCACGCCGCGGTTCGGTTACCCGACGATTACGCTCCAAGAGGAGTCGTTCGAGTCGTCGACCGCGCAGTTCTTCTTCGACCTCGCCCACGGCAACAACCCCGAGCTTTCGGTCCACGGCGGCTACCAAATCGCGGTCCGCATCGTCCTGCCGCCGTTCCCCTTCACCGACGAGAAAACCTACGACGAGAACTCCCGCAACGCGGCGGTCGTCTTCGAGACCGACAGCCGCGAAGGCGTCCACATCGAGGACGCGAAACTCGTCGACGGACAGTGGCGCGCCGCCGGCGAAAGCGGTATCCCGCTCGTCGTCACCGGGAAGGGCGAGACGATGCAGGAGGCGAGAAAACAGGCGTACGACCGCGTCGACGACATCGTCATCCCGAACCTGTACTACCGCGACGACATCGGCGAGCGCTGGATAGCCGGCGACGGCGACCGACTGCTCGCGTGGGGCTACCTCGGGCCGGCCGGCGAATAGTGGAGCCGTCGGGCGTCGGTTCGTCGGGAGTCGGTTAGGTGAGCACCAGCCACGCGGCGAAGACGGCGAGGCCGCCGACGCCGGTGCTCAGCGCGGCGTGGACCCGGAGGCGGTCGAGAATCGCGTGGGCGTGGCCGTCTTCGACCGACAGCAGTTCGTGAATCTCGCTGCCGATTTCACAGCGCGGGAGGAAGTCCATGGCGACGTGGAGGAAGACGCCGGAGGCGAAGCCGAAGACGACCCCGCGGAAGGCGTCGGTCGCGGGGAGCGACACCGCGCTGGAGATGATGGCGGCAATACCGAGGCCCGCCGCGGGGAGGAGCAACGGCGCGACCGACTCGCCCCGACCCGAAAGCCGGCGGGCGGCCGCGTACCCGGCCGGTCCCTTGTGCGAGACGATAGCGAGGCCGAGGCCGACGCCCACGTCGATGTTCCCGTAGACGATACCGATAATCGCGCCCGCGGAGATGGCGTGCGCCGAGAGTTCGGTCACGGTGCGGTCCACGGGGAACTCCATGTGGGCGAAGCGGTGGCCGACGGTGTGGGCGGCGAAGCCCGCGAGGATGCCGAAGGCGATGCCGAAGCCGCCGAACTGGGGGTGATGGCCGAGCGCCTGCGGGACCAGAAACACCGCGGCGCTCGTCACCATCGCGCCGCTGGCGAGGCCGTAGCCCCAGACGAGGCCCTCGGCGTGTTCGGTCCGACTCCGCGCGCCGAGGGGGGCGGCGAACGCCATCGCGCCGAAGGCGGCCCACGAGACGACGAGGAGATTCCACGCCTCGACGCTCGCGGCGTACGCGGAGAGCGCGACGAGCGCCGCGACGCTCCCCGCGCCGATGGCCGTCGAACGGTTCATATTGTGAACGAACCGATTGGTATTAATAAGGGTCGCGGTTCCGGCGGAACGGGTGGGTCGAAACGGTGGGAGGCCTCAGCGCGTCGCCCGTTTCCACGCCTTGAGGTCCGCGATGTCGCCGTCGAACTCGGCGGGGTCGGCGTCGGTCGCCGCCCAGACGAACAGGTCGGCCACGTCGTCGGGGTCGCGGCCCTGCCCGCCGGTGAGGTCGGTGGCGACGAGGCCCGGGTCGACGACCGTCACGGTCCGGTCGCAGTCGGCGGCGAACTGTCGGACGAGCGCCTCGGCGGCCGCCTTGGAGACGGCGTACGCGCCCATTCCGGGCTTCGCCTCGCGGGCGACGGAGCCGGAGGGGACGAGGATTCGCCCGTCGTCGGCCATGTGCGGGAGCGCCTCTTTGACCGCCGCGAAGACGCCGCGGACGTTGGTCCTGAGGGTGTCGTCGAACGCCGCGTACGAGTCCTCGGGCGCGGGCATCTCGCCGGGCGTCCCGTGGGCGACGGCGGCGTTGGCGACGAGTACGTCGATGCGTCCGCCGGCGCGGGCCGCCGTCTCCATCAGGCGCTCCATGTCAAGTTCGTCGCGCACGTCGGCGCGGACCGCGCTGGCGCTGCCGCCGCCGCGTTCGATATCGTCGACGACAGCCCGGAGGGCGTCGCCGTCGCGGGCGCAGACGACGACCGTCGCGCCGGCGCGACCGAGGGCGCGCGCGACCGCCGCGCCGATGCCGGAACTCGCACCCGTGACCACCGCGGTGGTGTCGTTCATGCGGGGCCGTAGGGAGGGCCCGAGCCTAAAGCTACCCCCCGACTGCGGTCGATTCGGTCAGTCGATTTATGCCCTCAACGTCCGTACGAACGGACATGAATTCTGTCTCGGCTCTCGACTCTCTCGCCGGCGAGTCCGTCGTCGTCATCGGCGGCGGCTTCGGCGGCCTCTCGACGGCGTGCTATCTCGCGGACGCCGGTGCCGACGTGACGCTGTTGGAGAAGAACGAACAGCTCGGCGGCCGAGCCAGCACGCTCGAACGCGACGGCTTCCGGTTCGACATGGGGCCGTCGTGGTATCTCATGCCCGACGTGTTCGAGCGCTTTTTCGCCTACTTCGGCAAGCGGCCCGAGGACTACTACGAACTGACGCAGCTGGACCCCCACTACCGCATCTTCTTCAAGGACGGCGACCGGGTCGATATGCTCCCCGACGTGGCGGCCAACAAGGCCACCTTCGAGTCCTACGAGCCCGGCGCGGGCGACAGGCTCGACGACTACCTCCGGAAGGCCGAGCGGAACTACCGCATCGGGATGGAGCACTTCGTCTACACCGACCGCCCGGACCTCACCGACTACATCGACCTCGACGTGTTCCGGTACTCGTGGGGACTGTCGCTCGTCGGGTCGATGCAGGACCACGTCGAGAACTACTTCGACCACCCGAAGCTCCAGCAGATAATGCAGTACACGCTGGTCTTTCTCGGCGGCGCGCCGAACAACACGCCGGCGCTCTACAACCTCATGAGCCACGTCGATTTCAACATGGGCGTCTACTACCCCGACGGCGGCCTCGCGGGCGTCGTCGACGCCATCGTCGACCTCGCCGAGGAGTTGGGCGTCGAGTTCCACACCGACTCGCCCGTGGCCGAAATCGCCGGTCGCCGCGGCGGGTTCGCCGTCCGCACCGAAGACGGCCGCGAGTTCCTCTGCGACCAGGTCGTCTCCGACGCCGACTACGCCCACACCGAACAGGAACTCCTCCCGGAGAAAAAGCGCCAGTACGACGCCGACTACTGGGACTCACGGACGTACGCCCCCTCGGCGTTCCTGCTCTACCTCGGCGTCGAGGGCGACGTGGACGAACTCGCCCACCACACGCTCGTCTTGCCCACCGACTGGGACGACCACTTCGAGACGATATTCGACGACCCCGCGTGGCCCGACGACCCCGCGTACTACCTCTGTGTGCCGTCGAAGACGGATGACTCGGTCGCACCCGAGGGCCACAGCAATCTGTTCGCGCTCGTCCCCATCGCGGCCGGGTTGGAGGACACGCCCGAACAGCGCGAGCGCTACCGCGACCTCGTCCTCGACGACATCGCCGAGAATACCGGCGTCGACCTCCGCGACAGAATCGTCGTCGAGGAGTCGTTCTGCGTGAACGACTTCAAGGAGCGCTACAACAGCACGCAGGGGACCGCGCTCGGTCTCGCGCACACACTGTTCCAGACGGCGCTGCTCCGCCCGCCGCACGGCTCCGACGCGGTCGACGGCCTCTACTTCACCGGCTCGTTCACCACCCCGGGCATCGGCGTCCCGATGTGTCTCATCAGCGGCCAGCTCACCGCCGAGGAGATGGCCGACGACGCGAGGTGAGCGCCGACATGGCCGCAGGGACCGAGGCCGGTGAAGGCGGTGAGGACCGCGAGGACCGCGAGGACCGCCAGGGAGGCGCACCCGGCGGTAGCGGACCCGAGAACGGCGGGCTCCGCGACCGGCTCGTCTACCTCGCGGTCCTCTCGCGGCCCCGGTTTTGGCTCTACCTCGCCGGCCCCGTCGTCGTCGGCGTCGCGGCCGCCGCGAGCACCCCGGCCGACCTGTTCGCCCTCGAACCGGTCGCACTGTTCGCGTACTTCCTCGTCCCCGCGAACGTCTTTCTCTACGGCGTCAACGACGTGTTCGACGCCGACGTGGACGAGGCGAACCCGAAGAAGGACGACCGCGAGGCCCGCTGGCGCGGCGACCCGGTGAACACCGCCGTCGTCGCCGCGAGCGGCCTGCTCGGACTCGGCCTGTTCGTCCTCGTCCCGCGGGTCGCGTGGCCGTGGCTGGCCGCGCACTTCTTCCTCGCCGTCGAGTACAGCGCGCCGCCGCTTCGGTTCAAGACGACGCCGCTTCTCGACTCGGTGTCGAACGGCCTGTACGTCCTGCCGGGCGTCGCCGCCTACGCGGCCGTCTCGGGGTCGAACCCACCGATGCTCGCCGTCGCGGGCGCGTGGCTCTGGACGATGGGGATGCACACGTTCTCCGCGATTCCCGACATCGAACCCGACCGCGAGGCCGGGATTCGGACGACCGCGACGGCCCTCGGCGAGCGCCGGACCTACTGGTACTGCGCCGCGACGTGGGGCCTCGCCGCGCTCGCCTTCGCCGCGGTCGACCTCCGACTCGGCGCGCTCTTGGCGGCCTATCCGGTCGTCGTCCTCGGCATCGTCGCCGCCGGCGTCGACGTGGACCGGGCGTACTGGTGGTACCCCGTCATCAACACTGTCGTCGGTATGCTCATCACCCTCGGGGCGCTCTGGAGGCTCGTCAATGGGTGAAGGCGAGTTCCCGGAGGTGCGTCCGTGAGCGAGAGCGACCTGCGAGCACGGCTGCCATCCACCCGCGGCGAGGCGGAGGCGGCGCTCGACCGGCTGGTGCGCGACAACCGCTTTACCATCTCAGTGTTCTTCCCGCTGAACGGCGCGGTGCTCCTCGTCGCCAGCGCGATGGGGTGGCTCCCCGACCCGCTGGCGTTCAACGCGTTTCTCATCCTCCTCGGGACGCTCGTGATGCGCTCGCCGCTCGTCGTTGGCGTCCTCCCGCTCGTGACGCGCCGGGCCGCCCTCGGCGTCGGCGCGCTCACCGCCTACGCCTACGCCATCGAGTACACCGGCGTCACCACGGGCTGGCCCTACGGCTGGTTCCACTACGGCGTCGACCTCGGGCCGACGGTCGCCGGGGTTCCCGTCGGGCTACCGGTGTTTTTCATCCCGCTCGTGATGAACGCCTACCTGCTGTGTCTGCTCTTGCTGGGCGACCGCGCCCGCAACGGGGCCGTCCGCCTCGGCGTCGTCATCGCGGCCGTCCTCGCCATGGACGTGGTGCTCGACCCCGGCGCGGTCGCGCTCGGCTTCTGGGAGTACTACCGCCTCGCCGACGACGCGCGCCTGTTCTACGGCGTCCCGCTTTCGAACTACGCCGGCTGGGTCGTCAGCGCGACCGTCGCCGTCGTCGCGCTCGACCGGTCGTTCGACCGCGAGGCGCTTCTCGCCCGACTCGACCGCACGGAGTTCATGCTCGACGACCTGGTGAGCTTCGTCATCCTCTGGGGCGGCATCAACGCGTGGTTCGGCAACTGGATACCCGTCGGGGTCGCGGCGCTGTTCGGCGTCGGACTCCTCAAGACGGACCGGTTCGACTCGCGGCTCCTGCGGCTTCCGCGGCGGTTGCCGTGGCGCTCCTGATTCTGAGCGTCGGTGTTCTCCAGCGGCTGTTCTGTTCTGTTCTGTTCTGTTCTCAGTCCGACTCGACGCCGCGACGACGGCCTCGATAGACGGCCCCGATTCGCTCCCACTTGAGCAGGCCGAACCCGAGGAGGACGAGGCCGAACCCGAGAAGCGTGGTCGCGGTCACGGGTTCGGTAAACAGGAACCAGCTGTAGACGGTCCCGAAACCGGCGACGACGTAGGTGATGAGGTTGAGTTCGACGGAGCCGAGTCTGGGGAGAAGCGAGAAGTACAGCAGATAGCCGACCGCGCTCACGAACACGCCGAGGTAGACGAGACCGGCGACGCCCGCGAGCGACACGTCAACCTGCGCCAGCGACTCCGTCGGACTCGCGGCGCTGGCGAGGTGGCTCAAAGCGGCCCCGACAACCATCGCCCACGCGGTCTGCGCGGCGAACGGTAGCTCGCTCTCGATTCGCTGGGTGAGCACGCCGCCGAGCGCGAAGGACGCCGCGGCGAGCACCAGTATCGCCTGCCCCGCGGCGTTCCCGCCGAGAAGGTTCGACGGGTCCGGGTCGGTGATGACGACCAGCCCGAGGAAGCCGACGCCGACGCCGAGCAGTTCGACCGCCCCGAACCGCTCGTCGGGGAGCCACAGTTTCGCGAACCCGATAGTCAGTATCGGAATCAGCCCCGCGAGCACCGACGCGACCGCGCTCGGGACGGTCTGCTGGCCGATGTTCTGGAGGATGCCGTACCCGCCGAGCGTCAGGAGACCGGCCGCCGCGACGACCGCCCAGTCGCGTCGCGTGCGGGGTCGCCAGTAGTCGGTGCGCCACCCCGCGTACAGCAACAGGAGCGCCGCGCCGAGGTCGAGTCGGAGTGCGGCGTACAGAATCGGGGGGAACGACGCCAACCCGACCGTCACCGCGGGGTAGGTCCCGCCCCAAATCGCCGCCAAGAGCACGAACAGGGCGGCGTCCCGATACCGACCGGCGAGGAGCGACTCACCGACCATGGCGCGGGCGACTGGGACACACCGGAGTTGCGGACGCGGTCGAGTCGGCGGTTCGTGGCGGCGCGTCGGGAATCACTCTCGGCACGTCAGCGGTCGAACGCGGTGCGTCAGCGTGTGCGCTCATCACCGAAACCGACGCCTGCGACCCCGGAGTAGCCGACGGTTAGTATGCTAACGTCAGTCGCCGCCCCCGACGTTCAGCCGGTCGGTGTCGAGGTCGGCGAGCGCGGAGACGGCGGCCCCGAGGAGCTTTCGCTCCGCGCGCCGGAGCGTCTTCGAGATGGCCACGTCGGAGACGCCGCATCGGTCGCCGAGGGATGCGAGCGACTCCCCTCGCGGCGTCTCGTAGTAGCCGTGTTCGACCGCCGTTCGGAGCACCCGCGACTCGGTCTCGGTGAGCCGGGCACAGCCGTCGAGAAGCGTCGCGGCCTCGTCGAAGTTCCGGAAGACGTCGGCCGCGACCGACCCGCCAAGCGGCGCTTGCTCGACGACGGCGAGTTCGTAGCGGCGGTCGAGCGAGTCGAGGGTTGCGGCCGCGGCGTGAGGCTCGGCGAAGCCGAGGTGCCACCGCTCCCAGCCGTCTCTGTCGCGAAACGGAGCGATGACCGCGCCGCCGTTGGCCATGACCGTCTCGATGGCGGCCGTCTCTTCGAGTACGACGTGGGCCGTCGCGTTCGACCCGCGCTTCCGCTTCAGTTCGAAGCGGTCGACGCCGTCGGCGTCTCTGAGCGCGCGCATGCTGGACTCCAACTGCGGCCGCCCCGGCGACGAGGCTTCGACCCAGAGGTCACAGCGACCCGTCTCCGGCGAGAGGTTCCAGTACGGCGTGGTCAGCGTCACGTCGTGCGCGGCGGTCACCCGTCCCAGCGGACAGTCGTCTAACCGGGTGTCGAGGGTGACGCGATGCATGTCGTGGGCTCTGTCGGCCAGCCAGTAAATCGTTTCACTCGCGGAGAAATTACGCCGTCAGTCCGAGCCCCAGCGGCTCAGCGACCGAAGCCACCCCGAGACGCGCCCGCTCCGCCGCGAGTGATCGACCGGCGTCGAGCCGGGGCCGAACTCCGCGTCGAGTTCGTCGTCGTCGGGGTACGGGACGACGCTGACGGCTTTGAACACGGCCACGGGGTCGCGCCAGACGGCCCAGTACGCCGCGGTCTTCGCGAGGAGCGCGAGCTTCCGGCCGAAGCCGAGTTCGGGCGTCGTCGTGAGGGTGTCGTAGTCGAGCTTTCGAATCGACCGGTGGTGGTCGGCGTACAGCACCGCCGACAGCAACACCGGGAACTGGCAGTCCGCCGGGAGGTACTCGATGCCGGCGACGCCGTCGCGGTACAGCGACTCCGTGCGGCGGAGTTCGTCGCGCATCACGTCGGCGACGCGCTCGTCGAAGTCGAGGTCGAGAATCTGTTCGGTGTCGACGCCGTGGCGGTCCAGCGTCGTCTGCGGGAGGTAGACCCGGTCGCGCTCGACCACGTCTTCGCCCACGTCGCGGAGGAAGTTCGACATCTGGAACGCCTGCCCGAGCGCCGTCGCGTGCGGGAGCGCCGCCTCGGGGTCGTCGGGCCGCATGACGGCGGTCATCATCCGGCCGACCGCCGAGGCCGACCCGTCCATGTACGTCTCTAACTCCGCGTACGTCTCGTAGCGGTCCTTCTCGATGTCCGACTCCATCGCGTCGATGAAGACGTTCACGTCGTCGGGGTCGATACCGTAGCGCGCTCTGAGTTCGGCAAACGCCGACAGGACGGGGTCGTCGGTCTCAACCTCGCCGAGCGCCTCGGCGCGGAGGCGTTCGAGCCGGTCGCGTTGCTGTGCCGGCGGCGCGGTCTCCTCGGCGTCGACGACCTCGTCGGCGACGCGGAAGAACGCGTACAGGACGTACGTGGCGTGTCTGACGCGCTCCGGGAGGAGCCGCGTCGCGAAGTAAAACGTCTTTCCCGTCCGCTGTTGGATGTCTTTTCCCGCCTCGACCTGTGATTCGTTGAGCATCGTTTCGTGTGCGTGGGCGCGTCCGACTCGGGACCAACTGAACTGACCGGGGAGGACGGCCGTTTGTTAGGCCGCCGCCGACATAACGCTTCGTGCCGTCGTGAAATCAACCCACGAATCCCCCGACTTCGCGACGGTTCCATCTCAGGCGGCTTCTGTCAGTTTTCGTTACCAGAACGTGTCGCTGCAATCGTAGACGACCCCGTGTTCCGGGCAGACGTACTTGCAGTGGCGGTGGTCCATCGACGTGCCGCAGAGGGGGCAGGGTCTGCCCTTCGGGGATTCGATAGCGCACGCGTTCCGTCCGGCGTCGTCGTCCATACGAGGGTTCGTAGGACGCGACCGACATATCCCTTACTGCCGTCGGGGGGTCCCGCCGGTTCGAATCGGTCCGCTGGTGAGGCCGAGTCGATTCCGTCTCGGACACCGGCGAGCGCCGTCGGGGCGGCGGCACCGACCGACTCGACGCGTCCGGACACTCCACCCGAATTTGGTACGGAACTGGAACAACGCTCATGTACGGTCGTCGCCGAGTCGAACTCGTCGCGTCGAACGGCACCCGCGAGAATATTACCGCGCTCGACCAATCAACCAAACGAACAGTCGATGGAGAAGGCGCTTTGGTATCTGCTCACGGCGACTCGCGGCGGTGAGAACCGCGTCCGCATCATCCGCGCCCTCTCGGAGCGCCCGCAGAACGCGAACCGCCTCGCCGACGAGCTCGACGTGGGCTACAAGACCGTCAGACACCACCTCGACGCCCTCGAATCCCACGGGGTCGTCGAGGCCGGCGGCGACAAGTACGGACGGCTGTACTTCCTCACCGACCAGTTCGAACGGTACCGCGACACCTTCGAAGAAATCGCGACACACCTCGATTGACCATGGCAATGGACACCCAAATTATGGCGGCGAGCGCCCTCTCGGGCGCGAACATCGTCTTCCTCGCGGCGCTGACCGCCGTGTGGATTCGCAACTACCGGACGTTCCGCACCTCGCTCGTCCTCGGCCTGCTCGCGTTCGCCGTCGTCATGCTCGTCGAGAACGCCGTCGCGCTCTACTTCTTTTTCACCATGCAGAGCCTCTACTCCGGGGACCCCCACGTCCAGCAGGCCGTGTTGGTCCTCCGCGGCCTCCAACTCGTCGCGCTGGCGTTCCTGACCTACGTGACGGTCCGGTGAGCGGCCCGGCGGTCTCGACCTTCGGCCCTCGCCCGGTCCGAATTTGGTACAGAGTCGACCCCGATTCGTCACGGAGTCACCCCGAATCTCGAAAAACCGCCTTTAGCCGGTCTCGCGTCTTGGTTCTCGTGGAACCGACCACACGTGAGACCAATGAGAGACACGACGACTCCGACGACGCGACGAACCGTACTCGGACTGACCGGCGCGGGCGCGCTGGCCGCCCTCGCCGGCTGTTTGGGTAGTGCGAGCCTGCCGGGCCAATCGGCCGGAAACGGGACTGACGGGAACGGACAGTCCGCACGGACCTACCGCGTGACGGTGGCGAACCTCACGACCGGCCAGCCGTTCACCCCACCCGCGGTGGTCGCCCACCGCGCCAGCGTGGAACTGTTCGCCGTCGGCGACCCGGCGAGCGACGCCATCAGGGAGGTCGCCGAGAACGGGAACCTCGGCCCGCTCGGCGAGTTGGCCGAGGAGACCGACGACGTTCGCGGCGTCGCGGTCGGCGACACGCCGCTCGTCCCCGACGAACTCCCGGCGAGCGAGATGTTCCCCGCGGCCGCGACGCTCGAACTGGAGACCGACGCCAGCGGCGCGTACCTCTCGTTCGTCAGCATGCTCATCGGCACGAACGACGGCTTCGCCGGCCTCGACACCGTTCCGCTCCCGGAGCGGGTCAACGAGTCGCGGTCGTACTTCGCGGCCAGCTACGACGCCGGAACCGAGGTCAACACCGAGGCGTACGGCGACATGGTCCCCCCTGCACAGGCCCTCTACGGCATCGACTCCGGGACCGACGGAACCGGAATGAGCGACCCGGACCTCGCCGAGAACGGCGTCGTCACGCCCCACGCCGGTATCATCGGCGACGGCGACCTCGACCCCGCCGTCTACGGCTGGGACGACCCCGTCGCGCTGGTTCAGGTCGAGCGACTCGACTGAGTCGGTCGCGACCTGACTTCTCGACCGCTGAAACGCTGTCGCTCACGAGTCACAAACGGCGTTAGAGAACGAAAATCCGAGGCGTGGACGCCGTCGGAAGCGAACGACCGGGGGCGGTCGTCCGGTGAAACCACGTAGCGTACCACGCGGCGAGTGCGGGGACCTCAACCGCGCGATGCTGTTGCAGCTGCGTCTACCCGTTGTCGGAGCGCGTTGAACCGCTCTGGTGGTGATGGTGGTGGTGGGGGGCATTCGGTCGGCGAGAGACCGACGCGAACGGGAGGGTCTCTGACAACGGCGATTACCAGTTCGTTATCACCTATCAAAGCTGTACCGGTGGTTCGGGAACCGCGTCACCGGAGACGAAACGAGGCGAACTCCCCCGTGAGACGGCGTGTCGCCGCTCGTGCAGTCGGTCACTCGTCGCCATCCCCGAACTTCGCGTACGGGCTCCGGTGGGTGTTCCGAATCAGATCCTCGTCGGAGACGCGGAGGCCCAGTTCGTCTAACTCCTCGCCGATGCGGCTGAGGTCGTCGCCGTCGACGCCGATGGCCCGGACCATGACGTTCCGCTCGCCGGTCATCACCTCCTGTACTTCGACGACGCCCGGAACCGCGGCGGCGGCCTCGGCTAGTTCCTCGCGCTCCGGAATCGGTGCCGTACAGACGATAAGTGTGTACAGCTGGTAGCCCGCCCGCTCGTAGTCCACGTCGGCGTGATAGCCGCGGAGCACCCCGTCGGCTTCGAGCCGCTGGATGCGGTTCCGGACGGTGCTCGCCGAGGCGTCGAGCGAGTCAGCGATGTCGGTCGACGACGTGCGGCGCGCCTCCGCCTGCAACGTGTACAGTATCCGCCTGTCCAGCGCGTCGAGTTCTCGACTCGTCATTCACGTGGTCGTCTGTCGGCCGCGACATTAACCTTCCCGACAAGATTATCAGAACAGCAGTTTTTCTCAACGTATAACCAACTCCCGACAACTGGTTACATATATATTCGGACGACCGATGCTTTCTAACCGGTCGCGCTCGAACGGACGGGACACCGACACAGATGAACCCAACAGAGATCGGTATACGACTCGTCGCGGGGGTACTCCTCATCCTCGCGAACGGTTTCTTCGTGGCCATCGAGTTCGCGCTGACGCGCGCCCGACAGTTCACCGAGTCCGAGTTCGTCGACGGCGACTCTCGGCTCGAACGCGCCTGGGAGATGACCCAAGAGCTCGAACTGTATCTCACGACCTGTCAGGTCGGGATTACGGCGTCGAGCATCGCCGTCGGTATCGTCGCCGAGCCCGCCCTGGCGGCGCTGTTCGAGCCGCTGTTCGCCGGCACGACGCTCGCGACCATCGGGGCCGGCGCGCTCATCGCCTACCTGATTATCAACCTCCTGCACCTCACCCACGGCGAGCAGACGCCGACGTACCTCGGCGTCGAGCGCTCCCGGATGGTCTGTCGCTACGGTGCGACGCCGCTGCACTGGTTCTACGTCGCCATCTCGCCGCTCATCAAGTTCGGCGACTGGGTCGCCAAATGGACGCTCAAGCTCTTCGGCATCGAGATGACGGGCGCGTGGCTCGAAACCGAGACCGACGTCATCGAATCCCGCGGCCAACTCCGCGAGCGCCTGGACTCGCTGCTTCAGGAGGGCGAACTCCCCGAGGAGCGCCGCGACGAGGTGCTCAACGCGCTCGACGTGGACGAACTCTCCATCAGCGAAATCATGATTCCAAGCGACGACATCGTCGCGCTCTCGACGACCGCGACGCCCGGCGAGAACTTCGAGCGGATTCGGAACACCCCCCACACCCGCTTCCCGCTCGTCGGTGAGTCGCTCACCGACTTCCGAGGCGTCGTCTACGCGCCCTCCATCATCGACAACTTCGAGGCGCTCCGCGCCGGCGAGCGCTCGTTCGACGAGATTGCCGCGCCGACGATGACGCTCGCCGCCGACACGAACGTCAGCGACGCGTTCGACCAGTTCCAAGCCGAGGACCAGGAACTCGCGCTCGTCCTGCGGGACGGGGAGGTCGTCGGCCTCCTCACCGCGACCGACGCCCTCGAAGCGGTCATGGGCGAACTCGACGACCCGCTCGACTAGCGCTCTCGACGCTCCCCCTCGAATTTTTCGGCGTGCGGCCGCGCCCCGCGGACGGGCCGACCGCGTGACGACTGCCCGAGAGAGTGGTTCTCGACACCGCTAGTGACGAACCGACGTTTTCGTCGACCCCCCGGGGGTTGCGGGTGAATTGAGGGTCGACGGAAACACTCTTTTGAATTCGGGTGATGCACGTCATTGTACCCGTGAATTCGGGATGGTTTCAGACGAACCCTTGTGGGGTTGAAGCGTCGGTCGTCCGCACGTAGTCGGTCATATGAACGCCGTTTCAGACGAACCCTTGTGGGGTTGAAGCAACCGTGAGCGTCATCTCTCCGCCGTCGATGTCAATGTTTCAGACGAACCCTTGTGGGGTTGAAGCCTTGTGGTCGGTCTCATCGGAGGCTCGACCCTCTGGGTTTCAGACGAACCCTTGTGGGGTTGAAGCGCGAGCAGGAGGACGACGAACCGTTCCGTGCTGACGGTTTCAGACGAACCCTTGTGGGGTTGAAGCGGAGGTCATGGACGTGGCGCTATCCTTTGGTCAGGCAGTTTCAGACGAACCCTTGTGGGGTTGAAGCGACATGACAACGATGCCGTCTCCCCCGCTGAATGCACGTTTCAGACGAACCCTTGTGGGGTTGAAGCCCGCTGTCTCCGACGACGACGACGTGGTAGCGGTCGTTTCAGACGAACCCTTGTGGGGTTGAAGCGGTGCGTGTCGCGCTCGTGGCCGTTCTCGCAGATGTGTTTCAGACGAACCCTTGTGGGGTTGAAGCGGATTCAACATGCCCCTCTCGTGGAAAGAGGCGGTGTTTCAGACGAACCCTTGTGGGGTTGAAGCGGAGGTAAAATGAACTCAGTTGTCGACGTCGTCGGCGGGTTTCAGACGAACCCTTGTGGGGTTGAAGCTACACGGGGAACGCCGACCGCCCCTCGTGTCCCAACTGTTTCAGACGAACCCTTGTGGGGTTGAAGCGACGCGCTTGTCCACGAACTCGACGCGCGTGGAGGGGTTTCAGACGAACCCTTGTGGGATTGAAGCCTCCTCGAAGCGGTCCCAAATCTCTCCGACGGAGAGTTTCAGACGAACCCTTGTGGGGTTGAAGCGCGCCTTGGTCGATTTGGCGGCCGCCGTCTCTCACGCGTTTCAGACGAACCCTTGTGGGGTTGAAGCTGACCTCCCCCGGCCCGGCCGATGACCCCCAGACGAGTTTCAGACGAACCCTTGTGGGGTTGAAGCGACCAGGAGTGGCTTGAGGAGGCCGACGACGACCGTTTCAGACGAACCCTTGTGGGGTTGAAGCCGACGGAGGTCCAAGCCGTCGCCGACGATGTCGCCGAGTTTCAGACGAACCCTTGTGGGGTTGAAGCCGTCGGTAGCGGTGCCGGGTGGTCTGCGGGGGTAACCGTTTCAGACGAACCCTTGTGGGGTTGAAGCTCCGAGATGAAGTCGAACGCTTCCTTGATGTCGTGGAGTTTCAGACGAACCCTTGTGGGGTTGAAGCGGCTCGAAAGTCACGCAGGAGGACATGAGCCTCCAAGTTTCAGACGAACCCTTGTGGGGTTGAAGCTGGAAAGATCCCGGTCGGACCTCTGGTGCAGTCGTGTTTCAGACGAACCCTTGTGGGGTTGAAGCTTGTCATACGCGCTCATGCAGCTGCGGCAGTAGATGTTTCAGACGAACCCTTGTGGGGTTGAAGCACCGGCGAAATCGAGGACGGCGAGGACGGCATCTATGGTTTCAGACGAACCCTTGTGGGGTTGAAGCGCGATCTTGGCGCTGGTAGTCGCGATAAGCTACTTGGTTTCAGACGAACCCGTATCGAAGTGAAGAATCAGGCGACGGCATTGCGATGCACGTATTAGTCAATCACGTACTGAAATCGAAGAATGCCCGGGGTGGGCTCCGAACCCACGATCTCCGCATGTCCCAGGTGCGAGGCCGGCATGACCTCGCGAGGGGCGGAGGCTTCCAAGGCGTTCCGCACCGATTGTGAAACCCTATGAGTGCGGCGCTATGTCCAGCTAAGCCACCCGGGCTCAACTTCCCGTTGTGTGCTGGTTGTATTTAAGCTTCTCATCTCCGACGACCGCGGGACGAGTCACCACGGCACTCGATTCGAGTCATCACCCGCGGATTTATGTCCCAACACCGGGTGCACACACGCATGAGCCAACCGGAGATCGTCCAGTCCGTCCTCGGAGAGGAAGACGTGGTGACCCGCGTCCACCTCGGGGGCGAGGACGAACTGTTTGTAACTCCGACGCGGACGCTCGTCTATCGGGCCGAAGGCCTCCTCTCGGACGAGTCCGTCGACGAGTTCTCGCACGCTGCCGAGCAACTGTCCGTCAAGGAGGGGCGACGAAAAGCGAAGATATCGCTGGACTACGGTCTCGACGGGAGCGAGACGTTCTCGCTGTCGACGAAGCGCCTCGACGACGCGCTCCAGCCCATCGTCGAGGGCGTCCTGTCGGCCGCCGGCGTGACCGACGAAGACGGCGAGCGTCTGGTTCAGGCGTTCCGGTTCAGCGAACTCACGTTCGTCATCACCGACGCCCGCGTCGTCCGACACATCGGGAGCGCAGTCTGGGACGAAGACTACGAGGCGTACCGCTTCGCTGACGTGACCGACCTCGAATTCGAGTCGGGAAGCGTCGCCACGACGGTCGTACTCACCGTCAGCGGCCGCCAAGAGCGGTTCAAGATTCCCAACGAACAGGCGCGGCTCGTTCGCGAGAAACTCGCGCGGGCGCTGTGTGACTACCACAGCGTCGGCAGTCTCGAAGAGTTCCGCGTCCAGATGGAGCAGGCACAGGCGGCCGCCGAGGGCGCCGACACGGAGCGCGACAACACCGACTTCGGTGCGGGGCCGGACCCGCTGAGCGCGAACCCCGGCGAGCTATCCGACGAGCCGGCGAACGCCACCCGCTCCGAGGACGCCGCGTCCGCCGAGCCGACCCAGCAGGCTGCTCGGAACCAGTCCACCGGGTCCGCCGAGGCTGCCGCCGCGACCGGCGCGGTGGCGGAAGCGAAGGCGGCCGAGGCCGCGACGACCCAGTCGGCCGCCGAATCGCCGGCCGCCGAGCAGTCGTCCGGCAACGTCGCCGGCGCCGACGACCTCGGATTCGAAGGGTCGGGCTTCGAATCGGCCGCCGAGTCCGAGGCGGCCGGAGGTGCCGGTTCGGACGCTGACTACGCCGCTCTCGCTGCCGAAGTCGAGTCGCTCCGCGAGGTCGTCGAGGCCCAAAGCGAGCAGATTCGCCACCAGCAGGAGCTGGTCGAACAGCTCATCGAAGAACTCCGCCGCGGGCGGTAACGCGGTCGCGCGACCGACGGCGACCGCGGCGACCTACTCCCGCCCGAGTACTTTTCTCACACACGACGAGCCGAACGGCCCGAGTTCGCCCGACTCGAACCGCACGAAGTGGCCCGTCGAGATGGACGCGCCGCAGCGGCGGCAGTCGAAGTCTCCCTCGCGCTGGACGACCTGACTCTCGAACCTGACGAACGTGCCGCCGCGGTTGTGACGGATGCGGCCGCCCTCGCGCTCGATGATGCCGCGAAGCTCCGCCGCGTCGAGGATGTCGCGGGTGAGCGTCGGGTCCGTGGTGACCGTCTCGATGCGGTCGACGACCTCGGCGAGGGAGAGTTCGTCGGCTTCGAGGTGCGCGAGGAGGTCGAGCGCGAGTTCGACGCGCTCGTCGCGTGTGGGCTCGGTCACGGTTCGGAAGCCAATCGAACCGGCGCGGGCTAAAGCCCTCCGAAGCACAAAGCGTTTGGTCGCGGCGCGACGACGGACCGCAGAGCTTCCGTGCCCCGTCCGCGCCTCGCCGCCGGCCTCGCGCTCGCGGCCGTCATCGCCGGTCTCCTGTTCGCGTCGCCAGACGCCGTCATCGCGCACGCGACGTGGGTCGCCGCCGACCCCGTCCGACTCGTCGTCGTCGTGAGCGCGCTCGCGCTCGTGCGCCCGCTTCTCGCGTGGCCGACGACGCTCCTCGCGCTCGTCGTCGGCTACGGGCTCGGGCCGGTCGGCGTGCCGTTGGCGCTGGCGCTTATCGTCCTCACGAGCGTCCCGCCGTTCCTCTTCGCGCGGCGCTACCGCGGGGCGACCAGATTTGCCGACGTCGGCCAGCGAACGGTCGAACAGACGGGGTCGGTGAAGGGCGTGGCCGCGAGCCGTCTGCTGCCGATTCCCTCCGACGTGGTGTCGGTGGCGGCGGGCGTCGCCAACGTCCGACTCGGCGCGTTCGCGCTCGGGACCGCCGCTGGGGAGCTTCCGTGGGCCGTCGCGGGCGTCGTCGCCGGCGCGTCCGTCGAGACGCTCACGACGGACTCGCTCGCGGCGGCCGTTCGCCCGGAGTTCGTCGTCCTCGCCGCTATCGCAGGCGTGTCGATGCTCGTCCCGACCGCGTACCGTCGCTACCGAAGCGGGTCGGGCGCGTAGGAGAACATGCGAATCGAGCGGGGCGCGCGAGCGGGCGAGCGCGACCGACTGCGACCTATTCTAACAGCGACTCGCCGGTCATCGCCGCCGGCTGGTCGACGCCGACGAGTTCGAGGATAGTCGGCGCGATGTCGCACAGCGAGCCGCCCTCGCGGACGGTCCGGCCGCCCGAAAGCGGGTGGTCGGGGTCGAGGTCGAGGTCGGCGTGCTCGCCCTCGCCGCCGTTCTCCGCGGCCGCCTCGTCGTCGCCGTCGGCCGCGAGGTAGACGAACGGAACGGGGTTGAACGTGTGCGCCGTGTGCGGGTCGTCTTCGGTGCCCATGTCGTCGGCGTTGCCGTGGTCAGCCGTGATGCAGACGTGGCCGCCGTGGGCGCGGACGCTCTCGACGAGCCGCCCGAGCTGTTCGTCGACGGCCTCGACCGCTTCGATGGCGGCCTCGTAGTCGCCGGTGTGGCCGACCATGTCGGGGTTGGCGTAGTTGAGCACCATCACGTTCGGGTCGTCGGACTCGATGATACCGATGGCCGTGTCGGTGAGCTCTCTCGCGGACATCTCGGGCTGGAGGTCGTAGGTCGGCACGTCCGGGCTCTCGACGATGTTCCGAATCTCGCCGTCGAACTCGACCTCGCGGCCGCCGTTGAGGAAGTAGGTGACGTGGGGGTACTTCTCCGATTCGGCCATGCGCAACTGCGTCATGTCCGCCCCGGCGAGCACCTCCCCGAGCGTGTCTTCGGGCTGTTCCGGCGGGTAGGCCACGGACACGTCGAACGTCTTGTCGTACTGCGTCATCGTCGTCATGAGAAGCTCCGGCGGCGTCGTCTCGAACTCCCAGACGGGCTCGATGTCGCAGAGCATCCGCACGAGCTGTCGCGCGCGGTCGGCGCGGAAGTTGAAGAAGACGACCGAGTCGCCGTCGTCGAGCGCGGGCGCGTCGTCGACGACGGTCGGCTCGACGAACTCGTCGGTGTCGCCGCGGTCGTACGACTCGGTGACGGCGTCGACGGCCGTCTCGGCGGTCCACTCCGCCTCGCGCTCCACGATGGCGTCGTAGGCGCGCTTGGTGCGCTCCCAGTTCTGGTCGCGGTCCATCGCGTAGTAGCGCCCGGAGACGGTGGCGACCCCGCCGGTACCCTGCTCGTCGGCGACGGCTTCGAGGTCCGAGAGGTATTCCTCGCCGCCGGTGGGGCTGGTGTCGCGGCCGTCGGTGAAGGCGTGGGTGACGGCCTCGACGCCGCGGTCGGCGGCGAGTTCGATGAGCGCGTGGAGGTGCTGTTGGTCGGAGTGGACGCCGCCGTCGGAGACGAGGCCCATGAGGTGGACGCGCCCGTCGTGTTCGTCGGCGTGGTCGTAGGCGGCCGTGATGGCGTCGTTCTCGTAGAACGAGCCGTCGTCGATGCTGTCGCCGATGCGGGTGTACGCCTGCTTGACGACGCGGCCGGCCCCGATGTTGAGGTGGCCGACCTCGCTGTTGCCCATCTGGCCGTCCGGGAGACCGACGCGCCGGCCGTCGACGATGAGCGTCCCGAAGGCTCCCGCGTCGCGGTAGCGGTCGAAGTTCGGCGTGTCCGCCGCCTTGATTGCGTCGCGGCGGTCGTGGTCGCCGAGTCCCCACCCGTCGAGGATGATGAGTGCTGCGTCCATACGTCGCCGTTCGGCGCGCCGGGCTAACTGTCCTTTGCTCCCGACATGGGATGACAACGTGTCGCGTACGGAGCCATCGACCCCGGGGTGTCACCCCGACGGTCTTTTCTTTCGGCGCGCCGTCCGACTCGGCGATGGGTCTGCGCGACTTCGACCTCGACGCGGCGGTCGACGACTGGACGGAGTACTACCTCGGAAACGGCCCGAGCCTCGTCGTCTTCCTCGTCCTCAACGCCGCCGCGTTCCTCGTCGGGGTGAGCTTCTACGTCCACTCCGACCCCGCGCTGTCGGACCTGCCGACGTTTCTCTACCCGCTTTTCGGTGACTCGCCGGCCGCCCTCGCGCTGATGACGCTGTCGGCCGCGACGCTGCTTCCGAACCTCGGTCGCCGCGTCGCCGACGCACCCGTCAACCGACCGCTCGCGTACCTCCACACGCTCGCGTTCGTCTGGCTCGTCAAATACGGCGTCTGGACGGTCGTCGCGCTCAACCTCCGACCCGACCTCTACGTCGGTTTCTCCGGGGCCGCGCTGTGGGACTACTGGGGCATCATGCTCACTCACGCGGGCTTTCTCGCGCTCGCGCTCGTCGTGCCGCGGTACGGCGCGACCACGAAGGGCGCGCTCGGATTCGCCCTCACGCTCGCGCTCGTCAACGACGTGTTCGACTACGGCCTCGGCTACTACCCGCCGCTGAAGTACGAGGCGGGGGCGCTCCTCGCGGGTATCACCGTCGCCCTCTCGTTCCTCGCGGTGGTCCTCGCGTCGCGGGCGTTCGACCGGCTCCCGGAGTCGCGAGAGACCGCCCCGTGAGGGCCCCGCGAGTCACAATCGCTAATCGCACGACGGCGCGGAGTATCACATGAGTCAGGCTTTTCCCCACCGGCAGTCTATGACCTCGTAATGGACTCCGCGGTACTGCTCGACCTACTCGGGAACGAAAACCGCCGGCGCATCCTGCGGTTGCTCTCGCACAAACCGTGCTACGTCACCGAGATCAGCGAGTACCTCGGCGTCAGCCCCAAGGCCGTCATCGACCACCTCCGAAAGCTGGAGGACGCGGGGCTCATCGAGTCGCGCACCGACGACCAGCGGCGCAAGTACTTCCACATCTCTCGAAATCTCCGACTGGAGGTGAACGTCTCGCCGTACGGCTTCGGCGCGAAGAGCGCCTACCCGCCGAGTCCGAGCCTCGACATGGCCGGGCGCTGTCCGCACGTGACGCTCGAAGTCGAGAACGCCGGCACCGACGACGTCTCCGAGTTGGCGCGCGAACTCGGGAAACTGGAGGAGCTCGACAACGAACTCTCCTTGGCCCAGCGGTGGGTGCAGGGCCGCATCACCGACGTGCTCGACCGCCTCAACGACCGCCTCGGCGTCGACGCCGACAGCCGCTTTTACGCGGAGATTCTGGCCGCGCTCGCCAACGGGTCGAACACCGTCCGCGGCATCGCAAAGGAACTCAACGCGGACCCCGCGGTCGTCGACAGCGCGCTTCACCACCTCGCCGAAGGCGGCCTCGTCGCCCACAACGGCGACCGCTGGCGAATCGACTGACGCTTACAGCTCCTGGGTCAGCCCGTTTCTGAGGTCGCGGCCGAAGTAGTGACCGACCAACCCCGCGAGCCCGCCGCTCGCCGCGCCGACGCCCGCGATAGCGACGCCGTAGTCCGCGAGCAGTTGGACCGCGAAGGGCGCGAACACGGCGAACAGCGTCGAGAGGACGAACGCGAGGCCCGCGGCGATTGCACCGGCGAGGACGACCTCCGTGTAGTATCGCTTCGAGCCGACGGCGCCGAGGACGAAGCCGGCGGCGGCGATGCCGACGAACCGACCGATGAAGCCGACAAGGGGAATCGCACCGCCGACGAGCAGTCCGCCGATGGAGAGCACGAGCGCCGCGAGGAACACGCGCGGGGAGAACAGCCCGCCGAGGCGACCGCCGCCGCCGGACGAGGCGGAACGCTCCGCCTGCATCGCCTCGTCGCGCTCGCGGTTCACTCCGGAGAGCAGGTCGTCGACGGACTGCTCAGACTCCCGTTGGTCCGACCGTTGCATGCGTACAGGGTCGCGGGCGAGCCTGATGGCTCTTGTGCCGGTGAGCCGGTCGTGGTGAGTGCTCCGGCGCGCGACGGTGAGCCGGTCGTGGTGAGTGCTCCGGCGCGCGACGGTGCGCCGGTCGTCTCGGTCCTACGCGTTGCGGCCGAGGATGAAGTACAACACGAGTCCCAGAAGTGGCGCGAGGAAGACGACGACGGCCCAGAGGAACGCCGGGTGACTGCTGTTTTGCCGCGCGTCGCTGTACGTCCACACTACCATCCCGAGGAACAGGAGGAAAAACAGCAGGCCGATTACGAGCGCGCCTGCACCGCCCGACTGGAGGAGTATCGTGGGGAACACACGCTGGCCGACGGACGGTCGGGTAAAATGTCTTGTGTTCGTTATGTCGGTGGAGCTAACATCCACTCAGTCACGCTCGTGAATCGGGGATAAATCTGTGCTAATCGTGGCCGGCAATCGCACCGAGCGGTTCGCTACGCGACCCCGAGGAGGAAAAAGGTGGAATGGTGGGTTTGAAGTCTGCCCCCGCGGTATCCCGCGATATGAACGCAGGGGACCGCGTCCGCGTCACCCGCGCGGACGTCACGAACGAAGGCGTGCTCATGCCGTCTTCCACCGAGGACCACCTCGTCGTCAAGCTCGACGGCGGGTACAACGTTGGTATCGCCCGCGAGGGGGCCGACGTGGACGTGCTCGAAACCGACGTGTACGACATCGAAGACGCGCAGTCCGAGGGCGACGGCACCTCGGAAATAGAGTTCGACGACGACCTCCCGACCATCTCGCTCATCTCGACCGGCGGGACCATCGCCTCGACGGTCGACTACCGCACGGGCGCGGTGACCGCGCAGTTCGACGCCGAGGACGTGCTCCGGGCCGTCCCCGACCTCGCGGGGCGGGCGAACTACCGCGGCCGCGTCGTCGCCAACATCCTCTCGGAGAACATGACGACCGACGTGTGGGTCGACCTCGCCGAGGCCGTCGCCGAGGAAATCGAGGCCGGAGCCGACGGCGTCGTCGTCATGCACGGCACCGACACGATGCAGTTCTCCGCGTCGGCGATGTCGTTCATGCTCGACACGCCCGTCCCCATCGTCTTCACGGGCAGTCAGCGCTCGGCGGACCGTCCCTCCTCGGACAACGTGATGAACGCCGTCTGCGCCGTCGAGGCCGCGAAGGCCGACGCCGCCGAGGTCATGATCTGCATGCACGCCTCGGAGTCCGACGACGTCTGCGCGCTCCACGAGGGGACGCGCGTCCGCAAGAACCACACCTCCCGGCGCGACGCGTTCGAGACCGTCGGCGCGAAGCCGCTCGGCGAGGTCGACTACGAGGCCGAGGAGGTCACGTTCCGCCGCGACTACGCCCCCCGCGGCGAGGCCGACCTCGCGCTCCGCGCCGACATCGAGTCCGAGGTTGAACTCGTGAAGTTCACGCCGGGGATGGACCCCGCGGCGCTCGACTACCTCGACGAGAAAGCCGGCGTCGTCATCGAGGGGACGGGCCTCGGCCACGTCCACACCGACCTCATCCCGCGGTTCGAGGAACTCGTCGAGGGCGGCACGGTCGTCGCCATGACCTCGCAGTGTCTCGAAGGCCGCGTCTGCGACCGCGTCTACGACACCGGCCGCGACCTGCTCGACGCCGGCGTCGTCGAGGCCGGCGACACGCTCCCCGGCACCGCGAAGGTGAAGCTCATGTGGGCGCTCGCCAACGTCGCGGACCCGACCGACGCGATGGGTCGGAACCTCGAAGGCGAACTGACCCAGCGCTCGGTCCCGTGGGAGTGAACTGATGGAGATTCGACCCGCCCGACCCGAGGACTACGACGCGGTCGCCGCGTTCACCCGCGACACGTGGGCCGACCGCGGCGGGTCGGACTACATCCCCGACATCTACCACGACTGGATTTCCCCCGGCGAGTTAGCGCAGGCGACGCTCCTCGTGGACATGGGCGAGGAGACGCCCTCCGACGAGGTGGCCGCCATCGCGCAAGTCGTCATGCTGTCGGAGTACGAGGGGTGGGCGCAGGGTATGCGCGTCGCGCCCGACTACCGCGAACAGGGTCTCGCGAGCCGACTGTCGCGCGCGCTTCTCGACTGGGCGCGCGAGCGGGGGGCGCGCCGCGTCCGCAACATGATTCACTCGTGGAACGTCCCGAGCCTCGCCAACGCCCGCACGGTCGGGTTCGACCCCGGCATCGAGTTCCGCTGGGCGACGCCCGACCCGGACGCGACCGCCGACCCGGCGGCAGCCATTCGCGACGACGCCGACGCCGCGTGGACCTACTGGAGCGGGAGCGAGGCACGAACCGCGCTGTCGGGACTCGCGCTCGACCCAGTCGAGTCGTGGGCGCTCTCCGAGCTGACCCGCGACCGCCTCCACGACGCCGCGGCCGACGACCGACTGTTCGTCGTCGGGGACGACCGCGCGACCGGATTCACCTATCGCAACCGGACCTACTCGCGCGAACGCGACGGCGAGGGTCAGGTGACGTGGGCCGAGTACGCGGTCGCCGCGTGGGACGACCCGTCGGCCTGCGAGTCGCTGTTGGACGCGATTCGACGCGACGCCGCTTCGGTCGGCGCAGACCGGACGCGTGTCCTGTTCCCCGAGCGCATCGACTGGATTACCGACGCCGCACTCGCTCGGAGCGACCTCGCCGAGGAGCCGACGTTCGTCATGGAAGCCGACCTCTCCTGACGGGCGCGCAAGTGCGCGCTTTCGACGACCGCCGACCGCCGACGCCGGTCAGCTCCAGTCGACGCCGCGGACTTCGAAGCGCGCCCCGCCGAGCTCCGAGTCGCCCACGTCGAACTGCCAGCCGTGCAGGTCAGCTATTCGCCGCGCCGTCGAGAGATGCGTGGCGTCGTAATCGACGCCGAGCAGCTGGTTCGACTCCGCGGTCACCGCCGCGAGCTCTTCCGGTGACGGGCGGGGGCCGTCGTCGTCGACGTAGAACCCGTCGGTGGTCGTCCCGACGACGACGCTGGACGACGGACCGGACGACGCGTTCCGCTCGTAGCAGTTCGTGAGCACCGCGACCAGAAACAGGCCGAACAGGTGGGTGTCGGCCAAGAGCGACCCGTCGCCGACGACCCGGAGCGAAGCGCCGTCCCCGCCATCGGGCGACGCGAGGGCCCGCGCTTGCGCGACGTGCGGGCGGAACTCCACCGCCCCGAGGTCGAGCGTGCTCGGTTGCCCGGCGACGGCGATACCCCACTCGACGAGCGAGTCGATGCGCGAGAGGCTTTCGGAGAGCGCCACCGCGTCGTCGCCGTCGACCGCGGCGAGTCGCTCGGCGGACGCGGTGGCCGACGCGAGCCGGGCTTTGAGCTCCGAGGCGAGCACGCTGACGAGCGCCGCGAGGTGCTCGTTTTTCTCGTTGACCTGCAGCTCCGCGAGCCGCCTGTCGGTGATGTCGAAGTGGGAGACGAGCGCGAAGCTCCCGTGTCTCGGCGTGTCTATCGGGACGACCCGGAGCGCGAACCACCGGTAGACTGCGGGCGAGTGACACGGATACTCGGCGGTAAAGAGGTCGCGGTCACCCCTGAGAACCGCGCGGATGCCGTCGGCGACGACGCCCGCGATTTCGTCGGTCTCGCGGGCCGCGTCGCACACTGCAAGGTAGTTGACGCCCGTCGAATCGGGGTCGTCCGCGTAGTCGTTCGCGTCGGCGAACGCCCGCCACGACCGGTTCGTGTAGACGATGTCGCCGTGGCTGTCGAGGAGCGCAATCGTCGCCGGGAACTCCTCGAAGCCGCGTTCGATGAGCGATACGTCGTCCATCACAGAGCGTACGCCGGGAAACCGTTTGACAGTTTCTACCACGTCGGGGAACGACGAACAGCCCGCTCGCGGCGTGAGATATTCGAAAAGCGGTGTTCGGCCGCCGGCGGTCGTGGTGCAGTCGACCGGGCGTCTGGAATCGGGTCAGTTGCGGTTGCGCTTGTGGTCGCAGTCGCGGTTGCGGTCGCGGTGGTCAGTCCGAGGCGACGGCTCGGGGCTTATGCTCGTTTCCCTCCGTACCCGCCATGGCGAGCACGTCGTCGAAGAAGCCGAGCGAGTCGTGGGGGCCGGGGTGGGCTTCGGGGTGGTACTGGCGCGTGATGACGCTCAGCTCCTCGCTGGCGAGGCCCTCGGCGGTGTCGTCGTTGACGTTGACCTGCGTCACGTCGAGTTTGTCGCCGGGGTCGGCGACGGTGTAGCCGTGATTTTGGGTCGTCATGACGACCTTGCCGGTCTGGAGGTCGCGGACGGGCTGGTTGACGCCGCGGTGGCCGAAGGCCATCTTTTCCGTGGTGCCGCCGAGCGCGCTGGCGACGATCTGCTGGCCGAGGCAGATGCCCGCCAGCGGGACCTCGCCGGCGAACTCCTCGACGAGGTCGCGCGTCGCGGTGTAGTTCTCGGGGTCGCCGGGGCCGTTCGAGATGAACAGCACGTCGGGGTCGAGCGCGGCCACGTCCTCGGCGTCCGCGTCGTAGGGGAGCACGTGAACCGTCGCGCCGCGGTCGACGAGGGAGTCCACGATGGAGCCCTTCGCGCCGCAGTCGACGAGCGCGACGGTGGTGTCGCCGTCGCCCTCGAACGTCGTCAGTTCGGTCGTGGTGACCTGCGCGCCGATGTCGACGTGCTCGCTCATACCCTTACACTGCGCGAGTTCCTCCTTCGCGTCCTCCGGCGTCACGTCCTCGCCGACGGCGATGCCGACCTTCATCGCGCCCTCCTCGCGGATGGACGTGACGAGGTCGCGCGTGTCGAGGTGGTCGACCGCCGGAACGCCCTCGTCTGCGAGCCACTCGACGACCTCCTCGGTGAACTCGCGTGCGACGGCCGCCCGAGGGTGGACCCGGTCGGACTCGAATCGCTCGGCTCGGACGCCGTAGTTCCCGATGAGGGGGTACGAGAAGGTGAGAACTTGCTCTTCGTACGAGGGGTCGGTCAGACTCTCTTCGTATCCCGTATATGCGGTTGTGAACACCAGTTCACCGCGTGTGCGCCCCGGAACACGGCCACGCGCTTCGACCACGCGTCCGTCTTCCAGCGCCAGATAGGCGTCCGACATTACGAGAAACGAACGGAACACGGGTGCATAAGTGTTACTTTCGAAGTCGAGTTACGAAATTCGTAATCGGTAAGTCGCTGGGGTGGGCACGTGGTGTATGGACGAGCTTGACCGACGCATTCTCGATATCCTTCGACGGGACGCTCGGACCCCCAACACGGAGATTGCGGCCGAGGTCGGGACCTCCGAGGGGACCGTCAGAAACCGCGTCGAGCGGTTGGTCGAGGAGGGCGTCATCGAGCGCTTTACCATTTCGACCCGCACGGGGAACCTGAAGGCGATGATAGAGGTGACCGTCGCGGTCGACGTCGACACCAACGACGTGTCCGAGCTGATGGCCGACTGGAAGGACGTCGACTTCGTCTGGCAGGTCTCCGGCGAGGAGGACATCGTCCTCGTCGTCGACGCCGCCGACACCCGCGCCGTCAACGACCTCATCACCCGCGCCCGCGAGCACGACGACGTGAAGAGCACGAAAACCCGCCTGATTCTCGACGAGCGCCTCGGCTGACGCCGCGCCGCCGCGTGGTCCGCGATTCGCATCGAAGCTTAGTTGACCCCCGACTCCGACGGAAGGCACATGAGCAACGCAGCGGCCGACGAGGCTACTGAACTCCACGAGAACGCAGCGCAGGACGTCATCGCCGTCGACTCCGACGACAACGCGGAGGGGACGGTCAACCGACTCGACGCCCACACGGGCGACGGCATCCGCCACCGCGCCTTCACCTGCCTCGTGTTCAACGAGGAGGGCCAGATTCTCCTCGCCCAGCGCGCCCCCAACAAGCGCCTGTGGGACACCTCCTGGGACGGCACCGTCGCCTCCCACCCCGTCGAGGGACAGACCCAAGAGGAAGCCACCCGAGAGCGCCTCGAAGAGGAACTCGGCATCTCGCCCGACCAGTACTCCGACCTCCGCGTCACGGACAAGTTCGAGTACAAGCGCTACTACGAGAGCGCCGGCCTCGAATGGGAGGTCTGTGCCGTCCTGAAGGTCACGCTCGAAGACACCTCCCTCGACCCCGACGAAGAGGAAATCGCGGGCATGCTCTGGGCGGACTACGAGCACCTCCACGACAACCCCGAGTGGTACCGCCAACTGCGTCTCTGCCCGTGGTTCGAAATCGCCATGCGCCGTGACTTCGAGTAGGCTCTCGCTCGCAGCCGACGCGCGAGCGGCGATGCTCTCGCACGCCCGCGAGGGTGCCGCCCGCGACCCGCCCGCGGAGGTCTGCGGCGTCCTCGCCGGCGACAGCGACGCGCGCACCGTCACCGTCGTCCACCCCGTTTCGAACGTCGCCGCCGAGCCGCGGGTCGCCTACGAACTCGACCCCGAGGAGACGGTTTCGATTCTCGAAGCGGTCGAGGCCGCCGGCGACGACGCGGTCGGCTTCTACCACTCGCATCCCGAGTCCGACCCCGTGCCGAGCGCGACCGACCGGGAACAGGCCTCGTGGCCGGGGTACGTCTATCTCATCTGCTCGCCCGACGGCCGGCTGTCCGCCCACGAGTGGACCGGCGACGAGTTCCGCGAACTCTCCGTCGCCGTCGAGTGACCTGCGGCCCCTCCGACCGGTCGCTCGCGCGCAACCCGCGGCCGACACGCTTCGGTGAGAATATCCTTTCTCAGTTCACAGACGCAGCCATGGAACCCGACCGCTACGACGACCTCGACGGACAGGTCGCGCTCGTCACCGGCGCGAACCGCGGCATCGGCCGCCGGATAGCCGAAAACCTCCGCGACCGCGGCGCGACGGTGTACGCCGGGTCGCGCAGCGTGACGAACGAGACGCCCGAGGGCACGGAACGCGTCCTCCTCGACGTGACCCAAGAGGGCGACATCGAGGAGGTCGTCGACGGCATCTTCGCCGACCAGAACCGCCTCGACGTCCTCGTCAACAACGCCGGCGTCGGCGGCGAGGGCGAGGACATCGTCGCCGAACCGACCGAGCGAATCGACCGCACGCTCGGCGTCAACCTCCGCGGGCCGATGCTCCTGTGCAAGCACGCGGTTCCCCTGCTCCTCCAGTCCGACGGCGGCCGCGTCGTCAACGTCTCGTCCGGCATGGGCGCGCTCGGCGAGGAGCAGTCCGGCGGGTCGCCCGCGTACCGCGTTTCGAAGACCGGCCTCAACGGCCTCACGGCCTACCTCGACGGCCAGTACGGCGACGACGGCCTCATCGCCAACTCGGTGTGTCCCGGCTGGGTCCGCACCGACATGGGCGGCGAGGAGGCGAACCGACCGGTCGAGAAGGGCGCGGAGACGCCGACGTGGCTCGCGACGTTCAAGCCCGGCGCGCCCTCGGGGAAGTTCTGGCGCGACAAGGAAGTCATCGACTGGTAAGCGACCGACGCCCCGCCGAAGCGACTCTCACGTCACGCCGCCGCGCTGCTTTTCGAACGCCTCGTACTCGCCACTGTCCAGAATCTCGCGGAAGTGCTCGACCGCCCGGTACACGTCCTCGAAGCCGACGTAGGCCGGCGCGGGAGCCACGCGAACGACGTTGGGCTGGCGGAAGTCCACGACGACGCCCCGTTCTTTGAGCGCGAGGCTGACGCGGTAGGCCTCGGGGTGTTCGACCGCGACGTGGCCGCCGCGGGCCGCGGGGTCTCGCGGCGTGCCGACCTCGCACTCGGGCAGTCTGTCGTCCACGAGGTCGATGAGATAGTCCGTGAGCGCCAGCGACTTCTCGCGGAGGGCGGCCACGCCGCCGGCGTCCTCGACGACGTCGAGCGCGCCGTCGAGGGGAGCCGCGGACAGCACCGGGACCGTCCCCGACTGGAACGCGCCGGCCGACTGGGCCGGTTCGTACGTCATCGCCATGTCGAACTGCGTCTCCTTGTCGTTGCCCCACCAACCGGCGAGCGCGGGCGTGACGCCGAAGTGGCGCTCGTTGACGTAGAGCCCCGCGATGGAGCCGGGGCCGGCGTTGAGATACTTGTAGTGACACCAGACGGCGAAGTCGACGCCGACCTCGGAGAGTCGGTGCGGGACCGCGCCGACCGAGTGCGCGAGGTCGAAACCGGCCAGCGCACCGGCCTCGTGAGCGGCTTCGGTGATGGCCTCGATGTCGAACAGTTGGCCGCTCCGATAGAGGACCGAGGGGAGAAACACCATCCCCACGTCGTCGTCGACGGCGTCGAGCACGTCCTCGGTCTCGATGGTCCGCCCGTCGCGGCTCTCGACCACGCGGAGCGCCTCGTCGGGGTCGCGGCCGGCTCGCCGGAGTTGCGCGCGAATCGCGTAGTGGTCGGTCGGGAAATCGAGGTCGTCGACGACGATTTTCTCGCCGCGGGCGGGGTCGTAGAACGTGCCGACGAGCGCGTGGATGTTGACGGTGGTGGAGTTGGCGACGACGACCTCCTCGGGGTTCGCGCCGACGAGCGGGGCGAGTCGGTCGCCCAGTCGCTCGCCGTAGCTGAACCACTCGGGGTCGGCGTCGGTCCACCCGCGGATGGCGAGGTCGCGCCACTCGTCGACGACGCGGTCGAGCGCCGCCTCCGCATCGACCGAGAGCGGGCCGAGCGAGTTGCCGTCCAAGTACAGTTCGCCCGCGGGGACGAAAAAGCGGTCGCGGAGGTCCGAAAGCGGGTCCGCCGCGTCCATCTCGCGGGCGGCGTCGACGGCGGGGTCGCTGGAGTCGCTGGGGGCGTCGGAGTCGCCGGGGTTAGTCACACGCGACCTGAAGCGCCCGCGCGACAAGTAGTGTGAGGACTGGACCGGCCCCTTATTCGCTGGCCGAGTCCGACTGCTCGGCCTCGCGGGCGAGTCGCTCGTAGGCGGCCCACGAGGGGTCCACGTCGGGGTGTGCGATGCGCTCGCCGTCGACCACGACGCCCTCGCCCGCGACGACGGTGCCGGCGACGCCGACGGGGGTGCCGCGGGCGTCGAGCGCGGCGACCACGTCGTCCGTGACGGCGGGGTCCGTGGCGACGACGAGCGACCCCGCGGTGGTCGAGCGCCACGGGTCGATGCCGAGGTACTCGCAGGTCTCGCGGACGCCGGGACGGAACGGGACGCTCGACTCGTCGATTTCGAGTTGGACGCCCGCGCTCTCGGCGACTTCGTTGAGCGCGCCGTGGACGCCGCACTCGGTGGCGTCGTGCATGGCGTGGACGCCGCGGCCGCCGGCGGCCGAGACGGTCATCGCGTCGCGGACGGCGTCGGTCTCGTCGAGTCGGTCCTGCGCCGCGGCGAGCACGTCGGCGTCGAGGTCGGAAAAGGCGTCGGGAAACAGCGTCGTCAGGAGGCCGGTCGCCTCGACGCCCGGCCCCTTCGTCACGAGCACGTCGTCGCCGGGTTTCGCGCCGTCCGGGCGGACCACGTCGTCGTGGTCGCCGACGGCGAGGGCGGTCGCGCCGCCGACCCACGGGTACGAACAGCCGGCGTAGCGGGCGGTGTGGCCGGTGACGATGCTGACGCCGAGGTCGTCGGCCTCGTCGTGCATCGCCCCCCAGAGTTCGGCGAACTGGTCGTCGGTCATCTCGGGCGGGAGCGTAAAGGAGACGGCGAGATGCGAGGGGTCCAGCCCGGAGACGGCGATGTCCGAGAGAACGATGTCGATGGCGAACCGCCCCGCGCGCTCGAAGCCGAGCGCGGGGAGCACGGAGAGCGGGTCGGTCGCGATGGCGACCGCGGTGCCGTCGATATCGAGGAGACCGAAGTCGACGCCGTGGGTCGGGCCGAGCGCCACGTCGTCGCGGGCCGCGCCCAACCGCGGGTAGATGTACTCGTCGAAGAACTCGCGGTCGACCTTTCCGAGGTCGGTCATACGCGACCTCCGGGGGCCGCGAGTAAGAACGTACTCATCCGTCGCCGGCGGGGCCGGGACGAATTGCGGTTTCGGTCTCGGCGCGGGTCGCGCTCGCCCGGTTGGTCGGCGCGGCCGCTCGCCGGTCGAAAGGTGGGACGGTCCCCCGTCCCTGCTCATGAAGAGACGCGGAGACGGTTCGAAGGGGCATGGAAAGTCCCACCACCGGACTGCTCCCGCGTCGGTTCGACCTGAACGCCGGACGTACAAGAACCTCGCTAAGTTCCCTCGATGGACCTATATAGCTCCATTGAGGATGCGGAGAATATAGCCGCTTTAGGAACATCGCCTTCCGGCGGTCAGACCGGTCGGTGGCCCGCCTCGTCGGGGGTGTTGTTCGGGGTCCGCCACGCGTCGTCGAGGTGTTCGACGACCGCGCGGGCGACGGCGACCGGCTCCTCGTGGTGGACCCAGTGGGTCGCCTCCTCGAACGCCTTGAGGTGGCCGTCTTCGCAGAACGCGAGGCTCTCGCGCGCCATCTTCGGCCGGAGGAACCGGTCTCTGCTCCCCCAGACGACGAGCGTCGGCGCGTCGACCGTCTCCGCCCGGGGTCGCGGGCGCTCGCGGACGACCGCCCGGTACCAATCGACCATCGAGCCGTAGGCTCCGGGCACCGACCACGCGGCGCGGTAGCGGTCGAGGTCAGTCGCCGAGAACGTGCCGGGGAGCGCGGAGCCGGTCATCGCCCGCTCCAAAACGGCCCAGTCGCCGACGGGGGCGACGAGTTCGGGGAGCTTCGGCAGTTGGAAGAACAGGACGTACCAGCTCCGAAGCTGTTGGGCCGGGTCGCGTCTGAGGTGTCGGGCGAGCACCGTCGGATGCGGGAGGTTCATCGCGGTGAGCGAGCTTACCCGGTCCGGGTGGTGCAGCGCGGTCCACCACGCCACCGCGCCCCCCCAGTCGTGGCCGATGACGTGGACCGTCTCGTGACCGAGCGCGTCCGCGACGCCGACCACGTCGCCGGCGAGTTCGTCGATGCTGTACCACTCGACCCCCGGGGGACGGTCGCTCAGGTTGTAGCCGCGCTGGTCGAGCGCGACGACCCGGTAGCCCGCCTCCGAGAGCGGGCGGAGGTAGTCCGCCCACGCGTACCAACACTCTGGGAAGCCGTGGAGGAGGACGACGAGTTCGCCGTCTTCCGGCCCGGCTTCGACCGCGTGGAGCGTGACTTCGCCCGCGTCGATGCGGCGGCTCGTCGCCTCGACGGACGGCTCCACGTCGTCCCACGACAATCCCGATTGCTTCGCCATACCCCTCGCTACGGCGGCGAGGGACAAATGTACCGCGGCGACTGGTGACCGCCGTCGTCCGCGAGAAGCGAGTCGGTTCCGTGGGGCTGACGGGGCGGCGAAGGGCGGTGAGAGGGGTGCGGAACGGGGCGGGGCGGAGCGGAGCGGACTACCCGAACAGGCGCTTTCTGATGCTCCGAGTGCGACTCTGTTCGGCCATGAGCACCGAACACTCCACGTCGTCGACGACGTCCATGACGACGGTTCCACCGACGAGCCGCGAGAGGAGGCCGCGTTCCGTCGCGCCGACGACGAGCAGCGACGCGTCGGTCGCGTGGGACTCGATGGCCGCCTCGACGTCGCCGGTCTCGACGGTGAGCGTGGCGTCGCCGAGGCCGCGTTCGTCGGCCCACTCCCGGAGGAAACGCTCGCCCTCGGCCGCGTCGTCGGCGACGTGCAGGAGTTCGATTTCCGCGTCGCAGAACTCGCGGAGGACCGAGGCGATGGACGCCGAGAGGTCGGAGTCCGGGCCGCCGGCGGTCGGCACGAGCACGTGCGAGGGGTCGAAGCCGCGGTCCTTCAGCACCAACACGTCGTAGGGGAGCGCGTTGGTCATCTCCTCGACCGCGCTCTCGGCGCGGCCGGGCGACCCGTGGCTGTCGGGGCCCCAACCCATGACGACGAGGTCGGCGTTGTAGGTCTCCGCCGCGTCGAACACCTCCTCGAACGACCGGTGGGAGAGGACGGTGTGGGTCTCGATGTCCACGTCGAGTTCGTCGGCGTCGACGCGGGCCTGTTCGAGCAGGCGGTCGGCCTCCGCGAAGTCGTACTCCTCGCGGGCCGATTCGAGGGCGGTCTGGTCCGGCACCTTCACGATGTGGACGCCGACGAGCGTCCCGCCGTTTGCCTTGGCGACCGACCCGGCCAGCGACACGAGGTCGCGCTCGCTTTCGGGGTTCGCAAGCGGGACCATGACGCGGTAGCCGCCGTCGGGCTGGACCGTCGAAGCCGCCGACACCGCGGCGTCGGGCATCTCGCCCGACCGAGAGAGCACGTACCGCGAGAGGATGCCCCGCTTGTCGGTGCGCTCGCGGGCGTAGAACAGGTACCAGACGATGCCGAAGACGACGAACAGCACCGACAGCCCGATTTCGATGGGGTCGAGGAAGGCGATGAGTCCGAAGGAGAACACCGCACCGAGAATCGGCGTAATCGGGTAGAGCGGAACCGTGAACTCGGGGTCGTACTCGGGCGCGTCGGACTCGCGCATCACGATGAGCGCGAGGTTGAGAAGGCCGTAGACGATGAGGTGGAGGGCGCTACCGGCCTTCGCCAGCACCTTGATGTCGTCGACGGCGACGAGCGAGAAGACGATGATGAAGCCCGTGACCGCGATGGAGCGATAGGGCGTCGCGAACCGGGGGTGAATCTCGTTGAGCCACGCCGTGACGAGTTTATCGCGACCCATGGCGAAGTTGATGCGCGACGACGCGAGGATAGAGGCGTTCGCGCTCGACGCGGTGGCGAGGAGGCCGCCGAAGATGATGAGCCCCGCCCCGAGCCCGCCGAGGCCGAGCGCGGACTCGAACGAGAGTTGCGCGACCTCGACGACGGGGTCGGCACCGGCGGCCGACAGCTCCTGCCACGGCTTGACCGACGCCATGACGATCATCAGGATGGCGTACATCGTCGTGACGATGACGACCGAGCCGACGACCGCGAGCGGGAGGTTGCGGCCGGGGTTCTTTATCTCCTCGGCGACGGTCGTGATTTTCGCGAAGCCGAGGAAGGAGACGAAGACGAGCGCCGTGCCGGGGAGCACCGCGCCGTAGCCGCCGAGTTCGCTCGGCGCGAACGGGCGGAGCGTCGTGAGGTCGGCTTCGAGGAAGCCGAGTATCGAGAAGGCGGTCAGGATGACGACGAGCGTGATGACGATGACGACCTGGAGCGCGCCGGTCTCCTTCGCGCCGACGTAGTTGACGCCGATGAACAGGAGGCCGGCGAGTATCGCGGCCACCTGCACCGCAGACAGGGAGACGACGCCGAGGCTCACCGCCGGTATCGATACGACGCTGACGAGGAAGTCACCGAAGCCGATGACGTAGAACGCCGAGGCGAACGCCAGCCCCATCCAGTTCCCCATGCCCGCGATGGAGCCGAAAAGCGGGCCGAGGGCGTGGTTGACGTAGTAGTAGCTCCCGCCTGCTTTCGGCATCGCGGTGCCGAGTTCGGACGCCGACAGCGCCGTGAAAAGCGAGATGACGCCGCCGACGACGAACGAGAGCGCGACGGCCGGACCGGCGATGCCGTACGCCTCGCGGGGGAGGACGAAGATGCCCGCGCCGATCATCGTCCCGACGCCGATGGTGAGCGCGGCGACGGGACCGAGGTCTTTGGCGAGTTCCTCGTCGGTCATGTTTCACCCCCGGCGTCGCCGTCGTCGTCCGCTCCGGCCGGCAGGACGACCACGGGCCGGTCGCTGTGCCGGACCAGTTGGTCGCGGACCGCGCCCGAAAACAGGTCCCACCACGAGCGACCGCCGCGCGGGGTGAAGACGATTGCCGTCGCGTCGGCCTCGGCGGCGGCGTCGAGGATGGCGTCGCCGACATCGGTCGCAAACCGGAGGTCGGTGTGGAGGTCGATGCCGGCGTCGTCCGCGGCGCGGCGGGCGACGTCGAACAGTTCGTCGGCGACCTCCTCGCGCTGTTCGACGCTGGCTTTGTCCGGCGCGCCGCCCGCCTTCTCGATGACGTGGACGACGGAGGCCCGACCGCCGGCCGCGGCGATGCGCGGGAACGCCGCGGCGCAGGTGAGTTCGGCGTCGTCCGCGTTCGCAATCGGCAGCAGGGGACGCGAAAACAGCGGTTCGACGTGTTCAGTCATCTGTCGAATCCACGGGTGTGGTGTGACAAAAGCGGTTCCGCCCGGCGGAACGGGATTGTGCGGGGACGGCTGCGCCCGATTCACAACGTGACCGTCGGGAATTCATGTGCCGGGATTGTGCGCCAATCGGTTTAGAAGTTCGCAAACCGGGGTACGGTGTCGGGCGAACCGACGCGGGAGAGACGGAGGCCTCAGACGGCGGTGACCCACGCCCGGTAGCCCTCGTCGCGGCCGTAGACCGCCTGAAAGACGCGGTCAGCGAAGCCGGCGAGGCGGTTGGCGTCCGAGCGGGCGGTGATGCGGACGTTCGTCCCCTCGGCCTCCTCGGGGCTCTCCAACTGGTCGATGCGGAACTCGGGGAACTCCGAGAGGAGCGTCTTGAGGCGGTCGAGTTCGCCTTCCGTTACGTCCATGTTGAACGTCTGGTCCGCGAACTGAATCCACGGGCCGGGACCCTCGCCGTCGACGTCGTCGAGGCGCTCGGCCTCGATGGTGAGAAAGGCGCTGCCGCGGTCGCGGTGCGCCGACACGGCGTCGGCGAAGAGTTTCCGGCGCTCGCGGGCGGTGTCGGCCTCGAATCGAGTCATGCGGGTCGATACAGCCGCGCGGTACAAAAGCGACCCGCGTCGGGGCGGGTGCGGCGTCAGTCGGACGGCGACCGAGACGGCCACCGGCGCATCAGAACAGCACGAGGACCGCGGCGAGCGCGAGGGCGCTGACGGTCAGTAGTTGCACGCCGAGGACGGCGAGCGGGGCCGCGCCCGTCCGCCGCATCGCGTCGAGTCGAACGTCGAGGCCGAGGCCGACGAACGCGAGCGCGAACAGGGCGTCGCTGGCGGTGCCGACGGTGGCGAGCGTCGCGTCCGAGAGCAGGCCGAGGTTGGCGACGGCGGCGACGGCGACGAAGCCGACGAGGAACCGCGGGACACCGTCGAAGACGGCCCGTAGACCGGTCGCGGCCTCCTCGGCGCGGCCGGCGTAGCGAACCGCGTAGGCGACGGCGACGAAGCCGAGCATGGAGTTGCGCGCGAGTTTGGTGACGGTCGCCCAGCGGCCCGCAACGTCGGAGTGGACGAAGCCCGCCGCGGTGACGGGGCCGGTACTGAACATGCTCAGGCCGGCCCAGATGCCGAACTGGCGGCCGGACAGAGGGAGCAGGTCGCCGGCGATGGGGAACACGGCGAGCGTGAGCGCGTCGAACAGGAGGACCGCGGCGACGACGTGGGCGAGCGACTCGCCGTCGGCGTCGATGGTGCCGGCGATGGCGGTGGCTGCGGAGACGCCGCAGACGCTCGCGCCGGCCGCGAGGAGCGACCCGGTCTTGTCGGCGAGGCCGAACACCCGCCCGGCGACGGCCTCCACGAGGAGCACGCCCGCGGCGACGGTGACGACGACGAGCGCGACGAGCACCGGCCCCGAGGCGACGAGTTCGTCGATGGCGATGCGAGCGCCGAGCAGGACGATACCCGTTTCGAGGAGGAGTTTCTGCGTGTCGACGCCGGGGCGCGCCCAGTCGGGGACGCCGACCGTGTTGGCGACGACGGCCCCGAACAGTACTCCGAGCAGGAGCGCGTTGACGCCGGGGACGAAGCCGGCGACGAGCGTGGCCGCCCCCGCGAGGGCGACGAGGACGCCGACGCCGGGGGCGAGTCGCGCGAGCCGGCCGACGCCGGCGGCCGAGTTCTCCCCGGCGCTCACGGCCCGAGCGCCGCGAGGACGGTCACGACGACGAGTCCGAGGGCGGTCGCGCGCCAGCCGCGTTCGAGCGTACACCACAGCCTGTACGCGCGCTCGACGGCGGTCGCGCCGAGCGCGTCGCGCATGAGGGACGAATCGCGCATTTGCCGGAGTCACGAGGGCCGCGCCGTTGAACGTGTCGCTTCCGTCTGCGAAACCGGCAACAAATTCTCCAAAAACGGAGATAGTCTGGCCCTGTGTGTTGTAAACCGGCTAACAACGAGCAACATTTTCTTGTTCCTCTGACCGTCGCCGTCGCAGAACTCAGTACGTATCTTCAACACTATATGCTCTCGCCGGATGGGGTCAGATATGGCAAAGCGCATCCTCTTGCTCGGAGCGCCGGGCGCAGGTAAGGGCACACAGTCGAAGCGACTCGCCGAGACCTACGGCGTCGAACACGTCACTACCGGCGACGCGCTGCGCGCGAACAAGGACATGGAGACCGAGTACGGGACGCCCCGCTCGTTCATGGAGAAGGGCGAACTCGTCCCCGACGCGGTCGTCAACGAAATCGTCGAGGCCGCGCTGGAAGACGCCGACGGCTACGTCCTCGACGGCTACCCGCGGAACCTCTCGCAGGCGGAGTACCTCACCGAAATCACCGACCTCGACGCGGTCATCTACCTGAGCGTCGCCGAGTCCGAACTCGTCGAGCGCCTCACCGGCCGCCGCGTCTGCGACGACTGCGGCACGAACTTCCACGTGAAGTTCAACCAGCCCGACGAAGAGGGCGTCTGCGACGACTGCGGCGGCGAACTCGTCCAGCGCGACGACGACACCGAAGAGACCGTCCGCGAGCGGCTGTCGGTGTTCGAGGAGAACACCGAGCCGGTCATCGAGCACTACCGCGACGAAGGCGTCCTCGTCGAAGTCGACGGCGAACAGACCCCCGACGAGGTCTTCGAGGACATTCAGTCCGTCGTCGACGACGCGTAAACGCGGACTCGACGCGCGAACCGCCTCATCGACGCAGTTCGGTGCGACGTTTTTCACCGACGAAACGGGAGCGCCAGCGTCGCCGCCGGCGCGCTCGCTGTCGTCCGCAGAGTAAAACCTTGATAACAGCCGGTTGCTAAAGAGCCGGTAATGGCACGAATCGAATCTCGGGTGCGCGACCTCGTCGGCTCAGACGCCGACATGCGCGCCGCCGTCGAAACCGTCCTCGACCGGGCGGACGACGGAGAAGTCGAGTGGGCCGACGTTCGCGACGAGCTCACGAGCGGCCAGTGGGGTCGCCTCATCGAGAAGGGTATCCTCGTCGACGGCGACGAGGGGTTCCGGCTCGCCGACGCGGCGGAGACCCGCGCCGGCCTCGAAGACGACACGTCCGGCTCCGGCGGCTCGTCGTCCTCGTCGACCGACGTCGACACCGGCGACTCGTCGTGGTCGAAGTACGACAAGGGCGCGGCCGTCGTCACCGTCGGCCTGTTCCTCGGCTACTCCGTCTCCGAGGTTCGGAACCTCATCGGCGGCGTGATGGACGCGGCGCTCGGCCCGCTGGCCGAGATGCTCCCGTTCTACGCCGTCGTGATGGTCCTCGCGCTCGCGACCGGCCTCTACTCCACGCTCTTGCAGGCGAACCTCATGGACATGGAGAAGATGGGGAAGTACCAAGAGCGGATGAAGGACATCCAACAGCGACAGAAAGACGCCAAGGAGCGCGGCGACGACGCGGAGCTCGAAAAGATTCAGGAAGAACAGATGGAGGCGATGGGCGACCAGATGGGCATGTTCAAAGAGCAGTTCCGCCCGATGGTCTGGATCATGTTCCTCACCATCCCGGTGTTCCTCTGGATGTACTGGGCCATCGGCGTCGGCGGCGGCTCCGAAGCGCACATCATCACTGACAGCATCGTGCTCCCGCTCGTCGGCTCCGTCGAGTGGAAGCAGGGCGTCATCGGGCCGATGCAGGCGTGGATTGTCTGGTACTTCCTCTGTTCGATGGGCTTCACCCAGATCATCCGCAAGAGCCTGAACATCGACATGTCGCCGTCGGCGTCGTAAGCAACTGGGCGACAGTAGACCCGGGCGATTCGAGTCGAATCGACCCGCTTCGAAGCAACCTCGTTTCTCTCTCCGTTTCCGACGCTCGCCAGCCGCGCATCAGCCGCGGGATGCTCCCTCGGTGCGCCGCCGCGAGGCTCCGCCCGAACCCGTGAGAACTCTCCGCAGGGGTCGTCGGCAACGATAACACCTTTTAGCCGACCGCACCCAGCATGGATATGTTACTGACCGTCTCCGGACCACCGGGCAGCGGAAAGAGTACGACCGCCGCCGCGCTCGCCGAGGCGTTCGACCTCGAACACATAAGCGGCGGAGACATCTTCCGCGAGCTCGCCGCCGAACGCGACATGACCGCGGTCGAGTTCAACAAACTCGCCGAGGAGGACGACCAAATCGACCGCGACCTCGACCGTCGCCTCCGCGACATCGCCCTCGACCGCGACGACGTGCTCCTCGAATCCCGACTCGCCGGCTGGCTCGCCGGCGACGCCGCCGACCTCCGCTTTTGGCTCGACGCTCCCGTCGACGTTCGCGCCGAGCGCATCGCCGACCGCGAGGACAAAGCGCCCGACATCGCCCGCGAGGAGACGACGACCCGCGAAGCGAGCGAGGCCAAGCGGTACGACGCCTACTACGACATCGACATCACGGACCTCTCTATCTACGATATCGCGCTCAACACCGCCCGCTGGGGCCCCGACGAGGTGACGGCCGTCTGCATCGCCGCGGTCGACTCCTACGACCCCGAAGCCGACGAGGGCAAATACCCGGTCGACGGCGTCCGCTACGACTTCTGACCATGCTCCGAGACCCGCCCGAACACCGCAGCGTCGACGACCTGCTCTCGTTCGGCGTCGTCAATCTCGACAAGCCGCCGGGGCCGTCGGCCCACCAGGTCACCGGCTGGGTCCGCGACATGGCCGACGTCGACCGCGCCGCCCACTCGGGGACGCTCGACCCGAAGGTGACCGGCTGTCTGCCCACGCTCCTCGGCGACGCGACCCGCATGGCGCAAGTGTTCCTCGAAGGCTCGAAGGAGTACGTCTCCGTGCTCGAACTCCACGGCCCCGCGCCGGCCGACATCGACTCGACCGTCACCGAGTTCGAATCGAAGCTCTACCAGAAGCCCCCGCGGAAGTCCGCCGTCTCGCGCCGCCTTCGCGTCCGCGAAATCTACGACCTCGACCTCCTCGAAGTGAAAGACAGACAGGCGCTCCTGCGCATCCGCTGTGAGTCGGGCACGTACATCCGCAAGCTGTGTCACGACCTCGGCCTCGCGCTCGGCACCGGCGGCCACATGGGCCACCTCCGCCGGACCGCGACCGACCCCTTCGACGATGCGGACCTCGTGACGCTCCACGACCTCAAAGACGCCCTCGCGTTCGCCGCGGAGGGCGACGAGTCGTGGCTGCGCGACGTGGTCTCGCCCGCCGAGCGAGCGCTGTCGCACCTCCCGTCCGTGACCATCGCCAACAGCGCGGCCCGCGAGGTCGCCAACGGCGCACCCGTCTACGCCCCCGGCATCTTCGATGTCGACGCCGACGCCTCCCGCGGCGACCTCGTCGCCTGTTTCACCGACGACGGTTCGGCCGTCTGTCTGGGCGAACTCGTCGGCGACGTCGACGCCGACTCCGGCGAGGTCGTCTCGCTCGAAGCCGTGGTAGCCTGAAGCGGAATACTACTTTCTCCGGCGCTTTTGCTCCGCGTTCGCGAGCGTCTCCGCCTGCTCGTTGACCGACGCGACCTCCCGTTTGGCGTCCGATTTGTCGAGGTCGTAGACGTAGCGCCACGACGCCAGCGGGTAGCCGTGCGACTCCTCGGAGCGGTCCGCAGTCGGTTCGGACTCGCTCCCGCGGCGTATCGACCACCATCGGGCGGCCGCAACGCCTAACGCGATGAGGACGAGGAGCATCGCGACGAACGGGAGGACGAGCAGGACGCTCTGGAGAGACGTGAGCACACGTTGTCATTACTCACGAGGCGGCAAAAGTGTACTCGCCGCCGGGTGTCGGCCTCTCGGCGGTGTCCGAACCGCACGACGACGGTGCGATACCGTGGCACGCCAGTCCGTCGCGTCGCCGCGACGAAACGAAGGGCTTAACAGCGAGACACGCATCGCTTTGAATGCACCCCGGGACCGTGGGGTAGTGGTATCCTCTGCCGATGGGGTCGGTAGGACCTGAGTTCGACTCTCAGCGGTCCCATACTTTTCCCGACGCAACACGACGAGCCGTGAGTCCGTCAGGACTCCGGCGGGCGAAGTCACCGCGTCGGGTCGCTCGGAGAGCGACAGTCTCCCCGCAAAAATCTGGACCAAAAACGTCCCACGAGGGTTCGCTTCGCTCGCCTTGCGGTGCAGTAACCAAACGGCGGCGGACAAAAATCTCGTGGTGACTCCAGGCTTGACACGGTGTGACTTCCTGTTACACCCAGCAACAACCGCAAAAAATCGGCCGAGAACCGTTAATCAGGTCGAGACGGCATCGCAGGTCCAGCCGGGGTCGCTCCCCGTCCGCCGGATGAGGTCCGCGCGGCACGCCGGACAGTAGTCGGGGACCGTCGTTTCGCCTCGCGGGACATAGACGCCGCCGCCGCATTCCACGCACGCATCGGCGACGACTGTGGTGCAGTCCGCACAGAGGTTGAAGTCGTCAACCGTGAGGTCGCGCAGCACTTCGAGCTTTTTGTCCAAGATGTACTCGTCGATAACCGCCTGACAACTGTGGCACGGCTTCATAGCGATACAGCGTGTCAATTGAGACCATGACACATATACCTGTCGTCGCCGGTGTCTCTTGTCGCGGAACGTCGGTCGTGAGAGAACGTCTCCGAGTCCGGATACTGTCACGAGTACGCGCGAGCGACGCTAGCGCGCCCGGTGCGAACGTGTTTCACAGAATTCATAAGTAACTCGGTGACGAGTTACTATTTGCTGCTGTCAGAGGCACATCAGGAGTGGCGAACGGAATCAGTCACCCACCACACACCCATTCTCCCGCATCTACTGGTTCGCGTACCGGCTCCGAGGACCGAAGTTCAACTCCTCGCGCCCATGTCGCTGGGGTGGTCTCCGTACATCTCGGCGAGCATCGCGTCCGCCACCTGATGTGTCCCCACGAGAATCACGACGCTCGCGACGATGGTCGCGACCGCCTGCGGCGTCGAGAGCAGGCCGAGCGAGACGATGAGCGTCGTCGCGCACGCCGGCGGGTGGACCGCGTCGAGTTCGACCATCCCCCAACTCGTCGCGGCAACCGAGATGGCACCGCTCGTGACAAGCCGCAACGTGTCGGTCGACGCGACCGACAGTGACGGGCTAATCGTCACGCCGGAGGCGATGAGCGCGTAGGCCGCGAAGCCGACGACGGCACCGACGACGTGGCCGCCGACGATGCGAGTCGAGCGGGGCCGCGTGCCGCGCCGCCGAAACGCCAGCGCGAACGCCGTGGGGCCGAGGCTCGGAAAGACGAACGGCTGGCCGGTGGCCCACGCGACACCGCCGAGTGCGGCGACGAGCAGGCCGGCGGAGAGCCCCGTTTCGAGGCCGCGACGAGACATGCGACACGCTCTGTCGGCGTCGCGTGAAAACGCTGTCTAATTCGAGCGGGAACAGCGTCGGCGGCGACGCCGAGCGCTGGCCCGGGAGCGACGCCGACGGGCGAGGAGAGCCTAAATCCAGCCCTCTTGGGCGAGCAGTTCGCCGTTGAGGACCGACGCGCCGGCCGCGCCGCGAATCGTGTTGTGCGCGAGGCAGTTGTACTTCACGCCGTGGTCGGTCGACTGGATGCCGCCGGCGGAAATCTGCATCCCGTCGCCGCGGTCGCGGTCGAGGCGGGGCTGCGGGCGGAACTCGTCCTCGAAGACGTGGATGAGCTGTTCGGGCGCGCTCGGGAGGTCGACGCCGGGGTACTCGCGCATCGCGGCGGCGACGTCCTCGGGAGCGGCGTCGTCGGCCAGGTCGGCGAAGACGCTTTCGAGGTGGCCGTCGAGCGTCGGAATGCGGTTACACGAGGCGTTGACTTCCGCGCCGTGGAGCGCGACCTCCGCGCCGTCGAACGAGCCCAGAAGCTTGCGGGACTCCGTCTCCATCTTCTCGTCTTCGCCGCCGATGTGCGGGATGGCGTTGTCGATAATCTCCATCGAGGTGACGCCGTCGTAGCCCGCGCCGGAGACGGCTTGGAGAGTCGTGACGTCGACGCGTTCGAGGCCGAACTGGTCGAGCGCGGCGAGCGTCGGGACCATCGTGATGGTCGAGCAGTTCGGGTTCTTCACGAGCGCGCCGTCCCAGCCGCGCTCGTCGCGCTGGACCTCGATGAGATCGAGGTGCTCCGGATTTATCTCCGGAATCGTGAGCGGCACGTCGGGGGCCATGCGGTCGTTCGAGGAGTTCGAGGAGACGACGTAGCCCGCTTCGAGGAACGCGGGCTCGACCTCGGCGGCGACCGACGACGGGAGCGACGAAAACAGGAGGTCGATGTCGTCGGGCACGGCCGCGGGGTCGGTGCTGCCGACTTCCATCGCGGCCACGTCGTCCGGGATGGGCGTGTTGACGCGCCACTTCGCGGCCTCGTCGTATCGCTTGCCCGCGCTCTCTTCGCTCGCGGTCAGCGCCGCGAGTTCGAACGTCGGGTGGTCGTCGAGAAGCTGGATGAATCGCTGTCCGACTGCGCCGGTTGCACCGAGGATGCCGACTCGTACTGCCATTACCCGTGTCGTAGTGTGGCACACGCATAAGGCCGTTTGGATTTGAACCAGTATTCGCGGCGTATAGTGCCAGAGAACTGTAAGCTCGGCCGTTCCTTCACGGTCGAACACGTAAATCGTCGTCTGTCGAATCGGCCACCGACGTGCGTTGGGAAAATCGATAGAATAACGTGCGGTTCCCTGAAAGACTACCGCAAATGTTCAGCAAGGTTCTCGTCGCCAACCGAGGCGAGATCGCGGTGCGCGTCATGCGCGCCTGCGAGGAGCTCGGAGTCCGGACCGTCGCCGTGTACAGCGAGGCGGACAAACACGGCGGGCACGTGCGGTACGCCGACGAGGCGTACAACATCGGTCCCGCCCGCGCGGCCGATTCCTACCTCGACCACGAGTCGGTCATCGAGGCCGCGAGAAAGGCTGACGCCGACGCCATCCACCCTGGCTACGGCTTCCTCGCGGAGAACGCCGAATTCGCCCGGAAGGTCGAGGAGTCCGAGTTCACGTGGGTCGGCCCGTCGGCCGACGCCATGGAGCGCCTCGGCGAGAAGACGAAGGCCCGCGCGCTCATGCAGGACGCCGACGTGCCGGTCGTCCCCGGCACGACCGAGCCCGCCGACTCCGCCGACGACGTGAAGGCCGTCGCCGACGAGTTCGGCTACCCGGTCGCCATCAAGGCCGAGGGCGGCGGCGGCGGCCGCGGCCTGAAGGTCGTCCACTCCGAGGACGAGGTCGACGAGCAGTTCGAGACGGCAAAGCGCGAGGGCGAGGCGTACTTCGATAACGCCTCCGTCTACGTCGAGAAATACCTCGAATCGCCGCGCCACATCGAGGTGCAGATTCTCGCTGACGAGCACGGCAACGTCCGCCATCTCGGCGAGCGCGACTGCTCGCTCCAGCGCCGCCACCAGAAGGTCATCGAGGAAGCCCCGTCGCCGGCGCTCTCCGACGACCTCCGCGAGCGCATCGGCGAGGCCGCCCGCCGCGGCGTCCGCGCCGCCGACTACACCAACGCCGGCACCGTGGAGTTCCTCGTCGAAGACGGCGAGTTCTACTTCATGGAGGTCAACACGCGCATCCAAGTCGAACACACCGTCACCGAGGAAGTGACGGGCCTCGACGTGGTGAAATGGCAGCTGCGCGTCGCCGCCGGCGAGGAACTCGACTTCTCGCAGGACGACGTGGAAATCGAGGGCCACTCGATGGAGTTCCGCATCAACGCGGAGGCCCCCGAAAAGGAGTTCGCGCCCGCGACGGGCACGCTCGCGACCTACGACCCGCCGGGCGGCATCGGCGTCCGCATGGACGACGCCGTCCGCCAGGGCGACGAAATCGGCGGCGACTACGACTCGATGATTGCCAAGCTCATCGTCACCGCCTCGGACCGCGAGGAGGTCCTCGCCCGCGCCGAGCGCGCGCTCGCCGAGTTCGACATCGAGGGGCTCCGCACGGTCATCCCGTTCCACCGCCTCATGCTCACCGACGAGGCGTTCCGCGAGGGGAGCCACACGACGAAGTATCTCGACGAGGTGCTCGACCCCGACCGCATCCAGGCCGCCGTCGAGCGCTGGTCGCCCGAGGCCGTCGCCGACGATGACGACGACGACGAGGTCACGGAGCGGACCTTCACCGTCGAGGTCAACGGCAAGCGCTTCGAGGTCAGCCTCGAAGAGCGCGGCGCGCCCGCCATCCCGGTCGGCAACGCCTCCGCGGGCACATCCAACTCCTCCGGCCCGCGCAAGCGCCGCGACGACGGCGGAAACGACGACTCCCAGCAGATTATCGAGGGCGACGGCGAGTCCATCACCGCCGAGATGCAGGGGACTATCCTCTCCGTCGAAGTCGAAGAGGGCGACGAGGTCGAACCCGGCGACACCGTCTGCATCCTCGAAGCCATGAAGATGGAAAACGACGTGGTCGCCGAGCGCGGCGGCACCGTCTCGCAGGTGCTCGTCTCCGAGGGCGACAGCGTCGACATGGGCGACGTGCTGCTCGTCCTCGACTAGTCGGCTCGGGGCATCGAACCCAACGCTGAACCGCGAACCTCTTTTCCCGTGCGCCGGTACCGACCACCATGAGCGACACGCGACGCACCCTCCTCGACGCACTCGCTGCGGGTCCCGTCTCCGGGCCCGATCTTGCCGACCGACTGGGCGTCTCCCGCGCCGCGGTCTGGAAGCACGTCGAAGCGCTCCGCGACGAGGGGTTCGGCGTCGAGAGCGCCGGCGACGGTTACGTCGTCACCGACGTGCCGGAGTACGGCGGCCCGGCAATCGAGTACGGCCTCGACGCCGACTACGACGTGGAGTTCCACGAGACGCTCGACTCCTCGAACGACCGCGCCCGCGAACTCGCCGCCGAGGGCGCGAGCGACGTGGTCGTCGTCGCCCGCGAGCAGACCGCCAGCCGGGGGAGGAAGAACCGCGAGTGGTCCGCGCCCGACGGCGGCGTCTGGATGAGCCTGCTCGTGCGCCCCGACGAACCGCCGGCGTACGCCCCGCTGTACACGCTGGCGATGGCCGTCGCCGTCTGCGACGCGGCGCGCGAGGCCGGGGTTGACGCGAGCATCAAGTGGCCGAACGACGTTATCGTGAGCGAAGCGAACGATAACCCGTCGGGCGCGTCAGCGTCCGACGGTGTCTCCGCGAGCGAAGCGAGCGGAGGTTCACCGGCTCACGCCGGTGGCGTTGCCACGAGCGAAGCGAGTGGCAGTTCGTCTGCGAATGCAGACGGTATCCCCGCGAGCGAAGCGAGCGGAGGTTCACCGGCTCACGCCGGTGGCGTTGCCACGAGCGAAGCGAGTGGTGGTTCGTCTGCGAATGCAGACGGTATCCCCGCGAGCGAAGCGAGTGGCAGTTCGAAATCCGACACGCCCGTAGACACCGACGCGCCCGACGACCGCGGCTACCGAAAGCTCTGCGGCATCCTCACCGAGATGGAAGGCGAGGCCGACCGCGTTTCGTGGCTCGTCATCGGCCCCGGAATCAACGTCAACCTCGACCCCGCGGAGCTCCCCGAGGGCGCGACGAGCGTCGCCGCGGAGGCCGGCCCCGTCGAGCGTCGCGTGTTCGTCCAGCGGGTGCTCGAACGCTTCGACGAACTGCGCGGCGACCTCGACGCCGTCCTCCCCGCGTGGCGCGAGCGGGCGGACACGCTCGGCAGGCGGGTCCGCGTCCACACCGCGAGCGGCGTCATCGAGGGCGACGCCGTCGATATCGAACACCCCGGCACGCTCGTCGTCAGCACCGACGCGGGCGAAAAACGAGTCCACGCCGGCGACTGCGAACACCTGCGCCCGGCCGACGACGGGCGCTGAAACGCGACCGAAGCCGCGCACCGCTGTTTCTGCTGTTCCGCTACTCTCCGCCGTCGGCGGTCGCCGTCGAATCGGCGGGCGCGTCCGCCTCCGCCTCTGCGGGCGAATCGATGGGCGTCTCCGCCGCGGTCTCGCCCGGTACCTCGACGGCGTGCTCGCCCGCGTCGTCGCCGCCCTCGATGCGGACGGTCAGGACGGGAACTTTCGACGCGCGGACGACCTTTTCTGCGACCGAGCCGAGGAGGAGGCGGTCGATGCCGCCGCGACCGTGGGTCCCCATCACGATGAGGTCGCACTCGCCGCGCTCGGCGAACTCGACGATTTCGCGGCTCGGCGTCCCTTCGAGGACGTGCGTCTCGACGGGGACCCCCTGCGACTCGGCCGCGCGCTCGATTTTATCGAGCGCCGATTCGGCGTCGGCGCGCAGCATGTCGTCGAGCCCCTCCCACGACGATTCCATCGGGAGCCCCGCGAAGCTCCCGGCGTTCACCACGTACACCCCGTGGAGTTCCGCATCGTGGACGGCCGCTAACGCCGCCGCGTGGACCGCGACGCGCTCGGAGCCGGCGGAACCGTCGATGGGAACGATGATTCGGTCGTACAACACCATGACACTTGATAACATATTCCCGGGGTCGGTAATAACCCTTTGCTACGGGAGGAGTACTGCGAGAATAGGTCGGCGTTCGTGAGCGTTCCGCGGCCCGACGGCCGACGGTCGCGGGTCGGCGGTCGCGAGCCGGCGATGTGTCCGCCGCCCGACTCAGAGATACACGTCTTTCACGTCCGCCTGCCCGGCGCGGCGGACGACGGCGCGGGCCACGTCCTCGACGCCCGCGAGGTTGTCCGTGTCGCCGTCGAGGACCAGAAGCTTGGCGTCGCGGCCCTCCTCGACGAGGCCGTAGTTCAGCCCGGCGATGTCGGCCCCGTTGACGGTCGCCATGCGGAGGACTTCGGCGGCCGACACGTCCGCCAGCTTGGAGGTGAACTCCATCTCGCGGAACATCGAGGGGCTGTTGAGCATCACGTTGTCCGTGCCGAGCGCGACGGTCGTGCGGTCGACTAGGTCGCGAATCGGCGCGACGCCCGCGTCGGTGACGAGGTTCGACCGCGGGCAGATGACGATGGGTATCTCGCTGTCCTCGACGCGTTCGAGGTGGAGCGCTTCGGGGTGGACCATGTGGACGAGGAAGTCCGGGTCGAGGTCCAACGCGGCGTTGATGTCGTGGGCGTCGCGCTCGCCCGCGTGGATGCCGAACAGCTTTCCGGCGGCCTCGGTCGCGTTCCGAAGCGCGCCGAACTCGCCGTCTCGCGCGCCCGACGCGCCGAATCCGTCTGCGATTTCCATCGCGTCCGCCGTCTCGCGGCCGAAGACGACCGCTTCGATGTCGCGGCCGTCGAGCGCCCGCCGGATGACGTCGACGCCCTCGACGCCGCCCTCGCGGAACTCCAGACAGGCCGCCGTGCCGCCGGCCTCCATCATGCGGAGCGACCGGTGCATCGCGGCGGCTTTCTCCTCGGTGCTGGCCGCGCGGAGGAGCCGGTGTTTCAGCCCGTCCGGCGGCGCGACGAGGTCGTCGAGCGACAGCCCCTCGCCGGCCTCCTTGGCGATGGAGTCACCGAGGTGGGTGTGGGCGTTGACGAACGCGGGCAGGATGATGTCCGTCGACTCGGTCGCCGTCTCCTCGATTGCGGTTATCGTGCCCTCTTCGACGACGACCCGCCCCTCGACCGGGTCGAAGTCGCGGCCGCGGAGTATCGTACCCTCGAGTTGCATCGCTCTCGACTGCGTCTCGGCGGTGCTTGAACCTCCCGTCTCGGGACGGCGGCTACTCGAACTCGTCGAGCGTCGCGTTGAGGCCGCTTCTGACCTCGGCGACGAGCGCGCCGTCCACGTCGAGGCCGAGCACGTCGGCGGCCGCGCGACCGACCCGCTCCGTCTCCTCGCGCGGGGCGTAGACGCCCAGTCGCCACTGCTGTTCCTGTGCGGTCCGCAGCGCCTGCACGAGCGGCGATTCGCGCTCCAACTGCCGAATCTCGCCGTTGACCATCACCCGCGACGACGACTCGGTCATCGACGGGCGCGAGGGCACGTCGAGGATGACCGATTCGGGCGACACGTCGGCGGCGGCGGCGATATCCCGCTCGAACGCCGCGAGCGCGTCGTGTTCGGCGTCGATAATCGAGTCGGGGACGTTCGGCAGCTCCGCCCAGACGGCCCGCTTGTAGAGGTCGCGGGTGGCCAGCCGCTCGGCGAAGGCGCTCGTCGAATCGGTGAGGCGGAGCGCGACGAGCAGGTCGGGGTCGTCCATCCGGCGTAGCTCCTCGGCGTCGATGTCGGGCTCGTCGAGCAGTCGCTCCGACGCGCGCCGGAGCATCGCCTTCGAGATGCGCGCGACGTGGTGCTGGTAGACGGTCGGGTTCATGAGTGCGCGGGCGAGAAGCAGCGACTCGGCGGTCTGGACGTTCCCCTCCGCGAGGACCAACTCGCCGTCGACGAACGTCAGCTCTCGAATCAGGCGCTCGTGGTCGATGGTGCCGTAGGGGACGCCGGTGTGGTGGGCGTCGCGGACGAGGTAGTCCATCCGGTCGACGTCCAACTCACCGGAGACGAGTTGGCCGAACTCGCCGTCGCCCTCGACCAAGGCGGCGACGCGTTCGGGGTCCAGCCCCTCGTCCTCCAGCGTCTCGCCGACGGTCCCGCGGGCGACGAGTTCCTCCACGTCGTCGTGGTACTTGCCGGTGTGGCGATGGGTCACGTCCTCGATGTTGTGGCTGTACGGGCCGTGGCCGACGTCGTGAAGGAGTGCCGCGGCCTCGACGTGGGCGGCGGCGTCGCCCTCGATACCGAGGTGCGAGAGGGCGCGGGAGGCGAGGTGGTAGACGCCGAGGCTGTGTTCGAACCGCGTGTGGTTCGCGGAGGGGTAGACCAGCTGGACGGTTCCCAACTGCTTGATGTGCCGGAGCCGCTGCATCTCCGGCGTATCGAGGAGGGCTTCGGCCGCGCCCTCGACCTCGATGTGGTCGTGGACGCTGTCCTTGATGGTCGTCATCGTGGGTGAATCGACCGCCAGCGGTGAAAAAGGGTCGGGCGGCCGACGGGTCGCCGGCGCTCTCGCGCCTCAGACGGGCGTCGTCACGCGAACCGGAAGTCCGAGCACGTCCACGGCGGCCGCGGCCACCTCGTCGCGGACTGCCTCGGGCGCGTAGACGCCGAGTCGCCACTGCGTCCGCTCGGCCGACCGGAGCGCGCCCACGAGTTCGGAGGCGTCTTCGAGGCGTCGGACGACGCCGTTGACGACGACGCGCGACCGGGACTCCTTGATTCGCGGCCGCGACGGCGCGTCCACGATGACCGACTCGGGCGGCACGTCGGCGGCGTCGGCGATGTCGCGCTCGGCCGCCCGCGTCGCCTCGAAGTCGAGTTCGACCACGTCGGTCGGCACGGCGTCGATTGGTGCCCAGACGGCCCGCTTGTAGAGGTCGCGGCGCTCGATTCGGCGGCCGAGGTCGGGCACGCGCCCGCCGAGGGCAACGAGCAGGTCGTGGTCGGCCATCCGGACGAACGACTCGATGGGCACGCCGTCGTCGACGAGGCGCTCGGAGGCGCGTTCGAGCATCGCGCCCGCGATGCGGGAGACGTGGTGACGGTAGACGGTCGCGTTCATCAGCGCCCGGGCGAGAAGCAGGGATTCGGCCGTCTGGACGTTCCCCTCGGCCAACACGAGTTCGCCGTCCCGGTACCGGAGTTCGCGGACGAGGCGGCCGTGGTCGATGGTTCCGTAGGGGACGCCGGTGTGGTGGGCGTCGCGGACGAGGTAGTCCATCCGGTCGACGTCCAACTCCCCGGAGACCAACTGCCCGAGGCCGCCCGCGCCGCCGACCATGTCGGCGACGCGGTCCGGGTCGAGACCGTGGTCGGTCAGCACGTCTCCGACCGCGGTCCCGTCGAGCAGGTGGTGAATCTCGTCGTGGTCGCGGCCGGTCCGCCGGCGGATGAGGTCCTCGGTCTGGTGGCCGTAGGGGCCGTGACCGATGTCGTGGAGGAGCGCGGCGGCGCGGACGTGGGCGGCGCGGTCGCCGTCGACGCCGAGATGCGAGAGAGCGCGGGAGGCGAGGTGGTAGACGCCGAGGCTGTGTTCGAACCGCGTGTGGCTCGCGGAGGGGTAGACGAGCCGGACCGTCGAGAGCTGTTTGATGTGCCGAAGCCGCTGGAACGCGGGCGTATCGACCAGTTCGGCGGCCACGGGGTCGAGCGAGATGTAGTCGTGGACGCTGTCCTTGACGGCGGTCATAGCGGGTGTTGTGCGAGAGGCATCAAATAGCCGAGCATTCGGGTCGCCGCGGGGGCGCGAGAGGTGGACCGACTCGCGTTCGACCGCCCACAAACCGTTTCACGCGGGGGAGACGAGACGCCGATATGACTCTCCGGTCGGTCCTCGGAAACGCCGTCGGCTACGCGCTCCTCGGCTTCGCCTGTCTCTCCGTGGCTTTCGCGGGGTACTGGGCCGCCGTGAGCGCCCTGACCGGCGCGACCGCCGGGCGCGCGATGTTCGTCGTCTCCGGCCTCGGTGCGGCTGTGACGACCGGTTTTTCGGGCTACTTCGTCAGGAAGGCGGTCGCCGGACAGGTGATGCCGTCGGCGTTCGACGTATCGGTGGCCTATCGCGGCGGTCGCTGACGGGGGTTTCGCCGGTTTCCGCGGCCGTACCGCGCTCGTGGTCCGCGACCGGCCGGCGTCTCCGGTGAAGGAACTTTCAAACGGACACTCGCCGTACGGCGCACCATGGTTACGTTTCTCGCCGGGGGGACGGGCACCCCCAAACTCCTCGACGGGGCCGCCGGGGTGTTCGACCCCGCCGAGACGACCGTCGTCGCCAACACCGGCGACGACGTGGAACTCGGCGGCCACCTCGTCTGTCCCGACGTGGACACCGTCCTCTTCGCCGGCGGCGGCGTCCTCGACACCGACCGCTGGTGGGGCGTCGCCGGCGACACCACCGCGACCGACGACGAACTCCACCGCCTCGCCGACGCGGCCGGCCTCGAATCCGGCCCGCGCTACCTCCCCGAGTCGGCCCAGACGGCCGGCCGCGACATCACCCGCTGGCGGCGCTTCTCCGGCGTCGCGGAGTTCATGGAAATCGGCGACCGCGACCGCGCGGTCCACATCACCCGCACCTCGCTCCTCGACGAGGGCGACACGCTCACCGAGGTCACGCGAACCCTCGCCGCCGCCTTCGACCTCGACGTGTCGCTCCTCCCGATGAGCGACGACCCCGTTGCGACCCTGATTCACACCGACGAGGGGATGATGCACTTCCAAGAGTACTGGGTCCACCGCCGCGCCGACCCCGCCGTCCGCGACGTGGAGTTCCGCGGCGCAGACGATGCGGACATCACCGACGAAGTCGCCGACGCCCTCGCAGAACCCGTCGTCGTCGGCCCTTCGAACCCCGTCACGAGCATCGGGCCGATGCTCGCCATCGACGGCTTCGCGGACGCCCTCGACGACACGCCGGTCGTCGCCGTCTCGCCGTTCGTCGAGGACACCGTGTTCTCCGGGCCCGCCGCCGACCTCATGGCGGGCGTCGGCTACGACCCCTCGACCGCGGGCGTTGCGGAGGCCTACCCCTTCGCCGACGCGTTCGTCCTCGACACTGACGACGGAACCGACCTCGACCGCCCGGTGGTCCGAACCGACACCCAAATCGACGGGCCCGAGGACGCGGAACGCGTCGCCCGCGCCGTCTCCGAGGCGCTCAGCGAGGTGTCGTGATGTTCGCCCCGCGGGTCGCCGTTGCGAGCCTCAGCGGCGAGTCCGACGCCGCGTGGGCGGACGCCGCGGCCCCCCACGTCGGCGCGGCGTTCCTCGGCGGCGTCGCCCTCGACGAGCCCGCACAGGCGGCGGCCCGCGACCTCGTCGCCCGCGGACGCTCGGAGTTCCTCGCCGACGACCCGGTCGCCTTCGTCGCCGCCCAACTGGATTCCCTCGACGAGTTCGGCGGGGGAGACCGGTTCGTCGCCGTCAACGTCAGAGCGACCTCGCCCGACCCGATTCGGGGAGTCGCGGCCGTCTGCGCCGACCGCGGCGCGGGCGTGGAGATAAACGCCCACTGTCGACAGGACGAACTCTGCGCCGTCGGCTGCGGCGAGACGCTCTTGCGCGATACCGACCGGCTGGCTGCCTACGTCGCCGCGGCCACCGAGTCGGGCGCATCCGTCGGCGCGAAAGTCCGCGCCGAAATCGACGGCGTTGACCTCCCGAGTCTCGCAGTCGCGCTCGCTGACGCGGGGGCCGACTGGCTCCACGTCGACGCGATGGACTCCGAGGCCGTGATTGCCGACGTGGCCGCCGCCGCGCCCGACCTCTTTCTCGTCGCCAACAACGGCGTCCGCGACCGCGAGACGGCGACCGAGTACCTCGACTACGGGGCCGACGCCGTGAGCGTCGGGCGGCCGAGCGACAATCCGAGGGTCCTCCGCCGGGTCCGAACCGCCGTGGACGACTGGTTCGCCGGGCGCGAGAACGCCGCCGAGTCGGGCGACGAAAGCGAGGTGTCCGCCTGATGGTCGGGCCCGTCTCCGACCGCGGGTTCGGCCCCGCGCGACACGCCGAACTCGCGCTCCTGCTCGAAGTCGCCGGCACGCCCAAGCCGGGCAACGTCGACCGCCGGCGCGACCTCTCGGACCTGCGCTTCGAACAGTTCCTCACGGGTGCGGTCGGCTCCGCGACTGGCCTCGAACGCGCCGCGTCGGGCGCGCCGGTCGGCGAGGCGTTCGAGGAGGCGGTCGCCGGCATGAGCCGACAGGGCGGCGGCAACACCCAGTTCGGCTGTCTCCTGCTTCTCGTCCCGCTCGTCCGGGCGGCGGCCGACGACGGCCGCGGCCTCTCGCCCGCCGGAGCGACCGCCGTGGTCGAGTCGACCACCGTCGCCGACGCGGTCGGGTTCTACCGCGCGTTCGAACACGTCGACGTGGCCGTCGGCGACGTGCCCGACGACGCCCCGGACCTCGACGTTCGGCGCGGCGGCGACGCGGCGGACGCGCTCCGAGACCGCGGATGCACGCTGTACGACGTGATGGACCTGAGCGCCGACCGCGACGCCAACGCCCGCGAGTGGACCGGCGGCTTCGCCCGGACGTTCCGCGCGGCCGAAGCCATCCTCGACGACGACGGCCCCGTCACCGACCGCGTCGCTCGCGCGTTCCTCGACCTCCTCGCGGAGGAACCTGACACGCTCGTCGCGACGAACCACGGCGAAGCCGTCGCCCGCGACGTGATGGCCCGCGCGGCCGACGTTTCGGACCTCGACGGGGCCGAGGAGCTGGCCGAGGCGTTCGTCGCAGAGGGCATCAACCCCGGGACGACCGCCGACATCGTCTGCGCGGCGACGTTCGTCGCGCTGGAGCGGGGGGTGCCGCTGTGAGCGACGAGCGCGAGCGTGAGCCCGAATCCGAACCGGAATCCGCGACCGACTGGCCCGTCGAACTCCGCGGCGTCACCGAGTCAGTCGTCGCCACGCTCGGGCCGAACGACCGGTGGAACTTCGCGGCGCTCGGCGTCCACGCGCCGGCGGCCGGCGGCGATGACGACAGCGATGGCGACGGCGACGAAGATGGCGATGCACCCGCCAGCACGCCCTCGCCCCCAGCGACCGCGACGACGTGGGGCAACACCCGAACCCGCCGGAACTTCCACCGACAGGGCGGCGGGGTGGTCCAGTTCGTCTCCGACCCGCGGGCGTTCGTCGAAGCCGCGATGACGATTTACGAACGGGAGTCGCCGGTCCTCGATGCGGCCGACGCGTGGGCCGAAGTCGAGGCGACGCCGGTCGATTCAGGCGAGGACGGCGGAACCGAGTGGGAATCGTGGGAACTCCGGCCCGTCGATGCCGCGGTCGAGCGGACCCGGCCGTTCACTATCAACCGAGGCTTCGGCGCGGTCATCGACGCGACGGTTGCGGCCTCGCGGCTCGACGTGCCCGCCTTCGACACCGACGACCTGTTGGCCCGACTCGACTACTTCGCCGAGACGGTCGAGAAATGCGGCGGGGAACGAGAGCGCGAGGCGTTCGCGCGAATCGACGAGTTGACGGGCTGGCGCGAGCGGGCGGCCGCGAGACGGAACGAATCGTTTTAGTGTTCGTCCGGGGAATCTTCCGACATGGCAATCAAGCCCAAGTACGTCAAGCAGCTTGGTAACATCCTGCTGGAGCGGTACCCGCAGGCGTTCAACACGGACTTCGAGACGAACAAGGACAGCGTCGAGGAACTGACCACGGTCGAGTCGAAGGGCGTCCGTAACCGCATCGCCGGCTACATCACGCGCAAGAAGGGCGGCCAGGGCGCGTAAGTTCGAGTCAGTCGATTCTCTCTGCGAACACATCTTCTCCAGCCCGCGCGGAGCGGCCGCGCCGGTTCGTGCGCGACGAGCGCGCGACCCCCGCGCGGCTCGGTCCCCAGTCCACTATACCCGAACGAACCGCTCCCGAGCGCTTTCGACCGGTCCGGAGGAAGCGTTTAGGCCGCCCTCCCGCGACGTACCGACATGCGCGTCATCGGTCACCGCGGCTGTCCCGCCCTCGCCCCCGAAAACACGCTCGCCGCCTTCGACGCGGCCGCGAAGCGACTCGACTGGGTCGAACTCGACGTTCGACGCTGCGGCTCCGGCGAACTCGTCGTCGTCCACGACGAGACGCTTGACCGCGTGACCGGCGCGACCGGCCGCGTCGACGAGACGAGACTCGCGGAGTTGCAGGCACTCACGGTCGGCGGCTCCGACGAGTCGATTCCGACGCTCACCGCGGTGTTCGACGCCCTGCCGGACCGCGTTTCGGTCAACGTCGAACTGAAAGAGACCCGGCTCGCAGACGACCTCGCGGCCGTCGCCGGCGAGGCGGAACACGAGATACTCGTCTCGTCGTTCGACGCCGACGCGCTCCGTGAGGTACGCGAGACGACCGCGCTCCCGGTCGCCTTCCTCTTCGCGGCCGACTGGGACGAGTCACTATCGGTCGCCGTCGACCTCGACTGCGCGGCCGTCCACCCGCACTACGACCTGCTCTCGTCGTCGCGGGTCGAGGAGGCGCACGACCGCGGCTTCGAGGTCAACGCGTGGACGGTCCCCGACCGCGAGATAGTTCGGCGGCTCCGGGAGTACGGCGTCGACGGCGTCGTCGTCGACGACCCGGCACTCGCGGAGTGAGCAACCGACCTCCGGCTACCGAGTCCGAGCGCCGCCGCGAAACGCCTGAAACGCCGTCTGGTCCCGTGTCACGCCGAGTGCGAACGAGACGAGCGCGACGACGACGCAGCCCCCGACGACGGCGGTCGGGAGAACCCCATTCGGGAAGTAGCCGTTCGCCATCCCGAGTTCGACGCAGGTCCCGGCGAAGACGGCGGCCAGCGCCGCGGAGACGAAGTCGGGTTCGCCCTCGTCGGCGTAGTGTGCCGCGACAGCGATGGCGGCGAAGCCGGCGAGAATGGCGTTGAGAAACAGCCAGACGAGCGCAGATTGGCCCATGTTGGACCGACTGACGCCGGGCGAGAATGTAAGCGTTCTGTCGTGAAACCGCAGGCCTCCGATTTAGAACCGGTCGGTACGCCCCGAAGCGGCCCACGCGTCGGTCGGCGCGCCGGCGGGGACGCGGCGGCCACAGCCCGTGACGGATTCGAGGCGGCCGGCGTACCGCCAGCGCTCCTCGTTCCACGTCTCCTCGCCGTCGTCTGCGGCCGCGGCGGCCGCGGCGACCGACTGGTCGTGGAGGTGCGCGCCGACGGCGGCGGCGATGGCCGCGGCCTCCTCGTCGTCGGCGTCGTCCGGAATCGACAGCCCAGACAGCAACTCTCCGCTCATAGCGGGATGTTGCCGTGTTTCTTGTCGGGTTGGGACTTGCGCTTGGAATTCAGCATCCGGAGGTCGGAGATGAGGCGCTCGCGGGTCTCGCCGGGTTCGATAACGTCGTCGATGAAGCCGCGGTCCGCGGCGGTGTACGGGTTGGCGAACTCCTCGCGGTACTCCTCGATGAGTTCGTCGCGGCGGGCGTCGGGGTCGTCCGCGGCTTCGAGTTCGTCGCGGTAGAGGATGTTGACCGCGCCCTGCGGCCCCATCACGGCGATTTCGGCGGTCGGCCACGCGTAGTTCACGTCCGCGCCGAGGTGCTTCGAGGCCATCACGTCGTACGCGCCGCCGTAGGCCTTGCGCGTGATGACGGTCATGAGGGGGACCGTCGCCTCGGAGTAGGCATAGAGGAGCTTCGCACCGTGGCGGATGATGCCGTTGTGCTCTTGGTCCGTACCGGGCAGGAAGCCGGGCACGTCCACGAACGAGAGGATGGGGATGTTGAACGAGTCGCAAAAGCGGATGAAGCGCGCGCCCTTCTCGGAGGCCTCGATGTTGAGGGTGCCGGCGTTCACGCGGGGCTGGTTGGCGACGATGCCGACCGAGCGGCCGTCGAGGCGGCCGAAGCCGACGACGATGTTCTTGGCGAAGTCCTCCTGGACGCCGAAGAAGGAGCCCTCGTCGAGGACGCCGTCGAGCACGTCGTGGATGTCGTAAGGCTTGCGGGGCTGGTCGGGCACGACCTCGGCGAGGTCGTCGTCGACGCGCTCGGGGTCGTCCCACGGCTCGACGCGCGGCGGGTCTTCGACGTTGTTCTGCGGGAGGTACGAAAGCAGGTGGCGGATGTCGTCGAGCGCCTGCTCTTCGGTGTCGGTGGCGAAGTGGGCGACCCCGCTCGTCGAGGTGTGGGTCGTCGCGCCGCCGAGTTCGTCGAAGGTGACCTCCTCGCCCGTGACCGTCTTGATGACGTCCGGGCCGGTGATGAACATGTGGCTCGTGTCGCGGACCATGAACGTGAAGTCCGTCAGCGCGGGGGAGTACACCGCGCCGCCCGCGCAGGGCCCCATGATGGCCGAAATCTGCGGGATGACGCCCGACGCCTCGGTGTTGCGGCGGAAGATTTCTCCGAAGCCGCCGAGCGACTGGACGCCCTCCTGAATCCGCGCGCCGGCGGAGTCGTTGAGGCCGACGACGGGCGCGCCGACCTCCATCGCCTTGTCCATCACCTTACACACTTTCTCGGCGAACACCTCACCGAGCGAGCCGCCGAAAACGGTGAAGTCGTGGGCGAAGACGAAGACGGTTCGGCCGTCGACCTCGCCGTAGCCGGTGATGACGCCGTCGCCGGGGAGCTTCGTCTCCTCCATCCCGAACTTGTGGTTGCGGTGGGTTCGGAACTGGTCGAACTCCCGGAAGGTGCCGTCGTCGAGGAAGTAGTCGATGCGCTCGCGGGCGGTCATCTTGCCCTTGTCGTGCTGCGAGGCGATTCGGTCCTCGCCGCCGCCCTTCAGGGCTTTCTCGCGCTTCTCGCGGAGTTCGTCGATCCGGTCTTCCATCGTCATGCCAGACCACCTTCGCTCATTGACTCGTCGGTCCGCAGTCCTCGGTCAAAGGAGTTCCGCAATCCGGCAACCCTTACTTCGACAGTTGTCGAATAATAGATGGAACAATCATCATAGACAGCGGCGTGGAGTGGAACGACTCGTGACGGTCGAGTCGGCCGAAAACGGAGGAAACGGGGTCGGTTCACCGCTCGAATGCGTCGGGGCGGTCGCCGGTTAGACGACCGAATCGGGCTGTCGAAGGCCGAAGAAGGCGGCGGCGGACCCGACGACGGCGACGCCGACGGTCGGCCAGAAGCCGATGGTCGTGTCCACGCCGAAGTGCGTGAGGAGCGTGAAGACGAGGAACAGCGGGAGGACGACTCCGACGGCGAAGAGCCACGGCGTGCCGAGGGACTTCGAGAACTCGCCCGCGCCGGCGGCGAACTCTTCGAGCGCCTCGCGGCCCATGACCCAGCCGACGAACAGGAGGAACGCGGCGAGGCCGGCGGTCAGGAGGACGTTCACGAGCGGCCCGGCGACGAAGCCGAAGATGCCCGGGTTGAACGCGCAGACGGTCCCGGTGACGGCGACGAACGCAGTCATCCCGGCAACGGCGCGTCGGCGCGAGACGCCGTACTCGTCGACGAGGAACGCGACGGGGATTTCGAGCATGCTGATGGAACTCGACAGCGCCGCGAGCGTCACGACGCCGAAGAACGCGGTGGCGATGAGCGTCCCCGCGGGGAGTTGCGAGAACGCCCCGGCGAGGCCGACGAACAGCGCGCCCGGGCCGGTTCCGGTCTCAGTCGGGTTGATGCCCTGCGAGAACAGAAGCGGGAAGACGACGAGGCCGGTGATGACGCCGACGCTCGTGTTGAGGACCGCGATGGCGCTCCCGTCGAAGGGAAGCGAGCGGTCCTCACCGAGGTACGAGGAGTACGTTATCATCGTGCCCGCGCCGAGCGAGAGGGTAAACAGCGCCTGTCCGGCGGCGGGACCGAGAATGGCGAAGAAGTTCTCGGTGATGACCGAGGGGTCGAATCGGAGGAAGAAGGCGTAGCCCGCGGCCGCGTTGGGCTGGGTCGCGGCCCAGCCGGCGAGGCCGACGAGGAGAACGAGCACGGCGGGCATCATGACTTTCGTGCCGAGTTCGATGCCCTTGCGGACGCCCGCGAAGACGATGAGCGCGGTCAAGCCGAGGAACAGGAGGTGGTAGAGCGCCGCGTCGACGCCGGCGGAGACGCCGCCGAAGTACTGCCCCGGATTCGTGAAGTACGCGGGGTTGCCGCCGGCGAGCGCGGCCGCGCTTTCGAGGAGATAGCGGATAATCCACCCGCCGACGACGCTGTAAAACGAGAGCAGCGAGATGCCGGTGACGACCGAGAACGCGCCGACGACGCCCCATTTTTTCGACCCGGAGAGGTCACGGAGCGCGCCGACCGGCGACTTCTTCGCGCGGCGGCCGATGACGAACTCGCCGAGCAGTCCGGGGACGCCGACGAGAAGGACGATACCGAGATATACGACGAGGAACGCGCTGCCGCCGTTTTCGGCGGTCTGCCACGGGAACCGCCAGATGTTCCCGAGGCCGACCGCGCTGCCGACGGCCGCGAGGATGAACCCGAGCCGTGTTGCCCATGTTTCTCGTGTCATTGCCACCCATTGGCAGCCCACCGGTAAAAGGGCTTTCGAACCGACGATACGTCATCGGAGCAATTTAACGGTTTTGAGTGGTCTACGCGTGAAAATTGCCGTCGAATAGTCGAGGAAAATGCGTCGCTACCGACGATTCCTAACCGCTCGAAAAGCGGGAGCGTTCGCCGCCTCAGAGGGGCGGGACGATGGCCGGGCTCTCGCCGAGGAACAGCGTCTGGAGGCCGAGGGCGAGCGTCGCCACGACGGCGACGATGACGAGCGTGCGGGCGAGCCAGAGCCACGTCAACCCGACGCCCTCACCGAGTCCGCTGCCCTTCATCAGTTCGTCGATGGCGGGCGCGCCGTAGACCCACGCCGCGAAGACGAGGATGCCGAGGACCGAAAGCGGGAGGAGCAGCTGGTAGGCGAGCGTGTCGAACCAGCCGAGCCACGCGGAGTCGATAGCCGACGGGACGCCGAGCAGGAAGATGATCCCGCCGAGGCCGATGGCCATCTGCGGGCGGGACACGTCGTAGTTGTCGATGGCCCACGAGACGACGACTTCGAGCAGGCTGATGGCCGACGAGAGCGCCGCGATGAGCACGACCGCGAAGAAGACGAAGCCGATTATCTGGCCGCCGGGGATGTCACCGAACGCGCCGGCGACGCTGATGAACACCGTGCCCGCGCCGCTCGTGTTGGGGTCGATGCCCTGCGCGAACAGGAGCGGAAGGACGACGAGGCCGGCGAGGATGCCGACGAAGCTGTTCAGGAAGACGATGGTGATGCCGTCGCCGAACAGGCTCTGGTCGCCGTCGATGTAGGAGGCGTAGGTAATCATCGCGCCCATGCCGAGCGACAGCGAGAAGAACGCCTGCCCGACGGCGAAGGGGACGATTTCAGCGAAGTTCTCCGACAGCGCGTTGAAGTCGGGCGAGAGGAAGTACGCATAGCCCGCCGACGCGCCGGGGAGCGTGAAGGCGAAGACGGCGAGCGCGGCGAGGATGACGACGATGCTCGGTACCATGAGCTTCGTCGCCTTCTCGATGCCGTCTTCGATGCCGGCGGCGACGATGCCGACGACGAGCGCCATAAAGACGGCGTGGAGCGCGAGCGCCTCCATGCCGGCGGACACCTGTCCGAAGTACTCCGCGGGGGCGGCGAAGTACGCGCCCGTCAGACTGCCACCGATGTACCGGAGGACCCAGCCGCCGACGACGCTGTAATACGACAGAATCCAGAAGCCGGTGAACAGGCCGATAGCGCCGACGACGCGCCACTCCTTGTAGCCGAGCTTCTCGAAGGCGCTGATGGTGTTCAGGTTGGCTTTGCGTCCGATGACGAACTCGGCGAGGATGGCCGGGAGACCGATGCCGAGCGCCGCGACGATGTAGACGATCAGGAAGGAGGCACCGCCGAACTGGGCGGTCTTGAACGGGAACTGCCAGATGTTCCCGAGGCCGACAGCGCTGCCGACGGCCGCGAGGATGAACCCTGCCCTGGTTGCCCACGTTTCACGTTCGGTCATGTCTATCACCCTGTTGCCGATGTGGGTGTGATAAATGACGCGGTATGCCGTCGCATATCGGAGCAAAAATCGACACAATTCTCTAACCAACTATAATATATGGTTCGTTCGTCCGAATTTGACCCCCGAATAGCCTCATTTTTCTAACGAGTGTCGTGTTCGTGAATCACTTGCGTACCGTGTAAAAATTCGTGCGCACCGAAACGAATGCCACCCCTTATCGTGGCGGATGTTGCCACGAATCAGAGAGGAGTCGGGTCAGGCCTCGCCGTACACCGGGACGGCCGCACCGCTCGTCACGGGCGTCGCGTCCGAACAGAGCGCGAGGACGGTCCGGGCGATTTCTTCGGGTTTTACCCACTTCTCGAAGTCGGCGTCGGCCATCATCTCGCGGTTCATCGGCGTGTCGATGACGCTCGGCATCACCGCGTTCGCGCGCACGTCGCCGCGGTTCTCCTCGGCGATGGTTTCGGTGAGCAGGCGGACGCCAGCCTTCGACGCCCGGTAGACGCCGTCGCCCTCGCCGCCCGAAAGCGACGAGCGGGCCGAGACGCTCACGACGGAGCCCTCGGCCTCGCGGAGGTGCGGAATCGCGTGTTTCGACGCGAGGAACATCGTCTTGAGGTTCACGTCGAACAGGAAGTCGAAGGTGTCGGCGTCGGTCTCGTCGATGGGCGTCCCGCCGCGCCACGTCCCGGCGATGTTGGCGAGGTAGTCGAGGCGGCCGAAGTCAGAGACGACCTCGTCGACGACGCGCGCCACGTCGTCCTCGTCGGTGAAATCGCCCTCGTAGAACCGCACTCCTTCGGTCTCGAAAAAGTCGTCTTCGTCGTCGGGCTCGACCACGTCCGCGGCCGCGACCGACGCGCCCGCTTCGTGGAACGCGCGAGCGATTGCGCCGCCGAGCGCGCCGCTCGCGCCGGTCACGAGAGCGACGGTTCCGTCGAAATCGAATGTCACGTCCATGAGCGTGCAATAGGTTCGCGCGGGACATAATTCGGTCGCGGCTGTGCGCCCGCCGGCGACCGGGCGCGGTGGTGGGCTTCGTCCTCACTTTCCGCGTCGGCGGCCGCGTCAGGGCGTGATGACCAGTTTGCCGAGGACGCTGTCTTCCATGACGGCGCGGTGGGCCTCGGCGGCCTCGTCGAGGTCGTAGGTCCGCGCCACGTCGATCTCGAACTCGCCTGCGCCCATCTGGCCGGCGAGTTCGCGCAGCGGGGCCGACAGGTCCGGCGTGTTGAACATGCTCATCATCGTCAGCGAGAGGTCCTTCCCCCGGGCCGACGACGACAGGTCGAAGCCGACTTCGGGGTCGTTCTCACCGATGCCGACGATGCGACCGCCGTGGGCGGCCACGTCGGCGTCGAACTGGAGGTAGTCGTCCATTCGGTGGTCGAGCGTCAGGTCCACGCCGTCGCCCGTCGCCGCGGCAACGACGGCGTCCGCGAGGTCGTCGCGGTCGTAGTCGAGGACCACGTCCGCGCCGAGTTCGGCCACCCGGTCGTGGTAGTCGGGCGCGGCGGTGGCGATGACGCGGGCCCCGGACGCGGCGGCGAGTTGGACCGCGGCGTGGCCGACGCCGCCGGAGCCGCCGTGAATCAGCACCGTGTCTCCGAGCTGCATCCCGCCGTGGTCGACGAGGGCGCGCCACGCGGTGACGCCGGCGACGCCCGCGCCGCCGGCCGCGACGAGGTCCACGTCGTCCGAGAGGACCGCGAGCCGGTCGGTCGGGACGGCCGCGAACTCGGCGTAGCCGCCGTAGTGGTCCTTGCCGATGCCGGTGCCGACGACGCAGTCGCCCTCCGCGAAGCCTGTCACGTCGGCCCCGACCGCCGCGACCGTCCCGGCCACGTCGACGCCGGGAATCATCGGCATCGCGAACGGCTGGTACGAGCCCTCGCGGAAGTACGTGTCTACGGGGTTGACGCCCGCGGCCGCGACTTCGACGAGGACCTCGCCCGCCGCCGGGTCGGGCGTGTCGATGTCGTCTACCTGAAGCACGTCGCGTCCGCCGTGGTCGTGGAATCTGACAGCGCGCATGGCGAACGATGGGTTCGGGCGGGTGATAAATTCGGACGCCTCGGAGAGAATCGCAGCGTTTCGACGCGGCGGCCGGGTCGGTCAGTCCTCGCGGGTGCCGAAACGGCCCTCGCGGGTACCGAAACACACATTCGCCGCCCGGGGCAACGTCGCCTCGTGCCCTCCAGAACGTGCCCCGACTGCGACGTGTCGATGGTGTCGGTCGGCCACAAGACGACGTACAACGGCGACGGCCTCCGCGTCGACACCGACGGCGGACTGCTCGGCGCGCTCGACCTCCGCGGGTCGTACGTGCAGGCGTACGTCTGCGAGTCCTGCGGACTCATCCGGTTTTACGCCGAGTGAGCGACCGCGCAGAATCGTTAATTCAACCGCGAGTAAACGTCCCGCGGCGAGTGTTCCCGGTTGTGCCTGAACGTAGATGAATGGGATTTAAGCGCGTGCCTTTCCCTCCCACGCATGGTAATGAAGCTTCACGAATACCAGGCGAAGGATATCTTCGCAGAGGCTGGGATTCCGGTGCCAGAGTCCCGTCTCGCGTCGTCGGTAGAGGAGGTCATGGAGGCGGTCGAGGAGATCGGATACCCCGCCGCCATCAAGGCGCAGGTACACGTCGGTGGGCGTGGCAAGGCCGGTGGCATCAAAATCGCCACGGACGAGGACGAGGCGCGACAGGCCGCAGAGGACATCCTCGGGATGGACCTCAAGGGCTACACGGTCGACCGGGTGCTCGTCGAGGCCGGCGTCGACTTCGAGAACGAACTGTACGTCGGCGTCACGATGGACCGCAGCGAGGGCAAGCCCGTCGCGATGGTCTCGACGGAAGGCGGCGTCAACATCGAGGAAGTCGCAGAGGAGAACCCGGACGCAATCGCCCGCGAGCACATCGACCCCGCGTTCGGTCTGCACCCCTATCAGGCCCGCAAGGTCGTCTTCGAGGCGGGCATCCCCCGCGACGTGGCCTTCGACGTGGCCTCGTTCCTCACGACGCTGTACGACCTCTACGAGTCGAACGACGCCTCGGACATCGAAATCAACCCCGTCATGATTACGTCCGACCGCGACATCGTCGCCGCGGACGCGGTCATGAACATCGACGACGACGCCCTGTTCCGTCACGACGACCTCGCGGCGATGGAAGAGGACGCCTACGAGAACGACCTCGAAGCCAAGGCCGGCGAGTACGGCTTCGACTACGTCCGTCTGTCGGGTAACGTCGGCATCATCGGCAACGGTGCCGGGCTCGTCATGACGACGCTCGACCTCGTGGACTACTTCGGCGGCGAACCCGCCAACTTCCTCGACATCGGCGGCGGCGCGAAGGCCGAGCGCGTGGCGAACGCGCTGGACATGGTGTTCTCCGACGAGAACGTCGACTCCGTCGTGTTCAACATCTTCGGCGGCATCACCCGCGGCGACGAGGTCGCCAAGGGTATCAACGAGGCGCTGGAGAGCTTCGACGAGATTCCCAAGCCGGTCGTCGTCCGCCTCGCGGGCACGAACGCCGAGGAGGGCATGGAGATTCTGAACACGGACCTCGTACAGGTCGAAGGGACGCTGGAGGACGCCGTCCAGCGTGCCGTCGAGAACGCACAGGAGGTGTCCCAATGAGCATTTTCGTCGACGACGACACGCGAGTAGTTGTACAGGGTATCACGGGTGGCGAAGGCAAGTTCCACACCCGGCAGATGGTCGAATACGGCACGAACGTCGTCGCCGGAACCTCCCCCGGGAAGGGCGGTCAGGACGTGGACGGTATCCCCGTCTACGACACCGTCGAGGAAGCGGTCGACGAGGAAGACGCCAACGCCTCCGTCGTGTTCGTCCCGCCGGCGTTCGCCGGCGACGCCATCTTCGAGGCGCTCGACACGGACCTCGACCTCGTCGTCGCCATCACCGAGGGCGTCCCGACGCAGGACATGGCCAAGGTGAACAAGCGCCTGTCTGAGACCGATACGCGCCTCATCGGCCCCAACTGCCCGGGCATCATCACGCCCGGCGAGGCCAAACTCGGCATCCTCCCCGGCAACATCTTCGAGGAGGGTAACGTCGGCCTCGTCTCCCGCTCCGGCACGCTCACGTACCAGGTCGTCTCGAACCTGACCGAGCGCGGTATCGGCCAGACCACCGCCATCGGCATCGGCGGCGACCCCATCATCGGCACGTCGTTCGTCGACGCCCTCGAAGCGTTCGAGAACGACCCCGACACGCACGCCGTCGTCATGTGCGGCGAAATCGGCGGCGAGGACGAAGAGCAGGCCGCGAAGTACATCGCGGAGAACATGGACACGCCCGTCGCCGGCTTCATCGCCGGCCGCACGGCACCGCCGGGCAAGCGCATGGGTCACGCCGGCGCTATCGTCTCCGGGTCGGGCACGGGCACCGCAGAGTCCAAGATTTCCGCCCTCAACGACGCGGGCGTCCCCGTCGGCGACACCCCCAACGAGGTCGCCGACCACATCGAAGACTTCCTCTAAGCCCGCCGCGAACGCGGGTTTCGGCCTTTTAGTTCGTTTTCGCGCGCTATCGCAACGCCGCGCCGCACAGCCCACAGCGTCCGCCGTCGGTCGCGGTCGGCGCGCCGCACTCCCGGCAGACCGCCATCCGCCGACGCGACTGCTCCCGTGCGGACCGCAGGAACGTCGTCGGGTCGAGCGCCGTCCCCGCCGACTCGCCGCCCTCGTCGACCCTGTCGAGGACGCGCTCGACGAGGGCGTCCTCGCGCATGGCGTCGAGCAGTCTGACGAAGCCGACGAACAACAGCGACGGCGCGACGATGCAGAAGCCCGCCACGAGCAGGCGGAACTCGGTTTCCATGCGGGTTGTTAGCGTCCAACAGTCGTATGGTTGACGCTCGGGCTGACCCGGCCCCCAGTCCGCGGCCGCCGGCGTCTGTTCGGCCGCGCCGCGACGGTCTATTATCCCGTTTGATACTCGGACGCGCGGATTTATGCATCGCATTCGGGTCGGTACGGTAATGGCCGAGAATCTCGTTTTGGAGGTCGAATCACGGCTTCCTGATGCGATTACGGAGAGCTACACGCGGCGACTCGTCGCCGCGATGCTGCTCGTTTCAGTCCTCGTCGCCGGCGTCGGAATCGTCCAGTATCAACAGACGGCATCCACGATAGACGCGGACGCCCGCGCCGATCTGCTCACCGAGGCCGAACGCGAGGCCTTGCAGGTGAACACCTGGTTCGACGAGCGCGAACGCCTCGTGGGCATCGTCGCCGACGACCCCTCCGCCGGCAGCACGCTCGACGGGCGCTCCTCGACGACGCTGACGGCCGCGAAAGAAGATATGCCCGCGGACGTGGCCGCGCTCCACTTCGTCAACACCGAGACGACGACCGTCATCGGCTCGTCCGAGGAGGGCGCGGTCGGGACGACGCTGTTCGACGACGGGTCGCTTCCGCTCCCCGCGAGCGCCGACCTCTCGGACGACGGCGTCGAACGAACGACCGTCTACGTCGAAGACGGCGTCGCCTACATGGGCTTCGTCGCGCCGCTCCCGTCCATCGAGCCCCGCGCAATCGTCCTCGTCGCCGAGGCGTCCTCGCTCGGGGCCGCGCTCGACGGGAACCACATCGACGGCGGCTTCACCCAACTCGTCACGACCGACGGGAACGTCCTCTACGACGGCGGCGGCGGCCGGTCGAACGTCGCCTATCCCGCCGCCGAGGCGTCCGAACTCGACGCCGCCTTCGCCGGCGAGACGGGCGTCACCCGCCTCGCCCCCGTCGAGGGCTTCGTCTCCTCGCCGCACGTCGTCGCGCACGTCCCCGTCTCCGGCGGCGTGCTCCTCCTGCACGCCCCCGCGAGCAGCGTCTTCGCGCTCTCCCGAAGCGTCGGTCTCGGGATTGCGACGCTGCTCGCGCTTTCGATGCTCGGATTCGTCGTCTTCGCGCTCATCGTCCGCGGGAACACCGCGCGCCCGCTCGTCGACCTCGCGTCGACCGTCTCCGCGCTCCGCGACGGCGACCTCGACGTGGCACTCGAGACCGACCGCACCGACGAGTTCGGACAGGTCGTCCGCGGCATCGACAACCTCCGGGACGACCTCCGCGACCAGCGCGCCGACGCTCGCGCTTACAGCGAGGCGATGACCCGCGCGGCCGACGGCGACCTGCGCGTCCGCCTCCCGACCGACTCCGAGAGCCGCGACATGGCGACCGTCGCCGCCGCGTACAACGAGATGATGGACGACATCGAACGGACCGTCGGCACGGTCAAGACCTTCGGCGAGGACGTGGCGACGCTCGCCGACCGCGTGGCCGACCGCGCCGACGACGTGTCCGCCGCGAGCGAGGAGGTGTCGGCGTCGGTCCAGCAGATTTCCGAGGGCGCGAGCGAGCAGACCGACAGTCTCGTCGCCGCCGCCGACGAGATAAACGACCTCTCGGCGTCCATCCAGCAAATTGCCTCGTCGGCCGACGAACTCGTCCGACTCACCGAGGAGGCCGAGGCCCGCTCGCTCGACGGACAGACCGCCGCCACCGACGCCCTCGACGACATCGACGCCGTGCGCGCCGAGACGGAGGCGACCGTCAACGAGGTCCGCGAACTCGACGACCGCCTCGCCCAAATCGAGGACATCGTCGAGGTCATCACCGACATCGCGGAGCAGACCGACATCCTCGCGCTCAATGCCAACATCGAGGCCGCCCGCGCGGGCGAGGCCGGCGAGGGGTTCGCCGTCGTCTCCAACGAGGTCAAACAGCTCGCACAGGAGACGAAATCCTCGGCGGGCGACATCGAGTCGCTCGTCGTCGAAATCGAAACCCAGCGCGACGCCGTCGTCTCCCGCATCGAGCGCATGCGGGCGCAGGTCGAAGAGAGCGCCACCTCGGTCGACGAGGCGCTGTCCTCCTTCGACGGCATCGTCGAGCGCGTCGAGGAGACGACCGCGAGCGTCCACGAGATTTCCGACGCCACGGGCAGTCAGGCCGACTCCTCCCAAGAGGTGCTCTCGATGACCGACGAAATCGCGGGCATCTCCGAGGAAACCGCCGCGGAGGCCGAGAACGTCTCCGCGACCGCACAAGAACAGAGCGCCGCGCTCGTCGACGTCAACGGGGACGTGCGCGAACTCTCGTCGCACGTGAGTCACCTCGACAACCTCCTCGACGCGTTCGAGGTCGACGACGGCGGCGACGTGGCCGCGACCGTCGACGACGTGCTCGGCGACGAGGCGGACGCGGAGGCGGCCACCGACTCGGACCGGGCCCGCACCGCATCCGAGCCGCGCCCCGAGCGAGAACCTTCGCCCGCGGACGACTGAGATGCGCGTCGACGACATCATGACCGAGGAGGTGGCGACCGTCGAACTTGGGTCGAGCGTCGCGGACTGCGCGCAGACCATGCTCCGCGAGGGCGCGGGGAGCGTCGTCGTGATGGCCGACGGCGGTCCCGCGGGTATCGTCACCGAATCGGACGCGCTCCGCGCCGGCGTGGCGAGCGGGAAGCCGCTTTCGGCGGTCCCGACCCGCGCGGTCATGTCGAGTCCCATCAAGTGGATTCGACCGGACTCCACGACGCGCGTGGCCGCCGAGAAGATGCGCGAAACGCGGGTGAAAAAGCTCGTCGTCGTCGACGGCTCGGAGATGGTCGGCATCGTGACCGCCACGGACATCGCCTTCCACCTCTCGGACGTGGCCCGCGGCGTCGGCCAGATGGTAGAACTCAAGGACAAGTGGGAGTCGGACCGCCGGTTCCGCTGACCGTCGCTGGCCGCTCTCCCGCGGTGACTGGTAGCATCGAACAGGTACCGGCGAAGCGTTGATTACGCCGTCTCGCATCTAGTCACGTCGAGTGTACGACCGTCTCGCGTCGATTCGTCCCCGCGTCAGGTCCGGCCTCGAACGAGCGTTCGCGGCGGACCACACACCTCACGAGGTGGCCGCCAGCTTCGCGTTCGGCGTCTTCTTCGTGGCCATGCCGACCGCAGGGACCGCCCTCGCGCTGTTCGCCCTCGTCGGTTACTTCGTCGAGCGGGCGAGCCGACTCGCGCTCGTCGCCACGCTCGTCGTGTTCAACCCGCCCGTCAAGTGGGCGGTCTACGGCGCGAGCTTCTGGCTCGGCTCGCATCTGCTCGGGCCGGTTTCGGGGGCCTCGGTCGCGGACGTGTCGCTCAGTTCCGGCCTCGATATCCTCCTCCGACAGCTCGTCGGCAACACGATTCTCGCCGCCGTCCTCGCCGTCGTCGGCTACGCGGTGACGCTCCAACTGGCGCGTCTGCACCACCGACGACAGCGGTCGGCGACGCCCGTTCGCGCCACGGACGCCCGGAGCGACGACGCCCGGTCCGACGCGTCGTCGTGACTACCGCTGTGAGCGCTCGTTTCTGCCATCCTCGAACGCCCGGAGCGACTGGATGAGCTTGTAGCCGAGATAGACGGCCGCGAGCGGGATGAGGAGCAATAACGCCAAGATAACGAGTTCGGGGCCGCCGGGAATTTGCAGGAGGGCCATGGGCGGGATTCGCGGGCGGACGGCATAGTGGTTGGGTGGTGCGGGAGGCTGTATCAGGAGACACGCTCGCTTCGCTCGCGTGAACCTCACCCGCTCACTGCGTTCGCTCGCTGGTTCAAATCTGCCCGGAACCACGTACACGACGCCGACGCGAGAGACACAGAGGTCTCTCGCGGTCGTGGCGTCGGAGAGAAGTGGGTTGGGGCAGATTTGAACTGCCGGCCTCCTCCATGTCAAGGAGGTGTCATAACCAGACTAGACCACCAACCCGGTGTGTTGCGAACATCGTCGAACGTCGAAACGCGGGAAGAGGAGTGGGTTGGGGCAGATTTGAACTGCCGGCCTCCTCCATGTCAAGGAGGTGTCATAACCAGACTAGACCACCAACCCGGTTACGGTGCTTCCCGCGTCCGTTCGGACGTATCTCTCCGTTGTCCGGGGTTACAATTTAAGCTTTCGAATCGGACTACGTGCGGCGATTCGGGTCACAGCGCGGTCCCGCCGTCCGAGGCGGTCGATTCGCCCCGCGCGCCGACCGTCCGATGCCGGCGATTTTCGCCAGCCCGACACGCTTAAGCCGATGTACGAATTTGTACATCGTAACCCGAAGAAGTACATCGGTGATTACCAATGCAGGATTATATCGAACGTGTGACCGGCGGTGCGGACCTGACTGTCGAGGAGGCGCGCGACGCCGCGCGGGCGGTCTTCGAGGGCGCGACCGAGGCGCAAATCGGCGCGCTCCTCGCCGCGCTCCGGGCGAAAGGCGAGACCGAGGCCGAAATCGCGGGGTTCGCGCAGGGGATGCGCGACGCCGCCCTGACCATCGAGCCCGACCGCGGGCCGCTCGTCGACACCTGCGGCACCGGCGGCGACGACTACAACACCATCAACGTCTCGACCACGAGCGCGCTCGTCGCGGCCGGCGCGGGCGCGGCGGTGGCCAAGCACGGCAACTACTCCGTCTCTTCGTCTTCTGGGAGCGCCGACGTGCTGGAGGTCGCCGGCGTGAACGTCGAGGCGGAACCCGAGTCCGTCGAGGCCTGTATCGAGGACAACGGCGTCGGATTCATGCTCGCGCCCGTGTTCCACCCCGCGATGAAGGCCGTCATCGGCCCGCGGAAGGAACTCGGCATGCGGACGGTCTTCAACGTCCTCGGCCCGCTGACGAACCCCGCCGGGGCCGACGCGCAGGTCCTCGGCGTCTACGACGCCGACCTCGTCCCCGTCATCGCCGAGTCGCTGTCGCACATGCCCGTCGAGCGCGCCCTCGTCGTCCACGGCTCCGGCATGGACGAAATCGCGCTCCACGACGCGACCACGGTCGCCGAAATCGACGGCGACGAAATCACCGAGTACACCCTCACGCCCGCCGACCTCGGCCTCGAACGGGCCCCCATCGAGGCGGTCGCCGGCGGCACGCCGCGGGAGAACGCCGACGACCTCGAAGGCATCCTCACCGGCGACGTGACCGGACCCAAGCGCGACCTCATCCTCGCCAACGCCGGCGCGGCAATCTACGTCGCCGGCCTCGCGGACTCGCTGGAGGAGGGCGTCGACGTCGCCCGCGACGCCATCGACTCCGGCGCTGCGAAAGCCAAACTCGACGCGCTTCGGGAGGCGTGAGATGACCCGCGTCAAAGTGTGCGGCGTCACCGACGAAACCGACCTCGCCGCCGTCGACGCGGCCGGTGCCGACGCGGTCGGTGCCATCTGCGACGTGCCCGTGGACACGCCCCGCGAGATTTCCCGCGAGCGCGCCCGCGAACTGTTCGCCGCCGCGCCGCCGTTCCTCACGACCACCCTCGTGACGATGCCCGACTCCATCGACCACGCCCGCGACCTCGCCCGCGAGGTCGGCCCCGACGTGCTCCAACTCCACGGCGACTTCGCGGCCGACGACCTCGACTCGCTCCGCGCGACGGGCGTCGGCGTCGTCCCGGTCGTCGATGCAACCGGCCTCGACCGCGCACGCGACCTCGCGCCCGTCGTCGACGCTATCCTCGTCGACACGCCCTCCGACTCCGGCGCGGGTGGTACCGGCGAGACCCACGACTGGGACGCCTCGCGCGGCCTCGTCGCGGCGGTCGACGCGCCCGTGATTCTCGCGGGGGGTCTGACGCCAGACAACGTCGTCGAGGCGGTTCGAACCGTCGAACCTTACGGCGTCGATGTCGCGAGCGGCGTCGAGTCGTCCGGCGGCGTCAAGGACCACGACGCGGTCCGCGCGTTCGTCGCCGCGGCGGAGACGGCTCGCGGAGCGGTCGACGACCACGAGGAGGTCGTCTCGTGACGGCCCCCGACACCGACCGCGAGGAGTTCGTCTCCCTCGTCGGCGACGCGGACGGACCGGTCGTGACCCACCTCGTGACCGACCTCGACGTGTCCGTCGACCCGCTGGCCGCGTACACGACGCTCGCGGACCGAAGCGACTACGGCTTCCTCCTGGAGAGCGCCGAGAAGGTCTCCTCCAGCAACCCGCAGGGCGCGTTCTCCGCGCCCGCGACGGCCGCCGACTCCCACGCGCGCTTCTCGTTCGTCGGCTACGACCCAGAAGCGGTCGTGACGGTCGGCCCCGACGGCGTCGACGTGACCGACCTCGGCGGCCCCGCCGCGGAGTTCGTCGGCGCGGGCGACGGCGACGTGCTCGACTCCCTGCGCGGCGCGCTCCCCGACCTCCCGCGGGTCAACTTCCCCGAGACGGACCGCCAGACGCTCACCGGCGGGCTGGTCGGCTTTCTCGCCTACGAGGCCGTCTACGACCTCTGGCTCGACGAGGTCGGCCGCGAGCGCCCCGACACGGACGACCCGGACGCCGAGTTCGTCCTCACGACGCGGACGCTCTCGTTCGACCACCGCGAGGACGCCGTCCGCCTCGTCTGTACCCCCGTCGTCTCGCCCGACGACGACCCCGGCGAGGTGTACGACGGCGTCGTCGCCGAAGCCGAGCGCGTCGCGGAAAAGCTCCGCGCGGCGGACGACCCCGCCCCCGGCGGCTTCGAGCGGACCGGCGAGGACGCCGGCTCCCGCGAGGACTACGAGGCCGCGGTCAGACAGACGAAAGAACACGTCCGCGACGGCGACATCTATCAGGGCGTCATCTCGCGCACGCGGACGCTCCACGGGCAGGTCGACCCGGTCGGCCTGTACGCCTCGCTCCGCGAGGTGAACCCCTCGCCGTACATGTACCTGCTCCGGCACGGCGACCGGCGCGTCGTCGGCGCGAGCCCCGAGACGCTCGTCTCCGTCAGGGGCGACCGCGTCGTCGTCAACCCCATCGCGGGGACGTGCCAGCGCGGCTCCGGCCCGGTCGAGGACCGCCGCCTCGCCGGCGAACTCCTCGCGGACGGAAAAGAGCGCGCAGAGCACACGATGCTCGTCGACCTCGGCCGCAACGACGTGCGCCGGGTCTCGACGCCCGGGAGCGTCCGCGTCGAGGACTTCATGAGCATCATCAAGTACAGCCACGTCCAGCACATCGAATCGACCGTCTCGGGGACGCTCGACCCCGACGCCGACGCCTTCGACGCCACGCGAGCGACGTTCCCCGCGGGAACGCTCACCGGCGCGCCGAAGGTCCGCGCGATGGAGATTATCGACGACCTCGAAGACGAGCCCCGGGGCGTCTACGGCGGCGGCGTCGGCTACTACTCGTGGACCGGCGACGCCGACATGGCCATCGTCATCCGAACCGCGACGGTCGACTCCGGCGGCGCGGACGACGCCATCACCGTCCGCGCGGGTGCCGGCATCGTCGCAGACTCCGACCCGACCGCGGAGTACGAGGAGACGGAACAGAAGATGGGCGGGGTGCTCGACGCCGTCCGCCGCATCGAGTACGGGACCGAGGAGGCGTCGCAATGACGGCGATTCGGCTCGTCGTCGTCGACAACTTCGATTCGTTCACGTACAACCTCGTGGAGTACTTCTCCGAGCAGACCGTCGAGGGCGAACCGCTCGACATCGAGGTGCGCAAGAACACCGCGTCGCTCGACGAGATACGCGACCTCGACCCCGACGCCATCGTCGTCTCGCCGGGGCCGGGCCACCCGAAGAACGACCGCGACGTGGGCGTGACCAACGACGTTCTCACGGAGCTGTCGACCGACATTCCGACCCTCGGCGTCTGTCTCGGCCTCGAAGCCGCGGTGTACGCCTACGGCGGGACCATCGGCCACGCGCCGGAGCCGATTCACGGGAAGGCGTTCCCCGTCGACCACGACGGCGCGGGCGTCTTCGCCGGCCTCGAAGACGGCTTCCCGGCCGGACGCTACCACTCGCTCGTCGCCACGGACGTCCCCGACTGCTTCGACGTCTCTGCGACGACCGACCACGACGGCGAGGCGCTGGTGATGGGCGTCCGCCACCGCGACTACCCCATCGAGTGCGTCCAGTTCCACCCCGAGAGCGTGCTCACGGGGTCGGGACACGGTGTCGTCAGAAACTTCCTCACGGCGGTCGCCGGCTTCGACGTGGCCTGAGTCGGGTCGGGTCGGGTCAGACGCGCCGAGCGAGGCGTGCGCCGCGCCCGCGACCACTCCGTGTCGGCCGCGGCGACGGTCGCACGCTCGGATTACAGGACGTTGATGCCGAAAAACGAGAGCAACAGCAGCGCGCCCACGACGATGGCGGCGATAGTGACCAGTCGCCACGCGATTTTGAGGAACAGCCGGCCGACGAGGATGACGACGGCGACGGCCGCGAGCACCACGAGCATCTGACCGAGCGGCCCGGACAGCAGGCCGCCGAGCTGTAACGGGGTGAGCGCGAGGGGAGTCAGCACCATACCCCGATATGACATCCGTAGAGCGGATAAGCTTGTGGGCGGTCTCGTCGCGCGGTTCCGGTGTGATTTTCCCGCCGAAACGACCGATTTCGGCACCCCTGAGCGACTGCGAAATTTGAACATACGAATTCTGATAGTTGTGTGGCTGTCGACTGTCCGGGATTCCTTTATATCCTCTCCGGTGATGCGGGACAGTTCACCATGTGACGGTTTCAGACGCCCTGGCTCCCCCCTCACGTTCTACTGGATATCACCGCTATGTCTTGCGATTTTTGGCGTCACAATTTCACTTCCACTCCGCTCTACCTACGGTTATGTGGTTTCCGTCCGTCCTATGAATCCGTGCAGTTCGGACCCGGTCGTCGGCCGTCGTCGTAATTGAACTAATTATGATACGTTCGGCGGTCGAACCTCCGAGTTCGAAGCCCTTAACCAACCACGCAACACACACCAATATCGTTACCAATGAGCGGAATTTTCGGACACTATCGACGCGACCTCGCCCGAACGCGGCTCGGGCGGGAGGGACAGTAAGATGAGCGACGCGAACCTCTCGACGGACGAACTCGTGCTGCCGGTCAAGCGGACCGAAGGCGAGACCCTCGAAGCGCGGATGACGGGCAACGCCTACAACAACATTCTCCCCGCCCGCTACCTCCGCAAGGACGCCGACGGCGACCTCGTCGAGACGCAGGAGGACCTGTTCCCCCGCGTCGCGAAGAACATCGCGCTCGCGGAAGCCGTCTTCGAGGCCGAAAAACGCGATATCGAGCTCACAGTCACGCCCGACCTCATCAAGCCGGACCACCCGCGCCGCGACGAACTCGCCGCGGAGGTCTTCGGCAAGGGCGTCACGGCCGACGACGACGAGGCCGAGACGACGCTTTCGGTCTACAACGTCAACAAGTTCGCCTACGACACCCTCGTCCCCGAACTCCCCGAGGAGGTACGCGAGGTCGTCGTCGAGAAGCGCGAGACGTTCGAGGAGCTGATGGAACAGCTCTCCTTCATGCCGAACTCGCCGACGCTCATGAACGCCGGCGACGAACTCCAACAGCTCTCGGCCTGTTTCGTCGACTCACCCGCCGACGACATCACGGACATCCACCAGACGGCCAAGGAGGCCGCCGAGGTGTTCCAGTCCGGCGGCGGCATGGGCTACGCCTTCTGGAAGCTCCGCCCCTACGGCGACGCGGTCGGCTCGACCGGCGGCATCGCCTCCGGCCCCATCACGTTCATGCGGACGTTCGACCAGATGTGCGAGACCATCGCGCAGGGCGGCGCGCGCCGCGGCGCACAGATGGGTGTCATGCGCGTCAGCCACCCCGACGTCATCCAGTTCCTCCACGCGAAGAACAAGGACGTGTCGCTCGCGCACACGCTCCGCCTGAACGACCCCGACGACTTCACCCACACCAAGTTCGTCGACGCGCTCGACGAGGCGCGCGAACTCATCGACGAGGACGGCCGCGTCCCCAAGCACCTCCGTAACGCCGTCGAGGGCCACCTCTCGAACTTCAACATCTCCGTCGGCATCACCGACGGCTTCATGGAGGCGCTGTACAACGACGAGGAGTTCGTCTTCACGAACCCCCGCACCGAAGAGCCGCACGTCGCCACGCCGCAGACGAAGGAAATCTACGACATGTTCGGTCTCGGCGAGTACGTCGAGGTCGGCGAGGTGCTTTCGGTCCCCGCGAAGGAACTCTGGGACCAGATTATCGAGGGCGCGTGGGAGAACGGCGAACCCGGCGTCGTCTACCTCGAACGCGCGAACAAGCAGCACTCCTTCGACGTCGAGAAACACCCCGACCACCAGATTCTCGCCACCAACCCCTGCGGCGAACAGCCGCTGGAGGAGTACGAGGCGTGTAACCTCGGTCACATCAACCTCTCGACGCTCGTCGCGGAGGATTCCCCCGACTGGCGCGTCTGGTACGACGCCCACGGCGACGAGTACGACTCGCTGGAGGCCGCGACGGAGGCGTTCCTGGAAGACGCCGTCGACTGGGAGGAGTTCAACCACCGCATCGAAAGCGGCACGCGCTTCCTCGAAAACGTCGTCACGATGTCGGACTTCCCGGTCGAGAAAATCGAGGAGAAGGTCCGCGAACTCCGCAAAATCGGGCTCGGCATCATGGGCCTCGCTCAGCTGTACATCCAGCTCGGCGTCCGCTACGGCTCCGACGAGGGCAACGAAATCGCCCAGCAGCTCATGACCCACATCAACCACGGGTCCAAGCGGGCGTCCCACGAACTCGCCGAAGAACGCGGCCCGTTCGAAGCGTGGGAGGACTCGAAGTACGCGAACCCGACCGAGTACCGCGAGTGGTTCGAACACCACACCGGCGAGTCGGCAGACGACTGGGAAGACGGCTACCCCATCCGCAACCACAACACGACGACCATCGCCCCGACGGGCACCACGTCGATGGTGTCGAACACCACCGGCGGCTGTGAGCCCATCTACAACGTCGCCTACTACAAGAACGTCTCCGACGACGTGCAGGGCGACGAGATGCTCGTCGAGTTCGACGACTACTTCCTCCGCGTGCTGGAGGCCAACGACATCGACGTCGAGGCCGTAAAGGAGGAGGCACAGGAGCAGATGGCGAGCAACCAGTTCGACGGCCTCTCCTCGCTGTCGACGGTTCCGGACGCTATCTCCGAACTGTTCGTCGTGACCTCGGACCTCGCGGGTATCGAGCACGCGGGCGTCCAGTGCGCCCTCCAGAGCGGCGTCGACTCCGCCATCTCGAAGACCTGTAACTTCCCGAACAGCGCCTCGAAAGAGGACATGGACGAGGTCTACCGCTACATCTACGACCACGGCGGCAAGGGCGTCACCGTCTACCGCGACGGCACCCGCTCGAAGCAGGTGCTCACCACGCGCGCGAAGAACACCGAGTTCTCCGACGACGAGGAGGCCGCCGAGGCCATCGTCTCGCAGATTCGCGACGTGTTCGGCGACGTGGAGGCGTTCCTCGAATCCGAGGAGGTCTCGGACCTCATCGGCAGCGAACTCGAACTCGCCTTTGCCGACTCCCCGAGCGACGTCGGCAAGAAGCGCCCCCGCCCGGACGTGCTGTACGGCGTCACCCAGCGCATCGACACCGGCTACGGGAAGCTCTACGTCAACATCAACGAGGACGAACACGGCGAGCCGTTCGAGCTGTTCGCCAACATCGGTAACTCCGGCGGCTTCACCGCCTCCTTCACCGAGGCGCTCGCCAAGACCGTCTCGACGTCGCTCCGCTCGGGCGTCGACCCCGAGGAGATTGCGAACGAACTCAAGGGTATCCGGAGCCCGAAGGTCGCCTGGGACAAAGGAGAGCAGATTAACTCCATCCCGGACGCCATCGGCACCGCCATGCGGCGGTATCTCGACGGCGACATCGACAAGGGCTACCCGCAACAGCAGAACCTGACCGAGGTCGAAGCCGAGGCCGTCGCGGCCGAGGACGCCAACGCGGACACCGACGGCGGCGTCGCCGTCGACGACGGCTCCGACAACTCCGACGCCGTCGCGGACCTGCTCGCGGCGGGCGAGAGCCCCGAGTGTCCCGAGTGCGGCGAGATGGACCTCTACTACTCCGAAGGCTGTAAGACCTGCCAGAACTGCGGCTGGTCCGAGTGCTGAACGCGAGGTAGTACCTCGCCGCAGTCGCGGTCTCGTCACGTTCCTTCCGCGTTTTTCTTTTGTGTTCTCCGCTCCGCGAGTTCGTACTATCCCGTCTCTCGTCGCCGTGTTCGACGCGGTCGTGAACGGGGACAGCCGCGGTCGTGACCGACCGGTCAGCACGACGACGAACACCGGGATAGAAAAGAAACCCCCGAGAACGTGTCAGATGTTCTTTAAAATTCTCTCTCGAAGGGTATGGTTAGGAACTTAAACACAATATAAACACTATATTAATGCTCAAATTGGAGGGCGAAATTGACCATTAATCTGGTACGTAGATTTAAGTTATCCCGGGGATACGAGTCGGGTGGACACACCGCGACGGGTGCCGGGCAGGGATGCTGGTCGCGCAGCGACGACCGCGCCACCGGCGTCTTCGGCGAGCGATACCGTCCGGGTGTCGGACATAACGCATGCAACTCAAACATCTCTTCACGGAAGACCGTGCAGTCAGTCCCGTCATCGGGGTTATCCTGATGGTGGCGATTACAGTGATTCTCGCGGCCGTCATCGGGACGTTCGTCCTCGGTCTCGGCGACCAAGTCAGCGAAACGTCGCCGCAGGCGAGCTTTAGCTTCGATTACGACGGCACCGACAACCTGACCATCACCCACGAGAGCGGCGAACAGATTGCCGCGAACCAAGTCACGATAACCGGTAACTTCTCCAGTTCCGGTGATAACTGGACCAGTTACGGTGGCTCCGACCCGATCACCGCAGGTGGGTCCGCCGTGGTAAACAACTCCGGTGGATTCGCTGACGGCGATACCGTTCGCGTCGTCTGGAACTCGCAGAGCGGCAGTACCTCCTCTACGCTCCAGCAGTGGACCTACAACGGATAGATGAATTGCAAACACCTCCTCTCCGAGGACGACGCGGTGTCGCCGGTCATCGGCGTCATCCTCATGGTCGCAATCACGGTGATTCTCGCGGCCGTCATCGGGACGTTCGTCCTCGGCCTCGGCGACCAGGTCGGCGACACTGCTCCGCAGGCGAGCTTCGGCTTCGACTACAACGGTACCGCCCTCACGGTTACCCACGAGAGCGGTTCGTCCATTGACGCCGGGCAGGTCAACATCTCCTCTTCGGTTGCCCTGAACGACTCCACGGGAACTGAACTCGCCGGGTCGAGCGGGACGACCGGCACTTGGGAGTCGATATCTTCGGATTCGGAGATTACCGCCGGGAGCCAAGTGACGGTTGTCGAGCAGAACGCCGACGACCTCTCGACCGCGACTGTTCGAGTCATCTGGACCTCCGAGAGTGGCAGTAACTCTGCCACCCTCCAGAGCTGGTCCGGCCCCGACGCCTGAACGCGACACAGCCTTCGCGGCATCGTTTTCTTCCGACTGTCCGACCCACCGAGCCGCGGCTGACTCGACTCCTGCGGGCGTGTCCGGCCGCGTCGCTGACACCCGATCAGACGGACAAACTACGCCGTCGCGAGAACAGACGATTCTTCGCCGTTACAACGGGGAACGCGCCGGTCTCAGACCGGGCGGCCGTCCTCGGACGTGCCGACCATCCACGTTCCGAGGGTGAGCGCGCCGGCACCGACGACGAGTGCGTAGGACATCACCTGCGCGGAGTTCGGCAGCGTTCCCGGCAGCATAGCGAGCGTCCCGACGATCATCAGCACCATCCCGATGACGGCTTTCTTCGAACTGAGCAGTCCCATGTCGGTCTCTCCGGAAGCGTCCGATATGGAACTTGCGCTTTTGATTCGCCGGGTTACTCGTAGTCCCGTTCGCCAGCAGGAACGACCACGTCGAGCCAGTTCTCCTCCGGCGGAAGCGGACATTCGAAGGCCTCGGTGAACGCGCAAAACGGGTTGTACGCGAGGTTGAAGTCGACGACGACCTCCTCCAACTCGTCGAGGGGCGCGTCGGGCGTGAGTTCCATGTACCGACCGCCGTTGTAGGTCTGCTGTCCCGTCGTCTTGTCGCGGAAGGGGACGAACAGCGTCGGCGAGTCGTCGTGTTCCTGACGATACGCGCCGAGAGTGAGGTCGGTGTCGCGGAGTGCGAAGTGGAACGTGGCGACGCGGAGATACCGGACCTCGCCGTCGGTCGAGGTGTCCATCGTCACCGGCTCGGGGTCGGCGTGCGTCTCGACCGACGCGGTCACGCGGTATTCGGGGTCGGGGTCGAAGTAGTCGAGGCCGTCGAAGTCGTCCCGTTCCTCCGGCGGAATCGGTGACTGCGGGTGCGACCCGAAGAAGTCGTCTTTCTCCTCGCGTTTCGCCCGGAGCTCGGAGACGTAGGCGTCGGCGTCGAACGCGTCGTCGGTCATACGCGCCGATACCCACCGACGACACCTACACCTGACGGTTCGGGGCCGCTTCTGACCTACACCTGACGGTTCGGGGTCGGTTCCGAAGCTGTTACGCGGACAAGTGACGCTTGGCGACCGAGATGCGTTCGAACTGGTCGGGCGTGAGGTCGATGTCCGCGGCCACGACGTTCTCGCCGAGCTGGTCGACCGTTCGCGCGCCGACAATCGGCGCGGTGACCTGCGGGTGATGCATGAGCCACGCGAGGCTGACCTGCGCGGGCGACGCGCCGACCGCCTCGGCGACCTCCTCGACCTGTTCGAGCGCGTCGAAGTTCGCCGGTGTGAGATACGAGTCGGCGAATCGCTGGTCGTTCGCCGCGCGAGAGTCCGCGGGCGGGCGCTCGTCGCGGGCGTACTTGCCCGTGAGGAAGCCGCCGGCCAGCGGCGACCACGGGACGATGCCGATGTCGTAGTCGGCGCACATATCGAGGTAGTTCCCCTCTATCTCGCGGTTGACGGCGTTGTACCGCGGCTGGGCGACTTTGAACGGCTCGTAGCCGCGCTTGTCGGCGAGTTCGTTCGCCTTGACGACTTTCCAGGCGTTGGGTTCGAGCGTCGAGGTGCCGAGGTAGTTCACCTTCCCGTCGCGGACGAACCCGTCGAGCGTCCGCATGAACTCCTCGACCGGCGTCTCGTCGTCCCACCGATGGATGTACAGCAGGTCGACGTAGTCGGTGCCGAGCCGGTCGAGAATGCGGTCTATCTGGCGGCGGAGATGCTTCCGGTTGAGCCCGCGGCCGTTGGCGTCCTCGCGGGTGGGCCAGAAAACCTTGGACGCGACGACGAACTCCTCGCGGTCGCGCTCCCCGAGCCACTCGCCGATGTACGTCTCGCTGGCCCCATCGCCGTACATATCGGCGGTGTCGATGAAGTTCCCGCCGGCGGCGGCGTAGGCGTCGAGCAGCTCGTGGGCGCGGTCGCGTCCGACCTCGACCGCGCCGTCGTCGTTCTGCCGACCGAACCGCCACGTCCCGAACGCGAGCTCGGAGACCGTCGTTCCGGTCCGTCCCAGTGGAACCATCGAAAGCGACATACTGACTCCGAAGACCGGACCGCGGTAAAGCAACTCGGTTCCCGATGGTCGAACGTGAGGGACATGCGGCAGTGACCGGATGGCCGCACAGAGCCCGAGAGACGGGAAACGAGAGGACGGCCGCGGAGATGGAGGGAAAACGCAGTTCGTTGTCGCAAACCACGACCCGCGCCGGTGTACGACCGCGTCTACGAACGGGCGTAGTTGTGGCCAATCACGAGCGCGAGCGCGTTGAGTGCGAGAAGCGCTCCGAAGACGGTGAACTCGCTGGCTTCGAGGCCGCCGAACAGCAAGGGGAGATACAGGAACGGGAGGGCGACTGCGGCCCAGAAGCCGACGAACCGAAGCGGTGCGGCGACGAGTTCGAAGCCGAGGCGGAGCGGCCGTTCTTCCGTTACGACCTCACGGAGTTGGGAGAGGCGTTCACGGGGGACCGTGGATGGGGAGTTCGACATTGGTTGGGGGGCACCTACGACTACAACATGGAGCGGAGGGGTCATAATTAGGTGCGAGAATTCGACTCGTTTCATACTCGTTTACCCACGACTATCCGGTAAATGTGAAGTTTCATCGATAGACGAGCGGCCGTCTAATTCTTCATAAGTTCCTCTAACTCTTTTATTCACGGAATAGTCGTGCGTTCTTGAACGGTCGTCGAACCCTGAATTTCCGCGGGTTTTCTCCGGTTCGAACGCGGCGCTCGATACGGTCGGGAGCCCGACACGTCGCCCGCGGTCCGACGGATGGTTCGGTCGGCGTCGCTCCCGCAGGGATTTAGCCCGCGGGCGCAACTGTCGGGGTATGCCTGACCTCAATCGCGTCGCAAAGCGCATGTACAACATCCACCCGAACGCTATGCGCCTCGTCGTCGGCGAGGAGATAGACGGCACGTTCACGCTGGAGAGCGCGGAGTTCTTCCAGACCGACTTTCAGGCCGAAGGCGGACTCGACGGCGACGACGCAGTCTATCGGTTCGCGACGACGGAGCACAACGACGCGGTCGTCGTCGGTCGACAGCGTCCCGGCGAAGACGGCTGGACGATGATCGGAGAAGTGGAGACGGTCGAGCGGGTTGACGCGACGGACGCGTAGCCGCGCGCCCATTCAGTCGGTCGCGCGGGCACCGTCACCGAACCGATAGCGGAGTTCGCGCCGAATCGCCCCGCGCTTCAGGAGGACGAACCCGAGGAAGATGAGGGAGAACCCGCCGACCGTGGACGGTGTCGGAACCTCGCTCAGGAACGCCCAGCCGGAGAGCGCCGCGAAGACGGGGGCGACGTACGAGACGAGGTTGATTTCGATGGGACCGAGGCGGGCGAGCAGGTCGAAGTAGATGAGGAAGCCGAGCGCGCTCGCCGCGAGTGAGAGATACGCGAGCGCCGCGACCGACTGGACGTTAAGGACGACCGCCCCGGGGCGCTCGCCGAGGCCGACGGACGCGACGTGCATCAGACCCGCGCCGAGGAGCATCGACCACGCCTCCATCGTCTCGATAGGCAGCTCCGAGTCGACCCGACGTGTCAGGACGGAGCCGAGGGCGAAGGCCGCGGCCGCGCCGAAGATGAGGAGTTTCGCGACCGTACCGCCGGCGAGGAGGTTGCTCGGGTCGAGTTCCGAGAGGACCGCGACGCCGACGAGTCCGAGGAGGAGGCCGACGACGCCGAGGGCGGTGAGTCGCTCGCTCGGGAGCAGGAGTCGCGCGAATCCGGTCGTGAGCACCGGACTGAGGCTCACGATGACGGCGGCGGCGGCGCTCGTCACGGTGGGGTCGGTCTCGCCGATAAACAGGAGCGCGTGGTACGCGGCGATAAGGAACACCGCGCCGATGGCGACTTCGGTCCACTCGGCTCTGCCGCGCGGGAGCGGCGAGTCGGTGGCGTACAGCGCGTAGGCGAGCATCACGACCCCCGCCACGTCGTACCGGAGCGCCGCGAACAGCACCGGCGGGAAGAACTCCAGCCCGGCTTTGATCGCCATGAACGCGGACCCCCAGACGGCGGCGAGGACGACGAACAGACCGACGTTTCGATACCGTGTCACAGCGATGGTGCGCCCGGTAGGGGCCTGAACGTTTCGTTACGGGGCGGTTTCGCCGGTGCCGCGAGGGTGGCGTCGGCCGAGGCCAGCACTCGTCGCCCGCTGGACCCGTGTCAGTCGTCGGCCTCGGCGGCCGTGCCGGCGTTCGTCTCGACGACTATCACCTCGTCCGAACCCTCGTAGAGGTGGCAGGCCGCGGGATGCAGCACGTCACCGACGCCGGGGCGTCGCGTCTCACAGGGGCTCTCGAAGCGGTTCCGAAGCGTCTCGCCGGCGCGGTCGACCTCGCCCTCCGCGAGGTGGCCGAGCGCCGTGTCGACGACGCTCGCGACCTCGTCGCGGAGTTCGTCGTCGACGTGTCGCGCGCGGGCCTCCTCGATGAACGCCTCCGTGTCCTCCCGGTCGGGGTCGGCAGCGTCCCAGATATGGTCTTGGTTCACGTCACCGACCGCGAGAGCGTCCCGAAGGTCCATCACGGCGCGGTAGCTCCCCTGTTCGATGGCGAGGTCGTCCGGGGGGATGACCTCCGGACACCGAGTCCGGAAGCGACAGCCGGACGGCGGGTTTCGCGGCGACGGTACGTCACCCGGCAGCGCCTCGACCCGTCGGCCGTGTTCGGCCGTGGAGGGTCGGGGAACGCTCTCCAACAGCGCCTTCGTGTAGGGGTGTTTCGGCGACTCGAACAGGTCGTCGGTCGGACCGAGTTCGACGATGTTGCCGAGGTACATCACGGCGACGCGGTCGCAGATGTGGCGGACGACGGAGAGGTCGTGAGCGATAAACAGATACGTCAGCCCGAACTCCTCCTGCAAATCGTCGAGCAGATTCAACACCTGCGCCTGCACGGACACGTCGAGCGCCGACACCGGCTCGTCGAGGACGATGAACTCCGGTTCGAGCGCGAGCGCGCGAGCGATGCCGACGCGCTGGCGCTGGCCGCCGGAGAACTCGTGGGGGTAGCGGTCGAAGTGGTTCGCTGAGAGGCCGACCCGCTCTAACAGGTCCGTGACCCTGTCGCGCCGCCACTCGCGTTTGGACTCGTCGCCGGCGGACTCGGGAATCCCGTGAATCTTCAGCGGTTCGGCGACGATGTCGCCGACGGTCATCCGCGGGTCGAGACTCGAAAACGGGTCCTGGAAGACGATTTGGGCGTCCCGGCGGAACGTCTTGAGTTCGTCGTCGTCCATCTCGAAGACGTTCTTTCCGTCAAACGTGACCGCGCCGCCGGTCGCCTCACGGAGTCGGAGCAGCGTCTCTCCGGTCGTGGACTTCCCGCAGCCGGATTCGCCGACGAGGCCGAGCGTCTCGCCGCGTTCGACCTCGAAGGAGATGCCGTCGACGGCCTTGACGCTCGTCGGGTCGCGCCCGAGGAGGCTGTCGACGAACGAATCCTGTTCGAAGTAGTACTTCTGGAGGTCCCGAACCGCGAGGAGCGGCTCAGTCATCGGCGCTCACCTCCCCGGCCGCCTCGCCCCCGTCGACCGAATCGACGGCGTCGGCGGGGTCGTACTCCTGTTCGGCGAGGACGCACCGGACGCTGTGTCGGCCGTCCAGTTCGTACTCTGGGATGCGGGTCAGACAGTCGGTCATGGCTTTGGGACACCGGTCGGCGAAGTAACACGCGTCGGGCATCTCCGAGTCGAGCAGGCTCGGGACGTTGCCCGAGATGGGTTCGAGGCGGCCCGAGGGGTCGTCAACGTCCGGAATCGACCCCAACAGTCCCTGCGTGTACGGGTGGACGGGGTCGTCGAAGATGTCGGCGAGGGGGCCGCGCTCGACGACCTCGCCGGCGTACATGACGCCGACGCGGTCGCACATCCGGGCGATGACGCCCAAGTCGTGGGTTATCATCAGGATGCTCATCCCCTCCTGTTCCTGCAAGTCGCGCAGGAGGTTGAGAATCTGCGCCTGAATTGTCACGTCGAGCGCGGTGGTCGGTTCGTCGGCGATGAGTACGTCCGGTTCGCCGGCGAGCGCCTGCGCAATCATCGCGCGCTGGAGCATTCCGCCGGAGAACTGGTGGGGGTACTCCTCGGCGCGGTCCTCGGGGTCGGGGATGCCGACTTGGTCGAGCAGTTCGACCGCGCGGTCCATGCTCTCGTCGTCGACGTAGCTCTTCGAGGGGAGAAGCGAGTCCCTGATGAGCGACGCGAGCCCGTAGCCCTGGGTGCGCGAGCGCGTGCTCCGCGGGTTCGACCGGGCGCGGCGCTGGACCTCGACCGCCTCGGCTATCTGCTCGCCGACGGTTATCGAGGGGTTAAAACTGCTCATCGGGTCCTGAAACACCATGCTGAACGACGGCCCGCGGAGCGACCGGCGGACGCCCTCCGGGAGCCGCCGGATGTCGACGAGGTCGCCGTCGACGGCGTCCGGTTTCGACTTGCGGAACTCCTCGGCGAGGTCGGCGTTGCGGTACCATATCTCGCCTTGGGTCACGCGACCGGGCGACTCGATGAGGTCGATGACCGACAGCGCGGTCACGGACTTGCCGGACCCCGACTCGCCGACGATGCCGAATATCTCGCCGTCTTCGACGTCGAACGAGACGTTTTCGACCGCGTTGACTTGCCCTTCCTCGGTGAAAAACCGGGTTGAGAGGTCGCGGACGCTGAGAATCGTGTCGGCCATCTCAGACGCCCCCCTCCCCTTCGATGCCGGGGTCGAGCGCGTCTCTGAGCCAGTCGCCGACGAGGTTCAGCCCGATGACCGTCACGACGATGGCGAGGCCGGGCATCGTCGAAATCCACCACGCGGTGGACTGGTACTGCCGGCCGAGGGCGATGTCGAAGCCCCACGACACGTCGGCCCCGGAGAAGCCGAGGAACGACAGCGCCGATTCGAGCAGGATGATGGCGGCCACCTGAATCGTCGCCAGCACGAGGATGGGCGTGATGGCGTTGGGGAGGACGTGTCTGAGCACGGTCCGCCCGTCGCTCGCGCCGAGCGCCTTCGCGGCTTTCACGTACTCCTCCTCGCGGATGGAGAGCGCCTCGCCGCGGGCGACGCGGGCGAACCACACCCAGTTGACGAGCGCGACGACGACGATGACCGTCCCCGGGAGGACGACCGTTCCCGGCATTCCCGTCGGTAACCCGACCGCCGAGCGGAACGCCGGGGCGAGCCCGGTGGCGACGAACGGGTCGGGGATTGGCGCTTGCGCCTGCCCCCAGACGCCCACGAGGGCGATTGCGAGGACGAGCGAGGGGAACGCGAGCATGATGTCCGCGCTCCGCATCAGCACGTCGTCCACGCGGCCGCGATAGAACCCCGCCGACAGCCCGACGAGGACGCCGATGAGCGCCGCGAGCGACGTGCCGAACAGGCCGACGAGGATGGACGTTCTCGCGCCGTAGATGATGCGCGAGAGGATGTCCCGCCCGTTGCCGTCGGTGCCGAGCGGGTGGGCGAGCGTCGCGTTCGTGTAGACGGTCTGCGTCTCGGTGACGACCTGCCCGTCTTCGATGACGACGCTCCCGTTTTCCATCTGCGTCACCTCTCTGGTCTCCGTCGTGCTGAATCCGAGCGGCGGTTGCCGGGCGTTGTCGAGGTCCTGTTGAGACGGGCTATACGGCGAGATAAACGGGGCAAAAATGGCCATCGCCACCATGAGGACGACGACGACGATGCCGAGTTTCGCGAGGAGACTCCGTCTGAGTTCCCGGCGAAGGTTTCTGCGTGTGCGTTCCGATATCATAGAGCGTTAATCGTAGGCCACCTGCGGGTTGACGTAGGCGTACAGGGCGTCAACGAGGATGTTCACGAGGACGAACCCGACCGCGACGACGATGAGCGAGCCCTGTAAGACCGGCCAGTCGCGGGCGTTGATGCTGTTGATGATGAGCGACCCGAGTCCCGGCCACGCGAAGACGGCCTCCGTGATGACGGCCCCACCGATGAGGGTGCCGAGCTGGAGTCCGATGACGGTGATGACCGGGATGAGCGTGTTCCGAAGCGCGTGCTTGTAGCGGACCAGCGTCTCCGGGAGCCCCTTCGCCCGCGTCGCGCGGACGTAGGTCTGTCCGAGTTGGTCGAGCATTCCGCTGCGGGTGAGCCGCGTGATGAGCGCGGTGAAGTACGTCCCGAGCGTGATTGCGGGGAGCGTGATATGCCACAGCCACGTCCCGAAGCCGCGTATCGCCGCGCCCACGTCGCCGCCGGCGAGAAGCACCGCGACGCCGTCGAGGCCGATGGGGCGCTGACTGGTCGGGAACGCGTCCAACTGCACCGCGAGCACGAGGATGAGCATCACGCCCAGCCAGAAGTTTGGCGTGCTGATGCCGACCAGCGAGAACACGGTCGCGCCGTAGTCCGCCGGCTCGTGACGCCGCGTGGCAGAGAGGACGCCGAGCGGAATCGCGATGACGACGGCGACGACTGTCGCCGCGATGGCGAGTTCCAGCGTCGCCGGGAGCCTCGCCACGACGCGGGCCGAAACCGGCGTCCGGGTGACGAGCGACAGGCCGAGGTCACCGAACGGGATGCCCGAGATGAACTCCCAATACTGCACGTACAGGGGCTCGTTCAGCCCGAGTTCGGCGATGACCTGCGCTCTGACCTCCGGGTCGACATCGGGCGGCAACAGCACGTTCGCCGGGTCCCCCGGCGAGATGAACCGGAGGCCGAAGACGACCGTGATGACCCCCCAGATGACGAACAGCCCCTGGAGCGAGCGTTTGATGAGGAACCTCGACAGCGACATCGACTACTGCTGGCTCATCGCGTACGCGTCGATGCGCTCGTCGGAGCGGGCCTCCCACGCGATGGCGTCGTTGACGCCGTAGACGCTGTACTGCTGGTTCAGGAATATCCACGGGCACTGCTCGTGGGCCATCGCGTTCGCCTCCTGGAGGGTCGCCTCGCGCTCCTCGCCGGACTGGTTGCCGGCCTGTTCGAGCAGCGCGTCGAACTCCTCGTTTTGCCACGTCGTGAGCGTCCCGTCGGAGGAGAGAAGCGCCTCCATGACGAGGCCGCCGTCGAACGTCGCCTCGCCCCAGCCGATGAGGAACCACGGCGGACGGGCCTCGATACTGCCCGCGAGCAGTTCGTCGACGAGCGAGCCGAAGTCGCGCTGGCGGACCGTCGCCGTGACGTTCGGGAGTTCGTCGATGTAGCCCGCGACCGCCTGCGCCACTTCGAGGTCCTTCAGGTAGCGGCCGACCGGCGTGTGAAGCTCGATTTCCGCGCCGGCGTAGCCGGAGTCTTCGACCAGCTGTTCGGCTTGGTCCGGGTCGTACGGGTAGGGGTCGAGGTCGGGGTTGTGCCCGACGAACTCGGGGAGGGTGGGCTGGCCCGTCTGCGTGCCGAAGCCCTCAAGGACGTTCTGGACGATACTTTCGAGGTCGATTGCGTAGTTCATCGCCTGCCGGAACTCCATCGAGTCGAACGGCTCAACGTCGTAGCGCATCCCGTTGTAGATGATGCGGGTCGACGGGGACGCGGCGACGCGGGCGTTGTCGGAGTTAGTGACGCGCTGGACCTCCTGCGGCGGGACGTTGACGACGAGGTCCGTCTCGCCCTGCAAGAGTTGGTTGACGCGCGTGCTGGCCTCGGACGCGGCGCGGAAGGTGAGCGTGTCGACCGCCGCGGGCTCTCGCCAGTAGTCCTCGTACGCCGTGAGGACGACCTCCTCGTCTTCGGTGTACGAGTCGAGTTGGAACGGCCCCGTACCGTTCATGTGCTGACTGATGTACGCCTTGTCGTTCTCCTCGACCCACGACCGCTGCATCACGTCGAGGTAGGTCGCGAACTCGGAGAACACGATGGGGTTGAGAGACGCGTTGTTGACCCTGACGGCGTTCTCGCCCTCGATGACCTCCGCGCCGGAGACGCCGGCGAGTTGGTCGCTCTGCGGGCTGGCGAAGCCGACCTCCTCGTCGACGACGCGGTTGATGCTGTACGCGACGTCTTCGGGGGTGAGTTCGTCGCCGTTGTGGAACGTGACGCCCTCGCGGAGGTCGAAGCGGACCGCGTTCTCCCCGTCGATGCGCTCGTAGTTCGTCGCGAGCGCGGTCTGAATCGACCCCGCCGCGTCGCGGGTCAACACGCCCTCGTACGCGTGGAGGACGACGATATCCGTCGACGTCTCGCGGTGGTCTTGGGGGTCGAGGCCGGAGGGCATCTGGCCCTGCGTGATAGTCACGTCGAACGAACCGCTGTCCTCGGTCGTCGTCTCGGCGGTCTCCGTCTCGTCTCCGCCGGTCGTCGTCTCCGTGGTCTCCGACTCCTCCCCGCCGTTACCGGTACAGCCCGCGAGCGCCGCTGCCGCCGCCGCGCCGCCTGCCAACTTAATGTATGAACGCCGACTAGTATGCGAAGTGTTGTCAGCCATCGAAGGCACATTGAGTTGACCGTTCTTATATCCATTGCCTGTCCCCCGACTTCGTATAGCGTTCTGAGAATATATTACAGATAGTTATCCCGCTGAGGCATCGACTTCTGACACGGGTGCATCGCCCCCCAGATACGGGGTACGTTTATTACGACCCATCTCCGAAACGTTCGTATGGCCGTGACCGGCCGTCCCACACTTCGGGACTTGTTCGACGAGTCGCCGACGCCTCACATCGCACACCCGCCGCGCACGCATCAACGGCACTTCTACGTCGCGACGGACGGGTCGTATCGCCCGAACGGCGGTGGACTCGGTGCGGTGATAGAGACCCGCGACGGCGAGCGAGTCGCCCGTATCGCACTCCCTGACGTGCCGCCGGACAACAACGTCTCGGAGTATCGCGCACTTCACCTCGGACTGGACGTGCTCGCCCATCGCGCGCCGCCCGGCGCTCGGGTCGGCGTCCTCGTCGACCACGACGACCTCGCCGCGAACGTCAACAACGCCGTCCTCGCCGGCGACCACCCCGACTGGAAGTCACCGAAGCGAATCGTCGTCCCCGCCGGCAGCGAACACCACTGGCGGGGGATTCAGGCCCGTATCGCCGGCTTCGGAGAGCTTCGCGCCGCGCGAATCGACAGCCGAGAGAACCCCGCACACCCGCTGGCGAACGCGCCGAACGAGTACGAACACGTCAACCGGCGGGCAGACCGCTGCGTGCTTCCCGAACCCCCGGAGTTCGAAGCCGACTCCGGCACCGACGTGAGCTACCTCCCGCCCTCGCGGTTCGAAGGGCGCGCGAGCGACTGAACGCAGGCCGTCGCCGACGACCCCCTGTTCGCCCCGTCCATCGAGTGGGCCGCCGAGCGCGAGCAGTCCCACCGGAGCGTCGCCGTTCCGGGCCGCTACCATCGGGGCGACCGTCCCGTCGCCGGCCGGTCACTTCTCCATCAAAAAGTTGACAACACGGAGCGACGACGCCGGACGTATGGACCCCGCGGAGACCGTCGGCGCGTTCGACCCTCGGAGACGCGGGCTCTCGCCGCTCGGTGCGACCGCGCGCCGCCACGCGCGCCGACTGGTCATCACCGCACTCTTGACGGCCGTCGTCGTCGTCGCCGCCGTCCGCGACCCGGGGCTCCTCTCACCGACCGCCGGTGTTTCGACAACTGTCGTCGGCGTCGTCGGCCCGAACTTTCTCGTCCGGCTCGAACTGGGCGCGCTCGCCGGCGCTCTCGCCGCCGGCGTCTCGCTCGTCGCCCTCGTCGACCGTGACCCGGCGGTCGACCTCCGCGCCGCCTCGGGGTGGCTCGCACTCGCCGCCGCGGGCTTCCTCGTCGGAACCGTCGCCGCGCGGCAGTTCGCGCCGGGCCTCGTCGACGTGCTGGTCGGCTGGGGCCGCGTCGCGGCCGACTCCCGCCAGTCGGCGCTCGAACTCGAACTGTTCTTCCCGGTCGCGGTCGGCGGCGGCGCGGCCGTCGCCCCGCTTCTGCTCGGGTTACGCCGCGCCGGCGCGCTCTCGCGGCGACTCGCCGGGCGGACGAGAGGGCTGTCGCTCCTCTGTCTCGTCGCCTTCGCCGCGTGCTTCTCGCCGCCGGATTCGACGACGTTCGCGCTCTACGCGACCCCGCCGGCGGTCGGGCTGGGCGTCGCCGTCGCGTGGGCCGAGTTCGGGTAGGGATTCGAAGAAAAACCGACGGCGAACTTCGCGTTACTCTTCCTGCGCGTCCACGACCACCTTTTTTCGGTTCGGGTTCGCTCCGCTCACCCTCTCCGCAAAAAGCTGGGCCAAAAAACCCCTCGCTCCGCTCGGGTCCGTTACTCTTCCTGCGCGTCTACGACCGCTGTCGCCGCCAGATCGAACGACCACCTTTTTGCGGTTCGGGGTCGCTCCGCTCGCCCTCTCCGCAAAAAGCTGGACCAAAAAAAGCCCTCGCTCCGCTCGGGTCCGTTACTCTTCCTGCGCGTCCACGACCGCCGTCGCCGCCAGATTGACGATGTCTTTGACCTCGTCGCCGCGCTGGAGGACGTGGACGGGTTTGTCCATGCCGACGAGCATCGGGCCGATGGCCTCCGCGCCGCCGAGCCGCTGGAGCAGTTTGTAGCCGATGTTACCCGCTTCGAGGTTCGGGAACACGAGGACGTTCGCGGGGCCGTCGAGCTCAGCGAAGTCGTAGGTTCCTTCGAGGATGTCCTCGACGAGGGCGGTGTCGGCCTGCATCTCGCCGTCGACCGGGAAGTCGACCTCGGGGTCGTCCTGCAGGAGCGCCGCGGCGTCGCGGGGCTTTCGCGTGCCCTCGTTCGTGACGCTCCCGAAGTTGGAGTACGAGAGCAGCGCCGCCCGAGGCTCGACGTTGAACTGACGGGCGAGGTCCGCGGTGTGCTTCGTAATCTCCGCGAGAACCTCCTCGTCGGGGTCGAGGTTGACCGTCGTGTCGGCGCAGAAGACGACGCGGTTCTTGAACGTCATCATGTAGACGCCGGCGGCGTAGTCGGCGTCGTCGGCCGTGCCGATAATCTGGAGCGGCGGGCGCAGCGCCGACGGGTAGTGGTGCGTGAGGCCGGTCAGCATCGCGTCCGCGTCACCGACTTCGACCATCACGCTGGCGAAGTAGTTCGAGTCGCGGCGGACGAGCTCCTCGGCTTCGGAGCTCGTGACGCCCTTCCGCTGTCGAAGCTCGTAGAGACGGTCGACGTAGTGGTCCCACTCGCCGTCGCGGGGGTTGGCGATAGTCGGGTCGAAGTCGAGACCCAGCTCTTCGGCCTTGCGCAGAATCGTCGTCGTCTCTCCGACGAGGATGGGTTCGGCGATGCCCTCCTCCTGCATCTGGTAGGCGGCGCGAATCATCTTCTCGTCTTCGCCCTCCGCGAGGGCGACCCGCTTGGGGTTCGACTTCGCCTTGTTGAGGACGACGCGCATCATCTCGCGGGACTTCCCGAGGCGGGCTTCGAGGCGCTCGCGGTACGCGTTCATGTCGAGGCGCTCGCGGGCCGCGCCGGAGGTCATCGCCGCCTGCGCGACCGCGGGGGCGACTTCGAACAGCACGCGGGGGTCCAACGGTTTGGGGATGACGTAGTCGGCACCGAACTGGAGCGGGTGGTCGCCGTAGGCCTTGACGACCGCGTCGGGCACGTCCTGTCGGGCGAGTTCAGCGAGCGCCTCGGCGGCCGCGCGCTTCATCGCCTCGTTGATTTCGGTCGCGCGCACGTCGAGCGCGCCGCGGAAGATGAAGGGGAACCCGAGCACGTTGTTCACCTGATTCGGGTAGTCAGAGCGGCCCGTGGCCATGATGACGGTGTCCTCGCGGGCCTCCTTCGCGTCCTCGTAGGTGATTTCGGGGTCCGGGTTCGCCATGGCGAAGATGACCGGGTTGTCGGCCATCGACCGCACCATCTCCTGACTGACGATGCCGCCGACCGAGAGCCCCGCGAGCACGTCCGCACCCTCCATCGCGTCCGACAGCGAGCCCTCGTCGACCGGCTTGGCGAACTCGGCTTTGTACTTGTTCACGTCGCCGTCCTCGACGCGCGACTCGGTGATGATGCCCGAGGAGTCGCACATCGTGATGTTCTCCTTTTTCGCGCCGAGGGAGACGTAGAACCGCGCCGTCGCGAGCGCGGACGCGCCCGCCCCCGAAAAGACGATGTCGAGTTCGTCGAGGTCCTTGTCCACGATGTCGGCGGCGTTCAAAAGCGCCGCCCCGGAGATGATGGCCGTGCCGTGCTGGTCGTCGTGGAACACGGGGATATCCATCTGCTCGCGGAGCTGTCGTTCGATTTCGAAGCACTCCGGGGCCTTGATGTCCTCCAAGTTGATGCCGCCGAACGTCGGCTCCATCGCCTTCGTCGCCGCCACGAAGTCGTCCACGTCGGCGATGTCGAGTTCGACGTCGAACACGTCGATGTCGGCAAAGCGCTTGAACAGCACGCCCTTGCCCTCCATCACCGGCTTCGACGCCTGCGCCCCGATGTCCCCCAGCCCGAGGACGGCGGAGCCGTTGGAAACGACGCCGACCAGATTACCCTTCGCGGTGTACTCGTAGGCGGCGTTCTCGTCCTCCGCGATGTCGCGGCACGGCGCGGCCACGCCCGGCGAGTACGCCAGACTCAGGTCGCGCTGGGTGTTCGTCGGCTTCGTCGTCGCAATCTCGATTTTTCCGGGCGGGTCCTGTCTGTGATATTCCCGTGAGTCGTCGTCCAGTCCCATGAACCACACGTCCTCACGCAGGGGGCAAAAAGCTATTCAACAACGTCGAATTTTGACTTCGACAATAGTCGAACCTCCGGCGGACGGCGGCGAGGTCGCGGCGACGAATCGACGCTGCCCCGCTCGAAAAATTACTCCGGTTCGATGTGAAGAATTTCCGGCCGTTCGAGTTCGATTGTCTCGTCGGCGTCGGTCACGGTTTGGGTCGGCCAGCGGCCGGTCGCGGTCAGCGGTTCGACGCCGCCTTCGGTGACGAGCGCGGTGCCCTCGCTTTTCGCCCCCTGAATGGTCGGGTTGTAGGCGTAGCCCATCGGCGCGCGGACTTCGTCGTCGGCGTCGGGCGTGGCGAACCACTCGCGGCCCGCGAATCCGGCCGCGCCGCCCTGATGGTGGTTCAGCCACTCTTCGGACTCCCCGACCGCGTCGTAGGCGTCGCGGATGGCGTCGAACACGTCGCCCGCGGTGCCGCCCTCGACGGCCGCTTTTCGGGTCGCCGCAAGCGCCTCTGTCTCGACCTGCATCGCCCCCTCGTGGCGGTTTTCGAGCCACTCGGGCGCGTCGAACGCGACGGTCCGCGTGCAACTCGCGTAGAGGCCGCCGCGCTGAGCCGTCACCGAGACGAGCGCGTAGTCACCGAGTTCCTCCTGTTTGGGCGTGTAGTGGCGGTAGTTCTGGGCGCGTCGTCCGCCCCCGACGAGCACGACCGGCGCTTCGATACCCATCGCGCTGAGCGTGACTTTCAGACCGGAGGCGACCTCGTGTTCGGTGTCGCCCGGCGCGAGTTCGCGACAGACCCGCTCGACCGCGCTCGCCGCGTCGCGGCCGAGTTCGCGGTAGGCCTCGATGTCGGCGTCGGAAAGCGGCTGGCGGACCGCCGAGGCATCCACGTCAGCGAAGCCGGGCACGTCGAAGTCGGCGGCGGCGGGGGTCGGTGAGACCGACTCGACGCCGGACGCCAGCGAGCCCTCGTACCACTGGAAGCGGTGGACGCGAACGTCCTCGTGGGGCAGTTCCTCGTGGAGCAGGCGGGTCGCTTCGATGTTGTCAGTCACGACGTGGAACTCGTCGCCGTCGTAGCCCGCGGCGGCGACGCCCAACGGCGAGTCGCGGTCGACGACGTTGTCGCCGCCGAGGAGCCACGCGAAGGAGTTCGGTCGGGCGAACCAGACCGCTTCGAGGTCGCGGTCTGCGAGATACGCGTCGAGTCGGTCCGCTCGGGAGTCGAGTCGCTCGTCCATGTTCGCGCGTCCAACCGAATCGACTTGAATGGGACGGCTCGGACGACCCGAGCGGACCGGTCCAACGCGACCGAGGCGAACTGGTCCGATACGAGCCAAGCGGCCGGGCCTGTCGTGCGAGGAGATAGCACGGAGACTTCTTCGAGGACCATACCGACGAGATATAAGTTCGCGCGGTCCTGACCCACGCGTATGACACCTCGGCTTCGCCGCCTCCTCGCGGGGGCCGCCGCGATGACCGGCGTCCTGATGGTCCTCGGCGTGTACACCGCCGCCGCGGGCGCGGGTCTCACCTGCGCCGGGCGCTGGCCGTTCTGCGACGGCTTCCTCGGCCTGTTCCCGGCCAACTGGGGCAGCTTCCTCGAATGGTTCCACCGCCTCGTCGCCATGCTCACCGGCTTCCTCATCCTCGGGACGACCGTACAGGCGTGGCGCGAGGGCGTCGCGAAAGGCGTCCGCTACGCGCTCGTCGTCGCCACGGTCATCCTCCCGTTCCAAATCGTCCTCGGGGCGCTCACCGTCACCGAGTACGAGTGGGTCATCCTCACCGCCCACTACGTGGTCGCAACCTCCATCTTCACCGCCGTCGTCGCCGCCGCCGCGTGGGGACTCGTCGACCGCGGCGTCCCCCGCATCGCCGACGCGGTCAGGCTCGCGCTCGTCGGCGCGCCCGTCATGCTCGTCCTCGCACCCCACGCGTTCGTCTCCTTCGGCCCGACGACGCAGGCCGTCTACTACGTCGTCGGCCTCGCCACCTACGCCGCGCTCCTCGCCGTCACGCTCTGGGCGAACGCCGCCCACGGCCCGCGGGCGGACGCCTACGGCCGACTCAGGTTCGTCACCGCGCCCGCGAGCGTCGTGGTCGTCGCGCTCCTCATCGCCGGCCGGCAGGTGTACGGGCCGGTGCTCGAACTCGCCCACCTCGGCGGAACCGTCCTCGCGCTCGTCCTCGTCGTCGGCGCGGCGGTCCTCGTCCGCGGCGGCCTCCCCGTGCCGCAGGCTGGCGAGTTGAACGACGCCGACTGACGACGGGTATCGGCGCGCCTCACTGCTCCTCGCGGCTCCTCGCGGTCACTCTTTGGGCAGCTCGGTTGGTTCCGTCGGCAACGGTTCCGCCGTCGACCCCAGCAGAGACAACATCACACGTAATAGTTGTAGATTAATCCGAGAAAACGATAGTGTAGTGAAGATTTTTCAGTTAGACATATATCTCACCTATCCACACAATTTCCGGATATTTTTCGTCAATATCGATACGAATTGAGGAGCGGACCGAAGAAGTGTTATATGGTGCTGTGCTACCTGAGGGCTGTTATGGAACGTCGCACCTTTCTGAAGGGCTCCGCCGGAGCCGCGGCCGCGTTCACGCTGGCCGGCTGTCTCGGCGGCGGCGAAGGCGAGAGTGGATCGACCGAGACGACCGAGTCCGAAACCACCGAATCGACCGAATCGGCCGAGACGACCGAGGCCGAAACTACCGAGTCCGGCGAGGCGAGCGAGATGCCCGAGATGATCACTATCGGTTCGGACATCCCGTACCGTCCGTTCGAGTACGAGACGCCCGAAGGCGACCTCACCGGGTTCGACGTCGACATCGCAGAGGCCGTCTTCGAGGGTCAACTCGGCATCGACTACGAGTTCAAGCCGACGAGCTTCGACTCCATAATCCCCTCGCTGAACAACAACAACTTCCGCATCATCATGTCCGCGATGACCATCAACGACCAACGCGCGCAGGAGGTCGACTTCTCGGACCCCTACTTCACCGCGTACCAGACGGTCATCGTCCGGCAGGACAGCGACATCCAGTCCAGAGAGGACCTCCGCGGGACGACCGTCGGCGTCCAGAAGGGCACCACCGGCGCCGACGCCGCCCAGGAGTTACAGGAGGAGTTCGACGGCGAACTGGAACTCAACCAGTACGACCAGGTCACCGGCGCGTTCCAGGCCCTCGTCAACGGGCAGGTCGTCGCCGTCATCAACGACAACACCGTCAACGCGGAGTTCGTTAACAACCAAGGCGAAGGAGAGGTCCGCTTCCTCCAAGGCGAGGGCGCGGCCGCCGAGTCCGGCGAGAACGCTCCCGACTACCTCACGCTCTCCGTCGAGAACTACGGGATCGCGTTCCGTCAGGAAGACGACGAGTTCCGCCAGCGGGTGAACGAGGCGCTCGCCGCTATCAAGGAGAACGGGACGTACGACGAGATATACGCCGAGTACTTCGAGGGCTGAACGCGGCCTCCTTTTTTTATCGACTGACAGAGACACTCGAACTCATGGCAGACACATACTCAGGGGCGACCGCCGAAGATGGCGACCGCGGGAGCGGCGGGTTCATCGACGACACGAGCCTGAAGTGGCTCGGCGTGGGGCTGTCGAGTCTGTTCGCGCTCGCCGTCTTGGCGCTCGTCGCCTACATCGTCGCCACGCAGGTCGACTTCGCGCTGATGCGGACCATCCTTCCGCAGTTCGTTGATGCGTACCTCTTGGTGCTCCAAATCGTCGTCATCGGCGGTATCCTCTCGGTGACCGCCGGCGTGTTCGTCGGCCTCGCGCGCGTCTCGAAGACGGCGATAACGAACGGCATTGCGACGGCGTACGTCCAGTTCTTCCGCGGGACGCCGCTTCTTTTCCAGATATTCGTTATCTACTTCGGCATCCCGACGCTGTGGCCGGGGACGTTCCCGGTACAGAACTGGGGGTTCCCGACGGCCATCATCGCGCTGACGCTGAACCACGCCGCCTACGTCGGCGAGGCGGTCCGCGGTGGTATCGGGGCCGTCCCTGACGGGCAGATGGAGGCGGCCCGGTCGCTCGGCATGGGCTACATCCAGGGAATGCGCGAGGTGGTCGTCCCGCAGGCGTGGCGCAACGCCCTCGCGGCCATCGGTAACGACCAGGTCATCCTCGTGAAGGACACCTCGCTGCTCACCATCATCGCCATCCCCGAACTGATGCAGGCGTTCCGGAGCGTCAACAGCGCGACGTTCGACCCGTGGACGCCGCTCGTCCTCGTCGCCATCGCGTACCTCTCGATCACGCTGCCGCTGATGCGACTCGTGACCTACTTGGAGGAGCGCTCCGACTGGGGAGGTGACCGCCGATGAGTCTCCTCGAATTCGACGGGGTTGACAAGTACTTCGGCGAGACGCACGTCCTGAAGGACATCGACCTGAACGTCGAGGAGGGCGAAGTGTGCGTCGTCATCGGTCCCTCGGGGTCCGGGAAGTCGACGCTGCTCCGCTGTGCGAACCGCCTCGAAGAGATTCAGGGCGGGGAGATTCGCCTCGAAGGCCAGTCCATCTCCGCCGAGGACGCGGACATCAACCGCCTGCGCCAGCGCATCGGCATGGTGTTCCAGAGCTTCAACCTCTTTCCCCACAAGACGGCGCGGGAGAACGTGACGCTCGCGCCGACGAAAGTGAAAGGGCTCAAGAAAGGAGACGCCACGCGCCGCGCCGACGACCTACTCGACCGCGTCGGCCTCGGCGCGCAGTCGAACTCCTACCCGAACCAACTGTCCGGCGGCCAGCAACAGCGCGTCGCCATCGCTCGCGCGCTCGCGATGGACCCCCACGTGATGCTGTTCGACGAGGTCACGAGCGCCCTCGACCCCGAACTCGTCGGGGAGGTGCTCGACGTGATGCACGACCTCGCAGAGGAGGGGATGACGATGCTCGTCGTCACCCACGAGATGGGGTTCGCCCGCGAGGTCGGGGACCGCATCGTCCTCATGGCCGACGGCGAGGTCGTCGAGGACTCGCCGCCCGAAGTGTTCTTCGAGAACCCGAAGACCGACCGCGGCAAGCAGTTCCTCTCGAAGCTGCTCTGAGCCGGGGTAGCCGGGCACACACCCGGAATCTTCCAACAAGCTTATCCCCCGAAACGCCGCTTCCTGCGGCATGAACTACGTTCCCCGCGAATTCAGTCACGAGCCGCCCGATAGCGAACGCACCAAAGCCGTCCTCTTCTGTCAGACCTGCGGCCGCGCCGCCGGCATCGACGAGTGGCCCGAACGGACGCGCGGCGGCCGCACGGTCCGACTCGACTGCCCGGACTGCGGCGCGGTCGTCTGGCGCGGGCTGGATGATGAGGCCTCTGAAGAGCGTCGAGCGCCGACGCCGACACCCTGACCCGGTACCGAGCCGAGTCAACGAGCGTCCGAACCGCCCAACCCCGATTTTACGGAACCATCACTTCGACGCCGACGGTGTCGTAGTCGGTCATCGCGGCCAGTCGCTCGGGCACCTCGTCGAGCGAGACGGTCTTCGTCACGAGCGACCCGGGGTCGACCGCGTCCGACGCGAGCAGCGAGAGCAGGTCGTCGGCGTTCGTCGGCGGCATCCCGCGCGCGCCGAGGAACGACACCTCGTGTCTCGTCATCCAGTCGGTCGGCAGCGACACGTTCCCCTTTTCGGCCTCGGTCGTCAGGCCGACCTGTACGTGCGAGCCCCGCGGCCGGACCGAACGAACCGAGTTCCGGCAGGTCTCCGCGACGCCGAGCGCGTCGAGCGAGACGTGCGCCCCGCCGTCGGTCAGCCCGCGGATGGCGTCCACCGGGTCCTCCGCGGAGCCGTCGACGACCGCGTCAGCGCCGAGGTCGGCCGCGGCGTCGAGCGCGGACTCGCGCACGTCGACCGCGACGACGCGCGCGCCGAGGACGTTCGCCACCTGAATCGCCGAGAGGCCGACGCCGCCGCAGCCGTGGACGGCGACCCACTGACCGGCGCGGAGGCCGGCCCGGGCGTCGAGGGCGTTGTAGGCCGTCATGAACCGACAGCCGAGCGCGGCCACGTCGGTCGGAGAGACGCTCTCGGGGAGTCGAATCGCGTTGTAATCGGCAGACGGGAGATGTACCAACTCCGCGAACGCGCCCTGCGCGGCGGGTTCGAAGCCGAGGGCGTGGGGGTGGTCGCCCGTACAGACGTTGCCGTGGCCGGTCCGGCAGTAGCCGCACGAACCGCAGGCGAGGTTGAACGGCAAGGCGACGCGGTCGCCCTCCCGAATCGTCTCGACGCGGTCGCCGGCCTCGACGACGCGGCCGGCGGGCTCGTGGCCGAGAATCTGCCCGGACGGGACCGCGTCGTCGGCCCACTCGCCGTGGCCCATCCACGAGTGCCAGTCGCTCCGGCAGATACCGCAGGCCTCGACTTCGACGACGACGCCGTCGGCGTCACACGTCGGGTCGGGTACTTCCGTCACGTCGAGCGGTTCACCGTGTTCGCGGAGGACTGCGGCTCTCATACGCGCGGTTCGTCGGGCGGCCCCAAAAACCCCCGCGTGGCGTCAATCGCGGGCGGCGGAAACGCGGCGTTCGGCCCCGCTCAGAAGAAGTCGTCGAGGCCGGACTGCCCGTCGTCGGTCGAGGCGTCGTCCTCGTCGCTGTCGCCCGACTCGTCGGCGTCGGTGTCCCGGTCGAGCACGTCGTCGGAGCCGCCACCGTCGCCGTCGGCGGCCGCGGCGTCGCCCTCGACGGAGACGTCTTCCATGCCGGCGAACGCGCCGGCGGCGTGTTCCTCGACCAGTTCCTCGCGGAGTTCGCCCGCGTCCTCGACGATTGACTGGACCTTGTTCGTCGTCTCGCCGCTCCCGGTGACGAAAGAGACGTGGGACTCGTCGAACTCGTAGTAGGCGGCCATGGCGACGGTCAGTTCGCGGGGCTTGCAGTGGTGGGTGATGGCCGAGAGGTACGGCAGGACCTCGCGACGGGCGGTCGCCATGCTGAAGCCGCCGTTCTGCGCGATTTTTCGGACGACCGTGTCGCGGGTCTTGTCGCGGGTCGAGCGGTAGGGCGCGCCGCCGTAGCGGGTCCACCCGCCGCGGGTTCGGTCGCGGGAGGCCGCGACGCCGGCGGCGAGGTTGTCGGTCGCGTAGCGCCAGTAGGAGTAGTTCTGCGTGGCGCGCACGCGGCCGAGCCAGCGGTCGGCGTTGGCGAGGAAGTCGTAGGCGCGGGCGAGTTCGTCGGGTTCGTAGACGAGCGACACCTTGTCCTCGACCCACTTCGTGAGGTCGTCCGGCGTCTCGTCCACGTCGTAGGCGGTGTACAGCGCGTCCTGCGCGGACTCCTCTTTGAGGACGGCGTCGAGGAACTCGAACAGGCCGACGGAGCGGTCGCGGTCGCCCATGACCACGTCCTCTTCGGTGATTTTCTCGCGGCCCTCGGCGATGGCCTGGAGGTCGTTGACGGCCGACCGCAGGTCGCCGCTGTTCATCTCGGCGATGCGGTCGAGCGCGTCGGACTCGAACTCCAACCCCTCCTTGCGGCAGATGTCGCGGAGGACGGGGACGATAGAGCGGGCGGACACGTCGCGGAACTCGATTTCCTGACAGGCGTTCCGAAGCCCGCGGCTCATGTCGTAGAACTCGTTTGCGATGAGGACGATGGGCTGGCTCGACGACTTGACGAGGCGGGTGACGGCGCTGGCCCCGCCGCGGTCGTAGTTGCCGTGGATGTTGTCGGCTTCGTCGAGGATGACCAACTGCCGGGTGGACGTGCCCGCGGAGGAGCCGGCGAGCGTCGCGTTCTTCGCGGCGCGGCCGGCGAAGCGTTCGATGACGTCGCCGGTCCGCTGGTCCGACGCGTTCAACTCGACCGTCTCCCAGCCCATGTCGGCGGCGAGCGCGTGGGCCGCGGAGGTCTTTCCGATGCCCGGGCTCCCGTGGACGACGACGGCCTCCCGGTGGTCGTCCCACGTCTTGGCCCACTCCGCGAGGGCGTCGCGGGCCTTGTTGTTGCCGCGGACCTCGGAGAGCGTCGATGGGCGGTACTTCTCCGTCCAGTCTACCATTACCGGAAGGAGGACCGAGGCGCGTTTAGTGGTTGCGGAGCGCCGCGCGCCGGTCGGACGCTCCACCGGAAGCGCCCGAACTACCGGGGCGGCTCACCGGCTCAGGCGCCCCACCGCGCCGTCTCACCGCGCCACCTCACCACGCCGACCGCCGCGCCCGGTTCCGGGCGTCGAGGAGCGACCAGCCGAGCGCCGCCAGCGTGGCGAGGCAGACGACGAACAGCGCCACGACGACGCCGACCCGCCCGACGCCGGCGTAGTAGCCGGCGCTGTCGATGACGCCGGCGAAAAGCAGGCCGAAGGCGACGAGACTGAGCGGCCGCGCCCACAACTGGCTTCGAACGAGTCCCACGCCCGTCGCCAGAAGCGACACGCCGGTCAGACCGCCCAACACGAGCGACGCGAACAGCGAAAACGGGTCGGTCCGCGGTTCCATCACCGGACCACCGTCGACGGTCAGCACCCAGATGGCCAGCGTCACGGCTCCCATGACGAGCGCGTAGCCGCCCACCGTTCGCTCCCAGTCCATCTCGTTGCACTCCGTTCCGTCCTCGCTAGACGCGCTCCCGCCACAAATACGCATCTCCGGGTTCTCGCGCGGGAGAACGTGTGTGCGCCCGGAACGTGTTCGAATCCGACGGGTTCGAGAGCGGCGACCGCCCCGGACGTGTTCCACGCAATCATATGTCAATGTTCAGAAAACTTATTAGCGCCCTCCGAGTGGACTCCGTTCCATGTTCCCCGACGAAATCGTCACCCCGCGGCTCAGGCTCCGCGCCCTGTCGCGGGCGGTCGTCGACCCGTTGGACGCCTACGAGCAGTTCGCCGCCTCGCGGTCTGACACCATCGAGGAGGAGACCGAGTTCGTCACGTGGAGCCCCCACGAGACGCCCAAGGAGACGCTGGAGTTCCTCGAACAGGCCGAGGAGGGCCACGAATCCGCGGAAAACGCTATCTACGCCGTCTTCCCGCGCGAGGGCGAGGACGGCGCGGGCGAATTCGCCGGCACCGCCGGCTTCAACCCCGAGTGGGACAAGCGCCGGGCCGTCTTCGGGATGTGGCTCCGCAAGGAGTTCTGGGGCCGCGGCTACTCCGGCGAGCGCGCGGCCGCGTTCTTCGCCGCGGTCTTCGACGTGCTCGACCTCGACGTGGCGCTCGCGTACGCCATGCCCGAAAACGAGGCGTCCTGCCGCGCCATCCAGAAGTACACCGACCGCTTCGGCGGGCAGGAAGACGGCCTGTTCCCCAACGAGACCGTCGGCGGCGACGGAACCCCGCGCGACGTTCGCGGCTGGTCCGTGACCCGCGAGCAGTGGGAAGACGCGACGAGCGGCGACTACGACGCCGAGTTCCGCTGGGAGGGCCGTGAGTGAGCGACCTCTACCCCGCGGTCGTCGAGACGCCGCGGCTCAGGCTGGTTTCCCGCCGCCCGAAGCACGTCGGCGTTCACGAGGCCTACGGCCTCTGTTCAGCCCCCGAGATGGACGACGTGACCCGGTACATGCCGTGGTCGCGCCACGAGACGCCGAACGTGACGAAGGACTTTCTCGACCGCGGGGAGTCGAGTTGGTCCGACGCGGAGAGCGCCGACTACGCGATTATCCCGCGCGAGGGCGAAACTGGCGCGGGCGAGATTGCGGGGTTCGGCGGCCTCCACACCGAGTGGGACCGCCGCGTCGGAGAACTCGGCCTGTGGCTCCGCCCGCGCTACTGGGGCCGCGGCTACTCCGGCGAGCGCGCCGCGGCGCTGGCGGCGCTCGCGTTCGACGTACTCGACCTCGAAGTCGTCTCGGTGTCGCACGTCGCGGCGAACGGGAAGTCCCAGCGCGCTATCGAGAAGTACATGGCGGCGCTCGGCGGCGGCCGCGACGGTCGCGAGCGAAACAGCATCGTCATCGACGGCGAGCCGGCCGACGAACTCCGCTACAGCGTCTCCCGCCGGGATTGGCTGGCGACGAGCGGCGACTACGACGCCGAGTTCCGCTGGGAACTCGACCCAGACGACGTTCGCTGAGTCGCGCTCTTCCGCACCGCTGCTCGTCGGGACGACTCGCGGCCTCCCTCGCCACATCGTACCGCGAGACACCCACGCACGGCGGCCACGAGACATTTACGGGAGAACGACAATCGGTTCCGACACGATGTCAACGACACCCGAATCGACGCCCGGTTCCACACCATCGACGCTTCGGTCGGTCGGCAGCGGCGGCGTCGCCGGTTTCGGGGCGGCCCTGTTCGGCTACCTCGTGACCTACCTGCTTTCCTCCTCGACCATCGAGAACTCGACGGCCAGTCAGGTGCTCGAAGCCCTCGGCTCCGACATCTCGACGTGGAAGGTCGTCGGTTGGGTGTTCATGAGCGCCCACGGCGTGACGACCCGGTTCCCCGGCCTGTTCGGAACGACCTCCAGCGCGAACCTCATCGAAGGCGTCGAGGCGTTCTCGCCGGTGCTCTACGTCGTGCCCGTGGTCGCGCTGCTCGCTGCGGGCGCGCTCGCGGCCGTCGTCAGCGGCGCGTCCTCGACGCGGGATGGCGCGCTGGCCGGCGCGGGAACCACGGTCGGCTACCTCGTCTTCGCGCTCGCCGGTATCGCGCTTTTCACCGTCTCCGTCGGCGACGCGGCCGTCAGCCCCGACCCGGTCACGTCAGCGCTCCTCGCGGGCGTCGCATACCCCGCCGTTCTCGGTACCGTCGGCGGCGTCGCAGCCACGGCGCTCCGGTAGGCGACGGCGTCCACTCGCTCGGTTCATCGGTTCCGCGCTGTTTCCGACTCAGAGGTCGCGCGCGACCAGCTCGCCCCAGCGGTCGAAGCCGTAGCGCTCGTAGAACGCCCGCGCCCGACCGTTCGCCTCGTCCACGTCGAGGACGATTCGGTCCAAGGGCAGGTCCTGCGAGCGCGCGTGGTCCAACACAGCGTCCATGAGTTCGTCGGCGGCGCCCGTGCCGCGGTAGTCGGCGTCGAGAAACAGTTCGTTGAGCACGGCCGCGTCCCAGATGAACGTCATCTCCTCGGGGAGCACGAAGGCGTAGCCGACGAGCGTTGCATCCTCGCTCTTGCCGCTCTGTCCGCCGTCCGACACCGCTTCGGCAACGACGACGCAGCCGGGGTCGTCGGTCGCACAGCGCTCGACCCACGAGAGATATCGCTCGCGGTAGTCGTCCGTGAGTTTCGCCTCGTACGTCGAAAGCTTGTCGTCGCCGCCGGTCCCCGCGCCGAGACCGAGTTCGAATCCGCGTTTCAGTTCCCAGAACGCGGCCGCATCGCCCGGTTCGTACGGTCGCACCTCGACGCCGTCCGGTGTCTCGCTCATGCACGCGGATGGGTCGCCGTCGGTTATGAACGCTCGGAGTCGCGGCCGCGTTCCCGGCTCACCCCAATTCGGCGTCGGCTCACCCCGTCACTCAGCCGGTTCGCCCGCCGGCCCACGAAGCCGCTCCGACAGGAGCCGTCCGCCGACTACGCCCGCCCCGAGCACGACGAGCATCAGTTCCGTCCCCGACGAAGCGAGCGGGGCGACCCGCTCGACGTTCTCGGGTTCCGCGCCCGGCGACGGGTCGACCACGGTGCTGTAATGGAGCGTCTCCGTCGTCGGCGGCGGCGACGCGGGCCGTAGCTCGACGAACGTCTGGACGAACCCGCGCGTGCTCGACCACTCGGCGCGCCCGCTAATCGAGTAGAACGCGTCGTGAAGCGGGTAGAAGGCGTTGACGCCGTTGGTGAACAGGTCGGGGAAGATGCCGCCGCAGAGGAGCGCAGCGACGCCGACCCACGCGACTGCGACCCCCCGAGCGCCCCAGCGACCGCGAATCGCGGAACGTTCGGGGTCCCGCATCCGCGTGTCGTAGGCCACGAGCGCGGCGAGCGCGAACGGGAGCAACAGCGTGTGGAGGAGCGCGCGGTGGCTCCCGGGCAGGAGCGTGCTGGTGAACGAATCGAGGTCGGGAACCGCGGCGGCGACGAGCGCGACGCCGACCGACCGGGCGTCGAACCAGCGACCGAGGAGGGCGGCACCGACGAGTCCGCCGACGGCGACGTGGACGAGGGTCGATGGCATACCGCGTAGTGGTCGGCCGACGACCTTCAGAGTTCTCACGGGGTTCGTCACGCGACGACTACCACTTTCGACATCCTTTTGCGGGATACTCACGCAGGTTGTCCCATGACTCACTCGTCGGTCGGGCCGAGGTGTTCGCGATGACCGCGGCACCGCGCGACGACCTCGCCCGCCGCATCGCGGGCGAGATTACCCTCTCGGACGACCCCGGCGCGACGCTCCGGAAGTGGCGGACCGACTTCGACATCTCCCAGACGGCGCTCGCCGAGCAGTTGGACGTGTCGTCGTCGGTCGTCTCCGACTACGAGAGCGGCCGCCGCGAGAGCCCCGGCATCGGCGTCATCCGCCGGATGGTCGAAGCGCTCCTCGATATCGACGAGGCCCGCGGCGGCAGTCGCATCCGGCAGTACGCCCGCGTCCTCTCGGCCGGCTTCGAGAGCGACATCGTCCAGGACCTCCGGGAGTACCCCACGTCGATTCCGCTCGATAGCTTCTACGACGCCATCGGCGCGACCCCCATCGTCGACGGCGACCAAGACCGCATCAGCGGCCACACCGTCATCAACAGCATTCAGGCAATCACGCGGCTCTCCTCCGAGGAGTTCTACCGGCTCTACGGGCAGTCGACGAGTCGGGCGCTCGTGTTCACCGGCGTCACCCGCGGCGAGTCGCCGCTGGTCGCCATGCGCGTCGTCACGCCGACGCCGAACGCCGTCGTCCTCCACGGCCTCTCGGAGGACGACCTCTGGGAGCACGCGCCCGCGCTCGCCACCATCGACGGCTTCGCCCTCGCCGTGACCGACCGCGATTTAGACGAGATGCTCGAAGACCTGCGGACGCTTCCCTGAGAACGCCGTAGTACCCGTTTCGGTCCGTCTGACCCGATTCGGTCGATTCGTTTCGCTCCCTTCGATTCGCATTTCCAGAGTGTCCGCCTGAGGGCGAAAAAAGCCGAAGGGCGGCCGCGACCATGTCCGACCATATGGACATTCGCGCCCTCCAATCGCACCTCGAAACGGCGTTCGAGTACCCGGTCACGACCGAGCGCGTGCTGGAACGCGCCGGCGACGTCGAGGTGACCGCGCCGAACGTCGACGACGCGGAGACCGTCGAGACCATCCTCGCCCCGCTCGGAACCGAGACCTACGAGTCGGCTGCCGACCTGTACAACACGATACTCGGCAGCGTGAGCGACGACTACATCGGCAGAAAGTTCTACGACGACCGGGGCGCTGACCCGGCGGATTCGTGGTCGATACTGCCCGACCAAGCCCGGTCGTTCTGACGCGAGGCGCTTCGTCTCCCCGCTACTCCACGTATTCGTACTTCCGAAGCGCCGAACGGCGCTTCGTCTCCGCGCTCGCTTCGCTCTCGCGGACGGTCCCCGCTACTCCACGTATTCGTAGCGGCGCTCGTTCATCCGCCCCCAGCCCGTGAAGACGAACTCGGCTTCGGGTTGGGTGAACTCCTCGACCTCGATTTCCTTTTCGTGGTTGTGCACGTCGTGGATGAGTTCGTAGTCGTCGAAGGAAATCTCGGTGCGGGCCGCGAGCTGGTCGTCCACGTCCACGGCCTCGATTTCGTCGAGCCACGTCTCTTGGACCCGTTCGGCGTGAATCTCGGCCTGCGCGCCGGAGCCGTAGGAGCCGACGAGCAGCTGCTTGCCGGTCATGTCTTTCCCGTCGTCCGCGGCGGCCTTCAGGGCCGACAGCCGGGCGATGTGGACCGAGCCGGTGTACCAGTTGCCGACGCGGCTGGAGATGTCGAGCGTCGGCTCGATGACGCGACCGTACCAGTCGCGGTACTGCTCGGTCGTCTTCAGTTCGTCCATGTAGCCGCGGATGGCCTCCTCGTAGTCGTCCCACGTCTCGAAGTCCTCCTCGCGGGGCTGGCGGCCGATTTCGCTTTCGAGGTCGTCTTCGATGTCGGTGTCGCGGGTCATGTGGCGGAAGCCCAGAAGCGCCGCCTTCCGGACCATGCCGGGGAACGGCGTGTGGAACGGGATGTACTCGAACAGGTCGGGGTGGGTGCGACCCGCGACGCTCTCGTAATCTTCGAGCGCCTCGCGCATCCGAGCGAGATACACCTGCATGGAGCGCTTGCCGTCCACCGAGGGGAACTGCTGGTTCGGCTTGAGGAAGTCCGTCTCGTCCATGCTGCCGTAGCCCTGCTCGGTCGAGAGTTCGACGAGGTCCGGGTCCTCGTCGATGAGCATCGCCACCGCGCCCGCGCCCTGCGTCGCCTCGCCGGGGTCGCCCCGCTCGTAGAGGGCGGTGTCGGTGGCGATGACGAGCGCCGCGCGCCCGCGGTTGCGACCCGCCTTAATCCAGTTGTAGGCGTCGTCCAGGCTCTGGGTTCCGGCGATGCAGGCGAACTTGCGCTCGCCCTTGTTGGCGTGGCGGAAGTCGCCGTCGTACACCTGCTCGAGACAGCCGGCGATGTACGTCGACACCGGTTTGGAGTTGTCGAACGCGGACTCGGTCGCCACGTCGATGCGGCCGATGTCCGCGGGCGTCAGGCCCTTTCGGTCCATCAGTTGCTTGGCGGCGTTCGCCCCCATCGTGACGATGTCCTCGTACACGTCCGGGAACGACGACGTGTGGAGACCCAGCCCCTTCGTGTACTTCTCCGGGTCTTCGCCCTTCACCGGCGCGAAGGTGTTGGGGAGGTCTAACACGAGTTTGCCCGTCCAAATCTCCATGGCGTCGATGCCGACGGAAGTCATGGTCGATGTTACAGAACCGAGGGATAAGGTTTTGTCGATGGGGAGTTACGTCGGTTGTCGAACTACGGGCCGTTCCCGTCCGCGACGTCGTCGACGGTCTGGATATCGACGACGGCACCGGTGTCGTCGTACACCAGTATTCCGACCCGATAGTCGGTCTGTGCGCCGTCCCGCCGCTCGATGATGTCGACGTTGTTACGGCTCCGGTCGGTACGTTGGGTCGTGGTCGTCGCCCCGTTGCCGTTGAGATTGAGCGCCACCAGTTCGACCCGACTGAAGTCGCCGGACGACACGGCGTAGTCGGCGCGGTACCAGACCGCGTTCGTCCCGGTGTTGGTCCGGTCTTCGACGTCGAACGCGTCGATGGATGCGCTACTTCCGAGCGACAGGTCGGCGTTTCCGTTCCGGTTCCGCGCGTCGGCCACGTCGGTCACGGTCCGTGAGCTCTCGACGTATTCGCCGTTCGGCCCGTCGTAAATCACGTCAATCGTGACCTCGAACGTCTGTCTGACTCCGTATCCGGGCTGGAACCGAACGCTGCCGCGCGATGTCGACTGCTGTGCGAAGCCCGAAGCGGAACCCTCCATCGAATCGGCCCTGACCTCGACGCGCTCGAACGACGCGTTCGTGTCCCCGATGTCGTAGGAGACGACGAAGTCGGGGTTGTTCGTTTGGATGTCCGTGAGGTCGTCGACACGCATCGAGACAGAGGGGGACGGCGTGCCGTCCGTATCCGTGACGGTCACGGTCGTCGTTCTCCTACTCGTCGCCCCGTCGTCGTCGGTCACCGTTAGTTCGACGGTCACGTCGGTGTCGCCCGAGACGCTGTCGGGCGCGTTGAACGTCGGCTGGGCGGAACTGGGGTTCGACAGGCTCGCCCGCCCCGTGGGGTCGTCGGTGATGGACCAACTGTAACTGGTAATCGACCCGTCGCTGTCCGAACTCCCGGAGCCGTCGAGCTGTATCGACTCGCCTTCGGGGACGCTATACGGCCCCGTCGTCCGGGGAGTCGGCGGGGCGTTCACGCCGCCTTCCGGCTGGGCGTTGGCTTCGAACGAGAACGTCTTGGCGTCGACGAGGCCCGACGGGAGGCGGTAAGTCACGCGAACGGAGAGCCACTCGCCGGTCATGTCGACGTTCGTGCCGCCGAACCCACCTGTGTCGTAGAACTCGTAGACGTAGAACCGCGCGGATTCGCCGCTGCCGACGACGGGATTGGACCCGCCAATATCGCCGTCCTCGTCGATATCGATCGCGAGTCCGTCTTCTGGCACGGCCACGAACTCGTTCTGCGTAATCTGGTAGTCGACGAGGGCGTCACCGCTCGGCGACTCGACGTACAGCTCCGTCTCACCGGGGTCGTCGTCCCCGGCGTCGACCCTGTCGGAGAGTCCATCGATGCTGTCGTCGTGCGGGTTCACCACGACGTTCAACAGCTCGACGGAGTCGGAACCGACGTTCCGCAGCGAGAACTCAACGCCGCCGGGCGTCGAGAAGTCGTCGTCGCCGTCGCGGGCGACCGCGTCGTTCTCGTAGAGGAGTCCGGCGACGCCGCCCTCGGCGGCCTCCCCGCTCGACACGCTGACTTCGACAGCCGCGTCCTGCCGCGTACTCGGGGTGAACGTCTCGTCGTCGAAGCTACCGAGCACCTCGGCGGTTCCCGCCGACTCACCCGTCACTGTCACGCGGATTCGACCCTCGGAATCGGTCGTCGGTCCCTCCGGGTCGATTGAGACCGAACCACCGCTCGCAGAGAAGTTCACCGAGACTCCGGAGACGGGGTTGTTGTATCGGTCCCGAACTTCGAAGGTGAGCGTCTCGGTGTCTCCCGACCCGACGCTTCGAGGCGAGGCTCCGTCGACGACCGTCAGGTAATACGCGGCCGGTTCGTCGACTCCCGACCCCACTTCGACCGCTCCGACGCGGAGGTCGTACGTCACGCTGTCGCCATCTTCCTCCCCTTGCATCTCGATTTCGACCCTGTCGCCGGAACGGTCCACGCTGTGGACGTAGTCGTCGTTCCCCTCTGCGAGAAGCTCACGCCACGCGTCCTCGGACAACTCCGTCGGCACGGAGATGGTCACGTTCCCCGACGCATCCCCCGTCACCGGAACGGTCCGCGTCGCGGGGCTGACCGCCTGCGCGTCGACGGTCGCGGAGCCGACGCCGTTTTCGGAGTAGTTGCCTTGGAGGAGAACGAGCGAAATCGTCCGGCCGTTGATGAGTGATTGCCTGTCGTTGAGCGTCCCCTCGTACCCGGTGTCGAACCGATTGTACGAGACGGTGTTTTCGTACACGGTCGTCGGGGCCGACTGCAAAACGTTGTAGTCCGGCCGGTATTCGAGCGATTTGGTCTCGTACGAGAGGCCGCCGTTAACGTAGTCGCTCGTCTCGGCTTCCGTCGTCTCGACGTTCGTGACGGTGAGACTGCCGAGTTCACGCGTCTGCAACGTCCCCGAGACGGGGCCGGGGTTGACGAACAGCGTCCGACTCGGATACCGCGTTCCGAGAGAGACCGTCGACGGACGGGGGGTCGTCTCCGACGAGCTTTCGATGATGGCACCGCGAAGCGATTCGAACTGGTCGTGAACCTCCTGGTTGTGTAGGAACTCGACCTGTTCGTTCTGATTCGGGACGACGGTCGCTTGGTACATCGACATCGAGATGATGATGATACCGAACAGCAGCACTGCGCCGATTTGGACAGTGACCGCTCTCTCGTCCCCCCGAAAGTCCATATGACGTGAAGATATCCGAAACGGGAAAAAGACTCCTACAAGAGCGAGAGGCCGGATTCAGTCTTCTTCTTCGACGACTTCGGGCTCCGAAAGGCCGCTCTGGAGGCTGTCGAGACCGTTGACCCACTCGGTGACGAGCCCGAATTCGAGTTCGTCGAGCACCTCGATGTCGAGGTCCTCGCCGTCGATGACGCGGGTGCCGACCTGGACGATGTAGCCGAGCGCGCTGTCGAGGTCGTCGGCGGCCTCGGCGTCCGCGGCGGCGCGGATGTAGGCGTCCATGTCATCTTCGAGTTCGGCGGGGCCGGCGACGATGAACTCCTCGGCGGCGAAGAAGGCGCACGAGAGGCTCGTCTGGACGCTCCCGACGAGGATTTCGGCCTCCTCGTTCTCCGTCTCGAACTCGGGTTCGGCCATGACGATGTCGTGGACGGTCGACAGCTCGTCGAGCGCCTCTTCTTCGCCCAGCGTGTCGTCGTCGTAGGCGGTCAGAATCTTGGCGATGGCGATGGCCGCGTCGTTCTGGATGTTCATCAGGAGACGGCCGGTCTCCTCGCTTTCGAGGTCCAGGTCCTCTTCTTCGACGCGCGTCAACCAGTTCTGCCAGCGTTCCGGCGAGTAGTATCGTTCCTCGGCCTCGGTCATACCTACACCCTCCCGTGCCGGACTCAAATGCCTTTCTTATCCTGCCTGTAACCGTGTGAGACGACGACGTGGGAGGAGACGGCGCGATTCGGCTCGTGCGTCGGTCTCGGCGGCCGGTCCGGCTCACCCGTCGACTGTTCCGCCTCACCCAGCTATCGGTCGAGCGTCGCTTCGGTGTCGATGCCGTAGACCAGCGCGGGCGTCTCGACGTGAGCGTTCCTGACGGCGTCGTCGCGGCCCGCGTCGAGGAGCCAGTCGACGCGCCGGGGGACGGTCTTCGGCCCCATCACCGCGCCGGGGCGGTCGGGGTCGTCGATGAAGTCGGTCTCCATGAGGAACGGGTCGCCCCGCTCGGCGGCGTCTTCGAGGCGGTCCTTGTCGCTCATGACGCTCGGCGTGCCGCCGGTCAGGTGGCCCTGCGCGTAGTGTTTGACCACGCGCTCGCCGGGGACGCCGCGCTCGTCGGCCCACTCGGCCACGTCCGAGAGGTCGGTCGTCGACTCCGTGTGGAGTTGGAGCGCGCAGTCGCAGTCGGCGGCGAGGTCGAGACCGCGTCTGAGGACGGCGTTCGAGGCCTCCCGGACGGCGTCGGTGACCTCGTAGTGCGGGCGGCCGGACTTGAGCGCGAGCGCGTCGCCCTCGCGGACGAACTCGGCGGCGGTGTCGAGGCCGGCGCACATCAGGTCGCGGGCGGCCTCGGGGTCGTAGCCGCGGTCGTCGACGAGTTTCGAGACGAGGCCGGGGTGGACGCCGAGGACCGGCCACGCGCGCCCGGGGAGAATCTCGGAGGCTTCGCGGACGACCTCGACGGTCGTCTCGAACACCGGGCGGAAGTCCTCGCCGGTCTCGACCTCGTGGCCGAGGAGCCACGAGGGCTTGTTGACGACGAGGAGGTGCGTGCCGCCGCTCCGGGCGAAATCCTTCACCGCCTCCAGCCCGCGCCCGTGGTCCGGGTCGAGGTGGAGATGGTTGTCCACGACCGGCGTGTCGAACTCCTGCATGGACGTGTGGTCGGCCGGGGGAGGAAAAAGCGAACCGTTCGCGGTCGGTGCGGCGTCGGGTTGGGTCGGAGAGGGCAGGTCGCCGCCGACTCAGTCGCCGCCCGGTTCAGTCGTCGCCGTCGGCGAGGTCGTCGAGCGTCATCCCGTGGGTCGCCGCGTTCTGAAGCGCGTCCGAGCGGCCGTAGCTCCCCGGCGCGATGGCGACCGTCCGCAGGCCGTAGGCGTTGGCCGTCTCCAAGGCGGGCTTGAAGTCGGTGTCCCGCGAGGCGACCGCGATAACGTCGGCGCGGTCCTCGACGGCGTAGCGCGTGAGGTCGACCGCGAGCTTCACGTCCACGTCGCCGCTCGTGACGACGACCTCGAACCCGCGCGCTTCCGCGGCCTGAATCAGCCCCGGCGTGGCGTGCTCGTCGAGGTAGAGCCGCGCCGCGCTCAACTGCCCGCCGAGCGAGCGAGCCGCCGCCCGGATGTCGTCTAAGTCCACGTCGAACTCGTCGCGGAGGACGTTCGGCCCGTCCACGAAGAGCGCCACTCGGCCCGAGGGAAGCCCGTCGGGGCCGACCAACCGCCGCAGGAGGTCCATACACCACCTCGCCCGGTTTCGGGTTTATAAATTTCGAGGGAGGTGCGGCCGAAGTACGAACGAGGATTCTGGAATCTGTCGAAGATTTATTTTGGTTTACGGATTTTCTCTGGACTGTCGTTGAAGAACAGGCTGAAATTGAAATTTCAGTCAAGATAACAAATATTGCCACGGCCTCCCGAGATATGTGTGCCTATGACAGGCACGCCAAACTTCGACAGACGAACCTTCCTGAAACTCGCCGCGGCCGCCGGACTGACCGGCGCGGCCGGCGTGACCTCCGCGACGCCCGGACGGTCCCCCGGTCCGAAGAAAGACGAGATTCTCGTCGGCGTCTCGAAGACCGCCGACAGCCCGCGCAAGGCCGTCGAGAAGCACGTCCCCGGCAACGCAAGGGTCGTCCACGAGAACAAGACCCTCAGTTACGTGGCCATCAAGTTCCCGTCGGTCGCCGCCGACCGCGCCCGCGAGAACTTCATTTCGGCGGTCACGAAGCGCGACGAGGTGAAGTACGCGGAGAAGAACGTCACCCATCAGGCGCTCTATACGACGAACGACCCGCAGTACGGCAGTCAGTACGCGCCACAGCAGGTGAACGCCGACACCGCGTGGGACACCACGCTCGGCAGTTCCGACGTGACCGTCGCCGTGGTCGACCAGGGGGTCAAGTACGACCACCCCGACCTCTCGGCGCAGTTCGGCTCCGACAAGGGCCAGGACTTCGTCGACGCCGACGGCGACCCGTACCCGGACGTGCTCGCCGACGAGTACCACGGCACCCACGTCGCCGGCATCGCGGCCGGCTCCACCGACAACAGCGAGGGTATCGGCGGTATCAGCGACTCCTCGCTCCTCTCGGGGCGGGCGCTCTCCGAGTCCGGCAGCGGTTCGACGAGCGACATCGCCGACGCTATCGAGTGGGCCGCGGACCAGGGCGCGGACGTCATCAATCTCTCGCTCGGCGGGGGCGGCTACACGTCCACGATGAAAAACGCCGTGTCGTACGCGACCCAGCAGGGGAGTCTCGTCGTCGCCGCCGCCGGCAACGACGGGAGCGGGAGCGTGTCGTACCCCGCCGCCTACGGCGAATGCGTCGCCGTCTCCGCGCTCGACCCCGACGAGACGCTGGCGTCGTACTCCAACTACGGCCCCGACATCGACCTCGCCGCGCCGGGGACGAACGTGCTGTCGTGTTGGACGACCGACACCGAGTACAAAGAGATATCCGGCACGTCGATGGCGACGCCGGTCGTCTCGGGCGTCGCCGGACTCGCGCTCGCCGTCTACGACCTCTCGCCGACCGACCTGCGGAGCCAACTCAAAAATACCGCGGTCGATATCGGTCTCTCCGAGAACGAACAAGGCGCGGGCCGCGTGGACGCCGCGAACGCCGTCACGACCGAGCCGGGAAGCGGCGGTGGCGGCGGTGGCGGCGACGGCGGCGACTCGACCACTTCGACCATCGACGACTCGCTGTCGTCGTCGGCCGACTCCGACTGCTGGAGCTACACGTGGGAGTACGGGTCGCCGTCGCAGGTCGTCGTCGACCTCAGCGGGCCGTCGAGTACCGACTTCGACCTCTACGTCAACGAGGGCTCGGGGACGTGCCCCACGACCGGGTCGTACGACTACCGCTCGTGGAGCACGGACAGCCAAGAGCAGGTCGTCATCGACAACCCCGACACGTCGGCCGACCTCTCGGTGCTGGTCGACAGCTACTCCGGCAGTGGCAGTTACACCGTGACCGTCACCGAAAAGGAGTAACGAGGGCCTCGACCGCCCGCGAGGCCGCCTCGCGACCGAGCCGACAGCCGACTTCATGAGCACGTGACCGCCGCGTCCGCGACGCTCCCGTGACGCGTCGCGCGGTGTCACATTCTGGTTCTGCGGGACCTCGCGATGCGCTGGTGCGACCGAGACGCGTAGCTCACCCATGGGTGGGGACGAACCGACGGTCACGGTGAGGATTCTGGGATTCCACGACGACGGCGAGACGAAGGCCATCAGCAACGCAGTCACGGCGCTCGGCCACGAGGCCCTCTGGCCCCACGAGGGGGGCGACGGCATCGAGGTGTTGGCGTCGAGCGTCGCGCCCGACCCCAAACCCGCGAAGCGTCCTCTCCACCGTCCACAAGCACGCGACGGCGAGCAGGCTGGCCGCCGCGGGCCACTAATGAGCCGGATATATCAAGCCATTCGGTTAATTGGCTCCACCGCCTAGGGTGACTGCGCCCCGTCCCCGATTCGAGAGGCCGTACTTACGCGATGCAGTTCGTTTCGACGACCCAGCCGCGCTCGACAGCGTGGCCGCGTCGCGTCACGTCCCACGCCGGTCGCAACCCAACCGCCGGCGCACGGCGCGTCGAATCGACCACCGGACGCGGGCCATTCTCCGAAAACCGACCGACTGCGAACGGACAGTTTCCCGTGGGGGACAATCACGATACAGTTTATAATGATTTACTAAACGCAACGCTAGGTTTTATGTGTCTGATTAACATATATTCGGATATGTCTCAGACAGCGTCCAGAAATAGCACGGATACGTTTACAATCGTAAACGAGGTAAACGACCACGGTGCGGCGACGCTCCGCGGCGACAACGGCTCGACGTACCACGTCACTTCCTACGAGAACAGCAGCTTCCGCGACTACCTCGCGAATCACCACGCCGGCGACCGCGTCCGGATGGATATCGTCAGGGCGGGCGTCCGCGCGAACGTCTGGCAGGTGTCGGCGCTCTACCCCGGCGCTGACGAGTGACGCCGGACGCGACGTACGCTCGCGCGCCGTGTGCGACCGTCGGTCGCGCCGACCGTCCCCGAGGACGGCGCGGTCGCTGTCGCGGCGGCGACGTGGAAAATCCGAGGTCGGGACCGGGCGCTACTCGTTGACTTCGAGCACTTTGCCGGCCGCGATCGTCTGTCCCATGTCGCGGATGGCGAAGCTCCCGAGTTCGGCGATTTCTGAGGACGGCTCGATGCTGAGCGGCTTCTGCGGACGCAGCGTGACGACGGCGGCGTCGCCGGCCTTGATGAAGTCCGGCTCCTCTTCTGCGACCTCGCCCGACGCGGGGTCGAGCTTCTGGTCGAGCGACTCGAACGTGCAGGCGACCTGCGCGGTGTGGGCGTGGATGACCGGCGTGTAGCCCGCCGTGATGACCGAGGGGTGTTGCATCACGACGATTTGCGCCGTGAACGTCTTGGCGACCGACGGCGGGTCGTCGGCCGGGCCGCAGACGTCGCCGCGGCGGATGTCGTCTTTGCCGACGCCGCGGACGTTGAAGCCGACGTTGTCGCCGGGACCGGCTTCCGGAACCTCCTCGTGGTGCATCTCGATGGTCTTCACTTCGCCACCGGCGTCAGAGGGCATGAACCGGACGTTGTCGCCCGTCCTGAGCATCCCCGTCTCGACGCGGCCGACCGGGACCGTCCCGATGCCGGAGATGGTGTACACGTCCTGAATCGGGACGCGAAGCGGGGCGTCGGTCGGCGGCGACGGCTCCGGGAGATTGTTCAGCGACTCCAGGACCGTCGGCCCGTCGAACCACGTCATGTTCTCCGAGGGTTCGGCGATGTTGTCGCCCTCGAACGCCGAGATGGGGATGAAGCCCGCGTCGTCGGAGTTGAACCGTACCTGGTTCAGGAGCTGTTGGACCTCCTCTTTGACCTGTTTGTAGGAGTCTTCGCTGTAATCGACGACGTCCATCTTGTTGACCGCGATGATGAGTTCCTCGATGCCGAGCGTTCGGGCGAGGAAGACGTGCTCGCGGGTCTGCGGCGCGACGCCGTCGTCGGCGGCGACGACGAGAATCGCGTGGTCGGCCTGCGACGCGCCCGTAATCATGTTCTTCACGAAGTCGCGGTGGCCGGGCGTGTCCACGATGGTGAAGTAGTACTTCTCCGTGTCGAAGCGCTGGTGGGCGATGTCGATGGTGACGCCGCGTTCGCGCTCCTCGGCGAGATTGTCCATCACGTAGGCGAACTCGAAGCCCGACTTCCCCTTGGACGCCGCCTCCTCGCGGTGCTGTTCGATGATGTGTTCCGGGACGCTACCTGTCTCGAACAGGAGCCGGCCGACGAGCGTGGATTTCCCGTGGTCGACGTGTCCGATGATGGCTAGGTTCTGGTGTGGTTTGTCTGCCATGGCTATCAGGGCGGTGTCGCCCAGTTTGGTAAAATATGACACCCAAAGGTAAATCCGTTTTCCCGGCGAGAAACGCGTCTCGCGCCGGTTCGGACGAGTCGCTGAAACGGGTTGTCAGGAAACACGAAAACTCAGGAACGCCGTCACGTTACGACGCCGTCGGGCGAATCGGACGGAGAATCGAAGCGGTAGCAGACGGCTCAGAACCCGCACATCGTCGCGGCCATGTCGGCGAAGGTAGCCGTGCGGCGAACGGACTGCTCGTGAGCGTCGGACGTATCGGCGTTAGATTTTACAACAATCATAGTAACTAATTTTATCGTTTGGGTAATAAACCTGCCGCCGAGGGCGAGCCGCGAGCGGGTGTCGCGCGATATCAAAGGCTAAAGTGTCCTCCTCGCGGAGGGAGTGGTATGTCCGGCGAGGATATCGACGACGTCGACAGGGCGATTCTGTACGCACTCCAGGAGGACGCCCGGAACATGTCGTCCGGCGACATCGCAAAGCGAACGGGAACCTCGGACAGCACCGTCCGCAAGCGCATCCAGCGGCTCGAATCCGAGGGCGTGGTCAAGGGATACAGCGCGAGCGTCGACTATCAGAAGTCGGGGTATCCGCTCCGAATGCTGCTGTACTGCACCGCCTCGATTCCCAAGCGGGGCGAACTCGTCCCCGAGATTCTGAAGATGGATGGCGTCGTGGCGGTCCAGGAGTTAGTCACCGGCGAACAGAACCTTCTCGTGACCGCCGTCTGCGAGACGGACGACGACATCACGGCTATCGCACAGGAACTCCTCGACATGGGCGTCACCGTCGCCGACGAGGTTCTCGTCCGCACGCACGAGACGACACCGTTCGGCGAGTTCGATGCCGAGAGGCACACCGAAAACGACTCCTGAACGGGCGCGCGCTCGATATCCTCCGACGAACGGAGCGTTCACGAACCGCTCACTGAGACCGACGAGCGACCGCAGTCGCCGGTCGCCGCGGCGAGACGACACCGACCGGGCCGGCGCACGGATTCGGTCGCTCACGCCACGTTGTCGGGCGTCAGACCTCGAACGAGTTGTTCGACGCGGATACGACCGTTCAGAGTCGACAGTCTCCGCCGCCCCGTACCCGCAGAACCATAATGTTCTATAATGGCTAATTTTCGAACGATTTGTGAATGTAGGTAGATTTAATAGACAATCTGTTCTCGGATAGGCGTAAGGACGACCAATATCGGACGCCGAGTGCGTTTCGGTGACCGGTCTGGTCAACGACGAACCGAACGATGTCAGGACACAGCCCGAAACCGACGGTCGGAGCACTCCCGGACGCGACGGCGGATTCGCCGTTCGCGCCCGTCGCACTAACGCGGCTCGTGTGGGCGCTGTTCGCCGCGAGCGTCGCCGTGCTCTTCGCCCGACTCCGACTCGGCGGCGCGTGGGAGGTCCCCGGCGTCGTCGCCGTCGACGGCCTGACCGTGCTGCTGTGGGTGGTCGTGACGTTCTTCAGCGGTATCGTCCACAGCTACTCGCGCCGCTACATGGCAGGCTCCGTCCACGAGACGAAGTTCTTCGCCACCGTGTTCGGCTTCACGGTCGCCGTGATGGCCCTCGTCGCGGCCGACCACGTCGCGCTGTTCTGGTTGTGCTGGCTGGCGATGGGGCTCGCGATGGCGAAACTCATCGGCATCATCGACGGCTGGCCGCAGGCGCGGGCCGCCGCGAGCGTCGCTCGCAGGTACTTCCTCGCAAGCAGCGCGTTCCTCGGCGTCGCGCTCGCGGCCCTCTGGTGGTCGACCGGCGCGACGACGGTCTCCGGCATCGCCGCGAGCGCCAACGGGCTCGGTGGCCCGGTGTGGCTTCTCGCCTGTGTGGCGCTCGTCCTCGCGGCGATGATGCAGTCCGCGCTCGTCCCGTTCCACGGCTGGCTCCTCTCGTCGATGACCGCGCCGACGCCCGCCTCGGCGCTGATGCACGCCGGGTTCGTCAACGCTGGCGGCATCCTGCTGCTCCGGTTCGCGCCGGTCGTGACCCTCGACGCCACGCTCATGCTCGGTATCGTGACTGTCGGCGCGACGAGCGCCCTCGTCGGAAAACTGCTCAAGAACGTCCAGTCGGACGTCAAGAGCGAACTCGGCTGCTCGACCATCGGCCAGATGGGCTTCATGATTATGCAGGCCGGGCTCGGCTTCTTCGGGGCCGCCATCACCCACCTCATCCTACACGGCTTCTACAAGGCGTACCACTTCCTCAGCGCGGGCGGCGCGGTCGAACGGACCGCCCCGACTGACCACGACGACCACGAGACCGGGGCCGTTGGTTCCGCGGTCATCGTGGCGACCGGACTGGCCGGCGGCGCGGTGTTCGCGGCGCTCACGGGGAAGGGAACGCACCTCGACAGCGGGCTCCTGCTCGTGGCGTTCGTCGTGCTCACCACGCTGCACGCGGCTCGCAGCGTCGTCTCACACGCCGCGCTCCCGGCGACGGCCCGCTACGGCGCGGTGCCGCTGGTCTTCCTCCCCGCCATCGCCGTGTACGCCCTCGTCTATCAGGGAATTTCGAGCGTGCTGTCCGGGCTGCCGGTCGTCGAGGCACCCGCCGAGCTGAGCACGCTCCACGCGCTCGTCGCCGGCGTCTTCCTCGTGACTTACGTCGCGATAGAACTCGGCGTCCACGAACGCAGCCGGCGTCTCTACGTCGCGCTGTTGAACACGAGCCAGCCCGCGTCCAGCACCATGCTGACCGCCACGGAGGACTACAATGAGTACTGAACACGCCATCGAAGACAGTATCGACAAAGCGGCGACGACCGTCGGCTCGGTCTGGCCGGTTCACTCGTTCGTCACGGCCAACCCGCTTTCGGGGTTCGAAGATATGCCGTTCAGCGAGGCGGTCACGCAGGCCGCGGACCTCGTCGGCGGCCGGGGCTACCCGAGTCCCGAGACGTTCGAAGCGGCCCTCGAAGGGGGGCAAATCGACCCCGCGGTGCTCGACGCGGAACTGGCCGACCGCGGCTACGACGGCGACCCCGAGACCCTGCTGGAGCGCATGGACGCCGGCGTCGAGTCCGCGGGCGCGGGCGACGACGCCGAGACTGACGCCGCCGACACGGACGCCGCGCGGGTCGACCGCGTGCTGACGAAGTGGCTGTCGGCGTTCCTCGACGAGGGTCAAGCCCACTGGCCGATGCCGGACCGCGAAGACGGGTTCTACAACGCCTTCCGGTCGATGGCCGCGTACGACGGCCGAATCCCCGACGACGGCATTGTCTCCGACCTGCCCGAGTCGCCGGTCGAGACCATCGAGGCCGCGGTCGCGTCGTACCCCGAAAGCCAGTGGGTGCCGATATTCGAGGAGCAGCTCGCCGCGCTCCCCGGCTGGACCGGCTTCATCAAGCAACGCGCCGTCGACGGCGGCGAGTGGCAGTCCGCGTACCCGATTTCGCTCGACGGCTATCTCGCGGCCCGTCTCGCGCTCCTCGACGCGTTCGGCGTCGACATCGCGCCGTCGACCGGGTCGAAAAGCGGCGAGGCCGAGGCGGCCGACGAACTCGCCGAGGCGTTCCTGAGCGCGTGGGAGGCGAGCTACCGCGACGAGGTGGTCGACCGCGTCGCCGCCGAGAGCGAGGCGCTCGACACCAGCGATACCACGGGCCGCCCGGACGCGCAACTGGTGTTCTGTATCGACACGCGCTCGGAGGTCATCCGCCGGCACATCGAGGCGACCGGCGACTACGAGACCCACGGCTACGCCGGCTTCTTCGGCATCCCGATGGAGTATCGGGGGTACGACGCCGAGGTAGCGGTCGACGCCTGCCCGCCGATCGTCGACCCGCAGCACCGCGTCACCGAGGTTCCGACCGACAGGGACACCGAGGCGACCCGCGACCGTTGGTCGCGCCTCCGCGAGGCCGCGGGTGAGGCCATCGAGTCGCTGAAGACCAACCCCGCGACCGCATTCGGCTTCGTCGAGAGCGCGGGGAGCGGATACGGGCTATCTCTCGCGGCCCGCACGCTCGTCCCCGGTCGCGTCTCCGACCTGCTCGGAACCGCCGACGACGCGGTCCCCGACAACCGCGAGTTCTGCGACCAAGTCATCCACCACCAGCACTCGTACGCGGGCGACCTCCCGGTGGGCCTGACCGACGAGGAGAAAGTCGAGTACGCGGCGAACGCCTTCGAACTGATGGGCTGGGAGGAGTTCGGCCGCCTCGTCGTGTTCACCGGTCACGCCAGCGAGACGGCCAACAACCCCTACGATTCGAGTCTGGACTGCGGGGCCTGCGCCGGCCACCCCGGCGGCCCGAACGCCCGCGTCCTCGCGGCCATCTGCAACGACGAGACGGTCAAAGTCGAACTCCGCGACCGCGGGTTCGACATCCCCGAGGACACGGTGTTCGTCGCCGGCGAGCACAACACGACGACCGACGAAATCGAACTGTACGACGGCGACGTGCCGGAGAGCCACGCGGACGACCTCGACCGGTTGCGCGCGGACCTCGCAGTCGCCCGCGAGCGCGCGGCCGCCGAACGCGCCGAGACGATGGGTGCCGGCGGCTCCGCGGCCGTCAGCGAGACGGAGCGCCGCGCGGCCGACTGGGCCGAGACGCGTCCCGAATGGGGGCTGGCCGGCAACGCCGGCTTCGTCATCGGTCCCCGCGAACTGACGAGCGGCCTCGACCTCGACGGCCGCGCGTTCCTCCACTCGTACGACCACGCGACGGACCCCGACGGCGACGCGCTCGAAGCCATCCTCACGGGGCCGATGGTCGTCACCCAGTGGATTAACGCGCAGTACTACTTCTCGACGGTCGACAACGCCGTCTACGGCAGCGGGTCGAAGGTGACCCAGAACCCCGTCGGCAACGTCGGCGTCTATCAGGGCAACGGCGGCGACCTGATGACCGGCCTCCCGCTCCAGTCGCTGATGGCCGCCGACGACAGGCCGTACCACCAGCCGCTCCGCCTCTCGACGATTATCCACGCGCCGGTCGACCGCGTCACCGACGTGCTTGCCGACCACGCGGAACTGACCGAACTGCTCGACAACGACTGGCTCTCGCTGACGGTCGTCGACCCGACGCAGGACCACCGCGCGTTCCACTACGAGGAGGAACTGACGTGGACGCCGGCGTCCGAACGGGTCGAAGCGAACCCCGAACCGGAGGCGCCGGACACGCCGGCGGCGACCGCCGTCGCGGACGATTAACCGTTTCGGGGCCGAACACGTTTCGTTCTCGCCCGGGTCAGCGGGTCCCAACCAAGAACTCCCGGTCGGTCGTCACAACCCGTTCACAACGCGTCACAACCCGCTCACGGTTCTCCGCTACCGGTCCGCTTCGACGACGGCGAGTTTGACCTGATGGACGCCCTTCAGCGGCCGAATTCGGGAGAGCAACTCCTCGATGCGCTCGCCCGTGCCGTCGACGGCGATGGACTCCAGACAGAGGTGGTCGTCGAGGTGGACGTGATGGACCGCGATGATGGTCTCGGTGAAGTCGTGTTGCAGTTCGGTCATCTCGTCGCTCACGCCGCTGTGGTCGTGCTCGTAGAGGACGACTACGGTTCCGCTGAGACTCCCGGAAAGCCCCGTCTGCTGATTGAACTCCGTGACGAACGCGCGAAGCGCGTCTCTGGTCGCCTCCGAGCGGCTGTCGTACTCCCCGGCGGCGACCACGTCGTCGAGTTCGGAGAGCAGACTCGGCGGGAGCGTGACGCTCATCCGGTCGACGTCCTGGCTCATAATCTCGACTTTTCCCAGCAGCCGTTTAGTCGTTGGCAGTAACGCTTTCGAATCGACACCATATGGCCAGTATTACGATTTGGAAGAAAAGTATTATTGCTTGACCGAATCACACGTGTGATACGAATGCACATTCCGGACGGCTTCCTCGACCCCTGGGTGGCGGGTCTCTTCTGGCTCGGCTCCGGCATCGTAATCGGTATCGCAGTCAGACGCGCCCGCGGCGAACTCGGTGACGAACGGACGCCGCTTCTCGGCGTCGTTGCAGCAGGTATCTTCGCCGCGCAGATGCTGAACTGGCCGATTCCGGGCGGGACGAGCGCTCATTTCGTCGGCGGGGCGTTCGCGGGTATCCTCCTCGGACCGTATCTCGGCGTCCTCGCGATGAGTGCCGTCGTGACGATACAGGCGCTCGTGTTCGGTGACGGCGGCATCATCGCGCTCGGTGCGAACCTCTTTGCGATGGCCGTCGTCGACGTCCTCGTCGGGTACGCCCTCTTCCGGGCGCTCCGAGGGGTTCACGAAACCGGCGCTGCGTTCGTCGCCGGGTGGGGAGCGATTACCGTCTCGGCGCTGGTCGTCGGCGTCGGCATCGGCCTCTCGTCGGCGTTCGCTTACGAGCTGAGCGTGACCGTGCTGATAATGGTCGTCGGCCACGCGCTCTTGGGGCTCGTCGAGGGCGCGATTACGGCCGCGGTCTACGGCTACGTCGCGGACGCTCGGCCGGACCTCGTGCTCGGGCGACTCGACGACGACTCGCTTTCCCCGGAGGTGGGCCTGTGAACGCGCTCGTGTCTGACTCCTGGGGACGGCGGGCGCTCATCGGGCTGCTCGTGCTCGTCGTCTTGGCTCCCGTGTTCGGCTGGGCGTCCGGCGCAGTCGGGTACGCCGAACCGCTCGAAAACGCCGCCGAAGAGACCGGAGCGGCCGACGCGGCCGACCCCGTCAGTCCCGGACTGCTACCGGACTACTCCGTCCCGGGGCTCAGTTCGCCGCTCGGAACGCTCGTCTCGGCGGTCGTCGGGACGGGGCTCACGCTGGCGGTCGGAGTCGGAGTCGGTCGCCTCCTCGAACAGTGACCGGCGTCGTCGGCCGCTCGGTCGAATCCATCACGGGGGCGCTTCGGTCCGTGTTCACGGCCGAGCAGGTGGCCTCGTCCGACGGGTTCCTCCAGCGACGGGACCCTCGCGTCTCCCTGTGTTCGGTCGCTGGCCTCGCGCTGGCGGTGATGATTACGCGAACCGTCGCTGTCACCCTCTGTTTCGGCGTCGTGACCGTCCTCTTGGCGCGGCTGTCGGCGGTTCCGCTCCGACAGTTGCTCGCACGCTCGGCGGTCGTGCCGCTCGTCTCCGCCGGTATCGTCGTTCCCCAAGCCGTACTGCTCCCCGGGGACGCGCTCGTGCGGGCGTTCGGGTTCGCCGTCACTGACGCCGGCGTCGCGTACGTCGTGCTGTTCACACTCCGCGTCGGCGTCGGCGTCGCGCTGCTGTCGCTCACCGTGATGACGACGCCGTTCTCGTCGGTGGTCGCGGCCATGCGGGAACTGCGCGTCCCGGTCGCGCTCGTGTGGGTCGTCGCCGTCACCTATCGCTACCTGTTCCTGTTTTTCGACGAGTTACAGCGACTCGTTCTCGCACGGAACAGTCGCACGACCGGGCGGTCTACCCTCCGCGACGGGTGGCGCGATGCGAAACGGCTCGTCGGGACGTTCCTGTTGCGGACGCTCGACCGCGGCGAACGGGTCGGCCGCGGGATGCGGGCCCGCGGCGGGTCCCGACCGCCGTCACCGTACAGCCGGTCGCGGGCCGTCGACAAGGGCGACTACGCGCTGGTCGCGCTCGCCGTCGTGGCCGTCGCCGGCTCGGGGGTGATTCGATGGGGCCTGTAATCGAAGCCCGGGGACTGACACACGAATACCCGGACGGAACGACGGCGCTCCGAGACGTGACGGTCACAATCGAGGCGGGAGAGCGAGTTGCCGTCATCGGTGCGAACGGGTCGGGAAAGAGCACGCTGCAACTCGTGCTCGGCGGCCTCGTCGAGCCGACGGCCGGAACGGTCGAGTACTTCGGTGAGACGGCGGATGCCGAAGCCGTCAGGGACCGCCTCGGCGTGCTCCTGCAAGACCCCGACGACTACCTGTTCAATACGACCGTCCGCGAGGACATCGAATACGGGCCGGCCCAGCTCGGGATGTCACGGCAGGCAGCGACACAGCGAGTCGCGCACCTCGCGGCCGAACTCGGGTTAGAGAGCCTGCTGGACCGCCCCCCGTTCCGTCTGTCGGGGGGCGAGAAACAGCGGGCGGCGGTCGCGAGCGTCCTCGCGTTCGAGCCGGAGGTGCTCCTGCTTGACGAGCCGTTCGGCGCTGTCGACGCCGGCTACCGAGAACGCATCTTGAAACTGGTGACCGGCCACGAGGGGACCGCGGTGTTGTTCACGCCGTCCGTGGACGCCGTGCCCGAGATTGCCGACCGAGTACTCGTCGTCGGGAAGGAGGGGTCGATAGCGGCGGACGGCCCCGTTCGAGACGTTTTGACAGACACCTCCCTGCTGAGAGACAACGGTCTCCGGCCGCCGACGACGGTGCGGTTGTTCGAGGGGATACTCGACGTTGACGACGTTCCGCTGACCGTCTCGGACGCACGAGCCCATCTGCTGGACCAAACGCAGTAGCGAACTGTCCCTCGACGCACGCGCAGCGCGCCGAATTCGATATCGCAATAATCGGTTTATCACGTCCACCGCGGCCCCGGTCAGCGTCGCGTTCGGACGGCAGATTTCGCCATGTGGTTGCGGATTCGTGGTGTTTTACTCCGCTTCTCCCCCCGCATTCATGCAAGATACTGAACAGACCGAGCGAACAGATACCAAAGCATTACTTATCGCAGTTCGCAGGGGCCTGTATGGGCCTTCGCAAGCCGCCGTTGTACGACGTCCACGCGGACGCCGGGGCGACGTTCACCGAGTTCGGCGGATGGGACATGCCTGTGGAGTACGACTCCATCAAGGCCGAACACGCGGCCGTCCGCGAGTCGGTCGGCATCTTCGACGTTTCGCACATGAGCGAAATCGAGGTGTCCGGCCCGGACGCGACCGCGCTGATGCAACGCCTGACGACGAACGACGTGACGGCCCTCGAACCGGGTGACTCGCAGTACTCGGCCATCGTGAACGACGAGGGCGTCATCCTCGACGACACCGTCGTCTACCGACTCCCCGACCGCGACGAGCGGGTCTATCTCTTCGTCCCGAACGCCGGCCACGACGAGGAGATGTACGACCGATGGACCTCGTTCCGCGACGACTGGGGCCTCGACGCCACCGTCGAGGACGTGACCGAGGACTGGGCGATGTTCGCGGTACAGGGGCCCGACGCCCTCGATTCGGTCACCGACGCCGCGCCCGGCGCGGCCCTCGGGGACCTCTCGAAGTTTCAGGCGACGTTCGCCGACGTGGCGGGCGTCGAGTGCTGGGTGGCCCGGACGGGCTACACCGGCGAGGACGGCTTCGAGCTCCTCTGTCCGTGGGCCGACGCCGAGACCGTCTGGGCGGCGCTCGAGGCGACCCCCTGCGGGCTCGGCTCCCGCGACACGCTCCGACTGGAGATGGGCTACCTGCTCTCGGGACAGGACTTCGACCCCGAGACGGAGCCCCGGACCCCCTACGAGGCCGGCATCGGCTTCGTCGTCGACCTCGACACCGAGTTCGTGGGGCGCGACGCCCTCGAACGACAGCGCGAGGTCGGCGTCGACGAGACCTTCGTCGGCTTCGCCCTCCTCGACCGCGGCGTTCCCCGGCACGGCTACGACATCGCCGGTGCGGACGGCGGGGTCATCGGCGTCGTGACGAGCGGGACGATGAGCCCGACGCTGTCGGAGCCCATCGGTCTCGGCTACGTCCCCGTCGAGTACGCCGACGACGAGACCGAGGTTTCGGTGCTCGTCCGCGGCCGCGAGAAGCGCGCAGTAATCGTGACACCCCCCTTCATCAACTGACAATGTTCGAAATCCCTGACGACCGGAAGTATCTGGAATCGCACGAATGGACCACCACCGAGGGCGACACCGTCCGTATCGGCATTTCCGACTTCGCACAGGACGAACTGGGCGATGTCGTCTTCGTCGAACTCCCCGCCGAGGGCGACGAACTCGCCGCCGGCGAGGAGTTCGGCGTGGTCGAGAGCATCAAGGCCGTCTCGGACCTCTACGCCCCCGTCTCGGGCACGGTCACGGCCGTCAACGAGGAGCTGTTCGACGCCCCGGAACTCCTCAACGACAACCCCTACGGCGACGGCTGGATGCTCGAAGTCGATCCGGCCGACGAAAGCGAGTTCGACGACCTCCTCTCCCCCGAGGAGTACCGCGAGCAGACGGAGTGAGATGACGGCTGGAAACGGACGGCGGGCCGGAAGCCCGTACGCCCCACACACCGACGCCGACGAGGAAGCGATGCTGAACGCCGTCGGCGTCGACAGCGTCGAAGCGCTCTTCGACATCCCCGAGGAGGTCCGATTCGACGGCGAGTTCGGCGTCTCCGGCACCGACGAACAGGAGCTCAGGAACGCCATGGCCGACCTGTTTTCGCGCAACGAGGAGCTGACGGAGTTCCTCGGCCGCGGCCACCACGCCCACTACGTGCCGGCGCTGGTCGACGACCTCTCGCGGCGCTCTGAGTTCCTCACCTCGTACACGCAGTACCAGCCCGAAATCGCGCAGGGCTTCCTGCAGGTGCTGTTCGAGTACCAGTCGATGCTGGTCGAACTGACCGGGCTTCCGGTCGCCAACTGCTCGATGTACGACGCCGCGACGGCGCTCGCCGAGGCCGCGCTCCTCGCGAACCGCCTCCGCCGCGGCGCGAGCGGCCACCGCGTGCTCGTCCCCGAACACCTCCACGAGGGCCGCCTCGGCGTCTTGGAGAACTACCTCGACGGCGCGGAGATGGAAATCGGCGAGTACCCGATGGACGACGGCGCGGTCGACGTCGAGGCCCTCGCGGACCTCGTCGACGACGAGACCGTGATGGTGTACGCCGAGACCCCGACGGTCCGGGGCGTCATCGAGGAGCGACTCACCGACATCGGTGACCTCGCTCACGACAACGACGCGCTGTTCTGTCTCGGCAGCGACCTCGTGGCGCTCGCGCTGCTCGAAGAGCCCGCGAGCGTCGGCGCTGACGTGGTCGTCGGCGAGGCCGGCGCGCTCGGCATCGGCACGGCCTACGGCATGGGTCTCGGCATCTTCGCCACCCGCGAAGAGTACCTCCGGCAGGTCCCCGGTCGCCTCGTCGGCGTCTCCGAGGACAGCGCGGATATGCGGGCGTTCACGCTGACGCTCCAGACCCGCGAACAGCACATCCGCAAGGAGCGCGCGACCTCGAACATCTGTACGAATCAGGCGTGGGTCGCGCTCCGAACGGCCATGCACATGGCGTGGCTCGGCCCCGACCGCCTCGTCGACCTCGCGACGCAGGCCGTCACCGACGCGCGCGACCTCGCCGCCCGGCTGGACGACCTCTCGGGCGTCAAAGCGCCGCTGTACGACCGCCACCACTTCCGCGAGTTCGTCGTCCGGACGGACCAGCCCGCGCCCGCCATCACGAACGATCTCGCGGGCCGCGGCTTCGCGGTCCACGCCCTCGACGACCACCACTTACAGGTCTGTATCACCGACGCGAACGCCGACGCCGCGGACGGACTGGTCGCGGCCTTCGAGGAGGTCATCTGATGAACTTCGACCAAGCCCGATTCAGCCGCGACAACGAGTACGAACCGCTCCTGTCCGAAAAGGACAGCACCACCGTCGAGGTCGATTCCGAGGGCGTCCTCCCCGACGATCTGACCCGCGACGAACTGACGCTCCCGGCGCTGTCGGAGCCGCAACTGGCGCGGCACTACACGCGCCTGTCGCAGATGAACTACAGCGTCGAACTCGGGCCGTACCCGCTCGGGTCGTGTACGATGAAGTACAACCCCTCGTTCACGGAGGACGTGGCCGCGGACCCCAACGCCGGGGTCCACCCCGACCGCTCCGACCGGACGGTTCAGGGGACGCTCGGCCTCCTGCACGGCCTGCAGGAGTATCTCGCGGATATCGGCGGGATGGACGCCGTGACGCTCCAGCCCCCGGCGGGTGCCGCGGGCGAGTTCACGGGCATCCTCGTCGCCAAGGCGTACCACGAGTCGCGCGGCGACGACCGCTCGGAGATTATCATCCCCTCGTCGGCCCACGGGACGAACTTCGCGTCGGCCGCGATGGCCGGCTACGACGTGGTCGAACTCCCCTCCGACGACGACGGCCGCGTCGACATGGAGGCGTTAGACGCCGCCGTCTCCGAGGAGACGGCCGCGCTCATGCTTACCAACCCCAACACGCTGGGGCTGTTCGAGCGCGACATCGTCGATATCGCTGAGCTGGTCCACGACGCCGGCGGCCTGCTGTACTACGACGGCGCGAACCTCAACGCGCTGCTCGGCCGCGCCCGCCCCGGCGACATGGGCTTCGACATCATGCACTACAACGTCCACAAGACGTTCGCCACGCCGCACGGCGGCGGCGGCCCCGGTGCCGGCCCGGTCGGCGTAGTCGAAGAGCTCGCGGAGTTCCTCCCGAGCCCGATGGTCCGCGAGACGGCCGCCGGCTACGAACAGTACGAACCCGAGTCCTCTATCGGCAAGGTCCACGGCTTCGCCGGCAACTGGCTCGTGCTCGTGAAGGCGTACGCCTACATCGCCCGCCTCGGTGACGCGGGCCTCGCGGACGCCAGCGCGAAGGCCGTCCTCAACGCCAACTACCTCGCCTCACAGCTAGACCTCGATGTGCCGTACGGGCCGTTCCACCACGAGTTCGCGGCGACCTCGGGCGACCGCGACGCCGCCGACGTGGCGAAGCGCATGCTCGACTACGGCGTCCACCCGCCGACGACGAAGTGGCCCGAACTCGTCTCGCAGGCGATGCTCACGGAGCCGACGGAAGTCGAAGACAAGGCGTCGCTCGACGACCTCGCACACGCCTTCAACGCGGCGTACGCCGACTCCGACGAGGCGCTCGAAACCGCGCCCTCGAAGACCAGCGCCCGCCGCATCGACCAGGTGTCGGCCGCGCGGAACCCGCGGCTCTCGTGGCGGGCGCTCGGCGACGACGAATAACGAGAAAACCCTTTTTCGCGGTTACGCTTCGGCCTTCGCGTACGTCTCGATGTCGTCCGTGATGTGGATGTAGCCGTAGTCGCACTCCGTGCAGTGCCACTTCGTCTTCGTGCCGAGGTGAATCTCCATGCTGGCGGCGAGGTAGAACGTGTCGTTGCCGCAGGCCGGGCACTCGCGTTCGATTTCGAGGTCGCTCATGGGGTCGAATCCGTGGTAGTCGTTGTTGAAGATATTGGTTCGCGGACGCTGTGGAAGAGAAAATAAACCAAATATCGCGATAGCAAATCGGGGTTGCGGTCGGATTCCACGTCAGTCCGCGTGCGGCGACCGTCTACCGAGCGCAGACAGGAGAGAGTGCAGTCGAGTCCCGCGGCTACGCCTCGCGGGAGTCGATGCTCCCCAGTTCGGGCGTCGCGTCCTCGCCGGCGCGCGCCTGTACCTTGCCGATGGCGACGGCGACGACGTAGATGCCGACCGCGACGAGGACGATGACGCCGCCCGCGGTCGCCTCGCCGTAGTAGGACGCGCCGATGCCGAGGAGCACGGCGAGTTCGGCCAGCACGACGGAGACGAGAAGCGACTCCGAGAAGCTTCGGGAGACCTGCGCCGCGCCCGCGACGGGGACGACGAGCATGGCGGCGACGAGGATGACGCCCATGATTTGCATCGCGCCGACGACGACCAGCGCGGTCAGCATGACCATCACGCGGTTGTACCACGTGACCGAGATACCCGAGACCGCGGCGGCCGTCTCGTCGAACGTCACGTAGAGCAGTTGGTTGCGCGTGAGCGCGACGGTGCCGACGATGACGGCGAATAGCACGAGCAGGATGGCCGCGTTCTCCGCGGAGACGGTCGAGAGGTTGCCGAAGAGATACTGGTTGATGCCGACCGCGAGGCCGCCCGCGTTGAGGCTGATGAGGACGGTCCCCAGCGCGAACCCCGTCGAGAGCACGATAGCCATCGACACGTCGTTGTAGGCGTCGGTCGCCTCCGAGATGAGTTCGATGAGGAGCGCCGCGATAACCGCGACGACGACGGCGGTCAGGTACGGCGAGACGCCGAGGCTGAACACGCCGTTGAGAAAGAGGCCGACGGCGACCCCGGCGAAGGCGGTGTGGGCGAGCGCGTCGCCGATGAGCGCGAGCTGTCTGTGGACGAGAAACGTCCCGATGAGGGGGGCCATCACGCCGATACAGAGGCCGACGAGAATGGCGCGGTGCATGAACCGGTAGTCGAGGAAGCCGAGGCCGGTCGCGTCACCGACGGCGAAAAGCAGGTCGGACCACAGCGCGAGAAGCCAGTAGAGAGGCGCGAGGACGGCGTCTAACGGCCCCGCCTGCAACGCGGCGACCAGTTCGACGGGTATCACGGGCGACCACCGCCCGAACCGCCCGCGAACGAGGCCGCCGTCCCGAACGCCCGCGCGAGCGCGTCGCTGTCGACGAACTCGTCGGTCGGGCCGTCGAAGTAGACCTCGCGGTTGAGACAGACGACGCGCCGGGCGTGGTCTGTGACCGCGCCGAGGTCGTGTTCGATGAGGAGAATCGTGATGCCCTCCTCGTTGAGCGATTCGAGCAGGTCGTAGAAGGCGTCGACCGACTCGGCGTCGACGCCGACGGTCGGCTCGTCCAAGACGAGCAGGTCGGCCTCGCCGGCGAGCGCGCGGGCGATGAAGGCGCGCTGGCGCTGGCCGCCCGAGAGCTTCGTCACCCGGCGGTCCGCGAAGTCGGACATCCCGACCGTGGCGAGCGCCTCGTCGACGATGCGGTGGTCCTCCGCGGAGAGTCGGCCGAAGCCGACGTGGGGGAACCGACCCATCTTCACGACCTCGTGGACGGTGATGGGCATCTCCTTGGAGGCGCTGGCGTGCTGGGCGACGTAGCCGATGCGCGCGCCGTCGTCGAAGGCGTGGGCGGGCTCGCCGAACAGCCGTGCGGTCCCCTCGTCGGGCCGGAGCAGACCGAGGATGAGCTTCATCAGCGTCGATTTCCCCGACCCGTTCGGCCCGACGATGGCGACGTACTCGCCGGGGTCGATGCGGAGCGAGATGTCTTCGACGACCGGCGTCGCGGTGTAGCCGAACTCGACATCTGTGAGTTCGACGAGGGGGTCGGACGAGCCGCCGGCGTCTCGGCTCGCGTCGTCGGAGACGCCGGTGTCGGTGGATTCCGCGGACGCGCCGTTTCTCAGTGCGCTCATTCGAAGTTCCTCCACTCGTCCGCCCAGCCGTCGGGACCGACCTCCTCGGGCGACTTGTTGCCGAGGACGACCTCAAAGGTGGGCATATTGATGTTGTACGCGATTTCCTCGTAGCCCCAGTCGTTTGCGACCCAGTCCTCGCGGACGCCCGCGTAGGGGGTGACGGGGAAGTACGCCTCGACGGGCGTCTCGGCGATGAGCTGTTTCGCGGGGCGGCGCGTCTCGAAGACGCCCGCGCCGATGTACCGGATGTCGTTGTCCTCGATGACGCGCTTGGCCTCGGTGATGTCCGAGGGCTTCACGTCGCCGCTGGCGGCGAGGTTGACGACGAGCGGGCGCATCTCGACGCCGTAGCGGACGCCGATGTACTGGAAGGCGTTGTGGGCCGCCAACTGGACGACCTTGCGCGACGCCCGGTCGAAGATGTCCCGGTAGTCGCGGTCGATGCGGTCGAGCACGTCGACCTTGTACGCGTCGGCGTTGTCGCGGAACGTCTCCTCGTACTCGGGGGCGAGTTCGACCAGCCCTTCGGTGATGTTGTCGACGGCGGTCTTGGCGCGCCGCGGGTCGAGCCAGAAGTGGGGGTCCCTCCCGCGACCCTCACCGACGCCCTCCTCGTCGCGGTCGAGACTCGCCGCGAGTTCCACGAGTTCGACGCCCTCGCGGACGTTGATGAGCTGGGTGTCCACGCCGTCGTCTTTCAGCGTCTGGATGGCGCGGTCGGCCCACGGCTGGAAGTCCTTCCCGACGTGGACGAACGCGTCGGCTTCGATGATGTCGCGCGTGACGCTCGCGTCCGGTTCCCAGCCGTGGCCGTGGAGCCCCGTCGGGATGAGGTTCTTCAGCGTCACCGGGGTGTCGGCCGCGACCTTGCGCGCGAAGTCGTAGAAGCTGAAGAACGACGCGACCACGACAGGGCCGTCTTCGGACTCGGACCCGCCGGAGGCGTCGTTCGAACCGGTGTTCGAACCGTCGCTTCCGCTTCCCGCGCCGCCACCGCCGCCGAGACAGCCCGCGAGACCGGCCGTCAACAGACCGGAACCGGCCGCGACGACCGACCGCCGAGAGAGTTTGGGGGCGGACGAATCTGCGTTCGTGTTCATCACTATGTGAAATAGATACAAGCTACCATATAGATTTGTTGCTCTAAGTCTGAATTTTGATGTGTCTAAAACTGGCGGGTGACGAGCCGCGACAGCGCACGGGGCACCGACGGCACGACGGTCGAGGCGCGGCGGTCGGACCGACCGGCGTGCAAATCTCTTTGGGTCGGCGCGTCCAACGGCGAGACATGGGAATCGAACTCTACGCGCTCGACGGCTGTCCGTACTGCGAGAAAGTCCACGACGCGCTCTCGGAGGCGGGCGTCGACTACGAGACGCAGTGGGTCGACGCGCTGCACTCGGACCGCAACGAAGTCAAGCGCGTGAGCGGTCAGCGCGGCGTTCCCGTTCTCGTTGACGGCGACCGCGGCGTGACGATGTCCGAGAGCGAGAACATCCTCCGGTACGTCGACCAGACGCTGGCATGAAGATATACACCGGCCGCGGCGACGAGGGGATGACCGACCTGCGGGACATGACCCGCGTGTCGAAGACGAGCCACCGAATCGAGGCCTACGGGACGGTCGACGAGGTGAACGCCCTCATCGGGACGGTCCGTCCGACCGGCCACGACGACGTGGACGACGTACTCGAAGCCGTCCAGAACCACCTCCACATCGTGCAGGCCGACCTCGCGAACCCCGACCCCGACGAGGGCGACCCGCAGATAGCCGCCGACCACGTGGACGAACTCGAAGCGTGGATAGACGAGGCCGACGAGGAACTGGACCCGCTCACGTCGTTTATCCTTCCCGGCGGGAGCGAGACGGGGGCCAAACTCCACCACGCCCGCGCGGTGTCGCGGCGGGCCGAGCGCCGCGCCGTCTCGCTCGCGGCCGAAGAACCCGTCAACGAGGAGGTCGTCGCGTACCTCAACCGCCTCTCCGACGCGCTGTTCGTCTTCGCGCGACTGGTCAACAAGCGCGACGGGGTACCCGAGGAGTCACCGACGTACTGAGTCCGAGCGGCCGCCGCACCGGCCGGGGTCGGCGCGGGCGGTGCAGTCGCTCACGAGGATAATGGGACCAGGACGGACGAATCGTGCCCACGGTATCGCCGTCCCGGAAGGGGCCAGACGCTAACTGGGACCGACCACGAAGCGTGGCCTGCGTTCCCAGTTTTAGGTATGCCTAAGAATCACTAAAGTGTATCGCTCTTTCTCAGACATATGAGATTCGGTACCGCCTGACATAACCGTTTTCTCGTCCCCGGGACTATCCGGAGGTATGAACCGACATTTCACCGACGCGCGGTACTACTTCCGACGGGGGTTCGAGCACCTGTACGCCGGACTCGACGAGGAGACGGCACCGCTCCGTCGCCGCCTCATAGCGGCGCTCGGGCGCGAAGTCGAAGACGAGGAAGAACCTGCGCCGCAGACGCGGCGGGAACGCGTCGAGTACGGGGCACGCCGGGCGGCGACGCGGAGTCGGCGGGTCGCCGGGCGGGTTCGGCGTCGCGTGCGGCGACCCGAGTAGGTGCGTTTGTGCCCCGAATCGGGGCACAACGTAAGTCTTAATTGGCGGCGCGGGAAAGCAGAATCGTAGCCGGGTTGGTGGTCTAGCCAGGTTATGACGGCTCCTTCACACGGAGCAGGCCGGCGGTTCGAATCCGCCCCAACCCATTCGAAATTCTACTGAAGCCAAATTACGCGACCGCGTAGAGGTCGTTATATAATACCTCAGGCCTCTGAGGGTCGATTTGACCATGTTTCCGAATCCACCCTATCGCTATCACGCGATTCATCTCAATGATGGGCCGGACTCGATAAGAAATTACTTGAACCAGACATCGCGGAGATAGGCGCGCTAAATCTTTCGACCGCGAATATAGTCCTCAGCATCCTCAAGAAGACGGCGCACATCACTCTCATCTGGCTCTACCTCATTCGCGTGAGCGCAATCCGCTCGAATTGTGGCTAAATGCTTGAGATGGCTATGAGGCGACGAATCAATCACATCAGCTTCATACAACTTCTGCGCTAACGCCGAGATTCCATCATTGTAGTTGTAATCGATATCTGAATCCGAATTCTGACACAGCATCAAGAGATACCGCTCAAGCGCGATACCAGCGATTACACCACTTGCCCGGACCTCGCCATTATCAAATAGGTCTCTTGCCTTGTCCAACTCGCTCTGAGAGACATCCTTAGAGACTCGATTTCTAATTTTTAACTCTTCTACTCTCACTCTCGCAGGTACCGATTGCACAATTCCTCTTTGTGTGCCGAAATATCCATTTTGACGGTGAATCACGTCCTCAATATTGCTACGTGCACCCTTTTTGAGTAGAAGGCGTTGTTTGAATTTTTTCTGCTGTTTTTCAAAATCGTCCAGTCGGCTAGGGATGTATTCAGAGACCAATGGGTGAGCAGAATTGTACCATATCTCGTAGTCACGTAGCACTTCTCTCTGAATTCTTGATGCCTCTTCTGTGGGTGTGTTCCAGATAGTACCCATTCCACTACTTCGCGTGCTACACTTTCGGAAAAACTCAGTAAATCTATCCTCAATCTCTGTAGCATCCTGCTCAAGACGCTCAACCTCTTGTTCTATCGCGTCTATTGGAGCGCTCATCATCCACACGTCAGAGGCAAATCAAATAGTGATTGGCATCGACTGACAGGCTAACCCCTAGACTCCCACGGAGACAATCGAGATTCGACTCTACGGCACTTCTAGAGCATTACAACGGGATACGTCTAAGCAGATATCAAACCGATTCTACTGGCTCTCTGCGCCGTGGAGAGATTCACCACGGGCTGTACTCTTTACCAAGGGTGGGGTCGAAATCCTGTGTCTCGGACTCTGCGAGAGATATACGATAGAGCGATTGCTCTTGATTTGGGGATTCGCTTTGAGTGCGCTCGGTCATCGCTCGCAGGATGAAATATTCTTGAAGGTCTTCGGCGGAGCCAGTCACAGCAATCGAATACAACGTAATCCGCTCACGGTAGCTCAATTCTTGAGCAAGAGGAAACGTCTCCCGATTCAGCCATCTGTTAACTGCTTGCCGAGAGACATCGAGATAGTCCGCAATCTCTTGTTGAGTCCACTCATCCATGTGACGACCTTCTGGACCAATCCCATGATATCGCCGAAAGGCAAACAGGCGGCGGTCTACTGGTGTCATGTACTGGGGGGTGGGGGTTTCCAAATCACTCCAGCACTCTGTCTTACTGTTCTCTGTTGAGCCTGATTTACGGGTCATTGGTTAGTCGAAATTGGAACCCACATTGCGGGCCATCTTTTTGAGATTCATATACACTATCTCAGACGAACCTCCCAGCCATTGCAGCACCAGGATTCCCATTCAACAAGAGATAGGCATCAACTGAGAGGTCACTACCTGAGACATCATCGAAGCTCGTGATGCTAGCACGGAGATACTCAAGGGCAACACCACTCAGACGAATTGAGCCAACTTCGCCGTCGAAATCTGATTCGCCGACTGAAGCAAGAGACTCCCACTTCTCGCCGCGAGCAGAATGTTCCAATACAACAGTTAACGCGTCGTTTGCCGCGTCCAAATTCGATGCGACTACGACCAACGACACATTCGGATATCCTTGTTGTCGATGTACCTCACCGGAAGCAGTCATCTGAATCCCCGATAGCGTTTGGAGATTCTGAGGTCGACTCATGGCTACCTACGAACTTCGAATCCGTCACGTTCTTCGAACAGCTCTACGTCAGACGAGACGCGGACAGGCAGCCATTGGGAATTCGGATTTGTTGGACGGCCCTGTTGGCGGAAACTGTAGATATTTCCAGACGGACCCGTGACTATCTTTGACTTGAGTGAACGCGACGTGAGGCCCTTACGGCGCTCAGGAGTACTAAACGAAGTGTATCTAACCCGAGTATTCACCTGCTTTTGACGACTCCTAGAACTGGAGCGCGGAAATCTCATTCAAAATCCTCCCCCTCGTATAGGGTCGTATCAAGGACCTTCTCTTCAGGTGAGTCGTCGAGTCGGTACTTCGAGACATGGACAGTCTCTTCAGAGTCAGCGGACGCCCGAAGGTTCTCAAACACGACCGACTTCGACATATCATTTACAATCTCAGCATTCACCGACAGGTGAGACATGACTGCCTGAAAGATGTCTTCAGGAAGCTTGTCGCGCAGTTCGTCGATGGTGTAATTTTGCGAATCTCTTTGCTGGTTAGGCATAGAGAGAATTCGGCTGAGCCCCCATTCAAGTTGTCGCAGAGACAACAGAAATGATGACAAAATCACCTCTATATCGAGCATCCAATCATCAGCCGTCACTAGCCACTCACGCGATTTCAGCTGTCGACTGATGAATTCCCCTGTCAGAATCTAAACTTGAATCTCCGCTCATCTCAGGCGTTCTCATGAGATGCCGAGAGGTAGAACCGTTGCAAATCGCAGTTAGAAGGCTAGTAGGCAAAAAATATGCAAATAAGCGTTATATTGCTCAACCTCCATGATATCATATGACAGAAACCGAGTATAGAGTCATTTCAACTACGGAAGAAGCGCGTAACAAAGCCCGAGTCACGAAGGCGAAGTTGGGTATGACGTGGTCTGAGTTCATTGACCACGCAGCAGACACTCTCGACCCAGATACGGAGAACTAAGCGATGAGTGAGGTTGAGGGCAGTCCGGGGAAGGGTGGATTTGGTCCCCGACTATGCCAGAAGACGATTATTCCTGACGGAATGCCGAAGGAGCCGAAGAGGACCCAACGACATGAGTAAATCCGAGCTAAGACCGGATAAACCTCTCGCGGATTCCACAGAATTAGCTCGTGATATCTTGCTCGCGGGAATTACAAAAGCCGCGTTAGACAGCGAGAGAGCACTATTTGACGTGCTACCAGGGGTTGGAAAGTCCCGATGTATTCCCAAGCTTGCACAGGGAACTGGGTTCCCAATTACTGTTTTGACTAACCTGAGAGAAAACTATGAGCAGTACAAACAGTGGGGCCAAAATGAGGGAATCCCTGTTCGTAAGTTGCCAACTCGAACACTCTGTCCAACACTAAGGACCGAAGACCCAGCATACATCAATGACCCTGCCGCTCAGCAGGCACGGAAAGCCCGAGATATGGGATGGCCTATAAGCGCAATTCATCGAGAATTCGACTGTCCTTGTGAGCGCGGAAACCAAACCTGCCCTTACAGAGAGAAAGTGGCTCAGATTGACGCTGATACCCCTGAGTTACTGGTGGGTCACTATACTCAGGGGTACAACCCGAAATACATCAACGGAAGGGTCGTTGTCATCGACGAACAATGCTTTGACGCATATATCCAACAGATAAAGAAACCAATCGAGAAAGCGGACGATTTCATAGCTGCGCAGGATGATTTCCCGTTTGACAACGCCAGAAGACCAGAGGTTGGGGAAGATGACAAGCGAGAGGAAGCATTGCAGATTCTTGAGAGGGCGGGGCTAGACCCACAGGACCACTGTAACTCAATCGCAAAGTTCAACGCGAAGGCTCCGCTTGTGGCCTACACTATTATTGCGGCTGAAAGGATGAGCAACGGTCTCTGCGTCGCAGAACTTCCGAAAAGACGAACTGGAGTCATCGATAACCCTCAGCAAAACTCACTCTGGCTATTCGACCCTCCTGAATTCGAAAGTGCCGAGGCAGTCATCGCGCTTGATGCGACTCCCTGTATTTCGAATTGGAAGCGCCTTCTCGGACCGAATCTCAAGCGGTATCCGTTGTTCGATGTAGACCAGAGGAACCGTTACCTCGCAGGGAGAGGATACGAATTCTATCAACTCAACGGCTACGTTTGGCCAGTCTCCAACGGCAAAGTCAGCCTTCCAAAGTGTGAGGCATATCTTCGAGAAGTCTACCGAAAGCACGACGAGCGTCCGGATTTAATCACGAGTAAGACACTCCTCAACAAACTCAGAGACGCGAATCTCGAACATCTCTGGCGGGAAGACCTACATTACGGCGACCTTCGGGGAAAGAACGACCTCAAGCAATCAGAACTACTCGTGGTGCTTGGCTCACCTGGACGAAGTGACAAAGATATCCAATATCAGACTGCCTTTCACGGCGAATCCGCGAAGCCTGCTACTGACGAAGAAGGAGAACGCCTCAACGGCTTTGATTTGGACTATCAGAACGAGATTGCGAATGACATCCTCGACACAACACGTCGAGGTGAGGTATTTCAGGCGGCGATGAGAGCAGGTAGAGCAGAAAATACAGAGGCTACAGTCTACATCGCTACAGGGATGGTTCCGGACTGGCTCGAAACTCAGAGACTGGGTCGAGAGAACCCCGATGGAACCTTTGATGCCTGTCTCAATACACGAAGTGCGAATGAGAAAAAAGTAATTGAGGTCCTGAGTGGCGCGAAAGGAATCTCTGCTAGCGAACTGGCTGAAAAATCTGGAGTCAACAAGAAGACAATAGGGGATATTCGTCGGAACCTACAAAAGCGAGGGTTAGTCGGAAAAGTTGGTAAGCGTAGAGGCTCCAGATACTATGATAGAGGGCTTAGTGAGTTGAATCTCGCCGGAGATGTCAACCTCAATTTTATCGCTGAAACCCCCTATAATAGATTCTATAAGGGAAGTTCAGCGATAAACAATCGCCACAACCAATTCGAAGACGTATTCGAGAAATTGCAGAGGTATCCTGACTGGGTTCCGAAGACTTGGCGACGTGCTCGCGAGCGTTGGGAAGATGAGCAGATGAAGAAGAGGATGGAATTCAATGAATAAGAACACTCGAAAAGTGAGCCAGATTAGGCGGGCAAAGAGCGGCCAGCAGAGCGCGTCAGATTCGCCTGAGGTTTTTCCCTGTCCGATTTGTGGAGCAATGGTCTTCGGAACAGGTCCGCTTCGGAGTCATGTCCTCAACAGCAATGACACCCAGCATAGACATATGGAACTCGACGACGACCTCAAGCCCATAACTCGTTGGGAGAAGGTAGATTGGAGTCCTGGTCTTATAGATAATGGCACCTGATATATTTGGTTTTCAACCTACAGTCTCCACTATCTTAAGGGTTTGAGTCGCCCGATTTAGGCAAATTCGGAACTCAAATGGTGAAAATGAATTATGTTCTGAGAATAGACTTGTCAGGAAGGTATTTGTAATTGTAATACATATCGAACAATATGCCTAAGCTGAAACTTCGATTTGGTGAACTGGATACTACTGAGAGTATCCCACCTATGGAAACGATTAGAGACCATATCGATAGTACTGGAATCTACGGAGAAACTGGTGACCGGAGAGGGGTCTCAATCGTCTCTAGTGGAGAAGAATATCACATTGGAGATGACTATATCTTTGTCAGGTATGTCAAAGAAGTGACCGAAGAGCGACAGCAGATTGACGAAGGTGCTGTAGTTACTGGAGAGAACGACATCGCTCGCGTCATGAGATTCCTGCTTACACGAGATGGGAGTTACGCATATGAATCAAAGTCAGGAGTCTACGATAATGATGCGGTTGAGTATCTTATTGGTGAGGAGTCACCTTTTGAGATTGGGTTTGAGTGCGACCGATACAACCGATTCACGCGTGAACAGATGAACGAATTTTATTCAGATGCTTTTCGTGTTCGCGGACTTAAATTAGAGGACATCTCTGAACACGAAGCAGAACCTGGAGTAGTTGAGGAAAGTGCTAAAGACTACGTTGAGAGAGCCGGAAATAACGTAGTCCGAATGGAAGTCAGTACAGGACAGAAGGATAACGACCTGAAGGCACCCACAATTATCGATGGGTTTGCTCGAATGTCCGACCTGAACTACATTCGAATGCGTGATTCTGAAGGCCAAATCAACGAGGCAAATCGAAGTGGGAGGTATTCCCTTTCCCACCCTGCTGACGCAGACCTCGAAACACAAGCAGAGCGCGTTTACGATGCGTTAACCACTCTAACAAGAGGCATGATTCATGATGAGAGCGAATAGAGGGCTGCTGTTCTAATAGTCGGCAGCACTCTTGCTTTTTGGACGGTTGAGCCAATTTATATCGCCACTAGGCTCTTGCCTTTCTAGTCTCACCAAGTCAGAACGTTCACGCTCAACAGTATCTGTAACCCTGACTGCTGCATCTGCGCGATTCCGCAGGCCAAAGACACGCTCATCACTATACTGATATCGCCAGTACTCTCGGTCGTCAAGCACAACCAGGGCAGGTTTTGTGCAATCTTCGCGCCCGCAGACTGCTGCAGTCTCTGGATATCCTACAGGCTCGATTAGTGCAACGTATTCGTAGTCATCTGAGCGGCTCACCGGCCAACTTTTTGTGTGGTCCTCGCAACGAAACAGCATGATTGAACAACGTTACCACAGAACATATATCCATCTCACGAGCCGTCCCTGCCGTTTCAAGGGCTCACAGATGAATCCCACAGTCAAGCCCTTCAAGTCGCTCAGAATGGAATCTCTGCGCTCTCACGAGAAAGGAGGGTAGAGTCAGTTAGATGTTGCCGAGATAGCCGCGGCGAAGTTCGCGCTTTTCGCTCTCGCTCCGAGCATCGTAGTGCTTCTCAAGAACGTTGACGCTGACATTGACTCTGTCTGCGGTGATTTCCTTCGGAACGTCTGCGTTTAGATGGGCTGTGATGGCGCTTCGTCTGATTGGGTGAGGACTCACACTCGACGGGCACTTACTTGCGTAGTCGAACGAATTTGCTTCGCAGTCTTCGATGTCTCGACCATGCGGGCAATTCCCTGTGTAGTGACAGGGGCGAGTTATCGTGTAGATGTTCTTCTGGATGAGGGAATTATAGGCTCTCCCGCTCTTTGTAGTGAGAAGTGGCCTTCGGCCGTACTCATCCGTGACCTCGTGGCGATGAATCTGGATATAGTCATCCAGCACTTCGCAGACTTCGGGCTTCAGGTTGACTTCACGCTCTCCTGCATGCTTGTTCTTCAGTCGAGTCCCAGTATCTGGTCGGTGTCTGACTTCGAGGTAGTACTCGTCAGGATGGTAGTCGTCAAGGTCGAGCGAGCGAACGCTTCCAGTCCTCATCCCAGTATGCCAGAGCAGGTAGAAGAGTGCGTGTCGAAAGGTCCCGTATTCGAATTTCTGAAGATAGTCGAGAATCTGGTTTGCGGTGTCTGAGTCAAGTGCGATATCGCGCGCATCCTCTCCCGGCTTAATATCCGGCATCATCACACTCTCAGCTGTTCCCTTCTCGACGAAGTCTAGGTTCTCACAGAAGCGCAAGAAGACTCGGAAGGTTGAGAGCTGATTTGAGAGTGTGACCTGGTTTACGTCGCCAACCTCGCGGCGGTATATCTTGTATTCGTAGATTCGCTTGCCGGTCATCTCGCTCATATCATCGAATCCAACGTCATCGCACCACTCACGGAAGCGCTTGAGGTGATATCGGTGATTTCTGAAGGTCGATTCTGTCACGTCTGGTTCGCGGTCTTTGAGGTACAGGCTGACCGCTTCATCCGGTGTTATCGATTCGAGCATCTTTGGTCTCCGAATCGCGCTCTAGCCGATTTTGTGAGTTTATTTCGGACACAGGCCGGCGGTTCGAATCCGCCCCAACCCATTTTCTGATTCCTCGCAACGACGAGCGACAGCGAGGCGTCCGTGGAATCGAAAATAGTCACGGCGGATTCGAAGCAGGGAGCGAACGAAGTGAGCGACCGAGGTTCGAATCCGCCCTGACCGATCACTCACTGTGTTCGTACCGAGTAGTTAACCCCCAGGCGGCGGTATCGTGGTGTTCTCCCTTGTTCCCAACACACCAAGCAAGCGGTCGGTGCTGTCCGACTTGCCTCAACGATACGAGAAGTCGAGGTGCTGCCCGACCACAGCGAACGATCCGTGTGAGTCGAAACGGTATCGGTGTCCTCGCGCCAGACTCCGCGCTCAGGAGACGAGTGACGACGGAGACGGCCACTGCGTCATTGAGCACGTTGCCAACCAGATGGGATTCACCGAGGACGGTTTCATTTCTTGCCACCAGATGGTTCTGTCCCGACTCCGGAAATGCCTCGACACCGACGACATCGAAGACTGGCTTAAAGTCGGGAGGGGAATAGACGGTATCTCGTACTATAATATGTAGCGGGGCTACCCGGTGAGATACTCCGTGATACACATCGAGTTCGACTGTAAGCGGTTTACCGCATCAAGGGGCTGGAACACAACCGAGTGAGACAGAGAGGACAGAAACGTGATGCAGTAAAGCGCAGAGAGCGACACAGCAGAGTAAAATACGGCCAAAAGTTTCGCTTCTCAATCATTACGAGGTATGGAGGTGAACCGAGACAAGATGCTGCCGACGGAGCAGACTGAAGATTGTAGCGGACTAAGTCGGTCGATATAGACACAAAGTGATGAACAACGTACACGGCGTCTTTGTTGAAGTCAGCAGTAACACCTTTTTCTTGTAATCCTGAACAGACTGCCGCGTCCCATTTACCTTCCCCCAGAACAGACGATATATACAATACTATCACATATCACTATTCATTCAGTTACTGATTCAACCTCCATGCCCTCAAGATTCAATTGGAGCTGAGTGATCCGGGCAGAATATCGAAGTCCGTCATCTTCATCATACGTTTTCTCAAGGAGGTTTGCCGATACTAACGTCTCTAACGATTTGTATATCGACTCACGCCGGTACGTCTCAAACTTCCGTTGGTATATCTCGTGCGCCTGTTTACTACTCATCGGCCCTCTTGCAATTACTAATGACATAAGCCGTCGTCGGGTTGGGTTGGAGAGAGCAGAACAAACGTCCTCGATGTTCACAACCGGGTGGTTGCGTTTAACGGGAAAATATGTTCGTTGCTCATCTGTGCAACTAGTTTCCAAAGTTAGAAACATACCCGTTTCAACCAAGGGTGGGAACGAACAAAGGAATGTACGACCGAGATGAGCTTGGCAGTATTCTTGAGGGTATAAAAACTGACTTTGAGTCTGCTATCGAAGATCCGGACGAGAATCCAAGCTATTCTTTGATACGGAGTGAAAAGCTTATTGGACGTATTCACTCGTACATAGTTGACCAGCTGGTGGATAACGGAGTGAATCCACAATATATCCACGAAGATTCCCATCCTAGTGACACATCTGCCACGGTATATGGATTTCCTAAGACAAAAAGCCAGGATATACTAGTTCATAGCTATGAGGAGGATGGCCCTGTTGTTGGTCCGCGAATGGCAATTAACGTTCGTAGCCAACTGAGCTCAATTGGCAAAAATTTTGATACGATTTTTGAGCGAATCTATGCCGAGTCACTTAATCTCCATAACCGATTCCCATATCTCCCCCTCGGGTACTTTTTCCTACTCCCAAAAAGGGGGTACGACTCATCAGCAAAACAGAAAAATATTGTCGAGCGTTCAGAGAATTTTGATATTCAAAAATTCATAAGCAGTTACTCGTCTCTTAGCGGTCGTGAAACTCCAGAGGATGAAAAGTGGAAATACGAAGCTATGTGTCTACTTATTGTTGATTTCGAGCAATCTCCTCCCCGAATCATGGACGATATTGATGAGTGTGTTGAACAGGGACTCGTCACGCCGGAATTTGCTGAAATATACGGTTCTAATGTAATCTCTGTCGAGAATTTCTTCGAGAAGCTACTAAGCGATTATAAAAGACGGTACTCGCAAATTCACGACTTTGACAAGAAAGCCGAGACAGACGACTCGGAATCTTCAATTACTGACTTCTAAACTCAGACCATATTTTTTGATAAGGTACTGATCAATCTCTTTTTGGTCCGATAGGGATATCAGTTCATCTTTCTCCGATGAGGAGAATTCGGGAACAGAAAACTTCCTAATGAAATTCTTTTGATAACATTGAAAATCGCCTTGAATCTCTTTACTCGTGTTGCGGATATAGTAATCCATCACTTTCGAATTCAGAATTCGCTCAAGTATCTCAATATCAACCGTTTTTGGGAAAACAGCATAGCCATTCGCGAACAACGAATACTCCGTCTCATGATGGAGGAACTTCGGTCCACTGCTATATGTTGGTGTATAAAGCCTCTCACCGATATACTCTAACCCCTGTTCCCGACCATATCTATACCATGGCTCGTAATCGGCACCATCGCCTTTCTCACGAGTTGCGAGTTCGTCGCGGGCTGCCTCAAGATACTCGTACGTCCCCGGGAATTCCTCTTTCAATTCATCTTCAGGGATTATAATCGTCTCCACCTGCTTGCCGTCCCCAGTGAGTGTCCGTTGAATCTGCTTTTTATAGGGGACGATAATCCGTTTTGCGTTGTTTTTCAAGTCAGAGGAAGCCTCAATTGCAGAGATCTTCACAAGTTCTTCTGTGATCTCTTTCTCGATTCTATATGTTTCTCCTTCGTATGTTATCGTGAAATACTCGTTATCGAGGTCGACCGCATCTACGATGTACACGCTATCTTTGAGCGTTGCAATTCCCGTATGGATTCCAGAGACTTCATCCAGAGGCCGGAAGGACTCTATCTTCCGAATATTGCCAAACTCATCTTCATCTAGCAACCTCCACTTTTCCGAATCAATAGAGGAATATTTTATATCGATGAAATCTCGGTCGGGGAGACTGTTGAGGTCATCAACGGAGTCAACCTTAATATAATCAAAGCTACTTTTGCTGCTTTTGGAGAATATGGAAATCGCAGTGTACGTTAATGCGTCGTCAAATAACAATGTGTCCCCGAAATCGACTATTTCGGACACATACTTGCCATTTTGTAAATACTCTCGGAGGTCCTCTCCCGTCAGTGTTGTAAAGTAATTCAGTGGAAGTATATATCCGACTTTTCCTCCTTCATTAATCAGCTCAATGCCTAACTCGATGAAGGGAATATATGTGTTGAAATTCCCTGATTGAACTGTGTCATATTGGTCTAAAACATGTTTCTTTATTTCTTCATCCATCGTCTGGATATTAACATATGGTGGGTTTCCAACTATAACATCAAATCCGCCATCATTAGCAATCTCAGGGAAGGCATCATTCCAATCCTGTCGGAGCGCATCGGCTTGGATAATATTGAAGTCATTATTATCCACAAGTTCCCCGTTTTCTGCTGCTAAGAGCGATAACGCAATTTTAGTTTCTCGAACGTTATTCTCCAGAATATCGGAGCCATACACGTTCTCACGGATGATGGTTTTAATTGACTTATCGGTTATCTGGTGAAGATGAGTGGTAACCTGAACCAAGAATGCGCCTGCACCACAGGCACAATCACAGACTGTATCGTCACCATGAATTGTTTGCTCAAGGATATAGTTTATAACCTTCTCAGGTGTGTAATACACACCGTTAATCTCGCGTTCTTCCTCCTCAACAGCTAGTTCGAATACTCTCAATACCGAATTGAGCGAAATACTCTCGGGCGTCCTACCGAACAGAGTCTGAACGATCTTGGAGATATCTTGGTCAGTAGCCAGAGATGTGACATTATTGAGGAAGTCTGAGCCGGAATAATCCACTCCAACAGTATCAAGATAAAACGTCACCAAATTTGCCTCCAGCTCTTCAAGCGCATACTGCTCCAAAACCCTCAACACATCATCCTTATCCATCGAATTCACATTTTGAGCTTCTGCCGACATAGACAAAGGTTCCTTGGCTATGATTTACGAAGTAATCGTATTAACCCTCTGGTCGAAAGCGGTCAGCAGATGCCAAACGCCCACACTCGTTAGTTTCCGTTCTTTGAGATACTGTTCGACGGCGCGTTCGGGTTTCATTTGTCGGCTCATCGATTGCCTCTGAAGCGGACTCACGTCAGGAGGTACTGCCGAGGAGGGTCACGCTTCACCACTTCGTGCCGCACCGTCTTCCGACCCATTGTGGGCTATAATCACTGGACTGCGCGGGCGGGTGTATGTTCGAATCCGCCCACTGACCGTCTCACATCTCGCATGCTTAGCGAGCGAGACATCCGTGGAACTGAGGGAGGAAGTCACACCTCAAAAACAAAAGAACCCGCCCGCCGACGCCTACGCGATTTCGTCGAGCGAGACGGCGCTCCCGCGGTCGACCGTAATCCACGACGTGGTCAACTCCTCGGATTTCGGGGAGAACACCGTCAGTTCGCTCGGGTTCTCCGGGTCGTCATAGATGCATTCGAGGTCGAACACGGGCGCATCCGCCAATTCGTCGGAACTGTGTGGTGCGGCCGTGCTCATCAGATGGAGACGTCCGTCTTGCAGCTCGCACACAGCGCGTCGCCGACCGCCTCCTTCGGGACCGAGGTCCCGCATCGAGGGCACCGCGAACGGGTGCGCGAGTACTCCGTGTACGGTGCAATCCGCGAATTCTCGGTGGATTCGCTCATACACAGCCCAATACGGCACAGATACATGAAGTTTTGGATATAGTGTGTCATTCCCCGAATACGTACTCGAATGTAACGATAATACCGATATTAGGACATACTACTCAACGTAACGAGCCAATCAGAATCCGGTTCGGAAATCGGATATTTCGTCTCCGGGGATGCGGAGACAGCCAGCGATTCGACACCGTCCCGGTTTCGAAACGCTCAGTCGGCCGCGTCACTCAAACTGTCAGGACGTTCGAATAAACGAGAAGCTACCCCGTTAGCATTGGCGACAAACTCGATTTTCTGACAGTTAACGCGTAGCGTCTCGCGTGAAACATCGTGTTTGGTGAACTGTTGCAGAAAAATCGGCCGAGAGGCCACCAGTATCGGAATCAGAGACAGACTAACCGTCTACACCGTCAGGTAAGTTGACAGCCAACGCGCGAAACTATTGAAACTATCTCGTCAGCTTTTGCCGGCGGCGTCGGTAGATTGTCATCGCAGACACATGAGCACACGAACACGTATCGCCAGCGTCCTCGTCGTCGTCGCCCTCGTCGCGGCGGCGTCGGGGACCGGTCTGGCGGCGGTCGATACACAGCAGGCACAGGTACAAGAACAGACGCAGACACAGACGCAGACACAGTACTGCACGTACCCGAGCAACGGAACTTACGAGTCGTTCGGAGTGAGCAATCTCTCCGCGCCGTCCGGCGTCGAAGCCGGTGAGCCGGTGACGGTGTCGGCCGATATCACCAATCCGAACGACGTGCCGATGATTCAGTGCGTCGAGTTCCGGCTCGAAGGCGACGTGGTCGAACGGACCGGCTGGGCGCTGAACCCGAACGAGACCGAGACCATCGAGTTCGACGTCAACACGACGGACCTCGAAGACGGGACGTACATCCACGGGGTCGAGACGCGCGACTTCGGCGAGCTGGCGACGCTCACCGTGGGCGAACAGCCCGAACCCGAACCCGAGGAGCCGACCGCGACGCTCCAGTTCGACGACCAGGAGTCCGACGGCACGAACGTGACCGTCGCGAGCGCGAACCTCTCCGACGGCGGCTACATCGCCATCCTCAACGAGAACGGTTCCGTGGTCGGCGCGACCGACTACCTCGACTCCGGCCCGCAGGAGAACGTCACCGTACCCCTCCTCGAACCGCTGAACGAGAGTGCCAACCTGACCGCGCAGGCACACCTCGACACCAACGACGACCAGACGCTCGACTTCCTCACCTCCAACGGGACCGAGGACGGTCCGTACACGATGAACGGCACGCCCGTCACCGACGACGCAGTCGTGACCGTCAGCGAGGAGCCGACAAACGGAACCGACGAGCCGACCGCGACGCTCCAGTTCGATGACCAGGAGTCCGACGGCACGAACGTGACCGTCGCGAGCGCGAACCTCTCCGACGGTGGCTACATCGCCATCCTCGACGAGAACGGTTCCGTGGTCGGCGCGACCGACTACCTCGACTCCGGCCCGCAGGAGAACGTCACCGTGCCGCTCCTCGAACCGCTGAGCGAGAACGAGAGCGTGAACCTCACGGCGCAGGCGCACCTCGACACCAACGACAACCAGACGCTCGACTTCCTCACCTCCAACGGAACTGAAGACGGCCCGTACACGGTCAACGGCACGCCCGTCACCGACGACGCAGTCGTGACCGTCGGTGAGGAACCGACGACGGAGGAACCAACGACCACTGACGAACCGGAGACGACGACCACTGACGAACCGGAGACGACGACCACTGACGAACCGGAGACGACGACTACTGACGAACCGGAGACGACAACCACTGACAACGAAACGACGACCACTGACGAACCGGAACCAACGACCACTGACGACGAAACGACGACTACTGACGACGGAACGACAACCACTGACGACGACACGGAAACAGCACCGCCGACCGAGACACCCATCCATAACGAAACGGAGAACTGAACCGCCGACTACCGGCCGACTCGGACCCACCACCGGGTCGGCTCGGAGCTATTTTTTCACGGCGAGCGCCGGCCCGACCGACCCGACCGAAGTCAGCGACCGAGCGCCGCGAGCAGGCCGTCGGGAACGCTGAGGAACCCGAACCAGACCAACAGCACCACGAGCACGGTGTAGCCGACCGAGATAGCGAAATCCTTGGTGAACCGTCGGGCGGTGTACGGATGTGACTCGGCCGAGACTGCGTCGACCGCGCCCTTGTGAAGCAGGACGAACCCGATGACGTTCGTCAGCCAGTAGCCCGCGACGACGCCCGGAAGGAACCAGCTTCTGGAGATGAGGCTCACCGCGACGCCGAACGCGTAGGCCAGCGGGAGGTTGACCACGAGGTCGTTCCACCACGAAAGCGGAGATAGAACGAACCCGATAGCGGCCAGAATCCCGCCTTTCACGCGCCGCCGTTCCATCCGGATAGATGTGCGGCCAGCAGTAATAGTATTGTGAGTATATGCCACGCTCCGTCTCGGGCGCGGCGGGAGCCGCGAGCGTCAGTCCGCCGCGCTCGGGCCGCCGCCGGCGAGCGCCTCGACGAGCGTCGTGAGGTCGGGAACGGTGATGTCTGGCTCGGGGCCGAACGGTTCCCACGGCGACGCTTTCCGGTCGACCCAGACGCCCTGCATTCCGGCGTGTTGCGCACCCATCACGTCGAACCAGCCGGCGGTCGCGTGGGCGATCTCGTCGATGGGCGTCCCGGTCCGGGCGGCCGCGTGGCGGTAAATCTCCGCGTCGGGTTTGAACACTCCGACCTCGTCGGCGCTGACGACGCCGTCGAGGAGGTCGCGGATGTCGGCGTGGTCGACCATCGAATCGAGCATTTCGGGGTTCCCGTTGGAGACGACGTAGCAGTCGTAGCCGGCGTCGCGGAGGCGACCGACCGCGTCGCGCACGTCGTCGAACACGTCGAGTTCGTGGTACACCGAGAGAATCGCGTCGCGCTCGCTCGCGGAGACGGACACGTCGTGGGCCTCCAGCGCGTACTGGAGCGCCGCGCGGTTGACCTCGTAGAAGGGTTCGTACTCGTCGACGTGGTTGCCGACGAAGGTGTATTCGAGCGACCGCGCCCGCCACAGCTTCGAGACGGGTTCGGGGTCGTCGACGCGCGCGGCGAGCGCCTTCTCGGCGGCGTCGACGTCCACGAGCGTGCTGTACGAGTCGAACGTGACCGTCGAGACGCGGTCGGGGTCGAACGACATGCGCGACCCTACGGCGACGCGGATGTTAACGATACGGCGGCCGTGCGGACGCGGCGGGAAAAAAGACCAAAGAATGGGTCGGCGCTCCTGACGAGCGCGAGTGGTGTTGGTGGCGGCCGACTCAGTCGCCTCCCTCCCCGTCCTCCCAGAGGGTCACGAGGATGACCACGTCCTGCATATCGAACGCGGGACTGTGCGTGTCAGTCGTTCCGAGTTCGAACAGGAAGATGGCCTGGTTGCTGTCGAGCTCCATCGTCTTCCCGTCGTCGCTGATGTAGGGTGCGACGAACTCGGCGGCGTCGTCCTGTCCGTTGTAGCCCCGTATCTTCGGGACCCGGTCGCCGTCGCGGAGGACCGCGACCTGTCGGTGGTCGACCGACGAGTCGGCGGTGACGTAGCCGTCGGTGGCGGCGATGATGGCGAGCGAGTCACCGGCGTCGCCGGCCACGCTGAACGAGTGCGACCGGCGGTCGTTCACGTTGTCCCAGTCCGCCGAGTGGTGCGGCTCGCCGTCGACGACGAAGGTGACGGAGACGGGCACGTCGTGCCACCCGTCCGTGATAGCGCTGCCGAGCAGTTTGAACTCGCCCGTGAAGGCGTCCGACGGGACGACCTCGCCGTCGTCGATGTCGAAGTCGTCTTCGGGCTCCGGCGTCGACGCGGTGGTGTTTCGGACCTCGTAGCTCTCGCCCGTCCCGCGGACTTCCAGCGGGATGGTGACCGTCGCGCCGGGGCCGGACGCCCCGTCGAGGGTGACGGTGACGGTGTCGCCTTCGATTTCGGTCACGTCGTCGGGCGCGGTGTACGTGAAGCTCGCGCGGCCGGACTCGTCGGTGACGGCGGTCGCCCCGGCGGTCGGGGCGACGGTGCCGCCGAGCGGGGTCGACGGGCTGACGGTCAGCGTCGCGCCCGCCGCGGGCGCGCCGTAACGGTCGAACGCGCGGACAGTGAGCGTCTCGCGGCCGCCCGAGGGGACCGCGGCGTCCTCGCCTTCGACCGCGACCGCGTAGGCGGCGGGGTCGGGTTCGACGGCCTCGCCGACGCCGAGACGGGCGACGCGGAAGTCGTAGCGGACGCCCGCGTCGAGTTCGATAGTGACGACCGCGTGGTCGCCGCTGGCGGCGTAGGAGACGACCTGCGCGTGGGGTTCCTCGGCCATGAGCTCGACCCACGCGTCCTCCGAGAGGTAGGTCGGCACCGAGATGCGCACCGGGTCGGTGGCGCTGTACACCGGCAGCGACTCGGAGCGCACGGAGACGGGCGCGAGAGCCACGGTGTCGCCGGCGGTCGTGTGGCCGTCGAGGTCGCCCTCGAAGAACACGAGCGTGACGGTCGTGCCGCGGACGAGCGACTGGCGGTGAACGACGGGGGTCCCGTCGGTTTCGAGGTACGAGACGCCGCTTTCGAGCACCATCCGCGCCTCGTCGCGCTCGGCGTAGTCGGCCTCGTAGACGATGGCTCCGGTCTCGTAGGTGCGGGTCGTGCCGTCCCAGAACACCGCTTCGGGACCGACCGCGGAGACGCCCGTGACCGTCACGGTGTCCGCGCCGTCGACCCGGAACGTCCCGACGCTGTCGGGCGGCGAGACCACGAGATACCGCTCGGGGTACGACACGTCCGAGTCGACCGCGACGCGGCTGCCGGACTCGACGCCGGAGGCGCGGAACACCTGCGAGTCGAGCGACGCGAGGTCCGTCGAGACGCTGGCGCTGTGGTCGGCTTCATCGCCGGCGGTCCAGACGGGGGTGCCCGCGAGTTGGACCACCGCGATGACCGACACGACCAGCCCGAACGCGAAGACCAGCCCGAGGATTTCCGAGACGCCGCGGGAGTCGAGAGAGAGGCGAGACATGGCTCAGACCTCCACTTCGGGCGCGTTCAGTTCTGGCGTGTCCTCGTCTTCGATGGAGGAGTCGGGCAGGTAGATGCGGACCGCCGCGGTGATGACCACGTCGTCCTCGGCGGAGATGGCGGCCTCGCGTCCGCTGACCATCCCGCCGTCGGAGGTTATCACCACGTCCGTCTTGGTCGAGGCGATGTTCGCGCCGACGACGAAGACGTTGCCCTCGGCGTCGACGACGATGTCGCCGTCGCCGAGCATGACCACGCCGTTGAGGTTGACCCCGCCGCGCGCGGAGACGACGTCGAGCGCGCCGTTGTCCTTGACCCCCGAGAGGCCGGCCCCGGCGAGATCGACGCCGTCCGCGCCGTCGATTCGGATGTCGCCCTTCCCGCTTATGTCGGCGCTCCGGGCGCTGACGAAGCCGTTCGTCGAGACGATACGGAGGCTGTTGCTGTCCTGTGCGACCGTCACCCCGGCGTTGTCGAGGTCGATGTCGCCGCCGGCCTCGATGGAGAGGCTGGCTTTGCTTCCCTGCGTGACCGACGCGCCGGAGAGGTCGATTTCGTCGCCCGCAGTTACGGTGATGTCCTGGCCCGACACCGAGGTGACGCTCACGCCGACCGCGGCCAGCGAGCCGCTTCCGGCGTCGATGTCGACCCGGCTGTGCGAGCCGGTGGCGACGGTGTCGACGTGGAGCGAGACCCCGTCGCCCGCGAGGGTGATGTCGCGGTCGGAGACGATGGTCCCGGTGCTCGGCGGGACGACGAGCCGGTCGGTTCCGGCGTCGTATTTCACGTCGCCGCCCGTGCCGGTGTCGTTGACGCGGTAGTCCGCGCCGTCGAACTCGCCGTTGCCGTCGACGTCCGCGTAGACGAAGTCGGGGTCGTCGACGGCGGCCACGAGCCCGCGGAGCGGGTCGGTGACGCCGCCTTCGCGGAGCTGCACGTCGAAGGTCACGCGGTCGACGGTCGCGCCCGCGGCGTCCTTGACGACCACGTCGAACGCGTCGTTGACGACGCCGTCGACGCTTCCGGTCGCGGTGTAGACGAACGTCGCGCGGCCGTCCGAATCGGTGACGGTCGAGACGGTGCCGGTGTCACGTGCGACGATGCGCCCGCTTTCGGCGGTCAGGCCGGGACTGGCCGTGACGACCGCGTTGGGGACGGGATTGTTCTGCGCGTCGCGGACCTCGACGACGGCCCGGTGGCTCGCACCCGGCGGGACGACGGCGTTGTCGCCCTCGACGTCGACGATGTAGGCGGGTGCTTGGAGCGCGCCGGGGGTGTCGATGCCGACCCGCGAGAGCCGCAGGTCGTAGGTCTTGCCGGGTTCGAGTTCGACCGTCAGGGTGTTGGAATCGGTGCCGGTCGCGTAGGCGATAGAGCGGACGTTCGGCTCGTCCGCCAGCAGGTCGCGCCACGCGTCTTCGGAGAGCCGAGTGGGGACCGAGATGGTGATTGGCGCGCCCGCGTCGGTGACGGTGATGTAGTCGGTGCCGGCGCTCAGGGGGACGACGCCGAAGGTGGTCGCCTCGCTCGTCGCGGTGTCGATGTCGCCTTCGAGGAAGACGAGCGACACCTTGGTGCCGTCGACGAGCGACTGGGTCGCGCCGACCTCGCTACCCGCGTAGGCGGTGTACTGCGCGGTCCCCTCGTGGACGAGCGACGGTTCGCTCTGGAGGTACCGGTAGTCGGGGCGGTAGACGAACTGCTGGGTGTCGAACGCGTGTTCGGAGCCGTCCCAGTAGCTGCCGGTCTCGCCGGTCGCGACCGCGCCGGAGATGCGGGCCGTCGCGGGGTCGGTCGTCCGGAGGCTGCCGGAGCCGGCGGCGGGCGAGACGAACAGCGCGCGGGTCGGGTAGTCGACGCCGGCGTCGAGGGTCGCGCGGGTCTGCCGGCCGTCGACCGCCTTCGAGACGCTCTCGTCGAACGCGGCGAAGTCGGTCTCGGCGGCCGTGAGGTGTTCGAACTCGGTCTGTTGGTTCCACGCGGGGACCGCCGAGACCTGCACCATCGCAACGAGCGAGACGACGAGCGCGAACGCGAGCATCGTGCCGAGGATGGCCGAGGCCCCGCGGCGGTCACCGCGGAGGTGCGAGCCGCGGCGGGCCGCGCCCGCGACGAACCCGCGCAGTGCGTGCCTGCGGGGTGATTCCGTGTGTTTGGGGGGAGTGTTGTGAGTCATGGCCTTACACCAGTGCGAAGGCGACGAGCGCCAGCGCGGACAGTCCGAGGGCGTACTTCAGCCCGCTGAGGGCGCTGTTGTCGGCCAGTTTGCCGGCGAGGAGCCCGCTGCCGACCGCCTGAATCAGCGCGGAGTGGAAGAACACCACGTGGAAGTTCGCCAGCGGCACCGACGAGATGCCGATGGGGAGCGACTGTCCGTTCGACGCCGTCGCGGGCGCGGACATCTCGGCGAGGGGGCCGAGGTAGCTCGCGCCGAGCATCAGGATGACGAACAGGTAGACGAAGTACCCGATGACGACGATGGCGATGTACGAGCCCATCGCGCGACGGCGGGACTTCTCCAGTTTGTAGCGGTTGCGGGTGTCCTCCGCGGCGACGCTGAGGACGCGCGAGAGGTCGCCGCTGGTGCGGCCGCCGCTGGCGATGAGTCGGATGACCCGCGAGAGCTGCGGGACGTTGAGCCGGGTGGCGAACGCCATGAGCGCCGCGTGGGCGTCGTGGTTCCAGCGGATGTCGTTGCGGAGCGCGCGGAGTTCGTCCGCGAGCGCGCCGGTCGACCAGCGGGAGACGAGCGCGAGCGACTCGACCAGCGAGATACCCATCTGATTGGCGCTCGACAGCAGGTTCAGCGTGTCGGGGAAGCGCCGTTCGAGCGTGCGCTCGCGGCGGGTCCGTAGCTCGTGGAACACCGTCAGCGGGACCGCCACGATGGCGAACGGGAGGACGACGTACCAGACCGTCGTGTTGTACGGGTTCGCGAGCATGGCGTCGAGGGTCGGCGTCGCGAGGCCGAGCGCGTAGACGGCGACGACCGACAGGAGCGCGAGGGGAACCGTGGCGACCGTCGAGAGGTACGGCTGGCGGCGCATGATGTCCAGCGGGTCACCGATGAGCGTCCGAAGCTCGTACACCGCGTTTTCGAGGCGGTAGTCGTCGAGTCGCTCGTCGACGAAGCCGCCGTCGGAGGCGATGTCGTCGCTCCCCCAGCGGGCTTCGCGGGCGCGCTGGATTTCGCGGCGAATCGCGCCGAGGAAGTCGACCGCGACCGTCCGAATCTCTTCGAGGACGGTCACGTCGTGTTTCGTCCGGACCGTGTCCTGCGTGTACGGCGAGGAGAGCACGTCCACGAGGAGCAGGAACAGCCCCATCCCCAGCGGGAAGATGAGGTAGTTCAGCGCGTACAGTTGGACGAGCGTGTCGCCGCCGAGGAAGCTGATGACCATCAGCGTGACGATGAGTAGGAGCGGCGCGGCGACGAACGCGGCGACGAACACCTCCGAGAGCATCGACAGCGTCTCGATGAAGTCCTCCTGTTCGTCGCGGGCCTCTTCGAGGTACGTCGCGGACTCGCGGTCGAGGAAGGCGGCCACGTCGCCGCCGGAGTCGAGGACCGAAAGCAGGTCGTCGAGGAACTGCTCGAAGTTAATCGAGGGCGTCAGGTTCCGCGAGTTGCGGAGCGCCGTGAACAGGTCGTTGCCGAACAGGTCCATATCGCGGGCGATCATCTCGAACTCGCTGGACACCTCGCCGTAGTCGGGCGCGTCGGCGACGGAGCGGATGACTTCGAGGAAGCTCATCCCGCCGTGGCTGAGCGCGTACATGTAGACGATGGCGTGCGGGAGCAGGATGTCGATGCTGCGGCCGCGCATCTCGGCGCGGCTCTTGGGGAGGTAGTACCGGGCGTAGTAGGTCCCGGCGGCCGCTAATCCGCCGACGAGGGCGACGAGGGCCGCGCCGAGGATGGGCACCTTGTAGGGGGCAAGCGGGGCGACGTACCCCGCCGCGACGCCGAGGCTCACGGGGCTCGACGCGTTTGCCAGCACGCCCGTGCGCGCGAGGACGAACGTGAGCGCGAGACCGACGAGCGAGCCGAACGCCGCGGTGACGAGCGCCAGCCTCATCGACTGGGTGAGATACAGGTCGTAGGTCGTGCCCACGCGGGTCTGGTTCAGCCAGCGCTGGAGGTCGCGGTGGCCCGCCGGGTGGCGCTTGAAGTACGTGCGGACGTAGCCGTAGCGCTGGCGGAGCCGCTTGACCTCCTCGGGCGACTCGTCGAAGTGTTCGCGCGGGAAGTACTGCTCGACCTCGTAGTCGGGCAGGGGCACCGAGGTCGACGAGTCAGCGGGCATCGTCGGCCTCCCGGTCGTCGTCGGTCGCGGTCTCGTCGGCTTCGTCGGGGTCGTCGGCCGACGCGTCCGATGCGTCCGAAGCATCCGATGCGTCCGAAGCGTCATCGGCCGGCGCGGGGCCGGCCGCCGCGATTTCGTCGAACTCGACGGCGTCCGCGACGACAGCGGAATCGGCTTCCGCGTCGTCTGCGCCGGCGTCGGCGTCGTCACCGACGATTTCCCAGTCGGTCCCGACATCGTCGGGGTCATCGGATTCGTCGGCGGCGTCGGGGGTAGCGGCTTCGCGTTCGTCGGCGTCGGGGGCGGGGGCGGCCTCCGCCTCGGCGGCGTCAGCCACCTCACCGTCGTCGGCATCGTCGTCCGCATCGACAGCTAACTCGATATCGAACAGGTCCGCGAGCAGGCGTTCGGTCTCGGGCGAGACCTCGATTTCGTCGTCGCTCTCGTCGGCCGCGGCGTCGTTTCCGTCGGCTGCGGCCGCGTCATCGGCGTCGCTCTCGTCGGCCTCGTCGACGGAGACCAGCGAGGTCTCGGCGTAGACGTTCGCGAGGAGGCCCTCGCGGTCGCGCTCGAAGCGGCGAATCACCGCCGAGACGGTCAGGTAGTCGTCGACGCCCGAGGCGGCGATGTACCGGAGCACATCGGCGCGAACGTCGAGTTCGTAGTTGAGGTCGGCCTTCGTCCAGCCGCGCTCGGCGGCGATTTCGTCGAGGACGACCGAGTCACCGACGCGCTCGTGGGCGTCGTTCTCGGGGTTGCGCTTGAACACGTCGCGGAGTTGGACCTCGCCGTCGTCGTCGACGCCGGCGATTTCGGTGACGGCGATGTTCCGGCGGGTCCGGTCGCCGTCGAGGTGAATCTGCTTTTGGACCGAGATGATGTCGAGGTCAGAGAGCATCTGGGCGGGCACGCCGAGGGGCTCGTTGCGCATGCGGTGGACCACGCCCTCCGAGGAGTCGGCGTGGAACGTCGTGTACGCGGTGTGGCCCGTGGCGATGGAGTGGAAGAACGTCAGGGCGACGCGCTCTTCCGTGCGAATCTCACCGACCAGCAGGTACTCGGGACGCTGTCGGAGCGCGGCCTGCAAGAGCGCGTACATCGACACCTCGCCGCGGCCGTCCGCCGTGAACGTGTCGCGGGTGACGGACTGAATCCAGTTGTCGTGCGGGAGGGTGATTTCGCGCGTGTCCTCGATGGAGACGACCTTCGCGTGGCCGGGGACGAAAAAGGACACCGCGTTCATCGAGGTGGTCTTCCCGGAGCCCGTGCCGCCGGCGAAGATGAGCGAGCGGTTGTTCTCGATGGCGAGCCAGAAGTACGCCATCTGCTCGACGCTGAAGGTGTTCCAGCGCACGAGGTCGACCGGCGACAGCGGCACGTCCGAGAACTTCCGGATGGTGAAGTTCGACCCGCGGGTGGCCACGTCAGAGCCGAGGGTCAACTGGACGCGGGAGCCGTCCGGGAGGCTCGCGTCCACGAGCGGGTCGGAGACGGTCACTTGCTTGCCCGCGCGTTGCGCGAGGCGGATTGTGAACGACGAGAGGTCGCCGTCGTCGAAGACGACGTTCGTCGGCACGTCCCGGTAGACGCTGTGGAAGACGTAGACGGGCACGTCGTCGCCGTCACAGGAGATGTCTTCGATGCCGGGGTCGCGCATCACGGGGTCGATGCGGCCGAAGTGGATGAAGTCGCGCAGCAGGAAGTAAAACAGCTTCCAGAGCGACCCGTCTTCGACCGTCGCGGCGTGTTCGGAGATGATGTCGCGGGCCTCGTCGTCGAACACGTCCTCGCGGTCGCCGTCGGCGTCGAGGTCGCGGTACAAGAGGCTGTTGCGCAGAATCTTCGTCAGGTCGTCGCGCACGAAGTCCTCGAAGTCGTCGAGCCGCGGCTCGCTCACGTGGTACCGGTGTTCGCGCTTCTCGTGGTCGTACAGGATGGAGACGAACGCGAAGGGCTTGTTCACCCAGTAGTGTTCGACGGTCTCGACGCCTTCGAGGAACGAGAAGTCGAAGAACTGGTCTTCGATGAACGCTTCGGAGGGAGCCGGCGCGAACGCCGTCTCGTCGTCGACTTCAGCGAAGAACGCCTTCACTTCGCGGAGGACGGCCTCCCGGAGCGTCTCCGGGCGGTCGTCGTCCGCGCCGTCGTCGGCGACGGGGTCGGCGGGGCCGTATTCGATGCGGTCCGACGCGGGGACCGGGAGTTCACTCGCGCGGGCGGCCATCGCCTCCGGCCCGGTCGTGGGGACCAGTTCGGCGGTGCCGGCACCGTCTGCTCGGAACGATTCTTCGCCATCGAGGCGGTCAGTTTGGGAGTTCTTGTCAGGAGACGCCATTCTCTGGAAATACTGAACGGTAGGAACGGCTGTAAGTATGGAGCGACTAGATATCCGAATTCGGCCGGTTAGGCCGGGACTACCGCCGAATTCGGGGAACTAACTGGTTCGCTTTCGGCGGGGGCGAGACCGGCTGTCGCCCCCGAGATGACCCGACAACGGCTGGCAATCGAATGACAGTACTGCCCCTCGCGGCCGACAGCACCGGCCGACGCGTCGGCAAGAAACGGTGATATTCATCGAAACAGGAGTGTTACCAATGGTCATAGACCGTCTGCCGTCGGAATTCGCGCCTTCAGCCCCGTCGTGGCCTTGCGATTTCGGTCCTTCCTAGCGGATGGAAACGGGACGAACCTTCAAGAGACGAGGCGTTGTATGTAAGGATGTATTATGGATATTGCTGATATCGCCACTCCTGATTTCATCGAGGTCGACGTTAACGAGCGATTAGGCAAAGTCCGCTCCATCTTCGAGCGGGAAAACCCTAAGGGAATCATCGTTCAGGACGACGGCGAGTACGCGGGCGTCATCGGTGAGAAGCAGCTCATCAACTCGCACGTCGAAGACAACACCAAAGCGGCCGCGCTGACGAAGGCCGTTCCCAAGATAGACCGCCACGAGAACGTGCGCGAGGTCGCGCGGATGCTCGTCGAGGGCGACACGAAGGTCGCGCCGGTCTACGAGGGCGAAAAACAGTACGGCATCATCACGCAGGACGCCATCCTCGAAGCCGTCCTCGACAATCTCGACGCGCTGACCGTCGAGCAGATTTACACCGACGACGTGGTCACCGTCGGCGAGCGCGACCACCTCGGGCAGGCCATCAACCGCCTCCGCGAACACGGCGTCTCGCGGCTGCCGGTCGTCAACGACGAGGGCCGCCTCGAGGGTATCCTGACCACCTACGACCTCGTCGAGTTCATGGTGCGCGACGAGGGTCGGCAGGGCAAGCAGGACCGCCGCGGCGACACCGACCGGATGCTCGACCTCCCGGTCTACGACCTGATGACCAGTCCGGCGCGCACGGCGACGCCCGAAGAGAGCGTCCGCGACGCGGTCGCGCGCATGCTGGAAAACGACATCGCCGGCCTCGTCGTCACGCCCGCCGACGACGACGGCGAGGTGCTCGGCGTGGTGACGAAGACCGACGTGCTCCGCGCGCTCACCTACACCGAAGAGGAGCAGATGGACGTGCAGGTCACGAACATCGGCCTCATCGAGACGCTGAGCCGCGCCGACATCAACTCGGCTATCACCGAGGTCGCGGACAAGTACCAGCGGATGAGCGTGCTCCACGCCCACGTCCGCTTCCACGAGCACAAAGAGAAACTCCGCGGCACGCCGCTCATCCAGTGCCAGATTCGGCTCCGCACGAGCCACGGCCAACTGGCGGGCAGCGGCGAGGGCTACGGCGCGGAACACGCGTTCCACGTCGCGCTCGACAAGCTCGAACGCAACGTGCTCGAAGTCAAGGGCTTCGAGGCCGACGAGCGCTACCGCGGCCAGCTGCTCCGCAAGCTCAACGAGCTGTAAGTCGTAGCCTCGCCGGCACTCACCGGCGCGCCCGAACGGGAACGAGAACGGGAACGGAAATCGGAGACAGGAGCGGGATTCGGCCGGGTCATCTCCCCGGCCGCGTCGACCCCTTTTCTACACGTCAGTCGCTGAGAGTCCGCGGTCGGTTATCTTGAACGTCGCCGTCTCCCCGGCGGGTTTCGCGCGGTGTTTCTCCAGCGTCGCCCGGCGGTTGCCGCCGCGGAAGCGGTCGAGGCGGACGACGGTCCCGGTCCAGTGTTCGAGGGTGTGGCCGCCGAGCGCGCGCGTCCGGTCGGAGTCGGGGTCGGCGTACACCTGGTTCGTCAGGACGACCGCGAGGTCATGTTTGCGCGCGAGCGACAGCAGGTGGGTGACCTGCCGGGCGACCCGGCGCAGCGCCTCGCCGCCGTCGCCCTCGGCGGTCCGTTCGAGCCGGTAGAAGCCGGTCGCGGAGTCGAGGACGATGAGGTCGGCGCTGGCGGCGAACTCCTCGGCGTCGCGGACGGCCTGCGCTTGGTCCTCGAAGTCGTACGCCTCGCTTATCATCAGCCGCGAGGTCACAGACTCCACGTCCTCGGGGGCGACCGCCTCCGCGAGCTGTTGGAAGCGGTCGACCGACAGACCCTCGGTGTCGATGTAGACGACGGTGCCGCCCGCGGCGGCGACCCGGACCGCCGCCGAGAGCGCGACGTTGGTCTTGCCGGCCGCGGAGGGACCGTACACCTGCGTGACGGTGCCGCGTTCGAACCCGCCGTCGAGGAGGTCGTCGAGCGCGTCACAGCCGGTGGAGACTGACTCTGTCACGTCAGGAGGTGAGTGCCACCGGCCGAAAAAGACCCCGGTCCACCCCAGTCGTCGCCGGGCCGCCGCCGGCGCGCTTCGGCATCGCGCGTCACCGAGCCGACGCCGGCTACCGACCGCCGCGAGCGCCTCGCGCACAACGCTTTATTCGTCGCCGTCGCCAAGAGGCTCCCGTGATAGTCGTCGCCACCGCGGACTTCGACCTCTACCACGAGGCCGTGTCCGAACTCCGGAGCCGAGGTGTCACGTTTACGACCGTCGAGCCGGGCGACTCGCTTCCCGAGCGGGCGCGCGTCCTCCTCACCGGCCCGGACGACGACCTCGACGGCACGGGCTCCGACGGAACCGTGACTCGCGTGACCGCCACGGGCGACGACGTGCGCCGGGCCGTCGACGAGGCGCTCGCGAGCCTTCGCGGCGACGGCGGACAGACCGTCGTCGGCGTCGACCCCGGAACGAGACCGGGAATCGCGGTCCTCTCGGGCGAGACGGTCGTCGCCGCGTTCCACGTCCCGCTTGCGGACGCCGTCAAGGTCATCCGAGAGGAGACCGACGACGCGGTCGACCCCGTGGTTCGCATCGGCGACGGCGCGCGCTTACAGGGCGCGAAGCTCATCAACGAACTCGACGGCGTCGCGGTCGAACTCGTCGACGAGACCGGGACGACGCCGTACCTCGGTAGCGGCGCGCGCGGCATGGGCGACGTGCTCGCCGCGGTGAACATCGCCCGCCGGGACGGCGAGCGCATCGAGTCCCGCGAGATAGAGCCGACCGAGGGCGAACTGACGCGCATCAAGGCGCGCTCCCGGGAGGCGTCGGCCGACAACCGCACCATCGACGATGGCCTCGCGCGGCGCGTCGCCGGCGGCGAACTGAGCATCGACGAGGCGTTGGACGAACACCGCTCGCGCGAGGAGTGAGAGACCGAACGAGAGCGGTTTCAGGGTCGTTAACGGCCGCCTAACGGGTGTCGTCGCGGCCGAACGCGACCCGAGTGGAAGGCGAGTGCTGAGTCTCGAAATCCCCTGCTAACGCGGCTCTCGCGCAGCGGGACGAACCCTCACCGATTCATACCTACGTTCTACCGACGCGTATTCTGTGTCGCATGAGCACATCACACACCCCCGGACTCGGGCGACGAACGTACCTGAAGGCCCTCGGCGTCGGCGCGCTCTCGGTCGGCGCGTTCGCCGCGCCCGCGGCGGCGCACCGCGGGGCGCTCCAGCGCGAACTCGCGTCGGTTCGGGCGACCACCTCGAAGTACGCGGACGTTCGGAAGGCAATCGCGGACGGCTACGCCCTCGGCAGTCCGTTCGTGCCGGGTATGGGCTACCACTACGTGAACCACCACTACATCATCGAGAACTACGACGACGAGGTCGATATCACGAAGCCCGCCGCGCTCGTCTACGGGAAAAACGAGGGCAACGGCAAGGAGGAACTCATTCTCGGCGCGGTGGAGTACCTGTTCGACGAGGAGGAGACGTACACCGGCCCGTTCCCGGACCTGTTCCACGGCGACGGTGACGACGGCACATGGGGGTTCGCGGCGGGGCACTGGGGTCTCCACGCGTGGATACACGTGAACAACTCCGCGGGGACGTTCGCGCCGTTCAACTCCCGACCGCAGTTCAACGAGAAGTGACCTGACGGGTCGGTCGCGAACGGTTTTTTCGGCGGCGCGTCTCGGGCGGGGAGCCCCGCGAATCGCTCACTCGCCGGCGTCTGACGCCACCGCGTCGACGGCGCGGCGCATGATTTCACGGACGGGAACCCCGGTCTCGTTCGCCACCGCGAGCGCGTCGTCGTACTCGGCGCTTCGGTCGTAGACGACGCCGTCGGCGTCGCTGGCGACCTTCACGCTTACCTCGTAGTCGTCGCCGTCGATGTCGAGCGTCGCCGTCTCGAACTCGCGGCGGGCGGTCCAGCGGTGGCCCGCGCCGTGCTCGCGGATGCCGAGCGTGCCGGTCTCGACCGCGAGGCGGTAAGCGACGCGCTCGGCGTCTTCCGGCTTGACGACGACCTTGACGAGGTGGCCGGGGCGGGACTTCTTCATCGTCGTCGGGACGATGGTCACGTCGCGCGCGCCGGCGTCTTTCAGGGTCGCTTGGAGGCTGCCGAGGACTTCGGGCGGCGCGTCGTCGAGGTTCGTTTCGAGGACGGTAATCTCGTCGCGGACGAGCCGCGAGCCGCCGTCGCCGACGACCGCGCGGAGGACGTTCGGGTGGTCGGGGAACTCCCAGCCGCCGGCCCCGTAGCCGGACGACTCGACCGACATCGACGGGAGCGTCTCGACGCCCTCGGCGAGGTGCGCGAGGATGGCCGCGCCCGTGGGAGTGAGCAGTTCGGCCTCGACGGGGCCGCCGCGGACCGACCAGTCGGCCGCCGCGGTGATGTTGAGCACGGCGGGTGCGGGGACCGGGTAGGTTCCGTGGCTCATCTCGGCCTCGCCGCCGCCGACGGCGACCGGGCCGGTGACGACGCGGTCCACGTCGAGGTCGTCGAGGAGGAGACAGACCCCGACCACGTCGGCGATGGCGTCGTCCGCGCCGACCTCGTGGAAGTGCGTCGCGTCGAGGTCCGTGCCGTGGACCTCGGCCTCGGCCTCGCCGAGCACGCGGAAAATGGCCGTCGCGTCCGCGACGACGCCCGACGGGAGATTCATCGACTCGACGAGGTCGACGACCTCGGGGTAGGTCCGGTGCGGACCGTGACCCTCGGCGTGGGTGTGGTCGTCGTGGGAGTGCGAGTGGCTGTGGTCGTGGTCGTCGTGGGAGTGCGGGTGACTGTGGTCGTGGTCGTCGTGAGAGTGCGGGTGGCTGTGGTCGTGGTTGTCGTGAGAGTGCGAGTGGCTGTGGTCGTGGTCGTCGTGAGAGTGCGGGTGGCTGTGGTCGTGGTCGTCGTGAGAGTGCGAGTGACTGTGGTCGTGGCCGTGCGAATGTTCGTGGCTGTCGTCGCCGTCGTGGTGAGTCTGCTCCTCGTCGTGAGCGTGGTCGTGGTGGTGGTACTGGTGCTGATGGCTGTGTTCGGCGTCGTCGCTGTCGCCACCGTCGTCGGAGTCGGCTCCGTCGTCGCCGTCGGCGCGCAGGCGTCGGTGGTCGTCGCCGTGACCCTCGCCGCGGGGGTCGCCCCCGTCGGCCTCCGCGAGGAGCACGTCCACCTTGGTCGCGAGGATACCGTTTTTGTCGACCTCGTGGACGCGATAGGTCACGTCGAGGGCGTCTTCGACGGGCGAGAGGACCGACGGGTCAGCGCCGGCGGCGACGAGCGCGCCGAGGAGCATATCGCCGCTGGCACCCATCCGGCCGTCGAACGCGAGGAGTCGCATGCGTAAACCGTGGTGTTCGAGCGTAAAAACGCCAGCCATCGACGCGCCGTTCCCTGTCCAGTCGGCAGGGATTAGTAGCCGCCCGCCCTACGGTGTGCTAGGCTGTAACCACGAGAGGACGGTGCCTCGGGCCGACCGGGGAAGGACTTATCCGATGGCCTCTCACAGGTATCAGCATCCCCGCGAGGTAATCATGAACGAAGTCCAACTCGAAGTGGCGAAAGCGTACCCGAACGACTCGGGGCGCGGTATCGCCCGTCTTGATCCGGACACCTTGCTCCATCTCAAGCTCTCGCCGGGAGACATCATCGAGATCGAGGGAGGAAAAACGACCGCCGCGAAGGTGTGGCGGGCAGACCGGCAGGACTGGAACACGGATACGGTCCGAATCGACGGGTTCACGCGGCAGAACGCCGACGTGGGCATCGGAGAGCGGGTCACCATCCGCAAAGCAGAGGCCACGAAGGCCGACAAACTCGTGCTTGCGCCGCCGGAGGAGGCGAGCGTGCAGTTCGGGTCCGACGCGGCCGGCATGGTCAAACGGCAGATTCTCAAACGGCCCGTGGTCGAACGCGACATCGTCCCGGTGATGTCGAGTACGAACCATCCGTTTATGCGGTCGCCCGGACAGGCGATTCCGCTCATCGCCGTCGAGACGAAGCCCGAGGGCGTCGTCCTCGTCACCGAGGACACCGACGTGGAGCTCCGCGAGGAGCCAATCTCGGGCTTCGAAAAGGCCGGCGGCGGCATCACCTACGAGGACATCGGCGGCCTGACCAACGAGATTCAGCGCGTCCGCGAGATGGTCGAACTGCCGATGAAGCACCCCCAGATATTCAAGAAACTGGGCATCGAGCCCCCGCAGGGGGTGTTGCTCCACGGTCCGCCGGGCACCGGGAAGACGCTTCTCGCCCGCGCGGTCGCCAACGAGACCTCGGCGAGTTTCTTCTCTATCGCAGGGCCGGAAATCATCTCGAAGTACTACGGCGAGTCCGAACAACAGCTCCGCGAGATATTCGAGGACGCCAAAGAAGAGTCCCCGAGCATCATCTTCATCGACGAACTCGACTCCATCGCGCCCAAGCGCGAGGACGTGACCGGCGAGGTCGAACGCCGGGTCGTCGCCCAACTCTTGACGATGATGGACGGGCTCGAAGCCCGCGGTCAGGTTATCGTCATCGCGGCGACGAACCGCGTCGATTCGGTGGATCCCGCGCTCCGCCGGCCCGGTCGGTTCGACCGCGAAATCGAAATCGGCGTGCCGGACGAGGAGGGCCGCAAGGAAATCCTCCAGATTCACACCCGCGGGATGCCGCTTTCGGACGACGTGGATCTCGACGACCTCGCCGACGACACCCACGGCTTCGTCGGCGCGGACATCGAGGCGCTGACCAAGGAGGCCGCGATGAAGGCGCTGCGGCGCTACCTCCCCGAGATCGACCTCGACAGGGAGGACATCCCGCCGAGCCTCATCGACCGCATGGTCGTCAAGAACGACGACTTCGGCGGCGCGCTCGGCGAGGTCGAACCCTCGGCGATGCGCGAGGTGCTCGTCGAGATTCCGAAGGTGACGTGGAACGACGTGGGCGGGCTCGAAGGGCCCAAACAGAAGGTCCAAGAGAGCGTCGAGTGGCCGCTGACGACCCCCGAGAAGTTCCAGCGGATGGGCATCGAGGCTCCGAAGGGCGTGCTCCTCTACGGGCCGCCCGGGACGGGGAAGACGCTCATTGCGAAGGCCGTCGCCAACGAGACGAACGCGAACTTCATCTCGGTGCGCGGCCCGCAGCTGCTGTCGAAGTGGGTCGGTGAGTCGGAGAAGGCGATTCGGCAGACGTTCCGCAAGGCGCGGCAGGTCTCCCCGACCATCATCTTCTTCGACGAGCTCGACGCGCTCGCCCCGGCCCGCGGCAACGACATGGGCAACAACGTCTCCGAGCGCGTCGTCAACCAGCTCCTGACGGAGTTAGACGGCCTCGAAGACGCGGGGAACGTCATGGTCATCGCGGCGACGAACCGCCCGGACATGATCGACCCCGCGCTCATCCGCTCGGGCCGGTTCGACCGCCTCGTGCTCATCGGCCAGCCCGAAGAGGAGGGCCGCGAGCAGATTCTCGACATCCACACGCAGCAGAGTCCGCTCGCGCCGGATGTGAGCCTCCGCGAAATCGCGGAGATAACCGACGGCTACGTCGGCTCCGACCTCGAATCCATCTGCCGCGAGGCGGCCATCGAGGCGCTCCGCGAGGACTCCGACGCCGAGGAAATCGAGATGCGCCACTTCCGCAAGGCAATGGAGTCGGTCCGACCGACCATCACCGAGGAACTGATGCGCTACTACGAGGACATCCAAGACCAGTTCAAAGGCGGCTCCCGCGAGGGGCTGTCGCCCGACACCCGCGACGGCGGCCGCATCGGCTTCCAGTAAGCCCGACGGCCGGCGCTCTGCGGTCGTGTTGTTCTCGCAATTTTCGAAGAAGAGAGCGACGCGTCGGTACGCGTCGGTTCGAGACGCCCGCTCAGAACAGCAGCGAGTCGTCGTTGTCTATCATGTAGAGCGTCCGCGCCGCCACGTTGACGGCGTGGTCGCCGATGCGTTCGAGGTCGCGCACCGTCAGCAGGAGTCGGCGCACGTCGACGAGGGCGGTCTCGGGGTCGAGGTCGCCGTCACCCTCGAAGTCGTCGCCGCTCATGAGGTCGCGGACGATGCTCTGGGAGGCGGTGTCGCACATCGCGTCGAGGTCGTCGTCGCGCTCCGCCACGGAGCGACAGAGGTCGGTGTCCTCGGACTCGTAGGCGTCCAGCGCTTGGTCGACCATGTCGAGGGCGGCGTCACCGATGCGGCGGATGTCGACTTCCGCGTACACGTCGTTTTCGGCGTCGATGGCGTACTGCGCGAGGTTGGTCGCGAGGTCCCCGATGCGTTCGAGGTCGGTGATGATTTTGAACGACGCCGCGATGAACCGCAGGTCGCCCGCGACCGGCTGTTGGAGCGCGAGCAGGTCGATGCAGTCCTGTTCCAAGTCGAGGTAGATACGGTTGATTTCGTGGTCGCCCTCGATGACTTCCTGTGCCTTCCGCTCGTCTTTGTCTTCGAGCGCGTCGAGGGCGTACCGGACCCGTTCGGCGGCGAGTTCGCTGAGGTACAACACGTCCTCTTCGAGCTGATTGAGGCGAGATTGGTACGTGTTTCTGGCCATACGTGACGTTCCGACAGGCGAAGTGAAATTCCTTGTGATGGTTTCGGTGGCCGCGCCGCCGATACCACCCGAACGACCGTGTCGGATGCGTGACGGCGGGACGCGGCCGTCGCTCCGCGGGTGCGAATCGAACGTCGCACAGAAGCGACCCGAGGGTCGGACGAGCGCCGGTGAGCGCGGGCGGCGGAGTTATCCGAACTTGCCGGTGATGTAGTCTTCGACGCGCTGGCTCTCGGGGTTCTCGAAGATTTTCTGGGTGTCGTCGAACTCGACGAGTTCGCCGCCGGTGAGGAAGACGGCGGTCTGGTCCGAGATGCGCGCCGCCTGCTGCATGTTGTGGGTGACGATAACGACCGTGTAGTCCTCGGCGAGTTCCTCGACGAGGTCTTCGATTTGCGAGGTCGCCACGGGGTCGAGCGCCGAAGCCGGCTCGTCCATGAGCAGCACCTCGGGGTCGGTCGCGATGGCGCGGGCGATACAGAGACGCTGTTGTTGGCCGCCGGAGAGGTCGAGCCCGGACTCGTGGAGGCGGTCTTTCACCTCGTCCCAGAGGGCGGCGCGCTTGAGCGACTCCTTGACGACCGCGTCGTAGTCGGCGTCGATGCCCTGAATCTTCAGGCCGTAGACGACGTTCTCGTAGATGCTCTTGGGGAACGGGTTCGGCTTCTGGAACACCATGCCGACGCGGCGGCGGAGGGCGACGGGGTCGACGTCGTCGTCGTAGACGTTCTTCCCGCGGAGCGTGAGTCGGCCCTCGACGCGGGCGACGTCGATGAGGTCGTTCATGCGGTTGATACAGCGGAGGAACGTGGACTTCCCGCAGCCGGAGGGCCCGATCATGGCGGTCACGCTGTTTTCGGGGATGTCCATCGTGATGTCGGTGAGCGCGTGGTCGTCGCCGTACCAGACGTTGATGTCCTCGGAGCTGATGACCGTCTCGACCCCTTGGCTCACCGAGTTCCCCGACGCAGAGAGCCCGTCGCTCACGTCGGTTTCGACGAGCATCTCGTCGTTCGTCGGGTCCTCTGTTCCGTTCATGGCTTGCTGTTCTCCCTCGGGTGCTTTGTCTCTTTGGCTCATTGGTGATGTTCAGGATTCACTTTCGAACTTGTTGCGCAGGACGATGGCGATGGAGTTCATGGCGAGGAGGACCGCCAAGAGGACCACGACGCCCGCCGGGACGGCTTTCGTGTAGAAGTCCTCGCTGGCGAACAGGCTGGACCACGCGTACACCTGCAGGGGCATCGCGCTCACCTTCGAGGTGAGCTCCGTCGGCAGGTTGAAAAGCACGTTCGGCGCGCCGATCATGATGAGCGGCGCGGTCTCGCCGATGGCTCGGCCGAGCGCGAGGATGGTCCCGGTCAGGATGCCGGGGAACGCCTCCGGGAGGACGACGTTCTTCACGGTCTGCCAGCGCGTCGCGCCCATGCCGTAGGACGCCTGCCGCATATCGCTGGGGACCGCGCGAATCGCCTCGCGCGAGGAGATGATGACGATGGGCAGGATGAGGAGCGCGAGCGTCGCGCCGCCGATGAGGACCGTCCCCGTGGGCTGGCCGAGATAGGTGACGAACACGCCGAGCCCGAGCAGGCCGTAGACGACCGAGGGGACGCCGGCGAGGTTCGAGATGTTCACGTCGATGAATCGGGTGAAGGCGTTGTCCGGGGCGTACTCTTCGAGGTACACCGCCGCGCCGACACCGAGCGGGAACGAGAGGGCGGCAACCGTCGCCATCAACAGGATGGAGCCGCCGATGGCCGGATAGAGACCGGCGTTCTCGGCGGTTCCGCTGTGGGCGCTCGTGAGGAACTGCCAGTCGACCCACGACTGCGGGCCGGCGAAGCCGAGCACGTCGACCGCGACCGCGCCGACGAGCGAGCCGCCGATGACGACGGCCGCGAGCAGGAGGCCGATTCGCTCCCGTTCGCGGGTGACCGCCGCGCCGCCGGCGTACGCCAGCGTGGGAACGAACGCGACCGACGTGACGACGGCGGCGGCGTTGGCGTCGACGCCGAGCGTCGGGCCGACGACGGCCGCGAGGCCGGTCAAGAGGAGCGCGGACGCGCCCGCGGCGAGGCCCGCGGTGGTGTCCTCACGGATGCGGGCGACGTACTGGCCGACGGCGACCGCGGCCACGCCGCCGAGGACGAGCGTCAGAATCACCCAGTCGGCGGGGACCACGGGAAGCTGGCGGACGATTTCGGGAATGCTGTGGAAGTAGCCCGGCACGCCGACGAGCGAGAGGACGAACGCGGCCCCGGTCGCGGCGACGCGGAGGGTGAAGGAAATCCGCTGTTCGTACTTCGTCAGGACGACGACGAGCGCCGCCGGGACGAGGAGGCCGACGACGTACGAGAGGCCGGTCAGCGGCGGAACGATGTCGACGAAGACGATGGCGACGCCCCCGCTGAACATCAGGAACACCGCGAGCATCCCGACGACCATGCCGCCGAGTTTGAGCGCCGGCACGTTCCGGCGCGCGAGAGAGCCGCCGACGACCGCGGTGGGGACGACGAGCGTCAGGAAGAAGGTGAGATGCCAGCCGAGGTCGGCGGTGAGCGGGCGAATCGCGTCGTTGGCGACGTAGACGAGGAGGACCGCGAGCGTGACGATGCCGAACATCGTCGCGGCCAACAGCAGATACCGGAAGACGGTCCCGGTGGTTCGGCTGACCTGTCCGAAGCCGTCGATGTAGCCGGAGTCGGTGTCGGTCGCCATCTCAGTATGCCTCCCGGTAGCGCCGCGAGACGTAGTCGCTGATGACGTTCATGACGAGCGTGATGACGAACAGCACGAGGCCGATGGCGAACAGGCTGCGGTAGGCCAGCCCGCCGCCGGTGATGTCACCGGTGAGAAGCTGGACCATGGCGGCGGTCATCGGCAGCGCGCCTTCGAGGTACGACGCGGGGTTGAGCGGGTTGAGGAACTTCGCCTGCGCGCCCGCGGCGACGGTGACGGCCATCGTCTCGCCGATGGCGCGAGAGAGCGCGAGGATGAACGAGGAGAAGATGCCGGACAGCGCGGCGGGGACGACGATGCCGGTGGACACGTCGAACTTCGTCGCGCCCATGCCGTAGCCCGCCTGCCGGAGTTCGTCGGGGACGGCGGACATCGCGTCCTCGCTGATAGAGGCGACCATCGGGATAATCATGATGCCGACGACGATGCTCGCAGACAGCATGTTGAACGTTCCGATGCCGGGGAAGACGACTTCCAGCGCCGGGGTGATGTAGATGAGCGCGAAGAAGCCGTAGACGACGGTCGGGACGCCGGCGAGGATTTCCAGCGCGGGCTTGAGAACCGACCGAGCCTGCGCGCTCGCGTACTCGCTGAGGTAGATGGCGGTGGCGACGCCGAGCGGGAGCGCGATGATGGCCGACCCGATAGTGACCATCAGCGTCGAAGACACGAGCGCCAGCACGCCGAACTCTTGGCTGTGTATCTGCCACGTGGTTCCGGTGAGGAAGTCGACGATAGAGGCCGTCTCCCCCGCGACACCCATCAGCGGGGCCGTCAGCGTGAAGAACTTGGCCGCCTCCGTGATGAGGAGTCCGACGATACTGAGGGTCGTCACGACGGACAACGCCGCGCACAGGAAGAAGAACGACCGCGTCAGTAACTCACGCGGCGCGTTCTCCGTGTTCCGCGTGAGGTCGGTTTCGAGGTCATCTGTGCTCATTGGTTGGATTGAATCGTGGTGTATGAAAAAGCGCTTCGTTAGCTGATTCTGTCGAGAAAGCGGCTAGTTGGCTTCCTCGATGGCCGCGTTGAGGGTGTCGAGCATCTCCTGTTGCTCGTCTTCGCCCAGCGGGACGTAGCCGACCTCGTCGGCGACGATTTCGCGGCTGGTGGAGTTCTCCATCCAGTAGCGGGCGAACGCCGCGACGTGGTCCTCCGCGAGCGACTCGCGGGCGGGGTAGGTAAACAGCGGGCGGGAGAGGGGGTTGTACTCGCCGGACAGCGCCGTGTCGAGCGACGGCTCGACGAACTCGCCGGCGTCGTTCTCGATGGCGACCGCCTGCACGGCGTCGGTGTTCTCGCTGTAATACGCGAAGCCGAGGTAGCCAATCGCGTATTCGGAGCCTTCGACGCCCTGGATGATAGTGCGGTCCTGCTCGGTCGCGGAGTAGTCCTGACGGTGGCCCGGGCCCTCCTCCCCGATGATGGCCTCGATGAAGTAGTCGTAGGTACCGGAGGCGTCGGTGGGACCGTAAATCTCGATTTCCTCGTCGGGCCACTCGGAGTTGACGTCCGACCACGTCGTCGGAGTCGACTCGGCCGAGAAGATGGTCCGGAGCTGTTCGACGGTGAGCCCCTCGCCGATGAAGTCGTTGTCGTTGTTGACGATGACGGTCAGCGCGTCGGTTGCGACCTTGAGTTCGACGGGCGTCACGTCGTTGTCCTCGCACTGCGTCTCTTCTTCGCCCTTGATGGGGCGCGAGGCGTTGTTGAAGTCGGTCTGTCCCGTACAGAAGTAGTTCGCGAAGCCGCCACCGGAGCCGGTGGACTGGAGGTTGATGTTGACCTCCGAATGCTCACTCTGGAAGCGCTCGCCCACCGCGGTTGCGAGCGGGAACACCGTCGAGGAACCGGCGATATCGATGGTTCCCGAGAGCTCGTTGCTCCCGTCGCCCGACGAGTCCGTTCCCTCGGAGTCGCCGCCGGAGCTCCCGCCCTCGCCGCCGGTGTTGTTCTCGGTACACCCGGCGAGTCCCGCGAGACCGGTCGCGCCCGAGGCAATCAGGAACTTACGCCGCGAAAGAACGCTGTCCGAGTTACGCGTCATCGATTTTGAGGAGCCGATTTTTCCGTAAATACCCTGCTATGACGACTATATAGTGATACATTCTGGTATGTCCCCAAGGGATGCTAGCGTGTAACAAGAGCGAGGTGAAATCGACGGAAACAGCCGATTGTCCCATTCATGGCCGTCTCGTGCGCGAACTTTCTCCGACGTGTCAGAAAACGCGGGGCGCTCGGGGCGACGGACGCGGCGCAAAATGACTACTGAGTGGGCGGCAGTTCGGGCTCGAATCGGCACGAATCACGTTCGGTCGCACTTATCACATAAAAGCGGACTCCAATATATAGATATAGACAGTTTTATTGTGGATTGAGAACCACCCACGGACATGGTCGAAACCCGAAAGGTGCAGGTGACGGGCGGTTCCACCTACACCGTCTCGATTCCCAAAGACTGGGCGACGGACAACGGCGTCTCGGCGGGGAGCGAAGTCGAGTTCTATCCGGAGGGCGACTCGCTGTTCTTGACGCCCCGTTCCGAGGAGGAACGCACCGAGGGCACCCTCGACATCGCGACCCTCGAAGGCGACGAACTCACGCGCGCCGTCATGACGATGTACGTGAGCGGGTTCGACATCATCGCGCTGGAGAGTTCGCGCATCACGACCGACCAGCGCCGGACCATCCGCGAGGCGACCCAGAGTCTCGTCGGTCTCGAAGTGCTCGAAGAGACGCGCGACCGGGTCGTCATCCGCGACCTGCTCGACTCCTCCGAGCTTTCCATCCACAACGCGGTCACTCGGATGCGACTCATCGCGCTTTCGATGCTCGAAGACGCCATCGCGGCCATCGCCGAGCAGGACGACGACATGGCCCGCGACGTCATCCAGCGCGACGACGACGTCGACCGCCTCTGGATGGTCGTCTCCCGCATCTTCCGGGCGACGCTCCGGACCCCGAAGGCCGCAGAAGAGCTCGGCCTCCCCCGCGAAATCTGCTTCGACTACCAGTCCGCCGCCCGGCAACTGGAGCGCATCGGCGACCACGCGACCAAGATTGCCCACCTCTCGTTGAACTTCGAGGAGCCCGTCGACGGTGAAATCGTCGAGGCGATTCAGGAGCTGTTCAAGGAAACCGAAAGCGTCGTCAACGGCGGGATGGACGCGCTGTTCGCCGAGGAAAGCGACGAGGCGAGCCGCCTCGCCAACGAGTCTCGCGAGGCCGTTCAGGCCATCGACGCCAGCGCCCGCGGCATCGACGAACTCCTCCGGGACCTCGACCCGGCGCGCGCGCAACTGCTCGGCCTCATCGTCGACTCCGTCTCGCGGAGCGCCGACTACGGCGGCAACATCGCCGAAACGGCGCTCCAGAAGGCCGCGCCGACGCCCTGACCGGCCGACCCGCCGCGTCGGGTCGCACGATTCGATTCAGCACCGTCCAGTTCCGTTTTCGACTTCGACCAATCGCGCCCGTGAGCGACGGCCGCGCGGCTCGCGGGAGTAAAACAGTCGAGCCGCGCCGAAACGACGACGCGGGGAAAGAGAGTTACTCGTCGTCGACGACGACGGCGTTGACCTGTCCGTCCTGACCGGGGCGGGAGGTGACGCGGGCGCGACCGGCGCTCGTGTCGATGATGGAGCCCTTCGTGATGATGTTCCGGCGGGCGTAGTTGACGTTCGACGGGTTGTCGACGACGCCTTCGATGTCGGCCTGCGTCACGTCGGCACCGTCTGCGACCTGCGCGACGTTCGTCGAGAGGGCGCGGAGCTTCTCGTTGTTGCCGCGGGAGTCGATAATCTGGAACCGGGGCTCGCCGACCGTCGTGGCGGCGGGTTCGCGGCCCAGCTGGTATCGCTTCTTGTTTCGGGACGGCTTGCGCCGACCGCCGGTCCGCTTCCGCTTGGAGCGTCCTTGGTCCTTCATACGGGGTAAAAACCTCGGTGACTACTTGAATCGCTCGAATCGGTGCTCGGCGGAGACGGGTGGCACCACGTCGCTCGGGGGCGGAGGCAACACAAACCGTTTAGTTCGCCCGCGCCCGCCGTCGAAGCGATGAGTCTCGACGTCACCGTCGCCGTCCCCTTCCGGCAACACGGCTCGACCCGCCTCGGCGAGGGCGAGTTCGTCGTCGCCCTGTCGCTCGACCGCGACTGGTTCTCCCCGGACCAGGCTAAGCGCCTCATCGACCTCGCGGCGGGCCGCGGCCTCGTCGAACGCGACGACGGCGAGGTCGTCGCGACGTTCGACCCCGCCGACGTACAGATTCCCGAGGAGTTCGAACCCGACGCCGCCGTCCTCCGCGAGCAGTCGGCGTTCGAGCAGATTCTCGACGCCTGCGTCGCCGCCGGCGTCGAAAAACAGGCCGCCGTCGCCGGCATCAACGAACGACAGTCTCGCCTCGGCGTCACCGCCGAGGCCGCCGCGGTGCTGTTCGCGCGCGCGAACGACGTGAACGTGGACGACGCGGCCGAGAAAGCAAAGCGGTCGCTGGCCGAGTAGCGCCGGCCAGTCGTTCTCTTCTCTCCGCCCGCCGCGAAGCGACACCCCGAAACCGTCCGGGCGCGAACGGCCGGCATGGTCGTCGATTCGCTCTCCGACGGGACACGCATCGCCCAACTGCTCGCCTCGGAGGTCACGGGCCACGAGGACGCCTTCTCGGTTCTCTCCGTCGTCGACGCCGACGCCGACGTGGAACCGACCGACGACGGCGCGCTCGCCTACGCGGTCGCCGCCGACGGCGAACGCGTCGCCGAGGTGTACGTCCAACCGGACCGCGCCCGCGTCGAGTTCCTCGCCCATCCCGACGTGACCGCCGAGGCCGCCTCCGAGGCGGGGCTTCGCGTGCGCCCGAAGGCGGTCCGCCCGCCGCGAACGCTCGTGTTCGTCGAGGACGGCGCGCAGGTGAAGTGGACGCTCCCGGCGTTCCGCGCGCTGGTCGCGGCGCTCGACGCCGGGGAGCGAGAGGAAGACGAAGAATAGACGCTCTCGCGGGACCGGTTCAGAGGTCCGCGAGGAGCTTCGGAAGCTCGGCCGGCAAGTCGTCGTGGTGGATGTGTGCGATTGCTCGCGGGTCGGGGTCGTCACAGCCGTCGCCGAGCACCTGCACCGGAAGCAGCCCGGCGTCGTGCGCGCCGGCGATGTCGTGGTGGACGCTGTCACCGACGTAGACGGTCTCTTCGGGGGCGGTTCCGAGGTCGTCGAGCAGGGCTTCGAACGCCCGCTCGTCCGGCTTGCCGGCGGGGAGCGCGCCCGTCACGAGGGCCGTGTCGAAGTGGTCGCGCCACCCGAGTTTGTCGATTTTCGCTTCCTGGGCGACGACCGGGCCGTTTGTGAGGAGGCCGACGCGGTAGGTCGTCCGCAGGCCGGTGAGCATCGCCTCGACGCCCTCGACGGGGACGACCGCGTCGGTGATTCGTTCTCTGTACGCCGTGGCGACGCGCTCCGGGTCGACGGGAGAGCCGTGCTCGTCGAGGAGCGTCTCGAAGATGGGCGCGCGGGTCTCGCGCGTGAGGTTCTCTTGGTGTGCCCGGAGATACGCCTCTCGGGTCAGCGGGGGGGCGCCCGCCGCCGCCGCCGCCTCCGAGAGAATCGTCTCGCGGTCCCGCGTCGGCACCGCGAGTGTGTAGTCGAGGTCGAACCCGACCGCGCTGACAGACATCGTCGGTGAAGCGTTGGCAACGGAGCGGTATGAGCGTGCCGGGACCTGTCGAGGGGGCGACCCGTCGCACGCCGGCTCTCCCGGTCCCGTCGGGGTGACTCCCGCCGCCGACGACAACCACTATACTCGTCGGCGACGACGCCGAGATATGACCCTCGACCCCGTCCACGTGGACGACATCGCGTCCATGGCGAGTTCCATCGCTGACTCGGTCGACGACGCCGACTACGACGACCTCGCGCGGACGGTCTGGGAATCCTGGCTCGACCCCCTCGAATCGCCCGACGGGGGACTCCCAATCGTCGAGCCGCTCGGCGAAAAACGGCTCCACGCCGCGGATATCGACGACGTGGCGCTCACGGAGTCGCCGTTTCCGACCGTCCACGGCCTCGACTCGGGGACCATCAACCCGACGACGTTCAAAAACGGACTCGTCCTCGACGTGGCCCACGCCGCGATGGCCGCCGAGCCGTCGGACCTCGACCTCCACCGCCACCGCTCTATCGTCATGGCGGCGCACACCCACGACCCGGTCCAGTTTTTCGACACCGACGAGTGGCTCCACTCCGACGAGGGCTACGGCCGCCGCCGCGTCCTGAGCGTCCCGCGGGTCAACCGCTACGCCGAGGGGGTCGTCCACGCGCTCGCGCTCTACCTCGCCGAGAGCGCCCACGCGCTCGAACACGCCGACGCCGTCTCCGACCTGCTCATCCTCGACGGGCCGGTGTACCCGAAGGAACTCCTGAACTGGCGCGACCGCGACGCCGAACTGAAGGACCTCGCGCGCGACGCGAAGCCGAAGGCCGTCCTGGAGAACTACGTCCGACTCGTCGAGCGCTTCGTCGAGCGCGGCGTCCCCCTCGCCGGCTTCGTGAAGAACCCCGGCGCGAAACACGTCGTCCGCACGGTCAGGAAACAGCTCGACGGAAGCGACGCCGGCAGGCGGCCGTGGGTGGACGACGCCGCCTTCTTCGTCAGCCTGCTCGAACGCCGCGAGGGGGCCGACGGCGACGAGCGCCGCACCGACGAGCTCACGTTCACGAGCTGGTTCGTCTCGCGCGGCGGGTCGGACCGCCAACTGAGCGCCGAGGGCGAGGCGTTCGGCATCGAGCGGAAGCTCGACCCCGAGGCGTACACGGTGACGTTCTTCGTGCTGTACGACCCCCGAACCGACGTGTGCTACCGAGTCGAAGCGCCCTACGCGTTCACGAAGGACCCCGACCTCCGCGCCGACCTGATGCACCACGTCGTCCGCGACGTGGCCGCCACGCGCGGGCCGCCGCTTGCGGTCGAGAAGGCCGACGAACTCGCGCGGGTGAGCGTCGGCGAGAAGGCGGCGCTCAGGCGCAAACTCTCCGATAAGCTCGACTCGGACCAGATGAAAAGCTACGACAACATCCGCTGGGTCGACGCCGACGAGTGAGTCTCGGGGGCGCGCGGCTCAGCGCGACTTAGCGCGACGCGTCGCCCTCGGGAGAGCCTTCGTCGGCGGACCCCTCGTCGGCTGAGCGGTCCGTCGGGACCGGCTGTTCGGCCTCCGGCGTCCCCTCCTCTTCGGGCCTGACGACCTCGACCCGCACGTCGTCGGCGGGGACGCCGACTCGGGCGAACTGCGTCTTGACGTGTTCTTTCGCCGCCGACAGCGCCTGCTCGCGGGTGTCGAAGCCGCGGGGGAGCGGCGTGTCGAAGGCGACGCGAATCGTCCGCCCGTCGATTTCGGTCTCCGACCCGCCGCTTTCGACCTCGTAGAACTCGTCGCAGACCCAGACGTAGGGCGCGTCCTCGTCCGGCGCGCCGCGGTAGGTCGGCGCTTGCTCCCCCCGTTCGAATATCGTCCCGGTGAGTGCCGTGCCGCCGCCGTGGCCGCGGACCAATAACATAGCCGGGCTAGGTGCGCGACACGGAAAAGTCGTACGCGACGCCCCGAGACCGCGGGATACGGGACCATCAGACACGGGACCGAGAGCCGCCGCCGACGCGTGGCTTTTTACTCGCCGCCCGCAAGCGTTCGAACATGACCGACCTGGGGGATTTTAGCGACTTCGCCGGCGACGACCCCGACGACTCGTCCGACCCGAGTCAAGCGGACCGAGGAGCGGAAGCCGCCGAAAGCGGGCGCTCCGAACCCGCCTCGGAGGGTGGGAACGCGGCCGACGCGAGCGCGGCCGGCGGGGACGGCGTCGGTGGCGACGGCGTCGAAACCGACCCCGGCCACCGCGACAACGACGGCTCGACAGATGCGACCGCTTCGGCAGGCGCGACCGACGACGCGGACGACCTGCGGTTTGACGACTACGACGCCGACCCCGTCGGAGACGAGCGGGGCGTCGGCGCGATTGCGGTCTCGCAGGGCCTGCGCGTGTCGGAGGACTCAGACCGGACGGCGCTCCGGGCGTTCGTGACCACGGGTAACCGCGAGCGCGTCCGCCTCGGAAAGTACCTCGTCGTCCCCTACCCCGACGACGAACTGCTGTTCTGCCGCATCGTCGGCCTGGAGTACGCCCAGGAGTTCCAGGCCGACGACGCGACGGAGATTCACGCCCGCCGGGCGATGCGCCGCCCCGCCGACGAGTTCGAGGAGCGCGATTTCAAGTTCATGGCCGAACTCGAACCCATCGCCGTCCTGTTTTCCGACGGCGGCGACCTCAAGCGCCGGATGGTCGACCGCGTGCCGAAACCGCAGGCGACGGTCGGTGAGGCCACCGACGCGACCCAGATTAAGACCGGCCTGAAGATTCCCGAGGCGGGCGTCTTCCTCGGACACCTCTCGGTCGGCGGCGAGAAGGTCCGGACCGCGGCCCGGCCGCCGACTATCGACTACCGGCTGAACGACGACTACACCGACGGCGACCCGCTCGTGTTCCGCCACACGCTCGTCGCCGGCGGCACCGGGTCGGGAAAGACCCACGCCTCGAAGAACATCCTGCGGCAGTACCTCTCGGAGGAACGGAGCTACGAGATGGACGACGGCCGCGAGGTGCAGACCGCGGTCGTCCAGTTCGACCCGCAGGACGAGTACGCCCAGATGCACGACGACAACCCCGACATGGACGCCGAGACGGCCCGTCGCTACGAGCGCGAGGGCGTCGCTCACGGCGGCCACGAGGATACGGTCGCGCTCGTCCCCAAGATGGCCGGGTCGTCGTACCCCGGCGCGAACCACCGCGCCGAGCAGTTGGAGTTCACCATCCCCTTCTCGATGGTGCGTGACCTCCCGTGGCTCGTCGCCGGCAGCAGCCTCAACGACAACCAGTATCCGGCGCTCACCGAACTCCTGAACCGCTTCTTCCGGAACTACGGCGATTCGGGGACGTACAAGGAGTTCCTGACGTTCCTCGACGACCCGGCGCTGAAAGAAGAACTCCACGAGTCGGGACGGGTCCACGAGGCCACCTTCGACGCGGTGAAACGCCGAGTTCGCGGCGTGCCGAGCGGCGTCTTCGACCAAGATGCCCGGCCGATAACCGACCTCGACCACCAGCTCGTCCGCCCCGGCGGGCTGACGGTCGTGCCGACCTACCACCTCTCGTCGAGTCGGGCGAAGGAGCTGTTCGTCCTCGCGGTGTCGGCGCTGCTCATCGACGACAAGCTCTCGAACGACCCGTCGAGCGACCGCATCAAGGAGACGCCGGTCGTCCTCGGGATGGACGAGGCGCACAACTTCCTCACCGACGCCGACTCGGTGCAGGCGCGGAAGGTCATCCAGAAGTTCACCGAGGCGGCCAAGCAGGGCCGCAAGGAACGGCTCGGGCTGTTCCTCATCACGCAGGACCCGCAGGACATCGCCGACCCGGTGTTCAAGCAGGTGAACACGAAAATCGTGCTCAACCTCGGCGACGAGGACGCCATCAAGAGCGTCAACATCCCGCCGAACCTCGAAGACAAGGTGCCGTACATGGAGAAAGGCCAGATGGTCGTCTACTCGCCCGACAACTCCGAACCCGTCGAACTGACGGGGCTTTCGACCTGCGTGACGCGACACGGCGACTGAGCGCCCCAACGCGGCGCGGCGGGCGGATTTTTAGCCCGCGCCCGAGTAGGCCGCGACATGGCCGAACACGTGCTCGTCCCAATCGACGGGTCGCCGCAGTCAGTCGCCGCGGTCCGCTTTGCCGCCTCGGAGTGGCCCGACGCCGAACTCACGCTGTTGAACGTCATCAACCCCGCCGACGCCGATTACAAAGAGCGGGCGCTCAGCGGCTCCGAGGAGTGGTTCCAAGCGGAGAAACGAAAGGCGAGAGAGACGTTCGCCGAGGTGAAAGCCGAAGTGGGACTCGTCGACGCCGACAGGCCGATCACCGACCGCATCGAGGTCGGCAGCCCCCAGAAGCTCATCGTCGAGGTGCTCGACGACGACGCCGGCTACGACCACGTCGTGATGGGCAGCCACGGTCGGACGGGAGTCTCGCGCATCCTGCTCGGCAGCGTCGCCGAGGAGGTCCTCCGGCGGTCGCCGGTGCCCGTGACTATCGTGCGGTGAGTCACGGCGCGCGACACGCCGAAACGGGACCGCGTATCCGACCCCTCGGTAACACCGGCGTCACCTAGTGAGGCGATGATATGAGTCCTGCGAGCACACCGGAATCGGCCGGTTCGACCGGATTGCAACGCCCTATTTCCGTGCCGTCCCTGGCGGCAACCGATGGAATTCACAGAGGTCGTGACGACCCGCCGCTCTATCCACGAGTACGCCGACGAGTCGCTCGATGACGAGACGCTCCGGACGATATTCGAAAACGCCGTGCAGGCCCCGTCGAGCTACAACCTCCAGCCGTGGGAGTTCGTCGTACTGCGCGAAGACGAGACACAGCAGCTGCTCCGCGAGGCGGCCTACGACCAAGACCACGTCACCGGTGCCGCCGCGTCGGTCATCGTGCTCGGCAACAAGGACCCCGAAGCGCACGCCGAGACCGTCACCGACGACATGCTGGAGAAAGGCTATCTGCCGAGCGAGGAGGTCCGCGACGGCATCCTCGACAACATCGCCGGCATGGCCGACCTCCCCGAACAGGAGCGCCGCGTCTGGACCGTCCGCTCGACGTCGCTCGTCGCGATGTCGCTCATGTACGCCGCGTGGGACGAGGGCGTCGCCTCCTGTCCCATCGGCGGCTTCGACGCCGACGCCGTCCTCGACGCGTTCGACATCGACGGCGAGCGCTACGAACCCGTAATGCTCCTGACGATGGGGTACCCCGCCGAGGACGCCGACGAACTGCAAGCGGAACGCAAGTACCGCCGCCCGGTCGACGAGGTCGTCCACTTCGAGAGCTTCGGGTCCGAACAGTCGTCCGACCCTGCGACCGCCGACGACTGAGGTCTCGACGCCGCCGCTCCCGGGGACGCTTTTGTGCCGCGGAGCGCGCTTCCGAGGCCGACGCCGTCGGAACGCAGAACGCCGACCGCGGACTTAGAAAATATTTGCCTGCTGGTAGACGCTGATTCCCTCGTTCGTGAGTTCGTAGGGTTTAGTCTCCCGGGAGTGGTTGGCGTCGCGTATCTTCTGAATCTCGATTGCGAGTCGCGTCTCCCGGAAGTCGTCGCCGCGGACGTACTGGAGGACGAACACGGCGTCCGAGAGGTACTCGACGATGCCGTGGCGGGAGACGTACGGCGTCGATTGGTCCGCCTCGGAGGTGAGCATCGTCGTCACGCCGGCGTCCTTCAGCGACCGCGTGAAGTTGAACACCTCGCTGCGGCGCTTCGAGGGGTGGTCGTACATCATCTCCAGAAGCGAGACGGAGTCGAGGACGAGTCGGTCTGCGCCGAACTCCTCGACCAGCCGCGGGAGGTCGTTGCGGATGCTCGACAGGCTGTTGGCCATCTCCACGGGGTCGAGGTCGACGACGGCCAGTCGGCCGTCGGCCTCGTACGTCGAGAACTCCCAGCCCTTCTCGTCGGCCGTATCGAGGATGCGCTCGCGGCTCTCTTCGAGCGTGATGTAGACGCCGCTGCCGCCGTCTTCGAGGGCTTTCCGGAGGAATTGTAGCCCGAACGTCGTCTTGCCGGTCCCGGCGCTCCCGATGGCCACCATCAGCGACCGTTTGGGGACGCCGCCGAGAATCATGTCGTCGAGCCCCTCGATTCCGATATCGATGCGGTCGATGTCGGAGTCGAACTCCTCGTCGTCGAACGTCGGGGAGTCAGACCCCTCGGGACCGGAGCCGGGAGCGGGACCGAATCCGAAATCGTCGTCGGACGAGGCGCCGCCGAACCCGCCGCCCGCGTCGGGCATCGGCGCGTTGTTGAACGCCGTGGCGAAGTCGGTCGAAAACGGGTCGTCGTCGCCGTCGAGTGGGTCGTCGTCGCGTGAGTCGTCGCCCGTACTGTCCCCGAACGGGCCGTCACCGAACGACAGCGGCTCGTCGCGCTCGTCGGCGGCGTCGGCCCCCTCGCTTTCGGTCTCGAACTCGGCTCCCCCCGTCACCGACGAGTCCGGCGCGTCCGACTCCACGGCCGAACCGCTGTCCGCGTCGCCTACGTCGGTCTCGCCGTCGTCGGTTTTGTCGTCGTCACGCTGCTCGCTTTCCTCGGGGTCCGCGTCGTCTGCGTCGGTCTCGCCGTCGTCGGTCTCGCGGAGTGCCCGTTCGAACCAGTCGTCGTCGTCACTCACGGGAGCCACCACCGAACGACAGCGCGGCCGGCGTCCGTGCCTGCCATCATCACATGGTGTGTCGGCGTCGTGATGAACGTTTCCCGTGCGCGGAGCTACCACGCGGCGTCACCGAGGGCGGCGAGCCGAGAGGCGTCGGGATGAACCGAGCGAGCCGAGACCGGACGACGTGACGGTGGGCTTTTGCCCGGGGGCGTCAAACCGCGGGGCATGAAGGTCGGCATCGTCGCACAGAAGGGCAACAGCCGGGCCGCGTACCTCGCCGCGGAGACGAGCGAGGCGCTCGCCAAGGTCGACGCCGAGGCCGTCGTCGACGCGGCGACCGCCGAGGAGTTAGGCGTCGAGGGCACGCCCGTCGAGTCGTTCGACGACTGCGACCTCGTGGTGAGCATCGGCGGCGACGGAACGTTTCTCTACGCCGCCCGCGGTGCCGACGGCGTTCCCATTCTCGGCGTCAACCTCGGCGAGGTCGGCTTCCTGAACGCCGTCTCGCCCGCCGACGCCATCGACGAGGTGCTGGCCGAAGTCGCCGCGTTCCGTGAGGGGGGCCAGTCGGTTCGAGAGGTCCCTCGAATCGTCGCCAGCGGCGACGGCTGGGAGATGGACCCGTCGATGAACGAGGTCGTCGTCCACGGCCCTCGGCGGGGTCACGGCGGCGGCGCGGACCTGGAAGTCCGCGTGGACGGCTCGCTGTACTCCGGGAGCCACGCCGACGGCGTGCTCGTCACGACGCCCGCGGGGAGTTCCGCCTACAACCTCAGCGAGGGCGGCCCGCTCGTCCACCCCGGCGTCGAGGGACTCGTCGTCACCGAGATGGCGGCCGACGAGGGGATGCCGCCGCTGGTCGTCCCTCAGGGAGCCGCCGTGAGCGTCACCGTCACCGGCGCGGCGTCGGCGGTCGTCGTCGGCGACGGGCGGACCCGGCGGACGGTATCGCCGCCGACGGAGATTCGTATCGAGCGGTCCGACTCGCCGGTGCGACTCGCCGGGCCGACCTCCGACTTCTTCGAAGCGCTCGGCAAGCTCGACTGACTGCGCCGCCGCCGACTACTCCGCGAGTTCTCGCTCTCGTTCTCGTTCGCTCTCGTCGCCCGCCGCCTCGGCCCGGGGCAGCGGCGTCCAATCGATATCGACCACGTTGTCGGCCCGCTTGCGGAGTCCGGGGCGGGAGACGACCTCGAACGTCCGGTTTTCCGTCTCGCGGGTGAAAAGCGAGTGCGCGAGGACGTTCGCCACGTCGGCGCGGGGGATGCTCCCGCGGACGGAGTCGCCGCCCTCCCCGACGACCACGTCGCCGGTCGCGGGGCCGTCGGTGAGCGCGCCGGGCCTGACAATCGTGTGGTCGAGCGGCGCGTCTCGAAGCCGGTTCTCGCTTCGTTCCTTCGCCGAGAGGACGCCCGCCGCCGTGAGAAGCGCGCGGAGCGACAGCGGGAGGCCGCCCTTCGAGTCGCCGACGCCGATAGAGGACGTGAGGACGAACCGCTGTGCGCCGGAGGCGGTCGCGGCGTCCACGAGGTTCACCACGCCCGCGCCGTCGACGAGGTCACCGCGGATGGTTTCGAGCCCCGCCGAGACGCCGACCGCGGAGACGACGGCGTCGGCGTCGAGGACCGCCTGACGGGCGTCGTCGGGGTCGAGCAGGTCTCCGACGACGACTTCGTCCGCGCCGCGCGCTCTGAGCTCGGACTCGGCGTCGGCGTCGCGGGTCAGCGCCCTGACGACGAGGGGCGTCTCGGCCAGCGCGTCGAGGACGTGTCGGCCCGTCCGACCCGTCGCACCGGCGAGGAGGACGCGACCGCGATTGCGTGCCATACCCGCGCATGGTGGCGCGGCTCAATAACCTTCGGGAACGCGTCAAAAGTCCGGGTCGGCGGCGGTCAGCGACCGCGAGAAAACACGGTCGAGTCGGCGGCGAGTCGAGGAATCGAGTCGGGTGGGTCGCGGGTCGCGCGCCGTACTGGCTCTTACTGGCCCCAGTTGGCGACGACGCGCGGGCGCTCGCCGACCGGGAGCACGTCGATGTCCTCGTCGGCCGCGCCGCGGGCTTCGAGCGCCGCCTTCGCGGAGGCGTACGTCGAGAAGTAGCTGACCTCCTCTTCGACGCAGTCGATGAGCGTGTCGCGGTCGCGGGAGACGACGAAGTCGAAGTCGCCCTCGCGGAGCATCGTCAGGAAGTCGTCGACGTCCCCGGGCGTGAGCACCTCGTAGTACTCGTTGAAGGCGTCGAGCAGTTCCTGTCCGGCCTCGCTGTCGGCGTCGGGGAACTCGGGGTCAGCGAGGTCCACGTAGACGGTGCCGTCGGCCGGAACCGGGTCGTTGGCCGCCGACTGGGCCTTCTCGTAGGCCTTGCCGAACGAGGTGGCGGTGCCCATGACCTCGCCCGTGGACTTCATCTCCGGGCCGAGACGCGGGTCCGAACCCGGCAGGCGGTCGAACGGGAGGACGACCTCCTTGACCGACACCTGCTCGGGAATCTGCTCGCTCACGTTGAGGTCGGCAATCGAGTTGCCGGCCATGACCTTCGCCGCGAGCTTTGCAATCGGGACGCCCGTCGCCTTCGAGACGAACGGGACGGTGCGCGAGGAACGGGGGTTGGCTTCGAGGACGTACACGTCGTTCGAGCCGTCCTCGTTCTGCTTGACCGCGAGTTGGACGTTCATCAGGCCGACCGTGTCGAGCGCGCTGGCGATGTCCTCCGTGACCTCGCGGACGCGGGCCATCGTCTCGTCGTCGAGCGAGCGCGGCGGAATCATACAGGCGGAGTCGCCGGAGTGGACGCCGGCGGCCTCGACGTGTTCCATCACGCCGCCGATGAGGACGTCTTCGCCGTCGGAGACGGCGTCCACGTCGAGTTCGACGCCGTCGGCGAGGAACTCGTCGATGAGGATGGGCTTGTCGGGGGAGACGCGAACGGCCTCCTCGATGTACTCCTTGAGGTCCGCGTCGGAGTGGACGATTTCCATCGCGCGGCCGCCGAGGACGTACGACGGGCGAACCAACACGGGATAGCCGAGGTCGTTGGCGAGGTCGAGCGCCTCTTCCTCGCTGGTCGCGGAGCCGCCTTCGGGCTGGAGGATTCCGAGGTCGTCCATCAGGCGGTTGAAGCGGTCGCGGTCCTCGGCGAGGTCCATCGCGTCGATGGTCGTGCCGAGAATCTCACAATCGACGCCGCGGCGGTCGAGTTCGGATTCGAGCGGGTGGCCGATGTTGACCGAGGTCTGCCCGCCGAACTGGAGCATGACGCCGTCGGCGTCGATGGCCTCGATGACATCGGCGACCTCCTCGGCCGTGATGGGCTCGAAGAACAGGCCGTCGGAGGTGTCGTAGTCGGTCGACACCGTCTCGGGGTTGTTGTTGACGACGTGCGCGTCGATGCCCATGTCGCGGAGCGCCTGCACCGCGTGGACCGAACAGTAGTCGAACTCGACGCCCTGCCCGATGCGGATGGGGCCGCCGCCGACGACGACGACGCTCTCCATGTCGCGGTCGACGCGGAGTTCGTTACCCGCCGCGTCGCCCTCGAAGGGGCCGCGGAAGAACTCGGGCTTGCGAGCGGAGTAGTAGTACGGCGTCTGCGCGGCGAACTCGCCGGCGCAGGTGTCGACCTGCTTGTAGGTGCGACCGGGGACGTTCTGTTCGACCTCGCCGACGCTCGTGCCGGTCGCCGCGGCGATGCTGGCGTTGGTGTGGCCGGCGGAGGCGGCGGCGGCGAAGTCGCCCTCGGCGGCGGCCTCGACCGCCTCGACGACGCGGCCGAAGCGCTCGACGTACCACTCGTGGATGTCGGTCAGTTCGACCACGTCCTCGGTGGTGTAGCCGCGCTCGAACGCCTCGAAGATGGCGTACGGGCGGTCGGGCGTTGGCGTTTCGAGGTAGTCGGCTTCGAGTTCCTCGTCGGACACCTCGTCCCAGTCGGCGGCGGGGTCGTACTCGGACGACCGCAGCGCCTTCAAAAGCGACTCCTCGAAGGTGCGCCCGATGGACATCGCCTCGCCGGTGGACTTCATGGCCGTCGAGAGCTCGAAGTCCACGTCGGTGAACTTGTCCTTGGGCCACCGCGGCACCTTCGTGACCACGTAGTCGATTGCGGGCTCGAAGGCGGCGGTGGTCTCGCCGGTGATTTCGTTGGTAATCTCGTGGAGGCGCTTGCCGAGGGCGACCTTCGCCGTGACGCGGGCGATGGGGTAGCCGGTCGCCTTCGAAGCGAGCGCGGACGACCGCGAGACGCGCGGGTTCACCTCGACGACGCGGTACTCGCCGCCGGGCGTGCCGTCGTCGTGCCACGCGAACTGGATGTTACAGCCGCCCTGAATCCCGAGTTCGCGGATGACCTGGAGCGCGGCGTCGCGCATCTCCTGGTGGCCCTCGTCGGGGATGACCTGCGAGGGCGTGACGACGGTGGACTCGCCGGTGTGAATCCCCATCGGGTCGATGTTCTCCATGTTGCAGATGATGATACACGAGTCGTCGGCGTCGCGCATCACCTCGTATTCGAGTTCGACCCACCCGGAGATGGACTCCGTGATGAGGACTTCGCTGTTGCGCGAGAGGCGGAGGCCCTTACGGACCCGGGAGACGAGTTCGTCCATCTCGTGGACGACGCCGGAGCCGGAGCCGCCGAGCGTGTAGGTCGTCCGCGAGATGACCGGGAGGCCGCCGACGGCATCGACGGAGGCTTCGACGCGCTCTTCGAGGGCTTCTTCGGTGATGTTTTCGACCGCCTCGTCTTCCTCCAGCGAGATGGTCGTCGACTTCGGGACGGGCTGGCCGATTTTCTCCATGCGCTGGCGGAACAGGTCGCGGTCCTCCGTCGCGTAGATGGTGTCGAGCGGCGTGCCCATGATGTCCACGTCGAACTCCTCTAAGACGCCTTCCTCCGCGAGTTCGGCCGTGACGTTGAGTCCGGTCTGCCCGCCCAGTCCGGCGATGACGCCGTCGGGGCGCTCGCGTTCGATAATCTCGGAGATGGCCTCGGTCGTGATGGGTTCGATGTAGACCTTGTCGGCCATCTCGGGGTCGGTCATGATGGTCGCGGGGTTCGAGTTGACGAGGACAACTCGCGCGCCTTCCTCTCGGAGCGCGCGGCAGGCCTGCGCGCCGGAGTAGTCGAATTCCGCCGCCTGTCCGATCTGGATTGGGCCGCTTCCGATGAGCAAAATCGTCCGGTCCTCCGTGCCTTCCTGAGGGCCGGTCGAGGTGTCCTCGTCAGTCATCGTCGGAATCCAATCCGCACATCGTAATAAGTCCGGCGAAAAATTACGAGGTCCGAAACTCGATTGCGAATTTCGAAAAGCTCGTCGAACGACCGTATCGCGGCCGGGGAAGGCTTTTGAGGGGAATCCGAGTAGCGGCTACGCATGCCCGCGGTATTCACGACGCCGCCGCCGCTCGACGCCGGAGACCGGGTCGCGGTCGTCGCGCCGTCGCGCCCCATCGACGAGTCACAGTTGGACCGTGCGTGCGCGCGACTCCGCGACGTGTTCTCGCTGGACCCCGTCGTCTTCGAGTCGGCCCGACGCGACTGGGAGTGGCTCCGGGACAACCCGGCGGCGCGCGCGGAGGACGTGATGGCGGCCTTCGAGGACCCGTCGATACGCGGCGTCATCGCGGTCACCGGCGGCGACGACCAGCTTCGAATCCTCCCGCATCTCGACCCGAGCAGACTGACCGCGTCGCCGACGCGGTTTTTCGGCTTCAGCGACAACGACAATCTCCGGCTGTTCCTCTGGACCCACGGCGTCGTGAGCTACGGCGCGACGCTCCACCCGACGCTCACCGTGGACCCCGAGCTACACCCGTACGTCGAACGCTACCTGCGGTGCGCGTTCTTCGAGCGCTCCATCGGCGTCGTCGAGCCCGCCCCGGAGTGGACCGACGACTGGTTCGACTTCGACACCGAAGAACCGCGGGAGTGGCGCGACAACCCGGGTCGGACGTGGCGGGGCGACGAACGCGTGACCGGGCGACTCTGGGGCGGGAACTTCAGCGTCGTGAAGTGGCATCTCCAGACCGGCCGGTACCTCCCGAACCCCGACGAACTCGACGGGGCGGTGCTCGCGCTCGAAACCTCGGAGGACGTGCCGCTCCCCCGCGAGGTCCGGTACACGTTGCGGTCGATGGGCGAACGCGGCTTGTTAGAACGGTTCGACGGCGTCGTGGTCGGTCGGCCGCGGACGTACTCGCCCGAACTGGAGTGGGAACCGCCGGCCGACTACGGCGCGCAACTCCGCGCGGAGCTGCTGTCGGTCCTCGACGCGTACAACCCCGACGCCACGGCGGTGTTCGACGTGGAGTTCGGCCACGCCGACCCGACGGTGCCGCTCCCGCTCGGCGCGAAGGCGACGCTGGACCCGGCGGTCGAGCGGCTTCGAATCGACTGAAAAGCGGGGCGTCCCCGCCCGAGCGCTACACGTACGGCTCGGGGTCGAGGTCGCGCTGGGCGCGGTACTGGTCGACGAACTCGCCCACGTCGAACTGGAGCATCTTCGACTCGAACTCCGAGACGACGTCGTCGTCGTCGGCGTGGCTGACGGCGTGTTCCATCAGTTCCACGACGAGTTCGACGATGATCTCGTGGAGCCTTCGAGAATCGAAATCGGTTACCCAGACGATGCCCGCGCCGAGTTCGCCGTCCTCCGAGACGTCCTCGGAGACGACGGCCTCGGGGAACTCCTCTAAGACGATGCCCATGAGGTGGGCCGTCCCGAACTCGGGCATGTCGTCGCTCGTGGTCTCGATGGTCTCCTGAAGGATGTCGACGAGGAACTCCGGGAGGAAGCGGTCGGGCGGGTGGACGTCCATGACGACGGCGTGGCTGTCGCCGCACGGACAGTCGAACTCCCGTTTGCCCAAGTCGAGTTCCCGGACGCGCTTCGTCTCGCCGCAGGGGAGGTCCAAGACGGCCCCGCGGCCGCCGGGAACGCTCGGTTCAGACATACCCGTGGGTTGCGGTTCTCGCCGTTTAAACGTCGCGTTCTTCGGAATCGGCGCGAGCGAAAAACGAGTCGCGGACCGTCGGTTGCGGTCGGTCGGTCCGTCGGACTGTCGCGAAAAACGGCGGTGAGTCGGGCGACCCCGCCCGTCGGCATCCCCTCAGCGACGGCCCGAGACGTAGACGATGGGGCCGACGACGAGGAGCGTGATGCCGAGGAACATGTAGTGGGGCTTGGCCAGCGTCACCGGGGTCAGAAGGAAGATGAGCCCGAACAGCGTGGCGTTGATGCCGAGGACGTGCCGGGACTTCAGCGGCAGCGTTCCGACCGTCGACAGGACGAACACGAGCAACAGCGCCTGCCCGATGTTGTAGTCGAGCAGGAAGGTGTCTACGAGCTGAAGGGGAAGCATTCTTGTTTTCTCGGTCGGTTCGAATCGACTATCAAAGTTCCGTTATTCTCGTTGGAAACCGGCGGTCGAACCCCCCGATATTGGGGCGACCGGGCGGTCGGTGCGGTCCCGGGAGTCGGTGAACACCGCTGTCGGTGCGGGTGACGCCCGACTGACGGGGGCGCGCTACTCGGCCGGACCGGTGATGTCGAGCGGGCGAATCCACCCGTACCAGACGATAACGACCATGCCCGCGTAGCCGAGCGTGAACACGACCATCCCGAGGTCGTTGTAACCGGCCTCGCCGAGGAGGCGTCGCGCCACGCCCGGGAGGACGATGCCGAGCGTCACGACCGCCGCGAGGAGGAGGTTCCCCCGCGACAGAAACGACTGCTTCGTCTCGCTCATGAGCGGGACTCGGGACCGAGGCGACGTGAATCGCACGGTTCCGAGAGCGACCCCGAACCCCCGTCCCGACGCGCCCGAATCGCTGGACTGCGCGCCCCCGGCACCGAAAACCTATATCGTCCCCCGACGCACCGCGGGTATGCACCTCCGTCCCCTCCCCGAGGAGCACCGCGAGACGTACCGCGAGTTCCTCAACTACGCCTTCCGGCCCGAGAACGGTCCCGACTGGTCGGACGAGCGACTGCCCGACCCGGAGAGCTACCGCCCGCGAGGGTTCTACGACGCCTCGCCCGACGCGCCCATCGAGGACCTCGACGCGGCCGACCTGCGGACGGTGTGCGCCTTCTACGACTTCACGGCCCGCGTCCGCGGCGAGTGGCACCCGCTCCCCGGCATCTCGGCGGTCGCGTCGCCCCCCGAAGCGCGCCGGCAGGGTCACGTCGCCGCGATGCTCGACGCCCTCCTCGCGGAGTTCCGCGACACCGGCAGGTATCTCTCGGCGCTCTGGCCGTTCGAGTACGCCTTCTACCGCCGATTCGGCTGGGCGACGGCGAACAACTACGCGAAGACGACGGTCCCGCCCGACGAACTCGGAGCGGTCGCCGCCGACCCGTCCGGGGAGTTCGTCCGACTCGACGCCGACGACTGGGAGCGGGTCAAAGACGTATCCGCGGCCGCGGCGACCGAAGACCTCGCGGTGGACCGAAGCGAGGGCTGGATTCGCCACCGGCTGTTCCGCGGGTGGGACGACGATCCGTTCGTCTACGGCTGGGAGCGAGACGGCGACCTCCGCGGCTACGTCGTCTACGACGTGACCGGCGACTGGGAGTCGCGGACGCTGTCCGTGAACGAACTCGCCGCCGTCGACGCCGAGGCCCGCGCCCACCTGTTTCGGTTCCTGCGAGACCACGACTCGCAGGTCGATGAAATCGTCCTCTCGTCGGAGCACGAATCCACCCGGCTCATCGACGACCTGTCCGACCCGCGGGCGGCGACGGTCGAACTCAAGCCCGGCCCGATGGTCCGCATCGTGGACGTGCCGGCCGCCCTCGAAGCCGTCTCGTTCCCCGCCGACGCCGCCTGCGACCTCGTCCTCGCGGTCGAAGACGGCCGGTGCGACTGGAACGACGGCTCGTTCAGCCTCGTCGTCGCCGACGGCGCGGCGAGCGTCGAATCGGTTGGCCGCGACGCCGACCCCGACGCGACCGTCGAAATCGGGGCGCTCTCGCAACTCCTCGTCGGCGCGCGGGCCGTCGAGGCGCTCGCTCGCACCGACCGCCTCTCGGTCGCTGATGCGGAGGCGGCCGACGCCCTCGCCTCGGTGTTCACAGAGCGGGACCGCTACCTGCGCGAGGGGTTCTGAGCGAGCGGAGCGTCGAATCCGACACCCGGCCGGGTCGGGTTTTTTCTCACCGGCCGCCGAAGTCCGGGCGTGGCATCAGTTCCGATTCTCGTCGGGTTCACAGTCGTCGGGGCGATTCTCGCGTGGAAGGGCGGCGACATGCTCGTGCAGGCCTCGGACCGGTTGGGCGCGTACTACGGACTCCCCGCCATCGTGCAGGGGGCTATCATCGCCGCCGTGGGGTCGAGCTTTCCCGAGCTATCGAGTATCGTCATCGCCACGCTCCGGTACCAGTCGTTCGACATCGGGGTCGGTGCGGTCGTCGGGTCGGCCGTCTACAACATCCTCATCATCCCGGCCGTGTCGGCGCTGGTTGGTGAGGGCCAGCGGCTCGCCTCGAACCGCGACTTAGTCTACAAGGAAGCGCAGTTCTACCTGCTTTCTATCGCCGTCCTCGTGCTCACGTTCTCGCTTGCGGTCATCTACCGCCCCGCCGCCGACACCGCGGGCCTCGACGGGTTCGTCACGCGCCCGCTGGCGTGCATCCCGCTCGGGCTGTACGGGCTGTATCTGTTCATGCAGTACCACGACACGCTGGAGCACCGCGCCGGACTCACCGCCGTCGTCAACGGCGTGAACCCGAAACGCGAGTGGCTCGCGCTCGGCGGGTCGCTCGCGGTCATCCTCGTCGGAGCCGAACTGCTCGTCCGCGCGGCGGTCGGCCTCGGCGACGCCTTCGGCACGTCGCCGTTCCTCTGGGGGCTGACGGTCGTCGCCGCCGGCACGAGCCTGCCGGACACCTTCGTCAGCGTCGGAGCCGCTCGGCAGGGCAACGCGCCGATGAGCCTCGCCAACGTCTTCGGGAGCAACGTCTTCGCGCTCCTCGTCGCCCTCCCCGTCGGTATCCTCGTCGCCGGGGGCGCGGTCATCGCGTTCGAGGAGGTCGTTCCGATGATGAGCTTCCTCACGGGCGCGTCGGTCGTCTTCTTCGCCGTCCTCCGGACCGAGATGGCGCTGACGCGCGGCGAGGCGTACGTCCTCCTCGGAACCTACGCGCTGTTCGTCGCGTGGCTGGTCGCAGAGAGCCTCGGCGTGACGGGCGTTCTCGGCTGAGGCGACGCTCGGGAGTACTCACTCAGAAAACGGAAAACGGACTCGCCGCGGGAAGGGCAGTCGCGGCGAGCGAGGTTGATGATGACTGCACGCGCAGTCGGGGGTCGAGGGTCGGTCCGAATCCTGTTAGTCGCCGGGCGTGTTACCGCGCTGGTACCGGCCGACCATCTTCCACATCGCCGCGTCGAGGTCCTCGCCGTCGGCGGCGGACTCAATCTGGCGGTACAGGTGTTCGGAGACGTCGATGGTTGGCATCACCAACACGTATGGCGTGTACGGATTTAATACTACTGGGATACAGAACTGAGTAAATTTGTTCGGGGCGGACGGATGCGTAGCCACGAAACCGGGCGACTGCGCCGCCGCTCGGAGGTGTGACACGGTTGGTACCGAGCAAAACTCGGAGTGGAAGACGTGACAGAAGCCAGAGTGTTCGCTACTGCCGCGCCTGCCGGAGCGACGCGCCGTCGAAGCGCTTCAACGCGAGTTCGCCCGCTTCGAGCGGGTCGACGGGCGTGTCGTGTTCGTCGTCCATGTGTTCCATCGCGAGGACGCCGACGCTCTCGCGGGAGTCGGCCGTGGAGGTGTGGCCGCACCCGCACAGACAGGTGAGTTCGTATTCCATGTTATTCAGTACCACAATCTATTGCGTGATATAGCTTTCTCTGTATTCGTCCGTTCGACCAACTATGTGTCGGTAAATGCGGACGAATCTGTGTAAATAGGAGCTGATTTGTACGAAATAATTGAATAGTTGCGTCAAACATTCGTGATTCTATGTATTTGAACGGTCGTCGTTCGGGGGAGCCGAGGCTTCGTCGCTGATTCGTCCCGACGGCACGAACGACGGACCGAGCGTTCTCTCGGTCGGTGATATTCGCAGAAGTTGGGTGGCCGGGGAGTTTCAGCCCCTGACTCGCATCGGCAACGAAACGTTATCGATGGGAGTGGGCCAACGCGGATTTGAACCGCGGGCCTCCCGGTTATCAGCCGAGCGCTCAACCTGACTGAGCTATTGGCCCAGGTAAGCGCATTCACTCGTTGTGCGCTGTTGATTTTAAGACTTTCTTTTCGGAGGCGCGTTGGTGCGTGTTAGTGAATGTCGTCGCCGTCGGTCGATTGCGGGACTCGAAACGCGAGCCAATCGCGTGGCTACGCGCATGCAACCCGCAGACGAGAACGGATACGAGAAGAGAGCCGACCGTTACGTCGAGTCGTTGCCGTCGCGGTCGAACCGGTAGGAGTCGGGATCGGCGTCGTAGACGCCGTCACCGCCGCTACTGCCGCCTCCGCCGGAACCGTTCCCCCCGCTCGGACCGGGCGAGCCACCGGGGCCGCCGGGGCCGAAGTCGCCCTGCGGGAAGCCGGTCGTCCAGACGTTGCCGGTGACGAAGCCGTCGGCGCGCTTGTCGAGGTACGGCTTGACGACGAAGCGCTTGAGCACCTCGCGGATGGGGTACCGGGTCACGGGGATGGCGAGCAGGAAGCCGATGGTGTCGGTGACGAGCCCCGGCGTGAGGAGGAACGCGCCCGCGGCGATGAGCAGGCCGCCGTCCATGACCTCGTTCGTCGGGAGGTCGCCGCCGGCGAACTTCGACTGGAGGCTTCTGAGGGTGTGTCGCCCCTCGGCGCGGACGATGAGCATCCCGACGAGCCCGGTCAGGACGACGAGCGCGACGGTCGGCACGAGGTCGATGTACTGCGCGACGACCACGAGCAGCAACGCGTCGGAGAGGGGGATGAGGAGCAAGAGCGCCATCAGCGTGCGCGTTCGCATGGGCGACACTACCGGGTCGCGGCCCATAGCCCTTTTGTCCCGCCCGCGACGCGCCGGGTTCTCGAATCCGTCCGCGACGGTCGTCAAGGAGTTCGCGCGACCCGCGGACGGCGACCGGTCGTGCCACGAGGGCTCGAAGCGCTTACCCGCGTCCACCGCGGATGGGTGGACATGACCGACGAGACGCGCGTCGAATGGCGAGAGTGGGGTCCCGACGCGTTCGCCGAGGCGCGAGCGGCGGACAAGCCGATCTTGCTTTCGCTGTCGGCGACGTGGTGCGAGGACTGTCACGAGATGGACGCCGAGACGTACGCCGAACCGCGCATCGCGGCGAACCTCAACGACGGCTTCGTCCCGATTCGGGTGAACGTGGACCGTCAGCCGCGAATCCGCGAGCGGTACAACATGGGCGGCTTTCCCTCGACCGTCTTCCTCGCGCCCGACGGCCACCCCATCACGGGCGCGACGTTCATCGGCCCCGACGGGATGCGGCAGGTCATCGACCGCGTGCGCGAAGTGTGGGACAAGAAGGGCGCAGAGGCCGGCCGCCTCCCGCGGGCGCTCAGGGGCGACCTCCCGCCCGCGGGCGAGGTATCGCCGCAGATCGAATCGCACCTCGCCGGCCAGTTGGAAGTCGCCTTCGACGAGGCCCACGGCGGCTGGGGCGACGCCGCGAAGTTCCCGCTCCCGCGGACCGTCGAGTTCGCGCTGAAGCGCGACCGAAGCCGGGCGCTCCGGTCCCTCGACGCGATTCGCGACGGCCTGTACGACCCCGTCGAGGGCGGCTTCTTCCGCTACGCCGACGACGCCGCGTGGTCGAAGCCGAACCGCGAGAAGACGCTCGAATCGAACGCCGCGCTCCTGCGGGCGTTCGCGAACGGTTACCGCTACACCGGCGAGGACGCCTACCTCGACCCCGCCGCGGGGACCGCCGACTTCCTCGTCGACTCGCTGTGGACGGGAACCGGCTTCGCGGGGAGCATGGGCCCCGCCGCGGGGACGGACTACTACCTCCTCGGGAAGGAGGGCCGCGACAACGCACCCGGCCCGCGGACCGACCTCACAGTATACGCCGGCGGCAACGCCCTCGCCGCGGACGCGCTGTTGGTGCTGGCGGGGCTCACCGACGACGAGCGGGCCCGCGAGTTCGGCTCGCGCGCGCTCTCGCGGGTCGCAGAGGACCTCGTCGGCGACGGCGTCGTGACGCACTTCCGGTCCGGCGGCGACGCGGGCGAGGACCTCCTGCTCGAAGACCAAGCGCGGGTGGTCGCCGCGGCCTGCCGCGCCCGGCAGGTGCTCGGCGACGAAACGGTGGCGGGCGAACCGTTCCTCGACTTCGCCGCCGAGGTTGCCGACGCCGCCATCGACGAACTGTTCGACGAGGGGTCGTTCCTCGACGGCCCCGCGAGCGGCGAGGCGCTCCTGTCGTCGCCGCTACGCCCGCTCGACGGGAACGTGGAGATGGCGAACGCGCTCGTCGACCTCGCGGCGCTCACGGACGACGAGCGCTACCGCGAGGTGGCACAGGAGACCATCGCCGCGTTCGCGGGCGCGTGGGACCGCATCGGCGTGCAGGTCGCCGCCTACGGAACCGCGGCGGCGCGGCTGCTCCGCGACCCGCTCGTGGTCGAACTCAACGACGGCGTCGGCTCCGACCTCCACCGGGCGGCGCTCCGCGTCGCGGACCACGAGGCGCTCGTGGTCCCGGATGCCGACGCCGACGGTCTCTCGGCGGGGACCGCGCGCGTCAGCGCCGGCGAGACGGCGGTGGAGGCAACCACTCCCGAGGAGTTGATGGAGGCGGTCTCCACGGTGACGCCCGACGCCTGACCGCGACCCGCGGCAACCGGAAGCAGGTGTAAACATCCGGTTTGTTTATCAAGGAGAAACGTGACGGACGGTGCATGACCAGTCTGCGAGACCTCGGGCTGTCCGAGTACGAGGCCCGAGCCTATCGCGCCCTCCTGCGGACGGGCGCGACGACGGCCAAGGAGTTATCCCGCGCCAGCGACGTGCCGATGGGCCGCGTCTACGACGTGCTGAACAGCCTCGAACAGTACCACCTCATCCGGAGTCAGGCGGCCAGCCGGCCGAAGAAGTACGTCGCCGTCGAACCCGACACGGCGCTGGACCGCCTGCTCGAATCGAAGCGCCAAGAGCTGGCCGAGAAGGCCGAGCAGTACGAGAACGTCGTCGCCGAGCTGACCGACGAACTCGACGCCGCCGAGCCGGTTCACGACCAGTTCTGGACGGCCGCGGTCGGTGCGGACGAGACAATCGACCTGCTCGTGGAGCGACTCGCGGCGGCCGACGACTCGCTCGTGATGGTCGCCGGGACGCCCTCGCCGCAGTTCGACCTCGACGCCGTCGGCGACCTCGTCGTGGACGAACTGGAGGCCGCGCTCGACCGCGGGGTCGACGTGTCGATGCTCATGTCGCCGGGGCTCGTCGACAGCCTGCCCGAGAGCGTCGGCCAGAGCTACATGGACCGGCTGTCGAGCAGGTCGAACTTCCGCGCGCGCACCGCGGAGAACGTCACGGGCGTGTTCAACCTCATCGACGACGTGGAGGTCTGTATCGAGGTGCCGAACCCCCTCAACCCCGGACAGGCGTTCGCCATGATAGACCTGAAAGACCCCGAGTTCGCCGCCGACCTCCGAGCGACGTTCGACCCGCGCTGGGAGGAAGCGGCACCGCTCCCGTTGTAGCGGCTCGCGGCGGTACAGAATCGAGGCTCGAAAAACGAGCGTCTCGGGCGTCGAGGGCGTTCAGGCGTCGAGTTCGTCGCGGAGCTGTCCCAGCGTCACCTCGCGCTCGGCGTGGGCGTTGTGCTGGTGAATCGACTCGTCGTTCGACTGTTTCATGTGGACCACCGCGTCGTCCCCGAGGTGGTCGAGCGCGTCGATGGACAGCTCGGCCATCGAGCGGACGCAGTCCTCGACGAACTTCGCGTTGGCGTGGGCGTGGTAGGTCATGTGGTCCTCGTCGGGGCGCTTTGCGAGGTTGTAGATGCGCGCCGACATCGAGTCGCGGGCGATGTCGATGAGGTCCATGAGGTCGACCTCCGGCGAGCCCTCGGTCTCGACGGTGAGCGTGGCGTGGCCGCGCTGGGAGTGACCCGGCTGGGGGACCTTGTCGAGGAACTCCTCGATGGTGTCGTCGTCGACGGCGAGGTCCTGTAATACGTCGCGGGCGCGGGAGGCGGACATGCCCTGCGAGCAGGGACAGACGGTCATGCCGACCACTTCCGCGCCGATTTCCTCGCGGGTGCCCTCGTCGGTCGCGGTGGCGCTGGCGATTATCTGGGCGGTACTCTGGGTAGACAGCCCGCTGGCGGGGGTGTCCTCGCGGACGACGAGTTCGGCGGTCATGCTGACCTCGGCGGTCGTCGTGTACTCGTGTTTGGCGAGGAGGCGCTCGGCGGCGTCGCCGCACATGTCCTCGACGCGGTAGGCCGGCTCGGAGACGGCGGCTTCGAGGACCTCGTCGATGACCTGCATATTTCGGCTCATGTCGATGCCCTTGCGGCCGCCGGGGAGGTCGACGAACACTTCGAACTCCGCCATCAAGACGAGGGGTCGCTTCCCGTCGCGGGCGATCTTGACGAGCTTCTCGACGCCCGTGACGCCGACCTGGCTCAGCCCGACGGTCACGTCCGGCTGGGAGGCCTGTACGTCAGGCAACTGGTGACTCATCGAGGAATAAAAAGTGCCGTTGCTGATTAGTGCTTTCGATAGGGGAACGGAATCGCGGCCGAACGCGCCGCTGTGTTCCGACTAGGGCCAGTCGTCGCGCCCCTCGGCCTCGAAGGGGTCGGCGGGGGCGTCGTCGTCGCCGGCGAGCACCCATTCGGCGGCCTCGGCGGCGTCCTCGACCGGGAGGTACTCCCAGCCGGTTTCTTCGGCCACCGCGCGGTCCTCGTCGGACGTGCCGATGAAGACGTGCCGGTCGGTGTCGAACTGGCGCATCACGTTTTCGAGACTCTCCTTGACGCCGCGCGGTCCGGAGAAGAAGTCCTGCCGGATTCGCTCTTTCCGGGTGAAGTTCGTCACGACGTACGTGGGTTTCTCGCTCACCACGCCGATGTACTTCGTCCACGTCCGGGCGTCCGAAAACGCCGCGTTCGGGTCGCCGAGCTGTTTGAGCGCGGAGAGTTCGAACGCGAGCGTCATCGTTCCTTGGCCGCCACCTGTTGCCATACCCGGCGATAGGCGGCGACGCGTGGAAAACGACTTCGGTCCCGGCCGTCCGCGAGCGGGGGACCGCCGGCTCGGCGGCGACCGGGTCAGTCGGAGAACGCGAGCGACGGGACGGGCGCAGCGAGATTACTGAACGCGGACGTAGTCGGTGAACACGACGATGTCGCCCCGCGAGAGCCGCGAGGTGGTCGTGTCGATGTCGAGCGTGCCGGCGGGGGTCGCGGTCGCGAGCGCGCGCTGGGTCCGCTCGCTCAGCTCGTCGAAGTGATGGACGCGCACGCCGGGCGGTACGTCAGAGACGGGTGCGACGGTCGGCGGTGCGGTGGCGTCTGGAGAAGACGGCGGCTGTCCGTCTTTAGATGACATATGGTAACACACATCATATACGGAGATAAATGTTTGGCCGTTGGGGCGTCGGACGACGAGGGACGGGACGGGACGGGACGGGACGGGACGGGACGGGACAGACGAGGACGAACTGGCGGCGGTGAGTGCGCCGGACGAAAGAGAGCCAAAACGGGAGCGAGCGAACCGCGAACCGCGGGCGGCGCGCGAGCCCGGACCGGCGGGACACGCGCAGACGCGGCTGGCCGGGTGAAAACAGCGGGAGCGGTGTCCCGGGTTACTGTTCGGCCGCCGCGCCTTCGAGGTCGTCGAGCTGGAACTCCTGTTTGACGAGGACGTCCTTCTGGCCGCTCACGTCGACCTGCTCGCGCATGAGCTTCTTGTACTTCGTCTGCGGCGAGAGGTCGCCGATGAGGACGCCGCCGACGATTTTGCCGTCCTTGATGGCGAGCCGCCGCCACTCGGTGTCGGAGTACTTGGCCTCGACGTGGTCGTCGCCGAGCGTCGGGTGGCCGAACGAGAGGAACGGGAAGTCGAAGTGGGTGATGGAGTACGACGAGACCCAGCGGAACTCCTCGGAGCCGTAGTCGACCATGTTCTTGGCCGCGATGGTGCCCTGTTCCTTGGCGGAGCCCCACGCGCCGTTCTGGGCGCGGTCACCGAGGATGAGGTCGTGGAACTCGGTGATGTCACCGGCCGCGAAGATGTCATCGTGGTTCGTCCGCATGAACTCGTCCGTGTAGATGCCGTTGTCGTACTCGATGTCGGTGCCGCCGAGAATCTCCGTGTTGAAGTTCAGGCCGATGGCGATACCGACGAAGTCGGCGTCGTAGCGGTCGCCGTTGGGGTCGACGGCGGTCGTGACGCGGTCGTTCTCGTCGACCTCGAAGTGGTCGACGCCGGAGTCGAAGACGGGTTCGACGTTGCGCTCGCGGAGCGCCTCGTGGATGATTTCTGCGCCCTCCTCGGAGAGGGCGTAGCGCCACCACGCCTTGCCACGCATGAGGTACTTGCCCTCGACCTCTTGGGCGGCCGTGATGGCCGCGAGGTCGATGCCGAGCAGGCCCGCACCGATGACGACGGAGTTGTCCGCGCCCTCGATATGCTCTTTGATGTCCCGGGCGTCCTGGAACGTCCAGAAGTGGTGGATGCCCTCCGCGTCGGAGTTCTCGACGGGGAGCTGGGTCGGCGTGCCGCCGACGGCGAGGAGGAGTTTGTCGTAGTCGTACTCGGTGCCGTCGTGGGCGGTGACGGTGTGGCCTTCGGGGTCGATGTCCGTGACGAGCGTGTCGAGTTCGAGGTCCACGTCGCGGTCGTCGTACCACGACTCGTCGTGGATGGAGATGGGGGCCTCGGGCAGTTTGCCCTTGGCGAATTCCTTGATGAGAATGCGGTTGTACAGCGGTTCGCCCTCGTCCGTGATGATGGTGATGTCGGCGTCGGGTTCCTCTTCGCGGAGTGTCTCAGCCGCTGAGGCCCCGGCGATACCGTCGCCGACGATCACGTACGATTGGCTCATGACCCGACGTTTGTATTCGGGGTTAATGTGGATTGCTATCTCCCTCATGATTGTTTTGCAGGCGGAACTCGGGGCGAGATGGCGAGACGGGAGCCGAATCGCGGGCGTTGCTGCGACTCACCGAGTCACTCGGTGAAGCCGCCGTCGGCGGCAGCGGGACACTCCGAGGGTGTCGATGCCGCGTCGTCGCCGCGAGCGAACGCGGCGCGGGCAAAGCCGCGGACGCGACCGGGAACGCCGCTGGCAGCGACGACACCGACGGCCCCGCGAACGACGGCGATGCCGACCGCGAAGCCGAGCGGCCAGCCCAAGAACAGCGCCACGAGACCGAGACCGGGTGCGAGCGGGGCGACGAGCGTCGCGACGGCAGTGGCCGCGAAGACGCCGACGACCGCCGCGACCGCGACGAGCGCCGTCTCTGAGAGCGTTCTGAACCGCCGCGGGACCGTCTCTCGCACGTCGTCGCGGCCGAGATGAGTATCGTCGAACATGGTCGTTCTCCTCGTGTGGAGAGACGACCGTCGACACCAAAACAGTAATCTGGATTACATTTCTGTAAGCGGGTTTACCGTAGCGCACTTATGAAATTCGCTCGACAGGCTCGACCGCGGAGTCGACGACCGACAGGTCGCCGTCGAGTTCGACGACGAGATGCTCGTCGTCCGCGTCGATGCGGACGCGGATGCGCCACGGCTCCTCGGAGACGACGGTGAGCGCCTCGTCTCCGACGACCCACGGGAACCGCCAGAACGGCGTCCCGCACACGTCTCTGCCCCGCGAGGAGAGGAAGCCGAGGACCGTCGACTCGTCGAGCAGCACCAGCCCGACGGGCGAGACGGCTTCGTAGCCGCACTGGGCGCAGCGGTGAGTGACGACCACCTCGAGGTCGAACGGGTCGGCGTCGCGGGACAGCGCGGTGCTCGTCGTTCCGCCGCACTCGGGGCAGACGCCGTCGGCGGCGAGGCAGTGGAGGTGTCGCACGCGCTGGTCGAACGCCGACAGGAGCGCCTCCGACGAGCGGCCTTCGAGACCGCCGGGCGGGAACTCCTCGTGGGCGTGGACCCGAGCGCAGTCGGCACAGGAGATGGTGAGTTTCTCGTCGCCGTAGTCGGCTTCGAGCGAGCCGCCGCAGGCGACACAGGAGCCGGGGGCCGGAAAGGCGGGGAGGACGGGGTCCTCGTTGAACGTCCCCGCGAGCACGGCGCGGACGACCTTCTCGCCGGCGTGCCGGAAGTCGTAGCCGTCGTCGGTCTTGCGGACGAACTGGCCGCGGAGCTTTCCGAGGTGGTAGTTGAACCGCGCGCTGTCGTCGACGCCGACCCGTCGGCGGAGCTCGGAGAAGGTGATGGGGCGGTCGGGTGACTCCCAGAGCGCTTCGAGGATGGTGAGTCGAGTCTCGTCGGCGACGATGCCGAACGCTTCGGCCGGCGAGATGCAGTCGTCGCAGTCGAGGACCGAGTCCTCGCGGGCGGATACGGAGTCGCTCATACCCCTCTCATTCGGGCGAGTCGCATTAAATCACCTCGTCAAATCTCGTTCGGGAGCGTCGCGGGCCGCGACGGGGTCGGTCCGTCTCGCTCGGGGCGAACGCGCCGTCGTCCCCGGAGACGTGGTCTTTACGTGTATTCGACCCGAAGCGAACGACGAAATGAAGATTCGCCAGAACATCCGCCACTTCGCGACGAAAAAGGCGCTCACCATGCCGGTCATCGGCGACATCGCCACCGAGAAGATGGTGGACCTCCACGTTCGCATCTTCAGCGAGCGCGCGGACCCCGACCGCCGAGACGAGCGCGAGGACCACATGGCGGCGTTCTTCGAGTGCACCTTCGACACCTACCTCGCGGCGCTCGACGCCGGCTTCCCCGAGGCCGAGGCCCGCGAGATAACCCACGTCCAGGCCAACTTCGACTTCTACAACCACGGCTGGACCGAGATGATGGAGATTCCGGTCGACGAAATCGAGGCCCACTACGAGCGCTACGAGGAGTTCTTCGAGCGCCACGGCATCGACATCGCGGAGCCGCTCGGCGAGTTCCGCACCATCGATATCCCCGACGCGCCCGCGACGCTGGACAAACTCGACGACCCCGACCACCCCCACGCTGAGGGCGGCTTCGCCGACGACGTGTACGTCGAAGACGACTCGGGCGAGGTCGGAGTCGGCGGGGCCGACGAGCCCGAGGACGTGGACGTGTCGGCCGCGCCGGGGATGCAGGACGTCGACCGCACCGACGAGAGGACCGCTTAAAAGGGACCGCGCGGAGTCGTTTCTCGCTTAGTCGTCGGTCGGCACGGCGGGGCCGACGTCGACGACGCTGTTTTTCCACGTGCCGCGGGTGAACCACGCGAAGGCGAGCAGCGCCACCCCGACGTTCGAGAAGGCGATGCCGTACCAGATGCCGGTCGGGCCCATCGAGAAGAACTCCACGAGGACGAACGCCGCGGGGATGCGAAGCACCCACAGCGAGATGAGCGAGAACACCATCGCCGTCCGGGTCGAGCCGCTGCCGCGGAACCCGCCGTTGACGACGTTGAACGCCCCGAGGAACAGGAACGTCGGGCCGATGATTCGCAGGTAGTCCACGCCGATGGCGATGACCGCCGGCTCGCCGGGGATGAACACCGCGACGATGGGTTCGGCGAACAGGTAGGCGGCGGCGGAGACGAACACCAGCGCGGTGACGATGATGCCGACGCCCCAGAACACGGCGTGTTCGGCGCGCTCGGCCTGGTCAGCGCCGAGGTTCTGGCCGACGACCGTCGAGGTCCCCTGCGCGAGGCCGATTGCCGGCAGGAACACCAGCGAGTTGAGGCGGTTGCCGATACCGAACGCGGCGACCGCGGTCTCGGTGCTGGCTCCGCCGGCGTTGACCGCGGCGTAGGCGACGAGCGCCGTGAGGGCGGTCACGCCGAGCGCGCGGGTCGACTGTTCGATGCTCGACGGCGCGCCGATGCGGACGATGCGCTCGACCATCTCGCGCTCCGGAATCAGGTCGCGCGGGGAGAGGCTGATGCCGACCCGGCCCGACAGCAGGAGCCAGAAGCCGACGAGCGCGCCGACGCCGCGGGAGAACACCGTGGCGATGGCCGCGCCCTGCACGCCGAAGCCGGTGAAGCCGGTCGCGGCGAACAGCGACTGTCCGAGGCTTTCGAGCCCGAGGAGGCCGAATATCGGGTTCGCGTTGAACCCGAGGATGAGAAACGGGTCGAGAAAGACGTTGATGACGACGCCGAGCCCCATCAGGTACATCGGCGTCTTGGTGTCGCCCCACCCGCGGAGCAGCGCCTGGAAGATGAAGAAGCCGAACATGAACGCGACGCCGAGGAAGATGGTGCGCGTGTACTCGACCGCCAACTGGTGGACTTCGGTGCCGGGCGTCGTCCCGATGAGCGGGAGCAGTATCGGCGTCAACAGATAGCCGATGACCGCGAACCCGGCCGAAAGCAGGATGACGAACCCGAGGGTCTGGCCGGCGGCGTGGTCGACTTCGTCGTGGTTGCCCGCGCCCTTGTTCTGGGCGACGAGGACCGTCCCGGCGACGGTGAACCCGCCGCCGAACGAAATCATGAGGAAGACGAGCGGCCACGAAAACGACAGCGCCGAGACGGCCTCGGAGCCGACGCGCCCGACCCAGAAGGTGTCGGCGAGGTTGTACGCGACCTGCATAATCTGCGAGAAGACGAGCGGGAGCGACAGCACCAACATCGGCTTGACGAGGTCGCCGTCGACGAGGTTGACGTCCTTGGCCTTCGCGCTCATTCGTCACCTCCCTCGCGAACGAGGTTCTCGACGACGAACTCGTCGAGCGCGGCGCGGACCTCGGTCGGCGCGTCGAAGGCGGACTGACTCGCCGTCTCGGTTCCCGAGGGGTCGGTCACGGCGACGCGCTGGAGGCGCGCGCCGTCGAGCGCGGCGAAGAGGAGCGACGCCGTTCGGTCGGCGTCGACCTCGCGGAAATCCCCCTTCTCGACGCCCTCGCGGATGATGTCGGCGAGGCGGCGGCGGATGACCGCCTCGTTGCGGGCGACCCGCTCGCGGTAGGGCTCGACGTAGGGGGCCTGCGTCCGCAGTTCGTTGAGGGCCAGTCCGAAGCGGTCGTAGTCGCCGTCGTAGTCGCCGTCCGGGACCATCTTATCGAGGAGGACCCGGAGCCGCGTCTCGGGGGCGTCGCCCTCCGTCGCGGCGACCCGCTCCTCGAAGCGGGCGAACAGGTAGTCGAGAAAGGCGACGAGCAGTTCCTGTTTCGTCCCGTAGTGGTAGTGGAGGAGGGACTTGCTCTTTCCGGCCTCGTCTGCGATTCGTTGCATCGTCAGGTCCGCGTAGCCGTGGGCGCACAGCGCCCGGTAGGTCGCGGCCATCAGTTCCTCGTGGACCTCGTCGGGGACCGACTGGTCCGGCGTTTCGTCTGCACTCACTAACTGACTAGTCAGTCAGCAGCTTAAAAAGCAGTTGCGAACGGGAAACGGATTGCCGGTAAGCGTGCGACTAAGCGGCACGAGACACCGTCGCACGTCACGGCGACAAACCGCGCTGAAACGGCTTCGAAAACGGCGCTGTGACGGCTACTGGCTGCGGTCGATGCGGTCTGCGACCTCGTAGCCAGCGACGATACCGCCGTTCAGCGACCGCTCGGGGTACTGCGCCTCCGACGCCATCCCCGCGTAGTAGACGCCCTCGGCCACGTCGTCGCCGAGGTCGTACGGGACCACGAGGTCGAGATAGCCGCGTTCGTACACCGGGCCGGCGCGGGGGTTACGGGCGATTTTGAACTCCTCGACCGCCGACCGGTCGAAGTTGGGGAACATCTCCTCGATTTCGTCGAACCACGCGTCTTCGACCTCCTCGTCGCTCATCTGCCAGAGCTCTTCGTGCGGTCCCTGCACGTAGCTCGCGACGTACAGCAGGTGGTCGCCGCCGTAGCGCTCTTTCGGCACGAAGTTCGTGTGCTCGATGAGCGACCCGAACGGCGCGTCGTGGGCGATGTTGAGCCAGTAGGTGTCCATCAGCGACTCCGACATGGTCGCCAGCCCGCAGACCGCCCCTTGGAAGTCGATGTCGCAGGGGAAGCCCGTGAGCTCTTCGAGCACGTTCGGCATCGTCGCCACGACGACCGACTCGACCTCGTGGGTCTCGGTCCCGTCGTCCGTCTCGACGGTCAGCGTCGAGACCGCCTCGCCGTCGGTGTCGAGTTCCGTCACGCGCGCGCCGGTCTCGATGTGCTCGCGGCCGACCGCCTCGACCAGCGCGTCGATGAAGGGCGCGAAGCCGCCGTCGAAGTAGCCGAGTTTCTCGCCGCGCAGTAGGTCGCGCTCGCCGCGGAAGCGCACGCGCCCGAGGAACCACGACGCCGACACGTCGTGTTTGCGCTCACCGAACTTACCGTCCAAAAGCGGGTCGACGAAGTTGTCGTAGACGCCGCGGGTCGTGTGCTCGACGACGAACTCCTCGATTGGGGTGTGTTCGTACTCCGCGAGTTCCTCGTAAGCGTCGAAGTCGGGGATACCCCCGCGCACGTCGACGCCGAGAGTGAGCATGCCGAGGCGGAACTTGTCGTAGAGGCTCATGTGGGGGTACGCGGCGATCTGCCACGCGGTGTCCAGCGGGTGGACGACGCCGTCGACGTAGTAGGCGTTCTTGCCGATGCGCCACTCCAAGTCGTCTTCGAGGCCGAGTTCCGCGGCGAGTTCGACGATGGTTTCTTCGGACTTCGAGAGGTGGTGGTAGAACTTCTCGATGTCGTCGCCGTTCGTCTCGTAGGTCGCTGCGAGGCCGCCGAGGGAGTCGGCCGCCTCGAAGACTCGAACGTCGTGACCCCGGTTCTGGAGTCGGTACGCCGCGGCGAGGCCCGCGATGCCGCCGCCGACGATGCCTATCATGCCCCGAGGTTCGGCGTGGGGTGGAAAGTCCTTTCTGATTGGCCGGTTCCGGGGCCGACGGTGGGTGTTTTAACCCTTGTCGATAGAAAGCGGGGCATGCACGGCGCTCCGTACTGGCAAACGACGCCGTACACGATTCCCATCGGAATCGGTGCGCTCCTCTTTGTCGTCCTCGCCGCCTACCTCTTCCGCCGCCGGACGGAGCGCCGCCTCGTGCCCGGCGCGACCCTCGGCGCGCTCCTGTTGGTCGCGTCCGGGCTCTGGATGGGGACGTACGCGCTCGAACTCTCCGTGACCGACTTCTCGACGAAGGTGCTGTTGAACCAGCTCGGCTACGTCGGCATCGCGCCGCTGCCCCTCCTGTGGTTCGCGTACGTGACGCGCCACGCCGGCGTGGACCTGCGCTCGCGGGTCGCGTGGGCCGCACTCGGGTCCGTGCCGGTCGCCGTCGTCGCGCTCGTGCTGACGAACCCGTGGCACGGGCTCATCTGGACCGACCTCTGGGTCGACGCCGACCACGGCTACGCCGTCCTCGTCAACGAACACGGCGTCGCGTTCGACGGCTTCATCGCCTACGCCTACGCGCTCATCCTGCTCGGGTGCGGCGTCCTCGGTCGAACGCTCCTGCGGGCCGACGGCATCTACCGGAAGCAGACGCTCGCGCTCCTCGGCGGCGGTCTGGTCCCGGCCGTCGGCGGCGTCGTCTGCGTCGCCGGACTGAGTCCGGTCCCCGGTCTCGACCTCCCCGTGTTGGCCTTCTCCGTCACCTCGGCCGCCGTCGCGTGGAGCGTCTTCCACCACCGGCTGTTCACGCTCGTCCCCGTCGCGTGGGAATCGGCCGTCGAGTCGATGCACGACGCCGCGCTCGTCCTCGACGGCGCGGGGCGCGTCATCGACGTCAACCCCGCGGGCGAGCGGTTCCTCTCGCTCCCCCTCTCGGACGCTTACGGGCAGTCCGTCGCGCGCGTCCTCCCCACGGAACTGGTCGACGCGTTGGGCGGCGTTCCGACCGCTGGGTCGGAGGCGGAGGCGACCGTCGCGACGGAGGACGGCGAGCGCACCCTCCTCGTCGAGACGACGCCGCTGGGCGACGAGTCCGACATGTCGGGGTCGCTCGTGCTCGTCCGCGACGTGACCGAACAGGTCGAACGCGAGCGACGACTCGAACGCCAGAACGAGCGGCTCGACGAGTTCGCGTCGGTCGTCTCCCACGACCTGCGGAACCCGCTTACCGTCGCCCGCGGCTATCTCGAACTGGCGGCCGAGACCGGCGACGAGGAGTACTTCGAGCGAATCGAGAACGCCCACGACCGGATGGAGACCATCATCGAGGACCTCCTCACGCTGGCGCGGCAGGGCGAGACGCTCACGAACGTGACGCCGGTCGCCCTCCGAACCGTCGCACAGGAGGCGTGGGACGGCACCGTCGTCGGCGACGCGACCCTCGACGTTCGGGTCGACCGGACCATCGCCGCCGACCGCGGCCGCCTCCGACAACTGCTCGAAAACCTGTTTCGGAACGCTGTCGAACACGGTTCTCCGGGCAACCAGACTGCGTCTGGTGACGCTGTCGAACACGGTTCCACGGGCAGTCGGATTCCATCCGACGACGCTGTAGAACACGGTTCTACAGGCAACCGGACTGTGTCCGGTGACGCCGTCGAGCACGGCTCCGACGGCGGCTCGCTCACCGTCGTCGTCGCGGGAGTCGACGGCGGCTTCTCCGTGGCAGACGACGGCTCCGGCATCTCCGAGGCGGAGCGCGCCGACGTGTTCGAGCGGGGGTACACGACCCACGAAAACGGAACGGGCTTCGGCCTGCCCATCGTCAAGACGGTCGCGGACGCCCACGGCTGGTCGGTCGAACTCACCGAGTCGGACGCCGGCGGCGCGCGGTTCGAGTTCACCGGCGTCGAGACCGAACCCGAGCCCGCGAACGCGGAACAGTCGACAAACGACTGAGGGGTCGGTTGCGACGTTCGCCACATTTTTATCTGCGATAAGGCAACAGCGGGGCATGGTTACGGTCCGCGCACCCGCCACGAGCGCCAACCTCGGAAGTGGGTTCGATGTCTTCGGCGTGGCTCTCGACCGCCCCGCCGACATCGTGCACGTCGAACGGGCGGACCGGACGACAATCGAAGTGACCGGCGTCGGCAGCCAGTACATCCCGACCGACCCCGACCGGAACGTCGTCGGCGCGGTCGCGGAGGCGCTCGACGCCCCCGCGCACATCCGCATCGACAAGGGCGTCCGCCCGTCGTCCGGCCTCGGGTCGTCGGCGGCGAGCTCGGCCGCCGCCGCGGTCGCGCTGAACGAGCTGTACGACCGCGGCCTCTCCCGGGAGGAACTCGTCCCCGTCGCCGCCGAGGGCGAGGCCGTCGTCTCCGGCGAGGCCCACGCCGACAACGTCGCGCCCGCGCTCCTCGGCGGCTTCACCGTCGCGACCGACGAGGGCGTCACGACCGTCGACGCCGACATCCCGCTCGTCGCCTGCCTCCCCGAAATCGCCGTCTCGACCCGCGACGCCCGCCGCGTCGTCCCGAGCGACGCCAGCATCGAGGACATGGTCCACACGGTCGGCCGGGCGGCGACCCTCGCGGTCGGGATGTGCCGCCGCGACGCCGACCTCGTCGGCGCGGGGATGGACGACCGCGTCGTCACGCCCGCGCGGGCGGAACTCATCAACGGCTACCACGAAGTCCGCGAGGCCGCCCTCGACGCGGGCGCGTCCGGCGTCACCGTCTCCGGTGCCGGCCCGTCTGTCCTCGGCGTCTGCCAAGCCGCCGACCGCACCCGCGTCGCCGGGGCGATGCTCGAAGCATTCGACGAGGCGGACGTGGCCGCCCGCGCCTACAAGACGCGGGTCGGTCGCGGGGCCGAAGTATTCGAATCCTGAGTGGTACAGAGAGAACCACTCGCACACTCGTATCTCGCTTTTTCTCGCGTATGAGTCATTGTAACGCGTTGTCGCGGCCGGTGGTAACACGATTCCGAGAAGGCTTTTCTCAGTATCACGATATATGTGAATCATGGAACGAGTACTCGTCGTCGTCTCCCCCGAAGAACGGTCGCAGCGAATCCTCCGCGAGGCAGGCGAACTCGCCGCCGGCAGCGGCGCGGAACTCGTCGTCCTCACGGTTCTCCCGGACGAGGAGTTCGAGCGGACCCGCTCGGCGCTCGCCAGCGTCGGCTCCTCGGACGTCGTCTACGGCATCGACCAGGCTATCGAGTCGGCCACCCGCCGCGCCAAGCGCGTCGCCCGCGAGGCGTTCGAGGGGCTGGACCTCGACTACCGCATCGTCGCGGACATCGGCCCCGAGGCCGACACCATCTTAGAGACGGCCCGCTGGGAAGGCTGTGACCACCTCTTTATCGCCGGTCGCCGCCGCTCGCCCGCCGGAAAGCTCATCTCCCGGGACATGACGCAGTCGGTCATGCTCAACTTCGACGGCCCGGTCACCGTCCTCCTCGGCGAGGGGTCGTCCGACGACGCGAAGGGGAACGAAACGGGGAAGTCGGGACTCCTCGCCTGAAGCGGACGGCGTACCGAGACAAAGTCGAATCGAAAACCGAGACGGTGAGTCAATCGGCGGCCGTCGGATATCGCCGCGTTAGACGCCGCGGCCCTGAAGTTTGTCCTCGTCGGCCATGCCGACGTTCGCCTCGCCCTTCATGCCCTTGCCGATGCCGGCGGCGATGTCGGCGAGCGTGTCCGGGTCGTCCCAGTTGTTGACGGCCTCGACGATGGCCTCGCCCATCTGTTCGGGGTCCTCCGCGCCGAAGATGCCGGAGCCGACGAAGATGCCGTCGCACTCGTGGTACATCATGAGCGCGGCGTCCGCGGGCGTGGCGATGCCGCCGGCCGCGAAGTTGACGACCGGCAGGCGGCCCATCTCGGCCGTCTCGTGGACGAGTTCGGCGGGCGCTTCGTGCTCGCGGGCCCACTTCTCGCGCTCGTCGAAGTTGAGGCCGGTCAGGCTGCGAATCTGGTGTTTGATGGTGCGCTGGTGGGTGACGGCCTGGTTCACGTCGCCCGTGCCGGCCTCACCCTTGGTGCGAATCATCGCCGCGCCCTCGTTGATGCGGCGGAGCGCCTCGGGGAGGTTGCGCGCGCCGCAGACGAACGGCGAGGTGAACTCGCGCTTGTCGATGTGGTAGTCGTTGTCCGCCGGGGTGAGCACCTCGCTTTCGTCTATCATGTCGACGCCGATGGATTCGAGAATCTGCGCCTCGGTGTGGTGGCCGATGCGGGCCTTCCCCATCACCGGGATGGAGACGGCGTCGATAATCTCTTTGACCGTCTCGGGGTCGGCCATCCGGGAGACCCCGCCGCGCTTGCGGATGTCCGCCGGGACGGCTTCGAGCGCCATGACGGCGACCGCGCCGGCTTCCTCCGCGATTTTCGCTTGCTCTGCGTTCACGACGTCCATGATGACGCCGCCCTTCTGCATCTGGGCGAACCCGCGCTTGACGAGTTCGGTCCCGCGCCGAAGCTCCTCCAGGTCGGTCTCCTCTGGCATATCGGTCGCTTGCGACTGGGTTCACTTAAGCGGTCGCTTCCGCCCGCCAACCGTTCGCATTCCGCACAGGTCGTGTTTCGCGCTCGGGTCGAGTTGTGGTGATTCTGTTGAACGGCTCGGTCTTTTGACAGATGTTGCGTGCAACACTCAGAGGCTGTATGCAGCATCCGGAGACCACGTATTCACATGAAAATCCCCAAACTATACCACCACAACGTCGGCACTATATCGCATGCCCTCCCCCGATTCGCAGGCCAGCTGGACAAGTCCGGAATACGTCGCAACCGTTGTTGGTGTCCTCGCTACGGGCGCTCTCGTGTTCTACAGTTCCCTCGTGCAAACCGGCCTGACAGTCGATGAGATTCTGTTTGTCGTCTTGGGAATCACCCTGCCCATGACCATCGCTTACGAGATCGCTCGTCGGTGGACGTGACCGACTCGCGCGCTGTATTCAGCACGGACTCAACAAACCGTCAGCGACTGAGGACTCCAACAGTGCCGCGGGCGTAATCCCCGGCCGCCGACACCGGCCGCAGTCACCGAGACCGGCATCACTTTTGCATCCCCCCGCTTCGGCGTGGGTATGGACGCGGCGACCCGACTGCGCCGACTGCTCGATGACGACGACCTGCCGGCGGGGACCGACCTGCCGCGGTGGCTCGCACCCCTGCCGGAGTGGCTGGAGAACTTCGGTCTCAACGTCGCGTGGCTCGTGGTCGTCATCAACCTCGTCGGGACCGCCTTCGGCTTCTGGTACTACGGCTACCAGTTCAGCATCGAACCGGTCGTGATGTGGCCGCTCGTCCCCGACAGCCCCGTCGCCACGCTGTTTATCGCGCTGTCGCTCGCGCTCTGGAAACTCGGGCGCTCGAACGAGTACGTCAACGCCCTCGCCTTCTTCGGCTGTCTCAAACTCGGGCTGTGGACGCCGTACGTCCTCCTCGCCTTCAAAAGCGACTTCTCGTACCTCCACTGGGCGATGTACAACTTCCTCTTTTGGAGCCACCTCGCCATGGTCGTCGAGGCCTTCCTCATCCAGCGGTACGCCGAGTTCCCGTCTCTCGCCGTCCTCGTCGCGGTCGGCTGGTACGCCCTCAACGACCTCGTGGACTACTTCGTTCCCATCGTGGGCACGCCGCACCACACGCTCATCCCGGCCGAGCCGGTCGTCGACGGCGTCGTCCAGCACGTCTCGCCCGCCCACGAGTACGCCGCGGCGGGCGCGGTCCTCCTGACCGTCGCGGCGACGTTCCTCGCGCTCGCGACGCGTGTCGCCAAGCTCGAACGGGGCGTCATCGACTGACCGGGAACCGACGCGTCGTCGACTGACTCGGACGTAGCCTTTTGCCTCGCCCCGCCCAACCGACACGCCATGAGCCTCTTCGACCGCGTGGCCGACCTGCCGGTGACCGTCGAGTCCGTCTCCCGCGACCGCTTCGAGAGCGACACGTCGAGCGGCTTTCTCCGCAAGACGACGGTGTTCTCGCTCGCCGGCGACGGCGCGGTCGGCCGCGGCGAGGACGTGACCTACGACACGGAAGACCACGACGCTCTCGCGGACGCCCCCGAAGACGCTTTCGACCTCGTCGGGAGCTACGATTCCTTCGCCGCCTTCTCCGCGGCGCTCGACGGCGTGGACCTGTTTCCGACGAAAGCCCCCGAGCGCGAGACGGCCGAACACTACCGGCGCTGGGCGCTCGAATCCGCCGGCCTCGACCTCGCGCTCCGGCAGGCCGACACCGACCTCGCGGACGCCGTCTCTCGCGAGCGCGACCCGCTCCGGTTCGTCGTCAGCACCCGTCTCGGGAACCCGCCGTCGGCCGACCGCGTCGAACTGCTCCTCGACCGCGACCCCGACTGCGAGTTCAAACTCGACCCGACAACTGACTGGGACGATGAGCTTGTGGCGTCGCTCGCCGCCCACGACCGCGTCCGCATCCTCGACCTCAAAGGCTACTACGAGGGGACCGAGGTAGACCAAGAACCAGATTCGGAACTGTACGAGCGCATCCTGTCGGGGTTCCCCGATGCGGTCGTCGAGGACCCGGCGTTCACCGACGAGACGCGCCCGCTGTTCGACGGCCACGAGGGTCGCGTCTCGTGGGACGCCCCGATTACCGGCGTCGAATCCGTCGAGCGCCTCCCGTTCGAGCCGTCGTGGCTGAACGTCAAACCCTCGCGGTTCGGCACGGTCGAGTCGCTGTTCGACACCATCGAGTACGCCGACGAGCGCGGGATGTCGCTGTACGGCGGCGGCCAGTTCGAACTCGACGCGGGCCGCGACCACATCCAACTGCTCGCGTCGGTGTTCTACCCCGACGGCCCGAACGACGTGGCCCCCCGCGAGTACAACCTCCCCGAGCCGCCGGCGGACCTGCCGACGAGCCCGCTCGTACCGTCGGCTGACCCGTCCGGGCTGGAGTTCTGAGAACCGAAAAACAGTCGCTTCAAACGGACGCGCCGAGGGGTGCGCCGGCCGCGCTTACTCGCCTTGCTGGACTTCGAATATCTCGTCGGCGACGAGGCCGTGGGCCTCTTCGTGGACTTTCGCCCCGGCCTCCTTGTTCGGTGCCTCGAAGAGGCAGAAGACTGCGCCGTCCGTCTCGTCGACCCAGTAGTGCTTGTAGTTCACCCCGTACTTGACCTGCGTCTCCAGGTCTGCACGGTGGGCCTCGGCGACGTCTTTCGCACTCCCCTCTACGTTCCGGTGTACGTCCATGTATAGCGGCATGGGTGATAGTGTATAGCACTCCGGAGCTCATAACCGTTCTTCGATAGTTACCAGAATATTCTGATATAACCGTCACGCCCCGAGCCAGCTTGGAGTATCGCCGGTTCGAACCTCACAAAACCGCCATCAGATAGCCGTCAGATGCCTACTATCGTCGCCGCCGACCTCACTCCTCGCTCGTCCGGAACTCGTCGCTGTCGGCGTGGGCGCGGACCCACAGTTCACCGATGCGGGAGAGGCGCGTCCGGTAGGACTTCCCGCGTTCTTCCTGTTCGATGTAGCCCTTGCCGCCGGGGCCGAGGCGGTCGACGTTGTAGATGACCTTCGACCGGAAGGAGTCGGTGTACTCCTCGTTCATCTCGCGGGCGAGCGCCTCCGCGAGTTCGGAGACCGAGCCGAACTCGCCGTGTTCACCGAGTTTGAACAGGATGACCTCCTCGAACGGCTTGACGTTGGAGAAGGAAGCCACCGGGAGTTCGACGATGTGGCGGCCGTCTATCTGCTTCGCGCCGATGGTCGTCCCGCGCTCGTCGAACTCCGACAGCAGGTCGGAGGTGGCGTCGAGCCGCTCGCGGATGCGGTCGGCGTCGATTTCGCCGGAGTCGAGGAGGTCCTGGAGAAGGGCGCGCTCGGTCCGCAACTCCTCTGCGAGTTCGGTTTCGAGGTACTTCTCTGGGGCCGTGTAGTACGTGTGGATGCGCTCGCGGTCGGCCTGTCGCTCGACCATGATGGAGTGAGCGGCGGTGGCGAACGCGAAGGAGACCGGCCGGGGCATCGCGCTCACGTTGACCCACACCTCGCCGGGTTCGTCGTCGTCGCCGCGGAGTTCGTCGTCGGCGTCGAGTTCGGCGTTGATGAGGTCGTACGCCTGCTCGAACGCCGCGTCGTAGTCGTACACGTCGTCGACGATGACGCGTTCGGTCTCCGCGCCGAGGAGGTTCTCGAAGTCCTTTTCGAGCTTTCCCGAGAGGTTCCGCGAGTACTCGACGTTCGCCTCGCTCCCGACGGCCCCTTCGAGGAGGATGACGCGGTCCACGTCCAACTGATCGCGGATGAGCGGCGCGATGAGTCGGTCGTAGTCGAAGCCGACGGGAACGATGTGCGTCTGCATACGTGGTACGTGGGCGGGGTTGGTTATGAATCCGACCAACTGACCCGACCGTCACGCACCGTCCCACACCGCTCTACCCCACCGCTCCCACGCCAGCCACGCGACCACGCCGCCGACGAACGCGACGCCCAGATTCACCGCGACGCCGACGACGCCGATGGCGACCACGAGGGGGTAGCCGTCCGCGCGGGACAGACTGGTCAGACTCGTCCGCGCCAGTTGCAGGCCGATAATCGCGAGGATGACGCCGAGCATGGCGACCGGGTAGGCGGCGACCACGTCCGCGGCGAACAGGGCGACGACGACGTAGCCGACGCCGAGAATCACGTTCGCGCCGGCGGTCCGCGCGCCGAAGGCGTACTTGCCGGCGACGCCGCCGCTGCCGTGGCACATCGGAAAGCCGCCGAGAGGGACCGCAAGAAGGTTCATCGCGCCCATGCTGGTGGCGAGTTCGTCGGCCGAAACGTCGCGGTCGAAGTAGTCCGCGAGCAGGACCGACGTGGCGAGCGCGGCGTTGCCGACGGTCATCGCCAACTGGGCGACCGCGGCCTCAGCGACGGCAAACGAGAGGTTGTCGAGCGAGAACAAACCGGCGTCGCGGACCGACGGGACGGCGAGCGACAGGTGGCCCACGTCGGAAAAAGCGACCGCGCCGCCGACCGCGAGGACCGCGAGCGCGCTCACGTTCGAGCGTCTGGTGAGGAGGGCGACGGCGGCGACGGCGACCGCGAGGCCGGCGAGCGGGAGGTCGCCCGCGCCGAGTTCGAGGCCGGTCGAGAGGAGGACGAGCGCGACGCCGAACTGGACGCCGCGGACGACCGGTGCGCCGATGTAGCGACTCACGCGCCCGAGCGAGCGCGTGCGACCGATGGCGAGGAGAACGACGCCGAGGCCGAACCCGGCGAGGAGCGCTTCGCCGGTCGTGACCGTCTCCGCGAGGACGAGCGCGGCCAGCGCCTTCATCGGCTCGACCGACAGCGGGGCCGCGTAGTACAGCCCCCAGACGACCTGAAACACGCCGAACCAAACGAGCACGACCGCCAGCGAAAGGTCCGTCAGGCGGGCGACGGCGACGACGATGGGGAGGACCGTAACCGAATCCCCTACCGCGCCGGTGAACTCGTGCCACTCGAAGTCCACCGCGAGTTCGTCGCCGTACGGGAAGGAAACGCCCATCGAGATGGGGATTCCGCGTCGACGGGGAAATGTATTTGCGTAATCGCCAGCCCGAACTGTCGTCGGTGGAAGAAACCGAATTGAGTTACGCGCATCCGCGGTCGAATCCTGTGCTCACTCGAACGTCGAGAGGTCGAAGTGGACGCCGCCGCGGAGGTAGTCGACGCCCATGAACAGCAGCACGGGAGCGAACAGGAGCGCGGACAGTCCACCGAAGAGGGCGTCGCCGCGGGCGTCGAGGACGGACGAGAGGCCGTCCACGAGTATGGCCATCCCGAAGCAGACGTAGCCCGCGCCCGCGACGACGTGCCATCCGAGGGTCGTCGACCCGAGAGCGACCGATTCGCGGAGTCCCGAGACGACCAATAGCACGCCGGCGGCCACGAACAGCGCGAACTGGGCGAACGAAAGTGGGTTCGCGAGCACGCCGAGAAGCGCGAGGCCGACCGCGATGAGGAGGTCGAACACCCCGACGACGGCGAGGAATCGACGGTCCATGTGCGTCGCTCTCGGCGCGGAGATGTAAAACTAGCCACAGCTCTGCGGCCGACCGGCGGCAAACCCGCCGGAGCCGCCGACCACTCACCGCGTCGTCGACAGGTCGGTCGAATCGACGACTGTCGCGAACTCCCGGTTCAGGTGCGCCAGCGCGGTGCGGTGCATCTCGTCGGCCGAAAAGCGCTCGCCGTCGTGGCCCTCGCGGTCGAACGTCGCGGTCGCGTCCGCGGGGAGGTACACGTCGAAGCCGAGGTTCTCGGCCATCCGGATCGTCGTCGAGACGCAGTGGTCTGTTGTGAGGCCGCAGACGACGAGCGTCGCGTGGTCGCGCTCGCGGAGCCACGCTTCGAGGTCGGTGCCGATGAAGCCGCTGTTGACGCGCTTCGTGAACACCGGTTCGCCGTCGGCGGGTTCGGCCTCGGGCTTCCACGCGAACCCCTCGCCGTCGCTCCGGAGCGGCGAGTCGGGTTCGGCGGAGTCGTGGCGGACGTGGACCACCGGGCGGTCGGCCGCGCGCCACGACGCCAGCAGGTCGGCGACGCGCGCCTCCATCTCGGGGTTGTTGCGGTCGCCCCACGCGGGGTCGTCGAAGCCGACCTGCATGTCGATGCAGACGAGGACGGCGTCGTCGGGGAGGTCGGCGGCGGTCATCGCTCGCCCTTCGAATCGGACCCCGCCATCAGTCGTCCGCCGGGGCCGTCGGCACCTTCGGGTGCTCGCGGGTGATGCGAATCGGGCACTCGTCGGGCGCTTGCGACTCGTCGGCGGAGAACATGTACTGCGGCCACTCGCGGTCGCCCTCGACGCCCCAGTCGCCGAGGTCGGCGTGGGGGCAGACGCCGTCGTACTCCTCGATGCGGCCCTGAATGACCTCGCGGGCCTGCTGTCCGGCCTCGGTGTCGGCGGTGATACCGTCGAACAGCGCGCGGGGCTGGAAGGTGATTTCGAGGCCCCACGGGCAGTAGCGGCTGATTCGCTCGTCGTAGAACGGCGCGCGGGTGGTCGGGAACATCGGCTCGCCGCCGAAGGAGAACTCCCACGTCGGGTCGTCGGGGTCGGTCGGGATGTCCGCGGGCCACGGCTCCGGGTCGTTGACGTGGAGGAACTGGAGGATGTGCCAGAGATGTTCGTGGTAGTCGGCCTCGGTGAGGTCCTCCGCCGGCGGCTTGAAGAACGTGACGAGCGAACACGCCTCGGAGTAGTCCGGATAGACGTCGAGATATTCGAGGAGGGTGTCGCGGAGCGCCAACAGCGCGTCCTTGTCGGTCATCGAATCCACGAAGGTGTAGAGGGCGTCGCCGTTTCGCTCCGACTCGATGCCGAAGTAACACGGGAACGGCGCGCCGTCGCGGTCGCCGAGCATCGTCTCGCGGAACGTCTCGTAGTGCTGTCTCGCCCAGTCGGGGAGGTCGCCGTCGTCGAGGCGGCGGCGGAGCACGTCCTGCTCCATGAGCACTTGGTGACCCGACTCGTTCATGCGCGCTAATTGGATTCGGCGGCTTTGAGGGTTCGGGTTCGCGGGGCGAACACGACCCTCGGAGCGGCGGATGACGACCCGCCGCTCCGCTCGCGGCGCGGCCGTCAGTCCCGCCCTCAGAGCGTGCGGTCGAGTTTCAGATATCGCGTCTCGTACCCCATCGACTCGTAACACGACCGGGCGGCGTCGTTGTCGGCGTGGACGCTCAGCGCGGCGCGCTCGCAGCCGCGGTCGCGGCCCCACTCGTGGGCCCGTTCGAGGAGTTCCGTGCCGACGCCCTCGCCCCGCGCCTCGGGCGCGACGTAGAGGTCTTTCACCTTGGCGACCGACCCGCGGGCGAACACCGGCGGCGACTCGGACGCGGTGACGGTGACGTAGCCGCGGAGGTCGTCGATGGCGTCGGCCTCCGCACCCGCGTCCGCGACGGCGACGAACGTCTGAACGCCCTCGTCATCCACCTGCTCGGCCCGGTAGTCGAGCGCCTCGGCGCGGGCGTCAACGTCCTCGGCCAGCGCGTCGTAGTCGTCGACCTCGCCCATCTCCGCGGCGAACGGGAGCCACAGGTCGTCCACCAGCGCGTCCACCTCGTCGGCCTGAAGCGGTCGAATTCCCATGAGTCACCGACGACTCGCGGCGGTGTCAAAAGAGTAACTATATTTGGCGGTTGCCGGCGGCGGGTGTCGACCGCCTCACTCGATTTCGAGGCCGCCCACGTCGGCGTCGTCGCTCGCGCCCTCGTCCCACTCCAGTTCGAACTCGATGCTCAGTTCGTAGGGACCGCCGGCGGGGCCCTCGCGTTCGGCTTTCACCTCGAACGTCGGCGACGCGGGCGGTTCCATCGTGACCGTCTGGTCGCCGGCTTTCAGCGTAATCGGCTCGCCCGCGTCGAGTTTGTCGGCGACGGTGCGGAGGTACGACGCGATTTCGGCGCGGGCCTGTCGGTTCTCGGACTCGAACAGCACTTCTTCGGGCATGGAGTGGAGTGTTACTCGCGCAGGAAGATAAGGTTCGTTGCGGAGCAGCGCGGACCGGCGCGACCCGGCGTCAGTCGGCCCGGAGGCCGTCGGTGAACCGGGACTGGTTCTCCTCGGGCGCGGCGGCGGTCATCGCGGAGACGCCGACGGTCAGAAGCGCCGACAGCGCCATCCCCCAGAGGGCGTAGTCCCACGTCAAGTAGGTCGCGCCGAACAGCGTCACGGAGCCGACTTCGACCGCGGGGACGAACACGTGCGCGAGGTAGAACGCCTGCGAGCCGAGGATGCCGGCGAACATGCCCGTCCGGGTCGTCTTCGCCCAGTAGAGCGCGACGATGACCGGCAGGGCCATCTGGGCGAACCCGCCGAAGGCGGTGTCGCCGACGGAGACGAGCGTGCCGGGCCGGAACAGGCTGGCGACGAAGGTGAGCGTAGCGAACAGGGCGACGCCGATGCGGGCCAGCCACGCCTCGCGGGCGTCGCTCGCGTCGGGGTTGACGAACGGCCGGTAGAGGTCGCGGGTGAAGTACGACGACCCCGAGAGGAGCATCGAGTCCGACGACGACATCATCGCGGCCATCGCGCCGGCGACGACGAGCGCGGCGAACCACACCGGCGTGTACTCGTTGAGGAGCACCGGGAGGACGTTCGCGCCCTCGGGGACGGCGACGCCGAGGCCGGCGGCCCACGTACCGAGGATGAACGCGGGCACGAACAGCAGGACGACGAGGACGGGCCACAGGGCGAACGAGCGCTTGAGGACCGCGCCCGACTTGGCGACGAAGAAGCGCTGGTTTATCTGCGGGAACATCGCCACGCCGAAGGCGATGGTGACGGCCGACGAGATGATGAACTGCGGCGAGTAGAGGCCGCCGCCGAGCGCGAGGAACTCGGGTTTGTTGGTCGCGAGGGCGTTCGACAGCGCCGTGGGGCCGCCGGCCGCGGCGGCGACCCAGCCGACCGCAATCCAGACGACGCCGAGCATGAACAGCCCTTGGAGGGTGTCGGTCCACGCGACCCCGCGGAGGCCCGCGATGACGACGTAGGCAATCATGAACACGGTGATGCCGGCCGCGCCGGCCCAGTAGGGAACCATCCCGTTCGTCAGGCCGACGATGGCCTCGCCCGCGCCCATCTGCTGGAGCATCACGTACGGGAACAGCCAAAACAGGCTGATGCCGGCGACGACGGCGCGCAGGCGGGTCGAGCCGAAGCGGTCACCGAGCATCTCGCCGAGGGTGACGTAGCCGTGGGCGCGGCCGACGAGCCACTGCTTGTAGCCGACGACGTACCAGAGGATGGCGAACAGCACGCCGTCCATAGCACCCATCACGAGAATCCATTCGGGGCCGGCGCGGTAGGCGAGGTCGGGGCCGCCGAAGAACGTGAAGGCCGAGAGCAGCGTCGCAAACGTCGTAAACAGGAGGACGACGGTCCCGATGGAGCGACCGGCGAGGTAGTAGTCCTCCGCGTCGCGACTGGTCAGGCGGTAGGCGAGGAGGCCGACCGCGAGCGCGACCACGAGGTACGCGCCGACGACGCCGAGTTGGATACCGAGCGCCGAGACCATCAGCGACCCTCCCCGACGATGCCGCGGTCCCACGCCGTCCGGGTGAACAGGTGGAAGACGACGGCGGTCAGCCCCATCCAACCGATGTGCCACCAGAGCCACAGCGGCAGACCGGCGAAGACCCTGCTGTCGCCCCAGAGGAACCACGGAACGGCGAACGTCACGAGGATTGCGAAGACGGCAATCCACCGATAGTCGGTACGCACTCGCGTCATTCGTAGGAACGATAATCGATAATGATGCGTAAATCTTACTCTATCGACCTACGTTGCCCCTGATTGAAGAACTATTTTCTTCAACGCCGGGTGTCGAACGACAGTGTTCTCCCCGTGTCGCGGTCGCGTCGCGGGTGGCGGAGCGGCGGTCCCGTCGGTCGGCCACGACGGACCGAGCGCCGAAACAGTTTCCAGCGGCGCGAACGAGCGGACGCACATGAACTTCGGCATCCAGCTCTACTCGCTTCGAGACCTCGACGAGTCGACCGCGGCGCTCGTGCGCCGCGCCGCGGACGCCGGCTTCGACGGCGTGGAGTTCGCGGGCGTCGACGACGCGGCGGCGGTCCGCGCGGCCCTCGACGACACCGGGGTCGGCGCACCCGCCGCCCACGTCCCCATCGAGGAGCTCGAAGCCGACCTCGACGCGGTCTGTGAACGCTACGGCGCGCTCGGCGTCGAGACGCTCGTGGTGCCGTTCCTGCCGCCGGAGGCGTTCGCCGACGCCGACGCGGTCGACGAGACCGCACACCGGCTGGACGACCTGACCGCGAAGTGCGACGACCGAGGCGTCAGACTGCTCTATCACAACCACGACCACGAACTCGTCACGGTCGAGGGCGAACCCGCGCTCGACCGGCTCGCCGAGGAGTCGGGAATCGGCTTCGAACTCGACCTCGCGTGGATTCTCGCCGCCGGCTACGACCCCGTCGCGTACATCGACCGCTACGCCGACCGAACCCCGGTCGTCCACCTGAAAGACGTGGTACTCGACGCCGACGCGGAACGCGGCGGGCGACCCGTATCGCTCGGCGAGGGCGAACTGGACATCGACCGCTGTCTCGCGGCCGCCGGCGACACCTCCGTCGAGTGGGCCGTCGTCGAACACGACTTCCCCGACGAGCCCGCGGCGTTCTGCCGGGACGCCGGCGAGTTCGTCGCGGCGTACCGAACTGAGGAGGAGGCGTAACGAATCGGGCGGTCGGCGGCGGCGGACGGAACGCGGGGATTCGCCGGCGAGGGTGCGGATTTCGGGGACGAGACGAACGACTAACTGACGTTCGAATCGTCGGCCACGATAGATATTTCCCTCGGGCGCAACTTATATAATGACGTTCGTGGGTTCCGCCCATGACGCCATCACAATCATCACATCACCACCCCCAGCGGGGTGACTTCACCAATGGACGACACTTCAAAATATCTCATTCACGCTTCCATCTCCGCCGACGGGGTCGTCGAACGGAGCGACGTCGTCGGGGCCGTCTTCGGGCAGACCGAGGGCCTCCTCGGCGACGAACTCGACCTCCGCGACCTCCAACAGTCCTCCAAGGTCGGTCGGATAGACGTACAGATAGACTCGGAAAACGGCCACTCGTTCGGCCAGATGACCATCGCCAGCAGCCTCGACAAGGCCGAGACGGCCATCCTCGCGGCCTCGCTGGAGACGCTGACCCGCGTCGGTCCCTGCCAGGCCGTCATCGAGGTCACGAACATCGAGGACGTGCGCGAGGCCAAGCGCCGGATGGTCGTCGAGCGCGCCAAGGAACTCCTCGCGGAGTCGTTCGACGACACCGTGATGTCTTCGACGGAAATCCTCGAAGCGGTCAAAGAGAGCGTCCGCGTCGAGGATATCACCGAGTACCAGGGCCTCCCGGCAGGCCCCCGCGTCGCCGATTCCGACGCCATCATCGTCGTCGAGGGACGCGCCGACGTGCTCACCCTCCTCCGCTACGGCATCAAAAACGCCGTCGCCGTCGAGGGAACGAACGTCCCCGACGCGGTCGCCGGCCTCACCCAAGAGCGGACCGTCACGGCGTTCCTCGACGGCGACCGCGGCGGCGAACTCATCCTGCGGGAACTCTCGCAGGTCGGCGACGTTGATTACGTCGCGTTCGCGCCCGACGGCCGGTCGGTCGAGGACCTCGACCGCGCGTCGGTCGTCCGCGCCCTCCGGAACAAGGTCGCGCTCTCGTCGCTTCCGGACGACGGCGACGGGGACTTCCGGGCCGCCGTCGCCGCCGCCAACGGGACGGAGGCGGGGGAGGCCCCGACGGACCCTCACACGGAGTCGCCGACGACTGAGGCGTCGTCGACTCCACCCGCAGACGGCCCCATCAACGGGTCGGCCGACACGGTCACCGACCCCACCGCCGAGGGCGGTAACGGTGGCGCTGTCGCGGTCGAGCGGCCCGCGGACGCCGCGAGCGAGAACGCGGCGGCCGACGGCGACGCCGCCGACGCGGAGGTGTTCACCGAGTCCGAGGTCGAAGCCGTCGCCGAGGCGGTCGACCCCGCCGACGAGCGACCCTCGCTCACCGACCACGTGCAGGCGGTCATCGCCGACGAGAGCGGCATGGCACGCCTCCTGAACGACGGCCTCGACATCGACGACGAGGTTGCGGTCGAGAAGGTCTACGACACCGTCGAGTACGCCGACCCCGCCCCGGCAATCGTCGTCGTCGACGGCGAGGCGAGTCAGAAACTCGTCGATATCGCGGCCCAGCGCGGCGTCGGGCACGTCGTGGCCCGCTCGGCCGGCGAGTACGTCAAAAAGCCCGTCAGCGTCCGCGTCAGAACCGCGGACCAGCTCCTCGACTGAAGCGACTGAAGACCCGACGGGACAAGCCACACCGCGACATCGACCGAGGCGACCGGCCGCAATCAGTCGAGGACGAGCCGAAGCCCGTCGTCGCCGTCGAACGCGTCGGGAATTCGGGCGTCCCGCCGGAACCCGAGTGCTTCGTAGCAGGCGCGCGCGCCGTCGTTCTCCGGATGGACCAGCAACGTGAGCGGCGCGTCAGCCGCGTCAGCGCCCGAGCGGTGCGCATCGCGGAAGGCTTCCACGAGCGCGGTGGCGCGGCCTTCGCGCCGGTGGTCCGGCGAGACGGCGAGTTCGGTCAGATGCGCGCCGACGCCGAGCAAGTAGCCGACCGGCCGGTCGTCGGCGTCGACGGCGACGAGCAGCGTGCCGACGGCGGGCCATGCGTCCAAGAGGTCGGGCGACGGATGGGAGACGAGTCGCTGGAGCGACTCGACGGCCGGCAGGTCGGTGTCGCGGGCGGGTCGAACGCCCGTCACGTCGGCGCCGCCCCCGTCACGGCCGAGTCCCCCCGTCACAGCGGAATCCAGACGATGACCGCGCCCAGCGCGCCGGCGAACGTGGCGAGGAAGTTGACCGCCTGATTGCCGAGGCCGGCCCCTTCGACCGTCGCGCCGAGGAGGCTATCGACGGTCATGCCGACGAGGCCGCCGGCGAGAATCGCGATAGCGGCCGTCTGAGCCGGAATGGGGAGCACCAGCACACTCACGCCGGCCACGAAGGCAGCGCCCACCGCGCCGGCGACCTCGCCCTGCCACGTCACCGCGCCGTCGGTCCCCGCCGGGACGGGCTTGAGCGAGGTGATGAGCCGCGGCTGGTCGAACAGCCCGCCGATTTCGCTGGAGAGGGTGTCGCTCATCGCGGCGGCGGCCGACCCGGCGAACGCGAGGACGAGCAGGTCGCTGACGAAGGGGTAGCCGAGGGTTTGCGCCGCGGCGTAACCGACGACGGAGACGAGCGAGACGCCCGAGTTGCCGAGGACGTTGCCGGTGCCGCGAGCGCCGTCGTTGTCCTCGGCGACGCCGCGTTCGGCCTTGCTGTCGTACCGGAACTTAGTGGCGAGCGCGCCGACGCCGAAGAAGGAGACGAGCACGAGCGCCCAGCCGAAGCCGCCGAAGACGACCGCGAAGAGGAGGAGGAGCACGCCGGTTATCATGCCGGCGACGGAGGCCGTCCCGAGGGCGTAGGCCGCGTAGCCGAGCGCGACCGTGAGAGCGAGCGCGACGCCGGTTTGCGTCGGTGACACCGGCCCCGCGAGCACCTCGACGCCCCAGAGGACGAGCCCGATAGAGAGCATGACGAGCGGGTCGTCGCGCTCGTAGAGGACCGTCCGGAGCACCGCGCCGACGAGGCCGCCGACGGCCGCGAGCAGGATGAATCGGGCGAAGAGCATCGCGTCCCCCGTCAGCGACGCGATGGCCGCCTGTCCCGCCGTGCCGGCGAGGACCGCGGCCGCGACGAAGCCCGCCGCGCGAAGCGACTCGTCGGACGTTCTCGAATCCACCAGTCGCGCGCCGAGGTTGCCGTAGGCGAGTATCAACACCGCGGCGGCGAACACCGAAAGCGGCATCGTGACGCGCGGGACCGTCGCCAAGAGGGCGAGGCCGGTCGCGGCCAGCGCGAACCCGGCGAGCCCGTTGAGCCGGCCGTCCTGCCGGTCGCCGGGGCGCGCGAACAGCTCGAACAGCGGGCCGTCGTCGACGACGAACGCCGCCAAGAGCGCGACTGCGGCGAAGGGCGCGAACGCGGCCGCGCCGAGACCGGGGGCCGCGAGGGCCAACGTCCCGACGACCGCGAACCCGCCCGCTCGCCGTACCGTGGAAGTCACACCATTCGGTATCCCCGACGCGCACTTAACCCTCCCGACATCACCGACGACCGCACAACCGCGGGTCTGCGGGCCGGTGCCGAGGAGCGGAATCTCGGGTCGACACCGAACCCGAAGCGTTAGGAGAATCGCCGCGAGAACGACTCCCGTGGGACTGTACGACTCCTATCTCGCCCTCCGGTTCCGCCTCGACGACGCCGACGCCCCCGAGCACGTCGCGCTCGTCATCACCGAGCGCGACCTGCTGGAACAGGGCGCGTACGACACGCTCGAAGCGTTCGTCGGCTGGGCGTTCGAGTTCGGAAGCGACCGCGTCACCATCTCCGTGAGCGTCCTCGACGAGGCGGTCGTCCCGACGCTCGCCCGCGAACTCCGCGACCTCGACGTTCCGCACCGGGTCGAGCTCCGCGAACCGGGCGACACCGAGCGCGCCGACGCCCCCGTACAGGTCAGTATCGGCCTCGGCGGGAAACGCGAGTTCGCGTCGGTCGTCCGGTCGCTGGCCGGGGAGGTCGACGAGGGCGCGCTCGACCCCGACGACATCGACGCCGCGGACATCGAACGGCGACTCGTGTTCCCCGACGAACCCGACTTCGTGGTCAAGACGGGCGCGGAGCGCCTGTCGGACTTCATGATTTGGCAGTCCGTCTACGCCGAACTCTACTTCACCGACGTGAACTGGCGGGACTTCAGGAAGCGGGACTACCTGCGGGCGTTGCGGGACTATCAGGACCGTCAGCGGAGATTCGGCCGGTAGGGCGAATCGCGTGGCGGCGTTGCCGACCGCTCTGGCACGCGGCCACATCGCCGACACACCCTCCTCACCCGCACAGATATAGTGACTGAATATCAACACGAACCCAATGCCCTCCACCTCATCTGAGCGAACCGACCTCCTCCCGCCGCCACCGCCGCCCAGTGAGTGGCTCGAAGACGGGCACGTCCTCTTCGCGCTCTCGCTGTTGCTCATTCTCTGGCTTAATCGGCCCGCCCCGCCGGACTGGGCGTGGGCGCTCGTCGGCGTCGCTATCGTCCCGCCGTGGCTGTTCCTCGAATCGCACTACGACGACTGGCGCTCGTGGGTTCCGGCCGTCGCCTACATCGGGATGATGCTGGTGTTGTGGCCCCGGCAGGAAGCCGAGTTCGTCGCCGTCGTGCTCGGGCAGAGCGCCACGCTACTGGCGTGGTTCTGCTGGCGGACGTTCCGACGGCGGGTTCGACCGCCGGCGTGACCCCTGCGGTCTCTCAAACCGCCGTTTGTGCTTACAGAAGACATATTGTTAGACCGCTGAACATTCCGGCATGAACCGCCGCGAGATGCTGGCGCTGTCGGGCGCGCTCGCCGCCGCGACGATAGCCGGCTGTACGGGCGATGGGCAGTCGTCCGCGGAGACCGAGACCGGGACGACGGCCACCGCAACCGCGACCACGGACACGCCGACAGAGACCCCGAACGACGAACCGCCGACCGGCGAACCGAGCGTGGACGACGAGCGACTCGCCGCGCTCGCGGCCGGCAACGCCGAGTTCGCCCTCGACCTGCACAGACAGGTCGCGTCCGAACAGGGCGGCAACCAGTTCCTCTCGCCGTACAGCATCTCCGTCGCGCTGGCGATGACCTACGCGGGCGCTCGCGGAACGACCCGCGAACAGATGGAAGCGACGCTCCACTACACGCTCGGGGAGGACGTTCACCCGGCGTTCGCGGACCTACGGGCGGCGCTCGAAGCGCGGGAGACCGCTCAGGACCCGGTCGACGGCGACGAAGCCGACGCCTTCCGATTGGCCGTGGCGAACGCCCTGTGGGGGCGCGAAGGGTTCGCGTTCTCGGAAGCATTCCTCGACCGCCTCGACTCGAACTACGGGGCCGGGGTCCGGCGGGCCGACTTCGGCGGCGACCCGGACGGCGAGCGAGCGCGAATCAACGGGTGGGTGGCCGACCGGACGGAGGGCCGAATCGAGGACCTGCTTCCGGCGGGCTCCGTCACGCCCGACACGGCGCTCGTGCTCACCAACGCCATCTATTTCATGGCGCAGTGGGCCCACACGTTCGACCCCGAGGACACCGAAGACGGGACGTTCACCGCGCTGGACGGCTCCGAGTCGACGGTGCCGCTCATGCGGCAGGAACTCAAGGCGAACTACGTCGACCTCCCGAACGCGCAGGCCGTCGAACTGCCGTACGTCGGGCGAGACGTGTCGATGGTGTTGCTGCTCCCGGACGAAGGCGAGTTCGAGTCGTTCGAGCAAAGTCTGACCGCGAGCCGGCTGTTCGGCGTCTTCGAGGCGATGCGAGAGCGAATCGGGGACATCGTACTTCCGCGGTTCGAGTTCGAGACCGAGGTCCGACTCTCCGAGGCGCTGTCGAACCTCGGGATGTCCGCCGCGTTCGGTTCGGACGCCGACTTCGGCGGAATGACTGAGGGCGACGGCTCGGGCCTCGAAATCGACGAGGTGTTCCACAAATCGTTCGTCTCCGTGGACGAGGAGGGGACTGAGGCCGCGGCGGCGACGGGCGTCGTCGTCGAGTCGTCGCTCCCGCCGAGTTGGGGCGAACTCCGGTTCGACCGGCCGTTCCTGTTTTGCATCCGCGACAGACCGACGGACGCGATACTGTTCTACGGTCGCGTCGTCGACGCCGGGGCTGCGCAGGGCGACGAATAACGGTGAAAACAGCCCGAGCCGACCGACTCAGTCGGCCGTCTCGTCGGTCCGCTTCGCCAACTCGGCGGACACCTCGTCGGCCCCCGACGAGGGGAGTTGCTCGCGGAGGCGACCGGCGACGGTGCGGGCGTCCTCCAACTCGACTTCCGCGACGGCCCGAACGAGCGTGACGGCGCGCTCGGTCCGGGTGCGCTGCCACGACTGCTCTCTGGACTCGTAGGTGCGGATGCCGCGCAGGAAGTCGACCTTCGAGAACTCCGGCCAGTAGGGCGCACAGAAGTAGACGGCGGCCTCGTTGCCGTTGGCGTGCCACGGCAGGAAGTTCGAGGTGCGCTCGTCGCCGCCGGGGCGGATGATGAGGTCCACGTCGCGGACGGGCTTTCTGGACAGGCGGCGGTCGACCGCCGACACGTCCACCTCGTCGGGCGAGAGGTCGCCGCGCTCGACCGCCCGGCAGACGTCGCGGGCGGCCCCGAGGAGTTCCGCCCGCCCGCCGTACGCGAGGGCGATGTTGAGGGTGAAGCCGTCGTAGTCGGCGGTCCGGGACTCCGCGTACTCGACGGCGTCGCGGACGCGGTCGGGGAGCAGGTGGACCTCACCGATGGCGCGGACGGCGACCTCACTTTCGTGGACGCGGTCGGCGTCGGCGAACTCGTAGAGCTTGTCCTCGATGAGGTCGAAGAGGGGTTCGCGCTCGTGGTCCGGGCGGTCGAAGTTCTCGGTCGAGAAGGTGTACAGCGTCAGCTCCTCGATGCCGAGTTCCTCGCACCACGTCAACACGTCCTCGGTCGTCTGCGCGCCGGCCTTGTGGCCGTCGGGGGCGTCGTCGCCGTTCTTCCGAGCGTACCGGCGGTTGCCGTCCTGAATGATGGCGACGTGGGTCGGTCCGTCGTCTATCTCCCGGTCGAGCACCCGCTCGTAGGCGCGTCGAAAGCCGCGTCGGACCCACCCGAACATATACCGCCGGTCGTCTCCCGGGGCAATGTGTCTTGTGGGTTACACCGTCGCACGGTGCGGCGGGCGACGAATCGCCACCCGTTTGTATCTCCCCGAGAAGACTCGGACATGAGCGAGACCATCGACGAGGACCTCTACCAGCGGACCCTCGCGCTGCTCGAACCCGGCGATATCGAACTCGTCGGGGCCATCGTCCACACCGACCTCACCAGTCGCGAGGACCTGGAGATGCAGGAGCTGACCGTCGAAATCAACGATGTCATCGCGGAGCACGCGGGGAAGGGCGACGCGTGGATTTACGCCGGCAACGACGACACCGACTTCTCGTCGAACCAGTTCCAGGGCCTCTCCGTCGAGGACGACGAGTTCGTCTGGGAGTGCCAACAGCTCGTCCGCGACGGCACGTTCGACCTCGTGTTCTACTACGAGGCCATCGCCGACCAGGACGCCATCGTCGAGGGCCTCGAAGCGCTCGACGACGTCAACCGCGTCACGCCGGTTCCCTAAGTCGGCCCCCTGAGGCGGGCCGCGGCCCGTCGACGCTCGAACGTCCTTTTTTACCCCACGGGCCGGGCGCTCGCGCCGCCCGCGTCGAGCGTTCACGGACGGCTCGCCGGGCGTTCGGGTCTGTTCGCCGCGGTGAGAACAAGCGAGGTGTTTATCCGCCTCGCATCCCGAGTGACGCCCATGATACAGGCGGACGCGGACCTCTCTCGTCTCGACCGCGCCATCGTCAACGCCTTCCAGGGCGGCTTCCCCGTCGTCGAACGTCCCTTCGAGCCAGCGGCGGCCGCGCTCCGCGAGCGCGGGGTGGACGTGGCGGCGACCGACCTCTGCGAGCGGGTGCGGACGCTCGACGAGGAGGGCGTTCTCTCGCGGTTCGGCGCGCTCGTCAACGCCGAGGAAATCGGCGGCACGGCGACGCTCGTCGCCATGCACGCGCCGCCCGAGCGATTCGACGAGGTGGCCGAGCAGGTGAACGCCCACCGCGAGGTCGCGCACAACTACGAGCGCGAGCATCCCCACCTGAACATGTGGTTCGTCGTCTCGGTCGCCGACGAGTCGCGGGTCGCGGAGGTGCTCGGTGACATCGAAGACGAGACGGGCCAAACGACGTACAACATGCCCAAGCGCCACGAGTTCCACGTCGGCGCGAAGTTCCTGCTCGACGGTCCCATCTCGGACGGCGACCTCGACCTCTCGAACCTCGGCCCCGACGTGGAGCCGACGGACGCCCGAACGCTGACGCCCGACGAGCGCGACCTCGTCATGGAGATTCAGGGCGGCCTACCGATTACGGAGACGCCCTACGCCGACGTGGCGGCGGCCATCGGACAGGAGCCGTCGTGGGTGGTCGAGACCATCAAGCGGTTCAATCTGGAGGGGAAGGTCCGCCGCGTCGGCGTCATCCCGAACCACTACGCGCTCGGCTACTCGGAAAACGGGATGACCGTCTGGAACGTCCCCGACGACCTCGTGATGGAGGTCGGCCCCGAAATCGCCGCGCTGGACTTCGTCACACACTGCTACCGCCGGCCGCGACACGAGGGCGTCTGGCCGTACAACTTCTTCGCCATGACCCACGGCCGCTCCGAGGAGGAAAGCGAGGCCCGCATCGAGCAGGTGCGCGAGGTCATGAGCGACTACTGGGACGTGGGCGACGACGACTGGGACACCCTGTTTTCGACGCGCATCCTGAAGAAGACGGGAATCAGACTGGACGAACGAGCCGAGGCGAACACGGAGTGAGATGATTCCACTCGTCCACGACCTCTCCGACGAGACGGTCGTCGTCTTCGGCGGGGGGCCCGTCGGCGCGCGGAAGGCCCGCCGGTTCGCCCGCGAGGCGCGGACCGTCGTCGTCAGTCCCGCGTTCGCTGACCGCGACTTCGGCGACGCAGAACTCGTTCGGGCGGCCCCCGCGCCCGACGAGGTTGCCGACTGGGTCGAACGGTTCGCCCCGGCGCTCGTCGTCGCGGCGACCGACGACGACGACGTGAACGACGCGGTCGTCGCAGCCGCCCGAGACGCCGGCGCACTCGTCAACCGGGCCGACCGGAGCGGCGAGCGCGACGCGGGGAGCGTGGTCGTCCCGGCCACCGTCGAGGACGGCGACGTGTCGGTCGCGATTACGACCGGCGGGGCGAGTCCGGCGCTCTCGAAGCACCTCCGAGAGCGCGTCGAAGCCGAGTTGGCGGGTGCCGGCGAGATGGCCGCGTTGACCGCGGAGCTTCGGGCGGAGCTCAAGGCGTCCGACCGGTCGCCGGCCGAGCGCCGTGATGCGATTCGCGCGGTCGTGCGAGACCCGTCAGTTTGGAAGGCTTTACGTACCGGCGATGCAAATCCCCGCCAAGAGGCAGCGCGCGTGATACGAGACACACAGCGAGGTGATTCATGAGAGATTCGGGCGTCATCTCCGGTGTGAGCGTCGCCCACGACCGGGCCAGCGTTCGCGAGATAGAAGCCGCGTCGAGCGACGACGTTCAGACCGTCGTCGAGCGACTCCTCGCCCGCGACGGCGTCTCCGAGGCGTTTTCGCTCCAGACGTGTAACCGCGCCGAGGCGTACGTCGTCACCGACGACGCGGCCGACGGCCGTCGCGCGCTCGACGATTTCGCTCCCGACGTTCGAGACGGGAGCGTCCGCCACATGGACCACGAAGAGACCCTGCGCCACCTCATGCGCGTGGCGTCGGGGCTCGAATCGCTCGTCCTCGGCGAGGACCAGATTCTCGGACAGGTCAAAGCCGGCATCGAGGCCGCCCGCGAACAGGACGCCATCGGCCCGATGCTCGAAGACGCGCTCATGAAGGCCGTTCACGTCGGCGAGCGCGCCCGCAACGAAACGGCAATCAACGACGGGGCCGTCTCCCTCGGGAGCGCCGCCGTCCGGCTCGCGCGGGCCGAACTCGACGCCCCCATCGGCGAGGTGGACGCCCTCGTCGTCGGGGCCGGCGAGATGGGGACGCTCGCGACGAAGGCGCTCGCGTCGGTCGACGTGGGCGACCTCGTCGTCGCGAACCGGACGGTCGCCAACGCCCGCCACCTCGCCCGGGAGGTTCCGGGCGTCTCGACCGCCGCCGGACTGGGCAACCTCCGCGGTCGCCTCCGCGACGCCGACCTCGTCATCACAGCCACGAGCAGTCCCGACTACGTCGTCACACCGGAGCAGTTGGGCGACGCCGGCGAGACGATGCTCATCGACATCGCCCAACCGCGTGACGTGGACCCCGCCGCAGACGACCTCGGCGGCGTCCGCGTCCGCGACATCGACGATTTGGAGACGGTGACCGACCGGACCGCGGAGCGCCGCGAGCGCGCCGCCAGCGAGGTCGAGGCGATGATAGACGAGGAGTTCGACCGCCTGCTCGCCGCCTACAAGCGCAAGCGCGCCGACGAGGCCATCAGTTCGATGTACGAGGCCGCAGAGCACGTCAAGCGCCGCGAGGTGTCGACGGCGCTGTCGAAGCTCGAATCACAGGGCGACCTCACCGACGAGCAACGCGAGACGGTCGAGTCGCTCGCGGACGCGCTCGTCGGCCAAATCCTCGCCGCGCCGACCAAGAGCCTCCGCGACGCCGCCGGCGACGACGACTGGACGACCATCCAGACCGCCATGCAACTGTTCAACCCCGACTTCGGCGACCTCGGGGCGTCGGAGTCGGCCGGGCCGTCCGAGCCGTCCGGACCGTCGATCGAGTTTTCGGGTGAGCCGCCGGAGGACCTCGACCGCGAAGCGCTCGAAGGCGAGGTCCCGCGGCGCGTTCTCGAACAGCTCTCCGACGACTGACGGCGGCCGAAGCGGACGACGACCGAACCTTCTTATCCGAACGCGGGACCACTCCGCGACGATGTTACCACGCCGACCGAAAGCGACGAGCCTCGTGTGTGGCTCCCGTTTCGACGCCGACCACCGAGGAACCGCCAGCCGTGGCTGTGCCCGTGCCCGCGCGTTCCCGGCCGTCGGCCGGCGTCTCGTGAACCGCCTCCGGGCGCGAGCGCGTCGCCGCCTCGTCGGGGCGACTCCGGAACGACGAGTTCACGACCTCGACGGCGTCGCTCGGGCGACCGTCGTCGGCACGGTCGCGGGCGTCGCGGGCGACGGGCCGGCGGTCGAGGTCTGGCGGGGCGAGGCGAGCGCCGGCGACGACCGACGAGGGGAGAGTGATCGGCCAGTCGTCGGCCGTGCGACGCGCCCGTTCGTCCTCCGCGACCGCACCGGGGAGGTCCGGGTCCGCGTCCCGCCGGGCGGGCACGTCGCGTTCGGCGGCGGCGGGGCGACGGGAACCATCGCCCGCGGCGACGAGGTCTCGGTGACGGGACGCGTCGTCCGCGGCCGCGACCGCGGGGGACGACGGCTCCTGACGGGGCCGCGGTTCGTCGTCCGCGCGGGCAACACCTGACAATCCGGCAGAATCCTTATCGGGGTGCCACCCGACGGATTCGGCATGGCAGAACTGCTCTCGGACGACGAAATCGACGCACAGCTCGGGTCGGATTGGGAACGCGACGGCGACGAAATCGTCCGCGTCTACGAGTTCGACGACTACCTCGACGGCGTGGCGTTCGCCGCCAGCGTGGGCGAGGTGGCCGAAGAGGAGTTCCACCACCCCGAGATAACGATTCGGTACCAGGAGGTCGAAGTCCGCCTCACGAGCCACGAGGAAGGTGGCATCACGGATAAGGACCTCCGACTCGCTGACCTGTTCGACGACGAGCTGTGACAGACGACGGGACCGCGGAACTCACCTACGTCTTCCGGGTTCGTTTCCGCCTCGATGCGGCGTCGGGCGTCGAGACCGACCCGCGGGAGTTCGAGACGACGGTCCGCGTCACGCCGCCGCCGCCCGGCGAGGAGGGCTGGCTGCTGTTCCGCGACGCGCTGTGGCGGGGCGAGGTGAACGACGAGCGCCACGCCCGCGACCTCGCGTCGTCGTGGCTCGACGCGCCCGTCGTCTCGTGTTCGTTCTCCGAACTCCGGACCGACGAGGCGTCGCTGGCCGCCTTCCGCGAGGCCGTCGCCGCGGACCTCGACGCGTTCAACGCCGACTCGGTCCGCGAGGTGCTCCACAAGTACTTCGGGAGCGCGATTCGCGTCGAATCGAGCGATTCGTGACGCAGGGCAAGACATTTATCCACGCCTGACGTACTGTATTGTCCGAATGGTCGCCGATGACTACGATTTCTGGCTGTTCGACCTCGATGGGACCCTCGTCGACGCCGAGTGGTCGTACACGCGCGACGTGTTCGACCGCGTCGGTGACCGACTGGGTCGTCAGTTCACGGACCGCGAAGCCGAGACCATCTGGCACGGACTCGGCGGCGCGCGCGACCCGATGCTCCGCGAGTGGGGCATCGACCCCGCCGAGTTCTGGCCCGCGTTCCACCGCGAGGAAGACCCCGTAAAGCGAGCCGAAGTGACGTACCTCCACGACGACGCCGAGCGCCTCATCGAGGAGATTCACGCCGCCGGCCGGCCGGTCGGCATCGTCACGCACTGCCAGCAGTTCCTGACCGACCCCGTGTTGGACCATCTCGACGTGCGCGACTGGTTCGACACCGTCGTCTGTTGCACCGAGGAGACGGGGTGGAAACCCGACGCCGCGCCGGTGCGGCGGGCTATCGGCGGGCTGGGGTTGGACGACCGACTCCTGACCGACGGCGGCACCGCGGGCGTGCTCGCCGGCGACGGCGAAAGCGACATCGGGGCCGCGTGGAACGCCGGTTTGGACGGCATCCACGTCGAGCGCCACGGTCCGGAACACCGCGGGCGCTGCGTGCTCGGGGAGTACCGCGTCGAGAGTTTCGACGACCTCGTTCGCTCCGGATAGGTCGGCCGATTCCGCTCACAGAGACAGATTCCTCGGGAATCGCGGGGGCAGCGGCCGAGAAAAGTCGCCGCTCAGGACAGCGTGTGTTCGGGCGTCGGGCGGGCGAAGATGTCGCCGGTGCTCGTGACGGCGACCTGAACGTCTTCGTACGGGAACCGGACCTCGATGCCGGGGCGCTCTTCGTCCTCGACGACGGGTCGGAGCAGTTCTTCGAGCGCGTCGGTGTCGATGTACTCGTACAGCGGCGTCTCGATGGCCGAGAGTCCGCTGTAAGACTCGACGGCCTCCACGATGACGATGCCGAGTTCTTCGTCGCCAATCCATTGCCCGACGAGTTCCCAGTTATCGTCGAGGCCGAACGTGGCCTCGGCGGCCGCGTCGGCGTGGTCTTCGAGGGCCTGCGTGACTGCGGAGGCGCCGACGGCGAGCGCGGAGTCGACGCTGTCGTCATCGACGAGGCTCCGGACTCGCTGGAGGACCGTGGCGAGGTCACTCGGGCCGGCCTTCTGGACGTACTCGGTGACGCCGGCGGTCGAGGCGACGTCGGCGACCTCGGACCACTCTTTCGCCGTGAACAGGAGGATGGGGATGTCCGCGTGCTCCTGTCGGACGGCCTTGACGAGCGGTACCCCGTTTGGGAGGACGAGCGAGTCGCTCACGACGCAGTCGACCGACTCGGCGGCGATGACGTCGAGCGCCTCCGTCGCCGTCTCGGCGGTGAGAAAGGAGACGGCGTCGAGTTGGCGGAACGCGGCGGCCGAGAGGGCGAGCATCTCGGGGTCGTCGTCGACGTGTAGGACCTTCAGCGGGCGGTTCATATACCAGTTATACACACTACGTGGATAAAAACGTTCCACTTAGTTTATACTTCAGCGGAACGCGAATATCTGAACCGCCCGCGGCGACTTTCTAAAGGGTTACCGGGGTGTTTGGCCCCTCTCGAACCCTACGAGGTCGGCAAAGACATCGTCGCTCGCCGCGAGCGCGTCGCGGAGCGAGTCGACGCCGGGTTTCTCGATTCGGGCCGGGTTCGCGAGGACGGCGACCGGCTGTGTCCCGAGCGAGACGAAGTCGAGTCCGAGCGAGTCGGCGGTCGCGCGGAGGCCGAGTCCCGCGTCGGCGCGGCCGGCGGCGACCGCCCGCGCCGGGCTCTCGAACGCCTTCGTCCCGCGGTCGAACCCTTCGATTGACTCCTCGAGTTCGTGGCGGGTCGTCCCGCGCTCGTCGGCGAGGGCGGCGACCGCGTGTCCGAGGTCGGTCCGCAGGCCGGAGTTCGAATCCCGGTTGATAAAGCGGAGGTCGTCGTCCACGAGGTCCGCGAGGCCGGACACGCCGTCGGGGTTGCCGGCGGGGACGACGAGTCCCCACTCGCGGGTCCACGAGCCGAGTTCGACCGCGTCGATGTCGTCGATGGCGTCGCCCCGGTCGCCCGCGACGACGGCCACGTCAGAGATGCCGTCTCGGAGCCGCCGCAGGCCCTCGCGGGAGCCGAACGGGAGATACCGCGGCGACGACACGCGGTCGAGGATGCGCGAGAGCGCGGGGTCGTCCTCGCCGACGCCGAGCAGTGCCGGCGCGCGAACGTCGGGCGAGAACAGGTGAACCGTTACCGACTCGCCTTCCGCGAGGTACTCCACGTCGGCCGAAACCTCGACGACGCCGTCGGCCTCGACGAGGCTCGTCGTCGCGCCGGACCCCTTGTCGACGGGGTAGACGAGCGTCTCTCCGTCGCCGTCAGCGACGAGTCCGACGGGCATGAGCCGCGTCCGGCCCTCGGCGTACCGCTCGCGGGCGGCCATCGTCCCCTCGACCGTCGCGGTCCGGGGCTCCGGGAGGCCCGCGGCGTCGCGGACCGCCGGCGCGACGAACGTCCGGAAGATGGTGAGCGCCGACACCGGATAGCCCGGCAGGCCGATGTAGGCGCTCCCCTCCCCGAGCGTGCCGACGAGCATGGGTTTGCCGGGCTTGACGGAGACGCCGTGAAGCAGGAGTTCGCCGCGCTCGTCGACGACGCGGTAGATGACGTCGACCGCGCTCGCGGACGTGGAACCGGACGAGAGTACGAGGTCGCACTCGTCAGCCGCCCGGCGGAGCAGGCGCTCTAGCTCCTCGTAGTCGTCGCCCGCGTGGGGGTAGAGCTTCGGGACGCCGCCGGCCTCCTCGACCCCCGCGGCGATGGTATAGGAGTTCACGTCGTAGATTTCGCCCGCCTCGGGGCGGAGGTCCTCGCCCGGCCGGACGAGTTCGTCGCCGGTCGAGACGATACCCACGGTCGGCTTCCCGCGGACCGGAACCTCGTCGGCGCCGAGCGCCGACAGCAGGCCGATTTCGCGGGGCGTCAGGCGCGTCCCGGGGCCGAGGGCGCGCGCGCCGGCGGCGATGTCGGTCCCGGCGGGCATCACGCTGTCGCCGGGGGCGACCGACGAGTAGACGACGAGCGAGCCGTCTCGCTCCTCGGTTCGTTCCACGATGACGACGGCGTCCGCGCCCGGCGGCATCACCGCACCGGTGGAGATTTCGACGGCGGTTCCGGAGTCGACCGCCACGTCCGGTTCGTTCCCGGCGTGGACCGCTCCGGCGAGGTCGAGTTCGACCGGGTCGGCCTCGTCCGCGCCGAAGGTGTCGCGGGCGCGGACCGCGTAGCCGTCCATGCTCGCGCGGTCGAAGCCGGGCACGTCGAGTTCGGCGTCGATGCGCTCGGCGAGGACGCGGCCGCGGGCGTCGTCGAGCGCCACGGTCTCGGCGTCGGGCGTCAGGTCGAGCGACGCGATGGCCTCGCGGGCGTCCTCGGGTGAGGCGAGGTCGCGGAACTGCTTTCTCATGCGGACCACTCCCAGCCCTCGACGGCGACCGTGTCGCCCTCGTCGTAGCCCTCTATCTCCTCGGGGACGACGACCCAGCCGTCCGCGAGCGCGACGCTGGAGAGGATGCCCGACCCGCTCGTCCGGGTCGGCTCGGCGGTCGCCTCGTCGCCCGACGCGTCGAGTTTGACGCGGGCGAACGTCCGCGTACCGGGCGAACTCGGGAGTTTCCTGGTGAGCGTCGCCTCCTGCGTCGGCAGGGGGCGCTCGGGGAGCGAGCCGACGTGCTTCAGCACCGGCCGCAGGAACTGGAAGGCGTTGACGACGCAGGCGACCGGGTAGCCGGGAAGCATGACGACGGGCGTGCCCTCGACCACGCCGACCGCGACGGGGTGGCCGGGTTTGAGGGCGACGCCGTGAACGAGTACCTCACCGATATCGTCGATGACCTCGGGGATGAGGTCGCGTTCACCGACCGACGACCCGCCGGTGGTGACGACAACGTCGTGGTCGAGGTCGGACTCGACGGCCTCGCGGAGCAGGTCGGCGTCGTCGACGACGATGTCGCGGTAGCTCGCTTCGCCGCCCCAGCGTTCGACCAGCCGGGAGACGGTCAGGCCGTTGGTCTCGATGACCTCGCCGGGGCCGGGGTCGGACTCGACGAGTTCCTCGCCGGTCGGGATGACGGAGACGCGGGGGCGCTCGAACACCGTCACCTCCTCGACGCCGACGGAGCGAAGCAGGCCGATATCCGACGGGCGAAGCTCGTGACCGGCCTCGAACAGCGGGGTTCCCTCGCGAACGTCTTCGCCGCGCTCCCCGACGTTCTCGCCCTCCGCGAGCGCGTCGAACACTTCGAGTTCGTCGCCGAGGCGCTCGGTGTGTTCGACCATCACGACGGCGTCGGCCCCGTCGGGCACGTCGCTGCCGGTGTGGACGCGGGCGGCGGTCCCCGGTTCGACCGGGCCGTCGACGATGCGGAGGACGTTCGGCGACCGGCCGCTCGCGCCGAAAGTGTCCGACGCGCGAACGGCGTAGCCGTCCATGGCGGCGCGGTCGTAGCCGGGCACGTCGGCGGGCGCGACCGCGTCCTCGGCCAGCGCCCGGCCGTCGGCCTCGGCGAGCGGTCGGCGCACGGTTCGGTCGTGCGGCGTCGCCGCCGCGAGAAGTTCCTCGCGGGCGTCCGACAGCCGCGTTCGTTGCTTGAACCCGGCCGTGCGTCGGTCGTCGTGGTTCATACCGACCCTTCGGTTCGGGGGGCAAAAAGCGTCGGCCTCGGGCGCGGCGGCTGGCGATTCCAGAACCGGACGGTGGCGTCTCGCGCTCGCGCGGGCGCGCGAGACCGCCGGGTTTTTCGACCCCGGCTCCCTATGAGCGTTCATGTCAGCACTGCGCGACGCGCTGTCCGACCTCCCGGACGCGGTGTTCGCCGACCTGTTGGAGTCCGAGACGTCCTACCTCTTGGTCCTCGACCTCCCGGGCGTGACCGCCGAGACGGCGGAGCTTCGGGTCGAGAAAGGCCGATTGGTCGTCGAAGCGCGACGCGACAAACAGCTTCCCGCCGAGTTCGACTACGTCCGCGAGGAACGACCGCTGTTCCTCGACGCCGAAGTTCCACTCCCGCCTGACGCCGTGGCCGACGAGGCCGAGGCGTCGATGGAACGCGGGACGCTGGAAATCCGGCTCCCCAAGCGCGAGGCCGCCTCCGAGCGGACCATCCCCATTACCACCGGCGACGAAGACGCCTGACGAGGCGGGTGGTCACGCTGGTCAACCTCCGCGCCTACTGGCGGTTCCTCGTCGTCCTGTATCAGTTCTTTCCGCTCATCGTCGCGTACACCCGTGACAAGCGGAAGTACCTCCTGTTCGGCGGCGGCCGACGCGTCACGACCGAGATGCGCGTCGAGCGCGCCGACGTCCTCCTGGAGTCGCTACTGACGCTCGGGCCGACGTTCATCAAGCTCGGACAGCTCCTGTCGACGCGCCCCGACATCCTCCCGCCGGAGTACATCGAGGTGCTCGGCAGCCTCCAAGACGACGTGCCGGCCGCGCCGTGGGACGAGTCGAAGGCCGTCCTCGAAGCCGAACTCGGCCCCGTCGAAGAAGCGTTCGACGCGTTCGACAGCGACCCGATAAGCGGCGCGAGCCTCGGTCAGGTGTACGTCGCGGAGTACGAAGGCGAGAAGGTCGCCGTCAAGGTCCGCCGCCCCGGCATCGAAGACCTCGTCGAAGCCGACCTCCGAGTGATTCGGTGGTCGATGCCGCTTCTCATGCGCTTTATTGGTGAGGGGCGGGCGTTCTCGCTTGAGAACCTCGCCGACGAGTTCGCCAAGACCATCCGCGAGGAGATGGACTACGCCGAGGAGGCCGAGACGCTCGTCGAGATTCAGGAGAACTTCGCGGACGACGACACGCTCGTCATCCCCGAGCCGATTCCCGAGCGCTCCGACGACCGGGTGCTCACGATGGAGTACCTCCCCGGAACCAAGATAAACAATATCGACGCGCTGGACGACCTCGGCATCGACCGCACGGAGTTGGCGACGAACCTCCAGCGAATCTACCTCCAGATGATCGTCGACGACGGCGTCTTCCACGCCGACCCCCACCCGGGGAACCTCTCCGTGACCGACGACGGGCGCATCATCTTCTACGACTTCGGGATGCACGGCGAGGTCGACCCGTTCATCCAGGACAAAATCGTGGAATTCTACATCGCCGTCGCCAACCAAGACGTCGACGGCATCCTCGACACGCTCATCGAGATGGGGACGCTCAGCCCGAACGTCGACCGGCAGGTGATGGGCGACGTGATGGAACTCGCCATCGCCGACGCCCGCGGCGACGACATCGAGCAGTACCGCGTCAACCAAATCCTCGAACAGGTCGAATCGACCATCTACGAGTTCCCGCTGCGACTCCCGCGGAACCTCGCGCTCGTGCTCCGGGTCGCCGGCGTCGTCGAGGGCGTCTGCGTCACGCTCGACCCCGAGTTCGACTTCATCTCGGTGGCGACCGACTACCTGACCGAGGAGGGCTACCGCGAGGAGAGCGTCCAGAAAATCATCGAGGGCGTCGGCCAGCAGGGCCAAAAGACCGCCCAGTCGCTGTTCCGCGTGCCGCCCAAACTCGAACGCGTCCTCGACCGGGCGGACCGCGACAACCTGACGCTCAACGTCCGGCTGGAGGACAACCGGGGCGTCCTCGACAAGCTGGCGAAGCGACTCATCTACGGCATCTTCCTGTCGTTCGGCTTCGTCTCGACGGTCATCATCTACGCGCTGAACCCGGAGAACCTCGTCGCGGTCGGCGCGGCGGGCGTACCGACGGGCGTCGTCGCCCTGCTCCTGTGGCGGTCGTTCCGCTCGCGGAAGGGCATCCGGACGACGCCGCAGTTCACCCGGCAGAACCTCAAAGAGCGCCGCAGAGAGTAATCAAAGCTGAGAATCGGGCGCGTAAGTTTATCGGCTCTCGCGGACACACTCTCGGTCATGACGGAGTGGCGAGCGGTGTCCGTGGGGGTGTGTCTCGCCGCGTGCACTGAGTCGCTCGTCTACGCGATGACGGGGCAGTTCACGCTCGTCGGCGGGGTCACGGGGAGCGCGCTCGCCGGCTACGTCGTCGGCACCGACCCCGCCGACGGCGGCTGGCACGGCCTCATGGCCGGCGTCGTCTGGGGCTGTCTGCTCATGCCGCTGTCGGTGCTTTTGACGTTTCTCGAGCGGACGCCGATTCTCTTTCCGTTCCAGTACGTCATCCCGCTGGTCGAGACGCCCGGCGAGCTGACGACCGCCATCATGCTCGCGCTCGCGCTGCCGAACGTCGCGTCCGGGGCGCTCGGGAGCCGCGCCAGACGCGACGCGACGGGGACGTGGTTCGACCCGGAGATGGCCGAGGTCGACGCGGTCGAAGACGCCTGACCGAACCGGCCGACGGCCGCGCATTCCACGGCAGAGATTCGCGTGCGAAGACGGTTCCAAACCGTTTATACCCTCCATCCGATAACGGAGAGACATGGCGAAAGAGCAGAAGCAGGTGCGCGAGCTCCAAGAAGGAAGCTACGTCATGATGGAAGAAAAGCCGTGCAAAATCAACGCTTACAGTACCGCCAAGCCGGGCAAGCACGGCAGCGCGAAGGCGCGCGTCGAAGCCCGCGGCGTCTTCGACAGCAAGAAGCGCTCGCTCTCCCAGCCTGTCGACGCGAAGGTGTGGGTGCCCATCATCGAGCGGAAGCAGGGCCAGGTCGTCTCCGTCACCGGTGAGGACGCCCAGATCATGGACCTCGAAACGTACCAGACGTTCACGATGCGCATCCCCGAGGAAGAAGACCTCAACCCCGAAGACGAGATCGAGTACCTCGAGTACGAAGGCCAGCGAAAGATCGTCTAAACGGGGGGCCACAGAGATGTTCCCCGGAGCAACCGCAGACCGCGAGGTCGCTGACTACGTCCTTCTCGGCGCTCCGCTCGACATCTCGACGTCCTTCGAACCCGGAACCCGTTTCGGACCGAATCGAATCCGTCGGTTCGCCGAGTCGTTCGACGACTACGACCGGCGTACCGACCAGTTTTTCACCGACTTGCGCGTCCACGACGCGGGCGACATCCGCGCGTGGGACGACGCACCTGAGTACGTCGACTGGCTCGCCGGGAGCGTCCGCGACGCCGTCTGGGACGACGCCGTCCCCGTCGTCCTCGGCGGCGAACACACCGTCACCGCTGCGGGCATCACCGGCGTCGAACCCGACGTGTTCGTCTGCCTCGACGCCCACCTCGACCTCCGCCGCGCGTACGACGGCAACGAGTGGAGCCACGCCACCGTCACCCGCCGCGTCCTCGACGAACTCGGCGTCGACGAGGCCGTGATTCTCGGCGCGCGAACCGGCTCGCCAGACGAGTGGGAGCGCGCCGCGGCCGACGACGTGACCGTGGTCGAACCCGAGGCCGTCCCCGACTGGGAGCCGGAGTTCGACGGCGACCAGTCCGTCTATCTGAGCGTCGATATCGACGCCGCGGACCCGGCGTTCGCGCCCGGCACGGGCACCAAAGAGCCGTTCGGCCTCACCTCCCGGGAGATGCGAGACGTAGTCCGAGCGGTCGCACCTCACGCCGACGGCTTCGACGTGGTGGAGGTCAACGACCGCGACGACGGACAGGCCGCGTCGCTGGCGGCGAAGCTCCTCCGGGAGTTCGTCTTCTCGCACGCCGGCGGGCGGTCGTAAGCGACTGACGGTCGGGCGGAGCGCCGACCGCTGGACGGTCGCCACGAACCGCCGGTCACGCGCGCCGCCGCCGACATCGCGAACCACCGAACCGCGCACCGTCCCGCTCCTTACAAGTCCCCGAGTCACCACTCCCCGGTATGCAGCTCTCCGACATCGTCGCCCGACTCGACGAGACGCTCGCGACCGACGACTTCGCCGACGTGGACGCCAGCGCCAACGGCTTGCAGGTCGGTCCCGACGAGAAATCGGTCGAGAACGTCGCCTTCGCGGTCGACGCCGCGGAAGCGACCATCGACGCCGCGCTCGACGCCGACGCCGACCTGCTCGTCGTCCACCACGGCCTCGTCTGGGGCGGCCTCGACCGACTGACCGGCCGCGACTTCGACCGCATCGAGCCGCTGGTTCGCGGCGACCTCGCGCTCTACGTCTCGCACCTCCCGCTTGACGGCCATCAGGAACTCGGCAACGCCGCCGGCGTCGCGGACCACCTCGGCCTCGGGGACACCGAGCCGTTCGGCTCGCTCGGCCCGATTCACATCGGGCAGGCGGGGACCTTCGAGTCGCCGCAGACGGCCGACGAGATTCGGGCGGCGCTCGACGAACTCGACGGGAGCGCGGGCACGACCGTCCTCGACTTCGGCCCCGACGAGATTTCGTCGGTCGGGGTCGTCACCGGCTCCGGCGTCGATTGGCTGGACGAGGCCATCGACCGCGGCGTCGACGCGCTCGTCACCGGCGAGGGCAAACAGAAGGTGTACCACGAGGCGCGCGAAGCCGGCATCTCGGTGTTCCTCGCGGGCCACTACGCGACCGAGACGTTCGGGGTGCGGAGCCTGCGCGACCTCGCAGACGAGTGGGGGCTCGAAACCGAGTACGTCAGCCATCCGACCGGGTTGTAGGGACGACCGAACGTCTGACAACCCGCGGCACGGCCTCGCCGGACCGGGGCGTTCAAACGCTCGGCCGACGCACTCCCTCGCATGAGCGACCACGACGATGACGGCTACGAGATGCCGGACCGCGAGGAGTTTCAACACGACCCGCTGGGCCACGCCGAGGTCCGCGGCGGCATGACCGTCGGCGAGTTGGTCGAGCAGTACGGCCACGCGGGCATCGGCGCGGCCGACGTACACGAGGCCGCCGACATCTACGCCGAGATGCTGGCCGACGACGACTGCACGGTGTTCATGTCGCTGGCCGGTGCGATGGTTCCGACCGGGATGCGCAAGGTCGTCTCCGACCTCATCCGCGACGGCCACGTGGACGCCCTCGTGACGACGGGCGCGAACCTCACCCACGACGCCATCGAGGCCATCGGCGGCAAACATCATCATGGGTCTCAGAACCACGGCGAGAAGACCGAACGCGAGCACGACGAGACGCTCCGCGACGAGGAGGTCGACCGCATCTACAACGTCTACCTCCCGCAGGAGCATTTCGCGCTGTTCGAGTCCCACCTGCGCGACGAGGTGTTCCCGGCGCTGGAAGAGGAAGGGACCGTCAGCATCGCCGCCCTCTGCCGCGAACTCGGTCGCGCCAACAGCGAGGTCAACGACCGCGAGGGAGTCGAGGAGGACGCCGGCGTCGCCGCCGCGGCCTACGAGGCCGACGTGCCCATCTACTGTCCGGCGGTGCAGGACTCCGTCCTCGGCTTGCAGGCGTGGATGTACTCGCAGACCTCGTCGTTCTCGCTGGACGCGCTGGCCGACATGACGCCGCTGACCGACCTCGCGTACGACGCCGACACGGCCGGCTGTCTCCTCGTCGGCGGTGGCGTCCCGAAGAACTTCACGCTCCAGACGATGCTCGTCACGCCCGGCGCGTACGACTACGGCGTCCAGATTACGATGGACCCCGCCGCGACCGGCGGGCTCTCGGGCGCGACGCTCGACGAGGCGCGCTCGTGGGGCAAACTGGAGAAGGACGCCCGCAACACGACGATCCTCGGCGACGCGACCATCATGCTCCCGCTGCTCGTCGCCGCGGCGCGCGAGCGCATCGAGTAACGCCGCGAGGAGCCACGACCGGCTGCAGACGGGCGCGACTGCCGCGGCGCTCCGCCCTCTCGGCCGTCGCGGCCCGTCGCGTCAGGTGGGATACCTTTTTGCCCGGCGAGCACCCTTCCATGCCAACGAATGGCACGAGAGGGTGCGCAGGGCGTTCGCGTCTGTCTCGACATCTGGCACCCCGACTGCTGGACGCTCCAAGTGACCGCGGAGACGAGCGGCGGCCTGCTCGGTCACGGCGTCCACGAGATAGACGGCCTCGCCAACGGGCGTTTCACCGCCTACGCCGATACGGCCGAGGAAGTCGACGAACTGGTCGGGGCCGTCCGCGAGTCCCCACTGACCGAGTCGGTGTGGGAGACCGACGAGCACGACGGCGACGCCGGGGTGCCGGGGAGCGCGGCCCGCGGTATCGTCGTCCGCTACGACCTCGGGAACTCCATCAACGACGCCCTCGTCTCCCGCGGGTTCATCCCCGACGAGCCGGTTCGGATGCAGGGCGGCCGCGAGCGCTGGACTGTGCTCGTCCACGAGACGCGCCAGACCGTCCACGAGCGGCTAGAGGAGATTCGAGCGGAGCGAAACGCCGACATCGACGTGGAACTCATCACCGCCCCCGAAGACGGCGGCGGCATGTTCCGGACCGACGCGCTCTCCGAACGCCAGCGCGAGGTGTACGAACTGGCCCGCCGCCGCGGCTACTACTCCTGGCCCCGCGAGGTGAGCGCCGCGTCGCTGGCGGCCGAGCTGGATATCTCGAAGGCGACGCTCCTCGAGCACCTCCGGAAAGCCGAATCGAAACTGCTCGGGGACTACTGACCCCGCTTTTCGATTCTCCGGGTCGAAAGCCGACGGGTCGGCGCTCACCCCACTCATGAGAGGGAGGGGTACTTTACGCGACAACTGACCCATGTGATAGCATGTCATCGGTGGACGTGAACGACGGACGGAGCCTCTCGCGGGACATCGGGCTGTTCGGCGCGGTGAGCACCGTGGTCGCGGGCACCCTCGGCGCGGGGCTGTTCGTCACCCTCGGCACGGCGAGTTCGACGACGGGACCGAGCGTCATCCTCGTCGTCGTCCTCTCGGGGCTGCTCGCGATGAGTATCGCGCTCAACTACGGCTGGATGGCGACGATTTTCCCCGGCGCGGCCGGGTCGTACGCCTACGTCTCGCGGGCGTTCGACAGCCGACTCCCCGGCTTCGTCGTGACGTGGTCGAAGTGGCTCGGCTACATGGCCGCCGACGCCGTCCTCGCCATCGGATTCGGGAGCTACTTGCAGGTGTTCTATCCCTCGGTCGACCCGACGCTCGCCGGGTTCGGCCTGCTCACGGCCCTCTTTCTGGTCAACCTCGTCGGCGCGAAGAGTTACAGCGTCTCGCAGAACGCCATCTTCGGCTTCCTCATCCTGTCGATACTCGTGCTCGTCGGCCCCGGGTTGCTGAACATCGACGCCGCGAACTACCAGCCGTTTTTCACCGGCGGCTTCGACGGCTTCGTCGCCGCCGCGGTCCCGCTGTTCTACGCCTACATCGGCATCGCCGTCGCCGGGCAGATGGGCGCGGAGGTGAAGAACCCCTCGCGGAACCTCCCCCTCGCGATGGCCGGCGGGACGGCCATCCTCATCTTCCTGTACGTGCTGACCGCCGGCGTCATCTACGGCGTCGTCGGCGACTACACGGTCCTCGCGAACTCGGCGCGACCGCTGTCGACTGCCGCGGAGGTGTTCCTCGGCGATATCGGTACCGCCATCGTCGGCATCGGCGGCCTGCTCGCCACCGCGTCGTCGGTCCACGCGGTCATGGCCGCGGGCATCAAGATGCCCTACTCGTGGGCGTGGGACGAGGTGTTCCCCAAGCAGTTCTCGGCGGTCTCCGACCGCTTCGGGACGCCCCACTGGTCGCTGTTGACGCTCTACGTCGTCGCCTCGGGCCTCACCTTCTGGAGCACCGGCCTCAGTCAGGCCATCGCCATCGCCACGTTCAGCTACCTCATCGCCTACGCCGCGGTGTCGATAACGGTGCTGTACGTGCTGTACAGCCGCACCGACCTCCGCGCGGAGGCGGGTTTTTCGCGCCCGACGCTGCTCACGGTGACGGGACTCGTCGGCTCGCTCGGCGCGGTCGGACTCCTGACCGAGGCGTACAAGGGCTCGCTGTCGATTTACGTCCCGTGGGTCGCCGTCGGCCTCGTCGTCTTCGGCGTCTACTGGTATCGCGGCCAACAGAAGGACCACGACGTGGAGGCCATCCTCGGGACGCTCCCCGGCGTCCCCTCCGACGAGTACAACCCCTCGGTCCGCGGGGTGAGCGATGACTGACGACGCGACGCCGCGGGGGGACCGCTCGGACGACTCCGACGCCGACCCCAACCCCGACCCTGACTCCGACGCCGACTTCGATTCCGCCTCCTGCGTCGACCCCGACGAGACCATCGACCTCTTGCAGGAGCTCGTGCGGATTCCGAGCCCGTACTTCGAGGAGGCCGAGATAAGCGAGTTCGTCTACGACTGGTTGGACGCCCGCGGACACGACCCCGACTACCACCACGTGAGCGAACCGGACATCACGGCGTACGAGGGCGACAACGTCGTCGCCCGACTGGCGGGCGCTGACCCGGACGCGCCGACGCTCCTGTTGAACTCCCACATGGATACCGTGAAACTGGTCGAAGACTGGGACGAAGACCCCTGTTCCGGCCGCATCGAGGACGGAAAACTGTACGGACAGGGCGCGTGCGACATGAAAGGCGGCCTCGCGGCCGTCATGGCCGCCTTCGACGCGCTCGCCGGCTGTGACCTCGCCGGCGACGTGCTCCTCACGGCCGTCGTGGACGAGGAAGGACCCTACGGACTCGGCACCGACCGCCTCATCCGCGACGGCGTCGTCGACGACTGCGACGCCGCCATCGTCACCGAACCCGGCCCGATTCTCGCACAGGGGGATATCGAAAACCCGGCGCTCCTCCTCGGCGCGCGCGGCCGCTACTTCTACGATATCGAAGTGCGCGGGGAGGCCGCACACGGCTCGAAGCCGGACACCGGCGTCAACGCGGTCGTCGAGGCCGGTAGACTCGCGGCCGCGCTCGACGACCTCGACGTGGGCGACCACCCGAAACTCGGGTCGGGGTCGACCTGCCCGCTGAAAATCGAGGGCGGCAGTCAGACGCTTTCTGTCCCCGAGCGCGCTCGCCTCATGGTCGACCGCCACGTCGTCGTCGGTGAGACCCTCGAAGACGCCCGCGCCGACGCCGAGCGCGCCGTCGAGGAACTCGGCTTGGAGAGCGAGGTCGACGTGGGCTTCCGCGAAGCGCCCGACGAGGGCATCCGCTACGGCCCCTACGTGACCGACGAGGACCATCCGCTCGTTTCGGCCCTCTCAGACTCGACTCGCGCGGTCTCCGGCGTCGACCCCGCCTACGGCTACTTCTCCAGCGTCGGCGACTTCAACTACCTCGGTGACCGCGTCGGCCTTCCGACGGTCATCGTCGGCCCCGACGGCGAGAACATCCACGCCGCCGGCGAGTTCGTCTTCACCGACGACGTGGTCGACGTGGCCGACATCGTCGCCGACGCCGCCGTCCGATTCCTCGGCTGAGGCGGCGTCCGTGCCCGCTCCCGAGGCCGCACGTTCTCAACGCCGAGAACCGGGCGCAAACACCTAACAGTCGGGACCGGCACCTCGGACGCAATGACAGCGCCGCGTCTCACGTCGGTCGTTTCGGACCGCACCGACGTCGAACTCGCCGCCGTCTTCGAGCGCGTCTGGGGGGCGCGGGGCTACCAGACGCGCGTCCGCTTCCGCGGTCCTGACGTACACGTGGACGCTGTCGGGAAGACGCCCGAGGGCGCGAAACGCGAGCTCCGAATCTGGATTACGTCGACGGGAACCGTCACCGCGGACAAGGCGAGCGCGTTCGTCCGGCGGTGCGAGCGCGCCGGTATCGAACCCTACGTGGCGGCGGTCGGCGGCGGCCGCGTCGCACCCGACGCCCACCGCCCCGGGCTCGTCGTCCTCGACGCACCGGCCATCGCCGTCGAAATCCGCGAGACGGGCGTCGAGTCGTTCGTCCGCAACCTCGCCGCCGAGGGAGACGGTGAGAGCGACGGCGAGAGCGGGGGTCTCGGCTCCGAAGGCGACGGCGACGCCGAAGACCCGGAAGCCCCGGAGGACGACGAGGCCGACCGACTCACCCGCCGCGAGGCACTCACGAAGGCCGGTACCTACGTCGCCGGCGGCCTCGTCACCTACCTCGCCGTCGAGCGCGTCTCCGATTTCGTCCAGCGGTCCCCGAAACTCCGCGCCGCGGTCGCCCGCCGTGTGGCGTGGCTCGACGCCCGCCTCCCGGACGTGCGCCTCCCGACCGTCGAGTGGTCGGTCCCGACGCCGCAGCCGCTCTCGGAGGAGTCGACCCTGCCGAACCGAACGACTGCGGTCTCGACGCCGGCGAACGCGACGACGATTCCCTACGCCGACCTCCGGGAGCGCCCCGGGACGTACACGGGGACGGCCGTCACCTACGCCGGCCGCGTCGAGGAGACGATGGAACGCGACGAGCTCCGGCTGGCGCTCGTCGCCGTCGAGGACGACCGGGGACGACTCAGCGGCGACGTGGTCGCTCGCTGGCCGACCGGCCGGTTTTTCGACGACGACATCGGCTTTCGACTGCTCGCCGACGAGCGCGTCCGGTTCTGGGGCGTCGTCGCCGGCGAAGGCTCGATTTCGGGCGGCGTGCAGTATCCCCGCATCGACGTGTCCGTGTTAGAGAAGTCGTGAGTGAGTCGGTTGCGGGGCGGGCGAGACCGATGGTGATTACTCGGTTGCGAGGCGAGAGCGAGGTGGCCGATGACGACGGCACCGTTCCGAACCGAACTAGGCACTCGGTGATGCGGAGCCCTATGAGTGCCGAGGCCACTTTCTCACTCGAAGTCCATCAGCCCGTAGCCTGTGTCACGCGACCCGGTGACTTTGTCGCTCGACTCTCTTAAGCCTGCTTTCGGTTCGACGGGACAGAGAACGGTGCGCGTACTACAACAAACTCGGTCACAAACACACAGAAAGACACAATGACTTCAGTCGTGATTTTGGCACTCGCGGCGAGCGTCCCAATCGTCGTCGCGTTCGTCCTCCTCGCCGGGCTTCGGTGGTCGGCGGCGCGGTCGATGGGGGTCGGGTGGGTGTTGGCGACGGCGCTGGCGTTCGCAGTGTGGGGTATGGAGCCGACAGCGTGGGCGGGAGCCGCGGTGTACGGCGCGCTTGAGGGGCTCAACATCGTCCTCATCGTCTTCGGGGCGATTCTGCTCATGAACTACTTGGAGGTCAGCGGCTCCATCGAGACGATTCGGTGGTACTTCCGCCGGCTGGAGCGCGACCGCCGCATCCAGTTGCTCCTCATCGGCCTCGGCTTCGAGACGATTATCGAGGGCGTCGCGGGCTTCGGGACGCCGGGAGCGCTGGCCGCGCCGCTGTTTATCGGCCTCGGCTTCCCGCCGCTGGCGGCGGCGGTGTTCGGGCTGTTTTTCAACGCGCCGAACCCGCAGTTCGGGGCCGCGGGGACGCCGATTATCGGCGGCGTCAGCCAAATCGAGTCGATTCTCCCGGCGGCGATGGCGGGCGGGCCGTTCCGGCAGTTAGTCTCGGCGTGGACCGGCGTCATGACCGGGCTGACGTTCGCGTTCTGGGGGCTCCTCGGCGTGTTCCTGCTGGTCTACTGGTTCGGTGACGACGACGAGCGGTCGGTTCGCGGGGCCGCGCGAGCCGCCGCGCCCATCGCGCCGTTCGCGCTCGTCCTCGGCGGGCTGACCGGCGCGGTGCAGCTCGCCGTCGCGTGGTTCATCGGCCCGGCGCTCCCCGATATCGCCGCCGGGTTCGCCGTCCTCGCCGTCGGCGTCGTGATGGCCGACCGGGGCGTGCTCGTCCCGTCCGAGCGATGGACGTTCCCCGACCGGCGGGGCTGGCTCGACGAGTGGTTAGGCGGCCTCGACCCGTCGTCGCTCGACACCGAAGAACCGCGAAAGCGGATGCCGGTCTGGATGGCGTGGGCACCGTACGTCGCCGTCGCGCTCGTGTTACTGGTCACGCGCTGGCCGACGCTCGACCTCGTGTCCGTCTTACAGGGGTTCACGGTCGGCCCCTACCGGATATTCGGGTACGAGACGATGGAGTGGTCGCTGGCGTATCTCTACCTCCCGGGGACGATGCCGTTTCTCCCCGTCGCCGTCCTGACCGGCCTGTTCTACCGGATGGACGCCGGCGAGATGGCCGACGCTTGGGTCGAGTCCGGGCGGCAGGTCGCGACGGCGGCGGTGACGCTCGTCGTCGCCGTCTCGCTCACGCAGGTCATGATTCAGTCGAGCATCAATCCCACCGGCACCGTCGGGATGATGAACGTCCTCTCGTTGGTGTTGGCCGAAGGGGCGGGGGCGGCGCTTCCCGTCGTCGCCCCGTGGATCGGCGCCCTCGGGACGTTCGTCACCGGGAGCAACACCACGTCGGACATCCTGTTCAACGCCCTGCAGTACAACGCGGCCGCCGACGTCGGTATCTCCCGCGCGCTCGTCGTCGCTATTCAGAACGTCGGCGGCGGCGTCGGGAACATGATATCGGTCCTCAACATCGCCGCCATCTCCGGCGTCATCGGTATCGCGGGCCGCGAGGGCGACATCCTCCGGAAGGTGGTCGTGCCGACCGTCGTCTTCGCGCTGTTCGCCGGCGCCGTCGGGTCGCTTCTGGTCTACGTCGTCGCCCCCGGCGTGTTCTAGGCGGCGGTGAGGCGGCGGGAGGGCGGCGGGAGGACAGTGGGGCGGCGGTGAGGCGGTCGGGCGACGCCGGTCTCCGAGAGAGCGAACCACTTTTGGGCCGATTCGTGAAACGGACCCCATGCAGCGACTCGAGGAGTCACTACACGAAGCGCCCATCATCGACAAGGACGGCTACTCCTACCTCGTCCATCCAATCAGCAACGGCGTGCCGATGCTCGACCCGCAACTCCTGCGCGAGGTCGTCGTCGGCATCACCCGCGCCGCCGACCTCGACGTGGACAAAATCGTCGCCCCGGAGGCGATGGGCATCCACATCGCCACCGCGCTCTCCCTTCAGACGGACGTGCCGCTCGTCGTCATCCGCAAGCGCGAGTACGGCCTCGACGGCGAAGTCGCGCTCCACCAGACGACCGGCTACTCCGAGTCGGAGATGTTCATCAACGACATCGAAGACGGGGACCGCGTGCTCATCGTGGACGACCTGCTTTCGACCGGCGGGACGCTCGCGGCCATCTGCGGCGCGCTCGACGACATCGGCGCGGACATCTCCGACATCGTCGTCGCTATCCGGAAGGTCGGCGAGACCGCCCTCGACGACACCGACTACGAGGCGACGAGCCTCGTTGACATCAGCGTCGACGAGGACGGCGTCGAGATTCACTGAGCGAGAACGCAGAGTCACAGCGGCCACGCTCACAGGAGAACCCGACGGCGATGCCGGCTTTTCCTCCCTCCACAGATATGCACGAATGTGCTCAATTTGGAGAATTGGTAGATCGAAATACGCTCGAACGCGAAACTATTATTGAACGGGAGTCGCTCGTGGCGAGTACAGATGTCAGACGAGAGCGGTGAACTCGGCCTCGAATACGAAATCGACGACCGGCCACCGTTGCTGGAGTCGATTCTCCTCGGGATACAGCACGTCTCGGTGATGATCGTCCCGGCGACCGCCGTGGCGTTCATCGTCGCGGGCGCGGTCGGTCTCGGCGTCGCCGACACGGCCTACGTCGTCCAGATGGTGCTCCTGTTTTCGGGGCTCGCGACCGTGGTCCAGGCGTACGCCGTCGGGCCGGTCGGCTCGCGGCTCCCCATCGTGATGGGGACGAGTTTCACCTTCGTCGGCGCGGCGACGACAATCGGCGTCGACTACGGCCTGAGCGCGGTGTTCGGCGCGATTCTCGTCACCGGCTTCGTCGTCGAGGGACTCATCGGCTGGCAGTTCGACCGCATCAAACCGTTTTTCCCGCCGCTCGTGACGGGGCTCGTCGTCGTCATCATCGGCCTGTACCTCGTCCCGGTCGGCATGGACTACGCCGCCGGCGGGGTCGGCGCCGCCGACTACGGCGCGGCGCACAACATCGGCCTCGCGGCGCTCGTCCTCGGGGTCGCCGTCGCGCTCAACCTCTTTACCGACGGCATCACGCGACTCCTGAGCACGCTCGTCGGCATCGCCGTCGGCTACGTCGCGGCGTGGGTGCTCGGCGTGGTGGACTTCACGCCCGTCGCCGACGCGGCGTGGTTCGCGATTCCCCGCCCCGGAGCGTTCGGCGTCACCTTCTAACCCGTCCCCATCGTCACCTTCGCGTTCCTGTTTCTCGTCTCCGCGATGGAGACCGTCGGCGACATGTCCGGCATCACCGCCGCCGAGGGACGCAACCCGACCGACGAGGAGTTCCGCGGCGGCCTCTTTACCGACGGTCTCATGAGTTCCGTCGCATCGGTGTTCGGCGCGTTCCCCGTCACCTCGTTCTCGCAGAACGTTGGTATCGTCAACTTCACCGGCGTGATGAGCCGCTACGTCGTCGGCATCGCGGGCGTCGTCCTCGCCGTTCTCGGCCTCAGCCCGAAAGTCGGCGCGGCGGTCGCGACCATCCCGAGCGCCGTCTTCGGCGGCGCGGTCCTGCTCATGGCCGGCATGGTCGCCGCCAGCGGCGTCCGCCTCGTCTTCCTCCACACGAACCTCGACCGCCGCAACATGGTCGTCGTCGCCGCCTCGCTCGGCCTCGGGCTCGGCGTCGCCACGCGACCCGACGCGCTCTCGGGGCTCCCGCAGGCCGCCGCGACGTTCTTCGGGGAGCCGGTCATCGTGACCGCGCTGACGGCGCTCGTGCTCAACACGCTCGCGCCGGGCGACCAGAGCCCGCTTTTCGACGCGGCCGACGAGTCGGTCGCCGCGGACGCCGCCGACGGCACGGACGGTCGCGCGTCAACCGACGACTAACACGCATCGAACAGATGGTAACTGGTTCCGGTTTCAATGGGTGGGTTATAGTTCGTGTCTCACGACTGTCGGGAAAGAGTCCGGATTACCGACGAGTTCATTTCTGTCCGCAACCTTACCAGTGTACGAGATGAGCGAGCAGCGGGTCACGTTCAACGGGGATACGCGGGTGTTGTACCGACAGGCGGTTCGAACGCCCCTGCCGGACGAAGACGCCGAGCGGCTGTTCCACGAGAACATGATGAACATCGCGGACGCCCAAGAGCGGAAGGCGGATATGCTCGCTGACCCCGACATCTCCCTGCTCGAAGCCTACGAGACGCAACTCGAAGGGATTGCAAAGAGCTACAAGCGACGCTGTCGACACATCGCCGGCGACGACTACGAGGAGATTGCGATGGCGTACAACCGCGGGGAGCGCGACGACCGCGTCGGCGCGCTCACGGCCTACTACTTCGAGGGGCTCTGGCGGATGCAACAGCGAATCACCGTCACCGATATGCTGTTTTTCCCCATCATCCTGCGGTATCCCGACTGCTTCACCGTCAACATCCGCTTCGCCAGCGGCCACACGACCACGGAGTCCGTCCTCTACGAGTCGCCGGAACACTCCACCGAGGAACTCGACGACGAGTACGCCGAGCGCTACTACAACGAGAGCCTCTACTCGCAGAAGGAGGCCGCCGAGTACATCAGAGACACCGCGGAAATCATCCGCGAGGAGTTCCCCAGCCCCGACGAGTCGACGTTCGAGGAGCGACAGTACGGCGGCATCACCTCCGCCGGCGGCCGGAAGGGGCCGGTGTTCTCGTCGATGCTCAAGCGGGTCGAACCGGACCCGAACCGGTTTTCGGAGCCGGTCGACCAGCCGACGCTCGTCGAGGAGGGCAAGGAGGCCCGGCGGACCGAGCGTGAGCTACTCCCCGAGGGCGCTATCGTCCTCTGAGGCGGTCGCCGCCGCATCGCCGCCGTCGGGACATCACCCCGTAGACGACTGTATAAGTAGCCCACCCCCGAAGACGGTGTATGGACGGTCACGCGCGGAGGCCGCGCCGCGAGACGCCGCGGGACGTGGTCAGGTTCTATCTCCTCGACCATCGAACCGCGGTCGGCAAGGCCATCGACATCGCGCTCCTCGGGCTCAACTTGCTTTTCGTCGGGGTGTTCGTCGCAGAGACCTACCCGCTTTCGGCGTCGGTCCAGTCGACGCTCTGGTCCGTCGAGGCCGCCGTCTCCATCGTGTTCCTCGCGGAGTATCTCCTCCGACTCTACGGCGCGCGGGACCGGACCGCCGAACTGCTCAACGTCTACTCGTTCGTCGACCTACTGGCAATCCTGCCGACGCTGGCGGTGCTCGTGCTCCCCGTCTCGTCGGTCGCCGCCAACATCGGCTTCCTGCGGGCGATTCGCGTGGTCCGCGTCCTCCGGTTTTACCGCTTTACGCGCGACGAGGAGTTCTTCTTCGGCACCGTCTCGGTCGGGACGCTCCGCGTCATGAAACTGCTGTTGACGGTGCTCACCATCTTCTTCGTCGCCGCGGGGATGTTCTACTCGTTCGAACACCGGGTGAATCCCAACATCGGGTCGTTCGGAGACGCCTTCTACTTCGTCGTCGTCGCGCTCTCGACGGTCGGCTTCGGTGACATCGTCCCGGTGACCGAGGCGGGGCGGTGGGTGACGGTCGCAGCCATCCTCGCGGGCGTCATCCTCATCCCGTGGCAGGCGAGCAAGATCGTCAAGGAGTGGGGCCACCGCGACAAGGTCAACGTCACCTGCCAGAACTGCGGGCTGGCCTACCACGACGCCGACGCCTCGCACTGCAAGTCCTGCGGCCACGTCATCTATCAGGAGTACGACTCGCGGGAGTGAAGGCGCGGCTCCGGATGGGCAGACGGTTCGCGGGCCGAGAACGCGCCCGCTGTTCGAACATGAATATTTATTATAGACTGGCCTGTACTGCCGGGTACAACATGTCGGTCGTACGCGTACGTCGCTAACTCTTCTCGTCGCCGCACAGCCGTCCGACCGACCCGAACACCCGAAATCGTGAGCACACACGCCACCCCAACCTACGAACCGACCCTGCGAACCGACCGCGAACAGTCCGCCGAACGCGAGACCACCACCCCCGACCGCGCCGCCCCTGCCGACCCCGCCGACTCCGCGTCGGGCGTCGCCCGGTGTCAGCGCCAGTTCGAATCGACGCGCACCGAGCGCATCCACAACCTCGTTGACCGCGAGAACCAGTCGATGCCCCGGATGAACCGGGCGTCCGCGTCCGACTGAGTCGCGGCGGCGGCCCGCGCGTCCGGTTTTCTCGTACCCGCTTGCGGAGACACGTCGCTTGAAGTGAGTGGCCGACGCAGGGGGGAGTAATGCGATTGGCACGGATTCGAACCGACGGCGGAGTGGTCTCGGGCCGGTACGATGACGGCGTCGTGACGGCCGACGGCGAGGAGTACGAAGTCGGCGTCGACGCCGAGTTGCTCGCGCCCTGCGAGCCGACCGCGCTCTACTGCGTGGGCCGGAACTACGCGGCGACGGTCGACCAGATGGACTACGATATCCCCGACCAGCCCGACTGGTTCATCAAGCCGCCGGTGTCGGTGCTCGACCCCGGCGCGGACATCGAGTACCCCGACTGGACCGACGAGCTGACGTACGCCGGCGAACTGGCCGCCGTCATCGACCGCGAGTGCTCGGACGTGGCCGAAGAAGACGTGGACGAGGTGGTCCGCGGCTACACGATTCTCAACGACCTCGACGCGCTCGACCAGCCCGGCCGAACGGCTCGAAAGGCGTTCGACGACTCCGGGCCGCTCGGTCCGTGGATAGAGACCGACGTGGAGCCGTCGAACATCGACATGACGACCCACGTCGGCGGCGAACTCCGGCAGGAAGCCAACACCGAGCGGATGCTCTTTTCGCCCGCCGAAGTCGTGTCGTTCCTCTCGGAGCGCTACACCTTCCAGCCGGGCGACGTGATTTCGTTCGGCAGCCCGGCGAACCCCGGACTGGTCGAACCCGGCGACGACGTGGAAATCTGGTACGAGGGCGTCGGCACGCTCACGAATCGCGTCGTCGACGGCGAGTAAGGAAACGGCAGGCGGTCAGCGGTCGGCAGGCGGCGAATCGCCCGACTCAGTTCAGCGCCTCGACCTCGTCTGTGAGGTCGGTCGGCTCGTCCACGGGGCCGTTGACGAACAGGCCGTGCGCCATCACGACCGCGGCGAGGGCGCTGAAGGCGACGAGCGTCGTCTGCGGCTCCATCGGCGTGAGTTGGCCGACGACGACGCCGGCGACGAGGCTCCCGAGGATGCCGAGAAGTACGAGGTCGTAGTACTGCCACGTGTAGCCCATGACGGGTCGTTCGAGAGCCAGCGCCGAAGGCGTGGCGTTCGGTTCCGTCGTCAGAGATGCTGAAACGAAGTCGGGGCGTCGGTGCCGCGGCAAAGACGGTCACGGAACGGCTATACGTCGCCAGACACTCGAACCCCTATGGAGTATCAGACTGCGCTCGACCGAGCGCTCAACGTCCTACCGGAACGAAACGTCGAACAGGAACGCCTCACGGTGCCGGACCCGTCCGGCGAAACCGACGGCGCGTTCACCCGCCTCACCAACCTCGGGGAAATCGCGGACGCGCTCTCGCGGACGCCCGCGCACCTCCACAGCGCCATCCAGCGCACGCTCGGGACCAGCGGCCAGTTGGAAGGCGACCGCGCCCGATACAGCGGGTCGTTCTCCATCAACGACTTCGAGGAGGCCATCGACGGCTACGTCGAGGAGTACGTCATCTGCTCGGAGTGTGGCCTGCCGGACACCCGCCTCGTCACCGAGGACGGCGTCGACATGCTTCGCTGTGAGGCCTGCGGTGCCTTCCGCCCGGTCCAGAAGCGCTCCAGCGTGAGCAACAAGCGCCAGCGCGAGGCCGTCGAAGAGGGTCGCACCTACGAGGTCGAAATCACCGGGACCGGCCGCAAGGGCGACGGCGTCGCCCAGCGCGGGAAGTACACCATCTTCGTGCCCGGCGCGCAGGAAGGACAGACCGTCCGCGTCTACATCAAGAACACGAGCGGGTCGCTCGCGTTCGCGCGACTCGCCTGAATCGGTCGCACGCGCCGCGCCGACGCGCCGGACCACGAGTCGCTCGGCGACCGACTTCCGCGCACAGTCTCATATTCTCTCGCCGCGGTCGCTTCTTTCGCGGGCCGGATTACCGCCGTCGCGACGCCCGCGAGACGCAGTTATTCGTCTTCGCCGGGCTCGCCGCCCTCACCGGCCTCACCGCCGCACCGACCGCGGAGGCCGAACAGCGCGACGAGGAGGAACACCGCTCCCTCGACGCGCGCCGCCGTCACCACCCACGGCTTCGCCGTCATCTCGCCGCCGTCCTCGTAGGCGAGGCGCGTCATCACGGCGACCAGTTTATCCGGAACGAGCAGTTCCACCAGACCGAACGCCGCCAACAGGGCTCGGAGCATACCCGAATATCGGTGCGGAATCGGTGAAAAGCCGCCGTTCGTTCTCACACAACGGGAGCGGCAACACTCATTCTGTTCTGAATCCAATGGTTGATTATGAAAGTCCATCTCACGGACGGAACCAGCTTCGAGTGCGGCGGTTACAAGGCGCTCGACTCCGGGGGGGTCGTCCTCACCGCAGACAGGAAGCGCAAACAGGTCGTCGGCTACGTACCGGCGGACGCGCTGGTGTACGTCCTCCCCGACGACGTGGCACCGGGCGACTCGCTCGCCGATGCGGACGACGGCAACGGAGACGAGTCCGAAGACGACGACGCCGACACCGATGCGGACGACGCGTCCGAAGATGACGAAGGCGAAAACGAGGGCGAAGCCGCCGATGCCGGAGACGAACACGAGGCCGGCGACGGCGAGACAGACGACAGCGGCAGCGACGACTCCGACCGGACCACCGTCGAAGCCGGGGTCGACCCGGACGTGGCCGGCGTGACCGGCGTCGCCGGCGAGAAGACCGAACACACCCACGAAGACCTCGCGGCGCGCATCGACGAAATCGACGGCCGAGTTGACGGTCTCGACGGCGGGGTGGACGCGATGACCGAACAGCTCGCGGGGGTCGTCTCGGCGGGCGGCGTCGATGCCGGGGAGGCCGAAGAAGCACGCGAGCCCGAGGACCCGCGGAACATCCGCGGTATCGGTGAGGCGTACGCGACCCGGCTCCGGGCGGCGGGCATCGACACCGTGACGGCGCTCCGCGAGGCGTCGGACGAGGAACTCGCCGCCGCCGCGGACGTGTCGGCGCGGCGGGTCACCGACTGGAAACGGCGGGCCGAGCGGTACGCCGAGCGACAAGCCACGAACGGTGATACCGAACCGGAAAGCGACGCGGCCACCAAGTCCGAAACTGACGCCGACGACGCGACCGATGACGGGTAGCCGCCTGCACCGCTCCCGTCTCCGGAATCGCGTCTCTCCGGTCGAGATTCGTCCCGCGTAGTTCCCATCGCGCGGGAACTGGCGAAGAGGGTGATACTGTCCCCGCCTAATCCCCAATTGATGTACGACACAATCCTCGTGCCGATAGACGGGAGCGACTCGATGCAGCCGGTCGTCGAAGACGCCGCGGAACTCGCCGCAGAGCGCGGCGCCGCCGTCTCCCTGCTCTACGTCGTCGACGAACGAGCCTTCCTGACGCTCGCCGACGAGCGCGTCGACGAGGTGTACGAGGAACTCAGGTCGCAGGGCGAAGCCGCGCTCACCGAGGCCGCCGAGACGATGGCCGAGTACGGCGTCGACGCCGCCACCGAACTCCGCCGCGGCGACCCGGCCGAGGAGATTCTCGCGTTCGCCGAGGAGATAGACGCGGCGCTCATCTCGATGGGCACCCACGCCCGGTTCGAGGACAACATCCTCGGAAGCGTCTCGCGGTCGGTCGTCGTCCAGTCGAAGATACCCGTGCTCGCCACCCCCATCGAACGACAGTAATCCGGCCGCGCCGGGTGGGCGAACACGTCGCACCACCGAAGCGGGTTCCGAGGTCCCGCGTCTCGCGTATTCTTCCGCGGTTTCCCGAGTTCGACCGACCTTCGAGTCTCGCCGCGTGCCCCGGGCTCAAATCGCGATTCAGAGCCGAAGGAGCAACAGGAGGACGCCGAAGAACGTCGAGGCGGCGCTGATGAGCAGTAGGCCGCCGCTGAGGACGAGCGTGCCGCCGTCGAACGCCGGGGTCGCCCCGCTGGTGGCGATGTTCATCACCGTCAGGCCCGCCGAGAGGTCGGAGACGGGAGCGAGGACGGCGATACAGAACGTCACGAGGCCAGCGACGACGAGGGCGTACGGCGTGAACGGCGGGCTCCGCCGTGTCGGGTGACGGCTGACCGGGTAGCTGCGAGACATACAGCACGTACGTCGTCACCCTAGTTTGGTACGTGTCGGCTACTCACAAGGCGTGTGCGTTAGACCCGTCCTACCGCCGCGAAAGCGGGCTTCTCGATGAGTCGCGCGCGCCGGTAGTTCGTCCGCGCCGGGCGAGCGGTTTTCGGCGTAATTTGGGCCTAACTCCGGGCGGATTCACGACCGACTCGTGTTCGAGTTCGGAAAACTCTCTTGTAACCGCTCAACGACGGGACAGACGAGGAACGAACCATGAATAGACTCACAACGCTCGGGGTGGCGCTCGTCGCAGACCGCCGCGACGACGGCGCGACAGCCGACGAGGTTCGGACCGCCGTCGACGAGAAACTCACCGAGTTCGGCGTCGGTACGTCGACGCTCGACTGTGACGACGGTGGTGTGCCACACCACGCGGGCGGCCCCGGCGGCTTCGGGCCGCGCGGTAACTGACGCCCGCAGCCCCCCGCTGACGACTGCCCCCCAACACGCCACGCCCCTCGACCGCCTTCCAACGCACCCCGCTGAACGCATCCCTGCCCCCCTGCCACACACGACGCCACTGCGGGCCGCCGAAGACGCGGAGCCGAGGCCTGCCGTTTTATTACGTCCGGATTTGACGAGTTAGCCGGATGCGACGTGTGCTGTGGTGGCTTATCGGCGGGTCGCGCGGGGGACGAAACCGCCTGCGAATTATCCGCGCGCTCGACGACATGCCGATGAACGCCAACCAACTCTCGAACGAACTCGACCTCGACTACAAGACCACACAGCACCACCTGGAACTCCTCGTCGAGAACAACGTGTTGATGACTATGGGTGACAACTACGGAAAGACGTACTTTCTGACCGACCAGATGGAAGCCAACCTCGACGTACTCGACGAGGTGGCTCGAAAGGCCGACTTAGACGACGTGACGGTCGGAGGTGACGACGCGTGAGCGACACGTCCAACCGCGACCCGGTTCGGCGGACCGCGGTCGTCGTGGGCGTCTCGCTCGCCATCGCGGCGCTCGTGACGTGGTTCACGCCCGACCTCGTGGCGTGGTTCGCCCCCGACCTGTTCGGCCCGCACAAGCCGGGCGGCCACGGCGGTCCGCCCATCCCGGACCTGTTCATCCAGTTGAAGCTGTTCGTCTCGACGTACAACCTCGTCGCGCTCGGGTTCCTCGCGGGCACCTACGCGATGCTCTACCGGGAGCTGCCGAACCGCTTTACGCTGAGCTTACTCCTCTTTACGGCGGCGCTGCTCCTGTACGCACTCACGTCGAACCCGCTTGCATCGCTCCTCCTCGGGTTCAGAGGCAGCGGGCTGGGTCCCTTCACGTTCCTGCCCGACCTATTTGCGGCCGTCGCCGTGACGTTCCTCACGTACCAGAGTTCGGCGTGAGGAAGGCGGGGTGGTGTTCGGTGGTTCGGCGTTCTGGTTCTGTCGGCGCTTAGTGCTCGTCCGCCTCGAAGTCGAGCGCGACCGAGTTGATACAGAAGCGCTTGCCGGTCGGCTCCGGTCCGTCGTCGAAGACGTGACCGAGATGGCCGTCGCAGGTCGAACAGACGACCTCGGTGCGGTCCATGCCGTGGCTCAGGTCGCGCCGAAGCTCGATGTTCGAGTCCTCGGCGGCGTAGAAGCTCGGCCACCCGCAGTTCGAGTCGTACTTCGTCTCCGAGTCGAACAGCTCGGTCCCGCAGCCGGCACACCGGTAGACGCCGTCGTCGCTCCGGTCGACGTGCTCACCGGAGAACCGCGGCTCGGTCCCCTGTTCGCGGAGGACTCGATAGGCGTCCTCCGAGAGTCGCTCGCGCCACTCGGACTCGGAGAGGCTAAATTCGCTGTCGCTCATGCGTCAAGAGAGGGTTCGGACGCCCAAAGGTTCGTCGGCTACTCGCATCGGCCGTGTGGCCGGCTACCCGCGCCGGAGGAACTCCGGCAGCCGAATCCGAGAGAAGTCGTCGCCGCCGCCGTCGAGGGCGGACGCCCGACCGACGGCTTTGGGGATGCCCTGTTTGTCCGTCGGCTTCTGCATCGTCACGTCGGCGCGACCCGTCGTGGCGGGCGTCGTCTCCTCGTCGACGAGCGCCTCCCACACGTCCTGTTTCGAGTCGTACTCCGACTCGTTGCGGGCGACGCGCTGTTTGCCCTCCTCGAAGGCGAGCTGGAGGACGCTCCGACCGTAGGCGGTGCCGGCCTGCCGGCGGATGCGCTCGAACTCCCCGCGGTTCGGGTGGCCGAGCGCGCTGGAGACGCCGAGGGCGTACATCCGGCGGATGGCCTCCTCGTCCGAAATCGTCCGCCAGTCCGTTCCGAAGACCCGTTCGTACATTGTTGTTACCTCAGAGGTCGACCTTCGACCGGGGGTCGACGACCAGTCCGTTGTCGGTGAACTCGAGCGACCGGATGTCGCAGTCGATGTTCGTCCCGCGCATCTTGATGACCTGAATGCCGCGGGTCATCCCCGTCGCCTCCAGATAGTTGTGGAAGAACACCACGCCGTGGGCGAGGAAGTGCTCGTCGGAGTACGACGAGGGGTCCGTCATCTCGGAGATGAGAAGCGTCGTGGCGTCGCCCTGCTTGAGCGCCGTCAGAAACCGCGTCATCTCCTCGGAGCCGTTGGCGAAAAACAGCCGAAGCAGCATCGTCGAGTCGATGACGAGGCGGTCGATCTGCCGGGAGTTGACGAACGCGACGATTTTGTCGGTGAGGCTCTGGACGCTCGACGACCCCCCGGTCTGGGAGAACTGATTGAGGATGTGTTTCCCCTTCGGGCTCACGAGGTTGATGAAGCGAAAGCCCTCGGAACTAGCGAGCGTCTCGAAGCCGAAGTCGAAGCTCGACATGTCGTTGACGAGTTCGTCTTCGGTCTCGTGCATGGTGATGTACATACACTTCTCGCCGTTGCGAAGTCCCTCGGCCATGAACTGCGCCGTGAACGTCGTCTTTCCGCTCCCCGGCGGTCCGCTCAGGACGTACAGTCGGCGCGGAAGGAAGCCACCCTGAATGAGCTCGTCGAACCCGCTTACCCCACTCGGAATCCGCATGGTCGGACACTCGCCCGCCGTGTTATAATCGTTCCGGGACTGGTATCGAAATTGAGACTTCGAGACGGCACCGAGCGGCCGAATAGTCACTCAGGAAACAGCTCGACTTCAGATTCGATACTGTCGATGGTCGCCACGTCGGCCGCGTCGAGTTCCAGCGAGACGGCGTCGAGGTTCGCCCGGAGGTGGCGCTCGCTCGACGCCTTCGGGATGGGACACAGCCTCTTCGCGGCCAGCCACGCGAGGGTCACCGCCTCGGGCGTCGCGTCGTGTTTCTCCGCGACCGCGACGACTTCGTCCACGTCGCGGACGCGGCCTCCCGAAAGCGGCGCGTATGCGACCACGTCGTAGCCGCGTTCCTCGGCGTGGTCGAGGAGTTCGGGGCGCTGGAACAGCGGGTGGTACTCCGTCTGGTGAGCGACGAGTGGCGCGTCGAGCAGGTCGAGCGCCTCGTCCAACTCGGCGGCGGTGAAGTTGCTCACGCCGACCCCGCGGGCGAGGCCGTCGTCGACGAGTTCGTCGAAGGCCGCAAGCGTCGCCTCGGGGTCGTAAGTGTCGATGGGGCGGTGGACGTACAGGAGGTCGACGGAGTCGGTTCCGAGCTTTTCGAGGCTCTCGCGGGTCGTACGACGCACGTCGGCGGGCGCGAGGCTGTCCGCCCAGACCTTGGTGGCGAGCGTCACGTCCTCGCGGGGCACGTCGGCGGCCGCGAGCGCGTCGCCGACGACCGCCTCGTTCCCGTAAATCTGCGCGGTGTCGACGTGTCGGTAACCCAACTCCAGCGCCGTCGTCACGGCGGCGGCCTCGTCGGGCGTGTCGAGGCCCATCGTCCCGAGGCCGATGCGGGGGAGCGAGGCGGTCATCGGGACGACGCTCCGCCCTCGCGGCCGCCGTCGGCCGCGGGGCCGGACGGGGCGGATGCGCCCGCCTCGCCGGTCACGACCGGGACGCCATCGAGTTCGAGCAGGTCGTCAAGGCCGGCGATTTCGTGGGTCGGGTCGGGCGTCGGCGTGTGGTCGGCGCGGTGTCCCCGGCGGATGAACGCGGAATCGACGCCCGCGGCCTCGGCGGCGGCGATGTCGCTGTCGCTGTCGCCGACGAACAGCGGCGACTCGACGCCGAGGTCGGCCATGGCGCGTTCGAGGTAGTAGGGTTCGGGCTTCTTGCGGTGGAGGCTCGTCATCGAGGGCTCGCGGCCGTAGGCGGTGCCGAACAGGTCCGCCGCGTCGAGGTGGTCGACGACGAAATCGATGGTCGCCTGCTGGTTGCTGGAGACGATGCCCATCGGGGCGTCGATGCGGCGGAGCGCGTCGAAGTCGTCGTAGGGGACTTTCCGGCCGTCGGCGATGGCCCGCTGTTGGGCGGCCGACTGGCGTTCGTCGCGGACGCGAAACAGCGTCTCGGGGTCGAGGTCGTAGGGCTCGGCGGCGGCGCGCACGTCCTCGGGCGTGACGTGGATGACCACCTGCTCGACGTGGTCCGGGTCGGGGTCCGAAACGCCGAGTTCGTCGAAGGCGTCCCACGTCGCGTCGCGGAGGGGCGAGAGTTCGACGAGCGTCGTCAACACGCCGTCGTGGTCGAAGATGACCGAGTCGTACATACCCGGACTCCGGCGGCGCGACGTGAATCGTTTTCGCCTCCGGCCGCGGCCGCGGGCGCGAACACGGTCCCCAATCCCGCCGCGTTGCGAGTCTTTTAGCGCCTCGAAGCCTCACGTCTGACCGATGCTGGCTGGACTCACACGCGGGGTGGCGAGATGACTCGCGACGTGTGCATCGTCGGAGCCGGGGCCGCTGGGGCTGGCGCGGCCTACGCGCTCCGCGAGGCGAACGCGAACGTCACGATTCTCGAGAAGAGCCGCGGCGTGTGCGGGCGCGCCGCGACGCGCCGCCGACACGGCTGTCGGTACGACCACGGCGCGAACTACGTGAAAGATTACGACCGCCGCACGGCGCAGCTCGTCAGCGGACTGGGCGCGGACGGCCTGGTCGACATCGAAGAGCCGATCTGGACGTTCGACGGCGACGGCGTCATCTCCGAGGGCGACAACCGCGACCAACACAAGTGGACGTGGACCGAGGGCATCACCCAACTGGCGAAGCGCCTGCTCGCGGAGACCGACGCGACCGTCGAGCGGGAGACGCGCGTCGTCGCAATCGACCACAACCCCGACAGCGGCTACTGGTCCGTCGTCGACGAGGCGGGGACGCGCCACGGCCCGTTCGACTCTGTGCTCCTGACGCCGCCGGCCCCGCAGACGGCCGGGATTCTCACCGAGATGGGCTGGGGCGACCAGTGCATGGTCGCGCTCCGCGAGGCCATCGGGAGCGTCGAGTACCGGACGGTTCGAACCGTGGTCCTCCACTACCCCTTCGAGCGCGAGGAGCCGTGGTACGCGCTCGTCAACCCCGACAAGACCCATCCGGTCGGCTGGGTCGCCCGCGAGGAGTGCAAGGAGGGCCACGTCCCCGACGGAGAGAGCCTGCTCGTCGTCCAACCGAGCCCCGAGTGGTCCGAGGAACACTACGACGACCCCCTCGACGACGCGGCCGACGAGGTCGCCGGGATGGTCGCGGAACTCTTGGACGACGAGCGCCTGCGCGACCCCGACTGGGTGGACGACCAAGGGTGGCGGTACGCGCTTCCCGACGGCGTCGCCGACCGCGAGATACTCCGCCGCGGGGAGCCCCACGGCCTCTACTTCGCGGGCGACTGGACGGTCGGCGAGGGCCGCGTCCACGCCGCGCTCTGGAGCGGTATCGACGCGGGCGAGCGAATCACCGAGCAGTAGCGCCCGACGGACACAGTTCGACGTTTCCGCCGCCGGAGTACCGTGGCCGCCCCGGCTGAGACGCCATCGGCTCGGAGTGCCGCGAGCTAGCACGATTCGGGCGTGTCTTTTTCGTTGCCGAAGCCTAACGAGGAGTCGTGTCCGCGCTGACCGTCCGCATCGACCCCCACGTACACTCGGAAGGCTCGTACGACGCGCACGACCCGGTGGAGCTCATCTTGGAGCAGGCCGCCGAAATCGGGTTGGACGCCGTCGTCGTCACCGACCACGACGTCATCGACGAGTCGCTCCGAGCGGCGCAACTCGCCCCCATGTACGGTCTCGTCGGCATCCCCGGCGTGGAAGTCTCGACGGCCGACGGCCACCTGCTCGCGCTCGGCGTGGAGGAGCTACCGCCGCGGCGTCGCCCGCTGGACGAGACGGCGCGCTGGGTGCGCGAGCGCGGCGGCGTCGCCATCGTCCCCCACCCGTTCCAGCGGAGCCGACACGGCATCGGTCGCCGTCGGCTCGGCCGGTATCACGACGCCGCGGGCGGCGACGCCTTCGACGCCATCGAGACGTACAACTCGTGGCTGTTCACGGGCTACAAGAACCGCCGCGCCCGCCGGTTCGCGGCGAAGCGCCAGTACCCCGGCGTCGCCGGCAGCGACGCCCACAAGGTCGGGTACGTCGGCCGCGCCTACACGGAAATCGACATCCCCGACGTGTCGCGCGCTTCGCTCACCGCCGACGACATCCTGACCGCCATCCGAAGCGGCTCGACCGAGGTGCAGGGCCGCCGGACGCCGATTCCGACGAGTACCAAACACTACGCCGGCGCGGCCGGCCGGAAGTCCGCGTACTACGCCAAGCGCGGGGCGCTCGGGAGCGCGCTTCTCGCCAAGAAGGGCGCGTTCAAGTCCGGCTACTACGCGAAACTCGGCGCGCTCAAAAGCGGGTCGGTGGCGAAGACGGGCGTCGCGCAGGCCGCTCGGATGCTCTACCGGCTGTCGCCGCTCTCGCGGTAGCGCCCTGATTCGGCGCGGACGGCGGCGCGGCGGCGCGGGCGTCGAAACGCGAATTTTGTTCTGTCCTCAGTCGTCAGAACCCACGAGTTTCTCGTACTGCGCGCCGGTCTGCTTGAGTTTCGCCGTCGAGTACAGTCGCTCGTGGTCGAACGGCAGGTGGTCGGCGGCGAGTTCGTCTATCTTCTCGTCGACGGCGTCGGCGTCCCGGCCGTGAATCATGGTAAACAGGTTGTACTCCCAGCCCTGCTCGGGGCGGCGCGGCCGGTGGTAACAGAGCGTGACGTACGGGAGGCTGCCGACGGCCTCGCCGCGGGCGTCGAGTTCGTCGTCGGGGACGTTCCAGACGACCATGCAGTTGTTCCGAAAGCCGGTGACGATGTGGTTGACGACGCAGCCGATGCGCTTGATACAGCCGTCCGCGAGCAGGCGCTCGACGGCGACGAGCACGTCGTCGACCGCGGCGTCGAGGGCGTCGGCCACGTCGTGGTAGGGCGTCTTCGTAAGCGGGAAACCGCCCTGAATCTCCACGAGCAGGCGGGCTTCGAGGTCCGAGAGGTCGCCGGTCGCGTCCTCGGAGATGCGGGTGGCGCTCACGTCGGTCGCGCCGAGGCTCTCGCGGGCGAAGCGGTCGTCGTTGACGATGGGGAATTCGAGGTCGATGTAGTAGTCGGTGAGCATCGGGAGGTTCAGCACCTCGCAGCCCGTGCGCTCCTCGATTTCGTCGAGGATGCGGTCGCGCGTCTCGCGGGAGCCGGCGGTGACGACGAACCACATGTTCCAGTCGTGGGCGCGGCGGTAGTTGTGGTTCACCTGCCGGTAACCGTTGATAATCTCCGCGACCTCGTCGAAGCGTTCCTCGGGCGCGGCGACGGCCGCGAGCGTCGAACTCCCGATGACCGGCGGGTTGAGCACCGGCCCGAACCGCCGGAAGATGCCGTCGTCGCGGAGCCGGCGGACGCGGTCGAGGGCGTCGTCCTCGTCGATACCTAGCTCCGCGGCGACGACGCGGAACGGCCGTCGCTCGACCGGAAAGCCGCTCTGGTAGCCGTCGATAAGCGCCGCATCGACCTCGTCGATGGCGTCCCGCCAATCATCCGACAACGCGCTCATTATCCGGCGTTAGGAGTCGGGAAGCCTATCGCTTTCGGATGGTGTCGACGCTCCCGGGCGACGGGACCGAACGGGACGTTTTTTGACCGCTCGCCCGAACACAGGGGCATGGCAGTAGTCGAAAGCGAGTTCGGGGAATGGCCGCTGAAGCGTCTGATGACGGAAGTCGTCGGCACGGGCACGAAGTCCGCCGAGGACATGACCCGCGAGCAGGCGTCCGAGGCGATGCGCCGCATCCTCGCCGGCGAACCGGACCACACGACGCTCGGCGCGTTCTGGCTCGCCAACCGCTGGAAGCACAACAACGCCGAGGAACTCGCCGCCTACGCCGACGTGATGGCCGAGCACGTCGAGTACGCCGAACCTGACGCCGACCCCGTCGACTGCGGCGCGAACTACGACGGCAAGGGCACGACCGCCATCCTCGGCGTCGCCGCCGGCGTCGTCGCCGCCGCGGCCGGCACGCCCGTCGTCGTCCACTCCGGCGACCGCGTCCCGACACAGAAGCAGGACGCCTACAAGCACGTCCTCGACGAACTCGGCGTCCGCACGGAACTCGACCCCGAGGAGTCCGCCGACATGGTCGACGACACCGGCTTCGGCTTCTACTATCAGCCGCGGTTCAACCCCGCCATCCACGCGCTCTGGGAGCGCCGCGACAACATGGGCGTTCGGACGTTCGTCAACACCATCGAGACCATCGCCAACCCCGCGAACGCCTCGGTTCACCTCGGGTCGTTCTACCATCTCGCGTTCGCCAAGAAGATGGTCAACACCTTCGAGGCGAGCGAGCACCACGACCTCGACCGCGTGCTCATGTTCCAAGGCATGGAGGGCTACGACGACATCCGCCCCGGCTACACGAAGGTCGCCGAGTGGACCGCCGGCGACGACGGCGACGCCACCTTCGACGACTTCGACATCGAGACCGCCGAGTACGGCATGGACTTCGAGTACGACGACCTCGGCGTCGACGAGGACGACGTGGCCGGCGACTCCGCCGAAATCACCGAAGCCGTGCTCGCCGGCGAGCGCGAGGACCGCTTCGCCGACGCCGTCGCCCTCAACGCGGCGCTCCGCATCTACGCCCGCGAGGACGCGGAAACCATCGACGAGGGGCTGGAGATGGCCCGCGAGACCATCGCCTCCGGCGACGCGGAAGCCGTGCTCGAAGACCTGCGCGACTTCTGAAGTCGCAGTCGACTCGAACGCTTTCGCTTCGACACGCCGGTCCCTCCCGTTCGACCGACCGGCTTTTTTCTAGATGTCGAGGTCGCCGTCGGCCTCGTCGAAGGGGTCGTCCCCTTCGGTGTCGCCCTCGCCGTCGTCCAGCGGGAGCGCGATGCCGACGAGCGTCTCGCCGGCCGTGACGGTCGCCTCGCGGGCGATAGAGTAGACGATGCCCGCGCGCTCGGCTTCGACCTCTTGTAGCACCTCGTAGGTGGTCGGGTCGTACACCCAGCCGAGGTGGTCGCCGGGGCGGACCTCGCGGGCGAGTGCCACGTCCTCGCGGGCGACGAACAGGCCCGAGGCGGCGGCTTGCACGCGGCCGAGGTGGTTGCGGTAGGTGCGGCCGTCCCACGGCTCGACCGCGCCCGAGAGGATGCCCATGTCGCGGCAGACGTTGAGGACGCCCTCGACGCCGGCGACGATGGCCGGCTCGACGAGCTGTTTGTTGTGGGCGAGTTCGGGCGTGATGGAGGGGATGCCCGCGTTCGTGGCCGCGACGCGGAGTTTGCCGTCGAAGCTCCGCTCGGTCCACTCGTCGTCGGCCTCGTCGCCAGCGGCCTCCGCGAGGAGGATATCGACGCCGAACGCCCGCGCGAGGTCGCGGGAGGCCTCGTCGCCCCGGAGGTAAACCGTGTGAGTGAGCATATCCGGGCTTCCCGTGTGGAGGTCGACGATGGCGTCGGACTCGCTGATGTACTCCCAGAGCGTCGCGGCCATGCGCTGGTGGAGCGAGCCGTCGGGGTCGCCCGGCCAGACGCGGTTCATGTTGGAGTTGACGGAGTCGAGCACCTCGGGCGTGACGTAGGAGACGCGGTCGAACGTCAGCGGGTCGGCCACGGGGACGGCGACGACGCGACCCGAGAGGTCGGCGCGTTCGAGGTGACTGTGGAGTCGACGGAGCACTTCGGTGCCGTTGATTTCCCGGCCGTGCTGGGCGGCCTGCACGTAGAGCGTGGGACCGTCGGTCCCGTCGGCTGGTTCGTAGGTGTGAACTGTCGTCTGTACCGGGACGCCGGAGGGGAGGCGAGTGAGCGTCACGGTCTCCGCGGTGTGCATATCCGACGCATCGCGGTGGGGTGTCTTGTAGTTAGGGGAGCGAGAAAGGCGGACGGAGCGGAGCGCGGCGGGGCGAGGCGAGTCGCGGGCGTCAGTCCCGGTCGTCGAACGTGTCGATGCCGAACGGCAGGTACAGCGGGCAAGTCCGGCCGGGCCCGGTTACGAGCAGGACGACGCCGACGACGGCGACGAACGCGGCACCGAGCGCCGCGGGCACCGGGCCGAACCCGAGCGAGAACAGCCCCGCGTAGCTTCCGACGCCGACGAGGAGCGGGCCGAGCGCGAGGCGACCAGTCCGGTCGAGCGTGCCGACGTTTCGAACCAGACAGTAATGGTTATTCTCAACAATAATTTAACCCCGAATCGGTTCCGGCCCGTCGAGACTGGGCGCAAAGACGCGACTGCGACGAGCGATTCAGTCGTCAGCCGGCGCGCTACCGGCGGAGTCGCTCGCAGTTCGCGCGAAGTAGCTCGCGAGGAGCGGCCCGGTGATGTTGTGCCAGACGCTGAAAAGCGCGGGCGGCAGGGCGGCGGCGGGCGAGAAGAACGACAACGCGAGGGCCGCCGCGAGCCCGCTGTTCTGGAGACCGACCTCGAACGTGGTCGTTCGGACGCGGTCCGCGGACATCCCGGCGAGGCGGCCGGTGCCGTAGCCGGTGCCGAGGCCGATAGCGTTGTGGAGGACGACGGCCCCGATGGCGGCCGCGCCCGCGCCGAGGATGGTCTCGACGTTGAGGCCGACGACGGCCGCGACGATGGCGACGATGCTCAGGACCGAGACGAGCGGGAACACGTCGAGGCCGACTTCGGCAACCTCGGGCGCGTTGCGGTCGAGCACGACTCGGAGCGCGAAGCCGAGGACGACCGGGATGAAGACGATTTGGACGATGTTGAGAAACAGGTCCACGAAGCCGACTTGAAGCTGTTCGCCGGCGAGCGCGACGACCCACGCGGGCATGACGAGCGGCGCGGCCAGCGTGGTGACGGTCGTGATGGCGACCGACAGCGCCACGTCACCTTTCCCGAGGTAGGCCATGACGTTCGAGGCGGTGCCGCCGGGGGCCGCGCCGACGAGGATGACGCCGACGGCGAGCTCCGGCGGGAGAGACAGAACCGCCGTGAGCGCGTAGGCGGCGGTCGGCATGACGAGCCACTGGGCGAGCGCGCCGATGGCCACGTCGCGGGGGCGCTCCGCGAGTCGGCGGAAGTCCGCGGGCTGGAGCGTCAGCCCCATCCCGAGCATGATGAGCCCGAGCAGCGGCGAGATGTAGGGCGCAATCCACGTGAACAGCCCCGGCTGCGCCAACGCGGCGGCCGATGCGAGGAGCACGAGGCCGACGAAGTAGGTGTTTGCGAGTTCCGAGAGGCGTTCGAGCGTCGAGCGGGCGTTCATTCCGACCGCCCTCCGTCGAGTTGTGATGTCATCTCACACCACTCGGTCGCGGGGGAGAAAAACGTCTGTCGGTGTGACAGTCCGCGGTGCCGACCGAAAGACGCGGACCGAACGGAGTCGTGTCACCGAGGATGAACCAAGCGGCGCGTCGCCGGCGACCGACCCCGAGGCGGCACGGTTTTCACTCGCCCGCCCGACGGGTCGAGTATGAGCGACAACCCAACGGCCACGCTCCACACGAACAAGGGCGACATCACGGTCGAACTCTTCGAGGACAAGGTTCCGAACACGGTCGAGAACTTCATCGGCCTCGCGACGGGCGAAAAGACGTGGGTCCACCCCGAGACCGACGAGACGGTGGAAGGCGAACCCCTCTACGAGGACATCCTCTTTCACCGCATCATCTCGGACTTCATGATTCAGGGCGGCGACCCGACGGGAACCGGCCGCGGCGGCCCCGGCTACACCTTCGACGACGAGTTCCACTCGGACCTCAGCCACGACGGCCCCGGCGTGCTCTCGATGGCGAACCGCGGCCCCAACACGAACGGCTCGCAGTTCTTCATCACGCTCGACGCCCAGCCCCACCTCGACGGCAAGCACGCCGTCTTCGGGAAGGTCACGGACGGCATGGACGTCGTCGAGGACATCGGCTCGGTCCCGACCGACCGCGAGGACAAGCCGGTGTCCGACGTGGTCCTCGAATCGGTCGACGTCGAGCAGTAAGCGCCTCGACCGTCACCAGGGCGAATCGAACGTCCGTCTCCGCCTCGAACGCTACCCGGTCGCGTTCGTCGGGACCACGGTCCGACCGCCGGTCGAGCCGTCGGCGCGGTCGAGCCACGCCGGTCGCGTGACCGTCGTCCCGCCGACCGCGTCGTACGCGAACCAGACCTCGACGCCGAGGCCGTCGCGGGTCTCGTAGGTGACGCGCATCGAGCGGACGAACCCGTCTTCTTCGACGATTGCTTCGACCCGATAGTCGCGCGACCGCGGGAAGTCGGTGCCGCGGCCCTGAACTCGGTACAGCGCGGTCCCGCTTTCGGCGGTCGCGTTGGTCACGCTCTCTACGCGCGTCACGCTCGTCTCGTCGGTCGAGAGATACCAGTCGAGATAGCGGGCGGCGCGGGAGGCCTGTCGCCCCGGTCCATTGCGCACATCGGGGTCGAGGACGCGGGCGGCGACGCCGTCCGGTTCGGCGGGCCGGCGGGCGTAGCGCGTGGTCCCGTCGGCGTAGGCGTCCTCCGAGGCGGTCGGGCGCGGGAACGCCCTGAGTTGTCCGGCGCGCTCGACCTCGGAGACGTAGACGTTCGGGGCCTCGACGCGGACGACCTCCACCTCGCGGCCCGTCTCGTCGCCGGCGATTGACTCGCGGTATCGGAGCGTCCACCGGTACGACCGGTTCGCCGCGGCCCGGCGATGGGCGGCCGCGAGGCGCGTCGCGTTCTCGACGCCCGCGGTTGTCACGCCGGGGGCGACCGCCCGCGGTTCGGGCGTCGGCGTCGGCTCGGGAGTCGTCGCGGCCGGCGTCGGTGTCGACGACCCATGACCGCCCAGCGCCTCGCCGAGCACCGGTACGCCGCCCGGCCCGGCGGTCACGACGACCGCCGCGAGCAGGAGCGCGATGAAGACGAGCGGCGCGACCGGGAGCGACGAAAGCGAGCGAGAAAGCGGAGCGACGACTGCGCCACCCGCCTCGTCCGCACCCTTCGCACCGACGCCGCGGTCATCGGCCGGGAGGTCGTCGAGGCGGACGCCGAAGTGGTCTGCGACGAGGTCGTCGCCGCGGCCCGCCGGGAGACCGTACCGGACGAGGTCGTAGAACTCGTCAACCGAGAGAACCCGGGCGTCGTCGGGGGCCGCGCGCCGGGTTCGCGTGGGGTCGCCGAGCGCGACGACGACGGTCGCCTCGGCGGGGACCGTTGGCGACAGACGGAGCCGAGACCGAGAGACGACCGCGAGTCGCTCGGTTCGGTCGCCGCGGCGGGCGACGACCACGGACCCCTCGACGGTCGTCTCCCATCCGCGGGCGAACCAGAGGTCGGCGAGAAACCGGTGGCGGTCGCTGGGATCGGCGGTGCGAATCAGGTCGCCGAAGCGCGAGCGACGGGACTGCCGCATCGCTCGGGATTAGGGCTCGATGGCGAAAGAATCACCGGGCGTGCGACGGTGCGACGAGGTTCGTCGGGGCGCTGGACCGCACCGGACTGCACCGCGGCAGACCAGACCGCACCGCACCGACTCCGTCACGTCGCGTCAGCGGTTCGCTGAGTGCTCGTACTCCGACAGCCGGGCCGACACCTGCTCGTCCATCGTCGCCAACACGGCGTCGAGGTCGCGGCCGTCGAACAGTTCGGACAGGCCCTCGGAGACGATGGTCCTGACGGTCGTGAAGGGGCCGACGCGAGCGCCGCGGGTGGCCGGGGTGTCGTCGGTCTCGGCCAGTTGGTCGAACGCGACCGCGAATCCGGGGTGTTCGTCGAACCAGCCGTCGTCGCGGAGGAGGTCCCTCGTCCGGCGGTGGACCGGGAAGTAGCCGGTCTGCCGGTGCCAGCGTCGCTGCTGTTCAGGGCGGGTCAGCCACGCGATGAACTCGCCCGCGGCGGCCCGCTTCCGGGATTCGACGCCGTCTGCGACCCACAGCGACGCGCCGCCGACGACCACGCCCTCGCGGGCGGACCCGGGAGAGGGGAACCGGCCGACTTCGGCGGTGAACCCGCGTTCGGCGGCACCGCGAACGACCGACGCGGCGCTCGAACTGGAGTCCACGAGCATCGCGGCGCGACCGTCGAGGAACGCCTCGCGGGCGTCTCGCCGGGCCTCGACGCCGGGGTCGAACAGCAAGTCGTTCCGTTCGAGGTCGCGCCACCACTCGAACACGCGCGTCCCGACCGGGCCGTCGAGGTTCGAGGTGCGGGCGGTGCCGCTCCGGCCGTTGTCGGCGTCGAACAGACACTCGCCGGCGGCCGCGAACCACTGCTCGACGAACCAACTGTAATTCGCCCACGTCGCGCCGTAGTCGACCGCCCCGCTCGTCTTCAGCGTCGCCGCGGCCGAGGTGACTTGGTCGAACGTCGCCGGCGGGGCGTCGGGGTCGAGGCCGGCCCGCTCGAACGCGTCGGCGTTGTAGTACAACACGGGGTTCGAGGCGTTGAACGGCATCGACCAGAGCGCGCCGTCGTGGCGGTAGTAGTTGGCGATTTCGGGGACGAGTTCGCCCGCGGACGCCCCGTCGGGGAGCACCGATTCGACGGGGGTGAACGCCCCGCTGTCGAGGGCGCGCTGGGTGCCGACCTCGTACAGTTGCGCGATGGTCGGCGGCGTCCCCGACCGGGCCGCGGCGAGGGTCGCGTCGAACGTGCCGCGGTAGCTCCCCTTCGACGCGGTGTCGACGCGGACGCCGTCGTGGTCGGCGTTGAACTCGTCGACGAGCGACTCCAGAACCTCGGCCTTGTCGCCGGACATGCCGTGCCAGAACTGGACGACGGTCTGGCCCGAGTCGGTCGTCTCGGCGTGGAGGCGGTAGTCGTCGATGGAGTCCCGGAGGTGGTCGGCTTGGTCCGAAAGCGCGTCTATCTTCGTCACCGCCTCGGAGAGCGAGACGGTCTGTCGGCGGGCCGACCCCGCGGCGTCGGCCGCGAGCGCCGCGGTCTCGTCGCTTATCTCGCCGACGCCGTCGGCCTGACTCACGACCTCTTGGGAGGTCGCCGCCTGCGAATCCGTGGCGTCGGAAATCTCGTGGAGGCTCCCGTTCGTCTCTTCGAGGTCGGAGACGACGCCGTCGAGCGCCGACAGCGCCTCCTGAATCGTCTCGCTGCCCTCGTCGAGGCGCTCGCTCGTGTCGGTGATGTCTTCGACCGTCGCGGCCGACCGGGTCCGAACCGTCTCGATGGTCGATTCGATGTCGGCGGTCGCGGCCTGCGTCTCCTCGGCGAGCGCCTTCACTTCGTCGGCGACGACGGCGAAGCCGGAGCCGGCCTCGCCGGCGCGGGCGGCCTCGATGGAGGCGTTGAGCGCGAGGATGTTCGTCTGCTCCGCGATGTCGGAGATTTTGGTCGCGATGCCGGTGATGTCGTCGATGTGGTCGTCGAGTTCCGCGACGCGCTCGACGGTCGCGTCGGTCCGCTCGCCGATGACCGCCAACTCGTCGATAGCGGTCTCGGCCGCGCGCTTGCCGCGGTCGCCGCGCTCGACGGCCTCGTCGGTCGCGTGCCTGATTTCGTCGGCGGAGGCGGCGACCTCCTCGATGGTCGCAGACAGGTTCCGCATCTCGTCTGCGACCTCCTCGACGCTCTCGCTTTGCCGGCGCGCGCCCGCGGCGATGTCGTCGACGGAGCCCGCGACAGACCGGCTCTCCTCGCGGCTCTCTGCGGCGGCGTCGGCCACGATTCGGGTCGACGCCGAGACCTGGTCGGCGAAGGCGTCGACGTCCCGCATGGCGGTCTGCCACTCCTCGAACAGTTCGTTGAGGAGGCGGCCGTGACGCGCGAGCGCCGGGTCGTCGGGAACGTCGACGCGGACCGTCAGGTCGCCCTCGATGCAGCGCTCGATGGCCGCGGAGAAGTCGTCGAGACCGTCGAGCGCGGCGGCGTCCGGGGCCGACGACGCGGCGACATCGTCGGCGGGAGACTCCCCGCGTCCCGATTCGACGGCGACCGAGGGAGTGCCCCCGCCATCGCTTCGCGCGTCATCGGCGCGCGCCGTCTCGTCTGCGGCGTCCGATTCGGATTCGTCGTCGGTCGCGCGTGCGCCGAGCGCGGCCCGGACGGAGGCGCGAACCGACGACGCTCGTCTCCGGAGCTGGCTGTCGTCGTCCATTGGTCCAGAAGATTTCTGGTGAGTGATAAGACCACGCTCTCGAGTATCACATCTGAGAACGAATTCGTGACTGGTACTGTGTCTGTCGATAATTCATGTGACGGGAGTGCCCCACTGTTACGTGATGCCACGGCTAGAATACGGTACGACCGCTCGCCGCATTTCGGATTCGAAGCACGACGAGCGGGCTTCGACAGATGTACCAGAAGTTCGAGGCGTCTCGCGGGTTCCGGGGCGCGCCGTCGCCGCGCGACCGACAGCGCAAAGACCACCGCGCGGTAAGGGCCGACGATGAGTGAGGAGTCCGACCGTCCGAAGCCGAGCGACTTCGGAACCGACGAGAACGCCCCGCCGGTCGACGAAAAGCCCTACAAGATAATCTTCGAGGCGAACAAGTGCTTCGGGGCCGGCCGGTGCGCGGAGGTCGCCGACAACTGGGAGATGGACCTCGAAACCGGCCTCGCCCGCGCCAAATCGTACTTCGTCGGTGAGGACGAACTCGACGAAAACGTCGAGGCGGCGGAGGTCTGCCCGGCGAAGAAGGGCCGCGGCGTCATCCACGTCATCGACCGGCGAACCGACGAGGAGCTCTCGCCGGACCCCCACGGCGACGGGACGCTCTCGGTCGACTGGTAAAGCGAAAGCACTTTTCTCCCCCTCGAAGAACGGGAGAGTGCGCGGGGGTGGCTGAGCCAGGCCAAAAGCGGCGGACTTAAGATCCGCTCCCGTAGGGGTTCGCGAGTTCGAATCTCGTCCCCCGCATTTTCGTCGCCGAGCGACAGCGAGGCGTGAGAACAGAACGACGCGTTCGAACTAGGGAGCGTAGCGAACGGCGTGAGCGGAGCGAGTGGAGTTCGAATCTCGTCCCCCGCATTTTCGTCGCCGAGCGACAGTGAACCGAGCGACGCGTTCCCGCTTCGTCTCTGTCGCCCGGCCCGTCGTGGGACCGCCGACCACGTTATCTCGGTTCCCCGCCAATTGGTACGAATGGCTTCGACGCGTAGACACCGCTACTCGGAGGGACAGGGATTCGGAGACCCCTACGACGGGTTCGGCCTCGACCCGCCGACGTATCGGGTCAACGGGCGACTCGTCGACCCGATGGACGACCACGTTCTCAGCGAGTTCGTGGACGCGGCGGGAATCGACCCCGAGGCGGTCGACCCGGCGGCGCTCGTCGAGGTCGGACTGCGCGACGCCTCCGTGCGGGGCGAACGCGAGCGGTCGATAGCGTTCCTCGAAGACGCCGTCGAGACCGAGACCGAGACCGAATCTGAACCCGAAGCCGAACCCGAATCCGAAGTGCGGGAGGTCCCCGAATCGGACCGCGCCCGCGACGCGGACGCCTCTGACGCCCGGGCGTGAGAGAGGGAGGCGAGTAGGGCCGCACCCGCAAATATTTTGACAGTTCGAATAATGAGATGTAATTAGACCGTGTCACCCGGACTCCTCATCACGCGTTTCGACGCCACGCTCCTCGGCATGGCCGTCTGCCTCCTCGCCGGGGCCGTCGCCGGCGTCCTGTCCGCGCTGCCGACGGCGCTGGCCGCGGGCGGCGGTGCGACCGGGGCCGCCGCCCTCGCGCTCGGGGTCACCGTGAGCGAACTGTAACGATTCTCGGAACTCGTAATTCGGTGAGAGCGGCGCATATCGGTTTTTTCTCTGATATCAGAACTGATAGCTAGCGGGACAACGCTTTACGTCGGTCTCTTGCTACCGAGTGACATGAAGTTCGCCACGCTGGTTCCGAGGGTGCTCAGGCGGAGTTACCTTCGGAAATTCCTGTTCGTTATCCTCCTCGTGGCCGCGGTGATGGGCGGGTTCGGCCTGTACGTCTCGGACGTGGTCGGGACCGAGGTGAGAGCCGACACGCACAGCGACCTGGAGATGGTCGCCTCACTGGAGGCCGAGGGGCTGTCGAGTTGGATGGACGGCTACGCCCGGACGGCCCGGATGCTCTCGGAGTACGAGACCGTCCGGACGGGCGACCCCGACGCCATCGACGAGGCGCTCGAACGCGAGAAAGGCACCCTGCCCGCCGAGGTGGTGGCAATACACTACGTGAACCCGTCGAGCCGCGATATCGTCCGCAGCACCGACGGCGTGATAGAGACCAAATCGGTCTCCGCCCTCGACCTGTCGTGGACGACCGGGTCGCTGACGCTGGCCGACTCCGACGCGGTGGCCATCTCCGAGGTCTACCGCTACGGCGGGAGCGAGCGCCTCGCCTTCCTCAGTCCCGTTGAGGGCCGAGATGGTGCGGTGATGGTGGTCGTGGACGCGACGAAGCACGCCGAGATGCTGAGCGAACCGGTCGAGGGGTCCCAAACCCGCGTGGTGACCGATACGGGCGTCATCGCCTTCGACAAGTACGGCGAAAACGTCCTCACGACGTACCGCGACGGGGCGGCAACGCCGGCGCTCGACGCTGCGGTCGACGGTGAGACGGGCGTCGTCGAACGCGAGAGCGACGGGGACGCCGGCGGCGACATCGTTGCTTACGCCCCCGTCTCGGGGACGAACTGGGCGGTCCTCGTGGAAGCGCCGCAGACCAACGCCTACGCGGTCGCGCAGGTCGTCGAGCGCGACGTGGCCGTCCTCATCGGCGTGGCGCTCGCCGGCCTCGCGCTGGTCGGCACCGTCATCGGCCGCAACACGGTGCTGTCGCTCCGGCGGCTCCGGGCCAAAGCCGAGGCGCTCGCCGCCGGCGACCTCGACGTTGACCTCGAAACCCGGAGAGTCGACGAGTTCGGCGCGCTGACCGAGGCGTTCGCCGAGATGCGAGACGGTCTACGGGAACGCATCGAAGCGGCCGAAGACGCCCGCCGCGACCTCGCGCGCGCCGCCGAGGACTACCGCGAGACGATGGACGCCGCGGCGACGGGCGACCTGACGGTGCGCACGTCTGTCGAATCGGACGACGAGGCGATGGCGGCCGTCGGCGACGGCATCGACGCGATGCTTTCCGACCTCGAAGCGACTATCGGGCGGGTCGCGTCGTTCGCGGCGACCGTCGACGCGGCGGGCGAGCGCGTCACCGCCGGCACCGAGGAGGTCAGCGCCGCCTCCGAGCGGGTCGAGACGGCGACCGCCGACATCTCCGAGGGCGCGGCCGAGCAGGCGTCGCTCCTCGCGGAGGTCTCCGCGGAGATGCAGGACCTCTCGGCGACGGTCGAGGAGGTCGCCGCCTCCGCCGACGAACTCGCTGACCTCGCCGGCGACGCCGCGGAGCGCGGCGAGGCCGGCCGCGACGCGAGCGCCGCCGTCCACGACGAGATGGCGAACATCGACGAGCGCGTCGCGACCGCGGCCGAGGGCGTCGAAGCGCTCCGCGAGGAGGTAGCGGACATCGGCGAGGTGGTCGACCTCATCGAGGATATCGCGGAGCAGACGGACCTGCTCGCGCTCAACGCCTCCATCGAGGCCGCCCGCGCCGGCGAGGCCGGCTCCGGCTTCGCCGTCGTCGCCGACGAAGTGAAGGCGCTCGCCGAGGAGACCGCCGACGCGACGACCGAAATCGAGTCGTCCATCGAGTCCGTCGAGGGGACGGCCGACGAGACGGTCGCTGCGGTGAGAGCCGCGCGAGAGCGCGTTTCGCAGGGCTCCGAGACGGTCGAAGCCGGCGTCACGGCCATCGACGAGGCGGTCGACCGACTGGAGGAGGTGGACCACGGCGTCGCCGCCGTCGACGAGGCGACCACCTCGCAGGCGTCGGCCGCGCAGTCGGTCGCGCGCCTCGCGGACGAGGCGGCCGACATCGCCGACGAGACGCGCGACGAGGCTGCCGACGCGGCCGGCGCGGCCCACGAGCAGAACGACGCGATGGTCACCGTCGCCGGGCAGATGCAGGAACTGTCGTCGGCGACCGACGAACTGCGGGCGCTCGCGGACCGGTTCGAGGTGCGCGAAAAGGTGGAGCGAGACGGCGTCGGCGACGCGGTGGAACTCGGGGGCGAGGATACTGAAACCGCGCTCGCGGACGGGACGAACTCCGAGTCGAGGTCGTCGCCGACGGTGGCCGACCTCGCGGCCGACGGCTCGGGCGGAGACGAGTCTGTCGAGGACGGACCTGACCCGGGAGAACGCAAAGCCGCCGGCGACAGTCCGGACGAGAACTGACGCGGTCGCGTCGCTGTCGAACTGTTGTTGGTCGGCTGTCGCTCGGGTCGATGTTCGATTCGAGCGCGCGCGAATACGAGCCGGCGGCTCTCCGGTGTGAGTTTCGCGAGAAAGGGATAGGCAGCCGCACGGGAGCGGCCCGCGCGGCAAATGCCGCCCTAGATTGGTCCCCGCTGACGCTTCGGCCCTCCAAAGCGAAGCGTCACCTGAACGGAGTGCCGCGAGATACTTAAACGTGCCGCCATTCGACCAAAACCGCCGAAGGCGGGCGATTCGGGGGCGCTCGCGACGCAACGGGCTTTTCTCCCGTCGGGACCTTCGTCCGGGCATGAGCGAAGACGACATCCCCGGTCGAGTCCGCCGCGCGTTCGGCGACCACGGGTCGTTCGAGCGGGTCGATGACCGAACCTTCGAGTCCGTGACGACGCCGTTCGACGGCACCGTCGGCGTCGCGGCGCAGGACAGTGGCCGCGTCGAGTTCGACGTGGAGGTGCGCGTCCCGATGCTCTCGGCGGTCGCAGACGACGTGGCCCCCGTGGTCGAAGACGGCTGGTACGAGACGTTCGAACTCCGCCTCGAAGACGTGGGCGGCGTCGTCGCCGGCGACCACGACCTCGACCCCGACGTGACTCGCGCGGGCGACGAGGCGGTCGTCCGGGCGAGCTTTGCCGACATCAACGAGCGCCGCGGCGTCGACGACGCCGGCGCGGTCATCGACTACGTCGAAGGCACGTTCGTCGAGGGCGTCATCCCCGGCTACGACTACGGCGAACCGGTGACGAGCCTCATTCGGAACGCGAAAGACGCCGCCGGCGCTGGGTTCTGAAGAACAAGTCGGTGACAGTCGGTCGGGGCGGGTCGGGGCGGACCGCCGCGTGGCGACGCGCCGACTCAGTCCATCGCGATGTACGTCTGGGTGTCTTCGATGCCCGCCACCGACTGGATACCGCCGGCGATGCCCTTCACGTCGGCGGGCGAGTCCACCTCGACTTTCACGATGAAGTCCACGTCGCCGGCGACGATGTGCGCGCTGACGATGCCGTCGGAGACGGCCAAGAGGTCCTGTTTCAGCTGGTCGATGCCGTCGGAGACGGGCGCGGCCTTGACCATGATGTAGGCGTAGACCATCGTCACGCACCCCCCGTCGCGGTGACGACCTCGTCGCCGACGAGCAGTTGTCGCACGTCGTTGAGTACGTCGAAGTCCGCGAGGACGGCCACGCGGTCGCCGGTCTCAAGCGAGTCGTCCGAAAGCGGGATGCCCATCGGCCCGTCTTTCTTCCCGAACGCGAGGATGCGGGCGTTCGCCGGGAGCGCAACCTCTTCGATACTGTACCCGTTCATCGGTGACCCTTCCGTCACCGTCACGAGGATGACCTGCAAGTGTTGGGCGATGTCCGCGATGGCGCGGATAGAGCCGCCGAGCAGCGCGTTCTTCGCGCCGATAGCGCCGAGGCGCTCGGGGTAGACGATTTCGTCGACCTCCTTGGCGTACTTCTGGTACACCTCCTCGCGGTAGTCCTCGTCGACCCGGAGCACCGTCCGACAACCGAAGTGCTTGCCGATCATGCAGGCCGCGAAGTTCACGTTGAGGTCGGCGGTGAGCGCGCCGAGAGCGTCGGCCGCCTCGATGCCGGCGTCGACGAGCACCTCCTCGCGGGAGCCGTCGCCTTCGACCACCTCGAAGTTCGCCTCGCGGGCCCGTTTGACCCGGTCGCGGTCCAACTCCACCAGGACGATGTCGTGACCCTCCTCGCGGAGGACGCGAGCGGTGCGCAGCCCAACCCGTCCAGCACCAATGATAACGAACCGCATGATAAGACGGTATGTCGGCGGAGGCAAATAACCTTCCCCCGGTTCGGATGAACGGGCCGCGCTCGGTCGAAGCAAGGCTTTTGACGACTGTGGTAGAATATCTCACGCATGGTTCACGCGTTCATCATGGTGAAGACCGGAGCCGGCGAGTCGGAACAGTTGCTCGGTCCCATCCGCGACTTCGAGACGGTGACCGAGGCTCACATCGTCGCGGGCGCGTACGACATCATCGCGGAGGTCGACACCGACGCGGTCTACGAGGTGCTGAAGACCGCGTCGAGCCGCGTGCAGGGGTTAGAGGGCGTCGCAGACACGAAGACGTACATCTCCTTGGACGACTGAGACGGAGCGGCGCGGCTCAGCGCTCGATGTCGAACGGGCCGTTGCGCTCGACGAACGCGACGTGTTCCTCGCGCTGGCGGGCGAGTTCGGGCGGCAGTTCCTCGTAGACGTTGTCGAACAGCTCGTCGGTCCCCGGTTCGGGCGTCGCCTCGGCGCGCTCGACGGCCTCGCGCAGTTCCTCGTCGGCGTCGTCGCGCATGGCGTCGAGCGCCGCGTCGTCGACGACGCCCGCCTCGCGGCAGAACGACTCGAATCGGTCGAGGGGGTCGCGCGTCCGCCAGTCGGGGAGGTCCGGCTCGTCGTCGCGGTAGCGCGAGGGGTCGTCGGCGGTCGTGTGCGGCCCCTGCCGGTAGGTGAGGCTCTCGATGAGCACCGGCTCCCCGGCGCGGGCCCTCTCGAAGCCGCGCTCGACGGCCTCCCTGACCGCCAGCGGGTCGTTGCCGTCGACCTGCATCCCGTCCATCCCGTAGGCGTCGGCCTTCGCCGCGATGGACTCGCTTGCGGTCTGGCGCTCGCGGGGGAGCGAAATCGCCCAGCCGTTGTTCTCGCAGAAGAAGACGACCGGCGCGTCGAAGACGCCGGCGAAGTTCAGCCCCTCGTGGAAGTCGCCCTCGGAGGTCGCGCCGTCACCGAAACAGACCAGCGCCGCGCGGTCGTCGCCGCGGTAGTTCGCGGCCATGCCGACGCCGGCGGCGTGGGGAATCTGCGAGGCGATGGGGACCGCCTGCGGGAACACCGGCACGTCGTGGTCCGAGGCGTACTCGGCGTGACCGCGCCGAAAGAGGAGGATGTCGCTCGGCGGCACGCCGCGGGCGAGTTGGAGGGCGTTCGACCGATACGTCGGCAGCAACACGTCGTCGTCGCGCATGGCGTGGGCGGCCCCGATTTGCGAGGCCTCCTGTCCGCGGAAGGGCGGATAGCCGCTCATCCAGCCGCGTCGCTGGAGGGCGAGTGCGCGCTCGTCGAACCGTCGCGCTCGAATCATGTCGCGGAGGGCGGTGCGGGCGTCGTCTGCGGTGAACTCCGTATCGTCCAGCCCGCGCTCTGCGATGAGTCGGTGCATAGCGGTGAGTCACGGTCCTTCGTGATAAACGTCACCCGTTGCGGGGGCGGACCCGGCGGGCGGTTCGACCGACGGCGGCGCGGGACGAGCGGGCCGCCGAGAGCGACAGGCCAAAGACCACCGCCTCCCTAGGTCGGCTATGGTCTCGGTGGTCAACCTCGTGCTCATGGGCGCGCTCATCGTCCTCCACACGCTCATCGCGGCGGTCATGACCCGCTTTTTCCGCCTGCGGTTGAAGACGCAGTGGGGGTACGTCCTGTACGCCCTGTTTCTGATTCCGCTCGCGCTGCTCGTCTCGACGCTGGTGTTCTCCGGCATCTTCGGCATCGGCGTGAACCTCGGCAGCCCCACGGCCGCCCTCGGCGTGATGATAGGGATGCCGCTCGCGCTCGGCTTCACCATCGACACGCTCTACGTCCCGCCGCCGGAGGAGTACGAGAACCTCCCGAACTCGCGGTGAACTGCGAGTCGGTCGGCGGCTACCGTTCCGCGAGAATCGCTTCGAGCGTCGCCTCGACCGCGGCGAGCACGTCCTCGGGCGACTGCGTCGCGTCGACGCGGACGAACCGCTCCGGTTCGGCCTCGATGAGTCGCTCGTAGTTCTCGCGCACGTCCGCGAGGTACGCCGCCTGTTCGAACTTGTTCGTCGCGCCGCTGCGCGCGGCGGCCGTCTCGGGGTCCACGTCGAGGTAGATAGTCTTGTCCGGCGGGCGGGTGAAGGCCGTGTGGATGCCTCTGATGTACTCCATCGGGCGTCTGAGGTCGCTGTCGCGCAGCGCGGCGGCCTGATAGGCGTACCGCGAGTCGGAGTAGCGGTCGGAGACGACGAGCTTCCCGTCGGCGAGGGCGGGTCGGACGACCCGCGAGAGGTGGTCGGCGTGGTCGGCGGTGAAGAGGAACAGCGTGGCGAGCGGGTCGGCGCCGTCGTCGTCGATGGCGCGGTTGACAGCTTCTCCGTACCACGAGTCCGACGTGGGCTCGCGCGTGAAGACGGCGTCGGGGTACGCGTCGTGGAGCGCCTCCCAGACGGTCGTCTTCCCGCTCCCGTCGAGCCCTTCGAGCGTGACGAGCATACCCTACCAACTCGGCGCTCCCGAAAAAGCGCGCCGAAGCGAGACGCCGCAATGATAATGTCAACGCGAGCCGATATGTGTCGTATGCCACCCGCCCGCGAGCGGTGGGACGACCTCCAGCCGAGGGAAAAGCCGTTCACCGTCGTCCGGTTCGACGAGAGCGTCCCCCCGACGGACGCGTCGTTCGCGACGAAGCAGACGGAGGTCGACCACCCGACCGACGCGCCCGACGACTGCTCGGACCCGTCCGAGGAGCTCGTCGTCTACGACCGAGTCGGTCGGATGGTGAAGCGCACCGACGGACCGGTCGCGCCCTCGATACTGTTTTGAGCGCGGTCGCGGGCCGGTGGCGCGGTCTGACGCGCCCGCCCGGAAGAGCGTCGTTCCCATCGGGGTGTTCTCCGGCGAAATCGACCCCGATTCCCCGTTAGCTTTACCCTCATTCCGCCGAATATTACGGCATGAAAGTCCTTGTTGTCGGCGGAAGCGGATTCATCGGGAGCCACCTCTGCCGCGAACTACAATCGCGGGGACACAGCGTGACCGCGATGTCGCGGAGTCCGAACAGCGAGGACCTCCCCGACGGCGTCGAAAAGGCGATGGGGGACGTGACGGACTACGACTCCATCGCGGGCGCGTTCGAGGGGAAAGACGCGGTCGTCAACCTCGTCGCGCTGTCGCCGCTGTTCGAACCGAGCGGTGGCAATCGAATGCACGACATCGTCCACTGGCAGGGGACCGAAAACGTCGTGAAGGCCGCCGAGACTCACGACGTGCCCCGGGTCGTCCAGATGAGCGCGCTCGGAGCCGACTCCGACGGCGACACCGCCTACATCCGCTCGAAGGGGAAAGCCGAGGGGGCGGTCAAATCGTCCGGGCTCGATTGGGTCATCTTCCGGCCCTCGGTCGTCTTCGGAGACGGCGGCGAGTTCGTCTCCTTCACGAAGCGGCTCAAGGGGATGTTCGCGCCCGGCGTCCCGCTGTACCCGCTTCCCGGCAACGGGGAGACGCGGTTCCAACCCATCTGGGTCGGAGACCTCGTGCCGATGCTCGCGGACGGCGTCGAGGGCGACGACCACGCCGGCGAGACCTACCGCATCGGCGGCCCGGAAAAGCTCACGCTCCGCGAAATCACGGAGATGGTGTACGACGCCGAGAACAAGTCCATCACCATCGTTCCGCTGCCGATGGGTCTCGCGGGCATCGGCCTGACCGTCCTCGGGGCGGTCCCCGGCTTCCCGATGGGGAAAGACCAGTACCGGTCGCTCCAGTTCGACAACACGACCGACCGGAACGACGTGGGCGTCTTCGGCGTCGACACCTCGTCGATGAAGACGCTCGGCGCGTACCTCGGCGAGCGAAACTGACACCGGAGTGACGACTCGGCGGCGTTAAGCAGCCGTGAACTGCGGCTCATTTTACCGGAATTAGCGGTTCTCACGGGATAACGACTGATTAACACCGGTTTCGAGTCGCCGCGTTCCGCCGATAATCTGATGGTGGTTCGACACGTCCCCATCACAACGCTTATGTCCGCGTTCGTACTGCAATTCACGCAATGGCGAGGGGACTGAACCTATGAAGCTCGCAATGATCGGATTCGGGCAAGCCGGGGGAAAAGTAGTCGACAAGTTCGTCGAGTACGACCGGGAACGCAACGCCGGAATCGTCCGCGCTGCGGTCGCGGTGAACTCCGCGAAAGCTGACTTGCTCGGACTGAAGAACATCCCGAAGGACCAGCGCGTCCTCATCGGCCAATCCCGCGTGAAGGGACACGGCGTCGGTGCGGACAACGAACTCGGTGCCGAAATCGCCGAGGAGGACATCGACGAGGTACAGGGTGCCATCGACAGCATCCCCGTCCACGAAGTCGACGCCTTCCTCGTCGTGTCCGGGCTCGGTGGCGGTACCGGCTCCGGCGGCGCGCCGGTCCTCGCGAAACACCTCAAGCGCATCTACACCGAACCCGTCTACGGGCTCGGCATCCTGCCGGGGTCCGACGAGGGTGGTATCTACACGCTCAACGCCGCGCGCTCCTTCCAGACGTTCGTCCGCGAGGTCGACAACCTCCTCGTGTTCGACAACGACGCCTGGCGGAAGACCGGCGAGTCGGTACAGGGGGGATACGACGAGATCAACGAGGAAATCGTCAACCGATTCGGCGTGCTCTTCGGTGCCGGCGAGGTCCAGGACGGACAGGAGGTCGCGGAGTCCGTCGTCGACTCATCGGAGATTATCAACACGCTGGCCGGCGGCGGCGTCTCGACCGTCGGCTACGCCTCCGAGGGCGTTGAACCGCGGAAAGACAAGGGCGGCGGCCTCCTGTCTCGGCTGACGGGCGGCGACGAGCCCGACGACAATCTCGACACCGCCCACACGACCAACCGAATCACGAGCCTCGTCCGCAAGGCCGCGCTCGGTCGGCTCACACTCCCGTGTGAAATCGAAGGCGCGGAGCGCGCGCTGCTCGTGCTCGCTGGTCCGCCGGAGCATCTGAACCGGAAAGGCATAGAGCGCGGGCGGAAGTGGATCGAAGAGCAGACCGGCTCCATGGAAGTTCGCGGCGGCGACTACCCCATCCCGGGCGCGGAGAAGGTGGCGGGAGTCATCCTGCTGTCGGGCGTGACGAACGTCCCGCGCATCAAGGAACTGCAGCAGGTCGCCATCGAAGCACAGGATAACATCGAAGAGATCCGTCAAGAGAGTGATTCGAATCTGGAGACCCTCATAAACGATGACGAGGACGAACTGGAGTCGCTTTTCTAAGCTGGCGCTCGCGCTCGTCGTACTCCTGTCGGCCTTCGCAGGGCAGGCAGGGGCGGTGAGCGTCGCGTCCGACGACGTCCCCGACGAGGCGCAGGTCGGTTCGCAGGTGACCGCGTCGGTCACCCTCGAAGAGCTGTACCGGAGCCCACAACTCGAATCGTGGACGCTCGCGGGGCAGACCGACTTGGAGGACGTGACGTGGACCGTCGCGTACTACGACCAGACGGGCGCGAGAGTCGACCAGCAGTCCTTCGACGGGCAGAACTTCAGCGGCGCGCAGATCGCCACTGCCGACGGGACGAGTGAAGTGGAGGTCACCGTAACGGGAATCGTTCCCGACGTGGAGTCGTTCAGCTACGACCCCGCACAGACGTTCACGATAATCTCGCTCGACCAGACCCGCGAAGGCGGCTCCAGTAACGATATCGACTCGTGGTCGGTCCACCACTACACCGAAGAAAGCGCCGCCGCGCGCGACGAACTCGACAGCGCGCGGGACGCGATTGAGCGTGCGAGTGGGGCCAACACGCAACAAGCCGAGCAGACGTTTGCCAACGCTGTCGAAGCGTTCAACGGCGAGGAGTTCAACCTCACGACGAACCTCGCCAACGAGGCGGAGACGAGCGCAAACCAGGCCCGGCAGTCGAGTCAGACGACCCAACTGCTCATCTACGCGGCGGGCGGTCTGCTCGTCGTCGCGCTCATCGTCGGTGGGTTCCTCTACTGGCGGTCCCAGCAGACGACCTACGACAAACTGGGCTGATTCTCCGTGCGAGTCGTCGTTCCCTTCGGGGGACGCGATCCGAAGACCCGACTCGCCCCGTTTTTCGACGCCGACGAGCGACGCGAGTTCGCCGTCTCGATGCTCCGCGACGTGCTCGACGCGGTCCGCGCGGTCGGCGGCGACCCGGCGGTCGTCGCGGACGGGCCCGTGACCGTCGATGCGCCCGTCACCGTGGACGACCGACCGCTCACCGAAGTCGTGGGCGGCGAACTCGACGACCTCGGCGGCGACCCCGTCGCGGTCGTCATGGCCGACCTCGCGCTCGCGACGCCCGCGGCGCTGTCGCGGCTGTTCGAAACCGACGCCGACGTGGTCGCCGCGCCCGGCCTCGGTGGCGGGACGAACGCGCTCGTCGTCCGACACCCCGAGTTCTCCGTGGACTACCACGGCGCGTCCATTCTCGACCACCGGCGAATCGCCCGCGACGCCGGCTGTTCGTTCGCCGAGGTGGACTCGATGCGCCTCGCCGTCGACGTGGACGAGCCGAGCGACCTCGTCGAGGTGCTCGTCCACGGCGAGGGGCGGACCCGCGAGTGGCTGGTCGACGCCGGCGTCCGACTCGCACGCGGGTCCGGTCGGGTCGAGGCCGTCCGCGAGCGCCGATAGGACCTTAACGGTCCGCGATAAACAGTGTCTGGCGCGGTTGTCCGTCTGCCCGGCGGGAACTGAGGCAACGTGCGCCGCGCGCTCCCGCGTCGCGAAGACGACGCGAGAGTCGAAGTGGAGTCCGAACGTCGCGACGACGACGCGAGTCTCACTCGCAACCACTCGGGGCGAGCGCCTGACGGCGCTTCGGACGGACCGGAGACGTGTCTGGCACCAACTATCCGGTCCCGAACTCGACTTCCGCGCTTCGGTCTCGACGCCGCCGTATCGCCGCGAATGACACGCTTTTAGTGGTTCGTCACGCACCGAGAGATATGTTCACGGGTGCCGACGAGTACGGAGTCGACCTGACTATCGACGATGCCGACGTGGAGCGACTGCTCGCCGTCACCCCCGACGACGCCGACGCGCCGGCGTCGCTTTCGTTCTCGCGGAACGTCTTCGTCCCGCTGACGACCGCCTGTCGGTACACCTGCACCTACTGTACCTACTACGACGTGCCCGGCGAGGCGACGCTCATGTCGCTCGACGAGGTCCGCGAGGTGGTCCGTACGGGCGCGGACGCCGGCTGCACGGAGGCGCTGTTTACCTTCGGAGACGCCCCCGACGAGCGCTACACCGAGATTCACCGCCAACTCGACGAGTGGGGCTACGACGACATCCTCGACTACCTCGCGGCGGCCTGCGAAGTCGCGCTCGACGAGGGCCTGCTCCCGCACTCGAACCCCGGCGACCTGACCCGCGAGGCGTTCGCTGACCTCGCGCCCCTGAACGCCAGCATGGGCGTGATGCTGGAGACGACCGCCGACGTGGCCGCCCACTCGGGGAACCGCCGGAAGACACCGGGGCAGCGGCTCAACACCATCCGCGCCGCGGGCGAGGTGGGCATCCCCTTCACGACGGGCATCCTCGTCGGCATCGGCGAGACGTGGCGCGACCGCGCGGAGAGCCTGCTGGCCATCCGCGCGCTCCACGAGCGCTACGGCCACGTACAGGAGGTCATCGTCCAGAACGTCGTCCCCAACGAGCGGTCGGACTACGAGCGCCCGTCGCTCGACACGATGCGCCGGGTCGTGGCGATGGCGCGGGTCGCGCTCCCCGAGGAGGTGTCGGTGCAGGTGCCGCCGAACCTCTCGGCGGCGGCCGACCTCGTCGCCTGCGGCGTCGACGACCTCGGCGGCGTCTCGCCGGTCACGGACGACTACGTCAACCCCGACTACGAGTGGCCCGCGCTCCGGGAACTCGCAGACATCGCCGACGAGGCGGGCGTCCCGCTCCGCGAGCGACTGCCGGTCTACGAGCGGTTCCTGCCGAACGGGGCGCTCGGACCGGCCGACGAACCCGGCGAGAGCGACGGCGCGCCCGCGGCCGCGCCGGACCGCGAGTGGCTCCGCGGCCCGATTACCGACCGGCTCGCCGCCGACGACGTTCACGGACGGCGGTTCCGAAACGTCGCCCGCGGCGACGGCCCGCTGTCGATTCCGCGGTGAGAGCGACGCCGCGTCCGCCGACCGTGTGGTGTCGTCTGCTACCGACGACGAGCGAGAACTGAGTAGAGCGCGACGACCGCGGCGGTCACGGCGGGCGCGCGCCCCGAGAGCTGTGGCACGCGTTTTCTGACGAGTGTGTAGATGACGCCGACGGCGAGGCTCGCGAGGAGAACCCCTCGCGAGCCGCCGCCGAGCGTCAGGAGACCCGGCACCGAGAGCGCCGCGGCGAGCGCGAGGTCGCCGGGAGAGCCGTCGTAGGCGGCGAGGCGGCGCGGTTCGACCCAGCCACCGAGGCTGCGGACGTAGACGCCGCGGTCGGTCCGCGCCTCCCACGGGCGAGCCTCGCTACTGCCGCCGAGGTAGTCGGCCGCGCAGTGGAGCGCCGCCGCGACGAACCCGGTCGCCGCGGCCGCGGCCAGCGGGTCGCCGGTGACGATCGCGAGCGCGCCGAACCCGACCGAGCCGACGACGAACACTTCGACCTGATGGAGCGTCCTACGGTGGACGCCGACGACCATGTCGAGGTCGGGGAAGACGCCGCCGGCGAGCGCCGCCGCGACGACGGGCGGCGCGGCCGCGGGAGCGACGACCGCGACGGCGGCGGCGAGCGCGAGGCTCATCGCCACGTGCGTCGGGGCCATCACGGGGCGACCACTCCCAAGGCCGGTCGGCGTCGTCGAGTCGTCATCGCTTCGCCTACTCGGCGACCGAGACGTATGAGTTTCGTGGTCGGAACGAGCGCTCGCGAGCGCGGTCACCACCTCAGATGCCGAACCACTCGGGCATCCGCTTTCTAAAGCCCGTGTAGAACAGCGCGATGGCCACGCCGACCGCGACGGCGACGCGGACGCCGCCCGAAAAGGCGAGAAAGCCGGGGACCGAAAACAGGAGCGTCAACGCGAGGTCTTCGGGCGCGCCGTCGTAGCGGACGAGATAGCGGGGGCGGAGCCACCGCTTCGCGGGATGGACGTACACCGCGCGGTCGGAGGTGCGGTCCCACGGTCGGAGTTCGTCGCCCGCGCCGAGCCAGTCGGACGCGGAGTGGAGCCCCGCCGAGAGGCAGAAGAAGGCGACGCCGACGGTGAGCGCCGAGGGCGAGACGGCGGCGCCGCCTCCGAAGACCGCGGCGGCGACGCTGTAATAGACGGGGAAGTGCAGCGTCCTGCGGTGGACGCCGACGAACAGGTCCACGTCGGGGAAGACGCCGCCGACGAGCGCGCCGACGGCCGCCGCTGTGGCGAGTTCGGGAGCGACCCACGCGAGCGGCGCGGCGAGGGTCAGCCCCACGGCCGCGTGGGTGGTCGCCATCATCTCAGTCGTCTGCGGTCGCCGGGTCGCGGCGGCCGTCGAGCAGGGGCGACCCGTCGGCGCGCGGGCCGAGCGTCGGGCCGTGCGGGCCGTCGTCGGGGTCGATTGGCCGGCGGGTCCGGTAGTCGGTCGAGCGCTCGACCGGCCGGCGGCCGATGGCGGTTATCATGTCGACGTAGTCGTCGAACGAGCGGAACTCGCCGAAGCCGCCGCCGGCGCGCTTCGTTATCTCCTCGGAGAGAATCGTGCCCATGAGGTCGTCCGCGCCGCAGTTGAGGAGCTTCAGCGCCTTCGCGTTCCCGAACTTCACCCACGACGACTGGATGTGGTCGACGTTGTCGAGGTAGAGCCGCGCGACGGCGACCATCAGTTCGTCCTCGTCGTCGGACGCGCCGCCGGTCACGAGGCCGCGGTCGTACAGCGGCGTGTTCTGGTGGATGAACGACAGCGGGACGAACTCGGTGATGCCGCCGTAGCGGTCCTGAAGGTCGCGAATCACGTCGAGGTGGAGCACGCGGTGTGTCTCGGTCTCGACGTGGCCGTACATGATGGTCGCCGTCACGTCGAGGCCGGCTTCCATCGCGCCCTCCATCCCGGCGACCCACTCGTCGGTGCCGATTTTCCCCGGGCAGATGACCTCGCGCACCTCGGGGACGAGAATCTCCGCGGCGGTGCCGGGCGCGCTGGCGAGGCCGGCGTCGGCGAGGCGGCGGTAGACCTCCTCGTAGCTCCAGTCGGTGCCGCGCTTGGCGTGATGGGCCTCTTCCGGCGTCATCGAGTGGACGTGCGCGCCGGCGGCCGACATAGCAGAGAGCTGTTCGGCGTAGCTCGCGGGGTCGGTGTCGTACACTTCGGGCGGCTTGTAGTTCACCTCGGCGGCGGGGTTGTCGTAGGATTCGAGAATCTCGCGGTGTTCCTCGTCGAGCACGAGCGCGGGGTGGAGGCCGGAGACGGACGTGACCTCGTAGATGCCCATCTCGACCGCGTCGGCGACGATGTCGCGGGACTCGGCGGGCGTCTTCGTAAAGCCGCCGTGGTCGGCGTCGGAGTCGGCCTCGAACAGGTGGGCGGTGTTCTTGAAGTTACAGAACAGACACCCCGTGTTGCAGGCCGTCGTCACGTTGTTGTTGAGGTTGGCGACGAACGTCACGTCGTTTCCGACCATTTCGGCGCGCCGCCGGTCGGCGGCTTCGAGCACGAGTTCCTTGCGTTCGGGGTCGATTCCCTCGCGGTCGGTCCCCGTCGTGATGAGTTCGACGCCGTCGTCGACCGTGAGGCGCTCGCCCGCTCGCGCCTTCGCTAAGGCGTTCTCGAACGACTGGTCTGTCTCCGGGACGTGTTCGAACCCGAAGTCGTGGGCGGCACCAGACATGCTCGTTGGCAACGCGCCACGGTCGTAAAAACGGGGCGGTACCGGAACTCCGGCCGCGGGATACCGCGGGACGCCGCGGGACGCCGCGGAGAAAGCGTTAGGCCCTCCCGCCGTGTTGGGTCGCACATGGAACACTCCCCGACTTCGACGACCGAGTCGGCTCTCGACGACGAAGGAGAGAGCCTGCTGTTTTCGGCCCTCGTCGGCGCGGTCGCCAGCGTCGTCCTCTCGCCGCTTCCGGGGTCAACCGTCCTCGGCGGGGCGCTCGCCGGCTACCTGACCGGAAGCGACCGCGAACTGGGCGTGAAATCCGGCGCGGTCTCGGGGCTGTTCGTGAGCCTCGTCGGGACGGTCCTCGGCGTCGTCGTCCTCGGGTTCTTCAGCATCTTCGCCGTCGGCGTCACCCCGTTCGAGTTGGGCTTCGGCCTCGGCATCCTCGGCATCGTCATCGTCGCGCTGTTCGGCCTCCTCGCGCTGCTCGTCTACACCGTCGGCCTCGGCGCGCTCGGCGGCTACCTCGGCGCGTACCTCCACGAGGAGTTCGCCTGAGTCCGGGTCGCTTCGGCCCGCCACTCAGCCACCGGCACCGACGCCGGTGAACTCGAAGCGAGCGCCGCCCGCGGCGCTTTCCCCCACCGAGACCGTCCAGCCGTGCGCGTCGACGACGTTCGAGACGATTGTCAGCCCGAAGCCGATGCCCGCGGTGCCGGTCGAAAAGCCGGTGTCGAAGATGCGCGACCGGAGTTCAGGGGGGATGCCCGCGCCGTCGTCTTCGACGTAGAAACCGTCGTCGAGCGCGCCGACGGTGACGGTGACGCGGTCCTGCCCGCCGTCGGCAGACCCGGATTCATCCGGTGAGCCGTGTTCGACAGCATTCCGCATCAGGTTCTCGAACAGTTGGTGGAGCCGGCCCGCGTCGGCGACGACGGTCCGGTCGGACGCGACGACGAGCGCCGCGTCCCCGGTTTCGACGTGGTCCCAGCACCGCTCTGCGGTCTCCGAGAGGGAGACCGGCGTCGTGGCGAACGCGTCGGTGCCCTGTCGCGCGAGCACGAGCAGTTCCTCCGTCAGCGCGGTCATCCGGTCGTGGGCCCGCGCCACCGCCGCGAGGTGGTCGTTGTCGATTTCCTCGCGGGCGAGGTCGAGGTGGCCCGTGGCGACCGAAAGCGGGTTGCGGAGGTCGTGCGAGACGACGCTCGTGAACTCGTCGAGCCGGCGGTTCTGGGCTTCCATCTCGCGTTCGATGTCCCGGCGCGCCGTGATGTCCGTGTAGACCGCGTAGATGGTGTTCTCGCCGACCGGAACCGACCGCAGGAGGAAGTCCCGCTCGCCGTTTGCGGTCTGTCTGCGAACCTCCGTCTGGACGAAGTCGCCGGCGCGGACCATCTCGGTGAGCTTCGCGGCCTCGTCGAGACGGTCGTCCGGCGCGACCACGTCGTCGATGGCGCGGCCGACGACCTCGGATTCGTCGTAGCCGAACGTCGCCTCGAACGCCGGGTTGACCGCGCGGATGACGGACTCGCCGTCGACGAACTCCGAGTCGATGATGCAGTCGGCGCTGTTCTCGAACAGGGCGGCGTACTGGTCGCGTTCGACCCGAAGCCGGCGCTCGAAACTGAGCCGCTGGAGCGCCGCGTTCGTGTGGGCGACGAGGAGTTCTGCGAGTTCGAGGTCGATTTCGTCGAACGCGCCGGTCTGCTCGGAAACCGCCTGAAACACGCCGAACGAACCGATAGCGACGCTGAGGCCGGAGCGGTAGTCACCGAACTCGGGGCGGCCGAACGCGTGGAGCTCCATGTCGACCGCGCGGTGGGACTCGCCGGTGCGGAACGTCTCGCCCATCGCGCCCGCGTCTTTCGGGACCGGCCGGAGTTTGCGGTCGGTCGGCGTCGACGACTGCGCCCGCGGGACGAACCGGGTCGCCTCGGCCGCGAAGGCGAAACAGATGTCGAGGTTGAGGATGCGCTCCGCCGCCTCGACGGTCTCCGCGTAGATGTCGTCGGCGTCGGAGACCGACGCGAGTCGCATGGCGACGCCGTGGAGCGAGGTTATCTTCCGCTCGGTGCGCTGAATGCGGCGTTCGAGCCGGGAGACGATGTCGCGTTCGGTGCGCTGGGCCTCCGAACTCCGATAGCGGGCGACCGCCGCCCGAACCCGGTCGGCGAGGCGGTCGTAGGAGAGGGATTCGATGTCGCCAGCAACGCGGTGGGCGGCGGGGTCGTCCGCGAGTGCGTCACCGTCGCTCCCGTCGTCGCTCCCGCCGGAACCGAGCAGGACGACCGGCACGTCGGGATGGCGCTCGCGGACCAGCGCGACCACGTCGGCGGCGGTGTGTCGGCCGAACTGACCGGGAATCAAAAGGCAGTCGACCGTCCGGTCGGCGACGCGTCCGAGGGCCGTCCCGAGGTCGAACTCGACGGTGACGGACACGTCGTGGCGGTCGAGCGCGGCCGCGACGGCGTCCGCCCGGGTGCGGTCGGGAGCGACGAAGAGAACGGACGGTGCCGTCCCCGCCGACGAACCCGGCGAGGGTGACCGAGTCATGCATCGACATGCTTGGGAGAGAGCATCAATTGATTGGTGAGTGCGACCGGCAGTTCGTGACAGTTGGCCGCCGGGAATCTGCCGCGAGCGAGGAGAACAGGAAGCCCGATGTCCGACGACACCGACGCGTCGTCGCCCGAGGCGTCCGAGGCGGTCGACGCCGAGAACCCGGGCGAGCGGGCGGAGCCGGTCGCGCTCAGATTCGTTTTTCGACTTCGGGGAGGAACGCCGCGAGGTCGCCGCGGACGACCCGGTCGGCGCGGTCGTCGTACTGCGTCGCGTCGAAGTTGACGACGACGAGCGAGCCGACCTCGGCGGCCCGGCCGGCGAGACCCGCCGCGGGGTGAACCGTCAGCGACGAGCCGAGCGACAGGAACACGTCGGCGTCGCCGGCGAGGCGGTTCGCCTCGCTGTAAGCGACGCGGGGGAGGCGCTCGCCGAACAGGACGACGCCGGGCTTGAGCAGGCCGCCGCAGTCGTCGCACGTCGGCGGCGCGTCGCCGGCGCGGACCGTCTCGAACGCGGGGGCCGCGTCGGTTCGCGCGCCGCAGTCCTCGCAGACGACTTCGGCGGCGTTCCCGTGGAGTTCGACGACGCGGTCGGAGCCGGCCTCGCGGTGGAGGCCGTCGGTGTTCTGCGTCACGACCGCGTCGAGGATGCCCCGCGATTCGAGGGCCGAAAGCGCCTCGTGGCCGGGGTTCGGCTCGACGCCGTCGGGGAACATGCGCTCCTGTAAGTGGACGCGGTCGCGCCAGAAGCCGGCGGGGTCGTTGACGAAGCGGTCGCGGTGGAACGACGCCGGGTCGAACTCGGTCTCCCAGATACCGTCGTCGCCGCGGAAGTCGGGGATGCCCGAGGCCGTGCTCATCCCCGCGCCGGTGAAGGCGACTGCGGTGTCGGCCTCGCGGAGTCGGCGGGCGACCCACGCGGCGTCTGATTCGAGGGCAGCGTCCATAGCCCAACGGACGGGCCAGCCGCGAAAAAGCGATACGATTCGCCCGGTGAGCGCATTCGTGCATAGATTGGTCTCGTATCCGACCGAGATGCGCACGGAAGTGGAAGCTTCTTAGTGGGATGAGCCCAGAGGACGACCATGACCAGCGTGAAGGACTTCCGCGTCGAGGAGGAGCCGACGGCGACCGACCTCGGGCGGGGCCGCTTCGTCTTCTCGGACCGCTACTCCGTGTTCGACTGGGGCGAGATGCCCGACCACGTCCCGAACAAGGGCGCGAGTCTCTGTCTCATGGGCGCGTACAACTTCGAACTGCTCGACGTGAACCACGTCCCGACCCACTACCTCGGCGTGGTCGAAGACGGCGAGGTGAAGGAACTCGGCGAGTGCGAGTCGCCGCCGACGGAGATGGCCATCGAACTCACGCAGGTGCCCGACCTCCCGCACGCCGGCGGCGCGTACGACTACGACGCCTACCACGAGGCCGCCGGCGACAACTACCTCATCCCGCTGGAAATCGTCTTCCGCAACACCGTCCCGGTGGGGTCGAGCCTCCGGCGGCGCGGCGAGCCCGCCGACTACGGCCTCGAAATGGACGAGTGGCCCGACGAGGCCGTCTCGCTCCCCGAGCCGGTCGTGGAGTTCTCCACGAAGTACGAAGAACAGGACCGCTATCTCTCCCGCGCGGAGGCCGACGACATCGCCGGGAAAGTCGACCTCGACCGCCTCGAAGAGTTGGCGCTCGCCGTGAACCACGTGCTGACCGAGCGCGCCGACGAAGCCGGCTTCGACCACGAGGACGGCAAAATCGAGTGTCTCTACCACGACGGCACCGTCAAAGTCGGCGACGTGGTCGGCACGTTCGACGAAAACCGGTTTTCCTACGGCGGCCAGCAGGTCTCGAAGGAGGTCGTCCGGCAGTACTACAAGCGCGTCCAACCCGAGTGGGTCGCGGCCGTGAAAGACGCGAAGGCCGAGGCCATCGAGACGGGTGAGCCGAACTGGCGCGAGCACTGCGCGGTCGAACCCGACCGCCTGCCCGCCGACATCGTCGAGGCGCTGTCGGACCTCTACTGCGCCGGCACCAACGCCTACGTCGACCACGACTGGTTCGACGCCCCGACCATCGAGGACGCCGTGGCGCGCGTCCGCGACCTGTAATCGGCGGCCCGAGCGACTCCGCTTTTCGTCTGTCCCCTTCTCACGCCGCGTCGTCGCCGACGAGGAACCGCGAGCCGCGGCGCAGGAGTCGGACGACGCCGAGCGCGAAAAACACCGTCGCGCCGGTCACGACGCCCGGTTCGACGCCGGGAAAGAGCGGGATAACTCCGAGTTCGTGCGCGGCGAGGAGGACGGTCGCCACGAGCCACAGCGCGTAACAGCCGAGCGCGACGCGGTAGCGGGGAGAGACGGGCACGCCTCCGAGTCGTGTCGGCGGCAAAATAGGGCTGGTGTCTGGCGGGGGTCCCCCCGCCGTCGCTGCCGCAGTCGCCTCAGTCCTCGGACGGTTCGGGCGCGAGCGCCTCGCGCTCCCCGAGGGCGTCGATGATGCCGTCGACCGGGCGGTCGGGGTTCGACGCCTGCGCCTCGCGGGTGAGGCCGAGCTGGTAGCGCTCGGGGTCGGCGCTCTCGCGGAGGCTGGTGCGCCCGCGGTGGACCGACACGTCGTTGTTGAGGTGGAGCTTCACGGCTTCGAGGAGCGCGTCGGCCTCCAGCGGCTGGCCGCGCTCTTTGATTTCGTCGATGGAGGCGTCGTCCGGCACGTCGAAGGCGCGCTGGGCGATGATTGGCCCTTGGTCGAGGTCGGTCGTCACGTAGTGGGCGGTGACGCCGGCGATGCGGACGCCCTCCTCTTTCGCCTGCCGGTAGGCCGCCGCGCCGGGGAACGCCGGGAGCAGCGACGGGTGGATGTTGATGATGCGGTCCTCGTAGCGGAAGACGACGTTCGGGCCGAGGATGCGCATGTAGCGCGCGAGGACGATGAGGTCCACGTCGTACTGTTCGAGGAGGTCGAGCAGGCGCTCTTCGTTGGCGGTCCCTTTCTCGTCGCCGATGTCGTGGAATGGCACGTCGTAGTGGCTCGCCAGCGGTTCGAGCGTGTCGTGGTTGCCGATGACGACCGAGATTTCCGCGCCGAGGTCGTCGTTGGCCCACGCCTCGAACAGCGCTTCGAGGCAGTGGGACTCCTTCGTGACGAGGACGGCGATTTCGCGGGTCTCGCGGTCCGAGGGGAACCGGACCTGCACGTCGACGCCGAGGTCGTCCCCGAGGTCGGACAGCGCCGCTCGGAGTTCGTCGCGGGAGCAGGTCATCTCCGCGGTGTCGGCGTGGAGGGTCATCCGGAAGATTCCCTCGCGGACCGCCTGGTCCAAGTCCTCGACGTTGATTCCGCGCTCGAACAGCAGGGTGGTCACGTTCGCGATGAGTCCGGTCTTGTCTCCTCCGATGACCGTGATTTCGGTGAGTTCGCGAGTCATACCGTCACCTCCAGCTGTTCGAAGCTGAACATACCCGTCCTGCGTCGGCGAACGGTAAACCGCTGTCGTTCTCCGCAAGCGAATCCCTCGGGAACGACCGTGAATCACCCGTCAAAAGGAAATGCCGGCGTGCGCGCGTTGTCGCCTACGCCAGCGGCAGCACCGACGAGACGATGAGGACGACGACGAGTCCGGTCACGGAGATAATCGTCGTCAGCGCGGTCCACGTCTTCAGCGTCTCCGCCTGGGTGAGCCCGCCGATTTCCTTGACGAGCCAGAAGCCGGAGTCGTTGTACCACGAGCAGATGTTGCCGCCCGCGCCGATGACCATCACCAGATACGCGGTGTGGACCGGAAGCTGGCCGGTGAGCGGGGCCATGATGCCGGCGGCCGTGAGCATCGCCGCGGTCGCGGAACCCTGCGCGATGCGGACGATAGCGGCGATGAGCCACGCGGTCACGAGCATCGGGATGCCGAAGCCTTCGAGCCCGTTAGCGAGGTACGAGCCGATTCCGGAGGCCGCGAGGAGCGCGCCGAACGCGCCGCCCATGGCGGTGATTGCCGCGATGTTACCGCCGCTTTTGAGCGCCTCGGTGAGTTCGTCTTCCCAGTCGGACCGCGAGAGGTCGGACCAGCGGTAGTACGTGTAGGCCGCGGCGAGCGCGGCGACGGTCAGCGCGACGTTCTTGTCGCCGATGAACGCGACGAACGGCCGGTTGTCCACGATGAACGAGACGAACGGCTGGAACGGTTCGGCCACCGTCACGCCTTCGAGGGCGTTGACGACGGTGAGCGAGCCGACGAGCGCGACGGCGATGACGATGGGCGCGATGGATTCGAGGAAACTCGGCAGGGACGACACGTCGCGCTGGGCGCGCTCTTGCAGTTCTTCCGTGGTCGTCCCCATCGCGTCGCGGAGGGGGATATCAACGTGACGGTTAATCCAGCGGCCGTAGACGAGGCCGCCCATGGTGGCCGACGGGACGGCGACGGTGACGCCGATGAGCATCGTGGTGCCGATGTCGGCCCCGATTTCGCTGGCGACCGCGAGCGGGCCGGGCGTCGGCGGGATGAACACGTGAGCCGTCGCCGCGCCGGCCCCGACGACGACGAGGTAGAGCGCGTAGTTGTCGCCCATCCGGGCCCGCATCGACCGCGCGAGCGGGGCCATGAGGTAGAAGACGCTGTCGAAGAACACGGGGATGGCGAGCACCGTACTGCTGCCCCACAGCGCGATGTCGCTGTTTTCTCGCCCGACGAGCGACTGGAAAGCGCGGACGATACGCTGGGCGGAGCCGCTTTCGAGCATCGACTTCCCGATGATGGCGGCCATCAGGATGGGAATCCCGATGCCGGCCATCCCGTCGCCGAAGGCAGACGCCGTCCGCGTCGCCGCGTCCGCGAGCGCGAAGTCGGGGACGAACGCCGCGTTGACGAGGCCGACCGCGAACGCGGCTATCGCCAGACCGACGAACGCGGGGAGGTCTAACACGACCAGTAGCAACACGACCAACGCAAGTCCGATGACGAACGTCAGGAGCGGACTCTGTGCGAATTCGAGTGCCATACGTGAGACGGCGTCTCACTCGTACTATAAAAATGATTATCATATACCATGTATGTAATTATTATATTAAAAATTGAGAGAAATAATTTGTATAGTAAGTATAACAACGAATATGAATCAGGGGGAGAACCGCCGCGGAGTCTCGCCCGTCAGAGACCAACGGCGACGGTGTAGCGCGGTTGCCGGCGGCGTCGTCGCCGGTTCGCGCGTTGATACTCACATCTGTGCATATCAAACTCGACCCAAAACCGTTTTTGCACATGACCGCGCATCGCCACCTGATGACCACTTACACCGCGACGGTGACGGTGCGCCTCAAGCGCGGCGTGCTCGACCCGGAGGCGGAGACGACGAAGCGCGCGCTGGAACGACTCGGGTTCGAACTCGAGGCGCTGCGCTTCACCGAACGCTACGAGGTGGACCTCGACGCGGCCGACGCCGACGAGGCCGAGGCCCGCGCCGACGAGATGGCAGAACGCTTGCTGGCGAACCCGACCATCCACGACTACGAGGTCGCGGTCGCCGAGGCCTGAGATGATTGCAGTCGTGCAGTTCGGCGGCTCGAACTGCGACCGCGACGCCGTGCGCGCGCTGTCGGACCTCGGGTTCGAGGCCGAGCGCGTCTGGCACGAAGACCCCCTGCCCGAGGAGACGACGGGCATCGTGCTCCCCGGCGGCTTCTCGTACGGCGACTACCTGCGCGGCGGCGCGATGGCCGCCCGCTCGCCCATCATGGAGTCGGTCCGCGAGGCGGCCGACGACGGCGTCCCCGTCCTCGGCGTCTGCAACGGCGCACAGATCGGCTGCGAGTCCGGGCTCACCCCCGGCGCGTTCACGACGAACGCGAGCGCCCGCTTCCAGTGCGAACACGTCTACCTCCGCGTCGAGAACGCCGACACGCGCTGGACCGCGGCGTACGACGAAGGCGAGGTCATCGAACTGCCCATCGCCCACGGCGAGGGTCGCTTCGAACTCGACGCCGAGCGCTACGAGGAACTCGAAGCCGACGACCGAATCCTGTTCCGCTACTGCGACGCGGAGGGCAACGTCACCGACGAGGCGAACCCCAACGGGTCGCTCGGCAACGTCGCGGGCGTTCTCGGCGACAGTGAGTCCGTCGCGGTGCTGATGCCGCACCCCGAGCGGGCGTCGCTCCCGCAACTCGGCAACACCGACGGTCGGGGCGTGCTGGCGGGCTTCGAGGGATAGTAGTATAAAAAGACCGTCCGCCGCGGTGGCGGACGGCACGGGGCCGGTGAGCGAACGGAGCGGCGTACACGATGAGCGATGTTGGAGTGTCGAGGGTTCCGGCCCGCGTGCCGTGTGCTATGGAGCGAGAGCGCAGGGAGCGTCCGTGGCGACCCACGCCTCGGCGTTCTCCTCCTCGCGAATCTCGAACCACCCATCCGCGTAGTAGACGGTCTTGTACGTGTGTTTCGTCATGATGGCGGGCGGTTCGGATGGACACGTCCGAACCACCGAATATGACAACGACTCACACCCTCTTTGATACGAATATCCTATTCGACGGTTAGGAGCCTGTTACTTTCGGATAGCACCCCCTAACGCGGCCGAATGAGGGAAAACAACGCGGGATAGTGGACGAACGGTCGGAGATGCGGACGGGCGACGCCGCGGTTCGGGTTCGGGTTCGGGTTCAGCGAGTGTACGCCCGCGCGAAGGTGAGACGTCGGCAGTGGCGCTCAGTCGCGCGACTGGGCGCGCTTACTTCACGAGCGGCATATTGTAGCTCGTCTCGTTGTCGAGGACGAACTCCCAGGTCGCCTCGCAGTCGCAGGACACCTGGTCGAAGACGCTCGGGTCCTGCCGGAGGTTGAAGTCCTTGACCGCCTTGAACACGAGTTCGTCGCAGTCGCCGCAGTTGTGCGCGCCGCGCTCTTGGCCGCCGCCGACGGGGTCGGAGACGACGATGGCGTCCACGTCAACCGTCTCGCGGAGCGCCTCTGCGACCGACCAGAGCCACGGCGGGCGGTAGCCGCCGTTGAAGAACAGTTCGTCGACCATCGTGTAGCGCTGGACGTTCGTCGGGTTCATCGAGACGGTGTGGCAGTTGTCGACCGCCGCACACCGGCGGATGGAGGACTTCATGTCGTCGAGCGCCTCGGGCTCCGAGAGGAACGGCGGCTTCATCAGGAGGTACGCCTTGACGCCGCCGCCGGCCGCGGCGGCCTCCTCGCAGGCGTCCTCGAAGTCCGCGAAGTCGAAGTACTTGTTCACGCAGTCGTGGCGGACGCGGTCGGTGGCGGTTTCGAGGCCGATTGCCACGTCGGTGTCAAGGCCGCGGTCGGTGAAGTCGGCCAGTTTCTCGCGCGTGACGAAGTCCGGGAGCGACTCGACGACCACGCGGTCGCGGTCGGCGAACGTCTCGGCGATGGCGTCGCGGGTCTCGGCGGGCACCTCGCGCTCGTCGAGGAACGAGCCGGAGGTGTAAATCTTGATGAGCCCTGCCTGCTCGCCGTCGTCCATCTCCTCGGCCTCGTGGTCGAGACAGACCCGAATCTGGTCCATCAGCGCCTCGTGGGCGACGGTGCCGCCCTCGACGGACTCGGCGACGTAGCCGCACATCGTACAGCCGCCGGCGCGCGCCCACCGACAGCCGCCGGTGTTGAGGATAATCGTCAGCGAGTCGTAGACGCCGTCGGGCGTGTTGTCCTCGTCAATCCACACCCGGGTCGGCTCGTGGGGGTCGTAGGTCTTCTGCTTTTGCGAACGGATGTCGCGCATCACCTTGTTGTGCGCGTCCATCCCGCGTCCCCGTTCGTAGACCTCGGGGCTCGGCTTACTCATTGGATACCCGTATCGGACGGGTGCGTAAAGCGGCTTCGTCTGGGTTCGGCTGGCGACGGTCGCCGGCCTGTCCCGCCGTCACATGTTCCGCGAGATGTAGCGGTCGATGTCGGAAACGAGCGACGGCCGGAACGTCCAGTAGCCCTCCCAGCGCTTCGGCTCGGTCTCCAGCGCGAGGAGGGCGACGGGCTGCCCCGGTGCCACGGCGTCCGCGTCCCCGTCTCCGAAACGCCTCCCGTCGCGGTCGGTCGCACCAGTCGCCTCGCTCTCGCCCGCGGTCGCCTCGCCCGAGTCGTCGTCCGGGGGCGTGTAGACGACGAACCACGAGTCGTAGAAATCATCGGAGTAGCCGCCGTGCGTCAGGAGATCGGAGTCTGACGGCGGCATCCAATCGGGAATCCCGTAGACGTGCGTCTGCACGTCGGTCGACGCGACTTTCTGGTAGACCGCTCGCGTTCCGCGTTCGTCTTCGATGCGCGAGAGGCGCTGGAACGACGACCGGAGCCGCCCGTCACCGGCGCGCCACGCGTGGCGCTCGATGTACCGCGAAATCGCCACGAGCAGCAGTTTCTCCTTGTCGGATTCGGGGTAGCCGCGGAGCGAGAACGGCACGTCGTCGAGTCGGGTGAGCACCGACGGGAGTTCGAACTCGTCGAGCTTCGTCTGCCCCGTCTTGTAGAGGTCGGAGTTCACGAGGAGGACGGAGTTCATCACCGCCTCCAGCGGCGAGGTCGCGACGACCTCGTGCCCCTCGGCCGTCTGCTCGGTGAGCACGACCACGTCGTCGCCGCGCGCGTCGTCGGAGAGTTCGTCGACGTCGACCGGCTGGTCGGCGAACGTGGTTTCGAGCATCCGCTGGACGGGGTCGGGAGCCGAGCGATTGACCACCGAGAGCGACCGGCTCGCGGTGTCAATCGCGCCGAGGAAGCTGGCGAGTCCCATCGATTCGTGAGAACGACTGACCGCCGACGAAATAGCTGTTTTGGAGGTCGGAGCCGCGACGCGGCGACGACAGTCGAACGCGGCACTGCAGCGACGGACGTTCATATGCGTCGCGCCCGTAGGTGACGCATGGAGCGTCGCAGGCTCCTCTCGCTGCTCGCTGGCGGCGTCGCCGGACTCGCCGGCTGCGGGACGCCCGAGGGCGAGACGGCGACGCCGACCCCCGAGGAGGGGACCGACGCGCCGACCGAGACACCGACGCCCGAAGCGCGCGTAGAGCGGTCGCTGACGCTCTGGAACCCGACGCCGAACCCCGTGTTCACGACCGTCGTCGGCGTCCGCGGCGACCGCGACGTGTTCTTCGAGAACCGCGATCTGCTCCCCGGCGAGCGGGCCGCGCTGTCGGTGTCGGTGCCGACCGGGGAGACGGCGGTGCTCGTCGAGACGGACACCGGCGTGCGGGCCCGGTCGGAGTGGGTCGTCGACGCGGCGTTCGAGGGACTGGAGGTCGTCCTCGGTCGGGACGGCGCGGCGTTCTGGCGGACCGTCTCGTGCGACGCGCGAGGGGAGTGTTCGCTCGCGGCGGCGGCCCCCGACGACGGGCCGCGAATCGACCTCCCGCTCGTCGGCGACGGCTCCGCCCGGTGGTACGCGCCCGCCGGCGTCGTCGTGGAGAACGCCGGTTCCGAGACGACCGCGCGGCTCCGCATCGACCTCGGGGACACGTCGCTGGTCGACCGGGCGTACCGCGTCCCCGCGGGAGCGCGGCTGTCGATTCCGGTGACGTACCGAAGCGGGACCTACCGCGTCGCCGTCGAGACCGACGAGCGACGCGTCGAGACGGCGTGGCCGGTCCCCGACCAGCCGACGAAGTACGTCGACGTGTCGAGCGGGGCGACCGGCTGCGGCCCCGCGGACACGACGCTCACGGTCGCCAACCGCGACGACGAACCGCACCGGCTCTCGCTCCGGGTCGACGCCGCGGGCGGCGAGTCGTTCGACCGCACGCTCGCGCTCGACCCCGACGAGGTCCGCGAACTCGTCCCCGTGACGACCTCCGGACCGCACGTCGTCTCGGTGAGCCTCGAAACCGGCGCGGCAACCTCGGGAACGTGGTGGTCCTGTCCGCCGCGCGGCCCCGCGAGCGTCGTCGTCGACGCCACCGGAACCGTCTCGCTCCGGGCCGCCGGCCCGCAACCGGGATGAGTCGCACGGATTGCCGCAATCCCGAGACGGTCCGGCGTCGGGTCGCGGCGGCGTAACCTCGAACGGTTACGCCGAGGTGGGAATCACTAACCCGACAGCGACCGTATATAATCAACGAGGATTACAATGACTGAACTCGGTGGTTATCACGACAGGGTCGCTCGGGTGGACCTGTCGTCAGGCGACATCGCGTACGAGGGAATCGACGACGAGGACGCAAAGAAGTACATCGGGGCCCGCGGCCTCGGCGTGAAGTACGTCTTCGACCAGGGACCGGACGTGGACCCGCTTGGACCGGACAACCTCCTCGCGTTCATGACCGGCCCGCTCACCGGCACGCAGACCGTGATGAGCGGTCGCATCGCGGTCGTGACGAAATCCCCGCTCACGGGGACCGTCACCGACTCGCACCACGGCGGCTGGAGCGGTGCGCGGCTCAAGTGGTCCGGCTTCGACGGCCTCCTGTTCACGGGGAAGGCCGAGCGGCCGAGCTACGCCGTCGTCGAAGACGGCGAACTGACGCTCCACGACGCCGAGCACCTCTGGGGCAAGGGCGTCCACGAGACCATCGAAGAGCTCGAAGGCGAGGTCGAAGGCAGCCTCGGCAAGAACCTCTCGATAATGGCCATCGGCCCCGGCGGCGAAAACGAGGTCAAGTACGGCTGCATCGTCAACGAGGACGACCGCGCGTCGGGCCGCGGCGGCACGGGGGCGGTCATGGGCTCGAAGAACCTCAAGGCAATCGTCGTGAAGTCCGGCACGCGGATGCCGAAGCCCGCCGACGCCGACACGTTCAAACAGGGCTACCAGCAGGCGATGCAGCTCATCCGCGAGTCCGAGGTCACCGCGCCCAACGAGGGCGGCCTGTCGCTGTACGGGACGAACGTCCTGATGAACGCGGGCGAAGAACTCGACGGCCTCCCGACGAAAAACGGGAAGTACACTTCGACCGCGGCCATGCGAGACGCCGAAGGTGCGGACATCGACTCCGAGCGCGTCTCCGGCGAGAACGTCCGCGAGAACATCCTCGTCGACGAGCCGACGTGTCACTCCTGCCCGGTCGCCTGTAAGAAGGAAGTCGAGGTGTCGGTGATGCACAAAGGCGAGGAGATGAACGTCCGCGGCGAGTCCTACGAGTACGAGTCCGCCTACGCGCTGGGCCCGAACTCCGGGCACACCGAGCGCGACGAAATCGCCGTCATGATCGACCGCTGTAACGACATGGGCGTCGACACCATCGAGGTGGGCAACATGATGGCGATGGCGATGGAGATGTCGGAGCAGGGCAAGCTCGACGGGCTGAGCGAACAGCTCGACTGGGGCGACACCGAGCGCATGATCGACCTTATCACGGAAATCGCGAACCGCGACGGCGACCTCGCGGACGCGCTCGCGGAGGGCGCAAACGGCCTCGCCGAGCGCTTCGACGCCCACGACAACTCGCTTGCCGTCAAGGGACAGACCATCCCGGCGTACGACCCGCGCTGTATGAAGGGCATGGGCATCGGCTACGCCACCTCGAACCGCGGCGCGTGTCACCTCCGCGGCTACACGCCGTCCGCCGAGATTCTCGGCATCCCGGAGAAACACGACCCCCACGAGTGGCGCGGGAAGGGCGAACTCGTGGCGCTGTTCCAGGACATGCACGCCATCTCGGACTCGTTCGACATCTGCAAGTTCAACGCGTTCGCGGAGGGCATCGAGGAGTACGTCCTGCAGTACAACGGCATGACCGGCCGCGACGTGACCGAAGAGGAACTGCTCGAAACCGGCGACCGCATCTACACGCTAGAGCGGTACTACAACAACCTCGCCGGCTTCGACGGTGCCGACGACTCGCTGCCGGGGCGCTTCGTCGAGGGCGACGAGGCGATTCCGGGACAGGGCGCGTCCGAGGGGCAGCTGTGCGAACTCGACGAGATGAAAGAGGAGTACTACGCCCGCCGCCAGTGGGTCGACGGCGTCGTCCCCGACGAGCGCCTCGACGAACTCGGCATCGACATCGGCCCCGGCACGGGCGTCTCCCGCGGCGACTCGCCCGCGCCCGCCGACGACTGAGCCGACAGCAACGACCGAGCCGACGCCGTTCGGTCCAATCGGCTCCCGCGCGAATTCGAATCACGCCTTTTTCGACCGCTTGCGAACCGCGGAGACGTGTCGCCCGACGAGCGCCGCGGCGGCGACGACGCCGAGCCCGACGAACGTCGTCGGCGAGACGACCGGGAAGTCGAAGACCGGTCCGACGAGATGGAACGCGGCACCGACGACCGCGGCTCCCGCGGCGAACCGAACCGAACCCTCCCCGCGGTACGCCCGCGTCCCGACGCGTCCGAGCGCGAGGCCGTAGGCGACGAACGGGAGTTCGTACAGCCAATAAATCACCGGGAAGCCGCCGGCGGCGAAGGTGTAGAGCCGGTAGTAGTCGCCCTCGTAGACGACGGCGTACAGCCCCTGTCCGGGCGCCGTGTAGTCGCTGTAGAAAAAGCGGTCCGGCCAGTCCTCGTCGCCGTAGACGACGTGGGAGCCGTCGGGCGACTCGATGGCCCGCCGAACCGCGTCCTGTGCGTCGGCGTCGAGTTCGTCGTACCGGAGCACGGGCGTCTCGTCTCGGACCTGTGACGCGTCGATTTCCGACGCGGAGAACGACACCTGCTCCGACCAGTCGGCCATCGTCACCGGCGCGCCGACGAGCGAGAGCGCGACGAGGAGCGCGAAGACCGAGACGACGAGTCGCCGGGACATAGAGGCTCTGTGTGAGCAAAGCAGTGAATATCTTCCGGGGAGCGACGCCGGCTACCGGGACGGGCGAAGCGACGCCACCGCCCAGCCGAGCCCGCCGAGGCCGCCGAAGACGACGCCGTACACCAGCCCGGAGAACGCCCCCCAAAGCGGGAGGCCGACCGAGTCGCCGTCGAGGTCAGTCGGGTGAAAGCCGGTCGAACCGATTCGAACGACTCCGTCCGCGTTCGGGGGCACGTCGCCGAGGCCGACGCGGGCGACGAGCGCGGCGACGGCGACGGCGGCGGCGAAGCCGAAGGCGACGGACGACCCGGTGGCGAACCCCTCGGCGGGGCGTCGAGACCACGCCGTGCGGCGCGCCGTGACGGCCCCGGCGAGAAACAGGCAGGCGGGCGGCAGCGCGCCCAGCCAGTACCACGGGTCGGCGGGCCCGTCGAGCCCATCGGCGAGGTTGCGGAGGACGACCGCGCGACCGGGGCCGGTCGTCTCGACGAGGCGGACGGGCAGGCCCATTGCGCCGCCGAACGTCCAGACGGGGACGAACACGGACGGAACGGACTTGCCGGCGGTCATCTCGGTCGCGGCGTCGAGCGTGGAAAACGAGCCGTCGGTGGCGAGGGCGAGCCAGCCGGCGACCGCGACCGTGCCGACGACGAACGCGGCGACGCCGGCGGCGAACCCGGTCGGGAGAAGGGCGGGACCCTCGTCACTGGAAAGCGAGTAGCGGCGCAAGGACGGGGAGGGCATACGTGCGGTCGTGGTCGCCCGCGAAACGAGTATCTTAGGGGTTGATGGCGCTGTTGAAATCGTTAGGATTGGACACGCGCGGCGTGACACAGACGGAGGGCGTATTTATCAATTGAGTATCCTATTATGTCGTATGCCCTCCCCATTTCCCACATCACCCGGTGGGCTTGGAATCGCTGCATCGGTCGTATTCTGGCTGTCAACCGGATTAGCGATAGTTCTCGTAGCGAGGATACTGATACAGAAGGTGCGATAGACACGCGCTCGCTATTCCGCACGGTCTCAACAAACAATCAGTAGCTGAATACTTCAACAGGACCGGTTCGGTGGCCGGCGCGAGGCTGACGGCGGCTCAGACGACGAACCGGAGAACCCAGAGCGCGCCCATGCCGACGAGGATGGTGGCGAGCACGCGCTCGGTGTACCACGCGGCGAGCGCGGCGAGCGCGCCGGCGACGAGTTTGTCGTTGCCGACGGAGACCGCGAGGTCGCCGGATGGAGCCAAGAGCGCGGGGAAGACGAGCGCCGCGAACACGGCCGCGGGGACGTACTCCAAGGCCGACTCGACCGCCGGCGGCACGTCGTCGATGCGGCCGAACAGGTAGATGAACGACCCGCGGATGGCGAACGTGAGGACGCCCGCGAGGGCGATGACGAGCCAGACGGTCGCCGAGTCGTAGCCGGTCGGCATTCAGGCGTCGCCTCCGAGCGAGTCGACCGCGAGGCCGGCGAGGACGCCGACGACGGCCGCGACGATGATATCGAGGTGGAACGGGACGCCCGCGACGACGACGACGGTGGCGACGAGGCCGCCGACCAGACACGACGCGCCGGAGGCGCGGTCTTTCAACGTGGGGACGAGCAGGGCGAGAAAGACCAGCGGCGCGGCGAAGTCGAAGCCCCACTCCGGCGGAAGCCCGGAGCCGAGGAGCGCGCCGGCGACGGTCGTCACCTGCCAGACGAGCCACAGCGACGCGCCCGCACCGACGTAGTACGCGAAGCGGTCGGTCCCGCCGTCGCGGCCGTAGCGGGCGATGGAGACGGCGTACGCCTGGTCGGTCAGCAGGTACGACGCGAGCGCCTTCGACCGGGCGGTCAGGTCGCGGAAGTACGGCGCGATGGAGGCCGAGTACATCATCGTCCGGAGGTTGATGACGACCGCCGTTCCGACGACGATGGCCAGCGGCGCGTCCGCGCCGAGGAGTTCTATCATGGCGAGCTGCGACGCGCCCGCGAAGACGATGCTCGAAAACCCGAGGGCGTGCGCGACCGACAACCCCTGCTCGACGGCCGCGACGCCGGCGACGAGGCCGAACGGCGCGATGCCGAGTTGGAGCGGCCCCGCGGCTCGGACGCCGTCGAGGAGGTCGGAGGAAACGGTTGGCATCTGTCGGTAGCAGGGCACCGTCCCCAAAATAGCCGTCTATCGTCGGGCGGATTGCCGGCTTTTTCCCTCCCGACTGACGACGGCGACCTCGCGGATTTCGAGCGCCGTCTCGAACTCGTCGCGGCGGTCGGCGTCCGCGCCGACCCGCCGGAGGTGTTCGGCGTGCGCCCGGCGGACGGCGTCGACCTCACGGTGGGAAAAGTCGAGGTCGAGCCCCTTCGTGTCCCAGTGGCCCAGCGGGACGAGATACACCGCCGCGTCGTCGTCCTCGTGGACGCACTCGAACCCCTGTGCGTACTCGGTCGCCCGCCCGTCGAGGTACGCCTGCGCCCGGTCGAGCAACACCGGCAGACTGCTGGCCGGGACGCTCGCCTTCGCGGCCGCGAGCATGATGGCCGTGCCGTCGATGGCACCCCCGCGGGGCGCGCCGTCGTCGCCGTCGGGTGCGAGGCGCTCGCTGAGTCGTTCGCGACCCGGTCGCCGGTCGCCGTCGGCCCCCACGGTCATCCCCCCGCGCGCATCGCCTTGCGGGCGAACCGCTCGACGAGGTCGTCGAGCGTCTCCTCGTCGCCCTCGAACGCGAGTTGCACTTCGGTGAGCTGGATACTGCTTGTTATCGTGACCTCCTCGGTCTCGATGTCGACGGCCCAGTCGGGACCGACCACGCGGCCGTCGCCGTCGGCCTCGCCGCCGAGCCCTTCGAGGTACTGAATCGCGAGGCGAGGCGAGATGCCGCGGAAGGCCCGCTGTCGGCGCGCCACGTCAGCCCCCCGCGACCGGCGGGAAGACGCTCACCGCGTCCCCGTCGTCGAGCGCCGTGACCATCCCGTCGAGGTGGACCACCTCGCGCCCGTTTTTCAGCACGTTCACGTGCGGCTTGACCTCGCCGTCCTCGATGAGTCGGCCGGCGAGGCCGTCGTACTCCGCTTCCAGCGACCGGAGGACGTCTCCGACCGTCGCGTCGTCGTCGACCCGCCAGTAGATGGACTTCTGACCCACCACCTCTCGAAACGTCGCGAAGAAGCGTAATTCGAGTTCCATACCCCTTGTCGGCGTCCACGAGACAAAAAGGTACGTCGCGGCGAGGACGCGGAGGCGTCTCACTCGCCGTTATCCGGGGCAGTAATTCAAATAAATCGCAATATTTCTGCCAGAAAGTTCTTAACTGATAACGTTGAGACCGCGTCTAGAAGGCTCGTTCGAACGAACATCTCAGACGACTTCGAGAGCGATTGGCGCGGGTCGAGACGGCGAGGGCGAGCGGTCCCGCCGGCGACGCTCGACCCGCCACAGCGTCGTGCCGAACGACCCGGCAGATTACCGGCCCGCGTCCCGAACTTCGATGCGGCCGACGGACTCGACGGTGACGACGAAGTCGGCGTATTCGAATTCGAGCGAGGCACCCGAGACGCGCGGCGCGCCCGGCGTACCGCGGCCGAACAGGGTATCGAGGGCGTCGGTGTCTACGTGGTCTGTGAGCGGCGGCAGGTCCGCGTCGCCGCGGGTGTGTTTGTCCACGGCTGCGGCGACCGCCTCAGAGACCGGTTCGGTACGCTCGCAGTCGTACCAAACACGCGTCGGTTCGTACTCAGTTCGTGTCCGTGTGTCAGATGTGATGATGGTCTCGTCCCCCCAGTATCGTCCGTCTGATACGTCGTTTCGATGTGTTATATTTCTTGTGTACTATCGGTATGTTCCCTTGATAGTGCTATTTTAATGCAATACTGTGCTGGCGAGCGGGTACCAGCGACTCAGCGAACGCGCGTTCGGTGTCGTGGAAACGAGCGGACGGCTGGAAGAACGGAGAGAAGCGCGTGACCGAACCGAGACCCGACCGAGACGGGATGTGGGACGGGACGGGACGGGACGGGACGAAGCGGAGCAGAATGAGACGATAGGACGAAGCGGAGACGCGGGAGACGCCCTTAGCCCTTCGCGAACTCGCGCTGTCAGGGCACGTCAGTCAGGCGGCCGGCGTCACGTCGGTTCCCCACGTAACGCGCCGGTACGACGCGTCGAGAGCCTGTGCGTCCTCCGGGAGGAGCGCCGCGACGAGGAACGTCGGGTACTGCTCGAAGTGGTCGACCAGCGCGGCGATGCGCTCGGCGTCGATGGCTTCGACCGAGTCGAGGAGCATGAACGGGACCTCCTCGTACACCTCGTGGACGAGATAGCCCGCGAGGGCGAACACGAGGCCGACGACCTCCCGCTCGCTTTCGCTGAGGTGGTCGATGGAGTCTTCGTACACCGCGCCGGAGTCGGACGCGCGGACGATGTGGAGTTCAAACTGGGCTTTTTCGACCTTGCGACGCCCCTCGCGGACCCGGCGTTCGACTCGCTCCAGCCAGACGCGCTCGATGTTGTCGTAGCCGAGGAGGTCGAGCACCGTCTCCATCTCCTCGTTGAACGACTCGACCGCCGCGGCCGTGAGCGACCGAATCCGGGTCCGTGCGGCTTCGAGCTCCTCGTTTACCTGCTCGCGTTCGCGTTCGAGTTCCTCGCGCTCGTCGAACCGGTCGTCGAGTTCGTCGAGTTCGTCGTGGACCGACGCGAGGTCGTCGCGCGTCCGGTCGAGAGCGAACTCGACTTCGTTGAGCTCTCTGTGGAGCTCGATGAGGTCGCCTTCCCCCCCGCTCTGTCCGCGGAGTTCGGACGCGTCGGCTTCGAGCGCGTCGACTTGTTCGGCGAGTTCCTCGCGCCGGTCGGTCAGCGACGCTATCTGGCCGGTCCGGCGGTCGAGTTCGTCTTCGAGCCGCCGTAGTTTATCCCGGAGCTTCCGGCGGTCGCGCTCCGCCTGTTCCGCCGCCCGCATCGAGCGTTCGAGCTCGTCGAGTTCGCGGCGGAGCTCGGCGCGTTCCTCGCGTTTTTCGTCTCTGACCTCGCGGAGCCGGTCGGTCGTCTCCCGAATCTGGCCGCGGTCGACCTCGGTGCCGCAGGTCCAGCAGGTGGTCGTCTCCGACGCGACGAGCCGGTCCGTCACCGAGCCGTCGCCGGCCGCGCCGAGCGAATCCTCGACGAGACCCGCCTTCCCGTCGAGCACGTCTTCGGTGTACTGGACGACGGTCTGAAGCTCCGAAATCGTCGAGTTGAGCGACTCGATGCGCGACCGAACCGACTCGATTCGGTCGCTCGCCTCGCCGCGGTCGACCGCCTCGACGTCGAACGAGTCGAGTTCCGACTGGAGTTCGGAGCGCTCCTCGCGGAGCGATTCGACGCTCTCGCGCTCGCTCTGGAGGCGGAAGCGGACGCTTTCGAGGTCCGACCGCGCGGACTGAAGCTCCGAAAGCACCTCGTCTAATTCGGCTTGGTGCTCGCGTTGCGTCTCGACCGTCCGGTCTTCGGCCTCGATTTCGGCTTCGATGTCGTCCCGCTCGGCTTCGAGCGCCTCGATTTCGGCTTCGAGGTCGTCGCGTTTCGATTCGAGCGACCGCCGGTCGGCGTCGAGCGAGTCCAGCGAGTCGAGTCGGCGCTCGACCTGCGTGCGGCGTGACTGGAGGCGCTCGATTTCGGCCTCGATGGCGTCGGTGTCGACCGGGGCCATGATGACGTCGTAGAGGTCGCGCTCCGCGACGACCGCCCGCCGCGCCTCGTTCGAGCCGAGGAGGAACGCAAAGCGGTCCGCGGTCGCCGCGTCTCGGAGATAGGGCGTCCCGTCGGTCGAGACTGTCCCGCTCTCACGCGAGAGGAGGCGAGTGTACGTCCGGCCGTCGAGTTCGAGTTCGACCGACCCCTCGTCGGCGTCACCTTTGAGGCTGATCGCGTCGCTCCCGCACGCGCCCATGAGCGCCCGCAGGAACGACGTTCGGTTCGTCGCGTTGCGGCCCGTGAGCACGGTCACGCCGGGGTCGAGCCTGACGCGCCGCTCGTCGATACCGCCGATGTTTCGTATGCGTACAGTCGCCGCCTGAAGTGCCTCTGAATCGTTCATGTGTCGGATGTGGATGTTTGGTGAGCCCGAATCGCTACTCGTCTCGCTCGCGTTCGCAGTCGCAGTGCCCGGAGGAGAGTAGCGCCGTCGGGGTCATTCGAGTGTCACAGTCGGTACAGGTGACTCTGATGTCGACTTCGACCTCGTACGCGCCGATGAAGACCCGCTCGGCCTTCACCAAGCGGTCGACGACGTCGATGGTCACGGTACGAAGTCGGGACCGGAGCTTTCGAATCGTCGCGAGTCCCGCCTCGGTGGCGTCCGTCTCGTCGTCGTCATCGTCTTCGCGTTCGACGTTTCGGTGTCGCTTGAGGTAGTTGTACACCGACTGGTAGGAGATGATGTCGGCCTCTAGCTGCTCGACATCGACGCCGCGTTCGCGGAGCGTGTTCCGCGCGTCGGTGCGACTCCCCGCGGTCACGTCGTCGCTGGTCAGGAGGCGGTAGAAGTTCTCCGCCTCCCCGTCGAGGACGTGTGCGCCGGCCTCATCGAGTGCGGCCCGGATGAGGCGCTTGTTCACGTCGCCTTCCAGTTCGCGGAGGCTCCGCTGCGCTCGGCCATCGCCGAGCCACGCATCGACGAGGTCGTCGCCGAGACCGTCGAGGCCGTAGCGATTCGCGATGCGTTCTATCTTCGGACCTCGGCCGCCGCGGCGGGAAACCGACCTTCCAGAGTCTCGCATTGTGACTTCGCTGGCGGAAGCTTAGCGTGCAGTACCCTAAACGTTACCCATGGATTATCAGACGTGATAAAACTAGAACACAAACGAATTACACGATTTGAGCCCTCGTTCGTGGGGATTACGAGGTGGAGCGTCGAAATATCAGAAGGTGAGATAGCCGAGACCCACCCGACTGCGGTCGGTTTTCACCATCACTCCGCCCGAACTGTCACCCAGAGGTGGACTTCGCGGTAGGCGTTGTCCGCCGTCGGTGCCGCCGGCGGCGCACCCTCGTAGAGGAGGTACGTCAGCCGCAGGCGCTCGCCCGTCATCGTCGGGCGGACCTCGTGCGGTTCGTGCCACGTCTCGTTGTGTTCGAGTCGGGGCGTGAACGTCCGAAGCCGCTCGGACTCCAGGACGGTCGTCGAGTTGTTCGACACCTTGACGCGCTGGAGTACGGTGACGACGGTGTAGTTCACTGTCCGGTGTTCTTGGTTGCCGACGCCGAGGACGAGCGACGCCGGCTCGCCGCGGACGAGTTCCTCGGGGTAATTGTCGGCGGTGAGTTCGTCGTTCCCGTCTTCGGTCAGGAGGTACAGTTCGGTGAACGACTCGCCGTCTTTCGGCACCGCCACCGCGTAGCCGACGCTGGCGGTCGCGAGCACCACGCTCACGACGAGGACGACGTTCAGCATCGCGTCGGTCCGCGACGCCGGACTGAACAGTTCGTCGCGCGCGGCGGCAAACCAGCGCTCGTACGGGATCACAAGCCGCTCGTCCTCGGGGAGCGCCGACCGCCGGGTCGCCGCGAACGCCGTCGCGACGAGCGTGAAGCCGCTCAGGGTGACGAGGATAGGACCGAGTCGAAGCCCCCACGGCGTGAAGTTGAGGACGAGCCCGAGAAGCGGGACGACGGCGATGCTCGTTCCGAACGACAGCGCCACCCGTTCGATACCGTCGATACCGCCCATTCGGTCGCGGTCCTCGGCGTCTATCGGCGGGCCGCGCTCGGGAAACAGCGCCGCGATGAGCGCGTAGCCGGGGAGGAAAAGCGAGAACACCAAGCCGGCGATGTCCCGGAGCGGCGTCTCCGCTAGTCCGGGCGTGAGCGTCACGACGAGCGTGAGCGCGACCCCCGCGACGACGACCGCGAGGTCGGCCGGAAGGCTGCGGACAGGTTCGGGGAGGAACAACCGCCAGTCTCGGCGCTGCGACATCTACCCGAGGTGGGAGACACGAACACAAAAATCATTTGTCACCCGCGGCTCCGCGAGCGCGCTACTCGACCGCGCCGACCGCTTCCGAGGCGTCCGCATCGCCGTCGGAATCGGGCGAGTCCGTCGCGTCGGGCGCTGCCGTGCCGGCGAGCGAGCGAGCCGTCTCGACCAGTTCGGCGGCGGCTTCGTCGCTCACCGACAGCCCGCTGTAAGCCGCGCGCTCGTAGCCCGCGGTCAGCGATTCGAGCGCGTCGACGGACGCGACGCCGGCGTCGACACATCGGTCGCAGAACTCCCAGTGGGTCGCGGCGTCGTCCACGCCTGCGGCGGGTCCGAGCGACTGTCTGACGCCCGCGTAGGCGACGACCACCGCGTCGTTCGGCCGGCCAGCGTCGAGCGCGTCGGCCGCCGCGTCCAGCGCCGGTGTCCCCGTCGTCACCGAGTCCGGCTCGGACGAGTCGTCGGTGTCCGACGCGGTCGGTTCGTCGTCAACCGTTGTCGTCGTCGACGCGCCGGCGCGGTTCCGCCGGAGGAGAACGGCGGCGACGAGGCCGACCACCGCGGTCCCGGCGACGACCCACGCGAGGTCGAGCGGAAGGCCGCCGGACGCGCCGTTTCCGGCTCCGGCCGCGGCGGGACCGTCCACGAGCCGGATGCTCGCCGTCGCGGCGGACGATTCGAGGTTCGTCCCCTCGCCGTCGAACGCGGCCGAGACGGTCGCGTTCTCGGCGCTGGCGTCGCTCGGGAGGTCGAACGTCGCCCGGTACGCCCCCGACTCGTTGGTCGACGCCGACGCGACGTCCCGCCCGACGACGCTGACGGCGACCGTCTGGCCGGACACGGCCTCGCCCTCGTCGGTTTCGAGGCGGCCGTCGACGACGACCGTCCCGTTCCCGGCCTCGCGGGCGCTCGCGTCGAGCGCCGTCCCCTCGGTTTCGAGCGGGACCGACACCGCCGCCGGGGCGAACGTCACCGCCCTACCGTCGCCGTCGGGCGCGACGCGAATCGACGCCGCGCCCGTCGCGGTCGCCGGGACGGTCGTCGAGACGGTCGACTGGCCGCTCGCGTTCGTCGCCGACGCGGTCGCCGACGACTCGGCAAAACTCGCGGCGAGCGGGTAGTTCGGAACCGGCGTCCCGTTCACGCGGAGCGTCGCGCGAACCGAGACGCCGTCGGCGTAGCCGTAGGCCGGCGCGGCCGGCTCCGACAGCCCCGCGGTCGCGTTCACCTGCGAGACGGCGACGGGGACGACCCGCTCCGTCGCCTGATACACCGACGTGTCGTTCGGGAGATACCGGACGGTGACCGAGGAACTGCCGGCCGGAATCCGCGCCGGCCGGTAGGTCAGTTCGAACGAGCCGTCGGCGTCGACCGCGGTTCGAATCGTCTGTCCGCCGACCGCGAAGCGGGCGGTCGACCCCGCGACGGGCGTGCCGTCGTCGGCGACGAGCGACCCCGAAAGCACGAGCGGGTCGGTAAAGGAGATGTTCCGGTCGTAGTCGTCGACGGTGAGGCTGGTTGCGACGAACTCGCGGGAGACGATTTCGTCGCGCTGTTCGGAGACGTTCGCCTGTACCGCCTCGATTTGGGTGCTGCTCTCCGTCAAGTCGCTGTCCGTCCGGTTCGAGATGACGTCGAACGCCGTCAGCAGTCGGTCCGACTGCGACTCGCCGTCCTCGGCGAGCCGCGTCAGCTCGCGGGCGAGTTCGCGGGCGCGCTCGTCGTTTCCGGCCCGCCTCGCCGCCTCGTACTCGCGACGGGTCTCGCGGAACTCGCTGACGGTGTCGACGTACGCCCGCTGGGTCTCGCCGACGGTCCGGTACTCCTCGCTCGCGCCGTTGCCGTCGGTCTCGCCTTCGACATCGACGTACTTGCCGAGCGAGTCGTCGTAGTCGTCGCCGAGTGCCGCCCGCGCGGCCTCGTACTCGCCCCGACTGAGTCGCAGCGTGCTCGCGCCGATGTCACCGTTGAGCTCGCCCGAGAGGTACGAAAGCAGGCGGTCGAGTTCGTTCTCTCCGTCGACCTCGTCGGGGTTCTCGTGGATGACGCCGGTGCTGTTGTTCGTCTCGTTCCCGGTCTGTCGCGGCGGGGTCGCGGCCGTCCCGAGTGCCGACCGGTCAGCGTCTGCTCCGGGCGACGCCGGGACGGTCGCGGACTGCGCGTCAGTGTCGGCGGCCGCTCCCGCGGGGACTGCCGCCGCCGACGCTGTCGCGACGAGACAGGTGACGACCAACATCGTCCAAAGCAACCGTGCCGGGCGGCCCCATGCTCCACGCACTACTCGTAGTCAGACGGGGGGACGTAATGGGTTTTGGCATTCGGCTGACGCTCGGCCGCGACCTCGGAGGCGTGATTCGCAGACTGCGATGCGTTAACGTCGGGTTTAACGTCCGGTTGAAGCCGCGACCGCGGCGTGAATCCGGGGTCCGCGCGACCGACTGCGGCCCGCTCCAACACAAACATTCAACTTCGGGGGCACGAATCGAATCCACGATGCTTCCGACCCGCCGGTGGGCCACACTCGCAGGCGTCGCCTGCTTCCTCGCCGTCTACGCGGTCGTCCTCGACGGGCCGACGCCGCTCGTTGCCGCCTGCGGTCTCGTCGCGTGGCTCGTCGTCGCGCAGGTCGAGGCCGTCGGGGCGATGCGCGCCGTCGACCGCGACCTCTCGGCGTCCGTCTCGGTCGAGCCCACGTCGGTGTTCGTCGGCGACCGCGCCGCGGTGACGCTGACGGCGTCGCTGTCCGAGGCCGTCGACGCGCCCGTCGAAGTCGAACTCGTCGCGCCGCCGAGCGTGAACGCGCCGGAGCGGGCGCGCCGGACGGTCAGTCTCGCCCCCGGCGAGACCGAGGGGTCGGTCACGTGCAGCGTCGAACTCCCCGTCGCCGGGCGAATCGCCTTCGACGAGGTCGCCGTCGATATCGACGGGCGCGCCGGCTTCTTCACCGAGTCGGTGACGCTCGACGCCGACGCCCGCTGTCTGGTCGAACCGCCGGCCCCCGAGGGAATCCACGTCGGGCGCGGCGGCGAACTGGTCGGCACGACGTTCGGTGACCACTCCAGCGACCAGACCGGACCGGGGCTCGTCCCCCACGAGACGCGGCAGTACCTCCCCGGCGACACGCTGTCGCAGATTGACTGGAAGACCACCGCCCGGATGAACCATCCGTACATCCGCGAGTTCGAATCTGAGTCCGACTACCTGCTGTCGCTCGTGGTCGACTGCGGGTCGCACATGAACCGCGGCCCGACCGGGCGGACGATGCTGTCGTACGCGCGCGAAATCGCGCTCGGCCTCGTCGACGCCGCGGAGTCCCACGGCGACCCCGTCTCGACGCAGTTCGTCGGCGACGACGCGATGGAGTGGGAGTTCGGCCCCTCCTCCTCGTCGAACGCCTACCAGACGGTTCGGCGGCGACTGCTCTCGATGGAGCCGACCGCCAGCCCGCGCCGCCCGGTCGACGCGTCCCGCCCGGTCGCCCCGGAAGACGCCCGCAAGCGAAGTCGCCTCCTCGACGACGACTCGGCGTTCGCGGCGACGCTCCGCCCGTATCTCCGCGACGGCGAAAGCTACGTCTCGCGGGTCAGCGACCGGCCGCTTTTCGACGCGGTGAAATCCGCGTGCTCGCGGTCGAACAGACAGGACCACCTCGTGCTCGTCACCGACGACTCGGCGAAAGTCGAGACCTACGAGGCGGTCGTCGTCGCATCGAAGCGGAGCAGCCAGACGAGCGTCTTCCTCACGCCGACGACGTTCTTCGACGACGCCGCCGACGCCGGGGCCACGGACTTCGCGGCCGGGTTCGTCGCCTTCGAGGAGTTCAGAAAGCGCCTCGAACGGCTGCCGAACGTCACCGCCTACGAGGTCGCCCCGAAGAGCGCGATGGCACTGGCGACGGCGCGGGCCACCACAGCGGAGTGAACACCGATGGAGACACCTGTGAACCAGAGCGAACTGACGATTCGAACCGTGTTGGACGCGAACGAGCTCACCCCGATGGACGCGACGGGCGTCCTCTGTTTCACGCTCGCGGTGGGGCTGGCCACCGGGCTGTGGGGCCTCGCCGCCGGGGTCCTCGTCCTCGTCGCGGCGGCGGCGACCGGGGGACCGCTCGCGTTCGTCGTCGCCCAACTGACCGCCGTCTCGCTGTTCGGAGACGCCGGCCTCGTCGCGGTCGGGGGCGCGCAGCTCGCCGCGTTCCCGCTCCTCGCGAGCGCCGCGTGCGCGTGGCCGCCGGACCGCGCTCGACTCGCCCGGCTGGCGGCGGGCTACGTCGTCGCCCTGGGGGTCGCGTGGGCGCTGTGGTCGACGCTTCGGTGGGCGTGGCAGGCTGCGGCGGTCGCCGCCGTTCTCGCCGCGGCGGTCGCCTACGGGCTCCACCGCTACGAGCGCGTCGCCCTCGGTCTCGTTGACGCGCCGGAGGCGGAACGATGAGCGCCGACGACGACCTCGACCGTCTCGACGAGGGGGTGGCGAACGGCGAGACCCACGCGGTCGTGTCGGCTGCGACCGAACGCGACGGCGACGCCGGCCGAACCGACACCGGCGACCCCGACGCCGACCGCGCCGAACTCGCCGGGCTCCGGCGCGAGAACGTCCGGCTCAGACAGCGCTACGAAGCGCTCCGAGAGGGGCAGTACCGGCGGACCGCGGTCGCGCTGGCCGCGCTCGGCGTCGCCGGACTGCTCGGCGGGGCGCTGTTTCCGCCCGTTCGCGAGACGCTCGTCGTCCTCGGGGCTATCGGGCTGTTCGCCGCCGCGGTGACCCGGTATCTCAGCCCCGAGCGGTTCATCCCCGTCGGCGTCGGCTCGTCGGTGTTCGGCGCGCACGCGAGCAACCACGCCGCCGTCGTCGACGAACTCGGGTTGCAGGACGCGACCGTCTACGTCCCCGACGCCGACCGCGACAGCGTTCGCCTGTTCGTCCCGGAGCACCGCGCCTACGCGCTTCCCGACGCCGAGGCGCTCCGGGACACCTTCGTCGTCACCGACGACGAACTGGCCCGCGGCGTCGCGTTCGACCCCAGCGGCGGCGGCCTGTTCGACGAGTTCGAGCGGAGCCTCGACGGTCCCCTCGGCGACGACCCCGAGACGCTGGCGCGACAGGCGACCGACGCGCTCGTGGAACTGTTCGAACTCGCCGGGACCGCGACCGCCGAGACGGACGCCGCGGACGGTCGCCTGACGGTCCGCGTCGAGGACTGTCGGTTCGCCGCCGCCGAGACGTTCGACACGCCGGTCGCGTCGTTCGTCGCCGTGGCCGTCGCCCGCGGCCTCGACGCGCCGGTCGCCACAGAGGTCGCCGCCGGCGAGGAGATGGATTTCGCCGTCACCTGCCGGTGGGAGGTTGGAGGCGACGGAGAGACCGAGCCCGAGCCGTCGGCGGACGCGGCGGACGGCACGACCGAGACGAGAAGAGAGACCGAGAACGCAGACCCCGACGAGCGCCGATAGGTCGCCGGCTCGCGCTCAGTCGTCGTCGCCCGCGACCGAGGTCGTCGTCGACTCGTCGAGACCGACTTCGGGCGTCGGAACGGTGTCGACGACCTCCTCGACGACGTCTCGGGGGTCGCGCCCGCTGATGTCCGCCTCGGTCCCGAGAACGAGGCGGTGCGACATGATGATGGGCGCGAGCCGCTTCACGTCGTCCGGAATCACGTAGTCGCGGCCGCGAATCGCCGCGGCGGCCTTCCCGGCCCGCAGGAAGGCCAGCGAGGCGCGGGGCGACGCGCCGAAATCGACCGCGGCGTGCGTCCGCGTCGCGCCGACGAGGTCGAGAATGTAGTCGAACACCTTGTCGTCGACGTGGACGCCCGTGACGACCTGCCGGGCCTTCCCGATGTCGGCGTCGTCGATGACGTTCGAGATGTCCGAGGGCTTGAGCGACGGCGAGCGGTCGAACCGTTCGAGGATCTCCCGCTCGTCGGCCCGTTCGGGGAGGTCGACGACGACCTTGAACTGGAAGCGGTCGCGCTGGGCCTCCGGGAGATTGAACGTCCCCTCGTACTCGATGGGGTTCTGCGTGGCGACGACCATGAACGGATAGGGGAGCTTGAGCGTCTCGCCCTCGATTGTCACCTGTCCCTCCTCCATCGCTTCGAGGAGCGCGGACTGCGTCTTCGGCGTCGCGCGGTTTATCTCGTCCGCGAGGACGACGTTCGAGAAAACCGGCCCCCGCTGGAGTTCGAACTCGCCGAGGTTCTCGCGGTAGATGTGGGTGCCCGTGATGTCGGCCGGCAACACGTCGGGCGTCATCTGAATCCGCTGGTAGTCGAGGTTCGCGGCGTGGGCGAACAGGTTGGCAATCGTCGTCTTAGCCACGCCCGGAACCCCTTCGAGGAGGACGTGCCCGTTCGTCAGCAACGCGATGGTGAGCGCCTCAATCGCGTCTTCGTTCCCGACGAGGAGTTGCGACGTCTCGTCCAGGATGGCCTCGTAGACCTCTTCGGGAGCACTCATATGGCAACAGTCGGGACGGCGGCCACATATAACTGCGGTCTCCGCGACCCCGCGAGACGGGCGGCGAGGCGACAGCGCCGGCCGAGCGCCGAGACGGCCTACGGGAGCCGCCCCTGCCGGGCGACCAACGCGACCGCACCGACGGCGACGACGCCGAACAGGAGTTGCAGCGCGCCCGAGTCGCGGAGCACCCGAAGCGCGACTTGCAGCGGCGGGCGTTCCTCGGCGTGCGAGAAGTCCAACACGACGGTCGCCCGGTCAGAGACGAGCGCCGTCGCGAACGCCCGGTTGTCCGGCCGGTCGAGCATCGCGTTGATGAACACGCTCGGGTCGCTCACGACGACCACGTCGCCCGCGCCGAGGCGCTCTCTGGTCACGACGGGGTGCGATTGGAGCGTCTCGTCGTCGTCGAGTTCGCCGTCGTCGTCGCGGTCGAGATACGAGAAGTTCGACGAGCGGACGAGGACGGTGCTTTCGTTCGCCGTCACCGTCGCCGGGTGGTTCAAGCTGAGTTGCGTCACGTTTCGGGTGAGCGGGTCCGCGGCGACACGCGTGGCGACCGGGAGCGCGCCCGATTTGTACTGGTGGCGGTCGTCGCGGAGCGGCGTCGAGTCGATGCGCGCCGACGCGCCCAGTCGAGCGAGCAGGTCGTTGCCGTGCGGCCTGAAATCGTCGGCGACGACGACGGTCCCGCCGGCGCGGACGAACGCCTCGATGCGGGCGGCCTCGGCGTCGGTGTAGCCCCGCTCGGGCGAGATGACGAACGCGACGGTGCCCGCCGGGTCGACCGCGTCGTACTCGGTGGTGTTGTAGACGACCTCGGTCTCTGCGCCCGCGTCGGCCGCGACCCCGCGGACGCCGGAGCCGCCGTCCCACGCGGCGTTGAACGCGCCGTAGGTGGACGACGAGGTGCCCGCGCCGACGCCGACGCCGACGAGCATCGCGACGAGGAGCGCCGCGGCCAACAGGTGCGGGTAGCCGACCTCGCGGGAGCCGAGGCGCACTCAGAACACCCCCGGCGGGAGGATGTCGAGGATGCGTCTGACCACGATGTAGCCGAAGGCGACGAGGCCGCCGCCGATGAGCCACAGGAGCCGTCGCCGCCACGCGGGCGTCACCGCGACCGGCGCGGTGAGTTCGACGACGACGAGAAAGCCGATGAGCGACACGACGAACACCAACTCGTAGGAAAGCGAATCGAGGAGGACCAAGACGAGGGTCGCGCCGAGCATCCAGGCGAGCTGGGCGCGGATGAACCGCTCGCGTCGTGCCGTTGCCATGTACGGTCGTGGACGGGGCGGGATAACTAAACTATCGCTTGCGGGGGTCGGGCGACGCCCGGATAGCCCCGCGATTACAGGTGGTCGAGCGGTCGGATGCCGGCTATCTGCCGGCTGACCGCGAGCGACGAGACGAGGCTCATCACGAACGCGATGGCGAAGCCGCCGGCGAGCACCGCCCGCGGGAGGACGACCACGTCACCGAAGCCGACGAGGAGCTGTGCCAGTCGGTTCAGGCCGACCGCCGCCGGGAACGACAGCGCCACCCCGAGCAGGCCGCCGAACGTCCCGAGGACGAGCGCCTGCGCGACGAGCGTCAGCGACAGCGTCGACGACGACGTACCCAGCGCCTTCAGCGCGGCGAGCTCCCGCTTTTGGTGATAGACGTGCGACAGCAGGACGTTCACGCTGAGCGCCAGCCCCGCGAGGAGCGCGAGGAAGACGAGGCTCCCGCCGGCGGCCATCACGACCGCCTGGTCGCGCAGAATCTCCGTGAGCTGTTCTTGGTTCGTCCGCACATCGTAGTCCGGATAGTCCGCTTGGATGTCGGCCGCGACCGCCTCGGGGTCGGCCCCGTCGGCGACGGTGAGCGTCATGAGCGTGGCCGTGTCCGCGCCGGTCGAGCCCGTCACCTCCTGAAGCTCGCTCAGGTGGACCACGACGCTCGGAGTGCCGAGGAACCGCGAGAACGTCGGCGAGACGCCGACGACGGTGAACTCGTTTTCGCGGGCGATACCCGTGGTGCCGCCGACGTACAGCGAATCACCGACGGAGACGTTCATCATCTCGGCGGTCCGCTGGTCGATGACGACCTCGTGGGTCATCGGCCCGGTGTAGTTGCCGCCGGCGTAGTGGACGTCCGGTCGGCTGAAGCCCGAGCCGTTCGTAATCTGGACCGAGCCGCCGCGGGCGGGCGCGCCGACGCCGACGAGCGTCTCGTAGTCCGATTCGTTGGACCTGACGTACACCGTCTGGAACGACATCGGCGTGACGACTTTCACGTCCTCGCGGGCCTCCAGTTCGGCGTCTAACCCGTGGGCGTCGACGATACTGTTTTCGAAGCCGCCGACGCCGGTCGGTGAGAACCGGACCGGGCCGCCGGTAATCCACACGTCGCGACCCGCCGCGTCGAACTGCTGTTGGCCCGTCTGTATCACGCCGATACCCGTCCCCGCCAAGAGCGTCGCCGCGAGGACCGCGAGCGTGATGCCGAGGACGGTCAGGACCGTCCGCCCGCGGGCGTGAGAGAGCTGTGAGACCGCGATGCCCGCAGACGCGCGGACGCGAGCGAGCCGCGGGAACCGCGACGACTCCGGGGTCGCCCGACGGTTCCCGTCCCCGTTCGGCGTCGCGTCCGAACCGCGGTTCGGGTCGGCGTCCTCAGTCATGCGACATCGCCTCCAGAGTGGGGGTCCGCCAGGTGAGCCACGCCGGGTAAATCGAGGAGACGAGGCCGATGAGCGCCGCGACCGCGACGCTGTATCCGACGAGCACCGGGTCGAACAGCGCGACCTGCACGCCGAGGAGTTCCCGCGTAATCGCGTTCGTCAGGTGGATGCCGCCGATGCCGGCCGCGACGCCGACGACGCCGCCGACGGTGGCGACGACCACCGTCTCGGCCACGACGAGCAACATCTGCGAACTCGTCCGGTAGCCCATCGCCGAGAGCACGGCGAGATTGCGGCGGTCCGCGTTGACTTCGAGGCCCATCATCGTGGCGACGAACAGCACGCCGACGAGGACGGCGACGACGAGCGAGACGGCGGCCATCGCCAGCGGGAGGCTGGAGGTCGACGCGCCGCGGACGGCGAGGCCGGTCTGCGTGACGACCGAGGTCCGCGGGTAGAGCGCCTCGATGTCGGACCGCACGCCCGCCGAGTCGGTGCTGACGAGCAGTTGGTCCGCGAGGTCGCCCTCGGTCGAGCCGGTCATGGTTTGCAGTTCCGAGAGGTGGACGAGCGCGACCGGGACGGGCCCGACGCCCGACGACAGCGACCCCTCGCGGACGTCTGCGACGGTGAATTCGGCCCGCGAGCCGCCGACGCTCGCGGTCACCTTGTCGCCGGCCGAGACGCCGAGCAGCTCCGCGGCGGCGTCGTTGAGGACGAGTTCGCCGGTTCGCGGCCCGTCGTAGCTCCCGTTGGCGTAGTGGGGGTCGCCCGGCGCGAGCGCCTCCGTCGAGACGCCGACGACCGACGTGGGTTCCTCGGGCGGGATGATGCCCGCCGCGAGGACGTACTCGTCGGTCGAGCCGCCAGCGGGCGTGAGCGTCACCAACTGCGTTTGGACCGGCGTGGCGTAGTCCACCCGCTCGTCGCGCGCGAGCCGGTCGGTAATCGCGTGGGTGTCACCGAGTTGCGGGCTGCCGACCGAGACGGCGACCGACGAGGCCGTGCTGGCCTCGGGGACGACCCAGTAGTCGACGCCTTCGCTCTGGATGGCGTTTTCCGCGCCGAGACCGAGGGCGATGCCGCTGACGGTCGTCATGAGCGTCACGGCGAGGGCGACGCCGAGGACGCTCAACAGCACCTGCTTCGAGGACGTGGTCCGCAGGCGGCCGAGAACGCGCCGCCCGGCGAGGCCGACGACGCCGAACAGCCGGTGTCGCCTAGCCATCGCTCACCACGCGGCCGTCGCGGAGGCGGACGACGCGGTCGGCCCGCTCGATGACGTGTTCGTCGTGCGTGGCGACGACGACCGCCCGCTCCGTGGCGGTCTGTTCGATGTAGTCGAGGACGCGCTGGCCCGTCTCGGTGTCCAACTCGCCGGTCGGCTCGTCAGCGATGAGGACCGCGGGGTCGGAGACCAGCGCGCGGGCGATGGCGACGCGCTGTTGCTCGCCGCCGGAGAGTTCGCCCGGCTTGTGGCCGGCGCGGTCACCGAGCCCCACCTGTTCGAGCAGTTCCTCGGCGCGGGCGCGGCGGTCGCGCTTCGACGCGCCGCGTTCGATGAGCGGGAGCGCGACGTTGCCGCGGGCCGAAAGCGAGGGCAGCAGGTGGAAATGCTGGAAGACGATGCCGATGGTGTCGCGGCGGAGTTTCGTCCGCCCGCGGTTCGACAGCGACCGAACGTCGGTGCCCGCGACCCGGATGTCGCCACGAGTGGGCGTGTCGAGCGCGGCGAGGAGGTGCAACAGCGTGGACTTACCGCTCCCGCTCGGCCCGGCGATGGCGACGAACTCGCCCGTCGAGACCGAAAGCGAGACGCCGTCGAGCGCGCGGACCGTCGGGGCGTCGGACCCGCGGGAGAAAAACGAGTCGGACCCGCGGGTGTACTCGCGGACGACCCGCTCGCAACGGAGCGTCGCCGCCGAGTCCGCCGCGGCGGGAGGGCGGTGTTCGGAGACCGAATCAGACATACTGCCACGTGGTCCCCGACGTGACATATACTTGGTGCGTGGAGTCGCGAACGCCGAGAGTCCAGCGCGATTCGACGAACGTCCAGATTCGCGGGTCGTGCGGCCCCGCGTCGTCCACACGGTTGAATAGTCTCGGTGCCGTCCTCCTCGGTAGTGTTCCCAATCGGCCACCTCGCGCTCGGATATCTCTCGGTCGCGCTCTTCCGGGTCGGTCGTCGTCGCCCACTGCCGACCGGGTGGACGCTGGCCGCCGCGCTCGTCGGGTCGCAGTTGCCCGACCTCATCGACAAACCGCTCGCGTACTACGGCGTCCTCGTCAGCGGCCGCTCGCTCGGCCACTCGCTTCTCGTGATGCTGCCCGTGCTCGTCGTCCTCGTCGGCGTCGGCTATCGGCTGGGCTACGGCGAGCACGTGACCGCCCTCGTCGTCGCGACGCTCTCGCACTACCTCGGCGACACCTCCCGGGCGCTCCTCGCCGGCGACTGGGGTTCGATGCAGTTCCTCCTGTGGCCCCTGTACCCGGCGACCGACTACGCCGCGGACTCGGTTCCGCCGTGGGTCCGCGTCCTCGAATCGCTGGGCGACCCGCGGTACAACCTCCAGTACGCGCTCGCGGTCGTCGCGTTCGGCATCTGGCTGGTCAACCGACTCGACAACCGGCGCGCGCGAGCGGAGCGCTGAGAGACACAGAAAAACAGAGAGTGACGCGGGGGACGCGGGGGACGCGTTAGCCGACGAGGCGGCGACCGACAGCGAAGACGACGAGCGCGCCGAACAGGACGTGGAGCGCCGTGTTCGGGACTTCCGAAGACGTCGTCGTCTGGGCCGTCGTCGTGGACTCGTTGGGCGTCACGACGTTATCGGTCGTCGTGGTCGCCGTCGGCTCGGTGGCGTCGGTCGTCTCGGCCGACTCGGTGGTCGACGGCTCGTCGTCGTCGGTCGTCGCCGCGGTGTCGGTCGTCGATGTCGATGTATCGTCGGACTCCGTAGTGGTCGTCTCGGTGGCGTCGTCCGCGCCGCCACCGCCGCCACCGCCAGCACCGCCGGAGCCCTCGTCGGGCGTCGACGTGTCGCTCTGTTCGACCACCTCGACCGTCGAGGCGTCGCTCACGCCGATGAGTTCGTTCTCGCCGAGGGCCTGGTCGTCGCCGCGGACGACCGCGTACAGCGAGTAGTCGCCGGCGTCCACGTCGTCGGTGGAGACGGACGCCGAGTAGTGCGTGTCGTTGACCGCCGAGGCGTCGACGCGGACGTTCTCGGAGTCGTCCGCGAGGACGACCTCGACGGCCTCGATGGACTCGCCCGACTCGACCTCGTCGAGTTCGACGGTCACGTCGAGGTCGTCCGACTGCTCGACGCTCTCGGCGGCCTGCGTCGAGACCGCGTAGGCGCGAATCACGAGCGGTTCGCCGGCGTAGACCTCTTCCGTCGACTTGTTGCCGGCGACGACGGCGTAGGTTCCGGGCTCGAGTCCACCGGTTCCGAACTCGCGGTTCGCGTCGCCGGTGGCGTCGGCGGTCCGCCGGAATCGCTGTTCGGAGTCGAGAATCGTGATTGTGTAGTTGCTGTCGCTCGGCGCGTCCACGGAGACCGAAACGGTGTCGCCGGCGTCGGCGCGGCCGACTTGGGTGACGGTGAACTCGCCTTGCGAGGTCGAGACGGTTCTGTCGACGGTGTCGATCGAGCCGTCGATGTCGATGTCGTAGTCGTGGGTCGTCCCCACGGCGGGGGGCGCGACGGCCGCGAGGAGCATCGCGGCAACCACGAGAACGGGAATCGAGACGCGGGGTCGTAGCATCATCGTTCGTTTTGCTCACCGGTGGTAAAAGCTTGTAGGCAGTCGCGCCGGCCGCGGGCGTCGCTGGACCGGTCGAAGAAATAAGAGATGAGAACGGGGACGAACCGCGCGGTGCGGCCGTTAGTCGTTCCGACGGACGGCGAGGAGCGCGGCCGCGAGGAGCGCGACCACGGCGAGCGCCGCGCCGAATCCGGGAACGGGGGAGTCGGTCGTGCTGCTCGCTGCCGTCGACGTTTCGTCGTCGAAGCCGGCAGTGCTAGTCGTCGTGTCGGTGCCGTCGTCGTCCGGCGTCGTCGTGTCGGTGCCGTCGTCGTCGTCCGGCGTCGTCGTCGTGACGGCCTGCCTCGACGTCACGGCGAAGTACGAGAAGCCGGGCGTGTCGGCCTCGAGGACGACCGCGCCGTTACCGCTGTCGACGACGCTGGTTTCGAGGTCTTCCCACGAACCGGCGTCCTCGTTGAACCGCCGGACCACGAGGTCGGACGATTCGATACCGAGTTCGTCGAGCCGGCTCTGTTTGACGGTGAACCGGAGGGTTGACGCGCGGTCGCGCGCGCTGTCGGGCACGTCAATCCGCACGTAGCTGACGGCCGTGCCGTCGGGCTGTCCCACGCTGCCGGGGACCCCCGACCGTTCGCTGACGATGACCTCACCGGTCGTCTGCTCGCTGAACGTGATGCTCACCGCGGAGACGCCCTGTCCGCCGTCGAACTGGGCGTCGAAGCCGCGTGCCGAGAACAGCCGGTCGCTGTCGGTCGTGTCGTCGTGGGGGAGGCTGCTCCCGCCGGCACCGCCGCCGCCACCGACGTTCGGTTCCTCGACGGTGATGCTGCCGACCGTGACGTTGTCGACCTGGAGGTCGTACGTGCCGGCGTCGTCGATGGAGACGGTGTACGTCAGCGTGCCGGAGGAACCGGGGCCGACGGTGACGCTCTCCGTGGCCAGCGTCGTGCCGTCAGCCGTGAGCGCTTTGGTGTACGTCCCCTCCGCAGTGCCGGTGTTGTTCACGCGCACCGAGACCGTGAACGTCTCTTCGGTGTCCACGGTCGACTGCGAGATGGAACTCGCGCCCGCGTCGATGCTGAACGCCGGGAGACGCGCCGAGACGCTGACCGTCTCGATGGTCTCGCCGCCGAACGCGTAGACGTAGTCGCCGGTTCCCGGCGGCGTGTCGGTGAAGGTGAACGTCCGCTGTGCGCCGGACGCGAGCGAGGTCGAGATGTTCCCGACCGTCGTCCCGTTCCGGGTCACGTCGCCGGAGATGTTGCCGCTCGCGCCGCCGAGGTTACCGAGTTTGACCGTGACGGTCGTCTCCTCGTCTTCGAGGAGCGTCGACGGACTGGCCGACGAGTCGCCGAGCAGTTGGATGTCGGCCGTCGGCGAACTCACGTCGAGCGCGTTCTCCGTGGTCGTTTCGTTGACCGCGATGGAGTAGGTGCCCGCGCTCGTCGGCTCGATGACGAGGCTCACGGACTGGTTCTCACCAGTGTCGAGGGTCACGGACTTCGTGGCGCCGAAGTCGGTGGTGCCCGCCTGACTGGTGCCGGTGACGCCGACGTCGAGCGACCCGGTCTCGTCACCGAAGTTCTCGACCTGCGCGGTCACCTCGACCTGGTCGCCGGTCTGCACGCTGGTCGCGTTGAGGTCCGCGGCGGTCACGGCGATGTCCGGACCCTGATTGACCGAGAACGTGGTGTCGTTCGTGGTCGTGTCACCGTTGTTGTTGGTGACGCGCACGCTGAGTAGGTGTTCGCCCGAGTCGATTTCGGACGAGTTGAGGTCGAGCGTCGCGCCGGGGTTCGAGAACACCGTCGCGTCGTCGGTCACGTCCTCGCCGTCGAGCAGCAGCGTCACCGCGGAGGCGTCGATGCCGCTCTCGGGGTCGGAGTAGTTCACTTCGACCGAGACGTTAGCGTCGCTCTCGAAGGTGGCGTTCTGGGAACTGACCCGCGTGACGTTCGGTGCCGTCAGGTCGGGCGCGACGGTGAAGTTCACCGTCGAGACGTTCTCGTTCCCGCTCTCGTCGGCCGCCGAGACGGACACCGTGTGGCTGGTGCCCGGTTCGAGACCGGTCTCGTTGAGCCGGATGTTCGAGAGGTCGTCGAGGGTCGCCTCGCTCGTGACGTCGGTCCCGTCGAAGGTGACGGTCACGGAGCTGAGGTTGACGCCGCTTTCGGCGTCGTCGACGCTCGCGGTCACGTTGACCGAGCTCGTCGTGTTCGAGAGTTCCTCGTCCTCGACGGGGCTCGAAATCTCGACCGAGGGCTCGGCGTCGTCAGCGGCGATGCTGAAGTTCGTCGTGTCCTCGACGCTGTTACCGGCGTTGTCGAGCACGCGAACGGTGAGGTTGTGCGTCTCGTTTCCGTCCACGGAGACAGTCGTGTTGAACCCGGTCGCGTCGGGCGCGGCCGAGGCCGAGATGTCCTGTCCGTCGTACAGGACGGTGACGTTCTCCGCGTCGACGCCGGTGTCGTTCACCGCGTCACTCGCTTCCTCGTAGGTCGCGTTGAGTTCCACCGTGTCGGTGCCGAACGGGAAGGTCGTGCCGTTGGTCGGACCGAGCGCGGTGATCGTCGGCGGTTCGCGGTCGTCCTGCACGGTGAAGTTGACCTGTTCGGTCGCCGTGTTGGCGGTCAGGTTCGTGTCGGACGCCTCGATGGTGACGGTGTAGTCCGCCGGCGAGAGACCGGATGCGGTGTAGTTGACCGACTCGTTCGTGACCGTCGCGTTGTCGGTCACGTCCACGTTACTGACCGGTCCGTCGCTGTCGAGTGTCACCGACACCGAGGAGGTGTTGACCTCCACGTTGTCGGAGAGCGTCGCGTTCACCGAGACCGTGTTGTTGACCTCGGAGAACTCGGCGCCTTCCGCCGGGTCGTCGTAGCTGATGGTCGGCGCTTCCGTGTCGTTTTCGACCGCGCCGTAGGTCGACAGACCGGTTCGGGTCGCAGTGTAGTAGTTACCGGACAGGCCGAACGGGTCGGTCTGGAGCGTCGTCGGCAGCACCCGCGTGCCGCCGCGCTCGATGTAGACGATGTTGAAGCCGTTTCCGGAGGTGTCGAGGTCTTCGTTGAAGCCGTAGGTGACGCTCTCGATTTGGTCCTCGGTGAGTCCGGCGTTGGCTTCGAGATACTTCGTCGCCGCCGTGCCCTGCGAGAGCGCGTTCGGCGGGACGTTCGTGTCGGTCAGCGTGATGACGGTCTGCCCAGCGGGCAGGTCGGCGTCGTCGCTGGCGTTAATGCGGATGAACGTGTCGCCGCTCGCGCTCACGAGCAACACCGACGACTGCTCCGAGAAGTTGTTGCTCGTGACGGTCGCGGTACTGGAGTCGCTCGCCGTGTTGCCGGCGAGGTCGGTCCCCGTCACGTCGAGTGCGTACTCGCCGGAGTCGGTCGTGTCGAGTTCGGCGGTCCACGTCGTCGAGTCGACCTGCGTGAGGTTCAGCGACTCGACGTTGCTGTTCGGGTCGGTGAGTTCCGCGTCGGGGGTGCCGACGAGCGGTTCCGTGCTGGCGACGCTGACCGAGAGGGTGCCGGACTCGGTCGTGTTGAGCGTCGCGGTGAGTCCGGGGTCGGTCGTGTCGACCACGACGGGTTCGGCCCGTTCCACGGTGACCTGGTTGTTACCGAGGTCGGTGGCGGTCGCCGTCATCGTGTAGTTCCCGTCGGGGAGCGCCGACGCCACGTCGAGCGTGTGGTTGCTCGTCCCGTTGTCGGGCGTCCGTTCGAACGTCGCCGTCACGCCCGAGTCGGACTCGAACGCGTATTCGACGGTGACGCTCTCCGAGGTGCTGTACGCGACATCGACGCTGCCGTTCGTGTAGACGGTGTCCGTCGTTCCGTCGACGGCCGACACGTCGTAGGTCGGCTCATCGTTGTCCACGCAGACCGTGGCGTTGGCGACGCCGGTGTTACCGCCGGCGTCCGTGCTCACGAGCGTGAGGTTGTAGGAACAACTGTCGACGAGACTGCTGTCGTCGCTCGTGCCGTCCCACTCGATTTCGAACTCGCCGGTCGTGCTGGCGAGGGAGGTCACGTCGCGCATGTACACCGCCTGGTCGTCCGAGTCACGGACGACGAACGCCGCGGATTCGAGGTTGTCGTCGGCGCTGTCGAGCGTGATGTCGACGGGGTTGTTCGCGCTCACGTCCTCGCGGTCCTCGTCGTAGTCGGGGTCGAGCGTGAGACTCGCGGTCGGTGCGGTCTCGTCGTACTCGAACTCGAACAGCCGCGAGGTGGCGTGGCCGGCCTCGTCGACGACGGTCAGTCTCGCGGTCGTCGGCCCCTCGTCGAGCGAGACGCCGAGTTCGGAGACGTTGATTTCGAGCGTCGAGTTGTCGTTCGTCGTCGCGCCCGAGAGGTCGACGGCGGTGCCGTTGACCACGAGCGTCGTCGCGCTGGCGTTGATGCCTGACTCCGCGTCGCCGTTGCGGTCGTCCGCGAAGGACGCCGAGATAGTGCTCGACGGCCCGACGACGTCGGTCGGTTCGACGCTCGTGACGCGCGGCGAGGAGACGAAGTCGAAGCTGAACGTCCGGGTAATCGTGTTCCCGGCCGTGTCGGTCGCGTTGACCGTCAGCGTCGTCTCTCCCTCGTCGAGGTCGCCGGTCGGGATGGTCGCACTCCCGTTGGCGTCGAGCGAGAGCGGCTGTGAGCCGTTACCGAAGTTGTACGTCGCGCGCCTGATGTCCGACTCGTCGCTCACGTTGAGCGTGATGGGCGTGCCGAAGGGGACCGCGCCCTGTGCGGGTTCCGGGAGCCGGACGGTCGGCGGAAGCCGGTCGCGCCGCGTGACCGTCAGCGTCGAATCCGCTTCGACGCCGTTGACGGCGACGGTGAAGTTTCCGACGTCGTCGGCACCGAGCGCGGTCGGCGCGAGCGTGGTCACGTTTCTCGTGACCGTGGAATCGGCGCCCACGACGACGGTTCGGGTGGTGTTGGAGACCTCCGTGCCCGAGTCGTCGGTCGTCGTGTACGTGAGCCGGACCAGGTCGGAGCGACCGCCGGTGTTCTCGACGGTCGCCGAAGTGGTGTAGCGCTCGGTCGTGTTGACGCTCGTCGGCTCGACGGTGACGTCGGTCACGGTCGAGTTCGCCGGCGCGATGACGCGGACGGTCCGCGAGACGAGTTCGGCGTCGTCGGTCGAGAGCTCGTCGATGGAGACGTTGTAGGTGCCGGGGTCCTCGAACGAGGTGGTGAAGCTCACCTCGGTCGACTCGTTGGGCTGGAGCTCGCCGGTGTCGGAGGGCGACTGCGGCTCGCCGTCGACGGTGAGTGCCGCCTCGTAGCTCCCGTTGACTTCACCGACGTTCTCGACGGTCGCGTTCGCGACCACGTCGGTTCCGGGAACGACCTGCTTCGGTTCGATGGTGAGGTTGCTGTACTCGAAGGTCGCCGGCTCGAACACGTCGAGCGCGAGCGCGTCGCCGGCGAACGCCTCGCCGTTCGTCGCGTTCTTCGAGACGGTGGCGTTGTACTCGCCCGCCGTCGGGACGGTGACGACCGCGACGCCGTTGGCGTTCGTCTGGACGGTCGTTCCGCCGACGGTGACCTCGGCGTTCTCGACGGCCGCGCCGGTGTCTTCGCGCGTGACGGCGAACTCCACGTCCTCACCCGCGACGGGCGTGGTCGTGTTCGCCGTCAGGTTCAGTTGGACGCTCTGGGCGACTTGCAGCGGCGCGCGGTTCGTCACCGACTCGGTGCCCGACTGGTTCGTCGCGACGTGCATCACGACGTAGTCACCGGGCGTGGCGTCGTCGGCGATGGGGACCTCGACGGTCGTCTGGTTCCCCGCGACCTCGGTGACGGCCGAACCGTAGACGGTCGCGCCCGGGGAGACGACGGTCACGTCGTCGAACCGGGACGTGCTGTCGTTGAGTTGGTCGAAAATCGAAACGGCCGTCTCGCTGCCGACGAACGACCGCGAACCGGGCGTGGCGCCCATGATGTTCGCGTTCGACGGCATCCGACTGGTCCCGTTGACCCGCGCGATTTCGGTTTCGAGCGAGATGCTCGACCGGTCGGTCGCGTTGATGGTCTGGTCGTAGTTCGAGAGGTCGGACTCGTTGAAGATTGCGACGGTGTGGCTGACCTCGGTCGCGTCGAGCGACGAGGCGTCCACCGTGACCGTCACGTTCTGGCCGTTGCCCGCGAGCGACGGCGTGCTCACCGACGACGACCCCTGCTGAACGGGCAGGGCGTCGACGCCGACGAACGTGACGTTGCCGTCGGTTTCGAGGTTCCCGTCGCCGTTGGCGTCCGAAAAGCCGGTGCCGTCGTCGACGGTGACGACCGCGAACATCCAGATGCCTGACTCGTCGGGCGTGAACGCGAACGAGTTGTCGTCCGACGTGCCCTGCGCCGAGCCGACGACCGAGGAACTCACGTCGTCGTCGCTCGTGAGCGTCTGGGCGATGCCGGGGACGCTCCGGGGAATCGTCGCGCCCTTATCGAGCTTTGCCGCGACGAGTTGGACGTCCTGGTTCTCGATGGCTCGGGGTGCACCGGCGCTCGAACCGGAGAACGTGAACGGGACCTCCTGTCCGACGTTGTACACGTACATCGGGTTCTTTCGGAGGGACTGTTCCGCCCCGTCTACCCGCACGAACGTGTTAGTTGACTGGACCTGATACGCCGCGGCCGAGTCGAGCCGCGAGTCGGTGTCGTCAGGCCGGAGCGTCAGGAACGCGCCGTCCCAGACGCTAATGTTCTCCGACGCCCGGGTCAGTTGGTCGTCGTCGACCGTGTCGAGTTGGTTAGCGGGCGGTCCACCCAGTTGTGCCTCTCCTGTGGCGGTCCCGGCGCTCGCAGAGACTGGCCCTGCGATAACCGAGAATACCACGATGAGAGTGAGTGCGAGACTCAACCCTTGTCGGGAGAGCCTGCGGTAGCGACTCATATCTCACCCAACAGATAGAAACGGCATAATACTTTTGAATGTGAAAGTTTCTGAAAGGTCGATGCCTGGTCTCGGGTGGACCTCACGCCGTTGAAATCAACCCCCGTCGTCGCAAGCGACACGGCGCGGTCGCCGCCGACGTGCGAATATCCATAATATATGTTATGATACCGGCGGGGTCGACTTGGCTCCCGCGTAAGCGAGGGGCGTTGCGAGGCGACCGCGGTGGACGGAACGCGGGTGACCGACAGAGCTGTAACAGACGTATCTTCATCACACTCCGGGACAGCCGACCACAGTTTGGCGCGTTCGACCTCGGCCGAGAACACGCGTATCGGACGCGCTCGAACGCGATGAAACCCGTGGTCACGACCAGCCGACCGTGTGAGACCCATTCGGCTGCCGCTCTCGCCCACTTGGGGGGAACGATTATCATCGTGGTCGTTGGAGTTGTAGTCGAAACTCGATAGGATATCTCAAGGGGTGGGTGAGATACTGCTCAGAGCCGCCACAAAGTGTAGGTAATCAGAATGGTTAACAAGCGATACGAAGCAGGAGAGAACGTACCGACGGATATCTGCTCGGTCCCCGCTGCCGAGGATGTGCTGACGTTCGCCGTGCCGGTCGAGGTCTATCACGGCTACGGCAGCGCGAAGCACGTCTATCCGACAGAACAGATCGAACGCGTCTCGGACCTGTTCGTCACGGACGGTGAACCCGACGAGATGACCGTCGCGAACGAGGTCCGACTCTACACGATTCCGCACGACGCCCTCCGCTGAGCTCGACGCCGCATTCACGGGCCGCGTGCGACACGAACTGTCCACAAACTGATGGTCGACTATCGGGCCGCGCGCACGACGACGTACCAGGGAGACGACTAGACAGCTGACGGGCAGTTCACCCGGCGACGCGTCGGTGAACGCGCGGATTCTCGCCCGGGCCGGGAGCATCGGCTGTCGAGTTCGTCGCCCCCGTGGCGGGCGACGAGACACACCACGGGCGTCGACCAGCGGTCGGCGGCCCGCAGTTCGGTTCCGACGCAGTGACTCGGCGCGCGCGGGCCAACGCGCCGCCGAACGTATCAACTACCCATATAGTTCTGGCGGTTGAGTAATAGTTATCACGGTGCTCGTTGGACATGTGGCTGAAACTTGAGCAGTGTGTTCCCGAAGAGTGGGCGGGGAGAAACACGGTTCGAGGTAATGAAAAATAGTGTGGGTTGTCAACGGATGGTCAAAGAGATATACGATGCAGGGGATACGGTACCGTCAACTATCTGTACAGTTGTCGATGAGGACGACGAGCTGACGTTCGGTGCGACAGTCGAAGTCGACGAGGGAGAGATCGCGTTCGCCGTGCCGGTCGAGGTGTACCACGGCTACGGCAGCGCGAAGCATATCTATCCCATCAAGCAAGTCGACGCGGTTTCGGACCTGTTCGTCACGGAGAGTCACTTCGAGGAGGTGTCGATAGCGGACAACGTTCAGCTCTACACGATGCCGCACGAAGCGCTCCGTTGAGCGCGTGAGCGGGGCGTGCCAACGACGCTGTCGCCCGTAAGCACCAGCCGGACCCGTACATTCATCACCTCGGCGGGGAAACGGCGCGACGAGCGGCTGCGCTGTGCGTGACTCTCGTTGACGTGGCGCTGTCGGAGCGAAGGGTCTACTTACCTCACCGTTCCCATCACGAGCAATGACACTCGGAGACGACGCCCGAGACTACCATCGGCGTCCGCCCGCGGGGAAAGTAGAGATTGCGACGACGAAGCCGACGAACACCCAGCGCGACCTGAGTCTGGCGTACTCGCCGGGCGTGGCCGCGCCGTGCCGCGACATCGCGGAGGACGAGAACGCCGCCTACGAGTACACCGCGAAGGGTAATCTGGTCGGCGTCGTTTCCAACGGCTCCGCCGTCCTCGGGCTGGGGGACATCGGGGCGCAGGCGTCGAAGCCGGTGATGGAGGGCAAGGGCGTGCTGTTCAAGCGCTTTGCCGACATCGACGTGTTCGACGTCGAGTTCGACCACGACGACCCCCAAGCGTTCGTGGAGTCGGTCGCCGCGATGGAGCCGACGTTCGGCGGCATCAACTTAGAAGACATCCGTGCGCCCGAATGCTTCGAAATCGAGGAATCCCTGCGCGAGCGGATGGATATCCCCGTGTTCCACGACGACCAGCACGGCACGGCCATCATCTCCGGGGCGGCGCTTTTGAACGCCGCCGACATCGCGGACAAGGAGCTGTCGTCGCTGAACGTCACCTTCTCGGGGGCGGGCGCGGCCGCGACCGCGACGGCGCGGTTCTACGTCTCGCTGGGCATCCCTCACGAGAACATCACGCTGTGCGACATCGACGGCGTCCTCTCGGAGTCGCGGGCCGAGGCCGGCGAACTCGACGAGTACGCCGAGCCGTTCGCCCGCGGCGTCGACGACGGCGACCTCGAAGACGCAATCGAGGGTGCGGACGTGCTCGTCGGCCTCTCGGTCGGCGGCATCGTCAGCCAGGAGATGGTGCGGTCGATGGCCGACAATCCCATCATCTTCGCCATGGCGAACCCGGAGCCCGAAATCGCCTACGAGGACGCGAAGGACGCCCGCGACGACACGGTTATCATGGCCACCGGGCGCTCCGACTATCCGAATCAGGTGAACAACGTGCTCGGGTTCCCCTTCATCTTCCGCGGCGCGCTCGACGTGCGCGCGACCGAAATCAACGAGGCGATGAAGCGCGCGGCCGCCGAGGCGCTGGCGAACCTCGCGCGACAGGACGTGCCCGACGCGGTCGTCAAGGCCTACGGCGACGGCCCGCTCCAGTTCGGCCCCGACTACCTCATCCCCAAGCCGCTCGACCAGCGCGTCCTCTACGAGGTGACGCCCGCCGTCGCCGAGGCGGCCATGGAGAGCGGCGCGGCCCGCCGCGAGCGCGACCTCGACGACTACCGCGAGGAGTTGGAAGCCCGCCTCGGGAAGTCCCGCGAGATGATGCGCGTCGTCCTCAACAAGGCGGCGTCGAACCCCAAACGCGTCGTCCTCGCGGAGGGCGAAGACGAGAAGATGATTCGCGCCGCGAGCCAGTTGGTCGAAGAGGACATCGCTGAACCGATTCTCGTCGGCCGGACGAAAGAGATTCTCCGCACCGCCGAGGACCTCGGCCTCGACTTCGACCCGACCATCGCGGACCCCGAAAGCGGCGAGTGGAACCACTACGTCGACCACCTCTACGAGCGCCGCCAGCGCAAGGGTCTCACCCGGACCGAGGCGGCCGAACTCGTGCGGGGTGACTCGAACTACTTCGCCAGCGTGATGGTCGAAGTCGGTGACGCGGACGCGATGCTGACCGGCCTCACGCACCACTACCCGTCGGCGCTGCGCCCGCCGCTCCAGATTATCGGCACGGCCGACGACGCCGACTACGCCGCCGGCGTCTACATGCTGACGTTCCGGAACCGGGTCATCTTCTGCGCCGACGCGACGGTCAACCTCGACCCCGACGAGAACGTGCTCGCGGAGGTGACGAAACACACCGCCGAGCTCGCCCGGCGCTTCAACGTCGAACCCCGCGCGGCGCTGCTCTCGTACTCGGACTTCGGGAGCGTCACGAACGAGGGCACGCGCAAGCCCCGAAACGCCGTCGAACAACTGCACGCCGACCCCGAGGTCGACTTCCCGGTCGACGGCGAGATGCAGGCCGACACCGCCCTCGTCGAGGAGATGCTGACCGACACCTACGACTTCGCGGAACTCGACGACCCCGCGAACGTCCTCGTGTTCCCGAACCTCGAAGCGGGGAACATCGGCTACAAACTGCTCCAGCGGCTCGGCGGCGCGGAGGCCATCGGCCCGATGCTCGTCGGCATGGACAAACCCGTCCACGTCCTCCAGCGCGGCGACGAGGTCAAAGACATCGTCAATCTGGCCGGCGTCGCCGTGGTGGACGCCCAATCGGAGTAATCCGGCCGTCGACGGCGCACCCGACCGCCCGCTCGGGCGCGCCAGCACGAGAAACTAAATAGATTCGGCCGAGTCAGGGAGTATGGTCGAGTTGGGCACACACACGTCGGCGTCGGAGCGCCGGTTCGCACTCGGGTGGGTCGGGATGGCCATCGTGATGTCGTTCGCGGTCGCTGCCATCGATTTCCTCGAACTACCGTTACAGACGGTGTACGTGTTCGCGGCGGGCGTGACGCTCCGGGAAGCCATCGGACTGGCGGTCTGGGCGCTCCGGCGCTGAAAGCGGGGCGCGGCCGACTTCTCACTCCCCGGCGACCAGCCTCCTCGCTTTTGTGCGTTCGCTGAGAATATCGAACCATGTTCGACCAACTCCTCTTTCCGACCGACGGGAGCGACGGCGCGGACGCCGTCCTCGACCACGTCGTCGACATGGCCGCCGCCCACGACGCGACCCTCCACCTACTGCACGTCGCCCCGCCGGAACCCGAGCGCCGCCCGAGCCTGACCGGCGGCTCCGAGGGCGACGACGCCGGCGACGACCCCAGCGAACGCCGCCGAAGCGACGGCGAGCGATTCGTGAGCGACGCCGCGGCCCGCGCGTCGCAGTCCGACGTGACGGTCGTGACGAGCGTCGAACGCGGCGAACCGTATCAGGTCATCACCGAGTACGCGGCCGAGCAGGACGCCGACCTCGTGGTCATGCCGACCCACGGGCGGACGGGGTTGAGCCGCCTGCTCCTCGGGAGTACCACGGAGCGCGTCGTCCGGCGGTCGGACGTGCCCGTGCTCACCGTTCGGCCGGACGCGGCGACCGACCTCGCGTACCCCTACGCCGACGTGCTGACGCCCACCGACGGGAGCGCTTGCGCGACCGCGGCGGTCACGTTCGGGAGCGAGTTGGCCGCGGCGACCGACGCGGCGCTCCACGCGGTGTCGGTCGTCAACGTCGCCGCCTTCGGCGCGGACGTCCGCGGACCGCTCCTCCTCGACGAACTCGAAGAGCGGGCGAGCGACGCGGTCGACGCGGCGAGCGACACGGCGGCCGCCGCGGGCGTCGAGACTATCAGGAAGTCGGTCGGCCGCGACGTGTCGATTCACGACGGCATCCTCGCGTACATCGACGAGTACGACGTGGACATCGTGGTGATGGGAACCCACGGCCACACGGGATTCGACCGCTACATGCTCGGGAGCGTCGCCGAGAAGCTGGTTCGGAGTTCGCCGGTTCCGGTGGTGACGGTCAGACAGCCGCGAGCGGAGTAGGGCGGGGTCGCCGGGCGTCGGGGCGAGTCAGTCCGAGTCGGCGGACCCGACGGACCGACCGCGTCCGGCCGTCAGTTCCGAAGTAGCGACGTGACGCCCGCGGTCTCAGCGATAACCCAGCCGACGAAGACGAGATACGCCGCGCCGAGCGCGTACGACTCCAGCCGGGTGAGCGACAGGTCCGTCCGGAGCAGGCCGAAAAGCAGGACGGTCGCCAGCGTCAGCACGCCCAGCATGGGGACGGCGACGGCGAAGTCCACCGGGACGCTCCCGACGATGAGCACGCCCACGGGGATGGCGACGAGCAGGTCGAACGTGTTCGACCCGAGGACGTTGCCGAGGCTCGTCGCGCTGTTGCCGTCGGCGGCCGAGCGGACGCTGACGAGCGTGTCGGGGAGGCTCGTCGCGGCGGCGACGACGGTGACGCCCGCGAGGAACGTCGGGACGCCGAACGTCGCGCTGAGCGACTCGACGCTCCCGACCAGTTGCTCGACGCCGACGAGGATGACGAGGAGGCCGCCGAGGAGCCGCGCCCACTCGCGGCCGATGCCGTCAGCGACGCCCGCGTCCTCGGCTTCGTGCTCCGACACGTCCTGCCACTGGATGAATAGGTAGAGCCCGTAGAGGAGCAGTGGGATGAGCGCGATGGGGCGGGTGAGTTCTCCCGTCAGCGGCGGGCCGTCGGGCACGGGGAAGTAGATGACCGCCAGCGAGAAGGTGACGACGAGCGTGGCGACGGCGACCATGTAGAACTGCGCTTCCTTGTAGACGACGAGCCGACTCGTTTCGAGGTCGCCGTCGGTGGCGAGCCCCGACAGCGCCGGAATCACGAGGATGTTGAAGATGGCCGAGCCGACGATTGCGCCGACGCCCATGTCGAAGACGCCAGCGGTCGCGGCGACGGCGACGCTGGCGAACTCGGGAAAGCTCGACCCGAGGGCGACGATAATCGAGCCCTGGACGACCGCCGGGAGACCGTAGTACGCCGCGAGGTGGTCGGCCGATTCTTCGAGCCACCCGCTGCCGACCCAGATGAGACCGGTCATCAGGAGAATCACGGCGACGTTCGCGGGCGGCGACGACGGGAGGAGACTGCCGAGGACCATTGGTACTCCCTTTCAGCGACCCGGAAAAAGAAGCCACCGACACGGGGTGGTCGCGCGGTGGGTTCGGTCGATTGGCCGCGGGGTCGGTTGATCGGCGGGCCGCGGACGCGGCGGGTCGTCAGTCGTCGCCGTGGGCCGACTCGGGCGTGAACGTGACGCCGCCGATTTCGATTTCGTCGGGGACGCGGTCGGTGTCGTGCGCGCCGACCGGGGGGAGGTTCGCGTCGGCCGCGAGCGACGCGTCGAGGTCGGTCGCGGACTCGATTGTCTCCATCTCGCCGTCGGCCTCGCGGGCGTCCTGGTCGATGCGCATCGAACAGAACTCGACGCCGCACATCGAGCAGAAGCGCGCCTCCTTGTAGTTGTCGCCGGGGAGCGTCTGGTCGTGGTACGACCGCGCCCGCTCGGGGTCGAGCGCGAGGTCGAACTGCCGCGCCCAGTCGAACTCGTAGCGGGCCTCCGAGAGCGCGTCGTCCCAGTCGCGCGCGCCGGGGAGGTCGTTCGACACGTCGGCCGCGTGGGCGGCGATTCGGTAGGCTGCGAGTCCCTCGCGCACGTCCTCGCGGTCGGGAAGGCCGAGGTGTTCCTTGGGCGTGACGTAGCACAGCATCGCCGCGCCGGCGCGGCCGGCCTCGGTCGCGCCGATGGCGCTCGTGATGTGGTCGTAGCCCGGAGCCACGTCGGTGACGAGCGGGCCGAGGACGTAGAACGGCGCGCCGTCGCAGACGTCCTGTTGGCGCTCGACGTTCTCGGCAATCTGGTCCATCGGGACGTGGCCGGGACCTTCGACCATCACCTGCACGCCGTAGTCCCACGCGGTCCGCGTGAGTTCGCCCAGCGTGTCGAGTTCGGCGAACTGCGCGTCGTCGCCGGCGTCGGCCAGACAGCCGGGTCGGAGGCCGTCGCCGAGCGAGAACGTCACGTCGTGCTCCGCGAAGATGTCGCAGATATCCTCGAACGCGACGTACAGGGGGTTCTGCTCGCCGTGTTCTTCCATCCACTGGGCGAGGATGGAGCCGCCGCGGGAGACGATTCCCGTCTTCCGGCCGTCGGTAAGCGGGAGGTGCTCCATCAGCACGCCCGCGTGAATCGTCATGTAGTCGACGCCTTGCTCGGCCTGTTTCTCGATGACGTCGAGGAGCAGGTCGCGGGTGATGTCTTCGGGGCTGTCGACGCGCTTGACCGCCTCGTAGATGGGGACGGTGCCGATGGGGACCGGCGAGTACGCGACGTTCGCCTCGCGAATCTCGTCGAGGTTCGACCCCGTCGAGAGGTCCATCACCGTGTCCGCGCCGTAGTGGACCGCGGTGTGGAGTTTCTCCAACTCCTCGGTGAGGTCGCTCGTCGTCTCGCTGTTGCCGATGTTCGCGTTGACCTTCGTGGCGAACTCGCGGCCGATAATCATCGGGTCGAGCGAGTCGTGGTTGCGGTTCGCGGGGACGACCGCCTGCCCCTCAGCGACTTGCTTCCTGACGAACTCGGGGTCGCGGTTCTCGCGCTCCGCGACCCGTTCCATCGCCGGGGTGACGGTTCCCGCTCGGGCGTGTTGGAGTTGCGTTGACGCCATTAATCACCTAGTGATACAACTGACTAATAACAGTTGTGACAGCCGCGGGTCGGTTGAATCCCTCAGAAACTGACAAAATCGACGTGCAACACTCAGAGGGTGAGTTCAGCAGATGAATGTCTGTTCATTCGATGCTTTGAGCTATGAAGCAGTCTGTAGATAGATACATCTGCCAACAGGAGATAAAGTCTCAACTACAATGCAAATCTCAAAGAGAAGGGTATTACAAATCTCGTCAAGTGTTCTAATCGGTTTGCCGGGGTGTCTTAATTCTCAGACTGAGCAAAGTACCGCTCCAGAGAGACGGAATACGTCAACCGAGATGAGCCTACAGGTACTAGTTAGTAATGAGACAAGCGAATATTTTCAGGGCGATCTAGTCGTTCTTGATCAGTACATGAGCGAAGTGTTGGGTAGTGATGGAAACGGCTGGGAAGCTCAGGAATCATTTAGTTATGAAGAGACTCTCGACCGAACTAGGAGTGAAAAAATCACTGCCAAGGTTTATCTACAAAAAAATTCCACGACAGAACTGTTTCAAGCTGAACTTGGGCCGGATACGAAGTCTGACTCAGTGAGAATTCTCGTGAATATCATTGATGGTCCAAAAGTTAGTTTTTCACTGGAATGAATACCAAGTATCTCTTCTATAATTAACACCCAGACCGGGAGAGTCGAGTGACCGACTCGCTCCCTGTATGCAGCACGGTCTCAGCAAACTATCAGTGGCGGAGGAAATCAGTCGCCGCGCGAACGGCGAGAGTGTTCCTCGACGACGATTAGAAATCGCCGGTGACGATGTCGGCGACGCGTTCGCGGTCGAACAGCGTTGCGCCCTCGAAGGCGTCCGGGTAGATGTTCAAGGCCGCCTGTTCGGTGTGATAGAAGTTGATGATGGGTCCTTGGTCGAGATATCCAGCGGGATAGACCGCCCCGTCCTGAACGGCTCGGACCTCGCTCGCGACCGGGTCGTCCTGTAACGGTTCGACCACGGCCTCCCGGAACTCCGACTCGGACGCACCACCGTAGTTGCGGACGAGCAGTACCTCGGGGTCGACTTCGAGCATAGCCTCCAGATCGATTGTGCTGTTGTTGGTCCCGCTGAAGTGTTCGATGTCCGTCCCCGCAAGCGCGTCTTGTAGCCGCAGTTCTCGCCACTGCTTGGTGCTGATTCCACCGTCATCGAAGCGGAACGGATAGAACTCATCGCCCTCTTGACCGGCCGGATAGACCAGCAGTGCGGTCGGGCGTTGGTCGGCCGGCGGGATTCGCTCGTCGATCGTATCGAGCATCTCCTCGTGGAGGTCGACAAACGCCTCGTACCGCGGCCGGGCCCGAAACACGTCGGCGACCAGTTCGAACATCTCGTAGAGTTCGTAGTAGCGGTAGCCGTCGTGCCACTCCGAGCTGTGCTTGCGACTGAAATTCCCGAAGAAGGGACCGATCTCGGTTCGGACTTCCTCGATGTCGCTGCGGTCCCAGCCGTACCAGTTCACCAGTAGATTGGGGTCCAGAAGGTGAGCGTCGGCGTTCAGTTCGTACACCAGCTCTTTCGGCACGCCGTCTCCGACTAGCTCCACGATAGCGTCCGCGTCGAACTCGACACCGGGCAGTGATTCGAACGCCTCGTTCGCGAAGCGCGCGTGGTTCTGAATGCCGAGCGTCTGTCCCCCGCCGAGCGCGAACCCCATATCCGCGAGGGTTGGTAACAGCGCGGTCCATCGCTCCGGCGGTTCGTCGAACTCGACCGGACCCATCGGTTCGATTGAGACGGTGTACGACCCACCGGTGTCGCTTGTGCCGCTCGACTCATCGGTGGACGCCACTGCCGTGGTGTTCGGGTCGCTGGTCGAACTGTCGGTCGTCCCGTCAGTTCCGTTCTCGCCGCCACCGAGACACCCTGCGAAGAGCGCGGTACCGAGGGCAGCGCCACTTCCCAGCAGGTCTCTACGCGTTGGGTTGGTTCGCTTCATTAAGAACCCAGAATTAGGTTGGCCTAAAAAACGCGGCGATTCGGATCCGTTGTTTGTCGACGCCCCGGGGCGTGAGGACTAATTCAGCGGCCGGTTTTGCTACTCGATAGGTAGCGGTTCCAGCTGGTGTCACGGAAATCGATTGAAACGAAACGAGCCGCCGGACGTCGAGGCGAGCGGACACACCGCCGCTACCCTCCGTTTCGTTATCCCTCGTAGCCGGCGTACTCCATCAGACTCGCGAAGATATCGGTGTCCATCGCCTCCTTGTAGACGACGCCGCTCAGCATGCCGCCGGGGTAGAAGTTGTCGTTCATGACGTGGTTGACCTTGTGGCAGTGCATGAGGTAGATACCGGGTTGGGCGTCCGCCGTGAACTCTATCGTGTGGCGCTCCGCGGGCGCGATGTTCGTCACGTCCATGTCGTGGCGGGCGGCCTCGGGGACGACGCCGCCGTCCTTCTCGACGACCTGGAAGCGGTGGTTGTGGATGTGCATCGGGTGGCTCATGTAGCCCGCGTTGACGTAGTGGACCCGGACGGTGTCGCCCTGCTCGACGATGATGGGCGAGCCGTCTTCGGGGTGGAGCGTCCGCGGCGCGCTCTTGCCGTTGACGGTGAACACGTCGGGCTTCCGGTCCCGGGGGTCGTACGTCACGTTCTCGCCGGCCATCTGCCGGGGGAGCCGCGAGTCCCAGTCGCGGACGGTCATGAAGTACTCCCGGTCGGCCGGCTCGTACCCCTTCGGGTCGACGCGGAGGATGCCGTACATCCCCATCTCGATGTGCCGGTGGGTCTGGTAGTGACAGTGGTAGAGGTGCGTCCCGGGGACGTTCGCCGGGATGGTGTAGGTGTGTTTCTCGCCGGGGTCGACGCGGATGCCCGTCGTCGTCGGCACGCCGTCGTCCTTCCAAGCCTTGCGCACGCCGTGGAAGTGGACCGTGTGCGGGCGCATCCCGTCGGTGTTGTCCAGCGTGACCTCCATGTCGTTGCCCTCGGTCGTCCGGAGAATCGGCCCGGGGACGCTCGGCTCGCCGTCGTCGGCGCTGAACGCCCACACCTGCGGGAGTTCGACCGGCCCGCCCATCGTTTCGAGGGGGTGGGCCGCGTGGCGCGCCGGCGCGCTCTTGAGGGTGACCTGCCCGCCCTGCTCGTCGACCTGCACGACCTCCGGCGGACTGGTGTACGGCAGACTCGACTCGCTCGTCTGGGCGACCGTCGTCTCGTCCGCGCCGACGGCGGCGTTGCCGTCATCGTTCGTGGGCGCGGCGCACCCCGCGAGGCCGAGCACTCCGACGCTTCCCGTTGCGGCGAGGAATTCGCGACGCGATACCGTCGAACCGGGTGCACCGACGTAGTTTCGCATTACAGTCGGTCGTTGCCCGGGGGTATGGAATACCGTCTCGCCGGTTCCCGCCGCACAGGAGTTCACCGAACATGTTCGGCATGGTCGATACGTACCGGGCGGGAAAACAGTCGACTCGGGCGCACCAGTCAGAATCGATGGCCATCGGTTCGACCGGACCCGACGCTGGTGCTCCACGACTTTCATACGCTCCGGAGGTGTATCGGGAATCGAACCGACGGCGCGCGGGTCGCCGCCGAGCAATCCACTCTCACGCAGATGTCGACCAACCCACTCTCAGACGCGCTCGAACCGGACTTCGAGACGGTGTTCGCCGCCCTCACCAGCCCGCAGTGTCGGGCGGTTCTCAGGCGGCTCGACGGGCCGATGACCGCCTCGGACATCGCCGCCGCGTGCGACCTCCCGCGGTCGACGGTGTACCGAAAGCTCGAACAGATGGTCGAGGCGGGGCTCCTCGAAAAACGCGACCGCGGCCGCGACGCCGCCCGCTACGCGCTCGGCTTCGAGGAAGTCGTCGTGACGCGCGAACCCGGCGACCTCTCGCTTTCGGTGTCGTCGCCGTCGCGGTCGGCCTCGGACCAGCTCTCGACGATGTGGTCGGCCGTCAGCGACCAGGCCGACGACTGAGACCTACCCGACCGTCGCGTCGTCCCGCGCGAGAAACGCCTTCATCACTTTGCCCTCCGCCCGGTGGAGCTTCTCGCTCGTCGTCGACTTCGCCAGCCCCACGGCCTCGGCGAGTTCGGTGAGCGTGCACGTCCGCGGCGTGTCGTAGTACCCCTCGGAGACGGCCGTTTCGAGGAGGTCGTACTGGTCGTCGGTGAGCAGCGACTCCGTGTCTATCGACTGGTGGATGGAGACGAGGTCGAACGGGATGCCGAACTGCGTGAGCTGTTCGCCCAACTCCGAGAGGTTCTCCCGCGGCGCGGTCACCTCGACTGTCACCTCGCCGTCGACGATGGTGATGGGTAGTTCCAGCGGGATGCCCACCTCGCTGAGCGTGAGAATCAACAGCGGCTCGGTCGTCTCGAACTGCACGAGCGCGCGCTCCGGCTGCGCTTCGAGAATCGTCACCGAGACGACCGAGTCGTACTCGTCGATAGTGGTGACGACGGGTTCGATGTCGGCCGCCCGTATCTCGACGAGGCCGACGCCCGTCTCGTCGGCCGGCATCGCCGCGAGCACGGTGAACTCGGCGTCCGGATAGCGGCCCGAGAGGTCGGAGACCCAGACCTGCTCGGGGAGCGTGATGGAGAGTGTTGCCCGGGGCATCGGTAGTGAAACGAAGTCGTCCCCGCCGCACAAAGATAGTTCCGAACATGTTCGGCCTCCGGCCGCGGTTCGAGAACCACCGAGACGGGCTTTTCACCGGACCCCCGACTGTCGAGTATCGAGCGGGGCGGGTCCACCGCCTCGCCATCCTCAATCATGAGTTCGAACGACACCACATCTCCGACGCTCGGCCGGCGAACCGTACTTCGACTCCTCGGCGGCGCGGCCGTCTCCGCGACCGCGCTGGGAGGCGCCGCCGACGCCGCGCGAGCGCAGTCGGGGACTGACCTCGATTCGTGGTTCGCACAGACCTCGAACTACGACGGGGTGGTGGACGAGACGGGACGCTCGACGGTGACGGTGACGGTGGGGTCGCAGGCCAACGGCGGGGCGTTCGGCTTCGGCCCGGCCGCCGTGCGCGTCGACCCCGGAACGACCGTCGTTTGGGAGTGGACCGGGAAGGGCGGGTCGCACAACGTCGCCGCCGAGGACGGGAGCTTCGAATCCGACCTCGTCGGCGACAGCGGCCACACGTTCGAGCGGACGTTCGATTCGAGCGGCGTCTACACCTACGTCTGCACGCCGCACAAGACGCTCGGCATGAAGGGTGCAATCGTCGTCGGCGACGCCGGCGGCGCGACCGCGACCGAGGCAGCCGACTCGACCGACTCGGCCGGCGAGGGCGAGTCGGAGTCCACCGAGAGCGCCGGCGAGGGAGACGCGGACCTCGACGCGTGGTTCGAAAACACCTCGAACTTCGACGGCGTGGAGGCGCAGACCGGCCTCCAGCGCGTGACGGTCGAGGTCGGGTCGCAGGCCAACGGCGGGGCGTTCGGCTTCGGTCCCGCGGCGATTCGCGTCTCGAAGGGGACGACCGTCGCGTGGACGTGGTCCGGCGAGGGCGGGTCGCACAACGTCGCCGCCGAGGACGGGAGCTTCGAATCCGACCTCGTCAGCGCCGGCGACCACACGTTCGAACACACCTTCGAGGAGGCCGGGACGTACACCTACGCCTGCACGCCGCACAAGACGCTCGGCATGAAGGGCGCAGTCGTCGTCACCGACGACGAGGGCGGGTCGAACGCGCAGGTGGCCGAGCCGTTCGGTGACCCCGGGACCGAGCGCCTCGGCGGCATCGCGCTGGCCGGAACGTTCGGCGCGATGCTGGCGTCGCCCGCGCTGTTCGGCGCGTTCATGTGGCTCAAAGGCGAGGGCGGCGAGTCGGCGGGCGAGACGCACCCGAAGGGGAAGAAGCCGTAAGTCGTCTGCGGCGGGTGGTATTTCCGAGGCGGGGCGCTTCCGAGTTCTCGAATTACGCGCTCAGAACAGCGACGCGAGCACCCCCGAGATATCGACGTGGAGCCCCAACCACTGGATTCCCTTGTATCCGAGGTAAATTCCCACGATACCCAAGATTCCGGCGAGGTTGGGCGGGGCCGGAATCGGTGTTTCTATCAGGCCGAACAGGGCTCCGGCGAAGACGCCTGCCAGCAGGGCCAAAACGAGTTGCGAGGCCATAGACGTGTCATCCGCGTTCCCAGATAAATAGGTACAGCATCGACGCGAGCGCGGCGGCCGCCTCCGCAACAATCAGGGTCGCGGTCGGCGGTGTGCTGCGGTTGTGACCGGACGACAGCGAACAGAACTGGGACCCTGCCGAAGCACTCACTGCCGTGTCACCGGTCCAGAACATTGTTACTGCCGCCAACGTGTTGACAACTATGCGCCGCCGCGCGTTCCTCGCGTCCGCACTGACCGCCGCCTCTACCCTGACCGCGGGATGTAGCTCGCTCAGTCCGCGAACCGAACATACCGACCCGGCGGTCGAGTCCGACGACAACCCCCGAGACAGGGGAAAGTACCTCCAGTTCGACCGAGACGGAGACGACGGAGACGACGGAGACCTCGCCACCGTGGGCGTCGACCCCACTTCAGGGCCCCTCCCGAGACCGCTCGCCGTCTCGATTTCGCACTCTCGCGACACCGAACTGCGGTCGCTCACACAGCGCTTTACGGCACCCGACGGCGACGGGACCCCGCCAAAACTCTCGCTACGGGGGCCGTTCGAGGCCGGTCACAGTCCCCATCCGTCCGTGTCGCTGTTCCGAGACGAGACGGCCGCGGTCGTCGAAGTCCATCGGTTCGGCGAGCTCGCCGACGAAACCGCGTTCATCAACCTCGCGGTCACCGAATGGCCGGACTCGGCCCGCAGACTCGTCGTCGACAGTACCGCGGAACTCGTTGAGACGGGGGCGTTCGAGCACACGCACGTCCTCGACGGGGAGTTGGCGTTCGAGTTCTTCGCCGAAACCGAAGCCGACGATAAAACCGCTGAACCGTCGGGATAACTGAGAATCGTATCGTCGCGAGCGCCGAGAACGGAGTTCCGGCGCGGGAAACCGAGACTGCGACTACTCCACGTACACCCGCGTCACGTGCCCGCCGCAGCCGCACTGTTCGACGTACTCGTATTCTACGCCGTCGAACCGCTCCGCGAGCGCGTCGTAGAGGTACGTCTCCGGGTGGCCGTGGTCGCCGTGCGTGACGAGGTTGACGTGGTGGCCGGCGGTCGTGTGTTCGACCGCGTCGACGGCCTCCGAAACCACGAGGTCGCGGTCGGCGGCGTGTCGCGGGAGTTCGAGGTTCGCGGACCACGATGTGTCGTGGACGCGGTCGGTCGCCGTGTCGGGCGTTTCGTGGTCGTGGTCGGCGGGGCGCGAGTCGGTCGTCATACAGTTCGAGAGACGACTTCCGACTCAAAGAGCGACAATCCGAACATGTTCGTCCGAGCTGTGCGAGGCCGGGAAGCGACGTGTAGAGCCTATACGAGGCGTGTGAACCACGACGTGTATGGAGATACAACGCAAGACCATCGCGAAGGCAATCGTCGTCGTGTTCGTCTTCAACCTCGTCGTGATGGGTGCGGGCGCGTGGTTCGCCTATCAGGAGGCCCCGCCCATCCCCGACGAGGTGGTCGGACCCGACGGTGACGTCGTCGCCAACGGCGACGTGATTCGAGAGGGCAAGACGGTGTTCCAGAAAGACGGCCTGATGAACCACGGGTCGATACTGGGCAACGGCGCGTACTACGGCGCGGACTACACCGCCGACGCGCTGAACTTGAAAGTCGGGTTCATGCGGAACTACTACGCCCAAGAGCGGTACGGTGAGAGCTACGACGAACTCGACTCCGCAGACCAAGCGGCCGTCGCCGACGTGGTGAAAAACGACCTCGACGACAGCTACGAGGGCGGGGCGATTCGGTACACCGCGGCCGAGGTGTACGCCCACGAGCAGGTCCGCCAGGAGTACGTCGAGCGCTACCACGAGGGCGACCACGAGCGCGGCGTGCCCGTGAACATGATCGACTCCGAGGAGGAGGCGCGGGCGTTCGCGGACTTCGCCATGTGGACGGCGTGGTTCTCCCACACCGACCGCCCCGACGGCACTCACTCGTACACGAACGACTGGCCGTACCAGCCCGGCGCGGGGAACGACGCCACCGCCGCCTCGATGACGTGGAGCGTCATCGCCATGGTGCTCCTCGTCGCGGGGGCGGGTCTCGGCATCTGGCTGTACAAGTCGGTCGAACTCCCCGAGCCGTCGGCCGAGGATATCACGGTGCCCGAACCCGGTGACGTGAGCGTCTTCCCGAGCCAGCGGGCGGCGCTCCGGTTCATCCCGGTCGCCGCCGGGTTGTTCTTGGCGCAGGTGCTGTTGGGCGGCTTACTCGCGCACTTCTACATCGAGCGCGCCGGCTTCTTCGGCATCGAGTCGATATTCGGCGTGCCCATCCTGCAACTGCTCCCGTTCGCCATCGCCAAGACGTGGCACATCGACCTCGGCATTCTCTGGATAGCCGCGACGTGGCTCGGCGCGGGGCTGTTCCTCCCGCCGCTTCTGACCGGCTACGAGCCGCCGAAGCAGTCGAAGTACATCAACGTCCTCCTCGGCGCTATCGTCGTCGTCGTGGTCGGCGGCATGTCGGGCATCTGGCTGGGCGCGAACGGCTACATCGACGGCTCGCTGTGGTGGATTCTCGGCAACGAGGGGCTCGAATACCTCGAAGTCGGGAAGCTCTGGCAGTTCGGCATCCTCGCCGGCTTCCTCATCTGGGCGGGGCTGGCCGTCCGCGGCCTGAAACCGCTTCTCGACAAGGAGCCGCCGTACGGACTGGCGCACATGATTCTGTACGCCGGCGGCTCCATCGCCCTCCTGTTCACCGCGGGCTTCCTCTTTACCCCCGAGACGAACATCGCCGTCACGGAGTTCTGGCGCTGGTGGGTCGTCCACATGTGGGTCGAGGGGGCGTTCGAGTTCTTCATCGTCGCCATCGTCGGCCTGACGCTGGTGTCGATGAACCTGCTGTCCCGCCGGAGCGCCGAGAAGGCCGTCATGCTCCAGGCGCTGCTCGTCATGGGGACGGGCATCATCGGCGTCTCGCACCACTACTGGTGGGTCGGGATGCCCGACATGTGGGTGCCCATCGGGAGCGTGTTCTCGACGCTCGAACTCATCCCGCTGGTGTTCATCCTCTACGAGGCGCTCGGGCAGTACCGCGCGATGTCGGGCGAGTCGTTCCCGTACCGCCTGCCGTTCATGTTCATCGTCGCCAGCGGCGTCTGGAACTTCGTCGGCGCGGGCGTGCTCGGCTTCTTCATCAACCTCCCGCTCATCAACTACTACGAGCACGGGACGTACCTGACGGTCGGCCACGCCCACGCCGCGATGTTCGGCGCGTTCGGCTTCCTCGCGCTCGGCATGGTCACCTACATGCTCCAGCTCTCCATCGACCCCGAGCGCTGGGACGGCTCGTGGCTGCGCGCCGCCTTCTGGTGTTGGAACGTCGGCCTCGTGCTGATGGTGTTCGTCTCCGTCCTCCCGGTCGGCTTCCTCCAACTGGAGACGGCGTTCACCGGGAGCTACGCCGCCGCCCGGAGCGTCGCCTTCTACGACCAGCCGCTGATTCAGACGCTGTTCTGGGCGCGGCTCCCCGGCGACACGCTCATCATCCTCGGGACGGTCATCTACGCGGCCGACCTCGTCAGAAAGCGGTTCGTCCTCCGGCAGTCCGCCGACGACCCGAGCGTCGAAGACATGGCCGTAGCCGAGGGCATCCTGGGCGACGACTAACCGGGGAAGGCTGTCGGACCGCTTCTTTTCTGTTAGTTTGTCGGAGTCGTGCTGAATAGAGAGCGCGAGTCGGTTATCATAGCCAGTTTCTCCACACCAAGTGTAGGAGGTTTCAGTTCCTCGAATCGCGTATCCAAGATAGAATATATCTTGCCCAAACCACAGCACCGACACCTGCTACCAAGATAGCAATTCCAAGGAGAGCCAACTTAACGGAGGTATTCGGTAGCACATTCTCACTACCTCAGTTTTGATTGTAGGTTTGTTGGTAGAACAGAGTGTGAAGACCCCTACCTCGAAATTTTTCCTGAATGGATGTCGATGGCGTGCTAAACTCACCCTCTGTCTGTGTCACACCACACCTATCAGATGACTGTCACACAACAGCGCGGCCGACGACTGATTAACGCGTTCTGGTTTCTCTTTGATGTCGGCTCTCCCGACTCACTCCCACGCGAGCACCAGTCCGGTCACGGCCCCGACGACGACCGTTCCACCGAGCGTCGCAATCACCCCCAGCGCCCCGAGCAACAGCGGGACGACGAGAAACAGGACCACACCCCTCACGAGCGCCGCCACCGCCCCCACCCCGACCGGCGCTTCGAACGGACTGCCCTCCATCACGACCACTGCGAGTTCGAGCAGGTACATCGGGACGGGGAGCGCGAGTAATCCCACGAGTCCACCGACGAGCGCGCCGCGAACCCGGGAGTTCGGCCCGCCGAGTCGCCGCCAGAGCAGACTGGCGAGCAGGCCGCCGCCGAGAAACCCCCCGACGACGAGCACCGCCATCGGCCCGGAGGGGACGGCCGGGTCGCCGCCGGTCAGCAACGCGACCACCGGCTCAGCGAGCACGTACCAGAGCGCGAACGCGCCGCCCGCGAGGGCGAACGTGAGCGACGGGCGACGACGCGCGGCGGCGAGGACCGAGGTCCGAGGCATACGAGAGATTCGTCGCACCGGGAGAAGAAGTTCGCGGGCGGTGGAGAACCGACCGACGACGGGCGAAACCGGGGCGAAAAACGACGTGACCGGGCGCTACTCGACGACGACCGCGCCCTTCATCCCGACCGTCTCGTGGGGCGTACAGGCGTAAGTGTACGTCCCGGCCTCCTCGAAGGTGTGTTCGAACGTGTGGCCGCTACTGCCCGCCAACTCCGATTCGAAGCTCCCGTCCTCGGCGGCGACGTTGTGCGACCCGCCCTTGCCGTTCCACTCCCAGACGACCGTGGTACCGGAATCGACCCGTACGGCGGCCGGGCCGAAGCCGAACGCCCCGCCGTTGGCCTGTGACCCCACCGTCACCGTCACCGTCGACTGCCCGGTCGCGTCCGCGACGCCGTCGTAGTTGTCCACGTTGTCGAACCAGCCGTCGAACTGCGGGGCGCTCCCGCCGCCGGACCCGCTCTCCGCGCCGGTCGCTTCGCCGGAGTCGGCCGTCGGCTCCGCGGTCGATTCGGCGGTCGTCGCGTCGTCGCCGTCCGCCTCGGCCGCGTTCGCGGCGTCGCCGCCGGAGCCGGAACAGCCGGCGAGCGCCGTCGACAGCGCAGCCGTCGCAGTCAGTGCCATAAAACGCCGTCTCGTGAGATTGGAGTCGCGCGTCATCGGCTGTACCTCGGCGGCGACGGATGCAAGCGGTTACCCCGAACGTGTTCGGGACGGCTCCCGCGGACCGCTATTCCGAGGCGTCAGTCGCCCGCCGGTCGGGTCGCGGGCATCGGGCCGTCGTAGCCGTCGGGCACGTACCCGCAGAGCGGGTCGCTCGCCAGCGGGTCGCCGGTGTGTGCGTAGGCCCGCGAGCGACTGCCGCCGCAGACGTGGCGGAACTCGCACGCGCCGCACTTCCCGCGGAGGGCGTCACGGTCCCGAAGCGACCGAAAGAGGTCGCTCTCGCGGTACTGCTCGACGAGCCCGCCGTCGCGGACTGAGCCGGCGGACGCGGGGAGGAAGCCCGACGGGAACAGGTCGCCGGTGTGGCTGACGAAGGCGAAGCCGTCGCCGGCGGTGATACCGAGTCGGCGGCCGATACCGTCGGTCGGGGGCGCGTCGCTCGCGTCCCGCCGGCGCTGGATGGCGACTCGGCGGTAGTGGGGCGCTTCGGTCGTCTTGACGCCGAAGGGGGCTTCCTCGCTCACTTCGGTCAGCCACTCCATGACGCGCTCGGCGCGCTCCGGGGAAATCGGATCGAGGACGCGCCCGCGCCCGACGGGGACGAGGAAGAACACGGACCAGAGCACCGCCCCGAGGTCGGCCACGAGGTCGCAGAGCGCCGGGAGTTCGTCGACCGTCTCGGCGCAGACGGTCGTGTTTATCTGGAGCGGGAGGCCGGCCTCGCGGGCCGCGCGGGCGGCCGCGACGGTCTGGTCGAAGCTCCCGTCTTCTCCCCGGAAGGCGTCGTGCGACGCCGCGGTCGCGCCGTCGAGGCTGAGCGCCATGCGCCTGACGCCCGCGTCGGCGAGGTCTGCGACCGTTTCGGGCGTCAGCGACGACGTTCCGCTCGGGGTGAGCGTCATCCGGAGACCGAGGTCGGTTCCGTACCCGACGAGCTCCACGAGGTCCGAGCGCGCCAGCGGGTCGCCGCCGGAGAGGACGACGAGTTGGCCCGGGCCGAACTCGCGGGCCTGGTCGAGCAGGCGTTTTCCTTCGGCGGTGGTCAGTTCGTCGGGGTGTCGCGCGGGCGTCGCATCGGCCCGGCAGTGGTCGCACGCGAGGTCGCACGCCTGCGTGACCTCCCAGATGAGGACGAACGGCCGCCGCGAGGTGTCGATGCTCGACGGGTCCGGCGGGGCGGTCGCCGTCGGCGGCGCGCCGGCGTCACTCTCCGCGTCGGTGTTGGCTTCGGCGTCGGCGTCGGTGTCGACGTGTGGCGGTCGAGACATGGCTCTTGTCGTGCGGTTCGGCGTCGCGGAAGGTGAGCCACGCCCCGAACGTGTTCGGCCGACTGGCCGGGGAAACCGAATCGAACACGTTCGGGGTGAGCTTCCTGCGCTGTCGCCCCCACGACACGCATATGGACCACGAGGCGTACCTCGACGGACTCGACGCACCGACCGAGCGAGCGGTGGACTTCCTCGACGTGCGGGAGCTGCCGCCGCCGGAACCGCTCACGGAGACGATGAACCGCCTCACCGACCTCGACGGCGAAACCGTATTCGTCCAGCTTAACGACCGCGAGCCGAAGTTCCTCTACCCGAAGCTCGACGACCGGGGATTCGCCTACTGCTCCGCCGAGCGCGACGAGGGCGTCGTCACCGCGATTTGGGAGCCCTGAGTCGGGGCGGTCTCCGACACCCCTCCTGCGTGCCCCTCGTCAGCGCCGGGAGCGGCACCGTTTTCGACCCGAAACGTGTCGGTCGTGCCTAATTTGGCATAATCGTTAATGTAATAATACCCCATGCGTTTGTACGTGGTATGAGTTCAGACCACACGAATACCACCCACTCCGAATGGTGCCCCGACTGCGGCTCCGAGATGGCCTTCACCGGCACGCAGCCGGCGGGACTCGCGCAGTTCTTCTGCGAGCAGTGTCGGTACCGCCGCGACCGCTTCGTCGGCGACGACTGAACCCCCGTTCGTCTGCTCGGGATTCGCGCGCTCGTTAGCGACCGCGCCTCTCCGCGTCTCACGGCGTGGTACGGTTCGCGAAGATGTTCGGAGCGCGTCTCCAACCCGGACAACCAGTGTCCGTTTATACCAGTATCCGGGCACTCGATTCAACCGGAGGGAGACACAGATGCTATCCACGACCCGGCGGCGGACGCTCCAGTGGCTCGGACTCGGCGGCGTCGCATCGCTCGCCGGCTGTGCGACGAAATCGCCGACCGCCGCGCAGTCGCTCGACGAGACGGAGGAACCGACACAACAGGGTTCGACGAACCTGGTGGACCAAGTCGCGGCCGACCCGACGGATATCCCCGGTCCAATCGACCGGAGCGAGCCCGCCGAGGTCGACGTGACGCTCCGTCCGGAGGAGGTGACCGCGGAGGTCGAAGACGGCGTGACGTTCACCTACACGACGTACAACGGGCAGGTTCCCGGCCCGCTCGTCCGCGTCCGGCAGGGCGACACGGTGAACGTGACGTTCGAGAACCCCGAGGAGAACACCATGCCGCACAACGTCGACTTCCACGCGGTCGCCGGTCCCGGCGGCGGCGCGGAAGCGACGATGACGAACCCCGGCGAGACGGCACATCTGCGGTTCAAGGCGACCTACCCCGGCGCGTACATCTACCACTGCGCCGTGCCGAACATGGACATGCACATCAGCGCCGGGATGTTCGGGCTCATCCTCGTCGAGCCGCCGGAGGGGATGCCCGAGGTCGACCACGAGATATACCTCGGCCAGCACGAACTCTACACCGACAAGGACGCCGGCGAGGAGGGCCAACACGCCTTCGACTACGAGGCCATGCGGAACGAGGACCCGACGTACGTCCTCATGAACGGCGAGAAGTACGCGTGGACGCCCAACGGCCGGGGGCCGGCCGCGACGGTCGGCCTCGACGAGACGGTCCGGGTGTACTTCGTCGACGGGGGGCCGAACCTCTCCAGTAGCTTCCACCCCATCGGAAGCGTCTGGGAGACGCTCTACCCCGAGGGGTCGCTGACGACCGACCCGCAGACCCACATCCAGACGCGACAGGTGCCGCCGGGGAGCACGACCATCGCGACGATGAGTTCGCCCGTCCCCGGCGACTTCAAGCTCGTCGACCACTCGCTGTCCCGCGTCGTCCGCAAGGGCTGTATGGCGGTCGTCCGCGCCGAGGGACCGGAAGACCCCGAGATATTCGACCCCGACCCTGACCCGCAGTAGCGCCGTTGTACCGACTGGCAACCATTGATCGCTGTTTTTCGTCCGTCTCTGTCGGAACCGCTCGGTGCTGAGAGCACACGCGTGCAACGCTTAGAGGGCGATATCAACGACCGAATACAACAGCGCTTCCAAAGAGTATGAACAGTGCCCCGAGTACAACTCCACCGACGAGCGTTCCGGCTGTTGACGAGGCAACAAGCCCGAGAGTCGCTATCCCGCCACCGACGAGTATCCAACACAGGCCAATCCAGTGACGGCTAAGGCGTTTGAACCACGGCGAGATGCGGGGGGCAAGAACCTGTACAAGACCAATAAGGGCCAAAACGATTCCGGCGATAACTCCACCAGTATTGGTCGGGTTCGTCAAGAATACGAAGACGCCGATGGCGAGTACTGCGACTAGCAGCGTACTCACGCCACCCCACACACTACCGAACTCGTCGTTGACGTCAGTCATCGATAGAGGGCAGACGCTGGTTGCAACGCATACGTGAACGAGTACTGGTGGACGTGTAATATATTTCGCCAGCGAGTCGCTAGTGACCGACTCGCACTCTGTGTTCAGCGAGGCGTAGTACACGTCGTGGCGGTTGTCAGTCCCAGTAGGAATCAACCGATTCGCCGGCGAGTCGTGCGCGGACGAACAGGTACGCGAAATGAACTGGGACGTAGCCGAGACAGAGAATCCAGCCCTGTGGCTTCGAGACTAAGTCCCATGTGCGTTCAACGCCCCTCGTAGCATCCACCGAGAGCGTTTCCAAGCCGGCTATCGAATCAAGCGCAGGTCCGACGACTATCACAAACACGCAGATGTAGAGGATAGCCACGACGAGGATTTCGAGCGATTGGTGAGCACGCATCGTTCCGCAAGTGGTGTACCGTATCGGGCCGAAAATAAAGCTACTCCGAGGCCGGTTGGCATCCATCGTGTACTCGACCGTTCCGACCGCAACGGAGCGCCGGCACCGACCGGGCGTCCCCGGACTGACCGGTTTTCTGCCTGACGCTGTTGACCCCCGCCGGACCTGACAGAACCCGCGTGTCGGACGCGACTACCGAGAATCGGCCACAGCATTATCCCGTTCGCTTTCGAAGTGCCAAGGATGCCAGACGACAAACAGGGCCGAAACAAGCAAGCGGCCAACGAAGAACAGCGCCAGCGCGAACGGGCGCTCCAAGAGGCGCGTGACCGCGCCGACGAACCCGCCCCCGGGGAGCCGCTTGGGGACCTCGACGATGCGCTTGAAATTCAGGACTATCCGACCACGACGGAGCAACTCGTCGAGAACTACGGCGACTACGAGGTCGAAACGCAAGGCGGGTCGAAGCCCATCCACGAGGTGCTCGCTCCGGTTGACAACGAACTGTACGACTCCGCGGACGAGGTTCGCGACCGGATTCAGCGATTGATAAATCGGAGCTGAGTGCGTCCGAAACCGTCTCCGTCGTGGCGATATTTGGTAACCTGCGCTCCGAGCCGTGTCCGGTCCGTCTGTGCCGCTCTTTGGCCCGTCCACACGTAGCTCCCGTCCCGCGACGACGAATTTTGACAGCACCAAGCACCATCGACCCGTGCCACGACCGCGACGAGCGCCGACGAACAGTGAATTGAACGTGTTCGGGGGTGGGCCTACGCCCGTGGCGACCCCACTTCGAACCATGCCAGACATCCCATCCCTGTTCGGTGGCGGGTCGCGGGCCGACCGCTTCGACGATATCGACCAGTTCGTCCCCGAACACCTGCCCGCCCCGGACGCCTTCCTCGACGGCCACCGCGTCCTCGACGGCGACGACCACGTCGCCGTCCACCGGGTCGCCCGCGACCTGTTCGAAGCACGCGGCGTCTACGACGTGACGTTCGGCTACAACCTCGCGCGGCTGAACCTCGACCGGCGCCACCCGAACGCGGGGTTCCGCTACGCGGAGGACCGAGACGACCCGTCGGTGCTTCTCGCGGAGTTCACGCCGACGACGCCGTTTTGCCCGCAGTCGAAGACGCTCACCGTCGGCGCGTTCCGGGCGTGGAACGGCCTCGACGACCGCCACGACTACGACCGCGTCCGAGTCCGTGTCGCGCCGATGCACCAGCAGGCAGACGCCATCAACGCGGAACTCGACGCGATGGACCCGGCTGACGCGCCGGCGGAGACGGACGACTCGGTCCCCGATACCGGGACGCCGACGGGCGAAGGCGACAAGGACGAACCTGAACCGGTCTCGCTGTCCGAGGAGTTCGAGGCGGCGCTGAACCGGCTGTCGGGCGAAAAGCAGTAGGCGTTCGTTTTTCGTTCGTCGTGAGCCCGCAGTTCAGTCGTCACCGGCCGGCGCGAACACCAGTACCGCGGTGCTGTCAACCGGCGCGCGCGGCGAGATATCTCGGTCGCCGCCGAACCGCAGCAGCTCTCCCGCCGCGACCTCGTGCGTCTCGCCGTCGAGCGCGAGTTCCATCCGGCCGGTGACGACGTGGAAGACGATATCGAACCCGGGGTGGGAGTGCGCCGCCACCTCGTCGCCGGCTTCGAGGCGGAGTCTGACGGTTTTCGGACGGTCGGTCTCGAAGACGGGCGCGTGCATCTGCGGCGGGAGGTCGTCGAGCGCGGCGTGTTCTGGCATCACGAGTGAGTCGTCGACCGCACGGTCGGTAAGCCTGCGGCCGAACACGTTCGGGGGACGTGGGGCCGGAAGCGACCGGATGTGAACGAGAGCCAGCGCGAGCGCGACCGAGGTGGCGAAGGCAGGTGCTCTTTTCACCCTCGCGGGCGACGACGCGTTCAATGCCCTCCATAGTTGACGAAAGCCTGTTCAGCGAACCCACCGGCGGCCTCTTTCCAGTCGTCCAGCTCTCTGGCGCGCTCATCTTCTCGGGGTTGTACTGGCAGTACGCGGTCGTGGAACAGTCTCTGTCGGGGAGCTGGCTGCTGTTCATGATAGCCGGGACCGCCCTGTCCGGACTCGCGGAGTCGCTCCCGGAGGACCGACGACGAGCGGCCGGCGGCCTGCGTGTCGTGGCGGTTCTCGTCCTGACGTGCCTGCTCGCACTCCTCTTTCTTGCACCCGAACTGCTCGGGATGTGAGTGAGTACGAGACCGTCCCTGACCCGCCGACTCAGTCAGCGCCGTCGTCCGCACCGCCAGTCGACGCGGCCGCGCGGCCGACCAACGACTGCGGGCTGTGGAGCCAGATGACTCGCAGGAGGTTCGCAGCGAACGCCGCCACACCGGCGAGCACGAGCGCCCAGCCCGCCGTCTCGGCTGCCGGGGAGAGACCGGCGAGGTCGCGTGCGACGACGGCGGCGACGCCCGAGACGACGAGACCGAAATCGAGGCGGGCGAGGCGGGCGTTGTAGAGGTCGTCGAGCATCGGCACGGGTTCGAGGCCGAGGCGGTCGCTGTATCGGTGGACCCAGACGATGAAGGGGACGACGTGGTAGAGCGTCCCGAGCACGACGAAGCCGACGAAGCCGAGCCGGAACAGCGACCCGGTTCCCGGCGCGCCGAACAGGCGGTCCCCCGCCAGCGGGTCAGCGAGCCACGCGGGGAGCGTCAGGACGGCCCACCCGGCGAGCGCGACGGCCGCGACGGCGTACCGGGTGAGCATGGGCGTCCAATCGACCGCCGACTCGACGAGTCGCCGGGCGAGAATCGCGGCGATTCCGAGCAGCGAGAGGGCGACGAGCGCGCCGCCGACTCGCGCGAGCGTCGGGTCGGAGACGAGTCGCCCCCCGGCGAGCGTGACGACACCGACGGGGTAGCCGACCTCCTCGACGCAGCGGAGCCACACGTCGACGCCGCGGAGCTTCGTCTGGGTGAACATCGTCGCGAGCTGATAGAGCGCGCCGACGACGGTCGTCACGACGACGCCGAAGACGGCGAGCGTGACGTGGGCCGCGCGGACGCTCGCGTGACTCACGCCGACGCCGGCGAAAAGCGGGCGCGTGAAGTCGACCGCGAGCAGGAAGCCGAGCGCGGTGACGACCGCGAGAAAGCCGAGTGCGAGACCGAAGTGGCGCTCGGTCACGTCGGAGCCGTCGAGTCGGGAGAGCGTGCGCGCGACGTTGTAGGCGAACGTCCAGAAGCCGAGGAGCGCGACGGCACCGAAGACGGGAAGCCACGCGAACGCCCCGAGGAGGAAGCATCCCGCGAGGCCGGCGAGACCGACGCTGACGACCCACAACTGCGTGGTCGCGAGTCGCCGGGAGTAGAGGTCGACGCCGGACCAGACCGGGACGAACTGCGTCATCGCGCCCATGATGGTGACGCACACCCACCCCGCGAGCAGGAGGTGGACGTGCGCGAGTCGGGCGGCACCGGGAGCGACGCCGACGGCGAGAGCGACCCGGAGGCCCACCGCGGCCGCGAGGAAGCCGAGCGCGACGACGAAATGCCGGAGCGGAATCGTCATCGGGGGCTGTCGGGCCGTGTCGACATCGGCGGGAATGACACTCATACGCGGACTAGTGCGGCGCGAAGCCCTACCGGTGACGCCGAACATATTCGACGAGAGTGGAGAAACGGCGGAGACGGGTCGGGACGGCGAGTACGACTCGCGGCCGCGACCCGCGACCGCGGCGCTACCGCTTCGGGAACGTCGCCGCGAACTCGTCGGGAGCGCGTTGTTCGACCGTGTAGTTGTCGGCGTCGAACGCGTCGACTTCGGCCTGCATCTCGTAGAACAGCGGCTTCGGGTCGTGGTCGTTGAGAATCGTCAGCGACTCGCCGGCGTCGAGGTCGTCGAACGCGGCGTGAATCTTCGGATGGCGCTCCGCCGGTGGGAGGTCGCGCACGTCGAGGGTGGTGTCTGCCATACGCGTCGTACCTCGCTGGGGACCGCCGAGTCGGTTACCCCGAACACGTTCGACGACCGGGCGACCACAGACGTACCGCAGCCGTAAGCAGTCAGAACTGATATACCTCCCATTTCGGAACTACCACTACGACATGGACATCGAAGCGAGGATCCAACGTCGGCAACGCCGGGACGGTGAGCCTCGCCTCCTCGTCGATTACGACTCGCTCTCGCCGGTCGCGCACACCGACGACCCGGTGAACTGCGGACCGGTGTTAGAGCGACTGCTCGACTACCTCGACCCGGTGTTCGACGGCCATCTCCCGCCGAACGCCTACGTCTACGGACCCAAGGGGTCGGGGAAGTCGGCGGTCGTGACGGCGCTGTTCGACCACCTCGTCCGCGCGTCGAGCGTCAACAACGCCGCCATCCACACGACGACCCGCGTGCAGGCGACGTTCGCGCCGCGGTTCGTCTACGTCGACGCGCGCGAGACGACGAGCGCGTTCGCGTTCTATCACGCCGTGCTCGACGCGCTCGTCGATGAGTCCGTGCCCAAGCAGGGTATCAAGACCGAGGCGCTCCAGTCGCGGCTCAAGGCCGCGCTCGGCGGCCCGAAGACGGGTGCCGTCGTCGCCGTCGACCACCTCGAAGAGCCGGGGACGCTCGACGGCGAGGCGTTCGTCGACCTCTGTGCCGGGCTTCCGAGCAAAGTCAGTTGGCTGGCTATCGGGCGCGCGCCGCCCGACGAGACGGTGCTGACCGACTACACGGCCGGCGCGATTCAGTTCGAACCGTACCAGAGTCAGGTGCTCGTCGACGTGCTGATGACGCGAGTGTCGGCGGCCGGGTCGCGGCGGACGCTCGACCACCGACTCGCTCGCGACATCGCCGAGTGGGCCGACGGCGACGCTCACGACGCGCTCGCGGCGCTGTTCGGCGCGGCCGACGAAGCGGTCCGCAACCGACACCGGAGCATCACGGCCGCCGACGTCGCCGCCGGAATCGCCGCGGTCCCCCAACCCTGCGTCTCGCTCGGCCGCGTGTTCTCGCTCCCGGAGAACCGCCAGCAGGTGCTCCACGAACTCCTCACGTTGCGCCCCGACCAACAGCAGTCGGTGCAGGCGACGAGCCAGCACATCGCCAAATCGGTCGACCTCTCGGCGACGACGGTCAAGCGCATCCTCTACGAACTCGCCGAAGACGGCATCACCCGCCGAGTCACGGCGGAGCGCGTCGACCGGAAAGGGCGGCCGCCGAGCCGACTCGAACCGCAGTTCCCGACGGTCGTGTTCGAACGACTGTTTGCCGCGCAGTAATCTGCTTCCACGTAGCAACAACTAATTTATTATATTTGATTGCCATATCTCGGTATGGAGTTGACGAGTAACCGACGGTCCACCGCTGTCCCCCTCGCTCTCTGTTGTGGACTCCTCTCGACAACGATTGCTGTGGAAGTCGTTGGCGGCTATCTCTCGTTAGAAGGACTGCCGATTGTGTATGCCCTTCTGGGACTGTCAGCAATCGGCACTCTCGTGTCGGAGTGGTTCAGCCGAACCTCCTCGTGGAAATCTGTGCTTCTGTACGGCGCAGTAACGTTTTGTAGTTCGATTCTCCTGTTTCTCTATCTGTTCTCTCTGACAGATGCGTGAGGGACCTTGCGCCGGCGCGGTGCGTCACTAGACGCCGTCAGTTTCAACCGATTCCCAGTCCGCTTCCCAACGCGAGAGCGGCGATGACCGCAAATCCGCCCGAGGCCAGTCCGTACTTCAGGGCCTGCCGACGAAGACTACTGCGGAAGTCATCAAACCCGTGATCAGAAAGCACCAGCGGCGTCTCGTCGCTCCCGTGGAGTACGGGCCTTCCCTGCTCAACCGTGACTTCCCCGCAGACGGCCAACTCCTCGCCGTCGAGGATAGCTCTCGCCTCAAAGTACGTCTCATCGAGGCTCTCGTCGTCGGCGCCCGTGTCCAAGCCGTCTACATCGGCAACGGGCGTGACAGTCCAGTGATCCTCTAGGTGGATGTGCTGCGATTTCCAGCTACGCTTCGACAGCCAGGTCGATACCGTCCAATCCGAAGACACCGTTGTGATGTCGGCGCTGCCGTGGGTCTGAGCCAACCAGCCTGTGTCGATTCGAACCTCGCGTTGACCGTCGTCGACGGTAAACATTCCAGACTCGATTCCGGATGCATACGTAATCAGATTCATATCCGCCCCGGGCTCTTCGGCATCAAGGTTGTAGTTATACGACTCGGATTCCTTGAGCCGCCACACGTACGCACCAATCGACGCCCCTTCATCAATCCGAAAAGCGTTGCTTAGTGGCGGTTCGCTCCTGACCTTCACCGTTCCCTCTATCGCGACTGTCTCGCCATCGACGAGCGTTGATGGACTGTCGGCCTCGGACACCGACATCGAATGCGAGAGCATCCCGGCGGTAATCGCTCGGGAGCCAAACCACAACGAGCTAGCAAGAATAACTACCCCGAAGATAGTACTGACCGCCTCGACCATATTCGACTGCACCGTTTGGAGAGACCATATATATGGGGGCGGGTCCCGATGCAGAAGGCCAGTCTCACCGACACAGTACATCGCAGATTCTACCAGCGTCCGAGTCGAAAACCCGCCGCCAACTCCGTCGTGGGCGCGGTGCAACGCTTACACGCGGGGACAGAACTATACTTCGTCCACGGGACCAGTAGGTAATGACGACCACCCCGACGCCCGTCCGCGCGCCGCCCATCGGCGTCCCGTCGAACCGCTTCGACGCATCCCCGACTCCGCGGGGTGTATCGAACGCATGACAGACGAATCGAGTCGGGAGGACGACGTGGTCGACGCCGTCGTCGAGACGCTCTGTGCGGCCGCGCCGTCGATTCGGGCGGGACTGCCCGGCCGGCGCGTCTACGAGGAGGGCACGAACCCGAGCGGCGAGCGCCAGATGGAAGCCGACACCTACGCCGACGAACTGCTGTTAAAGCGGCTTCGCCCCCTCGACGGCGTCGGCGAGTACGCCAGCGAGGAGCGACCCGACGTCATCGACATCGGCGAGGGGGTTTCGGTCGCGCTCGACCCGCTCGACGGGTCGACGAACCTGAAGCCGAACAACGTGATGGGGACACTGTACAGCATCTACGACGAACCGCTCCCCACGGGCGGCGAGAACCTGCTCGCCGCGGGCTACATCCTCTACGGCCCGGTGACGACGCTCGTGGCCGCCCGCGACGGCGTCGTCAGCGAGTACATCCTCGAATCGGGCGTCAAGCGCCCGCTCCGAGAAGAGTTGACGCTCCCCGACGCCCCCGCCATCTTCAGCTTCGGCGGCCGCGTCAACCGCTGGTTCGACGAGTTCGAGGCGTTCGCCCGCGAGACCGAACGCACCGAGGGGATGAAGCTCCGCTACGGCGGGTCGATGATCGGCGACGTGAACCAGATTCTCCACTACGGCGGCGTCTTCGCGTACCCCGCACAGACCGACGCGCCGGGCGGCAAACTCCGCCAGCAGTTCGAGGGCTTCCCCATCGGCTACATCATCGAGTGCGCCGGCGGGCAGTCGTCCGACGGCGAACAGTCGCTCCTCTCGGGAACGCCCGAGGACATTCACGACCGCGTCCCGGTCTACATCGGCAACGACTCGCTCGTCGAGTCGTTGGAAGCGCGGCTGGACTGACGGTCCCGATTTGTCGGCGTCGCGGCGAGTCGCGGGTGCTGACGTGACCTGTTTCTGCGCCTGACACGACGCAGTTCCGAAAACCAGTCGTCGAGCCGGCGGTCTGTCCCCCACTGGAGAGGCGGAAGAATGAACTCGCCAGGAACCAAACTAACAAATACAATATATGTGTTCTTTCTAGATAAGATAGGATGGCAGAGACCGGGACAATTTTAGCCATATGTAACTATATCCGAACTAGAATGATCGATTTTGGGATTAATAGTAGAAGAAATACATTATTTATCCAAAATTCCGAGATTGTCTGGACAATAGCTCGTCACTGTTAATTCGTGGGGCTTGCGATTGAAACACCCAATAGTCGTACTTTAGACGCAGAAATACGACACTACGGATTTCGAGTTCGGAATCGGAGACTCGACCGAAAATACAGTATTTTGATACTATTCTCTAAATATACTATTTCAGATATTTTTGATGGCGAAGCGAGCAACTGTCCGCGGTCTGCGACGGAGTGTCGGTTCCACCAAACCGAGTTGGTCGAGAACGTTGGACGGCAGAGCGCGCGAGAACCCGAGTGACATTACACGCTTATCGATGTCATGGAAGTCGGCCGGTGCGGCTCAGTCGAAGCGCCCGGCGTTCGAACTCCGCGCGGCCATGTTCATGTTCACCTCGATGATGTTGGCCGTGCTCGTGACCATTTCGGGGATGGTGTCGCGGAACTGCTCGCCCTTGATGCGACTCGTCGGCCCCGAGACGCTCAGCGCGCCGAGGACGGTGCCGTTGCGGTCGCGAATCGGCGCGCCGACCGCGCGGAGTCCCTCGATTTCCTCCTCGTCGTTGCAGGCGTATCCCCGCTCGCGGATGGCGTCGAGTTCGTCGAACAGCGCGTCGCGGTCGGTGATGGTCGCGTCGGTCTTCGCCGGGAGGCCGTGTTGGTCGACGATTTCCTCGACGCGACTGCGCGGGAGGAACGCGAGGATGGCCTTCCCGGTCGACGACGCGTGGAGGTTGTCCGGGCGCTGAATCTTCGAGCGCTGGTACTGGCTGCCGACCGCGCGCTCGCCGCGCACCTTGAGCAGACTGATACGCAGGCCGTGCTGTTCGGTCGAGAGGTGGGCGTACTCGCCGGTCTTCTCCGCGAGCGCCTCGACCTCCTCCTTGCCGACCTGGTAGAGTATCTGCTGGTTGCGCACGTACTCGCCCAGAAGCAGGAACTGGAGGCTGAGGTGGTAGCTGTCGCCCTCCTTGGCGACGAGGTTGTTCTTCCGCAGGGTCGCAAGGTGGTTGTACACCGTGGACTTCGAGAGGTCCAGGTAGTCGACTAACTCCGCGACGCGCGCCCCGTTCAACTCCTCGAGCGCCCGGACGACGCTGACCGCCGTGTCCACCGTGCTCAGCGTGCGGGACGGCGCATCGGTGTTGGGGTTCTCGGGCATGCTACCAGAACGTCTATCTGGTGTGATAGCTGTTCCGAATATCTTGCAATCGAACTCGGACGAGGGGAATCGGTGTTGGGACCGGCTATCAGAGCTGCTATCGCTCGATGATTGTCCAGCAAGCGACGCCCCGTGGGACGACCGGAGCCCGACCGGCGTGTGAACGAGCGCGCGACCCGAGACAGGACCGAGACAGGCCCGAAGCGACGCCCGTCGCCGGACCCTCACCAATTGTCGGATGCGTGGAATCGGCTTCGCACTCGATATCCGACCGCTCGGCGTCGCTGTGTGCGGTCGCGCCGCATACGGCTTAGAGAGCGGTTGCATATGGTGACAATACCCGGAGTAGGGCGCGTAGCTGCGTGACTCTCGGGGGTAATCTGATAACTCACGGGACGAGGATTCGACCGACGCGGCACGGAAAACTACGATTCGCGTTCGAGCGTCCGCGCACTGCCGGGATACGAGGTTCCACGCGAAACACGGGATGATTCGGAGCCGCGTGTCACATATCGAGACAGGCGATGCGGCCGCGACGAAATCGCGGCAGAGGCGCGAATTCGGCCGTGAAATGGCTGAAAGCAAAGAATTAGTCACAGCGGGAGCAGGCCGTCGGCCGCGACTCACGCGCCGGCGAGGCGAGCGAGCGTCCCCGCGAGAACCGACGCCCCGGTCGCGCAGTCCGCCCAGTCGGTCCATTCGCGGGGGTTGTGCGAGAGGCCGTCAGCCGACGGAGCGAACAGGAGCACGGCATCGGTGACGCCGGCAACATTCGCAGTATCGTGCATCGCCGCGGAGTGCATCCGTTTCGCGTCGATATCTTCGGTCGCGGCGGCGTCGAGGGCGGCGGCGACGCAGTCGTCGGCCATCCGACTCGGGCGCTGGTCGCGGTAGCGGTCGAAGCTCGTCTCGACCGGGTGGGCGGCTTCGAGTTCGTCGAGCGCGGCCTCGGCCCGCTCGGCGATGGCGTCCATCGCGCGGTAGTCCACGTCGCGGATGTCCATCTGGAGCGTGACCTCGCCGGGGACGATGTTGCGCGCGTTCGGAGCCACGTCGAACTGGCCGACGGTCCCCACGGCGGTCGAACTCCGGTTCTGCGCCACGTCGTCGGCCGCGGCCCGGAAGTCGACGACGAACTCGCTGGCGGCGACGAGCGCGTCGCGGCGCTCGTCCATCGGCGTCGCGCCCGCGTGGTCGGCCTCGCCCACGATGTCGGCCGCACAGGTCGTGATGCCGGTGATGGCGTCGACGACGCCGACCCCCGCGCCCGCGGACTCCAGCACCGTCCCCTGTTCGATGTGGAGTTCGGCCCACGCGTCCCACGCCGCGGCGTCGATGGTGTCGGTCCCGCGGAAGCCGATGGCGTCGAGGTGGGCGTCGAGCGTCGTGCCGTCGGCGTCGCGGAGCGCGAGCGCGTCGTCGGCGTCGCGCGCGCCGGTCGCCACCGACGACCCGAGCAGGCCGTGCGAGAAGCGCGCGCCCTCCTCTTCGGTGAACGAGACGACGTCGATTGGGCGGTCGAGGCTCGCGCCGGCGTCTCGTTCTTGGAGCGTCCGCACCGCTTCGAGCGCCGCGTAGACGCCGAGCGGACCGTCGAAGATGCCGCCCTCGGGGACCGAATCGAGGTGACTGCCGGCGGCGACGGGGGCCGCGTCGGGGTCGGCCCCGTCGGGAACCCACCGCCCGGCGATGGTTCCCACGGCGTCGATGCGGACCGAGAGGTCGGCGTCACGCAGTCGCTCGACGAGGAACTCGCGGGCGCGGCGGTCTGCGTCGCTCCCGGTCAGGACGGTCCGGCCGCGTCCCGCCGGCGCGTCGATGTCACCGAAACGGGCGTTCGCTTCGATGTCCTCGCGGAGTCGTTGCTGGGAGGCCTGCATGTGCGGCTCAACTCGCGAACAGCGGATAATAGTTGTGCGTGTTCGTGGCAGATTCTACGGGTCGAGGGCGACGACGGGTGGCGACACCCGCGGCTGGTTGGGGTCGAACAGCCGGGTCGGACCGCCGCGTTAGAGTGCGCGAATCGTCTGACACACCACGTCGACGCCGATGTCGAGGGCGTCCTCGTCGATGTCGAACCGCGAGGTGTGGTGGCCGAACTCGTTGCTCGCGCCGATGCCGACGTAGGTCGCCTTCCCGCCGTGTTCCTGCACGCGCCGAATGAGGTAGGAGGCGTCCTCGCTGCCGCCGATATCGAGTCGCGGAACCGCCTCGGTCACGTCGTCGAGGTCGGCCGCCGACGCGAGGACGGCCTCTATCATCTCGTCGTCGGCCGTGAAGGTCGCCGTCTTCCCGTAGAGCCCCGTCTCGACCGACACGTCGTGCATGCCCGCGGCGTGGTCGAGGACGCGCCGGGCCTTGTCGAGCATGTACTCGTTCAGGTCGGCGGTCCCGCCGCGGACCTCGACGCGGAGGCGCGCCTCCTCGGCGATGATGTTCTGCGGGTTGGGCGATTCGAACTTCCCGACGTTGATGCGGGTCGCCCCGTCGGCGTGGCGCGGAATCCCGTAGAGGTTCTGGACCGCCGCGGTCGCCGCGTGGAGCGCGTTGCGCCCCTCGTTGGGCGCGTTGCCCGCGTGGCTCGGCGCGCCCTCGAAGGTCACGTCGAGCTTCGCGTTCGAAAGCGGGTTCTCGTAGGCGGCGATGACGGTCCCCGTGGGGTTGCCGAGGCCGAGGTGGAGCGCGAGGAAGTAGTCGATATCCGCGAGCAGGTCGGTCTCGCTCATCGGTTTGCCGCCGCGGCCGCCCTCCTCCGCCGGCTGGAAGAACAGTCGGAGCGTGCCGTCGAACCCGCCGTCGTCGTCGAGGTCGCGGGCGATTCCGAGCCCGATGGCGGTGTGGCCGTCGTGGCCGCACGCGTGCATCTCGTTGGGGTGCGTGCTCGCGAAGCCCAACTTCGCGGGGCGGTGTTCCTCGTCGCTCGATTCGGTGCGTTCGAGGGCGTCCATGTCGACGCGGACGCCGACGGTCGGCCCGTCACCGAAGCGCTTCTCGGCGACGAGGCCCGTGACGCCGTCCATCCGGTCGAGGTAGGATTCTGGTGCGCCTTCTTCGCGTGCGCGTTCGACTGCGGCAGCGACCGCGTCGTCGTCGGGGACGCCCAGTCGCTCGCCTTCGGCGACGGCGTCCGAGCCGAGGTGAAGCGTGAACTCGCGGTCGTCGAGCGCGGCGGCGATGAGGGCGGTCGTGCGGAACTCCTTCCACCCGGACTCGGGGTGAGCGTGAAGGTCCTGTCGTAACTCTCGCAGGGAGAGCGTGCTGGCGTACGCCATGAAGCCGACATTGCAACCACCCGGTTAAACTGTTTGGGAAGCGGTAGCACAACGAACGCGAATGGGACTCCATTGCGATATAGTACCAAGATTGTGAGAGGTTGCCAAAGTTATAAATAACGGTGTTTCATGAGCTAAGGTATCACGCGTACCGCTACAAGGGTGTGTACGTAGCTCCAGAAAACAATGTCAGACGACAACATTACCGAGATAAACATGGACAGACGACAATTTATTGCGGCCGCGAGCGCGGTCGGCGCGACCGCGTTTGCGGGCTGTACCGGTGGTGACGCCGGCGGTTCCGGCGGTTCCGACGGAACCGAGACGAGCGGCGGGACCACCGACAGCAGTTCGTCGGGCAACTCGGGCGAGACCGTCCGCGTCAACGTCGCGCTCGCCGCGGAGCCGTGGAACTTCGACCCCGCGCTCTGGACGGACACCGCGACCAGCACCATCGGCGGCCTCATCTACGACGAGGTCATCGAACTGACGCCCGACTCCGAACTCCAGCCCGGACTCGTGACCGAGGTGCCCGACCCCGTCGACGACGGGACCGCCTTCGAATACACGCTCCGCGAGGGTATCACGTTCCACAACGGCGACGAGGTGACCGTCGAGGACTTCAAGTACTCCGTCGACTGGATTCTCAACCCCGACAACAAGTCGCCGGTCAAGAGCCGCCTCCCGTTCGTCGAGGACACCGAAATCGTCGGTGATCGGACGCTCCGGCTCAACCTCTCTCAGCCGTTCGGGACGCTCAACTGGTGGCTCACGCGCGGCCTGGAGGGTATCGTTCCCGAGGGCTCCCGCGGCGACACCGCAGACGGGAAAGGGCCCAGCGGCCTCGCGACCGACCTCACGCAAGACCCCTCCGGCGCGGGCACCGGCGCGTTCAAATTCGTCGAGTGGAAAAGCGGGAGTCACGTCCTCCTCGAAAAGAACGAGGACTACTGGAAGGACGGCGCGCCCGCCGTCGACGAGTTCAAGTTCGACTTCATCGGCGAGGACTCCACGCGCCTCGCGAACCTGCGTTCGGGCCAACTCGACCTGACCGACAAGGTCCCTCCGAAGGACTTCGAGAGCCTCAGCGGCCAGCCGGACATCACGACCGAGTCCGTCCCCGGCAACTACACGCAGGTGCTGTACGTGAACCTGATGGAGTCCGAGGACAACCCGATGAGCAACCGGCACAACCGCCGCGCGGTGCTGTTCGGCATCGACCGCGAGGAGATTCTCGACGAGGTGTTCTACGGGCAGGGCGCGGTCCAGAAGGGACCGTGGTACCCCGACAGCGACTGGACCTCGCCGAAGCTCAAGGAGATGCAGATGTACGACCCCGAGAAGGCCAAGAAAGAACTCGAACTCGCGGGCAACCCCGACGGCTTCGAGATGGACATCATCGCCACCAAAGGGTCGTGGTTCAAAGACGAGGCCGTCGTCATCCAGAACCAGCTGTCGAAAATCGGCATCGAAGCCAGCGTCACCGCCGTCGACAAGTCCACGCTCCTCAACCAAGTGTACAGCACGGACACGTGGCACGCCGCGATGGAAGACTGGGCGCAGTCCATTCCGGTCGCCACGTCGTGGCTCGACGCCGGCTACGCCGACAACAACCACAACCACAACAACTGGCACCACCCGTCCGAGGACCTCGAAGACATCTACGCGCCGAGCGGCCCCGCCGCGCCCGAGGACGCCGACGGCGACTTCTCGAACGGCCACGAATGGTACGTCTCGAAACTCCGCGAGGCGCAGGCCTCGACGGACGAACAGGAACAGAAGGAAATCGTCTGGGAGCTGGAGGAGTACCTCGTCGAACACGGCATCCAGATAGACATCGCCTACGTGAACAAGCTCGAAGCGTGGCGCAACGCCGTCAACGACTACGAGGTGGGCACGTTCCAGGACAACTACCGCTTCGTCTCGAAGGGTGAGTGACGAACAGATGCACACGCGTTCGCGCCAATCCCGTCGATTCCCAACGGCGACCCGGGGGGTGACTCAGCCGTGAGCATGTTCCGGTTCGTCCTCAAGCGCCTGCTGTTGAGCCTGCCCGTCCTCCTCGGGGTGAGCGTCGTCGTCTTCGCGCTCGTCCACCTCGCGCCGGGCGGTCCGGTGCGGGTGATGCTCGGCCCGCTCAGCAGCGAGGAGCTCGTCAGGCAGATTCGGCTGGAGATGGGGCTCAACCGCCCGCTGTACGTCCAGTACGGCCTGTGGATGCTCGACGCCATCCGAGGCGACTTCGGCGTGTCGTGGACGGTCCAGCAGGGAACGCCCGTGACCGACATCATCGTCGAGCGCATCCCGCTGACGGTCGAGCTGTCGATTCTCAGCATGATTACGGCGATTCTCATCGCCATCCCGGCGGGCATCATCAGCGCCGTCCGCAAGGACAAGCCCGCGGACCACGCCGCGCGCATCGCCGCGCTGTCGGGCATCTCGATTCCCGACTTCTGGCTGGGCATCATCCTCATCATGATATTCGCGGTGCAGTTTTCGTTCCCGTGGGCGACCGGCGGCTGGACGCCGCCGTGGGTCGACCCGGTGGCGAACCTCCAACAGTTGTTCCTCCCGGTCGTCACGCTCGGGACGGCCTACTCCGCGCTCATCGCCCGGATGATGCGCTCGGAGATGCTGGACACGCTCAGTCAGGACTACGTCAAGACCGCCCGCGCGATGGGCATCGGCGCGCGCGAAATCGTCCTCAAGGACGCCTCGAAGAACGCGCTCATCCCCGTCGTGACGGTCATCGGCGTCGGACTCGGCCAACTGATGAACGGCGCGATTCTGACCGAGACGGTGTTCAATCTCCCCGGTATCGGGAAGCTCCTGATACTGGCCATCGACCGCCGCGACTACCGCATCATCCAGGCGCTCATCCTGTTCATCGCGAGCGTGTTCGTCTTCGCGAACCTCGCGGTGGACGTGTTGTACGCCTACCTCGACCCCCGCATCAGACACGATGGAAACTAACATGGCAACGACAGACCAGACGGACGAGGCGGTGCCCGCCGCGCAAGCCCCCGGCACGCACCACAGTCAGTTCGAGATGTTCTGGAAGGAGTTCCGCCAGAACACCCTCTCGCTCGTGGGGAGCGCGATTATCCTCACGATGCTCCTGACCGCGCTATTCGCGCCGTTTCTCGCCCCCCACGACCCGACGACGCAGTTCGAGGCACCGGACGGCGAACACAACCCGATGCCGATGGGCACCGAGATGCTCGTCGAGAACAGCGCCGGCGAGGTCGTCGGCACGACGACGGCCTACCTCGGCACCGACCACCACGGCCGGGACATCCTCTCGCGCATCATCTACGGGTTGCGGACGCTGATGACCGTCTCGCTCGGCGTCGTCGGCTTCGCGATGGCGCTCGGCGTGACCGCCGGCGCAATCGCCGGCTACTACCGCAACACCTGGGTCGACGAGGTCGTCATGCGCTTTATGGACATCCTGTTTTCCTTCCCGAGTCTCATCCTCGCCATCGCGGTGCTCGGCGTGCTCGGGGTGGGAAGCACGGAGTACGGCTCCTTTACGCTCCCGAACATCGTGAAGGTCATCGCCGTCATCGGCGTCGTCTACATCCCGAGTTTCGCGCGCGTCATGCGCGGGTCCGTCCTCAAGGAGATGGAAGAAGACTACGTCGACGCCGCGAAATCCCTCGGCGCGAGTGACCGACACATCCTCGTGAAGGACATCGCCGTCAACACCCTGCCGACCGTCGTGGTCCAGGGGACGCTCTACATGGGGACGGCCGTCCTCGCCAGCGCCGCGCTGTCGTTCCTCGGGCTGGGCATCCAGCCGCCGAACGCGAGCCTCGGGCTGATGCTGTCGAACGCCCGCGGCTACCTTTACAGCGGCGAGTGGTGGTACTCGGTGTACCCCGGCCTCGTCATCGTCGTCACCATCCTCGGGTTCAACCTGCTCGGCGACGGCCTGCGCGACGCGCTCGACCCCCGCAACGACGGAGGCGAGCGATGAGCGCCGACCCGGACGAACAGCCGGTACTCGAAATCCGCGACCTCGTCACGCGGTTCTACACCGATGAGGGGACGGTCAAGGCCGTCGACGGCTCGTCGTTCGACCTCTACGAGGGCGAGACGCTGGGCATCGTCGGTGAGTCGGGCTCCGGCAAGTCCGTGACCGCGCTGTCGATGCTCCAACTCGTGGACAGCCCCGGTCGCATCGAGCGGGGGAGCGTCCGCTACCGCGGCGACGACCTGCTCGAAAAGAGCGAGGCGGAGATGCGGTCGATTCGGGGCAACGACATCGCGATGATGTTTCAGGACCCGATGACGAGCCTCAACCCCGTGTTCACCGTCGGCGACCAGATTAGCCGGGTCATCAAGACCCATCAGGACGTGTCGGACGCGGCGGCCCGCGAGCGGACCATCGAACTCATGGCCGACGTGGGCATCCCCGAACCGACCTCGCGCGTGGACAACTACCCCCACCAGTTCTCCGGCGGGATGCGTCAGCGCGCGCTGCTCGCGATGGCAATCTCCTGCGAGCCGGACGTGCTCATCGCCGACGAACCCACGACGGCGCTCGACGTGACCATCGAGACGCAGATATTCAACGTCCTCGACAAACTCCAGGAGAAGTACGGGATGAGCATCATCCTCATCACGCACGACCTCGGCGTCGTCGCCGGGACCTGCGACCGCGTCGCCGTCGCCTACGGCGGCCGCGTCGTCGAGCGCGCCGGCGTGGACGACCTCTTCGAGAACCCGCGGCACCCCTACACCCGCGGCCTCATGCGGTCGATTCCGCGGCTGACCGACGACACCGACCGGCTGACGCCCGTCGAGGGCGACGTGCCGAACCTCACCGACCTGCCGTCGGGCTGTTCGTTCCACCCGCGGTGTCCCCACGCGACCGCCGAGTGCGAGTCGTACGACCCCGAACTGCGGGAGGTCGAGCCCGGCCGGGAGGCGGCGTGTCTCCACGCCCGCGGCTACGACCTCTCGCCGTCGGCCATCGAGACGGAGCGCACCGAGGCGGACGGCGGCGGCCCCGCGGCCCCCGCGACCGACGGAGGTGAGTTGCGATGAGCGACGACCCGCTGTTGTCCGTCTCGGGGCTCCACAAGCACTTCACCCAGAACGACGGCTTCATCGACCGCCTGCTCGGAGCCGACGAGACGGTGAAAGCCGTCAACGGCGTCTCCTTCGACATCGAGCGCGGCGAGACGCTCGGGCTCGTCGGCGAGTCCGGCTCCGGTAAGTCGACGACCGCGCGGTCGGTCCTCCGGTTGGACGAGCCCACGAAAGGGACGGTCAGCTACGACGGCACCGATCTGACGGCGCTGTCGGACCGGGAGATGACGGAGATGCGAAAGCGCATCCAAATCGTCTTCCAAGACCCCGCGTCGAGCCTCAACCGCCGGAAGACCGTCGGCCAAATCATCAAACAGCCGATGGAGATTCACGGCCTCTACGAGGGCGAACGCGACGCTCGCGTGGACGAACTCATGGAGACGGTCGGCCTGCCGCCGCAGTACTCCAACCGCTACCCCCACGAGTTCTCCGGCGGCCAGCGCCAGCGCGTCGGCATCGCCCGCGCGCTCGCGGTCGACCCGGACTTCATCGTCGCCGACGAACCCGTCTCCGCGCTCGACGTGTCGATTCAGGCGCAGATTCTCAACCTGCTCGACGATTTGCAGGAGGAGTTCGACCTGACGCTTCTGTTCATCGCCCACGACCTCAGCGTGATTCGCCACGTCTGCGACCGCGTCGCCGTGATGTACCTCGGAGAAATCGTCGAACTCGCGGGCACCGACGAGCTGTTTTCGAACCCGCAGCACCCCTACACGCGGGCGCTGTTGGGCGCGATTCCCCAGCCGGTGCCCGAACTCGCCCGGCAACGACAGGTGCTCGAAGGCGAGGTGCCCTCGCCGCTCGACCCGCCGTCGGGCTGTTCGTTCAATCCGCGGTGCCCCGCGGCGACCGAGGAGTGCACGTCGGTCGACCCGACGCTGGACGACGTGGCGGGCGCGACCGGCGGCCACAAGGCCGCCTGCATCCACGTCGACGAGTTCGAGACCGGCGCGGGCGTCCCGAGCGCCGCGCAGGGCGTCGACGAGCGGTTCAGCATCGAGAACTTCGACGCCGAGCCGACGCTCGTCACCGACGGCCGGGGTGACGACGACAGATGAGCGTCGCCGTCAAGCCGATGCTCCGCATCGTCCTGACGTTCGCCATCGTGTGGTTCTACCGCGGGCTGTTGCCGCCGCTGTCGCCCGTGGCGAGTACCGTCGCGTTGGTCGTCCTCGCGGTGCCGACGTGGGTGGTCGTGAGCCGCCTGCTGTTCAACGCCGGCGGGGCGCTGGCGATGATAGACGACGAGTTCGACCGCACGTAGCGGGGGCTTTCTCGCCTCGGTAGCCGCCGGGAGCGTCGCGCGCGACCGGGTGGATAGCGTTCACTTCGAGCTTCCACAGGTAGTGTATGGCGAAGTCGATCTCCCGAGAGCACCAGGTAGTATAGTATTAAATACGGAATACTATATCACGGGAGTGACGCATCGGTGCGAATCGGTTAACTAAATTATCCTAACTAGCTATCGTATTAAATACACTATCCAGTAGTGTATGTGTTACTGTCCAATTAAGAAGTGTAATAAAAAGCTATTTTGGGCTTAGGATTAATATTTCCCAAACCGGAGGGATTTCCATGCTCTCCATGATATTGTATATCCCATACAATATTTTGTTGTCAGAATTACGTCCTCGATGACATCGTCGCATGCCTACTCGGGGAGACTAACGGTCCCGCGGACTGCGCCGCGGACGACGAGCGAGACACCAGTAGGAGTGCATCGAAACGGCGACTCACCTGACGAGGCGGTGCCACGGCTAGTGGCAAAAGCGCGGGTACGAGGTCGTTCGCCGGGAAATCACCGCTCGGTGAGTAGTTCTGTCGGGTCGAATCTGGTGGCCGCGATGTGTCGTGGACCCCCGTCGACGGCGACATCGTCGTCCTGTTTGTTGAAATAGTACGTGGCGAGGATGGTCCCGTCGTCGAGCACGGCCGCCCGCGGGTAGCCGAGGTCGTAGTTCGCGCCGTCGTCGCGGAGAATCCATTCGCGGCTCCACGTGGCACCGTCGTCGTGACTCACGCGGGCGCGGATGCCGTACGGCGGGTGGCGGTAGCCGTAGATGCACACGAGCGACCCGTCGTACTCAAGGAGTTTGCTCGGTGCGCCGAGGTCGTTCACGCGCGAGACGAACGACCAGTTGCGCCCGTCGTCGGTCGAGCGGTAGATTTCGGTCCACTCGCAGTCGACTGAGATCTTACACCGAACGGCCGCGACGAGCGTCCCGTCGTCGAGCAGAACTGGCGAGGGACACAGCATGCGGTACTTCTCGCTCCCGTCGATCTGCGACAGGAACGTCCAGTTCTGCCCCCCATCGAACGACGCGTACACGATTGGTACGTCGTGGGGGTCGCTTCCCGTCTTCCCCGTCAGCATCAACAGGAGCGTGCCGTCTTCGCGAGTGATGTACGACGGACGGCCCTGTATTCGCTCGAAGTCGAACATCGGAAGGCGCTTCGCGTCGCTCCACGAGTCCCCACCGTCGTCGGACAGCTTCACCCAGGGAACCGCGTCCGAGGCCGCTGAATGCGGAGACGACCAACAGGCCATGAGGGTATCCCGGTTCGAGAAGTCGTGGGGTTCGACGTCCGGAATCTCGTCGTAGAGCACCTGTTCGGAGGTCTCGACGTTATCCGAGATGACCCCGTCGTCCGTCCACGTGTCGCCGCCGTCGGTCGTTCGCATCGCACGGATAGCGCCGTAGGTCTCGATGCGCGCGTGGCTCAGTTGGTTCTGTTTGTTCTCGGTCGGGGAGACGACGCTCCCGTAGCGAACGACCTTGGCGTCGTGGAGGTTCTCGGGCACCGAATAGTCGCAGTCGTGGTTGATGAACGCGACGACCACGCCGTCGTCGGTCTTCCACATCCCGCCGTTGAAGGGCCACGCCGAGAACTCGCCGTCACCGTGGTAGACGACGGTGTGTTCGGCACTCTCGACTCTCTTGGGTGAAGCTAGCATGCGTCTGTTTCACAGAGTTGGGGCGGAGATATTAAAGATACCGCAGACGGTGGTGAATGCGGGTCACGCGCCGACGACTTCGACGAACGAGGCGTCGCAGTCCGCACATCGCATCGTCGTGACAGTTCGCGTCCGACAGCACGTCGCTTCGGTTCGCTGCTGAAAGTCGGGGTCGCCGCCGCAGGTCGGGCAGCGGTCGAGGAACAGTCGAAGCTCGCCGAGGGCGATGCCTCGCGTTCGCGAAGACAGCCCGTGCCACTCCGGGAGTTCGCTCGCCAGCGCAACCGCACCGGCCGCGTCGGCGAGGAACGCCTCGCGCGAGGGCCACCGACCGACGTGCGCCCCATCGACGGAGACGGCGAAGTCGCCGGCCGATTCGTCGACGACGAACTCTGACGGCTCGGCATCGACGAGCGCGGACTCCGAGAGTGCGGCGTCTACGTCGGCACCGATGGCGTCGAGTGCGTCCGTCCACGCACGACGAACGGCGTCCGTCAGACAGAAATCGGCCCCGCCGTCGCACGGCACAAGCACGCCGTGTTCGACGAGGACGTTGTCGCGGTCGCCGTCGCTCACGTCAACTGATTCCGGGTGCGAATCGACGGCCGTCCGTGCCGGCCCGTGTTCGAAATACGCCATCGCCCGCGAGGGGAAGTATCGCTGTGTCAGGGTCGGTGTCCCCGGTATCAGATACCCCCGGAGACCGATGACTGCGGCCGACGCCGCGAGTGAGACAGCACCCAAGAGCGGCGACCCCGCCCACGCGACGACTCCGGCGAGGGCAACGGCGAAAACGGCGTTCACGCCGGTACAGGGGAGACACCGATTATCACCCGTGTACGCTGGATTCCTGACGCGGTCGAGCACGGTCGAGCCGCGGTGACGTAGCCAGTGCATCGGTCACCTCGTCATACGTCCGGGCCGCGGGTCACGACGTCGTCGGAGCCGGAATCGAAGAGATGCGTCGCCCGAGTCTCGATAGCGAGGCGAACCACCTCGCCTTTTTCGTAGGAGTTGTCGGCCGGGAGCGTCACCCTGACTTCGCCCTGCGGGCCCTCGATGGTCGCCAGCATCTGCTTTCCGATCCGCTCGATGAGGGTGATTTCGCCTTCGAGATCACCGTCGTTCCGGTCGAGCCTGACGTCTTCGGGCCGGACGCCGACCGTGACTTCGTCGCCGACGCCGAGCGCTGTGGCGTCGACCACCTGAAGCTCGACCTCGCGGCCGTCGACCGACACGACGACCGTCTCGCCGCTCGCGCGGTCGACGGTGCCGTCGAAGAAGTTCATCGACGGGTTGCCGATGAAGTTCGCCACGAACCGGTTCGCCGGCCGCTGGTAGAGTTCGTCGGGCGTCCCGATCTGCTCGATGCCGCCGTCGTTGAACACCGCGATACGGTCGCTCATCGTCATCGCCTCCTCTTGGTCGTGCGTCACGTAGATTGTCGGCTTCTCCACGCGGTCGTGGACGCGCTGGATTTCCTTGCGAATCTCGACTTTGAGCTTCGCGTCGAGGTCGCTCAGCGGCTCGTCCATCAGGAACGCCTCCGGTTCGTGGACGATGGTTCGCGCCAAGGCCGCCCGCTGTTGCTGGCCACCGCTGAGTTCGCCGGGGTACTTCTCCAGCAACTCGCGAATCTGCATGATGTCCGCGGCTTCCTCGGCGTTCTCGTATCGCTCCTGCTTCGGAACGTTCCGGACTTTCAGCGGGTAGGAGATGTTCTCTTTTACCTTCATGTGCGGGTAGAGAGCGATGTTCTGGAACATCATCGCTAAGTTCCGCTTGTGAGCCGGCTTCCCCGTCATGTCCTCGCCATCGAATCGGATGCTCCCGCTCGTCGGCGTTTCGAGCCCCGCGATACAGCGGAGCGTCGTCGTCTTCCCGCAGCCCGATGGGCCGACGAACGTGAAGAAATCGCCTTCGTCGATGCTGAAATCGATGCCATCGACGGCCGTTATCGTGCCGGACGGCGAACTGAACTCTTTCCGCAGGGAACTGACCTCAATAGTCATGATTAACAACCACACACATCTTGTGAGACGGTCCCATTATACGTTTCGGTGGATGCAGATTCTCAGCTCGACTGCGAGCGAAAAACGAGGGCACAGGACTGCGGTCGAGCGTTACATCTGTCCGCCGACTTCGAAGCCTTCGAGGAGGTACTTCTGGAGCGCGAAGACGAAGATGAACGCCGGGATTACCATCATCACGCTCGCGGCCATCACCTCCCCCCAGAGCGTCTGCTTCTGTATCGTGAACATGTGGATACCGACGGTCAGCGGCCAGTTCTCACTGGTCGGCATGATGATGCGGGGAATCGTGTACGCCCCCCACGCCGTCGCGTACGAGAAAATCGCGACCGCGATGACGCCGGGCTTCGCCATCGGCAGTGCGATCTCGTAGAACGCGCGGAACGGCGACGCGCCGGCCATCTGAGCGGATTCCTCGAGCGAGATGGGGACGTTCTGGAAGAACTTCCACATCAGCCAGATACCGAACGGAAGCGCCGTCGCCGTGACCGCGAGAATGAGACCGAGGTGGCTGTTGATGAGGCCGATGCGACTCCAGAAGATGAACATCGGGATCGCGAGGAGAATCTGCGGGAACATGTACCCGAAGAGGATGATTCTCGCGAACGTCTTCTTGTGTGGGATGTCGATGCGCGTGAGCCCGTAGCCGGCCAGCGTCGACATCGACGTCGTGACGCCGACGACGCCGACCGAGAGAATCATGCTGTTCGTGAAGTACGTCGGGAAGTTCGTCCCCTCGAACGTATTGACGAAGTTCTCGACGGAGAACGTCTGCGGCAACAGCGTCTGCGGAACGTTGTAGATCATGTCGGTCGGCCGCAGCGCCGTGCTGACCATCCAGAAGATGGGGAAGATGACGACGAAGAGCAGCAGCACCAACAGGGCGTTCAAAAGCAGGTTCCACCCTCTCGACCGACCTTGGTGCGAGAGGTGCGTCAGCGGGTTCCACGGCTTGTCTACGGTTCGCTGCTTGACGCTCGACCACTTCCGCCCGATGTCGTTGCGGATGCTCATTCTGCACGCACCTCCGCGGACGGTTCGAAGATGCGGAAGTACAACACCGCCGCGACCAACAACACGAGGAACAACACGGTCGAGACGGCCGCCGCGATACCGAGTCGACTCGTCCCGAAGGCGACGTTGTACGCGTAGATGGGTGCGGTGGTCGTCGCCCCGCGAGGGCCGCCCTGAGTGAGGACCCAGATGTAGTCGAAGGTGTTGAACATCCATACCGCACGCAGCAGCAACACGATGAAGAACACACCCTTCAGGTTCGGGAGGGTGATATCCCGGAAGCGTTGGTACGCCGTCGCACCGGACATCTTCGCGGCCTCGTAGAAGCTCTCCGGGATGGCCTGCAACCGAGCGAGCACCATCACCGTGACGAAGATGGAGTCCTTCCAACTACTCGTGAGAATCGCCGCGAGCATCGCAGAGCCCTGATTGCCGAAGAACGACACGTACCCCTCGGTGAGTCCGATCTGGACGGCGAGTTGGTTGACGATTCCCCACTGCGAGTTCAGCATCCAGAGCGCCATGAAGCCGATGACCGCGTTCGGGATGAGATACGGGAGAATCGCGAACGTCCGCGCGATGTTGACGAACTTGAACGACCGATTGAGTAGCAACGCGAGGGTAGTGCCGAAGACCACCTGAATGACGACCGAACCGCCCGCGTAGACGACCGACCGGCTGAGCGCATCGTAAAACGAATCGCTCGACAGGAGCGTCTCGAAGTTCGCGACACCGATCCACTGCCACTCGTTCGAGAACGCGTTGATGCTGAAGAAACTCGCGCCGATGACGCCGACAATCGGAACGAGATTCACGAACGTGAAGAGCAACATCGGCGGGAGAATCGTCAGCGCGGCCAGTACCTTCTTCTTCGAAAGAAACTCGAACACCTCGTCTCGTAGTTCTCGAGCCCGAGAGCCATGCTTGTTGATTGTACTCATGGAACGTGCCGATTCTTCATGAACCAACGGTAAAAATCTTCCCATCACCGTAGTCACCGGGGCGAGTGAAAAAGACGAAAGCGGGCGGAGCGCGACCCGACGAGGACGTATCCGCCCCCATAGATTATTATAGGAGTGTGCGAGAACGTACTGACGACCATGGTATTTGGAGAGCCGAGAGTGGGCTTCGGAACGTGGCAGAACACCGACCCGGACGCCTGTGCGGAGAGCGTCCGAACGGCGCTGGAGATGGGCTACCGCCACATCGACACGGCGCAACTGTACGACAACGAGGCCTACGTGGGCGACGGAATCGAGCGTGCGGACGTCGACCGCGAGGAGATAACGCTGGGGACGAAACTCTGGCCGGGCGACCTCGCGTCCGACCGCGTCCCCGAAGCGGTCTCCGAGAGCCTCGACCGCCTCGGCGTGGACTACGTCGACGTCCTCTACGTGCACTGGCCGGCGAAGGACTACGACCCCGCCGACACGCTCGGCGCGTTCGCCGAACTCCGGGACGAGGGCCTGATTCGACACGTCGGCGTGAGTAACTTCACCGCCGACCTGCTCGACGAGGCGCGGGCCGCCTGCGACGTTCCAATCGCCGTCAATCAGGTCGAACTGCATCCGCTGCTCCCGCAACCGGACCTCATCGAGTACTGTCGCGGTCACGATATCGAAGTCGTCGCCTACTCGCCGCTCGCCCGCGGCGAGGTCTTCGAGATTCCGGAGATAACCGACATCGCCCGCGAAAACGGGCTCAGCGAGGCGCAGGTCGCCATCGCGTGGCTGCTCTCGAAAGACGGGGTCCACCCAATCCCGAAGGCGTCGAGCGAAGACCACATCCGTGGAAACCTCGACGCCGCGGATATCGAACTCGCGTCGGACGAACTCGCTCGTATCGACGATATCGACCGCGAGCTACGAATCGCCGACCGAGACTGGGTCGACTGGTAACACCGGCCCGAGAGCGGGCTTTTACGAACCGTCTGGAAGAACCACCAGCGGTGGCACACGAGTGACGGGTGCTGCGGGTTCCGAACCGAACACGCCTCGAGGTCGGTGCCTAGGTGGCACGGAAAAGAAATCGGCAAGGGACGCCGACTGCACGCCGGGTCGTCGCAGACAAGAGCGACACCGGAAATCTGCGTCGCGGTTGGACGGCAGACAGATTCGGGGCGGGAGACGACTGCCCTAATCGTCGGCGGCGACCACTTCTCTGGTTCCTCGTTCGCGCATGTGTGCGACGGCCTGCTCGATTGCCGCGCGTTTCTCGTCGCCGTTCGTCACCTCGTCGAACGGGTGGAAGAGATGGCCCGGGTCGCGCCCGAGGACGTCGATGGCGGCTTTTTCGCCAGCGGGGAAGTTCGACTCGTAGTCTTCCATCGCGGCGCGGATGAGCGGCACGATAGAGAGGTGAAGCTCGCGAGCGCGGTCGTAGTCGCCGCGTTGGGTAGCTTCCCAGATTTGGACGGAGATACGCGGGCAGACGCTGCTGATACCCACGATACCGCCGTTGACGCCCAGCGTGTACGTCGGGAACTGCGCGATGCTCATCCCACCGAGCACGAAGCCGTCGTCGCCGATAGCTCGGAGATAGTGCGTCAAGTTGCCGAGCGTGCTGCTGACCTTGATACCGACGACTTCCGGAATCTCCCGGACGAGGTCGCCGACGAGTTCCGCGTCGAGGTCGAGCAACGACATGACGTCGTAAACGACGATTGGGAGCTCCGAGACGTCCGCAATCGCGCGGTAGTAGTCGCGAATCGAGTCGTTGTCAGCCATATGCGAGCCGGCGTACCCCGTCGGTGGCATCACCATGAGGAAGTCAGCGCCGGCATCGCGAGCGAGCCCCGCTTTCGTGGTGGCCTCGCGCGTCTGCCGCGCGATGACTCCCGCGACCACGGGAACCGCGCCGTCGACTTCGTCGACCGCGACTTCGTAGAGGTGCTGGAGCTGGTCGTTGCTCATCCGCATCCCTTCGCCGGTGCTTCCGCCGACGACGACGCCGGAAACGCCGGCGTCGAGATGGTAGCGAATCTCGTCTCTGAACGCGTCGTCTTTCAGTTGGCCGTCAGCGTCGAGCGGGGTGATAAGCGGGGGATTGACGCCGTGAAGTTCGTTGGTCATCTGTTGTTGGGGTCGTGTGTGAATCGGTGTGTCGTTTGGAATGTAACGGAGTCCGCTGTCGCGGTTACGGGGCCTTCGACACGTCGAGACGAAGGCCTCCGGTGTCGGTGGCTGTGACGTGAGTCACGCATCGCTACGGCCCTTTCGCCTGGTTCAGCGACTCGCGGGCGCTCTCGGCGACCTGGTCGACCGCCTCGCCGGGTGCCATGTCCTCGCTGATCACGAGCGAGATGGCGGTCGAACCCGGTCGCGTCGTGAAGATCGAATCGACGTAGGGGTTCGGTGGGCTGGTCTCGTGCGCCGGCGGAATCGCGTCGGTGACAGATTTCCACGCCGCGATATCCTCGTCGGTGTAGGAGTCCGGGAGCTTCTCCCGCATGTCTATCTCCTCTTTTTGTTTCGGGTACAGCGGCGCGTTCTGGATGTTGATGTAGCGCTCGTAGTACTCCGGTTGGAAGATGAATCGGTCGAGGAACGTCTTCGCCATGTCCGTGTTCGACCCCTCGAACGAACAGATCGACTTGATGACGCCGAAGAACTCTCCGGGGCCGTCGGGGCCCGGAATCGGCTCGGCGCGGATGTGTTGGTGGAAGTCGCGGTCGCGTTCGATCGACTGAATCTTCGGCCGCGCACCGCCGTACGTCGTGTGCGCCGCCGACTCGGTGTGAAGCGCGTTGATTCGCTCCTCACAGCCGATGTCCGAGCCGGGACCCGTGTAGGGCTGGAGCTGTTTGCGGAATTCGAGCATCTCGATCCAGCGCTCGCGGTTCTCTCCCTGGTCGATAGAGACCACGACCTCGCCGTCGTCGTTCCGAGTCGCCATGTTCGCGCCGTTACTCCGGAGGAAGCATTGAGCGACGAGTTCGCTACAGTAGTGCGTCGACCACGGGAGCAGCGTCGCGTCGGTCACCTCGTCAGAGTTGCTGGCTTCCTCCATCCAACTGACCATGTTCTCCCAGGAGTCCGGCTTCGACTCGGCGATGTCCTCTCGGTACCATTGCAGGTAGGGAATCGCGAAGAAGGGAATCGTGTAATGCTCGCCGTCGCGTTTGAGAAACGACCGCTCGTGGGGCATGCCCAGTCGGTCCGTAACCGTCTCGACCAAGTCGGTCATCGGCGCGAGCGTCCCTTGGTTCTGGAGCTGCGTCGATTGCGTCACCGACGTCGGGAACAGCTCCGGTGGGTTGCCGGACTGAATGAGCTGAATGATTCGCTCTTGGATGCTCTGGCCCTCCGCACCGCATTCGAGGGTGACTGACGCGCCCGTCCGGTTTTCGAACTCCGCGAACGCGTCCTCCCAGACACGCTTGAACACGTCCGAACACTCGTCGGTGACGACGCGCATCTCGCGCCCGCTGTAATCCGGCCAACCGTTTTCTTGGACCGAACCGGTCGTACTTCCTTCCGTGGGCGTCGACCCCGAACCACCGCCACCGCCGCCGATACACCCCGCAAGCCCGGCGACTGCTGAGCCGCCGACGGCTCTCAGGACGTTTCTGCGTCGAGTGACACTCCTCTCGCTGTCTCGGCATTCGTTCGATGCCATGAAATCTGCTTCATGATTGTAATGTAAATACATTTCTAATCATTGTTGACATTTGTCATACAACGGCCGAACATTCATGAGGGCGGGGCGGAACCGGTGGGTATGACCGAGTTGCAAGCAGTCGTTATCGCAGACGACATCACCGGAGCGAACGACACCGGAAGTCAATTCGCCAGTCGGGGGTATCGGACGAACGTCGTGTTCGACCCGAACGCACCGACGGACTGTGACGTTCTCGTCGTCGACACGGAGACGCGGGAAGCGCCGCCGACGGAGGCGTACGACTCGGTTCGAACCGTCGTGGCAGCACACGACGCGCCCGTCCTGTACAAGAAACTCGACTCGACGCTCCGCGGGAACGTCGCTGACGAACTGACGGCGCTCCTCGACGCCGCGACGCCGGACCTGCTGTTGCTCGCGCCGGCGTTTCCGGCGAACGGACGGACGACGGAAGACGGCGTCCAACTGGTCGATGGGGACCCGGTCCTTCAGACGCTCACCGACTCGGAGAACCTCCCTTCGGCGTCATCCGTCGTGGATTTGCTCTCGTCGGTCCCGTACCCCGTCGAAACGATGCACACGGGCATCGTAGACGCGGGACGGCAGGCCGTCCGGTCGCGGCTCACCGAGATACACAGACGCCACAACGAACCGACCGTCGTCGTCGCCGACGCAACGTCGCAGACACACCTTCGGTCGCTCGCCGACGCGGCCGACCGGCTCGCCGCCGATATCGCCTACGCGGGGAGCGGCGGGCTCGCGGGGGCGTTGTCGCTCTCACCCACTGACGGGGACGAAGGGGCGGTACTCGGGGTCGTCGGGAGCGTCAGCGAGACCTCGTTCGAGCAACTCACCGCAGTCCCCGACGGTGCGCTCGTGGTACTGGACCCCGAGGCGATGCTCGAACGCCCCGAAGAAGCCGCGGCCTCTGCGCTCGGCCCGCTTCTCGACGCACAGCGCGTCCACGGCTTCGCTGTCGTCACGTCGGCCGCGTCTCCCGGGGCCGTCGACGCGGTACATCGGACCGCGGACGCGCTCGGACTCGACGAAAGCGCCGTCAAAGACCGAATCGCGACGGCGTTGCGCGAGACCGTCCGACGAGTCCACGAGTCGCGGCCACTGACCGGCCTGTTCACGACCGGCGGTTCGACGACTATCGCGGTGCTCGACGAACTCGACGCGGCGTCGCTCGACCTGACGGGAATCGAACTTTCGGAGGGGGTTCCGCTCACCAGAATTCGCGGCGGACCGGCGGACGAGACGTTGCTTGTGACCAAGGCAGGGTCGTTCGGTGACCCGACGACAATAGTTAATTGCCTCGACTTCATCGGTACGCGGTGATGACGGAAGCAGAGAGACCCCTCGTCGGCGTGACGATGGGAGACCCCGGTGGTATCGGAAGCGAGATAATCGTCAAGGCAGCACCGCAGGTGACCGACGACGCGGACGTCGTCGTCATCGGTGACGCAGACGCAGTCCGGAACGCGGTAGCGCAGTGCGGGAGCGACCTGACCGTCGAGGCGGTCGACACCGTCGCTGACGTTCGAGCCGACCCGTCGACGCTGTCCGTCCTCGACCTCGACAACGTCGCGTCGCTCACTCACGGCGAAATCGACGAAGCGTACGGACGAGCCTCGCTGGAGTACGTCGAGCGCGCCATCGAACTCGCCATCGCAGGCGACATCGACGCCATCGCGACGGCTCCGATTCACAAGCAGGCGACGGCACGGGCCGGAAGCGAATTCGCGGGCCACACCGGGATGCTCGCGGCGTACACCGAGACGGACAACTACTCGATGATGCTCATCGAGGGGGGACTGCGCGTCACGCACGTGAGCACGCACGTCCCGCTCCGCGAGGCCTGCGACCTCGTGACGACCGAAAACGTCCTCGACACCATCACGGTCACCGCTCAGGGGTTGCGCGACCTGGGAATCGACGACCCGACGATCGCCGTCGCCGGCTTGAATCCCCACGCCGGAGAGGGCGGACTCCTCGGAACGGAAGACGACGACGCCATCGAACCGGCGGTCGAACAGGCCCGTGCGGCGGGCATCGACGCCGAAGGGCCCATCCCGCCGGACACCGTCTACGTCAAGGCGGCCGCCGGCGACTACGACTGCGTCGTCTCGATGTACCACGACCAGGGACACATCCCCATCAAGATGCTCGGCTTCGACAGCACCGACACCGTCAGCGGCGTCAACATGACGGTCGGACTGCCGATTATCAGGACGAGCGTCGACCACGGCACGGCGTTCGATATCGCGGGACAGGGCATCGCATCCGAGTCGAGCATGGTCGATGCGATTCGAACCGCCGCCCGCGTCGCCGTCGAGCGAGCGTGACGAACACGGAGCCCTCGTCAGGTGGTTTCGGCGGTTTTCCAACTGGCGTGGAAACATCGCATCGTCGGTTACGCGTGTTCTATCTTGAGTTCGATGATGTTGGTCCCGTTGAGAATCTTGTGTGAGAGTTCCTCTTCGACGCGGTCGTCCCGGAGTTTGTTCGACGGGACGGTCACGCTGATCGCGCCGACGGGGTTGCCTTCGATGTCCTGAATCGGCGCGCCGACACAGCTGATACCCACGTCGCCTTCGTCTCGCTCGATGGCGTACCCGCGTTCTCGTGTGGCGTCGAGTTCCTCGAAGAGCGCCTCGCGCGTGTTGACGGTGTTTTCGGTGACCGCTCGAAGCCCCCACTTGTCGACGATGTCGTTCACCTCGTCGTCGGAGAAACACGAGAGGATGGCCCGCCCGAAGGCCGGTCGGTGGAGGTACGAGTGCTTCCCCACGGGCGCGAGGTCGACGGCGGCGTTGTCGCCGCGCGCCATGAAAATCACGACGCCGCGACCGCTCTCCTCGATTGCGAGATTGACCAGTTCGCCGGTCTCTTTCGCCAAGTCGTGGACGACCTGTCGCCCGTGTCGGTAAACCGGAAGCCGCTCTCGAATCTTGCCCCCGTAGTGGAGGAACTGAAGCGAGAGTCGGTACTTGCTGTCCTCTTTGACGACGTACTCGTTCTCTCGGAGCGTTTGTAGGTGGACGTAGACGGTGCTCGTCGGGAGTCCGGTTCGCTCCGACAGTTCCGTCACCCCGAGTGAGTCCTCCTCCACTAGCGCCTCGACGATTTCGAGAGTCCGTTCAACCGCCTCGAGCGTTCGTGGTTCGTTTCTTGCCATACGATAACACACTGTTTCCAACCTGATTAAATATTCGGGTTTGGGGCGTAGTTGAGCACGGTTACCACTGCTGAATCGAACGCTAGCCGAGAAAGCGACCCTAGGTCGGGGTATCGGCTGTCTCACCGACCACCATTCGGCGTAGGGCTCTCCGTCTCCGTCTCGAAACGGGACCGTTGCATGCAGAGAAGCGCTTTCAGAACGTCCGCCTCCGTGTGCGACAAGTGGATGGTTCCGGAATCGTCTGCGTTGTAATGCCACGATTACGAACGGTTCGGGTCGAGAGTTGCGTTTCCACTCTGAGTGAAAGCACTAAACGGGACGAGTTGCACTGCGTGGGGACTTGCTCCGTGATAGCCACGCGAACGCACGGTTTCGAGTGTCGTTGAGTGGTTCGGCGGCGAGCGAGCGACCCGCGGAACCGTAACGCCGGTTGGTATGGTCGCCGCTGGTCGGAGCCGCCGCACATCACTTTCCACGCGGGTTGGAAACCGTTTCGGACCGAGCGGTCACGTGCTTCGCTCGGATACGAGATAGGCAGTGTAGATTACAGATGTACTCTTGTAATATATCGGGGGGTTACGGTTCCCGCGTCCGTGCCATCGACGCGGTCGGTCGTCGTCCAGTCGGCGGGCCTCGCCGCCACGGTCGATGTCACTCCCGTTGATAGAACGCCGCGATGTCCCGCCATCGGTCGAAGTACGCCTCTTTTTGCGTATCGAAGTCCGCGCTGACCGACGGGTCCGGCTCGATAACGTCGCGCTCTCGGAGGAGGTTTTCCGCCGCCGTCTCGACGTCGCTGTAAATCGACGTGATGAGCGCGGGAGCCATGACCGCGCCGGCAGTCGTTCGCGGTTCCATCTCGACGACCGGGCGGTCCCATATCGACGCCCGGAGCGTATTCCACCAGTCGTAGTTGCCATCGAGCGTCGGCGTCCCGTCGTTGATGACGAGCACGCGGTCGATGTCGGTGTCGAAGTGCTCTTCGACAAGCGAGATATAGGTCCACTCGGTCAGGATGATACCGGTGATGAGCCCGCGCGCCAGTCGGCCGTGGACCTCCTCGGTCGACAGGGAGTTGTCGTAGTTGAGTCCGAGGAGCGACCCCGCGACGTCGGCGTCGAAAAACGGGCTTCGGTTGCCCTTGAGGAACACCTCGTAGCCGTGGCCGCTCGGGACTTGTCGGGCGAGTTCGAGCCCGCGCTCCGGCGTGCAGTTGAGGACGCGGTCGAAGAACCATCGGAGGAGGTTGCCGGTGTCGAACGACGCACCTGGCAGATAGCCGTCGATGGGGTGGCGGTGGTAGTACAGCGCCGGGTGGGGCGAGACGGACTCCGAGACGTACTTGACGACGCTCGACGCGCCGAAGGTGATGCTGAAATCCCCGGGTTTGACGCCGCCGTTCGCCAGCACCGAGGCGTTGCCGTCAGTGAGCCCCTGAAAGAGTTTGATACCGTCGAAGCCGGTCCGCTCGGCCAACTGACCGTCGGCGACCCCGATGAACGAGCCGGGGGGGCGAATCGCTGGAAAGAGCGACCGAGGCAGGTCGAGCGTCTCGAACAGCGACTCGAACCACGTGGGGAGTGGCGTCGTCACGTCGGCGCCGAACTTCAACGCGTTCGTCCAGTCGGTCTCGATATCGCGCCACGGCGTCGACGCGTCGAATCGGAGCCGGTACAACAGCCACGTCGTCGGGCTGAGAATCCACTCCACCCGCTGGAACTTTTCGGGGTGCTCCTCGCGAAGCTTCAGAATCTTCGGGAGGGGACTGGTCGGAGAAAACGCGATATTCTGGTTAATCGAGAGGTCAGACAGGTCGAGGTCGCGGAGCTTCGACGCCTGTTCGGGCGCGGAATCGAAGTACATCTGCGGGGGGAACACCGGCTCGCCGTACTTATCGACGAGCACGGCGGTCCCCGACGTACTCGCGACCGAGCCGATGCCGGTCTGCGGGAGCGCCGGCGCCGCCTCGTGGAGCGCTCGCTCCCACGCGAGCGTCGTCTGCTCGGCGACGGGTGCCTCACCGCCGGCGAGTCGTTCGCCGTCGGTGCTGTACACATCGACATGCACGCTCGCGGTACCGAGATGAACGCCGACCAGTTGCGGGCTCTCCATACCACGCCGTCACGCAGGACGCCATTAAATCCTTCCGAGGATGGTACCCCGGCGAGGGCACGAGGGCGCGGTTCGGCCGACTGGCGACAGCGGGGTTCAGTTGTCAATAGTTAGCATACGCTCTATCGAAGAGCATATCTGGTTGACAAATCGCTCCGATTCGGGAGAATACAAGTAGATAACCGCAGAGATAAGAGATATAACCAGCTAGACTATAATTATTGTTGGAGTAGTATTTATTCTGCATTTGAGAACGAGCGTGCACTCTGACTGAACGACACCGTCAGAGCCGGCTGCGACTTGTAAGAGTCGTCGAGACATCCCATTACAAAGATACGCTTGTAATCTTTAGTGGTTCGTGTGGAGTTCGATGACGTTGGCGGCGCTCTGGACGATGTCGGGAACCTCGTCGGTGAACCGCTCGTTATTCATGCGGCTGACGGGTTGCGAGACGCTGATTGCACCCAGGACGGTCCCGTCTTTCGCGATGATGGGGGCGCCAACGCATCGGAGCCCTCTGATGAGTTCCTCGTTGTCCACGGCATAGCCCCGGTCACGGACCGTCGCCAACTGTGCGTCGAGTTCCGCTCTGTCGGTAATCGTCTGGTCGGTCTCCGCGGGAAGGCCGTGTTCCTCGATGATTTCGTCGACGCGCTCGGACGGGAGGTGCGCCAGTATCGCCTTTCCGAGACCGATGGCGTGGAGCGGCCGTCTGAGGCCGGGGTAGATGTCTAAATCGACCGCCCGCTCACCCTGTTCGGAGGCGAGATAGACGCCCTGTCCGTACTCCTCGACCATCAGGTTCGCGAGCTCACCGGTCTGGGACGCCAACCGGTGGACCTCCCGCTTCGCCACCTGATACAGCGGGTGGCGGTGCTGTACGTATCCCCCGAACCCGAGCAGGCGGAGACTCAGTTCGTAATCGGTCCCGTCGCGGACGACGAACTTCTCGGCTTCGAGCGTGCTGAGGTGGTTGTGAACCGTGCTCTTGTTCATCCCGAGTTCCCGCGCGAGGAACGTCACACTGCTCGACCCGTGTTCTCGAAGCGCGTCGAGCACCCGAATCGTCTTCCGACTCGTTTCGATCCGGTTGGGCGCGTTTTCTGTCATAACTGCGTGTCGTCGAGGCAACCCTAAATAGTTTGTTCCACCGAGCAGAACAACTGTTCGACTCGGTGAGACAGTGGAGCGAACCACCGACACCGTCCGAACGGTGGTTGTAGAAGGGAGAGCCCAAGATATCTGCCGCCTAACGGTCGCTGTGCGGCGTTCGGGAGATTGTCGGCAAAAACTATTTACGCTCACTCCCTGAGCTACGGTGTATGGAGATACAGACAGAGAGCTTCTCCATCGAGAGCCACAGCAGGTTCGAGATTCTGAGCGTCACTCCCGAGGTGGAAGCGACCATCGAGGACCTCGGCGTGACCGATGGACTCGTGTACGTGTCGACGCCCCACACGTCTGCGGCGCTCTCGACCAACGAGTACGAAGAGAAGCTCCTCGACGACATGATTGACAAGTTCAAGGAGATAGCCCCCCCGGACGACGGCTACTACCACGACCTCGACCACATCACCGCGGGCGAGCAGCCGAACGCCCACGCGCACCTCATCTCCGCGATGATCAAGCGACCGGTCCTTCTCGTCCTCCGCGACGGGGAGCTCGACCTCGGGACCTGGGAAGAGGTCATGTTCTTCGAACTGTGCGGCCCGCGCGAGCGAACGATTACCACGACGATTCTACGATAACCATGACGGACCAACGACTCGGACGATCGGTGACTGTCGCCATCGACCACGGCCTCCATTGGGGTTCGCTTGAGGGGTTCGAGGACCCCGCGGCGCTCCTCGACACGGTGTTGGATGCCGGCCCCGACGGTATCCTGGCGAGCGTGCCGTTTCTGAAGCGCTTCGAGGACCGAATCGACGCCGCCGACGTCCACACCATCGGCACGCTCGACCTCCTGTACGACTCGACGATGCCGGGCGACGTCGAGAACGCCGAAATCCACTCCCAGGTGTTCAGCGTCGAGGACTGCGCCGAGGTGGCCGACGCCGCGAAAGTCGCGCTCGTCTTCGGGCGGGAGAGTCCCGACGTGCTGAAGGAGAACGCCGAGTTCGTCGCGGCCGCGGCCGAAGACTGCGACGACGCGGGGATTCCGCTCATCGTCGAGCCCACACTCTGGGGCCAGCGCGCTGACGACGAGTTCGACACCGACTACCTCGTCAACGCCAACCGCCTCGGCTTCGAACTCGGCGCGGACATCCTGAAGACCCCGTACCCGCCCACGGGCTTCGAGCGCATCGTGCACAACGCGCCGGTGCCGACGTACATCGCCGGCGGCCCCACCGTCGAGACGGACCGAGAGGTACTGGAGATGGTCCACGGTGCCGTCGAGGCCGGTTCGCAGGGCGTGATGTTCGGCCGGAACGTCTGGCAGCGGGACGACCCCGCGGCCATCATCGACGCGCTCTCGGCCATCGTCCACGAGGGCGCGACTATCGAGGAGGCGGAGACGCTGTTATGACTCCCCGAGGTAGTCCCCGGACCCACTCATGAACCTCCCGTACCCCCACTTTCAGGTCAACTTCAAGGTGTATCCGGACACGAGCGGCGAGGACGCGCTCGCGTTCGCGCGGCTGCTCGAAACGATAGAGGCGGAGACCGACGCGCGCTTCGTGTTGACGCCGCAACTGCCGGACATCCGGCTGATAACCGAACACACCGACCTCGCCGTCACCGCGCCCGCGATGGACGCCGTCGAGCCCGGTCGCGGGATGGGGAAAATCCTCCCGGAGACCGTCGCAGACGCGGGGGCCGACGGCGTCGTCATCAACCACGCGGAGAACCGCGACACGCTGTCCGACCTCGTGTGGAAAATCGAGCGCTGTCGCGACCTCGACCTCGACTCGGTCGTCTGCGTCGACAGCATCGAGATGGGTCGGGCGGTCGCGGAGTTCGACCCCGACTCGATGATATACGAGATGCCCGAAGACATCTCGTCGGACCGCGCGATTACGCAGACACATCCCGACCGCGTCCGCGACTTCATGTCGATGGTCGAAGAGGAAAACCCGCGCACTCGCGTCCTCGTCGGCGGCGGCATCTCGACCGCCGAAGACGTCCGCCTCGCGTTCGAACAGGGAGGTCACGCGACCGGTGCCGCGTCGGCCGTGTCGCTCGCGTCGGAGCCGGAGCCGCTCCTCCGCGACATCGCCGCGAGTTTTCCCTGAGACGGCCGCCGACGGCAGACCGTCCCGTCTCGCTCCGCTCGGGGCTGCGGCGCGTCGGACCGGCGCAATCTTTTTAGTTGTCATCGATGATGTGCAATACACGACAATGACAGCGAAAAACATCCTCGTAGTGTGTGGCACATCGGTTGCGACGTCGACGGTCGTCAAGGAAGCGCTGAAAGAGAAGCTCCCGGAGCGCGGCCTCGACATCGGGACCATCGCTAAGGCGAAGGCGACGGAAGCCCCCGGCAAGGTCTCGTCGGGGAACTTCGACCTCATCGTCACCACGACGCAACTCAACGAAGACAAGTTCGACATCCCGGTCATCCACACGACGGCGTTCATGACCGGTATCGGCCAAGACGAGGTCCTCGACGACATCGCCGCGGCGCTCGAAGGCTGACCGATACGTCGCCGACACGAATCTTTCACGAATGACAGCAACATTTATGTAGAGGCACTCTCATTCTGAGACAGGGTTGTGAGTTAATAACATGGCAGTACCAGAAGTATTCTTACAGAGTGGTGTGAGTTCCCTGTTGAATTCTATCAACAGCGTAATCCAATCGTTGGGCGTGAGCGTCCTCCTGCCGATAATCATCTTCCTCATCGCGCTCGCGTTCCGGGTGGACGTGTTGAAGGCGGCGCGCTCGTCCATCCTCATCGGCATCGGCTTCATCGGCATCAATCTCGTCATCGGGCTGTTCAGCGAGAACATCAGTCCGCTGGCCCAACAGATGGTCGAGGTGACCGGCATCACGCTTCCGGCGGTCGACGTCGGCTGGCCCGCCGCCGCCGCCATCGCTTTCGGTATCGCGGAACTCGGCGTCTGGATGATTCCGCTGTTCGTGGTGATGAACCTCGTCCTCTTCGCTATCGGCTTCACGTACACGCTCAACGTGGACATCTGGAACTACTGGCACTTCGCCTTCATCGGCGGACTGGTCTACATGAGCACGAACAACTGGCTGTACTCGGTGGCGGTCGGGCTGACGCTGGGGCTGTTCGTCCTCGTGGCCGCGGACTGGACGCAACCGGCCGTCGAAGAGACGTTCGACACGCCCGGAATCTCCATTCCGCACGGGACCTCGGCACCCTACGCCGTCGCCGCGATTCCGATTCACTGGGCGGTGGATAAGACGCCGCTCGGGAACATCGAAGCCGACCCCGACGCGATTCAAGACCGGTTCGGCATTCTCGGTGAACCAATCTTCGTCGGCCTCGCCATCGGGCTCGTCATCGGTATCGCCGCCTACAGTAACGCGCTCTTCGTCGCCGAGAGCTGGTACGCCATCCTCACCGCCGGCATCTCGTTCGCCGCGGTGATGCATATCCTCCCGATGATGGTCGGCATCCTCATGGAGGGGCTGACGCCGCTTTCGGAGTCGATCCGGAACTACATGACCTCGCGGTTCGAAGACCGCGACATGGCGATCGGCCTCGACTCGGCTATCCTCATCGGCCACGAGTCGGTCATCGCGTCCAGCCTGCTCATCGTCCCCATCGCCATCGTGATGTCGATTATCCTCCCCGGCAACGACGTGCTGTGGGGAATCGACCTGGCGACGTTCCCGTTCTTCTTCGCGCTGATGGTCCCTATCATGAACGGCAACATCGTGAAGATGGTCGTCACGGGCACCATCCTGCTGGTTCCGCTGCACTACATCTCCTCCGCGGTGGCTCCGCTCCTGACGCAGGCGGCTGGGAGCGCGGGCTTCGACCTCGGTGGTCGCGGGCTCATCACGTCGCCCGTCGCTGACGCGGGGTCGCCCGCGACGGGCATTCTGGCCCTCATCCCGGCACCGGTCGCCCTCGCAGTCGGGCTCGTCATCGTCCTCGGTATCTGGGTCGCGCTTCGGATGTGGCCCCAGCGGATGTACATGGTCGCCGGCGCGTCCGAAGAGAAAGCGCGGGAGACCGTCGAACGTCGTCACACCGGCAAAGGCGGCGGCCTCCTGCCCAACAAAATCGGCTCGACCGTCGACGCCTCGGGCGCAGAGGGTCGCTCCGACGACTGACCGCGCAGTTACCCGTCGGTGTCCGCGACTCGACCGCGACGAGTCGCCGCGTTGTGCGGCATCGCCGGCGAACCGGTACCAACACTTTTCTCGGAGACCCGCGTACGACTCATCGATGCGAACCGAAAGCCTCGAACTGACTGGCGAGACGGACGAAGCGGTCCTCACGGAACTCGGCGCGTACGCCTACGACCAAGGCTGGGCCGACAAGAGCTACGCGGACGCCCTTCTGGCACGCGAAACCGAATACCCGACGGGACTCGACATCCCGACGATGGGGTTCGGTATCGCCATCCCCCACGCCGACCCCGACCACGTCACAGAACAGGCCGTGCTCCTCGGACTGCCGCCCGCGGGTGAGTCGATAGCGTTCCGGAGCATGGACAACCCCGACGAGCGCGTCGACGCCGAAGTCGTCGTGTTACTCCTCGTGACAGACACCGACGGGTACTCGTCGTTCCTCTCGAACCTCGCGAAACTCTTCCAGGCCGAGGAGTTCGCCGAACTGACGAAGCGCCGCGACGCCGACGGCCTGCTCGACCTCGTCGTCGAGCGCTGTGTCGATTTCGACGGCTGAAAGGGAGATGACGACGCCGTGGAGTGGTGCTTCACGACGAGCGAGCGGCCAGTACTCCACTTCACTCCATGCCACTCTATCCAGTTCTCAGTCGACGAGCGCTCGCACGTCCTCGCGGGTCTCGGCGCTGAGAGCCGCCTCGGCGAGCGCCGCCGCCGACTCGTCGTCGACGTTCCGGACGCCGCGAACGCCGAGAAACGGGTTATCGCCGAGGTCGGAGTCGACGTACGGAATCGGTTTCTGCTCTTGTGAACGCTGTATCCCCTCCCCACTCGCTCGCTCGTTGAGGAAGGGTCCTTAGCGCCTTAATTCAGGTAAAGCCTTTAGTACCGGCGTGGGAAATCATCGCACGGATGCCAGCGAAATCAGCGACAGTAGTCGTAGAGCACGAGACCGGTCTTCACGCACGCCCCGCGTCGATGTTCGTCCAGACGGCGTCGAACTTCGAGACGGACATCTCCGTGCGGAAAGCGGGCGGGGAGACGGAAGTAGACGCGAAAAGCAGCATCGCCGTTCTCTCGCTCGGCGTCGGTCCGGACGAGGAAATCGTCATCACCGCCGACGGCAGCGACGGCGAGCAGGCCGTCGAACGGCTCGTCAAACTCGTCGAGAACGACTTCGACCTCGATCAGTAAACAATCGAACTCACCATCGCCCGCGATGCTCGCGACCGACGGCCGGAGTGACGACGATAGCTGAGCATCGCCGTCAAGCCGATGCGTTGCATCGTCCTGACGGTCGACAGTTGTGGTTCTACTGTGAGCTGTTGCCGCCGGTGACGCCCGGCGTGAACACCGTCGCACGGGCCGTGTATTCAAGACAGTGTTTTGAGTATTCAATAGTAGTAACAATTAACATATGTGTCGAAATGATGGTTGAGATATTGCTTCGAATAGCACCCAAACTGCTCTTTCAGCTCGTGTGTCGTCAGTTTCGAATCGCAGTTTGATTCGAGAACGCGAGCGACGCGCCTGAGAAGCTATCTCGGCGGTTCAATGCTTCAGCTGTGGGTAATACGTCGATTCAAGATTTCAACTACACAAACCGTACCAATTATTATATATTCAATTGAACATACATGGTTTCCGAATATTTTGTCGGTGGGCGAGAGGGAGAGACCGACGGCGAGTCGGCGGGAAAGTGGGTCCGTCTCGGCGGTCACGAGAAAGTAATCTCGTCACCCTCGAAGTACACTTGGTGAGTGTCGGTGTCCTCAGCAGTTCCGTCGACATCGAGTTCTGTCGTGGCCGACGGTCCGTCAGTCACGTCGACCGAGACGGTGTACGTTCCGTCGGTATCGAACACGTTGTCGATCGACGCGTTCGGACGACCGTGACCCTCGACGACGGGCACGTCGAGACGCGTGGAGACCAGCGTCTCGCCGGTGGCGTCGGTGACAGTCGTCTCGACAGTGATTGGGGCGTCGTTCTGATTAACGAGCACGAGGTCGGGCGCACCGTCGGGGGACGTACCGAAGCCGGCACATCCCGCGAGCCCGACAATCGCGGCGAGGCCACAGTGGTGGAGGAGTGTACGTCGGGGAACGGACATACCAGTCGGTCGGTCGTTTGGCGCGATAAAATGCGTTGTGCCCGATATCCGCCGGTCAACGCGTGGTTCGCCGTCCCTAGTGGAACGCTCTCCACAGCAGACCGAGGAGGATGAACGGCGCGAACGGAATCATGAGTACTGCAATCCCAGCGACGATGAGCGTCCCCATGAGACCCATCTGGGTGTTCGAGTAGTCGGTTCGAACGGGGTTGACTGCGCGGGCCATACGTAGTCGTCCGTTCCCATCATACATAAGCTGACTGAATAGTTAATATATAAATATCGGCGGGCGAGAGCGGCGGTTACGGGCGGGGAGACGGCGGAGCGGCGCGCGCGGTTACGCCCGCGTCGGTTCCGGCGCGCGGAGCGCCAGAAGCACGCCGACGACGGCGACGCCGCCCGCGGCGAAGAACGCGGGCGCGTAGCCCGCGTAGTCGATGATTGCGCCGGCAGCGATGGGCGCGGCGAACGCGCCGAGGAGGCCGACGCTCGTCAGGAGCGAGACGGCCGTGGTTCGCACCGACGGGGCGACGAGTTCAGCGATGTACGAGAAGATGAGTCCCGTCACGAGCTGGATGGCGAAGCCGACGACGACGACCGCGCCGACGACGGAGGCGAGTCCCGAGACGAACGCGAAGGCGACGACCGCGGGCGTGGCGAGGGCGAACGACGAGACGATGACGCGGCGGCGACGACCGCCGAACACGCGGTCGGTCACCACGCCGCTCGTCGACCGCGCGACCGCGCCGATGGCGGGGAACAGCGCGGTCAGGAGACCGCTCGCCGCCAGCGAGAGTTCGAACTCGCTGGCGAGGAAGCTCGGCAGCCAGGTGTTGACGAACAGGTACAGCGAGTAGGCGAGAAAACAGAGCGCGCAGACGGTCCAGACCGCCCGGCTCCCGAACAGTTCGCGGAGTGCCGCCCCGTCGGGGGACGGCGCGTCGACACCGGGGACGCGGCGGCGAGTCGCGGCCGCGAAGCACACGACGCCGACGACGGCGACCGCGGCGTACAGCGGGAGAATCGCGGGCCAGCCCGCCGCGTTTGCGATAAGCGGGCTCCCGAACTGCCCGAGGGCGAAGCCGACGGGCGCGCTCGCGGTGAACACGCCGACCGCGGTCGCGCGCTGTGCCGGAGGGACCGCGTTGCCGACGACGTTCGCGCCCGCGTTCCAGAACGTGACGTAGGCGAGTCCGCCGAGCACCCGCGAGGCGAGGAGCCAGCCGAACGCGCCGGCGGTGGCCGCGTACCAGCCCCAGCCGCCGGCGACGACGAGCGCGACGGTCGCCAGTCCGACCACGCGGCGCACGGAAAAGCGGTCGAGGACGACGCCGACGGGGACGCTCGTGACGACCGCCGTCGCGTACATGATGCTGACGAGCCAGCCCGCCGTGCTCGAACTCAGTCCGAGGGAGTCCTGAATGGCCGGAAAGACGCTCGCCGGGGCGATTTCGTAGGCCGCGGCCGCCGTCGAAAGCAGGAAGAAGCCGACGACGATGCCCAGCGTCTCGCGTCGCGTGCCCGTCGTGTCGTCAGTCGTACTCACGGTTTCGCTACCTGCTCGGCGGAAGGATATGAAACCGCGTGATTGCGGTCCGATTGCGCCGCGACCGCGGGTGTCTCACCGACTCAGTCGTCCCCGCGGAGCGCCCGCTCGATGGTCGTGTCGCCGCCCGTGAGCGTCAGCGTCTCGCCGACCGTCCGGTCGATATCGAGACTGGCGACGACCGCCTGTGCCACGTCGGCCCGCGGAATCTCGGGCGTGTCGCCGTCGAGACTCTCGACGGTCAGCGAGACGGAGCCGGTGCCCGCCGCGTCGGTGAGCCTCGTGGGGCGGAGAATCGTCGCGTCGAGCGACGACTGTTCGAGGTAGTCGTCCGCGCAGCGCTTGGCGACCAGATACGGGCGCAGCGCCTCCGGGCCCGAAAGCGGGTCGCCCGCGCCGATGGAGCTAATCATCACGAAGCGGTCGATACCCGCCTCGACGCAGGCGTCGATCACCCGCCGAGCGCCCCAGAGGTCGACCGTGAGCGTCTTGTCCGCGCCGGTCGACCCGCCGGAGCCGGCGGTGAACACGACCGCGTCGGCCCCGTCGAGCGCCGATTCGAAGTCGCCTTCGAGGTCGCCCAGTCGCGGCTCACCGCCGCGGTCGCGGACCGCCTCGAACTGCGATTCGTCGCGGACGACGCCGACGGGGTCGTGCCCGGCGTCCGCGAGCCGCGGGAGGAGCTGCCGTCCGATACCGCCGTTCGCGCCGATGACTGCGACCTGCATCGTTCGCTGTCCCGTAGTCGGCCCGGCCAGATAGGGGCTGGGTTCAGCGAAGGTGGCGTGCGTGACCCGTCGCGGTGGAGCACCGACCCCGACACCCGATATCCCTCGTCGAACCGGCGGGTGCTGCTGGAAGCAACACCGTCGTTGGTCCGCAGGTCGGTGTTCACGTATGCGCGATTCGAACCGCCAGTGGATATTCGCCGAACGGCCCGAGGAAGAACCGGACATGGACAGTTTCGAACTCCGCGAGGGCGACCTGCCGGAGCCGCGACACGGGGAGCTCCTCGTTCGCGTGCGGTACCTCTCCGTCGACCCGTACATGCGCGGCCGGATGCGAGACGCGGAGTCGTACGCCGAGCCGTGGTCGGTCGGTGACCCGATGCAGGGGGCCGTCGTCGGTGAAGTCGTCGAAAGCGAAAGCGACGCGTACGACGCGGGCGACCTCGTGAGCGGTAACGGGACGTGGGCCGACTACACCGTCCTCGACGCCGACAACGTCGCGCCGGTCGACCCATCGGTCGCGGACCTCCCCGCCTATCTCGGCGTGCTCGGGATGCCCGGGCGGACGGCGTACTTCGGCCTGCTCGACGTGGGCGACCCCTCGCCCGGCGAGACGGTCGTCGTCTCCGGGGCCGCCGGCGCGGTCGGCTCCGTCGTCGGCCAGATTGCGAAGTTCAACGGCTGTCGCGTCGTCGGCTTCGCCGGCTCCGACGAGAAGGTGTCGTGGCTCACCGACGACCTCGGCTTCGACGCCGCAATCAACTACAAAGCGGTCGACGACTACCGGGCGGCGCTGGACGACGCCGCCCCCGACGGCGTCGACGTCTACTTCGACAACGTCGGCGGCCCCATCACCGACGCGGTGTTCACGAAGCTGAACCTCGACGCTCGCGTCGCCGTCTGCGGGCAAATCGCCCACTACAACGACGAGGGCGTACCGACCGGCCCGCGAAAGCTCCCGCAGCTCATCGCGCCGCGCGCGAAAGTCCAAGGGCTGCTGGTCGGTGACTACGCCACCCGCTTCGGACAGGCCAGCGAACAGCTCGGGTCGTGGGTCGCGTCGGGCGACCTCGAACACCGCGAAACCGTCGTCGACGGGCTGGAGAACGCGCCCGACGCGTTCCTCGGACTGTTCTCCGGCGACAACATCGGCAAGCAGGTCGTCGGCGTATCGGAGCCCTAATCCGACGCCGACGCGGGCGTGGGCGGGGCCCGGTTGACCCCCGAACGCGGACCGTCGTGTCATCTAGTTTTAGGCCGGGCTAAATTCCGAAGCAGCTATATTGTTTTAGGCTGGCCTAATTCGTATGCTGGACGACGCCGACGAGAACGCGGAACCGACGCGGAGAGATTACCTGAAGTACGGCGGGGCGCTTTTCGGTGGCGGAGCGCTCGCTGGCTGTGCCGGGCAGTCGGGCGACGGCGCAACGACGACGGCGACCGAGACCGCCACGGCGACTGAGGCCGAGGCGGAAGCCACCGAGACGGCGACCGAGACGGCCGAATCGAGCTACGAGGCCGAACTGTCGCCGGTCGGGACGGTCACGTTGGACGAGCCGCCGACGAACGTGTTCACCCACTTCCCGTGGTTCCCGGACATGGCGAGCGCGCTCGGGCAGGGCGACACCGTCAACAACCTCTGGTGGGACGGCACCGTCGCGGGGCTCGAATACTTCACCGCCGGCTTCGACGGCTTCGAAATCGAGTGGGCGGACGCGGCGGGCGAGTACGGCTTCACGAAGGAGCGACTGTACGAACTCGACAGCGACCTCCACCTCGTCGACCCCGCGTGGGTGACCACGCAGGACAACTGGAACCGAGCTGACACCGACGAAGTCGCGGACAACATCGGCCCGTGGTTCGGGAACTATTACAGTAACTTCAACGCCGCGCCGCCCGAAGAGTGGGCCGACGGCTACGAGTATTACGACCTCTGGGAGCTGTTCGAGCGCGTCGCGTCGCTGTACGGCGAACGCGAGCGCTACGAAGCGCTCCAGTCCGTCCGCGACGACCAGCTCACTACCGTCGAAGACGGCCTGCCGCCGGAGTCCGAGCGCCCGACCGCCGCGTACCTCTCCATCTCGACGGACCTGTCGAGCATCTACCTGCTCCGCCTGAACGCGCCCGGCTACTGGAACGCCCACACCCGGCCGCTCGGCGCGGTCGACGCCTTCGGTGACGAAGAGTTCACGGGGCCGTTCCAGGAGGTCGACGTGGAGGCGCTTCTCGAAGCCGACCCCGACGTGATTCTCGCGCTGTGGACGGTCACGGAGACGTTCGACTTCGACGGGCTGAAACAGAACCTCCGGGACGACCCGGTCGGCCGCGAACTGGCGGCCGTCCGGAACGACCGCGTCTACCCGCAGGGGACCCGGTGGCAGGGGCCGCTGATGAACCTGTTCCAGACCGAGATGACGGCCAAACAGCTCTATCCCGAGCGGTTCGGCGCGTGGCCGACCTACGAGGACGGCGACGACTACCCCGACTTCGGGGCCGACGAACAGCTGTTCGACCACGCGCGGGTCGAGGAACTCGTCGCGGGAGGGAGTTTGTAGGTGCGGGTCCTCGTCAGTCGTCGGTCGACGAGGGCGAGCCGCGACGGTCGCCGGCGTCCCCGGGGGCTTCGCCCGGCTGGTAGGTAATCTGCCACCCGGTCACGCCCATGAGGAGCAAGACGAGCGGCGACAGCAGGCCGAAGAAGTAGTACGGCGCGTACTCGAGGGTACCGACGCCGAGCGTGCCGGCCATGAACAGCGCCCCGCTGTTCCACGGGATGAGCGCGCTCGTCGTCGTCCCCGCGGACTCGATAGCCCGCGAGAGGTTCTCGCTTTGGAGTCCCTGTTCCTCGTAGAGGTTCCGGAGCGTGATGCCGGGGACGACGATGCTGATGTACTGCTCGGCGGCGAGGACGTTCATCGACACCGCGGAGACGGCGGTCACGCCGGTGAGACTCGCGACACCGCGGCTCAGCCGGCCGAGGTGGTGTGCGAGCACGGCGAGGATGCCGGCGCGTTCGAGCATCCCGCCGAGCGACAGCGCCGCGATGGCGATGGTGACCACCCACGCGCCGCCGATCATCCCGCCGCTGGCCAGCAGGCCGTCGACGAGTTCCATCCCGGTCGACGGCGAGGTTCCCGACTGCGCGATGGACCACACGGCCCCGAACGCGGTTCCCTGCATCACGACCGACGTGAGTGCGCCCGCGAACACGCCCGCGCCGAGCGTCGGCAACGCGGGCACGCCGTAGAGCGCGAGGCCGAACGTGACGACGAGCGGGGCGAAGGTGAGCGCCGATATCGCGTACGACCCGGTGAGCGCGCCCTGGATCTCGGTGATGCGGCCCACCGGGATGTTCCCGGAGGCTTGGACGCCGAGGACCGCGTACAACACGACGGCGATGCCGAACGCGACGAGCGAGCTGTCGCGCATGGCGTTGACGTGGTCGAACAGGTCGGTGTTCGTGACGGCGGCCGCGAGGTTCGTCGTGTCCGACAGCGGCGACTGTTTGTCGCCCATGTACGCCCCCGAGAGGATGGCCCCCGCGGTCATCGGGGCCGGAATCCCCAACCCGGCGCCGATGCCGATAAACGAGACGCCGAGCGTGCCGGCGGCCGTCCACGACGACCCGATTGCAAACGTGACGATCGACGCGAGCACCGCCGTGATGGGCAGGAAAATCGTCGGCGTCAGCAGGTCGAGGCCGTAGTACATCAGGCTCGGAATCGTCCCCGCAGCGACCCACGTCGCGATGAGCGCGTAGACGACGAACATGATGAGGATGACCTGAATCCCCATGTGGAGGCTGTCGGTGATGCCGTCGTAGAGCTCCGTCCAGGAGATGCCCAGCCAGTACCGACTGAACAAACCGGTGAAGCTGATGCCCCAAAACAGGGGGAACTGCGGGTCGAGGCCGTAGACGACGATGCCGACGCCGAGGAAGACGAGCATCCCGAAGACGGGGACCAACGCTTCGAGCAGCGAGGGTCGGTCGTCGGCGTCGAGTTCCTCGTACAGGCGGGGCTCGAACGCTAACCCCATCGTGACACCTCCACCGGTCGCCGTCCGTCGCCCGTCCGCCCCGTCGGAGTTCCGCGGCCGAGGCCGCCCGAGACCGGACCGGCGCGGTCGGCGCGTGCCGTCGGTCCGCGTTCACCGACCGTCGTTGGAAGCCGATACGTGCGCGCTCGCACCCGGTCCACCGCGGGCGCATCCCGGCGGCGGCCAGATGGTTGACAGACCATACCACTCGAACAATCATGAATGTCCCATATAAATTTTTATTTGGAGATTTCACCAGCGAATGTTTGATAAAGTCAAACAAGATAGCGACTAGAGCGGACAAACGGGGTTGTCAGTCGAATCGCAGTTTGATATAACAGAACTAATAGCACTCCACCGAGTTCGGGGTCGTATGGACGACAGTCACCCCGCGGACGGCCCGCGTCGAATCAAATCCGTACAGACGGCGAGCGAGATTCTGGCCGCGATACAGCGGCGGTCCGACCCGACGTTCAGCGACGTCTGCGACGAACTCGACGCCTCGAAGGGGACCGTCCACACCTATCTCGCGACGCTCGAAGCGGAGGGACTCGTGGCGAAGGACGACGGCCGCTACCGCCTCGGCCTCCGACTGGTCACGATGGGCGAAACCGTGCGCAACGAGACGCCGCTGTACCGCGCGGGGCAAGTCGAGGTGGACAAACTCGCAGAGGCGACCAGCGAGTACGTCCACCTGACGGTCGTCTCCCGCGGCAAGGAGGTGACCATCTACGAGAGCCGCGGCGACAACGCGGTCGCGACCGACTACCACCTGCGGATGCGCGAGGCCCCGCAGTACCTCCATTGTACGGCGACCGGGAAGGCGATGCTCGGCCACTTCGACGACGACCGCGTCCGCGACATCGTCGACGACCAGGGGCTCGTGGAGCAGACCGACAACACCATCTCCGACGCCGACCGCCTGTTCGACGAACTCGAGGAGATTCGCGAGCGGGGCTACGCGGTCAACGACGAAGAGGAGCTTCGCGGCATGCGCTCTATCGGTGCACCGATTCGCGGCGTCGACGGCGACGTCTGCGGGGCGGTCAGCGTCACCGCGCCGACGAGCCGACTCTCCGGGGACCGCTTTCGCTCGGAAATCCCCGAACTCGTGATGCAGGCGGCGAACATCATCGAGGTGAACCTCGAAACGACCACGTTCGACCCGTCCCGGTGAGCCGGACTTTGACGATTCCAAACGTCGCGCGACTCCGGCGCGTGGCGAGTCACCTCACGAGGAGCGCCCTCGGCGCGAACCGCCGCCGATTCGCGACCTGCGACGCGTTCGCACGCTCCGATATAGTTCGTTATTATCAAATAACTTCTCTGGATAATCAGACGTTCGGTTACCGATCCCCATCTTTGAAGATGTTACTCATTTTTCTAGGTAGTTTTATGTTACATTGTCCACCAAAGTGTTCGTATGGATCGAGACTCAGTCGAGCCGACCGTCACGTCGCTCCCGGGACCGAAGGCCTCAGAGTGGGTCGAGTATCACCAGTCGACCGCCGCGACGAGCACGTACGTCTACGAGTTCGTGTGGGATATCACCAAAGACGCCGTCGGGCCGTTCTGTACCGACCCCGACGGCAACGTGTTGCTGGACTTCACGAGCCACGTCGCGGCCGCGCCGCTCGGCTACAACAACCCCGAACTGCGGTCCCGCCTCGACGACCTCGACCTCGTCGACCCGATGAAAATCGCGGGTCAGGACTTCTACGTGAGCACCGGCGGGTCGCCCGAGACGGCGTCGCTACCCGGGCCGGCCCATCTCATGGACCGCCTGACCGACCTCACCGACCACTACGGCCTCGACACGGTGTTCCTGTCGAACTCCGGGGCCGAAGCGGTCGAAAACGCCATCAAAATCTGTTACGACGCCTGCGAGACCCCGAAGTACGGCATCACCTTCGACGGGGCGTTCCACGGCCGCACTCTCGGCGCGCTCTCGCTCAACCGCTCGAAGTCCGTCCACCGCCGCAAGTTCCCCGAAGTGAGCGGCATCCACGACGTGCCGTACTCGATGGCGGGCCTCGAAACGCTGCGCGACAAACTCGACGATACCCACGGCCACCTCCCCGCCGACCAAGTGGCGTTCCTCATCCTCGAACCCGTTCAGGGCGAAGGCGGCTACCACGTCCCGAGCGAGGCGTTCATGCGCGAGGTACAGGCCATCTGCGACGAACACGACATCCCCGTCATCGCCGACGAGATTCAGTCCGGCGTGGGTCGGACCGGCGAACTGTGGGCCTCGGACCACTACGACCTCGAACCGGATGTCATCACCAGCGCGAAGGCGCTTCGGGTCGGCGCGACGGTGGCGAACGAAGCGCTGTTCCCCGACACCGAAGCGCGACTGTCATCGACGTGGGGTGCGGGCGACATCCTCGCGTCGATTCAGGGCACGCTGACGCTCGACGTCATTCAGGAACAGGACCTCATGGCGAACGCGACCGAAAAGGGCACGCGGTTCCGCTCGGACCTCTCTCGGCTCGCCGAGCGGACCCCCTGTCTCACTGACGTGCGTGGCCTCGGGCTGATGACTGCCGTCGAATTCGATACCAAGGACCGTCGCGACGAGGTCCTCGAGGCCGCGCTGTCCGAGGGGCTTCTCACGCTCGGCTGCGGTAAGCGGTCGCTTCGCCTCCTGCCGCCGCTCGACGTGACCGACCGCGAACTCGACCTCGCACTCGAATGCCTCGAAACCGCCCTCGACAGCGTCGCGACTCACCGCGTCAGGTCGACCTGAATAGATTTCGCGGTGCTGATGACCTGCCCGGTGATGTCCTCTTCGAGATACCGGCCGGTGAGTCGACTCGACGGCCCGCAGACCCCGATAGCCGCCGCTGGCGCGCGCAGTCAGGGCGATGGGGTTCCAACCCCGTTGACATCTCCCCGCGCCTGAAGACGTCCCCAGAACGCAGAGCGTTCTGGTGTGCGAACGAGGCGCAGAGCGTCTCGTCAACGCGGGAATCCCGACCGCAGTTGGGATATCAGGGTTCGCGGTTAGCAACTTGTTCTCGTGGGGCGAAACGGCCCTCACTACGGTCGAACAGGTGAACCGCTGGCTGTGCCAACCAGCCGCTATCCCTATCACCGCCATCCGTGGCGAGACTTGAGAGTACCTTTTGTCGAATATTCTCTGCACCATTCACGTCCGCGTTCGCCACTGTATCGCACTCCTTACACACGTACAGTCCACGTTCAACACGCTGGTTCTCGACGACGGCTTCGTCAAGCGACCGACCGGCCCGGGGTTGGGTATCGAGGTGGACGAGGGGTACGTCCGCGAGCGCTCCCAAGACGAGGTCAACTGGTACAACCCCGTCTGGCACCACGACGACGGCCGACTCGCCGAGTGGTGAGCGGGGGGCGTCCGCCGCAAACGACTCACCGTGAGGCAGGCCGGTCGGTCAGTATCTTCACCACATATATGCTCTATTCGAACAATACAGTTATCTGAGTTAACAGAAAAATATACAGATTAGTATAATTTTTGTGGATAGAATTGACTATCTTTGAGAAATAGATCTATTGCTGAAATCAAACTAGAGTTGGAGAAAGACTATATAAATACTAATATATCCACATTTAAATAGATTGTCCCTATTGATAACCGATATATGTCAAAAAACTTCAAAATATCTCTGAGAATAGATATTCTATATCGTCGTTTCTAATATATTCTATTCAGACATTATTGAATAGTATTCACACTACTATATGGGAGATTGTTCGCGGTAATCGCGTCTCGAATCAGTGTTTACCACGGGGGTCCTCGATGCCAAGGACACCACGACCTAACGAGCGAGCGCCGCAATCGACCGGCGCGGACCGAGCGACGAGTAGTCCTGCGACAGCGCTTTAACCATCCTCGACGCGCCGGTCCACGACCCGATGAGTGAGCGAGCCCGCCGAACGCGGCGATATCGCGGTCGAATCTGCCGGCCCAATAGTGAACTTACTGTTCGGTCTCGTACTGGTCCATCACGTAGGAGAGAAGCGGCGCGATGTCTCGCGGTTCGGCGTCTTCGAGCAGTTCGAGACCGAGTGCGACGACGAGCGGGTAGTAGTGCCGGAGTTTCTTTAGCTCGGCACCGCTCGACCGCTTCGATTCGAGGCTGTGTTCTCGGAACACCAGCTCCAGCTCCTCGCGGAGTTCCGCGGGGAGGTAGACGGTTATCCCCACCCACTCGGATTTCACGTCGAGGTCGTCGTTCGGGAGCGTCGTCTGCTGGTTCGACCGGTTTGACCACTGCTTTGCGAGCCCGGTCGGCGCTTCTTGATGCTCCAGCGGGCTTTGTTCCGGGGCGTCCGTGGGTTCGTCGTCAGTCATGCGTGGGCCTCCCGGAAAGCGGTGGCATCCGTGTCGAATATCGCTGTGAGAGACATCGTGTATTACTCGTATTACGGGTTACTCGCCGCGGGCATAACAGTTTCCCCGCATCGGAGGTAGTTTGATATGGGTTTCACAGCATCGTCTAGTATGACCAGCCAGCCGCCATACATGGACTCAGGTCAGTCGACCGAGGCCCGGGTCGCTGACCTGCTGGAGCGCATGACGCTCCGGGAGAAAGCCGGGCAGATGGTGGGGCTGCACGTCGGCTCGTTCACCGTGTTACAGCGCGAGACCTCTTGGACGACGACGTTAGATGACGCCAAAGACGCCATCCGCGACCACCAGGTCGGGTCGGCCACGCCGTTCGGCACCGGCTTCTCGCCGTACAACACCGCCGTCGTCGCGGGCCGCGTCGCGAATCAACTCCAGCGCGTCGCCGTGAACGAGACGCGGCTGGGCATCCCGCTTCTCGTCCCGGTCGACGCGATTCACGGCCACGCGCACATCGAGGGAGCCACCGTGTTCCCGCACAATCTCGCCATGGCGGCGACGTGGAACCCCGACCTCGCCGAGCGCGCCGCGCGAATCACGGCGGTCGAGATGGCGGCGACCGGCGCGAACCAGAACTACGCTCCGACCGCGGACGTTGCCCGGGAGCCCCGATGGGGGCGAACGTACGAGACGTACGGCGAGTCCTCGTCGCTCGTCGAGGCGTTCGTCGCGGCGGAGACGCGGGGCCTCCAAGGTGAGTCGTTGCGCGACCCCACGTCAGTCGCGGCGACGGTGAAACATTACCCGGCGAGCAGTGAGCCGACCCGCGGCGAGGACACGGCACCCGTCGATATCTCGATGGGGACGCTCCGACGCGTCTTCCTCCCGCCGTTCGAGCGCGCCATCGACGAGGGGGTCGCGGGGGTGATGCCCATGTACAACGCGCTCGGGAACGAACCCGCGCACTCCTCGACGTTCTACCTGACCGACCTCCTCAGAGACCGCCTCGGGTTCGAGGGCGTGACCTGTTCCGACTGGCTCGCCGTCTGGATGCTCGTCGAGCGGCACCAGACCGCCGCATCGTTCGCCGAGGCGGTCGAACAAGTCGCGACCGCCGGACTCGACATCGCGTCCGTGGGGGGAACCCAGCACGCGGACACGCTCTGTGAACTGGTCGAGTCGGGCGACCTCCCGGAGTCACTACTCGACCGAAGCGTGCGGCGCATCCTCGCGCTGAAGTTCGAACTCGGGCTGTTCGAGGACCCGTACGTCTCACCGCGGTCTGCAATCATCGACGTGGGGTCCGAGGAACACCGGCGGGTGTCGAGGGAAGCCGCCCGACAGTCCGTGACCCTCTTGCAGAACGACGAGGAGACGCTGCCGCTGGGCGACGTGGACGAACTCTTCGTGACGGGGCCGAACGCCGACTCGCTCGATAACCTCCTCGGCGGCTGGACGGTGTTCGACTTCGACGAAAACGAAGGCCCGACCGTTCGGGACGGCTTGGAACACGTCGTCGACGACGGAACGACGGTGACGTACGAACCGGGCGTGGGTTCGGACGAGTCCGCAGGGAGAGACGCCGTCGCAAGTCGCGCCGAACGCGCCGACGCGACGGTCGCCGTCCTCGGTGAGCCGTGGTACCTCCACGAGTTCGGCCCGGCGTCGCTACGTGGCGAGAACGGCGGCTTCCCGCAACGGAACTCGCTGGAACTGCCACCGGCACAGCGGGACCTACTGGACGCCGTGGCCGCAACCGACACGCCGACGGTCCTCGTGCTCGTCACCGGGCGACCGCTGGTTCTGACGGACGTGCTCGACCAGGTCGACGCGGTCGTCGTCGCGTTCTTCCCCGGTCTCGAAGGCGGTCGCGCGATTGCCGACGTGCTGGTCGGGAACACGAACCCGTCCGGTCGCCTGCCGATTACGTTCCCCCGCTCGATGGGCGACTTCCCGGTTCGACACGACTGGCTTCCGCATCCGAGTCCGTTGGGGATGGACGAACATCTCCCGTCGTACGACCCGCTTTTCGAATTCGGCTTCGGGCTGAGCTACACGGAGTTCACGTACGACTCGCTCGACGTGTCCGAGGAGACCATCGCTGACGGAGGCGAGGTGACCGTGTCGGTGACGGTGACGAACACCGGCGACCGCGCGGGAACCGAGACGGTCCAGTTGTTCGGTGAGCACCGACACAGCTCCGTGGTGACGCCCGTCCGTGAGTTGCAGGGCTTCACGAAGGTCACACTCTCGCCGGGCGAGACGCGAACGGTGACGATAACGCTCACCGCCGACGACCTCCGGGTCGTCAAACCGGACGGCTCCCGGACGCTCGAAAGCGGGGCGTACGAGCTGTTCGTCGGCGACCGAACCCAGACGCTGGCGATTTCGTAATACCGGTATTACCGACTCGCGAGGTTCGTTTTATACACACCTGTACCGCCGAACTAAACACGGGCACGGACCGAACGTCGGGTGGGCGCGAGATAAGGTTACACGCCTATTCGTGTAATCTCCGGTCGCGGGGACGCACACATCGCGTCGAGTCCCAACGTGAACGTGTCGACCCCGCGCATGCGATTCCGTTTTAGAAATACTAGTAATACGGATATGATGTCGATGGGATGGCTCTCCCAACCGAACGGGAGACAGCGGTGCTTCAAGGCGAGACTCCGAAGTTCTCCTTCCGGTCGTTCGAGTGCAGTGTTCGGTTTCGACCTGAAATCCGGGGCGGCGAGCCGGCGAGTAATACTAGTCATATTTCCAATCGTTTTATGAGCGTTTGCCGGCACTTGACCACAGGGATGGAAACCGCCGAAGCCGACGTTGAGACCGTAGTCGACGAACTCACGCTCGAAGAGAAAATCCAACTCGTCCACGGCGCGGTCGACCCGGACGGAACGGCGACGGGCTACCTCCCCGGCGTCGACCGACTCGGAATTCCGGAGCTCAGGCTGGCCGACGGACCGCTCGGCGTCCGCGTCAACGGCGCGCCCGCCACGCTGTTTCCCGCGTCGATTGCCCTCGCGGCGACGTTCGACCCGAATCTCGCGCGCGAGCAGGGGGCGGCCATGGGGCGCGAGGCGAACGCCCGCGACCAAGACGCGCTGCTCGGTCCCGGGCTCAACCTCATTCGGGTGCCGCACTGCGGACGGAACTTCGAATACTACTCCGAAGACCCCGTTCTCACGGCCGCGTTCGCCGGGGCGGCCGTCGAGGGTATCCAGTCGGCCGACGTCATCGCGACCCCGAAACACTACGTCGCCAACAACCAAGAGACACACCGAGCGTCGGTGAACGTGAGCGTCAGCGAGCGTGCGCTCAGGGAGTGTTACCTCCCCGGGTTCAAAGCGGCCGTCGACGCCGGTGCCGGGTCGGTCATGACCGCCTACAACAGCGTCAACGACTCGTTCATGAGCGAGAACCGCCCGCTCGTCACTGACGTGCTGAAAGGCGAGTGGGGCTTCGACGGCTACGTCGTCTCCGACTGGTTCGGAGCCGTCAGCACAGTCGAGTCGGCCAACGGGGGGCTGGATCTCGAAATGCCGGGCGTCACCCGCGACGAACTCTGGGAGATGTTCGACCTCGAACCCCCCGAAGACGACGATGACGCCGTCTTCGGCGAGACCGCGGACGTTTCGGACGGGATGCCGGACATGACCAACACCGGCAACTTCGGCGGCCCGCTCCGCGAAGCCGTCGAACGCGGGGACGTCCCGCACGCGCGACTGGACGACATGGTCACGCGGATACTCCGACAGATGGAGCGCATCGGCGTGCTCGGCGGGGGCCGTGCGGCATCGCCACCCGAGGACGACGGCCACCGAGAACTCGCAGAGACCATCGCCGCTCGCGGGACGGTCCTCTTGGAGAACGACGGCACACTCCCGCTCGCGGACGACGCGGACGTTGCGGTCATCGGCCCCGGCGTCGAGGAGATTTCGACGGGCGGCGGGTCATCGGAGATGGACGCGCTCCACGAAGCCCCGACGGCGACGGGAATCGACGCGCGCGCGACGGGCAGCGTCACCGTCGAGCGCGGCGTCCCGCCCATCGAGAAAGTCTCGTTCTTCGGCGGCGACGACGAGGGCGACGACCAGCGACCGGACCCCACACTCGACGATGCGGTCTCGGCGGCGGCGGACGCCGATGTCGCCGTCGTCGTCGTCGAGGACGCCGCCGCCGAGGCGGTCGACCGCGACGACCTCACGCTCCCCGGCGGGCAAGACGAACTCGTCGAAGACGTGGCGGCGGTCAACGACAACACCGTCGTCGTCGTCCAGTCGAGCGGCCCCGTCGAACTCCCGTGGCGCGACGACGTGAGCGCGGTTCTGGAGTCGTGGTACCCCGGACAGGCCGACGGCGACGCGCTCGCGGCCGTCCTGTTCGGTGACGCCGACCCATCGGGACGGCTCCCGGTCACCTTCGCGAACGAGGAAGACTACCCGGTGACCGACGACGCGACGTTCCCGGGAATCGACGGCGAGGTGCAGTACGACGAAAACCTGCTCGTCGGCTACCGGTACTTCGACGCGACCGAGGCTGACCCCGTCTATCCGTTCGGCTACGGGCTGTCCTACGCGGCGTTCGAATACCGCGGCGCGGAACTCGTCGACGAGCGCCGCGTCGAAGTCACGGTCGAAAACGTCTCCGACCGGGCGGGTCGCGAGGTGGTACAGGCGTACGTCCGGCCCTCGAACGCGAGCGACGACCGGCCCGTCCGCGAACTCGGCGGCTTCGAAGCCGTTTCGATTCCGGCCGGTGAGACGGTGACCGTCGACGTCGACCTCGACGACCTCGCGTTCTCGGAGTACGACGAGACCGCGGGCTGGACCGCGCTCGAAGGGCCGTTCACCATCGAAATCGGTCGGTCGGCGCGAGACGTCGAGTTCGAACTGACGCTGTAAGCGACCGAGCGCCGTCGCCCCTCACAGCGTGGAGGACGGGTATGAAGGAACGGAACTACGCTGGCATCGAACTCCGGTCACATATTCACATCGGCTCGAATGAAGAGATATGTGTAATTAAAGCATAACTAACTAGGAAAGAAAATATATAAGCCAAGAATAATAATTTTTCAAATATATCTCGTGTCGGAGTTCTGATTAAATTCTATTTTAAAAATGTTAATTTAATATTTTATAACTGTTTCAAATTTAATATGGGATATATTCGTCAGAAAGTGACCAGTAACAGAAATTCAACAATTCTTCTGAGAAAAATACCCAACCTAGATTGGTATTAAGATAGTCATTTCACGTATATAGTAGTTCAAAGCTACACAATACTGTTGCGGCCGTGTCCGGTCTCTCGCAAACGACTGGGGCTCTGTTGGAGACGCGGGGGTCGCAGGGAGTTGCTAAACGTCAGGGGTCGAGTCCGGTCGATTCAGTGTGATTCGAACTTCCGTTCCGGAATCGGAGACCTGCACACTGAGCGTCCCGTTCGAGCGGGAGACGATCCAGTACACCAACCACAGACCGATACCGGACCCGTGTTCGAGGTCCGTCTCTTCGCCGGCTTCTAACACGGCGAATTCGGATGGCGGTAACCCCGGTCCGTTGTCCTCGACGATAATCGTCACGTCCGTCGGGGACACGTCGGTTGTGACGCGCACAGCGATCGGCTCCTCGCCGGAGTGGTGAGAGATAGCGTTCTCGATTAACTCGGTGAGTGCGAGGTCAAACCGGGGGTGTGCGTCGAGTACGACGTCGTCGACAGCGAACGAGACACAGCTCAACAGCTCGGCCGGCATGTTCTGTTTGACCTTGGAGAGGTACTCTTCGAGCGGGCGCTGGTCCGTTTCGGCGTACGACAGCACGGTCTCGATCTTCCGCGCTTTCGCCGCTTGGTCAACGACTTTCATCGAACGCGTGTGAATGCGGTCCGCCGACCGCGCGGTCTCGCCGTTCGTTGAGTCTCGGATAATCGCCGCAAACCCCGCGATTACGTTGAGGTCGTTCCGAATGTTATGCCGGAAGATACGCGAGAGAACTTGCTTGAGCAGATCTAACTCCTCTTCGCGCTCCTTGAGCGCCGTAATATCGCTCAACACGACGATTTTCCCGGTCACGCCCCGACCGTAGACGATTTCGGATGCTTCGATGGAAAATATCCGCGTGCCGCCGTCCAGTTCTAATTTGATGACGCCGGTGTCTTGTTCGTCCGAAGACACGGCGGATTCGGAGATGAGTTGTTCGATTTTGGTCCCGATGACACTCTGATCAGACAGTTGGCTCCCGGCCCGGTTCGCATCCACGATGTGCCCGGAAGAGCCAATCACGAAGATGGGGTCCGTAATCTCATCAAACGTCTGTTCGCGAGCGACGGGAACGAACTTCAGCAACCCGTGTTCTCGAATCGAATACGCGAAAAAGAGTCCGGAAAACGAGTACAAGACCGACGTAGGATCGAAATAAATCGGAACGACCCCCGCGACCTTAACCATCGTCGAGCCGACGAGCATCGAAAACACGACCAGGAGGTACACGGTTTGTCGGCGCTGTGTGCCGTTCGTCCGGAGCAGTTCGCCGACGAACATGCCCGCAGCCAGAAACACGAGGAGGTAGCCATAGACCTGCGTTACGAGAACTTTCAGCGGGCCGTCGAACACTGGAAAGTGTAACACCCCATCGGCGGTCACGTAGTATGCAGTTGTAAAGACCAACTCGTACGGGTTACTCCAGGAGAGAACGAATAACACTGCGAGTGGGCTGAACAACGCAGCAACGACGGTTGACGGGACCGTTTGTTTGAAAACGAACTCGTACGCGAGTAAGAAGAACGTCACTGCGGCAGTCGGAATCGACACCCAGAAGAAATTTGCGACCGCTAACGTGAGACCCGGGTCCGGGATGAGTGTGAACGTCGCGAACAATAGTGCCCAGAGACCCCCCGTGGCCATCGATAAGATAAACCAGATGACTCCTGGTTTGTCACGTTCCTCCCAGAGAAGACAGCAGTTCACGACAGATGGAATCACCCCAAGATACATCAGCGCTATGGAGATTTCGAGGGTGAGCCATCGGTCAAACACCGTGTTCTATACCAGTAGATGGGAGCTAATTATTCTTTTTGGAATTATGTAATATAGTCCACAGATTTGCACCCGAGACGCATATCTAGTCACGGAAATGAAAGAAACGGGTGCCGACGGTGCGTGAACGGCAGTCGACGGCCGGGTTGTCGTTTCGGTCGCGAGTTGCTGACCAAACAAGTATAGTACGAGCAGCGAGGTAGGTCCGAGAGATGACCGGGACGGACTACCCTCCGCGGCGTCAACACCGTATCTACCGCAACGCCTCCCCTCAAGGAGGTGCATACTGAGATGAGAGTCTCGGATATGCGATTCCTGTTTTTCCAGTTGAACATCTGGTTGTGCTTGCTCTCTGCCGCGATGGTTGCAATCACGGGTGTCGCGTTGGGAGTTGCTCCCCTCTCAGTTGGGGGAGGGCTGCTGCTCGCACCGCTCCTGTTCTATTTCATATATGTCGAAGACCGGCGGGGGGTGACAGCCGAAGACGAGGTGAATCAGCCGTATCGGACGAAGCTCGTGCGACGGTACCAGACGGAACTACTCGTGACGGAGCTACTCGCGCTGCTCGGCTACGAGCTCGTGGTCTGTCTGCTGGTGTTTCGGACGGGGACTGCAAACGTCAGCGACCTACTCTTTGCGCAGATTCCCCTCGTCGTCCTCGGAAGCTACGGCTGGCTGAAGCGCTATCCGACGCTCGACTCTATCGGCGTCGGGTTCACCTGGGCGTTTGTGGCCGTGTTTTCGGTCGTTGCAGCAACGCCGCAGCCGTATTCGCTCGATGGAGTGACCGTTTTCGCCGGCTGGTTTCTTATCACCGCGGCCGGCGTCGAGTCCCGCAACATCCAAGATATCACCGGAGACTCACAGGCGAATAAAACCACGCTCGCAGGGTATTTAGGGCCCAACGCGGCGTCGCTTCTGGTTCGACTGCTCAAAGCGGGAGGGGTGGTCGTGTTCTGGGTTGTCGCCGGGGCGTTCGCTGCCGGGCTTGTTCTCTGTTATCTACTCGTACTCTCGGTGTTTCGCCGGCTCACGCGACTGCACAAGGGTGGCCCGGCTTCGGAGACGACGCAGAAATCCGCCGGCGGCTGAGGCCGCGGGCGTTCCCACGGGAGTGACTCAGCCTCTCAATGCGTCGACCGGGCGGTCGTTCGCCGCTTTCCACGCGGGGTAAATCCCACTGAGGACGCTCGCAACGACGGCGAACGCGAACCCGTACACCAGATACTGCGCACTGCTCCACTGGAGCGCTCCGAGCGGGTCTCCAGTAATCATCTGGAAGATGACGAGCCCCGCCGCAAGCGAAAGGGTCGCCCCGACGAGCCCGCCGAGTGTACCCATCAGGGCGGCCTCCGTCAGAATCATCCGCAGCACTTCGGAGCGGCGGATGCCGACGGCGCGGAGGACGCCGATTTCCCCGCGGCGTTCGACCGTGCTCATCAGCATCACGTTGAGGATGGCGACGCTCGCGACGACGAGCGAGATGCCGCCGATGGCCAACAAGGCGAGCGAAAGCGTCTCCAAGAAGCCGCCGACTTGGCCCGCGTTCCCGAACGTGTTGATGCTGAGTTCTTCTTCGTCTTCGGTGTTGAAGTACTGATCCAGCTCCCCACCGATTTCGGTCGCGGTCGCGCTATCCTCGGCGACGACCGTCACGGTGTTGTAGTGGTTCTGGTCGGAGAGGCCGGACTCGGGTAACACCAGTTCACCGCCGCCGAAGCCGAACGCGTTTTCTTCCTCGATGAGCCCCTGTACGCGGTACAGTTGGCCGTCGTACTCGACGGGGTCGCCCTCCTCAATCCCGAGTGTCGTGGCGGTGCTGTTGCTGAGGAGCGCGCCGCTCAACAGCCGGGAGGGTGCTTCGCCGGACGTGAGGTTGTATAGCGCTGCCGCGTTCGTCACCCCGGTGACGCTTACCCTCACCTCCCGTCCGTTTCGTGAAGAGATCGTCGTCGAGTTCGTCTTCTGGGGGACGACCTCCGCGTCGGTCACCAGATTCCGTATCGTATCGACCTGGTCGTCGGTCACCCCGTCCGTGTCGCTGTCCTGACCGGACGTTATCGACACCTCGTTGCCGATACTTCCCAACTGCGACGTCGCCTGCTGTTGAATCGCAGCCGTCGCCATTCCGAGCGAACAGATCGAGACGACGCCGATGATGATGCCGAGCGCGGCCAACATCGTCCGCAGTTTGTTCCGGCCGAGGTTCCGCCACGCCATCTGGACGCTGGGGAAGCGCCAGAGGAAATCAACGACGCTCATCGTCCGGAGACCTCCGTCACGACGCCGTCGACGAGTCGGACGGTGCTGTCGGTGTATTCGAGCATCTGTTCGTCGTGGGTGACCGCGACAATCGCAACGTTCTCGTCTTCTTTCAACCGAGTCAGCTCGGTCAGAATCGTCTCGCCGGTGTCTTGGTCGAGGTTCCCCGTCGGCTCGTCGGCGAGGAGGATATCCGGCTCGTTGATGAGCGCCCGCGCGATGGCGACGCGCTGTCGCTGCCCGCCCGAGAGCTGGTCGGGAGTGTGATTGAGTCGGTCACCGAGCCCCACCCGCTGGAGGAGGTCCTGGGCGCGGTCGTGCCGGTCGACCGAGGTGTCCCACATCGAGGGGAGTTCGACGTTCTCGGTCGCGGTCAGCATCGGCAGCAGGTGGAAGTCCTGAAACACGAACCCGATACCGGACCGACGCTCTTCTGTCAGTTCGTCCTCAGAGAAGTCGGTCACGTTACGGCCGTCGAGATGGACCGTCCCCTCTGTCGGCGTGTCGAGCAGCCCGATCATGTTCAGCATGGTACTTTTCCCGGACCCAGACGGGCCGATGATGGTCACCATCTCACCGCGGTCGGCGCGAAAGTCGACGTGGTCGAGCGCGGCGATGACCTCCTCGCCGTTCTGATACCGTTTCACGACGTCAGCGAGTTCAATGACACTCATGCTAGTGCTGGCGCCAGCGATAGATGCCGACCCCACCGAGCACGACGACCACCAGCACGCCCCCGATAACGGGTAACGGAAGCTGGGAACCGCCCGACTGCGATTCATTGGAGCCCGGACCCTGCTCGGACTGGGAACCGGCGGCGACAGGCGCGGCACCACCGGAATCGAGTGGCACCTCCTGTGTCGTCGTCACGCGGTCGCCGTCGACGATGTAGGACACCTCGATGGGAACGGTCGTCGGCTCGCCGCTGAGCTCTGCGGTCACGTCGAACGTGGCGAACTCGCTCGCCTCCACGCGCCCGACGAAGTAGCCGCCGGACGGCGAACCGTGGGTGACGTTTGCCGTCTCCTCGACCGTCAGCAAGACCGAGCTCGCGTCCGTGTTCCCGACGTTTGCGGCGTCGCCTTGTATCGTCACGGAGCCGGCTCTTTGCGTGGTCTCGATGCTCGTCAGTCGAATCTCTCCGGGGACCGAGTCGTCGTCTATCTCCTCCGACAGCGTGGTCGTGAACGTCTCTCCGTCGACGGTGTACGTCGCAGTGAACAGCACGACCCGGTCGCTCATATCGGCGGTGTCGAACACGACAGAGCGGTTCGCGTCCGGGTCGAGATTCGCGGTGTACCGCTGGGCAATCTGGGAACCGTTTACTGACGCGGTGATTTCGACGTTCGAGAGGTTCGTGTTCCCGTAGTTGGTCAACTCCACGTTGACGGTGTCGTTCGTCTGTTCGCCCACCGAGAGGCCAGCCCGCACGTCTCGTTCTTCGACCGTCACGATGACCGGGTACTCGACGTTGATGACGTTCCCGTTTTCGTGGCGGCCGGAGACGTGGACTTTGAGCTGTTTTTCCCCTGCGCTCGTGAACGTGGTGGACAGCGGCACGTCGACGGACCCACCCGGTCCGAGCGTTCCGAGGTTGTTCGCTTCAGCGACGATGCCGCCGCCCGACCGGAGCGTGACCTCTTTGAGGTCGACGCCGCCGGAGCTACTCTCGAAGTTCGAAACGGTCGCCCTGACCGTGACGGATTCACCGACGTACGGCTCGCGCGGCTCGACCGTCGTCGAGTTGACCACGATTTGGCCCGACTGTGCGCTCACCGCCGGGAGGCTCGCGACGAGTACGCTCGTAACGGCAACCAGCGCGACTGTCGCCACGACAGCGAGTCGAGCGCCGCGTTTAGCTGTCATACGTCGGCCCCGGATGTCACACTCGATACACCGCCGCAGTCGGGTCGTTCTCGAATCCGAACCGGTCGTGTACTCGGTGTCTGCTTCTGGGAGGGCCGGTAGGTCAGTGGGACTGTCAGGTTGGATTGCTCCATTTCCACAGGACAGTTCACTGAGCCAAGAATAAATGAGTTTTTCCACTACTTAGACCCAAATCCGTCATACATACCGCCGCAGTCGAACAGGGTTGACACCCGTGTGTCGGCCTCGACGACGCCTCAGAGGCGAGTGGCGAGAAGGTACGCGACGAGGGTGAGCCCGCCCCAAACGACCCCGGCGGCACCGCCGACGAGGACGAGCTGCGTCGAGCCGACGAAGCCGGCGACGAGCCAGACCAGAATACCGAACGCCGCGAGCGCCTGCACGAACACCCCGCGCATCGGGACCGGCTGGTTTCGGACCGTCCGGACCATCCCGTAGCCGCCGAAGAAGAGCGCAGCCAGGAGACAGCCACCGCCGAGGAGACCCCACGCAGAACGGAGTCCAGCCCCGGACGACACCCCCTGTTCGGGGCCGGACGCGACCGACGGACTCCCCGGAGCGCTCACCGCCGCGTCGCCGGATGACGCCGCCCGGACGCGCGCCGTTGCGGAGGCGTTGCTGTCGATTCCGAGGTCGTCTTCGACAGCGAGTGAGACCGAGAGCGTCTCGTTCGGCATCTGGAGGCGGAGGTCGGCGCTGTCCCGCGTCGTGTGGTTCGTCCCGTTAACGACGAAATGATACGTGGTGACCGACCCGGTCCCGGCTGTGCTATCGGCCCCCGAAACGTCGATTCGACTGCCCGGCTCGGCCGCCGACGGCGCGTCGAGGCGGGGAGTCGGCCGCCGGTACTGCTGGCCGGTCGGAGCGTCCGCGACCGGGATAAAGTCGACCCAGCCGTTGGTAATCGTGACCTCGTCGCCCTCGCCTTCCGGCAGGATGGACGCGTGGTAGGGTCCGCTCGCGGCACCCCAGTAGTTCGACTCCGCGTTGACCGTCTGTATCGAGTCGGTGACGATTCGTGCCGTCGTGTTCGCCGTGACGAGCTGCGTGATATTTATCTCCATCCCGGTGTCGTGACCGTAGATGTCGTTGTCGGCGACCCGGAAGCGGTCGGGGGTCGAGTTGGCGTACGAGAGTTCGACACCCGTCGGGAGCGTGCCGTCGACGCGGCGGATGTCGACCGCACCCTCGGTCGTCGAGCGGACGTGGCTCACCCCGTCGGTGCGAAGGACGGCGACCGTATCGCCCCAGAGCCGCGTAATCTCGATCTGTTGCCGGAGCTGCGGGTTCGCAACGAGCTCAGCGAACGGGGCGTCCGGGTCGCTCTGGTCGAGGACCGCACCGCGCGGCCCTTCCGCGATGTAGACTCCCGTACCGGGGTCGACGCCGGGAAGCGGTGGCGGTCGGACGTGCGAGTTCGTGTTGAACACGATGTCGTTGCGCTGCACCGTCGCATTCAGCGTCCCGCGAGCCACGAGTCCGTAACCGTTCGCAACGAGCACGTTGTCCGTCACGCTGAGCCGCCCGTTGTGCGTGAGCGGGGTCGAAACGAGGAGCCCAGCCCCGCCGTTGTTGGTGAGGTCGTTCCCCGCGACAGCAACGCGATGGACGAGCAGGTCGGAGCGCACCGCGAGCGCGTGGCCCCGGTTGTCGGAAATCGTGTTGTCGGTCGCAGCGACATCTCGAACCAACGCGCGGACGGACACGTCGAGTCCGCCGCCGCCGTTGTCCGCGATTCGGTTCCGGGACAGCGTGAGGTTCCGCACCACGTGGCTGTCGATTGCGATGCCGTCGTCGCCGTTGTCGAACAGTTGGTTGCCGCTGACGCGGCTGTCCTTGATGGCCCAGTTCGAGAGCGCGACCCCGTCGTCCCCGTTTTCGCTCATCGTGTTGTTCGCGAGCAGCAGTTCGCCCTCGCTCGTTTCGGACTGGATTTCGAGTCCGTTGCGGTCGTTGGCGACCAACTCGTTTCCGCGGAGCGTCACCCGCGTGACGCCGCGGACGCGCCGCTCGGACTGTCGAACGCGAATCCCGGTTTCCGACTCCGAAATCCGATTTTCGCTCGCGACCAGCGTCGTCTGCGTTCGGGTTTCGACGTGAATCCCCGCATCGCCGGCGCGCAGGCGGTTGTCGCGGAAACTGCTTTCACTTTGGGCGGCCCGTATCGCCACGCCGTCGCCCCGTACGTCGGTGAACCGACTCTCGCTGATTCTGACGCCGGTGACGATATCCGCGGCGGCGAACACTCCCGCACCATCAATCCCGTCGAACACGGACTGACGGACGGTGATACCTCGGACGCGTGTGAGGTCGGTCGGCCGCGTGTACGCGAACGGCGTCGTCTCCTCGCCGACGACGTACATCGCGTGGACACCGTCCGATAGCTGCGGCGTCCGGTGTTCGAGCACGCTGACGCCGACGGGGTACACGCCTCGGGTCCGTGGGTTCACGACCCCGCCGTACTCGACGATGAGCCGGTCCCGACTCGACACGTACACCGACCGCGACAGCGAAATCTCGACGTGACGCCCGCTGACCGAGACGTCCGAAACGTCGTCGTCGAGCGACCGGTCGATGTCTCCATCGTTGTCGGTGTCGAGGCCGATTCGGTCGAGCGTCTCGGCGTCGACGTCGCGTACCGACCGCTCGGTGGGATACCGGAGCCGAATCGTCTCCATCGAGACGCCGACGCCGGGGGCGAGTCCGAGCGTGTGCCGTGCCGTCTGGTTCCGTCGTCGGTCCGTCGTGTTCAGTTCGACCTCCTCGACGGCCCCGATTGAGGGGCTCGCGCGGACGGCGTGGCCGCCGATGTCGGTCAGCGTCGACCGCGTGAGTTCGACCGGGGGCATCGCCGTGCCGTTGACGGAGATACCCGCCACGGAGAAGTTCTCCAGGCGCGAGTCGACGATTGTGACGGAGCCGGCTCCGCTCGTCGTCGTAATCCCGCTGTGACCGCCGTGGAGCGTCGTGTGTCGAAGCGAGAGTGTCGACGAGTCGGTGCCGTTGTAGCGAATCGTCTCCCATCTGAGATTCCGCCCCGACGCCGCGCTCTGCGTGATTCGAACCGGCCGTTCGGCAGTGCCCGCGGCTTGCAACGAGCCCCGGACGGTGAGCGAAACCCCCTCCGCCAGTTGCACTTCCGTACCGGGGCGAATCGTGAGCGTCGCACCGGGTTCGATAGCGACGCTCCGGATGAGCCGATACGGACCCTCATCCGCGGTCCACGTCGTATCCGACTGGATGGGCGTCTCGACGAACGTGACCGCGGGCGGCGCTGCCGCGGCCGGGGCACTCGACACGGGTGTAAAAAGCGTACAGACGACAACGAGCACCACCGCCCACGAAATCAGTTTGTTACCCACCACGTTTGTCTTACACCTTGATACGTCAGGATACGGATTTAGTTTTCGCCTTCGTTAAGTTACACGTCACTGGTTCGACAGGGGACGCCTTGGCGCTGCTGCTGGCTGTTCCAATATAGAATTATTTTGATAGAACGACCGTTCGATAGAGTTTTACACCTCAACCAATCACGTCACAGGTGTGAACTCGGATATCGGAGCGGACGAAGACTCGGGAAGTCACCCTCCGAACGGCCAGTCAGACACCTAACAAGATCATACGATGGTTCGGAACAAATCAGCGATACTCCTCTGTGTACTAGTCGTAACGTCGATTGCCGCAGTCCCCGTGTCGGCCGAGAGTTCGGTGTACGGGAACCCGGAGCTCTCGCTCAGCGTGTCGGATAACACCTACCGGTCGAGCGAGGCCGCGACGCTGTCGGTTGTCGCAAGCAACAACGGTCGGCTCGAACAGGGCGGGCCGGCACAGTACGAACAGGAAGTCCAGACCGCACAGAGCGTGGAGATGGAGATTCTCGAAGAACAGATCGATGCACCAATCGACGTGAAGACGGGAACCGTTACCGCGGGCTCCATCCCCGACTCGGGGACCGCTCGGTTTGATTTCAACATCGAACTCGGCAACGCCGAGCCGGGCACCTACGAGATACCCGTCGAGGTGCAGTACAAGTACGTCCGGATGGTCACCTACGGCAGCGTCGACGGACCGGAATACACGTGGCGGACCGTCACGAGAGAGAAGTCGGTGACGGTCGAAGTCGAAGACCGCCCGCAGTTCGAGGTCGTGAGCGAAGGTAACAACGCCGTATTCGCCGGCGACACCGGCCAGCTCTCGTTCGCGCTCGAAAATACGGGCACGCGAACCGCGACGTCGTCGTCGGTCCAGCTCACGACGCAGTCGCCGACGATTTTCTTCGGCACGATGCAGAATCCGCAGTCGTCGACGAGCCTGTACGTCCCGACCCTCGAACCGGGCGAGCGGACGAACCTCTCGGTCCAGGTCGGTGCGGCGGCGGAGACCCAGGCAGGTGAGTACCCCGTCAACCTGGCCGTGTCGTACCAGAACCAGAACGGCGTCACCGAAACGTCGGACACGCTGACGACCGGCATCGCGGTGAACCCCGAGCGAAGCTTCGAGATACGCGACATCGAGACGGAGCGATTCAGGGTCGACGAAGGTGAAGCGAAAATCAACGCACAGGTCGTCAACACGGGCAGCGGCACCGCGAACAACCTCGCAGTCCAAATCGGAGACACGGCGCTCGTGACGCCGACGAACGGCGAGTCAGCTATCGGCGACCTCGCCCCCGGCGAGTCGAAGCCGGTCTCGTTTACCGTCTCGATTCCGGCGGGCGCTGAACCGGGGACGAACACGTTCCCGTTCGTCGTCGAATACGAGAACCAAGACGGTGACGTGAGAACGACGTCGCCGATTCGGAAGTCGATAGCAATCGGACCCGAACAGGACCCGTTCACGGTCGTCGGCGTCAACACGAGCGTCTCGCCGGGCGCGACCGACACGGTGGACGTCACGGTGCAGTACAACGGCGAAGAGCCGGTGTCGGCGACGAACGCCAAGCTCTTCGTGAGCGACCCGATTTCGACGTCCGACGACGGCGCGTATCTCGGAGAGATGCAGCCGGGAGAAACGAAAACGGCGACGTTCACCGTCAGCGCCGGGTCGGGTGCGGTTGTCAAGGCTTACGACGCCTCGGTCGAGGTTCGGTACGACGAGGCTGACGGCGACACGAGGTACACTGACGGCCTGCCGGTCGGCATTGCGCTCTCCCCGTCGAGCGGTGGACTCCCGGTTCCGATGTCGGTCCTCGGAGTCGTCGCACTCCTCGGAATCGGAGCGATAGCCGTCATCTACCGCCGTCGATGACGGACCATGGACGGGACAAGGAGTAACCATGGATAAGCTACGCCAGCTGTTCAGCGCGGTCGGAAGACAGGTCCAACAGCGACCGATCGCAGTGCTGCTTCTCGCAGTCCTGCTTATCTTCACCGCGTTCGGCGGTGCTGCGCAGATTACCAGCGTTACTGGCGACGCTGCATTCGTTGCGGACAACCCAACGTTCGACGCGTTTACGGAGTCGTTTGACCGGGGCAGCATCGCCGTTCTCGTACGGGGAGATATTACGGAGCCGCAGACGCTCCACGCGATTGACCGCGTCGACCAGCAGATGTCGACGAAGACGAACGTCCATACCGTAACGAGTCCGGCCGATCAGGTCCGCCGGGAGTACGGCCGAATCCCCGATTCGGAGGCGAAGATTCGAAGCGTTATCGGGTCGCCGGACTACACGGTCGTCCAGATCGTCTTCGATACGGGGCTCTCTCAGACGGAGGAACGCCCCATCTACACGCAGGCCGTTGAAGCGACTGACTGGGCGGAGTTCCCCTCCGGGACGACGGTAACCGTCACTGGCAGTGCCGCGTTCTCTGCACAGCTCTCGACGCTCATTCAGCAGAGCACCCAGCAGTTACTCGGCCTCGCAATCGGGCTCATGGTCGTGGCGCTGTTCTTCCTGTTCCGCGGCGTCCGTCTTCGCCTCCTCCCGATTGTCGCCGTCTTCGTCGGCGTCATCTACACGTTCGGAGCGATTGGATACGCCGGTGTCCCCAATTCGACGATGACCAGCGCGGTCTTCCCGATTTTGATTGGGTTGGGCATCGACTACTCCGTGCAGTTCCACGAGCGGTACGAGGAAGAACTCGAAAACCATCCGCCGCGCGAAGCGCTTCCGCAAGCGCTTGGCGGAATCGGTCCACCGGTCTTCGTCGCTATGCTCGCCGCCGCGTTGGGGTTCGGAGCGACGTGGGTGTCGACGTCGTCGCCGTCGATTATCTGGTTCGCCCAGACCTCGATCTTCGGCGTGCTTCTCACCTTCATCGCGGGGATACTCGTTCTCCTCCCGCTGCTTACCCTCTGGGTTCGCCGGCGGGGCGACGCCGAAGACGAGACGCCGGACGAAGACGACGCCCCGACAACGGCCACAACGACGCAGTCTCAAGACCAAGGCGACTCGGATCGCGTCGGCCTCGTCGGGGAACTGCTCGGTCGTTCGGCGCGGATACTCGCGAGTCATCCGGTGCTCGTCCTCAGTATCGCACTGCTGATCGCTCTCGTAGGCTTTCAGGCCGGCGGGTCGCTCGACACGCTCGCGGACACGGAAGGGTTCATCCCGCAGGACCTCCCCGCCTACACCGACCTCCAGCAGTTCCGCTCTGTTGCCGGCGGCGGTTCGAGCACGAGTTACGACGTGCTCGTGACCGGGACGAATCTCAAACATCCGGCAACGTTGCAGTGGATGCTCGACTTCGAGCACATCGCGACACAGACCCCGCTGGTACAAGGCGTCGATTCGCCAGCGACGCTGGTTAAACAGTACAACGGGGGCCAACTCCCCCAGACTGAGAGCGGCGTCAAACGCGTGCTCGAAACCGTCCCCGAGAGACAGAAACTCCAGTATTACAACGACGGGCGTGCGCACATCATGGTCTACTCCGCACAGGATATGACCACTCAGCAGGCCCTCTCGTTCCTGGAGAACACGCGCGAGTCAATCGCGTACAGTAGCCCCCCACCCGGAGTGACGGCGGAAATCACGGGGACCGCCGCGATTGCGACCCCCTCTATCGTGGAGCAGATCAACTCACGAAACGTGACGACCGGACTGGGCGTCCTGTTCGTGTTTATCCTGCTCCTCGTGTACTACCGCAATCTGGTGAAGGCTGTTGCGCCGCTCATCCCGATGGTGTTCGTCATCGGCTGGCAGAACATCTACATGTATCTGCTGGATATCCCGGTTTCGCCACTCGGTGCGAGTCTCGGGGCGATGACAGTCGGAATCGGTGCGGAGTACACCATCATCGTGATGGACCGATACTACCAAGAGAAACAGCGGGCGGGCGTCAGTCGACTCGATGCCGTTCAGACCGCGGCCACTCGGGTCGGAAAGGCGATTAGCGTGTCGGGAATGACGACCGTGTTCGGCTTTTCGGCGCTGGTGTTGTCGCCGTTCCCGATTCTCAGCGGGTTCGGCTTCCTGACCGTCGGCGTCGTGTTCCTGACGCTCATCGCGTCGTTGGCGACGCTCCCGCCGACGCTCGTCCTCTTGGACTCGATTGCCGAGCGCGTGGCTGCCAGCCGGTCCTCGTCCTCGTAACACACCCTTCCCTCCCCCTCTCCTCCACCCAAACTGCTCAACGCAGTCCGCGACAGATGCTTCCGACGGGCATCACGCGGTTTCGTCCGTATCGGGGCTCCGGTCCGCCGATACCGCCTCTGATTCGCTGTCGGTCGCGTCGCCCGTGGCCGACTCGGTCGAGTCCACGGACCGCTCCCGTTCGGCCCCCGCGTCAGCCGAGGGCGGAGCCACACCGTCAGCACGCGCCTCAGCCGTTGGCTCCTGAGCGGCCGCTGTCTGCTCGCTTCCCGAGGAGAGTTCCCGGCGGACCTGTCCGGCAAAGTCGGCGGGGTCGTACACTTGCTCGACGGCAACCGTGAGACCGCCGCTTGCCCCGGACCGAATCCTGACGTTCCCCAGCCCGAACAGTGAATCCCACGCCGAACGGGTCTCCTCGACGCCACGAGCCTTCTCAAGCGGCACCTCGTTTCGCAACAACGAGATAAATCGGTACTCTTCGATTACGCGTTGATTCGTCAAGGAGTAGGTGGTAAGCGTGTTCTGCCAGTAGCGATAGATTCCTCTAGAGAACAAAAGCAGGCCGCCTCCGAACGCAATCGTCGGCTGGTACAGCGGGCGGTGCGTGAAATACAGCAGATACCCTCCAAGGGAGAGGAGGGGCACGGCGAGCGCGGCTTCCGCGAGCGCGCTTCGTTGTGCGGGATTCCGCGTCTCGACGAGGTGCTCGTCGGCTCGCATCTGGGGTGTTTCCGGAGCCGTCACGAAATGCACGTACCACCCCATCGCGAGGATGAACAGCCCGAAGACGGCGATGATGAGCCCAGCGGCCGGCGATGACTGGCTCGGTGAGCCGCCCGACAGCTCCGCGACGAATCCGGACAGATACGCCCCGGCGGCGACGAGCGGGAGCCCGAAAACCGAACTCCAGAGCGCAGGGAGACCTCGCGCCATTGGTTAGGTCCCCGAGAGCATTTCGTAGAGAATCGCGACGACAGAGCTGAGCGTGCCGATAAGCGTCAGTGTCATCTGGTCAATAGTTTTTTCGCCACATCGACTGAAAAATCCTCGTTCGCACGTCGCACGAGACGCTTCGGGGTCTTCCTCCGAGTCGTTGGTGAAGTTGGCCGCCTGTCGAGGTGTCGGAGACTCTGTGCGCCTGTCCGTGTCCGCGATGCGTCCGTGGACCGTAACATCCTCGCTGGCCAGCGACGCGTTCCCCACGGTGAGTGACTGTGTCGACGTGCGCGTCGAAAGGGGCTGAGCCGCCCGCTCGATGTCGGCGTAGGCGATTTCGAAGCTGATGGTCCGCTGTTGGCCAGACGGGATGTTACGACTCTGCGTCGCAACGGCGGTTCCGTTGAGGCGGTAGACGAACTGCCCGTCGAAAGCAGTTGTTCCGACGTTCCTGACCGTAACCGCGACCGTGTATCGGGTATCTTCCCGAAGGTCGCTCGGGAGTTGCACGTCCCGTGTCGTGAGCGCCGCCGCGCGTGCACTCGGTTCGCTTCGCAGTCGAATCGCATCGCTGACGGTTGCCCCACCAGCGGTCTCGATACTGTGGTCGTAGGTCCGACCTCGCTGGATAAGGCTATCTGCGGCCTCGACCCGCTCGGTCGTGACTGCGAATGCGACCTGCCGTTGCTCGCCGCTCCCGACGGTGATGGTTTTCTCGCTGATCGTCGTTCCAGCGAAGCGATAGGCGACATCACGCGTGATCGTTGTCTCGGCCGGGTTCGAGACGGTCGCTAGGACGACAAATTCGCGGTCGCTGGGTGCCGTCGCAGGCGCTTGAAACGCTTCAATCGCGAGGTCGACGTCGGGTGTCACACGCAGGTAGCGCGGGATACCCGCTCCCGACGCGTTACGAACGCCGTGGACGTACGTCCCCGTCGAAACCGTCTCCGTGCCGGTCAACTGCCCGCTCGCCGTCAGTTCGAACTGGACCTCGCGCGACGCACCACCGGCCAACCGAACCGTTCGGTTTGTGATCGTCGACCCGGAAAAGACGTATTCAATCCGCTCCGAGCGCGTCTCGTTAGCGGGATTGCGGACCGTCGCGGTCACGGTGTACGGCTCCGTCGGTCGAAGTCGTTCCGGTGCCGAAAGCCCTGCAACGGTAAGCCCCTGTGGCGCGTCGGCCGTCACCGGAGCAGTCGTCCGTGTGGCGGTAGCTGTCGTGTTTGGTGTTGCAGACGCCGTCCGCGTGGGAGTTCGCGTGGCGGTGGCTGTCGTGTTTGGTGTCTGTGACGGTGTCGACGTCGCTGTGGTCGTGGGCGTGGGCGTGGGCGTCGTGTTCGCTGTCTCGGTCGCCGTGTCCGTGGTCGACGACAGTTGGGCTTGAGCCAGCGTATGGTCCGGAACGTCTGCATCCGGCGGTGTCGGTTCTGCATCGTTGTTGGAGGCGACATCCATGCTTGCGGTCGCAAGTGGTGTCAGTCCCACACCGACCGCAACGAGACACAGTAGCATGAGTACGGTCCGCGGCGACTCCGTGTCGGAGGGCATGTGGTAGACGTATTCAAAATGAGGATTTATAATAGATTTGGCACTACTGAACGAATCAGCACTTCACGTCGAACGACCGCTCGCGGGGTGGTGGACGAATATCGAACGGGCCACGGGCCCAGCCCTCGGCGTTCCCCGAGAAGTTACACCTCGAGGGACTCACCGGTGGCAGTTGTTGAAACCAAGTTTCTGACCGCCTCAACGAGTGTTCCGAGAAGTCCCTGCGACGAAGACTCCGACGGGACACCGGGTAACGGCGTGTTCGTCCGCACCGTGCTATCCGGGGTCGTCGTCGACGCGGTCTCCGGGTCGGCCGTCGCATTTGGCTGTGCGACTTGGACCGACTCGATGTGTTCCCTCCCGGTCGAGTCGGTTGCGCGGATCCGGACGCGTGCCGGATAGCTATCCAGTTGGAGTGTCTCGTTGATCGTAACGGCGCTGGTCACACCCCCACCGTATATCTGAGCGAGGTCGACGGTGTTGCCAGTGGGGCCGACCGTCTCGGCGTACACGCTGGTCACGCGGCCATCGTACACGCGGCCTTCGACGTGGACGCGATTATCGCTGACCCGAAGCGTATCTGGTCGGACCTCAATCGCCGGTCGCACGAGCTGCGTGTGGTCCACCTCAATTTCGCGTTTCGTCGCGTTCTCGGTGCCGTCATCCGCAACGATGGTGATATTTCGGCTGTCTCCTGCGAGCGGAATCGTCTTCGTGAACGTGTGCTCGATAGGGCGTGCTCCGACTGGCTTCGGCTGAATCTCGTAGTTCAACCCCGACCCGTCGGCCGACCCTCGACGAACACCGACCGAGCGGATGCCGACCTGATCCGTCACCCGAATCGTCAACCGAACTGCCGAGCGCGTGTTTATCAGACGCTGGTCGAGTATCTCGATCGACGGTGGGTCCTCGTCCTCAACGTAGAGGTTGACATTGTAGTGACGGCGATGGCCGCGCGAATCGAGTGCCGTGATTTTGAGGCTGTTTTGGCCGGCACCCACTTGCTCGTTGAACGGTCCCAGCCGAAGTGATTTGGAAATCGACGTGTTCGGGTCGTCGATCACGATTCGTTTTCGGAACCCCCAGGGGGCATCGATACCCTGTCCGTGATAGCGTAGCTCGATGGTTACCTGCTCGACATCAGAGTGGTCGTGAAGCGTCCCATCGAGTTGGATCTGCGACCGATTGATCGTGTAGTTGTTCTCGGGGCGGTCGTAGATACTGGTGTTGCCCGTCCGGAACGGCGACGAGAACACTATCGCCGGAGCGATCGAATCTTCGATTATCGTCGCCCGGTGGGCGGTGGTCCGCCCGTTCGACTGGACGAGCACCTCCAGCGCGTGCTCACCGGCGTTCACATCGAGCGTCGCCGTTTCGTTGACCGCGGTGCTGTTCGGCGTATATATCCGTCTGCTGTCTCCATCGACGCGGACGACCAGCAAGTCGATCGGTGCCGAACCGTTTGCTCGGACCGTGAGTGTGGGGTTATCGTCGGTCGTAATCGTGTCACCGTCGGCGACGGTTCGGTTGTCGATGACCACCGTCAGGTTCGGCTCTGAGAGGCCAGTCGAATTGTTCTGCCCGACCTGCCGGTGTGTGTCGGGGACGTCGATAGCTGCGTCTCCAGTTGTCGTTGGTGGCTCCGCTGCGGCGCTTACCCCGGCAGTAAAAGAAAGTACCAGGAGAACCGCGGCCGCCCAACCCACGTGCTTGGAGTCCATGTTCGAATACACTAGCCAGCGAGCGTTTCGAAGATAAATCTACACACCCGGCTATCATCGTTGAAATTCGGAGGGGGACCAACAGAGGTGACTCCAAGAGCGCGGGCCAAGACGGTCCCGAAGTCGGGAGCCACCCGTCCAAGATGGAATGTTACTGGCCTGTCGTTGCGAGTACGCAAATCTACACGATTACCCGCATATACAGTCATCGAACAACCGGCCACTAACACACCTAGTCGGGTCGAAACTGATGACTGCCCATACAGAGGCTGGCTTAGCGCCAACCTTTCTTTTCATCACAGCCATCGATACTAATCTATTTCGGTCTCAACTCACATCTCAGGCACCCCTATCTCGGTTACCGACCCGCCCGACTTCGCTCACCCCGACGGGGGTCGCTCTCCGCGGTCGGTGCCTGGGGACAGTCGGCGGGTGGTCGTCGTTCTCAGTGGTGGACTTTCCCGCACCGTGCCGACGATTTGGCAACCGCGCCGCCACCTGCCCGATGCCCTCGTAAGTGCTCACCCGGCGAAAGATTGAACCATCGGAGACAAGTACCCAAACCGCTACCAGTCACCGAGAGGTAGTCTATCCATGGATAACAGCGAAGCGATTGATGCACTCATCGAACTCGGTCTATCTACATATGAGGCCCGCGTGTTTACTGCGCTTATCGAACTCGGGGAAGGGACGGCGCGTGAGGTCGCAAAGACGTCGGACGTGCCTCGGTCACAGGTGTACACGACGGCCAAAGAGTTACAATCGCGAGGGTTCATCAGCGTTCAACGGGCCAACCCACAGGTCTTCCAACCCATCTCGCTGTCCGAGGTCGAGTCTCAACTCAGCCGTGAGTTCGAGTCCAAGCGCGACACGGCGTTCGACCGGCTTGAGACGCTCGAGCGGCAGACAGCACCGTCGGCTGAACAGAGCGAAGACGTGTGGACCATTACGGGTACTCCGGCGATTATCGGCCGGGCCAGTCAACTCATCGACGAAGCCGAAACGCGAGTGATCTACGGTGCCAAGGACCTCGCGCATCCGGATGCCGAACTCCTGAGTTCGGTCCGGTCGTGCTGTTCTCGGGAGGTCCCAGTACTCCTGCTCCAGAATAACGGCCAAGAGATCGCAGAGCCGTGGAGGGAGACCGAGTGTGTGTCCAGCGTGTCGGTCCCGCCACAACAGTCCAAAAGTGAGCACGCGGTCCGGTTGCTACTCGTTGATTCGGATAGTTTCCTGCTGAGCGTCCGCAGCAATCGATCAGCGCCCGAAATCGCGATTTGGAGCGCAAACACGACGTTTGCCGAGGCGTTCTTACAACTCCTCACGAGTAGCCTCCCTGTCACCGAGTGAGACGGCCTGGTTTGCACGGCGGGCGCTGCGCTGTTTTCGAGTACCGTAGGTCCTCTGCGTTCTGGCTACCGGTCGAGGAACTCTGAGCTCTCGACGGCTTCCTGTCGTACGACGCGTTTTGCAGAACCGGGTTGCACAGGCGTCCGGATTCACCCCCGTTCCACCGGAAGGCCGCAACGAGTCGTCTCGCTCGGCACGACCCTGAGTCTGCACACCGGCGGTCGCTGAGTTCCGTGCGAAGCGACGGCGGTCTCTCGGAGATGTCTCTCAGTGGAGTAGGGGAAAGAAAATAAAAGACCGGAACGAGTCCGGCGATTACTCGTCTGTTGTCGTCACATCCTCGTCGGAGTGACGAGGAGGGACGGCGGCGTTAGTTCTCGCGGCGGAGGGCGAGAAGTGCCGCGCCGACGAGTGCGACGAGAGCGACTGCGATACCGAAGCCGGGCGTGTTGGAGGACGTGGTGGTCGTCTCCTCAGTCTCGGTGGTGGTCTCAGTCGGCTCTGCGGTCGTCGTGGTTTCCGTGGGTTCGTCCGTGGTCGTCGTCGTGTCCGTCGCGTTGTCGGAGGACGTCGTGGTGTCCTCACGCTCGGAGACGACTTCGACGTTCACGGTGTCCGTGTTGTCGCCGTCGTCGGCTTCCACGGTGAACGTACCCGTCTCGAAGTCAGTGGTGTCAACTTCGACCATCCACTGGCCGTCGTTGTTCCACTCGTCAGTGTCTTCGAGTGCGACGGACGTACCGTCTTCACTCGTGACTTCGATGCTGATGGTGTTGTCGTCCGGCTTGAGGTTCGTCGAGCCAGCGATGACCATCGTTTCACCGGTTGCAACCGGGTTGATGCCAGACGCTTCAGCGGCGTCGGGGTAGATCGAGTCGATGGACGTCGAGGACTCGGCCAGACGGAACGTCTCGGTGACGATCAGGTCGTCGCTCGCCGTCTCGTCAACCGTTTCGGAGGCGATGAGCTCGTTGACCTGCTCACCGTTGTTGCTACCTGCGTCAAGATCGTCAAGGTAGGTCATCAGTTCGGAGAGGTCGCCACTGCCGCTAGCCGGCGGGAGCGAACCGTCACCGACGTTACCGTCACGACCGACCGAGAGGATGTGGGCGGTGATCCGGCCCTGCGTGAGGCCGACGGTGATGTCGTCCTCCTCGTAGGTACCGTCACTGTCAACGCTCACTTCCTGGTAGTTGACGTTACCGCGCTCGTCGACGAAGATGACGAGGACGGAGTTGGCACCGGAGGCGGTACCGTTAACGTCAACCGTACCGGAGGCGACAGGAGCGACCTGGCCGTTGATCGTGGTGAACTGACCCGTGAGGGCCTGGTCGGTCACACGGAGCGAGTTACTGCTACTCACACCGCTGGTGAATTCGGACGTCGTAAGCGAGTCGTCGACGGAACCGTCGCCGCCAACGTCAGCGTCCGACGCGTCGATGACACCGATGCGGTAGGTACCCGTCAGCGACAGGATACTGCTACCGTCGCCGCCGAGGCCCGAGAGCGCAACGTCTTCCTCTTCGAACGTGTCGTCGGAGTCAACGTTAATTTCGTTGTTGCCACCGATTTCGAGGAGCTGCCAGTCGCCATCGTCGCGGACGTAGATTGCGACGCTGTCGGAGCTGGTAGCCGTACCGTTAATGTCGACTTCCGAGCCAACGACGTACTGACCGGTCGGGCTCGAAAGGGATGCACCGCCTTCTTCGACGGTGAGCGTAATGTCGTTCGTCGCGTCCTGATCGACTGCTGCAGTCGCGCTCACACCAGCGTCGTAGACTTCGATGTCGACGTCGCTGTCGTCGAGGTACTGCGTTTCAACGCCGCCAACTGCACTGGCGCCGTCGATTTCGACGACTGCGTACGCGATGTCAGCAGTCTCAACGGTCGGGCCCGTGGCGGAGCCGCTCGCGTTCGTAGCGCTGCTGTTCGCGATGCCGACTTCCGAGGTGTCGCCGATGTTACGGAAGACCGCCTTGGCCTGTTCCGTCGTGGCGTCGTTCCGGAGGTCGGAGAGGTCGATAGCGACAACGTGCTCGTTGCCGTCGATGCCGTTCGTGACGGTGTACTGAACGTCAGTACCCTGCGTCACGGATTCGCTGTCGAGTTCGAGGCCGACCTCGTCCTGCGACGAGATCGTGAGGGTCATCGTCTCAGAAGCGTCACCGAAGTCGAGGTCTTCAGCGCCTTCGAGGATGATCGTGTACTCGCCAGCGTCCTGACCGGACATGTCGATCTGGGCACCGTTCTGCGAGTCAACCGTGCTGTCGTTGATGATGTCGCTGGAGCTGGTCAGGACCTCGTTGGTGATGTCCGTTCCGCTCGGATCTTCGACGGTCACCGTGACCTTCTCGGCGGACTCGTAGTTGTAGTTCGCGTTGACGTAGAGTTCGTCAGCGTCGTCCGAGCTGATGGCGGAGCCGGTGACGTCGCCACCGGAAGCCGTCACGATTTCGCTGTCGGTGATGCGCGGCGCCAGCAGCGTGACGTTGGCCGAACCACTGTTGCCGTCAGCGGAGTACGTACCAAGCGGCTGGTTCTCCGAACTCTGCGGGATGGGCGAGGTAAGGTCAAGGGAGATACCTTCCGCGTTGCCCGAGACACCCGTCAGAAGCGGCTCCGAAGCACCGAGGCCGGCGTCCGTGTCAATTTCCTCACCGAGGAAGACGCGGTCGCCGGATGCAATTGTCTTGTTGAACGTTTCGTTGTCAGCGTCGAGATTTCCACGCTCCGCGGCGGCACTTCCCGTGAACGCGATGGCTCCCGCAAAGACGGAAGTTACCATCAGCGTGGCGAGAAGTATCGCACGCGTTTGATCTTTGAGCTTTGTCATAGTGTACTTGTAGCGCCAGTATTTTCCGCGCAGTTCGCTATAACGCGGATCCCTACTAGCGGGGGATGGGCAGGGGTACGGTAGAACGATATAAGCGGCCTTGGTAAATGCTTTCTGTTTCTATTGCATGTTTGGTCGCTGTCCCCGTTTTCGTCTTCCACTTGGCGTCCGGTCGCGGGCCCGCCCGCACGCAACAATACAGTCAGAGTCAGCGGACGGTACCGGTCAACACTCTCGGAGCAGACGACCGAGAACCCGACCGCCACCGAGCATCGAACCAATCCGACCACCGACAACGACACGACAAGAACGGTCGTGATGACGACGGCAGCCTCAACCTCACTAGTCAACGAAACGCACAAAAGAGACCACAACCGCCGAAACGAGTCAGGGCGAGAGTCCACGGACAGACCACAGCTTCAGTCGCGAGCCGACGGCAGTACCGCGTGGAAGAACGTCACCCGCGAGTGGTCACATTCGACTCGATTTCGATTTCTTCCGGCCCCGCGACGACCGTGTCGTTGTAGCTAATCGAGACGTTCGCAGAGCCGGTTCCTGGCGGAGCGAAGCTACAAGTGACGACGCCGTTCTTGCCGACCGTCGTCAGGCACCGCGAGAAGTACGTGGTTCCTTCCTGCGACATCGTGAGGTCGATATCCATCTTGGTCTGTGGAGCGAGATTGGTCCGTGCCGAGACGTTAAGCTTCGTGTCGGACATGGTGGCCGAGAGGTTATCTACCGACGGTTCGGCGACCGTGAACGCTTCAGTCAGTACGACTTGCTCGCCGTCGGCGTGGATATCGCTGTCGATTGCGACCGTCACGTTGTACGTCCCGGTTTCCAAGCGGGCGGAGTCAGCGACGACGTTGAGGCTGTCAGTCTCCGCATCGTATTCGACATCGAACACCGTCTGCGGGGAGATGAGATCCATCTCGGAGCTCTCAACCCGGAGGTCGACACCGGGACCCACGTTACCGAGACCATTCGGTGCGTATTCGAGACTACTGTGGACGGTCTCGCCTCCGAACGATACCGAAGCATCGCTTACGCCTTCCGTACGGGGGTTGACGACGTGGTATTCGAACAGCAGCGTCTCGTTGTCCGCGACTGTTATCGGTTCGTCGAACGCGACTGTCAGCCCGCCAGTAGACGTGACCTGATACCGATTGACGGCGGTTCTGAGCGACCGGTCGATCTCACCGTCGGCATCCGTATCAATCCCGATGTGGTCGACCAGCCGTGAGCTGTGCAGCGAGGGAGACGGACCCCCGCGGTAGGTAATCCGAAGCGTTTGGCCCGTACGAGCGTCGCTCTCTGGCGACCACTGTACAACGTGTGTCGTGTGCGCGTTCGTGGACGCGTTGCGTGCGAACACCGGTTGCGTACCGGGAGCGGGTTGCTGAACGGCACTTTCGAGTCCACTCACACGGTACTGCACGACTGCATCATCACCGACTGCAACGACGGACGGGGACCCAGTCTCGCGTACTCTATCGGCACAGTCGATGTGGCTGGGCTGCTGGGAAGCTGGTACTGAACACACCGCACTCCCACGAACCGATGGGGGTTCGATCCAGAGTCGGTCCGCAATCCGGGTGTGGCCGGCAGAGGCAATCACGCTGTACCGACCTGTCGGGAGTGTCGTTTGGCTGGTCTTGCTCGGCCGCGTGAGGACCGAGACGGTGTCGTTTGCGTCCGCCACTCGGAATGCGGCGCCGGGATTATCCGCTTGTTGCGTGTCGAACACCACGGTGACACTACCGTCGCCGGAGCCGTCAGTCACTGAGACCGTCGTCGAGAACTCACCTTCCACAGCTGAGATTTGGAACCTGGCCTCGTCGGTGTTGTTGAGGATCAGCGTGCGCGTTACGAAGTCACCCTGCTGTTCGACTCGTTGGACGTCCGCGAACCGTACCGATTCAGCTGCCGATTCGTCAGAATCGACAGCGATTGCGCCGCTGGGAATCGCCGTCAACCCGAGAATCAACAAGAAAATAACAGATAATGTTCGTATCGAGCGGGTCCGTGGACTCATACCCCTGACTATCTGGTCCGGTAGTAAGTACTTTCTGTCACAGTCACCGTCCACACGCCTTAGGACGCTTACAGATCCGTTGTGCGTCCGGTTTTCGGTGAACTCTTGATGTGACGCTAACACGAGGGGTGAACTGCACCAGGTAGCGTGTCCGTCGCTTCGAGCAAAGAGATGTCACGCAGGTCACAGTCGGTTCCGAATACCCTCTTTTGACGTTCGCTACCCCCATCATTCGGGGGTATATTGTTGATTCACCGACCGATATCCACAAAAGATATTAGTTGTGTGTCGCTACTGTTAGTAGAGATGTATACACAGGTATCGGGGCGCGCGCAGTCTTGTTCAACTACCGTTCTCATTCACACGTCTGAGACGTACTGATGCACAGAGACACCCTCCGTTCTACGCTTTTGACTCTCGGTCTCGCTCTCGTGTTGACTACGTCTATGGTTACCCCCGCGGTCGCCCAGACTGCCAGTTCGGGGCAAGTGTACGGCTCTCCCGACATCGACGTCTTCACGTCGACGAGTGAGTTCGAGCCCGGAACGCAGTCCCAGCTCAGGCTCACGCTCCGAAACAACGGCGAGATCGACCAATCGGGTCCGGAACGATACGAGAGTCGCGTGACAACGGCCCGTGGCGTCACGGTCGAGGCACGCCCGGGGGACGCCCCGGTCGAGATTAACACCGGCACAATCGGCGCTGGAAACGTCCCGACGGGGACCGTCGACCTCTCGCCGATAGATATCACGGTCTCCGAGAACGCGACCCCCGGGACGTATCGAATCCCGGTCGAGGTGTCGTACACGTACACCCGACTCGTCGATTACGACCCATCGGGGGCCGAGTACACGGACAACACGCGGACGAGGACCCACTACGTGACGGTTCGCGTGCGCGACCAGCCACGGTTCGAAGTCGTCGAGACGGAAACGACCGCACAGGTCGGAAACACCGGCGACCTCTCGGTGACGGTTGAGAACACCGGCACCCGCGCCGCGACCGATGCGAGCGTGACGGCGACCTCCCGCAGCGACGAACTCGTGTTCGGAACGGCCTCGGAGAGTTCGACCGCGCAAGTCGGTCGCTGGGCTGTCGGTGAACGCCGGACGGTCAACTACACGGTTTCGCTCGCTGAAGACGCGACGGTTCGCGGCTACACGGTGAACCTCGATGTCGACTACACCGACACCGACGGCATCGCTCGAACGTCGCGAACGTTGAACGTCGGCGTCACCCCCGTCGAAGAACAGAGCTTCTCGCTCGAAAACGTCACCACGAACCTCCGCGTCGGCGCGGACGGAACGGTCTCGGGCACGGTCGTCAACGACGGGCCGAAACGCGTCGACGACCCGGTGCTCCGGTTTAGTTCGAGCAACCCGAACATCAACGTCGAATCGTCCGAGTACGCGCTGCCGGACCTCGAACCCGGCGACAGCGCCGACTTCTCGTACGAGGTCGGCGTGAGTGACGCCGCGAACGCGAACGTCCAACAGCTCAACCTCTCGGTGGCGTACCGCAACAGCCGCGGCAACACGCGGGTCAGCGACAGTCTCACGACCAACGCCGAAATCGCGCCGCATCGGGACCGCTTCGTCGTCGAGGTCGTCAACAACACCATCGAAGCGGGCAGTGAGAGAGCGCTCCGCGTTCGGGTCACCAACAACGGCGACGAGCCGCTCACGAACATCGAAGCGAAGGCGTTCGTCAGCGACCCGCTCAGTAGCGGCAACGACGAGGGAATCATCAGCGAACTCCCGCCGGGCGAATCCGAAGAGTTCACGATTGCGCTGAGCGCCGGGGCCAACGCGCTGCCGAAGCGCTACCCGGTCTCGTTCGACTTCCAGTACGAGATGCCGGACGGTGACACGGAAGTCTCCCAGACGTACACCACGCCCATCGAAGTAATCGAGTCAGAGGGCGGCGGCCTCCCGGTCGGGCTAATCGTCGGTGCAGTCATCGTTATCGGCGTGCTCGGTGTGTTCGGCTGGCGGCGCTTCAACACGGACGAGTAACTAATGGACCTCCAGATCGATTACCAGCACTACATCGACGTCGTCGACGGCTGGATAGTCGACCAGCCGAAGACGGTGCTCCTCGTCTTCTTACTGCTTTCGGCGGGGTTTTCCGCCGGACTCGGACAGTCTGGAACCTCGTCTGGAACCAGTCAGTTTACCGAAGATGTCGCCGCGTACCAAGCGTTCGAAGAGGTCAACGACAACTTCGAGCGGGTGACGTTCGAGGAAGACACCGGTACGACACAGCTCATCCAATCGGGGTCGAACGTCCTGTCGAAGCCCGAGCTACTCAGGATGCTCAAGGCTCAACAGCGGTTGCAGGCCAATCCCGAGCTATCTGTCGTACAGACGACGAGCGTCGCCCGCGCCGTCGCCAGAGCCATAGACCCCTCAGCGACAACCATCGACGAAGAAATCGACGCCGTCGAACAGGCGACGCCGACGGAAATCGACCGCGCAGTCCAAGTCGCCGTCGAACAAAACCCGTCGGTTCGGTCGAGTCTGAGCGAGGACTTCAACGCGCGTTCCGCGTCGGCGTCCGCGACGATCGGCATCGTCACGCACTCGCTCACGACGGAGGTGTCCGACTCGGCCGGGACGGGCGGCGACAGTCCGCTGACGGAGATTCAACGACACGCCGAGTTCATCGTCGGCTCCGTCGGCGGGGATATCCGGGTGTTCGGCAGCGGAATCCTCTCCGAGGAGTTCTCCTCGGTCATCGGCGATTCGCTCGCGCTCGTCGTGCCGGCGGCGGTCGTCTTGATCCTGTTTTTCTTGGTGTTCGCGTACCGCGACCCAATCGACCTCCTGATCGGGGTCATCTCGCTGGCGATGGCCGTCCTCTGGACGTTCGGCTTCATGGGCTTGGCCGGAATCGCGTTCTCACAGATGCTCATCGCGGTGCCGCCGCTTCTCCTCGCGGTCGGCATCGACTTCGGGATTCACGCCATCAATCGCTACCGCGAAGAGCGGACCGAGGGCTTCGGCATCCACGAGTCGATGCGGACGGCGACCGACCAACTTCTCGTCGCGTTCACTATCGTGACGGGAACGACGGTCATCGGCTTCGCGGCCAACGCGTCGAGCGAACTCGGGCCCATCCGCGACTTCGGTATCGTCGCGGCCGTCGGCATCGTGTTTACCTTCTTCATCTTCGGCATCTTCCTGCCGGCGGCGAAGGTGTATCTCGACAGCCTCCGAGAGCGGGTCGGCTTCCCCGAGTTCGGGTCCGAACCACTCGGTGCGGAAGACTCGGTCCTCGGGAAGATTCTCCCGGTCGGGATTCACATCGCGCGCCTCGCCCCGAAGGCGTTCCTCGTCCTGCTGGTCGTGAGTACCGCGTGGATGGGGTACTACGGGTCGGGCGTCGACAGTCGCTTCACGCAGGATTCGTTCCTCCCGCCGGAGGACAACCCGGAGTATCTCGAACTGTTCCCCCAACAGCTACAACCGCGTGACTACACCGTGACCGAGACGACGAACTTCCTCGAAGACAACTTCCAGACCGGCGAGGAAGACGTCACGACGGTGTACGTCGAGGGGTCGCTGACGGACGGTGGTACCTTAGAATCCATCTGGCGGGCGGGGAACAGCCCCCCCGACAGCTTCGTCGTCGACGACGGCCACGCGCGGGAGACGAGTATCGTCACCGTCATCCAGAGCTACGCGGAGCGGGACCCCGAGTTCGCGGCGCTCGTCGCGCGGAACGACCGCGACGCGAACGGCATCCCCGACGACAACCTCAAGCAGATATACGACGCGCTCCTCGCGTCGCCGGCCCGCGACCAGGCGCTCAACTACATCACCGACGATTACACCTCCGCGCGCGTCGAGTACGCGGTCGAATCCGACGCCAGCCAGGCCGACGTGACCGAAGACACGCGCACGGTCGCGGACCGCTACCGCGTGGAAGCGACGGCCACCGGGAACGTCGTCATCCTGAAAGCCGTCTCCGACGTCATCGCCCAGTCGGCGTTCATCAGCCTTGTGCTCGCACTCGCCGGCTCGGCGGTCTTCCTGGTCCTCATCTACGCCCTGCTGGAAGGGCGGCCCTCGCTCGGCGTGGTGAATCTGGTCCCAATCGTCGTGACCGTCGCCGCTATCGCCACGACGATGCGGTATCTCGACATCCCGTTCAACGTGATGACCGGGACGATTCTATCGATCGGTATCGGTCTCGGCATCGACTACTCCGCACACCTCGTCCACCGCTTCGCCGAGGAGTACGACAAGGGAACCGACGTGTTCGCCGCGCTGACCGACACGGTGCGCGGGACCGGCGGTGCGCTGACCGGCAGCATGCTGACGACGGTGACCGGCATCGGCGTGCTCGTCATCGCAATCACGCCGATTCTGGGGCAGTTCGGGCTCCTGACCGGGGTCTCGATTCTGTACTCGTACGTGGCATCGCTCGTCGTCTTACCGCCGGCACTCGTCGTCTGGGCGCGACTCGTCCACGGCGAGGACGCCGAGTCGACCGACGCGGCGAGCGGCCCGGACGGCGCCGGCGGTGCGGTGTAACCCCGACGACGCTCACGCTGAAAGCCGAACCGCCGGCACGTCCCGGAGTCCAACGGGGCGTCGCGCGAAGCCGCGGGAGACCGGGATTTTTTTCGCTCGGTACGTCGCAGAGCAGACAACATGAACGTGTTCTGCTTTGGAGCAGGGAAGGCAGGAGGGAGAGTCGTCGAACAACTGCTGGAGTACGAACGACAGCGCAAGCCGGATTTCATCAGCGGCGCGGCCGCCTGCGATACGACCGCGGCCGACCTCGACGCCTTAGAGCTGATTCCCGAAGACGCACGCGTGCTGTTCGGTGCGACCGAAACCAACGGACAGGGCTTCGACGGTGACGCCGAGCGCGGCGCTGCCGCCGCCGCAGACGAGCATCGAAAACTCCTCGAACCGACCGACGACGCGCCGATTGCAGCGAGCGACGCCTTCGTCGTCTGTGCCGGTCTCGGCGGCGGGACCGGCGGCCCGACCGCCGCGGTGCTCGCCGAGCGGCTCTCGGAGGTGTACGACCAGCCGGTGTACGGCGTCGGCATCTTCTCGACGGCGACGACGGACCAACAGCGCGCGTCGAACACGTTGCGGTCGCTCCGCCAACTCGTGTCGAAGACCGACCACGTCTTCGGCTTCGACACGGCGGCGTGGGTCAAAAACGAAGACGAACCGATCTCCGACGAGACGTACGACACGCTCAACGCGGAGCTCGCACGCCGTCTCGGCACGCTCTTCGCAGCGGGTGAGGTCACGACCGCCGACGACGTCGGCGCGAGCGTCGTCGACGCCTCGGAGATTATGAACACGCTTCGCGGCGGCGGACTCGCAACGCTGGGGTACTCCGAGCGCCCGCTCCCGCCGCGCGATACGAGCGTGGTGGGGCGTCTCAAGCGACTCGTCGGCGACGACGCCGAGTCCGTCGACCAGATCGACTCGCTCAACCGAATCACGACACAGACGCGGGAAGCCGTCCGCGGACAGCTGACGCTCTCCTGCGATATCGGCTCTGCGTCCCGCGGCCTGCTCGTTATCACCGGGCGACCGGCATGGCTCAACCGAGACGCGATTAGTCAGAACCAAGGCTGGATCGAAGAGCAGACGGGGAGTCTGGAGGTTCGGAACGGCGACGACCCCCGGCCGGATGCGGACGCCCTCAGCGTGTTAGTCCTCCTCGGCGGGATTAACCCGACCGCACAGTTGACCGCGCTCCAAGCCGTTGCGGACGCAGGTGACTCGGGCGACGCGTGAACGCACGGGGGTCGATAAACGTCGCGAGACGGCGCCACAGAGCGGCGGCGAACACTGGGGGTCGCCCCACGACCGCGCGGAGTTGCGCGATTTCTCGGACTGCTGTCCCAGCTAACGACACGTTTAACTTCGAATCGGCGCTAGCTTCGTTAGCCTCGTACTGACGATAACGGAATTTATGACCTACTTCTCGGATTCAGCAGACTCCGATCGCCACCAGACACAGCAGGCGATCCTCGAAGCGACCCACCAGATATTACTCGAGTCCGGATACAATGGGATCTCCATCTCGCAAATCGCTGACCGGGTCGGCATCAGCAAATCGGTTATCTACCACTACTACGACGACAAGGAGTCGTTACTGGCGGAACTCTTAGACGTCGTGCATCGACGGTTCCTCGCGAAAATCTTCGAACAGGAGGACACGACACCGCGCGAAGAGCTTGAACGGTTTCTGACCCTGTTCGTCGCCGCGAAGCCGGTGAGTTGCCAGCCGGAGGCCGAACTGACACAGCTCGCGAAGACGTACGTCGAGCTACGAACGCAATCGGCTTCGAACCCGGACTACCGCGCGATTTTCACCGAGTCGGAGACCAGGGTCAAACGGCGGCTCACGGAGACAATCGAAGAAGGAATCGAACAGGGCGAGTTCAAGCCGGTAAACCCCGAGCGAACGAGCGAGCATATCATCACGTTCGTGGCGGGGGTGCTGTTTCGGCAAGCGACAACCGGCTCGGTCGACGGTGAACAGCTGCACAGCGAGATTCAAGAGCACCTCGCTGATCGGATTTACCGCTGAGTTCGACGGCACACGCGGCGCTGGGAGGCGTCGTGCGAGTGCGTTACGGGAGGTGACAGTCGCGGGTCGCTTGCTGTCGAATGTCGGAAAGAAGGGTCGTCACGGCGACGGGAGGGACAGCGGGGACCGACCGACGGGAGTGTGCGGGCTCAGTGCTCAGCTCTCAGTCGTCTCGGACCCACCGGCGGCCAGTGAACAACAGCGCGGTCACCACGAGCCCGCCGAAGAAGCCGCTCAGGAGGAACGTCGACGTGTTCGACGGGTCTACGCTGCCGAGGTTCACGGTGAGCGCGTTCGTACCTGTCGAAGCTGCCGACGAATCGAACTGCACCGACTGCGTCGCCTGACCAGTCGTCTCGCCGATGTCGTAGGTTGCCGCGACCGTTGCGGTGCTCGACGGGCGCTCGTTCACGTCGACGACGACCGTCTTCGAAGTCGCGGCATCGACCGACTGGAGCGAGGTCGTCGGCAGCTGCGACTCGTTCGACACGCCCGAGATGACGACGTCGTCGATGGGTGCGTTCCCGTGGTTGGTGACGCGGTACCGAACGGAGACCGTGTCGTTTTCCTCGAAGGCGGTCGCGTAGACCGACACGTCGTCCCGAAGCGACTCGACCTGGACGGTGTCGAACGCTTCGACGGATTCGCCGTCGTTGTACCGGAGCGTCGCCTTGAGCGCGGTTTCGCCCGCCTCGGACGGTTCGACCGTGAACTCGTAGGTCGTCGAGTTCTCCGCGGCGAGAACCGGCGTGATCGCGGTCCGGCTCTGCATTTCGCCGTCGACCGAGTCGAGTCGAAGCGACAGGTCCGTCAGCGCCTCGTCATCACCGTTCGACACCGTGACCGTCACGGTGGTGTCAGTCTCGGCGACTGCGTTGTGCGTCTCGATGTGGACGCGGGGCGGAACCGTCGTCGACGTGCTCGGTTCCGAGACCGTGACGAACACCGGATGCTTGAGGTGGACGATTTCCGAGGTCGCACCGTCGGAGTCGTAATAGCGACCGCGGACGTGCACCGTCAGTCGCTTATCACCGGCAGTGTCGAAGCGCGCGCTCACCGGCACTTCGGCGGTGTCGCCAGCGCCGAGCACCCCGATTTGGTTCGCTTCGCTATGTTTCGTTCCAGAGCTGTCCTCCACCGTTACCTCCGTGACTTCGAAGCTGCCGCTCCCCGACCCAGAATGACTAATTGTCGGTGTAATTATAATACGGTCGCCAGTTTCGGGGTCCTCCTCGGAGACACTCACTCCGGTAACGGCGGTATGCGCGGGTGCCGCTGCCGCAGCACCCACCACACTTCCAACCGTGAGTAAACAAAGAATCATTACTAATCCAACTACTCCGCCCGTTTCGCGGTCGATTTTCGCTGTCATGCAGACTTTAGGCTTGCCTAAATAAATAAAAAGCCATCGGTTTTTAGGCCAGCCTAATACTCGGTGAGGGAGGACTCGATGGATTCGATGAATAATTGACAAGTGGCCGATGTCGGCGTGCTTTCCCGCCGCTCACGACCGAGACTAGCCGAAAAGCGGCTCAGGGGAAGAGTCGTCCGGTTTGCCATTCCCATACCAGTTCCGTCCCCAGCCAGACGAGCAACCAGACCGTCGCGAGGACGAAGACGAAGGCGGTAGCCGACAGTTGCTGGAAGGGTCGCGTGAGTGCGACCAAAAGCGGGGTGAAGAGGACGACCACTCCGACCATGGTGACGAGACCGATGAGGCTACAAACGTAGTGCTCAGTCGCGTTAATCTCCGCGGGTTGGATTACTTGCTGTGTTGATTGGTCATCGTCGGGCACTCCCCCGTGTTGATTGTACATCCGTAGCGACCTCCACCATGTAATTCATCAACAACCATTATAAATATGGCGTCGGGCTCGACACGACAGCCAGCGAACAGCTGTCTGACGGAATCTTGATTAGCGTCGTCCGAGTGGGCTGTATGATGCCACTGTCAAATTCGCCGGATACGTCGGCCGCCGACCGGGAGACGTCTGGCTCCGAGGGAGTCTCGCGCCGACGGGTGCTGCAAGCGTCAGCCGGTGCGGGGGCGCTCTTCCTCGCCACGGGGACAGCAGCCGCCAACGGCAAAGGCGGCCAAGCGGTCGTCAAGGAAGACGAGTACTACCCAGAGGAGTCGTTCGTCATTCTCGAAGCCGAAACGTGCGACAACCGGACGCCCGACGGCTCCTGTCGCGATGACTCGCTTCCGTTCCGGTGTAACGGCCAAGGCGGACGGTTCCCCCCGGGGAAAGGCGGCGCGCTCCCGTTCCCGTGGTGGAACTTCAAATACGAGAGCGGCCCGCTCGAAGGGGAACTGCTCCGAATCTACACGCGAGACAACAGCATCGACACGGACAGCACGTACCGCTGGACGCGAAAGAAAAAAAACTGCCCCGAAACGCCCGATTACTACCAGGTCGGGTTCGCCCGAGACTAGTACTACGGTCCGGTTTCCTCGGCCAACTCGGGCCGCGTCCCAGTTCAACCGTCTCAAGCCGACTGGGAGTCAGGTCCTCGCGTATTCGTGTCGCAGAATTATCAGTGCCCCGGCTTGAATCAGGACGCACCGAGAAGACAGCACGTAAGAGGTAGACGGTCTAGAAACACTTTTTAGATTAGATTAACTATTAGACATGATGGTTGGGTTGTACAATTTGGTACGTCGCGGCACTCGGGATGTCCCTGGGCAGGGAACGACTGATATGGGGGCGTCACAGCGATGAGTGGGCCGTCCCGGTTCGTCGAGCAGACCAAAGATCACCTCTACAAAGCGCTCGAAACGGACGATCCCGACGAGAAAGACTTCCACCTCCGGAACGCGCTGCAACTCTGTGCGTGGGACGGAGTGGCTGACCGAACGGAACAGAACGACGCCGACTGACGCTCTTCTCACCGCAACCGGGGCCGGTCCCGCGTGTTGTGGGTCTCCCGCCGAGACGACTGGCTAGGCGACCGACGAGTCATCTCGCGTCGCACGTCTGCCGTGGTAAAATAGTAAATATTCGGATTAATTTTGAATCTAATCGCTTCTCAGATATAATTCACAGCAGGAGAGCATGAGTAGTGTGTTCAGATATTCGATTTTGACTACGTATTCCTCCTATATAGTGTATGTTTTTAGAGAATATTCGTGTTTAAATTCGCTTTTTCATACATATTCAGATGACGGATTTGGAGTCCGATTTTATTCATCAGAAGTGGATAATATATCTGTATTTGAGGATTTTGGCCGTCAAAGTGTCCCCACACAGCGTTCGCTCGTTGCCGATGCGGTCGCGTGCGTGGTGACTGCCACAACGGATGGACCGCCACCGATTGACGACGATGAGCGGACGGCAGGCGCGGCCCGCGTCGGCCGACTCGCGACGACCCCGGTGCAGACCGCCCGTGCTATGTTACGATTGCTCAATCTGCTTTTAATAGCAATCCGTTCGAATGGCTATCTAAGCCCCGCAGGTGGGTCACATCGTCGACGAGCGCCGAACGGAACGTCGCTTCGACTGTCGGCATCGCGCGTCGACCACTCCCTGTCCGGGCGCAGGAATTTCCAATGCAACTCACAACTCTCTTCAACGACGATTCCGCCGTCTCACCGGTTATCGGTGTGATTCTCATGGTCGCGATTACGGTCATTCTCGCGGCCGTCATCGGCACGTTCGTCCTCGGTCTCGGCGACCAAGTCAGCGAAACGTCGCCGCAAGCGAGTTTCGACTTCGACTACACCAACACGTCAGGAAACCTCACGATTACCCACGAAAGCGGAACCTCGATTGATGCAGACAGCGTCTCTATCTCGGGACCCGTGGGTGACGACGGCGACACCTGGGCGGACATCGACGGTTCAGCGACCGAAATCACCGCAGGGAGCTCGATTACCGTCACTGCGAACGGCAGCTCGTTCGACTCCGGCGAAACGGTCCGCGTAATCTGGACCTCCGACTCCGGCTCCAGCTCTTCGACGCTCCAGAGCTGGACGTACAACGGCTGAACGAACCACTGACCGACTTTTTTGCGAGCGTGTCGACGAGCAGTAACAGCAGCTAGATAAAACAGCCATATGTCCGTTAGTGCTGTGGTCCCAAACGCACCGGTACGCCGCGGGAGACCGCGAGCGACACGCCGTCGTCAGGCGGTTGTGCCGCGCTCGACGCACACCGACGACTCGGTGCGAGTTCGGCCGCGGCGACCGCTCAGCCTCGGCGTCACAGCGCGTGGACACCCTCGAACCGTCCTGAACAGTCGTGGAAATACAGAGATTTTTTGATGACATACCTGTGGGTTTTGCGGTTGAACCCCTCGGTCCGTGGCTCTCACTATAGAGGTCTCGTAAGTCCTAGGATATCCTGGAAGTCGTAAGAGGCCAAATTCTTTATAGGTGTGCTTTCGTCTATCTGATAGTACGCGTCAACTCGGAGTGTGTACGCTTGCAGCCCCTCGCAGGCACACCCACTAGTGACACGGAGGAATCCAGTAAATGAGCACGAGATCCCAATCAGAATCCCCCGTAGACGCTCCACAGCAGGGAGCGACGAACGGGCAGTCTGCCTCGGACATCCACCTCAGCGGTGACGAGCTACTGCTGTCCGCAGACAGTGATATCGCACCCACCCTCTCGGTCGTGATGCCCACCCTCAACGAAGAGGGTGGCATCGCCCAGTGTATCGAGTGGGTCAAAGCCGCCCTCGAAGACATGCAGATTTACGGCGAGGTCGTCGTCGCGGACAGCTCGACCGACCGCACGCCCGAGATCGCGGCGGAAAATGGGGCGATTGTCATCGAGCCCGACGGCAAGGGCTACGGCTACGCGTATCTGTACGCGTTCGAGCGCGTCCGCGGCGAGTACATCGCCATGGGCGACGCCGACTGCACCTACGACTTCGAGGAGCTTCCCAAGCTGTTGAACATGGTTCGCTCCGGCGACGCCGACATGGCCATGGGGTCGCGACTGGAGGGCGAGATTCTCCCCGGGTCGATGCCGCCGCTGCACGAACACGTCGGGAATCCACTGTTGACGAAGTTCTTGAACGTCTTCTACGGCGCTGGCGTCAGTGACGCGCATAGTGGGATGCGCGTGTTTAGCCGCGACGCCTGGGAGACCATGGACTGCTCGTCGACGGGCATGGAGTTCGCCAGCGAGATGATTATGGAAGCCGGCGCGAAGGACTTGGAGATTAAAGAAAAGCCGATTACCTACCACCCCCGCGAGGGCGAGGCCAATCTGGAGAGCTTCCCCGACGGGTGGCGACACGTCCGGTTCATGCTCGTGAACGCGCCGGGGTATCTGTTTTCCGCGCCTGGGTTCGGGTTGTCTGTGATTGGCGTGTTGGCGCTGGTGTTGGCCTGGAGCGGTGTGGAGCTCGGTGGGGCGCAGTTCGGGATTCACACCGGGATTGGTGGTGGCCTGCTGACGCTCGCCGGCTTCCAGTTGATGCTGTTCGGGGCCTTCTCGACGGTGTCTTCGGATCCGGTTCGCGGGGCTTCCGATCCGTTTACGACGTGGTTCACCGAGCGAATTTCCTTGGAGCGTGGGGCGACGATTGGGTCTGTGGTGTTGCTCTGCGGGTTGGCCTACGGTGGGCTCCTGGCGTTCACGTGGGTGACGAGCGGGTTCAGTGCGTTGCCTATCGCGGTTGCTGATGTTGTGGCGACCGTGGCTGTGGTGGTCGGGTTGCAGATGGTCTTTGGGTCGTTCTTGTTGGGGTCGGTTGAGTAAATAACCTCATTAACTCCCCTCCAAGAGTCAATACTAAACTAGTTTCTGAGAGATAACGGCTGCGAAAATATTACGATAATACTTAGAAAATGGACTTGATACTTACAGCGACGAGGAACCAACATTGAGATCCGTGATTCAAAGTATCTACAATAGGTTAGTTTCAGATGGCACTACGGAACAAAAGGCCATCCAAAGTGGAGTTTGGGTGACAGGAATCAATGTAGGGGATCGGATTTTACAACTGGTGAAAATAATCGTTTTAGCAAGGTTACTTTCACCGGCTGCATTCGGGCTGCTTGGTATCGGGCTAGTTACTCTCGCCGCATTCAAACAATTTTCTCGATTAGGTCTGGATCAAGCATTAATTCAGCACAAAGACGAAAACGTGGATGAGTACCTAAATACTGTGTGGGTTATGAAGATTGTTAGAGGAGCTACAATTGCGTCCATAGCATATATATTAGCTCCATTTATTTCAGATGTTTTCAATGAACCCCAAGCAACATCACTCATCCGAGTACTTAGCCTTTCACCGTTAATACTTGGTATCCAAAACCCTGGGGTGGTTTATTTCCGCAAGGACCTAGACTTCCATAAAGAATTTGCATACCAGATAATTGCAAGATTGGTTGATGCGATGATTGCAATAGCCTTTGCCATTGTCTTTAGGAATGTATGGGCATTAGCAGCTGGGTTGGTTGCTAGTAATGTCTCAAAGACTATAATCTCATTTGTCATCCATAATTACCGTCCGGGTCTAACTTTCAACGTCGAATATGCAAAAGAGATGTTCGGCTTCGGAAAATGGTTACTTGCATCAAGTATTCTAATTTTCCTCTATGGACAAGGAGATGATGCCTTCGTCGGTTGGTTCTTTGGAGCGACAACACTCGGTGTGTACCAGATAGCATACAGATTCTCAAATGCACCAGCTACTGAGATTACGCATGTGATTTCACGTGTAACCTTCCCTGTATATTCAAAGGTGCAAGACGATAAAAGCAGGCTTCGGCAGGGATACTACCGTGCCGTGCAGCTATCGTCACTAATTGCTTTTCCTATGGTTGGAGGGATTATCGCGATCGCCCCTATCTTTGTCACTACAGTTCTAGGAGATCAATGGACCTCATCAATCCCGCTAATCCAACTATTAGCACTCTGGGGAGGGATAAGAGCGATCGGAGCGAATATAGGACCAGTACTAAAGGCTGTTGGTCGACCAGATTTTGACACAAAGATTCAGATAATCAAGGTCATATTTATTCTAATATTCATATACCCAGCAGCAGAAATGTATGGCCCCAACGGTGTGATTTATGTATTGATTGGGAGCGCACTGTTGACAATGCCGGTATTATATCACATTGTCTTATCAATTGTGGAAGGGACGTACTCACGTCTTGGACACTATCTCATTTACCCTACAATCGGGAGTACACTAATGTATCTAATTGTTGTTGGCTTAAGAGAGGAGGTCACAGTAATTGGTGGTGGTGGAAAGTTAATATTGTTAGTCATCACCGGGATATCAAGTTATATCGTGATAATGTTGTCAATAGACAAATGGATGGGCTATAATATTACCGGGTTAGTCCAGTCATTAACTAAAGCAATTTAGTCCCCAGCGATATTATACTTTTATCGTTTAATGTACTGAGAATACATTCAATACGGAGTTAGTTGATTGGCAAAGAAATCATTCCCTGACACTTTAACAGATTACAGGACTAAACCGAGATTCAGACAGACAACAGAGCCGAAATATCAAACTTCGATGGTTAGATCAAAGTCAAAAAAATAGAAAAGAACCGGTGGTTATACCATATCAGCGAGATTAGAGATGAGTAATGTATACAGTTCAGGAGATCAAGAGAGGACTGCGAAATCCAAAATTAGTTCAAGAGCAGTTATCACGCTTATATAAAATCCATCGTCCACATGATATTGGTGTCCATGGAAGTTATAAGACCGGAAATATCGGTGACAAGGCGTTAGGTGAGATATTCCAGAGTGAATTGACAAAGAAGGGTTATAGAACACATATATTTAACAAAAATGTCACCGATAGCAATGCGAAGAAGACGATTCTAGGAGGTGGTGGGGTAATACATGATTTTTATGGGACAGAACACCTGAAGAAGAGGTTAGACTACATTTCAGAAGACGGGTGTATCATCGGAGTTGGCGTCCCTGGATTACGTTCTGAAGAAGCACGAAACCTGGTCAACACAATATTACCTAAGAACCATCTAATTACTGTTAGAGATCAAAGGTCAAAAGATATATTGGAACGATTCTGTGATGCTGAGATCATCAAGACAGCGTGTCCAGCGTTCCTATATCAGGATCCAGAGTGTGAAACTAATAACCGAACAGGTGTGAATTTCAGGCCATGGTATAATCGATCAAAAGAAGACCTATCATATTATTTTGATTATGACAAGAATTTAGACGTGAATGCTGCCAAAATACAATATATAAATAATGCAAAAAGAATCTGTGAGACTGTAGAGAATCCCGTTTTTATCCCATTTCATAAATCGGATGAAGACTTTGCCAGACAACACCTTGACATAGAGATATACCCGTATGTGAATTCCGTTTCAAAGACGTTAGATCGAGTAAGTAAAGTCAACAAGATGGTTACAATGCGCTACCACTCTCTTATCTTTGCAGCAGTCTGCGGAAAACCGATACTACCGATTGCTTACGCTCCTAAAGTGAGCTCACTATGTGATAGAATGAATATTGAATCATTCGCTCCACATGGAGAGATCCCAGTCCAGTTTTCGAGCATACATAACATAGATAATCTTAGAAACCAATCGAAAGATAATTTTAAATTGGCTATCAAAACGATAGAACGCTAACCGAAACTGAAAATATACAGAGTACGCTAATCAATATTTTATCCAAGACAATACTATCAATTTTGTACACTCATGAGACGAAACTATTGAAGCATCATTTATGCTGCGCTTTTACACCACCTCCAAGTTATTGACGGTCGACAGATGCCGTAGTAAAGTTAAAATAGACAACGAGTCCTTAGACTATTTCGACACGCAAGAACCGTCGACTGAAACTTCAACTCATAGTTCTACATATTAGATACATCTATTGTCTTTATTGACTATCATCCAATAGCTCAGTGTATAATTCAATGTATCGGTCTGCGATTGGAATCAAATCAAATTCATCAATACGTTGATTAGCAGCAGCCAAACACCGGTTCCGAACAGTTGGATCCGTCAGCATTCTATTCATCTTTGTTGCTAACTCATCTGAATCTTGTTCATCTTCCAGAAGCAGTCCAGCATCACCGACTGCTTCTGGTACACCACCAGTTGAAGAACCAATTACAGGAGTTCCAGTTGCTTGAGCTTCAAGGAATACGATTCCAAACCCCTCAACGTCATAACCAGACCCACCGGCAGGAAGAACAAATAAGTCCGCGTTTTGGAGTCGATGCTGCTTTTCAGTCTCACTGATCCGACCAAGGAGATGTACATCTTCCAGACCGGTAGATTCCTCAACTATTGAGTCACGTAAAGGGCCGGTACCTGCAAGCTCAAGTTGGTACTCTCCTCGAACATTTGGATCAAGCTTTTTCCATGCATCCACAATTGTGCCCATATTTTTGCGCTCAACCATTCTGGAGATTGAAAAGACAGTTGAGTCATTATTCTTAGTCACTGTATCAGTGGACTGCTCATACTGTCCAATGTTGATTGATGGTGGAATTACTCTATCTGGAGTGAGGTCATGATCCCGTTGCACGATCGAAGATGTGAATTTGCTAACAGAATGGACTGCATCTGCGTTACTAAATGCGATTGAGGAGAGATGTTTTTCACGCAGCTCTAATGCGTGCGTAGAGACAACAGTTGGAATTCCCTCTTTCTGGGCTGCAAATAATGCAGGCCATTCTCGTATATGAACTGCGTGAACAATATCTGGGTTGTGTTCACTAATCGCTCTCAGTGATTCACGATAGACTGCATTAAAGTAGGTATGTAAATGGGGCTTAAACGAGGCTACCGTTTGAATAGATATCTTGCTAGGTAGCCTATCCCTGGTTTTTGACTCGTAGTCAGTGGGATCCACTTGAAGGACAATCGGTTCATGTCCCGTCAGATTTAGCCCGCGTTCGAGGTTTTTGACAACAGTTTGAATTCCACCAGGTGGTGGTGGGTAGTCGGGTGTTACTAGTAGTACTTTCATTGATTAGTAGTTGGTATGGTAGCGAAAAATTCTATCGATATCCCAACGCCTCTAAATGTTCAGCTAAAGATTCGTCAACATCTACTCCTTTAATCTCTCCATTTAGAAGGGGAATTTTTGTGAACTCCTCAGATTCAACGGCGGATATCATATTCGGTGTGATATCGCCTTTTTCAACTTCTGTCCCGTCTCTACGCTTTACTAAGAAGCCAGATTCTGCCGTCGCACGAATCGCACTATTCGATTTGGATATAACAATTCTGGGATCATCACAATCCAATCCAGGCCCCGCTGAGTCAACATCTGAGTCGGTGTGTGATACAACTTCGTCATACACATCTACATGTTGAACAATGTAGTCACAAGTCTTTCCTGACCGATATCCACCCGGGAATTTTACAGCTAATGGAGTTTTAATCACTTCTTTTATCGGGTCTTCATCCCAGGGGTGAACCATTTGCCCCATCTCACCAAACGCTTCACCATGATCACCTACAAGAATCACCAGTGCGTTATCCCACCAAGGCTTTGACCGCAAATGTTCCAAAACTGATGAAAGATGTCTGTCGAGATATCTGATGTGTTCATCGTATAACTCTCGAAGGGTATCTAATTCTTCACCTGTGGACAGACCATCGTGAAAGCGATCATTGAGTGATTGATAATCATCAACATCAATACTTTTATCTTTCCCATCGGTAATCGTGAAATCTGTGTGTGGCGTATGAGGATCCATGAAATGTCCCCATAAAAAATCGGGTTCCAAATCAATCGCATCTATGAGTTCCGACGAAAGTTCTTCAGCAGGAGTATACGGAGGGGATTCTAAATCAAGGGGGAGTAAATCTTGAACACGGAAAAAGACAGAGCGAGCAATCTCAAAATTGGAGCCAAGATCCATTAGCTTTGAGATAAGTGAATAACCACTATCTTTTTGCATATCACTAGAGATTCCACGTAAGTACCCTCGCTGTTCACTTAGATGAGGGTTATTTGGTATGGCAACAGACTGTCCAGAATGCATTTCGGCAAGTGTAGGCGTATCTTTTGATAGAGTTCCCTGACCTTCGGCTGTTTTCCCAGTAATTAGCCCTGGAAATGCTAATGGTGTTGCGGTTCCGTGCGAATACGAATTAGTGAAGGTACAAAAATCGTTCTGGATTATTTCCCAGCAATAGGGAAAATAATCCTGTGAAAGCCGATCAGCACGGATTGCATCAATAGATAACAGCACCGTTTTTGCCATATGGGATATATTATCTTTCTCATATTTGTATGCTTGGACTACATATCAAATAATCGCGTGTTCAAACATTCGGATTAGGTATACAAAGCATCAAGTAGCATCAGATTGTTCATTACGTGTAGGTAATGGATAACGCTCAATATGATTGGCGTAAACTCTGGATAGCCGGTTACTTTTTCGTATTTGCAGTCTTCACTTACCTCTCGATCGTCCCAAACACTTCCGTTTATGTCGAAGTGAACTATGCTGCTTTACTTGCGATATTCGCGTTCCCAATTTTCATAGCACTAAAATTCGATGTCCCCAGATGGGTATTATCAATCTTCGTTTTTGCAACCCCCTTCATCACGATGCTCGCAATCATTGGCCCTCACGAAGCAGGGTTCTACGGGTATGATCCGAACAACCACACCATGATGGCTTACGAACTTTTTCAGAACGGGTGGGACCAAATAACGTCCTGGTTGGGACACTGGCCTGGTCTCCCCGCCTTAATATCAGTCATCGTTGAAGTAACTGGTCTCAATGTAGAGACTGCTGGTAAGTACCTACCGTTAGTCGTTGCTACAGTTCCGTTTTTCCTCTTCCGTGGACTATCTCGTGTCGTTGACGACGATGCCGCCTTCTTGGCCGGGATGGGAGTAGCGTCCTCACAAAAACTGCTAATGTTTCAGGTGAAATTCATTGAGGAACCTTTCGCAATGGTAATGTTATTCTTCTCAATTGCTGCAATTTTTATCGTTAATGACCAACGAAAGCAAGTACTAGTTGTAATCCCTGCGATGGGAGTTATTGGGTTTGTCCACCACTATATCGCCGCAGTCGGAGCGCTGATTTTCTTGTTGTGGGCTATTATTAACCATCTACCCCTTCCATCGCGATTTGATACGATTTCCACTGGATATACCCCAACTGTTCTCTACGGTATTATCACAACCTTGGTGTTGGTGTCCGTGTTCTTATTCGCATATGAATCATTCACCCGTTTCGTTACTATCAATTTAATAACCGGGGCTGAACCACCGTCACTCACTGGTTCTCTTGCCCAACCAAGTTCGTTAAGGCGACTATTAGTCCGGTCCTCATTAGTCGTATATCTGGTGATGAGCACCATCACAGCCGCAGGCGTGCTCTCAAAGGGTAAAACTGCTGACTGGGAGCTCGCATGGGCAGTTCCGTCCGGGATTTTCGCTATTGGTTTCATTGGGACTACTGTCGCAGGCAAGATTGTCCCACTGTCTGCGGGCCGTTTTTTAGGTTTCATGATTCTATTCTTAGTCCCAGTCACGGTTGTGATGGTAGCCAACAAGCGTGTCACCGTACCCCGACCGAAGACTGTTGCCGCGGTACTGGTTATGGCCCTAATCATCACGCAGCTTACTCTGGTCCCAGCGTATCGCATCGATACAAATCCGTCACAGATGGTCTATCCAGAGGCTCACTACACTTCCTCAGAATATGCAACACTTGATTGGATGAAGATGCATGGACAGGAAATGCTAGTTGTGGATCAGCATCCCCGCTTCTGGACTGCCAATCAATACGATAATGTAGATAGACTAACTGGGGCCCCAAACTGTACTGCCTACTCGGTACACCGTTCCGATTATTTGGGAGTTGACGAATGGAAAAGACCAGTTGGGGATAATATTATTTACTCAGCTGGAAATATAACGCTTGGCAGGTGCTAAAAGTCATTCTTAAACGGTCTGATCCAAACCACCAACTTAGTCGGGAACGCAAGAGTCCAGTTGCCTTGGTTTTGGACTTAGCTCACGGATAGTTCTCAACGGTCGATCAACGTGAGAGACCACCGTTCCGGGATCATATAGGTGAATTCCGTAGAAAAGGTCTACAATTCACAACTGTAGATTGACCACTCATCGGCATCACCGTGGAATTGTCATGAATCGGTTAGTCTCACAGCAGTCTCTTACTTATGAAGATTACTATACAAGACAATGAACCTCATCTAAATCAACTCAATAACAGACTTAACCCCCTAAACTGTTTACAATTTGACATCCGTTCAAATCGTTTGTCTAATTAGAGAGGTTGTCTCAGCAGCAACTTGGGACCAATCAAATTGGGATGCAACCCTCACACAATCGTCTGGGTCAAGATTCTTGACCTCCTCAATACCTGAATCAAGATCAGTAGTGACCCGGCCACAAGTATGATCGATGATTTCAGACGCACCACACTGATCACTAACTACAACTGGTGTCCCACAAGCTAATGATTCTAATACCACATTCCCAAAGGCTTCAAAGTTTGCGGGGTGAATAGTGGCAATTGCTGAACTATAATATTCAGCAAGCTCTTCCTGAGTTAGCCGTCCTAAGCTTTGAACGTTGTCAACACCCTGAGCATCACCAATAACGTAAATAGGATATGGTGAATTTTCAGCATACGACTCGACCTGTGGGAGTCCCTTCCTTGGACTATTTCCCACGAATAATACGAAATTCTCCTGCACTACATCACGAGGATGAAAGATATTCCGATCAACACCATTATAGATCGTAGTTGAAGGTGCAGTTATGTCATACCCATTGTTCCACACATCTTGTGTTAAATCACTATTGAATATTAATGTATCTGCACAGTTGAGTGCTCTTTGTGTCATCAAGCGTCGAGATGCCGCCAAAGTTGAGTCCATTACCTTCGAAATAACTCCCATCTGTTCCCGACTGAAAGACCTCTCAATGTGCTTTGCATCATGTACCTTGTGGATTGTTGGAATACCTAGTGAGAAAGGAACCTCAGTATGGGTGAGCGCGACATCATAACCACCTATATCGACACTATTCAATTTTTTTCGAAGTGAAAGGGAAAACTGCAGGTGGTATCCAGTTAATGAGTAGAAATCTACCCACTGAATATCCAATTTTTCATCAACTTCAATTGAGCCTTGTTTTGATACAGTTCTCGGACGTCCCGCTAAGATAGTAACATCATGGCCTAAATCAGCAATTTCTGAATACAGATGATGTAGGTGGTAAGAAATCCCGCCAGCAACGTATGGAGGGAACTCGCGAGAGATAACCAACAGTCTCATACATCCGTACAAGATATGAGATAATATAATTGTATTGTTTAATTGAGCAAATTTGAAAACTATACGAAACGTATAGAATGCAAGTAATCTTCGACTCTCTATTCGAAATCTTATTTCACTTGTTCCTCAAACACCGACAACAACCGATCTGCTACGGACGGCCAAGTGAATTCTTTTGCCCATTCAATCAATATAGAGTCGCTTGGAGGTTCGTTATCGAGAACTTCCATCATCCCATCGCTAATATCAGAGATAGCGTCGGGATCAACAAATATCGCATAATCGCCTAGAATCTCGGGTAGTGCTCCCCGATTACTAGCAACAACAGGTGTTCCACACGCGAACGCTTCAAGTGGGGGTAAACCAAACCCCTCATAGAACGACGGAAATATCAAAGCTTCAGCATTTTCGTACGCATATTTCACCTCCCGTCTATCAAGGTATCCACAAAAGTGAATTCCGTCAACTGGGTCAAGTTCAAGCGTCTTGAATATCTCTTTGTTCGATGGACCAATTAATACTAACTCAACACCATACTCATCCCGTATTTTGCTGAAAGATTGTAATAACCCACTAATATTTTTCCGAGGGTTGAGAGAACCGACAAACAATAGATATCTGTCGGGGAGATCAAACGACGAACTACTATCTTCGAAATAAAAATCATCTACACCATTGTATATCACAGTCACATCATCTTCATCAATTCCCAATTCGGCAGATATCTCGCTTCTTGAGAATTTAGAGACAGTAACAACTTTGTCGCAAGCACGTGCAGCGACGGGAACGGTGAGTCTTCGATAAAGTTGGTGAAATCCATCTGACATTCCCTTTTGTGCATTTACATCGTGGATACACATCACAACCGGGATACTAAGTTCATGCAGAGGACCATTACCATTTGGACAATATAGAACCTCAACGCCCGCCTTACGGACAAGACGCGGGAGAATGGTACGCTCCCACAACAACCCAAACATCTGATTTTCGTAAAACCCTGTTGAGTAGATGTCCACATCAAAATCAGAGTCTAGTGTGTGTGACCCGAATAGAACAACTTCATGCTCTGGGTTATTGATTAATTCTCTAGTCAATCGAATTGATGCCTGCACTGCACCACCAGGCTCGTCAACCGAAAAAGTTCTAGCGTTAATCCCGATCTTCATTCCTACTTGTACCCCAACGCTTCCAGTCGCCGCTCAATCTCCTCGTCAACGTCCTCGTCGTCACCCGCGGACTCGCCGTTCTCAACGGCGACCCGAGCCTCGACGTGTTCACGCAGCTCCGTCCGAAGCTCCGACCCAGTCACGTCAGAGAACTCAATTTCCCCGGACTCTCGATCCCATTCGCAGAAACACACGTCCTCGACAGTCCGAATCGCGTACCGCCGAAGGTGACTGTCCTCGTTCTCGCCGCGTGCCTGCGAGAACACGCGTCGGTCTGCATCCATCTCCGGTGCAACAAGTGAGAACTCCGTCTCGCCACCGACCGACGATTCAATCGTGGATACGATATCCAACGTACTCGCAGGCGTCTCTACGACACCAGATTCACCGTTTGGCTGTCGAACGATGAGCGGCACGTGCGTAATCTCGTCGTGGAGATAACGCGGGTGCTCGTAATACCCATGCTCGTCGAAGGCGTCACCGTGGTCGGCAGTAAAGACGACTAGCGAGTTCTCTAACAAGTCACGCTCACGAAGCGCATCAAGGAACTCACCAATTCGCTCATCGTTGTAGCGAATCTCGGCGTCGTACAGGTCGATCAACAACTGCCGCTCGTCGTCCGTAATGGACTCGGGATCCTTGATGGCCCGCTGGTACAGCGACTGAGCGTTCCGCCCGGAAACCGTCTCGTCGGTGTAGAGCGTCGCGTACTCACCCGGCGGCTCGTACGGGCCGTGGGTATCCATGTAGTGGTTCCAGAGGAAGAACGGCTCGTCACCGTCCAACGAATCAAGCCACTCTAACGAGCGTTCGTTGATCTCTTCGGCGCGGGCATAGTGACGATTCCGAAGTTTGTCTAGCGCTCGCTGAGCCAGCGCGATGACCTTGTGCTTCCCAAAGTGCAGGTCGTCGTCGAATGTGTCGAACCCTTGGTCGAACCCGTAGGCTCGCGAGACGAACGGGTTCGAGTGGAAGCCGGCCGTCGCGAAGCCCTCGTCAGAAAGCGTCTTGGCGACAGTGTCGGTCGCGAGTCGGTACTTCGCGTCGATTGCGGTGTCCGGATACTCGCCAGTCAACAGCGCCGGGACCGCCTCACGCGTATGTGAACTCGCGCTGTAGGCGTTCATGAAGTGAAGCGACTCGGCTGCGAGGTCATCCAGCACCGGGGAAGTCTCTCGCTCGTAGCCGTAACACGAGAGGTGGTCAGCCCGAAGGGCATCAGCTGACAGGAGGATGATATTGTCCCAGTCGGTAGTCATCTACTGCGTAGATGTTGAACCAGCGTTATATTACTAGCGTTAAATTCAACCTCGTGTGGGGTGATTAAGACAGATGCGTATTGTAGGATGAGGAATAGTGTGGCTTAGAGGTGTACCTTCAAACTGAGCAACAAGAACTATACAGGACAGTGACACAACATCTACTATGAAAGCAGTCGTCCTAGCCGGTGGCGAGGGAACCAGACTCCGACCACTTACGGAAGACAAACCGAAGGGGATGGTCGAAGTCAATGATAAACCAATCCTCACACATTGTTTCGAGCAACTCGCTGAACTCGGCGCTGACGAACTCGTCGTCGTCGTCGGCTACCTGAAAGAACGAATCATCGAGTACTACGGCGATGAATTCCAGGGGCTACCCATCACCTACACTCACCAACAAGAACAGAAGGGTCTTGCTCATGCTCTTCTGGAAGTCGAAGAGCACATCGACGACGATTTCATGCTGATGCTCGGTGACAATATCTTCGACGCTAATCTCGCAGATGTTGTCAACCGTCAACAGGAACAACGAGCTGACGCGGCCTTCCTCGTCGAAGAAGTTCCGTGGGACAAAGCAAGCCGGTACGGTGTCTGTGACACGAACAAATACGGCGAGATCACCGACGTCGTCGAGAAGCCAGACGATCCGCCGTCCAACTTAGTGATGACGGGCTTCTACACGTTCACACCCGAAATCTTCCACGCATGTCACCTTGTCCAACCGTCGAACCGCAACGAGTACGAAATTAGTGAGGCGATCGACCTGCTCATCCACAGCGGACGGACGATCGACGCAATCAGGCTCGATGGCTGGCGGCTCGACATCGGCTACCCCGAAGACCGCGACGAAGCTGAAGAGCGACTGAGCGGCGAAGTCGCCGAAGCACAGTAAGCGAAATCAGTTTTTCTCTGTCCGTCGCATCCGTCTCTCCGTTTCCTCCGAGTATTTGATATGACCTGAGTGGGACACACGTAGTAATGCAACTTTCCGTCATCGGGAGCGGCCATGTCGGAACTCGTTTCGGCGCATACGGGTGAAGGGTACTAACTGGGACGAGTTCGCGGTGTTGACGAGGAATTCGACCAGATGGAACAACAGGTCATCGTCGACGGCAGGCACGTTATCGAGGCGTCGGAAGACCTCACGTATGGAGGCCTGACTTGGTAGGACACGTGGCACGGAGGTAGAGTGCCCCAACCGAAAGGGCATTTACCCGCGGAGAAGATGACACGCATAATGGATGTAGCGTTTGTCAGTAATGTTATATTTCCGTTCGTGACCGGTGGCGCAGAAAAGCGCATCCACGAAATCGCAACCCGACTCGCACAACGAGGCCACGACGTGACCATCTACGGCCGCCACTTCTGGGACGGCCCGGAAGAGACCACCCACGAGGGCGTCACCCTCCGCGCGGTCGCCCCCGAAACAGAACTCTACACCGACGACCGCCGCTCCATCACCGAAGCGCTCGACTTCGCGGCCCGACTCGCCTACCCGCTCGCCAAACGACTCCACGACGAGAACCACGACCTCGTCGTCGCCTCCGTCTTTCCGTACTTTCCCGTCCTCTCCTCGAAGCTCGCCGCCCTCGGAACCGACGTGCCCGTCGTCACGACCTGGCACGAGGTGTGGGGCGACTACTGGGACGACTACCTCGGCGTGCTCGCCCCCTTCGGGAAGTTCACCGAACACCTCACCGTCAGAGTCCCCCAACACCCAATCGCCGTCTCGGGCATCACCGCCGACCGCCTCGCCGATACCGGCCGGGACAGGGACACCATCGAGGTCGTCCCGAACGGCATCGACGTCGACCAGATTCGAAACGCACCGCTCCCCGATGACGGCGACTCGTTCGACGTGCTGTTCGCCGGGCGACTCATCGCCGACAAGAACGTCTCCGTCCTCCTCGACGCGTTCGACCGCGTGGCCGACGACTACGACGACGTGACGCTGGGCGTCGTCGGCGACGGCCCGGAGGCCGACCGCCTCGAACGACAGGCGAGTGAGTTGGACCACGCCGACCGCGTGAGCCTGCTTGGATTCCTCGACGAGTACGAAGACGTGTTGGGTCAGATGCGCGCCGCGGACGTGTTCGCATCGCCCAGTACGAGAGAGGGGTTCGGCATCACCTACGCCGAGGCGATGGCCGCCGACTGCACGGTTATCGGCGTTCAACACCCCGAATCGGCGGCGAGTGAGGTCATCGGTGACGCGGGCTATCTCGCTGAGCCGACTGTCGATTCAGTCACTGAGTCGTTAGCCCGAGCGCTCGGGGGCGAGACGCCGCCGACCGAACCGACGAAACGCGCCGAGCGGTACGATTGGGACAGCGTTGCCGACCAAGCGGAGAAGGCGTACGAGCGCGCTATCGACGGTCGGTGGTGATGTTCGTTGGGGACCGAGCGACACGCCAGACCACGGGGGGAGAGTGCGAGACGCGAATAACGGTGCGAGCATCGATTTAGTTAGTTGATTGTGTCCGTGGTATCACCGTAACCGCGCCGTCGAATGAGCCACACAGAACGGTCCGATCCGGTCCTCCCTCCCCCCATGACTTCATCTGTTCTTTCAATATCGGCATGGGGTGACTCGTCGACCAATCGAAGCCAATGCAGTCGGGAAAGGCACACAAGATGTACTGTCTTTCAGCAGCAGATAGAACCACTGAGAGACTGAGACGATCTGATACAGAGTGGGCATTTCGCGTGCTTCCGAGTCAGAAACATCCGTGTGGGCATCGCATTCGGGGGCTATGGGGGTCAGGCGTCGATCGCAGAAGCAGACGAGCCGAACAGACACCGGTTTCGGGACTGGGTCCTGACGGTCTGCACGCAACCCTCGCGGCGCGAGACGAGACGACCAAACACCGGTTTCGGGTAGGAAGGCAGACGTCGCGTGAGACGGCAGTTGAGGACCGGGGCACGCCACCACTTCATCTGTTTTTTCGAGAGACAGAACGGAGTCATGACCACCCACACCCCGTCACTTCATCTGTTCTGTGGGTTACTGCTCCGAGCAGTTCTTGGCGAACGATTGAATCGAGCGGTGGACGCCGATTTCATCGATCGTGTCGGCGAGGGTTTCCGTAATTAACCCAAGGTCGTAGTTGAGTCCGTACAGCACCTTCTTTCCGCCGCGACGACCCAGATTCCGCTCTTTGCCCGTAATGACACCCATCATCTTCAGCTCGGAGAGATGACTTTGCATCTGCCGATGTGAAAGCGGGTCGATGCCACTCGAACTGCAGAGTGCGAGGTAGCGTTCACGGATTGTCGGTGAAGTGACTGGAGTCTCACCGTCTGCGGCGAACGTCGTAAGTGCGTACAGCGTCAGTCGGGCGTGCTCTGTGAGCTTCGACACCCCAGTCGTGATTTGGTCGGATTCGAGCTTTCGTTTGGCTTGGTCGACGTGCGGTTTCGTTACCTGTGGTGCGTTCTCGTTCCGTGCGATATCCCCCGCCTCCAACAGGAGATTAATCGCCTGTCGAGCGTCACCCGAATCCTTCGCACCATAGGCGGCACAAAGCGGGATGACGTCCTCCGAGAGAGCGTCATCACGGAAGGCGACTTGGGTTCGTTGTTCGAGCACTTTACGGAGTTCTCCCGCATCGTACGGTGGGAAATAGACCTCTTTTTCGCACAGACTCGATTGGACCTTTGCCGAAAGCCCTTCTCGGTACGACAGATCGTTCGAAATACCGATCAGCCCAATCTTCGCTGACGTGACGTAACCGTTGTCTCGTGCGCGCGGAATCTGATACAGAAGTGAGTCGTCGTTGACGTGGTCGACCTCGTCGAGGATGATGAGTATGGTCCCGTACTGATCGAGTTCTTCCCACAGGAACTGGTACACCTTCGACTGTGGATAGCCGGTCATGGGAATCTGATTTTCCGGACTACGCAGACGGTTAATGATCGTTACGGCGACTTGATAGCTCGTGTTGAGTCCGTCACAGTTGATCCGTACCGCGTGCAAGTCAAGGTCGTGAATCGATCGAGCGGCGTCTTGGAGCCGATCCAGTAAGAATCGTGTTGCGGCTGTTTTCCCGACACCAGACTTGCCGTACAGAAAGATGTTCGACGGGAGTTCGTTGTTGATTACCGGCTGGAGAGCGGAGTGATACTCACTCAGTTCTTCATCCCGGCCAACGAGTTCTTCGGGGGTATAATCCTCACGTAGCACATCCCGATTTTTGAAGATCTGATTTGATTGTGAGAACTCGAAGGATCCCATACGTGTTGCAGACCTGTATACCACATATATCCACCGGTTCATCTGTTTCATCTGTTCTCCGAATATATAAGTGAAGAACACCGTGGCTTCATCTGTTCTATGCTGTGTGATCTGTCTACGACTGACAATGATGGTTAAGAGCCAGCGACCACCCGAACTATTGAGCCCCAAACCACACAGAAACAGTGCAGATAATCAGAACAGATGAAGTGGTGGGGTGGGAGAGTCTCCAACATTGTTGGTCATGGCTGTTCAGGTAGCCGAGAGGAGTTGGTAATCGTTCTACCCCCACCACTTCATCTGTTTAGCAGCCATACAGGGGTTCAAGATGCCAATATCTTCGAGTCGAAGCCAGTTCGAGACGGAGATTCCGGTGGTAGTGCAGCGCTGCTGTGGATAGAGACGAACCACAAGAACACATGAAGCGATGGGGGGGTGACAACCAAACTGTAAACTGAACCAGTTCGTATACCGGAGACGAAGGAAATAGACTGCAAAGAAATCGTTCTGAGAATCCGGGACGAAAATCTGACCCCCACGACTTCATCTGTTTAGATGCGTCTCAGGAAGTGGTACACACGAAATCGGCAACAGAGACTCCGAGGCCGATGCGAAGGACACGAGATCAGATACACTCGAAGTCGTGGAGATACACTCGAAACGGTACTCCCCGAGGAACCGTCATGTCGTCATCGCATCTGCAGTGACCTGTACAACACGATACATTCAAAACACCACACCCTCCCCCCTCGTAGAACGCTTCATATTGAGGAAAGCATACGAAATGTATTCTCTAACGTCGAACGCGATGGCCTAATCAGGACGGGATAGAGTGCAATTTCGTATGCTTCGTTTCTAGTTTGAAACCGCAAGACGGTGCAGACGATAGCATACGAAATACACTCTCTTACTCGGGTTTCAGTTCGACAACAGACAAAGTCTAGACCTAGTCGTCATAACGAGAAGCGCAGAGTCCATTTCGTATGCTCGAATCTGTGTCCAAAAACGGCAGACACCGACGTGGAAAGCATACGAAATGTACTCTCTAACGTCGAACGCGATGGCCTAAGCAGGACGGGATAGAGTGCATTTCGTATGCTTCCGTTCGTCGTTGAAAGCACGAGGCAGCAGAGAGGAGAGCGTACGAACTGTACTCTCTGATTCGGCCGTCAGTTCGACGGTGGTATTGTTCGTCGGGAGGGTGCAACGCGGTCCGTCGCTGTGTCTACCGAAGATACTGACGCCAGCGAGTGTACAGATACATCCCGCCGAAGATGAGCCCGATGAGCACCACGACCCCGGTCACATGCGTTTCGCGCACACCGACGGGAAAGGGAGGTGTTTGGAGGGACACGCCGGACCACAGGTGTGAGATTGGGGACACAGCTAACAGTATCCAACGTCAATTGAGTTAGTGATTGTGTCTGTCGCATTGTTGTGATCGAGTCGTCGAACGGGTTACGCCGAGTAGTAACGAGACAGCGTGGACAACAGCGGGGCCGAGAGGTATAACATCCATATGTCCGGTACACCACGAGTCGGACATAGCCCAAGGTGCGCTTGTTCAAAGCGTCACCACCTACAGCGTTGCTTGTGGAACACTGGTGGCCACAATAACGTGTTGTGTGGATTTTCCGTGAGGACCAAAAGTGAGTGATTACTGTCTAAAAATAGAAATAGCCATTTTTGATACCATTGCATTTGTTGGCTAAATAGATTATGCAGAGTTTGGGTTGGAGGGATGCAAATTCGACTCATTCAGCCGCTGTTCAGTGTCAGAGACGGATTCACTATAACTCAGTTAACCAGCAGTACTGAGCGTGAGCGAACACACTAGACTGTTCAAACCTCTACCATTTACTTCGAGACGCTCGTTCGTGCGTCTATGAGCTTTGTCGATCTCAGCCATTCGTTCGAAGATGGGATGCCGGGCTTCCGTATGGAAGCCGAAGACGGAACAGTCACTGAGTATACCGCAGAGATAGAGCCGTTTTTTACCCACGACGAATCCGAATCATTCTACGATGGAGAGTCTGCATTCGAGATCACAGAGATCAGGTTTCAAACCTCGATTGGCACGTACTTGGACTCGCCGTATCATCGCTACAAGCGGTCGTGACATTGGTGATCTGGATATTGACGAACTCGTGTTACCGGGTGTCGTCGTCGACGCCAGGGGACTAGAACCGTATGAGGAACTCGGTGTTGAGGTGGTACCCAGCGATCGAGAGCTCACAAACCGAGCAGTCTTGTTCAATTTCGGGTGGGATGAGCACTGGGATACAGAGCAGTATCGGTCGTATCCGTATATTTCAGATGCACTGATCGACAGACTCATCGACGAAAACGTGGGTCTGGTCGGTGTTGATACGATCAATGCCGATGACCACCGCAATCCGTCACGGCCTGCTCATTCGCGCTTGCTCGACGAGGAGATCTTCATCGTAGAGAATCTGACCGGATTGGACGCACTCCACGGAGAGTCCTTCCGGTTGTTTGCGGTCCCAATTAAGGCATCACAGACGGCTGCAATGCCGATTCGTGCATTCGCAGAACTCGACTGATCGGCTGGGAAAGACACGTCCGTCTGAAGAACCAGATACCAACAGATCCAACCCAGATATACCATATATACATAATACCAAAGAAGTTGGTAGTTGGGCGTTAAAATATCAGTTGCTCGGAGAGTATTTGAGGCACCCTTATCGACGTCGACAGTCGTGTATCTCAATCCGTTCTGGCAGACCCACCACCCCACACACAGGACACGCCACGGCCGTCGTCGGTAACTCCTGACAGAATTCCAACGCGGCGTGCAGATGCGCTTGCACGTCGGGTTCGGAGGTTCGCGTCAGTGCTTGGGTGAGATGCATCTGTAGCTCTTCGTGAGCACTCATGCGCGGGGAGTCTCCTTACGCTCGGAATCCACCTGGAGTCCGATGGATGCAAGTTGGCCCATCGAAGCCCATCCACGCTTCTGGGAGACGAATGCCTTCCACTCGCGAAGCGGCCGGCCATCAAGTGGTTCGTAGTGATCGAGGGTCCGACCATCGAAAACGACGACGGCGTCGGCAGGACGGAAGTAGTGGTGTGTGAATCCCTCGGTGTCGATACCAAGGGTGAACGAGCGTGCGAGGGCGTTGATGAGTTGGTCGGCTAGCGATACGGTACGCTCTTGTGTCGCGGTGTGCGTAGTTGACATTGGTCTTCTGGCATCCATTCGGAAGACCGGTCCCGCGTGTTCCTGCACGCGGGCATTCCCATGCCCCAGAGAGACCTGTCTTCCTCACCAATTGCCACGTGACAAGACGATATAAATCTACCCAATTGCCACCTAGCAACAGGATTATCATCCGTGAGTTAAACAGAACAACATGGACCGCGAACGCGATGACCAAGGCCGATACTCGACACAGATCACACCAGATAGGGTACTGGAGGTTCTGTCCGAGGCAGAAACGCCAGTATTGACAGCGAAACAAGTTGCAGCAGCGCTCGGATGTTCTAGTGAGGCCGCTCGGCTGAAGTTGCAGGCTCTATACGAAGATGGCGACGTAGGAAAAATGAGCGTCGGTGCCCGTGCAGTCGTGTGGTGGAGAGAGGATAGCTAGTCTTCGATTTCCTCTGGCTCTATGTCTCCCCGTAAGTATCTCTGACCAACCTCAGAGACTTCGTAATAGCCACCACTACCGACTTCGCTCACTAATCCATGTTTCTCAAGTTCACTCATGCGAAGGCGTACTGTCGAATATCCGATCTCATGTCCATGTCGATTGAGATTTCGGTAAAGCGGCTTTGGTGGCAGTTCCAAATTATGCTCCGCAAGAAATTCAAGTATGAGCCCATCTTTCAGTGACATCCATTCTGGGCGCGGTCGCATTTTTCCTAGCAGGTTGTTCTGTTACAATAGTACGGCCGATGAGTTCCTAGATTGGCATAATTAGACTAATATTGTAGCTCAAATATGCTAAGCATTATAATACCCGAGAGTCTATTCGCGGATAACAATCGCTTCTGCTTTGTTGAATCCGATGACGGCGTCGGGGTCACTGTTTGAGAGCCTGTTCGAGGTTGTAAACTGCGGCGGTCACCACGAGTTCGCGGAACTCGCGGTACCACGCGCGAGGGTGGACAGCGGGGCCGAACCGACGCTTGATGGCCGAAAAGGCAGTCTCGGCCATCCAGCGTTGGCCGTATAATTCGCTGTCCAACCGTGCGTTGTGTGCGTGATCGTACGCAGCGAACAACCGATGACGCAGCAGGGGCCGGACGCCCTCTGATCGGAGGGCGTCCCGGAGAGATTGGTCGTCATAGCCTTTGTCGCCGGCGAGACTCTCAATTTTCTCGGTGTTGCGCAGGGCAACTCGACGGCCAGTTTGGGTGTCGTGCGGCCAGTGTGCCGAGCAGTGAATATCGAGGATGGCACACGAGTCTGTATCGACGAGCGTCGTCGTTTTGAGCGTGCGTATGTGGCGATCCGAGCGATGTTGGTAGTGTCTCGATGCCGTTTCGCGGTCGAAGAATGTGGCATCAATGGCACCGTGCGAGCCCGGATCGCAGAGGGTCGCTGACTCACGAAGGAAGCCGCGCCACACAGACATGGGCACCCTCTCAAACGACCGGTACAGCGTTGAGGGTGCGGGAAATGCCGTTCGAGCGAGTTGTAACAGCCCACGAACCCGATCCATCTCACTCGCCCAATCGACGATCTCGCGGTACGTCGCATTCATGTGAACCCGCAAAAAGTGGAGCGTGACATGCTTCCAACCGGGAAATCCGTTGCCAGTCGGATCACTCACCGCCGTTGGACTGGCGGCACAGCGCTTTTGAGCCAGCGACGCGGCTTGCTTAACGAAGCGGAAGAGTAGTTTAGGCACATTCGGCTCTTCCGCTTCGCTTCCACCTTCAGAGCGACGCTATCCCGCCGCCTTCTGCGGATTCAACAGAGCAATCGCTTCGGGATACTGTCCTGGTAGAAAGGACCCGTGCTGAAGACACGGACCCCCGGCGGTTGGTTGGACCAAACCGCATGTCTCCGAACACACCACCCACGCAAAAAGGTCTCGTCGCACAGCCAGCCCGTACGGAGGGCCACGAATGACCTCCATCGAAGACCTCGCCGCCCGGATCGACGAACTCGAAGATCGCGTCGACGAACTCGAAACCGACACCCAACAACTCGAAGAGACAGTCGACGCCCAAGCACAGACAATCGCGTCCCAACGCGAAGCCCTCACCCAATACGAAACCCGTTCCGACGACCTCGAAGCCAAACTCGACGCCGCATCGGACCACCGCAAGCATCTTCAACAGCGCCTCTACGCTGTGGAATCCGCTGACACCCCAACCGACGAGCCCAACACACGTCGCTCTCCCCTCCAACAACTCATTCGACTCCCCTCTCAAGCGCTCTCGAAACTCACCGCCAACCAAGAACGCGCTCGGTTCATCGCCAAGGACATCAGAGAGTACGCCACGAACGTCCCCGCGGGCTTCGCACTCGATTCGAGTACCATTCGCACCGTCCTCCACGCAAAGGAAGGCCGAACGCCCCACACCCAAACCGTCAGTCGTGTCATGGACTTTCTGGATGATCTCGGCAAAGAGGGCGTGAAGATCGTGAAACGCCGCGGGACCAAACGCGTCATCTTCACCGAGCACGCTGTCTCGGAACTCGCGGAGACGTCATCTGCGTCCGCGGGTGGAAGTGGGATCACGGACGTTGTGATGAGGTGGCGCTAGCGACCGTGTGATCAACGATCGATAGTCGGACGCACGCCACAGGTCGTCGACACCCACCGCGGGTACAGACGCTCGTTCTAGCAGCGGCACTGAAGAAAGCTCCTCTGTGGACAACGGTAGTGTGAGTGAATAAAACGAGTTTGTGGTGGTGAGTCCATCGAGACAAATCACAACAGGTGTGATTAGTAGGATCTGTTGAATGCCGTAGAACCTGATAGAACCTGTGTGACACAGACAGAGGGTGAGTTCAGCAGACGGATGTCAGTCTTGATGTGACTGGTGGAACGAGTTCTCAGACAGAGAAAGCGATTTACACGCACGTCTGCAATTACCGATAATGGGTAGCTACGCAACACCACCGAATTGGACTGATGAGTCGTCGGACGACGACCAACCTCGGCCACGACTCGGAGATCTGCTTTCGGGCCGACTTGCGGACGTAGACGTTGACTCGGTCGAAGCAGTACGTGATGAACGAAAGAGAGAATGAAGGTCTTCGTCGATACAAACGTCTTCATCGCTAGTTTGACTGATGAACCTGGTCGCGGTGAGATTGCGACACAGTTACTCAACGAAGACCACGAGTTCTGTACCTCTATTCTAAATCTCATGGAGATTCGGTCAGTGATGACGAAGAAAAAGCGCGTTGAGCAAGACCGAGTCGAGGCGGTGTTATCGGATATCTACAGTAGCGTAGATATTTACGCGCCCGAAATCAGCGACCAAATTGCAGCATACGAATTACAGCGAGACAATCTCCTCTATACAATGGATTGTGTGCTGCTCGCATTAGCGAACGACGTTGATGCGACCATGGTTACCTTCGACGGAGAGCTGCTTGATCACGGTGGTGTTGCACCCGAAGAACTAATCGATTGAGCTGTACGGACGAATTCCTATTTCTACCTCTATCACTGTTGTCAGATATCGCGTGCTGAACTTAGAGGATGAGTTCAGCAAACGGTATCGTTTATTTGACTCCCTCAGTGGTGGAACAACCCTTGGGTAGGAACGCTGAACGGGACAGTCTGATCAATGTCTGTACAATGATTGGTCAATTCAGAAGAATTATTACCACTACCTCGGCCGAAGGTTATCTCAGGGGGTACTCATCAAAATGCTCGACTACTTACCGCACGTTGTTGACGTTGCGCTCAGTTCTGAGCTAGGCGCTATGACCTTAGAACTAGCCAGCGTTGGTGTCGTCTTCACTATACATACCATCGAGACCAGCAAGGTCAAGTGACCGACTCGCGCGCTGTATTCAGCACGGCCGCTGCAAGCTGTTAGTAGCTGAGGATTTCAACAGAGCCGAGTAGTATTGATTGGCCATTCTCTGGCAACGACGACTGCCTGCCGTAATAGCCAACTACGAGCCGCGAGTGGACCCGCTCACGATGTCGGTCGAATCGTACGGTCCCACTCATCCAGACCCGCTGACTCGATTCATGGCCGCCTGCCAGGGTGCTGGGATTGCCTCCATCGCATCTCCAACGGTCGGAAGTGCGTCAATCCTCGTCGTGAGTGCCGTCACCCACTGGACGCCGAGTGAACTCCTGCATTGGAGTGGACAAACGCTGTTGTTACTGTTCGTGTGTGCAATCGCCGTCGGCTTTGTCGCAGGGTCGTACTGGCCGGTGGTCGATGGCCTCCCACAGAAACGCGAACACGAACTGTACTGGGTTCGAAAGCGATTCACGATGTGTCTCTTTGGCGGGCTGGCGTGTTACGGCGTGTTCTCGCTCATGTTCGTCGTGACGGTCACAGACCTGCTGCAGAATATGGTCGGCCTTGGCGCGGCGATTCTCGTGTGTACCTATTTGTATGCATACTCCACGGACCGACGCGGGGTCAGAAAGTAGGCCGTGTGCGTAGCCAAAGTCACGCGTCAAGACGCCATAGTGAAGTACCACAGGGACAAGCCCGAGGCACTCTGCGTTGATACATAGTGCGATCGCATACCCGCGTGTTTTCTGTAGACGTATTGCTTAGGGATGAACGAGGTCGACTGACCAAATCGGATATACTTATTCCCACTCTTTGTAGGAGTATAGCCATGGTTGACTCGGAAGACGACCCCAAAGAAATTCTCGCCCGCATGGAGCAACTTATTGAGGAAACGTCTTCAAAGCGAGAAGAGACGACGCCGCGTATCGAAAAGGCCGACCCAATTGCCCAGAAGCACAGAGATGCGGTTCGAAAGGGTGCGGAGAAACACTGCGATAAGTGACGCTGGTGGACCCTATGCTCGGGTAGCGATTGACCAAGGTGTCATCAACCCACGACTGAAGTCGTGGGCTTGTCCGTGGACTCCCGGTCTGCCTCCGACGTGGAGTAGGCGGTGTACTCGCCGTTCCCGTTCAGCGTCCCAGACTTGAGGGCGAGATGACCGTCGCCCAACCCATCGGGACGTTTGCCCGATGGTAAAGTTAGCAACTTGAAACCGATGTTCTTGCTCGCGTTGTAGTCACCGTCAACCGAGTACCCACAGTCGTTACACTCGAACCAACCGTCCGAGTTACGGTTCGTGCTGGACTGATGCCCGCACCGAGAACAGGTTTGACTCGTAAACGCGGGCGGTATATCCTCAACGCGGATACCGTACTCGGCGGCCTTGTACGCGAGCATCTCTTGGAGTTCGCGGAACGCCCAGTTGTGCATCTGACGCTTCACTTGGTCGTTCCCGTTGTTCATCCGCTCGCGGATATGGGTCAGGCGTTCGACGGCGATGTACGAGCAGCCGTGGACGTCGGCTTCCTCCACGATGCGTCGAGAAATCGTGTGCAGGCGGTTCAGCACGAAGCGGTTTTCTCGCCCCGACAATTGCCGGAGTGCCTGCTTGGCGGAGCGAGTGCCTTTGTGCTGAAGGCTTCGACGCACGCGGAAGTAGTGGTTCTGACCCCACAACAGTTCGCCACCATCGTAGAACGACCCCGTGCTGGTCACGGCGACGTTCTTCAGGTTCAAGTCCACGCCCAGTATCTTGTCACCGTCGCGTTCTTCTACCTCTTTCTTGATGACGATATGGAGGTAGAACGCGTCGTCGTCTTCGCGGTAGTGGAGCGTCCCCATCCGCCTCTCGTAGTCGTCATCATCGAGGTAGGACTTCTGGTAGTCCCCGAGTACATACTCAACGGCGACTCTGCCGTTGATAGTCGAAAGCGTGGCCGACCTGTCTTTGATAGTCAGCGTTCGTTTGTCGTAGACGGCGGACGGCTCGTTGAATCGCGGGAGTGGTCGGCTGTTGCCCTTCTTCCAGTCGGCAACGGTGGACTTCATCGCTTCGACGGCTTTCGAGTACGCCCGAATACAGAGGTTCGCGGGGAGGTCTGTCTCGTCTCGCAAGTCGTGGTACACTTCGTCGTGTATCTTCGACTTGTTGAGGATGAGGTAGCCGTCGTCGTTCCTACCGTTCTGGACGGTGTAGTTGCAGGCGTGGTTGAACTGCTCGATGGTCTGATGGAGGTCGTCCACTCGGTCGTCGGGAACCGAGAGTTTGACCGGAACGGTTCGCTTAACCTCCATCTGTAACTTCACATACGGAGTGGTGTTTTATAATTTCTACGACCGGTGTGGGGGAGTCAGACTGCTATTGCTCGTGGTTGGTGGAGTGGTTTGTCGGATTCCTCCCACGGCTGAAGCCGTGGGCTTCCTCCTTGCATCTCTGTGAACCAAAACGCCCGGTTGAAACACAACCGCGAGTGTCGTCGTCAGTCGAGATACGGCTCACAAACCCGCTCGACACCCTCCTCGAACGAAACCTCGGGCTCCCAGCCAGTCGCCTCGTGGATCTTCGAGTAGTCGGCTTTCGTGTCGTGGACGTACACCTCGAACGGATTCTCCACGTACTCAGGCTCCACATCTGTCCCGAGCACCTCGTTGATCATCTCGACCATCTCGTTGAACGAGTAGCTCTCGGCAGTCCCGAGATTGTAGATGCCCTGCAGACGCTCCTCTGCGGCGAGTTCGACCCCCGAACGATATCATCCACGTGGGTGAAGTCACGCGTCTGCGAGCCGTCGCCGAACAGCTCCGGCGACTCGCCGTTGGCGATTTTGTCGGTGAACTGCGCGACCGTATTCGCGAACTCGCCTTTGTGTTCCTCTGCGCCACCGAAGCCCTGGTACACCGAGAAGAAACGCATCCCCGCGAGCTGCATGTCATAGTGATGGTGGAAGTACTCCGCGTAGCGCTCACGGCCGAGTTTCGACGCTTCGTAGCCCGTCCGCGACTCGACCGGCATATCCTCGGGCGACGGTTCCGTCCGCGACCCGTAAATCGAAGAGGTCGTCGCGTACACGACGGTATCACAGCCGTCCTTGCGAGCCTGTTCGACCGTGTTGACGAAGCCTTCGATGTTGACGCGGGCACCCTTCGTCGGGTTCTCCTCGTGCATCTTGTACGACGACAGCGCCGCCAGGTGGAATACCACGTCGACGCCCTCGGTCGGGAGGTCGTCGTCGAGGACCGTCATGTCGTGGAACTCCACAGAACTGTGTGACCCAGACAGCGGGTGGTAATCGTTCACCAGACGAGAGACGACCACGGTTTACCAGCTGGAACCAATTGGAACTAATTATCTCATAGATACTTTTCCAGTCCCGCCGACTGACTCGGTTCCATGCAACACTACACCCGCCGGAATACCCTCCATGCGTGCGGCATTGTCGCTCTCAGTTCTCTCGCTTGGTGTTCGGCCCTCCCAACGGACGCTTCGGACGCAGAGCGGCCGACCTACGAGCGGCTCGACGTGACGCCGGTGTACGTCGCCGATGGACTGGACCTCTCAATCCCTGCAGACATCGAGACGGTGAGCGAATCCCACAGCCGACCTGCTCGTTCTCCCCGATGAGACGGACACTGACGCCGAGCAGGCGGTCGAGTGGCTGGTCGATGACCGAGTGCTTGCACTCTTTGGAGAAAATGCTGAAACAACGTGGCTGTCGTGGGTTCGGAGCGACGCGTTCAACGACGTGTTCGACACGCAGGGGTACAGCGAGAGCGAACCAGACCCAACACTCGTCGTCGGTGCGAAAATCGGCCTCGATACGACGACGTCTCGGTACTCGTGGGGCGATGAATTTGAATGACAGTACGAGCTGCCGTATCTCACAGACACGTGAGCGAAGTGGTCGAGAAGGCAGAGGCCCTCGGTACCGATGGCGTCATCCAGACCCAGTAAACTCGCTCCAAATTTGACTAAGTGGCCCAGATCGCGCCACTATCTAAATCAGCTTAAGACCGGTTTGAGTAAGTCGGTACAACCGATGTCTCAGTCATCATCGAAAACGTCGTCGACAACTGATGTGCGTTCAGAACGACTGCCTGTTCACTCGACGACGGTCGTCTGTGGTTTGAAGTCGGTCGGCCGCTGTGTCTTGGCCCACCGTCGATAGCCCCAGAAGACGACGAGTGCCACCGGCAAGACGAGGAGCGTCAGGTCCTCGACTGGCGCACCCGTCTCGCTGACGACGAACAGCGGGTTGAGGTCGAACGTTCCGTGGAACAAGCCCACGAGCACAAGATTCCGAGTGAGTTCGTAGGTCACACCGAGCAGCAGCGCGTACACGGTCGTAAGCACAGGTGGGCGTTCCACCGCTTGTTCGAGTACGTCACGTACAAAGCCGAGTCTGCAGGACTTGTGGTGAAGCAGATTAATCCAACGTACACGAGCCAACGTTGCTCAAAGTGTGGGTTCACCCACGAGGATAACCGGCCACACACCAACGGTCAAGACGAAGTTGGTTGTCTGAAGTGTGGATACGATGTTCACGCAGATTACAACGCGGCGAAGAATATCGGCTTGAAGTATCTCCGCGACCAGCAAAAGTCTGGACGTGGAGGCGCACCCGTAGGCGTGCGCTTGAACAGCGGGATGTTGAACGTGAATGGCGAATATTCGCCTACTGCTCTCAGCAGTTAGAACGGGAGTCCACGCTGAATGCCACGCTCTTCGGGGCGTGGGAGCTTACTTCGATCACGGTGTGGGTCCCCCTCCGTGACACCGTCGTAGTCGAATGCCTTCGACTTCCCACGACGTGACGAGAACACTTGCAAACCGGTGTGAGAGAGGACATAAAGAGACAGAACACGGAACACATTGGAGGGTGGTCTTTGTATGCATCGTCAGGAGCTACAGTCACAGGCGTTCTTGCATGGCCAGCGATACGCTCTTCGTTGGTCCTGTTGTGTGTGCTGTTCTACGACTTCAGGCGTCACAACGCCGTCACTCACCAGTCTGTCACTCGGTACGAGGGGTGTGGGTTACCACGTTTGAATACGGTATCCCCGTGACCACAACCGAGACGCCGAGTCCACGACCGACTGTTCACTCGCGACCGACGCTATTGAGCGCGCTGTTCAGTTCAAAGAGTTCTCGGACGACGGTGCTGTCTGTGACCCGGTACCGGCGCGGTGACGTGTCCGGTACTTCTTCGATGAGTTCAACCTCAATCAAGAGGTCCGTGTAATTGCCGACAGTCTGGCGTGTGACGCCGGCGTGGTCTGCGAACTCTGTTTTGTTGAACTCACGGTTTGGCGGAAGATCGAGCAATGCGTCTACGAGAATCGGGATGGCGTCGTGTTGCGTGAGATAGAGCCATCCACTCGGGTGCTCCTTTCGGAGTTCCTTTTTGTCTCCTCGATCAGCCGCGTGCTCTATACTGCTCATACAGAGATTCACCCATTCTGCGTGTATAAACGTTTCCACTAGTGTTAACGGCCATTAACAGTATTTATATGCGGCCGACTTGATTCTTCGATCATGGAGAAGCCGTCGGTGAAATGCGCCCTCTTAGCAACAATGATCGCGAAACACAAGTGGGGGACACCGATTACCGAAGAAGACCTCCTCAGCCTCTCGGCTATCGGCAATGACTACCCAGTCGCACGTGAGGTCTACGCCGATCTTCGGAGCGAGCCCTATATCACTCACCGTGGAAATCGTGGTATCGAACTCGACAAAAGTAATTTCGACAAGCTTGCTGATGTCCTTTACCATGAATGTCGCTGGGAAACGTGGGAGATTGAGACTCGTCTGAAACACTACGAAGGGATCAAAGATCACGACTGGGGGTGAGCCGACTGTAGAATCTCGAAAGTTAGATATTCACGCCTGCCCCCTGGGAACGGGATTGAGGAAGGGTCTGCACGGGACTCTTCACCGTCCGAACGCTTATCGTCTGAGATTGATTCGAGTTCAGTATGGCAAGTGCGACCCGGGACGGTGACCCCAACGGAGTTGAGTTCGTCCGCGAAGATGATGGGAGCATCACCGCCTACGACACCGAGACCAATCTCGCACGTGATGGCGACACCCGGGCGGAAGCACTCTCGCAACTTGCGGAGGTTCTTGTTCTCCACGAGGGAGGTGGTGAACCCCTCACCGACGATGACCTCGAAGAACTTGGCCTCAACTCCGATGAGTTCGAGAACCGCGGCCTGCCCGACTTCACGCAATAACGCGGCGTACTCAGGGTGCTCGATGAGTCCCTTGTTGCCTTTGAGCAGATGACGCAGACAGGATGATGCGGCTGTCTCCCACCCCTCGAACCGAGTGATAGACTGACGAATACAGGCGTCTCCCGCCAGACAACTGCATCGCATCGAACGAGTATCCATGCACCCAAATCTTGCTCATCACCATGCGAAACCCCCTATTACAGGCCTTAGACGACTGAGAACACGAGAACGTTTGCCAATCCCTCTCAGACCTCGGTGAGGCCGAGACTGTATTCGAGTGCGGTATCGACCTCGTCCATCCGCTCTTGCGGAATCGAGCCGATGTTCTCGGTGATACGGTGCTCTACGGAGACGGTTCGAACCTGGCTACAGAGCGCGACAGAATCCTCTCGAAGCGCACACTCTTCGGCTGGGACGAGCACTTCGAACGGGTAGAGCTGCTCTCCGAATGAGGTAGTGAACGGAACAACGATCGTTGTCGGTGCGTTTGCATTCCCGACGTTATTCTGCACGACAAGACACGGACGCGTTCCCCGTTGTTCGGATCCCTGCGTCGGATTGAGTTCAACAATAACGACGTCTCCTCGACGGACAGACGTGGCCATTCGCTACCACTCTGGGGCATCGCCCAGGTGTTCATCAGCCTCCGTCGAGACACCCTCCAGTTCGTTAGCGAGTTCGCGGGTCCGTTGGGCACGCTGGCGGTACCCTGCGGCCAACTCTTCACGAGTGATTGACCGCTCGATAACGAGCTTGCCCGCCTCTTCGTGGATCACGACGTCATCTCCTCCCTTTATTCCGAAGCGTTCGCGGAGCTCTTTGGGGATCGTTACCTGGCCCCGCTCCCCGACTTTCCGGCGTTCACCCTTACTCATACATATTCGTATCATATTCATACTGATAAGCGCTTCGGGCGGAAGGCAGTCAGTACGGACCGATGTGGGAATCTGTCGAAAGGGCTCTGTTGAAATCCTCAGAAAATGAGATATTCTGACCCAGTCGTGGTCAATACAGGAGTTACACCGAGCAGGGGAGTTGCGACTGAAAGATGTATTCAGAGCTGGCAGGGTCGCCCGAGTTCTCGTTCGTACTGCGATTTAATTTGCTCGAACAAGTCCTGGCCGACTTCTGTCTGGAAACGAGGCGCGGCGGTAGCAAAGAACTCGTCCAGATTCTCGAACTCGGCAAAGTGGTCGTTCGCTTCAGCGTCGTCGTACCGACCTTGGCGCTCGTACTTGAGCGCCTGGAGGCAATTATCAATCAGATCCATGTCCTTGACGAACTGTGCTGTCGGGGTGTCACGAGCTTCGTACTCTTCCCAAAGCGACAGCAGTTCGGTGTCCGCGAACGGTCCGACGAGATCGGTTACTGCGCTCCGTTCAGCCGACTCCTTCTCGGACGTGGGGATGGTCTGGCGTCCGTCCTCCGCGCGGGTTGCGATATCACCCGTTCGAGCTTCGCCGAGGTCGTGAATGAGTGCCATCGTCACTGCTTTCTGACGGTCAACCTCTTGCTGGTCGGCATAGAGCAGACAAAGCGACGCTGTCCCCCACGTGTGGGCTGCGACCGATTCAGGCGAGTCGATATTCCGAAGCACCCATCCCGTCCGAAGTTCGTCCTTCAACTCGAACCATTCAAGCAAGGAGTCGAGTTCGTTGGTCATCATATCGTGGAGAAGGGAAGTGGCCAGTTCAACTCATCGAGACTAGTCCGCCGGGTTGCCGACATTCAATCTGAAGTTGCGGGTTTCCGTCTTGAAGACCAATCAATTAGTCAATTGCCGACGAGATAGTCTGCGCCGTCCTCCTGCTCGAATTCGTATTCCGACGGAAAAACCAGATCTGTTGACGCCCAGATATCGTTGATTCGCTTCTCGATACTCTCAAGAACCATCCGAAGCACGTCATTCGGATCATCTGGATAGACTGCATCAATCACACGCTCTTCTCCTGGCTGGGGTGGTATGTGGTAGTGGTCGCGTGTGTTGTGTATTCGCCTTTCGTTCTCGAAAGAAGACACACCGCACACCGAGTGAGCAATGCAGCGACAGTACTGGCAGGGCCCCCCACACTGAGTGGCAGTGAACGCACGTTCGGCCACTCACGCACAAACAGCAGGATCGTTCGTGGTGTGACCTTGGGTTGAAATCTGCAGTAAACTCCTCGTATACAAGACAGTCGTGAAATGATGAACTACCATTGAAATCTAGATAATTAACAGATAATAGCACTCAAACCACACATTCAGCAATCAAAAGAACTTAATTATCGCCTGAAAGTTGAATGTATAGGAATTGTAGCTCCCCGGCACAATTCACAAGCAACCCACATGTCGAACGAAAAAGACAGCCCAACCAATACAGTAGTCAATCCAGTTCACGATTCAATTCGAGTTGTTTCGTCCGGCCGTATCCTCGCGATAACTGCCCTCATTGGACTCGCCGTCCTCACACAGCCTGTTGCAGCTCAAGATGGAGTCATCTGCAGTACAAGCAAACTGCCGCAGATGCTCGAAGGCTTCTTCCAATTAACCACGGCGCTCGGACTGATCGGTCTCATCGTTGTCTGGCAAGGCGATTCGCTCTTCCAGATGTTTACGACGAATCACGAGCAGAAAGCCAAACTGAAAGAACACATGCGGGTGGCGCTGAAGTCTGCGGTCACCCTGCTCGTACTCGGTCCCCTCTACACCGTTGCGGGGTCGTTGATGGGACTGCCACTTGCGCAGTGTGTCGATCTCTCCCCCTGGTAAACTGGTCGAGAGACTCACATTGCCTTCCCGTATGCGCACTCCCGCGTGGTCTGTCGTCTTCGTTTGCCTCCTTCTCACGAGTGGTCTCGCCGGTCTCGTCACAGCCACGCCACCACGCCCGGGGACAGAAGACAATGGCTTGACCGAAAACGAGACCGCAACCTTGTGGTCTCGTGACGCAGATGCGTACCTAAACGAGACGGCGTATCGCCAGCGCTACGGCGAAAGCCGAACCCCGATCCAGCAACTCGCCAATGGGACAGACATCACGTTCACCCGTCCACCGGCGACCGCGGCAACGTGGACACGCAATGACTTCCGTGACCTGAGCGCAGGCAATTCACAGACATCGCTGTATCCCGACCACGCGTCTCTCACAAGTGGACGCTTCATCGACGATGCACACGCGACAGTCTTCGCCGTCCATCCATCGACACGAGGCCATCTCGAAGCAGGTGAGACTCCACTGTACGTCGCACCCAATGGGAGCGTTCGCGGATTTGTGGATTATCGTGTTCGGATTCCAGATGGCCATCACTCCAATCGGTCGTCTATCACGTGGACACTCGTCAACGACGAAATCTCAGCGGTCCGCCTGAAGTCTGATGACGACGTTATCGTCCGCACAGGAGGGAGCCATACACCAGTCCTTGCGTACCAACTCGACGAGACGTGGCGTACGACGCTCACCCTCGAAGCCGACATCAATGTCCGACTCAAGCAGACGACGACAACCACAATCGGGAATCGTACCCAGACAGAAGTCGCGTATCGAACCGAGACGATCACCGTCGCGGATTCACTCGATGTTGAGGTGTACAATCTCCACGCGTCTGCCTACGACGCAGCGTATCCCAATGGCGACACCGGGGTTGCGATCTTCCAGTCTCGGCCGTGGCAAGGCTACACGCTCACCGAGGATGGCGACTCACGCGTTCGCGGTGTCTGGCGGTTTTACACGGCTCGTGACCCACGCTGGGACCGGCTCACCCAAGCAACGGCGACAGCCGAGACCGAGATTCACTCCGAGGCACTCCCGGTGTACGTTCATGCCTACCCATCACGCATCGGGCCGCGAGCCGAACCAATTCGTGATGGCCCGACGATACTCGACTCGTGGGGGAGAGAACGTACCTCACCACACGCGACACTCCCAGAGACGGTTTCTGTCGAGGTCGTAGACCGAGCGTATACGCCCACCTACGGACTTGCGGTCCGCACAGACAACCTCGACCGTGATGCACTCAGTGTGAGCGGTATCGTCCGCGGCGTCGACGCGACACCCATCACGTCAACGGTGAGCAGTGGGCCTGATCGCGAACTTCGCGAGAGTCGACTCACCGCCGAAGTGGTCTCGCAGACGAACGAGCAGGCGACTGTCCACATCGAACTTCGCGATACCGCGACTGGCTCTCCGATCGACCTCACTGCCGACGAACGCCACGTCTCGCTCAATGGCGAATCCGGTGGAGGGTATATCGCCATCGCCGACCAGCGTGTTCGGACGAACGAGTCCGGCGTCGCGGTCGTCACTATCGACCAACCCGGGGTCTACACGGCACGCTATCATCCGGGAACGTGGCTGGTCGCAACACCAGCCTATGTTTCGGACACGGCGACTGTCCGATGGCATCCACTCGGAACCCTCGATGGGTGGATTGGGTTACTCATTGAGGTTGGCTGGCAATTCATTCCATTTGTTGTAGTGTTCTATGCAGGGAGGCAGGTTCTCCGATTCTTCGGGCCACGAGATGCTTCTGAACGATATCCATGAAACACGATCAATCGACGTTCGATAGACGTACCGTGCTCCGAACAGCAGCAGTGCTCTCCGCTGGTCTCGCTGGCTGTCTCAACGGGAGTACTGAGACCGGTGATGGGACTACCACCCCGAATGACGATTCTGACGAACAGGGTGTCCTGCGTCAGGTCGCTGTTGAGGGAACCGAGCTTGGTGTAGAACTTGGCTCTGAGGCTGACGTCGACCGTGTCAACCTCATCCAGCCGAATGGCGAGTTATTCGGGACACGGGAGGTTGCGGCCGGCGTTCAGCAGGTCTCATTCGAGATTGGGACTGCGTACGACCCTGGTGAATATTGGGTGATCGCAGTTCACGGCGAAGAGACGGTGGCCGAGACGAGTGTGAAAATTCGACCGCAACTCGAAATCGTCGATGTCGGGCTCTTCAGAAACAACCCAGACAAGCCGTGGGATGAGGTCTATGGAGAGAGTGAGACAAACCGAAGAAAAGACAGTGAAGCGTTTGTGTCAATCCGTAATTCTGGAACGGGTCCTGATGCAGCAACCTCACTCCGGTTCTTGAGTGATGTTCCTAATCCGGCTGAGAATCCACGGAACGAAGGAATCTATGAAGCTGATGAGGTAGTCATCCCAGCTGGCGGGGTTAGAGATGTCTACAGTAGTTCTCTACCATTTAGTGCACAGACTGGCGACGAGGGTATGGGTTGTAGTGTGGACATGGACTCCAGTGAGTTCTCTGTCCATGTTGGAACACGAGTTTCTGGTACTGAGATTGCGGAGAACTTCGGAGTCAGCTACTCTGGCTCGGAAACGATGACCGACTGTGAAGTCAAAATCAGTGTGATCTGACCATGGTTGACCTCATAGACGTTGTTCTAGAAGGATTCAAACAGGTCATTGAATGGCTCACAGATTCGTTCACTGATGGAATCCAGTCTGGTTATACTGCACTCTCTGCTGAGCTACTCGGTACACCTATCCCACAGACAAACGGGACGTTTGTGTTCGGCACCCCATCGAACAGTCCTTGGATTCAAATTCGGGACGCGCTCGTTGGTGGCGAAATCATGCTCATAGCACTGTTGCTCCTCGTGATGAGTGTCCAAGGTCGGCATGTGATTCGTATTTTCAACATGGGGAGTACGTATGAGGCCCGGAAAACAAAGAAAAACGCATGGACTGGTGCTGTTTTCATCATCTCGTGGTATTGGATTGGTGCAGTCTCTCTGTATCTTGTAGATGGATTTGCCATCGCCCTCGTTCCATCTCTTTCTAGCCTGTCAAGGGTACTCGGTGGATTCCTGAACACAATCACTTTCAACCCCCTTCTCGGGCTCCTACTCGCAGCGCTCGGCGGGATTTCGATGTGGGCAATTCAAGCCCTCTTTTTCATCCGCGAAATCTTGCTGTACGTCTACGTCTATGGGATGCCGATTGCCATCGCACTCGGCTATGGAAACATTCCCGTCCTCTCAGACATCGCAACTGGATTCGCAAAGCGATTCGTTCCCTTAGTCGTCCTCCCACTCCCCGCAGCAGTCGTGTTCAAAGGCTACGACCTGCTCTTCGCCAGCGGGACGTTCTCCCCACCAACTGCCTTCCTCCAATATCTCGTCGCCGTCTCACTGCCCGTCATCGCACTCTATCTGACGTGGAAGACCTTCGCCTACGCAACCCCACTCACTGCGAAGGCCATCGGGTCGGCCAGCAAAGGCGCAGTCATCGTCGGAAGTGTCGCCGCAGGCGCGTCCATGGGTGGTGCAGGCGTCGCTACGACCGCTGCCCGCTGGGGACCCAAAGCCGCTGCTGGCCAAGTAATCGCCCAGAAAGCCGCCGCCCGAGCTGAAAACCCCAGTACGCACGACACTGCCTCGTACCGCCGGACCGAGAACGACCCACACAACGCCAATCGCTAGTTCATCATGTCGACAGATTCAGACGCTGCAGAACGCCGTATCATGGACGAATTCGGAGAAGCAAGTCGCATCCCAGGGCTCAATATCGAAGAAGGGGACGTTGGTGTCCTGATTGCGTTCCCACTTCTTGGATTGTTCATCGCCGGACTCACCGGACTCGACTCACTCGCAGTCCCTCTCATCGCAGGGGGTGTCGGACTGGGTGCGGCCGTGGTCTATGTCGCACCGGACCACCGCACTGCATGGGCATGGGCCAAAGACGTGTCTCGCTTTGCAATGCGACCGCGCCGAACGTTCAGCGCTCCCACCGCAACAGTCACCCAAGGGGCAGTCCGAAACGAGGGTGGCCTTGCGAACTACACACCGTTCAAACCAGATGAACGAACACAGGACCTCACCAACATTGAGCGTGCGTGGCCCGGCGTGGGTGCGATCCAGCGGTCGGACGGGGTGATGGAGGCGTTCATCGAAGTCAACCCAGGGAATATGGACTTCGCCATGTCAGATGAGTGGGCGAGTCTCCACGCGGCCGGCGCTGAATTCGCAAACAAGGAACTCGATTCAAAGCTGAAGTTCCACGCAACGACGCGGTCGTTCCCGGTCGAACAGCTCACAGCGAACATCGAACAGCGGCTGTCGGATGACGACGTCACCCAAAACCTGGTCTTCCGTGAACTCCTCGAAGAGTACCGCGAGACGCGCCCACAAGCGATGCGAAACCGTGGAACCCAACAGATTCGGTTCTTCATTGGCGTCGAAGTCTCGCCACTCGAAGTCTATGACCGCTTCCGCGACGAACAAACACCCGCAGAGAAGCTAACTGAAATCCCTGGTCTTGGCTTCCTGTTCAACCCGTTCGTCACGCGCCGCGAAGACCTCTCGAAAGCCGAAGAGCGTGGGCGGCTATTCGAGCGATTAGAGACCCGAATCACGAACATCGAGTCTGGATTCATCCAACAGGCGTCGGGGTGGTCTGCTCGTCGATTGAGCACAGTCGAACTGTTCGTGTTGACGATGGACTTCTGGAACGGCCACGAACACGACTATGACAATCCACGACGGGTCATCCGTGACCATCCCATCATCGGACGGTCTCGGCGAGAGGATGATCTCGATGCGTAGTCTTAGCCTCCAAATAGAGACCGAAGTCACTCGCCAACTCGTCGGGTGGCTCCAACAGCCAACGTCACTGGAAGGTGCGTCACTCTATGCTGCAGGAGCACTCGTGATTGCGCTCGGAGCGATCGGTGTGTGGAAACGCCGCGCTGTCGACGAAGATCACGAGCCTGAAGTCGACTTTTCGGACGTCCTCGACGAAGACACAATCCAAACAGGACACACTGAGGGGCAACTTCTCGATGACATCGCAGAATCACACAAGACGACGATTGCACCGCCAGCCATCGAATGGGAGACGCGTGCAGCCCGCGTTGGCGAGCAGTGGACCTCCACACTCACGATCACCGACTACCCAGATTACCCGAGCGATGGCTACCTCAGTGATCTGTTTCAGCTAACAGACATCGAATTCGACCTCACAGCCCACATTCGACCGAAGAATCAGATGCGTGCTCGAAGCGAACTCCAAGAGATCGCTGATGACCTCCAGGTCGATGCCGACCTCGATAGGAGCGTTCGAAGTGGGTATCTCCAACAGCGGGCACACCAGGCTGCGGCGACGTACAATGCTGTCGAGAGTGGGACTCGTGTCTTCGACCAAGCACTGTTCGTCACCGTCCGTGCCGACACACGCGGCGACCTTCACGATGCCGTCCAAAGCGTCAAAAGCACGCTTCGCGATGAGCCGGCGAGTCTCACACCGAAGACAGCGATTTGCAACCAAGACCTCGCACTCCAATCTGCAGCACCGATTGGAGAGAACGTCATCGGTCACAACGCAATCGCGCTTGGTGGGGCCGTTGGCGCACTCCTTGCGTCGCCACACAACGCAACAATCCTCGAAGAAGGAGGCGTCGAATTCGGCATCCACAAAGACACCCACAGCCCGGTCGTCATCGACCCGTTCGCTCGCGAAAACGGCTATGCGATGTTCACCGTCGGCGATACCGGCTCTGGGAAGTCATTTGGCTCGAAACAGAACTTCATCCGGTCGATCGAACAAAGCACAGACCGAATCGGCATCATTCTCGAACCACTCAACAATTGGGCTGGCGTCGCCGAAGCCTTGGACGCCAAGCGCATCACCGTTGGTGGGACGCTCGGGTTGAATCCCTTAGAGATCCGCCAGACACCCGAACACGTCCAGCGAGCACTGGGTGAGGACGCAAGCCCGTTCAACGAGAAACTCGACGACGCAATGAGCTTCTTGACCAACTACTTCGCGCTCCGCGGCATCTCACTTGGCGACCGCCGGACCACCCTTGAACTTGGACTCCAACAGGCCTACGAACGCCAAGGGATCACAGACGAGATCGATACGCATGGCAATCGGAGTCCGACGATTCGAGATATGATGGACGTCTTCGAAGACATGGTTGCGTCACCAAGCGAGTTTGTCGTACGGACGAACGCTGAAGCGGACAAACTCCGCGAGGATGCGACGTGGCTCCTTGGACAACTTCGGCTGTTCGAAGAGGGAGGACGGTATGCAAACCTCGGGCGGGCATCCGAATTCAACATCCGCGACGAGAAGGTCATCTACCTCGACCTCGCGCAGCAAGAAGGCAGCGTCAGCAGTAGTACCGCGCTGACGATGCAGCTTCTCATCTCCTTGGTGTACGAGCGTGCCAAGGAAACAGACAAAGAAGTCGTGTTCGTCATTGACGAAGCACGGTATATTATGCAGGACGCCGCGAGTCTGGCGTTCTTGGAGACGGTGTTCCGTCATCACCGCCACCACGATCTTTCGATTCGACTCGTCACACAGACCGTCGACGAGTTCTTCGAACACACAGAGTCCGAAGCAATCTTAGACCAGTGTGCAGTCAAGCAGTTCCACCACCTTGACGGAATGGACGAAACGTGGGCCACAGAGTTTGGGCTGAACTACGCGCAGATGCGATTCGTCCAAGATGCGATTCCGGGAAATGAGGATGCGGGGTACTCCGAAGCGCTCGTTGGCGTCGACGGTGAGTGGCGTGGGATTCGCGTTGAGGCGATGCCCAAAGAAAAGCGGGTCATTGACTTCGATCCAACGGAGTCGGCTACTGGTTCGCTACCCGGTGGTGAGACCACTCATCAAGCGTACAGACGTTCGTAACTGAATTGAGGCGGGAGGTCCCCTGCGTCAGTGAGCGACCACCGCTCGGCGTCAGTTTGGTGAACTTGTCAGAGCGTCTATTTTTGCAGGTCAAAGAGTGTCCACGACGCATCGAGTTTGTCGGAAAGGCCGTCTGTGAACCCCACTCTTCGAAACGGTGTGGTACACTTACACATCGTGTGGCAGAACTCCAAGCACACGATCCCTACACTACCACCCGAAACTCACCACAAAGCATCGGTGCAGAGTACTAACCGAGGAGCGAACCCAATTCATCTACGAGGTCATCACTGATTCGATCATAGAGATTCAAGTCGCTGGTCAACTGCTGTGAGAACAGTCGAGTACACTTCGAGAGGATGGAGTGAAGACAGGGAAAGGTCAGTGACCTCCGCTGCATCTGGGGGCTGGTGAAAATGCAACCGTGCGTTGTGATTGTTTGGATGTCGGTCCCAGCGGCACTCCCATTGGGATCCGTCGTCATGCGCTTCGATATAGTGAATCGAAAGATCACCAGTCGTGAACCACCGAACATCTAGTCGTGCCGTTTCTATCGATTCGGGGTATCGGCCAGCATCAAGCAATACGTGGAGGAGTCGTGGTTCGTAGGAGTCCGGGTCAAACTCTGTCTCAACCACGAGCGAATCCGACGTGAGGTGTCGCTCAAGCAATCGTAGAGTCTGACGGTCTGGAGGCCCAGTTGAATTCGGTTCTGGGTCTTCAGGTGGTGTGCTCATTTAGGCTGGAATGAGGTGCCCGTCATTCTGGGAGAGCTGGCGTGCAAGCTCGTAGAGCCGAATATCCCGGATCACTCCCTGCCACTCACTGACCGCGGTCATGCGGTCGTGAATCGTGTCGTGGTCACCGTAGTCGAACACTGAGACCTCTTTGGGATCTGTGCTCTCGAATTGTGTCTCGTACTCCCGTCGTCGTTCTTCGAGCTCCTTCACACGCTCAATGATCTCTTCGACAGAGAGTTCATTTGCAATTCGACTGGCGTCTTGCCACTCCAGATACCCCTCATTCCGCTCATACTGAGCCGGTCGACTGTCCCTGTCTGCTTGGAGAATTCCCATCTCAGCGAGTCGTTCAAGATGTTTTTTCGCAGCGTTAGGTGAGCAGTCCGCTAACTCTGCGATGTCAGTGTACGCCGTGGGCGACGTAACACCCAACGCAACATCATAGACACGGTCAAACGTGTCTGTTCCCTCTTGCCACCTTCTCTGAGCGGAAGCAGAGTCAGGTGAAGGGTCGAATCCAGTCATACGTTGGTGTAAGCGCTTTACTTCAATATATCTTTGTGTTTTGCATATATTTGAGACATAATGCGTGAACGACTGGGAAGTGTCTATAAATACAGCAGGTGTCATCGCACTGCCGCGGATGAAGACGGTGATTACCATGGCGTGCGAGGAAACAAAACGCTGTCCTGACTGTTACAATCTCCAATGGAGACTATGAGAACGGAACGTACGAGCCCGATGAAACAGCAGACAGAATGGACACAGCACAATCTCGGTTCGAGAGCCTCTCACGCCGGCCACCACAACGAAGAGTAGCCGAGAGCATTCCGCCTCAGGCCCGCTCTCGCAGTTCGTAGTACCGTGCCCGAAGCGTCGATACCGTCACGTTGGCTGCTGCTGCGAACTCCGCCTGTGTCTTCGCACTTCCTCGTTCGTTCCCAGCGAGGTACAGACACGCTGCGGCCACGCCCGCGGGGTTTCGTCCGTTCGTTATCCGTTCACGGTCTGCGAGGTCGGCGAGTTCGTACGCACGTGCGTTGACTTCTGAGGTCACACGGCAGTCCGACGCAAGCCGCGGGACGTACGTTCGTGCCGTCACAATCTGTGGTTCGATTTCCATGTCGACTTTGAGTGCGCGATAGCCAGTTCGCAACTGGTCAGCAGTACACCGAGCAACCGAGCCAATCTCGCCTGGCCGCCGCTGAAGCCCACGGCAACGACACGCCGCATACAGACTGCCTGCGGTCATCATTTCGATCGACCGCCCACGGATGAGATCACGATGTTGCGCCTGTCGGTAGACCTGACTTGCTTCTTCGACCACACTTCGTGGGAGGTCGAGCGCGCTCGACATCCGTGCGATTTCCTGAAGGGCGTGTGCAAGATTTCGCTCTGCTTTCGACCCGTAGCGTGCCCGGCGGTGTTCACGACGAAGTCGGTGAAGTTGCCACTGTTTTTTCGATGAAACACGATTCCCGTTCGCATCACGCTTGTAACCGATTTCTGCAGACACACCGTAGTCGTGTCGGGCAGGTGTGAGCCGACTTCCTGTCCGCCGCATCGGTTCTGGGTCGTCATCGAACACACGCGGGCCGTGGGTGTGGTCGATGTAGTACTGGTTGACGATGAGGCCACACTCGTCACACCCCGTTTCGCCACCCTCCGTTGTGAGCGTGCCGTCGCACTCGGGACAGTCAGTCGCATCAATAGTTTTTCCGCACGATTCGTCGAATGTTCGCTCGTAGATGTCTCTCAGTGCCATGGGTTCTCTGTGAGGCGCTTCTTCGGCACCCCCCGCACCCCTGTGGGGGAGATAAAACTGCGGTCAGTCTGTTTCGAGGTTAGTCGAGAGTCGTGTCGGCCGACCGGTCTGTGATACACGCCGACTCGAACGCCGTTCTGGAGGCGTGTTCCTGTCCGCATTCCGTACACCGCCAGAATCGACGTCGGTCTTGGTCGAACGATGCGAGGGCAGTCAGTGACGTATCGGTCGCTGCTCGCCACTCAGTGACGACGACGAGTCCGTGGCCCTGTTCAGTCCGCTCGACGATACTCCCGACTCGTTGGGTTGTGTTAGTACGCATTCGAATCAGCGAGGCATACCGCCCCGCACCCATTCGAGGGTGACAAAATTTCTCGCTAAAAGTAGAATTACGGGGGAACTCCCGGCCCCAATGTTAATTTTCACCGATTATATTGAATTGCGAAGTCGCCTCGTCTCCTGCTCGCACGTTGCGAAGCGGCCAGTCGGCTGGGGCAGCACTCGCGTCCGGATTTCGAATAGAACGCGCCGGAGATGTTTGCACTCGGCACCACGTTTCCGGTGATCTGGACACGAACACGTCCCCGCTTCAACGTCAACCTCGTACGTCTTTCCGCTCGACGAGTCAACCTCATAGATGGGGCCAACATCACCGAACCGAATGTCCATCTCTTCGGTGAGCGCTTTCCACGTCCGGGAGTCGTCGAGAGAGTAGCCACCGTCACTGAGGAGTGTCTGTCCATCGATGACTGTGCAGGGTTCGCGGAACTCCCGTTGACGGGTCCGCTCTTGGCCACACTTCCGGCAGCGCCAAAATATTGTCCGGTAGCCATCGAGGTCAGAGAGTTCGATTTCGTAATCGGTTGGCTCGCTTCCAGGCACCCATTCGGTGACGCGGACGAGGTCGTGACCGTGGGCTGGACTGCTGGTTGTTGTGCGTCGCTCGTGGTCGTTTGAGACTGTCATCTGTGTTCATCGAGCGCATCTGAGTGCCCCCGCACCCGTCAGGGGGCGATAAAAAGCGCAGAATCGCGTTGGTCCTGACTGAGGTTGTACTAATCCGCTCGTATCGCACCGAGAATCGACTTCGCAACCGACCAAATCCGATTCAGGCGCTCGAAAACCGAGTCTGCATCCTCTCCAGCCCACGCTGCGAGATAGAACGCAGAGTTACTCATATCAAGGCCAACGTATCGACCGACAAGATACGCAACTGCTTCTGCTTCGACCTCTCGCCTTGCTCGTTCAGGCAGATTCGATTGATCCGCGTGCAGCAATCCGTGAGCAAACTCGTGGATGAGTGTCGTCGCCATGTCAGCGTCATTCGACCGTTCTCGAACCTCAATATGAGGCCGACCACGCGTGGAGTACTCACAGATGCCACGTGCAGTGCCGTGCACCCAGTCTGATGGATGGACGAGACTGACCGAAAGTGCAAGCGAGTCTGCAGCCGAGCACAGTGACACAACCAAGTCAGCAGCCGCACCGTACGATGCTGTTTCCAACACTGGAAGGGACTCGCCGTCAGTCTGCGAGATGTCGAACACTGGTACTGGCTTAAACCTGAGCAGTTGTGTGGTCCACTCCTCGTATTGGACTCCGCCGCTCCCACAGTCCTCGTCGTGTCTGGCTTTCGTCTCTCCACACACTAGACACGTCTTCGCCGTGATCGGAGCCCAGATCCAGATTGCCGACTCCCCTTTCGATACCTGTCTGTCGAAGTCGTCTTGCCACGTTCGGTATCCGGCCACACGAGTCGCCTCCGGGCATTGGAGTGCGATGAGGAGGCTATTGCGAGCCGAGTAGTCGTGGAACCGACTCTGGACGTCTAACCAATCTTGGAACACCTCGCTTTCTCGTGCCTGTTCAACGTCGGCAAGGAGGTCCGCTAACCACTCGTCGACGACGAGATGCATTTCGTCGTCGCGAGTAGACTGGTCAGTAAACGATGCTTCTCTCTGGGTTGGTTCTCTCGTTGCCATCTAAATCCCGCGGGACACTGAGTACGCCCCGCACCCGTCAGGGGGTGACAAAACAGCCAAAATCTCACCACCGACACATATCTCACAGAGGTGACGGAGGGGCCACACTACGTCAGTCGCAGGTTACTCGCACTCCACGATATCGTTGGGCGTGAACAGAGAGACATCCGAACGCTCGTCAGCAACCGCTCGCAGGCCGTCAGAGAATCCTGAACGAGCGAAGCAACAGTAGTGGTACACCGGATCACCACCCTCCGGTGGCGTCCAGTCGACCTGCGCAGCACTCCGCTCTAGGTCGGCAAGGTCGCCTTCGTTCATTTCTCGCTGCGTGTACTTGCATTCCCCAGCGACGAGTGTGCCGTCACTCGCAAGGCCGACAACGTCCAGTTCATGATGCTTGTGCCACCAATAGCCAATCCCGTGGTAGGTATTGGGAACTAACGACGGGAGCGCATTCTGACAGACGAGTTCGAACATCGAGCCCATGTACTCCGAGAACGAAGGTGTGACCAACTCCTCGAAAGCATTGTCACCGAGCTGGGCGAGCTTCCCTTCTTGACCGTACACATAACGGAACCAGAACCGAAACAGCGGTTCATTCAGTCGGTATCGGCTCTTTCGCGTCGCATTGGGATTCGCCGTGACCGGGATATCCCGTGTGACCAGTCGCAGTCGACGGAGCTTCGCGAGATACGATCCGAGTGCGTTCGAATCGATACCGGCGAAGTTAGCAATCTCACTCGCCTCGCGCTTTCCTGTCGCAATCGCGCGGAGGACTGTGTAGTAGGTCTGTGGCTCTCGAATCCCAAACTCTGTCCGGAGGAGGAACTCTGGCTCGTTGTGGAGCACACCGTGTTCGGAGAGGACGTGTGTCTGGATGTTCTCCGCGAGCGATGCCGTTGGGGTGAGCGCCTGAAGGTAGTACGGCGTCCCACCGAAGACGCTCCACGTCTCAATCGTTGTCTCTGGGTCGTCTGTGGGGTACAGCTGTCGTGCGTCGGCCAACGCAAGTGGTGGGAGGTCGATAGTTCCGGTCCGACGTCCGTACAGCGGGCTCCCGCCTCCGAGCACTTTCTCTTCCATAACGCTGATCGACGACCCGACGAGTACCAACGACGCCGCCGTCTGTTCGAGATGGAGGTCCCAGACCCGCTGTATCTTCGAGGGAACTGCATCGTCGGATTCGATCAAGTACGGAAACTCGTCGATAACAACGACTGCGTCCTGCCGTCCAAGCGTCTTGAGAATCGTCTCCCAGTCACGCTTGATATCGTCAACGACTGGGTACGTGTCGCGAGCGGTCTCAACGAAGCTTGCGAGCTGTACGTCCGGAGTCTCTTCGGTCGCCTGCCAGTACACCGCATCGTCTCGGTCACGAATTGCTTCACGGACGAGCGCACTCTTTCCAAGCCGCCGCCGGCCATAGATGACGAGCAACTCCGCCGTATCACGGTCGAACCGGGATCGAAGAAACGAGAGTTCGTCGTCGCGGTTGACGAAGGAAGGCCGAGACATAGTCTGTGTTTGGCTTGGTAGATGATAGTCGTTCTGATTATCTTAATTGTGATTTTACTAATCGTGATTTACTAACCAGATTCGGGCGCAAGCAGCTAAAATTACTAATTTCCAGCAAATCTATTTTACTTACTGCGCTCGTACGACGACCAGTGACCGGAGCAGGCTCCCCCACAACACCGTGGCAAGGTGACGTCAACGAGACAGTCATTGATGACTGGAAAGCAGATACCACGACGTTCGAACGTATTCGGCAGGTAATCGACGTTACAACGAATCCACAAACTGCCAGCGAAATTGCTGAACGTGCCCATATGAGTGAACCAACTGCACGGAAGCACCTCTCAGCGCTCGCTGAGACCGGTCGTGTCAAAAGAATTGCAGCCGGTGATGCCACTCGCTACATGCGCGCACCACAGATGCTGGCGATGCGGCGGATCGCCGACATTCACCGCGAGCACACGAAAGACGAGATTCGACAGGGAATCCGAGAACTGAAAGATGAACGTCAAGCGATCCAAGAACAGTACGACGCGACGACCGTCGACGAGCTGACCTTGGAATTGGAGTCCGGTGCTGACGGGTGGGCAGACCTCACTCGGTGGCAGCAAATTGAGCAGAATCTTGAGATCGCCCAAGCTGCGCTGACGCTCTACGATTTCGACCCAGATGATAGCCGATCTGCAGCAGCTCGGCTATCCGATCGTGAAAACACGATCCGCAGCCGGGGTGCACTACAGGACGACGAATCTCAATCGACTGCATAGATGGCAGACGAGGCGGACATTGAGGGCCCTGTTGGCTCAATCGATGATGTCACACTTGAAGAGATTCGCACAGTCTGCACACGTGCTGATGGTCTCGTCGAAGATGCCGGATTCGATAGTCGCCTTGACCCAACGAAGCTACAGATTCACTTCCGAGATGAGATTGCCGAGGCGACGTGGTGTCGGTTCGATATTCGCTGGTTCCAGCGTCAGTACTACAGTTTCCATTGTCTCGATGAATGTGGTGTACAGTTCCGCTACGATTACCGTCCCAAACCGGATGCACCAGAGAAGCACTTTCATACGCCACCCGAAGCAAATTCGGGCGACGTAGAGCAGTCCTATATCGTGACAACAGAGCCAATGCTCGTTGCACGAGCGGTGCATCAACTCTGGCGTCGAGCGTACGAAACGGCCTCGTTCGACGCACTAAACACAGCCGAAAATCCGTCGTGAGGTTGTGGCTGCGCGCGCAGCACCGCAGGTGCGAGCACGGAGCGGTGGGTGGGGAGGTGGGGTCTGGGTCGGCCGGGCACATAGCAAAAAAGAAGGGTGCGATGACTGGCTATTCCCACCACGCCTCGCGCTCTGGGAAGCTGATGTCGGACCACCCCGTCACAGCCACCGACACGCGCCCACCGTACCAGCTCTTTGCGACGTTCCGCAGCGTCACCCGCTCGCCTTCTCTCACAGCCGGTTGCCTCGATTTCTCCCAGACAGTCACCTTCGTTCGTCCCGTATCGTCCTCGATGAGGCCCACCTGCTGAATCGCCGCGTTCGACGACTCCCACAACTGCGTAATCGTTCCCTCGATTGACACCTCTCGATGACTGACCTCACTGACCGCTGCAATCGGAATCACCCGCCCTGGTGCCTGTTGCAACGCTTCGAACACACCCACGACCGCGCTCATCATCGAGTTCCCGTCTGCGACTACTTCGGCCAGACGCCGGCTGATTGCCGCCCGCGACCACGCATCGAGTTTCGACTGCATCCGTGCCGCCTCCCTGTTCACAACGCCCAACTGTTCAGCCGTCAGTTGCTCACGCGGATCCACCTCCTCGGGGTCGGCCCACCGATTCACACACCCCGCACGCTTCTTGAACGCACGCGTTGCCTCGATACTCGACTGTTCGACCGCCGTCGCCGTCCGTGCTTCCCGACTCGACATCTGTCTCCGGTCCCACCGTTCACGCGTCTGTTCGATTTCCCACTCACGTGCAGCCAGCCGCTCTTCTTCCGCGAGGGTCAGTCCCCGACTAACCGCTTCAGGATTGTTCAGGTCAACTTTGGCTTGAATCTCGAGTTCAACCGTGGGATGGAGCGCTGGCGTCTCACCAACCACGTCGTCGTCGACCGCTCGGGGGAGTTCGGAGTGCGAAACTTTAGTACTGAACTGCTTCTTACTACTCATTGCTGTTACCTGAAAGGCGCTCACTCGGCGTCTTCTTCCGACACCACGACTCTCCAGCCGCGGCTCTCTCGTTCGCCCAACTGGCTCTGCGCACGCCTTTCGCGCCTTCATCGCGCCCGCAGGGCGCGGAAGGCGTGCGCGCGACGACGGACACACAGCCAGCACCGCGCGCCAGCTTACCGAACGCAGTGAGGTGAGACTCGGGGCGCGAACATCGTGAGCGACCCGATGGCCTGGCCGCCGCGAGCGGCCAGCACACAAGCCGGTTTCGTGTCTGACGACCGAGCCAGCGAGGGCGTCGTGACCGACAGCGCGCTTGGTGCTGGCGCACCGGAAGGGTGCGAGCGATGCGAGTGCGACTGCAAGGAGCAACTCGTCACGAACGACGTGAGGAGTGAGTACGGCGGGCACAGGGCGGCGAGCGGGGCGTGCCGTTCGTACCACACCGGGCTACCGACAGCCATCGTCAGCCACACAACAGCCTAGGGGTGGGATTGAAAGGGGCCGGACGCTCGGCGTGCCCCGACGACGCAAGCACCGCAGGAACGAGGCGCGCAGCGAGTCGCGGCCGTCGAGCGTTCGGGGGCTTTCGTGGATTCCTCACTGACGGTGTCATCGATATCCTGGGTCCAGAGATAGCACTCACGATGTGGCACGACACACTCATTTCGATCGAAAAGCAACGAAAGCTAACAACGACGGGTGACTACGTTGGGGACCTCGCCAAGCCGCCAGTGCTGGGGTGAGAAGCGATCAAGCGTGAAAAAGACGCCAACTGAGTCACAAACCCAGTGACGGTGTCAATGAGAAGTCGAGTAGCAGCACAATTATCAAACATTAATGCAATTCTATCTAGTTTTATTTCTGAAAACACAGATATAGAAGAGATTATGCCTACTGAGTGAGAGTGAAATGTATTATTTCGTCCACCACCGACCGAGCCTTCATCCACCTCTCGCCAACTGCGGATACGTTTACCCCGTCGACTGTCACCGCACAGTTTACTCGATTGTACTACCTCTTAGCGTCGACCAAAACTCCGTCCACCCTCGAATGGGTACTCGTCACTGATGGGTCAGACACAGGACCCATCGAGTACGTCCTGAGCGTCGACACTGCCCTCGCATCGACGATCGAAGCGTGGTGTCGAGAGCTCGTTCCGAATTCGTTCGATATTTCGACGACAATGACAGACCCACTGCGTTGTCTCTCGCCTGCTGACGCTGACGCCGACCCAGACGATAGGGCCCTCGAATCGTATGCACCACCACGATACCGAGCGGTCGAGTTCGTGGGCGTCACAGACCGGCGTGAAGACTGGCAAACCACGCTCACTCGATACGATGAGTTCACCGACAAACAGAGCCGTCTGCCACTCGCAACGGTGGTGAGCGCGCTTGCGGACGCGTCCGTGCCGATGGCCGTCCAGATACTCGTGCGGCCGTATCCAGACTGGCGACACCACGCCCTTGACAGAAAACAACGGCTCAAGCAGGGTCGAGAGACAGCCTTCCAGCGGTTCTTCGAGGACTGGGTTTTGTCTACAGACTCCGAAAACAACGTCTCTGATCCAAGGGTCCGCTCGCGAGTGGATGCACTCGACGAAAAAGACGCACAACACAGTTTTGTAGTCACCGCTCGGGCAGTTGCGGCAACGATCGACCAGCGTGCACAACTGCCCGACTGCACCCCAGTATCGACTGCGTTTTCGCATCTCAATGGCGACCACTACCGAATCGAAGGTCGCATACACGACGGCGATCGCGCAAAATCAATCTACGAATCACTACGCAATCGCGTCGTGGTTGACCCAGAACACGCGAAGCTCACTGCGAGACTTCCGTGGACCGACCATGCCAGTCGTGGACTCGTCATGGATGGGTGTGAACTCCCGTTGCTGTGTCTCGTCGATGCGGCCACCCTCCCGACAGAAGCCCACCGTGGGCTCGCGCCCACACCGACAGACGAACACGGTCTGCCACGCCCACCGCGTGATCGGATTGAGCGGTATCGAACAGCAGGGCTCACACTTGGCCATGCACAGACGGCCGACGGCGATGCCGAAGCCGTCCCTATCTCACTGCCGCCCGCACTCCAGCCACTCCATCTCGGTATGTTCGGCCGGACCGGCTCTGGCAAATCATCGACTCTCGTTGCGGCGCTTCTCGCAAATCACGCAGCAACCGATGGCGCTGATATCTTCATCGACCCCAAAGGCGACGGGATGGCCGACGACTATCTCAAGGCACATTATGCGAAATACGGCTCTCTCGACGATGTCTATTATTTCGATTGCACAGAGACACTCCCCGCACTGTCGTTTTTCGACATTCGTGATCAACTCGATGCAGGTATCGACCGCACGACCGCCGTCGAGGACGTCGTCGACCACTATATCGATATCCTGATCGGTATCATGGGTCGTGACAGATTCGAACAGGCGGTTCGGTCACCCGACATCATTCGCTACGTGCTCAAAGCGATGTTTGATCCGATCCACGGCTCGAACGCGTTTAGCCATCGTGAGTTCCAGACGGCCGTCGCCAGATTACACGAAACACGCGACCCACCACCAGTCGTTGATGAAGACCTCCAGGCGATGCTCGCTGGTGTCGCTGCTAACTCCAAGCGCTCGTTCGACGAGCTCATGCAAGGGGTTGCAAACCGCATCGAGAAGATTCCAATCGATGCCCGACTTGCACAGGTATTCAATCATACTCCAGACGATGATAGCGACGATCCGGAATTCGACCTTCGGAGGCTCATCGATGAAGACGCAGTCATTATTATCGAGACAGGGGGCCTCAGGCCGGCTTCACAGCGCGTCATCACGCTCGTCCTTCTGTCGGCGTTGTGGACCGCCCTTCGACGCCGGACCCAGCAGGGCGACGACGAGACAGACCACCCACTCGTGAATCTGTATCTCGAAGAAGCTGCGCAGTTATCGACATCATCGCTCTTGTCAGATCTCCTTGCCCAGTCTCGTTCGTTCGGCCTCTCGATTACCTTGGCGATGCAGTTTCCTGCACAACTCAAAGAGGCCAATCCAGAGGCCTATCGTGAAGTCCTCAATAACGTCTCGACGATTATCACGGGGAACGTCGCAGTCGACCCCGAGTTCAGCCGGCGATTTACAACAGCCGACCGTCCCGCAACGGAAGTACAAAATCGACTCCGCGCGCTTCGCCGTGGCCAGTGGCTCGCGACGCTCCCGGCAGAGTTTGGACAACCAGAGCCACAGCCGTTCGTCCTCCAGAGCCCACCGCTTCCAGTTGGCCACCCAGAAAGTGATGACCCGTTTTCGCCCGCTCGTGAGACAGCATACGCGGCTGCACTCGAGTTGCGTACTGCTCGGACCGCCCAAGCGTCTGGTCTCAACGTCTCGGGGATTGGCAGCCGGACCACCACAGAAGAGACACACACGCCGCTGGGCCACCGCGAAGCAGCACCGCTCGATGATTCTGCAGCGTCGACACACCGCGCGACTCCCACGTCCGCACACACGCCAGCCGAAGACGCACCACCAGACCCATACCCAGATCGGAATGCGCCGACTCCCGATGCGCGTATCAACTCTGCGCTGCCCTACACGTCGCGTCTTCCCCCAATGGTGGGGTATGACCCCGAAGTTCACGTCGTCGTCTGTGAGGAGTGTTCGACTCGATACGACCCAACACTCACGGGCATCAAAAACGCCGTCCAATGCTGTCACAGCCTCGAAGCAGTCGACCGCGACGAAATCCCACTCTCACAACTCCCACTCAAACTCTCAGCCGTCGAACGCGGCAGTAGCGCGTTTACCGACGCCCAACTGCGCTTTCTCCAAGCGGTCTACTCTGCACATCAACGTCGATTCGATCCCGAGTTCGAGTACGACCTTTTGTATGACAGCATGGTTCGCCTCCAAGAATACACCGGCATCAGATATCAGGAAGTTCAAGAACTCATCGATGGTGGGTCGCTGTCGGTCGATTGTACGTATCCACACAAACTCTATACAGTCACCCCAAAAGGCCGCCGTGCGATTGCAGTTCGCCACCGCGAAGGTATTGCCCACGGCCACGGCCGAGGCGATCTCAGTGAGTCGAGTCTCCACGTCGTCATGGTGGAACTTGGCCGACGATATCTCGAAACAGAGTTCGTCGAAGACGATGACTCCGCGGCTGTCGAGGCCGTTTCATACTTCGAACACGAAGGCTCGCGTCTCGATGCGGTCTGTCTCGATGAGGATGGAAACATCGTCGTCACACTTGAAGCTGAACGAGCGAATCACGATATCTTGACTGCGGTCCCCGAAGACTATGACAAGATGGCTGCGTGCGATCCCGAAGCCGCAGTGTGGGTCGTGAAGAATCGAAGCGATGCACATGAGATTCTTCGTGCCCTCAACGAGCCAAACGAGGGGTACCCACGCGTCGAAAAGACCTATAGTTCGAATTCACCGCCATCGTCGTTCCAGATTCACCAACCTGGATTCACCGAGATGCACACCCTCCAAGAGTTACAGTCAGATGCTTCGCACTCGTGAGGATCGGTGACGTGACTACCGTCTGAACCACCCAAATAGCGACCACCCACGATCACTTTCGTCTGTCTCGTCTCCTGCAGCGACCGCTGCTTCCAGTTCACGTCGCCGTTCGCGTTCGGTTTCTAACTCCGCGTGTAGTCGTTCGTTCTCTTCGAGTACCGATTCGAGATGGCTCTGCAGGTCTTTGAGCCGTTCGAGAGTGTCGGTATCGCGGGGAGTGGCTGTCTTTGTACTGTCGGTTGGTGTGACCGACGTCGGATCGTGTGGTGTCTGGTGGTCCGCACGTCCAGTCCGGGTGGTGTCTGTGCGCGACGATGACCGACGGACTTCGGTCGACCACTGTGAGGGGTCATAAAAATCGGACGTCCCCGAAACCGATCGCTCGATGGTCTTTTCGCCGTACGTCGACCCATCGGCGAAATGCGTTTCGTCCCATTTCTTGCGATACAGTCCAGAGTCTCGGAGCAGTCGATCAATCTGTGCTGTGTCTCCGCCAGTCCAAAATGCGAGGATCGAACACAGCGCCATATCGGCTTCTGAGTGGCTGTCATACGCACTCGTATCGCCTTTCCACAGTCGGCTGAACTTCGGCCCGTTGGCTGCGTTCGATGCCCGTTCAACGACATCCTCGTCGGTGAGGTCGTTTCCTGGCGTGTCGACAGTGCTCGATGTCGTAGTGATATTCGGGGTGTTCGATGTTTGTGTGCCACTCTGGGTGTGTTGTGTCTCGAAGTACGCACCGTGGATTGCGGTGAGTTCGTCTGTTCGGTCGGCAACCGTCGTGGGCGTCTCGTCGACGTGGTCGCCAGTCATCGTAAAGAACCGCGCGTGTTCGTAGAGTTCGAGGTTCCCTGTTCGGTTGCCTCCTGGCGGCAATGATCCACGGACGATGATGTGATAGCCCGTCCCTGACGGACTGATTTCTGTATACGACGCAAGCTGGTCGATGATCTCTGTGGCCCATGCTTCTGTCTCGCCCGTTTCGCGAGTGCGGCATTTGTCGAGGTCAATACCGACATATGGGTCGTCAGTACTGAACACGAAGCCAACACCATCTGCCGCGCCACCCCTTGCATACGCGAGCGCTTCGTCGAAGGTCGTCCACGTCACCGCATCGGTTGCAGAGGCATAGCCGCCGTTCACCGAGACAGGCACCTTCGTTTCGTCTCCACCACGTGTCTGTTTACGCCAGCCCACCCAGTGGTCTCGTTCGAGGAGAGTATCGGGGAGTGTATCACGTGTGGGTAGGGGTGGGGTCATTGGGTACTCGATGGTCTCGTGGACACATAGATAGCTATTTCGTGCTGCTACACCGGTGGGTCGATTCCCTCGATTTCTACACTGGGGCGGAAGTGAGTGATTCGTCAATACACCCTCTACAGCCCCATTTTTCAGGGGTGTACATCCACGCCGATTTCCCGTATGGGTGTATGTGAGTTGTGGCTTACTTGGGTGTAGATACAGGCGAGGACCACAGCCTCAAGAGGGAATGAACCTCGAACGAATCTTTTGGTGTTGGCGTCTAGGGCCGCTCAGATGTGCGATTCGTATTGAAGGAGAACCACCGTTGTATCGAAAGTCACCACCCATCCGCCTGTGTTCAGGTATACTCGAATCCGCTATTCTCCAGTACACCACGTCAGAGAGGTGGTGTATGGGCGGTTTTCAAATTCTCGGTTGGCGTCGTTGGTCGGGGTTGATGCCTGCTCAGTACTGGTCATCGTCGCGTTCCAAGCAGAGAGTCGAACACGCCGAACTCTCGCTTTTGGGACCCGTTGACGTGGTACTGGTGTGTTCGCCTCGACTTGAAGAGGGGGTTCTGACGGTGGTCTCAAACGTGGACGCGACGAAATCGAGAACGGTCAGTTAGTTTCAACTCTCTTCCCTTCGAACCAAGTGGGTTGCGTGAGGGTGACGTGGCTTCCAGTAGATGCTTGCACGTACCTTTGGACGTGTTTTGCTGGCAGGTCGGTCCAGCAGTGGCGCTGTGATGTTGGTGTGCTCGCGTTCTAACTCGTGGGAACCACGTCGCGTTACGCCCCAGTCGTTGTGCCCTGACGAGGAAGGCCAGTTGACTGTGGCCTGTGCCATCCGAGGACCATTGTACACAGTAGCCTCAGAAGATGGTGGTGTCCCTTTGGGTACGTCTGTCCGAGTTGAACGAGGCCACGGTCCCAGATGTGTCATGACAGGTGTTCGCTCTCGAATCGAACGCACTTGCTCTCGACGAACTCGTAGTTCGAGACACCGAATGCCTCGTTATCACGAAGGTTTTCGATCGTTCGAACGATCTCGCTTGTTCATTGAGGAAGATACGGCCACACACCGCTTCGGTGAAGTCTATTGTTGCGGGACAGACGGTGGGTGTATTCCAATCGAAGCAGAGGTATGGTAACCCACCGACTCACCAACACACCGACTGCAACTCACCGCAACGACAACCCAGCCACCAAACCCGTCCCGAGCGCCACGACCTGCCAGCCACGGTGGATGGGAGCGCGTCGATTAGCCTCGGGGCGGTGTGTGGGTCCGAGGCCGCCCGCCCCCGCTCAGTCTCGAGAGTCGAATTCCCGTTATGAGTGGCCGATGGAGAAACGGACGCCCCGGTATATTGGCGTTCAACCACAAGCCCAAGTGGGCGATGACGAAGAAACATGAATCGAACGGTGTCTACATCACACCTCGCTGCCGAAACTCAACGCGGGCGTCATCGAACACAACAGACGAAGCGGGTGTATCCGGTATCGGCAATCCCCGCAGCTCAAACGACTGCTGGAACAGGTATCTGAATTCACGCGGCGCGACTATTGAGATTCCACGACACTCGGACAGACGGCGATTCTTTCTTGTGTCCGCTGGGCTGGCCCAGTTGAGTTCGTGCTCTCGTGTCTGGCGTTCCCTCTCACGTGAATTCGTGGCGTGATCAATTAAGAGTGTGCGGAGCTGATGAAGTCCACAAGTTTTGTACCCTCGTTGAAATGAACCGGTATGAGAGTCGTGAACTATACTGTCACAGGTGGGCAATTTTCGGACCTCATAGACGCACTAACTGAGCGATTTTCTCCGGAGGAATCTCACACAGGAGATGGGTTCGCGGTGTTACTGATTGAGAAATACGAATTTTGGCGGACGAACTCGAATATGCAGGTAACGATTATCCTCGAAGAGATGACTAGGACGACCTGGTTCCTAAAGATCGTCGTCGGTGGGGGAGCGAGCGGGATTTTCAACTGGACTTATGGGTCGGAACAGAAGGTTCTCCGAAAGATGACGACGGGAATTGAGGAGTTGATTGACGAGCTCGACATGAAAATCAAATCGAATGCTCGCTGAGTCTTGGCTGTTGGGCCACATCAAGGTGCGCGACCAACCACTTATCCGGGATCACATCGAACCGTGAAAACAGAGCGGTGTATCGGGGGACTCGTGTGGTCGCTCGGCTTCCTCGAGCTGTACGAGTGGATTCGGTGACGTGTTCGAAAGCGACGTCAGCGGGGGCGGCAACCTTCAGCCGCTTGCCGGAGGTACACTTAGGGTTTCCAAGTCCGTTCCGAGGACATGGCTCACCACGAACCGGACACACACCAGTTACTGGACCAAGCACCGCTGCTGGATGCGACCCGAGATGGGCCGCTCGACCGGTCGACGCTCCAAGACGAACTTAACATCTCGCGTGCAACGGCCTACCGATGGACATCCTCACTCACCGACGAGAGTTTGCTCGAGCAGACGCCCACGGGATACCGGACGACCGGAGCGGGCTGTGCCGTGGCCGATGCCGTGTCACGGTTCGAGCGGTCGGTCGCAGCGGCCGGCCGATTAGAACCCCTCCTCGCTCAGATTTCGGCACCGGAGTTCACGCGTCATGTCCACCTATTCGCCGACGCCGACCTCCACGTCGCCACGCCGCAGAATCCGAACGCGCCCGTCGAACCGTGGCTCGAACACTTCGCGTCGTTCGAGCACTCGCGGAGTCTAGTCGTCGCAGGGTGTCCACCGAAGGTCACAGAACAGGGTATTGAACACGCCCGAAACGACGTGGACTTCGAGGCTATCTGTACGCCGCTGGCGCTCGAAGCGGACCGGAACGCTTCGAAGAACGCGTTCGACACCATCGCGTCGGCTGAAGCACCCGCGCTATACACTCACCCCGGACTGCCGTTCACCATGGGTATCATCGACGACGTTGTCATCGTCGGCGGTTTCGACGACGAGACATCCCTCCCGATTGCTTCGGTCACAACCGACGACCCCGAGGCTCGCAAGTGGGCCGTCGACCTCTATCGACGCTACAAACGCGACGCGGACAGGCTCAACGTGACTCAGATGAGCACCAAGAAGTAGCGACTCTACGCGTGAAATCTGTGTACTGATCGAACTGTGTCTCACGAACTGAGATGCCGTCTCAGGGAATGACTATAATCCTGAGCTTTCCGTCGAACGGATTATGGAACGGACAGGGCAGACCGAGGAGGACGGCGGCGATCGACAGCACAGGCGACGAGACAACTGGGACGCCGTAGAATCAGCACCGACGGGTTCCTACGACGTTGTTGTCGGTGGTTCCGGGATGTCGGCGTCTCTCACGGCGATGATTCTGGGAAAACACGGCCTCGACGTGGTGATGCTGGAAGCCGGGTCGCATCCGCGGTTCGCCGTCGGCGAGGCGATGCTCCCGCAGAGTTCGATGTGGATGTGGATTCTCGGGGAGTACCACGGAATCCCGGAGATTCAGTACCTCAGCGACACGGACGACATCGTCGACAACGTCACGTCGTCGTGCGGCATCAAACACTCCATCGGCTTCGCCTACCACGAACCCGGGCGGAGGGTCGCGCCGGACCACAGCCACCAATTGATTCCGCCGGACCTCCCGTTTTACAGCGAGAGCCACCTCCTGCGCTCAGAGATCGACCGGTATCTGGTTGAGGCCGCCCAGCGGTACGGCGTCGAGTACCTCGACGAGACCGAAATCACCGGCGTGGACATCGGCCGCGACGGGGTGACCGTGACGACCGGACGCGGCGACATCGAGGCGGCGTTCTACGTCGACGGGACCGGGGGAAACTCCGTCCTCGCCGAGGAGATGGGGTACCGCGAGGACGCACCGGCGTTGGAGACGGATTCGCGCGCCATCTTCACGCACGTCGAAGGGCTCGCCCCGTTCGACGAGGTGCTCGACGAGGCTGCCCGCCCCGGACAGTCCAACCGCCTCCACGACGGGACGCTCCACCACGTGTTCGACGGGGGCTGGATGTGGATTATCCCCTTCGACAACTTCGAGCGCTCGGAGGCGAACAAGGCGAGCGTCGGGGTAGTCCTCGACCGAACGCAGTACCCCGTTGACGAGTCGGTCAGCGCCGAGCAAGAGGCCCGACGAATCATCGCCGAGTTCCCCGACATCGAACGACACCTCGAATCAGCGGTGCCGGTGCGGCCGTGGGTTCGAACCGGGAGGCTTCAACGGACCGCCAGTCAGTCCTCGGGACACCGCCATTATCTGACCAACAACACGTATGGGTTCGTCGACCCGCTGTACGCGGTTGGCCTGGTGAACACCCTCGAATCCGTTTTTGTGTCGACCAACCTGCTTTTGGACGCGTTCGAAGACGGCGAGTTCTCGGTGGCGCGCTTCGCGCCAATCGACGAGATGCACCGCCGTCAGCTTGCGACCAACGACCGGGTCATCAGCAACGCTTACAAGTCGATGGGTGACTTCCGGCTCTGGAACGCGTGGACGCAGATGTGGCTGGGGCAGGTCCTGTTCCACGACCTGTACGTTCAGCGGCACTGCTTCAACTATCTCGCAACGGGGCGACCCGCCGAGTTCGACTCGCTCCTCGCGGAGTCGTCGCCAGGCGACGGCGCGCCCTTTGTCCCGCAGAAGACCGAGATACACCAGCGGATGGCAGAGGTACTGGATGTCTACAGGGACGGAGACGCGAGTGCTGGCGAGGCAGCCGGACTGTTGTTCGCGGAGCTTCGGCGGGCCGACTGGCTTCCGAAGCATGTCTACGCCTGGGGAGACGAGCGTGCACGGCACGTCGATTTCTCTGACCCGGAGTTAGTGGGCAAACTCATCCAGTGGGGGATGACCGAATCACCCGATCAGCTCCGAGCGGAACTGTTCGACTTCCCCGTTCCCGAGATGGCGTAGCCATCGGCTTAGGTGGGTAGTCACTTTGACTCGCTCCGTGTTTTTTCCTACCGACCCAAGCGGCTCGCGAGGCCGGAGGCTATCGAGCGACTCGTGACAAGCCCGCACCTGACGCCGACCGAGACCGTACGCTTGCACGTCGTTGCGACCGCAGTTCGGTGGGAGATGCGACCGTATTCGTGGACTGGTACTGAGCAGTTCGTTCGTATCACTCGGTGGAGGCGGCAGACCGACGGAGGAGGTCGTTCGTGAGCCACCGACCGCCCTCACACCTTCGGGAGTTCACTCCTCGTCGTCCGAACCGGGAAGCCGTCGAACGGCCCGTTCCCACCGGTCGCGGGCGGCCTGCCCGGGGTCCGCAAACGGGTCGTAGGTGATGTCTTCGGCGGTTCCGAGCCGACTTCCTTCGTCCCGTCCGGTCGCGCGCCGCCACAGCGCGACTCCCGACGCGAAGACGACCGCGGCGAACAGTCCGCCCAAGAAGAGATTGACCGGGTACTGGAGCGCGGGCACGACGAACACGAGCACCAACGCGAGCGCAGTCAGTTGGAACGCGTACAGCAGATAGCTGAACCACGTCCCGGAGAGTGAAACCGTTCGACCCATCGCTCGAGAACGGAGGGGCTCCACCGCCAAAGTGCTTCACACTGCGATGGCTCTGTTGGACCCCTCGGGGAGCGTGTGGTCGGAACTGTGCCGAGATAGGGGGCGCAATCGAATGACGAACGCCAAGTGAAACGGAGGTCAATCGTTCTCGAACACGTTCTCGGAGGGGCAGTCTCCGGAAGCGTCGACGACGCCGTGTCGGGCGACAACCGCAGTTTGACGCGTGACCCGTCCAGGGGGTTCGACTGTCGACCCCACGCGTCGGAGAGTGAACGCAACCCCTCGGTCGAAACACACTCCCGCGAGAGGTGCGCGTTAGCCGTCGAGATACGGCTGACAGACTCGTTCGACACCCTCCTCGAACGAGACCTCGGGCTCCCAGCCAGTATCTTCGTGCATTTTCGAGTAGTCGGCTTTCGTGTCGTGGACGTACACCTCGAAGGGGTTTTCGACGTACACGGGGTCGACGTCCGTCCCGAGCACCTCGTTTATCATCTCGACCATCTCGTTGAACGAGTAGCTCTCGCCGGTCCCCAGGTTGTAGATACCCTGCAACCGCTCGTCAGCCGCGAGCTCCAGCCCGCGGACGATATCGTCGACGTGGGTAAAATCGCGGGTCTGAGTGCCGTCGCCGAACAGCTCCGGCGACTCGCCGTTCGCGATTTTGTCGGTGAACTGCGCGACCGTATTCGCGAACTCCCCTTTGTGTTCTTCCGCGCCGCCGAAGCCCTGGTACACCGAGAAAAAGCGCATCCCGGCCAACTGCATATCGTAGTGGTGGTGGAAGTACTCCGCGTAGCGCTCGCGGCCCAGTTTCGACGCCTCGTAGCCCGTCCGGGACTCGACGGGCATATCCTCGGGCGAGGGCTCGGTTCGCGACCCGTAAATCGACGATGTCGTCGCGTACACCACGGTATCGCAGCCGTCCTTGCGAGCCTGTTCGACCGTGTTGACGAAGCCTTCGATGTTGACGCGGGCACCCTTCGTCGGGTTCTCCTCGTGCATCTTGTACGACGACAGCGCCGCCAGGTGGAATACCACGTCGACGCCCTCGGTCGGGAGGTCGTCGTCGAGGACCGTCGTGTCGTGGAACTCCACGGCGTCGTCGAGATTCTCGGGCGTTCCGAGATAGAGGTCGTCAATCGCAATCACGTCGTTGTCTTCGGCGAGATGGTTCGCGAGATTCGAGCCGATGAATCCGGCACCGCCAGTAACGAGGACTCGTTTGCCGTCCATACACCGAAGCTCTCACCGAGTGACAAGAACGTATCGCCCGCGGTGGTGCAATCTGCGTGGGTTCGTCTCGTGTCCGTCGGCGCTGGGTCGGTTGCGTCACCGCGCGACCCGCACCACGCTTTGAGCGATACGGTTCCGCGAGGAGAGCCGGACCGACTGCACGTGGATAGACGTACTGCTGTGTACCGTGAACCGTACGCCCCGGTCCGTACGACGGTGAAATCCGCATAGCTACGCCAGCGGGCCGACACTCCCGGTACTAAGTAGCCACTCTCGCTCGTTCGACTGTGGGACGGACACGCTGGGACTTCGATTTGGCAGAGACCGCCGGAGCGATTGCGATTGCGCTCATTCTCGTGGGGCTACTGCTTCGGAACCTCGTTGACGCGACGACTTCAGCCGACGTGGTTCGGGCGTTCGGTGGGGTGACGATACTGGCGCTGTTGTTCGGTTATCGGTTCGTCTCACATCGGCTCGATGAGCAAGCCAGTGGAGTGCTGTTGTTGTTCGTTGGCGGACTCGTCGCCGGTCTCACACTGCTTGTTGCGCCGAGCGCGTTCGCTGACCGCGGGACTATCGCGGCGTTTGCTGCGTTGGGGGTGCTCGCTACTGCGTTCATCGTCTCACCGTGGATTTCGGTGTCGACGAGATGGTTCGGCGCGCTCCTCTGTGTCGTCGCACTACTGATGGCCGGCTTAGAGCTCACCGTGTTCACTGGCGAGGACATCGGCAGCGCGATTGTTGTCGCAATGCTGGGCCTCGTAATGGTTCTACGGCCGAAGGCGATAGAAGAGACCGGCGGGCGAACGGAGTAACTCCCCGCTTGGGATTCAGTCTCTACTGGGTAACCGTCTCCCCGCAGGCGACTGTCGCTGCACGGCGTCGTTCACGCCGAAGCGGAGTGTGAACGCGACGTGGGACGCGTTCGAGGGGGGACGACCGAGGGAACCAACGGTCGCCCGGCGTGAGGTATAACAGCCGTATCGGTGCCACAGCGTGGCGCTACCAAACCCACACAGAATGCTGAGACTCCGGCCAACCAGAGTAAACACTTCGACAGCGCACCGTGTTTTGGCTTGCCTAAAAACCGAAGCCGTTATCTGGTTTTAGGCTAGCCTAAAATCATGGTGAACAAGTACAAACGACTCACGCGACGGGATTACGTGAAGTACGGGGCTGCGGCAGCGACGGCCGCACTCGCCGGCTGTGGCGGACAGTCGGCGTCCGACCCACCGACAACCGAAGCGAACACGACGGCGACACCAACGGACGACGAGCGTTACGCAGCCACTCTCTCGCCGGCCGGTCGTGTGGAGTTCACCGAGCCCCCGGAGAACGTGTTTACCGTCCTGCTTCACCACGCAGATATGGCGGTCGCACTCGGGCAGGGCGAGTCGCTCAACGGGATGTACAACCCGGAGGGGTTCGGGCAGTTGTACGACCTGCTATTCGAGCGACTCCCCGGCGTCTCGGTCGATTGGTCAGGGCTGGTGGATACCTGGAATCCCGACAAGGAGGAGCTCTACGAACTCGACAGCGATATCCATCTCGAAGACCCGGCGTTGATGGCGACGATGGAGGCGTGGGAGCCCGACGACGTTGCGGAGATTGGGACGGAAGTCGCCCCGTGGTTCGGGAACTCGCTGAGCCGAAACCACAGCGAGCCGCCGGCGAGGTGGGCGGACCAGTACCGGTATCACACGCTCTGGGAGATTTTCGAGCGGGTAGCGGCGGTGTTCCAAGCACGGGCGCGGTACGAGGCGCTGGCGGAAATCCACGGCGACCTCCTATCGACGATTACGGCCGGCCTCGAAGAGACGGAGGCCCGGCCGTCGACGGCGCGGTTCCTGTGGCGAGGCGGCATCTGGGTGTACCCACTCAACGGCCCCGGGACGGTCCGAGCCCACACGCGCGTGTTCGACGCCGAAGACGCACTCGCCGACGTGCCGAGCGGGACGCAAATCGACATGGAAGCGCTCGTCGAAGCCGACCCGGACGTCATCCTCGTCGACGGTGGCCTCGGCCCGGACTGGACGACGACCAAACAGGAACTGTACGACGAGCCGACTGCGCAGGGCCTCTCGGCGGTCGCAAACGACCGCGTCTTCCCGATTGGAGTTCGCTACGGCGGCCCGCTCATGAACCTGTTCCAGTTGGAGATGATCGCCAAGCAGTTGTATCCCGAGCAGTTCGGCGCGTGGCCGACCTACGAAGGCGGCCCGTATCCCGACGTTCCGGAAGCCGAGCGACTGTTCGACCGACAGCGCGTGGCTGACATCATCAACGGGGACTTGCAACCGTAGTCGAACGCCGAGGTGGTGGATAGCCTCGGCGTAACACTGAGCGGCGGAGCTCACCAAGCGACGAAAGAATACGCAGCGTTCATGAGCGACGCCGATGACCCCCGAAACATGAGTACAGACGCGAGCGCACGCGTGCCGCACCTACTGATGTCGATTGGGGGGTTGGCGCTGGTCAGTCAGTCGGTCGTGTTCGAAGGTGCCTTCGGACTGGTGACGAACCCGGGCGTGTCTGGCGGCCTTCGAGACGTGCTGAGCGGCGGTCTGTTACTTGTGTCAATGGTCTGCTTTTTCAGTGGAATATATCTGCAAATTCGAATGTCCCGATAACGACTCGCTCATCCCTCGAACGAAGTCTAGACTTGCGGTTTGACGCGTGTCTCGGAACACAGCGGTCTCGGACACACCACAACTAACAGACTGCTCGCCCACGGGTACACATGGACCGGACGGACCTGTTCCTCGGATTGATAGTCGTTCTGTTGGCCGCACAGGTGTACGAGACGGGCGACGGCCACACGCCGATGTTCATCGTGCTCCCCGTGATGGCGATTCTGTATCTGCTTCCGGTGTACCTCGCCGGAGCGGTCGTCCTTGAGAACGTCGTCGACGGCTGATTCACAGCGCACGAAACGGGAGGGCGCGACAGGGGGTGCCTGTTCGACAGCGATTCGGACGGCCGGACGGGGGCGTTCCCAGCGAGCGATAATCACGGCGTGAGTTGATACGGTCCGTGAGTGAACTACTACATAGAGGTGAGAAAGATGAGCGAAATGGCGACCGTCGTACTCCAGTGGGGTGGACACGGGCCGATGGGTCCCCACGGCGGCCACGGGGTCGCCGCGGGGGGCGCGACAGCCACCGGCGGCATGGGGCTGTGGTGGCTCGCGGCCGGAGTCCTCCTGCTTCTCGCACTCGCAGGAGTGAGTCTCGTGTACGTCAGTCGCGTCCGGGCGGCGAGTACCGAGACGACGCCACCGAAGGAAGCCGACAGCGCCATGCAGGACCTCCGGACGCAGTACGCGCGCGGCGAAATCGACGACGAGGAGTTCGCAAACCGGGCGGCCACGTTGAACCTGGAGTGGGGATAGACCGCAACGCACGCAGACATCCCCGTTTAACTCACCGGAAACAGACAGTTTCTCGGCGGCGAAACGCCGAGAGCAGTGAGTCGGGGTGTTCGAATTCATGTACGGTTCGTTATTTGAATCTGATGGAATCTATATAGCTAAATCTGCATACCGAATTTAACCTTTTCTGAAATAAAAACCGATAGTTCAGGCGCTCGCTTGAGATGCAACGCGTTCGTTTTCGACACCTATCTATGTAACTATCTGATTTCTGCTAATTACGTCACGCTCACGAATCGGTGTTCGTGTCCGTATTTGAGGCGTCTTTTATCATGATACGAATGTTTTCAGACGCGACTCACTCTGTCCGCGACCGCTGACGCAGTTCGTTGATCAGCGTGGGAAGCACGACCCCCACACCGAACAGCGCGACGAGTTCGACGAACCCGTTGTTCAGATATCGCTGCGCCAAGTACCACGACGTGAGCCCGAGGAACATGAACGCGAGCGTCGTCTTCATCTCGACGCTCAGAAACGGGTCACAGACCATGCGCGGAGTTCGGGGAGAGCGCTTGTAAATTCGACGTACTGAGGGGCAAGCGGCGGACGGCGACCGTCATCGGTTGAGGGCGTCAGAGCGGGCGATGAGTTCCGGGACCGACTGGCCGGACGATTCGACGACGTCGAGCGTCACGCGTCTGGCCTCGTAGGGCTCGACAATCGCGCCGGGGCCGCCGACGCTCAACTGTTCGGTGCCGTCGTCGATGAGGAACGCGTTCTCGATGGGAATCGAGTTCGTCGTCGGTTTCACGAGCCCCTGGGTGACGTCGGTAATCGTCCCGAACCGGGTTTCGAACGCCTCGTTCGAGTCCGCCGGTCTGAGTTCGATTTCCGCGACGAGCGTGTAGCCGCGTTTCAGATAGCGGGTCGCCGCGAAAATCGCGTGTCGGAAGCGGTCGTACGTCGCCGGAAGCTCGTCCGGTTCGTGGAGATAAATCTCCTCGGCGAGCGGCCAGTAGTTACCGAGAAACGACCCCACGAGCGCGGGGGAGAGGCGGTCTTCGGTGAAGCTGATCGCCTGGTGGTCCGACCCCCGCCCCATGACGAACTCCGGCGGGGAGAACAGCCCGTGTCGCCGGTCGACGCAAACGAGCATCGGGCCGCCGTCGGCCCAGTAGCGGACGACGCTGCCGAGTCCCTTCAGCGTCGACTCCGAGACGGCCTCGTCGCCGTGGCCGTTGGCGAGGACGAGCGTGAGCACCCCCCGGTCGACGGCGGCCTCCAACTCGGGTGCGAGGTCCGGCAGCAGCGACGCCGGCACCGACACGTTGACCTCGTTTTCGGCCTGTCGAACCAGCGACGCGATGCGCTTTTTCACGGTGGATTTTGACTTGATGACCTCGTAGCGTCGGTCCTCGCCGGGGTCGGGGTTGTGGATGGATTCGAGCTGCGTTTCGAGCGAGGACAGCTGGTCGGAGAGCCGTCTGATGACGACCGCGGGGTCGACGGCGCGAATCGTCGTCGGCGTCTCGTGGTCGTTGACCTCGACGAGACCGCGGTCCTCGAAGCTTCCGAGAACGTTGTAGACGTAGCGCTTGGACACGCCGGCCCGCTGGGCGAGTTCGCTCGCCTTGGCCTCGCCCTGTCCCAAGAGCGCGATGTAGGTGTCGGCCTCTTTGTCGGAGAAGCCGAACGTTTTCAGCCGTTCGCGGACGGTTGGTTCATCAATGGTCACTACCCCGCCTTTCGAGGCGAACGATAATTGAACTGTTCGTTGGCGACAGGACTACGAGCGACGCGGCCGGCGGCGTCGGTTCGAACGCGGTCCCGCGAGGGAGGCTACCCTACCTGAATCAAGGAGAGGGTCCCGCCGTTCACGGCGGGCGTGAATCCGACAACAGGGACACAACCGCCGACAATGCTCAGTCCGGGGTATCCAAGTTCTCCGCCGCGTGGAGCAACATCCCCTTCCACGTCAGCCCGTTGTGCCGCTTAATCGCCCGTAACCGCTCGTACTGTTCGTCATCCTCTATCTCGATTTGAACCGTCGTTGCCATGTCACCATTGATTAACCATTGGTTTATCAATGTGGCGCACGAACCAGAAGTTGATGAAGCGGACCAACACCTTCGAGGTGGTTCCTCTGTCCGACGCGGACGAGGTGTTGCTTCGACGCCTATTGGACGCTTCTGCCGCTCTCTGGAACGAGATCAACTACGAGCGCCGCGAACACTACGCCGACTCCGACGCGGACGTATGGGACATCAGCGAGTATCGCGGGCGCTACGGCGGCACGCTCGGGGCTTCGACCGTTCAGCAAATCGAACGGAAGAACCGCGAAGCGTGGCGGTCGTTCTTCGCGCTCCAAAAGAAGGGCGAAGCAAACGGCAAGCCCAGATACTGGGGCAACGCCGAGGACGGCCGCGAACTCCGAACGTACATTCGGAACACGTCGTACTCTGTCGAGTGGGGCGAATACTCCCGGCTCGAAATCCTCGTCGGCCAAGAGCTGAAAGAGGAGTACGGTCTTGGATACCGCGAGAGGCTTCGGCTCGAAGTTCGGGGCGAACCCAACTGGAAAGAGTACGACAAGCAAGGCCGGTTGGAGTTGTTCTGGGACGAGACTGCACAGACGTTCAGAGCCTTTCAGCCAGTCACCGTAGACAATTCTCGGCTGGCACACCCACTGGCGGACGAAACCGCCGCTCCGGATATTGGTGCGAACAACCTCGTCGCCTGCACGACCACGACCGGCACGCAACTGCTGTACGAGGGGTGCGACCTGTTCGAGCGGTTCCGCGAGACGACGCGAGAAATCGCTCGTCTCCAATCGCTCTTGGACGACGGCAGGTACAGCAGTCATCGGATACGCTCGTTGTACCGCCGTCGGACGCGCCGACGCGACCACGCCCAAGACGCACTCGCACGTGACCTCATAGAACGGTTGCACGACGAAGGCGTCTCCACGGTGTACGTCGGGGCACTCACAGACGTACTCGACACGCATTGGTCGGTCGAAGCGAACGCGAAGACGCACAACTTTTGGGCGTTCCAGCAGTTCATCGACCGACTCGCCTGTACCGCCGAGGAGTATAGTATCTTGGTGGAGGTTCGTTCGGAAGCATGGACCTCTCAAGGGTGTCCGAACTGCGGTTCAACAGATCGGACGACACGCCACCGCGACACGCTGACGTGCCCGTGCGGTTTCGAGGGCCACGCAGACCTCACAGCATCCGAAACGTTCCTGAGACGTCATCGGAACTCAGAACGTTCTGATTGGCGAACGAGACACGCTGTGTCTCGTCAACGGCAGGCCGACGTAGCACGGCCGATGGCACGGCCCGTGCGCCTCAAGTGGAACGACCACGACTGGTCAGAGTCACCACGCTCTTGTTCCAACGAGGAGCGCACGAACCCGCAAGTTGCCTCCGTGGGTCGGTAAGCGATACCCCCAGCGAGAGGAAACCCCGGCGTTCGCGCCGGGGAGGATGTCATTCTTCGGTGTCGTAGGACTCGCCGACCGCCGACGGCACGCGCGTGTAGCCGACGCCGACGAGGACCACGAGCACGGCGACGTAGGGGAACAGTCCGGTGATGCTCCCCGGCAGCGAGATGCCGATGGTTTGCAGTTGAATCTGGAGCATGTCCATCGCCCCGAACAGGAGCGACGCGCCGTACGTCCCGAGGGGGTTGTAGTTGCCGAAGAGATACGCGACGATGGCAATCCAGCCGCGGCCGTCGACCATCGTCACGCCGGTGCCGGTGAACCCGCTGCCGATGCCGATTGACAGGACCGCGCCGCCCAAGCCGGCCATGACGCCGGAGAAGATAACGGTCGCGTAGCGGACGCGGTTGACGTCGATGCCGGCGGTGTCGAGCGCCTCCGGGTTCTCGCCGGCCGCCTGGACCCAGTAGCCGTAGCGCGTGCGGAACAGGACGACCCAGGCCGCGACGGCGACCACGATGGTCAGCAAGACCAGCGGCGAGGCGTCGAAGAACAGCCGTCCGAGGACCGGAATCTCTGCGAGGACGGGGACGGACACCGCGTCGACGTTCGGCAGCGAGGGGCTGGAGACGCCGCCCCACAGCACGGTGGCGGCGAACGGCCCGAAGCCGAGGCCGATGAACCAGACGGCGAGGCCGGCGACGATTTGGTTGGCCTCGTACCGAATCAACAGGACGGCAAACAGCGTCGCCAGCACGCCGGAGACGACCGCGACCGCGACGAAGGCCACCCAGAGGTGTGCCTGCGTGATACTCCCGTCGCCGGCGAGGAGCCACGCGACCGCGGCACCGACGAGCGCGCCGAATATCATGAACCCCTCCAGCCCGATGTTGAACACGCCGCTTTTCTCGGCGTACAGGCCGCCGATGGCCGCGAGCGCGATGGGCGTCGCCGCCTGCAAGGCGCGTTCGAGCGCGCCGACCGTCACGAGGTCAGACCCCGGAAGGTCGACGAAAAGCAGGAGCGCGATGACGGCGACGAGCGCGCCGAGGACGCCCAATAGCGTCCGGCGGTCGTCGAGAAGCGCGCGAGCGGTGCTCATTCGCGATCACCTCCGAGCGAGGTGTACTGCCCCGCCGCGCGGAACAGCTCCGGTGCGGCGACGAACAGGACGATGAGGCCGATGACGCCGTCGACGAGTTCGCTCGGCACGTCGAGCGTGAAGCCGATGTACTGGCCGCCGGCGTCGAGGCCGCCGAACAGCAGGCCGGCGGGAATCACGCCGAGCGGGTTGTTCGCCGCGAGGAGGCTCACGGCGATGGCGTCGAAGCCGAACGTGGGGAACGTGTTGGGGTCGCTGTAATAGCCGAGAATCATAATCGCAAACAGTGCGCCGGCGAGACCGGCGATCATCCCGGAGATGGTCATCGTCCGGACGATCATCCGCTTGGGATCGACGCCGGAGTATTTGGCCGCCGGCTCTTGGTAGCCGCTCGTGACGAGGTCGTAGCCGAAACCGGTCCGGTCCATCACCAGATAGACGACGACGACCGTCAGGAGCGCCACGCCGAGTCCGAGAATCGAAAACGACGGGCTCTCGAAGACGAGTCCGGGCAGTCCGACGTAGTCGGGGAACTGTTCGGTGTTCGGCGCGGCCGCCCCTTCCGGGCGGAGATACGCGTCGAGCAGGAAGTAGACGACCCCCGAGGCGATGAAGTTCAGCATGATGGTCGTGATGACCTCGTTCGCACCGGCGTACGCCTTCATCACGCCCGGGAGCGCCCCGTACGCGCCGCCGGCCGCCAGCGCCAACAGCGTGGCCAGCGCCAACAGCGGAATCGCGGAGACCGGCGAATTCGGGAGCAGCGGCGCGGCGAACAGGATGCCGAGGGTGGCCGCGAAGCCGCCGACGACGAACTGGCCCTGCACGCCGATGTTGAACACGCCCGCGCGGAACGCGACCGCGACCGCGACGCCCGTCAGAATCAGCATCGACGACTGCCGGAGCATGAACGCGAGGTTCGAGACGTTCCCGACCGCGCCGTAGACGAGCGACGAGACGAACTCGACGGCGTCGTACCCCGAGGCGGCGACGATGACCGCGCCGATGAGCAACGCGAGCGCGGTCGCGACGAGCGCGATGACGACGCGTTCGAGCACCGAGGCGTCGAGCATCCGGGCGGCGATGCGGTCCGCGAGAGACCGGACGCCGGTCGCAGCGTCGCTCACGCGTCACCCTCCGCGCCGCGAGCCGCGCGGTCGGTGCCGTCCCGAGCCCGGCCCGCCATCAGCAGGCCGAGTTCCTCTTCGGTCACGTCGTCGGGGTCGACGGTGTCGACGACCGACCCCTCGTACATGACTGCCGTGCGGTCAGAGAGCTTCTGAACCTCGTCGAGCTTCGACGAGACGAGGAGGATGGCGACGCCCTCCGCCCGCATGTCCTGGAACCGCTGGTGGATGAACTCGATAGAGCCGATGTCGACGCCGCGGGTCGGATGGGCCGCGACGAGCACCGACGGGTCGCGTTCGAGTTCGCGGCCGACGATGAACTTCTGTTGGTTGCCGCCGGAGAGCGATTTCGCGGTCGCCTCGGGGTTCCGCGGGCGCACGTCGTACGCGTCGATTATCTCGTCGGCGTGGTCACCGATTCGCCCCCAGTCGAGGAAGAGCCCGTCCGAAAAGGCGTCCATCGTCTGATTGCTCAAAAGCGCGTTCCTGACGAGCGAGTAGTCCTGGACGAGGCCTTCTTCGAGCCGGTCGCCGGGGACGTACGAGATGCCGTCTTCGATGCGGCGGCGACGGGACAGCTCGGTGATGTCGCGCCCTTGGAGTGAGACCGTGCCCCGCTCGGGGGTTCGCATCCCGGTGATGGCCTCGATGAGCTCCTGTTGGCCGTTGCCCTCGACGCCGGCGATGCCGAGAATCTCCCCTTCGCGAACCGAGAGGCTCACGTCGCGGACCTGTTCGAGCCCGCGCTCGTCGCGCACGGTCACGCCGTCGACGGTGAGCGCGACCTCGCCGGGGGTTCCGCCCCGCGAGTCGACGTCGAACAGCACCTCGCGGCCGACCATCATGCGGGCGAGTTCGTTCTGCGAGGTCGCCGCCGCGTCGACCGTCCCGACGGCGCTCCCGTCTCTGAGGACGGTGATGTCGTCGGCGGCGTGCATCGCCTCGTCCAGCTTGTGGGTGATGAAGATGAGCGACCGCCCGTCGGCGGTGAGCGCCTCCATCACGTCGAACAGCCCCTCGACTTCTTGGGGCGTCAACACGGCCGTCGGCTCGTCGAGGATGAGCGTGTCGGCACCTCGATAGAGGCTCTTGACGATTTCGACGTGCTGTTGGATGCCGAGTCCGAGCTCTTCGATTGGCGTGTCGAGATGCTCGTCGACGGAGAAGCCGTAGGTGTCGCAGATGTCGGTGATGCGACGACGGGCCGCCTGCTCGTCGACGAGGCCCCGCGTCGAGGGCTCGTGACCGAGCACGATGTTCTGGAGGACGGTCATGTTGTCGACGAGCTGGAAGTGCTGGTGAATCATCCCGATGCCCGCCGCGATGGCGTCTCTGGGCGAGTCGAACGAACGGGGTTCGCCGTCGATGGCGATGGTCCCCTCGTTCGGGTCGTACAGGCCGTACAGGACGTTCATCAGCGTCGTCTTGCCCGCGCCGTTCTCACCGATGACGGCGTGAATCGACCCGCGGTCGAGGGTGAGGTCGACGCTGTCGTTGGCGACGACGTCGCCGAAGCGTTTCGTGATGTCCGTGAGCTGAACTGCTGGTGCGGTCGTGTCTGTCATGGGTTGGTGTCTACGCTATCTGGAAAAAGCCTGCGAGGTGGTGCCATGGCTGCGTCGCTAGCAGCCGCTGGCGCTACACGGCACGGTGACGTCGCCGTTGATGATGGCCTCTCTCGCCGCTTCGAGGTTCTCCGTGACCACGTCCGGAAGCTCGCCGCCGACCGCCTGCCCTAAGACGACGCGGACGGCCTCCTCTTCGAGACCGAGGATGTTCGAGCCCTGCACCGCCGACCAGTTGTCCTGCACGGTGGCCTCCGCGACCTCGTAGGTCCCCTCGTTGATGTATTTCACCGCAGAGCCCATGATGACGTCTTGGTACTCGGGGAGCGTGACGGACTGGTCCGCGTCGACGCCGATGGCGAAGCGATTTGCGTCCTGCGCCGCCTGGAAGACGCCCTGTCCCGCCGCCGCCGCGGCGTGGTAGACGATGTCCGCCCCGGCGTCGTACTGCGAGGTGGCGATGTTGTTGGCGGTCTGCGTGTCCGTGTAGTTCCCGATGTAGCCGACGGTGACGTCGAGGTTCTCGTCGACCCACTCGACGCCCGCCCGGTAGGAGCGCTCGAAGGCGTTGATGAGCGAGCCGTCGACGCCGCCGACGAACCCGACGGTCGACGAGTCCGGGTCGAGCGAGTTCCCCTCGTAGGAGAGTTCGCGAGTCGTCATCGTCCCCGCCAGCACGCCCGCCTGGAACGACATCTGGTGGTTCGCCCACGTGTACCCCGCGACGTTCGGCTGGTCGATGGAGTCGTTAATCAACATCCAGTTCTGGTCCGGGTACGCCTCGGCGTTCGTCTGGAGCGCCTGCGTGTGGTTGTAGCTGACCAGTACGACGAGGTCGTAGTCGGGGTTCGTACTCTCGGCGAGTCGAGACTGAACCGTCTGGTAGTTCGACTGGTTCGTCTCCTCGACCTGCTGAATATCGATGTCGTACTCCTCGGCCGCCGTCTGAAGCCCTTGCAGCGCGAGGTCGTTGAACGCTTGGTCGCCGAAGCCGGCCGGACTGGAGACGATTGCGACGTTCGTCGTCTCACCCTCCGACCCGCCGCTTTCGGTCGTCTCGCCGGTGGTCTCCGAGTCGCCGCCGCCGTCGTCCGCGGCGGTCGTCGTGGTGGTCTCGTCGTCCGACTCGCCCCCGAGACAGCCCGCGACCCCAGCTATCGCCGCGAGGCTGATTCCCGATTTGAGAACGTCGCGCCGCTCGATGCCGCGTCGTGTCTCCCGAGTCGTCTCGTCTGCCGCATCTCCGTTTCCAGTGTCCCTTGCTGCCATTGTGTTTCCTCAGACTCACTCAGTCCTGAGTAACATAAATAATTATTCGCTATTTTCGTATTGTGAACGGGTGAGAGGAAAGTGTGAGATATTCGTTTATCGCACGTCCGCTGGAAAACGGCCGGGTGCGACGAGGCGGGCGCACGACAAACGCAATTCGACCGTCACGTTCGACCTAGTTTCCGGACGCCACTGGGCGTTGATTCACCGAATCGTCAATTTAGACCGGGAGATTAATGACAATCACACGCAAAAGTTCCGGAGATGACCTACGAGAACCTCGATTCCGACCTCATCAACGCACTCCTCGAAGACGGGCGACGCAGCCTTCGGAGCCTCGCCGAAGAGCTCGACGTATCGGTGACGACCGTCTCGAACCACCTGCGAGACCTCGAAGACGAGGGCATCATCGAGGGCTACACGCCCCGCGTCGACTACGACGCGCTCGGCTACGACGTGACCGCGGTCATGCACCTCAAAGTCGAGGGCAGCGCCCTCGCGGAAGTCACCGAACTGCTCGCAGACGAACCGCAGATGGTCTCGGTGTACGAGGTCACCGGCGACTACGACGTGCTCGCGGTCGGGAAGTTCAAGAACACCGACGACATGAACCGCCAAATCAAGGCGCTGTTGAGCGAGGCACCGATTCGCGAGTCGAACACGAGCGTTGTCCTCAACGCGGTCTCCGAGAACGAGCAGTTCGACCTCGGGGACGACGACGCCTAAGTCAGTCGCTCACTCGACGCGGAACTCGAACCGCGCACCGCCCTCGGTGCCCTCCGTGACCCGCACCTCCCAGTCGTGTGCGGCCGCGACCTGCGAGACGATGTTCAGGCCGAAGCCGGTCCCCTGCGCCGACGTGGTGTAGCCGGCCTCGAACACGGTGTCGCGGTCCGCCGGGTCGATGCCCACACCGTCGTCTTCGACGTAGAACCCGCGGTCGGTCTCACCGACGGTGACGGCCACGCCGCCGTCGCCGGAGCCGCGTTCGGCGGCGTCGTCGGATGGCATCCGACTGCCTGTGGAACCGTGTTCCACGGCGTCACCAGACGCAGTCCGGCTGCCCGTCGAGCCGTGCTCGACCGCGTTCCGAAACAGATTTTCGAGGAGTTGTTGGAGTTGCTCGGGGTTGGCGTCGAGGACCAGTTCGGTCTCGACGGTGAGCGTGGCGTCGCCGGTCATCACGTTCTGCCAACACGTCCGCGCGAGGTCGGACAGCGCGACCGATTGGATATCCATGGCATCGTTTCCGTCGTGGGCGAGGACGAGCAGGTCGCTGATGAGGTCATCCATGCGGTCCAGCGCCCGGTCGATATCGTCGATGTGGTCGCTGTCGCAGTCGTCTGCGAGCAGTTCGAGCCGACCCATCGCGACTTGCAGCGGGTTGCGGAGGTCGTGGCTCACGACGCTCGCAAAGCGGTCGAGTCGCTCGTTTTGCTCGATGAGCTCGGCCTCCCGTTGCTTCTGCTCGCTGATGTCTCGAATCATCGCGACGAACAGGTCCTCGCCGTCGACGTTGAGTTCGATGAGATGCACTTCGGTCGGGAACGTCGTGCCGTCGCGGCGTTCGAGCGCACCTTCGAACCGGGTGGGTTCGTTCGGCGGCAGGCCAGCCCAGAACGACCGCGACCGCTCCGGGTCGGACGTGGGGTCGAGCTCCCAGACGGTCTTGCCGACGAGCTCCGCCTCGCTGTACCCCAACTCCTCGCACATCCGTTGGTTCACGTCTCGGATGCTGCCGTCGTCGGTGTGGACGACGACGAGGTCTGGTGAGTGTTCGAACAGGGCTTCGAGCCGCGCGGTGTTCGACCGCAGGAGCTCCTCGTACGTCTTCCGCGGCGTGATGTCGTCCTGAAAGCCGACGAAGAAGTCGATTACGCCGTCGTCGTCGAACAGGGGCGCGATGCGCACGCGGTTCCAGAACTCGGTGCCGTCCTTGCGGTAGTTCAGTAGCTCGGTCGTCACGGCCTCGCGCTCGTCGACCGCCGCCCGCAGTTCAGCGACGGCGTCCTCGTCGGTCGCTTCGCCCTGCAAGAACCGACAGTTCCGCCCGAGGACCTCGTCGCGGCTGTACCCGGTGAGGCTGGTGAACTCGTCGTTGACGTAGACGATGGGGTTGTCGGTTTGGTTGGGGTCGGTGAGCACGATGCCGATTGGCGCTTCGTCCATCGCCCGCACCCGACGCGACAGGCGCTCTTCGAGCGTGTCGCTGCGCGACGCCGTCCAGACGAGTGCCCCGTCGCTCGTGGACGTGAGCGTGTGCTCCACCTCGATCCGGTCGCCGTCCCCGCGGACGAGCGACGACCGGCCCGACCAGCGCCCCTCGCGGGCTTCGGACAGTATCGCGTCGCAGGTCGGTTGCAGTTCGTCGTCGGGGACGAACGACTCCCACCTGCGACCGACGAGGCCCTCGCGGTCGGAGCCCAACAGCGTCGCAGAGGCCGCGTTCGCGTACTCAACCGTCCCGTCTTCGTCGAGGATGCAGACGGCGTCGCGCGCGGTCTCGACGGCCGTGAGCCCCCATTCGAGCGCCCGCGAGGTTCGGGCGCGCTCGGCGGCGTTCTCGATGCGGGCGGCGAGGAGTTGGTGTCGGGCCGCATCGTCGCGCTTGCGAAAGTGGTCGGTCGCGCCCGCCGAAATCGCCTCGTTCGCGACCTCGTCGTCGCTCTGTTCGGTAACGAGGATAAACGGCAGTTCGGGGAACTCGGCGCGGACGCGGTCCAGCACGTCGAGGCCGCCGAGGGCGGGCAGATCGTAGTCGCAGACGACGCAGTCGAACGCCGCGTCACCGCCCCGAATCCGATCGAGTGCGGCCCGCGGGTCCGACTCGGTATGGACCGTAAAGCGCTCGCGCTCGCGTTCCAAGCGCGCCGCGAAATCGCAACCGCCGCCGACGTAGAGAACGGCGATAGACGCCGGTTTCGAGAGTGAACGCGGCACGTCACGAGATGAGTCCATACGCGATGGTAGATAACGCCAAGAGAACATAATGGTGGTGCCGGGCGAAGCCGACGCAGCCGTGCGCGCTCGCGGTGTCCGCGACGCGAGAGCGGCCGAAGTCGGCGGACTGAGCGCCGAACGATGAAAAGCATACCGGGCGGTCTGTAACCAGAGCGCTTATAATTAGCAATCCGCTTTCAAACGGTGATGACAGACACCGACGAATCCGAACGCAGCACGCCATCTCGGCTCGCCCGCGCCCTCTTCGCGAGCGGCCTCGCGATTCTGGCGATTCGCAACCTGACCGACCTCGACGGCCGCATCGCCTACGCGGAGGCGAAAGGCGTCCCCGAGGCGGACCGACTCGTTCCCGCGGCGACCGGCCTGCTTCTCGGCGGGAGTCTCGGCGTCGGGTTCTGGAAGCTTCCCCGGCTCGCCTCCGCGAGCATCGCGGCGTTCTTCGCCGGCGTCACGCCGACGATGCACGACTTCTGGGCCGTCGACGACGACGCCCGCGACGAGGAGCTCACGTCGTTCCTCCAGAACCTGACGCTGTTCGGCGCGGCGCTGGCGTTCTTCAAGCGCGCTTCGGACGAATAACAGACCGGACGCAGCCGGTCCGTCTTTTTGTTACGTATCCACGGCATACTCGTCGATGCGGTCTGGTCCGAACCGGAGCACGTACAGATACCACAGCCCGACGGCGGTCCAGCCGGCCGCGACGAGCGGCGAGTCATCGAACCACCGGTACGTCGCGAAGCCGAACGCGGAGAGGGCGAGGACCTGATAGAGTCGAACGTGGGCCGACACGGTCGCGGCTGATACCCGCCGCGAACATAGTTCTTACTCACACCGGGGACGGACACCCCACCGTTTCCAGTATCTGGGTGCCGACAGCCGTCGGCCGCCGCGTCAGGACGACCCCGCGTCGTCGGCGTCGCCGTCGCCGTCGCCGTCGCGGTCGGCCGGGCGATGAAAGCAGATCGAACAGTCGAGCGCACCGTTGTCGTCCCGGACGGGACGGATATCGAGGCGGCTCACGAAGGGGTCGCCGTGGGCGTCGTAGTTGCGAATCTCGGTCGAAATCGACTCGCCGGCGTCGACGGCCCGCCGAACCTCGGCGACCGTCTCCGGGTCCGTCTCGGGACCACAGAGGAACCGGTAGTTGCGCCCCGTCACCGACTCGGCGTCGTAGCCCGTGAGCGTCTCGAACGCCGCGTTGAGATAGACGATGGGGTTGTCGGGCCGCGAAGGGTCGATGACGACGATGGCGACTTCGACGGCGTCGAGTACCCGGCCTTTCAGCTCGGCTTCCGCCCGCAGCGCGTCGACCTCGGTGAGCTCTTGGACGATGCAGACGTGGCCCCCGTCGTCCATCTGCGTCAGAACGAGGCGCTCGGGGACGGCTTCGCCGTCTTTGGTGATACCGGTCGAAAGCCCCCGCCACGACCCCTCCGATTCGAGCTGCGGGAGGATTTCGTCGTGGAAGCGTCGCGCCTCGTCGGCCGGGTAGAGGATGTCCCAGTGCTCGCCGATGAGTTCGGACCGGTCGCGGTTGTAGAGCGCGGCGTACGCCTCGTTGAGGTACTGGTAGACGCCGTCGTCGTCGATGATGCCGATTCCCTCCTCGGCAGATTCGATGGCGAGAAAGCCGCGTCGCATGTGCGTCTCGGCCCAGTACTTCTCGACGAGGTTCGAGACCTTGTTCGCCAACACCGGGTACTCCTCGGGACCGCCTTTCTGGAGGTACTCGTCGACGCCGGCGGAGATGGCGCGGCTCGCAATCTCCTCGCTCCCCTTGCCGGTAAAGAGGACGAAGGGAATCTCGATGGACCGCTCGCGCGCCGCCGTCAGCAGTTCGAGCCCGTCCATCCCCGGCATGTCGTAGTCGCTCACGACGCAGTCGTACTCTCCGTCTGTGAGTTCGTCGAGCGCCGGCCCCGGCTCGGTGTACGTCTCCGTCTCGGCATCGTCGAGTTCGCGTTCGAGGAAGGTCGCGGACAGGTCCACCATCGCTTCGTCATCGTCGACCAGCAGAATTCGCATCGCACGCTGTCCCGTGCTGAACGGAGCGACGCCGTGGAGCGGAGACACGTCCATTACATCCGTGGAATCACGGCACAACGATAAAAACAGCTACGGCGGCGGCCGAACGCGGCGACGGCGGGCCACAGACCGCCCGCGACACCGGGAATCGGGGGAATAGACACCTGTATAGAATATATATTACTAGATGATGTAGGCGGCAAGAAATTATATCCGATGTGGGACAGTTGACACTCACATATGGAAGTGGTCAGAAACGTCCGAGAACTCACGGCGGTTCTCGAACAGTTGACGGAGATGACGGGCGCGGTTGCCGGGGTTGAACTGGCGAGCGGAGGCGATTCGACTGCGGCGGGCGTCTCGGCTTCCGTCACCGTCGAGTACGACCTCGCATCCGAGTGCGCGGTGGACCCGAACCGACTCCGCGTGTCGTCGCCCGCGGCGGCGGTTACCGACGGCCTGTTTCGACTCGAACTCGACGTGACGCTCGCGCCCCCGGGAAGCGGGGCCGCCGAACCGGAACCGATGCCGTCCGGACGCGCCGGCGAGGACGACCCCGAACCGACCGCGTCGCCGGTCGCCCGAACCGACGGCTCCGGGACGCGCAACTCGTCGGTCGACCCACCCGTCACCCCCGGCGCGTCGCCGCCGACGATGGAGTCCGCGGTCCCGACGGTGAGAGACGGAGCGCCGGAGCGCGACCGGGGCGCAGCGGAATCGGCTGACGACGCCGTCGAGGCGGACGCGGGGGCGGACGCGGTCGCCAGCCGAAAGACAGCGACGGGCACGGACGCGGACGCGAAGACTGAACCCGAGACGGTACCGGCCCATCACGACCCGGTTCGGCTTCGGGAGGCCTACGAGACCTGCGAGACGTTCAAGGAGATGACCGACGCCCTCGGCGTCGACGTGACCCCACAGACCGTCCGCAACCAGATGATTCAACGCGGGATTCACGAGCCGGATAGCTACGGCCCGTCGTCCGAACCGGCGTCTTCGGGCGGAACGAGCGACGGCGAGGCGCGGAACTCGGAGCCGAGCGTTGCCGACGCGGAGGACACGACCGAGTCCGAACCGGCTCCCGAACCGTCTCCCAAATCGGAATCGAACGCGGCCCCGGACGCCGACGCGGACGCCGAGTCGGTCGCGGTCGACGCCAACGAGACGAGCGGGGCGACCGAGGAGCCGCCGACCGCGACCGACCTCCCGTCGCTTCCCGCGTCGCTGTCCTCGCTCGACTGCTCGACGGCGGACGTGTGTGCGGCCGTCGCAGGCGCGAAGACGCTGTACGAAGTCGAGCGTCGCCTCGGACTCGACCGCGCCGAGGTCCGTGAGGCGCTGACCGCGCTGGACCTCCTCGACCTCGTCACCGGACGGATGGCCCGGCGCGACGCGTCGGCGGCGAGTCCCGCTGACGTTCGAACCCGAGTGTGCGCCGCGCTCGATGAGAACGCCGAGTGACTCGGCCGGACGAGTCTCGGCGCGACGAGAGACGCCGGTAGAGACGCCGCCCCACCGGGAGCGACGACGGAACATCTTTGATTTCAAAGTATGATTGAAATAGTATATTTACTGCGTATGCGGCCGTGGTGTCCGCCGCAACTCGGCCGGAAACGCGCTCACCGATGTCAGTGAGCGCGCCCGGGAGACACGTCCGGCCGGGCCAGCCAGAACGTTCGACAGTCGGCCGCGTGCCGCCCGGACCCACGAGCATGCGATGCGAACGGCACGCGACTCGAACAACGCGACGCGCGACTCGCACGGACAGTTCGCGGTGGCCGATACGGCCTACGAGAGCCTCCATCTCTCGCCGCCGTTCCCGAGGTCATCGCGGAACATCTCCGCCCGTCTTCGCGGGTCTCCACGGTCAAGTGGCGGAATGACGGGGTTCTGAGAACGAAGCCCAGCATCGTTGACCGCCCGCCGACGGCGCGACACCTACACTCGACGCCGGGCGTCTCTTGGGGGTTCTCGGGCGAGCGCCGGCGTCTGCACCATCTGGTTCAGTTGGTCCCCGGCTAACCGCTTCGACTAACTATCGTATATTGGGTAATTTTGAGCTATTATCAGATTTGTGCTAAAATTCGAGACGCGACTTCCGCCCGAGTTCGGTGAGCGTTTCCCGTCTTCACGTCGGGTCGTATTACGCCACACACGTCAGTATATAGTAATATATTTATCTACATATAGGTCTTACCAGCGATTATCACAGCCACCCTAGTGCGAGTTGTTGTGTTTCCGCACATGACACCACGAACACGTTTCAGGCGTACTATAACGGTTGTACTAGTGTTAGTACTCACGACCGCGACGCTCCCAACCGGTGCGGCGGGCGTCGCGGTTGAGGGGGACGCGAGCGCACTCGATGCGAGCGTCCAGTCGGCGGCGAAGGCGTCCGCCTCGCCGGACGTGACCGCCGCCACCCTCCAGTCGGACGAGGCCGACGGCGACGCCGGTAACGACACCGCGAGCGCGAACGGAACGAACGTCACGCTCGTCGGCTTCAACGACATCGGCAAGGCGGCCGCCGGCTCCGGCGACGACAAGCTCGGCCGGATGATTACGCTCATCGACCGCGAGCGCGCCAACGCCTCCGGCCCCGTCTTCGTGGCCGGCGGCGGCGACGAACTCAGCCCCCACGCCCTCCGCAACTACGACGGCTCGGAGCACGGCTACGAGCCACCGGTGACGGCGATGAACCTCATCGACCCCGACGCCGAGGTCGTCCAGAACCACGAACTCGACTACGACGAGGACGCGGGGACGAACGACTTCGCCGTCTTCGAGGCCGTCGCCAACGAATCGACCTACCCGTGGCTCCTCGCCAACGTCGTCGACGAGGAGACGGGCGAGAACCTCCCCGGGACGCAGAACTACACCGTCGTCGAACGCGGCGGCGTCAGGGTCGGCTTCTTCGGGCTGACCGACGAAGCCATCAACGCCAAGTCGGACGGCGTCATCGAGCGCAACGGCTACACCGTCGTCGACCCGACGACCGCCGCCCGGCGGACCGTCGACACGCTCCGTACCGAGGAGGATGTCGACGTGGTCGTCGCGCTGGCTCCGGTCGGCATTCCGGACTCGAAGAACCTCGCGCGGAACGTCGACGGCATCGACGCGCTCATCTCGGGCGACGACCAACAGCGCTACCCGCCACAGACGACGAACGGCGTCCTCATCGGTGAGACCACCGGGAAGGCAAACGCCATCATTCGGATGGAGCTGACCGTCGACGACGGGAACGTCACCGACGCCTCCGGCGAGTTGGTCAACGTGACGACCGACGTGCCCCGAAACGACTCGTGGCAGACGTACATCAACCCGCTCCGCGAGGAGTACCTCAGCACGGAGCTCGCGACGGCGGTCATGCCCGAGCACACGGGCGTCGGCTCCAGCTACACCGACGACTCCGCGACCGGCCACCTCGTCACCGACGGCGTCCGCGGCTACACCGGTGCCGACGTGGCCGTGACGAACGCCGGCGGCATCCGCGACACGCTCTACCCGAGCGACCACGCCGCGGGCGAGGAGTTCACCGTCACCCGGGGAATGGTGACCTCGACCCTCTCGTTCGGCAACCACATCGTCGTGGTCGAGGTGACCGGCGCGGAGCTCCGCGAGGTCGTCAAGAGCCAGATAACGCCGTTAGGGATGGACAACCAGTACGGCACCCAGACACAACAGCAGGTGAGCGGAGCCACCTTCGAGTGGGTACCCCACAGCGATAGCTCGTCGCCCGAGGAGGGCGACGGGACCATCCGCGACCTGACGGTGAACGGCGAACCCGTCAACGACTCGGCGACGTACACGCTGGCGACCAACTCCTACATCGCCGGCGGCGGCAGCGGCTACCCGCTGGCCGACAAGCCGCGCGTGACGGTCTACAACGAGACGACGATGGCCGACGGCGTCGTCGCCTACTTGCAAAACCGCTCGACCATCGCGGCCGCCGAGGTCGACACCGAATCCGACGACCGGATGCGTCGGGTCGATACGGCGGTGGACACTGACGCGGTCGACGTGACGAGCGACGACGGCCGGACGACGGTCACCATCGACGCGCCATCGCGCGTGACCGGCGTGAGCGGAACCGCCGCCTTCGCCGACCGGAACGGCGGCTACGTCGAGACGACGACCGTCGCCTACGACGACGCGAGCGGCACCGTCACCGTCTCGGTTCCGACGGGCGACCTCGACGCCTTCGAGACGCCGGTGACCGCATCGGGGTCGGGCGTCGACCTCTACGTCGCCTACACCGACAGCGCGTATTCGAGCCAGTACGAGAACTTCGAGTCGGCGGTGCTGAACGCCGACCTCGACGACGGGGTGGCAGAGCCGCCCACGTCTACCGCGTCGCCAAATCCGACGACTGACGGCGCCGAAACCACGCAGCAGTCGCCCTCGCAGTCCGCAACCGCGACCGAGACGACTGAGTCCCGGACCACGGCGACCGGCGTCCCCGGCTTCGGCGTCGCTTCCGCGGTCGTCGCCATCGCGGCGCTCCTGTTCGGGGTCGGACGCCGAGTACGGCGCGAGAACTGAACGAACACGGGGGCTCGGGGGTCCGTGTCGAATCTTTATCCGTGTGGGCGTCTAGGCAGGGAGGTATGAACGGCCCGGACACCGCGGACGAAACGAGCTTCTATTTCGACTACGAGCTACAGGTCGATGCGACCCGCGACGCCGTAGCGAAGCTCGCTCGTGAGGTCCTCCAGTACGAGTGGGCCGACTACCTCCGCGCGTCGTCCCCGGGGGGCACCCACGCGTGGCACGCCCTCGACTCTGGCAAGCCGTGGGGTCGCGTCACGCCCGCGGCGTGGGACCGCGGCCGCGACCGCGGCTACGACCTCCACTTCGAGCACTACCCGACGCCGCGCGCCCTCCAGCGCGGGCAGTTCCGGCTCGAACTCCACCTCGAAGACGGTATCCACGGCGACGCCGACTTCTCGGGCGACTCGCCGTACGCGGCGCTCCGCGACCGACTCGTCGCGGCGCTCGACGAGGCGCGCGACGAACACGACGACCTCCCGACCGGCGAGTTCGGCACCGGGCGGACGCTCTGGCGGGTCGACTCGCAGTTCCTCGCGGGCGACACCGTCGCCTACTACGAGGCGCTCCGCGAGGCGCTGTCGGCCCACGAGCCGTTCGTCGACGCCGTGGCGGCCGTCCTCGACGACGAACTCCCCGAGCGCGACCCGTTCGACGGCGAGTAGCGCGCCGGGAAGAACCGCCGAGGCGCGGTGCGAGTCGAGTCATGCGAGTCCCGTCCGCGAGTGGTGACGCCCCCGATAGCTGCGCGTCTGACGCTCCCGACTGCCGTCATCATCCGACTACGAGTCCGTCAGAGTGACTCGTATCGGTGTGAAGGCGACCGCAACAGAAAGTGCACAATCCACCCGACAATACCACTATATAGCTACATTTGGATACCAGACACCGGTACCTGCGAAAGAATTATACTATTCACCGCCCGTTAGTGAAACGATGACGCAAGCACTCGAGGTCGCCCCGCACGTAATCACGGAGGGGTCGACCATCCGGCATTCGACGCTGTGTACGGAACAGACGGTGGTGGAGATCGAAGACGAGACCGTCCGGACGATGTACGACGACGAGGAGTTCGTCTACCCGCGCGAACAGCTCGCGGTCGACCTCTCGGTCGGACGGTTCGAAGTCGTCTCCTGACTCCGCGTTCGGGACGGCACGGGCCGCCGTCTCGCCTTCCGTCGTCGCTCACGGTTACCGTACCCGCATCTTCTCGGCCCGCTTGTGGCCCCCGTCTTCGTCGCGCTCGCCGGACTCGCTTCTCGCCGGACGCTCGCAGAGCGTCCGCGCCGACACGCGCCTGAAACACAGACAGTTCGACTGCCAGTACTATTTTTACCGCCCACGGGAATCTCCGGGCGTGTCCTCCGCAGACCCTCCGCGCTCGCCGGGTACACTCGCCGTGAGCGCTAAGGAAACCGGTCAGTCGCTGTACGAACGGGCGTACAACACCCTGCTGACGGGCGTGGCGATTATGATTCCCATCGTCATCACGCTGTACGTCCTGCGCGTCGGCATCGACTTCGTCAGAAACGCTCTCGAACCGTTCATCGAACTCCTGCGCTGGGCGGGTGTCATCAGCCGCTTCGAGAGCGTCGAGTTCATCAGCCTCCTCATCGACCTCGGCGTCTACTCGTTCGTCGTCGACTTCTTCACCGAGTTGGTCGCGCTGTTGGTCCTCTTCGCAATCGTCGCAGTCGTGGGAACCGTCGGTCGCAACCAGTACGGCGAGAAGATAATCGGCGTGTTCGACCTCGTAATCTCGTCGATTCCGGGCGTCGGAACGGTGTACAAGAGCTTCCGCCGCATGGGTGACGTGGTTCTCGACGAGGGGGCAGACGAGTTCCAGGACGTGAAACTCGTCCAGTGTTTCGACGACGACGTGTACGTGCTGGGCTTCCAGACGGGGGGGTCGCCAGCGACCATCGAACAGTCGACCGGCCACAAGGAGATGGTCTCGATGTTCCTCCCGCTCGCACCGAACCCCGTCACCGGCGGCTTGCTCACCTACATCCCCGCCGACGACGTGTACGACATCGACATGACCGTCGAGGAGGGCATCCGGAGCATCCTCACGAGCGGCGTCGCCACCGACGAGGACGAGGACGCCCTCGGCGTGAACATGTCCGAACTCCGCGGCACCGAACGGTTACAGGACATCCGCGAGTCGATGATTACGACCGACGAGAAGCGAGACGACGACTGACCGCAGCGCAGTCGGACGGAGGCGAGTCGCGTTTCCGAGGTCGGTTCCGGGCGGTTTGCCGCCCGCTGCCTCCGAACTCGCTCGACGGGATACCGGGGAGGTCGGTCAGCCAACTGACGACCGCGCAGACGACCATCACGCCGACCGCGGCCGGATAATTCCAGACGGTGACCGCGTCGAGCACGGAGTCGAGAGCGACGAAACCCGAGAGGGTACGGCACCGCTGACGGCCGCCGCGACGGCCAACAGATGCCCGAAAAAAGCGCTCGCGGGCGACTTCGGAGACCGGAATGTGGCCAGAGGCCCCGGTAGTGGTGGTGGGTCTACGGAAGGAACACCGAGGCCCAGCTATCCTGACCAGATAGATATCTGTTAGGTGAGCCTAAATACGTATCGGAAATTGTGGATATTCGCCGTTCACGGCTCCACGAGCGCCTAAAACGGCGTTTCAGTCACGGTGGCGCACGCCGAAACTGGAAACCGCGTCCGGACCGAGCGCACCGTAGGCGTCGAAACCGCGGAGCCGACACGGCCTGCGCCGACCGAGGTATTTTTTATTGACACGTCCGATACCGGAGGTATGGTCCCCCAGTCACCGACGGGCATCGAACCGATTCCGAGTATCGAAGGCCGCCCCGTGTACACCGCCTCGGGCGAGCGGTTGGGCGAGGCGGTCGACCTCTGTGTCGACCTCGACGCCGACCGCGTGACCGCGCTTCTCGTCTCCGTCGAAGACCCCCCGGAGGGGTTGGAAGTCGGCCCGCGCGGCGTCCGAGTGCCGTTCAAGTGGATACGGGGGATGGCCGACATCGTCGTCCTGACGGGTGATCCGGCGCTCGAAGCCGCCGACTGACCGCGGCGACTTCGCTCTCGACTGGCCGCTCCGTCGGACAACGTTGATATACTCCGAACGCCGACTGTACGGCGGGCAGTCGAGTTAGTCAGGATGTGGACAGCACGATTGCCCAATCACGCCTATCCGTCCCGCCCGGTTGCCTCTGACGGGCGGTCGACGGTCCGGCGATTCGACCGCGGGCTGTGAACACGCAGTCCGCGGGGACGCCGCGAGGCGGTCGCGGAAAACTGTTGTAGATACGTTGATACGAGTGGACCGAGTAGGCGGCGTATGAGTCTCTACGAGTCGATTCATCAGTTCGTCGGCGAGCGCGAGACGCTCCGGTCGGTGAGCCACTACGAGGAGATGACGGTGCTCCTGACCGAGACGCGACTCGTCCAGATTCGACACGACGGCGGGCAGGCGAACCCCGAGGAGGTCCGGGAGGTACGGACGATACAGCTCAACCGCCCCGTCTTCGCCGGCTGTTCCGTCGAACTCGAACCGGAGCGGACCATCGTCGGCTTCCACGACAGCACCGGCGAGACGGTTCGACTGATCACGCTTCCCGCCCGCGACTTCGAGTTCGCGGCGACGTTTTCGGCCGTCGTCGGAGACGCCGAAGTCGGCGCACCGCTCGCCGGAGACTGATTCGAGCGACGCGACGAGACGGGAGGTGTGAGGAGAATGACGACGACATCCGATTTAGTGACAACCTATTTATGTTAAGACAATGAATGGTCAGGTGACGTGGAACACAGTCGCTGTGCCTACGAGCACGTCTTCGACGCCGCCGACGAGACGGGTGCCGACGAGTCGTCGTCGGTGTGGCGGTGTCCGCATCCCGCGAGCGACGGGTCCACCCGCTGTCTGTTCCACCGCCCCGTCGAAGAAACGCGACCCGCGGCCGTCACCGAGGCGCTCCGCGAGGCGGTCACCGACGACGGGCGACCCTCGGCGTTCGTCGGCGCGACGTTCGAACGCATCGACCTCACGGGGATGACGCTCCCGTCCGACGCGCCGCTGGACTTCCGCGGCGCGATGGTGAAATCGGATATCGACCTCCGGGATGCGACGCTCGACGGCGCGCTCCGGCTCGACCGCGTCTCGGTCGGCGGCGCGGTGTGCATGCAGCGCTTCGACGCCACCGGAGCGGTCACCTGTCGCCACCTGCAAGTCGGTGACCGCTGGGTGCTCTGCGAGGCCGAACTGGGCGAGCGCTTCGACGCGACCGGCTTCAGTGCGGGGTCCGTCGTGGCGACCGAGGCGCGCTTCGAGGGCGGAGCGACGTTCAGGAAAGGCGTCGTCGACGACGACGTGTCGCTCGCGAAATCGAGGTTCGGCGGGCCGGCGTGGTTCTCCCACACTCGACTGGGCGGCCGCCTCGACCTCGGAAACGCCGCGTGCGACCACCGGCTCTCGCTGGCGCACTGCCGCATCCGCGGGGGCGTCGTGGCCGCGTCGGCGACCGTCAAGGGCGGACTCTCGCTCGAACACGTGGTCGTCGACGGCGAACTCAACGCGACTCGGCTCACGGTTGGCGGCGGTATCGACGCGACGACCGCCGCCTTCGGCGGCCGGGTCGACTGCGGTGGACTGACCGCCCGCGACGGCCCCGTCGACTTCACGCACAGCGCGTTCGACGGGCCGGTCTACTTCGACAACGCGACCGTCGAAGGCCGAGCGCTCCGCTTCCGGAACGCCCGGTTCGAGTCGGGACCGGCGTCGTTCGTCCACGCGACCGTCGACGGGGAGTTCGACCTCTCCGACGCGGTCTGTTCGGCCGACTCGCCCGTTCGACTGGTCGAAACCACGGTCGACGGGAGCGTCATCTGCGACCACGCGCGCTTCGGTGACGAGCTATTCTGCTCCGGCGTCCGCGTCGGACGCGACGTTGACTTCTCCGACTGTACCGTCGGGACGCTCACGTTCGGCGTCGAAATCGAGGGGCGACTGGATTTCGCGTACACGCACGTGACCGACGCCGCGGCCTTCGGTGACACCGTCGTCCACGGACCCGCCCGATTCACGAGCGCCCGGTTCGACGCGGACCCCTCGCTCACCGAGGCGGCCCTCGGCGACACGGTCGCGGCCTACGACATCTCCGTCGAGCCCGCCGGCGGCTCGTGACGTGGGTCGGGGCGGGGCGAGTCGAGTCGAGTCGAACGCCCGGCCGCGGTTCGACCCGAGTCCGGCGAACATTATATGTCGCGCGGGGGAATGGTCTGAGGTATGTCGAGTGACGGGCAGAACACCCTCATCGCCCTCTACCGACGGTACGTCGACGCCGACCCCGACGAGACGACCGTCTACGCGGGCTTCGCACTGTTCTTTACGGCTATCGGACTGCTCGCCGTCGCGCTCGCGGCGGTCGTGTGGAGCGGCGGCATCCCGCCCGAGAACATCTTCAAGTACGAACTCCGCGAGGTCGCGGGCGTCACCGGTGCGCTCGGGATTCCCCTCCTCCTCGCCTCAGTCGTGGTCTTGCTTCCCTCGCAGTACCGGTTTCCGAAGCTCCTCGCGGGCGCGGGGCTGCTCGTCTGTGCGGTCGCCGTCGTCCAGTTCGTCGGCGCGTATCCCCACAACTGGAACGTCGCCGCGAACGCCGACCGGAGCGGCCGCATCGTCGGTATCTACTCGCTCGGCGCGGTGGCGGTCGTCGCCGCGAGCGGCACGTCGCTCGTCGGCTTCCAACTCGCCCGCGCGAGGACGAGCGCCCCCGCCGCCGCCGGGAGCGACGCAGAAGCCGACGCGACCGACGAGGAAGACGAGGAGGCCGTCTCCGCGCAGGTTCGCCGCGACATGGACGAGGCGCTGTCGAACACCGAACTCTCGTGGGGCGGCGTCCGCAAGACCGAGACCACCCGCCTGAAGCTCGACACCTCCGCCGTCGACGACGCGGACCGCGCGAGCTTCGAGAACGCGAAGGCGACCGAGACGCGCGGTGGCGGCGTCGACGACGCGGTCGCGGGGCTCCAGGGGCTTCGCGGCGGGAAGAAGGACACGGCGGTCGGTGACAGCACGGACGACCAGACCGCCGCGCTGGCCGAGTTACGGAAACAACAGCAGGCGGAGGCCGAACGCGAGGACGCCGAGGGGCTGGTCGACCGGATTCGCGGGCTGTTCTCCTGAGCCGTCGCGGGCCGGCGGGCGGGGACTGACGCGGCGTCGGTCAGGGAGTGACGCGACGGTGGCTCGGCGTCGGTCCCGGCCGAACCGAATCGCAAACGCGCATACAGATTTATGCGACAGCCCTACGACGCGTGAGGTATGGCGAAAGGCCTTGACGTAGGAACCATGAACATCCTGTCCGCGAGTCAGGATGGGAGTGAGACCGTATTTGTCCAGCAGCGCAACTCGTTCGTCGAAATCGACTACAGCGACATGGCGGAGCAGATGCTCTCGCGCAGCGACGTGCTCCACATCCGCAAGGACGACAAGGTGTACGTCGTCGGCGACGACGCGCTCAACTTCGCGAACATCTTCGGCAAGGAGACGCGACGGCCGATGCAACACGGCATCCTCTCCAGCGAGGAGTCCTCCGCGATTCCGATGATCAAGCTCATCATCGAGCAGGTCGTCGGCTCGCCCTCCCGGCCGAACGAGCGCCTGTTCTATTCGAGTCCGGCGGACCCCATCGACTCCGACCTCTCGACGCTGTATCACGACAAGACGCTCGAATCGATGCTCGGCGACATGGGCTACGACCCCGAACCCATCAACGAGGGGATGGCGGTCATTTACAGCGAACTCGCCGACAACAACTTCACCGGCCTCGGCGTCTCGTTCGGCGCGGGCATGACGAACATCTGCCTGGCGTACTACGCGGTGCCGGTCATGCAGTTCTCCATCGCCCGCGGCGGCGACTGGATCGACCAGCAGACCGCCCAGGCCACCGGCACGGCCGTCGACAAGGTCACGTCCATCAAGGAAGACGACTTCCAGCTCGACTTCCGCACGGACGTCGGCGGCGTCGAGGGCGCGCTGTCGATTTACTACGAGAACCTCCTCGACTACGTCATCGAGAACATCGAGCGCGAGGTCGACGAGGAAGACATCGAGGAGGGCCTCGACGTGCCCGTCGTCGTCACCGGCGGCACCTCCAGCCCCGAGGGCTTCGAGGAGCTGTTCGAACACCACCTCGAAGACTCGACGATTCCGTTCTCGGTCAACGAGGTCCGGAGCATCGACCGCCCCCTGTACAGCGTCGCCCGCGGGTCGCTCGTCGCCGCCCGCTCCGAAGAGGAATCCGACGGGAGCGCCTCCGACCCCGAACCGGAAGCTGAAGCCGCGCCGGAATCGAACTGAGCGCCGGCCCGAGCTGACACACCGGCCGGACAGTACGTCACGACCGAGGTCGACGCGCCGCCGGCGACGCGCGAGCGCGCGTCACTCGTCGCCCGCGCGGTCAGCGCGGTCCCCGCGGTCGCCGTCCTCCCCGTTTTTCAGTTGCGAGTCACTGGGTTCGCGGTCGGTGGCTTCGTCGTCGCCCTCGTCGTCACCGGCAGCAGCCACGTCTTCAGTCGTGTCGCCGCTCCCGTGTTCGGCTTCGGCGTCGTCCGCCGTGTCGGTCGCATCGTCCGCTGGGTGCGTCTCATCGTCCTCCGCGCCGGCCTCGTTGCGCTCGGCTTCGACCGCGGTGTCGCCGTCGGTTGCCTCGCCGCTGTCGGCTCCGCCGGTACCGCCCGCGCCGTCGTCCCGCTCGCGCGCCTCGCGGAGCGCCCGCTCGTGGAAGCGAGCGATGGCGTCGTCCCACGACTCTCGGCTCGGCGCGTCGCGCTCGTGGACGGTCTCGACGCCGACGAAGCCGCAGCGCTCGCAGTAGCGCGCCGCGCGACCGTCGAACGAGAGCGTCGAGAGTGGCTGTGAACACCGCGGACAAGTCATGCAGTTTGCCGATGATTCTCGCCCGGGTCGTATAGAACTACCCCGTCCCCGGCGACGCGTTCGACTCGGTGTGGCAGGCAACTAACAGAAGATTCACCACTGATGACGTGTCAAAGAGAGACGATGAAGGTCCTTTGCTTCGGAATGGGACAAGCGGGTGGGAACGTCCTCGACGCCCTCCTCCGGTACGAACAGCGCACGAACGCCGATTACGTCGTCGACGCGGTCGCGTACAACACCGCGTCGGCGGACCTCCGCGGCCTCGACCTCGTTCCCGAGGAAAACCGCATTCTCTTCGGCGCGGACGAGGTGAGCGGTCACGGCGTCGGCGCGGACAATGAACTCGCCGCCGAACTCGCCGAGCGCGACAGCCGACAGCTTCTGCGGGGCACCGACGGCGCGCCGACCTCCACGGCCGACGCGTTTCTCATCTTCGCGGGTCTCGGCGGCGGGACGGGCAGCGGCGCGGCCCCCGTACTCGCAAAGCATCTCAACCGCATCTACGAACAGCCCATCTACGGCGTCGGCATCCTCCCCGCCGCCGACGAGGGCGCGCTGTACTCGCGCAACGCCGCGAGGTCGCTCAGGGCGTTCGTAGACGTGACCGACCACGTCTTCGCGTTCGACAACGGGGCGTGGGCCGAAAGCGGCGAAGACGTCGCGCAGGCCCACGACACGATGAACGAGGAGCTCGTGCGACGCCTCGGCATCCTCTTCGCCTCGGGCGAAGTGGCCGAGTCGGGGACGGTCGCCGAGAGCGTCGTCGACTCTTCGGAGGTCATCAACACCCTCCGCGGCGGCGGCATCTCGACGATCGGCTACGCGGCGAGCGAACTCCCCGAGAGCGACGGCGGCGGCGGGTTCAGCATCAAGGGGCTCTTGGGCGGGGACTCGTCGTCGACGGACGAACTCGACTCCATCAACCGCATCACGACCCAGACGCGGAAGGCCGTGCTCGGACAGCTCACCCTCCCGTGCGACGTCGACTCCGCCTCCCGCGGGCTGGTCGTCGTCAGCGGCCCGCCCGAGTGGCTCAACCGGAAGGCCGTCGAGCGGAGTCGGACGTGGGTCGAAGAACAGACCGGGAGCATGGAGGTCCGCGGGGGCGACTACCCGCTGTCGGAGTCGAACCACGTCGGCGTGCTCGTCCTCCTCGGCGACGTGTCGCGGAGCGACCGCGTGGCCGAGATTCGGTCGACCGCCGTCGAGGCCGAGCAGAACCGCCGCGAACGGAGCGCGAGCGACGCCGCCGACCGCGAAGACGGAACGGAGGCCGTCGTCGACGACCGCCTCGACTCGCTTTTCTGACCCGACCGCCTCGACGATAGCCCCCGCCGGTCCCGCGGTCCGACGCCGAGTGCGACCGCCGTCGGCGTCCGGCGTGGACTCGGGTCGGAGAAACTGTCAAATACCCTCTCGACGAACAGTCGAATGCGTGTCCGAGACTAGCATAGCGGCGACGCCGCGCATTCTCGCCTACGGCCCACAGCCCGAGGGGTTGGGGGCGGGAGAGCGCGACGTGAACGTCGAGTTCGTAGGGTCGAGTCGGGAGTTGTTCGAGCGATTGACCGAGAGACCGGTGCATCTGGTTATCTGCCTCCACGCCCCGCCGGCGTTCGAGGGCATCGAAGCGGTCAAAGGTATCCGTCGGTTCGACGCGACAGTGCCGGTGGTGCTGGCGTCGCGGGTCCAAAACACGATGCTCAGCCTGCAAGCGATACAGTCGCAGGTCACCTGGAGCGTCGGCCTCGCGGGCGACGAGTCCGTCGAGGAGGCGCTGTCCGACCTCGTCGTCGACGCGAGCGAGTGGTTAGAGAAGCAGGCAGCGTAGCGAACCCCAGTCCGGCGAACCCGCCCGAAGGCGAACCGCGGTCAGTCGTCGGTCGTTGGGAACTCGAAGGGACGCCGCGAACGCACTCCCACAGGAGCTCTTCGGCGCGGTCGACGTGAGCGGTGGCCCCGTCGAAGGTGTCGTTAACGATGGGTGGAAGAAGATTCCGCCGTGTCTGGCTACGTCACCGAGCACCATGGCCGTTTCATCGTGTATAACACTATTACACCTATTATACCAACCCCAATACTGTCCCCTGGACTGACAATCAGAATGATTTATATATCCGAAGTGGTTGTACTCAATTGGATGCAACACCGTACAGAGTAACCCCTCGGACGCATCCACATGACCGAACTCATCCCCCCTTCCCCCCTTCCCCATTAGGTTCGGTCACCCCTTTACGGGGCGCGACTACTGACTCTCACTAGCGACTGTGCTGTTGTGTCTCTCCAGAGAGCGTCGGTGACGTCGAACGGACGGGCGCGAACGAGGTGCTTCGACTCCGACGGAAGTCGTCCCGGATAGCTGTCATATGAATCACTCGGACGGGTCGGGTCGAGCCCGCCGCCACCGCCGAACGAGAGAACACAGGTGAGAGGGCGAATTTCGGGAGATAATAGTGTTTTAAATAGACAATACTATCGAAGAACAGGAACCAAGTCAAGAATATCAAGATGGAGATTTATCTGCCGATATCCACGACATCATTCGATTTATATGGCCATAGTAGAATGTAATCTACTATTATAATCAAAATACAAGTATTTATATTTAGTAAATAAATTCTATATGTGGTGGATTTAACCACAATAGTGTATTTTATCCACACGTCTACTAGAACTGAACAAGCGTTCGTTCCGGAAACGGCACCCAGTCGACGCCGCGGGCGACGTACCTACTTGCCGTACCTGATGCCGTCTTCGACCAGTCTGAGGTTCCGTTCGCGGTCGATGTGGGGTTTCAGCCAGTCGTACTCCTCGATTTGGAGGATGAGGTCCGCTTGGAGGTTCCGCCACGCGATGGCGTAGATGGGCGACTGCCCCCACGCGCGGAGTTCGGGGATGAACTCGTCGTAGCGCTCGTAGTGGCCTTCCAGCCGTTCGAGCGCGTCGACGACGTAGCCGGCGGCCTCGGATTCCGTGTCGGCGTCCTCGATTGCGCGGTTCAGTCGCGTTTCGAGTCCCTCGACGGCGCGCTGCATGTCCTGTGCCGCCGTGCCGTCCGCCTCCGGCAGCGAGTCGATGATGGGCTTCGGAACGCCGAGTGAGAGTGGTTCGATAGCCATACCTCGAACTGGGCGGCAAAGCGGCAAAAAGGCGGCGACGGTCGCAGCACAGCGCGGTGACTCCCGACGCCACGGTCCCGTCGACAACGCGGAGCTGAGCGGCGTTGCCACTCCGCGCGAGGAACAGCGCGCCGGGGTGCCTCCGAAGGCCGTCCCGACCTTCGGTTGCGGCGCGTCGCTCCCTGTTAGGCGTTCGCCTCGTCGGTCCGCGCCCTGAGTTCGGACTCGACGAGCGCGTCGAAGTCGACGCCGTCGGCTCGGTACTGGTCGCGGTTGTCGAGGACGACCAGCCCCTTGTCGGTGATTTCGTACAGCCCGGAGTTCGGCGCGGGCCCGACTCGCGCCAACAGACCGTAGTCCGCGAGAATCGGCAGTCGCGTGTTGATGTACGAGCGGTTCTTATCGAGGATATACGAGAGGTTCACGGCGGTGTTTCGCCTCCGATCTGAAAGCGCTTCGAGGATGTCGAAGTCAGTTGGGACGGCCAACTTCATACACGGGTGTTCGTAGCCGCTGTTAAATAAACAACTTATGTGGGAGGGCGTCCGGTCAGGTTCGCGCGGCGAGGGACAACGACGCGGCGGTCTCGGGTCGAGTTACCGGTGGTCGAGCGCGTCGCGCGCGAGGCGTAAATCCTCGAGAATTCGCGTGTGTCGGTCGATTGCGTCGTCGATGTGACGCGCCGTCACCGCCGTGTCGAAACCGGCGTCACCGTGGTACTGCGACTGCAACAGATGCGATTCTAAGGCCCGCGAGGTCGAATCGCTCGCCGCCAACAGCGCATGGGTAATCGTCCAGTCTACCGCCCCCTCGTCGGGAAGCTCGTCGAACTCAGGTCGTTCTCCCTCCTGTCGTTCTGCCATCATTGCCCACCTTGGGCCGTGATGCTACTTAAAGTTGTAGTGGCGTGATATTTCCGCCATAGACCGGTGTATAGAAAACCGAGTAACGGTCCATTTATCGGCATTCAAAGGCTGATTAACCACAACGAATCAAAATGTCAGTGAAGTGTTGTTTTGAGAATTGCCTCGACGTGTCAGACGGTTTTGGGTTCGGTCGAGTCGGAGACCTCTCGCCCAAACCGGGGCCGAATTACCGCTCTTCGACGTGGCGGATTTCGACGCCGATGCCGCGCGTGGATTCGACCAGTTCGCGGCCGCCCATCTCCGCGCGACCGATGGCGAACGCCTTCGGTCCCTCGACGACGACTTCGTCGCCCGGACGGATGTCCGCGTCGGCGTCGACGACGCCCGGCGCGAGGACCGACCCGTGCGGGACGAACCCGTCGATTTCGACCGTCTTCGTCGGCGCGTCGCTGTCGCGCCACACCTTCGCGCCTTCGAGCGTAAAGGAGAGCACGCCGTACTGCGGGACCATCGTCGCCAACTGCACGCCCGCGTCGTTCCACACCTGAAGTTTGGGGTACCGACTCGTCATCTCCAACGCCACGTCCGAAAAGAGCGCGTCGCCCGCGTCCGGACCGAGTTGGTAGTCCGCGAGGGCCTTCACGACGTTGTGCTCGCGCTCCTCGCGGGTGAACTTGGGTTCGTCGTCGAGCGTCCGCATCAGGTTGCCGATGGACTCCGTCGTCGTCGGGTGTTCGGAGACGGTGAACTCCACGTCGAGGTCTAAGTCGCCGGCGACGCGCTCGACGATGTCCGTGTACGCGCCCGGCGGGACGTGCGCGATGATTCGCGGGTAGTCGTTGCGCTCCAGATAGCGCCGGAGCACCTCGGCGACGAACGACTTCTCGTCTTCCGACCAGTCGCCCGTGACGACCGAGTCGTAGTGCTGGGCGGGGTAGGTGAGTTCGAGTTCCTGCGGGACGACGCCGATGGGCGAGGTCATCGACACCATGTGCGCGCGGTACTGGACGGCCTCCTGGAACTGTCGGTGGCTCTGTGACTCGCTGTACGGCTTTTTGGCCGAACACGGCAGGAGCACGAGCGGGTTGTCGAAGCGGTTGCGGTAGCGCTTGGTCACGCGGTCGGCGAACCGCTGAATCTCCACGCGGTCGATTGACTCCTCGGACGCCGCGGTGAGTTCCGAGTCGCGGATGACGGGAACCCGCTGTTCCATGAAGCTGTACTGCTGGTCGAACCGGCGGAACAGGGCGGTCAACCACTGGTCGTGGCGGGCCTGCCCCTCGACGTAGTCCCGAAGCCGCCCGTCGCGGACGCGACGCCGGACGCGAGCGAGTTCGGCGCGAAGTGCGTTCGCGTTGTGGTCGGCCGCGTCGGCGCGGGTGAACTCGGAGGCTGGTTTGCGGCAGGCCTCGCAGGCGCAGGGGAGTTCGTCGAGGTCTTCGAGGAAGTACTCGCCGTCGCTCGTGAGGTAGAAGCCCTCCAGCCCGCGGGCGCGGGCGAGTTTCTCGTCGACGAGGTCGACGCCGGCGTAGACGAGAAGCGAGACGTTCCGAGGCGTGGCGGCGCCCGAGAGCATGAGCGCCGTGTCGGCGGGGAGGTTCTCCTTCGCCTCGATGACGTTGTCGCGGAAGGCGCGCGCGTGGCCGACGAAGCCCTGCGCGTCCGAGAGGATGTAGGCGTCAGCGCCGAAATCGTCGGCCGTGTCGGCGGTGACGACGGCGGCCGAGGGGAAGTCCACGTCGGGGTAGGCCACCGAAAAGGACTCGCGGACTTCGTCGGCGCTCCCGGCGGGAAGCGAGCGGTGGGGGAGCACGGTCAGCACGTCGTCGGAGCCGTCGGGAAGCTCGCGCTCGGCCGCCCAGAGACTGCCGGCGTCCGCGAGCACGTCGTCCACGACCGCCGGCGTCGTCACCGAGTCGGAGAGCCGCAACTCCCCGATTCGGGCGGCGCCGTCGCGGGCGTGAACCTCGAAGTAGTCGGTCATACCCGCTTTCGGCCCCCGATAGGCAATTAACTTGTCTTCTGCGGGCGCGCCGAAACCGGTGGGACGCAGGGGGCCTTCGCAAACGGCGAGTCACGCGAAAAACAGCGGAACCGAACGGACTACTCGTTTGACCGACCGTCTTCGACTTCGATGCGCTGGGGTTCTTCGGTTCGCGCGTCGGCGTCGGCGTCGTCACGGTCGCCCAGGAGCGACGATTGCAGGTTCTTCGCGAACGACTCGACCTGGTTTCGGAGCGTCTTGACCTCCGTCTCGAACTCCTCGACGGAGCGCTCGACGTAGTGGACTCGCTGAATCGGAACCCGGCGGACGACGTCGTTGCCGCCGGCGTCCTCGTCGAGTTTGACGATCCAGTGGTCCTGAAAGTAGGCGATGTTCTCGTTTTCGACGCGTTTCTCGACGGTTCCCTCGTCGGGGTCGTCGTAGACGATTACCGCCGTGCCGAGGTCTGTGTCCGTCATCGCGGGCAGTTGTGTCCAGACACTCGTATGTCTGGTGGCACGGCGAACTCGGCGGCGACCGAGCCCACCAGTTCGACCGCTCTACTTCCACCGAGCCTACCGAGTTTAGCCCGTCCCGCCCGAACAGCCACTATGAACGCCTCCGACCCCACCGGCCCGTGGTCGCGCGACCGCGTCGACGACTTCCTCGCCGCGTCGACCGTCCCGGTCCGGCTCTCGTGTCGCACCCCGTCGGACGACCTCTGGATGCTCTCGCTGTGGTACGAGTGGGACCCCGAAGCGTCCGAACTCCGGTGTGCCACTTCGGCCGACGCCGACGTGGTGCGGTTCCTCCGCGCCCGCGACGACGTGGCGTTCGAAATCTCGACCAACGACCCGCCGTACCGGGGCGTCCGCGGCCGGGGGGCCGCGACCGTCGAACCCGACGCCGAAAAGGACGTGCTGCGGCGACTCATCGTCCGGTATCTCGGCGACACCGACTCGGAACTGGCGAAGCGGTTGCTCTCGCCCGAGCGCGACGAGGTCGTGATTCGGATTCGGCCCGAGCGGCTGCATACGTGGGACTACGCGGCGCGGATGCGTTCGTCGGAGTAGTCGGTGCTAGTGAACTCCCCGGTTACTGATTGCGTAGCGAAATCGGAGGATCCGTTGAAACCTCAGAAGATAACGTGACCGGACGCTGTGCGGCCAATACAGTGTGTATGCAGTCGGGGCCAGTCAAGCAGTCGGGACTTGCGCGTGGTAATCACCCGTGGACATCCTGAACGCAGCGCGAAGTGGTTCTAAACTCCCCGTCCGGCGTGGCCGTGAACGTGAGTGCCATGTCGAGACCACACTGCATGAGGTGAACCTCCAACAGTTCGTTTTGGTGTGTTTCGACCACGTAAACAGTCGTCTGGCTTTCGTTCCAATCGTCGACAAACACCGTACTGTTGCCATTCGGAACGGTCGGCACACGGTCTGAACGGACCGGGTCGTGGAGAGTGACGTTGGTGTAGTTCGCCTCGGTCCGTAGTTCCGCTCCCCGAACGAGTTTCTGGCGACCGTCCCCCGTGGTAACGTCGAAGCGAAGGTTCTCGGGGGTCTCGTGGGCGCTTTGGAAGACCGTAACCGAGTAGCTTGATTCTCGTTCGTTCTCGATGAGAATCTGTGACTCATCGTCGGAGAGCGGTGACGTACAACCGGCGACCAGCACGAGACCGGCCAAGAGACCGGCGAGAACGACTCTGCGGGAGGGCAGTCGCATCGACGTAATTTCGCTCTTCGTCTCGTATGCGTTTTGGGGTGCAACGACGAACCGACGTAGTTGAATGAGGCTCACCAGAACACAGCGGCTGTCTTGCAGACAAAGGGAGAGCTATCTGTTAGCTAGACAGAACGCGGACGCTCTCTGACGTGTGACAGCGCAAAATAACCCCAAAGCGGGGCGCGTGCCGCGCGGGGGTGGCTTTTCTGGCCCGCGCGGCGTACGAAAAAGGGTGCCTCTGTGTGGTAGGTGGCCGGTGCGTCGTCAGCGGGATTACCGACGCCGGGCGGCGACGAGCGCCGCCGCGACGAGCGCGACGAGGGCCACGACGAGACCGAAGCCGGGCGCGTCGGTTGACGACTCGGTCGTCGTCTCCATCGACTCGTCCGTCATCTCGGTCGTGGGTTCGTCGGTCATCGAGTCGGTCGGTTCGTCGGTCATCGTCTCGGTCGGTTCGTCGGTCGCGGTCTCGGTCATCGTACCGTCGACCGTGTAGTCGGCCGTCGTGAGGACCGCGCCGCCGGCGGCCACGTAGGGCCCGTCGTTTTCGCCCTCGCCAGTCACGAAGTCGTAGGCCTCGTTGCCGTTGGTGTCCATGTGCACCATCGGGACGACGGTTCCGGACTCCTCGAGCGGCGCGTCGAGGCTGATTTCGACGTTCTCGTGGGTGCCGGGTTCGAGGTACGCGGAGGTGCCGCGGACGCTCTCGAAGACCTGTCCTTCCGTGACCGTCGCGTCGTGGACCGTCACGAAGCCGCCGTCGTGGAGCGTGACGGACTCGACGGTGACGGTCGCGCCGTCGCCGGACTGGTCCATCGCGGTCACGACCGCGTTGACCGAGGTGTGGGCGCTGGCGACGACCGCGCCGCCGTCAGCGGTGAACGGACCGTCGGACTCGCCCTCGCTGGTCACGAAGTCGTAGGCCTCGTTGTCGTTGGAGTCCATGTGCGCCATGGGGGTGAGCACCTGCGAGGAGCGAATCGGCTCGTCGAGGGTGACTGCGACGTTCTCGTGGACGCCGGCGGGCAGGTACATCGAGGTACCGACCACGCTGTCGAACACCGCGCCGCCCGACAGCGACGGGTCGTGAATCGTCACGAAGCCGCCCTCGGAGAGTTCGACCCGGTCGACCACGACGGTCGCGCCGTCAGACGATTTCATCGTGTAGTCGACGCTGGCGGAGACGGTCGCCTCGCCGCTGTCGATGACGGCGCTGCCGTCAGCCGTGTACGGACCGTCGGCCTCGCCCTCCGACTCGGGGAAGGTGTACGTCTCGTTGCCGTCGGTGTCCATGTGCGCCATCGGGACGACGGTGGTCGTCTCGTTCAGCGGCGAGTCGAGGGTGACCCGCACGTCGCGGTGCAGGCCGGGTTCGAGGTACATCGAGGTGCCGCGGATGCTCTCGAACACCTGTCCTTCCGTGACCGTCGCGTCGTGAATCGTCACGAAGCCGCCCTCTGGCAGGTACGCCGAGTCGACGACGACGGAGTAGCCGCCGGTGGCCTGCGCGGTGTAGTTCACGCTCGCGGTGTCCGACGGCATGGCCATCGCGGTGTCGACGACGGGGCTGCCGTCAGCCGTGTACGGGCCGTCGGTCTCGCCTTCCGACTCGGGGAAGGTGTAGGTCTCGTCGCCGTCGGTGTCCATGTGCGCCATCGGGACGAGCGTCGTGTTCTCGGTCACGGGCGCGTCCAGCTCGACGCGGACGTTCTCGTGGACGCCGGCGGGCAGGTACGCGGAGGTGCCGCGGATGCTCTCGAACACCGCGCCCTCGGTGACAGTGCCGTCGTGAATCGTCACGAAGCCGCCCTGCGAGAGTTCGACCCGGTCGACCACGACCGAGTCGCCGGTCGTGGGCTGGTCGGACATCGAGACGGTCGCGCTCGCGTTGACCGTCGCGGTGTCGACGACGGCGCTCCCGTCGGCCGTGTACGGGCCGTCGGCCTCGCCGTTGGCCGCGACGAACGAGTAGACGCGGTCGCCGTCGGAGTCCATGTGGGGCATGGCGACGAACGTGCCGGACTCGTCGACGGGGTCGTCGAGGCGGACGGTCACGTCCTCGTGGGTGCCGGCGTCGAGGTACGCCGACGACCCGACGACGCTCCCGAGGACGTTGCCGTCCGTGACGGAGGCGTCGTGAATCGTCACGAAGCCGCCCTCGGGGAGCGTGACGGAGTCGACCGTGACGGTCGTGCCGCCGGTCGCTTGGTTCTCGAAGGAGACGGCCGTGGTCTCCTGTTGTGCCGCTGCGGCCGCCGGGATGCCCCCGACGACCACGACGAGTGTCATCAACACTGCGAGTGTGCGTCGCATGTCTCAGAGGGGGAGGAATATTTAAAAGAAGATTTTCCGAACTGTCACCCAAATCTCTCCCCGATGTGTCCCCAGTCGCCCGATTTCGGCGGCCAGAATCCTTATCCGGCGGTTGGCTCACGCCGGGTCGGCAGAGCGAACGCGCCGGCTGTCGAGCGCCAGTTCGAACACACGATCCGCGACTCGAAGGCGGCGAATCGGGCCCGATGAGACGGGGTTAAATACCGCTCGTCCACCAACTATCGCTATCGGATGTCTTACAGCTACACGGGCGACGCGCATCTCGGGCTCGCGGCGTCCTACCGCGCCGACGACGACCCCTTCCCCACGGACACGTCGCTTTCGTTCCCGCGCCGGAACCACCTGCGAGAGGACGTCGACCTCATCAAGCGCCTCCTGTTTCCCCGGTGTTGGAACGCGGGGCCGTGGGTCGGCGACGAGGAACTCCTCCGCGACGGCGTCGCCAACTTCGGCGCGCTCTGTTACTCCGGTATCGACCCCTACATAGACGAGGACCCCGCGCCCATCGTGGACGAAGTCGTCAGGCGACTCCCCGATATCCGCGAGCGGCTGAAGAAAGACGTGGAGGCGGCGTACAAAGGCGACCCCGCCGCGCGCAGCTACGTCGAAATCATCCGGTCGTATCCGGGCGTACAGGCGATTGTCGTCCACCGCGTCGCACACGCCTTCTACGAGGCCGGCGCGCCCGCGTACGCCCGCGAACTCACCGAGTACGCGAAGATGGAGTCGGGAATCGACATCCACCCCGGCGCGACCATCGACGACTACTTCTTCATCGACCACGGCACCGGCGTCGTCATCGGCGAGACGACGACCATCGGCGAGTGGGCGCGCATCTATCAGGACGTGACGCTCGGTGCGCTCCACTTCGAGGAGGACGAAGACGACGAACACTCGCTCAAGAAGGGGTACAAACGCCATCCGGACATCGGTGACAGCGTCGTCATCGGCGCGGGGACCAAAGTGCTCGGCGCGGTCTCCGTCGGCGACCACGTGAGCATCGGCGCGAACTCGTGGGTCACAGAAGACGTGCCGGACCACACGAGCGTCTACATCTCGGAACATCCGACTCACGAGCGGAAACACCGCGACTGAGCGGGCGGAGCAGGCGGAGGCGAGAAGGAAAGCAACCGGGAGTGCGAGGCCTCAGTCGAACGTGATCCACGCGAGGAACACGAGGCCGAACGTCTCGAAGACGTGCAACAGCATCATCAGCCGCCAGGCGATGACGGGCACGTCGGTGCTGAACCACCCCGAGAGCGTCGGGTCGAGGATGTACATGTAGAACGCCAGCGCGTTCTCGGCGAGGAGGAACAGGCCGAACACGAGGAGACCGACGGCGTGTTTGGACCTGAAGGTCAGGTAGTTTCGGGCCCACACCGCCGACAGTGCGAGAAGCACGACGACGTTGACGCCCGAGGAGACCGTCGCGACGTCCACCCAGATACTCATTCGTTCTCTCCTTTCCCCGTCATCCTGATATACGCTTTCCCAAATCTTTCCATAATCACCGCGTCCGTGACTCGCATGCTCAGTCCATCCGCTCGACGATGGTCTCGACGGTCTCCCAGTTGGCGCGACACCGCGGCGACGGGAGGTAGACCGCGCCGTAGTCGTCGCCGCTTCGCTGGACCACGTCGTTGTCCATGAGCACGTCGAGGTGGTGCCGGACGGTCTTGTAGTCGAGGTCGAGCGTCTCGGCCAGTTGGTTGGCGTTTCGCGGCTGCTCCTCTACGGTCTTGAGAATACGCACACGGTTTTCGCCCCCGCGGGTTCCCGTGAGCACGTACCAGAGGACAGCCTCCATCGTGTTCGTTGATACGTCGGGTGAACCTAAGAGCATCGACCGACAGGCACGGACGCGACCGACCGGGTCGGCGCTACTCGTCCGACAGTCCGGCGGCGTCGCCCTCGACGCGCCCGTCGTCGCTCGCGTCGTTGCCGTCATCCACGCCGCTCTCGTCGTCAGCCTCCGACGCCTCGTCGCCCAATCGCTCCGAAACCGCCGACAGCGACTCCAACTCGACCGACTCGGGCACGCGGGCGAGTGCCGACTCGGGCCAGTCGTCGTGCGCCAGCGTGAACGCCGCGTCGGGGTTCTCCTCGACCAGTCGCGAGACGCCGCGGGCGGCCTGCTCGTAGGCGTCGCGGTCGAGGCGCTCGGGGACCTCGGCGGTGAGCGGGTACGTCTCGGAGAGCGACCGCGGGAACGGACCGAACGGCGGGACGACCCGCCACGTCGCGTCGAAGTCGTCGCCGGAGGGGATGCCGCCCTCGGTGAGGAGGACGTGACCCTCGGCGGTCAGGCGGTCCATGCGGTCGTGGTGGCGCGCGACCTCGGGCCGGTGGGCGCTCTCGTTGGAGGCGTAGAAGAACGCGCCCTTCGAGGCGGGGTCCTCGCGTTCGAGCTGGTCGACGTGGTCGAGAAGCGCGCGGTAGCCGTCGAGCATCGCCGGGTGCGAGCGGGCGCGCTCCTCGACGAGTTCCATCAGGTCGCCGTCGCGGATGGCCTGCTTGATGCGGCGGAGTTCCGCGAACGTGACGTGGAGGTTGTGCTCGGCGAGCAGCTGTTCCTGTCGTTTCGACCCTTTCTCGCGGAGGTCGTCCGGCGAGTACTCCGTGCAGATGGGACAGGTACACGGGAGGTAGTCGAGGTCTTCGAGGTGTTCGGTCCCGCGGACGGTGAGATACCGCCCGTCGCGGGCGTAGAGGGCGTAGGCGGCGGAGTCGAACAGGTCGCAACCGAGCGCGACGGCGAGCGCGAGCATCATCGGGTGGCCCGCGCCGAACAGGTGAACCGGGGCGTCGACGCCGAGGCCGCGCTTGGCGGCCGCGACGGCGTCGACCATGTCGTCGTAGCGGTAGGCGTTCATCATCGGCACGACCGCGCCGACGGGGAACACGTCGAGGTCGGTCGCGTCGGCGTGGCGGCCGGCCTCCTCGCGGAGGTCCGGATAGGTCGACCCCTGAACGGGGGCGTTGACGAGCATCTCGCCCGTGTCGGCGGCCTCGGCGTCGGCGAGGGCCTGCCTCGTGAGTTCGAGGTCCGTTTCGGCCTGCTCGCGGGCCACGTCCGGCGGCGTCGGGATGTCGACCGGGGTGGCGATGTCGGTACCGATGTCGCGCTGGAACTGCAGAATCTCCTCGGTCGTCGTGTCGATTTCGCCGTACTCGGCGAGCTGGAACGACCCCGAGTCGGTCATGATGGCCCCGTCGAAGTCGAGCATCTCGTGGAGGCCCACGTCCAGCGCCTCCTCGCGGAGGTGCTCGTTCGTCTTGATGATGTAGGAGTTGGTGATGAGGATGTCCGCGCCGAACTCGGACGCCAGTCGCGCGGGCGAAATCGTGTCGATGTTGGGGTTGACGACCGGCAGGAGCGCCGGCGTCTCGACGGTGACCCCCGCACGCGGGACCGAAAGCCGGCCGATGCGCCCGGCGAGGTCCCCGTCGCGGAGTTCGAAATGGTCGCGCATGGACTGTCGTTTCCCGAGGGCGGCGGTAAGAGTTGCGTTCGCGGGCCGGTCGCCGGGGTGAAAAATAGACGTACGACGACATACCGGTTCATTCATCAAAATATTCTAGAAAAATAGACAGGAGGGATATCAAACGTGATTTTTTAGGCGAACAGTTTACAAAGAGATTGATTCAACCGAGAAGATAGATGTTAGCCGATTTATCACCACTCGAAGTAACCGCGCTCGCCGTCGCCCTCGTCGGGCTGATACCGGTTATCACGCAGTACAGAGAGGAGACCAAACTGTTCGCCGCGGGGTACGTCCTGCTCGTGGTCGGGATGGTCGCGACGAACCTCGAGGCGCTGTTCCTCGGGTCGGTGCTCAACTTCGTCGAGCACGCGTTCGGCATCGGCCTCGCGGGAGTCACCTTCTTCGCGGCGGCGTACCTCCGTCGGAAAAACGTCATCAAGGGCGGTGACGCCTCGTGATAATCGACGCGCTGTTCGACGCTATCGGGACCCTCGGGTTCATCGGCGCGGCGGTGCTAGCGTGGCTCAACTACCGCGACACCGACGCGGAAGCGTCGTTCTGGCTGACGTACGCGTTCGCCTCCGTGCTGGCGATTCTGTGGATGTTCAGCCTCACGATGGAGAAACTCGGGTTCTACACCGAGATATTCAACCTCGTGACCTCGCCGCTCATGACCGCCACGGTCGCCGTCTTCGCCATCGGCGGCACCGCGACGCTCGCCATCGTCGCGGACATGAAGGAACTCGTCGACGACGCCGACGAACGGCGGCGCGAACTCGACGCGCTCACGACGGACCTCGAACGACAGGCGGAGAACTACGGCGACGCGATGCAGACGGCCGCCGACGGCGACCTTACCGTCCGCGTCGACGCCGAGAGCCAGAACGACGCGATGCGCCGCATCGGCCGAGGCTTCAACGAGATGTTGGAAGCCATCGACTCGGTCATCGTCCAGATTCAGACGTTCGCCGAGCAGGTCGACGACGAAAGCTCCGAAGTCACCGCGAGCGCGAACGCCGTGAAGACGACGAGCACGGACGTCGCCAACAGCATCGAGGAGATTTCGGCGGGCAACGAGACCCAACACCGGAACCTCAACGCCGCGGAGTCCGAACTGAGCAACCTCTCTGCGACCATCGAGGAAATTGCCTCCTCGTCCGAGGAAATCGCGCGACAGTCCCAACAGACCGTCGGGCGCGCCAAGGAGAGCCAGGAGGCCGCCAGTTCGACCATCGAGAAGATGGAGCAGTTGGAGTCGCGGTCGACCGAGACCGTAGACGAGGTCGAGGAACTCCAGCAGTCGGTCACGCAGATTAGCGAGGTCGTCGACCTCATCGACGACATCGCGGAGAAGACGAGCATCCTCGCGCTCAACGCCTCCATCGAGGCGGCGGGCGCGGGCGACGCGGGCGAGGGCTTCGCCGTCGTCGCAAGCGAGGTGAAGACGCTCGCCGAGGAGACCGCCGAGGCGACCCAAGAGGTCGACTCGCTCATCCGCGACATCGAGCAGTCGACCGAGAACGTCGCCGAGGACACCTTCGAGACGCAATCCGAGGTCGAATCCAGCCGCGAGACCGTCGGCGAGACGGTCGAGGTGCTCGAGGAAATCGTCCACAAAATCGAAGACAGCAACGACTCCATCCAGTCCATCAGCAGCGCCACCGACGAGCAGGCGCAGTCGACCCAGGAGGTCGTCACGATGATGGACGAGATAACGAACCTCAGCGACCAGACGGCGTCCGAGGCGCAGAACGTCTCCGCCGCGGCCGAAGAGCAGACGGCGGCGACCCAGCAAATCGCGGCGTCGTCCTCGTCGCTCTCGGAGCGCGCACAACAGCTCAAATCGCTCGTCTCGCAGTTCGACTCCGGGCGAGCGACGGGCGGCGCACCGGGCGGCGAGACAGCGACGCCCGCGGCTTCGGCCCCGAACCGAGCGATGCGGGCCGACGGGGCCGGCGACGACCGACCGAACTGACCGACGACCGGCGCACGCGCGAGCGCCCCGATGTTTTTCCGCCGACTCGCACAACGAGGGTCACGCACCTACGCGCCTACGCGCCGACGCCCCAGAAGAAGGCGATGCCGGCCACGGTGACGACCGACAGGAGCAACTGCAAGGGCGCGCCGACGCGGAGGAAGTCGGAGAACGTGTAGCCGCCGGGGCCGTAGACGAACAGGTTCGTCTGGTAGCCGACGGGAGTCATGAAGGCCGTCGACGCCGCGAACGTCACGGCGAGGACGAACGAGAACGCGTTGGCCCCGATTGATTGGGCGGCGCTGGCGGCGACCGGAATCATGAGCACGACGCTCGCGTTGTTCGAGATGACGCTCGTGAGCAGTCCGGTCGCGAGGTAGAACACCCACAGCACGCCGATTGCAGGGAGGAACGTCGCCGTCGAGGCGACGGCGTCACCGAGGAGCGCCGCGGCACCCGTCTGTTGGAGCGCGACGCCGAGCGGGATGACGCCCGCCAGCAGGAAGATGACGTTCCACTCGACCGATTTGTACAGTTCGTTCGGCTTGAGGACGCCGGTGAGAATCATCGCGACCACGCCCCCGAGCGCCGAGACGACGATGGGAAGGACGTTGAACGCCGGGAGCGCGACGACGCCGGCGATGATGGCGACGGCGAACGGCGTCTTCTCGGTTCGGTAGTCGGCGTCGTCGAACTCGTGGGCGACGATGAAATCCTCGTTTTGGACGAGCCGCGTGAGGCTGTCGGGCGGTGCCTGCACGAGTAACGTGTCGCCGACGCGGATATCGATGTCCTCGAACCGGTCGCGGACGACCTTCCCGCGGGTCCGGAAGGCGAGGACGTTCGCGTCGTAGCGCTGGCGGAACGTCGAACTGGCGAGGCTCTCGCCGACGAGAAACGAACCCGAGGGGATGACGACTTCGACCATGACCGGCTCTTCTTCGCCCGGGTGGAGCTCGCTCTCCGAGCGGGGGCCGCCGACGAACGTGAGCCCCTCCGAGCGCATGATTCGTTCGAGCGTCTCCCGGTTCGTGCGGAGCCGAAGCGTGTCGTTCTCGTGAATCTCCTTGCGGGCCAGTGGCTCCAAGAACTGCTCGCCGTAGCGGATGAGCTGTAACACGTCGATATCGAGGTCGTCGTTCCCGAGGGCCTCTTGGACGGTCTGGCCGATGAGCGACGAATCGGCGGGGACGACCACGTCGGCGAGATACTCCTGGAGCGCGTACTCCTCGACGAGGTCGTCCTCGGCGGGAACCCGCTTCGGGAGCAGACGAACGCCGACCGTCATGAGGTAGACCGAGCCGACCGCGAAGACGATGACGCCGAGTTTGGTGAACTCGAACATGCCGAAGGCGTGGAGGCCGAGGCCGGGCGACTCCCGCCCGAGTTGGGCCGCGATGTCGCTGGCGAGAATGTTCGTCGATGTGCCGATGACCGTCAGGGTGCCGCCGAGCATCGAGGCGAACGAAAGCGGCATGAGGAGCTTCGACGGCGAGGTCTTGCCCTTGTGCGCGAGGTCCGCGACGACCGGGACGAGGATGGCCACGACCGGCGTGTTGTTGATGAACCCCGACACCGGGCCGGTGACGCTAATCGTCGCGGCGAGCTGTTTCGTTTGGCTGTTGCCGGCGAACGCGGCCATCTTTCGTCCGATGTGTTGGACGATGCCGGTTCGGTTGACGCCAGTGCTCAAGATGAGCATCGCCAATACGGTGATGGTTGCGGGGCTGGCGAAGCCCGAGAGCCCCTCCTGCGGGGTGATTTGCGTCCACGGCTCCAGCACCATCAGGAGGACCATCACGACGATGGCGGTCACGTCGATGGGGAGCCACTCGGTGGCGAACAAGACGAGAGAGAGGAGGATGAGCGCGAAGACGACGAGCATATCCACCGTGACGGCCGCCGGAACAAGCCCCTGGACGGCCGACACGAGTGTGGAGAAGAACACGTCTGACGGAGGGGATAGCGAAGGAAAAAGGCTGGTATCGGCGACGGTTCAGAACAGCAGTTCGGTCGGAACCCCGCCGGGGCTCATCTCGGTGAGCTTGAACACGAGGTACGCGAGCGAGAACAGCGTCGCGTTGTACGCGCCGTGGATGAGTGCCGGGACGGCGATGTTGTCGGTCAGTTCGTACGCCGTGCCGAAGACGACGCTCGGGAGGAACAGGATGCCGATTGTGACGAGGCGGCCGCCCGCGCCGCCCGTGAGCGCGACGTAGTGAATCGCCGCGAAGATGGCGCTGGCGAGGGCGATGCCCGGCACCGGGCCGAACGACTCGCGGATGCGGTTCTGGACGACCCCGCGGAACAGCAGTTCCTCGCCGGGGCCGATGAGGAGGAACGACGCCGGGACGAGGAGCAACAGCACTTCGGGGTCCTGTGCGGCGATTTCGGTCACTTGGTTCGACCCCGCTTGGACGCCGAACGTCGAGACGAGGAACGCGCCGACGAACGCCGCGACGAGCGCGGTTACGTAGCCGAGGACGACCGCGACGAGGTCGCGGAGCGACGGCATCGAGACGCCGAAGTACGAGCGGTCGAGGCCGCGGTATCTGGTGTAGACGAGGGCGACCCCGCCGAAGGCGATGCCCTGCAAGAGGATGAGCGACGTGACGACGAGCGCGAGGGGCGTCAGTTCGACGCCCGCGCTCGCCGCCGCGAACTGCGTGATAAAGACGAGTATCGTGCCGACGACGAGACCGCCGCCGCCGAGGGCGATAGCTGCGAGGAAGGACCGAGCGAGGTCGGGGAAACGCGTCGTAGTAGACACAGGCGACCAGTTGGAGCGCCGGCGTCAAAATCCTTCTCGCCTCGGAACGGGGTTCGAGGGGCGAACGCGGGCGCGCGAGTGACCGCGCTACTCGCCGGCGAGTTCGTAGTAGAGAACGCCGAGGACCGTCCTAGCGTCGCGGACCTCGCCCGCGAGGACGGCCCCCTTGAGGTCGTCGTAGCCGACCGTCGTCGGGCGGATGCTCTCGTTGAAGTCGAGGTTCCGGTCGGCGCTCGGCTCGCATCCGCGCGCGACGAAGTAGTGGTGGACGGAGTTGGCGATGCCGTTGGCCGGCTCGACGGTCACGAGCGGTTCGACCGTCTCGGCCTCGTGGCCGGTCTCCTCTGCGAGTTCGCGCCGGGCGGCCGCGGCGTAGTCGTCGTCGTCCGGTTCGGTGCCGCCGGCGGGGAGGCCGCGGTTCGTCCGGTCGACGGCCTGTCGCCACTCGTCGATGACGACCACGTCGCCGTCGGGGGTGAAGGGGAGGACGACGACCGCCGCCGGCTCGTCGACGTAGTGGAAGTCCGTCTCGGTCCCGTCGGGGAGCCGAACGTCGTCCATGCGGATGTCGAAGCCGGGACACGAGTAGTCGATGCGCGTGTCGGTGGTCTCCCACGCGAGGTCGTCGTCGCTCATAGCATCAGGTGACGGCGGCGTTTCCAAAAGCGTCGCGATACCCCGCTACCCCGCGTCGTCGAACGAGACGGTCGCGAGGTCGGCTTCGAGGTCGTCGACGTACTCGTTGTACGCCTCCACGAACGCGGCGAAGTCGCCGGCGAGTTCGCGCACGTCGGGCGCGGCGGGCGGTTCGTACTGCGACAGCAGGTAGATGCCGCCCTCGCCGCCGACGCGGAGGTACGACGCCTGCGGGCCGTCCCACTTCAGCTCCCAGCGCGTGCCGCCGACCCGCTGGGTGAAGGTGCCGTACTCGCCGTCGAAGCGGTTGAGTTCGCCCGCCATGGTGTCGGCCACCTCGCGGATGGTCGAGACGAGTTGGTCCCGCTGTGCGACGATTTCCTCGGTCGTCGTCACCGCGGGGAACGCCGTCGGCACGTCGTCGAGGACGCCGTCGAGCGACTCGACGTGGTCGTTGTACGCCTCCACGAACGCCGGGTAGTCCTGCATCGCCGTCGCGAGCGCCTTCGGCTCCGGCGGCTGTTTGGTCGAGACGACGTAGGTCTCGCCGCCCGACTTCCCCTTGAACCGGAGATACTGGAGCGCGCCCGCCTCGTACTTGAGCGTCCACGTCCCGCGGCGCGTCTTGAACGTCTCTTGGCCGTAGTCGCCGCCCTGGAGGATGGCGAGTTCGCGCGCGATGGTGCCCGCGTGGGCCTCGACCGCGGCGACGACCTCGTCGCGGTTGGCCGCAACGTCGTCGACGCTCGCGATATCGAACGAGAGGGCGTCAGTCATGGTCGGACGGTGGTGATTGGAGGGGATAAGTGCGTCCGTCGCCGGATTTATCATCGGTGATACGCGTCTCGAATGTGATGAGCCAACACAGGGCATCGATCGGTGGGACGATCGGTGGGATGGCACGACGGGCGAACCCGGCCTTTGCGGGCGGCATCGTCGCCGTCTCGGTGGTCGCGCTCGCCTACGCGGTGACGGTCGGGTCGCTCCAGCAACACACGTTCGTCCACGTCATGGCGGGGCTGCTCTGGACGGGCACCGACCTGTTCATGGGAGCGATTCTCGGGCCGGTCATCGGCGGCCTGAGCGACGAACAGAGCGCCGCGGTGTTCGAGCGCCTCACGCCGAAGACCTCGTTTTTCCTCCCGTCGATGGCGCTCGTCACCATCGCGGGCGGCATCACGCTCGCCCAGCGACTCGGCGTGTTTCCCCACGCCGAACCGTGGCTCGCGCTGTTCACCGCCGCGAACCTGATTCCGATTTGCCTCCTGCTCGGTCGCCGGCTGAACGCGTGGCGCGACCGGCGCTGGCAGGTCGCCTTCGCCGTCGCCACCGTCGGGTCGCTCGCGTGGGTCGCAACCACCATCAGCGACTTCCGGATGACGACTCCGGCCATCGTCGTCGCGCTCGTGGTCGTCACGATTCTCTCGGTGCAGGGCTTCGGCTTCCTGATGCCCGGCGAAATACGGATGTACTTCGAGATGACCTCCGAGAACCCGGACCCCGGCGTCATCTCGGCCATCGGAAAACAGAACGCCATGCTCGGCGGCGTGCAGGGTGTGTTCCAACTCGTCCTCATCGCCGACATGGTGTACCTCCGCTACGGGGGCTTCTGAGGTGAACGCGGGGCGGCCGCGCTCGCGGGCTCAGTCGACCCGGCGGAACACGCGGCGGGTGTCGCGGTCGCCGTGTTCGCAGGCGACCTGTTCGAACCCGAACGGCTCGAACACGGCCGCCCAGTCGCGGTAGTACAGCGGGAAGTCGTACTCCTCGTCGTTGACGCCGCGGTCCTCGGGCGGCACCGACCGGTCGCCCTCGTTTTCGACGGTGACGACGTAGTCGCTCGCGCTCCGAGCGACCGCCTCGAACACCCACGCGTCGTCGGGGTGGACGTGCTGGAGCGTCTCGACGGAGTAGACGGCGTCGAACTGCCCCGGAGAGAACGCCTCGACGACCTCCTCGATGGCGGCGGCGTGGAACGTCCCGCAGTCGTCGAGGTCGGGGTAGGCGTCGGCCATCACCTCGAAGCAGTCGGGGTTGATGTCGACGCCGTGGAGGTTCTCGAAGCCGTGTTCGCGGAGGTGCGAGAGGTGTCGGCCGGGTCCGCAACCGAGTTCGAGAATCGACGCCGAGGCGTCGAGTCGCTCGTCGAACACCCGCCGAATCGCCTCGCTCGTCTCGTTCGGCCCGTAGTACGCGTAGTACTCCGGCGAGAACTCTCCCGACCGGTCTGCCCACTTCCGACGAACGTCGTTAGCATCCACGGTGTCGGAGACCGTCCGGCCACGCGTAAAGCCTCGTCGGCCGCGCCCGACTGTCTCGGAGAACAGAACTGTCGATACCACAGGTAATCCCGCAATCGCCGTCGAACCACTAGGTGAGCGCGTCGAGAACCGACATACCAGAACATTTGTCTACAAACATCTACGATTCAGAAATATATTCAATAAAATAACCCCGTGACAACACGACCCTCACAAGTCTTATCCGTAAAGGGCGTGTGTGTTCAAAAGCAATGGCGAAAGGAAACGTTGATTTCTTCAACGACACTGGCGGCTACGGTTTCATTTCGACGGACGATGCTGACGACGACGTGTTCTTCCACATGGAAGACATCGGCGGCCCGGACCTCGAAGAAGGCACGGATGTGGAGTTCGACATCGAGCAGGCCCCCAAGGGCCCCCGCGCGACGAACCTCACGCGCCTTTAAACTAATTTAGTACGCCGCGTTTCGCGGCAGAACGATAACTTACATTTTGCGTATATTCGACCGGCGAGCGACGCGTTCGCGGTCAGGTAACCACGGACCCGAGCCACTCAGAGCGTGTCGGCCGCGCGGGCCTGCTCGGAGCGACGGCGCGCCTGTTCGAGCCGGCGGTCCGTCGCCCGCGAGAGCGACCCCGGAAGCTCTCCGCGAGCCTCGGCCAACCGCTCGGCCACGCGTTCGAGTCGCGCGGCGACGGTGTCGAGACTCTCGTCCGCCCGCCCGCGGTCGCCCGACTCGGCGCGTTCGGCGGCCCGGCGCGCGGCCTCCGCGACCGATTCGAGCGCCTGCGCCAGCCCGCGAACCGCGTTCGCCTGCCCGCCACCCGTCGGCGTTCGGGTCGCGCCGTCCGAGGTGGTCGTGTCCGCCGAGTCGTCCGAATCGTCGCTGTCGCTGTCGTCGCCCCCACCGTCGGCCGCCGCCACCGCCGCGGCCGTCTCCGCGGAGATGTCCGCGAGGAATGTCGCAAGCGACGCTTTCCCGGTTCGGGGTTCGTCGATGCGGACGCTCGGAATCGACGCGGGCGCGGGGTCGCCGTTCGAATCCGCATCCGACCCATCCGAGTCAGGACCGGGGTCGGGGTCGGGGTCGGGATTCACCCGGAACGCGCCGAGTTCGTCGTCGCTGTCGCGGACCTCGACGGTGTACGCGCCGCCGCGGTGGACGTAGACGGCGTCCGGCCCGGACAGCGGCGCGTCGTACAGTCGGCCGCCGAAATCGTCTTCGAGCGCGAGCGCCGTCAGGTCGCGGTCCGTCCCGTCGGTGTCGACCTCGACTTTCGTCGCGGACTCCCGCGCGACGAGCGGGATTTCGCCGTCAACACCGGCCGTGACGACTGTTTCGCCCGCATCGCCGCCGCCGGGTGACGGTTCGGGCTCCGATGCGGACGCAGAACCGGAACCCGCGTCACCGACCCGAACCGACTCGCTGTGTGGTGCCGACCCCGCGCCGTTGACCGTGAGTCGGTGCTCGCCCGCGGGCACGTCCCGAAGGACGCCGAGACCGCCGAACGTCGGCGCGGCCTCCGGGTCGCTCTCTAAGAGGAGGACGGACTCGACGCCGGACTCGCGGGTCGTCACGCCCTCGCCGTCCGGCGCGTCCGCGTCGGTGACGGCCTCCGTCACCCGGACGAACAGCGTGTTGAGCGTCGAGGGGTCGTCGACGGCGTCGTATCGGTCCGCGAGTTCGCTCCGGTGGGTCGGGTCGGTGATGTCGGCCGCGGGGTCGGCGTAGCGCGGCTGACTCCACGGCGCGCTCGTCGTCGTGAGGTGGCTCGCAATCGCGTCCTCGACGAAGCCCGGGACCGCGAACTCGAAGCTCAGTTGCGGCCCGGTGAACTCAGTAATGTGCTCGACCTCACCCGCGGGGACGAGCGCGTACTCGATGTCTGCGTCGGTGGCGGCGTCCGCGTCGGCGGTCGTGTCCGCGCCCGCGTCGGTGGCGGCGTCCGCCGTCTCGGTGGCGAACACCAGCCCCGTCGCCCGCGCCGGGAGGTCCGTCGGCGGCGACGACAGCGCGTCGAACGACCGCACCGTGAGCGCCTCGCCGACCAGAGACTCGCGAGTGACCGACGGGAGTCGCTCGTCTTCGTACACCGGTGCGCCGTCGAGTTCCGGAACGACGTAGGGCAGGCGCGCGCCCTCGTCTCGCGGAAGCCCGTAGGCGATGGGTATCTCCGCGGCGTCCTCGATGCGGTCGAGCGCTCGGTTCGTGATGTCCGCGAACGTCCCGCCGGTCGGGAGTCGCTGGAACCGGTCGGCGCGGTCGTTGAGCGACAGCGCGCTGGAGTGCGACCCGAGTTCCGACAGCACCCGCGGCGGGCGCGCCGGGTCCGGGTCGAGAAACTCGTTGTTCGGCACCGACCGCGAGTGCGAACTCGCGACGTACAGCTGGGGGACCGGCTCGTCGCCCGCCGTATCGACGAAGACGTGCAACACCTCCCAGTCGTGCCAATGGAAGTTCGTCGTGAACTGGTCGAACACCGAGTAGAACCAGTACTGCACCGCCGTCAGCGACGAGTCCTCGTAGCCGACCACGTTGTAGAACACCGTCGGTTCCGGCGCTCGCTCGCCGGTCTCCCGCCGGGTCGCGTGGTAGCCGTCGAGCGCGTCGAAGCCGTCGACGACCGTCTCGCCGTCCCGGTCGCTCGCGTACGACCGCGGGTCCGTCGGGAACCACGTCTCGTCGGCGTCGAAATAGAGCGTCGGCGCGAACCGCGCGGCGAGGTCGCGGGCGACGTGGTCATCGACGCTCGCGGTCGGAGCGGCGGTGCTGGTGGTTTCGGTCGCGTCGCTGCCGAGGGCCGAACAGCCGGCGAGCGATCCGACGCCGGCGCTCCCGAGCGCGGCGAGGAACGCCCGTCTGTCGACCGCGGGTCGGTCCGTCATCTGTCTAGCTGGTGGAGTCGAGGACGGACCAAATCTCTTGTGCCGGGCGGGGATGCCGGCGGGTTCGGGGCCGGTCGCTGGCCGAAAAAGCGGCGGCGAGACCCCTCAGAACTCGCCGTTGATGATGTCGGCGACGTGCTGGCGGTCGAACAGCTGTTCGTCTTCCGGGATTTCGGGGTACGGGCCGCCGTCCGAGGTCGGCCACTCCCCGAACGCCTCGGGATAGAACTGCTTGGCGCTCATCTCAAGCTGGAAGAGGTTGAGAATCGGCCCCTGATAGCGCGCGCCCTGCGGGTAGACCCGACCGTTCCGGACCGCCGAAATCTCCGCGGCGACGGGGTCGGCTTCGAGCGTCGCCCGGAGGTCATTCATGCTGACGCTCGGCTGCATCCCGCTCAGGAAGAGCAGAACGTCGGGATCGGCCTCCAACAGCGCCTCGAAATCGACGGTCGACCCCGACTCGGTGGAGCCCTCGAACGCGTCGTGCGGTGCGAGCGGCCGGATGTGCGAGGTCATAAAGCCGGGGTTGCCGACCGTGTACGCCCACACCTGCTTTTCGATGTCGGATGCGGTGAGCAACACGACGCTCGGGCGCTCGTCTTCCGGCGGCAGCCCCGCCTCGATGGTGGCGAGCACGTCGTCGTGGACGGCCGCAAGCGCCTCGTAGCGCTCCTCCTCTCCGAGCACCTGCGCGACCTTCTCGAACTGCTCCCACAGCGTGTAGTACTCGTAGTCGCCGGTCCACTCGTCCGTCGGCGACGCGTGACGGGCGCTCAGCGAGTTCCCGAACCACGGCGAGATGTTCTCGGCGACCTCCTCGATGTCGCCCATGTCCCACTGTTCGAGTTGGACGACCGACGCGGGGTCGGCCAGATGCACGTCGCTGTCGAGTTCGTAGAGCTTCTCCTTGCTCGTCTCCCACGAGGGGTACAGGTCGGCCCAGTCGACTTCGATGCCGGGGAGCCGCGCCGTGAACTGCTTCCACGTCGCGTCGTAGTACGCCGGCCCGTTGACCGCGTTGACGTCGTCGCCGCGGCCGAGCGCGAACGCCATCCCCGCGTGGTGGGAAAGCCGCGTGAAGATGGTCTGGGGCGGCTCGTCGAACTCGACGGTGCCGACCGGCGACATCGTCACTGAGTACGACGCGTCCGCGGGCGATTCGGTCCCCGTTTCGGTGGCCGCTTCGGTCGCGGTCTGCGTCGGGGCGTCGGTCTCGCCGTCCGCCGTCGATTCCGAATTGCTTCCCCCGGTACAGCCGGCGAGCAGCCCGCCGCCGACCGCCGCGCCGCCGTACTTCACGTAGTCGCGCCGCGTCAGTCCCGTCCGTGGCGTCTCGTCGTGCTCCATAGTTTTTAGGCCCGCCTAAAATAGATAATTGCTTCGGTTCTCGGACGACAGTGGGCCGTCGATACTTTTCTCCCGCTTGTTTAGGCTGGCCTAATGTATTGGGAGTGGGAAGGCCGGACGATTTCGAGTATTCAAAAGGAACCACCGAAGACCCGTAGCTGTGAGGGGGATCTAGTATTTGAGCTCTCCAAAGCTTTAGGCCCCGGTATTCGAGTTGTTCATGTGTGAACCGCGAAGGTGGGGGGAGTCTAAAATCATCGTTCTGCGACTTTGGAAGTCATCTGGAGTCAAAGCAAGCAAAAATCAGACCACAACAGATCTTCAATAAAGAAGATATCTAAAATAAGGATATCTTTTTCAGAGACCATTCAGACGGTAGTTATGATGGCCTCACTGGGGACACTACCAGTAAGCCTACTAACTATTTTGTTACTGGTAGTACCGGGCCTTCTCGGTATCGAGTTCTACTATTTGCTCTCAAAAAAGAATGCATCGCTTACCCGGATTCAGTGGGTAGTATACAGTACGTTCGTCAGTATCATCTCGCTTCTTACGCTGTATTTTGCAAGCCCACTGTACTACGAATTCATAGATGGATTAGCGACTGATACCGCTACAAATCTCAACATCGTCTCAGAAGAGCAGATACTTGCGCTTACTTTACCAGTTCTTCTCACGCTCTACCTACTGCATGTTGTAATTTCAAGTGGGGGAAGCGCACTTATTGGACTTGGCGTAGATAAAATACTCCACCGAGGACGTTCTTTGGACCGTCGCCAACCTTGGCATTATGCATTCAACGAAGTACCCAGTCACGGCGAAGAGATTGAAGTCGTAATGAACGACGAAACGGTAATTCAAGGCGAGTTTAACGAAACAGCTTGGGACGAGAATCGTAGAGAGTTGTTCTTAGATAACCCGTATGAGGTTGTCTACTCACAGGATGGGGGTGAGCGTATCACTCAGCATGATCTTGGTCGGAGCATCCTTCTAAGGGAAGAAGCGATTTCTAGGGTCATATTTACAATCGAAGATCCCGATCAAGAGCGTACTCAAGCTATTTCAGAAGAGAAAGAGAATGGTCCTATCGACCAAACGGAAGGCTATGAGAGTCCGAAAAAACTCGAAGGCATACTCGAAGAAATACTCGGAGGAATCCCTATACAATCGGAACTTGATGACTTTACCACCGAAGAGAAGGACGTTGATACCGAGACTCAGCAAGAGATCAGAGACATAGCGGGTTCAATCGTCGAGGATGAAGACGAAGAATAGCTAGAATAAGTCTTCCTTGATCGTACTGTTCTCCGTATAATCGGGATATTTCCGGTAGACATAACGAAGTAAAGTGTCAAGCGGCTCTTGGTTGTGCTGTTTCTTAATCGAATGCGCCTCTTCGAACACCTTTCGAGCGTGCTCATACTCTTCATTCGAAAGTATTTCTTTAATTACCGCTCTTCCACGATCGGTGAGTAGATACGTATATTTCTCATTCCCGCTACGTGTCGTCTCAACCTCACGTTTAATCAGGTTCCGAGACTCCAGAGAGTCGAGGGCTCCATAGAGTTCTTTTGAAAACGGCCCGTACTTGTCAGCCTCGTATTCGTAGCCAATTTCTAAAGAACTCTCTTCTTGTGCTAGAAAACTAGCTTCTGAAGTCGAGTTATCCCTTCGATGGCGCGCTGGTTATCCACGTATAGCAGGGCCAAAGGCAGTAATTCAGCGCTGACCATTTATTTAACCCAAACCGCTAGTACGGCTTCTTGTCGTAGTAACCTTGTGGTGGAGTGAAATACCTTTGGAGTCAAACCAACGTTTCGCTTGCTTGATTTGGAACAGCGACGGTCGAAGGAGTCAGCTTGCGTTTTTCGCGCCGCAGGCGCGTGCCCTTAGCACACTTCCGAGCACCATCTCCGACCACAGACCACTCGCTATCGCTCGTGGGTTGTGAAAGGTGGGGAGAATATGGGCCGGCTCAGATTCGAACTGAGGTTACGGCCACCCGAAGGCCGAAGGATACCAAGCTACCCCACCGGCCCGCATTTTGAGGCAAGCCACCGTCGCGTTTAACAGTTGTGATTGCGGGCCACCGTCAGACGGCGTGGCACACCGCCGACCCCGACTCAGTACCGCGAATAGCCCGCCGTATCGAGGTAGTTGTGCGCGACCGTAATCGAGTGGTCGGCGTGGAGGATTTCGGGGCCGAGTCGGACCCGCTCGTCGGCGGCGGCCGCCAGCAACTCGGCTTCCTCGTCGGTGAAGTCGTGGTGGTCCGAGAGGACGAAAAGCGGGTTTGCGGGCGGTTCGACCTGAACCACGGGGTCGCCGTCCTCGTGGAGTTCGACCACGGTCGCGTCGCTGGCGGCCTCTTCCAGCGTCGTCTCGAAACCCATCCGGCGGATGGAGACGCCCGGCGACGACTCGGCGGGCATGTGGCCGATGGCCTCCTCGCGCTTTTCGAGCGCCTTGCGAATCAGGGCGGCGGTGGAGCGCTCGTCGGGGTTGAGCCGGCGGAGTTCGGAGCCCTCGAAGCGGATGGTGTACTCGTTTCCGAGGACGAGGTGGACCCGAACGTCCTCGCGGATGTCGTGCGAGAGGAAGAACGCGGAGTTGACACAGCGACAGAGCACGTCGAGGCGGCCGGCCCCGCCCGCGATGTCGTCGAGTGAGAATTCGGGCGTCGTCGGCGCGTCGTGGCCGATGACGATGAATTGGCGCATGACTCCGACTCGGCGCGTGGGGGTCTTATCGGTGTCCACTCGCGGGCGAGCGACAAGGGCGACGGCGACGAAGACGCCTGACGAGACCGGGAGCCGCCGCTCGGGGGCGCGGGGACTGAGCCTCGAAAGAAACGAACGGGACGCGTCGAAACCGGGGGTCCGGCTTCGGTCGCGTCGTCGATGGGTGGTGTCAGTCGCGTCGGTGCGACTCGGTTACGCCGGCGTCGGCGTGGTTCCCTGGGTGGGTGCTGAACCCGGTGCCGGGCCGGGCGCTGAACCGCCCGGACCCGGGCCGCCGGATTCGGGCGTGGCCGGAGCGGGCGCACCGGACTCCTTGTCGCCGGAGACGAGGAAGTCCGCGAGGTTGCCGACGAGCACCTCGTTGTCGGCCTCGTAGGCCGACTCGGGCGTGAGGAAGTCGGCGTCGCCGATGGCGACGACCGTCTCGCTCTGGGCGGCGACCGTGTACGGACCGGACTTACGAATCGACTCGACGCGGGTCTCGCCGCCGGAGACGAGCGCCGGCGAGACGCTGTCGGCCGAAATCGAAAGCGGCGCGGCGTCGCGGAACACGACTTCGTCGACGCCCTCGGTCAGGGCGGTGTCGCCCTCCGGCGTGGCGTAGACGTTCTCGTAGTTGAGGTAGTAGTCGTGCATGTTGTACAGCGACGTGGAGCCGAACGAGACCCCGTAGTCGGAGGTCAGTCCGGCGTCGCCGCCGGTGGGGCCGGACGACACCGAGACGCTGACGAGGCCGAGGATGCTCGTCGTGCCCGCGGACTGCGGGTCCCCGACGAGAGCGACGCGGCCGCCGGCGTCTTCGAACGACCGGAGGCCGTCGAGTTGGCCGCCGGTGTACGGCTGTTCGGGGTTGACGACGACGAAGGCGTCGGCCCGGCGGAGCGAGGCGTTGAAGTTCCGCTGGGCGTCCTCGCGGGTGAGGTACTCAACTTCGTGGCCGTTGGCGACGAGGGCGTCGACGAGCGGTTGCACGTCGGACTCGCTCACGTCGTTGCCGTGGCCGACGTCGATGAGGACGGTCTTCGACGCGGCGTTGGAGTCCATCGTCACCTCGCCCGATTCGGGGCCGGGCGTGGCGACGAGTTCGTCCGCGTTGAACGCCTGTTTCGCGGCGTTTTGGGTGTCTGTCGAGTCGTTGCCGCCGAGTTGGACGGCGTAGGGTGCCACCGCGGCCCCGACCAAGATGAGGCCGAGCGCGACCGCGAAGACGGCCGTCGCGCGGAGTAGGTTACGCTGAGACATTGCCGATCACCTCGTCTTCGTACTGCACTTGTCCGTACACCATCAGGAACTGCGGCGCGCGAACGCCGTCGTAGCCCATGGGACTCTCTTCGACGACGACCGTCGAGTTGCCGTCCTGCGAGCTGAGAAGGATGATGCCGGACTGGGTCGGCGGCTCCTTCTCGACGACCTCGTAGTTTTCGAGGCCGGCCTCGGAGGCGGCGCGGTCGATGGCCGTCTGGAGCGTGCCGATGTCGTCGGCGTAGCCGTTCTGCGTGGCGCGAGCGCCGGTGTAGACCTTCGCGTAGGCGACCTCTTCGCGCGACAGCGAGAGCTCGTCGCCGCGGTGCTCCATGACGCTACCGACGAAGGCGTGTTTCAGCGTCTCAATCTGGGCTTCGCGCTGGTCGACGGTCATCGACGCCTTGTCCGGTCCGGTGCGGATTTCGTTGGACGTGCCGCCGATGGGGGCCGACCCGCGGACGCCGACGCTCCCGATGACCGAGGAGGGCGTCACGTAGATGCTCTCGGAGGGGAGCATCGTGTAGTACGCGCCCGACGCGCCCGTTCCTTCGACGCTCGAAACGACGGGCATCTCTTGGGCGGTCCGGTTGACCGCCAGATACATCTGCTCGGACGCGGCCGCGGAGCCGCCGGGGCTGTCGACCTGCAGGACGACCGCCTTTATCGATTCGTTCTCTCGCGCTTCTTGTAGGTCCTCTTCCAGCTGGTCAGCTGTGTGGGAGGTGATGGTCCCGTCGACCGAGATGACCGCGACCCTGTCAGGGGTGGGCGCGGCCGCGTCGTAGACGACGGGGGCGAGGAATGCTCCAACCAGGACGGCCGCGACGATGGCGAGGACCGAGACGGTCCGCGTCGACGCCGCGGAGGAGGGTTTTGATACCATACGTCGACCGTGAGTTTTCGAGCCGGTTTCAAAATACTTGTCATTAGAAAATACAGTCAACCAGACAATAACGGCGGCGGGGAACTGCATCGCCCGAGGGCTCGCCGTCGCCCAAGCGTCGACCGGTTAGTCTCAGTCGGTCAGCCCGTAGCCGCGCCGGAACAGCACGACGTTGAGGCCGACGACGGCGAGCGTGAGCGCCGTCAGCACGCCGAGAGACAGGTTCGGGTCCACCTCGGTGACGCCGAGGAAGCCGTATCGGACGCCGTTGACCATGTATATCATCGGATTGAGCAGCGACGCCTGCTGGAAGGTCGCCGGAATCTCGTTGAGCGAGTAGAAGACGCCGCCGAAGAACACCAGCGGGCGGAGGATGAACTGGTTCATCATCGTCAAGTCGTCGAAGTCGTCGGCCCAGAGGCCGCCGACCACGCCGAGACCCGCGAACAGCAGAGTGATGATGAGCATAAAGGCGACCAGATAGAACGGCTTGGCGACGCCGACGGACGTGAAGAACGCGCCGATGACCGCGACGAGCGCGCCGACGAGCGCGCCGCGGGTCGCGCTGGAGAGGACGTACGCGCCGACCATCGAGGAGTACGAAAGCGGCGAGGTCAGCGCCTCCTCGATGTAGCGGTTCCAGCGGCCGTGGAAGATGGAGAAAGAGGCGTTCTCGAAGGCGTTGGAGACGGCTCCGAGGACGATGAGGCCGGGCAGGATAAACAGGATGTACGGGACGCCCGCGATTTCGTTGATGCGCTCGCCGAGGATGACGCCGAACACGGAGAAGTACAGCACGTTCGTGATAAACGGCGGGACGAACGTGTTGCGCGGGCGGCGGACGAACCGGAGGACCTCGCGGCGGAGCAGGGCGTAAAAGCCGGTCACGTCGAGGCTCGTGAGGCTCACTGCTCGACCTCCGCAGTGGCGCGGCCCTCGCCCTGTCTCGTCATCTCGACGAACACCTCTTCGAGCGACGTGCGCGAGATTTCGAGGTCGACGATTTCGTGGCCGGCGCGGTCGAGCGCCTGCACCACGTCGGGGGCGACGAGGCCGCCCTGCTGGGCCGTCACGACGAGGCGAGTCCCGTCCAGTTCGACGGCCTCGACGCGGTCGTCGTCGGCCGTGAAGTCGGGCACCGCGGTCGGCGGGTCGCGGAGTTGGACGACGATGTCGTCGGTGCCGCGGTCCATCAGTTCCTCGGGGCTGGCGACCTCGATGACGGAGCCGGAATCGAGGATGGCGACCTCGTCGCAGAGGCGTTCTGCCTCCTCGATGTAGTGGGTCGTAAGGAGGATGGTCGTCCCGCTGTCGTTGAGGTCGACGATGGTCTCCCAGAGTTCGTGGCGCAGTTGCACGTCGACCCCGGCGGTCGGCTCGTCGAGGATGAGCAGGTCGGGGTCGGTGATGAGCGCCCGCGCGAGCATGAACCGCCGTTTCATCCCGCCGGAGAGCCAGTCGAAGCGGGTGTCGCGCTTGTCGTAGATGCCGACGCGCTTGAGCACCTCGTCGGCGCGCGCCGCGGCCTCGTCGTGCGGAATCCCGTGGTAGCCCGCCTTGTGTTCGAGCACCTCGCGGATGGGGAAAAAGCGGTCCACGTTGAACTCCTGTGGCGCGAGGCCGATGCGGTCGCGGGCCTCGCGGTAGTCGTCTTCCACGTCGTAGCCGAAGACGCTCGCCTCGCCGCCGGTCTTGCGGACGAGGCCGACGAGGATGTTGATGAACGTCGTCTTCCCCGCCCCGTTCGGCCCCAACAGCCCGAAGAACGACCCCTCCGGAACGTCGAGGTCGACGCCGTCGAGGGCGCGGACGTCGCCGTAGGACTTCGTCAAGTCGCGTATCTCAATCGCGGATGCCATTCGCTGGTGCGTCGTCGGGCGTGGACGCGATTAAGCGTAGTGTCCGCGGAACGCCCCGTCACGCCGTGGCACGACGGTCGCCGTGGGAAGCCGACGACGCTCGAATCCTCTGCGAGGGCGATGGTGTGTTACCATGTGACAAATTAGGGCCTAATATCCATCCGTACAGAACTAAGTCATTAACTAATATTATCATTATCAATCATTAACTATTAGTACTACTCGGCAGTCGAACCGGGTGAGGAGACATCCGATGGTAGTATCCGCAGCACACCACGCGTCCGACCGCTCGACGACCGCGACTCGAACCGACCGCTACCGACCGCCGACCCCACCGACGTAACCGATGACAAACCGCGATAACACGACTCGAACCGACACGACGACCCGCACGCCGACCACCGCTCGCTCGACGACGACTCGTCCTCGCGCCGCGCGGCGCTACCCCAACAACGAGGAGAACATGGACGCGCCGCTCGTCCCCTTCATCCAACAGCCGGGTGAGGACGACGAGATGACGACGATTCGGCGCGAACTCGCCGCGCTCCGCGCCCAACTGAACCGCATCGAGCGAACGATGCAGCCCACCGACACCCAATGAACCCGACCGAACTCGACAGCGACGTCTTCGCACAGGATGTTGACAACCAGAAGGCCCGCGAACTGCGGGAGATGCTGAACACGCAGGACTTCGTGTTCGCCCCCGGCATGTACCACGCGCTCGACGCCCGCCTCGCCGAGATGACGGGCCACGACGCCGCCTACATGTCCGGCTACTCGACGGTCCTCGGGCAGTTCGGCTTCCCCGACCTGGAGATGGTCACGATGACCGAGATGGTCGAGAACGCAAAGCGCATGGTCGAGGCGACGAACCTGCCGGTCATCGCTGACTGCGACACGGGCTACGGCGGCATCCACAACGTCCGCCGCGCCGTCCGCGAGTACGAGAAGGCCGGCGTCGCCGCCGTCCACATCGAAGACCAGACGACGCCCAAGCGCTGCGGCCACATCGCGGGCAAGCAAATCGTCTCCCGCGAGAAGGCCAAGGCTCGCTTCGAGGCCGCCGTCGACGCCAAGCAGTCGGAGGACACGGTCGTCATCGCCCGCACCGACGCCTACGGCTCTTCGAACGGCGACTGGGACGAGCACGTCGAGCGCGGCCGCATCTACGCCGACGCCGGCGTCGACATCGTCTGGCCCGAGATGCCGAACCCCTCGCGCGAGGACGCCGTCGCCTACGCCGAGGAGATTCACGAGACGCATCCGGACCTGAAGCTCGCGTTCAACTACTCGTCGTCGTTCGCGTGGTCCGAAGAGGAGGACCCGCTGACGTTCCAGGAGTTGGGCGACCTCGGCTACAAGTACATCTTCATCACGCTGTTCGGGCTCCACTCGGGCGCGCACGCCGTCTACGAGGACTTCAAGAAGCTGGCCGAACAGGACGAGGAAGGCCAGTTCGACCTCGAACAGCGCTACCTCGACCACCCGACCGAGAGCCACCACGAACTGTCGTTCGTCTCGCGGTATCAGGACATCGAGACGCAGTTCGACCCCGAGGCGCGCCGCCGCATCGAGGAGTCCGAAGGGTTCAGCGAGGAGCAGGCCGACCCCATCACGAGCAACGACGATGACTGAGCGCAGACACGACCGCGAGTTCGTGCGGACGTTCTTCACCTCGCCGACGGCCGTCGAGGGCGAGGACGACTCCGCGAAGATGCTCCGCCGGGCGGCCGGCCTCCGCGGGATGCAAGCGCCCGACGTGTGGGTCCCCGACAACGAGGACGCCACCGCGCCGTCGATGCGCGACGAGGGTGCCGAGAACATCGTCGAAGTCATCTCCGAACACGGGGCCGACTTCCCCGGCGAGATTCACCCGCGGATGGTCTGGCACCGCGACAGCCCCGAGACCCGGTATCAGGGCTTCCGGCACATGCTCGACATCACCGACCCCGAGCGGGGGGCGGTCGAGCACATCGACGGCTTCGTCATCCCCGAGGTCGGCGGCATCGACGACTGGAAGAAGGCCGACGAGTGCTTCACCATCGTCGAGAACGAGCACGGCCTCGAGGAGGGGAGCCTCGCCATGTCGGTCATCATCGAGAGCGGCGAGGCCGAACTCGCCATGGGCGACCTCCGCGACGAGATGGGCAAGCCGACGAACAACCTCGAACGGCTGTTCCTCCTCGTCGACGGCGAGGTCGACTACACGAAGGACATGCGCGCCATGACGCCGACGGGCGAACTCCCGGCGTGGCCGGAGCTTCGACACAACACCTCCCGCGGGGCGAGCGCCGCCGGCTGTATCGCCGTGGACGGCCCCTACGACGACATCCGCGACGTGGAGGGCTACCGCGAGCGCATGACCGACAATCAGGCGAAGGGGATGCTCGGCATCTGGTCGCTCACGCCCGGACAGGTCGTCGAGGCAAACACCTCGCCGCTCCCGCCGAAAACCGGCAGTTGGCTCCTCGACGCGGACGGCGAGGAAATCGAACTCGCGTCGGAGGACGGCGTCGAGGTGTACGACGGCGACCGTCTTTCGCTCGAAGCCACCGACGACGGCTACGAACTCCGCGTCGGCGGCGACGCGCGGGAGCTCGCCGCGGACGAACTCCGCGAGGAACTGCTCGGGCTGACCTCGTACGTCCCGAGCATGGACGACATCGTCGACTCCATGGAGGAGTTCGAGGCGGCCAAGGAGGCCGGCCGCGGCGCTATCGCCATGACGCAGTCCGCGACGCTCCGTATCGGCGGCACCGAAATCGACATCGCCAAGGACCGCATGTGGGACGAGGCGACGTATCAGGCCGCGATGACGCCCATCAGCCTGTTCCAAGACGTGTACGAACACCGTCCGGACCAGCACGAGGAGTTGGAAGAGCGCTACGGCGCGGGCGTCGTCGAGCGCGCGATGGAGGTGGGGCTGTAAGCGCGGAAGGCGGTCCGCCACAGGGGTCCGCCGTCGGCCCCGCGTCCGGCTTGGTCACACGACGGCGTCCGGCTTCGTAGCTCTGCGACGCGCTCGCCCGAACCGTGGGGGCGGCGCGTCGCGCTTTTTTCGGCAGTCTCGCGCGGTCCGCTTCGACCCGACAGGCCGCCTATCGACGCTAGCCTCAAGGTCCGCGCGCGCGACTCGACGCGTGTGAACGATTCCTCGAACACCCCGGCGACGCCCGCGTCGGAGAGCGACGACGCCAACGACGGCAGCGGCGACGGCGACGAACCGCTGGAACCCGATGCAGTCGTCGAGTTCGAGGCGACTGGCGTCGCCGACGAGGAGACCCTCGCGCGACTCCGTACGGTGAGCTTCTACCTCGACGAGACGGTCGAGATTCCGGGGACGAACTACCGCGTCGGCCTCGACCCGATACTGGGGCTCGTGCCGGGAATCGGTGACGCGACGGCCTCGGCGCTCTCGGCGTACATCCTCGTCGAGGCCGCCATGCTCGGTGTGTCGCGGGCGACGCTCGCGCGGATGCTCGGCAACGTCGTCCTCGACGCGACCGTCGGGTCGATACCGCTCGTCGGCGACGTGTTCGACGCGGTGTGGAAGGCCAACGCCCGGAACGTCCGGCTGTTGGAAGCCCGATACGGCGACACCTCCCCCGCGGCCGCAGCGGCCGACCGGCGCTTCCTCGTGGCCGCGGTGGCCGCCGTCACCCTCCTGCTCGTCGCGCTCGGCGCGGCGACCGCGCTCGTCGCCCTGTGGCTGCTCGGACAGGTTGGTCTATCGTAACTATCTGAAAAACAAACTAACTAAACCGGGTGTGTGGCTGGTTATCTCCCCCCAAAATATAAACTACAAGACATATATACGAGCTTGCAAACCGTGGCGTATGGAACGACGAACCTTCCTGAAGAGCGTCGCCACGACGGGAGCCCTCCTCACCACCGCCGGTTGTATGGGCGGTGGCTCCGAGTCGCAGTCGACCGCGGATACCGAGACGGGCAACGAGACCGGCAACAGTACGACTGGCGAGACGACGACCGAGGCCGAACCGGCCGAGGTCCCGTCGCCGGAACTCACCTTCCGCACGAACAGCGGCGTCCTCCGCGTCGTCCACATGGGCGGCGAGAAAATCACCGACGAGGGAACGGACGAGGTCTACGTCACCGTCGACGACGAGCGCACCGCGACGTGGGTCGCTGACGGCGACAAGGGCGGGGAGTTCCCCGTCTCGGTCGGTAACTTCCTCGAAATCGAGTCCGCAGAAAGCGGTTCGACGGTCGAGGTCGTCTGGGTCGGCAGCGAGGGTGCCGAAGAGGTCCTCGCGACTCACGAGGTCGGTTCTGAGGAGACCGCGACGACGACGGCCACGAACGAAACGGCCACGAACGAAACCGCGACGAACGAGACGGTCACCGAGACGACGACCGCCAACGAGACGGTCACGATGACGGCGACCGAGACGACCACGTCGTCCGGCAACGAGACCAGCAACTGAGGACGACGACCGACGACCGGCACCGACGCCGGCGTCGGACGCGACGGAGCTTTTTTCGACCGAAGCGGGTGACGACTCGCGCTGTTGCACGCGGAGCGACGGGAGCGTAACGCGGCGCGAGGGTAGCGACGGGGAGCGACTCAGTCGTCGGCCGGCAGCCCGTCCGGGTCGGCCGCCGGTGCGGGCGCGACGAGGCCGACGCGGACGCCGAAGCGCCGCCCCAGCGGGCCGAGCGCGTCGCGCTTCATAAACGCGAAGCCGAGGAGGATGAGCGCGAAGCCCGAAACGGTGACGGGACCGATGTGCTCCCCGAGGAACGCCCAGCCGGAAACGGCGGCGACGACCGGCGTGACGTAGTTGACGAGGCTGATTTCGACCGCACCGATGCGGTCGAGCAGGACGAAGTAGGCGATGAAGCCGACGGCGCTGCACAGCACGGCCAAAAAGAGCAGCGCGGCGACGACGACCGGCGACCACACCACGCTCGCGAGGCCGGGTTCGCCGAGGACGGGGCTCGTGACGTGGAGCATGGCCGCGCCGATGAGCATCATCCACGACTGCATCGGGACGACCGGTGGGTTGCCGGGCAGTCGCTTGACGAGTACCGAGCCGAACGCCCACGCCGCGGCGGCGAGAAACAGCAAGAGGACGCCGAGGAGTTGGCCGCCGACCGACCCGGACGCGAGGGCGATGATCACCGTTCCGGCCAGCCCCAGTAAGACGCCGAAGAAGCCGAACGCGTCGAGGCGCTCTTCGGGTAGCATCGGCCACGCGAAAAGCGGCGTGAGAACGGGTGCGAGGCTGATGACGATGGCCGAGACGCCGCTCGTCACGTACCGCTGGCCGGAGAACAGAAGCGAGAAGTGCGCGCCGATGAGGAGCGCGCCGCCGACGAAGACGACGAGCCACTCGTCGCGGCCGCGGGGTCGCCAGTCCTCCGCCGCGAGCAGGCCGTATCCGAACAGCACGACGCCGGCCACGTCGTACCGGAGGGCGGCGAACAGTACGGGCGGGAGGGCGTCGAGACCGACCTCGATAGCCATAAAGGAGGTCCCCCAGAGGACCGCGATGGTCGCGAACAGTGCGAGCGTCCGATTCGTTTGCGTATTGATAGACACGAGATATCGACCGTAGACCCAGGTGTTGAAACGGCTACCACGCCGCCGTACATCAAATTTCTCGGAGCCGAGGTAGCACCCCACTCGGGTCGTGTTGACAAACGTCTCAGTTCGAGTGAAGGTCGGCGCGGGCGTCAGCGAGACCGTCGGAGAGACCGCCTCGGTGACGGTCACCCCGACCGGCGCGACGACTGCGGCGGCATCGCCGCGACGCGCCGAACAAAGTAAGCTAGTTACGCGCGCCCCGATACAGACGGAACATGAGCATCCTTGAGGACGCGCGAGCGCTCGCCGAGAGCGGGCCGGTCTGCGACGCCTGTCTGGGCCGGGCCTTCGCCGAGCGCAGTTTCGGGCTGACGAACGCCGAGCGGGGCAAGTCGCTCCGGGTCGCCGCCGCCCTCGACGACGACGAACCGTACGAGGCCGTCGAGACCGAGGACTGCTGGGTCTGCGAGGGGGCCTGCGCCGAGTTCGACGACTGGGCCGAGCGCTGTGCAGAGGCCATCGAGGACGTGGAAGTCGAAACGTACCAGGTCGGCACCCGCGCGCCGCCGCTGGTCGAGGAGAACGAACTGCTCCTCCGCGAGGGCGCGGGCCTGCCCGAGGACGCCGGCGAACTGTTCAAATCCGAGTTCAACCGCGAGGTCGGAAAGCGCGTGGGCCGGCTCACCGGCACCGAGGTGGACTTCACCCGCCCCGACGTGCAGTTCCTCCTCGACATCGAAGCCGACACCGTCGAGGCGCAACTCAACTCCGCGTTCGTCTACGGGCGCTATCGGAAGCTGGCCCGCGACATCCCGCAGACCGAGTGGCCCTGCCGCGAGTGCGACGGCTCGGGCTACAAGGGCAAAGAGCCGTGCGACTACTGCGGCGGCTCGGGCTACCTCTACGAGGACAGCGTCGAGGGCTTCGTCGCCCCCGTCGTGACGGACGTGATGGACGGCGTCGACGCGAAGTTCCACGGCGCGGGCCGCGAGGACGTCGACGCGCTCATGCTCGGCACCGGCCGGCCGTTCGTAGTCGAAATCATGGAGCCGCGTCGCCGCACCGTCGACGTCGAACAGCTCGAAGGCGACATCAACGCGATGGCTGACGGCGAAATCGAGGTCGAGGGGCTTCGGCTCGCCACCTACGACATGGTCGAGCGCGTGAAGAAACTCGACGCGAGCAAGGAGTACCGCGCCGCCGTCGAGTTCGACGACGACGTGACCGACGCGGAACTGGCGGCCGCGCTGGACGAACTCACCGGCGCGACCATCGAGCAGTACACCCCCAACCGCGTGGACCACCGCCGCGCGAGCATCACCCGCACCCGCCACGTCTACGACGCCACCGGCGACCTCGAAGACCCGCGCCACGCGACCGTCGAAATCCACGGCGAGGGCGGACTCTACATCAAGGAACTCATCTCGGGCGACGAGGGTCGAACCAACCCGAGTCTCGCCGGCATCCTCGACACGGGCGCGGTCGTCACCGCGCTCGACGTCATCGCGGTCGAAGGCGAGGACGAACCGTTCGAGGACGACGAGTTCTTCAAGGACTGAAGGGAAAGCACTTATCTGATAGCTGACTTTTCTGAGGGGATGCCCTCCGCCCTCGATGTGACTCGCCTCGTACTCGCGGTCATCCTCGTCGCTGTCGGGTTCGTCGTCGTCCCCGCGCCCGGAAGCCCGGAGTACGACCACCGCGTGACTGTCGAAGACTCGATTCCCGAGAAGGCCGAGAGCGTTGACGGTGCGGTGTTTCGCGGCGGTGAGTCGCTCTCCTCGCCCGCCAAGAAGGTGGTAACGACCGCGCACGAACGACTCGGAGAGTCCGCCGACTCCACGACCGTTGTCCTTCGTGGAACGGGCGCACCCGAGTTCTTCTACAGCGACACTATCGCACTCGGACGGGGCGAGTACTACGTCGAATACGAGGAGACAACGTATCGGGTCTGGACCGGTGGCGGTGGTTCACAGATTCTGGATTACGTCGCTCTCGGCGGACTGTTCTCGCTCGCGGCCGCGTCAGCCGCGCCGGTTCTCACCCGAGCGGTTGGCGAACCGAAGCAGGCGCTCTCCCTCACGGCCGCGTCCCTCGCCGCAGTCGTCGTGTTCGGCGTCCACGTGAAAACCGGCATTCTCGCGTCCGTGCTGGGCGTCGCAGTTCTCACGGTGGGAGTGCCGACATTCGCTGGCTGGGTCGGCGTCGTCGCGGACCGCAACCTCTAATTTTCCACCCCAAGACCCGACGAGGTATGCACATCGGCGTCGACGAGGCCGGAAAGGGACCCGTGTTGGGTCCGATGGTCGCCGCGGCGGTCCGGGCGGACCCCGACACCCTCCCGGACGGTATCGCCGACTCGAAGCGACTCAGCCCCGAGCGGCGCGAGGAACTCGCCGCGAAACTCCGAGAGCGCGACGACATCGAAGTCGGCGTCGCGTTCGTCGAACCCGAGACCATCGACGACCCCGAGACGGACATGAACCTGCTGACCGTCCGGGCACAGGTCGACGCCGCCGCCGCGGTCGCCGCCGACGCCGACGAACTCGTCTGCGACGCGGGCGACGTGAGCGAGTCGCGGTTCGGCCGGCGCGTCCGCGAGGGACTGGCCGAGGCGGGCGTCTCGGTCGAGGTCCGCGCCCAGCACTGCGCGGACGACGAACACGCCATCGTCGGCGCGGCGAGCATCGTGGCGAAAGTCGAACGCGACCGGCGGGTCGCGGCCATCGCTGACGAGTACGGCGAGGTCGGAAGCGGCTATCCGAGCGACGGGACGACCCGCGAGTTCCTGCGGGAGTACGTCCGCGAGCACGGCATTCTGCCGGACTGCGCGCGGAAGTCGTGGTCCACCTGCGCCGACCTCATGGCCGCGCACGAACAGTCGTCACTAGGGGATTTCTGAGGCGTCGGGGAACCGGCGGTGGAAAACGTGGAGGGCCGGTAGTTCGGAGGCGAGTCGCGGAGACGATTACCGCATCTCGGCGAGCGCGACGTACGCGCCTTCCTGTGCGGAGAGCCACGTCGTCAGCAGCTCGTCTTCTGTGAGTCCTGCGGGGAAGATGGTGCACTCGTCGGGCGCGTCGTCGTACGGGGCGACGATAGCGACGAGCTCGTCGTCCGCAGCGTCGGAGCGCCGCAAGGCGTCCGGGCGGGTCGTCGTCGCGTCCGGGTCGTCGTGTCGAAGGGTCGTGTCGTCCATGAGTGGAGTGCGTGCACCGTGATTACCGACGGGCGGCGGTTGCTTGGTTGCCGCTTCACTCAGTATTTTATAGACAGTCTATATGATTCTGTCGGCAAATCCGCCCCGGTGAGGACGACCGAAACCGCCGCAGTCTGTCGATTCTGAAATAGAGAACGCACGTCCCGGCACGGAGATATCAGCTTCGAGAATCGTCGAGGCTGCCCGAACGGACGGAATCGCGACTTCGCGGTGTCCGAGGGGCAAGTCGGGAAAAACGCGTCGGCCGAATCGAGGTCGGCCTCAGCGGTCCTCGGTCAGGAGGAGTCGGAGGATGTCACCGTACGCCGGGCGGGTGACGAGCACGCCGACGATGACGCCGAGGATGGTGAAGATGGCGAAGCCCTGGAGGTCACCGAGCGAGAGCACGGCGAGCGGGCTCATAGCGATGATGGTCGTCGCGGCGGCGGCACCGATGACCCAGAAGGCGCGGCGGAACCGCGACTGGAAGACCTTGCGGGACTTCACGGAGCCTTCGCCCATCACCTCGTCGGCGATGATGATGAGGTCGTCCACCCCGGTCCCGATGACGGCGATGAAGCCGGCGATGACCGAGAGGTCGAGCGGGTAGCCGATGGCCGCGGCGAATCCGAGGAGGATATACACCTCGGAGAGGCCAGTGACGATCATCGGCAGGGCGACCTGCGGTTTGCCGTAGCGGATGAAGACGACGCCCGCGACCGCGAGCACCGCGACGATGCCGGTGATGAGCGAGTCGAACTTGAAGCTCTCACCCTGGCTCGGGGAGATGTACGACGAGGTGCCGCTGTCCTCGCCCGAGAGGTCGAGGCGGGCCGGCAGCGCGCCGGCGCGAAGGTTGATGGCGATTTCCTGCGCCTCGGACGTGTTGCGCGTCTGGAGCTGGAAGCTCGGCGCGCCGGCCCACTCGCCGGCCCGCATGGTGTCCGCGAGTCCGGGGCTCATCCCGAAGGCGTTGACGACCTCGCCGTTGACGACGAGGAGGAGACACCCCTCGGTCGTGTTCTCGCCGCCGTCGTCCATGTAGGTACACCGCGTCCCGCCGGGTTGGTCGAGGCCGGTGTCCTGAACTGCCGTCTGGAACTCCGCCGCGGGGTCGTCGCGGACGGAGACGGGGACGAACGCCCCGCTTCCGGCCTGGGACTCCTGTGCGGTCCCGATGGAGGTGAAGTCGGCCTGCGTCAGGACGGCCTCGCGCGTCTCGTACGTCCGCGAGCCGTTGTCCGTTCCGGTCGGATAGTAGATGTCGATTTGGACCGTCCCGCGCTCGCCGACGAGGTCGACGACGTCGGACTGGTCGCGGTTGGGGACCTCGACGAGGATGAAGTGCTCGCCCGTCGCCGTGGTCACCTGCTGGACCGTCCCGCCGGAGAGGCCGGCCTCGTTAATCTTCGACTGGAGGACGCGAACCGTCTCGGCCCGGGTCGTCCCGGTGACGCCGTCTCTGACCTCGCCGTGGGCGTAGCCCGCGGCGTCGAGCGCGGCGCTCAGGTCGTCGGCCGTGACGTTCTCGATGGTCGCTTCGACCGTGCTGGACTCAGCGCCCGTGCGGGCGATGATGTCCGCGGCGTCGGCACCGGCTATCTGGGCGGCGACCTGCCGTTCGACGACGCGCTCGGAGTCGCCTTCGAACTCGACGCCTTCGGCGGTGACGCCGACGAGCGGCGCGCGGATGCGCGTCCCGCCGTCGAGTTGGAGACCGAACTGGAGGTTCGTCGCGCTGTCGTCCTCGCCGATTGGGGACTGATTGCCCATCGTCGGCGAGAAGAGGGCGAACGTCGATAGCAGGATGGCCACGACGAGGAAGATGACCCGCCAGTTGTCGCGGAGCGTGCTCATCGAGCCACCCCCTCGAACTTGTACCAGCGAAGGAGGGTCACGTTCAGCATGTAGGTGTTCATCAGGTCGGCGGTGAGGCCGAACACGAGGACCGTCCCGATAGCGGCGAGCAGTTGAATCCCGAACAGCGTCGCCGTGATGGTCATGACGATCATCGCCGCGATGGACGTGAGCGTCATGGTCACGCCGGTTCGCATGGCGCGCGCGGTCGACTCGTAGAAGTCACCGGAGCGCCGGAGGACGTGGTTGTTCAGGAGGATGTCCGAGTCCACCGAGTACCCGATGAGCATCAGGAGCGCCGCGACGGTCCCCAGCGACAGTTCGATGCCGAAGAGGTTCATCAGCGCCACCGGGATGACGATGTCGGAGAACGCCGAGAGGACGACCGCGATGGAGGGGACAAAGGAGCGGAACATGGCGAACACGAGGACGCTCATGCCCGCGAAGGCGACCGCGAGGCCGCCGAGGGCGAGCAGCTGCGTCTCGCCGCCGAAGTTGGCCGACACGGCGTCGATAGACCTGACTTCGAAGCCGGCGTCCTCGGCCTGCGTCTGGAGTTCGGTCGATGTCGCGCTCCCCGACTGGAACGTCACGACGTAGGTTCCGTCGGCCGCGACGGAGCGAATCGATTCGGGCTGGCTATCGAAGGCCGCGGCGACCTCGCTTTGCGGGGCATCCGTTGCGATGCGGAGTTCGGTACCGCCGGTGAAGTCGACGCCCGGATTCACCGGCGCACCAGTCGCGACGTACCACCCTCCGATGACCAGTAGGGCCACCGCGAGGACCGCGAGGGGGACGGCCGCGAGTTGGCGATTCGTGTACCGGGTGTAGTCTACCTCCGGTACCGTAAACTCAACCATGGGTTGCGGTCCTGAGCGGTGCGGAATAAGGTTTCTTATCCGCGGACGATTTCGGCCGCGGCGCGGTCTGGCGAGCGCACGGCGAACCCGCGACAGGCCCATAATCGTTGGCCGACAATCGTGAACTATGACGACCGAACCGACGGCGACCCGCGTGGTCGTCTCCTTCCCCGACGAACTCAGCGCGTGGGGCCACGACCAACTGACCGCCGACCGCTTCGTGACCTACCTGCGACGGGTCCACGAGGACGCCGCGCCGGGCGACGAGTGGGAGGAGTTCCTCGACGTTGGCTGTTGCGGCGACTCGCTGACGCTGACGCTCCGCGTGGAGGAACTCGACCCCGAAGGGGCGACCCGCATTGGCGACGAGACGACAGTCGAGTTCGTCGAGCGCGAGGGGAGCGTCCACGGCGGGTGGTGCGTCCAGAGCGCGGACGGGCCGGTCTCCTCGACGGCGGAACAGCGGTAGAACGCGAGACGAACTCCGGGGGAAAAACCGACCTGTCAGGGCATGTAGCGGACCGCGACGACCCCCGGTTGCGAGCGGATTTCGACGCGGTTCACGTCGAGTCTGGCGGCCCGCGACAGCAGGCCCTCTCTGTCGTCGAGGATGTCGTCGACGGCCTGTTCGGTCATGTCGTCGGGGACCGACAGGACGTGAATCTCGCCGGTCCCGGCGCGTTCCTCGCGGACGAGTTCGCCGTCGGGGTTGTCGGCGGCGATGTCGCGGGAGTTCGTCGTCGGCGACTCGGTGGAGCGCTCGACGGAGACGGTCCAGCGCGACTCGACCTCCACGAGCTGCCACGAGACGTTCATCGGCGGGTCGGGTGCGACGGTCCCCCGGACGGCTTCGTCCTCGGAGACGCCGGGGTTCGACGAGAGCGCGTGGACCTGCCCGGAGTGAACGTCCTTCAGGACGGCCGACTCCTCGTCGGCGGCGGTGACGAGAAACGTTCCCGTTCGCTCGGACTCGGCCTCGGTGTCGGTCTCGGACTCGGTCATCACCCGCTGTACGCCACCGGGCCTTTTCCCCGTTTCGGGCGCTCGCGGCCGCGTATGCCACCGATACCCACGGCGACGGTGGGCTTTTCTCGCGGCGCTTCGAGGCGACTGACGATGCCCGCGCTCTGGCGGTTGACCCGGACCGAGACGGCCCGCCGCGTCTACGACGCGCTCAAGGCCCGCGGCCTCACGGCGACGCAGATGGACGAGTACGTCGCGGACGCCGCCGCGGCGGACGCCGACCACGAGCCCCCGTCGGGAGTCGAGATTCGCGCGCTCGACCCCGCGGAGACGCGTCGATTCGAGGGGCGCTACGACGCGTTTTCCGAGCTCCGAGACGACGAGACGGCGGTGTGCGCGTTCGACGCCGAGGGCGGAGAGAGAGACGGCGAGGGCGGTGAGAACGGTGAAGCCGCGGACTCCGACCTCGTCGGCTACCTCTTTCTCGGTGACCCCGGCCTGACGTACCACGTCCACCCGCTGGAGACCGACGTGACGTTCCCCGGCGGCTACGTCCGCCGGGTGTTCGTCGCGCCCGAGGCGCGGAACCGCGGCATCGCCACCGCGCTCGTCTCGCGGGCCGTCGCCGTCGCCGGCGAACGGGGAGCCGAGACGGTCCACGCGCTCGTCGCCCGCGACAACCGACCCTCGCAGTGGACCTTCGAGAGCGTCGGTTTCCGAGTCGCCCGCACCCGGGCGTACTACCGGGTCGGCCCGTGGCGACGCCGGCGCGTCAAACCGCGTTCATAGCGGTACAGAACAGTCAGTGCCGTCCCGAGCGCTCCGTTCGGGAACGTTAATATATAGATATTTGATTTATATATACTATATCGGTTAAATTTATACTCGGTCGAGCGAGTGTGTCTGACAGACAGGCATGACGGACGAACTCAGGTCAGCAGTTCGCGGGAGGCTGGACGCGGTCGACGCGCGGGCGAGCGAGGTCGTGCGCTCATCGACGGGGGAGAACATGATTTCGCGGCTCGGGACCGCGGACTGGTTGAGTCTGGGCGCGCTCTTCTGGGCGTGGGTCGGCGCGATACTGTTCGTGTCGGGCGAGCCGAACTGGGCCATCGTGGCCGTCCTCGCCGGCTTCGCCTTCGACAAGGCCGACGGCTACTACGCCCGCAAGACCGGGACCGCCTCGGCGTTCGGCCGACAGATAGACTCGTTTATCGACATCTTCGCGTACCTCGTGTCGGCGGCGCTCCTGTACCACGTCGCGCTCGCGCCCAACCCGGTCGTGAGCGCCGTCGTCGGCTTCGTCGTCCTCACCTTCGGCGGTCTGCGACTCATCCGCCACAACAGCGAGGGGTTCGGCGACGACTCGGGAACGTCGTACTACCACGGGACGACGGTCGTCCACACGCACCTCGTGGTGCTGGCGAACTACTTCCTCCTCCAGTTCGTCCCGCTGTGGAACGGCTGGGTCGCGGGCGCGACCATCGTGGCGGTCTGCCCGCTCATGACCTCCGACTACAAGGCGTACAAAACCGACGCGGGGCACGTCCTCGTCGGCGTCGCCGGCGTCCTGACGGTCGTCGGCTGCCTCGCGCTCGAGTTCGGCGTGGTATGAGCGGTCGGACGCAGGACGCGCGGGGAGCGCGAACGCTCGCGGTGGACCTCCACGTCCACACCGACGCCTCCTACGACTGCGAGATGTCGGTCGAAGCGGTGTTGGCCCGCGCGGCGGCGGTCGGCCTCGACGCGGTCGCCATCACCGACCACGACTCGGTCGGGTCGCTCCCGCGGGCGTTCGACATCGCCCACGAGTACGGCGTCCGGGTCGTCCCCGGCGTCGAGGTCTCGACGGCCGACGGCCACCTCCTCGCGCTCGGCGTCGACGACCCGCCGGCGACGAGGCGACCGCTCTCGGAGACGGCACGAGGAGTCCGCGAGGCGGGCGGACTCGCGGTCGTGCCGCACCCGTTTCAGACGTTCCGACACGGCGCGTCTCGGCGGGCGATTCGGGACGTTGACGCCATCGAGGCGTACAACGCCCACACGCTCACCGGATTCAGAAACGGACAGGCGCGGCGCTACGCCCGCCGGCAGGGACTCCCGGGCACGGGCGGGAGCGATGCGCACCGGCCCGCGCTGGTCGGACAGGCGTACACGGCCGTCTCGGTCGAGGCGGACGGCGGCGTCACGACGGACGCCATCTTGGACGGGATTCGCGCCGGGCGAACCGTCGCTCGCGGGACGCGGACGACCGCCCTCCAGTACCTGCGGAAGTACGCGCTGAACGCTCGACTCAAGACCGCCTCGTTCCTGTGAGCGGGCGGCTGTTCGACTCGACCGACGCGCGGAACGCGGCGCTCGTCAGAGTCGGGGGCGTCGCGGTCGCCTTCGCGGTCGGCGTGGCCGCGTTCGCCCCGCGCCTCGCTGACCCGGCGTGGGTCCGCTCGGCCGTCGAATCGACCGGGGCGTTCGCCCCGCTGGTGTTCGTCGGTATCCAGACGCTCCAGGTGATTCTCGCGCCGATTCCCGGCCAAGCGCTCGCCGCCGTCGGCGGCTATCTGTTCGGGACGGTCGCCGGCACGGCGTACAGCATGGTCGGCGTCGTCGCCGGAAGCGCCGTCGTCTTCCTGCTCGCCCGGCGATTCGGCCGGCCCGCAGTCGAACGTTTCGTCTCCGACGACGCCCTCGCGCGGTTCGACGGCTTCGCCGACCGCCGGGGCGTCGCCGGGCTGTTCGTCCTGTTTCTCCTGCCCGCGTTCCCGGACGACGCGCTCTGTGCCCTCGCCGGGCTCTCGCCGCTTCGACTGCGGACGCTCGTCGTCCTCGTCGCCGTCGGTCGCTTGCCAACGTTCGCGCTCGCCGCGGCCGCCGGGCAGAACGCGGGCGCGGCGAACTACGAGGCGGTGGTGCTCCTCGTCGGAATCGGCGTCGTCGCCTCGGCGGTCGTCTACCGCTACCGCGACGAGTTGGCGGCGAGGGTCGGCTGAGAGAACGCGCGGGTCGCGGTTAGCGAAGCAGTCGGTGAATCCCGTAGATACCCACCGCGCACGCGACCGGCGGGACGAGGCCGTAGAGCGCGGGCAGGTCGTAGAGCAGTCGAACGACGGGGACGAGCGCCGAGACGGTCACGGGGCCCACGGTGAACGGCTCGGCCGGCGTCTGAAGCTCCGCGGGAACCGATGCGAGAAGCCCCACGTACACCGACAGCATGAACACGAAGCCCGCGAGCGCGAGGCTCAGGTCGTACCGCGGCTTCGACCCGGTGCGGCGGTGTCGGCGGGCGACGAACAGTATCGGGGCGACGAGCGGCGCGACGACGAACAGCCCCACGAGGACGTAGAACGACCGCGAGAGGGTGAGCGAGCCGCCGGGGACGCCGGCGGTCGCGGCGATGAGGACCACGAGTCCGAAGACGACGAACAACGAGACGATACCCGTCGCCAGCGCACCGACGAGCACGTAAAACTTGAACAGCCACGACTCGCTGTGCCGGAAGGCGTACGGGAACGCGCCGACGACGCCGCCGTAGTCGTCTGCCATCGGTCGCCTTTGGGAGCGGTCGCGATTAAAGCGACCGGTGTCGTTTTGACGCCGGGCGACGCGGCATCCAGTATGCAGGTAGACCTCGGGAACGTCCTCGACACGGCGCCGGCCCACGGCGTCTCCCGCGAGGCGCTCGACCGACTCGACGGCCGCGTCGCGGCCGCCCACGACCGCATCGAACGGGGCCGCGAGGCCGGAGAACACGGCTACGAATCGCTGAACCTCCCGAACAGCACCGACCCCGCGGCGATTCGCGACGCGGTGAGCCGGTTCGACGACCCCTCGGCGGTCGTCACGGTCGGCATCGGCGGGAGCGCCCTCGGCGCGGCCACCCTCACCGACGCGCTCGAAAGCGACGTGGACGCCCACTACCTCGACAACGTCGACCCCGAAGCCGTCGAGCGCCTCCTCGACTCGCTGGACCTCGCGTCGACCGTCGTCAACGTCGTCTCGCGGTCCGGCACGACCGCCGAGACGCTGGCGAACTTCCTCGTCGTGCGGGAGGCCATGGCCGACGCGGGCGTCGACTGGACCGACCGGACGTTCGTCACGACCGGCGAGGAGGGCAACCTCCGCGACCTCGCCGACAAACACGACCTCCCGTCGCTTCCCGTGCCCGACGGCGTCCCCGGCCGGTTTTCGGTGCTCTCGACGGTCGGCCTCGCCGCCGCGGCCCTCTGCGGCCACGACATCGAGGCGGTCTTGGAGGGCGCGGCCGCACAGGAAGCGCGCCTGTCTGACTCGCTTTTCGACTCGCCGGCGTACGCCTACGGCGCGGTGTCCTACGCGCTCGCCGAGCGCGGCATGCAGCAGAACGCGATGATGCCCTACGCGGAATCGCTCGAAACGTTCTCCGAGTGGTTCGCCCAGCTGTGGGCCGAGTCGCTCGGGAAGGACGGTCTCGGCCAGACGCCCCTGCGGGCGCTCGGCGCGACCGACCAGCATTCCCAGCTCCAGCTGTACCGCGCCGGCCCGCGGGACAAGCTCGTGACCCTCGTCCGCGCCACGGAGTGCGAGGACGTCGCCATCCCCGAGACCGACCTCGACGGCCTCGCGTATCTCGGCGGCTCGTCGCTCGGTGACCTGCTCGACGCCGAGTTCGAGGCGACCGAGGCGAGTCTTGCCGCCGCCGGCCGCCCGAGCGTCCGCATCGAACTCGACCGCGTCGACGAGTACGGCCTCGGTGAACTGCTCTACGCGATGGAGGCCGCCTGCGTCCTCTACGGCGAACTCGCCAGCGTGGACACGTTCGTCCAGCCGGCGGTCGAGTGGGGCAAACGCGCCGCCCGCGGCCTGCTCGGCGGCGGCGACTTCGAGGAGGCCGACGCGGTCGAAGAGAAGTCCCGGCTGGTCGTCGAGTAGTCGGAGCGAGCGATTCGCGGCGACTACGGTCGAGAATCGGCTTTTGCGACGACGACCGAACAGCCACCCAGCGACGACGACCGAACAGTCCACGGGGCGGGACTGAAAGGGGCCGCGGTCGAGGGCGAACCCCGGACCGGTGAGGACCGCAGGCCGGAGGCCGAGGTCCGCGCCGGTCCGCGGGAGTCGTCGACCGCGGGGGCTTTCGAGGTGCCGTCGGTACTGCACCCCGTTCCGACGGCAGACGAATCACCACCGCAGAAAACCGATATCCGACCCGAATCGATTATCCGACCCCATTCCGAAGGGGGGACAATGGCACACGACACCGCCCGCACGTCTGCGAGCCTCGCAGACCACCTCCAGGCGTACGGTGGCATCATCATCGTCGTCGCCCTCTCGCTCCTCGTCGGCGCGACGTTCGGCTCGCTCGCCGGCGGCCTCGCTCGCGGCGTGGTGCCGGGCGACACCGCGCTCATCGGGGCGATTCAGAGCGCCGGGCAGTTCGTCGGCTTCGGCGTCGTCGGCGCGGGCTACCTCTCTATGCGCGACGACTGGGAGTTGATTCGGTTCGAGCGACCGACCGCGCGCGACGCCCTGTGGATTGCGGGCGGGTTCGTCGCCGTGATGGGCGTCTACCTCGGCGCGTCGGCGCTGATGTCCGCCCTCGGCATCCAGAGCGGCGACAGCGTCATCGCCCAGCAGGGCCGCGAGAACCCGGTGTACTTCCTGTATCTCACGGTCGTCACCATCGTCCTCGTCGGCCCGGCGGAGGAGCTCATCTTCCGCGGCATCGCCTTCGGCGAACTCCGGCGGCTGTGGGGGCCCGCCTCGGCGGTCGTCCTGTCGAGTCTGGTGTTCGCGTCGATTCACCTCTGGTCGTTCTCCGGCGAGGGGCTGTACGTCTCGTTGGGGATGGTGCTCGTCCTCGGGAGCATCCTCGCGGTCGTCTACGAGAAAAGCGGGAACCTGCTCGTCGTCGCGCTGGTCCACGGACTGTACAACGCGGTCCAGTTCCTCGTGAGCTACGCGCAGGCGACCGGTATGGTCTGAAAAAGCGAAATCGAACCGCGGGCGGCGACCGGCTTACGCCGGGTTCTTCCGCGACAGCTCCATCCCGCAGATGGGACAGCGCTCTTTGTCCTCGTCGAACTCGCGGCCGCAGCCCTGACACTGGAACTTCCAAGTTCGCTGTTCCGCGATGCCGTCTTGGGCGATGACTTCGACGCCGACGTTGAGCCGTTCGGCGACGTTCTGCATCGCGTAGTCGTCGGTGACGAGCGTCGCGTCGAGTTCGAACGCGGCGGCGATGAGGCGCGTGTCGGTCTCCGAGAGCACGTCGCGGTCGCCGGTCTCGCCCGCGGCGCGGAGCACCTTGTCCACGGTTCCCTGTCCGGGGATGTGGACGTACATGCCCGCGCCTTCGAGGGCGTCGAAGCGGAAGGCGTGCTCACCGGTGAGTTCTTCTTTGACGAGGGGAATCGAGGCCGTCTCGTCGTCGGTGTGGTACTCGTGGATGAACGCAGACGCGTCGAGAATCCGCATTGAGAATCTATCCTGAATCTACCGTTGGACGACGATGTAATCCTTGACCGCCTGCACGCGATTCACCGGGACTCGGAACCGTCCGTGGTCGTCCTGGTCGAACGAGACGCGTCCGGGGGAGATTTGCTCGTTCGGCTGGACGAGCAGGTCGTGCAGCTCGCCCGATTTCATATCCATCGTGATGTTGTACAGCATCCCGAGCTCCGTCCCGTCCGAGCCCATAACGGCCTTTCCGGAGAGGTTCTCGGCGAGTATGTCGGCCATACACACCCCTTCCTCGTCGGTTCACATAAACGGTACGGGCACGTCTGACGAGCGGCCGACGGACACCCCGCGTCCGCCGATGGGCCGCGAGAACACTCGACACGGCAAATCGTGGGACTCGTGCGCACGGCCGTGACGATGGACTTAACTTGAGTCACCGACTCGATTCCGGTAAGAGCTTTCTCCGGGGCGATTCTTCATGTCCGACACTGATTCGACGTCACAATCCGATACGCTTCGCACACCCATCGTGGCCGTCCTCGGCCACGTGGACCACGGGAAGACGAGTCTTCTCGACAAGATTCGCGGCTCCGCCGTCAGCGAGGGTGAGGCCGGTGCTATCACCCAGCACATCGGCGCGACCGCGGTCCCCTTAGACACCGTCTCGCAGATGGCCGGCAGCCTGGTCAAACCCGAGGATTTCGACCTCCCGGGGCTGTTGTTCATCGACACGCCGGGGCACCACTCCTTCAGCACCCTCCGCTCGCGCGGCGGGGCGCTGGCCGACATCGCCATCCTCGTGGTCGACGTGAACGACAGCTTCCAGCCGCAGACCGAGGAGGCAATCGACATCCTCAAGCGGACGGGGACGCCGTTCATCGTGGCCGCGAACAAGATAGACACCACGCCGGGCTGGAACCCCCAAGAGGGGGCCCCCATCCAGAAGACCTACGAGGAGCAGTCACAGCGCGCCCGCTCGAAACTCGACGAGAAGCTGTACGAGATTATCGGCGAACTCTCCGACCGCGGCTTTTCCTCGGACTTCTACTGGCGCGTCCAGAACTTCCAGTCCAACATCGGCGTCGTTCCCGTCTCCGCGCTCACCGGCGAAGGGATTCCGGACCTGCTGGGCGTCCTGATGGGCCTCTCGCAGCGCTACATGAAAGACGAGATGGCCATCGACGTGGCCGGTCCCGGCTCCGGGACGGTCCTCGAAGTCAAGGAGGAACGCGGCTTCGGCGCGACCCTCGACGTGGTCCTCTACGACGGGACGATTCGCGCGGGCGACACCGTCGTCGTCGGCGGCGCGAACGACCCCATCGTCACCGAGGTCCGCGCGCTCCTCCAGCCCCGCCCGAACGCCGAGATTCGCACCGAAAAGCGGTTCGACAAGGTCGAGGAGGTCCGCGCCGCGGCCGGCGTAAAAATCGCCGCGCCCGACCTCGAAGACGCGATGGCCGGCGCGCCGGTCCGCGTCGTCGGCGACCGCGACCTCGACGAGGTCGTCCGCGAGGTCGAAGCCGAACTCGCGGACATCGAGGTCACCACGGAAGAGGAGGGCGTCGTCGTCAAGGCCGACACGCTCGGCAGTCTCGAAGCGATGGCGAACGCCTTACAGGAGGCCGAAGTCCCCATCCTCCGCGCCGAGGTCGGAGACGTGGCCCCCCGCGACGTGGCCGTCGCCTCGACCGCCCGCGAACCCGAGCACAAGGTCATCCTCGGCTTCAACGTGGACGTGCTCTCGAACGCCGAGGCCGAACTCGAAAAGAACGACGTGAAACTGTTCGAAGACGACGTCATCTATCAGCTCGTCGAGGAGTACGAAGACCACGTCGAGGAGATGAAGCGCGCCCAACAGGAGACGATTCTCGACAAAATCGTCCGCCCGTGTCGCTTCCGCATCCTCGAAGACCACGTCTTCCGGCAGAACAACCCCGCCGTCGTCGGCGTCGAAGTCATGTCCGGGACCATCAAGAACAACATGAACGTCGTGAAGTGGGAAGACGGCGAGCCCAACCGCGTCGGCCAGCTCTCGGGCATCCAGGAGAACGGCGAGGACGTGTCGAGCGCCCGCGCCGGCTCGCGCGTCAGCGTCGCCATCGACGGCCCGACGGTCGGCCGCCAGATAGCGGAGGGCGACGAACTCTGGATTGAACTCCCCGAGAAGCACGCGAAGATTCTCGAACAGGAACTCCGCGACGACATCCCCACCGACGAACTGGAGGCGCTGTCCGGCTACCTCGAAAAGCACCGCCGACGCGACCCCTTCTGGGGCAAGTAGGGTCGCAATTATACCAAATTTCTATAAGCGCACTCTGAGTAGCTACAGGTGTGTCACGGAGCCAAATCAACATCAAGGTCAAATCGGAGACAAAGGAAGAGTGGGACGAGTTTGTAGAGAACGAGCAGGAAGTTGGGTCACTAACTGAACTCATCCGACGGAGCGTCGAGGACTTCATCACAGCCCACTACGCTGAATCAAGCGAGGAAGGGCTTCAAGAAGAAGTGTTTCTCTCTGAGATTGAATCGCTCCGAAGTGATATCGAAGCCGTTGCCGATTCAGTCAAGTCCGTACACTATGACCAACTCACAGAAGCAGATGTGCGTGAAGCATCCGTAGAAGCAAACGAGGAACTCTGGGACTGGTACTTCCCGCAACTCCTGCAACAGCTCGATGCTGACCCAAGAGATGTTGAAGCCGATGTAGACGAGTACGAAGGTCCTCCTGAGAACATCCCTGAATCGCACACGAACGCCGACGGTGAAGATGAGGGTGAGAACTGATGGAGCAATCCTACGAAATCACGGACGACGATATGCAGAAGTATGTAGAGCGTCGGAAACTGCGAGCAGGCGATAAATCCACTTGGTCACGCACGCAGGAAGGGTTGCGGAAGTTTCAACGGTTCCTCGATGAGTTTGGCTTCGACTCGTACAAGGAAGTGGATGAGGAAGATATGGAGGACTTCCTCGACTTTCTTCTCCGTGACGGTGGTTCTGACCTGACGGTGAAAGGGTTGTTCTCAACGGCCCGTGTCTTCTTACAAACGCAGGGAATTGACGCCGCCGACGATGTAGACCTTACCGAACTTGGCGACCAGACGCTCGCTCAACAGAATCTCAAGGATGGCATCCACTATGTGACGAAAGAGGAACACCTGTTGATGCGAGAGCACTACGAAAGTCTTCGTGAGGAACTAATTTGTGAACTCCTCTGGGAAACAGGCGTTCGCCGTTCTGAAGCCGCATCTATCCAAATCGACCATATCGACCGTGACGAGCAGTCTATCTGGATTGACAACGCCAAGAACGACGATAATCGCATCGTCTACTACTCTTCTAATTTCTCTACTACTTTGAGAAAGTGGCTCGACCGAGGCGGGCGGGCACAGTACGATAAAGCGCCTGATTCGAATTATCTGATTTGCACTTCCTACTCAACACAGGTTCAGAACAAGTATCCAAACGAAGTGGTGAAGCGGGTTGCTGACCGAGCAGGCATCCTCGACAGCTATGCAGAAGATGCTGCGGGCCGTCCACTACACCATCCGACCGCTCACTCTTACAGACACTCATATGCCGTTTATCGGGTTAAGAACGGTATGAACCTCAAGTTCCTTTCTATGCTGATGGGACACCAATCGGTTGAGGTAACTGCTGATAACTATCTCCACTTCAAGCAAGAAGAAATCAAGGAAGCGAACGAGAACCACCGACCGAAATTCTGAGTTAGAACGCACCCGACTGCACTATCTCCACAACAATCCACAGCACGCCCGCTCCAATAAGATACAACCATATCGGCACTCCACCGTCATCCTCTTCCTGCGCTTCCTTCACGAGTTCACGATACTCTGACTGAGATATTTCTTCACCACAATTTGGACACGGTACTTCGACCTCTTCCTGTTCGCTCTGTTCACGACTTCGAGAATTCCGAGAAGACATACTCTATAGTAGACGCTCTAAGGTTAGTGGCGTTAGGGAACAAAGGAACAGGAAGTGTAGTCGGAACGGTTGTGACAGAAGCATATGTCGGCACAGGACTGACCGTCCTATCTTGCGATTGGTAAACAAGTCCGACTACGCTCGTAAGTACAGTATCTAACCCTAAAGGCGTACTCTCGAACGGATGAGGAGCGCCTAACAAGCTGAAGATAGTATTCTAATACAGTATGGGTGAAGAAGATTCTACAGGCGACGGAATCACCGACGATATACCAGACGATGCAGAGAGTACACTCTCACCAGAGGACAAGATAGAGAACGCTGACGACGAAGAACTCCTGCGAGAATACTACAACACGGTGATGCACCTAGGCATCTGCGAAGCCGAAGGTCAAATCGACACGACCGAGAAGAACTGGGAAGGAGTGCTGTTCCAAGAAATCCTGAGTAGGATGGATGAGGATTACGAACCGACCTACTGAGATAGAGATTATTTTTATTTTTTCCACCAACTCGTGAAGAGAGAGTGTGGGTAAAACAACGGAGAATTGAAGAAGGCAGTTAGAGCGGCTGACACCGCCAAATTGGAACCGACGCCGCTCCTGTGAGGATAGTAGATAACTGGTTTTTCAAGTAAGTAATATTATTTTATATCTAATATACTATTTACTGTGTATGTTATATATATATATATATATATATATATATATATATATTAGATTCTAACTTGCCCTATCGTGGTATGTTAGAGAGTGGGTGTTTCTGAGTCCATCTTCACCCACTATCGCTGATACATACGAGCAAACCATCTTAACCTCAAACCGTTGATTTTCGCCGTTTCAGTATCACCATCGTCACTCTCAGAGATATGGGTACTCTCTATTCTGGCGTTAGTAGATAAAATAAAAATAATCGATTCGAGCGGATTGAAGCACCAAATCACGCTTCAAATCACTCTCTCAACAAGCGGTGGAATACAGATGTGTCATATTAGAGAATCGCTGTGATGATTCGCCAGATGAATTTGAACGGGAACAAGAGAATCCTGAACGGCGTGGTCACGGTCTTCCAAACCATCCTCAACACAAGAACGACCACAAGAACACCGAGAATCGTTCCACCAAGAACACCGATTGTCAGCATCAACTGCTGGCCGACAACATCTCCAAGAGAGTAATCTGAGCCGCCTGAACCGACTATCACTTCGACTGTTTCGGCTTTGTCGTATACGATGGCGACTGATTGGTGCTGGTTACTGTCGTAGACGATTTCCTCAGAGTAGAGGAGGTCGCCCGTCTCGCTGTCGTGGATGTGGTACAGGTGTGTGGGCGTGTCGTTGTTCAAGTTATAGCCGCCGAGTGTTTGGTAGGTGTGGATGCGTCCGTTTCGGTAATCAACCTCAGCAAACCCTGCAGTTGTGTTTGAAGGAATAGAACCGTCATACAGTACGCTCTGGTTGCCTGTCGAACGCTCGTAGGAGTAGAGGTCGTCGCCGACTCGTGCGTAGATTGTTTCCTGTCCATCCGAACTCGCCCCATACAAGATAGTGGATTGAGCGACTGAATCTTCCCATAAGACACTCCCATCAGAAGTGTTCCGCAAGCTGATGTTCGAATCGTCTTGGTACAGGAAGCCAAGTTTGGTGTGCTGAATCGATTGGATGTTGAGATTTGTGTTATCTTGGTACTGTTCAGTCTCGCCAAGATAGGTTGTGATGTAATCGTTGCCGTAGGTGCTGATAGCCGCCTGTCCGCCTGTAAATCCGATATCGTATGTCTCAGCAGGCGGCAGGTACGAATTTGTCTCAGTCAGCGTCTCACTCTCAAAATCGAACTTGTAGCTAGCCGCATCGGTGGTGAAGTACAGCGTCCCATCTCTGGCGATTGTATCTTTCCCGATTAGGTCAGGTGTGATGTTGAGCTTGTGAACACCCTCAACATCCCCTGTGGCGTCTTCAAGTTCGTAGAGATGAATACTACCATCCTCTTCCATCGAAGTGGCGTAGATACGATTCACCGACCTGTCCCAAGCGACTGAGTAGACGATGTTGGCGTTAGTAGAGCCGTTGAGTCGTGTCTCCCAAGCGACTTCGCTAGTGTTCGGGTTGAGCGCCACTACCTTGTCTTGAATCTCCTGAGCGACCTGTGATTTGTTTTCGTTCGCCGTGAAGACGAGCAGGTCTGCGGTGTCGTAGTCAGGCGAGTCCGTTTGTGCTGTAACAGGGTCGATGAAGAGCATCGGGCCGACCGTCGTGGTCAGCACCATCACGATGAGGATGAGTACAAACGAGTGCTTCCGCAGCTCTCGGAATCCAAGAATTGCGAGGAGCAAGAAGATGAGGAAGCCAACCCCACCGACGCCCAAGATGATTGCGTAGATATCGATTAGACTTCCCGAGCCGCTTCCACCGACGAAACCACTATCTGAATCGTCTGTGGTTGTGGTGTTTGTCTCAGTTGTTGTTTCGGTCGTAGTCGTCGTTGTATTGTCTGTGGAGTCACCGTCGCTGGTTGAAGATGAAGTGAGTGTGAACGAGGTACTCGTTGTTTGGTTCTCGCTGATAGTGACGCTCTGCGAGGTCGTGTTGTAGTTGTCGGCGAGAATCTGAACCGTGTAAGTTTGGTTTGCAGTCAGATTTGTGGTGTACGGTGCGGATAGATTCGAATCGCTGAGGACGAGAGAGTCGTTACTATCGTAGATTTCCACCGACCAGTTTGAGATGGTTGTGCCGCTGTCGTTAGTTACTGAACTAATTTCGAGTGTTCCTGTCGGTGTTGAATCTGAAGTGGCTGTTGCGAGTGAGTAAGAGAGCGAAGTCGTTTCGTTGTGATATACAGATGCGTCTTTGACTTCTGCTTCGTACCCCTGTGCTTCCACTCGAACTGTGTAGTTTCCACCGTAAGCGTCGATTCGATAGTCCGACTTGATACCTTCTTCAACGACTGAGTAATTCTCCCACACATCCGATGGCGGGATATCTGTCCGCTCCCAGATGAGGTGTCCACTCTCGTTGTAGATTTTGACTGTAGCGTTGCTGTCGAGGGCGTTGCCGTCTGAAGCGTTGACTGCCGATAGGTTGAGTTCGCCGACGGGAGTAAATTCTACATCCTCAGCGAACTCGTTCCGAAAAAAATCGGTCTCGACACTCCCGTTCTTCACCGTCGATTCTTCGAGTAGATTTCCAGTTGTGTAGTTGAAGCGAACGAAGTGAGTTGTGTATCCGTCAGTATCGTCCGTGCGAGCGTAAATCTTGATTTCTCCGTCAGGTGAAGCTACGGCCTGCTCCCAGTCGTCGTAGCTAAGCGGACTATCCACATCTTCAATCTCATATACCGAATCGCCTGAGGAACGGTCTATGATGTGAAGGTCTCGTGTGGATGTGTCGCCGACTGCAACTGAGACGACTGTGTAGTCATCTGTGCTTGTGAGGACTTGGTGAGTGGTCCCGCCTGATTGGACGATATTCGCTGACTCAGTTTCGTAAGAACTCGCCGAGATGTTCTTCGTGATGTTACCTGTCGATGTGTCGTAGACGCTGATAGTAGCGTTCTCGTCAAGCGTGTACCGAGTCTGCCCCGTAATCGAGTATTCTTCAGAAGACTCGTAAGAGATGTTCCCAGAGGAGTCGATTCGGATTCCTTCAACATCACTTGGAACTGATTCGTTTACTGAGACTAACTCTCCTGTAGAGCGGTTGTATTTGTAGAGAACCGTCTCTTCGAGTGTTCCGCTGTCGTAGTAGTTTGTGACCGTGTAGACATACTCGTTGTCGGCTGTGCTGTACGCAAAGTTTCCAGAAGTATCGCTAACTCCTGATTGTGTTGTCCGTTCCGACCAGATGAGGTCTCCATCAGAGTCATAGAGTTTTGTGACGGTGTAGTTTCCGTCGGAAGTTGACTCAATCCAGCCGATATCTGTTGTTGCTGTTGATGTTGAAGCGTTGCCTGCTGGTTCGGTGTCGCCGATTGAATCGACCGCCGCCGCCCCGATGATAGCCATCGATGCGACCAATCCAATCATCAGGATACCGATTACTACGAGTGTTAGTTTCGTGCCGATACTCGATTTGTTTTGAGAAGAACTCATACTTATATAAACTATATTACAACACTAAATATTTAGTCCCTGACATAGTTCTTTTATATATGTCTAAGGCTCCACGAGACGAAATCTATCGAGTAGTACACACAACTGATTCCATCCGACTCACCGTCACCGAAGTACAGCAACAAGCGAGAGTTGAATTATCTCGATATACGGTTCGACACGCTTTGAACGGCTTAGTTGAAGTTGATGTGCTTGCTCATCGGTCTGGCTCGCCGTACTGGTATGTGAAATAGTATGGGCGCACGCATGCGTTGAAGTATCAGATTACAATAATACTTTTAGTGCTTGAAACATATTATATTACCTATGGTTTACAACCTAAACAAACTTATTCCAAAATCGCTTACTGCCTCTGGTAGTGGCGACGACGGTTCAAGTCGTATCGTACAAGCACTAGCAATTTTCGCCATCTTCGGACTGGTTATGCAGTTTTTCGCAGGTGCAGCGTTGGCTCACTCTGCGAGTGGGGTTCAGGCTGATAACTTCTCAGGCGATGGTTCTGGGGCGGCTCAACCACTCTATGTCCAACAGCCGAGCATGAACGCCAGTGAGACCGCTACGGTGACAACCAACGGTAGCGGGCTGAATTATTCGGGTGTAACAGCATCTGATGTTTCAGTTCTCTCGGGCAATGTAACCGTGAATTCGGTTAACTTGGTTTCGGACTCAGAACTCGAAATCACATACGAGTCTAATACCGACACTCTTGGAGATACTATTTACTTCGAGGTGAGCGGTGTTGTTGTCGAGTCGAGCGGGACAGACGGCCAGTTCTCATACACACAGAGTGATGGGACAACGCTGACTGACTCGTTCGAGTACACACTCAACACAGGAACATCTGAACCAGCAACAGGTACTGTCGAGCTTGGCAACATCTCGACCTACGACAACGGTTCAGTTGATTCGGTAGATGTGATGATTTACAACTCCTCGGGCGACCGAGTGGTTAACGACGGTAACATCACAGACTTCTCTAACTACTCGACGGAACTCGAAACAGGCGACTACACCTACACACTCGTTGCTGATGGGTACGCTGACGCTGATGGTTCCTTCACCGTGAGCGAGAACACAACAACTGCTCTCGACCCATCGTTCGGTGCTCTCCAAGTAGACTACGACTTTACAGTCGAGCAAGACGGTGACGCTCTCTCCAACTTCACTTTCAACATCTATGAGGGTGACAGTATCGGAGAGAACGAATCTGCTCTCTCGTCTGCTGAGTCTGATGCTGTTGGCGGGAACACCATCTCCGTAAGTAACCTTGACGACGGTTCCGACTACACGGTCGAAATCGTCTACAACGACTCTGACGGAAACGAGACGACTTACACGGAGACCTTCACCGTAGACAGCTCACAGGCTGAGAACGGCACGGTCTCCCAGACTGTCGATGTTTCAACTTCATCTGACGATGGTGGGTTCGTCGGTGGTGACGCTCAGGATGTTGCGATTGAATTCGTGACACTGTTCGCTCTTGTCCTCCTCATCATCGGTGCGCCAATCGGTGCGCTTATGATTCTCGTGTGGACTGGAAGCGGAATCCGACGCAACTTCGGATTCTGAATCGTTCGCTAACTGATTTCAGGCGTGCTGGTGCTTTAACCTGAGTTCGATTCTCAGGGCGTCTCTATACAAGCAAAATATAAACTATGTTACAAGAACCACTCAATCAAACGGAATCACCTGGAAACGCATCGTGGACGAGCGGCAAGATGCTATTCATCATCGCCATGTTTGCGGTGAGTGGCGTCTCGTTAGTCGTCGCTCTGGCAATCGTCTTACCTGATGTACTCACTCAACTCGGGATGGTTATTCTCGGACTTGGTGGGTTTGTGATTGGATTGATGGCGACGATTCTGGTGGTATGGAATTTCAATAAGATGCTCAAGGAGACTGGCTTTCGATGATTCAAGATTATGACTTCTACAAACTTATTCTCGATTCTGGCTGTTCTCCTCATCTTCTCGTCCGCTCTCACGGGTGCGGTCGGGACGGTAGCCGCATCTTCACCACAACAAGCAGATGTACACTTCCAACAGGAGACGCCAACGACGACACCGACACCACAGGCGAATAACTCTTCGAACAACACGACCTCAACGGCCACTCCAAGTGACGACTTTGCATCTTCTGATTCATCAAGTGATTCAGGTGACTCTGATATTCAAGTGCAAGTCCAAGTCGGGGATAGTGGTGATTCTAACTCATCTTCGAACGAGTCGAATACTTCAGCAGCTCAGGAACCTCCTTTTGAACCTCGGAACGCCGAACACGAATTCAACAACGGAATTCTACTCAACGAAGTTAGTAACAATCGCACGCACGCTGTCTTTACGATTTACAATCCAACCAACGAAACACACTGGGTTGTCACGAACAACAACGCTGGACAGGAGCCACGCATCAAATCATATGAGTTGGAACCGAACGAATCCAAGACACTCGAAACACCAACAACGGGTAACATCCTAAGTTGGTCAGTCTCAGTCACCTCGACGGACTCAATCAAGACAATTGAGACGGGAGCACAGTACAATATTCAACACTCAGCTCTCGTTATCAATTGGAATCCTGCAGGCGACCTTGGTCCTGTAATTGGGATTGTTGGTGGTGTCGTTGTCTTGCTGATGTTTGTCGGCTCGTACAAATTCAATCACCGAGTCGGTAAGATGGCAATTCCACTCACAGGACAATCTACACAGCGAGTCTACCAAGACGACCTTGTTGAGCGAAACGACCCATACAGCAAGCAAGCGAAAGATATTATCGACGGCGTAGGTATCATCACAATCGTCGCCTTCAATTGGGTGATTGGTTCGCTTGCGTTCTGGGATTTGTACCCGCTCGCTTGGTTCGCAAAACTCATCTCGGGATTCGGTTTCTTATACGACCCAAGCACACTCGTCAAACTCGCTGAAATTTACTCGAACCTGATGGTATACTGGGCATACAACACACTCATCCTCGGCATCATCACCTACTATATTGGCAAGTGGTTCTTGAAGAGAAAAGGAATCGAACTCGAAGATATAGACCCTGTAGTCGGAGACCTTGACTTCGCCTCATGGCTTCTCAGTCCAAAACGGTGGGCTGACCTCCGAGTGTTCAAACGGATGCGAGACGACAACGATAACGAGCATATTGTTGAAATCAAGAAGAAGCGACTGCTCGAAGTCAATCATAACAGCATCAGAAAATCGTATGCAGTTTCTGACTACCATCCGAAGCAGAACATCTGCTTTGTCGTGATGGAGGATGTTGACCCATCTGAGCTTGCACGAGCCGAAAAGAAATTCGAACAAGCAGAATTCTTCCGCTCCATCGCTAAGGCGATTCAAGATGATGTGTGGGGATTAGTCAAACGACAGGCTCGGAAACTCCAAGCAGAATCCACAGCACGGCTCGAAGGCGAACTGATGGAGGGTGCAGAACAGCGAGACGAGTGGATGCACGAAGAACTCTCTGAGTCAGAGTACGAAGAAGTCGCCACAGGTGAGAAATCTCTCGAACAAGAACTGAAAGAACAGAAAGGCGAAGTCCCAGGACTCACCGACTCCGTTTCAAACGCTAACTCAGACCAATCCAGTCAAACGGCTGGTGATGCGTCATGATGGGTATCGAATTCTCTCTCCCTGAACTCTGGTGGATATTCCTTGCGCCGATGCTCGGGATGGTCGCCAAGTCTGACTCGTTCAACACAGGGCGTACTGCGAACGACCTCCGTGATGAAGTCGAAGGGAAAGATGACGCAAACCACCTCTACTCGTGGGCAGTCAAAGTCCTTGATGATGAACTCTCACGGATTCTCGCCGACAAGAAAGAATCGTGGGAAGAGTGGAAAGATGTAGTCGCAACCACGGACAAGCTCTACGAGGAGACGAAGGAATACCGCCGTATCGTCTCCAAGGCAACGACGCTGAACGCTACACAGGCGGCTAAGAGTGAGCGATTTACTCTCCTCAAGTACTTCACTTCTCGTGCAGAGAGTCCTGAACTTAAGCACCTGAAACTCACTCGACGGCTTCTCAACTGGATTCTCCCGCAGCGAGATTCGGATGTGACGCAGATTTACATGACGGGTGAGCAGGGGGCGGGTAAGTCTAATTTCGCTATCTTGCTCGCTCAGATTTGGTTGCTTGCGAACCCTGATGGGAAACTACTCAGCAATATCGAGAGCCTGAAGCGGGCGACCTATATCGACGGGATGGACACACTTGACGAGTGGCTCGAAGCAAACGAAGGCACTCCGTTCCTTTTCATATTCGATGAAGCCAACAAACACGCAAGCGGTGTCGGTGACTCCTCACAGGTTGAGGGACAGCTCTTCCCACTCGTCACACTCATCCGAAAGCGTGGTGGCCACTACATCATCATCGGGCATGTTGCCAACGATATCCACCGCTGGATTCGTGAGCTGTGTGATTTCGTCCACAAGGAATCTCACAAAGTTGCCCGTGTCTACAACGGTGTTAAAGACGGTGAGCCTGAAGGACTCAAGCACACCTTCCGAGGAATTCCTGAAACCTCGCTTGAATACGATGACGGCGAAGAATCTGATTGGGATTGGAGTGACGACCGTGTGCGCCAGTGCATCGGGACAACCGCCGACGGCGACCGCTGTGGTGCTGTAATTCGGATTCCATACGGAGACGAACCTGAGTACTTCTGCGACTCTCACAAGCAACAGACTGAGCCGCACGAAGAAGTTGCGCCACCTGAACTCCGAGACACTCCATATGAGGATTATATTCCATCTCGTACTTCACCTGGTGAGAGTAGTTCTGAGCCTGCTGAGACCTCTGGCGCTCCCCAAGGCGAATCGGAAACGGTGGACGAATCTAACTCACAAGCAACACAGGCTGGCGACCGCCCCGATGAAGGCGCTGAAGAAGTCCGTTCTTCGGATGATGATGAAGAAAACCCTACCCAAAACGGGGACGCTGAGAACGAACAAGACAGACAAACTGCATACACTGTCGGGAACATCCCACCAGATGGATGGGCGAAGATATTCGATAAGAGCGGACTCCACAGAGACCACATCGACTCGTGGGATATGGTCAAGGAGATTCTCAACGATAGAGAGCTGCAGGACTTGAAACGGATGATGAAGTAACTACCCGAGGACAGTATGACGATTTATATTGAGTTAGAAAATAGACCGTTCTATGCAACTTCCGAGCTGGACTCTCTCTGGAATCATCGCACTTCTCCTCGGCCTCTATGTTGCTAATCAAGTTCGTGGGCAAGACCACGGCGCAGGTCAACCACAACATCCGAACACGAAGAAGTTCATCACCGAAGACAACGATTTCTGGCGGTGGGTGATTAGCGGGTTAGCCGTAGCTGCGATATCTGCTTATCTCGTCCCGAGACTCACACCTGCAGTCAACAGTACGCTTCAAAATATTTCTCCGCTGATGATGGTTGCCATCGGTATCTGGGGACTCGTCTTTCTCAGAGCAATCTACGATTCCTTCAACTGAATACCTGCTCTTGGGAGACTGATTCAGGAGACTTCTCCGTACTCAAATACAATTTCCCGTGTCTTCTCCATATCCTCCAACTCCCAATCGTGAGCGTATTTTAGCTCCTGTATGAGTTGGTCTTCCTCAATCGAGAAAGTTCGAAACGAGAAGCGCATCCGTCCCGATGAACGCCTGCTGAACCCATCGACCGACATGAATCGAGTTTTTCCTGAATCCGTATGACGGACACAGAAACGAGAGTCAAACGGACTTGTAACTCGAATCGTCTTCTCACCTTTCTCAATCTGGTTGATTTCCTCAACTGAGAAGAAGTCTTTGAGTACAGCGATGTTGTCGGAGGAGAAGCGGCACACACGACCTCGCTCGAAACCCAGTTCTCGGAAGTGTTGGAGGCGGTCTATTGGATGCGGACGGTATTGAGCGAGGCGTTCTCGAAGAGATTTGGGTTGATTCTGTTCGGCGATGTATTTCACCTGTCGAGCCTTCCGTTGAACAGAACTCCCGTGATTCTCGTAGAGGCTACTCTTACTCGCAGGAAGCGAACCTTTAGCATCTATCCACTTTCGGTCAAGAAGTTCAATCGCCTCTGTTAGTTCAGAAGAGGAGAGAACACTATTCTTCCGCTCCTTCAGTCGGTCTACATACTCCGTCACAGTCTCGATTGTGTTCTGCTGCTTCTCAGTAGTCAACTCAGAAGGTTTGTACCACGCTCTGTCAATCCCACTGGCGGCAGAGATGATGTTGTCGAACCAGTTACCACGGTCTCGGTTATCCTGGCGGCGTGATTCATATATTGAGACGAGGAAGGCAACAACGGCAGGAAGGATGAGAGAAGAGGTGATGATTTGAAGCCACGAAGGAGATTGAGCCATCTTAGTTGACGCTCACGCTGATGGACTTTCAATTCTTCCCACTCGATTACATCTGAATTGTTGTGGTAGAAGCCTCTGAGCGGTGCTTAGTGCGGCGGGCGGCGGCGTCAAGGTAGCTCAGGGAAGTTGAACGCTCCAAGTCTGCCTGTATACATATGTACAGACCTTCTCAATCCAATCTGAGCGAGACCTCTTGATTTTCGCAATTTGAGTGAACGAATCTTGCTCTACTTGCGTAAATCGACGCTCACAGACTTTATTTCACAGTTATTCGCTCCGAAAGCTTTAAGGGAGCGTGGGTACATATGTATATATGTGATGATGACAGAAAGTCAACATAACGATAGCACAGTAACAGAAGCAACAGTTCTCAACCGAGTTCTCGAAGTAGCCGAAGAAGCAACTGAATTCGAAGTTCTCGAATATGAGGTCGGCTCGATGAATCATACTGACTGTCAAATCAAAGTAGATGTTGAGATGGCTGTTCGAGAATTCGATTCGTTCGGTCTCGAAGAGTTGACAGACGAAGACGACGATATCGAAGTTCAGGTGTGTTCGAAAGGTGGCGGTCGTACCTTCGCCGCTATCACACTCACTGGTGAGTGGAAATCGTACAACCTCTAAGCGTGCTGGTGCTATCCAAGCAGTTCGATTCTGCTAACGCTTCTCCAAACCACCGAGAAACTCTGCCGCTCTGAAGAAGGAGAATAGAACTATGAGTACGAAACAACACACAACTCAGAACAGTAGTATAGTACGCTCAGATAATCTTGTTAACGCCAACAGGGGCGACCGAGTGTTCGTTTACCGAGACGGCGACCAACTCGCCATCGAGAGTCCAGTCCAAACTGCAGAGTTCCACCTGGACGACCTCGTGTATGTGTACGAAGGACAGATGGATGTGTTCTCGCAAGTGTTCGAGGGCGCAGGACAAATCCTCGAATTCTGGTGGACGCCAGAAGGATTCTCGATAGTCCTCCACGACGGCCTCGAACGACACCAGATTCAATTCGTCATCAACACCGATTCTCGCCAGCGTGCGGGTGATTTCAGATGAGAACCTACACAACCCGAGATAAAGTCTGGCTTCAGATTGTGGAGATGGAACCAGATGAAGAGTTTCAGGTGAAGCATATTCAGGAACTCGTTGAAGCTCGATTTGATGAATCTGTCTCGAAGCAAACGGTGCGGGGCGTCCTCACGACACTCCGAAAAGAAGGTCTCGTCAAGCACTCTGAGGACGGCAAACACTTCGTCCGCACCTTCTGATTCTCTTTCTCATCCCAACTTAATTTCACAGTTATTCGCTCCGAAAGCTTTAAGAGGATATGGATACATATGTATATATGTAGTTATGACAGAATTACAATATGATTCAGAAGAGTATAACGCACGGCGAGATAAACTCCGAGAATTATACAGAGAACTTACGGACAAATTCGGAATCGAATCTACAGACCGATTAACAGATTTAGATGTAAGCGTCGAAGGTGTCGGTGATTACGGACACACGCAGGAAGTGAGGTTGTTCTACGATATGACCCGAGGTGAAGACTTCACCCGAGGCTGGATAGTTAAACTCCAAGATGGCGACGAAACTCGAAAGAAAATATTCAACGAAGACTTTGAATCTGCACTCGAATTTTTCCAGAAAGGAGTTGAACGGCTCCGTCACGGAAACTCCGCATACACAATCTAAGCGTGCTGGTGCTATCCAAGCGGTTCGATTCCGCTATCGCCCCTTACACACCACCGAGAAACTCTGCCGCTCTACAAAGAAGGAGAATCAAACTATGAACGGAAACACAACAACATCCGACGGAAGTACAGCAAGCAAACCAACTGAACGAGAGTACGACCGAGACGAGCAGGGCCGTCGCTCCTGTGACCGTTACGCTCAGATGATGACCGTCTGCTACAACAGTGCCCTCATCCGAGACTCAATTGAAGCAGACACGGACACAGGCGAATTCGAGGCTTACTACGACCCATCTGAAATTGATGGTGAATTAGAGTTCGACACACTCCCAAGCGAGGAGGCACAACAGTTGCTTCCTGAAATCGACGCTGATGAAGTAGTCGATGTAGATGTGCGGTGGCATCGAGTAGATTCCGACGGCGACACGATTCGAGTTCAATTCAAGTTCGACTTCCCGTTCTACAACTACGACCGCCCACGACTCAACGGAGGTGATGCTCCAGATGCCGCATGATTGCCAGCGGCACAATCACGCTCTGGGACGAACAGGACGGTTTCGGACTCGTCTCTAATCCTGAACATATCCCAAACGATATCGAACCAATTCTTAACGAGACGATTATTGGCCGAGACCTCGACCTGCAGGTGGGCGACGAAATCGAGTACGAACTCGGCAAAAACCATCAAGGCTGGATTGTCGTAGATATACTCTCTGTTAACGGAGTGGCCGCTCCTGATGAGTTATGACGGCCACCATCATCCAAGGCGACTGTACAGAAGTCATCCCCGAGCTGGATGAAGAGATAGACCTCACCTTCACCTCCCCTCCGTACTACAACGCTATCGACTATGAGGGCGATGTAGATGAGAGTGTAGACTACTGGACGACAACCGACGAAGACTACGAGGACTGGATGGCTCTGATGGAAGATTGCTTCGAGGCTGTCTACGAGCAGACCTGTGACGGCGGGTACTGTGCTATCAATATCTCGTTCATCAGAGAAGACGGTCGCCGCTTGAACTTGCCAGGGGATTTGACCCACTTGATGGAGAAGATTGGCTGGGAGTTTGTGATGGATATCGTCTGGGACAAGGTGATAGCGACAGGCCATCGGTCAGGAGTATTGATTCAAAACCCGTATCCAGGCTACTACTATCCTGACGATGTGACTGAATTCGTTCTCGTCTTCAAGAAAGGAGAAGGAGACTCTGACGATTGGGTCGAGGACAATCTCTGGTCGATTCGCTGTCTGTCGCCACAGGAATCCGAACATCCTGCGCCGTTCCCCGTTGAGCTCGCTGACCGAGTGCTTGACGAGTACTCGGAAGAAGGAGATACTGTTCTTGACCCGTTCAGTGGAAGCGGCACAACTGCTGTCTCTTGTGTCAATAACGACCGAGATTGTATCGGCATCGAGATGTTAGAAGAGTATATTGAACTAGCAGAAGAACGGCTCCATGAAGCCAAGCAACCGACGCTTGACGATTTCTAATTCTCGCTGTTCTTCACTCGCTTCACATATTGGACGACTTTAATTCCTGTCTCTTCAAGCGCCCACCTGATTCCGTTCACTCGTACACGATTCTCCTTCACTACATCAGCAACCTGCTCAACTCGACTTCGTACTTCATCTAACAACTGCTTGTTCGCCTCGGCCTTGTTTTGCACCTGTTCGAGTTGCTCTTCGAGTTCATCGATTCTCGCTTCAAGTGCAACTCGCTCAGGGTCTGCGCTATCGTCTGTGAAGATATCTCCAATTAACCCACGCTCAATCTCTGCAACCCCATAGTCCGTTAACTCGTGGACTCTCGTTTCTGTTCCCTGCCGCTCCTCATACCAAAACTCGATGATTCCCTCAGGTTCGAGCTTCTCCCTGACAGAGTATCCGATTGCATCTGTTCCGATTCCAGTCGAGGACTTGAGTTCGGTCGTGGAGAGTGGACGGTTGTTCTCATAGAGCGATTCGAGGATGAGTTTCTCTTCGATTCTGATATTCATATCAATCTAAGATACTGTTCTCCAACCCCAGAGAACCTTGGTAACGGCTCAAGATATTCAGGCGCTCTTCAGACACTCTCAGAAGCAAAACCGACGATAGCGACATAATTAGACAAGACACACCCTGCGTTAACCAACAATAACAGCACCACACTCAAGATGTAGTTAAGGCTCTCAACGCCACTAAGTGACACAAATTTAATAGGTATAGAATATGTAATATATAGTATGAGTTCTGATTTTGATTTCAACACAGAACGAGAAGTAGAACAGTTACGAATAGCGATAGAGTTCCACGAACAGCAGATAGGGAGATTAGAGAGTAGGATTAGAGAACTACAGGAAGAACGAGAAGAAGAGACAGTCAATAAGTGGCTATCTCTGATTACAGGAGAGAAAGGAGCAGGTAAGACTACTTACGGAGTCAAACTAGCTGAGGAAGATGATAATCCACTCATCTCTAATCTTGAATCACTAGAAGATGCGTTCCACGCAGTATCTTGGAGAGGAGTAGAAGCAATTCTCGAAGAACACCCAGAACAAGAATTCACGATTCTGATTGACGAGTACGCAGGGTGTGTAGATGACGCATATCAGTTTGTGACCGAGATGCGAAAGCGAGGTCATCACACTATCTTGGTTAAAACTACAGGATGGGATTTCCACACATGGATGAAGGAAATTGCTGACGACGAATATCGCTTATCTGGAGGAAAAACGGTCTTAAACACGACTACTGGTTTCTTCAACTCATATTTCAGACCAGCAAGCCGCTCGTTCGATGCACAAGAGTTCATCACCTGCTTTGATTTCAGCAAACCTCCTGAAGCGTATCCACAAGCTGAGTTTGAAGATGAAGATGACTCACCATCAGGATTCCAACGGATTCTGAATTTCTTCGAGCGAGTAGAATCATCAGATATTGACAGAGTAGACTCACCAGCTGAAGCGAACGAAATCCTAACGCAAATTGAAGAAGACGAAGAAGTAGTTCTTGTTCTCGATGAATACGCTGAAGAAGATGATGTAGAAGATTCCCCTGAGGAATACCCACGGGCTGAGTTTGAAGATGACGAGCCATCTTTTGCTGAATTCTTTGGATTGACTCAGGAAGAAGCGGATGCCGCCCGAAACGCCGCCGAACAGTTTGCCGCTGGTGAGGTTGAAGAAGAGAAGGTCGATTTAGAACTCACACACAAACTCGACGGGAAGCCAGTCACACACGGAATCCTCGAAATCGAAGACGATGGTGAAACCGTGGAGACGGTTAAACTCCAGGGAAGTGAGAAGACTTGGATTAGTAATCTCGAAAAAGGGAACGAATATACTTTCGTTTTAAATCCCGACCGAGACCTCTCCACCTACGAAGAAAGCTACACGCCGACCGAATCTAAAACAGTTAGTCGAATCATCGACTTCGCTGATGATGACGACCTCTTCCAACCAGACGAGCGGCTCCCACCACAATTCTACCTCGATAATCTTGAGAGTGAACTCGACTTCAACTTCGTTGAAGTGGATGGGTTCTCTGAGTTAGACTGGTCGGCGAAGTGCGACCTCGCCAAGATTGCAGTAGACAACGACCTCGACCGTGGGTCAACTGAGACTATCGTTCAGATGAGCCTCGCATCTGCGGGGGATACCTCATGTTAGAGAAATTCCGCTACTATATCAACAGGACTCGATGGATGGGTCTCGGAACTCTGATGATTCCTATCGCTGGCATAAAACATCACGCTCGCTCCAAACCTGTCAGTATCATCGACTCGCTAAATAGAGCAACCGATGGAGACGAGGTATTCGTTAAAATTGATGCCGCAACAGAAGAACAGGAGCGACAAGCCGCACTCCTCCTCAAAGACTACGAACAAATTGGATACCGTGATTTGGGTAGCGAGAAGCGAATCAGTCTCGGAAACTTTGCATGGGAACCATACGAGTTTAAAAAGTGGTCTGCAGACTGTTTCATCGAGATAGACGAGAACTGGAATACAACGCTCAAAATCCTCATCGATGGTGGTGTGAAAGAGTACTGGATAGGAGCGTTCCCACTACCAGTAATTCGAGGTGGTGAAGCACCTGATGAATACCACGAGTTCGACTTAGAATCTCGAACTCAATATTTAGACTTTACTCGCACGGAAGCGGGTGATGCCTCATGAGCGGAATTGGATTTCTCGTCGTGCTGTTGATTAGTCTTCTTCTCGTCGCTCCACTCACAGTCTTTGTCTGCACCGACTGTGGTGGTCGGTGGATGATAGACGCTGGCCCTAAATTCGATTTCGAGTGTCCAGACTGTGGTGGTGAGATGTATGCGACTAAGCAGATGCCGATTCAGAGTCTCGCTCAGAAAGTATCTCGCCAGGGTGCGAGTGGTTTCGATGACTAACGAATATTCTTCCTCGGCGACTCGGGATGCGGAAGCCTACGCTGGTGGGCTTCTTGTGGGCGTTGTGTTCTTCGTGGGAGTGGCCGTCGGCGCAACTCTTTTTTGTCTGTTCAACCGCTTCTGATTTCTTAGAGAAGACAAGCTCGCCTCGGCGAAACACTCTCGTAATTAGATTGATGAGTAGTTGATATATGCCTGGGATGGACCACGGTCTTGAGCGTGGGTTTGGGATGATTGTCGAGACCGTCATCGTTGCTCTCCTGATTAGCGAACTCGTCCCGCTGCTGGTCGAACAAGGAATCTTTCCTGCAGGTATCTTCTGGTGGGTTATTCCCGTCTCTATCGTCTCTGCGGTGATGACGGTGGATGCGTCTCGATACTGGTCGTGGGGATATCTTGCAGGCGTTGTCATCGGCATCTATCTCGCCATCCCAATCTTCCTCGAAGCGGGTCTACTGAGTACACTTGATATTCTGATTTACGGCGGTCTCGCACTTGCGGCGGTCGGACTCCGAATCAAAATTCATAGCTCGGGCTTCTGAGAGCACAGGCTGGCGACGGGGCAACAGAGAACGCTTCTAACGCCCGAATTCAAACAGAACGGAGTTAGTACTCTCCGAAAACAAGCAGTAGAGCGGCTAAGAAAGAGTCAGTAGCGAGCCTGTGCTCTCAGGCGAATTGCTTGAACTCGTCATCAACCTCAAACGCTTCATCTGGGTCTTGGTCTCGCTTCTGCATCTGTTCAACATACACTTCTTCGAGGTCGTCGGCGAGCTGGTCTTCGCCCTGAATACCAACCTCGGTGATTACATCAACAAATTCATCGAGGCTGTAGTTGCGTGGCTGTTCGAGCATCATCTGTGCTTTCGTCAAGTAGTCTTGAGAATTCATCTGTACATCAAGATACGAGTGGAAGGGTTAGAGGCGTGGCGGTCAGCCCGTCCAGTAGTTACTTTAAACCAGACTGATTGTCTCCACTTGATGAATAGAGGCACGAAAATCTCGATTATACTCACGATTCTATTCGTCGGAATTCCTGCGATTGGAAACTTCTATCTCCCACTATTCACAGATTTTCTTGGTTGGCTCCCACTCACACTCATCTTCACTTGGATGGGGCGAGCTGGAATACTATTCCTCGGATTCACGCTCGGATGGTATCTCCGAGGAGAGTCAGAAACAACAGACGCTGAACGAGTTGACGCCATCGAAGGTTGCATCCAGACAGACGATATTGCTTGGAAAGGGACAGCTGCACTCTCCAGAGGCAAGGTTGTGAATACTGATGTTGAGTATAAGCAGATATGCCCGAAGTGCCAGACTCCGATGAAAAAAGAGTCGTATGATATGCCAAGCGGAGGGCGGAGACGAAAACCCAGTTACGCCAGTTCAACAACGACAAGAAGAGTGTGGGAGTGTCCCACCGATGAGTGTGGACACACGGCCACACGAGATTCAGGACAACACGACGAAGCGGAGAACTTGTTCGAACGGCATATCGGACGGATAGTGGAGAGTACTGGTGAAGATTACTCACTTAAAAATCTCCTTGACCGCATCGGGGAAGACGAAAAAGTAACTCCTCAGCGAATTTGGGAAGAGTACGCCGAGGTCGTGGACGACGAGCAAGTTAGCACAAACTGCTTCCACTAACGATGGCGGATAAGTGGACAAAAATCTCTGTTCTCGCAACGGTACTCCTTATCGGTATCCCGAGTGCCGCCGATTTTTATCCACCTCTCTTGGCAGGATTTGCTGAGCAGCTCGTCGTCAACTCAGTACTCGGGTGGATGCGAATCGGAGGCGTCGTCGTTCTCCTCCTCCTCGTGTCAAGAGTTGCACTTCGAGAGGAGTGGTTTCCATCACAGGATAAGAAAGACTGGCTGAATAAGGTAGAGCGGACTGCGAACGGCGTTCAGAACGCTTGGGAGTACGCAGACAATCACCCAGATTCTGATGACCGAAAGAGAACCGTCGAGAAGATGGAAGAGCGTGTTGAGGAGTTAGAGAAGTACAGGAACCACCAGAACGCCACCGAAGAGATGAAAGACGCTATGAGTGAAATCATCTCTGATTGGCGTGACTGTCGAGACCTCATCGCCTCTGCTCCGTTCACGAATTACTACTCGATGCGGGCGTTGTATATCGAGGAAGAAGCTGACCGACTGAAGGAGCTACTTGAGGTAGAGCGACAATCGCTCCCACAACGACTTCTCAACACGACCGCTACGAGAGTGAAAGACGCCATCGAAAGAGTACGGCGAACACTCTACAATCTCCGCTCGAAGCCACTCCCATACGAGATACACAAACAACTACAGAACCAACTCTCAAACGACCGCTTGCAGAAGTTCACGAACGGCAGTCACTATCTTCTCGTGCTCAATAATTCACCTGATACAGCTGCCTCTGTGGAACTTGTTTCATATGACGAAGAAACGGATGAGGAACAATTCAATATCTACGATGTTCGGCACGACTACAAACACAGCCCAATCGCCATCGACACGCTCCGAGGATATACAGTCACCATCGAGATGTTACTCACCCGTCTCGAAGGGGCTGAAGTAGTAGATACAATTCCAATCAAGTTCTTCACGCCGAGCGGACACGGCCTCAAAGTATTCGAGGATGATGATTCGGCAATTCGCCACCCTGACCCCCGAGAGGAAGATGATTCTGAAGACGAAGTAGAGAGCGAAGAAACGGAAAAAGAGTCTTGAGAAGCCATCAACGCTCAAGAACTGTGTCGGATGATACGCAATCCTGAAGGCGTCGAAACCTCGTTCAAATCTTCCATCCAGTTAACCTCTCTCTTGAGTCTATCCACATAATCAGAGAACTCGGAGCGGACTCGACTTGATAAGTTTTTATCGAGTTTCCTCACATCGATGCCTTTCTTTTCTTTCTTCTTCAGGACAACCTCATCACTTTCTGGTTCGCTGAATTCCTCAACAAGCGCCTCATATGCCGCCTCTGGGTCTTCGTGGAATCCTTCAACTCCGTTAAGGTCAACTCGGAAGACTTCCTCAAGAGAGTGTTCTCGGGCTTTCTCCTCCCACTCTTCAGATAAGTCGAGGTCGTCTAAGACCGTCTCAAACGCTTCACTCATCGCATCAGCAACGCCAGTCAACTCAGCGTCACCTCGCCAACTCATATCTACAAACTCCATATACTTGTCCACAGTTGCATCTGTCCGAATATCGTAGACTTCCTCAATCAGCTCTCGCATATCTTCTTCAGATGGCTCCAAACCAGAGTTCTCAATCGCTGTTTCCAACGCCCGCACTCTTTCTTCACGGGCGGATGTGTTCTCATCTCCAGATTTCTGGCCAAGACCAATACCTTTCAGACCTTCCTGACTCATCGCCCGCAACTGCTCAACTGTAATATCCTGAGACCACTCTGTCGCCGTCTCTCGTTGGATTATATCGTGTACTTCAACCACACCATCGAAGCGGTCAGAATCGCCCGTCACGCACGCATACGCAACCTCTGAATCTATCTCCTCAACATCAACTTCATCTTGAAGATAATCCACGAGTTCTCGTTTGCAGTTGATGCGTTCAGTGCGTGAGTTGAACGCTGACTCCTGAAACGAAACTACTGATGGAATAATCCACTCGCCGATATACCGCTGCTTCTCTGAGTGAATCTGTTCCCAGGTTGAATCAGGTAATCGGACACGAACTTGTGTATTAGAATTCTCGGTCGGTTCGAGGGCGTCGGGAACTTCGTTTGAAAGCGTCTCTCGACCGTCCACATCGGTTATTTTTATTTTTTCTACGAGCTGTGGAACGCTCTCTCCAAGAACTTGAGCGAGCCGTCGGTCTACAAACTCCTCAATCTCCGAGATATCGTCCGTACACGGTTTCTCTCGGTCAAAGTGGAGAATCTCATACAGTACCTTACCTTGCGAAAACTCCTTGTTCTGCGAACGGGCGGTATCACGAAGCCCGAAATACACGAAATTAGGGAGTGTGAGCTTTCTCTCTGTCGTTGCGTCTTGTCGGGAAAGAGTAGAACTTACCTTCATACAAACATATAAGAAATACTACCCTATTAACCTTCTGTCTAAGTGGACTTGATGAGTGAAGTTAGAACCATAGTATACTATAACTAATACAGTAAATAGTACATAAGATATAGTATAGTAATAGTAGTGTAGAAGCGAACTTCTCTTACTGTCTCACAGGAGCGGGGTCAGTTTCAATTTGGCGGCGTCAGCCGCTCTAACTACCTTCTTCAATTCTCCGTTGTTTTGTCTTAACTCTCTCTTCACGAGTCAGTGGAAAAATAAAAATAATCTCTCTGAAGTGGTCAGGTCACTCTTCAGGCTTCGTCAGAATCAAGATGTTTTCTTCAACATCGTCGTAGTCAGCCGTCGTCGCAGCCATATTCCGCCAGAGTCGTATCTCAGGTTCTTCAAATCCAACTCGGTTCTCAGCAAGCTCGCCAAGAATCTCTGCCGTCTCTACTTCGACCTGCCAGTAACTCCCTGAGTCACCGACGACATATGCCGCCTTTCCACCAGGAGCAAGCAAATCGTAGACCTGCTCGAAGTGGTGTTGCATCCCCGCAAAGTACTCCTCGATAACTCGTGGGTAGTACTTCCCGAAGCCGTGGGAGATATCTTCGTCAACGATGATTTGCTCCATCTCACTCACGATGGAGTCCACTCGGTCGTTCTCTCTGATGTTGACCTGCTCGCCCTCATCGTCGGCGACATAGATGTTCTTGGTGTGTGAGCGGATGTTCGCCTTCTTGATTTTCTGCAGGTCTTTGTTATCGTCAGCGGCGTTGAGCCAGATGAGTTCGAGCCGCTGGTTTCTCGTGTAGTCGTGTTCGGCGGGGTATGGTGGTGAAGTGATGAGGTAGTCCACTTCGCCGTCGTGCTTGTCCGTCTTCAGGAGTTCTGACTCGTCACGAAGTGTGTCTGCAAGTTGGCGAGCGTCCGCACGAATTACTTCGGTGTCACCTGGTTCAACTTCACCTGATTCAACAGCCGCCTGGACACTCTCAAGGTCTTCTTCGATTTCGGCGAGTTTGTTCTTGAAGAAGAGGAATACATCCTTGTCACCCTCTTGCTTGCGGTCACGGGTTGCTTCAGGACCGAAGCGTACATTGCCAACATCCTCAGGAAGAATCGCAATCATCGCCAGTTTGAGGAGGTCTGTAACTTCGTCGTCGGGCAACTCCTCGATGTGGTACTTCAGCACCTTCATCTTCTTGAGCGGCTTCTCAGAGAGCCATCCTTTCGGCGTCTTCTTCGGTTCCTCGAAGTCGTACTTGCTTAAGTCGATATCTTCGCCGTCCGAATCGCCGAACGAGTCAAGCGTGGTGTTGCCCTGCGAGGAAATTTCTTTGAAGATAGGTTGAATCGTGTTCAGGAGCTTGGAGCGGCGACGACGGAACTCGTCGAGGTCTACATCCCAGTTCGTCTTGCATCGAGCGGAGAGGACGGATGCGGGCGAAGTGTCCGTGCCGATGCTATCGATGCCGAGTTTCTTGGCGGCGAGCGTGGTCGTGCCTGTCCCGTTGAACGGGTCGATGAGCAGGTCATCTTCCGTGATGCCAAACTCATCAACTAAACCTGTGATGATGCGGTCAGAGTATGCGTAGACGAACCTGTACCAATCGTGGATATCCACATCGTCCAGGCGACCGATATTTGACTGGTGTTTCAAGCTGAGTGCCTCGTTGTTTGGAGTGGTAGTCATCGTTCTCTTTTAAGGTTATGTGATTGGCTGGCTGGTAGTATCTTCGCAATTAGTCGGGCCAAGACAAGAGCATCTTCGAAGACAGTCGTGTTATAGCTAATTGTTTGCTCGGGTTCTCACGAGATATTTTATATACAGCGTCTGGAGTCTGGGCTATGAGCGACGATATTGGAGCAGAGGATTTCAAACAGCAAGCGAAGGTGTTCAAGGCGTTACAGTCGGAAGTGCGGTTGAAACTGTTAAAAGAAGTGAGTGAGCGGCAACCCGTATCTGCGCCCGAACTGGACGATGACTTCGAGGTTACGAAAGAGAGCATCAAGAAGAATCTAAATCAGTTAGAGGAAGCGGGTTTAGTCAAGTCATCACGGGAGCGAGGACCAGGAAACCGTCCTCGGGACGAGTTCGTTCTCGCATACGATGAAAACGGTGTGATGGTGCAGCTCGATGTTGTTCCTGATGACTACAACTTCTACCTCGGCGAGTCGGATGTAGCATCGCCGTTCTAACTCTCTTTTTTCGCACGAGAACCGAGTATCTGCGAAGACTAGAAGCGATTATATTCGAAGTTATGTCAACTCTGCGATACTTTTAGCTTCCACCCACTGCAATTCGAACCTGCCGATGGCAAAATACGAACCAATCATCAAGTGGGTGTTCGACCACCAAGCCGAGGAGTACGGAACAGAAGAAGAGATTCCGTTCCACCGAGACCACATCGAGATGGCGATGGAAGACCTGGATATCAGTGTCGGCAATGTACCTGATATTCCGTATGCGTATCGGAGTCGTCGCCCGCTCCCTGACGAAATCTCTCAGTACGGGTACACAGCGGTCGTCATCGATGACAAGCGAGAGGGTGAAGACCCGACTTACATGTTCACGAAGACGGAGCAGCTGATTCCTGTTCCCGAAGTCGTGGACGAGACGCACCAAACGAGTACGAACGCTCTGCCCGAGCCTGTCCGCAAATACATCGGGAAGGACGAACAGGGTGCGCTGACGCAAGTTCGGTACGCTGGACTGCTGGACGACTTCACAGGACTCGACACATACCACCTGCAGTCGCACCTGCGGATGCGTGTGCGTGGGCGTGAGGCCGAGCTGGACGACCTGTATGTCGGCGTCGATGACGACGGCAACCACATCGCTCTCGCTGTCGAAGCGAAGGGAGAAGGTGAGACGCTGAATCGGAACCAACTCATCCGCAACACTCGGGGCATCGAGGAGAAGAGTAACTACCCTGATTCAGTGCGGACGCTCGCTGTGAAGCTGGACGAGGACGGGTACTTCTACCTGTTCGAGTTCGAGGTGTTCCAGGACAGCGAAGGAGAGGACAAGGTGGAGACGGATAGAGTCTGGAAGTACGACTTCGAATCGGAGTGAATCACGATGGGAAAGTACGACACCATCATCAAACAGGTGTTCGAGGATGAAGCGGAAGCGAACGGTATCAACCGTGAACTGACCTTCACTCGGGATGACCTTGAACGAGCGATGGAGGAGACAGGTGTTGATGTATGCTGTCTGCCCGATATCGTGTACGCCTATCGTGCGAGGCGTCCGCTACCCGATTCAATCGCTGGTCACGGGTTCAAAGGAATCGATGTAGCTGAGAACAAGGACGGGAACGAAGTCGTCTACAAGTTCGCACGGTAATTAATCCGCTCACGAATCGTCTTTGAGTTCGGAGATAGTTCGAGGGCGGATTCGTTCGAGGTCTTCTTCAGTTGCTTCAGGGTGTGGGTAGTACCTGCTGCCGTCTCTCTCAACGATGTTTTTCTGTTCGAGCTTGATGAGGCTCGTTCGGCAAGTGCTTTCGACAAGTCCAGTTTTGCGGATTATCGCATCTGCTGTGATTCCGTCATCACCAGCATCGAAAACGAGAGACCCGATATCGTATTGACTCATACTCGTAGGTTGCTTTCGACGCTTAAGAAGATGTGTTGAATCTCTACCCAGGCTATATGTACCCTGTGTAGCTTGCAGCTGCGATATGGCGTACCCATCCTGCCCGTCTTGCAGTAAAGATGTTAAGCCAGTCAAGTTCAACCGAAAAGAAATCTCTGGATATTGCTATCACTCCTGCTACAAGTGCAACGAGATAATCGCCGTCACGCCTACCTGAGTTTCTTCCTGACTCTGTTCACACACGACAATATATTGTCGTCTGTGTGCAGAGATTTGAGCCTATGTGCCGACAGGGTGGGGTGTGGGGTTACACCATCAGGTGCTGTTGGAGAGCGACGAAAACTGCAACTCCGTTCGCCACGAGACCGAGAATATAGAACGCCCAGTTACCGATGAAACTCCCTGATTTCGTGACTCCGAGTGCGTGCTTGTGAGATGAGACTGGTTTGTACGGGCGCACGCCTGACGGGTTCAACGCATCGCCGATGATATGGAACATCACGGAGCAAAACCCGATGAAGAACAGGAACGCCACAGGAACGGCAACGGCGACGATTCCAATCTCATCAAGTCCGAACTGAATCCCGATACCGAGACCTGCGAGTCCAAGACCAACTAAGACTGCAAACCAAATTGTGTGAGTCGGGCCACGATGCGGGAGCAGGGCGATGACCATATCTTTGTCTGGAAGCATCGAGAGAAACAGCACTATCACGAGTCCGCCGATGGTTAAGACTGGTTGCCCTGCTTCTAACAGGATGTAGGTGACGGGCGAGTAGAGCAAGAGGGCGATTCCTTTGTGTCCTTGACTGTGCATGTTAAATCTATCACATAGTGATGTGAGCGAGTTGGTATCGGTCGCCCGCCGAATGTTCTAATTGAACTACTTTGCCCTTCTCTTCCAGTGCAGAAAGTACTGAGAGAGTCTCTGATAGCGAGAGTTCGAGTCGCTCCCGAATCGTATCGACAGGAGCGTTTCCGACCTTTCGCAGGTACATCAGAATTAGTTTCGCAGTATTCGATTCAACTCCATCAAAAAGTTCGTCAAGAGTATTTTGATTCATAAGACAATCAATTGAAATATTGTAGTCAATCCCCAAATATGTTGTGTAAGTTATATATCTGAGAACGCAATACTGTTCGCCGTCGGGCAGCGGCTTTAGGGTAGTATATAAGAATATTGATATGTAGTATGATTTCTCTTGCGGTGACAGAAGACCTGCGGAAACAAGCACAGACTGACGGCATCTCTTCCTCAGAAGATTACGACCGAACGAAGAAAGAACGAGACTTCGACAAGTATGTCGGAGACCTCGGCGAACTGGCGTTCAAACGAATTCTAGAAGAGAAGACGAATTTTGACTATGAGCATCTTGGTGGAAAGACAGAGTGCGACTTTCTAATTGAAGGACACTCAGTTGATGTGAAAACGAGAACGGTGATTGATGATGAGGAGCGAGACTTGATTGTTCCCGCTGACCTCGCCGACGGCTTCCACGATTTCTATGTGTTACTCCGATGCGTATACGCTGAAGACGACTACGAAGACCTCGACCGACACGAGCGCACGATTGAAGCGTTAGAATTTATCGGCTTGTGGGATGCGGCGACAGTGGAGAAGGTGAGCGAGCCGTTCAACCCACCTTGGGTACAGGGGCGCAGTTCTGCGAACTACAGAGATACAGTTATCTGCGATTATGGAACGCACGCTGACCTGATGGACTTCACCTCGCTGATGCAAACACAACAAGCACAGCCTGCAGACTGATTCTTTTCTCGTTCAATTATTAACCAACACTCGAACGCTTAGAGCAACATCTGTTGGTTAAGACTCTGGCGAACATGTCGCCGTGCCCGTTCGATTGTTAGACGCTCTACCGCCCGAATACAGACAGTACTAACTTCGTACTACTTGAAAACACGGCGTAGAAGGCTTCTCTACCACTCCGAAGCGAGCATGTGCTTTCTGTCCTTTATCGACTGTGTGCCGTAGACAAGTGGGCGGCATCCATCCTGAATACAGGGATACTGTCGTCTCCACTTGTGATTTCGATATCGCTTGTGTCAGTAGTCTCCACACGCACTCGTTCGTACTCGCACGCTTCCCACACCCACGAGTTATCAGGTGCTTCAAATTCAACTGTTTCACCGTCGCCGACGACGCCTAAGTATCCGTGCGTGCCCGTGCCTGTCGTGAGTAATCCAATTTGGTGTTTTACCAAGTGGTCCCACCGACCTGCCGTGATAGATTCTTCGTCAACCTCGCCAAGCACGACCTCATCGAGTCTCTCATCTTGGACGGAGAGATTCAGGACTTCCCACTGTTCATCAGATGGCTCGTGATAGGAGAGGTTGATGCCGACCGTGTGCGATTCTGACTTCGCCCGCAGAAGATTTGTTTGGGCGAGCATATCAGCGTGAATCGAGATGTGCAGTATTTGTTGTTCGATGGCGGGTATGTCGATGGTGTAGTAGACAGGGTGTTTCTCGGCTTCACTAAGTCCGTCTTCCCCTACCTTCTCGTCTGAGTGAGCAGATGCACGGACTTCTTGAACCGTCGTGAGTGGGCAGACGAACGATGCTCCTAGTGTCGTGATGTAGTTGCGTCGTCTCATATTCCAGTCACCGCCGTAAATCCGATTGCGAGTCCGTGCGCCACGATACTACTCACAGCGAGAAACCCAATCGAGTACAGAACAAGCCCCTGTGATATCTCAGGCGTGAATCCTGAGACGATGAGTCCGCCGACCAACCCCACGACCACAAACACCACCATCAGTTTGGTTTGAAGTAGAAGGTAGAACGAATAGAACCAGAGCAACAGGCCAGCGACGACTTCGTTAATATGCACGAGCATCACCGCCGCCATCGTTACTGCGATATTTAGCACAAAGATGAGTGGGAGGCTCAACAAGCCGTGATTGTTCATCAAGCGCACGCTCATATCACTCACCACCGCCGAGAAGTGCAGAGTGGAGATTTCTCTCTTCGAGTTGCTGATACTCGCCAATCAGAGCGTCCCGACGAATTTGCTCGTGTTCTTCAGAAGCAAACTCGGCGACTTCTTCGAACGAAGCGTCCTGCGATTCGACTTCGACTTCGAGGCCGTGCGCCTGAAGTCTGACTCGTGTGCGATTGTTCTCGTTCTCCTCTTCTCCGTCCTGACCTGACCCGTCATCATCACTTGGGTTCTGGTCATCTTCTGTTTCGCTCACACGGAGTACTATGTGGAGTGTCGATTTAGTAGCTGCCAGCTATCTGATGTTTTAGCTATTCTGACTGAGCTTTTCTTCTATACAGCGTGAAGAATCAGCGACTTAATTCTGGGGCAAGTAGACGACTAACCGCGACCCGATTGTTCCGTTGGTTCACCGCACCCGTGAGCCGCATGGCCCTCCCGTCGGGCGAAATAGCTAATATTCACACGTTCGTATTCGCCGCTGAGTGGTATCATGCGCACACGAACATCCCATAGCGACAGCATCGTCTCGGAAGCGACGCGGTACGACGCCATTCTCGCCGCACTGCCGCTCCCGCTCGTCGTCGGGACGGCGGTCGGCACGCTCTCGCCGCTCCCGCTTTCGCCCGTCGTGGGCGCGAGCGGCCTCGTCTCGGCGGCCGTGCTCGCCTACGGGTTGTTCGTTGCGACACCGAAGTCGGCGGCGGGTCCGACCAGCGGCCCGGGCGCGTCCGCCGAGACCGACGCCCCGCTCGACGGCGTCACCACTCGCGTCCGTGACGACGCCGGTCGGAACCGTCGTCGCGGGAGCGTCTGAGCGAGGTCGCTCGCTCGCCTTGCGCTCAGGGGCGGTTCCACTCCCAGAACCAGTACGCCGCGCCGAACAGCATCAGCCCCGCGCCGAGGGCCGATGTCGCCGGTTCGGGGAAGACAAACAGCAGGAAGCCGACGATGATGAGCGTCGTCGGGCCAATCTCGTCCGCGTAGCCGAAAAGCGAAACCATACCTCCCTTTCGACCGCCTCCGTGAAGTGTATTGTTCTCGTTCTGAACTGACGAGAGTGCGGCGCTGAAACGCAAGCCGAGGCGACGGAACAGCAACGAGAAAGCGGTCGGCAGGGCGCAGCCGCGCGTCAGTGGCCACTCGGACCCCGGCGGCGGCGGGGGTGGTTCGGGGTTACCGAGCGGCGGGGGTGAGGTCGTCTCCGACGGCGCTCATCACCTGAAACGCCGCGGTCGCGGCCAGCCCGCGGGCGACCTCGTTTCGGTCTTCGTCGGTGAGTCCGGCGTCGAGTTCGTCGGCGTCCGGCGAGAAGCCGGCGCTGACGGGGTGGCCGACCGGCGGGTGGACGGCCACGGTGGCGAGCGGCCCGGTCGACCCGGTCGAGAGCTCCGACCCGACGGCGAAGCCCTCGGGGAGGTACGACTCCGTCCGCGAGACGATACCGGCGACGGCCCGCCGGAGCGCGTCCATCTGGTCGACGGTCAGTTCTCGGTCGGCCGACGCCTGGCCGGCCCCAGTCACGCCGGGAGCGCCCGCATATGGGTTGTTCCCGTTCATCAGTCGTCTGCGATACGGGAAGGACGTGTAAAAAGCCGTCGTCGGTCACCGACGCGGCGGGCGAATCGAAAGCGGATGACGACGCGGTGACGACGCCCTCAGGCCGGTCGCGGAAGCGAGACGGTGACGACGGTCCCGTGGGACTTCGGCGTCGAGATATCGAGCGACCCGCCGGAGGCGTCGACGATGGCGCGGACCAGCCAGAGGCCGACGCCGCTGGTGTGCGAAAGCGGCGTCTCCGAGCCCGAAAGCAGGGCCTCGCGCTCGGCGTCCGGGATGCCGGGACCGTTGTCGGTGACGGTCACCCCGACGACCCCGCCGAGCTGCCAGACGCCGACGTGTACCTCCGGGTCGTCGCAGTCGGAGTGGACGACGGCGTTATCGAGTAGTTCGGCGATGCTCCGCGGGAGCGCCGGGTGCGCCCGCGCGACGAGCGTCTCCGGCGAGGCGACCGAGACCTGTACCGCCGGGTACTCCATTTCGAGGTCCTCGACGGCGTCTGTGACCGCAGACGTGAGGTCGACGTCGACCTCGTTCCCCTCCGCGAGCTCGACGGTCCGGAGGAGCGCGACCTCGTCGCTCACCTCGACCAGTCGGCTCGCTCGCTCTCGAATCGCCTCGACAGGGTCGGTGTTCGCGTCCGCGTCGTCCCGCGACTCGACCAGTTCGGCGTAGCCGAGAATGGCGGTGCAGGCGTTCCTGATGTCGTGTCTGAGGATTCGATGGAGGACGCTCGTGTGTGCGAGCGTCGATTCCAGTTGCTCGGAGGTCCGGTCCAGTTTGGACTGGCTCCGGTCGACGAGAACGTACACCAACAGCGCCGAGAGGACGACGAACAGCCACCCCTTCGCCGTCTGGATGAACTCGTGGTTCGGAAGTCCCTCCACGAGACTGTCGCTCGTCGCGACCCAGAGGAAACCGAAGGCGGCGTAGATAAGCGCCACTCGCCTCGGGGACAGGTCGAACGGCGCATCACCACTCATGCCCGAGCAATACTCACAAACGCTGATGAGTCCGTCGGTCAGCGCGGCGTATCAGAAGACTGACTCGCTTTGCCCGTAGGCCGCGACCGTGACCGCGGTGGTGTAGCCCTCGCCCTCGTGCGTGCCGGTGGTGAGCGCGACTTCCTCGTCATCGAACGACCACTCGCGGAGGTTCCGGCCCGCTTCGAGGCCGTCGAGGACGGCCGCGCGGACGCTGTCTTCGTCGGTTCCGGACGCCTCGTAGAACAGCCCGGGACCGGAGCCGGTCGCCCAGCCGAGGCCGGCGACGACCGTCTCGCCGGGCGTCGCGGTGGTCTCGCGGGCCTGCACCACGGTCAGTCGGTTGCCCGCCGGGCCGAGGTCGGGAGCCACGTCGACCGCCTCGACGGTCGCGTCGGCGGGGACGACCGACGAGACGGCGACGAGGTTGTAGTTGTGGATGTTGGCGGCGGCGAGCGCGGCGTCGTACGACGCCATCTCCGTGGGGGCGGTGCCGACCCCGCGGACGACGCGAATCGTGTTCATGTCCGAACTCTCGCGGCGGCGGAAAAGGGGGTTACGAATACCGGCGCTCGAAAGCGGGGGAACGGGAGGCGCCGGCGACCGCCCTCGGCGGCGGTCCCCGGCCGCCGACCTCAGTACTGGTAGTCCGTGAAGCCCGAGATGGGGCCGGTACCGGACTCGTCGACGTTCGAGAGTTTCTCGTGGGCGGCGTCGAAGTCCGCTCCCGTCACCTCGGTCCGGCCGTCGCGGATGGCGAACATCCCGGCCTCGGTCGTGAGCGACGCGATGTCCGCGCCGGAGTAGTCGTCGAGTTCCTCGGCGAGCGCGTCGAGGTCTACGTCGTCGGCAACGTTCATGTCGCGGGTGTGGATGTCGAGGATGTGGCGGCGTCCCTCGACGGCGGGCTTGGGCACCTCGATGAGGCGGTCGAACCGGCCGGGCCGGAGGATGGCCTCGTCGAGCATGTCGAAGCGGTTGGTCGCCGCAATGATGCGGATGTCGCCGCGGTCGTCGAAGCCGTCCATCTCCGAGAGCAGCTGCATCATCGTGCGCTGGACCTCGGCGTCGCCGGAGGTCTTCGAGTCCGTCCGCTTCGAGGCGACGGCGTCGATTTCGTCGATGAAGATGACCACCGGTTCGCGCTCGGCGGCGAGCTTGAACAGGTCGCGGACCAGCCGCGCGCCCTCGCCGATGAACTTCTGGACGAGTTCGGAGCCGGCCATCTTGATGAACGAGGCGTTGGTCTCGTTGGCGACGGCCTTCGCGAGCATCGTCTTCCCGGTGCCCGGCGGGCCGTAGAGGAGCACGCCCGACGGCGGGTCGATGCCGACCTCAGCGAACATCTCGGGGTTTTCGAGGGGTTGTTCGACCGCCTCGCGGACCTCGCGGACCTGCTCGTCGATGCCGCCGATGTCGTCGTAGGTGACCGTCGGTGACTCGACGACCTCCATCGCCTGCGCCCGCGCGTCCGTCTCGTCGTCGAGGACGGTCTGGACGGCGAACGAGTCGTTGATGGCGACGCGGTCGCCGGGCTCGATGTCGTCGATGTTCAGGTTCGGTGCGAACTCGGTCAGGACCTCCTGGTTGTTGCCGTGCTGCTTGATGATGACGCCGTCGTCGGTCAGCTCCTCGACCGTGGCGATGTAGTACGAGGCCGTCTTCAGCGCCTCGTTGCGCGCTTTCATCTGGTCGACCTCGTCGACCAACTCGGCGTGGCGGTCGTCGGCGTTCTGGAGCCGCTGGTCGAGTTCGCGGTTGACGTCGACCATGCGTTCGAAGTGCTGGCGGAGTGCAGACAGCCGCTCTGCATCCGACATCTCGGGGTCCAGATCGAGATGAGGACGTTCCGGGAGAGATGGACTCCGTGACATCAGTGATTGGCCTCACTTAGGTATGCGCGTAAATGTGCCTTTGGGTCAGAGAACCCGACTGCCGCGCTCGAAGCCGCTTTAGGTGGCGGTGGTCCCGTGGCGCTCGCTCGCGGCGGCGAATCGAAGGCCGGCAGCGCGACGCCGCGGCTCACGGGTACGAGCGGTTCGCAGGAACGCGCGAAGCGACGAAGGCGAAGATGTGGAAGGAGGAAGTTGCGGAGGTTCGGTGTGTACAGGTCGCCCCTCGTTTCGGCCCGACATACCCTCCGCGAGAAGGGATACGACGCCCATCGACTTGAAAGGAATTCGTCATCGCCGAGAACGTCCCGTGAATCGGGATGTCGGTATTCATCCGGTAGTATCCGGCGAGCGACCGCTTCCGAGAGTCGCGGTCGGCGGTCGTCAGCGGGTCCGTTCGCCCTGATAGCTGCCGTCGTAGGTCTCGTCGTGGGTCGCGTCCGCGAGGACGATTTGGGCGACGCGCGCGCCGCGTTCGAGTTCGACCGGGTGGTGGACCTCCAAGAGGCCCTCGCCTTTCCCCTCGTAGCCGGCGTCCCAGACGGCCGTGTTCAGCATACAGGAGTTCCGCATGAGCGACGACCGCGGGTAGATGAAGCCGACGTGGTCTTCCGGGATGTGGACCGTCTCGGCGTACTGGAGGACGTAGCCGCCGGGGTCGAGTCGGTACGTCTCGGTGTCCGGGTCGGCGCAGTCGAGGGCGCGGCGCTCCCCGACGGTCTTTCCCTCGCGACCGAGGCGACCCGGTTCGACCTGTTCGAGGACCGCTTCGAGCGTCAGGTCGACGCCGTTGGGTTGGACCTGTTCGGCCGTGACCGGCGAGATGTGCTGTGCGACGAACGAGCCAGCGCGGTGCATATCCGAACCCCGGCCAGCGGGCGCAAAACTGTGCCGAACCTCGGCCGTCATCACCCTTCACACGACCCCCGCGTTCGGGGCCACAACGGGGTCGAAATCGCTCGCCGTTTGGGTCGGTGACGACCCCCGCGGTGACCAGTCACATTGGAGAACCAACAAGGAGTTTAATGGCCCTTAGACGCTAGAAATCCAGAGACGGCGCTATCGTTCACGTTCGAAGATAGGGAAGTACGCGGGATTTATATCCGAGGACCATCGACGTTCGGGTGTTATGGGACAGACGCTCACGGAAAAGATTCTCTCGGACCACCTCGTCGAGGGTGACCTCACCCCCGGAGAGGAGATCGGAATCGAAATCGACCAAGTCCTGATGCAGGACACGACCGGGACGATGGTGTGGCTCCAGTTCGAGGCGCTCGACCTCGACGAGGCCCAGACCGAACTCGCGGCCCAGTACTGCGACCACCAGACCTACCAGTTCGACTTCAAGAACACGGACGACCACCGCTTCCTCCGTTCCGCGGCCGGGACATATGGTGCCCACTTCTCCCGCCCCGGAAACGGTATCTGCCACAACGTCCACAAGGAGAACTTCGCCGCGCCCGGCAAGACGCTCCTCGGCTCGGACTCCCACACGCCGACCCCCGGCGGCCTCGGCCAGCTCGCCATCGGTGCCGGCGGCCTCGACATCGCCGTCGCCATGGGCGGCGGCGCGTACTACGTCGAGATGCCGGAAGTCGTGAACGTTCGCCTCGAAGGCGAGCTCCCCGAGTGGTCCTCCGCGAAGGACGTCATCCTCGAGATGCTCCGCCGCGAGACCGTCAAGGGCGGCGTCGGCAAGGTGTTCGAGTACACCGGCCCCGGTGCTGAGTCGCTCACCGTGCCCGAGCGAACCACCATCACCAACATGGGGACCGAGCTCGGTGCCACCTCGTCGCTGTTCGAGACCGACGAAAAGACCAAAGACTACCTCGAGCGCCAGGGCCGCGGCGACGAGTACGTCGAGCTGACGGCCGACGACGACGCCGAATACGCCGACGAAATCGTCATCGACCTCGGCGACCTCGAACCGCTCATCGCCTGCCCGTCCATGCCCGACAACGTGGTGCCGGTCCGCGAAGTCGCCGGCGAGAAGGTCGAGCAGGTCCTCGTCGGTTCCTGTACCAACGGCGGCTACGAGGACGTCCTCCCGGCCGCGAAGATGGTCAAGGACCAAGAGGTCGCAAAGCACCTCGAGATGATCGTCGCACCCGGTTCGAAGCAGGCCGGCGAGATGCTCGCCCGCGAGGGCTGGACGGCTGAGATGATGGCGGCCGGCGTCAACGTCTCCGAGGCGACCTGTGGTCCGTGTATCGGTATCGGCCACGTCCCCGCCTCCGACTCCGTCTCGCTGCGCACCTTCAACCGCAACTTCGAGGGCCGCTCGGGCATCGAAGACGACAACGTCTACCTCTGTTCGCCGCAGGTCGCCGCCGCCGCGGCGCTCAAGGGCGAAATCGTCGACCCGCGCGACCTCGCCGACGAACTCGGCCTCGACGCCCCCGGCATCGAACTCCCCGACAAGTACGACGGCTCGAAGACGGACCTCATCTACGCCGAAGACGCCATCGACGACGAGCTCATCAAGGGCCCGAACATCGGCGAGGTCCCGCTGCAGGACCCCCTCGGCTCCAACATCTCGGGTGAGACCCTCCTGAAGATGGAGGACAACATCACGACCGACCACATCATCCCGGCGACGTCCGACATCCTCAAGTTCCGCTCGAACATCGAGCGCCTCTCGGACTTCACGCTCTCGCGCGTCGACGAGACGTTCGCCCAGCGCGCCAAGGATGCCGGCTCCGGCGTCCTCGTCGCGGGCGAGAACTACGGGCAGGGCTCCTCCCGCGAACACGCCGCGATGTGTCCGATGTACCTCGGCATCGAGGCCGTCCTCGCGCAGTCGTTCGCTCGCATCCACAAGGCGAACCTGTTCAACTTCGGTATCGTCCCCCTCGCCATCGACGAGGAGACCTACGAGAAGATCGAGCAGGGCGACGACGTCGAAATCGTCGACGACGTGGCCGCTGCCGTCGAAGCCGGCCAGGAAGAGTTCACCATCCGCGTGAACGACGACTGGGAAGCGACGGCGAACCTGCACGCCTCCGAACGCGAGCGTCGTATCCTCACCGCCGGCGGCAAGCTCCCCCTCACGAAGCAGCAGGCCGAGGGCGGCGCTGCCCCCGCGGACGACTGAACGCGACCAACGTCACCTTCTCACTTTTTCGCGCGGCGAGCGGCGGCCATCGCGCGGCCGGCGGGGTGACCCGCCCGCGACCGTGAGCGTTCCTCCCGATTCCCGCAGGCCCGTGCCGTCGGGCTTTTGCGTGCCAACCACGTAGCGCCGGGCGTGACGGCGTTCGACGACGCGCTCGCCGACGACGCGGTCGTCAGGCGGGTCGACCGGGCGGACCTCCTCGACGTGCTCCGCATCGAGCGGACCTGTTTCTCCGAGCCGTGGCCGTACTCCGCGTTCGAGATGTTCGTCGACGAACCCGCGTTCCTCGTCGCCGCCCGCGGGGACGAGGTGCTCGGCTACGTCGTCGCCGACGTGATGCCCAACCACGGCAACGACATCGGCCACGTGAAGGACCTCGCGGTCCGCCCGAAGGCCCGCGGGAACGGTCTCGGCCGACAGTTGCTCGTCCAGTCGCTGACGGCGATGGCCATCGCGGGCGCGACGGTCGTGAAACTCGAAGTCCGCGCCTCGAACGAGCCGGCAATCGGCCTCTACCGGAGCCTCGGCTTCGAACCCGCCCGCCGAGTGCCGAGCTACTACGGCGACGGCGAGGACGCGTACGTCATGGTCCTCGACGTAGCCGAGTGGCAAAGCGCTTGACAGGACCGCAGACGGTCGAACGAGGGCTTATCACGACGAGCCGCGTACACGAGTTGTGTTACCGCCCCCCACCGTCCTCTGTGTGAGTGACGACGACGCGTTCGCGGCGTCGCTCGACTCGTCGCTGTCGTTGCTCGACGAGACGACGGTCGTCCGCCACGTCCGCTCGCCCGCCGCGGCGCGCGCGGAGCTCGTCGCCGCCGCCGCGGCCGTCTCGTGTATCGTCTTCACCGCACCCACGACGACCGGCGACGAGGGGGCGTTCGTCCGCGACATCTACGCGCAGGGCATCGACGTCCCGGTCGTCGTCGCGGCCGCCGACCGCGAGGTCGCGGCGCGCGCGGTCGAAGCCGGCGCGACGGACTACGTCGTCCGCGACGACGACGACCCCGAGACGATGTCGTGGCTGGCGTTCCGCGTCGAGCGGGCGCTCGGCGAGTGCACCCTCGCACGGGACCACCGAGACCGCATCGAACAACAGCGCGTCGTCTCGGAAGTCGGCACGCGGGCGCTGACCGCCGCCGACCTCGACTCGACGCTCGACCACGCCGCGCGTCGCGTCCGCGACGTGCTCGACGCGGACTCCGTCACTATCTTCGAGGGGCTCGACGACGGCGCGTTTCGCGTCGCCGCCGCCGCGGGCTGGTCGGCGGACCGGAGTCACGGACCCGCCGCGGTCGGAGGGACGCAGGCGGCCGAGACCTACCGGACCGGCCGTTCGACCCTCGTCGACGACTTCGACGACGACGAGCGCTTCGAGCGCGCGGCCGACAGCGCCCCGTCGGGACCGAAAAGCGGGATGAGCGCAGCCATCGGCGGCGACGGGACCTGCTGGGGAGTCATCAACGTCCACGGCGTCGCCTGCGGGCAGTTCTGCGACGACGACGTGCTGTTCTTGGAGAACATCGCGGCCGTCGTCGGCGCGGCGAGCGAGCGTCACGAGCTCAAAGGGGCACTCTCGGAGGTGTTAGCGCGGATTGACGAGGCGGTGATGGGGTTCGACGCGGACTGGCGGGTCACGTACGTCAACTCGACGGCCGAACACGGGCTTGGCATGTCCGCCGCGTCGGTGCTGGGGACGCGCATCTGGGACTCCGTGCCCGAGGCGAACGTCTTCCGCGAGGAGTTCGAGCGCGCGATGGAGCGACAGGAGCCCGCGACCTTCGAGACCTACTACGAGCGCCTCGAAACGTGGTACGCGGTTCGGGCGTACCCCTCCGAGACGGGGCTGTCCGTCTACTTCACCGACATCACGGAGCGGTTGGAACACGAGGTCGAAGCCGAGCAGTACGGGCGGATGCTGGCGGCCGTCGCCGACGCGGTGTACGCGCTGGACGACGAGGGGCGGTTCGCGGCCGTCAACCCGGCGTTCGAGCGGCTGACCGGCCTCGACCGCGACCGCGTCATCGGCTCGTCGACGGCCCTGCTCGCCCAGCACGCCACCGCGACCGACGGGAGCGACGAGGCGTTCGCGGCCGCGTCGCGAGGCATCGTCGAACTCGAACTCCGGACGCCCGACGGCGAGGTCGTCCGGGTCGAGAACCACCGAACGCCGCTCGTCGTCGGCGGCGAGGAGGTCGGCTCGGTCGGCGTCCTCCGCGACGTGACGAAGCGACACCGCTACGAGCGCCTGCTGGCGACGCTCCACGACCGGACCCGCGAGATGATGGGCGCGACCGACAGACAGACCGTCCTCCGGGCGGCCGCCGACGCCTGCGACGAGGTGCTCGGTGACGCCCGAACGGAGCTGTTCGTCTTCGACGAGGCGGACACGAGCCTCGTCCGCGTGGGCGCGGCGGGGACCGGCCTCGGCGACAAACCGCCCGACGGCGGCCTCGACCGCGGCGGCGTCTGGGACGCGTTCGTCTCCGGCGAGGTCCGCGTGGTCGAACTCGCGCCCGACGGGGGCGTCGTCGACGGCGTCGAGCGCGTCATCGCCGCACCGCTCGGTCGCCACGGCGTGCTCGTCACCGGCCATCCCGGCACCGTCGCGCCGAACGAGGTCGACGTGGAGCTCGTGAACCTGCTTTCCGCGACCGTCGAGGAGCTGCTCGAACGCATCGACGCCGAGGCGGAGCTCCGCGAGCGCGACCGCCGGCTCGAAGCCCAAAACGAGGCGCTCACCCGGCTCGACCGAATCAACGAGACCATCCGGAACATCAACCAGTCGCTCATCCGCGCGCCGACCCGCGGTGCGGCGCTGTCGGAAGTTGCCGAACACCTCGTCGACACCGACGGTATCACGGTCGTCTGGCACGCCGAGGTCAGCGACATCGACGAGGCGTACCGCCCGCCGAGCGACGCGGTCCACGGCGCGGACACCGCCTACGCCGACCGGCTCGGAGAGGTGGCGACCGCGGACCCGCTGTGTTCGCTGCTCGAAGCCGCCGTTGAGAGCCGAGAGAAGCAGGTGGTCGCGGACGTGCTCGACGACCCCGCGTGGGCAGACCACCGCGGCGACGCCCTCAGCTACGGGTTCCGAGCCATCGCGGTCATCCCCGCGGTCGCTGACGGCCAAGTGGAGGCGCTGTTCGTCGTCCACGCGACCGGGGCGAGCGCCTTCGACGACGACGATGGCCTACTCACCGAACTGGGGGAGGCGGTCGGCTACGCGCTCGCGGCCACGGGGCGCGCCGACGCCATGTTGACCGAGCGCCGGACGAACGTACAGGTACAGCTCGGCGGCGACCGGCTGTCGATATCGCGGCTCGCCCGGCGGGTCGGCCGCGCGGCGAGTCTCAGCGGCGTCATCCCGCAGTCCGACGGCTCGGTCATCGCCTTCGTCGCCAGCGACGCGGAGCCCGAGGACGTCGTCGCCGCCGGGCGGGACATCGCGACGCGCGTGCGCCACGTCTCGACCGACGCCTCGGGGTCGCTGTTCGAACTCCGCCTCCCTCGGGAGTCGCTGTTCGAGACGCTGTACGCCTCGGAGGCGACGCTCCGCGCGCTCGACGCGACGCCCACGCAGACCACGCTCACCGCCGAGGTTCCGACGCGCGTCCGAGTCCGGTCGTTCGTCGACGCGCTCGACTCGAACTACCCCGGGACGAGTCTGCTGTCGCGGCGGACCGCCGCCGGGGCCGAGTCGCCCCAGACGTTCGCCGCCGAGATGCGCGAGGCGTGGACGAGCCGCCAGCACGAGTCGATTCGGGCGGCCCACCTCGCCGGCTTCTACGAGTGGCCGCGCCGCAGCACCGCCGAGACGCTCGCCGAGACGTTCGACATCAGCGCGCCGACCTACCAGTACCACCTGCGCGCGGCCGAGCGAAAACTGGTCGAACGCGTCTTCGAGTGACGACGTACCACGTGTAGACCAGCGATACCAACTGATTTTCAGTGACGGTTCTAGGTACCTAGAGGTGGCGCGCGCGCCACCACTAGTTGGATAGCAGCGACCGATATACCCGCGAGCGTCATCGGTGCGGATGTCGGCGAGGCGCCGGCGCGAACCGAACCATGGACGAAACTCGCGTGTTACCGGGCAACGATGTGGGATGGAATACGGGGTCGACCGACGAGGTCGTCGCCCGACACGACCGGAGCGGACGAGACGCTCTGGCGGTGACAGTCGTCACCGCGACCGCTCAACTGCACGGCGTGGACGCCATCGACCTCCCACCGCTGTCCGAGGCTATCGACCCCGACGCGCTCTGTCAACTGTTCGCCCCGCTGGCGCGGGTGGCGGCGACCGACGGCGGCGCTCGCGGTCGAATCGGGTTCCGGTACGCTGCCTGCGACGTGACCGTCTGGGCCGACGGCACGGTCATCGTCACGCCCGCCTGACGCATCGACACACGAACGGATCGGTAATCCCACCACCACAACCACCACACGACGCGACGCTCCACGGGGGTGCCGCGACTGCCGACCGTCGCCCGCACCCACCACCACCATCACCACGCGGGCGACGCGGCTCCATTTCTTTCGAGACCGACGCCGACGCGCTGCGACGCGCCGCGACACGGTGCGCCGCAACGCGACGCGGCACGGAACGACGCGAGAGTGCGACGGGTTTTGGTACACAGAGCCGCTACCGCCGGGCATGGGATACGCCTGTCCGGTCTGCGACGCGCCGCAACGCGACGAGACGCACCTCGCGAACCACCTCGCGTTACAGGCCATCGTCCACGGCGACGACCACGAGACGTGGCTAGACGAACACGCTCCCGAGTGGGCCGACCTGAACGCCGACTCGCTCGGCCCGCTCGTGGCCGACCTCGCGGAGGAACGCGAGTTCGACGAGGTGTTCGAGGACACGGTCGACCGCACGGGCGGCCCCGGCCATGCTCACCCGCACGGACAGGAACACGACCACGACATCCCCGACCGACAGCCGCAACCGTTCGGCGGGGCCGGCGGGTCGGAGTCGCTGTCGGGTGACGCCGCGCGCATCTTCGAGGAGGCGCAGTCGCTCACCCGCGAGATGGTCGCTGACGACGGCGAGGACGGCGTAAACGGCGAGCGTGAGGACGCGCCGCGGGACGGCGACGACGCCCGCGACGCCACCGATGCCGACGACCGCGGCGAGGAGACCGACGGCGCGGACAGGAAAGAGTCGTAAGTCCGGACCCCGAACCGACTGGCGATGGAAACCCACGGGACGATTGCGCCGGCGTCGCTCGACGAGGCCGAGGCCGCCTTCGACCGCGTCGGACCGACCGCACAGGTGGTCGTCCGCGAGACGGCCAAGGCGATGGAGTTCGACCGCGAGGAGTACAGCGAACGCGTCACCGGCGACGTAATCGAAACCGTCCGGAACGCGCTGTTCGCGGAGTCGCTTTCGGTCACGGTCGGCACGCGCGCCGAGTTCGACGACTGGCGTTCGACCCACGAGGACTACGAGGTGGTCGAACTCGGCAACCCCGACGTAGAGCGCGTCGCGTGGCACGCGGTCCCCTTCGCTGAGACCGTGCTGGCAACGACGTTCCAAAACGAGGAGGACGCCGCCGTCAGCACCCTCCGGCGCAACGCCTTCGGCCGCGTCTACCGCGACGCGCTGCTCGGAGAGGAAGCCGAGGGCGACGGGAGCGAGACTGACTCCGAGGGCGACGCGGTCGGGGCGGACCGATGACCGGTGACGGCCGCCGACACGAGCGCCTGCCCGATCCGGAGTGGCGCGTACTGGAGTCCGAAACCGAGTACGACACCGGCTGGTTCACCGGCGGTTACGACCTCGTCGAACAGCCCAACGGAACCACGAAGCGCTACTACTGGGCCGAACTGGCGACCGCGGTCGTCGTCGTCGCGGTCGCGGACGACCACGTCGTCTTCGTCGAGCAGTACCGGCCGAACATCCGCCAGACGCAGCTCGAACTCCCCGCGGGCGTCGTCGAGAAGGGCGAGTCGTTCACCGACGCCGGGGTGCGCGAACTCCGCGAGGAGACGGGCTTCGCCGCCGACTCGGTGTCGGTCATCGGTGACGTGTGGTGTTCGACGGGCGTCCTCCGACACCGCCGCGGCTTCGTCTTCGCCGAGGGCCTCACGCCGGTCGAGCGCGACCTCGACGACAACGAATTCCTCTCGGTCCGCGCCGTGCCGGTCGAGGAAGCCATCGAGCGGGCGACCGAACCGCCGACGAACGACGCGACCGTCGAGGGCGTGCTCTTCGCCCGCGACGAGGGCCTGCTGTAAATGGTCGACGAGGTCTCCCCCGCAGCAGTCGAAGAACTCCTCGACGGCGAGGACCCGCCGCTCGTCGTGGACGTGAGCACGGAGGCGGAGTTCGCGCTCGGGCACGTGCCGGGGAGCATCAACGTCCCGCTTTCGAACCTCGTTTCGCATCTCGACCGCGTCGCGGGCGCAGAACGCATCGTCACCGTCTGCCCGCGGGGCGAGGCGAGCGTGCAGGCCGTCCGCCTGCTGTCGGCCTACGAGGGGACCGAAGACGCCCGCATCGAGAGCATGGCCGGCGGGCTCGCGGCGTGGGACGGCCCGCTCGAAGAGGGTCTCGACGAGGGTGCGGACGGCGACGAAGAAGACGGCGACGAGAGGAACTGAACGGCGTCGCTGGGCGGTGACGCGACTGGAGACGCGAACGGTCGGGAAATTGGCGGACTAACGGCTCGCGCGCGCTGACTTGCTTCGAAAAAATCTCGACGGCGGGCTAACTCAGAGGTCGGTCACGCGACGTTGAACCCCTTTTCGCGGAGGAAGTCCTCCACGCGGCCGCGGTGGTTGCCTTGGAGTTCGATGGAATCGTCTTCGACGGTTCCACCGCAAGCGAACTTCGACTTGAGGTCCGACGACAGGCTGTCCATGTCGACGTCCCTCGGGTCGAATCCCTCGATGACTGTAACCTCTTTTCCGTAGCGGCGCTCGTCGATGCGGATGACTATCTCCTGAGACTCTTTCGCCACGTCCTCGCAGACGCAGAGCTCTTCAGGGAGCCCGCACGTCGAGCAGACTTCCGACATTACAGTGTGGACCTACAAGATGGGGATATTAAACAGTATCGGGAGGCGGGGTCGCCGTCCGCGCCCTCAAGCGCCCGAGTCGTCCGTGGACGACGTTTCCGATTCGTCGTCCGTCGTATCGTCGTCGGTCGCGGTCGTATCGTCGTCGGTCGCGGCCGTATCGTCGTCGGTCGCGGCCGTATCGTCGTCGGACTGCTCGTCGGCGGGGGGTGCCGCGACATCGCTCCCGTCGGCGTCCTTCGCCCGCTTGTCGTTCCCGGGCGGCGTCTCCGGGGCGTTGCCGCGGTCCGCGCCGTCGGCGGCCCCGTCGGATTCGCCGCCGGCCACGTCGGTCACGGTTCCGTTAGTTGCGTTTCCGTCGGTCTCGGTTCCGTTGGTCGCGTTCCCGGCGTCGGCGCGGGCGTCCGCGGCGCGGTCGCTCGCCTCAGAACGCGAGTTTCCCGGGGCGTCACTCCGCCCCGGGTCATCCGGTCGCCCGCCGTCGCCGGCGTCCGTCTCGTTTGCGGCGCGCTCGCGGCCGATGCCCTTGCCGGGGTTCCCCGCGATTCCGCGGGCGATTTCGGCTACTTCGGGTCCGGTGAGTTCGCTCGCGTTCGTGCGGAGCCGGTCGAGTTCGGCCGTCTCGACGCCGCGGGCCGAGAGCTCTTGGGCGGGGACCGTCGAGGCGGCGTCAGTCGTCTGGTTCAGCATGCTCCGAGTGCGCTCGATGTCGGCAACCGTCCGGGTCAGCCGCGCGCGGTACTGGCCCTCGGAGAGCGTGCCGTTTTCGCGCTGGGCTTCGAGGCGGTCCCTGCGCTGTTCGAGTTCGGTGAGGCGCTCGCGGACCGTCTCGACCTGCGTGGCCACGACCGCGGCCTTCGAGGCGTTCGAGTTCGCGTTCGCGAAGCGCGCGTCGAAGCTGCGGCGTTCGAGTTCGCCGTTGGTCTCCGAGCCCTGTACGCCGATGACGGCGGACAGGCGCTGCCCGGGAAGCGTCTCCGACGACGCGGCGCTGTCGTTGCCCGCCGTGTCGGTGGTCGCGGTGTCGTTCGCGGTCGTCTGTGCGACGGGCGCGGCGGCCGAGCCATCGGTGGCCGCGGCCGCCGTTCCCATCGGTCCGGCCGAGGCGGCGAGAGCGAGCGGTGCGCCCACCGTCGCCAGCAACACGGCGGCAGCGACGGCAAGCACAGCGGTTCGTCGGCTCATCACCCTCGTTTTGGAACTCCGTTCCGATATAAGCGTGCGGTCGTGCCCCCGAATCAACCCCAGTCAACGGCAGTTTGCGAGCCACCCGTAGGTCGCCGCCGTCTCCCGATTAGGCACCGACCACCGACCGAAACGGTCGTAAGAAATTTATACCCCGTTCGAGTCGCCGTCGCCGTCGGGAGCGTCCGCGCCTCCGTCGTCGTCTTCGGGCAGTCGCAGGACGTTCTCGCGGCCGAGGCGGAAGCCCTCGATGGTCCCCTCGTCGCGCATCCCGCGGACGACCTTGCTCGTCTTCGCGTCGGTCCAGTCGAGCGCGCCCGCGACCTCCTGTTGCTTGATGCGGCCCCCGCGGGACTCGATGAGTCGGAGGACGCGCTCTTCGTTGCTGAGGAGTTCCGGCGGCGGACTCGGCTCGCCGTCGTCGCTCGCGTCGGACTCGTCGGTATCGTCGGCGTCGGCGGTATCTGCACCGGCACCGGCGGTCGCCGCGGCCGTCGCGGCGTCGTCGGCCGCCGGCTCCGAACCGGCTTCGCCCGCGCTCGCGGCGGTCGAGTCGGCGGGTGCGTCGGCGTCCGTCCCGCCGGTCGCGTCGACTGCATCTGCACCGCCGTCGCCGCCGCCGAGCGCGCCCCGCGAGCGGAGATAGACCGCGCCGGCACCGACGAGAACGACGAGCGCGAGCACGATGAGCGCGGTCGTCGTCGGGAACGGGTCGTCGCCCGCGGCGGGCGTCTCGGAGTCGCCCGGCGTCGGTGTGGGCGTGGGCGTCGCCGAGGGTTCCGAACCGCCAGCGCCGCGTTCGAGGACGACGTTCGGCTCGCCCGAGACGAACTCGGTCTGGGTGCCGCGCCAGATGACCGCGTTCTCGCGGGTCTCGTCGCCCGCGGGCTCGACGGTCGTCGCGCCGTAGTCGTCGGGCCACGAGAGGATGAGTCGGGAGCTACTGTCGAGGAAGAAGCCCTCGATGGCGTCGCCGACGACGAGTCGGTCGCCGTCGACCGCCGCGAAGTTGGACCACTCGAAGGAGTAGCTGACGACCCCGAAGCTATCGGGGAGCGACCGCGTCTCCGCCGAAACCGAGACGTTCGTGGCGTTCATCTCCCGGCCGGTGGCGTTCTCGGCGGCCCCGACGGTCGAGGCGATGCGCTCCGCGAACGCCGCGGTGTAGTCGTCGGGATTGGCCCGCACGTCGTCTTGGAGCGACTGGAAGGCCTCGGTCGTGTTCTCGTCGTCGAGCCGGGTCCAGTACTGAATCTCCCAACGGGCGTCGCCGCGCTCGGAGACCTCGACGACGATTCGCGTGCTGTCGGGTTCGACGCCCTGCTGGACGAGCGGTTCGACGCCCGGACCGCTCGCGGTGCTCTCCTGTGCGGCCGCGGTCGGCGCGACCACGGCGAGCACGCAGAGAGCGGCACACAGGAGTGCGAAGACAGCGTCTCGTGTCGCCATTGAGCGTTCGTGCGAGCGCACGCAGAAAAAGTGACGCGGTTCTTCGCGCCGCTCAGTCCGTCCAGCGTCTGACGAGCGGCAGACGACCGCGGACGACGGCGTTCGCCGCGGCCACGGCCTCGTCGGCGTCGGCGCGGGTGACGCCGTCGCCGTACTTCGCGCGCTCGTAGAGTCGGCCGACCTGTCGGGTCCGCTCGTCGACGCCGACGCGGGACAGCGAGTCGAGATACGCCCTGACCGTCTCGCCGGGGCGACGCGGCCGGTACTCGCGTTCGAGGGCGAGTTCGAGGCGGTCGTACGCCCGGAACACGTCGTCGGCCGGCGAGTCGGTGCGCCGCTGGTACGCCGCGGTCGCAAACCGGAGGTGCGCCGGGAGCCGCGTTCGCCTGACGCCGGCGGCGACGCCGAGGAGGCCGACGAGACCGACGAACAGCGTCTCCCGAGACGGTAGTTCGGGGAGGAGGCCGCCGCCCTCGTCGTCTTCGGCCGCGCCGTCGCCCGCGGGGGTGACGCCGAGGCGCTCGTCGATACCGGGGGCCGGCGGGCTGCCGCCGGCGGGCGTCGCGTTCGTCTCGGTCCCGTTTTCGGTCGGCGTCTCGGTGTCGGTCGCGGTCGGCGTGGGCTCGTCGGTCTCGTTGGACTCGGCGTCCGTCTCGTCGGTGTCGATGCCCGTCTGGCCCTCGTCGCGGGCGTCGCTGAGCGTCGTCGATTCCGCGTCCTCTCGGGGGCCGGCGGGCGTCGGGTCGAAGCGCACCCAGCCGGTGTCCTCGAAGTAGACTTCGACCCACGCGTGGGAGTCGAGGCCGCGGACGACGTAGCGGTCGTCACCGACCTGCTCGCCGGTCGTGTAGCCGGTGACGAACCGCGCGGGGACGCCCTCCGAGCGGAGGAGCACGACCATCGTCGAGGCGTAGTAGGTGCAGTAGCCGGCGTCCATCTCGAAGAGGAACGACTCGGCGATGTCGCCGTCGGGCCGAGACACCCGAAGCGAGTACTCCTTGTTGGCTTCGAGCCACTCCTCGACCGCGACGGCCTTGTCGTAGGGCGTCTCAGCGTCGCCCGCGATTTCGGCGGCGCGGTCGCGAACGCGGTCGGACGTGCTGTCGGGCAGCGCGAGATACCGCTCGCGTATCTCGTCGGGGTAGTCGGTTCCCGTCCGCCGGAGCGACGCCGGGGTGTACTGCGGGACCTCGCTCGTGACGTTGTAGGTCTCCCCGATTTCGACGGTGCGGTCGGGCCGGAGGTTCCCCTGTTGAGTGACGAGCGTCTCGTTTTCGATGTCGCCGGAGACGGCGACGGGCCGCCACGCCGCGGGCATCGAGTCGAGCGGCGTCGCCGGCGTGACGGTCTGGCGGACCAGCCGCGAGGGGCCTTCGGGACCGGCCAACCGGCCGCCCTCGTAGTCGCGGGTGTCGCCGGTCCTGACCCAGCCGTCGCCGGTGTAGCGGTCGAACGTCGCGGTCTGCCAGTAGTCCGGCGAGGTGCTCTGGACCTCGAAGCGGACCTGCGGCGAGAGACTGATGCTCCCGACGATTGAGATGCGGTCGTCGGCGCTCACGAGGCTGGCTTCGACGGTCGGCTCCTCGGCCACGCCCCCGTCGGGGATGACCGGCGACCCGCCCGCGCCGGGGAGGACCGTGACGGTAGCAGAGAGCACGACCATCGCGGCGAGGACGACCGTCAGCACGTCGAGTTGGCCGCCGGCGCTCCCGAAGCGATCGATGCCGTCGAAGCCGACCGCGGCCATGCCCGCGCCGACGCCGAGGAGCGTGAGCGTCCCCGTGGCGTCGGTGGTGAGGACGAACAGGCCGAGGCCGCTCCCGGCAACCGCGACGGCCGGCGCGATTCGCCCGCGGACCGCGAGATACCACGCGAGGAACACCGGGCCGGGCGTCACCGCGAGCGCCCACACGTCGGCCGACAGGAGCCGGAGCGCCGAGAGACCGCTGAGGAGCGCGAACGTGTCGGCCAAGAGGCGCTCCGGCGAGAGCAGCGCGACCTGGCTCTCGGGGAGCGCGAGGAAGTACGCCGCGAAGCCGCCGCCGGCGATGAGAACCGCGAGGCCGAGCGCGTAGCGAGGGCGGAGCGTCCAGCCCACGACGGTGGCGAGACCGAGCGTCCCCGCGGCGAGGAGGACGAACTGGTCGCGGCGGCCCACGACGTCTGTGATGTCGTAGACGACCGCGAGGAACGCGCCGATGAGCACCAACGACGCCGCCGTGGCGAGGAGGCCCGCGGGGACGCCGAAGACGGTGTTTGTCGAGTCGGCTGAAGCGGACGCCGACGCCGACTCGCCGGCGACCGTCACGCCGATACCCCCGAGTCGGGTCGGCGGGTTCCGACGCGACTCACCGGATTCCGGTTCGACCCATCCGCCGCGTCGCTGTCGGCGCGCAGGCGGTCAAACGTGGTCTCGCGGCCGCCGAGCGCGACCCGGGTCTTCCCGGCGTCGCCGCTGACGACGACCGCGGCGGTCTCGTCGGGGACCGACCCCGAGCGGAGTCGCGAGAGGTGGCCGAGGACGCGCCGTCGGTCGCCGGGCGTCGCCTCGACGACCCCCGCGGGCGAGGTGAGGTGGACCGGAACGCCGGCGTCGAGGAGCGCACAGCAGAGCGTCGCGGCCGCCTCCGCCGCGTCGTCCTCGTGGCCGTCGGTCGCGCCGGCCGAGACGCGCACCGCGTCGGCCGTAACCCGGTCGGCGTAGGCTTTCACCACGAGGTCGCCGGACTTGGCGCTCGACTTCCAGTGGATGTCGCGGAGCGGGTCGCCGGGGACGTACTCCCGCAGGCGGTCGAACTCGGCGCGCTCGTCGGTTCGCCCCGCGTCCGCGAGTGCCGAGAGGTCGCGGCGGGCGGTCGCGCCGAGCGACCGAACTCGCGGGAAGACGAGCACCTCGGTCGTCCCGCCGGCGGTGAACGATTTCGAGAACAGCCCGAGGATGTCGCGGGCGACGACGGTCGCGGGGCCGAGCGTCGCCGGGCCGCGGCCGCGGTAGGTCACCTCGTAGTCGATGCGGCCGTCGCCGACGACCGAATCGACCGCGGTGTCGCCGTCGAGACCGGGCGAGAGGGCGTCGGAGACGGTGGCCGGAAACGGCCGGTCGGCGTCGATATCGAGCGAGACGGTGTGGGTCCCGCCCGGGAAGCCGTCGTCGGACGCGACGCGTTCGACGCGGGGCGGCGAGACGCGCCAGACCTGCACCGCGCCGACGACGAGGCCGACGGCGACCGGGACGACGACGGCGTTGAGCGCCCGGGGGCCGTAGGCGACGGCGTTGGCCACGCCGACGACCACGACCGCGACGGCGACCCAGCCGCGGAGCGTGAGCCGCATCGGTCTCACTCGACCGGGACGGTGTCGAGCGCCCGCTGGGCCACGTCGCGGCCGGCGCGCTCGTCGGTCGTCCGAATGCGGTGGGCCCAGACGCTCCGCACCTCGCGTTGCACGTCGTCGGGGACGACGTAGTCGCGGGCGTCGAGGGCGGCGCGGGCCTGCGCGGCGCGGACGAGGGCGATGGAGCCACGGGGGCTCACGCCGAGGTCGGCGCGCGCTCTGGTGTCGGCGGCGAGCCGAGAAACGTAGCTGCGGACCGGCTCGCTCACCGTCACGTCGAGGATGCGCTCGCGGGCGTCGCGCACGTCGCCCGCCGATGCGACGGGTTCGAGCGACTCGATGGGGTGGTGGCCGGAGACGCGGCCGAGCAGTTCCGTCTCCTCGGCCTCGTTCGGGTAGCCGAGGTGGATTTTCTTCATGAACCGGTCGAGTTCGGCCAGCGGGAGGTCGTACGTCCGGTCGGGTTCCACGTCGTTCTGCGTGGCGATGACGGTAAAGGGGTCGGGGACGCGGCGGGTGACGCCGTCGACGGTCACCTGAAGCTCCTCCATGACTTCGAGGAGCGCGGCCTGCGTCTTCGGCGGCGCGCGGTTGATTTCGTCGCCGAGGACGACGTTCCCGAAGACCGGCCCCTCGCGGAACTCGAACTCGCTGGTCTGTTGGTTGAACACGTTCACGCCCGTCACGTCGGACGGGAGGAGGTCGGGCGTGAACTGGATGCGCTCGAACGAGCCCTCTATCGAGGTGGCGATAGCGCGGGCGAGCATCGTCTTGCCGACGCCCGGCACGTCCTCCAAGAGGAGGTGGCCCCGAGCGAACAGCGCCACGATGATGTCTTCGATGGCGTCGTGGTGGCCGACGATGACCCGTTCGACGTTCTCGGAGATTCGTGTCGCGAGGTCCGACACCGCCTCGACCGAGAGCGCGGGGTCGAAGTCGGCGTCTGCATGTGCATCAGTCATTGATATTCCGGATGCCCCGCCGACCGTCCGCACCGCCGACGGGTCTCTGCGTGTTAGTACTGCCTCGGTCTACCTAACCTTGCTGGGTGTCCACACTGACCCCGTCAGGAGTACACACGCGCAATCGCGGGGGACAACTCGGGGCGACGGCCGCCGACCGGGGCGTTCCCGGCCGTTTTTATTGTTCGGCGACCCGGGTGTGAGTATGAACGCGGACGCCAAGCGGGAGGCGGTGTACGGCGCGCCGCCGGAGATGCTGGCAGTGCGGGACGACCTGACGCCGATGCTCTCGCAGTACGCCGACCTCTGCGAGGAACACGACGACGCCGTCGTGCTGTTTCAGGTCGGCGACTTCTACGAGGCGTTCTGCGGCGCGGCGGAGGCCGTCGCCCGCACCTGCGAGGTGACGCTGACCCAACGCGAGGACTCCACCGGGACGTGGCCGATGGCCGGCATCCCCATCGACAACGCCGCGGGCTACCTCGAACGCCTGCTCGACGCCGGCTACCGGGTCGCGCTCGCGGAACAGGTCGAAGACGCCGAGGAGGCGTCCGGCCTCGTCGACCGCGCGGTCACCCAACTCATCACGCCCGGCACCGTCGTCGACGAGGAACTGCTCGACGCCGGGCGGGCGACCTACCTCGGCGCGGTCGCTCGGGGCGGCGACGGCGGGAGTAGCGATAGCGACGCCGAGGGCGACACCTACGGCCTCGCCGTCGTGGACGTCTCGACCGGCGAGTGCCTCGTCACCGGGGCCGACCGCGCGCTGGCGCTCGAAGAACTGGAGCGCCTCGCGCCCGCCGAACTCGTCGTCGGTCCCGACTGCGACCTCCCGAACCTCCCGTTCGACCCGATGGAGACGCCGTTCGAACCGGAGGCGTTCGACGCCGACGCGGCCCGCGAGACGCTGTCGGCCTACGCGCCCCGACCGGACGCCGTGGTCGAGTCGGCCGCCGAACTCCGGGCGGTCGGCGCGGCGCTCGCCTACGCCGAGTACGCGCAGGGCGACTCGCAACTGGCGTACGTCACCCGCATCACGCGGTTCGACCCCCGCGAGTTCCTCCAACTCGACGCGACGGCCATCCGGAGCCTCGAACTGTTCGAGTCGCGGAGCGCCCGCGCGGGAAGCACGCTGTTTTCGGTCCTCGACGAGACGGCCTGCGCGCTCGGCCGCCGCCGACTGGAGGCGTGGCTCCGCCGCCCGCTCGTCGACCGCGAGCGAATCGAGGCCCGACTGGACGCCGTCGAGGCCCTCTGCGACGACGCCCTCGCCCGCGCCGACCTCCGAGAGCACCTCTCGTCGGTGTACGACCTCGAACGGCTGGTCGCCCGCGTCTCCCGGGAGCGCGCCGACGCCCGCGACCTGCGCTCGCTAAAGACGACGCTCGACCGAGTGCCGGAAATCCGCGATGCGCTCGCCGGAACCGATTCCGACCTGCTGGCGGACCTCCGCGACTCGCTGGACGAACTCGAAGACGTGCGCGACCTCGTCGGCGACGCGGTCGTCTCCGACCCGCCGCAGGAGATTACCGAGGGCGGCGTCATCGCCGACGGCTTCGACGCCGAGTTAGACGACGTCCGCGGCACCGCCGAGGCGGGCCGCGAGTGGGTGTCGAACCTCGAAGCCCGCGAGCAGGAGCGCACCGGCATCGACTCGCTGGAAGTCGGTTACAATCAGGTCCACGGCTACTACATCGAGGTGACGAACCCGAACCTCGACCGCGTCCCCGACGACTACCAGCGCCGCCAGACGCTGAAGAACTCGGAGCGGTTCTACACGCCCGAACTGAAGGAGCGCGAAGACGAGATTCTCCGCGCCTCGGACCGCGCCGACGCCCTCGAATACGACCTGTTCTGCGAGGTGCGCGCCGACGTGGCGACCGAATCGGCCCGGATTCAGGCCGTCGCCGACGCCCTCGCGGACCTCGACGTGCTCCGGACGCTCGCGGACGTGGCGGTGGCGAACGACTACGCCCGCCCCAAGTTCCACCGGAACGCCGCCTCCTCGGCCGGCCCGACCGACGAGGACGCCGGCATCCGCATCGACGGCGGCAGACACCCCGTCGTCGAGCGCGCGCAGGACGAGTTCGTCCCGAACCCCGCCGACCTCCCGCGGGGGAGCGTCGCGCTCGTCACCGGCCCAAACATGTCCGGGAAATCGACGTACATGCGGCAGGTGGCGCTCGTCTGCGTCCTCGCGCAGGTCGGGGGGTTCGTCCCCGCGAAGTCGGCCCGACTGCCGGTTCTCGACCGCGTGTTCACCCGCATCGGCGCGTCCGACGACATCGCGGGCGGCCAGTCCACCTTCATGCGCGAGATGAGCGAGCTGACCGAAATCCTCCACAACGCCACCGGCGACTCGCTCGTCCTCCTCGACGAGGTCGGCCGCGGCACCTCCACCGCCGACGGCCTCGCCATCGCCCGCGCGGCCACCGAGTTCCTTCACGACGAGGTCGGCGCGACGACGCTGTTTGCGACCCACTACCACGACCTCACCGACGCGGCCGACGACCGCGAGGGCGTGTTCAACCTCCATTTCACCGCCGCGCGGCGCGACGGCGAGGTCACGTTCCTCCACAGCGTCGCCGACGGCCCCTCCTCGTCGTCCTACGGGGTCGAAGTGGCGCAGTTGGCCGGCGTACCCGCGAGCGTGGTCGAGCGGGCGCGAACCCTCGTGGACGAACCCGAGACCGACGCCGACGCCGAGCGCGCGGGCGACACAGGAAGGGACGGCGTCGTCGCCGCCGGGAACGGCGAACCCGACGAGGCCGCCGAAGACGGCACGCTCGCCGCCTACGTCGATGGGTTGGAGAACGGTCACGGTCAGACGGAGACCCCGAGCCGAGCAACTGCGACGGCCGCAACGACCGAACCGAACCCCGAACTCGAAGCCGTCGCCGAGGCGCTCCGCGAGGCCGACCTCGTGGACACAACGCCGCTGGAGGCGCTGAACCTCCTGTCTGAGCTCAAAGGAAGACTCGAATGATTCACCGACTCGACCCGGAGACGCGGTCGAAAATCGCCGCCGGCGAGGTCGTCGCCCGGCCCGCGAGCGTCGTGGTCGAACTGATTGAAAACGCGCTCGACGCCGGCGCTGAGACCGTCGAAATCGAGGTCGGCGGCGACGGCACCGACCGAATCCGCGTCGCAGACGACGGCCGCGGGATGGCCGAGTCGGACGCCGCGCTCGCGGTCGAGCGACACACGACGAGCAAGCTTGCGGCGGCCGACGACCTCGAAACCGTCGAGACGCTCGGCTTCCGAGGCGAGGCGCTGCCGAGCATCGCCGCGGCCGCCGCCCGCCTCGAACTGACGACGAACGACGGCGGCCCGCGGGGGACGCGGGTCACGGTCGACGGCGGGGAGAACGCGCCCGATGGCGAGCGCGACAAGACCGTCTCGCCCGCGGGGCGGGCGCGCGGGACGACCGTCGACGTGACCGGCCTGTTTGCCGACCGCCCGGCGCGGAAGAAGTCGCTGGCGTCGTCGAAAGCCGAGTTCGCCCGCGTCTCGGCGGTCGTCACGCGCTACGCGCTCACGCGGCCGGACGTGCGGTTCGTCCTGCGACACGACGGCCGCGACACGCTCGCGACGCCCGGCACCGACCGCTTCTCGGACGCGCTCTTGGCGGTGTACGGTCGCGACGCCGCGAGCCACGCCTCGACGTTCGACGCGTCGCGGGAGGTCTCCGCGGCCGGCGAGACGGCCGCGGTCGAAGTCGACGGCGCGCTCTGTCACCCCGAGGTGACGCGCTCCCGGCGCGACCACGTCCACGTCTCGGTCAACGGCCGCGCGCTCGCCGAACCGCGACTCCGGCGGGCGGTCGCCGACGGCTACGGGACGCTGCTTCCCGACGGGCGCGAACCGGTCGGCGTCGTCCGACTCCGCCTGCCGCCGGCGTGGGTCGACCACAACGTCCACCCCGCGAAGGACGAGGTGGGCTTCAGAGACGCCGACGCGGTCGCTGAGGCGGTCGAAGCGAGCGTCCGCGACGCGCTCTCGACGGCCGACCTCCGGCGGAGCGGCGAGGTGGCGATGGACCTCGATAGCTCGCTCGCGCCCGTCGAGGCCGCGTCGGTGTTCGACGACCTCCGCGTCATCGGGCGCTTCCGCGGCCTGTACCTGCTCTGTGAGGCCGACGACGAACTCCTCGTCGTCGACCAGCACGCGGCCCACGAGCGCATCAACTACGAGCGACTCCGCCGGGCGGTCGAATCGGCGGGCATCGAGACGGTCGCCGTCGACCCGCCGGCGACCGTCTCGCTGTCGCCGGCCGACGCGGCGCTCCTCGACGCGAACCGCGACCTCGTCGAAAAGCTGGGCTTCCGCGTCGTCGAGTTCGGAGAGGGGGGCGGAACCGGAACGTACCGCGTCGAAGCGGTCCCGGCACCGCTCGGTCGCCCGTTCGCCCCGGACGCGCTCGCGGACGTGGTGGCCGACATCGCCGCCGGCGACGACGCCGACCCGCGGGACGAACTGCTGAAAGACCTCGCGTGCCATCCGTCCATCAAAGCCGGCGACGACCTCACCGACGACGAGGCCGCCAGACTGGTCGAGCGACTCGGGTCGTGCGAGACGCCCTACACCTGCCCGCACGGCCGGCCCACGGTGCTCGCCATCGACGAGGAGACGTTCGTCCGCGGGTTCGGCCGGCGGAGCGGCCGGCTCGGGTAGGGACTCGACGAGAGCAAGTTGCCGAGCCATCCCGTCGCAGTCGTGCGAAGTGGCGCGGTAGCTCGTGCGGAGATAGTTACTGAATAGGTACAGCGATGGCTCGGCCGGCCGCTACCAGTCCTTGCAATCGAGACAGACGTACTCGTCGCCGTCGAGCCACCGCTTTTGTACCGACTCGCCGCACTGCGGGCAGGCCGTGGCTTCAGGGGTCCATCGGTAGGTGGCGAGCGTGCTCACATCGGGTGCGTCGGAGTCGTCGGCGTCGGAATCGGCGGGGTCGGAAGCATCGTCAGCGTCGGAATCGTCGGCGTTGCCGGCAGTAGCCGATTCGGTGGCCGGGGTCGGTTCATTGCCCGGAGTCGCGGTGTCAGTCAGTTCGGGGCCGTCGGCTGAATCGAGAGTGTCGGCTGAATCGGGTTCGTCGGCCGGTCCGTCGTCACTGCCGGCGAAGTCGTCGAGCGAGCGGTTCGGCATGACTCAGCGTCCGTGGCCGCGGTCCTTATCGATGCCGACCGACGCCGTGAACCGCGAGCCATCGGGGACTCACACGGCGGGAGGCACGCCGTGCGAAACCCACACAATAAATACCTCCGAATCCCGAGAGTGGCGCATGGCAACACTGACGGACTTCGTCATCGCGATTCTGCAGAGCCTCATCGAGTTGGTGTTCAACTTCGCGAGCGTGGCGACGAGCGATATCCTGTCGCCGTTTCTCATCCTCACCGGGGGTGCCGTAATGGTCGTCTCGGTCGGCGCGTTCGCCTACGTCGCCCTCGGCGCACTCGGCGCGGAACTCGGCATCATCGGCGTCGGTTCGTCGAGCGGTAGGCCGCCGCAGCGAGAGTAATCGCTTCTTCGAGGTCGGGGCCGACCGGCGACCCGACCACGACGCCGTCGGCGTGTTCGAGCACCGCGTCCATCCGGTCGGCCACGTCGTCGGGCGTGCCGGCCATCGAGAAGGCGTCTATCATCGCCGGCGTGACGAGGCCGAACGCCTCGGAGAAGTCGCCGGCGGAAATCTTTTCACCGATGTCGCTCGCGCGGTCGGCGTCGATGCCGTGTCTGTCGAGGACCGGCGGGGCCGCCCCCGCGGCGATAAAGGCGACCGGCGGGCGGGCGGCCTCGCGGGCCGCGTCCGCGTCCTCCGAGACGGAGACGCTGGCGTAGGCGGCGAGGGTGAACTCGCCGCGGGAGTCGGGGCGGTCCTCGACGCCCATATCGACCTGTTCTCTGGCCCACGCGAGGTCGTCGGGGTGCGAGCCGTTGAACAGCAGGCCGTCGGCGTGCTTGCCGGCCATGCGGCACATGTGCGGGCCCTCGCCGCCGACGTACACCGGCACCTCGCCGGGCACGTCGAAGTTGAGGCCGGCGTCGGCCGCCTCGAACGTGCCGTCGTGGCTGACGCGCTCGCCGTCCCAGAGTTGCTGTGCGACCTTGAACGCCTCAAGCACGGAGCGGAGGCCGCGCTCGTCTTCGAGGCCGAGGTTGCGGAGCGTCGAGGGGTCGCCCGGGCCGATGCCGAGCAGGCCGCGACCGCCCGAGGCTTCAGCGACGGTCGCCACTTTGCCGGCGAGCGTCACGGGGTGTCGCTCGTAGGGGTTGGCGACGCCGGGGCCGAGGCGGATGTCGTCGGTCTCGGCCGCGAGTCGCGCGAGGACCGCGAAGGGGTCGCGGTTGTTGTAGTGACACGAGACGAAACACGAGTCGTAGCCCTCGCGTTCCGCCTGCGCGCCCAGTTCGACGAGGTCGTCGACGGGATGTTCCGGGGTGAGTTCGAGTCCGAGCATGGTGTGAATGTAGTGTGAGCGCGGTGTGTGCGTGGAATGGTGATGCGAGTCGTCAGGGGTCGTAGCGCCACTCGCGGAGCGCCTGTCGCACGAAGTCGCCGTCGATGTCGCGGAAGTGGGCGTCGCTTTCGCCGTGGTCGCCCCACTCGAAGTCGCGGACGACGACGACGGGCGTGCCGCCGTCGCCCTCGCCCTGCACGAGGTTGGCGGCCGCGGCGAGTTCGTCCACGACGCTCTCGACGGTGACGCCGAGTTCGCGGCCGTCGCGGTCGGCCTCGCCGCGCCAGTCGCGCGAGGCGCTCAGCCCCGCCCAGCCGATGGCGACGCCGCGCTGGCCGTGTCGGAACGGCCGGCCGCAGGTGTCGGTGACGATTACCCGGTCGGCGTCGACGCCGGCGCGGATGCGCTCTGCCGACTCGCTCGGGCGCTTCGGGAGCAACAGCAGGTCGTGGTCGGGGACGTTCGAGCGGTCGATGCCGGCGTTGACGCCGACGTGGCCGAACCGCGTCTCCGTCAGGAGAAACGGCTCCGACATGACGAGGTCGACGCTCTCTTCGAGGACCGCCTGCGCGAACCGCGGGTCCTTCTCGTCGCCGGTCAGTTCGGCGAGGCGGGCGGCGAGTTCGCGCGCCCGCGGACCGGCCGGGAAGTCGTCGAGGTCCGCGAACCGCCCTTCGGCCTTCGAGACGACGGTGGAGGCGACACAAACCACGTCGTCGGGCCGGAGGTCGACGCGCTCGGAGACGAGGGCGGCGAGGTCGTCGCCCTCGCGAATCTCGGGCACGCCGGAGACGGGAAACAGCTCCATACCGCTTCGGAGGGCGAGGGCGGTGAAAAACGACGGGATGCTGGCGAACCGGGCCGGTATCGCAGGCGGGCGACCGGAAGCGGCTCGGCTGCGAGACAGCGCGACGACGCGCCGACCTCAGTCGTCGCGGACGACCTCGACCGACACCGAGCCGTCGGTGACCGTGCCGACCATCATCGTCGCGTCGTCGCCCGGATTCGCCGCCGTCGCGGTGCCCGGATTGAGGACGCGGACGCCGTCGACCGTCTCGTCGACCACCTCGTGGATGTGGCCCGCGACGCCGACCGCGCCGTCGCCCGCGGCGTCTCTGACCGCGTCGGCGACGCGGGACTCGTAGCCCGTCCGCGTGCCCGTGCCGTGGGTGACGACGAACGTGACGCCGCCGACCTCCGCGACCTCGACGAACGGGAGGTCGATGCCCGGCGGGTCGACGTTCCCGCGGACGCCGACGAACCGCGCCGAGAGGTCGCGGAAGCGCGCGAGCGCGTCCGGCGAGTCGAAGTCGCCCGCGTGAATCACGAGGTCGGCCTCGCGGACCCTGGCTTCGACCCACGAGGGAATCCCGTCGGCCCGCCCCGGAACGTGCGTGTCGCTCAGGATAGCGAGTCGCATACCGACACCACGCGACCGGCCTGAATAGTCGTTTTGTCAGTCGCGGCCGTAAGTCAGGATATGCCACACGTCGTCACCGTCTTCCTCCGCCACGGCGGTCGCGTCCTCCTCGCCCGCCGGAGCGACGCCGTCGGAACGTATCAGGGCCGCTGGGCCGGCGTCTCCGGCTACGTCGAGGGCGACCCCGAAGACGCCGAGCGCGACGCCCGGCGCGAACTCGCCGAGGAGGTCGGCGTTCGCGAGGCCGACGCCGAGTTCGTCCGTGCTGGGGAACCCCTCACGGTCACCGACGAGGGCCGCGAGTGGACCGTCCACCCGTTCCTGTTCGACGCCGAGAGCCGCGATATCGACACCAACGAGGAACTCGCCGCGGTCGAGTGGGTCCACCCGACCGAGATGCGGGACCGCGAGACGGTCCCCGGACTCTGGGCGACCTACCGCCGGGTCGCGCCCGCGGTCGAGACCGTCGCCGGCGACGAGACCCACGGCTCGGCGTGGATTTCGCTCCGGGCGCTGGAGGTCCTGCGCGACGCCGCCGCCGAGACGGACTCGCGGGACGCGCTCGCGTCGGTCGCCCGGCGACTCCGCGACGCCCGACCGAGCATGGCCGCCGTCGAGAACCGCGTCAATCGCGTCATGGCGGAAGCGGACCCCGACCCCGAATCGGTCCGCCGACGCGCCGAGGCGGCTATCGACACCGCCGCCGAAGCCGACGACGCGGCAGCCACTCGCGCCGCCGAACTCATCAGAGAGCGCGGGGTCGACCGACTCGCCACGCTCTCGCGGTCGGGGACCGTCCTCGCGGCGCTCGAAGCCGCCGAGGCCGCCGCAGTCGCCGTCCTCGTCTCCGAATCCCGACCCGGCGGCGAGGGCGTCGGCGTCGCGGAACGACTCGCCCGCGACGGACGGGACGTGACGCTGACCACCGACGCGGCGCTCCCCGGACTCGTCGCGGCCGGCGAAGTCGACGCCGTCCTCGTCGGAGCCGACTCGGTGCTCGCGTCCGGCGGCGTCGTCAACAAGGTCGGAAGCCTCCCCGTCGCGCTCGCGGCCGCCCGCGCCGACGTGCCCGTGTTCGCCGTCTGCGCCCGCGACAAGGTGCGCGGCGACGACCAGTTCGTCGGCGAGGAGGCCGGAGACCGATACGACGGCGAGGCCGCGATACGGACAGAGAACCCGCTTTTCGAGGTCGTCCCCGCGGACCTGCTCCCGGGCGTCGTCACCGAGGATGGCGTGTTGGACGCGGACGAAATCGGCGCGGTCGCGGCCGAACACGCCGCGCTGGCGGCGTGGGACGGCTGAGTCGGGAGTGCGGGGTTCTGGGAACCGCCGGGACCACTGCCGGCGGGGGCAAAAGGGTGGATTCTTGGGCGTCCGCCGCAGACTCCGACTCGGTGGCGATGACGAAGGTTACCCCCACTCAGCCCCTTGTGATGATAGATTTCATCCGAGCCACCAACTACTGACGACCCGTCGCTCTGTCGCTCCGAATCTCGTTGCCCCGGAGCGTCGCGTACGCGCTTCTCGCGAACCGGGCCACCTGCTGGGACCGAACGGGCTCTCGTCGGACACCCGAAAACCGGACACCGACGCCGAAGCCGCAACGTCCTTCGTGAGCCGCCGCGACCCCTCGGCCATGCACATCGAACGCATCGCGGTCGACGAGTCGGTCGGTCGGACGATGCCCCCGGGGCTGTTCGTCGAGGCGCTTTCGGGCCGCGGCGTGCCCGTCGAGCGCGTCGGCGACGACGAGGAGTTCGGGCCGGGCGACGCGGTCGCCACGTTCGGCCACAGAGACGCCTTCGTCGACGCCGACTGGGTCCACTGCGTCCGCGCCGGCTACGACGAGTTCCCCGTGGACGCCTACGAGGCGGCCGGCACGGCCCTCACGAACAGCACCGGCGTCCACGGGACCACGGTCGGAGAGACGGTCGTCGCCTATATGCTGACGCTCGCCCGCCGCCTCCACGCCTACCGAGACGCCCAGCGCGACCGCGAGTGGAACCTCCCGCGCTACAAGGAACCGTTCACCCTCGACGGCGAGCGCGTCTGCGTCGTCGGCCTCGGCACGCTCGGCCGGGGCGTCGTCGACCGCGCGGCCGCCCTCGGGATGGAAGTCGTCGGCGTCCGGCGCTCCGGTGACCCGGTCGAGCACGTCTCGACGGTGTTCACCCCCGACCGGCTTCACGAGGCCGTCGCCGACGCCCGATTCGTCGTGCTGGCGATGCCGCTAACCGCGGAGACCGAGGGCATGGTCGCCGCGCCGGAACTCGACGCGATGCGCGAGGACGCCTACCTTGTGAACGTCGCGCGCGGCCCCGTCGTCGACGAGGACGACCTCGTGGCGGCGCTCGACGGCGGCGACATCGCGGGCGCGGCGCTCGACGTGTTCGAGACGGAACCGCTGCCCGCGGAGTCGTCGCTGTGGGAGTTCGACGAGGTGCTCGTCACGCCGCACGCGAGCGCCGCGACGGGGAAGTACCACGAGGACATCGCGGCGCTCGTGGGAGAGAACGTCGAGAAGATAGCCGCCGGCGACCCGCTCACGAACCGGGTAGCGTGAGTTCGCGGGACGACGGGTCGAGATGTCGGCGCGTCAGCGCCTCGCTCAGAGGAACTTGAACAGGTCGTCGCGGCCCTGCTCGTGGAGGTGCGACCGCAGGGCCTCTTCGAGGTGGGAGATGTCGCCGCGCTTGGCCGTGATGGGCGCGATGACGTTCCGCCACTGCTTCCACGGCGGGAACAGCCCGAGGCGGTCACAGAGGTCGTTCAGGCGCTCGTCGCGGTCGTCGACCTTGTCCATCTTGTTGACCGCGACCACGGTCGGGATGTCGAGTTCGTCGAGGAAGAAGAACATCTCCACGTCGTGGGGGATGGAGTCCTCGGTGGTGTGGCGGTCGATGATGTCGATGACGCTTTTCCCGTCGACGACCAGGACCGCCGCGAGGATGTCGTCGGCGTGCTCCTCGATGTACTGAACCACGTCGGTCTTGATGGCCTCGCGGGTGTCGCGGTCGACGCCGGACATGAAGCCGAACCCGGGGAGGTCGGTGAACATGAAACTCACCGCGTTCCAGTCGAAGTGGTTGGGCTTGCGGGTGACGCCGGGCTTCTTGCCCGTCGTGAACTTGCTGTGACCCGTCAGCTCTCGCATCAGGGTTGACTTCCCCACGTTCGACCGCCCGACGAGGACGATTTCGTCGCGGTTCGGTCGGTCTTCGAACATACAGGCGATTCGCCACCGCGACGGATAAGGTGGGCGGAACGGACCCGCCGGTCTGCGGCGTCGGCGTCGAAAAAATCACGTCTCCGGGCGAGTCGCCCCCCACGACGACTCACCGACGACGCGTACGCAAGTCGGCCGCGTCAGTCACGGCCGCCGGCCGATAGCTCGCCGGCGTCGTCGTCGAGGAATCGCAGCAGCGGCTCGATTTCGTCGAATCGAGGGCCGCACGCGACGGAACCGCGACGACGGTTCCAGTCGACGAAGCCGGCGTCAGCGAGCTTCGGCAGGTGAACGTGGAACAGTTCCACCTTCAGTCGGTCGCGGTCGCGGCCGCCACCAACGGCCGCGTCCCGCGTTGCCGCGTCGAGGCGCGCGCGTCGCCGTCGGCGCAGGCCCAACAGCAACCGTCGCCGATGGACGTTTCCGAGGGCGTCGAACGCCTCGTCGAGGCGGGGGGACGCTGTGGCTACCATCGGCGCAACCCCCGTCGAATCCGAACGAGCGTCGCGCGACGGGCGCGAGACGCCGAGATAACGCGGCTTCCGCGAGTCGCTGACAGGCCCCGCTCCGGGCACCCGGCGAACACCACCCGATACCGGTACCGTCGAGAGCGCGGCTCGTCAGTCACACGCCCGTGCGCGGCTGCACCACCACGGCGCTGTCGGGCGGCGTACGGCTGTCGATGTCTGTGTGCGTTCACAACTACGTCCCCCGAGGGCTCATAGCTAGCAAGCCAGCATTCTCTTTCTGCTTTCACAGTCCGGTCATTGAAGTAGTGCATCCGGGAAATCGGTGGGTGCGCGTCCGAGTGGGCTGCGGTCACACACGAACGTTATCGGCCGAAATCCTGCCGAACACGAGCGCGTCCCGGTGTCCGAGCGCCACCTCCGGGTGCGGTAGTGATTTTCGGTTGACATAGGTGTTCAATACAGCGGCTGCTGAATGAGAGCCAGAAATGGCCGTAATCGTCGAGTTGACGATTGACTCGGAGAGCTTCGACCTCGGGAGAGTCACCGCCGTGTCGAACGGCGTCCACCTCGAACTCGAGCGCGTCGTCCCAACCGGCGGTGAGGTCATGCCGTTCTTCTGGGCCCACGGTACGGACTTCGAGGCGTTCGAGCGCGTCGTCCGAGACGACCGGCTCGTCGACGATTTGGCGGCCGTCGCCCGCGTCGAAGACCGGGTGCTGTACAAGGTCAACTGGGGAGAGACCACGTCGAGTCTGACCCGGGTACTCACCGACAGCGAGGCGACGATTCTCGAAGCCCACGGCAACGACCCGTGGCTGTTCCGCCTCCGGTTCAACGACCACGCGGCGCTCACCGAGTTCCACAACCGCTGTCAGGACGAGGGCATCGAGTTCCACGTCGAGCGCATCTACACCCTCGCGGAGGGCGAGCCGGGCGTCTACAACTTCGACATCACCGACGAACAACAGGAGGCGCTCGTCACCGCCGTCTCCGAGGGGTACTTCGAGGTTCCGCGGCGAACCACGCTCAACGAGGTGGCCGACCGACTCGGAATCAGCCCGCAGGCCGCCTCCGAGCGCGTCCGCCGCGGGGCCGACACCGTCCTCCGGAAAGTGCTCTTGTCGCAGTCGGCGGCCGACCTCTCGTAGCGCCCCGACCCGCCGACCTGCCGGTTCCGCCCCCGCGACGAGAGACACCGCGGCCCGAGCGGGGGAGCTATCTTTCCGGCGCGAGTACGCGACGGCGACGCGATGGACAAAGCGACGCTCCGAACGACGGTGTGGGACGACCTCGAATCGTCGGGCGCGGCCCGGTTTCCCTTCCCGCCGCACGGCCGCATCCCGAACTTCGACGACGCGACGGCGGCCGCCGAGCGACTCGCGGCGACGCCCGAGTGGGCCGACGCCGAGGCGGTGAAGGCCAACCCGGACGCGCCGCAACTCCCCGTCAGGCGGCGGGCGCTCCGCGAGGACAAGACCGTCTACATGGCCGTCCCGCGACTCCGCGACGAGGAGTGTTTCTACGAACTCGACCCCGCGCGCATCGACGACGACGAACTCGACAGCGCGCCGACCGTCTCGCACGTCGAGACCTACGCCGACAAGGTGGGCCCCGACGCCCTGCCATCCATCGACCTCGTCGTCTCGGGGTCGGTCGCCGTCTCCGAGGCGGGCGCTCGCGTCGGGAAGGGCGAGGGGTTCAGCGACCTCGAATACGCGGTGTTGCGGGGTCTCGGGGCCGTCTCCGAGGAGACGACCGTGGCGACGACGGTCCACGAGCGACAGGTCCGCGACGACCTGCCCGAGCCGGACGCCCACGACGTGCCGATGGACCTCGTCGTCACCCCCGACCGGCAGGTCCGAACCGAGACCCCGTATCCGCGGCCCGAGGGAATCGACTGGAACGCGCTCCCCGACGAGCGCCTCGACGAGATGCCCGTCCTCCGGCGGTTGCGCGACGAGTCGGACGAGTCCGACGAATAGCCGAGCCCCTGCTTATTTCACCGCCCGGGCCGACGTGAGGCCGTGCGACTCGTACAGGTGTTGGTGCCGACCGGCAAGCGCGAGGCCGTCCTGCGGACGCTCGACGAGGAGGGCGTCGACTACGCCGTCTCCGAGGAGACCTCCGGCCGCGGCTTCGTCGCCGTCGTCACCTTCCCGGTCCCGAAGGAGGCCGTCGAGCCGGTGTTGGCGCGGCTCCGCGAGGCGGGCGTCGAGCGCGACGCCTACACCGTCGTCGTCGCGGCCGAGACGGTCGCCTCGAAGCGGTTCGACCAACTGCGCGAGCAGTACGAGGAAGACGACGAGAACGGCGACCGCATCGCCCGCGAGGAGTTGGCCTCGAAGGCCGCCGACCTCGCGCCGTCGGTGTCGACGTACGTGCTCATGACGGTTATCTCGGCGCTCGTCGCCACCGCGGGCCTGCTCCTCGACTCGCCGGCCGTGGTCGTCGGGTCGATGGTCATCGCCCCGCTCGTCGGTCCCGCGATGTCCGCGAGCGTCGGCACCGTCGTCGACGACGACGAGATGTTCGCCCGCGGGGTTCGCCTGCAAGCGCTCGGCGGCGTCCTCGCGGTCGGCGCGGCCGCCGTCTTCGCCTTCCTGCTCAAACAGACCGGGGCGGTCCCGCTGTCACCGGCTGAGGTGCTGTCGATTCCCGAGGTGGACGAGCGCCTCGCGCCCGACGTGCTGTCGCTCGTCATCGCGCTCGGCGCGGGGGCAGCGGGCGCGATTTCGCTTTCCTCCGGCGTCTCGACCGCGCTCGTCGGCGTCATGATAGCCGCCGCGTTGGTCCCGCCGACCGCCGTCGTCGGCATCGGCATCGCGTGGGGCGCGCCCGAGGCCGTCGTCGGCTCGGCCATCCTCGTCCTCGTCAACATCCTTTCGGTCAACTTCGTCGCCATCGGCGTCCTCTGGCAGCAGGGCTACCGACCGGAACGCTGGATTCGCCGCGACGACGCCCGCCGGGCCGCCCTGTTCCGCATCGCCGTCATCGGGGTCGGCCTGCTCGTCCTCTCGTCGTTCCTCGGCGCGGTCACCTACACGACCTACCGGAACGCCGACTTCCAGTCGGAGGCGCACGACGCCATCGAAGACGCGCTTTCGGACACCGACGCCCGCCTGCTGTCGATGGAACTGCGGTACGACAGCGGGCCGCTGCAAGAGCCGGAGGGAATCGTCGTGACCGTCGGCTACGACCCGGCCTCCGACCCGCCGATGGTCGAGCGCGAACTCACGAGGCGGGTGAACGCCGTTGCCCCCGAACCGCTGTCGCCGTGGGGGGCGAGCGAAATCGACGTCGAAGTCCGCTACGTCGCCGTCGTGGAGTAGTTCGCTGCCGGGGGTTGGCACGCGTTTCGAAGGCTACAATCGCTCTTTGTCTCTAGCGCGGCTTGAATAGCTGAACCGACGTACGATGGGTATGCAACGACGCACGATTGCTCCGATATTCCTCGTCGGCCTCGTCCTCCTCGCGGGCTGCCTCTCGGCACCCTTGCAGACGACCGCCGACGGGGGCGCAGACGCGATAAACGCGACGAACGCGACGACCATCTCCACGACCGGCACCGGCGAAGTGACCGCCGACGCCGACCTCGCCGTGGTCTCCATCGCCGTGACGACCACCGCGGACTCGGCCGACGAGGCCCGCGGCACCGTCGCCGACGACGTGGCCGCCGTCCGCGACGCCCTCACCGACGCCGGCATCGCCGAGGACGCCGTCCAGACGACCGGCTTCAACATCTACCCCGAGTACGATTACAGCGGTCAGGAACGCGAACTCCTCGGCTACCGCGCCGCCCACACCCTCCGCGTCGAGGTCGCTCCCGACCGCGCCGGCGAAGTCATCGACCTCGCGGTCGGTGCCGGTGCCAGCGAAATCCGCGGCGTCTCCTTCACGCTCACCGACGAGAAGCGCGCCGAACTCCGCGAAAAGGCCCTGACCCGCGCCGTCGACTCCGCGAAGGCCGACGCCGACGCGGTCGCCAGCGCCTCGGGCCTGACCGTCGCGGGCGTCCACACCGCTACCGTCGGCGGCAGCGCCTCGCCCGGCCCGTACCCGGTCGCCTACGCCGAGGACGCCGCCCGCGGGTCGTCCGGCTCGACCGAACTCTCGCCCGGCCCCGTGACCGTCTCGGCGACCGTCCAGATGGTCTACGAAGCCGAGTAAGCGCCCGCGCCCCGCTGACCGAACTCTCGGTTCGCGGACCGACCCGCCCCGCATCCTCCTTCTCCGACACTCATCGCGTAGCCGCGGCTCTCCGGGCGTGGCGGCGTGACGAAAACGACAGCACCGGAAAACCGAGGCGCTTACTCGTTGCGCGACGGCGGGATGTCGGGCTCGAACCCGATGGCCTCGACCGCGGCGTCGAGGACGGCCTCGACGTTCTCGCCCGTCTCGACGCTCATGTAGAGGTCGGCGTCCATGTCGGTCGAGCGGTCGCTTTTGTTACAGACGGTGAGCACCGGGATGTCGCGCTCCTCGAAGCGCGCTTTCACGGCGTCGCGGAGTTCGAGCTGCGACTCGATGGGGTAGCCGCACGCCCCGCTGGCGTCGGCGACGAAGAGGACGGCGTCCGCGAGGTGTTCGAGGGCGCTCACGGCCTGCCGCTCGATGTCGTTGCGCTCGTCTTCGGGGCGGTCGAGCAGCCCCGGCGTGTCGATAATCTGGTAGCGGATGCGGTCGCGGTCGAAGTGCCCGATTTGGACGCCCTTCGTGGTGAAGGGGTAGCGGGCGATTTCGTTCGACGCGCGGGTCACGTCGTTGACGAACGAGGACTTGCCGACGTTCGGGTAGCCGGCGACGACGATTGCCGGTTCGTCCGGGCGGATGTCGGGGAGGTCCTTCAGGGCGTCGCGCGCCTCGCCGATGCGGAGCAGGTCGTCTTCGACCTCCTCGACGACGCTCGCCATGCGGGCGAACGCCTGCTTTCGGTGCTTGCGCGCGAGGTCGGCGTCGGTCTTGCGGAGCTTCGGCTGGTACTCGCGGGCGATGTTGTCGACCTGCCGGGAGGCCCACATCACTTCCGAGAGGCTCTTTCGGACCTCGTCGACGTCGACGATGGCGTCGGCGAGTTCGTAGTAGAAGGGGTCGACCGTCTCGAAGTCGGGCCACTCGACGACGACGTTTTCGAGGTTGTCCGAGAGGATGTTCGACGCCGTCTGGAGCATCGACTGCTGAGCCTCCAACTTGTTCTGCTTCGCTCGCCCCGTGCGCGCGGCCCGCGAGAAGGCCTTGTCGATGAGTTCGTCCGACCGGGGCGTGGTCGGGAGAGACTCGAAAATCATTGCAGTCCGCTACATGGCCGAGCCGTAAAAGCGCGTCCGTTTGGGGCTCGGCGCTTCGAGCGGGGGATTCGCCGTGCAGGTCTCCCGCACGGTTCGACCGGAAGCGAAGGGGTCGCAGGGGGTCGGCGCGGGGACGCGGGGACGCGGACGGCGGGACGGTCCCCACCCGGGCCGCCACGAAGTTCTTGCCCGCCCGCGGCCTACCTCGACGCATGACTGACTGGAAAGCTGTCGCCGTCGGCTTCGTCGTCATCGTCGTCGTCGGCACGGGCGGGCTGGCGCTCCCCGTCGTCGGCCAAATCGGCGCGGGGCTGCTCGGTGGCTTCGCGGCGGGCTATCTCGCGGGCGGCACGCTCGGTAACGGCGCGTGGAACGGCCTCGTCGCGGGTTCCATCTCGGGTATCGTCGTAACGCTCTTCGCGGCGCTCCTCGGGAGTCTACTCGGACTCACCGGCGGGCCGCTGGGCGGCCTCCTCGGCGGCGTCGGCGTCCTCGTCGCGGGCGTCGTGCTGACGCTCATCTTCGCCATCGACAGCGCCATCGCCGGAGCCGTCGGCGCGTGGGTGAAGGGCTGAGGCTGAAGCTGAATCGCTGAATCTGAGAGGGCGTCGCAACGGCTATTCGCCGCGTTCGAGGTACTCCCGTTGAATTTCGACGACCTCGGTCGAGTCCGCGCACTCCGAGTACCGGCGCAGCGGCTCCTCGTTGAGTTCGAGGAACGTGTGGCCCCAGTTGAACTTCGAGAGCACGTCTTCGGCGCGCCCCTTCTCCCCGAAGATGACGAGCGCGGCGGCTATCGCCTCGACCGTCGTCAGCTGCATCGGGCGGCCGAAGTTCACGGGGTTGGCGGCGACGAGATACGGGAGCGCGCGGTGCTCGCCGGGGAGCGAGAACATGGCCTCGCCGGCCGACTCCCACGAGCAGTCGAGCGCGACGAGCGCGCCGGTGTCGGCGTCGGCGGGCGACAGCGCCCTGTCGGCGTGCGGGTTGAGCACGACGCCGTAGGGGGTCTCGCGGTCGGAGCCGTGGAGGACGGCCATGTCGAAGCGTTCGAGCTTCTTCGCCGTGCACTTCTTCGGGTCGTCGTCGCCCTCGTATCGAACGTGCAGGTCCACAGCCGCGGTACGCGGCTGGCGGAGAAAAGCGTCCCGAACGCGGTGTCGGCGGGGGCGTTCGACGGCAACACCGACAGGGCCGGCAGCGCCGGCGTCGGATTCTTCCCGCCCGCCGACGAAGACAGAGCGTGCACCCCGACGCGACGTATCTGGCCCGGCAGTACTACACGGCGCTCGACCACCACGGATACGACATGCTTCGGAACCTCCTCGAACCGGGGTTCGTCCAGCACCGCGGCGATATGACGCTCTCGGGGCGCGAGGAGTTCGTCACGTTCATGCGGGACGACCGGCCGCAGAAGGACACGCGACACGTCATCGAACGCTACATCCAGTCGAAGTCCGACGACGAAATCGTCGTCCGCGGCCACCTCGAAGACGGCGATGGCGACGAGCTGTTCGTCTTTCTCGACCGGTTTCGAGCGCGCGACGGGAAGCTCTCGGAGCTGAAGACGTTCGTCAAATCCTCGACGGCGAACTGACGGGGCGTCGCTGGAAATCGGAGAACTCGGGTCGCGGCGTGCGTCAGTCGCTCAGTCCTTCTTACCCGCACCGACGGCGGCCTCGCCGACGGGCTCGTGACCCTCGATGACCTCGCGGCCGCCCATGTAGGGCTGGAGGGGTTCGGGCACGTCGACCGTGCCGTCCTCGTTTTGGTAGTATTCGAGCAGCGCGACCATCACGCGGCCGACGGCCGTGCCCGAGGCGTTGAGCGTGTGGAGGTACTCCGCCGACTCGTGGCGCTCGGGGCGGTAGCGGAGGCCCGCGCGGCGCGCCTGGAAGTCCTCGAAGTTCGAGGCCGACGACACTTCCAGCCAGCGGCCGCCCTGTTCGGGGGCGTCCTCGGACTCCGTGCCGGGGGCCCACACTTCGAGGTCGTAGGTCTTCGCCGACGCGAAGGTGAGGTCGCCGGTGCAAAGCGAGAGGACGCGGTACGGCAGGCCGAGGCGGTCGAGCACTTCGGCGGCCTCGTCGACGAGGGCGTCGAGCCGGTCGTACGACTCGTCGGGCTCGACGAAGTTGACGAGTTCGACCTTGTTGAACTGGTGGACGCGGACGATACCGCGGGTCTCGGTGCCGTGTTCGCCCGCCTCGCGCCGGAAGTTCGGCGTGTACGCCTGATGCTTCAGCGGGAGGTCGTCCTTCAGCAGAATCTCGTCGCGGTACATGTTCGTCACCGGCACCTCCGCGGTGGGACAGAGCCACAGGTCGTCGTCGTCGTAGTTCTCGGTCTCCGCGCCGCCGATACGGTAGGCGTCCTCCGCGAACTTCGGGAGCTGGCCGGTGCCCTCCATCGAGGTGGTCTTGACCGGAATCGGCGGGAACAGGTCGACGTACTCCTGTTCGCGGTGCACGTCGAGCATGAACTGCACGAGCGCGTGTTCGAGCATCGCGCCCTCGCCTTTCAGGAAGTAGAAGCCCGAGCCGGTGGTCTTGGCCGCGCGACCCTCGTCGATGATGTCGAGTTCCTCGCCGAGGTCGTAGTGCGGCGTCACCTCGTCGGGGAGCTCGCGCAGGTCGTCGAAGCCGACGCGGCGGACCTCCTCGTTGTCGGCCTCGTCGGCCCCGACGGGGACCGACTCGTGGGGGAGGTTCGGCAGCTCCATGAGCGCCTCGTCGAGTTCCGCTTCGAGCTCGTCGGCGCGGGCTTCGAGCTCCTGAAGCTCCTCTTTGAGTTCGCCCGAGCGGTCGATGGCTTCCTGCGCCTCCTCGTCTTTGCCCTCCTGTTTCAGCTGGCCGATCCGCTGGCTGACCTCGTTGCGCTCGTGGCGGAGGTCGTCGCCCTCGGCCTTCAGCGAGCGCCACTCGTCGTACACGTCGAGGACGCGGTCGATGTCCACGTCCTCCATGTTTCGGGCGGCGAGCGCGTCGCGAACTCGCTCCGGTTCGTCGCGGAGTAGTTGCCTGTCAATCATTGGGCTGTGATTTCCGGGCGGGCGGGAAAATCGTATCGCATCGCTGAGGAACGGGGGCGAGCACGCGGCGGGCGAACGCGAGAAATCCGCGCCGGATGCGCGCGACGACACGGCGTCGGCGGAACGCCCCGACACCGCGGTGAGAGCGGCCGCCGCGGTCGGAAGCCGACGGAGCGACTACCAGAGGAACGCCGGCCAGACGAACTGGAAGAGGAACCAGATGAGGATGGTCAGCACGCCGGTCATCACGACGTTGAGGACGGCCCCGGCCCGCATCATGTGGGACTGCTTGATGTGGCCGCTCCCGAAGACGATGGCGTTCGGGGGCGTCGCCACCGGCAACGCGAAGGCGAACGAGGCCGCGATGGCCCCGCTGACCGCGAGGAACACCGCCGCGGAGACCTCGGTGAGGCCGAGCGTCGCCGCGAAGATGCTCCCGATGCCGATGAGCACGGGGACGATGATGGTCGCCGTCGCGGTGTTCGAGGTCATCTCCGTGAGGAAGATGACGAGGAGCACGATAGCGCCGACGACGAGGATGATGGGCGCGCCGGTCAGAGAGCCGAAGACGGCCTCGGCGAGCCACTTCGTCGCGCCCGTGGAGGCGAACGCGTCGGCCAGCGAGATGCCGCCGCCGAAGAGGAGAATCGTCCCCCAGTCGATGTCGACCAGTTCGTCCCACTCCATCGTGTCCGCGAGGACGAGCGTCGGGATGGAGACCATCCCGACCATCACGTAGTACAGGAGGCCTTGATGCCCCTCGACGCCGAGGAGCGTCGCCCCCTCGGCGGTCCCGAACAGCGTGTTGAACACCGGGTCCGAGAGGAACAACTCGAACACGGGGTCGAGGCCGCCGACGACCCACAGCCCCGCCGTGGCGGCGAAGATGTACGCGACCCGGCGGCCGCGGGTCGAGAGCGCGCCTTGGTCGGCGAGGTACTCGCGCGCCTGGTCGCGGGCACCCTCGACGTCGTCGACCTCGGGCGGGTAGAAGCGGAACGTGAGGAGGTACCAGACGATGGGGAGGGTGATGGCGACGATTGGGAGGCCGACGAGGAGCCACTCGACGAAGCCGATTTCGTAGCCGAGCAGCGCGTTGAGCTGGGTGGCGACGACCGCGTTCGGCGGCGTACCGATGAGGGTGCCGACCCCGCCGACGCTCGCGGCGTAGGCGGTGCCGAGGAGCGTCGCTATCTGCATGTTCGAGAAGGAGCCCTCGGCGGCGTCGGCCTCGTAGACCTCCTCGCGGCCGAGCACCTGCGCGAGGACGCCGAGCGCGATGGGCGTCATCATCGCCGTCGTCGCGGTGTTCGAGACCCACATCGACAGGAACGCCGTGGCGAGCATGATAGCGAGGATGAGCCGCCGCGGCGACGACCCCATGACGGCCATGAGCCACAGCGCGATGCGGCGGTCGATGTTGTACTTCTGGAGCGCGTTCGCCAGCATGAAGCCGGCGATGAAGAGGAAGATGAGGTGGTCAGCGAAGCCCGCCAGCGCCGGGTCGATATCGCCGTAGACGCCGTAGGCCGTGAGCAACACCGGTATCGACAACGCCGTCACCGCGAGGGGAAGCGCGCCGGACACCCAGAGGATGCCGGCGAACACCATCGTCGCTAATGCGTACTGTCCCCGCGTCGAGAGTCCCTCAAGCGACGGCCCGAAGGCCAGCGCGAGGGACGCGACGAGGGCGAGCGTGAAGACGGCGAATCGTCCGCGAGCAGTCTTTGTAACACCGCGTATCATTGATACAGCGTATCTCTAACGATAGTATTACTTAATCATTTTCAATGCGGTAGCGAACGGCGGTATATCAGTGGTTGCAGTGCTCAAACGGATGAACTTAGCAGACGGAGAGAGGGCGTTTCGGACTGGCCGCGTCGGGTTAGAAATGCTCGACGAGCGTGCGGACCTGTTCATCGTCGAGTTCCGCGGTGTAGAGCGCGAGCAGGGCGCGCCGGCGCGACAGTGAGAGGCCGCGGCTTCCGGATTCGAGCATCGAGATGTGCGCCTGCATGAGGTCGTCGACGGCGCGTTCGACGGCCCGCTGGTTGTAGCCGGCGGCGACTCTAAGCAGTCGCCACGCCATCGGAGAGATGTCCGTGATATCGACATCCGGAAGCGGTTCGCCACCCTGTTCGGACATGGAGACGGCTTTGCAGTCGCCCGTAATCAACATAGGGGGTCAGGGCGACCGAACGCTTTTCTCCCCCGGAGACGGGCGTCAACCATGGCGATTGGCGACGTCGAACCCGTCCCGGACAGCACTGATATCTACTACGTCGATACGGGCATGTACGAGGTGGAGAAGTACGGCTCGGTCTACCTCGTCGACGCCGAGAAGCCGGCGCTCGTCGACACCGGCATCGCCGCCGACCGTGAGCACATCTTCGCCATGCTCGACGAGGTCGGCGTCGACGACCTCGCGTACATCCTGCCGACGCACGTCCACCTCGACCACGCGGGCGGCGCGGGCTACCTCGCCGAGCGCTACCCCGACGCGACCGTGATGACCCACGAACTCGGCGCGCCGCACCTCGTTGACCCCTCGCGACTCATCGAGGGTACGAAGGCGGCCGTCGAAGACCAGTGGCGGTTCTACGACGAACCGCTCCCAATCGACGACGAACGCGTCGAGGGCCTCACCGACGGCGACGAAATCGACCTCGGCGACCGGACGCTGACGGTCCACCACGCGCCCGGCCACGCGCCGCATCAGGTGATGTTCCACGACGACGGCGACGACGTGCTGTTCGTCGGCGACGCGCTCGGCATCTGGGAACCGCAGTCGCGGACGCTCCGCCAGACCTCGCCGCCCTCGCAGTTCCACCTCCAGAAGGCGCTCGACGACGTGCGAACCATCGAGGACATCGACCCCGAGACGGTCTGTTTCGGCCACTTCGGCCCGAGACCCTACGACGCCGACCTCGCGGAGGCGTACAAGCGCGTCCTCGTGGAGTGGGTCGAGGCCATCCGACAGAAGCGCGCGGAGCTCGGCGACGACGAGGCCGTCATCGACCATTTCGTCGAACACACCCAGATGGACGAGGTGTGGGGCGAGCGAAAGGCCCGCGACGAAGAGCGCCTGAACACCCGCGGCGTGCTCGGCTACCTCGACTACATCGGCGACGACGAGTGACGCGAGCGGGTCGCAATCAGCGTTTCCCCGCGGTATCGCGGGCTTTCAACAGACCGAACGTACATAGTTTTAAATGGTGAATTACAACTAACAGGACATGGACTGGCGGGACGCGGAGGCGGCGTTCGACGACCCTGTCATCGAGCGGACGACCCTCCCACGGATGTTCGAAGCGAGCGCCTCGCGGAACGCCTCGCGGGTCGCGCAGCGATACAAAGGCGGCGTCTACCGGCGGTCACTGGTCGCCGAGGGCGTCGTTCCGGCGGCCCCCGACGGCGACTACGCCGGCCTGACCTACGACGAGATGCGGGGCATCGTCCGCCGCCTCGCGGCGGGGTTCCGCGACCTCGGCATCGAGAGCGGCGACCGCGTCGGCGTCCTCTCGCACACGCGCATGGAGTGGGCGCAGACCGACTTCGCGGTCCTCGGCGCGGGCGGCGTCGTCACCACGGTGTACACCTCGTCGTCGGAGCGACAGACGCAGTACCTGCTTTCCGACCCCGGCGCGGACGCCGTCGTGGTCGAAAACGAGGCGCTACTGGAGCGCGTGCTCGCCGTCGAAGACGAGTTGGACCTGCGGTTTATCGTCGTCGTCGACGAGTACGACGGGCACGACGACCGCGAGGACGTGCTGACGCTGGGGGAACTGTATCGCCGCGGCGAGGAAGCGTACGACGAGGCGGCCTACGAATCGTGGCTGGACGAACGCGACACCGACGACCTCGCCAGCCTCATCTACACCTCGGGGACGACCGGCCAGCCGAAGGGTGTCCGACTCACCCACTGGAACTTCCGGTCGAACGTCAACGAGAGCTATCGGCGCTTCGGTCCGCGCCCGGACAAAGGCGACACGCCGGTCATCGGCCCCGACTCGGTGGCGCTGTCGTTCCTGCCGCTCGCCCACGTCTTCGAGCGCATGGCCGGCCACTTCATGATGTTCGCGGCGGGCGCGGCCGTCGCCTACGCCGAAAGTCCAGATACGCTCCGCGAGGACTTCCAACTCGTCCGGCCGACGGTCGGGACGAGCGTCCCTCGCGTGTACGAGAAGCTGTACGACGCGATTCGGGCGCAGGCCGGCGAGTCGCCGGCGAAAAAGCGCGTCTTCGAGTGGGCCGTCGGCGTCGGGCGGGCGTACCACACGACCGACGCGCCGGGCTACCTGCTCACCGCGAAACACCGCCTCGCCGACCGTCTCGTGTTCGGGCAGGTGCGCGACGCGCTCGGCGGCAACCTCGACTTCTTCATCAGCGGCGGCGGCAGTCTCTCGGCCGAGTTGTGCGCGCTCTACCACGCGATGGGCCTCCCGATTTACGAGGGGTACGGCCTCACCGAAACGTCGCCGGTCATCTCGGTCAACCCACCCGAAGCGCCGAAAATCGGCACCATCGGCTATCCGCTTCGGAACGTCGAGACGAAACTCGACACGACCGTCGTCGGCGACCAACTCGGCGAGGCGGGCGGCGAGGTGGGCGAACTGCTCGTCCGCGGGCCGAGCGTCACCGAGGGCTACTGGAACGACCCCGAGGAGACCGAGGCGGCGTTCGTCGGGGACGACGAAGGCAGCCGGTGGTTCCGCACCGGCGACGTGGTCGAACGCCGGCCCGACGGCTACATCGCCTTCCGCGAGCGCGCCAAGCAGATTCTCGTCCTCTCGACGGGAAAAAACGTCGCGCCCGGCCCCATCGAGGACGCGTTCGCCTCCTCGCCGGTGGTCGAACAGTGCATGGTCCTCGGCGACGGCCGCAAGTTCGTCTCGGCGCTCATCGTCCCGAGTTTCGATGGCCTACGGGAGTGGGCCGCCGAGGAGGGCATCGACCTCCCGGACGACCCGAAAGCCATCTGCCGCGACGACCGGGTGTACGAGCGCATCGAGGCCGAGGTGGACGCGGCCAACGAGAACTTCGAGTCCTACGAGCGAATCAAGCAGTTCCGCGTCGTGCCCGAGGAGTTCTCGGAGGGCAACGACCTGATGACGCCGACGATGAAGAAAAAGCGCCGGAACATCCTCGACCGCTACGCCGACGAAGTGTCTCTCATCTACGACGAGGACCGCCGGACCGAGGAGCGACGGAGTCGCGAGCGGGATGCGACCCAGTGAAATCTGACAGCCTAAACTTTTTCGAGCGTTTTGCGGGCATACGTATCCACAAGGCGGCGGAAATACCGCCCGAGATGTATGGTTTTATCTTCCGTCGTCACATGAACCGAATCCATGGAGGCGATATAAGTGGCCGCAGCAGGAGGGGCGAACCTCATCCCGCTCGTCGCCGCGATAATCGGCATCGGCGTGGTCTCGCAGGTGCTTTCGGACCGCTTTCAGGTCCCCAGCGTCGTGTTCCTCATCGCGTCGGGCATCCTGCTCGGCCCGGAGGTCCTCGGCGTCATCTCTCCCGACTCGTTCGGGAACGCACTACAGGCCATCGTCGGTCTCTCGGTCGCTATCATCGTTTTCGAGGGCGCGTTCCACCTTCGAATCGACAAGCTACGGGAAGCGCCGGCCGCGACGTTCCGGCTCGTCACCGTCGGAGCGATAATCTCGTTCGTCGCGACGGGCGTCGTCGTCCACTACGCGCTCGGCGCGCCGTGGCCGCTGTCGTTCCTCGTGGGCGCGCTCCTCGTCGCGACGGGACCGACGGTCATCGCGCCGATTCTCGAAGTCGTCCCGGTCCGCGACCGGGTCGGCGCGGCGCTCGACACGGAGGGTATCGTCAACGACGTGACGGCGGCCATCGTCGCCGTCGTCATCTTCGAGGCCATCCTCGAAGGCGTCAGTAGTCCCGACGCTCTCGTGACGCTGTTCGCCGAGCGCCTCGGCGTCGGCGTCATCGTGGGCGCAATCGTCGCCGGGTCGCTGTACTACGCGCTCCGGTACGTCGACCTCTCGCCGGGCAACGCGCCGCAGAACGCGCGCCTGCTCGTCCTCGCCGGCGCGCTCGTATCCTACGCGGCCGCCGACTACGTCGCCACGGAGGCCGGCATCGCCGCGGTGGCGACCGCCGGCATCCTCCTCGGCAACGCGGACGTGCCGTACGAAGAGGAGATTTCGGCGTTCAAAGGCGACATCACGCTGCTCGTGCTGTCGTTCGTCTTCATCGCCCTCGCGGCGCTGTTGGACTTCCAGAACCTCCTGAATCTCGGCGTCGGCGGCCTCGCCGTCGTCGCCGCCGTCGCGCTCGTGATTCGGCCGTTTTTGGTCTTCGTCTCGGCGCGCGGCGACCGCTTTACGAGAGAAGAGAAGCTCTTCATGAGCTTCGTCGGCCCGCGCGGAATCATCCCCGCGTCCGTGGCCTCGCTGTTCGCCATCGCCCTGCAGGAGGAGGCGACGCGACTGGCGGCCGAGGGAATGGCCCAGCAGGCCGCCGCGCTGAACCAGAGCGCCTCGATTCTCGTCGGCACGGTGTTCCTCGTCATCCTGACGACCGTCGTCTTCGAGGCCGGTCTCGCTCGCCGGATCGCAGAATATCTCGACGTCATCCCAATGCGTGTACTCATCATCGGAGGCGGGAAAGTGGGCCGTGCGCTCGCCGAACGCCTCGCAGACCGCGGAGAGAACGTGGTCCTCATCGAGCAGGACCAAGAAGTAGTCCAGACGGCCCGGAACATGGGCTTTACCGTCCATCACGGCGACGGAGCCGACACGAGCGTCTTGCGCTCCGCGGGGGCCGCGAACGCCAAGTTCGTGGTCGCCGCGACCGGCGACGACGACGTGAACCTGCTCGTCGCGCAGTTGGCGAACTCGAAGTTCGACCCCGAGAGCGTCCTCGCGCGGGCGAACAACCCCGACAACGTCGAGGCGTTCGAAGAACTCGGCGTTCGGACCATCTCGTCGACCATCGCCACGGCGCAGGCGCTCGACAACTACATCGAGCGCCCGTCGATGTCGAACTGGATGGGCGAAATCGGTCGCTCCGGCGACGTTCAAGAGGTCGAGGTCACCGCCGAGCGACTCATCGGTCGGACCATCCGCGAGGTTGGCCCCGAACTGCCGGACGGCTGTCTCGTCACGCTCGTCTCGCGGAACGGTGACACGACGGTCCCCAACGCGGAGTACACACTCCAGGAAGGCGACCGCATCACCATCATCGGCGAGCGCGAGGCCGTCCGGGACGCAGAAGAGCTAGTCAACCCCGAATAGCGGCTCTCGCCGCCCGCCGCTCGTTCGATTTTTCGCGTCGTCCCCGACCGCTCAGCGCCGCGCCCACCGAACGAACACCGCCCAGTAGCCGGCGGTGAGCGCGACGAGGGCGACCCAGACGGACGCGCCGGGAGCGGGGCTCGAGACGAATCCGAATCCCGCGGAGGCCGCCGCCGCCACCAGCGCCGCCAACGTCCCCGACAGGGCGGTCGTCGTGAGGTTCATTACCGAGATACTCTCGACGACGGGAGTATGAACGTGACGGAATTGGCACGGACGATTGTGATATACATCGGGCGGGGAGCAACGATACGTCTCGGGGGGCTGGAAAAACAAAACGCAGCCGAGCCCGCAGCTATCTGCTGAACTCGATTGCCGCCCCTTGGCCGAAGCCGACGCAGAGCGACGCGAGGCCGCGGTCCACGTCGCGCTTCTGCATCTCGTGGATGAGCGTCACCGGCAGGCGCGCGCCGGACGCCCCGAGCGGGTGGCCGAGCGCGATTGCGCCGCCGTTGACGTTGAGACTGTCCGCGTCGATGCCGAGTTCGCGCCGGGAGTACTCACACTGGCTGGCGAACGCCTCGTTAATTTCGACGAGGCCGTAGTCGTCGATGTCGGTGCCGGCGCGGTCGAGGAGGCCGCGGGTGGCCGGGACCGGGCCGATGCCCATGACCGTCGGGTCGACGCCGGCGACGTTGTTCGTGCCGACCGAGGCCAGCACGTCGAGGCCGCGGTCCTCGGCGAACTCGCGGCTGGTGACGAGGACGGCGGCCGCGCCGTCGGTTATCTGCGAGGAGTTGCCGGCGGTGACCGAGCCGTCGCCCGAGAAGGCGGGGTCGAGGCCGCCGAGAATCTCCATCGAGGTGTCGCGGCGGATGCCCTCGTCCTCGGTGACGACGCCGTCGTCCGTCTCGACCGGGACGATTTCGTCGTCGAAGCGACCCGAGTCGGTCGCCTCGGCGGCGCGCTGGTGGCTCCGGAACGCGAACTCGTCTTGGGCCTCGCGGGAGACCTCGTACTCCTCGGCGACCTTCTCGGCGGTCATCCCCATCTGGAGTTGGAAGATGTTGTACTGCTCGCTCAGTTCGGGGTGGAGGTGCTCGTAGGAATCGCCGTCCATCGGCACGCGGGACATGCTCTCGACCCCGCCGGCGACGATGCACTCGCGGTTGCCGGCGGCGACGGCGTCGGACGCGGAGATGATGGCCTGCATCGAGGAGGCGCACCAGCGGTTGATGCTCGTCGCGGGCGTCCCCTCGCCGAGGGCCGACAGGAGCGCGATGACGCGGGCGACGTTGTTGTCCTGTTCGGCGCGCTGCTGGGCGACGCCCCACATCAGGTCCTCCACGTCGTCGGGGGCGACGCCGTGTTCGTCGAGGATGTGGTCGATGAGCGTGACCGAGAGGTCCTCGCTTCGAACGTCTTCGAACACGCCGCCCGCCTTGCCGAACGGCGTGCGGTACGCGGCCGCGATGACTGGCTCTGGCATGACACAGCATCCGGGTTCGAACACCATAAATAGTTTAGAACTCGCTATTCGTCGCGGCGAGTTGTTCACCGGGTCGAAAAACGCCGAGAAAGCGGTGAACGTGGAGACGACGGCACCGACTCTCGGAACTCAGGAACGGGTGGCGGAGTCGCTGTCCGGCCGACCGGGGGTTCCGCCGGTACCCGCGTCGGCAGCCGTTGGTTCCGCCGGGAAGAGCTCCGGCGCGACATCCGCCGAGGCGTGCTCGAACGGCGCGTCGGCGACGCGGGTGTCGGCGTCGGCGTCGGCCTCGGCGTCGTCAGCCGGGTCGTCGTGGGCGATGCGTTCGGTCATACTCAGTCGCTCGTGACCGCCTGTTCGGACTGCGCTTCGTCCTCGGCGAACGGGTACCACGACTGCTTGGCGTCGTGCATGTACGGCGCGTCGAACTCCGTCTCCTCGGGCACACAGTACTCCGTGACCGCCTCGGTCCCCTCGGCGTCGACCCACTCGCGGAACGTCTGTCCGGGCTCGCGGCGCTCCGCGAACGCCTCCACGAGCGACGCGATTGCGCCCGGCACTTCGTCGGCCGGGACGCGCTGTTGAATCCAGTCGACGAACGACGGCTCCTCACCGATGCCGCCGCCGACGCCGATGTCCATCGCCTCGACCATCTCGCCGTCCTTCTGGGCGCGCATGCCGAACAGGCCGATGTCGGCCGTGTTCGCCTGCCCGCAGTCGGCGGTGCAGCCGGAGTAGTGAATCTTCAGTTGGCTCACGTCGTCGGGCACGTCCACGTTGTCGCGGAGCCACCGGAGCATCCGGGCGGTCCGGGCTTTCGTCTCCGTGAGCGCGAGCGAGCAGAACTCCGTGCCGGTACAGGCGACCGTGCCGCGCTGGAACGGGTTCGGGACGGGCGTGTGTTTGCCGAGGAGCGGCTCTGCGAGCAGGTCGTCGAGCTTCTCCTCCGACACGTCCATCAGAAGCGGGTTCTGGCGGCGAGTGAGCCGTATTTCGCCGGAACCGTACTCGTCAGCGATGTCGGCCAGCTCGATGGCGTCGGACGCCGTGAGCCGACCGACGGCGACGCTGAGGCCGACGTAGTAGTCGCCGTTGGCCTGCTCGTGGACGCCGACGTGGTCGTGTTTGCCGGCGGACTCCGGGCGGCCCGCGTTGTAGCTGTACTCGTCGCGGATGTTCTCACCCGCAGACCGGAGTTCGAAGTCGACGTACTCCTCCTGGAGCAGGTCGCGAATCTTCTCCGTTCCCCACTCGTCGACGAAGAAGCGACTGCGGGCGCGGGCCCGAACGTCGCGGTTGCCGTGTTCGTGGTAGAGTTCGACGAAGCCGCGGACGACCTCGTAGGCCCGCTCTTCGTCGGCGACGAAGATGTCGAGGTCGCGGGCGACGCGCGGCTTTCGGGAGCCGAGGCCGCCGCCGACGCGGACGTTGAAGCCGGTGACCGTCTCGCCGTCAAGCTCCTTCTTCGCGGGTTCGAGCCCCACGTCGTTTATCGAGTCCTGCGCGCAGCCCTCGCGGCAGCCGGTGACGCTGATGTTGAACTTCCGCGGCATGTTCGACAGCGCGTCGTTCCCGCGGAGGTCCTCTTGGAAGCGGTCGAGAAGCGGCTGGGATTCGACGAGTTCGTGCTTGTCGCGGCCGGCGACCGGACAGCCGGTGATGTTCCGCATCGTGTCGCCGCCCGCAGAGCGCGAGGAGACGCCCGCCGCTTCGAGCTTCTCCCAGACCTCGGGGATGTCTTCGAGTTCGAGCCAGTGGAGCTGAATCGACTGGCGGGTCGTCAGGTCGATCCACGCGTCTCCGAACTCGGGGTTCTCGACGGGGCCGGAGGCGTAGTCGCGCGCGACCTCACCGATGGCGCGAAGCTGCCCCGGTTCGAGGACGCCGTTGGCGTTCGTCAGCCGCATCATGAAGTACGAGTCCTGACCCGTCCGCTGCTGGAAGACGCCCCAGAACTTGAAGCGAGTGAACCACTTGTCTCGCTCCTCTTCGGGGATGGCGTCAACCCCCTTTTCCGCGAACTCCTCGATTTTGTCGCGGACCGCGTCGCCGTAGAGCTCCGACTTCCAGGCTTCCTTCTTACTCGCCATTACCGACCACCAGTGGGCAATCGTCCACTATCCGTGTGCGTTTGGTTGCGAACTTGGTCATGTTTCGTGATAACACGACTCGATAGAAGTTGATAAGCGTATTCGTTGATAATGTGTAGAAATAGATCCTATGTTCACTATTCGTCCATTTTATAACCGGATACCCCGAATATAAGGTCATATTCTGGGCAGAAATCAGGCTGTTTATTCGACAATCTAAACATACCATAATGGACGATAATGTAGTATGTGCCTCGAACGCGGCTCACCGGCGAGGGGTGAGCGCGCGCAAGTCGTCGAAGGAGTTCACGTTGTGAAACGCGTGCGTTCCGGCGTGAGCCTCCACTTCGCGGTCGTCGAGGACGGTCACGTCGAGCGCGGACATCACGGTCTGGAGGCGCTCGTCGCCGTCGCGGATAGTGTCGGTGCAGGCGACTTCGGCGGCGCGGCAGTGAACGACCGCGGGGAGCGGTTGGGTCGTCTCGGAGACCCGCGGGACGACGCCGGCGCTGCCCTGCAAGCGGCCGAAGAGATGCGAGATGAACCCGCTCGGGACGAGCGGCATATCGCACGGGAGGACCGCCGCGTACTCGGCGCTCGTCGCCCGCAGGGCGGTTCGCAGGCCGAAGACGGGGCCTCGGTCGGGATGCGAGTCCTCCGCGAACCGGATGTCGAAGTCCAAGAGTGCGCCGGCCAGCGAGTCGCGCTGTTCGGCGCGACAGTTGACGACGAGTTCGTCGACGACGGGGTCGAGCGAGGCGGCGACCCGATGAATCATGGGCTGTCCGCCGACCGTAGCCGTCGCCTTGTCGATGCCGCCGAATCTGGTCGAGCGGCCGCCGGCGAGGATGATTCCCGCGCGGCCGGTGTCGAGGTGTGGGTGCGACGCGTCTGCCATTCTCAGGCGGCGGTGGGTTCGAGTTCGCGGGACCGTCCGCCGGCGGCGACGAACGCCATCAGTCGCTCACCTCGGCGGCGAGGCGGTCGGAGGCGGCTGTCGTCTCGGGGTGTTCGAGGCGGACGGCGCACTGCTTGAAGTTCGGTTCGTTCGACTGCGGGTCGACCGCGGGGCTTGTGAGTCGGTTTGTCATGGGATGGTGAATAGAGAGCCAGACGAGGCCCGGCGGGACGGCGTCGTCGGGGTCGAGCGTCGCCGGGACCGACGCCCGACGGGAGACGACGGTGGTTCGGCGGTCGCCCTCGGGGTCGACGACCGCGTCGCGGTGCGCGTCGATAGTGTCGGGATGCGCGCGAGCGACCGGCTGGTCCGGCGTGTCGCTCCGCGTGCGGACCCCGGTGTTGTACCCGTCGGCCTCGCGGCCGGTCGTGAGCGTCAGCGGGTACGGCTCGTCGGCGGGTTCGGGGAGCGACGACCCCGAGAGCGCGCTGAACTGGGCCTTCCCGGACGCCGTCGGGAACGACCACGTCGGGTCGTCCGACTCCCCGTCGGCGTCGTCGTAGTAGCGGTATCCGCCCTCGCTCGTCGGGTCCGGCGCGGGCCAGCGGACGGCGCGCTCGCCGTCGAGTCGCGTGTACGACAGCCCCGAGCAGTCGGCGTCGGTCCCCTCGGTGAGCGCGGCGAACTCGTCGAACAGTTCGCTCGGCGAGACCGACGGTCTCGGGAGCAGTCCGGGCGCGACGCGGGCGGCCACGTCGGCGATGATGTCGAGGTCCTGCCTGACGCCCGGCGGCGTCTCGGTGGCCGCGCGGACCCGCGAGACCGTCCGCTCCATGTTCATCGTGGTCCCCTCGGACTCTCCCCACGTCGCCGCGGGGAGCACCACGTCCGCGAGTTCGACCGTCTCGGACCGGAAGGCGTCCTGCACGACGAGGAACGAGTCGTCGAGGACCTCGCGGGCGGCCGTCGCGTCCGGAAACCCGGCGAGCGGGTTGGTCGCGACGGTCCAGACCACCGACGGCGACGACTCGAACATGCCGACCGGCCCGGGTCCGTTGTCGTCGGGGAGCCGGGAGACGGGCACGTCCCACGCCTCGGCGACGGTCCGGCGGTGGTCCGGGTGTTCGAACGGTCGGTGGCCGGGCCACGTCCCCTTCGAGGAGACCACGCGGGTGCCCATCGAGTTCGCCTGCCCGGTGAGCGAGAAGGGGCCGGACCCGGGGCCGAGGTTGCCGGAGGCGAGACAGAGGTTCACGAGCGCGCCGGCGGTCGCGGTGCCCCGGACGCTCTGGTTGACGCCCATGCCCCAGTAGACGAGCGTGGGGGCGTCGAGGAGCGACGCCAGTTTCTCGACCTCATCTAGGGTGACGCCGGCCTCCGACGCCGCCTCCTCGACCGACGGGAGTTCGTCGACGACGCGGTCGAACCCCTCGGTATGTTCCTCGACGAACGCCTCGTCAACGCGGTCGGTCTCGACGAGACGGCCGAGAACCGCCTGCGCCAGCGCGAGGTCGCCGCCGGGGTCGATGGCGACGTGGTCGTCGGCGATTCCTGCGGTCTTCGTCCCGACGGGGTCGACGACGACGAGGTCGCCGTCGTCGGCCGACTGGCGAATCCACCGGAACATCACGGGGTGGGCGACCGCCGGGTTCGCCCCCCAAACGAGGTGCGTCTCGGCCTCGGGGATGTCGTCGTAGGTCGGCGGGGGCGCGTCGCTCCCGAAGGCGCGGTAGTAGGATTTGACCGCGCTCGCCATGCAGAGCGTCGTGTTCGCGTCGTAGTGTCTGGTGCCGATACCGCCGCGAGCGAGTTTTCCGAGGGCGTAGGCGGCCTCGTTCGTCTGCTGGCCGCTGCCGAGGACGGCGACCTCGTCGGGGTCGTCGGCCATCGCGTCGCTGATAGCGTCTCCCGCGCGCGAAAGCGCGTCCGACCACGAGGTCTGCCGGAGTTCGCCGTTCTCCCTGACGAGCGGTCGCGTGAGCCACGAGCCGTCGGGGTCGGCCGACTCGCGGATGCCGCGACCGCAGGCCAGCCCGTTGTTCACGGGATGCGAGGGGTCGCCCCGGACCGCGTCGAGACCGTACGCCGTATCGGAGCCGAGGTGGACGTGACCGCAACCGACCGCACAGCGCATGCAGGTCGTGGGGACTTGTTTCGCCACGCGACTCACCACCCACCGCTCGCGTCGAATGCACCGCATTCGGGCATATATCCCGTGCCGTTCGTGAATATCATTTCACTTTCTTGGCTCACAGTGGCGGAAGATAACCATAAAGACCTAATCGTTTAAGAAGACATATTTTCCCCGATTGTTCTGAAGAAAGAACCAATATACAATCGAATAGAAGGAATATAATCGCGTAATCAATCCGTTTTAGAATATATTTTTGAATTATTTTTCTGGAATTAATATCCGATGGCGGTTCAGCGTCTCGTTCCTTGCCATCGAGGCAGTTCGGTCGCGCGCGGCTCCCGGCGGCGCTCCGACGCTCTTATGCGTCTCCCCGGGCAATTTCTGGGGGATGAGTGAACGGGCGCTCGAGGTTGTCGAGTTTCTGCTGACGGCCCACCTCTACACTGACGACCGAACGCTTGACGAAAACGACCTTCCCCCGCGGTATCGACGCGTCTTCTGGGCGGACGCCGAGGACGACGGCGACGAGGACGACTCGTCGGCGGCCGGCATCGAGCGACCGCTCGTCGTGACCGAGTCCGTCGCGCGGAAGGCGACCGGCGTCGAACACCCCTGGGACGCGATTTCCGACCTCATGTTCACCCAACGTGAGGAGTTCTCCGGCCGCCTCTCGCTGACGCAGCCCGAGATGGCGCTGGAGTGGTTCGTCAAGCGAGCCGACTACGACCGGCTCGTGACGAACCCGACGGTGGCGAAGTCGGTCGAGGACCGCGACGACGTGGACGTGACCCACGCGGACGCGAGAGAACAGACCCGGCCGATTCACGCCGACCGCGTGTGGATAGACAGCCTGCTCGACGAGTACTTCGACGACGAGGACGACGCCGAGATGCTCGACCTCGTGCAGGTCCGCGCGCCCGAGGAAATCGAGATGACGCTCGACGACCTCGTGCTCACGACGGACCAAGAGGGCGAGATTCACAAGCTGATGAAGGCCATCGAACACCGCGAGTACCTCGCGGACATCGGCCTCCGCGAAATCGGGAAAATCCTGTTCGTCGGGCCGCCGGGGACCGGCAAGACCACCGTCTCGCGGGCGCTCGCCCACGAACTCGGCCTGCCGTTCGTCGAGGTGAAGCTCTCGATGATTACGAGCCAGTACCTCGGTGAGACGGCCAAAAACGTCGAGAAGACGTTCGAAGTGGCGAAGCGCCTGTCGCCGTGTATCCTCTTTATCGACGAGTTCGATTCGGTCGCCAAGACCCGCCGGTCGGACGAGCACGCGGCGCTCAAGCGCGCGGTCAACACGCTGCTCAAGAGCATCGACGACATCTCGCTGATTCGCGACGAGGTCATCCTCATCGGCGCGACCAACCACCCCGACCAGCTCGACTCGGCGGCGTGGCGGCGCTTCGACGAAATCGTCAACTTCCCCAAGCCGGACCGCGGGATGCGCGCCGACATCCTCCGCGTCATCACGAACCGGATGGACATCGACGAGTTCGACCCCTCGGCCATCGCGGACGTGACGGAGGGCCTGACCGGCTCCGACCTCCGACTCGTCCTCCGCGAGGCCGTCCTCGAAGCGCTCACCGAAGAGCGGATGGAACTCACGCAGGACGACCTGCTCGAGGCCGTCGCGGACTTCGAAGAGCGCGACAACCTGAAGAACCTCGACATGATGTCCGACTCGTCGGAGCTCGTCGCGGGGTCGGCGTCCGGAGACGGTCACGACCACAGTCACGACCACGACCACGCGGACGAACACGAAGGCGAGACGCAGAAAGACGCCGGCGCGGCGCAGTAAGGCCACGTTTCTGACAAAATATTTACTAGTGGACCGCAAACGGCGAGCCGATGCCCTCCACCAGACGCCGATTCGTTCGGACGATTGCGGCGGGCGGGGTTCTGACGGCGCTCTCCGGGTGCACATCGGACCCCGAATCGTCCACCGCGACGCCCCTCCCCGAACCTGAGCCGAATCCCGCGCCCGCCTCCGGGGACCCGATTACGCTCTCGCGCGACTACCGAGCGTCCTCGAAGTACGACTACTATCCGGATGGTGCGGAGATTCGACGGCGCACCGGCTATCGCAAACACGTGAACGAGTCGGGAACGACGAGAGAGCCGATATACGAGCGGGAACCGGCATCGTCGTGGGTGACGCGAGTCGGCGGGACCGTCGCGGGAGCCGAGGCGATGGCGACGGCGCGGGAGCGACTCGGCGTCGAGTCGGGAGAGAACATCAGCCCGGGAATTGGGTACAACGACGGGGGCGAGAGGCGGGTGATGCTCGGCTACGAGGTGTGGCCGAATCGGAGCGGTGAAACGCGAACGCCGTCCGTCGAATTCGAGGCGCTCGTCTCGGCGGTTCCGCGAACGGTTACCGCGAACCTCCAGTTCGAAGCGGCGACGCTCTCGGGGACGTTCCACCCCGTGGTCGAATTCCGGCAGATATACCGGTCCTGACTCGCCGCCGTCGGCCACGTTTATACCTCGCCGTCCCCGTGGTTGAATCAATGCGCGTGACCCTCCTCGGGACCGGCGACACGACCGGGACGCCCACCGTCGGCTGCGACTGCGAGACCTGCCTCGCGGCCCGCGAGCGAGGCATCGAGCGGACGCGCTTTTCGGTCCACGTCGAAAACGAGCGGACCGGCGAGTCGCTCCTCGTGGACTTCAGTCCCGACTTCCGCCACCAGTTTCTCACGCAGGACGTGCCGCTCCCCGACGAGGCCTTAGTAACTCACATCCACTTCGACCACCTCGACGGTCTCGGGAACGTCTACCGCCTGCTCGACGACCTCTCGGTCCACGCCGCCGACGAGGTCGACCCGGTCACGGGCGAGAGCGTCGCCGACGCGATTCGCTCGAAGTTCGACTACCTCGACCGCATCTCGGTCGAAGACCGGACGCCGTTCGAGTCGTTCCGCGCCTGCGGCCTCGACGTGACGTTCGTACCGGTCGTCCACCCGCCGCTGGTCTGTTACGGCGTCGCCATCGAGGACCCCGAGACGGGTGCGAAGCTCTCGCTTTCGGGAGATACGACCTACGCGATTCCCGAGGCGTCCCGCGACGTACTCCGGAATCCAGACCTGCTTCTCGCCGAGGCCATCGTCCCCGCGTCGGTCTGCGAGTACCACCCCATCGGCGGCGACGACTACGACGAAAACGGGGTCGCGCGGACCTTCGGCACGAAACACATGACCCGCGAGGGGGCCATCGCGCTCGGCGAAGAACTCGACGCCGACGAGACCCGCCTCGTCCACGTCGCCCACTACTATCCCGCCGACGAGGCGTTCGAGGAGCCGCTGGCGGTCGACGGCGAGGTGTACGAACTGTGAAGCTGCGAGCCGTCGCCGAGGACACGGCGTTCAGATATCTCATGGTCGCCGGCGTCGTCGCGGCCGCGGGAAACTTCGTCCTGACCTACGTCGACACGGGTCGGCTGGACCTCGTCGGCGTCGTCGTCCAAGTCGTCTTCGTCGCCGTCATCGGCGTCGCGCTCGTCGCCTACTGGAACTACATGGAGCGGCGGGCGGACGCGGAGTGAGGCGTCAGCGATACCGGTCGAGTCCCGACTGTCTGCGGACCGCGCCGGGCGGGTCAGCGACCCAGTCCGTCCGCGACTCGCGGAGGCCGTCGCGGTCCAGTTCGGGCGGGTCGGCCGCCTCGAACGCCGGACAGTCCGTGCCGCACTCCGAACCGGGGTCGACGACGTGGTCGAAGTGGTCGCAGACCGGGCGGCCGTCGGCGTCGACGCGGGCGCGGGCACAGCCCGGCAGGTCGTAGGCGCGCCATCCCTTGCCGTAGGCGCGCTCGGCGAGCCGGAGGCGTGCGGTTCGCTTTTCTGCGGGCGAGACGAGCGCCACGTCGGTGTGCAGCGAGTGGTACTCGACGGGTTCGACGCCGGTCGAGTCGGGCGAAAGCGGGCGGGGCTCGCGGACCACCTCGCGGTCGCCGGTGTCGGGGTCGAAGCGCCAGACGCCGACTTCCTCTGGAATGCGGTTGAGGTGCGCGCCGGTAACATAGCTCTCAGTCGTGAGAATCACTTCGTCGAAGACCGCGAGGCTCACGTCGAGGCGAAGCTGTCTGAGCAGGTCGCCGGGGCTTCCGAGGTCGGGTTTGTTCTCGATGCCGACGAGCCGGGCGAACCAGTCGTCTGGATAGCGGGCGGCGCGGCGGACGTACTCCCTGCTCCGGCGGCGCTCGGACTCGAAGAAGCCGACCTCGACGGCGCGGTCGGTGGCGCGCCGGGCGCGGCCGGGGTGGCAGTCGAAGCCGTCGCGCCAGAAGACGGCGCTGCCGGCTCCCACGTCGCTCTCGATGGCCGCCGCGGGAATCGCGCGGTCGGTGATGCGGGCGCGGTCGTCGAACCCCGGCCCGGGAACGACGGCGCACACGTCGATGATGCGGCTTCCCGGCGAGGCAACCGACGCACCGAGTTGGCGCGCGGGGAGCCAGTCCGTCGTCTGTTCGAGGTGGGCGCAAAGCGCCAGTTCGAAGGCGAACTCCGAGGGCGACGACGCCGGAACGGGCACGTGACACGCTCGGTGGCGGAGCGGCAAAAAGGTCGCTCCCACGGCCGTCGGGTCGTGTCGGTGTTCTCGTATCTGATTTTCGGGGGGGTACCTATTTGAGAGAGAGCGCGGCAGTACTGACCGATGAAGGGGGAAAACAACGAAACCCACAGTATCAGGCGGAGAGCGTACCTCGGAATCGCGGCCAGCGCGGGACTCGCAGGTCTCGCCGGTTGTAGTTCCGGAATGACCGCGAGCGCTGCGCGGGCACCGCCGCAGGTTCCCGAGGCGGCGCTCGAAGCCGGCGGCTGGGAGTACATCGGGGGACACTCCTTGGACCCGGCCTTCGAGCAGTCGGTCGGCCCGGCGAGCGTCTCCGCGGCGTTCGAGACGCTCGTCTACGAGGACATGGACCTCTCGGAGACGCTGAAGGAGAAGACGCTCGGGCAGGCCGAGGGGCAGTTCTCGCTGTTCTTCGCGACGCGCGTGACGCTCGACCCGAGCCTGTCGAACCTCCCGAAAGCGGCCCGCGGGACGGTCGTCGACTTGGTCGAAGAACACGCGCGGGCGAACTACGAGGGGCAGTTAGAGGACGTGGATGTCACGGACATCGAACAGACGGGCACGCGGTCGACGACGGTCGACACCGGCGAGTCGGCGCGCGTGACCGAGTACGAAGCCACGATTGCCTTCGACGAGATTACGTTCCCGTTCACCGAGGAAAAGGAGTTCACCATCGAGGGACAGGAGTTCGACGTCAGCGGGATGCTGGCCGTCTGGGAGCACGGCGGGACGATTCTCGTCGCCGGCGGCGCACACCCCGGTGAGAACATCGAACTCAGCGTGACCAAGGAGCCGACCGAGGCTATCGAAGTCTCGGTCGACATCGACCTCGGCCTCACGCCCGACGCCTACCGCGAGGAGCTTCAGTCGCTCGTCGCGGGCGTCGAATAACCGGCAACACCCGGAGCCGACAGCGATTCGAGGGGTTACTCGAATCGGTTCGCGAACCGTCGTGCCGGGGGGCACGACCACCCATTTTTCGAGCCGTCGCCGGGACCGGGAGACGCCGCTGAGTCGCCGCGCGCGGTGTGTGACCGCCCGACGCGGCCACAGCGTCGCCGCTCCGAGAACAGCACCTTTATCAGTCGTTCGGAGCCAAGTTCACGCAAGATTACTCTCAGGAGGTCAATGGTGACGAAAAACCCACAACAACCGGAGGTGAACATCGGACTCGTCGGTCACGTCGACCACGGAAAGACGACGCTCGTTCAAGCGTTGTCCGGCTCGTGGACGGACCAGCACTCGGAGGAGATGAAGCGCGGTATCTCCATCCGACTCGGGTACGCCGACGCGACGTTCCGTCAGATTCCCGGCGTTGACGCGCCGGAGTGTTACACGGTCGAAGAGGAGACGGAAGACGGCGAGGAGACGGACGTACTCCGCACCGTCTCGTTCGTCGACGCGCCCGGCCACGAGACGCTCATGGCGACCATGCTCTCTGGTGCCGCCATCATGGACGGCGCCATCCTGCTCGTGAGCGCGACCGAGGACGTGCCGCAGGCCCAGACGGCCGAGCATCTGATGGCGCTCGACATCATCGGCATCGAGAACATCGTCATCGCGCAGAACAAGGTCGACCTCGTCGACCGCGAGCGCGCCGTCGACAACTACGAACAGATACAGGAGTTCGTGGAGGGTACGGTGGCCGAAGACGCGCCCATCGTCCCTATCAGCGCCCAGCAGGAGGTCAATCTCGACCTCCTCATCGAGGCCATCGAGGAGGAGATTCCGACGCCCGACCGCGACGAGACCGAAGACAGTCGGATGTTCGTCGCGCGCAGTTTCGACATCAACCGCCCGGGGACGACCTGGGAGGGGCTCTCGGGCGGCGTCATCGGCGGCAGCGTCGTCGCCGGCAAGCTCGACGAAGGCGACGAACTCGAACTCCGTCCCGGCCGCGAGGTCGACGAGGAGGGCCAGACCGAGTGGCGCTCCATCACGACCGAAATCCGCTCGCTCCAGGCGGGCGGCAACATGGTCGACGAGGTCCGCCCCGGCGGGCTCTGCGGCGTCGGGACCGGTCTCGACCCGAGCTTCACGAAGGGCGACGCGCTCGCGGGACAGGTCGCCGGCGAGCCCGGCACGCTCCCGCCGACGCGCGAGCAGTTCACCATGGACGTGGAACTGCTCGACCGCGTCGTCGGCGCCGAGGAAGGCGAGGGTATCGACGAGATATCCACCGGTGAGCCCCTGATGCTCACCGTCGGCACCGCGACCACGGTCGGCGCGGTGACGAGCGCGCGAAGCGGCGAGGCGGAAGTCTCGCTCAAGCGCCCCGTCTGCGCCGAGGAGGGCGCGAAAATCGCCATCAACCGCCGCGTGGGCGCTCGCTGGCGGCTCATCGGTATCGGGACGCTCAAGTGACGTGACCGCCACCGTAGTCGTCATGGACACGAACGCGCTCATGATGCCGGTCGAACTCGACGTCCGCGTGTTCGACGAACTCGACCGGCTGCTCGCGGCCGACGCGGACCTCGTGGTCCCCACGGCCGTCCTCGACGAGCTCGAAAAGCTCTCGTCGGGCGGCGGGACCGAAGGCGTCGCGGCGAGCGTGGGCGCGGACCTGGCGACCCGGTGCCGGGCGGTCGAAACCGAGGAATCGTACGCCGACGACGCGGTCGTCGAACTTGCCGAATCGGGCGAGGTCGACTACGTCGTCACGAACGACAAGCCCCTCCGTGACCGGGTGCTCGACTGCGGGATTCCCGTCGTCGGCATCCGGGGGCACGCCACGCTGGCAATCACGGAACCTTAACGAAACTATGTACAAACGGGTACGACTCAAAGATACAGTCGAAGTCCCACCCCGACACCTGGGCGACGTGACGCCCGAGCGGGTCAAGCGACTGTTGCAGGACAAGTTGGAAGGACGGATGGACGAGGACGTGGGGAGCGTCGTGAGCGTCGTGAACGTCAACGACATCGGCGAGGGCACCGTGCTGCCCAACCGCCCCGGCGTCTACTACGAGGCCGACTTCGACGCCATCACCTACGACCCAGACATGCAGGAGGTCGTCGACGGCATCGTGGTCGAAGTCGTCGAGTTCGGTGCCTTCGTCGGCATCGGCCCGGTCGACGGGCTGCTGCACGTCTCGCAGATATCCGACGAATACCTCGCCTACGACGGCGAGAACCAACAGCTCGCGTCGACCGAGTCCAACCAGACGCTCGCCGTCGACGACGAGGTTCGCGCCCGCATCGTCACCAAGAGCATCGACGAGCGCAACCCGCGCGACTCGAAGATCGGCCTCACGGCCAAACAGCCGGGGCTCGGCAAGCACGGCTGGCTCGAATCGAAGCGCCAGCAGAGCGAGGCCTCGGCGGAGGGTAACTAATGGCGAAGCCCCGTCTCGCCTGCCGCGAGTGTCACTTCGTCAACGACCCGGACAAACAGACGTGCGAGAACTGCGGGTCGAGCAGTCTCACCGAGGACTGGGCGGGCTACGTCGTCATCACCCACCCCGAAGACAGCGAAATCGCCACCGAGATGAACGTCACCGAGCCCGGCGGCTACGCGCTGAAGGTCCGCTGAGGATGCTCACCCTGCCGACGGCGCTTCGGGCGGCGTTCAAAGAGCCGTTCGGCCCGGTGTACGCCGAGGCCGACGACCTGCTGGCAGACGCATCCAGCGAGGACGCCGGCGCGCCGCTCGTCGCCGTCGGCGACGTCGTCACCTTCCACCTCCGCCGCGCCGGTCGCCCGCCGGACGTGGCCGTCGTCGACGGCAAGACGAAACGCGAGGCCGTCGGCGAGGAGATTCGGCAGGCGGTCGAGACCGGCCGCCTCGTCGAGGTCGAAAACGAGCCGGGCACCGTCTCCGTCGCCCTCGTCGAGGCGCTCGTGGCCGCGCTCGACGACCCCGAGCCGACGACGCTCCTCGTCGAGGGCGAAGAGGACCTCGCCACGCTCCCGGCGGTGCTCGCCGCGCCCGTCGGTTCGACCGTCGTCTACGGCCAGCCCGACGAGGGAATGGTCCGCGTCGCCGTCACCGACGCGGCCAAAAGCGAGATGCGGGACCTCCTCGCGCGGTTCGACGGCGACTTCGACGCCGTCGTCGCGCCCATCGACGCCTGAGACGCGGGCGCGCTCGTCCCTTCGAAATCCTTTTACTTGCTTCGGGGGGAATTACTGGTAACTGAACCATGGATATCGAAATCATCTCCGAGGAGGAGAACCCCATGTTGCACCGAACGGACGTTCGATTCGAGATCGTCCACGAGGAAGCGACGCCGTCCCGCCTGTCGGTCCGCGACTCGCTGGCGGCCAAGCTGAACAAGGACTCCGACGAGGTCGTCGTCCACGAACTCGACACGAAGTTCGGCATGCGCAAGACCGCGGGCTACGCGAAGGTCTACGAGAGCCCCGAGTTCGCGCGCGATGTCGAGCAGGACCACATGCTCGAGCGCAACAAGATTACCGACGCCGAAGTCGAAGCCGAAGAGGCGTAGTCCCGGCTTCCGACCGCCGTTTCTTCACACTCGATGCGCATTCTCGGAATCGAAGGTACAGCGTGGGCCGCGAGCGCCGCGGTTTTCGAAACCGACGACCCCGACGCGCTCCGCTCCGGTACCGGGCGGACGCCCGACCCCGCGGCCGACCACGTCTTCATCGAATCTGACCCGTACCAGCCCGACAGCGGCGGCATCCACCCGCGCGAGGCCGCAGAGCACATGGGGACCGCCATCCCCGAGGTCGTCGAGACCGCGCTCGAACACGCCGCGGCGCGACACGACGGCGACGGCCCCGTCGTCGACGGCGTCGCCTTCTCTCGCGGCCCCGGTCTGGGGCCGTGTCTCCGCATCGTCGGCACCGCGGCCCGCTCGGTCGCCCAGACGCTCGACGTGCCGTTGCTGGGCGTCAACCACATGGTCGCACACCTCGAAATCGGCCGCTACCAATCGGGGTTCGACTCGCCGGTCTGTCTGAACGCCTCGGGCGCGAACGCCCACCTCTTGGGCTATCACAACGGCCGCTACCGCGTCCTCGGCGAGACGATGGACACCGGCGTCGGCAACGCCCTCGACAAGTTCACCCGCCACGTCGGCTGGACCCACCCCGGCGGCCCGAAGGTCGAGGCGGCCGCGGAGGACGGCGACTACGTCGAACTGCCGTACGTCGTCAAAGGGATGGACTTCTCGTTTTCCGGCATCATGAGCGCCGCGAAGGACGAGGCGGACGCGGGCACGCCCGTCCCCGACATCTGCGCCGGTCTCCAAGAGACCATCTTCGCCATGCTCACCGAGGTTGCCGAGCGCGCGCTGTCGCTGACGGGGACGGACGAACTCGTCCTCGGCGGCGGCGTGGGCCAGAACGCCCGCCTACGCGAGATGCTCGCGGAGATGTGCGACCAGCGCGGCGCGAAGTTCCACGCGCCCGAACCGCGGTTCCTCCGCGACAACGCCGGCATGATAGCCGCCCTCGGCGCGCGGATGCTCGCCGCGGGCGACACGCTCGCGGTCGAAGAGTCGACGGTCGACCCGAACTTCCGGCCCGACCAGGTCGACGTGACGTGGCGCGGCGCGGACGAGTCGGTCGCGCGCGCCTACACCGACGACGGCGCGATTCGCGGGGCCGAGGCGACCGTCGACATCGGTACCGAGGAGGTCGTCAAGCGGCGCGTCCCGAAGACGTACCGCCACCCGGAACTGGACGACAGACTCCGCCGCGAGCGTACGAAGGCGGAGGCGCGGCTGACGAGCGACGCCCGACGCGCCGGCGTTCGGACGCCCGTCGTCCGCGACGTGGACCCCGTCGACGGCGTCATCACGTTCCAACGGGTCGGTGACGCCGACCTCGCGGAACGGCTCGACCCCGACGCCGTCCGCGTCGTCGGCGAGTACCTCGCGCGACTCCACGAGGCCGGTATCGTCCACGGCGACCCGACGACGCGGAACGTCCGGGTCGGGACCGGACCGGGCGGGGAACCGCGCGTGTACCTCATCGACTTCGGTCTCGGCTTCCACACGGGTCACGTCGAGGACCACGCGATGGACCTCCACGTGTTCGCCCAGAGCGTCCAGGGGACGGCCGCCGACGCCGACCCTCTCATCGACGCGCTCGAAGCGGGCTACGAGACCGTCGGTTCGGCCGAGGTCATCGCCCGGTTGCGCGAGGTCGAGTCCCGCGGTCGGTACCGGTAGGCCGCCGCCGAACTCGTCGGAAGGCCAAAACGATTTATCCCGAGCCGGCGTATCCGTCACACATGGCAGACAAACCGCAGCGCGGAACGCTTTTCGGCATCCCGTACAACTTCGAGCGCCCGAGCGCCGGCCGACTGCTCTCGTCGTACTGGCAGCCCGGCAAGGGCATGCTGGTCGAAAAGCCGTTCGGCATCGGCTACACGCTGAACCTCGCGAGCTGGCGGTCGTGGGTCGTCCTCCTCGTCGCCGGCGGCCTCCTCTGGAACGAGCGCCAGAAGGCCGAAGAGACGGAAGACGAGGCCGAGGCCGACGACGGCCCCGTCGAAGTCATCGTCGACTGAGGCGAAGCGACCGACACCGACGACTTTTCCACGTCCGCCCGCGGAGGGGCGGGCATGCTCCGATACGTCACCACGAACGCGGGGAAGGTCCGCGAGGCGCTTTCGTACCTCGACGACGACGTGACCCAACTCGACTTCGACTACACCGAGGTGCAGGCGTCCGAACTCGGCCCCATCGCGGCCCACGGCGCGCGCGAGGCGTACCGCTACGCCGACGACCCGGTGCTCGTGGACGACGCCGGGCTCTTCATCGACGGCTTCGAGGGCTTCCCCGGCCCGTACTCCTCGTACGTCGAAGACACCCTCGGCGTCGAGGCGGTCCACCGACTGGCCGCGGCCGAACTCGACGAGCCCCGCCGGGCCTCGTTCCGCTGCGTCCTCGCGTACTGCGACGGCGAGCCGTTCGAGGCGAGTCCGGACCCGATAGACCGCGACGACCGGACCGTGGCGGCCGCCCGCGGCGCGGAACAGGACGCAGAAGAGACGGAGGCGCTCCCGGTGAAGCTCTTTACGGGGAGCGTCAACGGTCGCATCGTCCCGCCGCGCGGCGAGGGCGGCTTCGGCTACGACCCTATCTTCGAACACGACGGCGCGACGTTCGCGGAGATGACCGCCGAGGAGAAAAACGGCATCTCCCATCGCGGGCGGGCGTTAGCGAAGTTCGCGACGTGGTTTGCTGAGCGAACGGAGTGAGCGAAGCAAACGTCGTCGGGCGCGAAGCGTCCGACGGAAGTACGCCGAGCGGTAGCGAGACGTTCGTCGAAAGTCGCTGATTGTCGGCCAGACGCTGAACGGGAGTCGTCGACCGCGTCGCCAGCCGCTACGTTTACCTCGCCGGAGCGACCCCGAGACGCATGGACACCAGCGACTTCTTCGAGGGCGGGACCGTGACCGTCTCGGCGGCGACCTACGCGGTCGTCAAGACCGAACGGGGTGACCCGGACGCCTTCGCGACGATTCGAGACGATACCGAGACGACGGTCGTCGTCGAGGAGGGACGCGTCGACGAGACGAGCGCCGTCGAGGTCGAGCGGGGCTGGAAGCGACTCACCTTCGAGATGGTCCTGCCGTTCGAACTCGTCGGGTTTCTGGCCGAGGTCGCGGGCGCGCTCGCCGAGGAGGACATCTCGATATTCGCGCTGTCGGCGTACTCGACGGACCACGTGCTCGTCCGGGCGGACGACGTGGCGGCGGCCGCGACGAAGCTCGAATCGCTCGGCTGTACCGTCGAGCGCGCCGGAGAGTCCGGGGACGGAAACTGACGCCGAACCCGGCTCGCGAGCGAACAGTTTGATACGTTCGGCGGTGCCACATTAGCCGTGATGGTTCCCGACTGCGACGACTCCCTCCCACTCGTCACCGACCCCTGCGAGACCGACCGCGCGCGCACCGCCCGAGTGAGAGCCGACCCTCGCCCCGGCCCCGACTTCGACCCCGTCACGACCCACAATCGCGGGGGGGCACGCTCAGGCACCGCGGGCGCGTACGGAGACGCATGAACCGAGCGAACGTCGTCGCCGCCGGCGCGGCCAGCGGCTACGGCATCGCCGTCTTCGCCGCCATCGCGGTGTTCTTCGGTGACGCCTCGCAGGGCCTCGGTGTTGCCGTCGGCTTCGGTCTCGTGACCGTCCTCGCCATCTTCGCGGTGACCCGAATCCTCAACGACTGACCTGACAGGCGGTCAGCGACAGAGCCGACACGGGTGGTCGATTGGGGCGGCGCGAGCGACTACGCTCGCGGGTCGCGGTCCGGCCCGGGGTACGGCCCGCCTTCGACCTCGGCGTAGAGACTCTCCGGCGCGAACAGCGATGCGAACGCCTTCGGATGGCGGACGCTGACCGGGAAGCGACCGCCGAGCGCCGCGCCCGCCCGCGCCGAGCTGAGTCGGTCGTCGAACGTGAGGAGATGCATCGCGCCGCCGCGGTAGGCCGACGCCAGCGCGGGGTTGTCGCCGTCCGGATGGGCGACGAGCTCGGCCCACGAGTCGGTTTTCCCTCGCCAGTCGGCCGCGAGGTCGGCGTCCGCGAGCGACGAGACGACCGCCTCGGCGTCGTCGAGGAGCGGGTCGCTGGCGACGAGCGTCGTCCACGAGTGTCGCCGCAGGTGGTCGAGCGCCGCTCTCGCGGGGCCATCGACGAGCAGGTCGGCCGCGAGCACGTCGGCGTCGGCGACGACCCGCGCGGGCGAGGGCTCCGTCTCAGGCATCGTCGCCTCGGCGGGCGCGAAGCGCCTCGCTGATGTCGGCTTCGGTGGTCTCGTAGGCGGCGGCGCGGGCGAAAAGCGACTCCCAGCTCATGGCCGTCTCCACGGGACGAGTCGAAAAGAATCCGACGCAACCGGTTTCGGGGTCGAATCGTTACGATACACCGGTATTGAAATTATTTGTGATTACGTTGCGTGGGAAACAGTTAATTCGCGTTCGGTGAACCACAATGCATGGCGATAGAGCGACGGCGTTTCTTACAGGCTGCCGGTGTCGGTGCGGTTCTCGGACTGAGCGGATGCACGGGGAACACGAGTCCCCCGCAGGCGAACAACGAGACCGCCGAGGGCTCTGGCGGGAGCGAAAGCGGTGACGGTTCGACCCAAGAGCTGACGCTGGCGACGACGACGAGCACGTACGACACAGGGCTGCTCGACGCCCTGAACCCGGTGTTCGAGGAGAAGTTCAACGCTCGGGTGAAAACCATCTCACAGGGGACCGGCGCGGCAATCGAGACGGCGCGAAACGGCGACGCGGACGTGATTCTCGTCCACGCCCGCGGCGCGGAAGACGAGTTCCTGCAAGATGGCTACGGCGTCAACCGCCGCGACGTGATGTTCAACGACTTCGTCGTCGTCGGGCCGGCGGACGACCCCGCGGGTATCTCCGGGATGGAGAGCGCGACCGACGCCTTCGCGACCATCGCGGACGCGGAGGCGACGTTCGTCTCCCGCGGCGACGACTCCGGGACGAACAAGAAGGAACTGCTCATCTGGGAGGCCGCCGGCGTCGAGCCGTCGGGGACGTGGTACCGAGAAATCGGCAAGGGCATGGGCGACACGCTCGTGCAGGCCGACCAGTCGGGCGCGTACACGCTCTCCGACCGCGGGACGTTCCTCGCGACGCGGGACAACATCGACCTCGAAATTCAGGTGCAGGGCCCGCTCAAGGGCGGCCCGACCATCCTGAAGAACCCCTACGGCGTCATCCCGGTGAACCCCGCGAAGTACCCCGACGTGAACTACTCGCTGGCGATGGCCTATGCCGGCTTCCTCACGAGCCCCGAGGGACAGGAGATAATCAGCAACTACACGGCCAACGGGTCGCAGTTGTTCTTCCCCAACGCGCTCTCGGAGGACCCGCAGTTCGGCCAGTACGTCCCCGAGAGCTACGACGGCGGGGAGAACGCCTCGTCGTCGACGTCGGTCTCCGACGCGCAGTTCGAGTCGTGGGTGGCACAGCACGTCCCCGAGGACTTTTAGTCCGACCGGACCCCACCACCGCCCGTGTTCGCCCTCGGCGACCTGAACCTCACCTACCTCGTCAGCATCACGGCCGTCTCGCTGTACGTGAGTACCGCGGCGGTCGCGCTGAGCGCCGCGCTCGGCCTCCCGATTTCGCTGGCGGTCGGGTTCCGCGACTTCTACGGGAAGTCGGTCGTCACCTCCGTCATCTCGACGGGGATGGGCTTTCCGAGCGTCGTCGTGGGGCTCGTCGTCCTCTTGGTGCTGTCCCGGTCCGGGCCGCTCGGGACGTTCGAACTGCTGTTTACGCCCGAGGCGATGATTCTCTCGCAGACCATCCTCGCGCTCCCCGTCCTCGTGAGCGTCTCGCTGTCGGCGGTCCAGTCGGTTCCGCAGGACCTCAGAGACGCCGCGTTCGCCGCCGGCGGCACCTCGACCGACGTTGCCCTGTTGGTCGTCCGCGAGGCGCGCTACGGCATCGTCACGGCGCTTCTGGCCGCCTACGGCCGCGCCATCAGCGAGGTCGGCTCGGTCCTCATCGTCGGCGGTAACATCGTCTTCTCGGACAGCACGTCGTTCACCCGGACGCTCACGACGGCCATCACCGTCGAGGCGCGGAAGGGGAACGTCGAGACGGGCATCGCCCTCGGAGCCATCCTGCTCGCGCTCGTCCTCGGCGTGAACGCCCTCGGCGCGCGCTTTCGCGACCGGACCCCGGGACGGAACGGGAGGGGACGATGACGACCGAGCGACCGGGTGCCGGCGATTCGGGTTCCGAGAAGCCCGACGAGACCGCAACGCCCGACCCGGCGGCGAACGGCGCGCGGCGGAGCAAGACCCGACTCGCGGCCCGCGACCTCAGCCACGGCTTCGGCGACGGCGCAGTGCTGGAGGATATCTCGCTCGCCGTCGAACCGGGCGAGATTCTCGCCGTCGTCGGCCCCTCGGGGACGGGGAAGACGACGCTCTTCCGACTGCTCGCCATGTTCGAGCGTCCCGACGAAGGAACGGTCGAGGTCGGCGGCGACGACGTGTGGGACCTCCCCGAGGCCCGCCGGCTGGCGGTCAGACGCCGGGTCGGGATGGCGTTCCAGACGCGGAGCCTCTTTTCGACGACGGTCGAGGAGAACGTCTCCTACGGGCTCCGAGTCCGTCGGTCGTGGTCAGCTCGCGTCCGCGACGCGGTCGAGGGACTGTTCGGCCGCGACGAGCCGTCCGAGACGGTCAGAGACGCGCTTCGAACCGTCGGAATGTTCGACAAAGTCGGCCGCGACGCCGGCTCGCTGTCGGCGGGCGAGGCCCAGCGCGTCGCCATCGCGCGGGCGCTCGCGCCCGACCCCGACGTGTTGCTGCTGGACGAGCCGACATCGAATCTCGACCCGCGGAACACCGCCGCCATCGAGTCAGCGATGCGGGCGGCGCGGGACCGCGGCATCGCCGTCGCACTCGCGACCCACGACATGCAACAGGCCCGGCGGGTGTCGGACCGGACGGCCGTCATCCTCGGCGGGACGTGCATCGAGTCGGGTCCGACCGACGCGGTGTTCGAGTCGCCGGACGACGAACGAGTCCGCCAGTTCGTCGAGGGGAAACTCGTCTACTGAACGCGGGCTGACCGCCGCGGCCTCGTCGGCGGTATAACAGCACATATTGCGGGTAGATGGCGTGTGACTCCCGTCTGACGCAGATTTAAGGTTCCCCATACGTACCCGAGTATGGGGCGCGTATTCGGCCTTCGTTCCCATCCTCCCACCGGCGCGCCCGGCACGAAAACCACCACCACCATCGTCGTTCTGGTTCCCCCGGTACGACGCGCGGCGCCGCCACCACGGCGCTGTTTTCCGAGGCAGACTGTACCGCAGCGAAGCGTCTCGGTTGCGACGGGCCTCGACACGAAAAGCGTCGGTTCGGCGTCAGCCGAGCAGTTTCGACCGAACCCGGTCCAACGCGTTGCGCTCCGTTAAGAGCGCGAGCTGGTCACCGGGCTCGACGACGGTTCCCGGAAGCGGAATCGTCATCGGCTCGCGCTCCCGGCCGTGGGCGTAGACGCGACCGTCCGAACCGAGGTCGATGTTGGCGACGTGTTCGCCGACGACGGGCGCGCCGTCGGGGACGCTGACCGTCGTCAGCCGAAGCTGGTCGGTCAGGTCGCCGATGGCGTTGAAGTCGCCGCCGAGAAGCGCCGTCTTCGCGCCGGCCGCGCCGAGGCGTTCGGGGTAGATAATCTCGTCCACGTCGTCGGCGTAGCGCTCGTAAATCTCCTGGCGGTAGTCCTCGCTGATTCGCATGACCGTCCGGCAGTCGTACTCTTTGCCGAGCATGCAGGCCGCGAAGTTGATGTTCGGGTCGCCGGTCAGCCCGCCGACGGCGTCCGCCCCCTCGATGCCGGCCTCCCGCAGCACGGTTTCGGTGCCGCCGTCGCCGAGGACGGCCTCGAACCCCTCGTCGCGGGCGCGGTCGACCTTCTTGTCGTTGTTGTCGACGACCGTCACGTCGTGGCCCTCCTCGCGGAGCACTCGGGCGGTCCGCGAGCCCACGCGACCGTACCCAACGATAACGAAATTCATGGTAGTAGTATGCACACCAGGTGGCTAAAAGATGGCCCCGTCAGGACCGAGTCCGTTCGAGGCGTTCCCTGACCGAATCGATGGTGTCCGCGAGCGGCGGCGTCCCGAAGAGGGCGACGAGCACCGCCCCGACGGTGTCGAAGACGAGGTCGACGATGGTGTCGCTGAGTCCGTACTGGACGAGGACAGCCTCAGAGCCGATGGCTTCGGCGGCAAGGCGCGCGCCGAACTCCAACACCTCCCAGAACACGCCGGCCGCGAGCGTGAAAAGCAGGACGTAGACGAACATGAAGCGGTCGGGGAGGTGGACGGCCTCGGTGTACTCGTCGACGGCCCGCGCGGTGACGTAGCCGACGGCCGCGACCACGGTCGCCGAGAGCGTGTGGGTGACGTGGTCCCACCAGTCGATGTAGTTGTACGGGCCGAGCATGCCGACGGCGTGGAGCAACACCGCCAGCGCCAACCAGAGACCGAGAAGCGGGTGGAGCCGAATCTGCCAGTCGCGGCGGAGCACCGCGGGGAGGAACGTCGCGCCCAGCGCGAGCACCGCGTTGACGACGACGCTCAGATTCCGCGTGTGGATGCCGACGAGCAAGATACACAGGATGGCGGCCTGAATCACCCGCCCCGCGAGCCGTTCGAATCGACGGGAGACCATCGCGGTGTGCTACGGCCTGAGCGCCCTAAATTTGACTGTGGTACTAGCTAGCACGACCACCGACACCGTTTTTCCTCCAGATTGCATACGCCCCACCGATGATGGCCACCACTCACGCCCTCGCGGGTGTCGTCCTCGGCACCGCCGTGTGGGCGCTGGTCCCCGAGGCCGGGATGCTCCCGGTGCTCGCGGCCGCACTCGGCGGCCTGTTCCCCGACTTCGACCTGTACGCGGGCCACCGGAAAACCCTCCACTTCCCCGTGTACTTCAGCGCGCTCGCCGTGCCCGCGGTCGCGGTCGCCGCGCTGAACCCGACGACCACGACGCTCGCCGTCGCGCTGTTCCTCGCGGCGGCCGCGCTCCACTCCGCGTCGGATGTGCTCGGCGGCGGCCTCGAACTCAAGCCGTGGCTCGGCACCTCCGAGCGCGCCGTCTACGACCACTGGAACGGCCGGTGGCTCGCTCCGAAGCGCCTGATTCGCTACGACGGCGCGCCCGAGGACCTCGCGCTGACGCTCGCGTTCGCCGTCCCGCCGGTGCTCGTCTTCGACGGCCTCGCGGAGACGCTCGTCATCGCCGCGGTCGCCGTCTCCGGCGTCTACGTCCTGCTCCGCAAGCCGATGGTTGCGATTGCCGAGACCGCCGTCGCGGCGATGCCCGACCACGTCGTCGACCTCATGCCCGAGCGGTTCGTCCGCGACTTCCGCTGAATCGCACCCACTTCCGCTGCGTCGCACCTGTTTTTCGAACGCGTACGACGGCCTCGCCGCCGTCAGCGCTCCCTCTGACACCGACCAGCGGAGCGACGACGCCCCCGCAGTGCCCGACGACGAACTGGGGAGACGAACCCGTTCGCGTCGGCGCGGTACGAGGGATGAACCGCTCGCGTCCCCGCCGTGAGAACCACCGCTACCCCCGAAGCGTATAGCATCGGAGAGAGTGGTACGGCTCATGCTCTCACTAGTCATGGCTCTCGCAGTTGCTGTCGGTTGCCTCGCCGTCGCCGCCGGGACGGTCGGGACTCTCGGGAACGCTGACGGCGCCGACGACGCCGGCGAATCCGACGACACCGAGAACGCCAACGATTCCGGTGACCCCGAGAGTGTCGACGACCCCGACGACCCCGGCGGGTACGACTACGTCGTCGCGCAGGACGGCAGCGGCGACTACGAGACGATTCAGGCCGCCATCGACGGCGCGAAGTCGTTTCCGCCGGAGCGAATCCGCATCCTCGTCCGAGACGGCGTGTACGACGAGAAAGTCGAAGTCCACGCGTGGAACCCCGACATCACCCTCGTCGGCGAGAGCGCCGAGGGGACGGTCATCACCCACGACGACCACTTCGAGCGAATCGACCGCGGGCGCAACAGCACCTTCTTCACCTACACGCTGAAAGTCCGCGGCAACGACTTCCGCGCCCGCGACCTGACCGTCGAGAACAGCGCCGGCCCGGTCGGACAGGCCGTCGCCCTCCACGTGGACGCCGACCGCGCCGTCTTCGAGAACTGCCGCTTCCTCGGCCACCAAGACACCGTCTACGCCGCCGGCGAGGGTGCTCGCCAGTACTTCTCGGACTGCTACGTCGAGGGGACGACCGACTTCGTTTTCGGCGGTGCGACCGCCGTCTTCGAGGACTGTCGCGTCCACTCGAAAGCCGACTCGTACGTGACGGCGGCCTCGACGCCGGCGAGCGAGCCCTTCGGCTTCGTCTTTCTCGACTGCGAACTGACCGCCGACGCCGACGTGTCCGAAGCGTATCTCGGTCGCCCGTGGCGGAATCACGCCCGAACCGCGTTTATCCGCACCCGGATGGGCTCGCACGTACTGCCGGCCGGATGGCACAACTGGTCCCGGCCGAACGCTGAGTCGACGGTCGAGTACGCCGAATTCGACAGCCGAGGCCCGGGTGCGGAAGGCGAGCGAGTCTCGTGGGCGACGGCGTTGACTGAGGCGGAGGCTGAACGGTATTCGAAGGCGAACGTGTTGAGTTCAAAAGGTGCTGGAGAGTGGTGGGACTGGGAGGAGTGAGAGTGCGAGTGGGGCGGTTCAGTCTCAACCGGAATCCAGCAACTGCTCGGCGGCGAGACGCCTCGCTCGACAGTTGGAGTTCGAAAAGAGCCTAGGCCGGGATTTGAACCCGGGGTCTCGTCCTTACCAAGGACGCGCTTTACCGCTAAGCTACCCAGGCAGGCATTCCTTGGTTGTCCGGGTTCCTCTTTAGGGGTTTCGATTCGAATCGCCCCGGAACCGTGGTAGCGTATGTCGATTAGCGGTCGGCGGCGGAGGTGACCGCGTCGTCGCCACCGCCCCCTCGGTAGAGCGCCGCGATGCGCTCGACGGTCCCCTCGGAGACGGTCTCGTCGGCCGGGGGGAAGTCGCCGTCGTGGGTGTCGGCCAGCCCGGCGGCGTACTCCACGAGGGCGGTCGGCGGGGCCGAGCCGACGGCCGTGGTGCCGGCGACGACGGCGAGCGTGCAGATGTTCACTTCGAGTTCGCCGTCGAGGTCCGGTCGCTCCGACTCGGCGGCCGAGCGGCGGCGGGTCTGGTCGCGGCCGAAGGCGCGGACCGTCTCGACGGCGTGGTCGGCGGCCTCGGTCCGGGCGAGAAGGTAGAAGCCGCGCGAGACGAGCACGTCGGCCGCGAGGATGTCGAGGTCGGCGTCGGTGTCCGCCTCGGGAGTGTCGAGCTGCGACCACGGCTCGTCGTGGGCGAGCGACCGAGTGAGCCGAAGGCCCTCGTAGATGAGTTGCACTCCGGCCGCGCGGGAGGCCAGCCCGTTCAGGTCGACCTTCGGTTCGACGGCCCGCGCGCTCACGAACGTGAGCACTGCCGGCGTCAAGGAGGCGGCGTCGAGGCGTTCGTCCAGCGCCGCGCGGAGGGCCTCGGGCTCGATGTCGGAGAGGGCCTCTCGCGCGGCCTCGCGGGCTCGCACGGCGTCGTCCATCGGCCGAGAGTTACGGTTGGGAGGGCAAAGACCTTTGGAAAACCACGGCACAACGGGCGTATGATACGGACGACGGACGACGGCGACCTCCGGGTCGTGACCATCGACCGCCCGGCGCGACGGAACGCACTCAGACCGGCCGACCTCGACGACCTCGAAGCCGCGGTCACGGGTGCCGACGCACCGGTCGTTCTCCTCCGGGGGAGCGGCCCGGCGTTCTGCGCCGGCGCGGACCTCGACAGCGTCACCGACCTCGACGACCCCGAGGCGTTCGCAAAACGCGGCCAACGCGTCGCCGACGCCATCGAAGCCGCCGACTCGGTCGTCGTCGCCGGCATCGACGGGGCGGCCCGCGGCGGCGGCGTCGAACTCGCGCTCGCCTGCGACGTTCGGGTGGCGACCCCGCGTGCGACCCTCGGCGAACCGGGCGTCCGACTCGGCCTGTTCGGCGCGTGGGGCGGGACCGTCCGCCTTCCGCGCGTCGTCGGCGAGGGTCACGCCCTCGAATTCTCGCTTTCGGGCCGCGTCGTCGACGCCGACGAAGCCCTCCGGATGGGTCTCGTCTCCCGAATCGTCGACGACCCGCGCGCGGTCGCGGCCGCGATAGCGGAAAACGACCACCGGTCGCTCCGAATCATCAAGGAGCGACTGCGCGATCGCGGCGACCGCGACGAGCGGCTCGAACGGGAGGCCGCCGGCTTCGCGGAGCTGCATCGGGCGAACGTCGACGACATCGCGGCGTCGCGAGAAAAGTGAATTCCGCGGGCGGGTCGGCGGTCGGCGGTCGGCGGAGCCGCGGTGACCTACACGTCGAGCGCCGACGGCGCGGGCGGCATCGACCGCTTGTGGGCGCTCCCCTCGACGAGTCCGACCACGCGGTCGACCTGTTCTTCGGTCACGTCCAGGTGGCGGGTCGTCGCGGACTTCGAGAGCGGGCCGTCCACGTGGAGCGCGAGAATCGCGTCCAGCGCGTCGTAGGTGAGGCCGAGTTCGCCCTCGTCGGTCTGGCCGGACCACATCTCGGCCGACGGCGTCTGTAACACGAGGTCTTCCGGCACGCCGACGTGGGCGGCCAACTGGCGGACCTGCTGTTTGTAGAGGTTCCCGATGGGGTTGCAGTCGACCGCCTGGTCGCCGTACTTCGTGAAGTAGCCGGTCATCGCCTCGGCGCGGTTGCCCGTCCCGAGCACGATACGGTTCTCGTGGTTGGCGACGAAGTAGTTGAGCACCGCCCGCGTGCGGACGTAGACGTTTCCGGCGGCCATGCGGTCGTCGGCCGCCTCGGGGAACGTGTCGAAGAACGTCTCGGCGATGGGCTGAATTTCGACCACGTCGTACTCGATTTCCAGCATCTCGGCGACGCCCTCGGCGTCGCTCATCATGTCCTCGGCGTTCGCCACGCTCGGCATGATGAGGCCGTGGAGGTTCTCCTTCCCGAGCGCTTCGACGGCGAGGAAGGCGGTGAGCGTCGAGTCGATGCCACCGGACAGACCGATGACGGCCCCGTCCGCGCCGGCGGCCTCGACGGTGTCTTCGATGAAGGTCGTGATGTGTTCGCGGTGCGCTTCGAGTTCCTCGTCGGACAGCAGGAGGTCGAACGGGGCGTCCTCCGAGAGAACGTCGACGGATGTCATGGGCCTCGCTTGGAACCGGGAGCCCAAATAGCCATGTGTCACGCGAAAACAATGGACGGCCGTCCAGTTTTTGTCGGGGTGTGATGGGGTGAAGCGCTACGTTCAAGTGCCCCCGCAGTCTACGAATTTTTGCTTCGGAAGACGGTTCGAAGCGTAGCGCGCCGATGGGTGACTGAACGGAGTGAAGTCAGCCACGGGGCGAACGAATGTGAGCGCCGATGGTCCAGTGGTAGGACACGAGCTTCCCAAGCTCGGAGCCCGGGTTCAATTCCCGGTCGGCGCATTTCTGTCGAACGTAGTGAGACGAAATGCGCAGGGAATCTGAACCCTGCCAGTCGCAGCCGACGAGCAACGCGAGGAGGAGCGTCTGGCTCAGGTTCAATTCCCGGTCAGCGCATGTTACCGAGACAACGAACGAGCAACCGCTTTGCGTGTTGCTCGTCCCTGTCGAGTGTGTATGCGACCCGATGGAATTGAATCAGCGAGCAACGCGGAGCGTTGCGAGTGAGGTTCAATTCCCGGTCGGCGCACTTCCGGTGAGACAAAGTCTCACCGACGTACCGTTCGTTTCACTCACGGTACTCCCTCGCGGTCGTTTGCCGACCGACCTTCGCAAACCTTCGGTTTGCTCAGTTTCGACGAGACGCCGTCTCGCCAACGTCCCGCTCGCTCCACTCGCGGGATTCCCGGTCGGCGCACAGACTCTCGTCTTCGAAACGTAACCCACCGCGCCGACTCAGAAAAACAGGTTCTGCACGTCGTCGAACTCCGGTGACTCCGAGCGGAACACCGGCTCGCGGGCGGTCTGTCGAATCATCGCGTGGCGTTCGAGGGCCGAGTCGAATTCGAGAATCGCCCGCTCGATGTCGCGGGCGAGCGCGTCGATTTCGCCGTGGAGTTCGTCGTCGTCGGCCATGATACGCGTAGTTAGGCGAGGGCTGGTAAAACGGACTCGGCTACGAGTCGTCAGCGGAGCCGTCGGGTGCAGTTCCAGCAGAGGTCGAAGGTGGTGTCAGCCTCGTTTTCGGCCCCGCAGTTCGGGCAGATGCGCTCGCCCGTCGGCGTCGTCTGCACGCCGGTCTGCGAGCCGTCGTCGAGCGACGCCGCGATTTCGGGGTGGGTGTAGCGGTCCGTACGGGCGGAGTCCCGACCGGACCCCTCGCCTACCGTCGGCTCACCACCGTTGACGAGGTATCGATAGACCAGAAGCTGGAGCAGGGTCAACCCGAGGGCGTAGACGACGATCCAACCCCAGGAGTCCATCACACATTGACTTACGTTAGCATGCTATATCGGTTCTTCGGTCGAACGGGTCTGCTGACGCTCTCGGCGCTGGTCGCGGGCGATGTCGACGCGGCGGGTTCGCCTCGAAACGAGTTACTCGCGCCGGTGGGAGTCCACCGGGCCGTCGAGGTCGCGGTCGAACTCGTCGAATGCCTCGATGTCGTCTGGGAGTTCGTAGGGAATCTCGCGCTCGTCGGCGCGGCGCTCGCCCCCGGCGTCGAGCGGTTCAGCGACCTCTTCGAAGCCCGGCTTTACTTTCACGCTCTTGGCGGGCGAGCCGACCGCGATGTGGTGGGCGGGCACGTCGCCCTGGACGACCGACCGCGCGCCGACGATGGCGTTCTCACCGACCGAGACGCCGGCGTTCACCATCGCGTCGTAGGTGACGCGCGCGTCGTCGCCGATGGTCGTGTGGTAGTTTCTGACCTCGGTCTGGTCGACGGTGTCGTGCGAGTGGCTGTATATGTGGGCGCTGTCGGAGATGGAGACGCGGTCGCCGATAGTGAGTTTCCCGCGGTCGTCGAGGTGGACGTCGTCGTGGATGACCGTGTTGTCACCGACGGAGATGTTGTGGCCGTAGGAGAACGTGACGCCCTTGAAGATGCGGAGGTTGTCGCCGGCCTCCGCGAACAGGTGGTCCGCGAGCATCTGTCGGAACCGGAGGGCGAAGGCGACGTTGTCGGCCATCGGCGTCGCGTCGAACTGCCGCCAGAGCCACTGGAGGTGCTTCGAACGCTTGAACTTCGCCTCGTCTTTCTCGGCGTAGTACTCGGCTTCGAGCGTCGCGTTACAGGGGTCGTACCCTTGCAGTCGAACCCGCGTCGCGGGCGAGACGGGCTTGCCGTTCTGCCAGCGCTCCCACGCCTCGCGGTCGCCGAACAGGTCGATGAGGGTGTCTCGAACGACCGTACAGGTGTCTTCGTCCGAGGCGAGCCGACCGTCGACCTCGTCGATGAACGCCTGTAAGCCTTCTTCGGCGTCCTCCGGAAGCGAAACGTGGACCTTCGTCATTGCACCGTCGTAAGCCGTCGAGATTCAAATGGATTCGGTTGTGCGAACCCCGCGTCAGGCTTCCTCCGGGCAATTCTGTCTGGTTTCGAGCGTTGGTGAACGGAAATCAGAGCGCCCGCCCGCGGCGGGATTCCCAGCGTACGGGAACAAAACACACGGAATAAGTCGCCCCAATTCGTAGGGCCGGGCATGCACTACCGCGAACTCGGCACCTCCGGAATCGAAGTCAGCGAGGTCGGCTTCGGTGCGTGGGTCGTCGGGACCGACTGGTGGGGCGACCGCTCGGACGAAGACTCCATCGAGATGCTCCACCACGCCATCGAGCAGGGCATCGACTTCTTCGACACGGGTGACGTGTACGGCCACGGCCACTCCGAGGAGGTCGTCGGCGAGGCGCTTTCCGACTACCGCGACGAGGTCACCGTCGCCACCAAAATCGGCTACGACTTCTACAACAACCCGCAGGCCGGCCACGGCGAACTCCCCAAGGAAATCACCGGCGAGTGGGTCCGCGAGGCGACCGAAAAGAGCCTCGAACGCCTCGACATGGAGTACGTCGACCTCCTGCAACTCCACAACGCGAACGTCGACGAGGTCACGCCCGACGTGCTCGAAGCCCTCGACGAACTGAAAGAGGAGGGACTCATCAAGGCCACCGGCTGGGCGCTCGGCCCCTCCATCGGCTGGCTGGCCGAAGGCGACATGGCCATCGAAGAGGAGTTCGACGCGCTCCAAATCGTCTGGAACGCCTTCGAGCAGGACGTGGGCAACCACTTCCTCGACACCATCCGCGAGACCGGCTCCCCGACGAGCCTCATCGCCCGCGTGCCGCACTCCTCGGGCCTCCTGAACGAGCAGGTCCGCCCCGAGACCGAACTCGGCTCCGGCGACCACCGCGGCTTCCGCCCCGACGAGTGGTACGAGACGGGCTGGGAGAAGCTCGAACAACTCCGCTTCCTCGAACGCGACGGCGAGCGGACCATGGCGCAGGCGTCCATCGCCTACCTCCTCGGCTACGACGAGACGGCGGCCGTCACGCCGACGTTCCGCACGAAAGACGACATCGACGAGTGGGCGAAGGCCTCCGACGTGCCGAAACTCACCGACGAGGAGCTGACCCGCGTCGAGGAACTGTACGCGGACAACTTCGGCATCGACCGCTTCGACGGCATGGACGCGCTCCGCTCGTCGGTCGACGGCGACGACATCCGCGCGGCCGGTCTCGACAAGCGCGTCGCGAAAGGCGCACGGAACGAAGCCTGATGGGTCGCCTGAAAACCCTCCTCAGCGTCACCGCGGTCGCCCACGTCGCGCTCGCGTGGCTGGTCAGCCTCGACGCCAAGAAGCGCGGCGACGACGCCGGCCGCTGGATAGCGCTGACGCTCCTCACCGGCGTGGTCGGGGCCGCGAAATACGTCCGTGACGGGCGCTAACGGCGGCGACAACGCCGATAACCCGAAACGAATCGACGACGGACGAGGTCGCGGCAACGGCAACGTGAACAGAAACTAACCCATCTCGCTCGGACGCAGTTTTTGTATTTCGAGAGACGTGTTCGGCCGATAGGCCTCGAAGTGCATCTCGCAGTCGTCTGGTTCCTCACCATCGCCCCGTCGACGGCGGTGTTGGCCTACGGCGGGCGGCGCGTCCTGCGTCGCTTCCGCGGCGAGTCCGACGGCGAAGGCGGGTGAGCCCGGACGACCGACGGGCGCACCTACGACCCGGTCGACGACGAATCGCCCATCGAGCGCCTGCGGGAACGCTACGCCGCCGTCGACCCCTCCGACGAGGAGTTCGAGCGCCGCCTCGACACGCTGGTCGAAACCGAGAGCTACGTCGCCGGGGCAGGGTCGCAGTCACAGTCGCGGGCGAAATCGCCCTCCGGCGACGCGAGAACGAGCCCTCGAACAGCGCTGACGGAGCGGCAGTCGGCCGGACACGGGCTATTCAGGCGACCGTGGCAGAGTCCGAGCGCGCCTCGCGGCCGAGTTCGGTGGTCCGAGACCAAAAAAGCCACAACGCTCGACCGAGTGCGGGACGACTATGCGTACCTCAGTCGTCGAACTCCTGCCGGACCTTCTGGAACTCCTCGTCTTCGGTCTCGGGAGCGCGGGGCTTTCGCTCGCCGGGGCGTACATCGAGCGCTTCGCGTTCCTCACCTTCGAACAGGGCAACGTCGAAATCGCCGCGTGGGCGGTCGTGATGGGCGCGGTGGCGCTGTACTTCGCGTACAACGTCGGCACCGACAAAGTGCGCCCGAAGCTTCGAGACGTTCGCGCCGCGCTCGCGTAGAAAAAGCTGCGTCTCGTTTTCGGCGTTCCCGCGTCAGGCGAGGGAGACGTGTCGCGGCCGGTCCGCCAGCACGTACACGCCACCGTTTCCTGCGCTCGCTCCGCTCGCTGGCAAAATCTGGACCAAAAGGGTTCGTCACCCCCGAATGGGGGTTCCTCACCCCGCTCCCGACGGTCGCGAAGTTACGCTAAGAACACGTGTCGCGGCCGGTCCGCCAGCACGTCGCGGCCCCACTGGACCGTGTCGCGGAACGCGTCGGAGCGGAAGAACTCCATGGCGTCGTCCTGCGAGCGCCACTGGCTGGCGATGAACATGTCGTCTTCGTCCTCGACGTTGACCATCAGGTCCGTATCGAAGTGGCCGTCCATCTCCTCGAGGAGGCCGCCGACGGTGCCGAACTTCTCGACGAAGTCGCCGCGGTGTTCGGACTTGACGGTGTAGAACATCCCCATCGTGCCGAAGCCGGACTCCTCGCCGGCGCGCTCGACGATGCCGGGGAGCTCCGAGAGGAAGCCCGCGGCGGTCTCGGCGGCCGACGCCGTCTCCCAGATGGAGACGACGGCGACCCGGCCGCGCTCGTTGGCCTCGTAGACGGCCGTCTTGACGTGCGTCGGATAGTGGTCGAAGTTGCCGCGGAGCCCCTCGACCTCCTCGAACAGCTCGTCGGCGTCGGCCTCGGAGTAGAGGACCGTCGCGTACACGTCCTCGCCGTGGGGCTTGCCGGCGTAGATGTTCAGGTCTTCGAGCTGTCCCCGGATGTCCTCGTCTGCGGCCTCGTCGTCGCCGTCGCCGCCGTGGTGGCCGCCGTCGTCGCTCTCGCCACCGTGATGGTGACCGTCACCTCCTTCGCCGTGGTGGTGGCCACCTTCTCCGTGATGATGACTGTCGCCGCCGTGGTGGCCGCCCTCACCGTGCGCGTGCGCGTCGTGGTGGGACTCGTCTTCGAACTCGCTCGTCGGGACGCCGTCGCCCGCGAGGAACGCGCCGAGGTCCGACGGCGGGAAGCGCCGGCCGACGTAGAACTGGCCGAACTCGCCGTACTTCGAGGACACCTCGTCGAAGCGCATCTCGTAGACGATGTCCTTGATGTCGGTCGGGTCGTCACCGAACAGGGTGACGCCCCACTCGTAGTCGTCGAAGCCGACCGAGGAGGCGATGACCTGCTTGATTTTCCCGGCGTACTGCCGGCCGGTGTCGCCGTGGGTCGACATCAGGTCGCGGCGCTCGTCGAACGAGAGGTCGTACCAGTTGTGCTCCTCGCCGCGGCGCTTCGACATCGGGTAGAAGGACATGTAGGTGTCCTCGGGGATGTCGGGCTTGAGTTTGCCCTCGATGTAGCGCAGCAGGCCGGCGTCGATGTCCTCCTCGTTGCCCTCGAAGTAGTCGTCCGAGACGTAGCCGGACACCTCGGTGACGGAGACGTAGGAGGTCGGCTGTTCGGTGAAGGCCGCGAGCGCGGTCCGCTCGAACTGCCGTTCGGCCCGGGAGATGTCGTCCAGCGTCGGCCGGAAGTGAACGACCACGAAGTCCGCCTTGTGGCCGAGGACGGAGAAGACGGCGGACGCGCCCGCCTCGGCGTCCTCGACCGCCTCGTGGGCGTCGAGGTACGCGACGCCCTCCTCGATTGCGCGGCGGCGCTCGTGTTCGGGCGCGTCACGCCACGCGTCCCAGTCGACGGTTCGGAAGTCGTGCAGCGCGAACCAGCCCTCGTCGGTCTGTGGGGCCTCTACCATACCGTGGCCTAGGGAGTCATCCGGTATTGAAGTTGCGAGTCGTTTTCGCGGTTCGAGAACCGTCGAAGCGCGACGGGGCGGGACCGACCGGGGTGTCCGGGGCAACCGGACTGACCGGGGCGACCGGACCGGACAGGCCGACCGAGACGCTCAGCCGAGGAGCGTCGGCCCGAATATCATGAGCACGAGCGACGCGAGCATCGTGAGGCCGATGGAGGTCGTGATGGTGCGGACGACGGTGTGGGGGTCGTCGACCGGGAGCCGCGAGACGACGGCCTCGGCCGAGGTCCGCAGGATGCGGCCGCCGTCGAGCGGGTAGCCGGGGATGCAGTTGAAAAGCCCCAGTTGGAGGTTAATCCACGCCGTCCAGAACAGGACGTTGGCGACGATGAAGACGCCGCCGCCGAGGAAGCCGAGCGGGCCGCCGACCTGATAGAAGTTGACGACCTGCCCGGTGAATCCGGGGAAGTTCGGAATCCCGAGGACGACCGACGCGAGGGGCAAGAGCAGCGACACGTAGACGAGTTGGAGGGGCGATCCGGCGAAGGCGGTCGCGAGGCCGCCGTCGCCGCCGTCACCGCCGAGAAGCGAGAGATACGTCCCCGCGGGGTACTCCTGCGTGCCGAAGTCGGTCAGGACCAGGCCGCTCGTCCCCTGGAAGATTCTGACGCCGAGGAAGCCGTTGCCGTCCTGGTCGTTCTCGCCGAGCGTCACCTGCACCGTCTCGAAGCCGCCGTCGCGGTAGACTTCGACGGGCACCGTCTGGTCGGGGTCGGTCCGGTCGAGCGCCTGCTGAAGCTCCGTCGAGGAGGTGATTCGCTCGCCGTCGAACGACGAGACGATGAGGGGTTGGGTCGTTCCCGTGGCGTTGTACAGCGGTTGGTTCTCGGAAACCACCGTGATGTAGGCACCCACCGGGATGGTGCGCTCGCCGGCGGAGGTGTCGAGGCGGGCGAACCGCGAGTCGCCGACGGCCGACTCGAAGTCGGCGCGCGTCGAGACGGCGGTCCCGTTGACCGCGGTCACGCGAATCGGGTCGGAGCCGGACTCGACGGTCAGGTTCGCGGGGTTGCCGGCGACGGAGCCGGCGACGACGAGTTCGCGCGTGACCGAGACGGTCCGCTCGCCGTCGAGTTCGACCGACACCGTCCCCGCGTCGGTCGCGAGGAGCGCGGCGTCGAGTTCCTGCGTCGTGTTGACCGGCGTGCCCTCGACGGCGGTTACACGGTCGCCGCCCGAGATACCCGCCGCGTCGGCCGGTGAGCCGGCGTACGCGCCGGAGACGGCGACGCCCGGCGCGACCGAGATAGAGCCGATGACCGGGCCGAAAAGCAGGGCGAACGCGACGAGCGTGACGGCGAAGTTGTTCGTCACGCCGGCGGCGAACATCCGCGACTTGCCGCCGCGGTCGGCGCGGCGCTGGCTCTCCTCGGAGGGCTCGACGAACGCCCCCACGGGGAGTATCGTCAGGAGGACGACGCCCATCGACTCCACGTCGATGCCCTCGACGCGGCTGAGGACGCCGTGGCCGCCCTCGTGGACGACGAGACCGACGAGGAGGCCGAAGAGGATTTCGGGCGCGACCGAAAGCGGGAGGAAGTCGTTGACGCCGGGGATGACGAGGAAATTCTGCGGCTGGTTCACCTGCGTCGGGGCGGGCGGATTCTGGAGGATGACGACCGCCTGAAAGACGAGGAGGACGAACGTCCCGACCATGATGACGAGGGCGATACCGAGGCCGACGTTGCTCCACGCCCGCCAGAACCGCTTGGGGGCGGCGATTCTGTCGAGGAGTTCGCGGCCGCGACGGGTGTGGACCGTCGTAAGGGGACCCTGGACGCGGACGTACTCGGGGAGGATACCGCGAGCACGCAACAGCGCCGCGAGGAGAGAGTAGGCGATGAAGCCGGCGAGAACCCAAAGCAGCGTGTTCATCGCCCGAAGGGAAGCGGCGCGCGCCAAAAGGCGTTCGGGTTACGGTCCCACCGTTCGGGTTACGGTCCCGCCTTCGAGACCGAGGGCAGGCGTTGGCGGCCGCGAATGACGACCGCAACCGAACCCGACCCGAAACGAGCGTGTCGCGTTACTCCTCGTCGTCGCCGTCGTCACCGGGCGACTCGATTTCGACTTCGACCGCGCCGTCGTCGTCCGCGTCCGCGTCGGTCTCCTCGTCGCTCGCGTCGCCCGTCTCGTCCGCCTCGGCCGCCTCGTCGTCGGCCGCGGCGTCGTCCGTTTCCGCCTCGGGGTCGTGTTCGACGGTGACCGTGGCGTCCTCGTCGTCGGTCGCGTCGTCGTCCACGCCGGTCCCCTCGTCGGCCGCCGAGTCGCCCTCGGCGGGGTCGTCGGCGAGCGCGATGTCGGTAAAGGAGTCGCCGGACGACGAGCGAAGCCGCGAGACGGCGTAGGCGACGCCCACGAGGAGCAACGCGACGAGGAGCAGCCGACCCCACGAGCGGCCGCCCGAGGTGTCGTCGTCGATGGTTCCCTGTTCGGAGTCGGCGTCGAACTCCTCCAGTTCGACGTCGAATTCGTCTTGCGATTCCTCCACGGACCGGATGAAGTCGATGAGAGACATGTGAACTGTGATGCGGCGAGGCCGCGGTAGGCGTCGTTCGCGGGGAACGAGCCCGTCTCACCGTACGCGCGTCGGGGACATAAGTCGTCCCCCAGAAGGGTTTTAGCCACCCCGGCGACGAACGGAAACCGTGTTCGACAGTTCCCGCTACGAGGTCCGACAGAAGGTGTCCATCAGCAACAAGTACGTCGTCTACGAGGGTGACGACCCCATCCTCTCGGCGAAACAAAAGAAGTTCAAACTGAAAGAGGACTTCCGTCTGAACGACCACGACACCGGCGAGGAACGCTTCCGCGTCAAGGCCGACAGCGTCCTCGACGTGTCTGCCGCCTACGACATCGTCGACAGCCGGACCGACGAGCGCGTCGGCGCGGTCAAACGCGGCGCGTTCTCGTTCGCCAAACACACCTACCAACTGCTCGGCCCCGACGGCTCGGTCGCGGGGCGAATCGTCGAGGACAGCGTCCCGATGGCGGTCGCCAGACGGCTCGTTACGACGCTCATTCCCTTCTCGTACCGCATCGAGGACGCGGCCGGCGAGGAAGTCGGCGCGGTAGACGGGCAGTTCTCGCTCCGGGACAAGTACACCGTCGACGTGGACCGCGAGCGAATCGACCCGCGACTCGCCGTCGTCGGCGCGGTCGTCATAGACGCCATCGAGGAGAACTGAACCCGACCGAGTCATCGCCCGCGCGCCGCCGGTGACTCAAAGAGCGATTTGACATTTGAGTATCTATTTTTCACGGATTCGAGTAGTGTCGGATGGCATGTTCGAACGAATCCGACTCCGTTGGTTCGTCGTCGCCGCCGTCGTCTGCGCCGCGCTCGTCGGCGGGGCGACCGCGGCCGCAGCACAGGACGCCCCGTCGGTGTCTCTCGCGACGACCGGCGGGAACGTGACCGTCACGCAGGCCGAAGACGCGACGATTCGGGGGACGAGCGACCTCGAAGCGGGGACGACGCTCTCGGTCCGCGTCCAGTCGGCCGGCGACACGAGCCCGCGGGTCCTCAAGACGAGCGAGGCCGTCGTCGGCGAGGACGGGAACTTCTCGGCGACGCTGGACTTCTCGGAGATTCCGCCGGGGACGACGTTCTCCGTCTCGGTCCGCAACGAGTCGAGCGCGCTCGCGGAACGCGAGGGTGTCGTCGAGGACGCGGCATCTTCGACCACCACCGAGGAGACGACCGACACCGGCATCCCCGGCTTCGGTGCGGGGGTCGGCGCGCTCGCGGTTTCGGCGCTCGGCGCGGTGGCGTTGCTCGCGGGGCGACGAGTGTGAAAATCGAAGGAAACAGCGAACCGTGCCCTGCGGTTCGGGCGAGGTTAGTCCTCGCGGCGGAGTCGCGTGACGACGAAGTCGCGCTCTAGCTCGCCGAGGAACTCGCCGAGTCGCGGCCCCTGTTCGGCGTCGAAGAACAGCCGGTAGCCGGCGGCGAAGAAGTCGCCCATCTCGATGTCGTGGCGGCGCGCAGTCTCGTAGATTTCGCCCTGAATCGCCTCGCCGTCGTGGCCCTCGGCGACGAACTCCGCGAGGTCGTCGAGGGCGGCCTCGACCGCGGGCTCGAAGTCGAACTCGGGGAGGTCGACCTGCAAGCGGTAGTTGTACTGGTTGTCCATCTTCTCGGCCCAGCGGCGGGCGCGTTCGACCCGGTCGAGCGCCTCTTCGACAACCTCGTCGGGAGTGTCCTCGTCGAAGAAGCCCTCGCTGCGGGCCATCTTGACGCGGAGGTCCTCGTCGTCGGTCATGCCGAGGACGGCCGCGAACGTGTACGGGAGTCGAACCCGGTCCTCGCGGACCTCGTCGACGACGAACGGGTAGGCGCGCTCGGCGAAGCGGGTCAGGCTCTCGTCGTCGACCTCGCCGAAGTAGGCGCGCTCGAAGCGGTCGAAGTCGTCGACGAGCTGGTCGAGCCGCGTGAGGTCGAGGTCGCGGGCCTTCCGCGGGTTGAGCGCGAAGAAGTACCGGAGCACCTCGGGTTCGAGCAGGTCGAGCATCTCCGCGACGGTGACGATGTTGCCGGCGGACGACGACAGCGCCTCGCCGTTGAGCGTGAACCACTCGTACACCATCGGCACCGGCGGCTCGATTCCGAGGACGTTCTCGGCGATGTCCTTGCCGGAGGGCCACGAGCCCTCGGCGTGATCCTTTCCGAACGGCTCGAAATCGACGCCGAGGACCTGCCACTGGCCGGGCCACTCGAAGCGCCACGGCAGTTTGCCCTCGCGGAACGTCGCGGTCCCCTCGTGGCCGCAGCCGTCGATGGTGTTGTCGCCGACGGTCATGTCGGTACAGACGTACTCGACGGTGCCGGCGTCGAGGTCGATGTCCGTGACCGTCTCCGTGATTTTACCGCACTCGGCGCAGACGGGGTTGAAGGGGACGTAGTCCTCGTCGACCTTCGACTGGTACTCGCCCAGCACCTCGCGCGCGGTATCGGCGTGTTCGAGGACGTGTTCGACCACGGGGTCGAAGTCGCCGTTCTCGTACAGTTCGGTGTTGGAAATCATCTCCACCGGGACGCCGAGGCGGTCGGCGTCGGCCTTCAGGAGCGCCGCGAAGTGCGCCGCGTACGACTCGGCCTCGCCGAACGGGTCCGGAATCGACGTGTACGGCTTGCCGAGGTTGCGGCCGAGCGCGCCGGCGTCGACCTCGCCGAGCCCGACGATGTTGCCGTCGGCGTCCGCGAGCTTTCGCGGGAGCTTCCGGAGGGGGTCCTTGTCGTCGCTGGTGAACACCTGTCGGACCTCGTGGCCGCGCTCGCGGAGCACCTCGGCGACGAAGTAGCCGCGCATAATCTCGTTGAAGTTGCCGAGGTGGGCCACGCCCGAGGGGGAGACGCCACCTTTGACGACGACCGGTTCGTCGGGGTCGCGTGCCTCGATTTCGTCGGCGATCTCGTCGGCCCAGAAGCCGTGGTGGGTGGCGTCGGCATCACCGTCGGCATCGGCGTCGGTCGCGTCCGCGGCGGGGGCGTCGCCGCGGGAGGGTTCGTCCGTCGTCATCTCAGGGAGCCCAGTAGGTGGGTTCGTCGCCGCCCTCGGGGATGATATCGGTGCCCGTGTGCTCCCCGCGGAGGACGGCGGGCGTGATGCGGTCGGGGTCCGTGCCGTCGAGGACGATGGTGCGCATCTTCGCGCGCTCGATGAGCTTCGCGGCGAGGAGGTCGACCGGGGCGGACGACCCGGCGTTCATCTCGATGTCGCCGATGACGTCGACGAGTTCCGCGGCGGTCATCTCCTCGAACTTCGTCGCGTCGGGGTCGCTGTTCGGGTCGGCGCTGAAGACGCCGTCGACGCTGGTCGCGTAGACGAGCAGGTCGGCGTCGACGTATTCTGCGAGCGCGGCCGCGACGGCGTCGGTGGTCTGGCCGGGCATGACGCCGCCCATCACCGAGATGTCGCCGCGCCGGATGGCGTCGCCGGCGTCCTCGTAGTCGTGGGCGACCTTGGGGTCGACCTGCGAGCCGAGCGCCGCGATGAGCAGGCGGGCGTTGATTCTGGTCACGTCGATGCCGATTTGGTCGAGTTGGACCTCGTTCGCGCCGAGGTCGCGGGCAGCGCCGATGTAGTCGCGGGCGACGCCGCCGCCGCCGACGACTGCACCGATTTCGCACCCGTCCCGCGCGAGCGTTTCGACGACGGAGGCGTGACCCTCCACGCGTCGAGCGTCGAGGTCCGGCGCGAGCACGCTTCCGCCGATGGAGATGACGACTCTCATTGCACACGGGTATCCGTGACCGCATCTTAAGGGTTATCAACTGCGAGACGCCCGTGTCGGGGGCTTTAAACCACTCTCGCGGCGACTACCGGTATGCGACTCGTCACCGTGGAGACGGTTACGCTCATCGTCGTCGGCTGGGTGCTCGCGCTCGGCGCGATGCTCGTCCGCCACCGCCGCGACGAGGTCGACCGCCGAACCGTCTTCAACTGGGCGCTGGCGGCCTGTTTTTCGGTCGGCTGGGCGCTCTGGCAGTTCGACACGCTGCCCGCGACCGCCGACACGCCCGTCGGCGCGGCGGCCCCGTGGCTGGCGACGCTCCTCGGACTCGTCGGCGCGGCCATCGCCGTCCACCTCTACCGGACCCGCCCGCGCTCCGAGGCGCGGGAACCGGAGCCGACGCCCGAGCCCGACGAGGCCGGCACGGAGCAATCTTAAACCGGCGCGGGCCGTCCTTCGGGTATGCACGTCCTCGGAATCGTCGGCGCGGGCGCGACAACGCTCTGCGACCGACTCGCCGCGCAGTTGGACGGCCGCGTCGCCACCGTGGAATCGCTCCCCGAGAGCGCGACCGAACCGGAGTCGACAGACGGCGTCGCCGCAGCGTACGGGCTCTCGCCGGACGGTAACTGGGTCGGGACCGGCGACGACCGCGACCTCGACGGACTCCTCGACGACCTCTCGGCCGAGTACGACTACGCGCTCCTCTCGGGGTTCCCCGACGCGCGCGTCCCGACGGTCGCGCTCGCGGGTGCCGACGCGGCGAACGTCGTCGCGGAGGCTGAAACGGCCGACGCCGCGGACGTGGCGTCTCTCGCCGCCGAAATAGACTCCCACGAACCGCACATCACGCTCGAAACGCTGGTCGAGCGCGCGAAGGCCGACCCGCTCGAAGTGTACGCCGGGGCGATTGCGACGTTCACCGGGCGGGTGCGCGCGAAGGAGTCGGAGGACGACGACCCGACCCTGAGCCTCGAATTCGAGAAGTACGACGGCGTCGCGGAGTCGAAGATGGACGCGATTTCCGAGGAACTGGAGGCGCGCGACGGCGTCCTCCGCGTCCTCATGCACCACCGGGTGGGCGTCGTCGAAGACGGTGCGGACATCGTGTTCGTCGTCGTCCTCGCGGGGCACCGCCGAGAGGCGTTCCGGACGGTCGAAGACGGCATCGACCGCCTGAAAGACGAGGTGCCGATTTTCAAGAAGGAGACGACCACCGACGAGGAGTTCTGGGTCCACGACCGCTGAGACGCCGCGGATAACTCAGGAGATGCGGATAGTCCCGACGGGGCGAAAATCGAGCGATATTACGGATTTTATTGCCGCAAAATGCGGCGTCAGACGGGCGAAAAACGGGGTATTCACCCACATGAAATCAGTCGGTATTCTCAGAAAGAATCTCTTAAAACCGGTTCTAAAAAATCTAAGCCGATTTCAAAGATTCCTAAAATGTACCGTTTGCAACGATTCAGGCTGAAAGCGGCCGAACTAATTCTAACGGACCTCCCTTTATAACAGGTAATGGGGCGATAGGTGGAAGTGAGGTGTACCAGATGAGCGCAACAGTACCCCCCTCCACCGACGATAGCTCCAAGGAAGACCGCCTCAAGCAGTACCTGCTCGACCGTGCGAAAGACGGCGAGATGTACTTCAAGAGCAAATTCATCGCCGACGACGTCGGCCTGTCTCCCAAGGAAATCGGCGCCCTGATGGTCAAGCTCCGCGACTCCGCGACGGACCTGACCATCGAGAAGTGGTCGTACACGAGCGCGACCACGTGGCGCGTCGAGACCGCCTGAGAGCACGCACTGCCCGCCCCGACCGACGCCAGCGCCAGGACGGCGCGCACCGCCCGGTCCCCGGACGAAAGAACCCGACCCCGCGACAGACCCCGACAGCCCCTAATGGCCCCGTGACAACCCCGCCAAGCGCGCTCGGAACCCGAACCGAGACGCGACTCAACAGCCCTCGCGATTCGTGACCCCGGCGAATTGACCCCCCTCCCCAGGGCGCAGCGACCCGAACTCACGACGCGACCCCGGAACGCCCTCCCCCGCCCTCCCCCGCACGCCCCCGCCGACGACCGCCCGACCCGCGAACCAACCACACTTTCTGCCTTCGCGTTCCGCTTCGACGCACCCCACACGGCCGGAGCGGCAGGCCTCTCGCGCCGTCGTCGCCCGGTCGGGTCAGGCCTCCGTCACGGGATTTATGCACGTCGCCCGCATACTGCACGCCGATGGAACAGTCCGAATCGGCGGACGGACCGCCGGTGGAGGCACTTCGCGCCGTCTTCGACGTTCACGAGGTGCGGTCAGACGGTCGCCGACGTATCTACTACGGCGAGTCGCTCGTCCCCGAGCAGATGCTCGTCCGCGAAATCTGGTCGGCGTTCCGGGGGGCCGGCTACGACGTGGAAGCGCAGGTGTCCGGGCTCGGAGAGACCGACGTGGTCATCGTCGAACCGACCTCGCAAGGCGTCGAAGAAATCCCGTGGAAGAACATCACGCTGTTCGCGTTGACGATTCTCTCGACGCTGTTCGTCGGCGCGCACGCGTGGTACTACATCCCCCTGTCGGACATCGTCGCGAACCCGCTCGTGATGCTTCGGGCGTGGCCCTTCACCGCCGCCGTCCTCGGCGTCCTGTCGGTCCACGAACTCGGCCACTACGCGGTCGGCCGATACCACGGTGTCAACGTCTCGCTTCCCTACCTCATCCCGTTTATCTTCCCGTTCGGTACGCTCGGTGCCATCATCCGTATGCGCGGACAGATGCCCGACCGGAAGACGCTGTTCGACATCGGCGTCGCCGGCCCGCTGGCCGGGCTCTGTGCGACTATCGTCGTCACCGTCATCGGCCTCTCGCTCGAGCCGATGACCGTCCCGACCGAGGTCCTGTCCCGGTCCGGAGACATGATCGTCTTCAACAATCCACCGCTCCTCGACGCCATCGCGACCGTGCTCGGTCGCCCGACCGAGTACGCCGACCCCCGGACCGTCGTCCACCCCGTCGTCATCGGCGGCTGGGTCGGGATGTTCTTCACCGTCCTCAATCTGCTCCCGGTCGGCCAACTCGACGGCGGCCACATGGTCCGGGCGATGCTCGGTGAGCGCCAAGAATCGCTCGCGGCGGCCGTCCCGCTCGTCCTGTTCAGTATCGCGGGGTATCTCCACTACATCCGGGGGCTCGGTCTCAACCAGTCCGTCGGCCTGTGGTTCTTCTGGGGGCTGATGTCGACGTTCATCGCCTACAACGGCCCGGCGAAGCCGATAGACGAGACGCCGCTCGGCCCTGCGCGGATGGCCGTGGGCCTCGTTACGTTCGCCCTCGGCGCGGCGTGTTTCCTCCTCGTGCCGATTCAGGTCATTCCGGGATAAGGCGGCGCGCGGACTCGACACCGCCGCGAAAACAGGATTCTACTCACCGCCGCCGTGGGTGTAACCGCGGTCCGGCACTGCTTCACCGTCGGCGACGACGACTGCGTCTGCGGATTCTTCGACGGCTTTTCCGACCACCGTGAGCGGCACGTCGGTCGCGTCGCGGGCGGCGTCGAGCGCGGCTTGGGGGAGCGTAAAGACGAGTTCGAAGTCCTCGCCGAAGAACGCCGCGAGGTCGCGTCTGTCGTCGGCGTCGGCCGCGACCTCCTCGACCGCGTCGTGGACGGGGAGCGCGTCGAAGTCGAGTTCGAAGCCGCAGTCGCCGGCCTCCGCGAGCTGGTGGGCCGAGCGGGCGAGGCCGTCGCTGGAGTCCATCATCGACGTGGCCGACCCGCGGAGGCCGACGCCGGCGGCGACGCGGGGCGTGAACCGGAACAGGTCGTTCGCGCGGACGGTCTCGCCCGCCTCGAACAGGCGGACGGCGGCGGCCGACCGGCCGAGTTCGCCCGTGACGCAGAGCAGGTCGCCCGGCTCCGCGCCCGAGCGGCGAACCGGGTCGTCGGTGCGGCCGATGGCCGTCGTCGCCGTCGTGAACTCCCGATGGGTGTCGAGGTCGCCGCCGACGTACGACGCGTCGACCGCCTCGCAGACGTCCCGCGCGCCCCGGACGAAATCCCCGAGTTCAGTCTCGTCGAGTTCGACGGCGGCGTAGGCGGCGACGGCGCAGGTGGCGCTCGCGCCCATCGCGGCCACGTCCGACAGCGACGCGCCGACGGCCCGCCAGCCGGCGGTGTAGCGGGTCGTCCCCGCGGGGAAGTCCGTCGTCTCGTGGAGCATATCGGTCGTGACGACGAGGTCGTCGACGACGGCGGCGTCGTCGCCGGCGTCCGGCAGGTCCGCGGCGAGCAGTCTGAGGGCGGCGCGCTCGTCCATATCCGGACGTGTCGGGCGGAGCGGAAATGTCCATCTATCCGCCAGCGAGCGGCGGCGCGGGCCGCGAGTCCCCGACGGCGGCGACGCGAGACCTGTTTCTCGGCCGTCGAATCCGGTGACTTAATGCCCGTCGTAGACGCATCCCCAGCAAATGGCCCGCGAGAACCTCCGCGCGACGGTGCTCGGTTTCGCAGCGGCAATCGCCGTCTTCGCCGTCCTGTTCTACTTCGCGGGCGTGGACGAACTCGTCGCCCGGGTGACGATGGCCGAGCCGACCTACCTGGCCGCCATCCTCGCCATCACGCTCGTGTGGCTCGTCTCGTGGGGGGCGTCGCTGAAGACCGTCCTCGGCGTGCTCGGCGTGGACGTCTCGCTCGTCCGCTCGTTTCTCATCTTCACGGGCGCGACGTTCTCGAACAACATCACCCCGTTCGGGCAGGCGGGCGGCGAGCCCGTAACCGCGCTGCTCATCTCCCGGAGCGCCGACACCGAGTACGAGACCGGGCTGGCGGCCATCGCCAGCGTCGACACCATCAACTTCGTCCCCTCGATTACCATCGCGCTCATCGGCGCGGGCTACTACGCCACGGAGGTGACGCTCGGCCGCAACCTCGAAATCGCGCTCGTCGCCGTGGTCGGCCTCGCGGTCGGCGTCCCGGCGGCCGTCTACACCGCGTGGAAACGCCGCTACGACCTCGAACGCCGGCTCATCGGCGCGCTGACGCCGGTCATCCGAACCGTCTCGCGGTACGTCCCGCGGGTGTCGGTGCCGTCGAACGACGGCATCGAGCGCCGCATCAACGGCTTTTTCCGCTCCATCGAGCGCGTCGGCCGGAACCCGCGGGGGCTGGCGGTCGCACTCGGTCTGTCGGGAATCGGATGGTTCTGCCAGATGGTCGCGCTCTGGGTTGCGTTCCACGCTATCGGCGCGCCCATCGCCTTCTCCATCGCGCTGTTCGTCGTCCCCATCGGGGCGATAGCCGGCGTGACGCCGCTTCCCGGCGGCGCTGGCGGCATCGAGTGGACGCTCGCCATCCTCGTCGCGGCCGCGAGCTCCGCCGTCTCGTTCGACGTGGCGACCGCGGGCGTCGTCGTCTTCCGCGGGTTCATCTACTGGGTGCCCGTCGTCCTCGGCGGCCTCGTGATGAGCACGGAGAGCGCGCGCGGGTGGCGGTCCTGACGGCGCGATACGGGCTGTCACCCCGGCGCACGCCGGTCGGGGCGCAGGAGCCTCCAACCGCCCGTATCGGGCGAATACGATGCCTTTAAACGCCGCGATTATGAACCAATAGCCATGGTAACCATCTATGACGTCCCGGCGGACGCCCTCATCGAGGAGGTCGCCGGACGACTCGAGGACCGTATCGAGCAACCCGACTGGATGGCCTTCGCGAAGAGCGGCCAGACCCGCGAGCTCCCGCCCCAGCAGGACGACTTCTGGTACGTCCGCGGCGCGAGCCTGCTCCGCAAGGTCGCCATGAACGGCCCCGTCGGCGTCGACCGTCTCTCGACCGAGTACGGCGGCCTCAAGCGCGGCTCCAACCGATACAGCGTCTCCGGTGCGCACAGCGACGCCGGCAGCAAGAACATCATCCGCACGCTCCTCCAGCAGCTCGAAGAGGAGGGCCTCGTCGAGACCGCCAAGGGCGAGGGTCGCCGCATCACCGCCGAGGGGACGAGCTTCCTCGACAACGCCGCGTCCGACGTGCTCTCCGACCTCGACCGTCCGGAACTCGAACGCTACGCGTAGAGCCGCCGACACACACCGAGAGTTCTTCTTCGACGGCAGATTCCTCGAGAGCCGTCTGTATGCGGGTCCGTAATGGTTTTCAGACATCGGACCGTGCGCTAGGGTATGAGTGGCAGTCCCGACGATGAGCGACTGGAGGAGCTTCGAAAGAAGAAGATGCAGGAACTCCAAGAACAGCAGGGCGGCGGACAGGGCTCCGCGGAGCAACAGCAGGCCGAGGAGGCCCAACAGCGCGCCGAACAGCAGAAACAGGCGCTTCTCAAACAGCATCTGACCGACGAGGCCCGCCAGCGCCTCAACGCCGTGCAGATGTCCAAGCCGGACTTCGCGGAGCAGGTCGAACGCCAAATCGTCGCCCTCGCCCAGAGCGGGCGCATTCAGGGCCGCATCGACGACGACAAGATGAAGGCGCTCCTGAAGGAGCTGCAGCCCGAGTCGAAGAGCTTCAACATCCGCCGCCGGTAAGACGTGGAACTCGCGCTCCTCTACAGCGGCGGCAAGGACTCCTCGCTCGCCGCGCTGCTTCTCGACACCTTCTACGACGTGACGCTCGTGACCGCCCACTTCGGGGTCACGGAAGACTGGACTCACGCCCGCGACGCGGCGGCCGAACTCGGCTACGCCTTCGAGACGCTGGAGCTCGACCGCGAGGTCGCGGCGGCGGCGACCGCCCGGATGGTCGAAGACGGCTACCCCCGAGGCGGCATCCAACACGTCCACGAACACGCGCTCGAAGCGGTCTGCGGCCTCGACTTCGACGCCGTCGCCGACGGCACCCGCCGCGACGACCGCGTCCCCTCGATTTCGCGGGCGCAGGCCCAGAGCCTCGAAGACCGCCACGGCGTCGACTACCTCTCGCCGCTTTCGGGGTTCGGCCGCGGCGCGGTCGACCGCCTCGTCGAGTCGCATCTCGACGTGGAGACCGGCCCGTCCGAGGAGATTCCGAAGGCCGACTACGAGGGCGAACTCCGCCACCTCATCGCCGCCGAACACGGGCAGGCGGCGGTCGACGAGGTGTTCCCGGACCACGTCCAGAGCTACGTCCACGGCCGGCGCTGAGGGCGGCCCCGCGTTCTGACGCCGTCCCGGCCCGGACACCCGCTCCCCCGGCGCGCCCCCGATTCGTACCGCGTCGTTTTTCACGCCGCCGCGCGCCGGGTGAGGCATGGACCCCGGCATCGCCTACTCCGTTCTCGCCGCGTTCGTCTGGGGCGTCTACATCTTCGCCCTGAAGCGGTACTTCCCGGGCTACTCCGGGGCGGTTCTCACGGTCGTCGTCAACGCCTTCGCCGTCCTCCTGTACCTCCCGGTCACGGCGGTGACGTACGACCCCGCGGCAGTCCCCTCGCTGGCCGAACTCGGCGCGACGGGCGTCGGAATCGTCGCCGGTACGGCCGCTCTCGTCGGCGTCGCGCTCATCCTGTTTGTCGACGCCCTCGAAGCCGGCGACGTGTCCTACGTCGCGCCCATCAACAAGCTCGTCCCGGTGTTCGTCCTCCCCATCGAGATTCTGTTTCTGAACCAGTTCCTGACGGGTGTTCAGGTCCTCGGCGTCGCGGTCGCCACCGTCGCCGTCTACGTCGCGAACTACGAGGGCGGGGCGTTCCTCGACCCGCTCAGACGCGCCGTCCGGTCGCGGCCCGCCCAACTCGCGCTCGCCAGCGCGGCCTGTTACGCCGTCAGCGACGTGGGCAAACGCGTCGCCCTACAAGAACTCGGCATCCCGACGAGCGTGTTCGTCCCGGTGCTGTTCGTCGGCGCGGCCCTCGCCGTCCTCCCCGTCGCAGTGCGGGAGTGGCCGGGCGTCCGCGGCGACCTCCCGAAGTTCGCCGCGGCGGGCGCGCTCGTCGCCGTCGGAGAACACGTCACCTCGACGGCCTTCGGGCTGGTGCCGGCGAGCGTCGCCTCGCCAATCGTCAACACGCAGGCCATCGTCGCCGTCGTCCTCGGCGGGGTCGTCCTCCGAGAGGCGCGGTTCGGCACGCGCCTCGTCGCCGCCGTCCTCGCGGTCGCCGGCGTCTCGCTCATCGCCCTCGGCGACGCGGCGGCGCTCCGCGCCCTCGTCGGGTAGTCGCCGTCGCCCCGAACAACAGGTTTCAAGCGCGACCTGCGCCAACCAACGCCCATGTACGACCGACTCAAGGGATTTCGTGACTTCTACCCCGGCGAGATGTCGGCCCGGCGCGAGGTCGTCGACACCGTCGAGACCGCCGCCGCCCGCTACGGCTTCCGCGAAATCGGGACGCCCCACCTCGAACGGACCCAGATGTACGTCGACAAGTCCGGCGAGGAAATCGTCGAGGAGCTGTACGCCTTCGAGGACAAAGGCGGCCGCGAGGTGGCGCTCACGCCGGAGCTGACGCCGACGGTCGCCCGGATGGTCGTCGCCAAACAGCAGGCGCTGTCGAAGCCCATCAAGTGGGTCTCGACCCGGCCCTTCTGGCGCTACGAGCAGGTCCAGCAGGGTCGCTTCCGCGAGTTCTACCAGACCAACGCCGACATCTTCGGCTCCTCGGAGCCGGAGGCCGACGCCGAGATTCTGGCCTTCTGCGCCGACGCGCTGACCGACCTCGGCCTCACGGCCGACGACTTCGAGTTCCGCGTCTCCCACCGCGACATCCTCGGGGGCCTGCTCCGGTCGTTCGACGCCGACGTGGACGTCGCCGACGCGGTCCGCGCCGTCGACAAATCCGAGAAAGTCGAGCGCGCGGAGTACCTCGGCCTCCTCTCCGACGCCGGCCTCTCGTACGACCAGGCCGACGAGTTCGCCGACCTCATCGAGCGCGGCGACCTCGACGAAATCGCGGCGTTCGGCGGCGACGACGTCGAATCCGCGGTCGAGAACCTCCGGAACGTCCTCGCCGCCGCCGACGACTTCGGCGCGGGCGAGTTCTGCGAGGTGTCGCTTTCGACCGCCCGCGGGCTGGACTACTACACCGGCGTCGTCTTCGAGTGCTTCGACTCCACGGGCGACGTGTCGCGGGCGACGTTCGGCGGCGGCCGCTACGACGACCTCATCGAGTCGTTCGGCGGCCAGCCCACCCCCGCCGTCGGCGTCGGCATCGGCGGCGCGACGCTCCAACTGCTCTGCCAGCGCGCCGGCGTCTGGCCCGACGAGGAGCTGGCGACCGACTACTACCTCCTCACCGTCGGTGACACCCGCGGCGTCGCCTCCGACATCGCCCGCGACCTCCGCGCGGCGGGCAACGTCGTCGAGGTCGACGTGTCCGACCGGAGCTTCGGCGCGCAGATGTCCTACGCCGACTCCGTCAACGCCGACACGGTCGTCATCGTCGGCGAGCGCGACCTCGAAAACGGCGAGGTGACGGTCAAGGACATGGCCAGCGGCGACCAGACCACCGTCGCCGTCGACGACTTCCCCGGCGACCGCGACGCACCGACCTACGAGGACTACGAGTAGACCGACGCAAGCCGTTCCGTTCCCGACCGCCACCATCGCCGCCGCAATTCCCGCGCCCCGATACCGGCGCACGCCCTTTTGTTTCCGCCCGTCGTACGGGCGGGCGACATGTACGACGGGATTCTCGTCCCGGTGGACGGCAGCGGCCCCGCCGACGAGGCGCTCGACCGCGCGCTCGACCTCGCGGCGGCGACGGACGCGACGCTGTACGCCCTCTACGTCGTCGACGAGCGCGCCCTCCACGCGACCCAACTCGACGCCGGCGGCCTCGTCCGCGCCTACGAGGAGGAAGGCGAGCGCATCGTCTCCGAGGCCGTCGAGGCGGCCGAATCGGTCGGCGTCGAAGTCGTCACGGCCGTCGAACACGGCTCGCCGCACCGGGCGATTCTTCGGTACGCCGAGAAGGTCGACGCCGACCTCATCGTGATGGGCACCCACGGCCGCCGCGGCATCGAGCGCTACCTGCTCGGGAGCGTCACCGAGCGCGTGCTTCGACTGGCCGACGTGCCGGTGCTCTCCGTCCGAAGCGAGGATTCACAGGTCGACTGCGAGTGAGCGATGCGGTCGGGCGGGGGCGACGGCGCAGGTGGCGTCGGTTAAGTAGTCCGCCGGGCAAGCACCCGCCATGCGCGCCTTCCGCGTCGCCTACGACGGACGCCCGTACCACGGGTTCCAGCGACAGCCGGACGTGCCGACCGTCGAAGACGCCCTCTTCGACGCCTGCCGCGCGCTCGGCGTCTGCGACGACGACGAGGAACCGACCGGCTACGCCGCCGCCGGACGGACCGACGCGGGCGTCTCCGCGCTCGCCCAGACCGTCGCCTTCGACTGTCCCGACTGGTGTACGCCGCGGGCGCTGAACTCGGAGCTCCCGGGGACGGTCCGGGCGTGGGCCGCCGCCGACGCCCCCGACGACTTCCACGCCCGACACCGGCCGACCCGCCGCGAGTACGTCTACGACCTCCACGCGCCGACGGAGGGGTTCGACGACGACCGGGCGAAAGCCGCCTTCGACGCTCTCCGCGGCGACCACGACTTCCACAACCTCACGCCCGACGACCACGGCACCGTCCGGACTATCGACGGCGGCCTGACCCGCGACGGCGACTTCCTCCTCGTGCGCGTCGAGGCCGGCGGCTTCGCCCGCGAACTCGTCCGCCGACTCGTCTCGCTCGTCCGCGCCGTCGGGTCGGGCGCGGCCCCGCTTTCGAAGGTGGACGATGCGCTCGGTGCCAACCACCTCGACGGCCCCGAGGGCATCGCACCCGCGCCGCCGACGCCCCTGCTTCTCACGGCGGTCGACTACCCGGAAGTCGAGTTCGACGTGGACGCGATGGCCGCCGAGAGCGCCGCGTCGGCGTTCGAAGAGCGGGCGCTGGCGGACCGTATCGGCTGGCGCGTCGGCTCGCGCATCCGCGAGGGAGTCGAGCGGGCGGGCGATGCTAGACGCGTCGGCGACGGCGAAGACCGCGGTTGACCGACGCGTGAGGGGTCAATAGCTCTCCGGAGCGGTCGGGGTCGCACATAGCAACGTTATCGTCGGTCGAGGCCGAACGGTTCGACCATGTGCTACGACGCTGTCATCTTCGACAACGACGGCGTGCTGACGAAGCCGACGCTGCTCGAAGTCCAGCGGGAGGCGGTCAGGCGGGCGTTCGACGAGTTCGACGTGGAGCCGACGACCGAGACGGTCGACGGCGTCATCAACGGCGGCCTCACGCATCTGCGCCGCATCTGCGCGGTCCACGACGTGCCGGTCGACGACTTTTGGTCGCACCACGAGACCCACGCCGCGGCGACCCAGCGGGCGTGTCTGGAAAACGGGACGAAACCGCTGTACGACGACGTGGCCGCCCTCGACGACATCGACCACCCGCTGGCGGTTGTGAGCAACAACCAACACGCGACCATCGAGCACATTCTGGACGTGTTCGACATCGGCGACCGCTTCGAGGTGGCCTACGGCCGCGACCCGACCGTCGAGGGCGCGCGGGTGAAGAAGCCGGACCCGCACTACATCGAGCGCGCCATGGGCGAACTCGGCGTCGATTCGGCGCTCTACGTCGGTGACAGCAACGTCGACGTGGTCGCGGCCGACCGCGCCGGCATCGACTCGGCGTTCATCCGCCGACCGCACCGCGACGGCTACCAGTTGGCCGCCGAGCCGACCTACGAACTCGACTCGCTTGACGAACTGCTCGCGGTGTGCTGACGCGCGGGAGAACCCCCGTGACCCCGCGGCCTTCACCGCGGGTCCGCACCGCGCCCCCGCGCCGCGTATCGACCAATAGACACATCACGCGGCTCGCAGTCGGCTCATACATGGACCGACCCACCGCGTGGGACGCCACCCTCCGCATCGTCTTCGGCCTGTTTATCATCGGCGTCGGCAACGCCGTCGGCGGTTTTCTCGCCGGCATGACGGGTATCGCCGGCCTCGCGCTCTATCTCCTCGTGGCCGTGCCGACGTTCGTCTACGGGATGTTCCACGTCGTCATCGGGGCCGGGATGGTCGTCGAGGCCGCGACCGAAAGCGCGCTCGAAGCGACGGACCTGACGGTCGAAGTCAGCGACGCCGACGACGGTGGCGAGAGGTCCGAGTCGGCCGAAGACGACTGACCGGCGCTACTCCCAGCCGTCGGGCCAGATGCCCGCCGCCTTCATTCCCGTCTCGAAATCGGCGTCGCGGAACGCCGCGGCGAGTTCGTCGTCGTCGAGTCGGGGAATCTCCCCGTCGGCGGCGGTCGCGGCGAGTTCGCGGACGATGAGCGCGGTCAGCATCCCGTGTTCGCGGACGTTTCTGTCGTCGACTTTGTCGCGGGTGTCGGCGTGGGTGTGGCCCCAGCCGCGGCCGCGCTCGCCGCTTTCGCTCCGGAGCTGGAGCGCCGGGACGCCGGCGCGGACGAACGGCCACTGGTCGCTGAACGGGTGCGGTTCGGGTTCGATGTCGACCGGGTGGCGCGTCTCGTTGCCGACGCGGGTCGCCACCGCGGCGGTCGCCTCCGAGGTGTGGCTGTGGGCGACGAGGTCGCGGAACCGACCCGCGCCGTCGACGTTGACGACGGCGGCGACGCGGTCGAGGTCGAGGCGGTCCGCGAGATGTTCGGAGCCGGTTAGCCCCAGTTCCTCCGCACCGACGCCGACGACGCGCACGCCGAGAGCGAGGTCCATCTCAGCGAGGAGTCGCGCCGCGGTGACGACGACCGCGATGCCACAGCCGTTGTCGAGCGCGCCTTCAGCGATATCGTGGGCGTCGAAGTGGGCGCACAGGAGGAGTTCGCGGTCGGTGTCGGGGCCGACGCGACCCTCGACGTTCCGGCTCTCGCCGGGCGTCGTCTCGGCGTCGACCGCGAGGGTCGCTTCGCCGCCGCGGGCCGCGTAGTCGGTCAGCCACGACCCGGTTTCGGCGCTCACGCCGACCGCGGGGGCGGCGGCTTCCTCGTCGTAGCGGAGCGCCCCGGTCGGCGGGAGTTGGCCGGGGACGTGGTTGACGAAGACGAAGCCGACCGCGCCGGCGTCGATTGCGTAGTTGAACTTCTCCATCCGGTGGACGAACCGGCCGCCTGCGGGGGTGGTCGTGCTGGCGACGACGAGCGCGCCGTCCACGTCGGCGGCGTCGATTTCGCTCGGCGTGCCGTAGCCGACATCGACCAGCGGGCCGGAGACGGTCGCCGGGGGAGCGTACGGAAGCGCGACGGCCTCGAAGCGCCGTTCGTCGGGCGCGGTGAGGTCGAACGTCGTGTCGCCGCGGGTCCAGCGCGCCATCTCGAAGGGGTCGAACTCGACGCGCCGGACGCCCGCGTCGGTGAGGGCGTCGGCGACGAGCGTGCTCGCGCGGCGGTCGCCCGGCCCGCCGGCCATCCGGTCGCCGATGGCGGTCAAATCGGTGAGAAACGCCCACGGGCGGTCGTCGACCCACGTCCGGGCGAACGCCTCGCGAACCGCGGGAGAGAGGTCGTCCATGGCAGTTCCACACGCCCGCCGGTCAAAGTGGTTTGCGCCGCCGGGGGCCGCGTCGACTCGGGCGACCCGCCGCGGTCGGGGTCGGTGTCGGATGCCGAAAATCGCCCACAACATCTAACTCAGTTGACGTGGTACGCACGACCGCCATGCCTACATGTCAGAACTGCAATTCTTTCGTCACGGAAGGTTACGTCAGGGTGTTCGCCCCGGAGGGCATGGACGCCCCCCGCGTCTGTCCGCACTGTGAGGACTTAGTCCGGGACGGTTCGCAGGTCCGAGAAGCGAGAGCGACCCGACACTAACCGCGACGCGGCCGCCCTCCTCGTCCCCGCTTCGCCGGTCGATTGATAAGGCTTACCAGCCGCGCGCGCGTCACAGTACCCGACATGAGTTCGGTTCCCGAGCGGAGCGACATCGACGAGGAGTACAAGTGGGACCTCGACAGCATCTACGCGTCCGACGACGAGTGGGAGGCGGCGTACGAGGACGTCGCAGAGCGCGTCCCCGAACTGGCGAGCTACGAGGGCCGCGCCACCGAGGACCCCGAGACGCTCCTCGAACTCCTCGAAACGATGGAGGAGGTGCTCCGCGAGGTGTCGATGGTCGTCTCCTACGCGAACCTCCGCAGCAGTCAGGACACCCGGAACCAGGAGTACCAAGCGCAGGCCGGTCGCGCCGAGGCACTGGCGTCGAAGGCGCGGAGCGCGGTCAGCTACCTCGACCCCGAACTGCAGGCACTCGGCCGCGACGGCGTCGACGAGTTCGTCGAGGAAGAACCCGAGTTAGCGGCCTACGAGCACTACTTCGACGACGTGCTCCGGACGAAAGAACACACCCGCTCCGCGGAGGTCGAAGAAGTCCTCGCCGACCTCTCGGACGTGACCGGCGCGTCGAGCGACATCTACTCGATGCTCGCCAACGCCGACCTGGAGTTCCCGACCGTCGAACGGCCCGACGGCACGTCGGTCGAAATCACGCAGGGTAACTTCACGAAGCTCCAGAAACACCCCGACCGCGAGTTCCGCCGGACCGTCCACGAGGAGTTCTACGACCGCTGGGCCGACGTTCGCAACGCCGTCGGCACCTCGCTGAAAAACAGCGTCAAGAAGGACGTGAAGACCGCGCGCATCCGCGACTACGAGACCGCTCGCGAATCCGCCCTCGACGGCCCCAACGTCCCCGTCGAGGTGTACGACAACTTGCTCGACACCGTCCGCGACAACCTCGGCCACCTCCACCGCCACGCCGAGTTGAAACGGGAGGCCATCGGCGCGGACGAACTCAAGATGTGGGACCTGTACGTGTCGCTCACCGGCGACCACGGCCCCGAGATTCCGTACGAGCAGGCGAAAGAGTACATCGTCGAGGCCGTCGAACCGCTCGGCGAGGCGTATCAACGGCGGATGGCCGAGGGCCTCGAGGACCGCTGGGTCGACGTGTACGAGAACCGCGGCAAGCGCTCCGGGGCGTACTCCGCGGGCACCTACGACACCCAGCCGTTCATCATGATGAACTACCAGGACGACGCGGCGTCGATGTTCACGCTCGCCCACGAACTGGGCCACTCGATGCACTCCGAACTCGCCAACGACGCCCAGCCGTGGCACGACGCGAGCTACGACATCTTCACCGCCGAGGTCGCCTCCACGGTCAACGAGACGCTCCTGACCGAGTACCTCCTGGAGAACGTCGACGACGACGAACTCCGGACGCACGTCCTCGACGAGTACCTCGAACGGTTCCGCTCGACGCTGTTCCGCCAGACGATGTTCGCGGATTTCGAACTCCAGATTCACGAGATAATCGAGAACGACGGCGCGCTCACGCCCGACCGCTTCGACGAGCTGTACGGCGACCTGAAGGCGGCGTACTACGAGCCCGCGGCGACCGACGACCGCATCGCCCGCGAGTGGGAGCGGATTCCGCACTTCTACTACAACTACTACGTCTACCAGTACGCGACGGGCATCTCCGCGGCGGCGGCCATCGTCGAGCGCATCCGCGAGGAGGGCGAGTCCGCCGCGGCGGACTACCGCGAGGCGCTCGCGCTCGGCGGCAGCGAGTACCCACTCGACGTGCTCCGAACCGCCGGCGTCGACATGACCGAGCCCGAACCCATCGAGGACGCGATGTCGGTGTACGCCGAGTTCCTCGACGAGGCCGCGACGCTCCTCGGCCTCGAATAACCCGAAAATCGCAGGGCGGGCTCAGCCGACCTGTCGTTGAATATCCCGCCTGCAATCGACGGTGATTGCGTGAGAAGTGTCGGAGTCACTCCCGCCCTAAGGGGCAGGGTTCTCTCCTTATAGAAAGATATCCTCACAAAGTGTCAGTTTGACAAGAGCGACGGCCACGGAGTGGCAGTAGCCAACGTATGTGCAACACGGCTTGGTGAAGCTATCACTCGGAGACGTAGGAATTAGAAAGCCGTGTCACTCCGCACGTAGTTCGTCGCAGAAACGGGCTGGGAGGGACTTGAACCCCCGACCGTCTGGTTAAAAGCCAGACGCTCTGCCTAACTGAGCTACCAGCCCTCGGATTTTCTTTAAATGGGGATACTGATAAGCGTTTATTTTCGCCGCCCCCTCCTGCTTTGTACCCCGTTCCCGTCCCCCACAATATGGACCTGCGCGACTTCGTGGACACGCTACTCCGGTTCGAGAGCGTCGCCCGCGCCGAAGCACCGGCCCAGCAGTGGGTCAAAAACCGACTGCACGACTTCGAGTTCGACACCTACGAGTGGACCGCCGACCCGGAGCGACTGGCCGAACACCCGTCGTTCCCGGACGACTCCGACGACATCGACACCGCGAACCGCCCGAGCGTCGCCGGCGTGGTCGAGTTTGGCGACCCCGACGCGGGCCGGACCATCGTCCTCAACGGCCACGTCGACGTGGTACCAGCCGACAGAGAACTGTGGTCCCACGACCCGTATTTGCCCGACTGGGACGACGACGCCGGCACCGTCAGCGCCCGGGGCGCGGCCGACATGAAAGCGGGGCTCGCGGCGTGCGTCTTCGCCGCGCTCGACCTCCGGGACGCCGCGGCGGCGGGCGATGTTGCCCTCGACGGGCGGGTCGTGGTCGAGAGCGTCGCCGGCGAGGAAGACGGCGGTATCGGGGCCGCGGCGGCCGCGCTCGACAACCCCTATCCCTTCGAGCGGGACGCCGCGGTCGTCGCGGAGCCGACGCGGCTCAAGCCGGTCGTCGCCACCGAGGGGTCGGTGATGAAGCGCCTCCACCTGACCGGGCGGACGGCGCACGCGGCCTCGCGGTGGCGCGGGGTGGACGTCATCGAGAAGTTCGAGGCGATTCGGGCGGCGTTTTTCGACCTCGAAGCGGAGCGGACCGACGCGGTCGAGCACCCGCGTTTCGACTACCCGATTCCGTGGCCCGTCTGCGTCGGCCGCGTCGAGGCGGGAACGTGGGCGTCGAGCGTCGCGGGGACGCTCACCGCGGAGTGGCGACTCGGCGTCGCGCCGGGCGAGACGGTCGAAGAGGTCGAAGCCGCGTTCGAGGAGCGGCTGGCGCGCGTCGTCGCCGACGACGAGTGGCTCTCGGCGCACCCGCCGGCGTTCGAGCGGTTTTCGGTGCAGTTCGAGCCGGCGGAAATCGACGCCGACGAGCCGGTCGTGGAGTCGTTGCGCGCGGCGCTCCGGGCCGACGGCCGCGACGACGAGCCGGTCGGCGCGACCTACGGGGCGGACTCGCGGCACTACGTCGAGGCGGGGATTCCGACGGTACTGTTCGGCCCGGGCGACATCGACCAGGCGCACTTTCCGGACGAGACCGTCGAATGGGCGGAAGTCGAGGTGGCGCGCGAGGTGATTCGGGAGACGGCGACGCGGTTCCTTCAGTCGAGGTAGTCGTCGAGCGCGTCGGCGACAACGTCGCCAGGCGGCGTGTCTTCGAGCGAGGCGCGGCGGCGGAGTTCGAGGTACACGTCGGCCGGCAGCGTCACGTCGAGCCGGCCGATGTCGACGCCGTGGTCGGCGAGGGCGTCCACGGCCGGCGTGCCGTCGTTGACCTCGCTGGCGAGGCGGCGGACCTCGCGGACGGTCAAACCGGCGTCGAGCGTCGCCCACGCGAGGTGGAGTCGGGCGTCGCCGGAGACGCGGGCGATGTGCTTTGCGGCCGTGGGCGCGATGCGGCCGCGAGCGACGTGCCGGCGAACCGACTGCGGGAGGTCGTGGACGCGGGCCCACTTGCGGATGAAGGAGACGGATACGTCGCCGCCGGCGCGCTCGGCGGCGCGCTTGTAGGAGCCGACGCCGCGGACGAGCGCGGCGCAGGCGGCAGCCCCGCGGAGCATGAACACGTGGTCGTCGTCGCCGGCGGTGGACTCCGAAAACGAGCGAACCGTTCTGGCGGCCTCGGCGAGGCTGTCGGGGTCGGTGGGGTCGAAGCCGACGGCCTCGCGGGCGCGGTCGCCCGTGACGGCGGGGTCGCCGCGGACGACGGGTTCACCGACCGGTTCGCGCCGGTCGGCCGGAACCTCGGTCGTTCGTCGGCGTTCGTCGTTCGTCATCTACGAATCGGTAACGCGTTCGGGCTTAAAAACGTCTCCCCGAGAGGCGAGATTCGCGCGCGAGCGGTCGGGAGGCGGAGTTCGGACGGGCGAGTTCCGGCGGTCGGCGGACGGGTTACTCCTCGCGGGACTCAGAGAGGTGCGACCAGATTTCGGTGCAGCCCGCGCCGTCTTCGAGGTCCTTGAGGTGGGCCGCGGGGTCTTCGTCTTCCGCCTCGGCGGACGGGTCCGCCTCGGCATCGGGGTCGCGGTCGAGTTCGGATTCGAGTTCTGCCTCGCCGGTCATGCGTCCCCCTCCTGCGACTGTTCGAACAGCTCTGGGGCGACGTCGGCGGAGGCGTGTTGTCGGACGGCGGTGCGGTGGTCACTCATCACCACCACGTACCGGTCGAACCCGCATAAGGGAATCCGCACCTGTAATGTGTACCCCCACTCCCGGCTACCGGAACGGATTGCTCCTACCTCTGACGGCGGGTTTCGGCCACAATCGCACGACAACGGTGGAACGACCGCCGAAGCGGCCGTCGCGCTCCCCCGCGGGGATTGCGGGCGCCGTCCCGCATAGGTAGCCGGAGCACGGAGGGTGGGGTATGAGCGTCTCCCTGCGCGTCCTCGACGACGGGGCGTGGGTCTCCGTGAACGACGCCAGAGAAGTGAGCGTGAGCGAGCTCTGGCGGCTCGACGACCCGTCATTCTGTGGGTGCGAGCTCCCCGACTTCGTCGTCGAGAACGTCCTCGACGTCGGCGCGGACGGCAGAACCGTCGCCGCGAAAGTGTACGGCCAGTGCATCGCCTGCGGCCAGACGGGCGTGCCCGGTTGGGTCCCGGTCGGCAGGCTCCGCGAGGGCGAATTCGTCGATATCGACCGCGAGCGGGTCGTCCTCCCGGTTCGACGCGGCGACGACAACGAATAGGCAACATTCTCCGCTTTTGGGCAGCACCGGGAAGGGTTGACGGTACGCTCGGGGCCTTACGTGGGCACGTATATGGACATTCATACGAATGCCCACGGACGTCGAACGCTGGAAGTCGGAGGTCTACGGTAACGAGATACGAGAGCACCTGCTGGAGTTCGCCGAGCAGGGCTGGGACTCCATCCCGGAAGACGAGCGAGACGCCTGGTTCGAGCGCTTCAAATGGTGGGGGCTGTACCACCAGCGCAACGGCCAGGAGTCGTACTTCATGATGCGCATCGGGACGCCGAACGGCGTGCTGACGCCCGGCCAGACCGAAGTCGTCGCGGAGGTCGCAGACGAGTACGCCCGCGGCCCCGCCGAGAACCCCATCTTCGGCAACGGCTACGTCGACTGGACGACCCGCCAGTCGATTCAGCTCCACTGGATTAAGCTGGAGGACATCCCGGAAATCTTCGACAAGCTCGAATCGGTCGGGCTGTCGACCCAGCAGGCCTGCGGTGACTCGTGGCGCAACATCGTCGGCTGTCCCGTCGCCGGCAAGGACAAACACGAGCACGTCGACGCGCTCCCCGTCGCGATGGAGCTCAACGAGACGTTCAAGGGCAACGACGACCACTCGAACCTCCCGCGCAAGTGGAAGGTCTCCGTCACCGGCTGCCGCGAGGGCTGCGGTCAGGGCGACATCAACGACCTCGCGCTCGAACCCGCGACCAAGGAGATAGACGGCGAGGAGACGAAGGGCTTCAACATCCGCATCGGCGGCGGCCTCTCGCGGAACGAGCCGCGGCTCGCCCGCGACATCGACGTGTTCGTGACGCCCGAGCAGGCCCCCGAGGTGTCGGGAGCCATCTCCGCGCTGTTCCGCGAGAACGGCGACCGCGACAACCGCTACAACGCTCGCATCAAGTTCCTGATGGATGAGTGGGGCGCAGAGAAGTTCCGCGACGTCCTCCAGGAGGAGTTCGTCGACTTCGAACTGGAGACCGCCGGCGAGGACCTGCGCTCGGAGTACTCCTACAACTCCGGCTACGCCGACGGCGGCCACTCCGACCACGTCGGCATCCACGAACAGGCCGACGGCAACTACTACGTCGGACTCGACGTGCTCGTCGGCCGCATGGGCGTCGACGACACGAAGGAACTCGCCCGCGTCGCCGACGAGTACGGCTCCGGCGAGATTCGCATCACGCAGCGCCAGAACGTCATCATCACCGACGTGCCCGAAGAAAAGCTCGACGCGCTGCAGGACGAGGACCTCCTCGACCACTACTCGCCCGACCCCCACCCGTTCATGCGCGGCTCCATCGCCTGTACGGGCACCGAGTTCTGTTCGCTCTCCATCGTGGAGACGAAAAACCGGCAGGTCCGCTACGCCCGCTGGCTCAAGGAGAACGTCGACCTCCCCGCGGGTGTCGAGGACTTCCACATCCACCTCTCGGGCTGTACGGCCTCCTGCGCCCAGCCGCAGATTGCGGACATCAGCCTCCGCGGCATGAAGACCCGCAAGGACGGCGAACCGGTCGAGGCGCTCGACATCGGCCTCGGCGGCGGCCTCGGCGAGAACCCGAACTTCGCCGAGTGGGTCACCCAGCGCGTCCCCGTCGACGAGGTGCCGGGTGCCATCAAGAACCTGCTCGCGAACTTCGAGGAGCGCCGCGAGGGCGACGAGACGTTCCGCGAGTTCGTCGCCCGGACGGACGAAGAGGAGCTGGCCGAACTAGTCGAACCCGAAGAGACCAGCTACGAGGACCCGATGATGCACAACACGAAGCGCACGTGGTACCCCTACGCGGAAGACGACTCGATGGACGCGAGTCCCGCGCCGACCCGCGCCGACGGCACACCCATCCCGAGCGACGACTGAGCGGGCCGCCTCGGTGACGACGCCGCCGCGCTACCTATTTAGGACGACACCCAACAGTACTCACAGATGCCAGACCGAATCCTGAAGGTCAACGCCTACACGACGCTGGACCTCGTCGACGCGTCGGCGACGGGCCACGATTTCGAGGAGTCGGCGTTCGCCGTGTGCAACGTCACCTCGCCGCGGAAGCACCCCGACGAGATTACCCTCGAACTCGAACTCGACTGGACGCAGCTCGACGCGCTCGCGCCGCACGCGGACAAACTGACGCTGTCGCCCGAGGAGGCCCGGACGCTCGCGGCCGACCTCGAAAAACACGCCGACCGCGTCGAAGCCGAACAGCAGGACTGACCGCCGCCCTCCGATTTTCGACGACAGTTCGACGCCCCGAGCGGCGCGACCGTCCGCACGACCCGACGGTTCGTGGCAACACCACCCATGAGAGTTTCTATCCCGGTTTGGTCAACGAATCGTGTGAAAGCGTGTCTCGAATGTTCGAATCGTACTGCAACTAGACCAATCGTTAGACATATGCCTTCGGAAGTCGCAGGATGTGTTGTGATACAGACGACGCCTCTACGCCGTCCACGCACCGAGCGTCGACCGCACTCCACCTCCCGCGCCCGCCCGGCGAATCGAACGCCGGCCACAGCGCGGGGGGTGGTGGCGTGAGCCGTCACCGGACCCTCGTCCTCTTCGTCGCGGCCGCGGCGCTGTTCGGCACCTCGTTCGTCGGCATCAAGGCGGCCATCGGCTCGGTCCCGCCGGTGCTCTTTGCGGCTTTCCGCGTCGACGTCGCCGCCGTCGTCCTCCTGACGCTCGTCGCCGTCCGCGGCGGCTACTGGCTCCCGCGGACCCGCGCCGACGCGCTCGGCATCCTCGCCAGCGCCGCGTTCGTCCTCGGGGCGAACAACGTGTTTCTCTTCCTCGGCCAGCAGCACGCGACGACCGGCGCGGCGGCCGTGATGTACAGCATCATGCCCGTCGCCTCCCCGGTGTTCGCCGTCCTGCTGCTCGACGACGCGCGCATCTCGGCTGTCGACGCCGCCGGCATCCTGCTCGGACTCGTCGGCGTCGTCGTCATCGTCGGCCCCCAGAGCGTCCTCGGCGGCGGGAGCGTCGGACAGGCGCTCATCGTCTGTTCGGCGCTGTCGGTCGCCTTCGGGACCGTCCTGCTCAAGCGCGTCGGACCCTCTATCGGGACGCTCCCGCAGACCGCGTGGGCGATGGCGGCCGCCGCCGTCGGCATCCACGCCGCGAGCCTCGGTCTCGGCGAGTCGGTCGCGCAGGTCGCGTGGTCGCCGGAACTCGTCGCCGCGATTCTCTACGTCGGCATGCCCGCGACCGCCGCGGCCTACCCGGTCTACTTCGCGCTCCTCTCGGAGGCCGGCCCGGTCCGCGGCAACCTCGTCGCCTACGCGATGCCGGTCGTCGCCACCGTCACCGGGTGGGCGTTCCTCGGCGAGTCCGTCTCGCCGGCGACCGTCCTCGGCTTCGGCGTCATCCTCTCGGGGTTCGTCCTCGTCCAGCGCGAGAGCGTGGCCCGGGTGGTCGGCCTCCGGGGAAGCGTCCCCGCGGAAGCGGAGTGAGACAACGGGCGCGTCGAGGTTCTCGTTCTTTGTTGACGCTGTGCTGAAGAGGGACGCAAGTCGGTTGCATCCGCGCCAAGGGAATCTCTCGCTCGGTGCAGGAAAGCGACGAATCACGTTCACGATGGTCCGGTTCTGAGAGGACCAAAACGACTTCCTATCCCATAGACGAGGACTGCCGCTGCACTAACACTCAGCCCGATTGCGAAGAGAGATACTAGCAGTTCGTGAGGTGACCGAACGACTACTTGCGCTCCCAATACGAGAGAGTATGCCCGAAACAAGAAGTTATCAAACACGAATACAGCGAGGAATCCCGCTTGGCTGATGAGGCCGACACCAACAGTCCACCACAATCGCATACGTGGTCTGAACTTCCGACGTTTAGCGTCGGCATAGACGACTCCCATAGCGACGAATGTCACCAAGGGAGATACGAGGAGGGGATTCAGAGCCATACTATCAGTAGGGTAACTTGATGTATAAATCAAGCTCAATTCACAGTTCTGCTCAGTAGTTACTCTAGCGTGAACGGGATGGAATACCCGAGCAGTCGGTAGTGAGTACCGTTTCGGTCAGCGTCATTCGACTCCGCACAAGTGCTCAGAACTGCAACAGACCTAGAACACAGAGCCAGAAACCGAAACAGAACTTACGCGGCGACCCGCCGCCGGACCGCGACGGCGACCGAGACCAGCGTCTGTTTTTTCATCGCCGCGAAGCCGAAGAAGATGGCTCCGAAGCCGACGAGCGCGGTCGTGTCGATGACGTGGCCGAGGAGCACCCAACTCATGAGCGCCGCGACCACGGGCTCGACGTAGCCGATGAGGTTGAGTTCGGTCGGGCCGAGGCGGTCCAGAAGCTCGAAGTAGAGGAGGAACGCCACCGCGCCGGAGACGAGCGTCAGATAGAGGAACGACGCGATGCCGACGGGGGCGAGTTCGATGGCCGAAAGCGACTCGCCGTCGGCGAGCGCCCAGCCGTGGAGCAGGACGCCGCCGCCGAGCATCGCCCACGCCTGCATCGACTGGACCGGGAGGTCCGTCCGGAGCGGGCGGGTGAGGACCGCGCCGAGCGCGAACGACACCGCGGCGAGGAAGAGGAGGACGATGCCGAGGCCCTGCGTCGAGCCGGACGCCCCCGAAAGCGCCGAGACGGGGTCAGCGACGAGGACGACGCCGGCGAAGCCGGCGACCAGGCCGACCGTGCCGGACCGCCCAAGCGACCGCTCGGTGAGGATGAACGAGGCGAAGACGGCGGTCAGGATGGGCGAGAGGCTGATGATGATAGAGGCCACCGCACCGGGGACGTGTTCCTGGCCGAGGTAGAGCAGACCGTGGTGGGCGGCGATGATGAACACCGCGCCGATGGCGGTCGCGAGCAGTTCGTCCCTCGTTTTCGGCCGCCAGCGGTCGGTCGAGTAGAGGGCGTACGCCAGCATCACGAGGCCGGCGAGTTCGTAGCGGAGCGCGGCGAAAGAGAGCGTCGGGAAGAACTCCAGGCCGACCTCGATGGCGACGAACGAGGTGCCCCACATCGCCGCGAGCGCGACGAAAAGCAGGGGCGTCGTCGGAACGTTTCTCCAAGTGGTTCGCGTCATAGTCGAATCTGTTTCATCTCTCAGGGACGCGGGTTGTTAAAGTCTTCTACAAGAGTTTGTGTTTGAGTTGAAGTTTAGAATAGATATTCTATATTTTACTGTATCAAACGCCATATAATTCGTGATGGTTCGATGGCGGATGAGAGGTGGCGAAAACGGCGGACAGAACAAGGACTTACGTCACCGACCGCAACGGGAGGGTATGGACGAACGCGACGTGCGCCTGTTGAAGGCCATCGCGGACCTCGGGACGGGCAGTCCCGAGAAGCTACACGAAGCGACGGACATCCCCGTGTCGACCATCCACTACCGTCTGAACAACCTGAAAGACGACGGCGTCATCGAAAACGACCTCTACGACATCGACTTAGAGGCGTTCGGACTCGGCGTCACCGTGGTCGTGGAAGTACTGGCGGATTACAGCGGGTCGTACGAGGAAGTCGGGAACAAACTGCTAGAGATAGAGGGCGTCACGCAACTCTACTTCACGATGGGAGAGACGGACTTCATCGTCGTCGCCCATCTCGCGGACTCCGACCGCGTGGAGCGCCTCATCAGCGACTTCGAGGCGACGCCGGAGGTCGAGCGAACGAACTCGACGTTCGTCATCTCCTCGATGCGCGACAGCCACCGGGCGCTCCAGAGCTACACGCTGGAGACGCTCCTCGACGAGTTGGGTATCGAGGACTGAGAATCGGCCGAGGGAGTATCACGGTTGACCACGTACGACCGACCATGTCGAACGACGTGCGGACGTGGCTGGTCGAACGGACCTACTCGGACGACGAACAGAACATCATCATCCTCGTGTACGCGACCCCCGACGGGACGCGCTACCACCGGAAGGAGCGCTCGCTGACGAGTTTCGAGTCCGACGTGCGCGACACCTACGCCGCCGTCGACGTACCCGAGGACGAACTGGGCCGCGTCGGCGACGAGGAGACGAGAGAAGCCTACGCGGCCGCCGCGACCGAGATGGCTGAGTCCCACAAGCCGACCGACACGGTCTGAGACCGGGCGGTCGGCTCAGTCCGCCGACGCGAGCGGGAGCGAGACGACGACGACCGTGCCCGTGGGTTCGTTGTCCTCGAAGTGGACCTCGCCGCCGAACGAGTCGACCAGCTGGTGGACGAGGTAGAGTCCGAGGCCGGTCCCGGTGCTTTCGAGTCCCTTTTCGCCCTTGCCGAAGACCACCGACTTCCGCGCGTCGGGGATGCCCGAGCCGTCGTCGGCGATGCGGATGACCGCCATGCCGGCGTCGTCGTCTACGGCCGCCGAGACGGTGACGACGGTGTCGTCGGCGTTGTGCTGGACGGCGTTGTTGAGGAGGTTCCCGAGCACCGACGCGATGAGCGGGTTCGCGCGCACCGCCACGTCCGGTATCTCGCCGTCGACCGCGAACGTGGCGTTGGGAAACGCCTCGCGGCGGACCGCGAGCTCGCGGTCGACGGCGCTGGCGAGCGACATCGGCCGGGTCTCGACGCCGCCGCCGCTCATCGTCTCCATCAGGTCGCGGGCGACCTCGGTTATCTCGGTAGTGTGGCGGCCCGTCGAGAGGATGCGCGAGAGGATGTCCGCGCCCTCCTCGTCGACGTGTTCTCTGAGTAGCTCCGCCCAGCCGACGACGACGGCCATGTCGTTGCGGATGTCGTGGCGGACGATGCGGTTGAGCGCCTCCAGTTCGGCGTTCGTCCGTTCGAGTTCGCGCTCGCGGGTTCGGCGGGCGGTCACGTCCTGTATCGTCCCCCTGAGCGCCGCCACGCGTCCGTTCCGGATGACCGGCTCGCCGTGGGTGCGGACCCACAGCTCCGCCCCCTCGGCGGTCACCAGTCGGAACTCTTCTTCCCACGGAACGCCCTCGGACCGACAGCGGTCCAACAGCTCGCGGATTCGGTCCCGGTCGTCGGTGACGTAGAACTCGATGGCGTCGTCGACCGTCGGCTCGAAGTCGAGCGGCACCTCGTGGATGCGCTTCGTCTGGTCACTCCACGCCAGCGTGTCGGTCACGAGGTCGAGTTCCCAGCCGCCGACCTTCGAGATGCGCTGGGTCCGTTCGAGGAAGTCGCGGCTCCGTTCGAGTTCGGCCTCGCGCGCTTTCTGCTCGGAGAGGCTCTGGAAGACGACGACGTTGCGGTCGCCTTCGAGGGACGTGATGGAGAACCGAACCGGGACGAGGTCACCGTCGTCGCGCCGGCGAATCGCCACCTCGCCTTGCCACTCGCCGTCGGCTTCGAGCGCGGGGGGAATCGTCTCTCTGAGGCGTTCGAGTTCCGGCTCGTCGTGGAGGTGGCCCCAGCCCGTCCCGAGCATCGACTCGGGGTCCGAGTAGCCGCAGATGTCGGCCGCGGTCTGGTTGACGTACACGTGTCGGTCGTGCTCCGTGATGGTGACCCCGGCGTCGACGGCGTCGACCGCCTCCTTGAACGCCGCGAGGTCGCGCTCGCGTCGGCGCTCTTCGGTCACGTCCTCGACCGTCGAGATGAGTCGGTCCCGCCCCGAAATCTCGGCGACGGTGAGGCTGACGCGAATCCAGACGGTGCCGCCCGACGCGCCCTCGATAGGCCACGTGAAGACGGCTCCGCCCTCCTCGCGGGCGGCCTCGACCTCGCGGAGAGCGCGCTCGGCGTCGTATCCGGCGATATCCGCGGTCACGTAGAGGGGACTCGTATCGATGACCGACTGGCGGTCGATACCGAGGATGTCCAGATAGTGCTGATTGATGTCGACGAGTTCGAGCGTTTCGAGGTTGCGAACCGCGAGGCCGACGTTGACGGCCTCGAAGAGCGCGCGGTAGTCGAGCGAGCCGACGGCGCTGTGGGCGGCGTCGTAGACCTCGCGGCCGAGCGTGTCGAGGTCGCAGTCGGCAGCGGTCGACCCCGCTACCGAGACGCGCGGGACGCCGTCGGCGCGGAGCGTCGAGGCGAGCGAGAGACCCTCCGCGTCGGTGACCCCGGCCGAGACGACGGCACAGTCGATACGGGCGCGTTCGAGTTCCGCGTGGACCGCGTCGAGGCTGTCGGCGGTCGAGACGCGGACATCGGTCGTCGCGTCACCGACCGAGTCGGGAAGCTCGTCGGCGAGACGCTCGCGAACGGCGGCGTCCTCGCTGACGACGAGGACGTGCAACCGACCAGGCATACCGGCGAGAGGACAGCGAGGTTCAAGTATGAACCGACAGCTGTCGGCGGGAAATCATGACCGGCGGAGAGCGCGACCGCCGCGCCCGCCCACGTCGAAGATTCCAAAGCGCGGGCGGCGGAAACCGGAGAAATCCAATCTTTACCGGCGGCGGAGCCGAAGGCCCGAAGCGACAATCGACCTAAACGGGGAGCGCGTACTGTCACCTGTGAGGCGGCACCCGCCGCCTCGGTGAACGCTATGACGACGACAAACGACTCGAGGCGACTCGCTGGTATCGTCCTGCTCGCGCTGGCCGCGCTGTTCGCGCTCCCCGCCCTCGTCGGGATGGCCGGCTTCGGCGGCGGCATGCCGATGGGGTGGGGCGGCGGCTGGATGCACGACACGTGGATGCACGGCGGAACCGGCGGGACCGTCCCGTGGTGGATGTGGGGGATGGGAATCTTCGGTCAACTGCTCGTCCTCGCGGCCGTCGTCGGCGGCGGCGTCCTCCTGTTCCGCGCCCTGCGCGACGGGGACGACGGGAGCGACGGCGCGCTCGACGAACTCCGCCGGGCCTACGCCCGCGGCGACATCGACGACGAGGAGTTCGCCCGCCGCCGCGAACGACTCGACCGCGACTGACGCGTCGGAAATCGAGACTCTCCGGACGTTGCAGGCGAAACGAAGGGGTTCCCCCGGGAGGCGGTCGCGGGAAGTCGGCGCGCGGCCGACCCGCTGAAGACAGTGCGCACTCACCGCAACGACTATATTTATTTAGGCCAACCTAAAACCATGGCTTCGGAGGAATCCGACGGGAAGTTCCGTTCGTTTATCGGTCGGTTCCGGTCGCAGCGGACCCGACTCCGCGTGTCCGCGTGCGTCGCTGCGAGCCGGTCGATAACGGTTCCGGACGACGACGAGCACGCCGAATAGGTCGGTGGAGCGGTCGGTTCGACCCGCTACGGGTCGCCGCCGGCGCGCCTCAGACCTCGACCGTCGCCCCGATTTCGGGAGCTTCGGCCTCGTAGCCGTCGGCGCGGAGCTCCCCGGTGAACGCCGCACAGCGGTCGCCGTGGTTGACGAACACCGGCGCGTCGCGGTAGTCGTCGAGGAACGACAGAAGCCCGTGGCGGTCGGCGTGGGCCGAGAAGTCGTACATCTCGGCGCGGGCGGCCACCGGGACGACGCCGCCGTTGAGTTCGCACCGGCCGCGTTCGACCAGTTCCCTGCCCGGCGTCCCCTCGACCTGATAGCCGGTGAGACAGATTTTGTTCGTCGGGTCGCCCCGAATCTCGGGGATGTACGTCATCGCCGGCCCGCCGGAGAGCATCCCGCTCGTCGTCACGATGACCGAGTTCTCCCGGGCGATGCGCTTTCGCTGGCCGTCTCGGCCCGAGACGACTCTGGCGTTCGACTTCGCCCGCTTGAGCGCCGCCGCGTCGCGGACGTAGTCGGGGTGATTTCTGAGCATCTTCAGCACGCGGACCCCCATGCCGTCGACGTAGCAGTCGATGTCGTGGGCGTCGAGCACCATGAGAAGCTCCTGCGTCCGGCCGATGGCGAACGCGGGGACGACGACGGTGCCGCCCTCCCAGACGGTCGTCCGCACCGACTCCACGAACCGCTCTTCGACGGTCGCGCGGTCCTCGTGCTCCACGTCGGAGTAGGTGGACTCGCAGATGACCACGTCGGCGTCCGGGCGGGCGGTCGTCCCCGAGACCAACCGCTGGTCGTCGGTGTGGAAGTCGGCGGTGTAGAGCAGGCGGGTCTCGCCGTCGTCGACGAGGACGTGGGCGCTGCCGGGGATGTGGCCCGCGTTGTAGAACGTGACCTCGTGGCCGGCGGCCTCGAACGGTTCGCCGTAGTCGTGGTGTTCCGACTGCTGGGTCATCCGCCGGACGTGCGTCTCGGTGAACGGGCAGTTGTAGCTCCCGCCGTGGAGTTTGAGCGTGTCGCGCGCGAGGGTCCGAGCGAGTTCGTCGGTCGGCGGCGTCCAATGGACTGCCGGCCAGTCGTCGCCCGAGAGGAGCGCGGGGACCGTCCCGACGTGGTCGAGGTGGCCGTGGGAGACGACGACGGCGTCGGGCTCGACGGAGCCGACGGGGAACTGCGGGGGGTTCCCGGTCAGCATCCCGTAGTCGAGCAACAGCGAGTCGTTGACGAGAATCGCGCTGCGCCCGACCTCCTCGGCCCCGCCGAGGAACTGGAGTTTCATTGGCGGCAGTACCGACCGGAGGGGCTTTTGCTCGTCGGTCCCGCGAGGCCAGCGGGACTCGGCGGGCTCGCGGGCTCGACGCTTTTCACGCCGGCCGCCGTCTCCCGAGGCGTGACCGGCTCCGACCCAGACCCTGACCCTGACCCCGACGCTAGTTCCGACGCCGACGCCGATACCGACGCCGAATCCGACCGCGACGACCTCGACCGACTGGTGACGACGCTCCACGACCGCCTCGCCGCGACGGCGACCCGCCCCGTCCGCGAGGACGCGAGCCGGTGGCTCGGCGAGGCGGAGGCCGTCGCGGGCGACCTCGCGGTCGGCTCGCTCCCGGACGACGAGGTGGTCCGGACGCGACTCGGCCACGTCGAACACCTGCTTTCGAACGTCGACGGAACCGAAGACGAGGCGGCCGACGAACACGTCGCGTCGGCGCGGGCGGCGCTGACTGACGCGCTGGCGACACTCGGTGACGGCGGCGAAGGCGGCGAGTGAGCGAAGGCGAAACCGGGCGATGAGAGACGAGCGGTGAGAGACGAGCGGGAACGCTGGGGACGGAGAGGCGCGCGTGTCGCCCGGCGGCTCAGTTCGAGAACCAGTCTTTCGCGGTGGACGCGAGGATGGAGAGGTCCTCGAATTTGAGCATGCGGAGCATGGCGAGCGGGCTGCCGCCGTTCGCGGCGTCTAACTGCTCGTCGGGGAGGCGGTGGAGGTCTTCGAGCAGTTTGTCGTAGCGCTCGTTGGAGGCGCGGTAGAGCATCTCCGTCATGAACAGGCGGTTTTTTACCTTCGGTGCGACGCGGTCGTGCCACAGCTGGTCGTAGATGGCGAGCTCCGACGCCGAGGTGTCGCGCTCGGAGTTGGTGAGCGCGCGGTCGGCGGTCGCGGCCGCGACCCGGCCCGAGCGCATGCATTTGTCGATGCCCTCGCCCCACAGCGGGTCGACCGTCGGGACCGTGTCGCCGATGGCCATGAAGTTGTCCGTGCTCATGCGACCCGGAAGCTGGATGTGGGCGGAGCCGCGGTGTTGCTTGCCCGCGATGCGCTCTGCGTCCGCGAAGCGCGGGTCGGACTCGGTCCAGTACTGGAGGTAGTCGTCGATGGTGTAGCCCGATTTGGCGTTGTGGCGGTGACCCTCGTTTTGGATGTAGCAGACGCCGACCTTCGCGGTGTCGCCGCCGGTGTGGAATATCCACGAGTAGCCGCCGGGCGCGATGTCGTGGTCGAGGCGGAGCATCATCGCGTCGGTGAGGTCGCCGTAGCCGTCGGGCGCGAGGTCCATGCCCTCGAACTCGTACTCGATGCCGATGGCCTGCTTCTCGCGGCGGAGGTCGCACAGGTCGAGCGCCTTGGCGAGCGGCGCGCTCGGGCCGGTGGCGTCGATGACGATGTCGGCGTACACCTCCTCGTCGCCGTTGTATCGGACGCCGACGATTTCGCCGCCCTCCATGATGGGCTTGGAGACGCGCGCGTCGAAGCGGTACTCCGCACCGTCGGCCTCCGCCTCGTCGACGAGCCAGTTTTTGAAGTCGGCAAACTCGAGGACCGCACCGGGCTGGTGGCGGTGGTAGTGGTGGTTCGGGGACTCCAGGACGACGTCGTCGGTGAAGTTCATCACGACCTCGTCGGGGATGTTGAACGAGGCCATCGTCGACGGGAACGTCCCGGCGGTCGATTTGTTGCTTCTGGAGGGGAACTCGTCTTCGGACTCGGTTTCGAGGACGCACACGTCGTAGCCTCGGGCGGCGAGGTCTCGTGCCGCCTGTCCACCTGCGGGGCCCGCGCCCGCGATAATCACGTCGTAGTTGTCAGTCATTGTAGAGTAGGCATCACCGGTAGGGTTGGTCGTACGCGTTACACACCTGTTCTGTAACAAGCGTGTAATCTGCTTTGGTTTTGAACGGTCGGGAACGGAGGCCGTTCGACGGGATACGTCCTCGGAGGGACGACAGATAACTGCGGGAGACGGCGGCCGAGCGGGGGTGGCCGCGGCGCACCGCTGGACAGCAGCGAAAACGACGACCGACAGGGCTGCAACGCGAGCGAGCGGCGACGTTCAGGGTTTCGGGATGCGGCGGACTTGGAACTCGCGGTAGCCGCCGTAGGCGGCTTCGAGCGCGCCGAGCCACCAGTTCCAGCGCGTCGCGGGGCCGCCCTCGGGCGCGTCGCGCATGTTCCGCACGATTTCGTCGCCCGTGAGCGGCGCGCCGCGGTCGGCCTCGGCCTGCCCCGAGTCCGCGAGGTCGCGGGCCTGCCGCGCGACGACCCGACGCTCGGCGTCGGTTCCGCCGAACTCGGCGAGCGCGTCGCGGAACGACTCCTCGTCGAACGCGGGATGGGTGTCGCCGTGCCTGTCGGTGGGGGTCACGGCTCTCTCTACGGGGGCCATGCCAAAGAAGGACTCGGCCGATTCGTCCGGGTGAGAACCCCCGTTTGCGGCGCAGAGCGCTCGGCTGGCGACGCGACGCCGGCGCTACGCCCACCACTCGCTCCGGCGCTCGCCGTACGTCGCGTTCCGGAACGGTTCGGGCTTGTCGTCGTCGGCCTCCGCGCCGAGGTAGTGGGCGGTCCAGTAGCCGACGTGCCAGCCGACGGCCTCGGTGTCGAGGTCGACGAGGACGACCCGGTAGCTGCCGTAGGTCTCTAACGCGCCGTCGCCGTCCGGGTCGTAGCCGCCGGCGATGGCGCAGGAGGCCGCGCCCGCGGCGCACGGCGAGGTGTCCGCAAAGGAGATGCGCACCTCGGCGTCCGCGGGGTCGTCGACGTAGGTGTAGGTGAGGTTGTCGGGCATCCCCGGCGCGCCGCCTTCGAAGTAGTCGAGCGCGTGGCGAACCTGCTCGCGGGCCGCGTCGGGGTCCGAGGCGTTCGTGTCGTCGATGTGGACCGTGAAGTTCGGGTCGTCCCACGGAAACGCCTTCTCGGTCGCGTTCGTCCGCGGGAGCGTGTAGAGGATGCCCGTGGCGTTCATCAGGTCAGCGGGTTCGTCACCGTGGGCGAGTCCGAGCGTGTGACCGAGTTCGTGTGCGACGATATCGACCGTCGAGTCGTCGCCGTATCCCGTGCGGATGTAGACGGTCTCGGGGCGGTCAATCTGCCACGCGTCGGTGAGGTAGGGCGCGCAGCCGGCCGCGTCGTCCAGCCCGCTGCACTCCGGGATGTCGTCGGTAAAGCGGACCACGAGGTCCGGGTCGCGGGCGTCGGCGTCGACCTCGTAGTCGATTTCGTACTCCAGGTAGCGCGAGTCGTTCCCCTCCCAGAACGCCGTCGCCTCGCGCACGAGCGCGGCGTAGTCGCGGCCGTCATCGGGCGCTTCGACGGCGACGACGACCGGCTCGGACCCCCACGGACCGTAGCCGGGCGCGGGCGTGAACGTCGTTGTGGGTTCGGGCGTCGGCGACGCGGTGGGCGCGGCAGTCGGAGTCGCGGTCGCGGTCGTCGACGGAGGCGAAGTCGTCGGGGTCGCGGTCGCCGCGGGCGTCTCGGTTGCCGAGTCGGTGGTCGGCGGCGAAGCCGGGGACGTGGCAGTCGTCGCTGTCGTCCCGTCGGTTCCCGGCGACACCGGCGCGGCACAGCCGGCGAGGACGACGAGCACCGCCACGAGGAGAGTCGAACCGCGCATACCGAGAGTGCGGCGGCGAACGGTCAAGAGCGTTTCCCGACGGCGCGAAAACGGCTCGACCGACAAAGCGGTCGCTCGGGGTTCGAAAGCGGCTGAGAGGAGTAAGCCCCCTTCTGTTCGTCCCAGCATTCGGCTCAGCGTCCGCGTCCTTCTCAGGGCGAGCCCCCGAGGGCGCGACGGGCGAACCCGACGCGCCGTCCGAACTACCTTCGCGGCGCGGACTTGCACCGGTGAGGATTCGCCGTTCCATCCGTTCTCGACCGTCGGAGATGGCGACGCCATCTCATCCCTCTGCGGGTTAGCTCCCTTCCCTTACGGGTCGGTTCGCACGCGGCCGTGACGGCCGCGCCGGCGACGACGGGGCCGTCGCACGCGCATCATCGGTCGGGTCGAGCGGTCTCGTTTCTGTTCCAGCGCCAGCCGTCTCCGACTCCGGGCTTGCGCCCGGTCACCCGTTCGGACGGTGGGGGGACTTTCCTCATGCCCGTCTCGGGCACGGGAACTGGGCTCTCTCTGCCGACCTACCCTAGTCAGGTCGGTCGGATAAGCGGTTCGATTAACGGGGTCCTACCGGGGTTTAGCCGCACGTTATGTTGCAACGAAACTACATAACAACAGGATAACATCCGAGGGAAGCGTTGAAGTCACCACAGAACTTGAATGGTAATATGTCCGAGGCGCAGACCGTACACCTCACCTACGATGATGGGGCGCGGGCGGTCGAACTAGCGCGGGAATCGGTCGAATCGTACGTTCTTCACGGGCAGAGAGAACAACCGGGCAGCATGCGCGACGCGTTTTACGCTCGAACCGGGGCGTTTGTCCGCATCAAGTCGACACGGGGGCGCGGTCGACTGCGGGGCTGTGCGGGCGCATATCGGGGGAAAGACCAACTCGGTCACGCCATCGTCGACGCCGCCATCAAGGCCGCCTCGGGCGACTCGTGCCAGACCGAAATCGAAGCACCCGAACTGCCGAACCTGAACATCTCTGTCTGTATCGTCAACAACTACACGCTGACTAACGACCCAGTCGCAGACATCGAACTCGGCACCCACGGCATCGCCATCGACGCCGGCGGCACCCACGGCTGGATGTATCCGACGCTGCCCGTCGAACTCGGCTGGTCGAAAGAGGAGTTCCTCACGAACGCCTGCCGCAAAGCCGGTCTGTCGCCGCTGGCGTGGCAGGACGACGACACCATGATTACCCTGTTCGAAGGACAGGTCTTCCGCGAGCGCGACGACGGCGGGAGCGTCGAAGCGCTGTAAGTCGTCGCGACGACAACTCGACTTCTCGGAGGGAGGGCTACGACCGGCGAGCGGCGGCTCCGAGCGTCGCCGCCGCAAAACGAGAACGCGTGCTTACTCCCCGCTGACCCCGCCGAATCCGACCAACTCGGCGTCTTCGCTGGCCCGCGTCGCGGCCGCGTCGATGTCGAAGTCGAACTCGGAGACGACCTCGCCGTCGCGGATGAGCGGTTCGAGGAGCGACTCACCGTCGGTCGGGCCGGGCCGCCCGCGGAGGCCGACGTGGTGGCCGCCGTCGGCCGTGCGGTAGACCTCTTTGACGCCCGAGAGCTTGCCCCGCTTGGCCGCGGGTTCGCCGTCGACCTCGACGATGTCGAGCGCGAAGTCCACCGGGTCGGCGTTCGAGATGTAGCCGCCGACGCCGAAGCCCTCGACCACGTCGCGGAGGTGCCGAAGTTCGGCCGGGCCGAGACCGCCGCTCACGAAGATGCCCACGTCCTCGTGGCCGCGGGCGTCGAGTTCCCAGCGGACCTCGCGGACGATGTGACGGAAGTCGCCGCGGCGCGAGGAGGTGGTGTCGAGGCGGACGCTGTCGAGGTCGTCGCCGAGGGTTTCGACCGCCTGGAGCACCTCCTCGGTCTCGTCGCCGTAGGTGTCACAGAGGGCGACCCGCGGCACGTCTTCGTCGACGGCCTCGTCGAACGCGCGGAATGCCTCGGCCTGATTGCCGCGCCCGAAGGCGATGAGGAGCGCGTGAGGCATCGTCCCCGACGCCTCCTTCCCGAGAATCTCGCCGGCGGCGACGTGCGAGAAGCCGTCGAGGCCGGCGACGAGGGCGCTCCGCTCGACCATCGCGGCGATGGCGGGGTGGACGTGTCGCGCGCCGAACGACAGCACCGTCGAGTCAGGGGCCGCCGTGCGGGCGTCGAGCGCGGCCGTCGCACAGCCCGACGCGTGCGAGAGGAAGCCGAGAAGCGAGGTTTCGAGCCGGGCGAACTCCAGATAATCGCCCTCGATTCGCATCACGGGGCCGCCGTCGAACAGCGTGCCCTCGGGCATGGCGTCGACGTCGATATCGCGGCCGGAGAGCAGTTCGGCGGCGTCCTTCACGCCGGCGAACAGCTCGAAGTCGCCGTCGGGGAACTGGTCGGCCGTCACCTCGGCGACGACGCGGGGGTTCTTGCCCGCGTGTCGGAGGGTCGCCTCGGTCCGCTCGAAGTAGGCGTCGGTCGCGACGCCCTCGCGGATGGCCTCGGGACCGACGATATCGAAGTCACTCATTGGCGCGGATTCCACCCGGCCGATGAAAAAGCTGTATAATCGGTCACGTACGTCGAAGAGGAATTTTCTTCACCGCGATGGACGGACCGATCAGCAAACGAGGATGCTCGTGCGGTAGGTGGTGTTGTCTTTTTTCACGTATCCATTGCCGACACTCCACCGACGGTCGTGAAAGCCCGCGGGAGACTCGGAAAGCGCGTCGTCGAACAGCGCTTGCTCCTCTGGCGAAAGCGAGCCGTACGGAACGACGTCAGCGTCCGCAGGAACGTCGTCGGCTGGGTCGACTCCCAGAGACTGACCGCAACTGTTCGACCACGGAACGAGCGACCCGGTGGCGAAGAGGAAGGCCGCGACGAACAGGACGAGCAAAGAGGCGACGAGCGCGAAGCGACCGAGTCGGCTGGGCATACGGAGAGACTGTCAGTCAATTCACAAGTGCTTTCTCCTAGCTTCGCTGGTGAACCTCGTCCAACTGTTCCACCGTCGGCGCATTGACGACGGTGACCGTGTCGCCGTCTCTCGTCACCCGATAGGCGTCCGCGAAGGGGCCGTCGTCGACGCGGTAGGTGTCCTCGCCCGCGACCGACGCGTTGAGGCTGCGCTCCAGCGTGTCGGTCACGTACGCCCGCTCGAACTGCTCGGCGTCCGCCTCGGTGTCCCAGACCGTCCGCCAGACGTAGCCGCGTTCGTGAGGGTTCGCCTCGTACGTCTCGTCCGACGCCGGGCGGTAGGGAACCACCGCGTCACCGGCCCAGCCCTCGGAGGGTTCGGCGGTGTAGTTGTACGGCGAGTACGCGCCGGGGTCCCGTTGGAGCCCCGCCCGGTCGACGGCGCGGTGCTTCCAGAACGTCGCGAAGATGGACGCCTCGCCGACCGTGTCGGCGGCGGGGTCGGTGTCGTAGCGCGTCCACGCCGCCGACGAGCGGTCTTCGACCGTCACCTCGACCGGGCGCTCGTCGGGGTAGCGGTTCGGGTGGAGCACCTGCTCGGTCGAGGTGGGGCGGTTCGCGTAGGCGTCGTCAACGGCCGCCCACCCGCCGCGGTCGCGCAGGTCCGAGACGAACGTCGGCCCCTCGCTGTATGGCGTGTAGATGGTGATGAACACCGGGTAGTCGACCGACCCGCCGCCCGAGCCGCTGCCCGAGGGCCGGGGGACGCAGTCCCAGTCGGCCTCACAGCGGGCTTCGTACAGTCCGTCGACGTAGCGGGCGTCGCCTTCGACCAGCCCGCTGTGGGCGAGTTGGGCGTCCTGCGTCGACGGCGAGCGGTCCAGGCCGAACTGCTGGTCCTGTGCGGCGTGGACCAGTTCGTGGGCGAGCGTCCGACGGTCGATGGTCGGTTGGCTGTCGTCGCTCACGACGACGATTCGGTCCTCGGAGGGGTCGTAGTAGCCGAGTACCACGCCGCCGTACAGTTCGTCGAACACCTCGTCGATGGTCCGGTCCTCACCGACCAGCAACAGCGCCTCCCACACCTGGTCGTTCCAGTCGCCGTGGACCGGGTCGGTCGACGCGTCGGACTCGTTTCGGAACTCGGCGCGCGAGACGACCTCGACCGGCACGGACTCCTCGAACTCCAGTTCGCGGACGACCTCGACGCGGGCCATCGTGCGGGCGACGAACGCCTCCATCTCGGAGTCGTTCAGCCCGTCGGACTGGTCGACCGCGATGGACTCGTTGTACCAGTAGCCGGCTTCCCAGCCCAGCCGGTCGGTCGGCGGGTCGTCGGGCCACGACCGGTCGGCATCCGGGTCCGGGTCCGCGCCCCCGACCGCGGCGTCCGAGTTGTCGCTCGCGGCGCTCGGGTCTGCGACGGGGGCGGCACAGCCGGCGACGACGAGCAGAACTGCGGAGAAAACGGCGGCGAGGCGGCGGTTCATAGCGAATCCACGGGCGGGAGGGGAAAAAGCGCCTCGCCGCGGGGGTCAGCAGATGGCGACCACGGAGGTGTACGTCTCGTTTTCGTACCTGACGTACGGTCGCTCCACCCAGAACTCGTAGGCGTCGGTCCGCTCGGGAAACGACGCGGCGTCGGCGCTCTCCGCGGAGGTTGACCCGCCGACCGCCGCGTCGAACTCCGCGCGCCGCTCTGTCGAGAGGTTCGCGTAGTCGAAGACGGTCGCGTCGCTCGGAACCTCATCCGCGGGGTCGACCGAAAGCGTGGCGTTGCAGTCGAAGTACCACTCGCCGGTTTCCGTGGTAGTCGCCGAATCGGTCGGTGTGAGTTCCGCCGTCGTCGTCGCAGTCGCCGGCTTCGTCGTCGCCGACGGCGACTCACTCGACGTGTCGATAGTCGGGACACCGACACAGCCGGCGAGAACGATAAGCGCGGCGAGCGCCACCAGCGGGAGGGCTCGAAAGCGGGCCATATCACGGTCGGCGTCGCCCCGCGGCAAGTGTTTTGTCACCGGGAGAGCGAAACGAGACGGAGAATCCGAGTGAGACGCGGAGCCGACTCAGCCGGCGAGCCCCGGCCGAATCTCGTCCACGTCGGCGGGCGTCGGCCCGTTGACGACGACGACGCGGTCGCCCGTGCGGACGACCCGGAAGGCGTCGTTGAACGAGCCGTCCTCGATGACGTAGACGCCGTCGTCCGGCTGGGCGGCGTCGTGGGCGCTGAGGATGTTCAGGTACGCGTCGTGGAACTCCCGCGCGTCGTCGTCGGTGTCCCACTCAGTCACCCAGACGTAGCCGTAGTCGGTCTCCGCGCCGGCCGCGTTGCGGTAGGGGAACAGGCGGTCGTTCGCCCAGCCGTTCGACGGTTCGGCGTCGTAGTTGTACGTGTCGTACCGCGAGTTCGTGTCGAGGATGGACTGGACGCGGACGGTCTCCGCGCCGGACGTGCGGGCCTGATACCAGAACATCGCGAACATCGACGCCTCTCCGACCGTGTCCGAGCCCTCGACGCCCTGGTCGGGGAAGGTGGTCCAGCCGTTCGTCCCCTCGTCGACGAAGGAGATGGGACGGGGCGATTCGTCGGTGACGTGGATGGTCTGTTCGGTGGACGCCGGCGGGTCGCGAAGGGCGTCGTTGACGGCCTCCCAGCCGCCCCGCTCGTAGAGGTCGTGGACGTACACCGGGCCGTCGGAGTACGGCTGGTAGATGGTAATCAGGACGCCGAGGTTCGGGCTGCCGCCGCTGTTTTCCGTGTCGGGCGTGGCGACGCAGTCCCACGTCCCGGCCGCGCACCGCTCGCTGTACTGTCGTTCGACGTAGCTGGCGTCGCCCTCGACGATGCCGTCGGTGGCGAGGTCGCCGTCCTGCGTCTCGCTTCGGAATCGGGCGTCGGTCAGGTCGAACCGCTGGTCCTGTGCGGCGTGGACCAGTTCGTGGACGAGCGTGGCGTTGTCGATGGTCGGCTCGCCCGGGGAGTCGGTGACGATTTTGATTTCGCCGTCGGACGGCGAGTAGAAGCCGAGGACCGAACTCCCGGTCGTCTCGGAGATGGCGCTCGCGCTCGCGGTCGACTCACCGGCGATGAAAAGCGCCTCCCACACCTGGTCGTTCCAGCGGTTGTACTCGGAGTCCGAGGCGGCAGAGCCGCCGGCGTTGGCGCTCCGGTAGTCGTCTCGGGAGACGACGCTGACGGGGACGCGCTCGTCGAACTCCAACTGCCGGAGCTGTTCGACGCGGGCCATCCCGCGGGCGACGTACGCCTCCATCTCGGAGTCGTTGAGGCCGTCGGACTGGTCGACGGCGATTGGCTCGTCGTACCAGTAGCCGTTCTCCCAGCCGAGCACGTCCTGGTCGGGGTCGTCGAAGCCGTCTCTGTCCGGGTCGGGGGTCGCGGGCGACGCGTCGCCGCCGGGCGCGGCCGTGGGAGCGGCACAGCCGGCGAGAACCAAGAGTACGGCGGCGAAAACGGCGCGGAGACCGGTGGTTCGCATATCGTACCCTTAGACTCCGGAGTGAAGTACCTTGTCGGGTTCGGGCGTCGAACCGGCGGACCGCGATGCGGTTCGGGCCGGTCGCGTCGGGCGGGTCGAATCTGACCGGCGCGTACTGTTTTGGTCGTCCCGGCGCAACCCACGCGCATGGCACTCGACCCGAAACGAACCGCGGTGGTCGTCGTGGATATGCAGAACGGCTTTTGTCACCCCGACGGGAGCCTGTTCGCGCCGGGAAGCGAATCCGCGGTCGGCCCCGTCACGGACCTCGTTGCCGCCGCCCGCGACGCCGGCGCGCGCGTCGTCTACACCCGCGACGTGCACCCGCCGGAGCAGTTCGACGACAACCACTACTACGACGAGTTCGAGCGCTGGGGCGAACACGTCGTCGAGGGGACGTGGGACGCCGCCCTCCACGACGACCTCGATGTGCGCGACGAGGACCTCGTCGTCGAGAAGCACACCTACGACGCGTTCTACCGGACGCAGTTGGCGGGTTGGCTCGACAGCCACGGCATCGACGACCTGCTCATCTGCGGCACGCTGGCGAACGTCTGCGTCCTCCACACCGCCGGGAGCGCCGGCCTGCGGGACTACCGGCCGATTCTCGTCACCGACGCGCTCGGCTACATCGAAGAAGCGCACAAGGCGTACGCCGTCGACCACGCCGACTGGCTGTTCGGTGAGACGGCGACGCTCGCGGACGTGGCGTTCGAGTAGGCCGACGGTCCCGCCGACCGTGGTCAGACCCTCGGCGTCGCCCGGGGGGACCGCGTCTCACTCCCGAAAGAGCCGATACGCGCCCTGTCCGGTGGCGACGGCGTCGTTCCAGTCGCTCGACGGCGACTGCCGGGCGGCCACGTCCGAATCCTCCTCGGGGTCGGTGCTGACGACGGTGATGGTGCTCACGCCGACCGAGCCGCCGGCGCGGACGACCTCAGCGACCGCGGTCAGGTCACCCGACGCCCGCCGCAGGTAGTTCACGTTGAGATTGATGGTGGCGACGCCGCCGGCGAGCGGGTCGTCGAGCATCGTCCGGAGGGCGATGCCGCCCGCGGTGTCGATGAGCGTCGCCGCGATACCGCCGTGAATCGTCGGCGGCGACACGGTGTTGGTGAGCTTCTCGTCGTACGGGATGGTCATCACGATGCGGCCGCGCTCGATGGCGTCGACGCGGGTGTTGAGCCACGACAGGTAGCCGTGTTCGTCCTCGATGTGTCGCTGGACGATTGCCGCGGCCTCGGCGGGAAAGTCGTCGGCCATATCACGAACGAGTGTGCCAAATAGTATGTAACCGACGGTCGGTGGCAACCCCGGCGGCCCTGCGAGCAGCGCGAGCAGGCGGTCGCCTCGCCGGCCCTGCGAGCACCGAGTGGGCCGCACCGAGGCGACTGCGAGCGGGAAGCCGACCGGCGAGTGAGCCGAGCGGACGGGAGCCGTGGAGCACTTGTCAATCCGGTGGTGAGTGAAATATATACAGTTTCACGGAGTGATACGGGTATGAGCGATTCCCGCGTCGTGCTGGTCGACGAGTGCCCCGACGGCCTCGTCGACGCCCTCGGGCGACGCGGGTTCACGACCTCGACGTGCGCCGACCGCGGCGACGTGTTCAGTGCCCTCGACGCCGGAGTCGGCGGCGTCGTCGTCCGCGGCGCTCTCGACGCCGAGTTCGTCTCCGGCGTCCGCGACCGAATCGGCGTGGTCCCGGTGTTCTTTCTGACCGAAAGCACCCCGAAATCGGCCCACGACGGCGGCGCAATCGCCATCAGCGACCCGGAGACGCCGGAAGCGGTCGCCTCGGTCGCCGCGCGGGTCGAGCGGGCCATCGAGTTCACGCAGTGGGCGTCGGCCGGGCGGAACTCGGACTCGCTGTATCGGACCGTCGTCGAACAGAGCCACGACGCCATCTTCGTCGCGCAGGACGGCGAGTTTCGCTTTTGGAACCGCCGGCTGACCGAGCTTACCGGCCTGCGCGACGGCGAACTCGCCGAGCGGTCGGTGTCGAGTATCGTCCACCCCGACGACCGCGAGCGGGCCGCCGCCATCGCCACGACGCGACGACAGGGCGGCGACGCACCCGCGAGCTACGAGATTCGTCTCGTCGACGCCGACGGCGCGGCCCGCGAGTGCTCGACGAACGTCAGAGAGATCGACTACCACGGCTCCGACGCCGTCCTCGTCTCGATGCGCGACGTGACCGAGCAGCGGGCCACGGAGGCGCAGTTCCGCGGGCTCGTGGAGCTGGCTCGGGACCTCGTGACCCTCGTGGGAACCGACGGGCGAATCAAGTACCAGAGCCCCTCCGTCACCGAGGTGCTCGGGTTCGACGAGGACGAACTCGTCGACGAGCGCGTCGCCGACCTGATTCACCCCGACGACTGGGACCGCGTCAAGGCCGTCTTCGAGCGCGCGCTCCAGACCGGGGCCGACGGGACCGACCCCGTCCGGTACCGCCAGCGGAACGCCGAGGGGTCGTGGACGTGGCTCGAATCCGTGGGGAGCAATCAGGCCGACACCTCGGTCGACGGCTTCGTCGTCACCTCGCGGAACGTGACCGAACAGCGGAGCTACGAGGAGCGGCTCAAGCGCTACGAGACCATCGTCGAGAGCATCGGCCAAGGCGCGTACGTGGTCGACGAGGCGGGTGTCGTCCAGTTCATCAACGAGGCCGCGCTCTCGCGGACGACCATCCCCATGTCGACGTTCGTCGGCCGACACGTCTCGGCGCTCCGCGACGCCGGCTATCTCGCCGCCGACCAGTACGAACGCGCCCAGTCCGCGCTCGACGCCGTCCTCGGCGGCGAGAGCGAGCGCGAGCGGTTCGAAATCGAACTGTCGTTTCCCGAGGAAAACTACGTGGCCGAGTTCACCGTCTCGCCCATCGTCGACGACGGCGGGGAGGTCGCGGGCGCGGTCGGCATCTCGACGGACGTGACGGAGCGAAAGCGGTACGAACAGCGGCTCAACGCGCTGCACGCGTCGACCCGACGGCTGACGGGGGCGACGAGCCGCGAGGAAGTCGCGGAAATCGTCCGCGAGGCCGCCACCGAAGTCCTCGACTACGCGATCAGCGGCGTCCTCCTGTACGACGAGTCGCAGGACGCGCTCGTCCCGACGGCGTTCACCGACGAGGCGTGGGACGTGTTCGGTGACGTGCCGCCGATTCCGCGAGGGGCCGGGCTGACGTGGGAGGTGTTCGAACGCGGCGAGCACAATCTCTACCGGGACGTGGACTCGAACCCGCGACGGTTCGTCCGCGACGCCGGGGTCAAAGAGGAACTCATCGTGCCGATTCACGACCACGGCGTGTTCTTCGTCGCGTCCCTCGGCGACGACTCGCTGGCCGACCAGCGCATCGCGTTGGCGAAGGTGTTGGCCGCCAACACCCGCGCGGTCTTGGACCGGGTCGAACGCGAACAGCTCTTGCGGCGGCGCGAGCGCGAACTCGCCAGCCAGAACGAACAGCTCGAATCGTTCGCGTCGGTCGTCTCGCACGACCTCAAGAACCCGCTGAACGCGGCGATGGGCTATCTCGACCTCGCCCGCGAGCGGTACGACGGCGACGAACTGGACCGCGTCGCCGACGCCCACGAGCGGATGGCCGGCATCGTCGAGGACATGCTGGCGCTCGCGCGCAACGGTCAGACGGTCGAGGAGGCGGAGCGACTGTCACTCGGGGCCGTCGCCGAGGCGGCGTGGACGACCGCCGCGAGCGACGCGCCGGAAGCGACGCTCGTCACCGACGGCGAACTCCCGATCGAAGCCCACCGCGGGCGGCTCAGACAGCTCCTCGAAAACCTCTTTTCGAACGCGATTCGCCACGGCGGCGACGACGTGACCGTCCGGGTCGGCCCCCTCGACGACCGCGCCGGCTTCTACGTCGAAGACGACGGCCCGGGGATTCCGCCGGACGACCGCCCCCGCATGTTCGAGGCGGGCTACACCACGAGTTCCGAGGGGACCGGCTTCGGCCTCAGCGTCGTCATGAGCGTCGTGAACGCCCACGGCTGGAGCGTCTGGTTCGTCGAGAGCGACGACGGCGGCGCGCGGTTCGAAATTACGACCGAAAGCGACCGCTGACGGGGCGAGAGTGTCGGCGGCGGCGGCAACACTAATTGCGGGTCGTCCGAACGGAGCGCCATGGAAACACCAGACGAGACGACGGTCCGCGCGGCCGACTCGTGTCGGGAGTCGCTGCCCGAGCGCGTCGACGGCGGGCGGGTGCTGTTCGGATTCGACGGCTACATCGACCGCGTTCGGGAGTTCGTCTCCGAGCGACAGTCGGCAGATACCTACGAGCGGGTGCCGACGCTCGACGCGTTCGCTGACCGCGTGAACGACTCGGTCGAAGCCGAGAGTTCGCTCACCTTCGAGTGGATTCAAGACGGCGTCCGCACCGGCGGACACGTGAGCCACCTCGCGCGCGCCTTCGACCGAATGGGGTTCGAGCCCGGAGTCGTCGGCTGTCTCGGCGACCCGGTCGAAGAGCCGTTCGTCGAGGAGTTCGGCCACCTCCCGCTGGAGACGCTCGGGTCGCCCGGCTACACCGACGCCGTCGAGTTCGACGACGGGAAGCTGATGCTCACCGAAATCGGCGCGCTGATGACGCTCGACTGGGCCGGAATCGAGTCGCGCGTCGGCCTCGACCGACTGGCCGAACTGATCGACGGGGCCGAACTCGTCGGGATGGGCTACTGGTCGGAGATGCCCGAGCTACCGGATGTGGCCCGCGGCCTCCGCGAGGAGCTGTGGCCGACGCTGTCGGACCCGCCGGAGACGCTGCTTTTGGACCCCGGCGACCTCAGAAAGCGAGAGCCCGACGTGGTCGCCGCGGGCGTCGAGCAGGTGTCGGCGCTGGACGACGCGGTGCGCGTCGTCGTCTCCGCGAACCGCTACGAGACGCGCTATCTCGCGCGGCTGGCGGGCGTCGAGAGCGACGACTTCGGCCGGGAGTCGCAGGCGGCGTTCGACCACCTCGGCGTCAGTCGATTCGCGGGCCACGGCATCGAGGAGGCGCACCTCGTCGACGAGGGGGGAACCGCGACCGTCGGGGTCCCCCGGACGGACGACCCGGTGTTGACGACGAGTTCGGGCGACCACTTCAACGCGGGCCTCGCGCTCGCGCACGTCCTCGACCTCGGTCGCGCGGAGTCGCTCGTCGTCGGCAACGCGGTCGCGGGACACTTCGTCAGAACCGGGTCGCCGCCGACGTACGACGAACTACGGGCGTTCGCCTCGGAGTATCCCGATTACTTCGACGCCGCTTAAATACCGATTGTCCACACAAGGGTCAGATATATTACTAGAATCGGCGTACCGATATGCGTCGGTGGCACCCCCACACGGGCGCACCGCCGGAGAGCCGCGAGTCGCGCCGTTCCGGTGGCGAAATCGACTCCCGTCGTGGCATCTCGCGCCCGGTTGCCGCGCCCCACCACGGTCCCGTTTTGACGCATCATCGGCTCTTCACTCGGACCGCGAATCGCGGTCGAGGTCGTCTATCGTCGACCCGACGAGGTTTCGGAGCGCCCGACGAAGCCGCTGTGAGAGCGCCTGTTCGGTGATACCCAACCGGCTCGCGATGTCGTCGAGGCCCGTCTCTTTCGGCGTCTCGAAGTAGCCCCGTTCGAAGGCGAGCCGAAGCGCCGTCAGCTGTTTCTCCGAGAGGCCGGTGTTCGGGGGGTAACGCTCGTCGAGGCGGGCCGGTTCGACGCGGCGCACGTCGATGTCGATATCGCGGGAGAGACAGGCGTCGTGGAATCGGGTGGTCAGCTCGTTCGACGGGAAGTACACCGACAGCGACCAGCCGTACCTCGTGCCGACCATTTGCCGGACGATGCCATCGCACTCGCGGATGGCCGAGAGGATGTCGCCGTCGCGGGTCGCCCACTCGCAGCGGTAAAGCCGTCCCTCGGGCCCGTCGGATATCGGTTCGAAGCGCTCGATGCTCGCGTGGTCGTCGAGCAGGTCGTCGAGCGCCTCGCGGTCGCTGCCGCGGGCGACGAAGTAGGGAACCGGCTCGTCCGTCACCGGGATACCGCCGACGAACGTGAGTTCGAACTCGGGGTCTTCGAACGTTCCGTCGGGCGAGGCCCCGGCCAGCGGGTGGCCGAGTTCGACCTCGTACCCACTGGCGTGGTCGCCGGTCATCGCAGCGCGGTGGCAGCGGCTGCATCGAAAACCGAAGCGACGGCACGCGCTCGTATGTCGGGTCTCACGAACGGAGAAAAATACGGGCGACCGAAGGATATTTTTTGCGGAGACTAATCCTTTCATAGTAAAGGTGTTTAAAAATGGAGCCACAAAATGGAGGTGTCGGGCAGCCGCGCCGGAGAGGGTTAAAAATCCAATTCTATGACACTTCTGCCGCCGTCAGTCGAGTCGAATCGGGTCGGCGCTGGGGCGAATCTCGACCGACACCTCGTCGCCGGTGGTGAAGCCGTGACCGGGACAGACGAGTTTGCTCCCGAAGTCGACGCGAGACGCGAATAGTGACAATCCAGTGATTCGAACGCCGTCGACGAGCACGTCGAAGTCGGCCCACGGAACGTCGCGGCCGGCGGCCCGGCCGACCCGCTCGCCGAGGAGCGACAGCGATTGTCCGTCTTCGACGGGCGAGAGCGCGCCCCCGAAGCCGTAGTGGGCGAGACCGCCGTCGAGGACGACGCCCTCGTCGCTGGCGAGGCCGACGAACTCGCCGGGGGCGACCCCCGCGTCGGCGCGGGTCGGGGCGTCGAGGACGACGAACGTCTCGGCCGTCTCGACGACGGTTCCCGTCCCGTCCCAGTCGAGCGGCGAGACGGTCACGTCGGGCGACACCGGGAGCGACCCCCGAGCGCGATGGTGGTTCGCGTCCGCGGGGCGGAAGCCGACGTGGACGTGGTTCGAGACCCACGGCGCGAAAAAGCCGGAGCGGACGAGCCGTCCCAGCGAGTCACCGACCGCGACCTCGTCGCCCGCGTCGACGCCGGGGTCGACGTGGAGGATGCGCGCGACCAGTCCGTCGCGGGGGTCGTCGTCGGGGTCACCGAGCCAGCCCAGTCCGGTGGCGTCGGCGTCGACATCGACGAGGATGAGGTACTCGTCGTCGTGGGCGTAGGGCTTGTCGGGCGCGCGGACGGTCCGCGTCTCTCGGACGACGCCCGCGACGGGCGAGCGGGCCACCGGGTCGTCGGCGGCGACGTAGAGGTCGATAGCACACCCGCCGTCGTGGGCGGGGTACGGCGAGTTGTAGAGCGAGAAGCGCTCGAAGCGCAAGAGCATCGGCCGCGGCAGTCGCAGCATGGTCGTCGGGACGGGACGGGTGCGCTTAGGTACGTCGGGGTGTTTCTCTCGGGTATGCGCGTCATCCGCGGTCGCGGGCCCGACCGGGAGGCGGACCGGGCGGTCACCGCGGCCATGCTCCGCGAGGCGGGCGACACGGGCGAACCGGCGTTCCGCGCGTGGACGCCGCACCGACAGCTCGCGTTCGGCAGGCGCGACACCCGCGCCCCGCGGTACGACGAGGCCGTCGCCGCCGCCGAGGAACGCGGTTTTCCCGCTATCGAGCGCTCCGTCGGCGGCCGCGCCGTGGCCTACACGGGAACCACCGTCGCGTTCGCCCACGCGGTTCCCCTCGACGACGCCCGGAGCGGCCTCGACGCGCGGTACGAGGCCGGAACGACCGCCGTCGTCCGCGCCCTGCGGAGCCTCGGCGTCCCCGCGCGGCGGGGCGAGCCCCCGGCGTCGTACTGCCCCGGCGACCACTCGGTCCAAGCGGGCGGGAAGCTCTGCGGCCTCGCCCAGCGCGTTCGAAAAGAGAGCGCGCTCGTCTCCGGCGTGGTCGTCGTCACCGACCGCGACGAGATAGCCGACGTGCTCGCGCCCGTCTACGAGGCTATCGACGTTCCCTTCGACCCGGATTCGGTGGGGAGCGTCGCTGACGCCGGCGGCCCGGCCGGTTCCGACGCGGTCTGCGACGCCCTCGAAGCCGTCTTCGTTGGCGACGCGGAGACGCGCGTCGAAAACGCGGCCGACCTCGCGTGAGCGACTGACTGCGACCGCTCCCCGAACCGCCGGCCCCGTCACTCCCCGAACCGCCGGACTTAGCACCCGGCGCGTCGCACCCCCTCGTATGCGAATCGAGAACGCGACGCTGGCCGACGGCCGCGCCGTCGACGTCCGCGTCGAGGACGGAACCGTCGAGGCGGTCGGTGACCTCGACCCCGTCGCTGACGAGGAGACCGTCGACGCCGAAGGGAACCTGCTTCTGCCGGGCGCTATCGACGTACACGTCCACTTCCGCGAACCGGGATTCGAGCACAAGGAGACGTGGGAGACCGGCGCGCGGAGCGCCGCCGCGGGGGGCGTGACGACCGTCGCCGACCAGCCGAACACCGACCCGACGACGACCGACGGCGCGGGCTTCGACGCGAAGGCCGAGCGCGCCGCGAACGCCTGCATCGACTACGGTATCAACGGCGGCGTCACCGCCGACTGGGACCCCGACAGCCTGTTCGAGCGCCCGCTTTTCGCCCTCGGCGAGGTGTTCCTGGCCGACTCGACCGGCGACATGGGCATCGAGGCCGACCTGTTTGCCGAGGCCGCAGAGCGCGCCGGCGAGGCGGGCGTGCCCGTCACGGTCCACGCCGAGGACGCCGACCTGTTCGACGACTCCGCCATCGAGGGCGACCTCGGCGGGGTCGGCCGCGACGCCGACGCCGACGCGTGGAGCGCCTACCGGACCGCCGAGGCCGAGGCGGTCGCCGTCGAGCGGGCCGTCCGCGTCGGCGGCGAGACCGGCGCGCAGATTCACATCGCCCACACGAGCACGCCCGAGGGCGTCGACGCCGCCCGCGACGGCGGCGCGACCTGCGAGGCGACGCCGCACCACCTGTTTCTGTCCCGCGACGACCTCGACGAGTTGGGCACCTACGGCCGGATGAACCCGCCGCTCCGCTCCGAGGCGCGCCGCGAGGCCATGTTCGAGCGCCTCGCCGACGGCCGCATCGACATGGTCGCCACGGACCACGCGCCGCACACCCGCGAGGAGAAAGAACAGTCGCTTCTCGACGCCCCGAGCGGCGTCCCCGGCGTCGAGACGATGGTTCCCCTCCTTCTGGGCGCAGTCGTCGCCGGCGACCTCACCGCCGAGCGCGTCCGCGACGTGGTCGCCGCGAACCCCGCCGCGGTGTTCGACCTGCCGCGCAAGGGTCGAATCGAGGCGGGCGCCGACGCCGACCTCGCGCTGTACGACCTCGACGCCGCCCGCGAGATTCGCGGCGCTGACCTCCACTCGAACTGCAAGTGGACCCCGTTCGAGGGCCACACCGGCGTCTTCCCCGAGTGGACGATGCTCCGCGGCGAGTTCGTCTGGGACGGCGAGGATTTCGGCGCGGTCGCCGGCGAGAACGTCCGCGACTGACCGGAGGCGGGAACCGACCGGTGGCCGGCCCGCTCAGACCCGCGCGGCCGCGACCTGCGCGCCCTTCCAGCCGACGCCGACGAGCACCGCGAGCGGCGCTGTCAGAGCGACCAGCGGGACGACCGACCCGGCGAGGCCGCCGAGGCCGCCGAGCGCGGACGACAGGACGACGGTCCCGAGGAAGCCACCCACGGCGAGCGCCGGCGCGACCAGCGCGTAGGCGAACAGCCAGCGCTGTCTGCGAGTGAACTCGACGCCGTAGCCCGGTCCCGGCGGGATGAGCAGGCCACCAGCGAGGAGGATGAAGCCGACGACACCGAACGCGAGGAGGAAAAAGCCCGCGAGCCCGTGGGCGAAGCCGTCGCTTCCGGGCGGCGGCGGGGGCATCGTGACGGCGGTCCGCCAGACGAACGCGAGAAGCGCGACCCCGGCCCCGGCGACGGGGAGTTGGAGCGACCCGAGGACCGCGCGGAGTGACCATCGCATCGGGCCGACTGTCGGCGGGGAGATAGATAGCAGTTCCGCCGCCGCCGGGTGTCGGGGGCCCGCCGGAACGGACGAACCCGACGCAAGCGAATCTTTTTCCCGTCCGACTCCCCGAGGGAGTGACACGCATGACCGACGAGCGGACGCCGCCGCGAGGCCGCGACCCGAACGCGGACGCCGACGAACCACACGCACTCACGGGACTGCTGTCGTTCTGGGAGACTGTGGTAGAGGACGCCGAGGCGACCGCGGCCGAGTACGAAGACGAGGGCTGGGAGACGCTCGTGCTCCATCCCGGCGACGTGTCGGTGTTGCCGCCGGCGAACCTGCCGGAGGCGACGGAGCGCGTCGGTTTCGACGTGCTCGTCCCCGGAAGCGAGTTCGAGTCGCTGTCGTCGTGGGTCGAGTCGGCCGCGTTCGACCGCTACGACGTGTACCGCGCCCGCGAGGACGACACCGTGTTCGTCGTCTCGGTCGTGCAGGACGCCGCGGCGTCGAAGGCCGTCGTCGTCCCGCTGTACTACGAGTTGGGCGAGGTGGACGCGATGGCGACGAAGGCGCGAAAACAGGACGAACTCCGGCTCTACGTTCGGCCAGTCGAGGCGGACCGACGCGTCGAGTTAGTCCAGTCGGAACCGGACCCGCTTTTCCCCTGACTTCGAGTCGGCGCGGCGTCGGTCCGGGGGGAAACCGGTGCGGAGTCGCACGGACCGCGGGGCGTCACTCCTCGTCAGACAGTTCCTCTTGCCGCAGTTCCGTGCTCGCCTCGCGGACCTCGCGCATGACGCTCGAAATGCGCTCTTCGGCTTCGAGTTCCTCTTCGACCGAGAGGTCGACGCCCTCGACTTCGAGCAGGAACTTGGCGATTTCCGTCACCTCGTACATCATCTCGTCGAGCTCCTCGGCCGTGAAGAAGCCCGACATCGCGCCGTAGAGGAACGTCGCGCCCGACTTCCGAACCTTGTCGCGGAACGCAGACCGGGCCTGATTGACCGCCTGCGGGGTGTAGGTATCGGTCATGAAGGGAACGAGTTCGGGGAGGTTGTTCCCGATTTTCGTCATCTCGACGCCCGTCTCGGTCCGGAAGTCCGCGCAGAGTCGCGCGATTGCCCACTCGCGGGCCGTCACGTAGGTCCGCTCGCGGAGGAAGTCGTTGACGCGGTCGTACTGCGCGCCGTCGACCTTCTTGAACCGGGCGTACTTCTGTACGTCCTCGGGAACCGCGTCGTCGGCGTCAGCTCCGGCGTCTGGACCGGCGTCACCGGCCTCGGATTCAGTCGCGTCTTCGGCGTCGGCATCGGCTCCGGCGTCGTCCGTCGGTTCCGCGCCCGCAGTCTCCGAGTCGGTGGCTGGGTCTGCCGGCTCCGTGTCCGCCGCCGCTTCGTCCGCCGCCGCTCGCGGGTCCGCGTCGGGGCGAGCCGTCTCCTCGGCGTCGCTCGCGCCCGTCTCGAACTCGTCGGACTCGTCTGTCATACCGCGGGCTACCGCGGCACGGCCGAAAAGGGTTCCGCGATGTTCGGTCCCCCGCCGACGGGGATGTCGCCCCCCGTTTCCGGGTAAGGGTTTTCTATCGCGCCCGCGAGATTGGGAATCATGAAGGTACTGCTCGGAATCGGTGGCAGCGACGATTCCATGCGGGCGCTCGAAACGACGGTCGAACGGACGGCCGAGGTCGGCGACGACCTCACGGTCGCCATCGTCGACAACCCGTCCGGCGAGCGCTCGCGCGAGGAGATGGAAACGCGGGTGACGGAACTGCTCGACGAGCGCGGCGTCGACGCGACCGTCCGCGCGCTCGACGGCGACCCGGGGAGCGCCCTCGTGGACCTCGCCGAAAACGAGGGGTTCGACCAACTGGTGCTCGGCGGCGGCGAGACGAGCCCGATGGGGAAGATACAGATCGGCAACATCGCGGAGTTCGTCCTGCTGAACTCCCACGTGACCGTCACCCTAGTACGATGAGCGACCGAACGTTCTCCGACGCCGTCGCCGACCCGTACGACGCGCCGCCGCTGTCGTTCACCGACGGGGAAGACCGCACCATCGAGGTGCGCGCGCACGACGGCTCAGACGAGGAGTTGGAGGCGCTCGTCGAGATGTACGACGCGTTCGACCCCTCGGACCGCGCGCAGGGCATCCCGCCGGGCCGCGAGGACCGCATCCGCGACTGGCTGGAGAACATCCTCGACGAGGACTGCCTGAACGTCATCGCGTGGGACGGCGACGAGGTGGCCGGCCACGCGACGCTCGTCCCCGACGGCGACGCCTACGAACTCGCCATCTTCGTCCACCAGACGTACCAGCGCGCCGGCATCGGGACGCGGCTCATCAAGGCGCTGCTCGGCCACGGCCGGGAGGCCGGCGTGGAGAAGGTGTGGCTCACGGTCGAGCGGTGGAACCGCGCGGCGGTCGGCCTCTACCAGACCGTCGGCTTCGAGACGAGCGACGCCGAGAGCTTCGAGTTGGAGATGACCATCCGACTCGCTGAACCGCCGGACGACGAGGGCGGCTGAGGGCGGCGGCGAGCCGCGACAACGACCAACGATTCAGGATTCGGACAGGATTCAGACCGAAAGCACGGGCTGGCTGGCGTACAGGAGGACGTACTCGGCGGCCTTGGCGAGCACCTCGCCTGGGTCGCCCGAGACGGGCTCTCGGGGCACGACGATGAAGTCCGCGTCGAGTTCTTCTGCGGTGTCGAGGACGACGCTGCCGGGGTGGCGGAGCTTGCTCGTCCGCGAGAAGCCGTAGGCGACCGACGTGGTGACGGGCACGTCGGCGGTCTCTGCGAGCGCCGACACGGTGTCGGTGACGGCCTTGCTGTCCTCGGCGACGGCGTCCTCGTCGACGACGCCCTGCTCTATGGCGCGGACGACGTCCTCGCCGAGGACGTGGACGGCGTGGACCGCGGCGTCGTACTCGGCCGCGACGGCGGCGGCGTACTCCGCCGCGCGCGTCGCCTCCTCGCTTTGGTCGACCGGCACGAGAACGAGGTCGATAGAGAGCGGGCGCGGTGACATGTCCCCACCTGCGTCGGGGGACGACAAAAAACTCACCCCACGGTCCCGGCTGCCGGCCGCCCCAGACTGGTTTTATGCCGCCGCGCCGTGAACCCGAAGCCATGTTCGACACCATCGTCATCGCCACCGACGGCTCGGCGAGCGTCCGCCGGGCGGTCAGCGTCGCCGTCGACCTCGCAGAGCGGTTCGACGCGTCGGTCCACGCGCTGTACGTCATCGACGCCGGCGACGTGGAGACCGCGCCGGAGCGGCTCCGCGACGAGATGCGCGACGCGCTCACCGAACGCGGCGAGGAGGCGCTCGCGGAGGTCGAAGCCGCGACCGACCGCGAGGTGACCGTCGCGGTGCGCGAGGGCCGCCCCGCCGCCGAAATTTCGAACTACGCCCGCGAGGTCGACGCCGACGCCGTCGCCATGGGAACCCGGGGCCGACACGGCGAGAACCGCTTTCTCATCGGCAGCGTCGCCGAGCGCGTCGTCCGGACCTGTCCGGTGCCGGTGCTGACGGTCCGCCAGCTGGAGGAGGGGACGACGGACTCCCTGCTGAGCGACGAGGCGGCCTGAGCGGGCCGCGTAGCTCGGTTCGGTCGCGGCCCGCGGGACGTTCGGCGCGGTCTCCGCCGACGGAATCGGGAGGAGTTTTCCCCGTCGCGCCCGAGTTCAGCGTATGGAAGACGAGCTCATCGACAGTTCTCAGCTCTCGCTCCCCCGCAAGTCCGTGCTCCCCGGAGCCGGCTTCTTCTACCCCGAGTCGTTCGACGAGGAACGCGCCGAAGAGCGCGCCAAGGCGAAACTCGAAGACGCGTCGGTCGCGGTCGTCACCGACACCGACGCCGACGGCCTCGGCTGTGTCGCCCTCCTCCGGGAGGCCTACGACGCCGCCCTCGACGTGGCCGACTTCGAAGAACGCATCGAGGAGAAACTCAGCGACGACGAGGACGAGGACGAAGACGACGAGGAACCCGCCCTCGCCGGAGAAGACGAAGAAGAGCGCCCGAAATCGCCGGTCGCGCTGATGGGGTCGAGTCCGTACTCGCTGGAAGACGACCTCCAGCGCGTCGCCGACTACGCCCCCGAGGGCGTCGAGGTGTACGTCTGCGACCTCTGTCCGGACAAGTTCGAGTACGTCGAGGAAGAACTGGCCGCGCTCGTCGAGACGGCGGGCGAGATTCACTGGTACGACCACCACCAGTGGAAGCCGGAGGTCGCCGAGGCGGTCCGCGAGGCCGGCGTCGACCTCGTCGTCGGTGAGTCCGACGAGGAGTGTTCGACCGACGTGACGCTCCGCGAACTCGACTACGAGTTCGACGAGCGGTTTTCGGACCTCGCGGCCGTCACCCGCGACCACGACCTCTGGCTGAACGAAGACGAGCGGAGTCAGGACCTCGCGGACTACGCCTACTGGACCTCGAAAGAGGAGTACGTCGCCGTCGTCGGCGCGTACGGCGCGGACCTCCCGCCGGTCGTCGAGGAGTACATCGCCCACCGCCGCGTCGAAAAGGAGAACCTCATTCAGGCCGCCGTCGACCGTGCCGAACTGAAGACCGTCGGCGGCTGGACGGTCGGCGTCACCTACGGCCGCTGCTCGCAAAACGAGGTCGCGGACGCCCTCCGCAAGGCGGGCGCGGACGCGGCGGTCGTCGTCAAGCCCGCCGGAAGCGCCTCCATTCGCGGCTCCGACGACTTCGAGCGCTGTCACGAGGTCGCGGACCTCGTCAACGGCGGCGGCCACCCGAAGGCCGCCGGCTGTAAGCCCGACATCTACGACGACATGCTCGACTACGCCCACCACTGGACGACGCAGGGCGCGACGACGAAGCGCGTCATCCTCCGGGCGTTCGAGCAGGTCGCAGACGCGGTCGCGGAGGCGGAAGCGGAAGCGGAAGCCGCGGCCGACGCGGAAGCCGACGATGACGCCGAAGACGACGAAGGCGTCGAGACCGAACGGTAACGTCGGACGCGACTCGGAGAGCGAAGCCGAATCGGAAAATCAGCGCCGAACCCGGTCGGTCGGTTACGCGTCGTCGACGACCCAGCGGTCGGAGTACGTCGTGCCGCAGGTACATTTGGCGTAGGCGTGGACCACGTCGCCGTCCTCGTAGATGCCGCCGACCTCCTCGTTTTGCTCCTCGGCGAAGGAGAAGATGAACTTCACCTCGTGGTTCTCCTCGGCGGCCGCCTCGGGGCAGGTGCCGCCGCTCAGGTCGTCGTCGATGTCGCCGTCGTTGCCCATGGCGGTCTGTGCGAACTCCATGGCGTCCATGCCCGTGCCGGCCGCGAAGGCCCGGCGACCGTCGTCGCCGGGGACGACGAGCACGTAGCCGTTTTCGACTTCGACGCCCATGTTCGGGAGTTTGCCCTGGCTGTCGAGGTACTCGTGGGTGAGATAGAGCGCCACGTCGTCGAGGCGCTCGCCTGCGAGGTACTCCGTTACCTTGCTCATACCCCGCCTAGGGCGGTCGGCGCGTAAAAGCGGCGTGTCTCGGAGCCCGACCGGTCACTCGTCGGACAGGCCGAACTGCTCGGCGATGTTCGAAAGCGAGTCGTTCGGCCGCTCGGTGATGCGGTACACCTGTCGGACACCCGGAACCCGGAGGCCGTACTGGTAGCCGTCGTCCAGTTCGTCGAGTTCGACGGCGTCGCCGTCGGCCCGGTCGTGTTCGCGGCACCACTCGACGAGTCGGTTCTCGCCGTCGTTCGGGGTGCGCGCGAGGCGCTTGTTGTCGTACGCGCCGCGAATCACGAGTCCCGAGGCGTCGGCCGAGAGACGGGCGTGGTAGGCGGTGCCGCCGAGGTGGAGGCGGACGAAATCGCCGTCGGCGGCGAGCACGTCGTCGGGGACGCGTAGACAGGGGCGGCGGGTGCCGCCGCTGCGGGCGATGTGCGCGCGGAACGTCTGGACCGACGGATGGTCGGAGGGCAGTTGCTCTGGCACGGGGAAGAGAGGAGTGAGACGGCGTTATTCGTCGGCTTCTTCGTCGTCGCCCTCGCCGAAGGCGGCGGCGACGTCGCCCTCGCCGGCGACGACCTTCGCGTTAATCTGGACGGTCTCGCCGGAGACCTCGCGGCCGCGGACGGTGACGCGCTTGCGCTCGCCGTCGCGGGACGGCTTGTAGCCGATGCCGTCTTCGGCGAGGATTTCCTTGAGCGCGCCGCCGGGCACGTCGGGGTGCATCGGTCGGCCGGCCTTGTCCGAACCGCCCGTCAGTTCGAGCGTGAAGCCGTCGAGACCGACGGCCGCGCCGTCGACCTCGTCACCGAGGTCGCGGCCGAGGAATCGGTTTGCGTCCTGTCCTTCGACGTCGACTTGGTAGGTCGCACCGGAGTCGGGGTCGGCGACGACGACCATGAATTCTGCCATGCGCGGATGAAAACGGTCGCGGATAAAAAGTACGTCGAAAGCGCGTCTCGGGGCCGCACCCACCGAATCGGGGTGAAACGGCCGAATTCGGCGTCGTCAGGGGGAACCACCCACCCAGACAACAGTTAACTTGGAACACGACATAACTCGAAACATGAGCAACGATATCGTCACGCGGGGGCCCACAGCCCTCGTCACGGCGGAATCACGGGAGTTGGTGGCGGCCCGACCGCGGGAACTCGTGAAGCGACCAACGACGGCGCTGGTCGAACGTAGAACCGAGGCGCTCGCGACGCGGCGAACCGACGCCTTGGTCAGAGTCGAACCGACCTCCCTCGTGAAGCGGACCCGGCGCGAGTGTCCAACCTGCGGCTCCCGGTCTGTGGAAGGCGCTCACCAACGAGTCTGTCAGGAGTGCGGTGGGTCACTTCAGAGCCCCGACGCGACGTGGGAGTGAGACGGGGTCGGAAGGACGGCGTTACCACCCATCGATGTCGCTCTCGTCGGGGCGTCCCCGCGAGCGGCGTTCCCGTCAGGGCCCCCGTCACCCGTCAGCCGCTATTCTCGAGGCGGACCGCGATTGGACCCCCGCAGCGCACGAAGCAGCGACCGCAGTAGCCCTCGGTTCACGTCCGACGAGCCGTAGACGTTGACTGTGTCGACGCCCGCGTAGCCGTGGTTCCCCGACTCGTCTCGCTCCCAGTAGAGCCAGGCGGCTTCCTCGCCGCCATCAAGTCCGGTGTCGTCAACCGGGAACTCCAGTACGAGTGCGTCCGTCTCGGTGCCGTGGCCGCCCCCTATCGTGGTTCGTTCGCCGTCACCGACGGGCCGGGCACCGTCGCCGCGTTCGAGCGCGTTCTTCGAGCCGAATCGGTAGCGGCTCGCCTCCTCCGCGGGGTCGAACGTCTCGCGTTCACCGTCGCCGTTGAGGAACTCGGTCCGCTTGACAGCGACGGAGACGGTCTTGTGAACGTCCAAGTCAAGGTAGTTGTCCGCGTTCTCGGGCTGGATATCGATGTCGAGTTCGAGCGGGAAGTGCGCGGCTGCGACGCCGCTGAAGGCGGGAAGACCTACGAGCGCGGTTGCGGCTCCGGCAGTTCCTTTGAGGACGCGGCGACGAGTCAACGCGGTGCTGGCTGGGTCAGTCGGCATCGGATACTGGTCATTTCCGTGTTTGAATAACAATATTGGTGCGTTCAACTAAATTGAATGTGGAGTTCATTTAGTGAAATGGACTACTTCTCAATAAAGACTGAACCGTCCGGAAACCAGCAAGCCAAGCGGCGTACTCGGGCAGCCACTGTTCGTGTCATTCGGTTTCGCCTTCAGCCTCCTCGATAGACTCCCAGAGCGAACACCAGTCTTCGGGGTCGACGTAGCCCTCGACCTTCGCGCAGGCACCGAAGCCGTCGCCGTTCTTGTCCGGGATGTACTCCGCGCAGTTACCGCAGTCTCGTCCGGCTTCGGTGAGCCCCGCCTCGACGGCGTCGTCCGCCTCCTGGAACTTGACCGCCTCCTTCGTGAACAGGTCGTCGGGGTTCCGCCGCTCGTTCGCCTGCGAGAGCGCCGCCCGGTAGGCCTCCGGAACCGGGCCGCGTTCGAACTCCTCCGCGGAGACGCCCTCGGGACGCTCCTCGCCGTGGTCGTCGTCCATCGTTTCGGTCGTTGTCGTCTCCGTCTCGGTCTCCTGTTGGCCGCCACCACCGCCGAGGCAGCCAGCGACACCCACTACCGCACCACTTCCCACCAGTTCGAGGAACCGCCGCCTCGTTCGGCCGAATCGCGCCATGACTGAGCGCTACGTCCTCAGACGGTTTTAGTAAGCGCAGCGTTATCGGTGAACATGGTATCTTAATCGCAGCCCCAGCGGGAGGGTAGTCAGAAAACGGGGCGATAACGGCTCAGAACCCGTCTTCCCACCGGAACGTGCCGTTCCGCTGGACGACCTCGCCGTCGACTTCGATGCGCGAGTCCTCGCTCATGTCGGTTATCATGTCCGTGTGGACCGCGGACTGGTTGCCGTCTTCGCCCTCCGGGAGACACGCGCCGTAGGCTCGACCGACCGCGAGGTGGACGGTGTCGCCCATCTTCTCGTCGAAGAGGATGCTGTCGGTAAAGCGGTCGATGCCGCGGTTCATGCCGATGCCGAGTTCACCGAGTCGGCGCGCGCCCTCGTCGGTGTCGAGGATGCCGGCCAGCGCGTCCTCGCCCGCGCCCGCGGAGAAGTCCACGACCTCGCCGCCCTCGAACGTCAGGTGGACGTTCTCGACGCGCTGGCCCTCCAGCGTCATCGGCACGTCGAAAAACACCTCGCCCTCGACGGCGTCCTCGACGGGCGCGGTGAACACCTCGCCCGACGGGAGGTTGTGGGAGTCGTAGGCGACCGACGCCGCGGAGTTGACGGCGATCCGCCCCTCGATGGACATCGTGAGGTCGGTGTCGGCCTTGACGATGCGAACCTCCGAGCCGGCGTCGAGCACGTCTTTCATGTTCGCCATCTCCTCGGCGAGTGCCGACCAGTCGCGGAGAATCGCGTTGTAGACGAAGTCGGCGTACTCCTCGAAGGACATTCCCGCCTGCTGGGCCGCCGCGCGGGTCGGGTGGACCGTCGAGACCCAGTCGGTGTCCATGCGCGCCTCTTTGACCTCGCTCGTGGCGCGGCCGTAGGCCTGGCGCGTCTCGGTCGGTACGTCGGCGGTCGCCGCCGTGTTGCGGGTGCCGCCGAGGAAGAGCACCGAGTCGGCGGCCTCGTAGAGGGCGAGTTCGTGTTCGGGGAGTTCGAAGTCGCCGTCGTGCGCGCGGAGGTACGCCCGCTGGACCTCCTCGGAGGCGTAGGTCGTGACGACGTTCGCGCCGCGCTCGCCGAGGGCGTCGCCGACGGCCACCGCGAGGTCGTGAGCCCCTTCACCGACGGAGACGACCACGTCGTCGCCGGCCTCGATTCGCGCGCTCCAGTCGACGAGCACCGCGGCGTGCTCGTGGATGCGTTCGTCCATACGCGACCCTCGCGCGGGGCGGTGAAAACGTCGGCGGCTGCGGGCGCGAGGCCATCCACCGCGACCTCGACGCGGGGGGGGTTTCGGCGGACGTGCCGAGCGTTACAGAACCCTTATCGCCCGATATTTACCATTCTCTCCCGTGACTTCCATCGCACTCGCCACTTCCGAGGACCTCCCGGGACTCGTCGACGACGACGCCCCGTTCCTCGCGGCGCTCCGGGAGCGAGACGTGTCGGCGGAGCCGGTCGTCTGGTCCGACGAGTCGGTCGACTGGAGCGACTTCGACGCCGTGGTCGTCCGGTCGATTTGGGACTACTACCGGCATCCGAGGGCCTACGCCGCGTGGGTCGACCGCCTCTCCGACGCCGACTGCGCGGTGTGGAACCCGCCGGCGACGCTGGACTGGAACAGCCACAAGTTCTACCTGCGGGACCTCGCCGACGCCGGCGTCTCGACGCTGCCGACCGAGTACGTCGAACGCGGCGGCGACGTGTCTCTCGAAGCCGTCTTCGAGACGCGAGGGTGGGACGAACTCGTCGTCAAGCCCGCCGTGAGCGCGGGCGCATTCGAGACGAGACAGCTGAGCCGCGCGGAGGCCGCCGACGCCCAGCCGTGGGTGGACGACCTCGTCGCGGAGAAGGACGTGCTGGTTCAGGAGTTCGCACCGGACATCGAAGACGGCGAGTGGTCGCTCGTCTTCTTCGGCGACGAGTTCAGCCACGCGGTGGTCAAGCGCCCCGAGCCCGGCGACTACCGCGTCCAAGAGAAACACGGGGGGAGCGTCCACGTCGAGGAGCCGAGCGAGACGCTGCGCGACAACGCCCGGTGCGTCGTCGACGCCGTCTCGGCCCACCTCGGCGGCGACCCGCCGCTGTACGCCCGCGTCGACGGCGTGGAACGCGGCGACGACTTCCTCCTCCTCGAAGTCGAACTCATCGAACCCGAACTGTTCTTCCGGACCGACGACGCCGCCGGCGACCGATTGGCCGAGGCGCTGTTGGCGCGGCTCTGAGCGGGCGGCCGGCTCCGGCGGTATCGCCTCGGCGGACGGCCGCGCACGCGCCAAACCACAACCACTACCACCCCCCGCGGACGATGCCGACGCATGCAACTAGGCGTCATCGGCCTCGGCCGGATGGGGCGCATCGTAGTCGACCGAGTGCTCGATGCCGGGCACGAGGTCGTGGCCTTCGACCTCTCGGCGGAAGCCGTCGCGGCGGCCGCCGACGCGGGTGCCGAACCCGCGGACAGCGTCGCCGACCTCGTCGACCGGCTCGACGACGACAAGCGAATCTGGCTCATGGTCCCCGCGGGCGACGCGGTGGACGCGACGCTCGACGACCTCGACCCGCACCTCGACGGTGACGACGTGGTCGTCGACGGCGGCAACTCACACTTCGAGGAGTCCGTGCGGCGCGCCGAGGCGTGCTCGGCGGCCTACCTCGACTGCGGCACCTCCGGCGGCCCCGCCGGTGCTGACCTCGGCTTTTCGCTCATGGTCGGCGGCCCGCAGTGGGCCTACGACGAACTAACGCCCGTCTTCGACGCCGTGGCGACCGGTCCCGACGGCCACGGCCACATGGGCGACTCCGGCTCCGGCCACTACGTAAAGATGGTCCACAACGGCGTCGAGTACGCGCTGATGCAGGCGTACGGCGAGGGCTTCGAACTGCTCGCCGAGGGTCGCTACGACCTCGACCTCGAATCGGTCGCCAAGACGTGGAACAACGGCGCGGTCATCCGCTCGTGGCTCCTCGAACTCTGCGAGGAGGCGTTCCGCGAGGAGGGCAGCGACCTCGGCGACGTGGACGACCACGTCGCGGGCGGCTCGACCGGCACGTGGACGGTCCAAGAGGCGCTCGAACAGGAGGTTCCGGTCCCGCTCATCTACCAGTCGCTGGCCGAGCGGTTCGGCTCCCGCGCCGACGACCGCTTCTCCCGCCGCCTCGCCAACCGGCTCCGGTACGGCTTCGGCCGCCACGAGGTCGCGCGGAAGGACGACTGACGCGGCCGCGAACTACCGGTCGTGCCCGGCGATGCTCTCGGCGCGCCCGAGACGGGCGCCGTTCTCGCCCCCCGATATTGTGGGAACCCCGGTGAAACCCTCGTCTCGGCGGCGAAATCGACCGCCCGCGGGTGCCGCCACAATCACAATTTCCTTAACCCCTCCCTCCATATCCGCCGGTATGGCAGTCATCAGTCTGGTGGGTGTCGGGGCCGGATTGGTCCTGGTACTCCTCGCCGTCGCCCTGCACTACTCGAAGGGCACCGGCTGGGAGCCGACCGCCGACATCACACAGGAGGTCCTCGAACGCCGCGCGGCGACCGTCGCAGAGACCGACTTCCCCGAGCCGATGAACCGCTCTATCGGGGGCGGCGGCGGCGTCGCCGCGGTCGGTGGCGGCGAAGAGGGCGCTGAACTCGAAGGCGAGGAAGCGGAGGAAGAACCGAGTCCCGCCGACATACCCGAAGACGAAGTCGAGTACTTCGAAGTCGAGTTCGTCAAGCAGGGCGAGACCATCGAGCTGGCGAGCAACGAGACGGTGCTCGACCAGGGCGAAGACGCCGGGATGGACCTCCCCTATGCGTGCCGACAGGGTTCGTGTGTCTCCTGTGCCGCAAAGATTACCGACGGCCCAGCAGAGGAGTACATCACGCACCACACCCAAGAGACCCTCTCCGACGAAGAGATGGACAACGGGTACACGCTCACCTGCGTCGCCTACCCGAAAGCCGACTTCGCCATCGAGACCGGCGAAGCCCCGTAACGCGACGACCGCAACCACCCACCTTTTCTCGCGACGCCATCCGTTCGTGAGCCGTCATCGCCGCTTCTGCGAATAGCTCCCGCATCGTCGGCTGCGGTCGGTTACGTGAGAATCGCTCCCGCCCGCCGCCGACGGTCTCCTCGGGCGACGACGCCTATCGACGCTTTCAAACGGTCTCCGCGTGTCTCACCTGTTCAGTGTCCCTCCCCGAAGGAGGTTCCCTCACCGAAGGCGACCTCAAACGGCCGATGTTCGAACTGGCGTGGCCGATTATCGTCACCGAACTCCTCCAGGTGGCGTACAACCTCGCGGACACCGTCTGGCTCGGCCGGCTCTCGACCGACGCCGTCGCCGCCATCAGCCTCGCGTTTCCGCTCATCTTCCTTCTCATCTCCGTCGGGGGCGGCTTCACCGTCGCCGGCAGCACGCTCGTCGCGCAGTACACCGGCGCGAAAAGCGAGGGCTCCGCCGGGACCGTCGCCGGACAGACGCTCACGTTCATCACCGTCATCGCCGTCGTCGTCGGCGTTATCGGCTTTTTCGCCACCGACGCGATGCTCGGCGTCCTCCCGAGTTCGGAGGCGACCGCCGGACAGGTCATCCCCCTCGCCGGCGACTACATGCGCGTGTTCTTCCTCGGCCTGCCGTTCCTGTTCGGCTTCTTCGTCTTCTCCGCGCTCATGCGCGGTTACGGCAACACCCGCGCCCCGATGGTCGTGATGTTCATCAGCGTCCTCATCAACGTCGTCATCGACCCGGTGTTCATCTTCGGCTTCGACGCCAACCCGCTGTTTTCGATGCTCGGGCAGGAGGGACTGCAGGCCGAACTCTTCGCCGCCACGGGTTTCGACGGCTTCAAAGTCGCCGGCGCGGCGTACGCGACGGTCCTCTCGCGCGCCGTCGCCACCGTCATCGGCATCTACGTCATCTTCGGGACGAGCGCCGGCCCCGACGTACAACTCGCTGACTTCCGCCCGCAGTTCGAGTACATCAAGCAAATCGTCGATATCGGCGTCCCGAGCGCCATCGAGCAGTCCGCCACCGCCCTCGGCTTCATCACCCTCACCGCGATGGTCGTCACCTTCGCCCCCGAAGTCGTCGCCGCGTTCGGCCTCGGCAACCGTCTCACGTCGCTCGTGTTCCTCCCAGCGCTCGGTCTCGGCCGGGCGACCAACACCATCGTCGGCCAGAATCTCGGCGCGGGGAACCCCGACCGCGCCGAGAGCGCCGTCTGGCTCGCCGCCAAGGTCGGCGCGAGCGTCATGCTCGCCACCGGCGTGCTCGCGTACGTCTTCGCCGAACCCGTCGTCGCGTTCTTCCTCCAGACCGGGACCGCCTCGGCCGCCCGAACCATCGACCTCGGCGTCGAGTACATCCGCATCCGCGCTGTCGAGTTCGGCTTCATCGGCGTCCTCCAGGTCGTCCTCGGCGCGTACCGCGGCGCGGGGAACACGAAGACCGCCCTCGGTTTCTCGCTGTTCGCGCTCTGGCTGGGCCGCGTGCCCATCGTCTACCTGCTTTCGTTCCAGTTCGGCTTCGCCGAGACCGGCATCTGGCTCGGAATGGCCGTCGGACAGATTCTCGGCGCGATTGCGGCCACGGCGTGGTTCACCCGCGGGACGTGGAAACACAGCGTCGTCGACGCCGACGCGACCGGAACGTAATCGGCCGCCGGCGCGGGTTCCACAACGGTTTTACGTCGGTGCCGTGTAGCTCTCTCCGCTGAGGGCCCGTAGCTCAGTGGACAGAGTGCTTGGTTCCGGACCAAGATGTCGCGGGTTCAAATCCCGTCGGGTCCGTTCGGCCTTCGGCCTCACTCCCCCGACGACTTCCCGCTCGCTTCGCTCGCGGGAATCCCGTCGGGTGCGTCCAATTTTTTGGCGTTTTCTATATGTAGAAAACGTCCGGCTCACGACTGCTACCGGCTGGTCCTCCACGACGATCTACCGCGTTCTGCAGCGTCTCTCGGGACTCCTCGAAAACGATGGTGGAGTCGTAAGGTGGGTCTCTTCGAAGACCGCGCAGGAAGTGCGCGAGCTGGTGAGCATCGCGGACGACGTGGTGGACTCGGTCGCCGGTCGGATCGAGAACGTACTGAACGTCGACCCCCGCGACCTGGAGCGGTCTGGTCGTGCGCTGCAGAACTGGCTGAACCGCTACGGCGCGGAAGTCGTCGCCGGGATGGACGACCGAGACGACCGCGTACGGATTCGTATCCGGACGGTGCTCACTCAGTCGAAGAACTCCACGGCGACCGGCGAGTACCTGCCCGACGTGCTCGAGGAGGGATACAGCGCGTGGTGTGACGCCGGACTCGACTCTCGGCGGTTCCTCAACGCGATTGTGACCTATGACCGGGCGTACGGCCCCGTGCAGAGCACGGTCGCTCGGAAGCACCTGTAGCCGGTGGCCTCCTGAGTGGCAACGCTCTCGGTCGGTTCCTTCTTTTATATACTACTCACCGATTTTGGGCTGAACCCTGTTTTCGGGTGGAGCCTCGATTCCCCATGAGCGGCCGCGCTCAGGGAGATCGAGCGGGTACTGTCCCGCTCGGCGGGAAAGCCCCCTTAGGGAGTGTGACTAACGTCACAACTGTGGAAAAATAACCCTCCGCCTCCGCACCTCCAGGTGATGCACGCGAAGAGGGGCTCGAAACGTCACGCCTAGTCGGGCGACGCGTAGCGTCCCATTTATGTCCAATTACTGTAGACTCGGGTGTAGTGAGCGACGAACTCCCCACCGCCAAAGAGATCTTAACGACTCACGAGCTTGTGGAAGAGCATTGGGATCTCAAATATCGTGGGACGCGCGTCGCTGCCCCGAGGTTGAAATTCAAACGGCTACTCAGAAGGGTCTCAGAGTCCGAACCGGTATACCCCCGTGCCGCTGCACTTCTGCGCGAAATCGCAACGGAACACTACTTCGAAGACGGAAACAAGCGGACTGCATGGCTGACGATGCGCGACTACCTGGACCGCCATGGGGCGAAGCCAGCAGACACAGGAGAAACCGCGATACAGGTGATGAAGCGAATTCGCCGTTTCGATACCGAAGAACTCGCTATCTGGCTGGAAACAGGAGATCTCGACCACGATAAACTCGAGCCGTGAACCACGGAAAGACTCAAGCCGGTCTACTTCATTGATTTATTCAATCAATGAGTCTCTCTCACTCCGACGAGGAATCCGACGACCACGAAGAGCGGATTGCTCGGTTCATCGAAGAGGACTTCGAGCTGCTCGACGCGCTTCACGAGTAACTCGCGAACGAATTTCCTCACCTGTTTTGAACGGCAGTAGAAGACTGAGCGACAGCTGTTTCCAGCACCAGTCGCGTCTCTCAGAGTGACCTTTGACCCACGTCAATCTCGCAGTTCCTCGAGCACTCCAACACCCGAAATCGAGTTATCACCGGGGACCGGCCACCACCGGAACCCCACCAAATCGAACCATACTGTAAGTAATTATACGTCGCCAAGGGGGTGTGTGGTGGTGGCCGTTGCTCGAAGTGTACGCGGTCTAGTAATTTCACGGTCTACACCGACCACGGCCTGCATTCGTAATGGGTGACTTTGGAGATAGAACTAAGTAGGATTGGGTGGCCGGTGAGGTGTCAACAATGGTATTCCGCAAGCTCCGAAACCACGACGGCACTCCGCTTGTTGCACTCGACCGCGACGATCTCGTCCTCGATGGCGTCATCGCTGCCGACGAAGAGGACCGCGAGGACCAGAACATGCACGTCCAGCGACTCGGCAAAGGTGTCTACGTCGTTCGACCGGTGCCGGAGGACGGCCCGATCCAGCCGCTTCATGAGACTGAGCTGGTTCAAGGACTGGTCGGGCAAGAGATTCGCCGGATCGATTGCTCTGAAACTACACTACCCTAAGCCTGTAGAAAGAGATTACAGTTGGTTTACTGCCAGTCCTGGTCTAGTTGTTCGTTTTCGACCAGTCTCTCACCCGTCTTGTTGAGTTGGTATTTATGAGCGACAAAGTGCCAGCCCATGTATCCGTACCCATCGCCCATCTTGAGATCGTCTTCGGAGTCTAAGCGGTTAGTAACCGAGCTGTACATTCCGAGCTTTTCGTATGCCGATTGATTCTCAAGTAGAGCTAGTTCGACCTCAAACGGTTCGACTTCTAAAACGTCAGCAACAATCTCACGGAGCGATGGTGAGTTTCTGTCCTCCTCACCACCATCTGCTGCGAGTTGTGCTGTCTTCTCTCGCTCTCGAATGTCGTTGATGAGTGCCTCGATCTCCTCATCAAGGATGCGATCAATTTCGGTCACATTCTCCTCGAAAGACCAGAACGCCTTGTCCAGCCTTTTGTTGAGAACGAATTTCCCACCAGAATCATCTACACTAACGACATCCGTCTCGGAAAGGTTGCTCATTACTGAGTCAACATCGTGGCTCAGTTTGATGTTAGTCCACTCTTCAATCTCAGACTTCGCTACTTCGTTGCCACTAGATTCAACGAAGTCTCTCTTGTACAACTGTATTGCACACGTGATTTGGTCACCAACCGTGGGGGTATACCCTTGGTTTATATCGTGATCTCGAATTCGTGCTGCTAGTCGGTCGTATTTTGCGGTCAATTTGTTAGGGGTTTGGGGATATATCTCGCCGACCCAAATCTATATCTGCACTCAGTAAAAGAACTGAATTGTATTCTCCTGAGTGAGGGCTTGGGTTCGGGCGTGCCCGGATCCCGCTGCAACGGGAACCGAGTCCTCCTCGGAAGGCTCAGATGATATTGCGATTTACCTATCTTTCTCGCTAGCTAGCAGCGCACCAACATATATAGTAGTTTCCCTGAATGAACAACACATGTAAGATACACATAATACTGTCACTCTGGATTACATGTTCTGGAAAATAGCCACATCACGGCCTTCAGATGCGTTCTAGCAGTATAATTCCAAGAACATCTAGGGCGGCCTAAAATGGAGGTGGAACAAATATTCCATTATTTGAGACTTATCCGAAGTACCGGGTTCAAATGAGGGTGAGTATATGACGCGCAGGCTGCTCAGAACTAAATCAGACCAGAGATCTAGAAGGCATAGATTTCATCTGACTCCCCGGGATCAGGCGTGAATGTATACGATATCCTCGATGTACGCACTATCAGCAGCGTGAACGAAATTGCTGTGCATAGATTTGGAGCGAACAGTCAAGATCTCCGAGATGATTATCGTCACAGGCATCGAAGTATAAAAAAGATCCACGCTTGTTTACCCAAGAACCACGCAAAACACCCCCCAGTGCATATATTTCGCAGAGAATCCGACTGTCAAAACAATTGTCTAAGCAACTCAAACAGCCGCTCGCGGATTGCAATAACTTCTGATTCAAGCACTTCACCGGACTTGTGATGCGCCATCCACCTTCTTTCTGCCCGGTTCATGCTTTTAATCTTCGATATTGTCTTTTGATCGATTGTAGTATTCGATTTCAGTTCTGAAATTACAGAATTAGCACCCTTAGCGAAATAGTACAGGTTGCCATCTTGTTCTCTACCGATGATATCAACTTCGCAAGCATCTTCCAAATATGCTATTGCAGCCCACTCAATCGCGTGTATATACGAGGTGAGTGCTGGGTGATGTAGGTTGTTTCTCAGACATCCATCACCCTCAGACAGATGTTTAACAGCCTCTGAACCGTACTTGGTATCTTCGAGTTGTTTAATGATACCTGCCTCAAGTTCCGTTAGCGAAATACCTGCTCTCGAGTCTTGTCTTGACTTCAGCTTTGTAATGAATTCCTGTAACTTTTCCAAATTATCGCGGTCTTTTGGGGCGTTGTAGTTGGCAATATTGTAATAAGGAATGACTGGGTTCTCACCAGACATCGTTTCGATTATAATACGATTCCACTTTGCGAAGAACTGCACATGGCTAATTCTCTTTTTAATGTCGTTACGACGGTCGTGGTAGTGACCCTCCTTAAGACTCAGATTAAGTGAATCAGATTCTGCACTATCATCTGGTTTATCTTGGAGAAGAAAGTTGAAGAGTTGCAGAAGTTGCTCCTCTTTGTGCGGTACCAAATATACGTAGACGCTGTATTCTCGGGTCTGGTACCGCTCGTCGTGTTCCGTTCTTGTCTTGACTTCGAAATAAGGCTCCTCGAGATTGACTTCGATATTTACTGATTGAGTCTTCGACGGGTGGTGCTCATAGTATTCGTGATCTGGGATGTACTCTTTTGACTTTAGGAAGAGGCTGGTGGTCATTGATTTGCGTCGCTGTCCTCAGTGATCTCTGATGCATCAACTTGGCCGTTGAGAAATTGAGTACCAAGTTCCGTGAGGCTGTACGTCCCGCTCCCTACGTTTTTCAAAAGCCCATAGTCAGCAAGCTTTCGACATTCTCTGCGAATGTACGACGGATTGTAATTCATCCCACCACCAATCTCGCTTAATCGGTCGCAGATCGCTTTTGGAGGATGGTTCCCATATTCAGAAACGAATTCTAGGATTCTCTCATCAGCCTGTGTCAACCAATCTGCGTGTTTCCGCATTCGGTTCTAACAACGCGCACTAGAATACAAAATTCAGGCGATTTAGGCTCTACCAAACACTATCTGGTTCGAAAAACAAACACACCGTTACAATCATGTAACTATACTCTATTGGTGTGGATACGGAAGCACCTACGCACACCTATCGCTGTTCGATAGGTTTCGCAGAAGCGGACCTCACTGCTGGAACAGCAGGCCCGCCGATAGGCGTGATAAAGCGTCTCGTTGTCCTTCGACGGTCTCGCCGCACGACGTTCGCCGCGGTGCGATCACCGAGTCGCTGAACGACGGCGTCCCGGTCGAGATCGTGAGTGAGCGGATGAACATGTCTGTGGACGTGCTTGACAAGCACTACGACAAGCGCACGCACCGTGAGCGGATGGAGGTTCGTCGTCGCGTTCTTCGGGAGGTGCGGTAATAGGATGTCTCCGGAATTTGGGATGCCAGCAGTACATACTACTTACATTCCGTCGAGTCCATCATTTCCTAAAACTGTATATTTGGTGCTCAGAGACTCCAGAAAGCCACTCACCAATCCAACGAACGAGCTGTCCGCGATTTCATTCGGTGCTCAGGCACACCATTTAGCGAACTAGAAGGTATTCGAATACGTCTCGTCCAAATTTTCATCGGGAGATGCAACTGTGCGTCTGGGTTATTCGCCCATCTTCCATTCACAGACCATGTTCGCACGTTCCGTCACCGGCCATTTCACTCGACAAGCGATGTCGCCAGTACTCGTGTTCTTTGGAACGTCGAAGTAGAGGACACCATTCGTCGTTTCTCCGGGGGCAATCTCACGCGAACCACGAAAGTATGGCATCTCGACTGGTTCACGTAGTCCACGGGCGAACCCACGATTCGAATTCGAATCGACGAACCCGTTGCCTTCGACTTCGAACCAGTCCTTGTCGGGTTCTGAGATGGTCGAATCCGTCGGGTTCCACGCAGTTATCTCGAAGACAGCGAACGAGCGTCTGTCGATCGAACGGTTCTCGAAGCCACCTCCGTTTTCCTCGACCCAAACCGTATCACTGACTATCGGTTTGTCTACCCGAAGTTTGACACCGTTCGGTAGCTCGTGAGAGCTTCCAAACTGTGCCTTCGTGGGAACGACGTGAGTCGTTTTCTCGAACGCGGGAGGCACTGCGATTGTTACGTCTTGAACCCCTTTTGCTGGAAGCGTTTTTTTGATCGTCACCGTCTCTCCGGGTTCGACCGTCGCATCGAGTATGCCGCCCGGTGCGTTCGGCACGTTGCTCCGCACGACAGAGAACCGTTGATTGAACAGCCCAGGGCTTCCGCCTGTATTAGTCACCGACACAGAGAACTCTATTTCGCCACCGTTGACGTGTTCTTCCGGGGCGTCGAGCGACGTGACCTCCATGTCCGGGAGTGAACTCGGGTCAACCGACCCTTCCCAATATGCTTCCACGGTAGACGAACGTGAATCGGAGAGTGATAGACGGAAATCCGTCGAGTCAGCCGGGACCTCGAAGAAAACCCAGCCCAGCGCGGTGGCGTTAGGATGGGCGTCTTCGACTGTTTCATAAAGTGCCCCACCGAACGGGAACGACAGCGTCGGTTCCCCGCCCGGTTTCCCCTTCGGTTTGAGAGGTCGGTACTGGCTCCCACCGGTGATAAGTGCCAGGGAGTCACGAGAAGGGAGGTCGACGACCGATTCACCCGTATTCGTTGCCCGGGCGTCAGCTAAGATCAAAGCGTTACCCTCCTCTGGGCTGATTGTGGTTCCGTCGACCAACCGTGCTGCTCCAGTGAACCGAGCGGATGCAACCACAATGGTAGCACCATCGGGCCGTGAGTACGACTCCCCAACCGGGCGTTGTACTGGTCCACTCGTCGTCGCCTCGGAGGATGGAGATGTGTCCTCCCCGGACGATGCAACGGCCGAATCAGACTTCGTCGTCGTACAACCGGCAGTCGATGCGAGTGCGAGCGAGGTGAGGAACGTTCGACGGTTCATAAACCGGGATGGTCCCGGTTTATGACTTAAACCTTCGCGCCGAAGCGGCCTACTCGAACACGTCGAACACGTCGACCGCCTTGTACTCTCGGCCCCACTCGGCCCCGGTCACTTCTTCGATGAGACCGGCGTCTTCGAGGTTCTCGATGACGTTGTACGCAGTTCCACGTGATACGTCGAGTTCCCGGACGATGTCGTTCGCCGTGAAGTACGGGATTTCGAGCAATTTGCGGGCGAACTGGTCTGTCGACGTGTTTCCGGCGTAGTCCGTCTCGTACCTCGACTGCAGTTCTTTGAGTGCCCACGTGCGGTCGTACGACTCTTCGGCCTGCGACCGGAGCGCTTCGAGGAAGAAGTCGATCCACTCGACCCATTCACCCTGCTCGCTCACGGCGCGCATCTTCTCGACGTACTCGACCTTGTTCCGGTTGAAGTAGGCACTCGGATAGATGTACGGACTCTCGATGTAGCCTTGGTCAACCAGATAGAGGATGATGACGAGTCTGCCGAGACGACCGTTCCCATCCGAAAACGGGTGGACCGTCTCGAAGAAGTAGTGGATAATCGCGGCGTCGACGAGTGAGTGGTACTCACCGTCCGACTCGACGTACTCGACGAGCGAAGACATGAGGTCATCGAGAGACGACGCCGACGGAGGAATAAACGGGTCTTTGGCTGGGTTTGGACTATCGAGCCGGACCATGTGGTCACGGAACTCTCCGACGACATCGCCCTCGTTACGGACACCATCGAGAAGCATCTCGTGAAGATGTGTAATCAAATCGAGCGTGAGTTCGCCCCCGCCTTCGACGTGGTCGATACCGTACAGAAGCGCCTCCTCGTAGTTCAGGGCCTCACGCAAGTCCTTGCTTTGTTCCTCTGCATCGGCGCTGTCTTCGTGTTTCGTGTGGAACGCGGCGACGTCCTGATAATCGACTTCTGCGCCCTCGATTCGGGCCGACTCGACTGCCTCGATTCGGATGAGCGTCGTATAGAGGACGGCAGCGAAATCGACCGTCGAACTGATGCCATCGACACGGCCAATCTGGTAGGCTGCGTCGGCGACGAGGTCGTGTGTCTCGTCGGGGAGTTCGATTTTCGGCTCTGGAGGAAGCGGGTCTAGTGAGTAGTACGGACGCGGATGGTACTCGACGTATTTCCCCGGTACCTCCTTTGGGAGCTTCTTCGTCCGCATTTTCATCCAATACTGGGCGCCAGCATGTATAACTACGGATATACCAATTGAACAAGATTGGGAAACGAGACGCAGCATGTACAGAGCAACCCGGAGAATTTGGAATAGTAGTCAGTGATCCCAGATTTTGTGAAACTACTATTTAAACTACTGAACAAGAAAACGTGTTCGAGTCACCGTTGTCTACTAGCAAGGAGACGGTTTGACAACGAATCGTTCTGTCCGGGAGATAAATGCCGACGTTCAGATTTCGAACGGAATGAAGCCAAAAATGAGACTTGTTGACCACGCTGAAAAATGCGCCGTACAGACCCTCAATCCACTGAAATCTAGACTCCGTCCATTCACCGTACGAAAGCCCGTCGGGTCCGTTCGGCCTTCGGCCTCACTCCCCCGACGACTTCCCGCTCGCTTCGCTCGCGGGAATCCCGTCGGGTCCGTTTTGTGCCGTTTCGTGTGAACGAGAGGGCTCACCTTGTACCGAACCACCCAACTCTGGTCGGATGCTCACTGCACGCTACCCCCGCCGATAGCCATCAAACGACGGGTTCCGTCGACCACACGGAAACGTGTCGGAAGTTAAATAATTGGCTGTCGAAATCCTACAAATACCACAATATATCGGTTTTAGAGAGAAATTCTCCCGGTAGCAGAATCAACGCTGATAAACGAGCGGCAATTCATTTCACCCCGAAGTCGAAGGGGAGGGGTATGGGAACGCCGACAGCGGACACGCAGAACCCTCGACGCGGTGTGGGGCGGTGGCGACAGCGGCTCCGAGACGCAGTGAGATACGTCCCGCAGGGGGACTCGATCCCGAGCGAGTCGTGGCGGGCGCGTCACCGAAACATCCTCGTCTTCCTCGTGGCGCACGCGCCGCTTTTGTACTTTCTCGGGAACTTCACCGGGTCGGAGCCGTACGTCACGGGTGCGACGCTCGCCGCCGCGCCCGCCGAGCACGTCTTGCTTGGCGTCGGAGCGGTCGTGGGGTTGGCGCTGTTCGCGTGGCTCCCGTGGCTCCCGCGCCGGATGCGGAGCGGTTTCGCATCAATCGGGTTGCTGACGTGTTCGGCTCTGCTCGTCTACTTCTCGGGCGGCTACATCGAGGCGCACTTCCACTTTTTCGTCATCGTGGCCGTCCTCGCGGTCTATGAGGACTGGCTCCCGTTCGTCGTCGGCATCCTGTACGTCGCCATCCAGCACGGCGTCTTCGGCATGGACCACCCGGAAGCGGTGTACAACCACCCCGACGCCATCGCGAACCCGATGGGCTGGGGGCTCGTCCACGCGGTGTTCATCCTCATGCTCGCGTCGGCGTTAGTCACGAACTGGTTCTCTGTCGAGCGCTCCCGCGAGGAGACCAGACAGAGGATGCAGAGCCTCGAAGACAGCGAGAAGGCGAAAGCCGAAGTCGAGCGCCTGAACGAGCAGTTGATGGTGCAGGCCGACGAACTCGCTGCGGCCATGGACGCCGTCTCGGAGGGGGATTTCACCGCGAACCCGCCCGAAGGGTCGGATATCGAGGCCATCGAAGCCATCAGCGACGCGTTCACGGCGATGAAGCGCGACCTCTCGTCGACTATCGTCGATCTCCGAGCGTTCGCGGCGACCGTCGAGCGGACGACGCGGTCGGTTCACGACGACGCCGAAACGCTCGAACGGACGCAACGACAGCTCGCGGCCGACGTGGGGTCGTTCGCCACGGAGGTGCGCGAGCAGGCTCACGACCTCGAATCCACGACCGACGAGCTGAGCAGTCTGTCGGCGACAATCGAGGAAATCGCCGCGAACGCCGACCAGGTCTCGGGCGAGGCGAGCGACGCTGCGGAGGCCGCCGAGGCGGGCACGGGAACTGCGGCGGCGGCTATCGAGGCAATCGAGAGCGTCGAACGGAGCGTCGAAGAACTCGCGTCGCTGGTCGAGTCGCTCGACGACCGGATGGACGACGTCTCGAAGAGCACCGACCTCATCGAGTCGATCGCCGAGCAGACGAACACGCTCGCGCTCAACGCCAACATCGAGGCCGCCCGCGCCTCGGACGGCAGCGAGGGGTTCGCGGTCGTCGCAGAGGAGGTGAAATCCCTCGCCGACGAGACTCAGGACCACTCGGCGGCCATCGAGCGGACGATAACCGAGACAATCGAAGACGTGGCGCGCGTACAGACGGAGATGAAACAGACGAAGGCGCAGCTCGAAACGGGCCGATCGACGACGACCGACGCCGCAGAAGCGTTCGCGGCGGTCTCGGACATCGTCGAGAGCGTCGATATGTCGGTCGACGAGGTCGCCACGGCGACCGACGACGGCGCGCGGACGACCGAAGAGGTGGTCGACGCAATCATCGGCGTCGCCGACCGCTCGCGGGATATCGCAGAACAGAGCGACGCGCTGGCGAGCCAAGCCGAGTCCAGAGCGGCGACGATTTCGGGGGTTCGGGAACAACTCGACGAACTCAGGGACCAGACCGGCGGCCTGCAAGCACGGCTCGAAACGTTCGACTGCGAGGTTCCGGCCGACGACTGACTCGCCGGCAGTCGCTCGGGGACCGAGTGAGAGCGAAAAAAGCGAGCGAAAAAGTCAGCCGTCAGCCCGCAACGGCGACCGCGACCGCAGACGCCGCGGCGGGAACCGATTTCGCGCGCCGCAACCGCGACCGAACGCGGCGGGGAGCGCAGTTATTCGAGGTCGAAGCGGTCGTGGCTCATGACCTTGTGCCACGTCGCGACGAAGTCCTCGACGAACTCTGCTTCGCCGTCGTCGCCGCCGTACACTTCCGCGATGGCGCGCAGGCGGGAGTTCGAGCCGAAGATGAGGTCGAAGCGGGTGGCCTCCCACTCGACCTCGCCCGTCTCGCGGTCGCGGACTTCGTACAGGTACTGGTCGTCCGAGACCGGCTCCCACTCGTAGTCCATGTCGAGCAGGTTCTCGAAGAAGTCGTTCGTGAGCGTCTCGGGCTCGTCGGTGAGGACGCCGAGGTCGGAGTCCTGGTAGTTCGCGCCCAGCGCGCGCATGCCGCCGACGAGGACGGTCATCTCGTGCGCCGAGAGGTCGAGCAGGTCAGCCTTGTCGACGAGCAGGTCCTCGGGGCGCTCGTCGACGTCGTCCGCGATGTAGTTGCGGAAGCCGTCGGCGTCGGGCTTGAGCATCTCGAAGGACTCGACGTCGGTCTGTTCCTGCGACGCGTCGGTCCGGCCGGGCTCGAACGGCACTTCGACGTCGTAGCCGGCGTCGGCCGCCGCCTCCTCGATGGCCGCAGCGCCGCCCAGCACGATGAGGTCCGCGAGCGAGACGCGGGTGTCGTCGGACCGCGCGCCGTTGAACGACTCCTGAATCTCTTCGAGGGTGCCGAGCACGTCGGCGAGCTGGTCGGGCTCGTTGACTTCCCAGCTACGCTGGGGTTCGAGGCGGATGCGCGCGCCGTTCGCGCCGCCGCGCTTGTCGCTGTCGCGGTAGGTGGACGCCGAGGCCCACGCCGTCTTGACCAACTGGGAGACAGAGAGCCCTGAATCGAGAAGCTCGGCTTTGAGCTCCTCGGCGTCCTCGTCGTCGATGAGGTCGTAGTCGGCGTCCGGGATGGGGTCCTGCCACAGCATCGCTTCGTCCGGGACCTCGGGACCGTAGAGCCGGGACGGCGGGCCCATGTCGCGGTGGAGGAGTTTGTACCACGCCTTGGCGAACGACTCCTGGAACTCCGCGGGGTCCTCTCGGAACTCCTCGAGCACCGCGCGGAAGTCGGGGTCCTTCTTCAGCGCGATGTCGGTGGTGAGCATCATCGGGTCGACGAACTGGTCGGGGAGGTGCGCGTCCGGAGCCGCGTCCGGAATCTTGTCCGCGGGCGACTCGTCGGCCGGCCGCCACTGCCACGCACCGCCGGGGCCCTTGTGGGCCTCCCACTCGTAGTCGAGCAGGTTGGCGACGTAGCCCATGTCCCACTGGGTGGGCGCGCTGGTCCACGGGCCCTCAATGCCGCTGGTGATGGTGTCGGGGCCCTTTCCGGAGCCGTGGTTGTTCTTCCAGCCGAGGCCCTGTTCCTCGACGGGAGCCGCCTCGGGCTCGGCTTCGAGGTTGTCGCCGGAGTCCGCGCCGTGAACCTTCCCGAAGGTGTGGCCGCCGGCGATGAGCGCGACGGTCTCCTTGTCGTTCATCGCCATGCCGCTGAACGTCTGGCGGATGTTCTTCGCGGAGCCTTCGAGGTCGGGTTCGCCGTTGGGACCCTCGGGGTTGACGTAGATGAGACCCATCACGGTGTTCCCGAGCGGCTCCTTGAGGTTGCCGTCCTCATCGAAGCGGTCGGGAGAGGTCGTCTCCCACTCGTCTTCCGGACCCCAACTGGGGGCCTTGTCGCCGACATAGTCGTCGGCGCGGCCGCCCGCGAAGCCGAACGTCTCGAAGCCCATCGATTCGAGGGCTACGTTGCCGGCGAGGACGATGAGGTCGCCCCACGAGAGCTGGTTCCCGTACTTCTTCTTGACGGGCCAGAGGAGTCGGCGCGCCTTGTCGAGGTTCACGTTGTCCGGCCAACTGCTAATCGGCGGGAGACGCTGGTGTCCGCCGGACGCGCCGCCGCGGCCGTCGTGGGCGCGGTACGTCCCGGCGCTGTGCCACGCCATCCGGATAAAGAGGGGACCGTAGTGGCCGTAGTCCGCCGGCCACCAGTCCTGCGAGTCGGTCATCAGCTCTTCGAGGTCGGCTTTCACCTGCTCGTAGTCGAGCTTCTGGAACTCCTCGGCGTAGTCGAACTCCTCGCCCATCGGGTCGGTCTGTTGTGCGTTCTGGTCGAGAATTTCGAGGTCTAACTGGTTTGGCCACCAGTTATGGTCAGAGCCACTCATACACCAACGGTTACCGCTTTTGGGTGATAAAATTGACTGATTTTGAATTAACTCTTGGTTATAGACAAAGCAATCTTTTTACTTTATGAATAATTCTCGGTATGGCTCACTATTAGTAGGTAGTCTATCAGTAAATCACAACTAGAAAGGCGGGTGATAGGTTGTGGCGCTCGGCGCGTCCACCTTCCGCCACCCGGCCGCCGAATCGGAGGTGAAAACGGGTGGGAAGTCGGAAACGGCCGGTTTCGGGTCCTCGAAAGGAGTCCAACCGTACTGAGATACCCGCACCTCACTCGGATAATCAAAAAGACCCACTACGTGAATTTGTGTGGCATTGAACAATACTGCCGCCGTATTCGCGTGCACCATGGACGATGAAGCAACGGCACTCTCGTTTGACACGCAACTTACGGCTATTCAACACGTCGAACGACGTCTACTGCTTCTCGCGCTTCTCAGAGCGGGCCCCGACAACACGTTCGACGCTGACCACACACTTCCAGGAACCGACGCGCGGGAACTGAAACTGGAGATGTACCACGTGCACCTCCCGAAGCTCGAACGGATGGGCCTCATCGAGCCGAGCGGGAACTGGTACGATATCCGCAGAGGTCCGCGCTTCGACGATATCGAACCGCTGTTGCGCGTCATCGACGACCACCGAAAAAAAAACTGCCGGACGACGTACTGTAGGCGTCGTCGAGCGAACCGACGTGCGAACGAACGGCAGCGTCGTGAGCGGATTAATCCGAGTCGCGGCCGAGCAATCCCTGGGACAGCAACCGACGCGAGATGACGATGAGGCCGTTCTGGAACCCACTGCCGAAAATCGCGTGTTCTTCGCCGGTGGCGGGGACGATGGTGCTGACGAGAATCGACGAGCGGTCGACGAGTAAGAGCCGGCCGATAGCGAGGTTCTCGGCGGTTTTCTCGCCGCGGAGCCACTCAAGGCCGGAGACGAACGTCGTCGCGCTCGGGACGGCCGCCCGCACCTGCTGTCGCAGGGATTCGGTCGCCGCCCCGATGAGCACGTCCACAGCCTCGGCTCGGGCGTTCAGGTCATCGACGAACCGGTCGGTCAGAAGCGAGTCGTCACCGAGAACGAGCACGATTTCGTCGTCCGCGTCGTCGATGAGCTTGTGCGTTCGGTTCGCGATGGCCTCGGCCCCGGACATCGCCCAGACTTCCTGAACCGAGCCCTGTTTGTCCGAGTCGATTCTGTCGGTCCGCTCCAGCGCGTTCGTGAGCCGGTCGATTCGGTTTTGATACTGCGCACGGAGCGTCTCGGTCGCCTCCGCGAGCGGAACGGCCCGAAACCGCTGCGGACTCGAGTGCTGGACTTCGACGAGCCCCTGCGCCTCCAGCACGCGAACCGCGTCGTACACGCGAGTCCGCGGTACGTCGGTAATCTCGCTGAGTTGCTTCGCCGTGCCCGTCGAGACGCGATCGTGAGCGTGCTCGTCAACGGCAGAGACGCGGCTCCGTCGGAGCCCCGCTCGGAGACGGCGATTTGGGGAGCCGGCGAGACGAACAGCCTCGTCGCGGTGCTCCGGGCGATATTCACGTGGCGGCTCGAAAACGACGACCTCGACGACTGAGACGGGGGCCGGCCGACTCTTTGGGCGGTTCGAAACACGGAGACGGAAGCGTTCGAAGTCGGAACCTCGTTACTGCGGCTCGGTACAATCGACCGACGACTGTCGAGAAAATCGCTCGCGCGTGACCCCGAGCGCGGCGCGAGCGGCGCGGAATGCCATCGGGGTGGTCCGGCAGCTTACTGCCGTGGTGGACGCGGCGGCGCGACCGCGGTCGTCGCCACCGCGCCCATCGCCACGACAGGGTCGACGATGGGTATCGGAGCGTCGGCCCGCGCGTCGGGAATCGCGCCCGACGAGGAGATGCCGGTACAGCTCGGCGCGACGACGTCGCAGCCGGCGTCGACGAGGCGGTCGACCGCCGCGCGAATCGCCGCCCGCCCGTCGTCGGTCGTGAGGTGGGTCGTCGTCGCCGCGCCCTCGACGACTGCCTCGGCCGCGAGTCGGTCGCCGAGTAGGTGTCGGATGCTCGACCCGGCCCCGTTTTCGAGGCCGAGCGTCCCGACGCGCTCGCCGCGGGCGGACGCGACGGCCGCCACGCTCGCGCCCGCGCCGACGACTGGGATGTCGAGCGTTTCACCGAGCGCCTCCACGCCGGGGTCGAGCGCGCAACTGATACAGAGCGCATCGACTTCGGCCGCCATCTCGCGGCCGAGCGCCTCGATGTACGGGAGCGCGTCGACCTCGGCGGCCGCGTTCGGAATCCCCTCGGGGTGATCGGGAATACACCGCGACAGCGTCGAGACGTGCGGGTACTGCTGCTCGACGAGTCGCCCGTGGCGGGCGATCTCCTCCGGGTCGTCCAGCGTGAGCACGCGGAGGACGCCGAGTTCGGCCATCAGTCGGCACCCCCGCCGTTCCGGTCGGCGTCCGGGTCCGGCGCATCCGACTCCGCGTCCAACGCGTCCGCGTCCGCCGGCTCGTCGATGCCGCGGGCCTCGAAGAACCCCTGCTGGCGGAGCGCGTCGAGCAGTTCGCCCTCGCGGCGGTTCATGAAGCCGTTCGGCCCCCAGTAGCGTTCGAGCGTCTCCTGCCACTCGCGGCGGTCGTCGCCGTAGACGCTGTCGCCGTACATCTCGTTCATCGCGTCGTAGCAGGCGTCGAGTTGGTCGTCGGTGGCGTCGCGGTAGCCGCCCTCGTGGAGCACCGTGTCGAGCGGGACCCGCGGAGCGTTCTCGGTCGCCTCGCCGTGACGCGGGACGCCGAGACAGAGCCCGAAAATCGGCAGGACGCCCGACGGAAGGTCGGCCGTCGCGGCGACTTCGGTGAGGTTGTTCAGGATGTTGCCGATGGGACAGACGCCGTAGCCGCGGCTCTCGGCGGCCAGCATCACGCCCATCGCGGCCAGCGAGGCGTCTATCGACCCCTCCAACAGCCCCATTGCGGGCGTCGTCCGGAACTCGCGGTCGCGGTGTTCCAACAACAGTCGAATCCGGCGGAGGTCGATGCAGACGAGAAGGAAGTGGCTCGCCTCCTCGACCTGCACGGTGCCGCGGCTACACAGTTCGTGAATCCGCTCGCGACGGTCGGAGTCGCGTATCCAGACGAAACAGTACATCTGGGTCGTCCCGCTCGTCGGGGCCTTACGCCCGGCGTCGACCATCGCGCGGACCTCGTCGTCGGGTATCTCGGCGTCGGCGTCGAACTGGCGGACCGTGGCGCGGCGCGCCAACCACGGCGCGAGGTCCGGAACCTCGTCGGCCGCCGCGGCGAGGGCGGGTCGGTCCGCGTGGTCTGTGTGGCCTGCGCGCTCCGTGCGGTCCGTGCCCTCGCGGTCACCGACCGAGGGCGTCCGGTCCAGGTCGCTCACACGCGCACCTCGCCGTCGGCGACGACGACGTCGCCGTCGAGCGAAACCGTCGGTTCGAGGATGACGCCGTCGAGATGCGAGTCGCAGTCGATGGTCCCGCCGAAGCCGAGGTTGTCCCCGAAGGCGACGTGGCAGGTGCCGTACACCTTCTCGTCTTCGAGGACGGTCCCGATGATGCTCGCCGCGGGGTTCGTCCCGAGGCCGAGTTCGCACACCCGTCGGGCGCAGTCGTCGCCGCTCGTCGCATCGAGGAACTCGTCGGCGGCCGCGCCCTCGACGGACGCGATACGCCCCGCGTCGAGTTCGACCGTCAGCGGGTCGTCGAGGACGCCGACGCCCGCGAGGCCGCCGTCGAAGACGAGCGTGCCGGTGGCCGTCCCCTCGACCGGCGCGACGTAGCTCTCGCCGGACGGGAGGTTGCCGGAGTCGCCGGGGTCGGCAATGATGCCGTCGCTCGGAATCCCGTCGCGACCCGAAAGCGACATCGTCGCCGACGCGCCGCCGGCCTCGATGCGGGCCTCGTCGGCCGCGGTGAGCTTCTCCGTGAGCGCCGCCGTCAGGCGTTCGACCTCCTCGTAGTCGGCCGTAATCGCGCCCGCGCTGAACATCTGGTCCGTGATGCCGGGCATCGTGGCGACGCGAGCGCCGGCCTCGGTCGCGGCCTCTCTCGCCCGCGTGTGGGTCAGCGACGCGCTGGTCGGACAGACGACGACGTCGGCCGACTCCATCGCTCGGGCGACCGACGCCGGCGGCTCCATCCCGTTTCGCTCCATCGGCGGAATCTCGAACAGGCCGGACTCCAAGCCGAGGTCGACCCCCGCCTCGAACAGCGCCCGGCCGATGTGGTTCGTGTCGGTGTCGGTCACGACGAGGAGCGTCTCACCGGGGGCGGCGTTCATGTTCTCGGTGAGGAGTCGCGTCGCCACCTCGCGATGGTCGGCCATTCAGAGCACCTCCTCGGCGGTCTTCGCCAGCACCGACCGCCCGAGCAGGACGCCCGTGCCCGTAATCTCGCGGACGGTCGCTTTCATCTCGGGCGTGTAGCCCATGCAGTCCATCACGATGAGGTCGGCGTCGGTGCCGATTTCGGCGGCGGCGGCGGACACCTCGTCTTCGTCGGCGTACGGCGACCCGGCGGCGGTGACGAGGTCGTAGTCGGCCCACTTCTCGAACGTCATGGCCTCCTGTTCCTCCTTGGGCATGATGACGCCGAGGGTCCCCCCGTCGAGGATGGTCGAGACCCACGCCGAAAGCAGGTCGCTCGGCTCGAAGACGGGCACGCTGACGTCGAACCGCGGGAAGTGACCCGTACAGAGGACGCCGATGGCCGTCACCTCGGATTCGAGGTCGCGGATGCGCTCTCCGAGGAGTTCGACGACCGACTCGCGGTCGACGGTGACGGCCGTGCCGTCGGCCAGCCGCGAGACGTACACCGGCTGTCCATCGCGCGGGCCGACCGCGGCCTCGACCTCGGCCGCCGAGTCGAACCGGTCGAGCGCGCCGACCTCAACGATGTCCACCTCGGGCGGGAGCGCCGCCGCGATGTCAGGCGTCACGTCGGTCCGGGGGGCCTGCCCGATGGTCACGAGTCCGAGCGTCGACATCTCAGACGCCCTCGCCCAACGTCTGGAGGCGACCCATCGAACCGTACAGCGACGTGAGTCGGTCGTACTCGGCCTCGTCGTAGAACGACGCGCGGCCGCGGGTGAAGTCCTTGGCCGTCTCGACGACGAACCCGGTCGCGTCGAGCAGGTCGGTGAGGTAGTTCGCGCCGGTCCCGCAGCCGGGGACGGGCGAGACGCTCGTCGTCGCCACGCCCACGACGGGCGCGTCGGTCGCCGTCGCCGGCTGGAGGATGCTGTTGATGTGGTGCACGTCGTTGCCGTAGGGGGTGATGTCCTGCATCGTGAGCGTGAGCGTGCTCGGCGGGCGGCCGGTCGCCCGCTCTTGGATGTCGAGGAGGCTGTCGCTCACCTTCAGCACCCAGCCCTCCTTGACCGTGGGCGTGATGGCGAAGCCGCGCTCGCAGTGGACGCGGTTGCCCTTCGTGGCGTCGACGGAGACGACGGCGTCCATCTCCTCGTCCACCTCGTGTTCGTTCATAGTACGCGTATCGACCGGACTTCCCATGAAGGGCACCGGGTCGTGCGGGGAGGTCGGCGCGTCGGGACAGACGTGCGTGGCGATGCGAACGTCGCCGGCGAGCACGTCGCCGCGCTCGCGCATCTCACCGAGGTGGAGCGCGACCGCGAGGGCGACGATTGCCCCGTCGGCGTCGGAGACCGGGCCGAGTTCGGCCGGCCGCGCGGCGACCCCGCCGAGGCGACCGACGACGCCGAGCGTCGGCGCGTCCGGGTCGCGACCGGGGACGACCGTCTTGACGAAGTCGGTCGACCCCTCGTCGGTCGAGATGGTCGTCACCTCGGTGTCGAGGCCGTACGTTTCGAGCGCGTCGCGTACCAGTTCGCCGTCCGCGTCGGGACGGCTGAGGATGTCGTAGGCTTGCTGAATCTTGTCGAACATGAGTGTCGTTAGTTGAATACGTGTGATTTGACCGCTTTTCCGACCGCCTGTTCCACCGGGTCGAAGAGCGCCGGGTCGGCCATCCCCGCGCCCAGAGAGAGGTTCGCCGCGGGCGCGACGACGACCGCAACCGACCGCCCCTCCGCGAGTTCCGCCGTCGAGACGGGCATCCCCGTCTCGGCGTCGAGCGTCGTGATGAGGTCCGGGAACGTCGCGAGGCGCTCGCCGTCGAGTTCGAGCGTCATGTACTCGTTCCAGAAGGTGAGTTCGCGCCCCTCGATTTCGACCTCGCCCACGTCGAAGCCGCCGGTCGTTTCGAGCGCGAACGACTCGACGGGACCGACGAGCGACACCTCGCCGCCGAGCACGTCGGCGACGCGTTCCGCGGCGTCGCGGCCGTCGTCCGCGAACCTGACCGCGCGACCGACCGCCTCGGCCTGGTCGTAGGTGTCGAGCGCCGCGTTCGCCTCGGCGTAGCTCGCCGAGACCGGGTTGCGGGCGACGGCGACGAGGCCGCCGGCGTCTTCGGCCGCGTGTCGCACGAGCGACGCCGCCGTGCCGAGTTCCGCCTCGACGACCGTCTCCAATCGGCTGGCGGTGCCCGGCACGCCGCCGACCGCCGCCTGCACCGACTCGGCGTCCTGCGACAGCCCGATAGAACCCATCGGCCCGGTCGGGTGCGCCCGCCCGTTGCAGGCGGCATCGACGAGCGGGAGGCCCGTCACGGCCGACTGGAGCAGGCCGTTGACGGTGGCGAACCCGCCCATCTCGTTCGTCATCAGCGCGCCGACGGTCGTCCCGTCGGCCGCGAGTCTGTCCACCAACAGTTCGACCGCGCGCACGTAGTCCGCGGGGTCGACGTGGCTCTCCGTTGCGGCGGGCGCGCCCACGCCGCTGACGGTCAACACCACGTCCGTCGGGTCGAGGTCCGCGACCGAGACGATGGTCGGCCGACCGTACTCGACGGCGAGTTCACCGAACTCGATACCTTTCGAAAGCGAGCCGCCGCCCCCGCCGCCGAGGACCGCGCCGCCGACCGCGATATCTTCGACCCAGTCGGTCGTTATCGCCCGCCCGCCGTCGGTCGGCGCGGGACGTGTGTCGTCCGGTTTCGGGCTCTGTGCGTCGTCTGTCGGCGCGGGCTGCGCGCCGTCCGGATGCGTGTCGTCTGTCGTCATTGGGGTGCCTCGGGGGAGTCTGCGTCGTCGGCCGTCACGCTGAGGAAGGCGTTCGGCCGCTGTCTGTCGGCGTCGCGAAGCGTCGCGGTCCCCCGCGCCCGGAGTCGCTTCATGCCCGCCGCGAGCAGGTGGTACGTCTGGTCGCGGCCCATCGATTCGAACAGCCCGTCGGATTTGGCCACCGCCGTGGCGCAGACCTCGTCGTCGCGGCACGGCCGGTCACAGGCCGAACACGCCGGCTGGGCGGCCTTGAACGCCGCCGGGTCCGACGCGCACGACCGGAGCAGTTCGTCGGTCCACGGGTGGTTCCGTCGCGCCCGCCGGAGGGCGGCGAGACGGTCTGTGCGTTCCCCGGTCATTCCCACTCCGCGCCCTCCTCGAATCGGTCGTCGTGGAGGAAACACCGCGCGACCTGGTCCGGACCGCGCTCGTACAGTTCGGGCTCCTCGACCGCGCAGGCGTCGAACTCGTGGGCGCAGCGCGACCGGAACGCACAGCCGCTCGGCTTCTCCCGCGGGTCCGGTACCTCGCCGTCGAGCGTGATTCGGTCGGGCTTCGCCAGTTCGTCCTCCTCGCTGATGGTCGAGATGGCGGAGAGGAGCGCCCGGCTGTACGGGTGTTGCGGCGACCCGAACACCGAGTCCACGTCGCCGACCTCCACGAGCCGTCCGAGGTACATGACGCCGATTCGGTCGGCGACGTTCTTCAGGAGCGATAGGTCGTGGGTGATAAACAGGTAGGTGATGCCGAACTCCTCCTGTATCTCCTCGAGGATGTTGATGATGCGGGCCTGCACGCTCACGTCGAGCGCGCTCGTCGGCTCGTCGAGGACGACGAACTTCGGGTTGAGCGCCACGGCGCGGGCGATGCCGACGCGCTGTTTCTGCCCGCCCGAGAGCTGGCCGGGGTAGCGGTACATGAACTCCCGGGGGAGGTCCACCATGTCCAAGAGTTCCTCGACCCGTTCGAGCCGGGCCTCGGAGTCGCCGTAGTCGTGAATCTTCAGGGGTGCCTCGATAATCGACTTGACGCGGTGGCGAGGGTTGAGGCTCGACGACGGGTCTTGGTGGACGATTTGCATGTTCCGACGGAACCGCTTGAGCTCGCCGTCGGAGAGATCGACGACGTTCTGGCCGTCGATTTCGACCCGCCCGCTCGTCGGCTCCGTCAGGCGGAGCATCGACCGGCCGGTGGTCGTCTTGCCGGACCCCGACTCGCCGACGAGGCCGAACGTCTCGCCCTCCGCGATGGAGAAGCTCACGCCGTCGACGGCGCGGACCTCCCCCGCCTTCTTCTGGAGGATGCCCTCGAAAAGCGGGAAGTGTTTCTTGAGGTTCTCGACCGTGACCATCGGGTCGTCGAGGTCGCGGTCGCGCTGTACCCCTGCGGTCGGGTCGGTCGTGTACGCTGAGTCGTTCATTGGTCCGTCCCTCCGTCGGCGGAGATATCGCCGGGCGCGTCGCCGCTCGGGGCGTCGCCGCCGGCGGCCAGCCACGGCGCGGTGCCGATATCGACCGGGTCGGCGGCGAGCGATTCGTGGCGCTCGCGGGCCGGGCGGCCGCCGAACAGGTGGCACGCGGTGGCGTGGTCGGAGCCGGTCTGCCGCGGGTACGGGTACGCCTCGTGGCAGGCCGGTTCCGCGTGGGGACAGCGGTCAGCGAACCGACAGCCGGCCGGCGGGTCCGTGTAGTCGGGCAGGTGCCCTTCGATGCCGTCACCGATGCCGGTCGAGAGCGTCGGGATGCTCTCCAGCAGCCCGCGGGTGTAGGGGTGCTGGGGGTTCGCAAACAGGTCGGCGGTCGGCGCTTGCTCGACGATTTCGCCCGCGTACATCACGTTGATGCGGTCGCTGACCTCGCGGGCGACGCCGAGGTCGTGGGTGATGTAGAGGACGCTCGTGTCGCGCTCTTCGACGAGTTCGTCGAGGAGGTCGAGCACCTTCGCCTCGGTCGTCACGTCGAGGGCGGTGCCCGGTTCGTCGGCGATGAGCAGGTCCGGCTCCGACAGGAGCGCGATGGCGATGAGGACGCGCTGGCGCATCCCGCCGGAGAGTTCGACCGGGTAGCTCTCGAAGACGCGCTCGGGGGCCGAGATTTCGACCTCGCCGAGCATCTCGATGGCCCGCTTCCTGTGGTCGGCCTTCGAACCGGTGGACAGCGCGTCGCGGACGAGCTTCGACAGCGACAGGCGCGGCCGCCCCTGCCACTTCAGCACGTCCATCATCTGCTCGCCGACCGTCAGGACGGGGTTGAGACTCGTCATCGGGTCCTGCATTATCATGCTCATCTCCTTGCCGCGCCGCGAGTGGCGCTCGGCGTCGGAGAGCGAGAGCACGTCCTCGCCCTTGTAGCGAATCTCGCCCTCGGGGATGGTCGCCGCGGGGAGCAGGCCCATGATGGACTTCACGGTAACGCTCTTGCCGCAGCCCGTCTCGCCGACGAGCGCCGCGGTCTCGCCGCGGTCGATGGTGAAATCGATACCGTTTATCACTTCGGCCGTCCCGTCGTGGGTCTCGAAGTGGACGTGGAGGTTCTTCACCTCCAAGATGGGGTCCGCCATCTCAGTCCACCTCCACGTCGAGCACGTCGCGCAGGCCGTCGCCGATGAAGTTGAACCCGAGGACGGCGAAGGAAATCGCCAACCCGGGGAACACGGCAATCCACCAGAAGCTCGTGACGTAGTTGCGGCCCTGTGCAATCATCGCGCCCCACGTCGGCGTCGGCGGCTGCGCGCCGAGGCCGAGGAACGACAGGCCCGCGCCGACGAGGATGACGAAGCCCATGTCCAGGGTCGCCTTGACCGTGATGGGGCTGACGACGTTCGGGAGAATCTCCTTGAACGTCGTTCGCACCCACCCCGACCCGAGCGCCCGGCTCGACTCGATGAACTCGTCTTCCTTTATCGAGAGCACCTCGCCCTGCACGAGGCGGGCGTACCACGACCACCACGAGAAGGCGATGGCGACCATGACGTTGAACAGCGACGCGCCGGTCGCGGCGACCACCGCCATGGCGAGGAGCGTGGGCGGGATGGCGAGGAAGATGTCCGTCACCCGCATGATGACGGTGTTCGTCGTGCCGCCGAGGTAGCCCGCGATGAGGCCGAGCGTCACGCCGATGGAGATGGCGATAGAGAGGACGATACCGCTCATCAGGAGCGACAGGCGCGCCCCGAACAGGACGCGGCTGAAGATGTCGCGGCCGGTCGTGTCGGTGCCCATCAGGTGCGTCGCGCTCGGCGGCTCGCTCGCCTGGTCGAAGTAGACGCCCGCGCCGGCGTGTTCGGGGAACGGCGCGATGTACGGCGCGAGGAGCGCCGCGACGACGAGCGTCAGAATCATCGCCAGTCCGACGAGCGAGAGCTTGTTGCCCGCGAAGGTCCGAAAGCCGCGTTTGAGCTGTCGAAGCCGCTCTTTTCGGGCGGCGCTCTCGGTGTCGAGAAACGGGATGGAGGTCTTCGTGGACACGGCTATCCCTCCTCCAGCCGCACCCGCGGGTCGAGGTAGCCGTACAGCAGGTCGACCACGAAGTTGGCGGTCACGAAGCCGATACCGACCACGATGGTGACGCCGACGATGGCGTTGAAGTCCTGATAGAGGATGGCCTGCACGCCGTAGCGCGCCATCCCCGGCCACGCGAAGACGATTTCCACGAGGAACGCGTTCCCGAGGAGGAAACCGAACGCGAGGCCGACCACCGTGAGTGAACTCGTAAAGGCGTTTTGCAGCATGTACTTGTATTCGATGAGGGTGTTCGGAAGGCCGTAGGCCCGCGCGGCGAGGACGTAGTCCTTGCGCTGCTCGTCAATCATGTCCGAGCGGATGAGCCGCATCACCTGCGCCAGCGTGGCGAGGCCGAGCGCGACGGTCGGCAACACGAGGTGCGTGGCCGCGTCGAGGAACGTCCCGAACTGGCCGGCGATGAGGCTGTCGACCAGATACAGGCGCGTGACCGCCGGCGGGGGAGCCACGCCGTCGCTGAGCCGCCCCGAGAGGGGCAACAGCCCGAGGCTGACGACGAAGACGATTTGGAGGACGATAGCGACCCAGAACCGCGGCATCGACACGCCGAACAGGGCGGTGATGCGCGAGAGGTGGTCCTGCCAGCGGTCCTTGTTGGTGCCGGCGACGACGCCGAACGGAATCGCCAGCAGGACGGCACAAAACAGCGTGACGACGGTGAGTTCGAGCGTCGCGGGCAGGCGAGCGACGATGTCGGAAAAGACGTTGTTGTTCGTCCGCAGCGACATCCCCCAGTCGCCCTGCACGACGCCGACGAGCCAGTCGACGTACTGCATCGGCAGGGGCTGGTCAAGCCCCATCTCGGCCCGCAGCGCCGCGACTTGCTGTTGCGTTGCTTCCGGTCCGAGCGCCAACCGAACGGGGTCGCCCGGAATCACGCGGGATATCAGGAAGATGAGCACTGATAGCCCGAAGATGACGGGGACCGAGTGGATAGCGCGCCGAACGAGGTAATCTACGTATGACATTGGTGAGTTAGGTCGACGCCCCGAATCGGGGCGTCGGAAACCGCCTGGAGACGGTTACTCCGCGCGACCCTCGCCGCTGCGAGTCATCGAGTGAACGTCCCAGTCGAACGACATCACGCCGCGGTACTGCCAGCCCTCGACGTTCTCGTTGATGCCGATGCGGTACGGCGGGTTGGCGATGTAGACGCTGGGCATGCCCTCGACGATGAGCGCCTGCGCCTCCTCGTATTTCTCCAGCCGCGACTGGAGGTCGGTAGACTTGCGCGCTTCTTCGAGGGTGGCCGCGATTTCGTCGGTGGAGTACCACGACTGGGAGATGTACGACCCGAACGAGGAGGGGTGGTACATCAGGTAGGTGTGGCTGTCCGGCGACGGCATCTTCGCCGTGTGGAAGATGTTCGTCATGTGGGCGGTCGACTCGGCGCTCGTCGCGCGGTCGGTGAGGCGGGCCCACTGAAGCGGGTTGATTTCGAGGTCGATACCGAGTTCGTTCAGCCCGGCCTGGTTGAGAAGCCCCATCTGGCGCTGGAGTTCGGTCCCGGCGACGACGACGTGTTCGAGGCCGATTTCGTTGATTTCGTCGACGGAGTAGTCCGCCTTGTCGAGGAACTCCTTGGCCTTGTCGAGGTCCTGTTCCATCGGGGCGAGGTCGTCGTTGTGGCCCGCCATCTCGCGGGGAACCGGCCCGGCCGCGATACCGCCGCCGCCGATGATGTCGTTGACGGCGCTGTCGTAGTCGAAGGCGTAGGCGATGGCCTTCCGGACGTTGATGTCGTCGGTGGGTGCCTTCCGGCAGTTCAGCGGGAAGTGGAACAGCTGCAACTGCGGCACCTCGGGGACGCGGACGTTGTCGTACGAGTCCATCTCGGCGTACGCCTGCGTGCCCATGTACTGGTCGGTCATGTCGCCTTCGCCCTGCTGCATCGTCGTCTTGATGGTGGACTCCTCGGTGATGACCGTCGAGCGGAACGTGTCGAAGCTGTCCTCGCTCCAGCCCTTCCAGTAGTCCTCGTAGGCCGACGCCTCGATGGAGTTGCCCTGCTCCCAGTTGTCGAGGACGTACGCGCCCGACCCGGCGGAGTTGCTCTGGAGGTAGGTGTTCCCGTAGTCGCCGTCGGTTTCGTTCTCCTGGACGACGGCGCTGTTGACGATGTAGAACTGGACGAACGTCGCCAGCGCCGGCCCGTACGCCTGATTGAACTCGAAGGCGACGGTCTGTTCGTCGCGGACGGTGATGTTCGAGGGGTCGAGGTAGTCGAGCCAGAACGACGAGTAGCCGCGCTGGAGTTCCAGCATCCGGGTGAGCGAGTACGCCACGTCGTCGGCGGTCAGCGGCGTGCCGTCGGAGAACGTCACGTCGTCGCGAATCGTGAACACCCAGGTCTGCCCCTCGTCTTCGGTGTCCCAACTCTCCGCGATGTGGGCGGTCGGCTGGAGCGTCTCGGCGTCGACCGTGATGAGTTCGTCGTAGAGGTTCTGCGCCGCGAGCCCCTGCGTGTAGTCGACCTGCTCTGCGGGGTCGAGCGTCCCGAACACCTGCCCGGCGATGAAGTGGAAGTCGTTGCCGCCGCTCCCACCGCTTCCGCCGTCGCTCGTCTGTTCGGTCGCGGTCGAGTCGCTCCCGGAACTCCCGTCGGTCGTCTCGGTCTGCTGTGCCCCCTGACAGCCAGCGAGGGCGACGCTCGTCGCTCCCGCGCCGATGAGCTTCAGCAGTTTTCTGCGTTCTATGTTGCCGGTTGGCATGGAGGGTTGTGGATAGCCCATTCGTATAAACCTTTCCTAGTGATTAAATATATCGTCGATAAATAAAGTTGATTCATCTAATTATATATTCGTAATAATTGTGGAGAGTGCCGAGAACACAGATACATAGACGTATGGGCATATCAGTCAGAGATAGGTACTAATTTAGTCTATTCCCTCCCAATAGAGCACATAGACACACAGCTAGTTATTATATTAGTGGACAGAAGTCGGCGTGCCAATCGCGAGAACGTCGCGGCGAGCGCGGTCGAGACCGGGGCGGAATCAGCGACCCCGCGGGCAGTTACTGCGGGAGAAACAGGTCGGGTTCGGGGTGTCGGAACGAACAGCGGCGACTGTTTCCGAGGTCGCTCACCGTCGTTTGAATCTCGGATTCGGTCCGGAGCGTTTCGACGAACGAAGAGTCAGTATTAGCGTCGTAAAACACGGGATAGAGGACCGCTTCCATCGTCTCCTCGGATTTCACGATGACGACGAAGATGCGAACGTTCGTGTCGCGGGCGCGGTAGACTTCGAACTGGTCGAACGACGTATCAGCCCCTGAAACGGTCGATTCGAGCGCTTCGAGTTCGGAATCCGGAACGAGGAGCCGAAATCCGGAATCGGCGGCCGCCGCCGCGTCCGTCGTGGAAACATCCCCTGGGTGAAGGACGAGCACCTCCCAGCCGGACTCTTCGAGTTCCGCCGAGAGCTCGTCGATTTCAGTGAGGATGTCGGCCCAATCCGCGAGAGCCTTGTTCGTTCGATTGATTTTTCCGCGAACCATGTCGTCACCCTCGGTGAACGCGGAGTAAAAGTGTTTGGGGGCCGAAACGCGCGTTCTCTCGACGGCCTGCGATTTCGGTCGCCCGCCGCCCCGGACTTAGTAAACGATTCGTTCAAACCTAGTATCCGATTTGGAGATTTCGAAGAAACATTCATATATATGAAGCTAAGCGATATAACCGTGAAACTAGCAATGCCCGATTCGCAGGAGTGGATGGAGGACCCGCGCGTTGTCGAGCTTCTCGAAGACCGGATGGACAAAAAGGACGTTCTCATCTTCCGCGAGCTAAACAAAGACGGGCGAATCTCGGACACGGAACTGGCCGACCGCGTCGGGCTCTCGCGGACGGCCGCGCGGCGGCGGCGCAAGATGCTCCAAGAAGACGGCATTCTCGAAATCTTCGCGCTGTTGGTCTTTCGGGCGGCCAACTATCCCTACGCGGAAGTCCACATCTCCTACGATAACCACGCCACGAACGACGAAATCACGGCGTTCATCGAACGACTCCTCGACGAGGGGCTGGTGTACGAGGTCGCCGAATGTATCGGTGAGTACGACCTGCTGATTCGCGTCTGGCAGTCTTCTTTGAGCAGCATCAACAGCTACGTCCGCGAACTCCTCCAAGACAGCGACGTTGCCGACAGCTACACCGTCGTCCCCATCACCGACTCGTACAAGATGTTCCACCGGACGTTCTACCGGCCGGGCGAAGAGGCACCCGACGCGTCGTGACCGAGTCGCGGGCCACCGCGTTCGAGAATCGGGTGTAATCCGAACGGAGTTCGGCCGGAGTTCGGTCGGTGTTGTCCCGAAGTTCGGAAAAGCGCTATGTCACCGTTAGCTCATGCAATAGACGGGGAACAGAACTCCCCGCCCTGTGACGGAACGGACCCCGTCGCCGGCGCGCCGCGTCCGCCGAGCACTTCCCCCTCGGTCGCTCGGCCGGTCGTCGGCCGCCGCGTTCCCCGTCTCCCCTACCGGCCCGGACCTCCGCACCGCCTCGGACCCGGTTGCCCTGCCACACCGGGCCGGAATCCCACCAATATTCTTTTGCGCCGCCGCCAGTCAAGCGCCTCGCAACTCAGTCGGCGGGCTCGACGTACCACGACGTACTGCGGGCGTACCCCCACCGCGAGATGTGGAGCGTCTCCGCCTCGCGCTGGAGCAACTCGACGAGCGACCCGATTTCCTTCGAAGACAGTCCGACCTCGTCGGTGATGTGTCTGCTCTTGAAGTAGAACGCGCCCTCCGAGGCGCGCGTCGAGAGGTACTGTTCGAGTCGGTCCCGCTTGGAGGGTGCACTATCAGAACTCATAGTTCGGGGTGCGGGCCGTGGGATAAAATTCGGTTTCCGAACTTACGGCCAATTCGGGACCAGATGAGGCACAACTCTCACCGACGTTGCGCTGCGAGAGCGCCTGCGACGGGAGACGGGTTCAGGCGTCTTCGTCTCCGAGTTCGGTCTGCTCCGCGATGTCGTCCAGGAGGTCGAGATTGTCGTCCATCGCCGGCGTCAGAAAGAACAGCTTACCGTACTCCTCGCCGCTGGTGGTGAGAACCCCGTTTTCCGTGAGCATCTCCAGGTGGTGCTGGACGGTCTTGTAGTTCAGGTCGAGTTCGTTCGAGAGCTGGTTCGTGTTCATCGGACGCTCGTGCAGCGCGCGGATGATTCTGAGGCGGTTTTTCCCGCCGCGAGTCCCGCCGACGAGCCACCACAGCAGCTGCCTCATCTGGGTTCCCGTCTTGCTCCGCCGGTGTTCGTGACGTGCATCTGTCGTCGTCTGCCGGAGCGCCTGCGTTCTCGTGGCGTGGTTCGTCATGTCCGTGCGACCGGCGCGGTCGTCCCGCGGCCGACCATCGAGGGCGTGTTCGTCCCGCAGTTCGTCGAGTGCGTCATCTATCGAAGCTACTCGCGGAGCGGCGGATAACGATTCGCCAAACTCGACGCAGAGTTGCCCCCGAGAGAGGCACAAATTAGACCCAAATTCGAGGGTGACAGCGAGCGACACCGACCCCGGCCGAACGGGGGACGCCGACAGAGACCGCGTCACGGGAAGGGACAGGCACGGGGCGAGACGGTTCGCAAAGCGGAGCCGGACGCGGCGGCGGGCGACGCGAATCGCCGCTCCGCAGACCGCCCGAACCAATACGTTTTAGGCCTGCCTAAACAATGTGTCGAGCAAGCGACGAACGGACCGCGGGGCGGCGACGGCCCGCGAACCAACGCACTGAGACATCATGGTCGGCACGACACTCACCCAGATTCGGACCCACATCGAATCGCTCGCGAGCGACGACGGGACGTACGAGCTCGTCTGCGGACGGACCGGAGAGCGACCCGTTCCGGTCGACGGCCTCCGGTTCGAGGACCGCGAGACCGCCGAGGCCGCCGCACGCGCGGCGAGGAAGTATCGCTCCGCGCTCCGGCGGTACGACCCGAACGTCCCGTACTACGACCTCATCGTCTCGGAGCGCGACAGCCACCCCGGCTTCGGCGGCGCGACCGCGACCGCGGAGGGCTGGGCGACCGCCGGGGCGACGCCCGGGCTCCCCGAGCCACCCTGCGACCTCGAAACCGACGCGGGCGGCCGAACGGAGTGTGCGGCCGATGGAGACCGCTCCGAACGGGTCGAGTTCTGTCACCGCGTCGCGGCGGCGGTGTTCGAGGCGCTCGTGGACGCCGACCACCGGGCGGTCGAGACCGCGGTGATGGACGCGTACTTCGACCTCGCGGAGACGATGTCCAGCGCGGACGACCTCTGTCTGCGCCTGTTGGAGAGCATGGCGACCGCGCTCCACGTCCACCTCGCGTCGGCCGAACAGGCGGACGTGCTGGAGCGCGCCGCCTCGAACCTCGCGTCGCGGCCCGACGCGACGAAGACGCTGACGGCGACGCTAGCGGAGATGGAACGGCTCGACCTCGTCGAATCGTACACCTGTTCTGCGTGGCGGTCCGGCCCGGACGCGACGACGAGGGCCGCGGAACTGACCCTCGAAGGCTACGCGCTCTCGGCGCGCGAGGGGCGGCTCCCGGTGCTCCCGGTCGTCCTCGAACTCTACCGCCGGACGTCGTCGTGGAGGCCCGTCTCCCTGCACGTCACGTCAGCCGAGGGCGGCTGGCACGCGACGCTGTCGGTGTCCTCCGCGTCGAGCGCGGTCGGGCTGGCGAGCGTCCCCATCCACGAGCACGCCGCCGACTGACTCGTTTTTCTCTCCTCACCTCTCCTCTCGTCTCACGCCGCCGCGACGGGGAGCCGGGGGCCGGTCAGTGCGCCTCAGGCCCGGACGCCGCGGAGGAACCCGGTCGCGACGCCGCCGCAGCCGAGCGAGACGAGGAGTTCGAACGTCCGCACGACGAGCACCGCCGCGGCCGCCGCCGCGGCCGGCGCGCCCGTCGTGAGGCTGAGCGCGCCCGCGAGGAGCACGTCGTAGGCGCCGAGACTCCCGGGAACGGGGACGACGCTCGCCGCCTGCGGGAGCGGGATGACGGCGACGATGGGGATGAGCGCCACCGTCGTGCCGGTGCCGGCGAGCGCGACCCAGAGCGCGAGCGACGTGAGCAGTTGCTCGAAGACGCCGCTGAGCGCGATGACGCCGAGGAGTTCCGGCGCGTCTCGGAACTGGACGACGCGCTCCCAGAAGCGTTCGACCGCGCCGGCGACGGCGTCGCGGCCGAGCGGGGTTCGGCGGGTGACGCCAGTGACGACGCGAACGACCGGGGTCAGAGCCGCGACGACGACCAGCGACAGCACGCCCCGCGCCCAGACGAGCGCCGCGCCGACGACCACCAGCGCGGCGACCGCGCCGGCAAGCGTCACGAGGACGAACCGGGACGCCGGCGCGTCGAGAAAGAGGACGCCGACGAGCGCGACCGATAGGAGGAGCTGTGCGGCGGATTTGACGTACTTGGCGACGCCGCGGACGCCGAGAGCCTCGCTGTAACTCGTCTCGGTCGCGACGCCGAAGAACTGCGCCATGATAGGCTCCGAACTCACCGGCCCGGCGGGGCTGAGCACGTCGAAGAAGTCGCCGGCGAACGCGAACCGGACGCTCGCCCGCGCCGAGAGCCCGCCTCGGAAGGGCCGCACCGACGCCCAGACGCCGAGGCCGTCGACGGTCGCCTCGGCGAGCATCAGAACGCAGACGGCGGCGACGGCCCACGGGGCGACGGCCGCGACGCGCGAGCCAACTTCCTCCGGGCCGACGTACCAGAGGTACGCCGCAAGCGCTCCGGTGCCGAGTCCCGCGCCGACGACGAACCGAACCCCGCGTCTCACACCCGAAGCAAGCGAGGCCCGCTACAAAACCGCCGCGGCTCGCGGCCGCGCTCGGTCGTCCCCGTCACGCGCCGATTCGAGGACTAAACCACGACGAGACGGCCGGTGGCCGTGGATTTATGCTCGCGAGTTCCTACTAGCCCCGATGTGGACTCCCCGTTCGAAACGCTCGGCATCGACCCGGACGCAGACGAGGACGAACTCGTCGACGCGTACCGTCGGCGGGTGAAGTCGGCCCACCCCGACCACGGCGGGTCGGCGGAGGAGTTTCAGGCGGTTCGGACGGCATACGAGGCGATTCGGGGCGGCTACGAACCCGGCGACGAACTCGAACCCGTCGACACGGACGGCCGCCGACCGACCGACGAGGGGGCGACCCGAAATGGACAGCACGACGCCGATACCGCTCGGAACGACCACGCCGGAAGCGGGGCCGAGACCGGCGGCGAGGGCGCTGGCGGCGACGCCGACCCGGAGCCAGAACCCGAACGGCGTGGGGCGCGAGTCGAGTTCCTCGATTACGACGTGGTCACCGAGCGCGGCTGGTCGCTCACCGACGACGACCTCTTCGAGAAAGCCGCCGAAAGCGGCCTCGACGGCGACGCCTACGGCGAGGTGTTCGTCGAGCCGCGGACCAACCTCCTGAAGGCCGCCGAGGACGCCGGCCACAGTTGGCCGTTCGCCTGCCGCGGCGGGGCGTGTGCGAACTGCGCGGTGGCGGTCGTCGCAGGCGAGGTGAAGATGCCCTCGAACCACATCCTCTCCGAGGAGATGCTGGACCAAGGCGTCCGGCTGTCGTGTATCAGCCTCCCGGTGACCGACGACCTGCAAGTCGTCTACAACATCGAACACCTCCCTGGCCTCGACGAGCTTCGGCTCCCTCCGCAGCACGCCCGGAAGATGAGTCCGGGGGACTGACGCGAACCCCCGGTGGGATGCCTCGATGACGACTTTTATGCGCGTCCTCCGCCGACCCCCGCTATGGCAATCGAGTCGGGAGACCGCGTCGCGCTCGCGTACGTCGGACGCTTCGAAGACGGGACCGTCTTCAACACCTCGCGGTACGAGGTGGCGGTCGAACACGGCCTGTTCGAGGCCCAAGAAAAGGACCGCGACGACTACGCCCCCCAGACGTTCGTCGTCGGCGCGGGCCAGATTATTCCGGGGCTGGACGAGGCCGTCGTCGGGATGTCGGCCGGCGAGGAAGCGACCGTGACCGTCCCGCCGGAAGACGCCTACGGCGAGTTCGACCCCGACCGAATCCGAACCTACGACCCCGAGACGTTCGAGGGGATGGTCGGTGAGACGCCCGAGGTCGGCCTGCACGTCCACGCCGAAAACGGGCTTCACGGCGACGTGACCGCCGTCCGCGACGACGAGGTCGAAGTCGACTTCAACCACGAACTCGCGGGGAAGACGCTCGTCTTCGACATCGAAATCGTCGCCGTCCAGTAGGCACTCAGGGGTGTGGAGTCGGTTCGGCCGGAAGGCCGCACAACGGCACGGACCGAAACGCGTCGAACCGTTACAGCGAGCGCTTCGGGACGATTTCCGGGTCGGGCGAGTAGTTGACCGCGGCCTCGACCCGGAACACGTCGGCGAGGAGTTCCTCGGTGACGACCTCGCGCGGCGGCCCCCAGTCGTACAGTTCGCCGTCCTGCATGGCGACGAGGTAGTCCGCGAACCGCGCGGCCTGCGCGATGTCGTGGAGGACGACCGCGACCGTCACGCCGCGTTCTTCGTTGAGTTGGCGGACCGTCTCCAGCACGCGGAGCTGGTGGTGTAAGTCGAGGTACGTCGTCGGCTCGTCGAGGAGGAGCACGTCGGTGTCCTGTGCGAGCACCATCGCAATCCACGCAAGTTGGCTCTGGCCGCCCGAGAGGTTGCCAATCTGCTTGTCGCGGATGTGCTCGACGCCGGCGAGGTCGATGGCGCGCTCGACCGCCTCGTGGTCGTCGTCGCTGACCTGCTCGAAGAAGCTCCGGTGGGGGTACCGGCCGTGGTAGACGAGGTCCTCGACAGTGAGCGACGTGGGCGAGTCGTGCTGTTGGGAGAGCATCCCCAACTCGCGGGCGAACGCCTTGTCGTCGTACTCGCTGATGGATTTCCCGTCGAGGTAGACGCTGCCGCTGTCGGGCGAGAGCTGTTTGGCGAGCGACTTCAGAAGCGTGCTCTTGCCGGAGCCGTTCGGTCCGACGAGCGCCGTAATTTCGCCGCGGGGGATGTCGATGCGGTCGCACTCGACGACCGGCTCCTCGCTCGTCGGATACGAGAGTTCGAGCGCGTCGCCGGCGAGCGCGCTCTCGCGGTCGGAGTCGCTTTCGACGCGCTCGTTTCCGCTCGTATTCGCGTCTGTTTCGCCGTGCTGTGCCATCTGTTGGGGGTTCTCTGGTTGCTGGTTCGACATCACACTTCACCGATGTTCTGCTGTTTGCGCATGAGGTAGAGGAAGTACGGCCCGCCGACGAGGCCCGTGACGACGCCGACCGGGAGCTGAATCGGGTTGAGCGCGAGGCGCGCGCCCACGTCGGCGGCGACCATCAACGCCGGGCCGGCGAACAGACAGCCGACGACGAGACGCTTGTAGTCGCTGCCGACCACGTTCCGCACGAGGTGCGGGACGACGAGGCCGACGAAGCCGACGATGCCGGCGACGGCGATGCTCGCCGCGGCCGCGAGGACCGCGACGCCCGAGAGGGCGAATCTGACCTTCTCGATGGACATCCCGAGCGAGCGGGCGGTCTGCTCGCCGAGAAGCAGGACGTTGAGCTGGCGGGAGCTACCGAGCGCGAGCGCGACGGCGATGATGGACCACGGGAGAGCCATGCGGACCTGCTCCCAGTCGGTGCCGGTGAGGGAGCCGGTCGTCCACGCGATAGCGGACTGGACGACGCCGATATCGTCGACGAAGAAGAACAGCCCCGTCTGGAGGCTCTGGAAGACGGTGCCGACGATGACGCCCGCGAGGACGAGCCTGACCGGCGAGGTGCCGTTTTTCCACGCGATGAGGTAGACGAGGACGAACGCGAACATCCCGCCGAGCGCCGCCAGAAGCGGGAGATACGCCGCGAGTCCCGAGAAGACGACGAGCGTGAGGAGAATGAGCAGCCCGGCCCCCGACGAGACGCCGAGGATGAACGGACTCGCCAGTTCGTTCCGGGTGACCGCCTGGAAAATCGCGCCGGAAATCGCGAGGTTCGCGCCGACGAGGATGGCGACGAACACCCGCGGGAGCCGGATGTTCCAGACGATGAGCGTCCGGCGGCCGAGTTCCGGCAGTTCGCCGCCGAGGAGGAACACCTGCCAGACCTGCGGGTCGAAGATGACCGCCGGGTCGAAGACGGCGCGCCACGCCTCGCCGATGGTCATCGAGAACGCGCCGAAGCTGACCTGCACGAGGCCGCCGGCCACGACGACGACGAGGCTGGCGAGGCAAAGCGACAGGAGCGAGCCGTCGATCCAGCCGAACAGCCGGGTCAGCACCGACCCGGAAGACTGTTCGGTCGGCGTCGTCCCGCTCACTGCTCGACACCTCCGAGTTCGCGCCCGTCGAGGTAGTCAGCGAGCACCTCGTCGGGAAGCGCGTCGAGGACGCGTTCGGTGCCGATGGTCTCGACGAGTCGCCGGATGCCGCGGGGTTCCGCGGCCTCGACCTCGTGGTCGGTCCGGCGGGTGTCGAACGCCCGGTCGATGTAGGACTCGCGGAGTTCCGCGAGGCGCTCGTCGTCGAGGTCGGCGTCGTCCGGGACCTCGCCGTCGAACCACTCGCGCCAGCGGTCGCGGTCGCCCCACTCGCCGTGGAACTCGGTGTCGGCGCGGAGCCAGTCGTAGTGGGCCGCGAGGTCGCCGGGGAAGCCGCGCTCGCGCCGGCGGTCCTCGATGAGACACCGGGCGACGTGACCGCCCTGTCCGGCGGCGATGCCGACCTGCGCGTTCCGGTCGCCCGAGGGCGCGGCGACGTACAGTCCGTCGACGGGAGTCCGCCCGTCGCCGTCAGCGTAGTCGGAATCGAACTGCTCGTGGACCTCACCGTGGTGGTCGTGCTCCTCGAACATCGCGTCGTCGTCGTCGAGGCCGCGGAGGTAGTCGCCGTCGTACCACGCGGCGGCGACGACGTAGTCGGCCTCGACCCGGCGGCCCTCCTGCGTGCGGACGACGAAGCGCCGAGCGTCGGCGTCGAACACGTCCGACTCGCCCTCGCTCGCGGCCGCGACTTCACTCTCGTCGCCCGGTCGCTCGACCGAGACGACCATGTCGGCGACGTAGTCCGCGCCGACCTCGGCGAGGTGTTCGTGTATGAGCGCGGTGAACGTGTCCACGCCGATGCCGGCGGGGAAGCCGAGGTAGTTTTCGAGGTACGCACACCGACGCAAGGCGGCGTTCCCCCGGTCGAACACGACGGTGTCGAGGCCGTACCGCGCGGTGAAGACGGCCGCGGCGCATCCCGAGGGACCGCCGCCGACGACCACCACGTCCGCCGAGTCGAGTTCAGTGCCTTGGTCGGTCACGGCGCAGACCGCCCCCGTGAGAACAACCCGCGAGCGACGTGGTCGAAGTCGGCTCCGTCTTCGTTCATACGTTTTAGGCGTCCCTAATACAATAAACCACTTTCGGATTTTAGGTACTCCTAAATCCACCGACACTCGAAAACCGGTTCGAAGAGGCCTGAGACGCGGGAATCTTCGGAAACACTGTCCGAGAGAAACGGTAGCCGAGCGCGGCCGGAACGACCCCTCAGCCGAGGAGGTACCGGAGCTTCGGTCGCTGGCGGACGAACTCCATCTCTTCGAGGTACGCGTCGAGGCCGAGGATGCGGCCCGTCGCGAGCGCGCCGACCACGAGGAACATCACGAGCCCCAGCAGGTCGCCGTTGACGAGGCCGTGACCCCACTCGGCGTTGCCGAGGTAGAAGAACGTCATGAGGAACGCGCCCCCGGCGGCGGCGAGGCGGACCGCGGCCCCGACGACGAGCCCGAGGCCGATGAGCGTCTCGCCCAACGGGACCATGACGTTCGTGAATTCGAGCAGCACCGGCGTCTGGCCGACCCACGCGAGGAACGCGTGGACCGGGCCGGGCGCGCCCGTGGTGCCGTTGACGAGCCAGCCGGCCGCGTTAAACGGCTCAGCGGCGAGGTACTTCGTCACCCCCGCGTGGAGGAACCAGTACCCCGTGACGAGACGGGCGAACACGAGCACGTAGCCGGTGACGCCCTCGGCGTAGTCGAACTCCATCCGGTTCCCCAGCATCTCGATTTCGCCGGTTGCGGCCATCGTCTGTCACCTCACATGTGAAGCGTGGACCGCCGGAACGTTATAAATCCGGACCGGTTTTCGAATCCTCGGAAACTGGGAATCGGCGGCCGCCCTCAAGGGTCGCGCTCGCGCCGTTCCCGTATGGGAGAGACGGACGTTGACCGGCCGAACGGCGCGAGTGGTTCCGACGGCTTCTGGGACGCGAGTCGGTGCGTCGGGACACCGGAGTGTCCCCCTCGGTGCCCGCGGTTCGTCAGCAAAGACGGTCGTGGCCTCGTCGTCCGCCCGTACGACGACGCCGACCGAGACGCCCTCGCTGAGATGTACCGCGACTACGACCCCGGCGCCCGGTCGATGGGGCTGCCGCCGGCGGAGGGGCCGCGCATCGCCGAGTGGCTCGCGGCCCTCGTCGACCGCGGCCGCAACTTCGTCGCCGTCGCCGACCGAGGTATCGTCGGCCACGCCGCGTACGTGGCGAGCGACGACCCGGAGCCGGAGCTCGCGGTGTTCGTCCACCAGGACAGCCACGACCGCGGCATCGGAACCGAACTGTGTCGCCACGTCGTCGCGGACGCCGCCGACGCCGGGCGCGAGGCGCTCGTCCTCCACGTCGCTCCCGAGAATCAGCGGGCCGTCCACGTCTACCGCGAACTCGGGTTCGAGACGGTCAGCTCGGACGGCGCAGACACGAAGATGCGTCTCGACCTGACGCCACCGGTCCCGCCGGCCGCACGGCCGACGACCGGCACCGGAAATCGAAGGTGACCGGACTCCCGGCGAACCTCACTCGGGCGCGATGACGACGCCGTCCTCGTCGGCGTGGTCCATCGACACCTCGTGTCGCGTGTGGCGGGCGTGCGTGCGGGCCCACCGGCGGGCGCTGGCCTCGGAGAGGAACTGTTCGCCGTCGGGACACTGTCGACAGCTGACGACCCACGGCGAAACGTCGTCCGGGAAGTGTCCAGTGTGGCGGCGGTGGTCGAGCGCGAACTGCTCGACCGACTGGTTTCCCAGTTGTAGCTCGTCGAGTTCGTAAGAGAGGTCCCACTCCTCGCCGCACCGCGAACACGAGACGGTGGGCGTGTCGTCTATCGGGTCCGTCGGGGAGTGCGTGCGGAAGTCGTCGTCGCTCGGGGGAGACACAGGCGGGGTTAGAACCGCGGCCTCTTGTAACCGTCTGCACCCGAAGCGAGGGATAACTGACTGACATGTTTCGCAACCGACGCGGACGGTGGTCGCCGTCCGAGGCGCTCAGTCCGCGTTCGTCTCCCAGTCTCTGACCAGCGCGACGGCGAAGACGGTCAGCAGGGCGGCGATACCGGCGTTCCGCGCGAAGTCGCCGGTATCGCCGGCGGCGAGTCGAACGACGCCGAGCGCGAGGAGGAGTCCGATGGCGAGCGCGAACAGGACGGTCGCCCACGACCGCGCGTGCATGGTCGAGCGTAGCGGGTCGCCGGCTAAAACGGTTCAGGTCGGCGCGTCGAACCGACTCGTCGGTCGCGCCGTCCGGTCGTTCGAGTCGTCGGTTCCGCTCGCGCGGGCCGGCCCAACTCGTCCGGGTTCAGGCGCTCGCGTCGTAGCCCGCGTCTTCGACGGCCGCGACGAGGGCGTCGGTGTCGGCGTCCCCCTCGACGGTCGCGCGCTCCGCCTCGCGGTCGGCGGTCGCGTCTTCGACGCCATCGACGCCGGCGAGGGCGTCGGCGACGCGCTGTTCGCAGTGTTCGCAGGTCATTCCGGTGACGGTGAGCGTAGTCGACATACGGTTCGACGTAGGGGCTTCTCGATTTAGTGGATTGTCCTTTCGAGAGTTCGATTACCGTTCCGATTCGACTTTCGAATCGAAAGTCGAGCGCGAGGAACACCTATGACATCGTGGTCCCTATCGGGATGCATGCGCGCGCTCGACGAAACCGACCTCCATATCCTCGAACTCCTCGCCGAAGACGCCCGTCGCCCGTTCAGCGACATCTCCGCCGAAGTCGGTCTCTCCGCGCCGGCGGTCTCCGACCGCATCGACCGCCTCCGCGAAGAGGGCATCATCCGCCGCTTCACCGTCGACCTCGACCAGTCGACGCTCTCGGGCGGGACGCCCGTCCTCGTCAGACTCTCCGTCCGCCCGGAGTTCGTCGACGAGGTCCGCGACGCCCTCCGCGCGGCCGACCCGGTCCAACACCTGTTCGTCGCAGCGGACGGAGAGGTGACCACCCACGCCCGACTCGACGGGGGGTCCGTCCGCGCCCAGTTGGACGAGCTCGTCGACCTCTCGCGGGTCCGCGACTACGAGGTGAGCCTCGTGGAGTCCGCCGAGTGGACGCCAACGGTCAACGGGACCGGCTTCGCCCTCGAATGCGCCGAGTGCGGCAACACAGTGACGAGCGAGGGCGAGAGCGCCCGCATCGGCGGGTCACTCTACCACTTCTGCTGTTCGTCCTGTCTCGGCCGGTTCGAAGACCGATACGACCGCCTCGAAGCCGGCGCGAACGACGACTGACCGGGCGGGCGGCGGTCGGGTGACGCTGGCGGCGACTGAGTATCGGAATCGGCGGCTTCGAATCCAAAGTTCCGCCCCGCTCCGACGTTCGGTTCTGAAGGGGAAATCGAGGTAAGCAAGGGGCACGTACGTCTAGGTGAGATGAGTAGCCGAACGGCCCACTTAGACATCCGCGGGATGAGCTGCGCGAACTGCTCGCGCACCGTCAGCGAGGCGTTGGAGGCGCTCGACGGCGTGGCGAGCGCCAGCGTCAACTTCGCCACCGACGAGGGGTCGGTGGAGTACGACCCCGAGGAAGTATCGCTCGGCGAGCTATACGACGCCATCGAGGACGCCGGCTACGAGGCGCTCTCGGAGACCCGAACCATCGGTATCACCGGGATGAGCTGTGCGAACTGCGCCGACGCCAACCAAAAGTCGCTGGAGTCGGTCCCGGGCGTCGTCGCCGCCGAGGTCAACTTCGCCACCGACGAGGCGCACGTCACCTACAACCCCACCGACGCGAGCCTCGACGACATGTACCGGGCGGTCGAAGACGCCGGCTACACGCCCGTCCGCGAGGACGACGGCGACGACGAGGGAGACGCGGAGGACGCCCGCGACGCCGCCCGCAACGAGGAGATTCGCCGGCAGAAGCGCCTGACGCTGTTCGGCGCGGCGCTGTCGCTCCCGCTTCTCGCGATGCTCGCAGTCGAACTGTTCGGCGGCGGCCTTCCCGAGACGATTCCCGGCACGGGCGTCCCCGTCGGCTGGGTCGGCTTCGCGTTCGCCACGCCGGTACAGGTCTACCTCGGCCGCGAGTTCTACGAGAACTCCTACACGGCGCTCGTCCGGAACCGCACCGCCAACATGGACGTGCTCATCGCCATGGGGTCGTCCACCGCGTACGTCTACTCCGTCGCCGTCCTCGTGGGACTGCTCGCCGGTAGTCTCTACTTCGACACCGCGGCGCTCATCTTGGTGTTCATCACGCTCGGGAACTACCTCGAAGCGCGCTCGAAGGGACAGGCGTCGGAGGCGCTCCGGACCCTTCTCGAACTCGAAGCCGACACCGCGACGCTCGTCGACGACGACGGGACCGAACGCGAGATTCCACTCGACGAGGTCGAGGTCGGCGACCGCATGAAGGTCCGCCCCGGCGAGAAGATTCCGACCGACGGCGTCGTCGTCGACGGCGACTCCGCGGTCGACGAGTCCATGGTCACCGGTGAGTCCGTTCCCGTCTCGAAGGCCGAAGGCGACGAGGTGGTCGGCTCGACGGTGAACCAAAACGGCGTCCTCGTGGTCGAAGCGACCAAGGTCGGCTCCGAGACGGCAATCCAGCAGATAGTCTCGCTCGTCAAGGAGGCGCAGGGCCGCCAGCCCGAGATTCAGAACCTCGCCGACCGCATCTCGGCGTACTTCGTGCCCGCGGTCATCGCCAACGCCCTCCTGTGGGGCGTCGTCTGGTTCCTCTTCCCCGAGGCGCTCGCGGACGTCATCCGGTCGCTCCCCGTCTGGGGACTCGTCGCGGGCGGCCCCGTCGCCGCGGGCGGCGCGGTCTCGACGTTCGAGTTCGCCGTCGTCGTCTTCGCCTCGGCCGTGCTCATCGCTTGCCCCTGCGCGCTCGGCCTCGCCACCCCGGCCGCGACGATGGTCGGGACGGCAATCGGCGCGCAAAACGGCGTCCTGTTCAAGGGCGGCGACGTGCTCGAACGCGTCAAAGACGTGGAGACCGTCGTCTTCGACAAGACCGGCACGCTCACCAACGGCGAGATGACGCTGACCGACGTGGTCGCCGTCGGCCCCGCCGCCGACGGCTCCGGCGTCGTCACCGCCGACGACGAGACGCTCGACGAAGACGCCGTGCTCCGGTACGCCGCCTCGGCCGAGCGCAACAGCGAACACCCGCTTGCCCGCGCCATCGTCGCCGGCGCGGAAGACCGCGGCCTCGACCTCGCGGAGCCGGACGACTTCGAGAACGTCCCCGGCCACGGGGTTCGCGCGACCGTCGACGGGAAACCCGTCCTCGTCGGCAACCGCAAACTCCTCTCGGACGCGGGCGTCGACCCCACGCCGGCCGAGGACGCGCTCCGCACCCTCGAAAGCGACGGCAAAACCGCGATGCTCGTCGCGGTCGACGGCGACCTCGCGGGCGTCGTCGCCGACGCGGACGAAATTAAGGCGTCGGCCGCCGACGCCGTCGCCTCGCTCCGCGACCGCGGCGCGACCGTCCACATGATTACCGGCGACAACGAGCGGACCGCCCGCGCCGTCGCTGAACAGGTCGGTATCGACCCCGAGAACGTCAGCGCCGGCGTCCTCCCCGAAGACAAGGCCGACGCCGTCGAGTCCCTGCAGGCCGACGGCACGAGAGTCATGATGGTCGGTGACGGCGTCAACGACGCGCCCGCGCTCGCCGCCGCGTACGTCGGCACGGCGCTCGGCTCCGGCACCGACGTGGCTATCGAGGCCGCCGACGTGACGCTCATGCGCGACGACCCGCTCGACGTGGTGAAAGCCATCCGTATCTCCGCGGGGACGCTCGCCAAAATCAAGCAGAACCTGTTTTGGGCGCTCGGCTACAACACCGCGATGATTCCGCTCGCGTCGCTCGGCCTCCTCCAGCCGGTGTTCGCCGCGGGCGCGATGGCGCTGTCGTCGGTGTCCGTTCTCACGAACAGCCTCCTGTTTCGGAGCTACACGCCGGACCACGACTACCGCTTCCTCGACTTCCTGCGGCGGTAGGTCAGGACTCGTTCGACGCGTACGACCGTCCCAACCCCGTCCGCCTCGCCCCACAGTTCCGAACTGTCCCGCCGCCTCATTCCGTGCCGTCGGTTCGCCGTCTGGCTTTTCCCCTCGCGCATCGATTCTCTCGGATGATGAGTCGTCGAGCCCTCGCGTGGACGGCGTCGTGGCTCCCGCTGGCCGTCGGTGCGTTCCTCGTCCTCGTCGGTCTCGGAACGCTCGTGGGAGCCCCGTGGCGCTACGCCGCCAGCGAGTCGGTTGTCGTCGTCGCGGCGTTCCAGATACTCGGGTCGCTGTCGGCTATCGCCGTCGGAGTCGGAGTCGCGTGGCTCGAAGCGAGCGGGGCGCGCGAAAAACGGTGACGGACGTGGCGTTCAGTACCGCGACGGGAGGAACGCCATACCGGTGAGGAGCACCACCGTGGTGAACGAGACGATAGTGACGCCCCAGAGGCCGTTTTCGGTCTCGTGGAAGTGGTCGATTTCTGACAGCTGCGTCTGGTAGCTGTCGTAGTTCTGCGTCAGGACGAGCGTCTCGCCGTCCGGGAAGTACGCGAGGTACTGCTGGTCCGAAATCGTCACGTTCGCCTCGTTGTCGACGGCGACCGTGTTCTCCTCGGGGGCGAACCACTCGATGGTCACGCCGGAGGTCTCGACGGCGGCGACGGTGACAGACTGGTTGTTGTAGTCGAAGGAATCACCCTCGGCGACGGTGCGCGTCTCGTTGGCCGGGAAGTACTCGTCGACCGAGACGAGCGTCGAGTCGTTGACGACGACGTAGCGCTCGCCGTTACGGGTGACGGTCTCGTTGTCGGCGTTCGAGTCCGCCTGGAGGATTGCAGTCTCGTTGTACAGTTCGACCAGCGTCGCCTCGCTGGGGTCCGAGACGTTGGCGATTTCGACACGGTAGTCCGTGCCGTCAAGCGTGACGGTGCTCTCGTTGTCCCACGTCTCCGTGTACCGGGCCGAATCGTTCACGTACGTGAGTTCACCGGAGCGGACCAGCGTGGTCCCACCACCGTGGCCGCCCGACTCCTCCTCTTCGGTTATCGACGACACTGTGTACGTCTGGTCGCTACCGGGGACGGAGAACTCGTCTCCCTGTGCCAGCGAGTACTCTGGGTTCTCGAAACTGACCGACGGCGTCGATGCAGTCGCGATGAGCGAGTATGCACCGGCACCGATGACCAGGAAGAACACGACGGAGATGACCGCGGCGCGTCGTTGCATGGTTTCGGCATGGGCCACGCGGCGTATAACGATTACTTTTCCTCGGAGCGTGTCACCGCGTCGCGCGACCGCCGGCGGCGACTCTCACCCTCAATACAGTGGGCCGGCGGGCACTCGCGGCCGCCGATTGACGCGACTTTTTGAATCTGTCGGCCGAACGGGCGTGTCACGAATTACGGATCAGCCGTCCGGCGACGCCGAACCGGGGGGAGGCCGCGACGCGCGAGGAGACTACGCGATAGAGCGGGGGCGTTCGTCTCCGGTTCGACTTCCTTGACGCGCTCGACGGCGCGCGTCCCGACAACGTGACCTGACCGCCGCAGTCCTCGTCTCGATGGCTGCGACTACACCACGCCGCTGACGGGGCGACGGTTCGTCTCCCCGTTCCGAACCGCCCGCGATGCTGCCGCCGACATGCTCAAGAAATGTTTGACGACCCGCGAACGAGCGGCGACACGGTGATGAGCAGAAGGATTCACGAAGATGACTCTCAGAGACGTGTACGTGCAGTCGGGAAAACCGACGACGGACGCTCGTATCTCACGACGGCAGCCGAGTCCGTACCGACGGCGGTGCTCGAAGGTCGATGTCACCGACAGCACGCCGGGTCACTCCGCGGAGTCGGGAACGCAACCGAGGCGCTCGCCTAACCCCGGCGCGCCACGACGGTCTTTTGCTCCGTCAAAGCGGGGGGTTCGAGCGCGGGAAACGGCACTCGACGCCCTTGAGGTCGTACGCGAACTGGGCGACGATGACGCACGCCCTCGAAACACGACCCGTGCGATAGCATCGCCACTCACTGATTCGATGCCGGGACGCGTCGCTCGCGGGCGTAACGTCCGAAAGGAAAAGCCAAGGGCCGGATTTGAACCGGCGGGGGTTCCGCTCTGCAGGCGGATGCGTTGGGCCGAACTCTGCCACCTTGGCGCAGTTACTGGTATCCCGGTCTTGTGCTTAAGCCTGACGGTGTGCGACCTGAGTCGGGCGTTTTCGAGACTCTGCCCGACGCAGTCGCTCTGTGTATGCGTGTGCGAGCGACCGTGCGTGCCGCTCTGCATAAAATGAACAAAGCCCACTGGACATCGCGTCCAGTGGGCTTTGTGAAGTATGAGTGGGGGCGGCGAACTGGATTTCCCAGAGGATCGCTCACTCCAGTACTGACCAGAACGCAGGTGAGCTTAACTTCCGTGTTCGGGATGGGTACGGGTGGAACCTCACCGCTCTGGCCGCCTTAATACCGATCAACGGAATCGAACCGTTGCCATACCAATATCGGTCGGGCCGTCTTACCAATGTGTTCGTGCAATCCAGTTTGCGCCTGGACCCGTTCTCGGGTCTCAGTGCGTATGAATGTGGCTTGGTCTGTTAGTGCTCGCGGGCTTAACAACTCGTTGCCTCGTTGCGTACACCCCGAGTCTATCGAACTCGTCTTCTACGAGTGACCTCAGTGGAACTTCTTTTCCGTGTGGGTTTCGAGCTTAGATGCGTTCAGCTCTTACCCCGTGGTGCGTAGCTGCCCGGCATCTGCCCTCTCGGACAACCGGTACACCAGTGGCACCCATTCGTAGTTCCTCTCGTACTATACGAACGTTCACGTCAAGTTCCTTAACACCCCCAATAGATAGCAGCCGACCTGTCTCACGACGGTCTAAACCCAGCTCACGACCTCCTTTAATAGGCGAACAACCTCACCCTTGCCTGCTTCTGCACAGGCAGGATGGAGGGAACCGACATCGAGGTAGCAAGCCACCGGGTCGATATGTGCTCTTGCCGGTGACGACTCTGTTATCCCTAAGGTAGCTTTTCTGTCATCTACGGGTCCCATGAATGAACCTCGTAGGTTCGCTAGACCACGCTTTCGCGTCAGCGACACTCGTTGGGAATGTCACTGTCAGACTTCCGTTTGCTCTTGCGCTCTTCCACGAGTTCCCGACTCGCGTGAGGAAATCTTTGGGCGCGCTCGATATCTTTTCGAGCGCGTACCGCCCCAGTCAAACTGCCCGGCTACCGGTGTCCTCCGCCAGGAGTGAGAGTCGCAGTCACTAACGGGTAGTATTTCAATGCTGCCTCGGTGGCCCGCTGGCGCGGGTACCTGTGTAACGGCTCCTACCTATGCTGCACATTAGCGACCACGTCTCAGCGACAGCCTGCAGTAAAGCTCTATAGGGTCTTCGCTTCCCCTTGGGGGTCTCCAGACTCCGCACTGGAACGTACTGTTCACCGGGCCCAACGTTGGGACAGTGACGCTCTCGTTGATCCATTCATGCAAGCCGCTACTGAAGCGGCAAGGTACTACGCTACCTTAAGAGGGTCATAGTTACCCCCGCCGTTGACGGGTCCTTCGTCCTATTGTACTAGGTGTTCAGATACCCGCACTGGGCAGGATTCAGTGACCGTACGAGTCCTTGCGGATTTGCGGTCACCTATGTTGTTACTAGACAGTCGGAGCGTCCGAGTCACTGCGACCTGCTCGGTCAAGAGCAGGCATCCCTTATCGCGAACTTACGGGACTAACTTGCCGAATTCCCTAACGTCGGTTGATCCCGACAGGCCTTGGCTTGCTCTGCCAGCGCACCTGTGTCGGATCTCGGTACGAGCTTCTTGCTTGTCTTTTCACGGGCTCTAGGTACCGCCGAGTTTCCCTGTCTCACCATTCGTTCGCTTCGTGCCGTTACGGCTTCCACGAATTTCGGTGATTCGACGGGGCGAAGGCCCCGCTCGGTGTTTCCTAAAGCGTCGACGTTTGGTGCAAGAAGGTACTGGAATATTAACCAGTTTCCCTTTCATCTAATTCGAATTACGGTTAGACTTAGGATCGACTAACCCTCGGCTGATTGACAGTGCCGAGGAACCCTTGCGCGTAAGGCCGTCGGGGTTCACACCCGACTCTCGCTGCTACTGAGACCATGATTTTCGTTGCTGCACGGTCCACACGAGATCTCTCCCGTGCTTCCACCCATGCAGTATGCCAACCTACGGAATCGTGTCATACGACACGCCGCCAGGTCTCGGAGGTGGATTTGAGTCCCGATCATTTTCGACGCCTCGAACCTCGGCCGGTAAGCTGTTACGCTATTCTTAGAGGGTAGCTGCTTCTAAGCTCACCTCCCGGCTGTTTAGGGCTCGAGACAATCTTCAATCACACTTAATCCACACTTTGGGTCCTTAACCTGGCTCTGGGTTGTCTCCCTCACGGTGCACAAGCTTACCCCGCACACCGGACTCCCTGAGTCTACGACGTTCGTAAGTTCGGAGTTTGACAGGGAAGCGAACTCCTCTCGGAGTCCGGATTCCCAATCGGTCGCTCTACCTCACGAACTATCTCATCAGAGGTCATGCTTCGACATGTTTCGGTTGGAACCAGCTGTTGCCAAGTTCGATGGGCCTTTCACCCCTACACCAGAGTCACGAGAGGGTATTGTAGGACACCAACTCTAACGGGCCTCCACGCAGCTTTCGCCACGCTTCGCCCTGCTCCGGCGTAGATCACTTGGTTTCGGGTCGCATCCGGTTGGCTCCCCGCCCTTGAAGACGGTGGCCCTGGTCAAAGACTGCGGCCGTATCGGTTTCCCTATGCCTCCGGGGGTTCACCCCTTAGACTCGCCAGTCAGATGCACTCCATGGTTCGTTTTTCAAAACGCACGACGTAACATCGGCTTCACTCGAGTCTTACTACGGGATCGCTCCCAGTTCATTCGTCGAGTGACCTTGTATGCCACGTCGCTCTATCGCCAACTGATTTCAAGCCCTATTGCACCGCCCTGTTCGGGGTGCTTTTCAGCGTTCGCTCACGCTACTTGTTCGCTATCGGTCTCGAGGAGTGTTTAGTCTTCGCAGTTGATGCCTGCAAAATTCACGAGGGATATCCAACCCCCGCTATTCTGGAACAACCCCGGGATCTGGTTCTTATGTTACGGGGTTTTCACCCTGTATCACGCTCCGTTCCAGGAGACTTCACATAAGATCCAGGTCCGTTATGGGTAGTCCGTACACCACATTGCCCGAAGGCTTCGGTTTGGACTGTATCGCGTTCACTCGCCGTTACTAACGACATCGCGGATTGCTTTCTTTTCCTGTTCCTACTAAGATGTTTCAATTCGGAACGTTCCCCATTGCGCGAGGCAATTGCGTGGGGATTCCCATTCGGAGATCCTCAGTTCTTTCCCTCCATGCGGGTCCCTGAGGCTTATCGCAGCTTGGCACGTCCGTCATCGGCTCTCGAGCCGAGCTATCCACCAGCTGGCACAGTAGCCAGTTGATATAGTCACTGTGACCCGGAGAACGGGTCCAGTGGACGCCTGGATTGCACGTACACACGGTTTCATCAAATCCCCTCGGTGACGACCCGAGGCGAATTTTCGACCCTTCCCAACCTCGCTTGCGCGGGATGGTGCATCTGTCGTCGGTTTCCATTCATCCGAAACGTCTTGCCACACTTAAGGGGCACGATTGTTTCGGAGTTGGGAACCGCTTACCATGGACCCACAGGGATTCGAACCCTGGGCATCCTCCTTGCAAAGGAGGCACTCTACCACTGAGCTATGGGCCCGTGTTAGCCCTAGTAGTTCTAAGGTGTCCGAACGGGTGTCATTGGTGAACTCGGAAGATCGCGTGTGAGCCACCCCGTCGGGGTGGTCTCGGTTGTTAGGAGGTGATCCAGCCGCAGATTCCCCTACGGCTACCTTGTTACGACTTAAGCCCCCTTGCGAAGCCCAGATTCGACCACCGTGTGGTGGCCTCATCCGGACCTCACTCGGGTGCTTTGACGGGCGGTGTGTGCAAGGAGCAGGGACGTATTCACCGCACTCTATTGAAATGCGATTACTACCGAATCCAGCTTCATGAGGGCGAGTTTCAGCCCTCAATCCGAACTACGATCGAGTTTAGGAGATTAGCGTTCTCTTTCGAGATAGCAACCCATTGTCTCGACCATTGTAGCCCGCGTGTAGCCCAGCTCATTCGGGGCATACTGACCTACCGTTGCCCGTTCCTTCCTCCGCTTTAGCAGCGGCAGTCCTTCTAATGTACCCAGCCAGTCGAAACTGCTGCTGGCAATTAGAAGTGCGGGTCTCGCTCGTTGCCTGACTTAACAGGACGCCTCACGGTACGAGCTGACGGCGGCCATGCACCTCCTCTCTACAGCGTCGTGATAAGGTCATCAACCTGATCGTCATCACTGTAGTCGGAGCTGGTGAGATGTCCGGCGTTGAGTCCAATTAAACCGCAGGCTCCTCCGGTTGTAGTGCTCCCCCGCCAATTCCTTTAAGTTTCATCCTTGCGGACGTACTTCCCAGGCGGCTCGCTTCTCGGCTTCCCTACGGCACAACACAGGCTCGTAGCCTGTGTCACACCTAGCGAGCATCGTTTACAGCTAGGACTACCCGGGTATCTAATCCGGTTCGAGACCCTAGCTTTCGTCCCTCACCGTCGGATCCGTCTTCTCGAGGTGCTTTCGCCATCGGTGGTCCGTCCAGGATTACGGGATTTCACTCCTACCCCGGACGTACCCCTCGAGCCTTCCGGTCCCAAGCCACGTGGTTTTCACCGGACGCCCGCCAGTTGAGCTGGCGGATTTCCCGATGAACCTTCGTGGCCGGCTACGGACGCTTTAGGCCCAATAATATCGGTCATCACTTGAGCTGCCGGTATTACCGCGGCGGCTGGCACCGGTCTTGCCCAGCTCTTATTCCACGACCGCCTTACAGTCGTGAAAAGCGAGGACTATATGCCCTCGCACTTGGGGTCCCCTTATCGCACTTGCGTGCAGTGTAAAGGTTTCGCGCCTGCTGCGCCCCGTAGGGCCCGGAATCTTGTCTCAGATTCCGTCTCCGGGCTCTTGCTCTCACAACCCGTACCGATTATCGGCACGGTGGGCCGTTACCCCACCGTCTACCTAATCGGCCGCAGACACATCCTACGGCGCCGGAGCGTTTGGGGGAGTCGGCATTTCCAGCGCGACTCCCCTATGAACTATTAGCCTCAGTTTCCCGAGGTTATCGTTCTCCGTAGGGTAGTTTGTCCACGTGTTACTGAGCTTTCCGCAACGAGTCTAAACTCGTGCAACTAGCATGGCTAAATCGGACCCCAATAGCAATGACCTCCGGCAGGATCAACCGGAATGGGTCGCGACCATTTAAACCTGGTCGCGGGGTGTTGGCGGGTGAATGGCAGCGGTATGCTGTCAAATCACCGTTCAAAGGTCCGAGTTCGCGTGACATCCGTTCGGATGTCACCGAACTACTAGGGCTAACATCAGATACCGTCTTGCGGCGTACCGCAGGGGCGGAATCCTCATTTCCTTCGGACCTGAATCGAAGTGATTCGAGGGTATAAACCCTTCGAACCTCGTTCGGTTCGGGTCCGGTGAGGCAGGACGCGTTGAATCGCCCTGCAATCGCGGTGTGTCGTTCGCATTCATCCGAAATGCCTTGGACCACTTAAGGCCGTCGTATCGTGGCGACCCCCGGGACGGTGTGTCATCCCGGTGGGCGCCTGACGACCTTGGGGTCAGGGGCGTTCGGTGGAAGCCGTCGGGGGGAGTACCCCCGTGCGCTTCTTCGCATTAATCCGAATGCCCGGGATACATAAAAGGCCGTCGAACCGATGGCGCTTCGTCATGCGGTTTCATGGCGGGATTGCTCATAAGATGATGACAGACTCTCGTGGCGACCGATGCCTCTCGAAGAGATAGATATCGCGCGACTGGAGGCCGGTCGGTCATCCCCCGCGTCGCACGTGCGGTCTGACCGGGTGTCGGTCGCGCAAGCAGACGCTGGCGGCGCTATCTGAAAGGCGTATCGACTGCTCTCCCGTTTGTTGCTACGCGTGCGTACGCACGGTAAGAATGTGAACGTCGGTCGGATTACTCGTCGAGGTGTTCGATCCCCTTCTTTGAGACGTTCCCCTTGGTAATCTTCCCCTCCATCCAGCCGGGCTTGTCCTCGGGGGCGCTGCTGTTCCACGCCCACGCGTCGAAGATGTGGACTTTATCAGTCCCTTTCTCCCGGAGTCGAATCTCGACCGCGTCCGACTTCGCGTCGTCCTCGGAGCCGGCGGGGTCGAGTCGTCGGGCCGCCTTGAGTGCCGCCTGTCTCGGCATGCTGCCCGAAAACACACTCGTCTCTGTACCGTCCTCCTCTCGGAGCACGAAGTTTCGCTTACCGTCCTCGCGTACCATGATTTTCCACCTCTATGGCAATGAACCACATGGCACATGATAAATATATCGCCGGATTTCGACCGACGACGCCGTGTTACTTATAAACTCGACCGATTTGCCGGCCGCCGACCCCACCGAGGTGGCGACGAGTTTCGATGCGAGACGGTCCGGTTGCGGCGAAAATCACCACTCCACGGAGAGACGGAGACAACACTTATGTATCCCCTGCGGCGAACCAACGGATAGACCCCCAGATGGTCCGGAAAAAGAAGCTCAGTCCGAGTGGCGCCAAAGACGAGAACGGCGAGTACCACAACGTCCACGTCAACCTCCACGAAGACGAACTCGCGGTCGCCGGGATGGAGATCGGAGACGAGGTGTTCGTCCGCGTTCGGGACGGCAAAATCATCATCCAGAAAGCGGACCCAGACCAGGTCGAACACGACTTCTAAGCGCGTGACCCGTATCGTCTCGAACCGACTCGTCCCCAGCGGACGGCCCGACAGACAGCAATGAACACCTACCGACTCGCCAAACCGCTCCTGTTTTCGCTCCCGCCCGAGACCGCCCACCGGACCATTCACGGCCTGCTCGCAGCCGCGCGCGGTACGCCCGCCGAACCGCTCTTGGAGCGGCGCTACCGCGTCGACGACACCCGACTCGCCACGCGCGCGTTCGGCCTCGACTTCCCGAACCCGGTCGGCGTCGCGGCCGGCTTCGACAAGAACGCCGAGATACCCACCGTCCTCTCGGCGCTCGGCTTCGGCCACGTCGAGGTCGGCGGCGTCACCGCGGAGCCGCAGCCCGGAAACCCGCGCCCACGGATGTTCCGCCTCCCCGAAGACGAGGCGCTTATCAACCGTATGGGCCTCAACAACGAGGGCGCGGACGCGGTCGGAGAGCGCCTCGCCGCCGGACCCCACCCGGACATCCCCGTCGGCGTCAACCTCGCGCTCTCGGAGGTGACGCCCACCGAGGAGGCCCCCGAGGACTACCGCTACACCTACGAGCGCGTTGCCGACGGCGCGGACTACTTCGTCGTCAACGTCTCGTGTCCCAACAGCGAAGGGTTCCGCGACTTGCAGAACCGCGACTCCCTCGAAGCGATTCTCGGGAGGCTCGTCGACGCCGGTGCCGACCCGCTGCTCGTGAAACTCTCGCCGGACCTCCCGGACCCCGCCGTGGAGGACGCGCTCGAAGTCGTCGACGACCTCGGACTCGACGGCGTTATCGCCAGCAACACGACCACTTCGCGGCCCGACACTCTTCGGAACCCGAACCGAGCAGAACGCGGCGGCCTCTCCGGGAAACCCATCGAGGCCGAGGCCACGAACATGATTCGCTTCATCGCCGAGCGGACCGACGTGCCCGTCGTGGGCGTCGGCGGCGTTTCGGACGCCGAAAGCGCCTATCGGAAGATTCGCGCCGGGGCCGAGATGGTCCAACTCTACACGGGTCTGGTGTACGAGGGGCCGTCTATCGCCCGCGACATCAACCGCGGCCTCCTCGACCTGCTCGACCGCGACGGCTTCGACGACGTGGCAGACGCCGTCGGGTCGGGGCTGTAACGTCGCCCGCGACGACCGCTCACCGCGAGAACCGACCGCCCGCGTCTCGGTGCCGAACCGAAGACTGATTTTCCGCCCGGTCGCTTGACAAATCGTGCGCCCGCCCTCCACTCGTGACTCCGGCGTGCTCGCGGTTCTCGTCTCGAACGCCGTCGCGCCGCTCGGCGTCCTGTTTCTCGGTTGGGCACCGGCCGCGCTCTTCGGCGTGTTCGTCGCCGAAATCGCCGCCGTGCTGTGGTGGACGCTCGTGAAGATACCCTTCGCGGCCAAGCGCCCCAACAACGCCATCGGCGACGGGGACCGGCTGTTCGGCCCGTTGCAGGCCAAACGAGGGTCAGTTTCGCTCCCCGGCCCCCTGCCGCAGTTCTATCCGCGGAACGTCCCAACGCTCCTCATCGCGGCGTTCCTGCTCGTCCCGCTCGAACTCGCCGTCGCCTTCGTCGCGTTCGGCCTGACCGACCCGGTCGTCACCGACGAGGTCGCCGGACAAATCCTGCTGGGCGGCGCGGGTGTGTTCGTCGGGCGGGGCGTCGAAACGGTTACCAAATACTTCGCCGCGGGCGGCTACCGCGAGCACTCCGCGCGGTCGGTGTTGCTTCCCCCGTTCAAGCTCCTGTTCGCCGCCGGACTGCTGATGTTCGTCTTCGGGCCGTTCGCGGTCGAACTCGAAAACGACGTGTTCCTCGTGGTTCTCGTCGGCCTGAAACTCCTCTACGACCTCCGCGCGCTCCAGCTCGAACGGAGCGAAACGCGGGGCGTCTTCTACCGCCTCTACGGGAGCGAAGAGACCGAGATAGAACCGGTTCCGGTCGAGGAGCCGACGGGAGCGCCGACTTATCGAACCGCGCCCGCCCGCGCGGTCGCCCTCACCGATGCGGCCTACCAGAGTCTCCGGTACACGGTCACCAGCGGCGTGCTGTGGTGCTACGGCGTCGCCGCCGCGCTCGTCTTCTTCGGCGCGTGGACGTTCGCGCTCGCGCCGCTCGCCCTCGCCGCCGCGTTCGGAACCCTCCGGGGGGTCTCCCGCTATCTCGAAACCGGTCCCGTCGAGTTCCGGTGCTACGGCGACGTACTCGTCGCCCACGACGCGCTGTTAGACGAGCCGCAAGCCCGCCTCGAACGCGACGCGGTCACCGAGGTCGGCGTGTCCACCGACGCCGTCGACCGCCTGTTCGGCACGGCGACGATACGGTTCGAGACCGGCGTGGACACGACACCGGACGTGGGACTCACCGTTCCCGACCCCGAGGAGGCTCGCACCGACGACGCGAACGCGAACCACCCGATGACGGTTCCCCACGTCCAAGACGCGGCCGCGGTGTTGGCCGCCTTCGATGGTGGCGGCGAAACCGAGGCTGAAGCTGAGTCGGAGACGGAGACGGAATCTGAGACCGAGACACCGGTTCCGAGCCGCGACGGCTGACGAGCCGCGGGCTGGGCGACCGGGTACCGAGAAGAGAGCGAACGAAGCCGACCGAACGACCGCCTCAGTCGGCGTGCTGGACGATGACGATGGCGTCGCCGGCTTCGAGCATGTCGCCGTCGCCGACGTACTCACGAGACTCCTCGATAGTGAACATCTCGGGGTCGAGTTCGACGCCCGCGACGTGCATCACGCCGTCTTCGACCTCGTAGTCGTCGCCTTCGAGCGCGGACTCGATGTCCGGGACCTGCGCGCCGTACTCGGGGCCGACGAGCGAGTAGTCGAGATCGACGCCGGTCACGACCGACTCGATTTCGGGCTCCTCGTCGAGGAGTTCGAGTTTCTCGATGTGCATCACGCCGCTCACGTCCTCCTCGAAGCCGCGGATGTCGCCGTATACTTCCACGAGGTCGACCGGGGCGTTCATCGAGAGCTGGTTGTCGCTTTTGTACTTGCGGAGCGCGCCGACGACGGCCATCGCCGTCTCGCCGGCCGCCACGTCGGCGTCGAGGCCGAGCGGTTCGGGCCACGACTGGTCGTGGACGCTCGCCTCGTCGTACATGTCGCGCCAGAGCTCTTCCGTGACGTGCGCGAGGATGGGCGCGAAGCAGGCCAGGAACCGCTTGTGGGCGGTCTGGAGCGTGTACGCCGCCGAGGGGTCGTCGCCCTCGCGGACGCGCTGTTTGGCGATTTCGAGGTAGTCGTCGCAGAACGTGTGCCAGAAGAAACTGCGCAGGCGGTCGCGGGCCTTCGAGAACTCGCGGTTCTCCAGTTTCTCCGTGACGAACTCGAGTTCGCGGTCGAGCGACGCGAGCAGCCACCGGTCGATGGCCTTCAGGTCGTCGTGGTCGAACTCGGCGGGCGCGTCCTCGGTGAGGCTCTCGACGAGTTTCGAGGCGTTCCAGAGCTTCCGCATGAGCTTTTCGCCCGCGACGAGTCCCTTCTCCTGGTACGGCAGGTCGTCGCCGACGGCGCTCCCGGCGGCCCAGTAGCGGGCGGCGTCGACCGGGAACTTCTCTAAGACCTCGTCGGGCGAGACGACGTTGCCGACGGACTTCGACATCTTCTCGCGGTTCTCGTCGAGGACCATCCCGTTTATCATGACGCTGTCGAACGGGACCTCGCCGGTGTGTTCGTAGCACTTGACGACCGTGTGGAACAGCCAAAAGGAGATGATGTCGTGGCCCTGCGGGCGCATGTCGAACGGGTAGAGTTCGGGCCGTTCGAGTTCCATCGTCTCCGTCTCGGGGTTCCAGTCCCAGCCGCCGTTGATGAGCGGCGTGAGCGACGAGGTGGCCCACGTGTCGAACACGTCGTCCTCGGCGGCGAACTCGTCGTGGCCGCACTCGGGACAGGACTCGACCGGCGGGTCGTCCGAAAGCGGGTCGACCGGCAGGTCCTCGCGGTCGGCCACGACGACGTGCTCGCAGTCCTCGCAGTACCAGACCGGGAACGGAATCCCCGAGGAGCGCTGCCGCGAGATGGCCCAGTCCCACTGGAGCCCCTCAATCCAGTTTTTGTACCGCGTGAACATCTTCTCGGGGTACCAGTCCATCTGCTCGCCGGCTTCGAGGTACTCCTCGCGCTTGTCGAGCAGTTTGATGTACCACTGGTCCTTGACGAGGAACTCGACGCTCGTGCCGCAGCGCTCGTGGACGTTGACCGTGTGGGTGATGGCGCGCTTGTCGAGGAGCGCCCCGGCGTCGTCGAGGTCGGAGACGATGGCCTCCCGCGCCTCGTCGGCGGAGAGCCCGGCGTAGTCGTCGGCCTCCTCGGTCATCGTGCCGGACTCGTCGATGGCGACGCGGAGCGGCAGGTCGTGGGCCTGATACCACTCGATGTCGGTCTGGTCACCGAAGGTACAGCACATGACGAGGCCCGTACCCGTTTCGAGGTCGACGCGCTCGTCTTCGAGGATGGGAACCCGCTGTCCGAACAGCGGAATCTCGGCTTCCTGGCCGACGAGGTGCGCGTTGTCGTCGTCGTCGGGGTGGACGAAGACGGCGACGCAGGCGGGGAGCAGTTCGGGGCGCGTCGTGGAGATGACGAACGACTCCTCGGAATCGGCCACGCCGAACTCGATGTCGTGGAAGTGCGACCCCTGCTCGTCGTCTTCGGTCTCGACCTGCGAGATGGCGGTCTCGCACTCGGGACACCAGATGGCGGGCGCGCGCTGGCGGTACTGCCGGCCCTTCTCGTAGAGATCGACGAAGGAGAGCTGAGAGACGCGCTGGACCTCGGGCGAAATCGTCTGGTACGTCTGGTCCCAGTCGATGGAGATGCCGAGGTTCTGCATCTTCTCCGTGAACTCGCCTTCGTACTCCGCCGTGACCTCGCGGCAGAGCTTCTGGAACTCGCGTCGCTCGTAGTCCTGGTGTTTGATGCCGAGTTCGTCTTCGGTCAGGAGCTCCGACGCGATGCCGTTGTCGTCGTAACCGAACGGGAAGTACACCTCGTCGCCGCGCATCCGGTTGAACCGGGCGACGAAGTCCTGGAGGGTGAAGCCGTAGACGTGGCCCCAATGCAAGCTTCCGGACACCGTCGGCGGCGGTGAGTCGATAGAGAAGACGGTGTCGGGGTCTACCGCACGCTCCGGGTACGCGTACAGGTCTTCGTCGACCCACCTCTCTTGCCACTTCGCCTCGACGGTTTCCGGGTCGTATTCTCCGCTCGGCATTGCGTTGGCGTACCTACAACCGGGCGGACTGTTAAACGCCTCGGTTAAGTGCCCGAGGGGACGGAATTCGGCCGTGCGAGCCCCGGACTCCTCAGAGGACCGACAGCGCCGACGCGAGGTCCGAGCGCAGGTCGTCGACGTGCTCGACGCCCACCGACAGCCGCAACAGCGAATCGGAGATGCCGAGCGCGTCGCGTTCGGTCTGCGAGAGCGGCGAGTGCGTCATCGTCGCCGGGTGCTCGATGAGGCTCTCGACGCCGCCGAGGCTGACCGCCAGCGGGAACTCTCGGAGTGCGCCGAGGAACTCGGCGGTCCCGTCGAGGTCGGTGTCGAGTTCGAACGACAACACGCCGCCGAAGCCGGACTGCTGGCGGGCTGCGAGGTCGTGCTGCGGATGGGACTCCAGTCCCGGATACAGCACCCGCGTCACCGCCTCGTGGGAGTCGAGGAATTCGGCGATTTCCATCGCGTTGGCCTCGTGCTGGCGCATCCGCAGGGGGAGCGTCTTGATGCCCCGAAGCGTCAGGTAGGAGTCGAACGGCGAGAGCATCGACCCCATGCCGACGCGCTGGAGGAACGTGAGCTCCTCCAGGACATCGTCGCGGTCGGTGACGACCGCACCGCCGATGGAGTCCGAATGGCCGTTGAGGTATTTCGTGGTGCTGTGGACGACCACGTCGGCCCCGAGCGACAGCGGATTCTGGAACTGCGGGCTGAGGAACGTGTTGTCCACGCCGAAGACCGCGTCACCCTCGTCGGCAATGGCCGCGATGGCCTCGATGTCGCAGAGGTGCATGAGCGGGTTCGTCGGCGTCTCCATCCAGACGAGCGCCGTCTCCTCGCGCATCGCGGCCGCGACGTTCTCGGGGTCGGTGGCGTCGACGAACGACACGTCCACGTTCAGCCGGTCGGCGAACAGCCGGTTGAGCATCGTCTTCGTCCCGCCGTAGAGGTCCTCGAACGCGACGATGTGGTCGCCCGGCCGGACCACCGCGGTCATCGTCGCCGCGATGGCCGCCGTGCCGGAGACGAACGCCAGCGCGTGGTCGGCCCCTTCGAGCGCCGCGAGCCGGTGTTCCAGCGCGTTCCGCGTCGGATTCGACAGGCGCGAGTAGAGGTACTCACCCGCGTCGGGGTCGAGCGTCTCCAAGTCCGCGTCGGGGTCGATGCTCGGCACCGCGTAGGTCGACGAGAGGTGGACCGGAACGACGACGTCCTCGACGCCCGGGGCCGGGGCCTGCCCCCGCTCGCCGTGGGTCACCGCCAGCGTCTCGCGGCGTACTTCATTATCGTTCATACAAGAAACGCGACGACTCGCGTCCTAAAGGTTTCTATCGGGTTCTGATAGAATGCATGAAAAGAATTACTGGCGGTGCGAAATTACCCGAGGTTATTCAGATTCGGTTCGTGGACCCTCAAAAATCTGGACCAAAAACAACCGCCTGAACTCCTACGCCAGCGCCGACAGGTCGATGCTCCCACCTTTTTCCGCGACTCGCACCGCTCGTCGCGCAAAAATCTGGACCAAAAACGACCGCCTGAACCCCTACGCCAGCGCCGACAGGTCGATACTCCCACCTTTTTCCGCGACTCGCACCGCTCGTCGCGCAAAAATCTGGACCAAAAACAACCGCCTGAACCCCTACGCCAGCGCCGACAGGTCGAACTCGAACGCCGCGACCGGCAGTTCGAGGTCGTGGTCGACGATGACCTTCGGGTGGAGTTCCCCGACGACGCCGACTTCCTCGCCGTCGATGACCACCGCGGCGGTGCGGCCGTCGATGAACGACGGGTGGTCGGTCGCGGGCGTCTCCAGTTCCGCGTCGAAGTCACGGCAGAGCGCCGTGAGGCGGGCTTTCGCGTCCTCGTAGGTCGCGTCGTGACGGGCGAGGACGGCCGCGACGTGGCGGGCCTCGGCGACGCGGGTGTTCTCGTCGTCGTCGCGGTGGGCCACGTGGCCGATTTCCGCGAGGTCCTGCGGGTACGCCCGGTGGGTGTTGTTCTCCAGCACCATCGTCAGCGAGGGCAACACCCACGTCCGGAGCATGGTGTAGTCCTCGCTGTACGGTTCGGTGATGGAGGCGGGTTCGCCGCCGCCGAGGTAGTCTGAACCGACCTCGACGTCCATGCGCTCGTAGTTCTCCTCCTCCGAAATCATGTGGAAGTTGAGCAGGTCCTCGAAGCCGAGGCCGACGAGCGAGGTGCGGACGGCGTCTTCGAGTCGGGAGCGCTCGTGACGCTGGCCGACCGTCCCCACGTCGGGGTAGCGCGGTTCGAGTTCGTTGAAGCCGTAGGCGCGGCCCACGTCGTCCACGAGGTCGAGCGGGTGGAGCACGTCCACGCGGTACGGCGGAATGGAGACCTCGTAGACGGTCTCCTCGCCCAACTCGGCGTCCGCGTCGAGGCCGGAGCGCTCGAACAGGTCGATGACTTCGTCCAGCTCCAACTCGACGCCGAGGACCGTCTCGATGCGGTCGTGGGAGACGCGTTTCGTCTCGACTTCGAAGTCGGGCTTCGTGACGGTTCCCTCCTCGTACTGGACCTCGACATCCTCGATGGTCGCCCCGCGGGCGGCCAGCGCGTAGCAGATGATGTTGCACATCCGGTCGATGGTCCACTGGTCGGTCCCGGTGAGTTCGACGAGCAGGTCGCGGGAGTCCGTCGACACCTCGGTCCGGCGGCCGTTGATGACCGGCGGGAACGAAAACAGGCCGATTTCGTCGTAGATGGCCGGGTAGCGGTCGTACTCGCTCACGAGGTCGGCGTACTTCCGCCCGGTGTCGTGCTGTTCGAGCACCTCGGCGGGCGTGAGTTCGTCGTTGGAGTCGAGCGCGACGAAGGTGTCGCCGTCGGGTTCGATGCCCGTGTACGTGATGGAGTTGCCGGAGGCGTTCTCCGAGAGCATGTCGCCTTTCAGCATCGTCAGGTCGTGGATGCCGATGGCTCCCTTGGCGCGCTTGCGGCCCATCGTCGCGTGGAGTTTCTCCTGCAACTGGATGAGCGAGTCGAGCGCCGCGTCGTCCAAGTCGACCCCGCGGACGACCGCGCCCGTGACGTAGGGGCGCTCGTCGGGCACGTCGTCATCGACGACGAAGGTCCAGTCGGGGTCGTTCGTGTTCGGCACGGAGACGCCGCGGGCGTCGCCGTACTGGTAGCGAAGCGAGCGGGCGACGCCCTCGACCGACAGGCGGTCGAGGCGGTCGGGGCCGAACTCCAGTTGGAACGCCCCGTCGTCGGTGACGCCCTCGAACTCCAGTCCGAGCGCGAACAGGTCGTCTTTGAACTCCTCGTCGGACTTGTCTTCGTGGCCGGTCAGGCGGCGCAGTTCGTCGGGTTGAACGTCGACTACGGGCATTACTTGAGCACCTCCGTCTCGCGGAGCAGGTCGAGGTCACACAGCGTTCCGTGCACGTCGCGGATGTCGTCGAAGCCGTACATGAGCATCAAGAGGCGTTCGAGGGCGAGGCCCCACGCCATCACGTCGCAGTCGACGCCGAGCGGCCGAAGCACTTCCTCGCGGAACATGCCGGAGTTACCGATTTCGATGAGTTCGCCCGTCTCGGGGTGTCGGCCGAACAGCTCGAACGACGGCTCCGTGTAGGGGTTGTAGTGCGGCTTGAACTGGATGTCCGTGATGCCGAAGTGGGAGTAGAACTCCTCGAACGTACCCATCAGGTCGCGCACCGAGAGGTCCTCGGCCATCACCCAGCCCTCGATTTGGTAGAACTCCAGGAGGTGCGTCGGGTCGAGCGTGTCGTTGCGGTACACCTTTTCGACCGAGAAGTACCGCTGGGGCGGCTCTAACTCCCCGACCTCGTGGCCGGAAAGGTAGCGCATCGACAGCGACGTGGTGTGGCCGCGGAGCGCGATGGCCCGCGCGAAGTCCTCGGACCACGGCGAGTGGTAGCCGTCGCCGTCGTCGCCGACGCCCTCTAAGTGGGCGTCGCGGACGTTGTCGATGAGGTCTTCGGGGATGTCCTCCATCGGCGGCACGTCGAGGGCGAAGCGGTCCCAATGGGTGCGCGCCGGGTGGTCCTGCGGCATGAACAGACAGTCGTTGATCCAGAAGTCCGCGTCGGCGTGCGGGCCTTCCATCTCGGCGAAGCCCATCCCGGTGAGCACGTCCTTCACGCGGTCGGCGGTCTGCCGGAGGATGTGCTTCTTGCCGCCGCGGGCCTCGGGCGCGTCGGCCTCGACGTTGTACTCCGTGAACTCCACGTCCTCCCACTCGCCGGAGGTGAGCATCTCGGGGGTGAGGCGGTCGACCGTCTCGGCCGCCTCGACGCCCTCCATCAGCGCCGTGACGCCCTCGTCGGTGAGGGTGACGGCGCGGATGGTGCGCTCGTGGCGGACCACGAGGTTCCGCGATTCGAGCTGGTCGAGCACGTCGCCGTCGACGGACTCGCCCGCAGAGAGGGCCGCGAGCGCGGCGGCCTCCTCGTCGGCGTCGGGGTCGGCGGCCGCGTCGGGCGCGAGTTCGCCCGAGTCGATGTGTCCGTAGCCCTTACGCGCGAAGTTCGACAGCGCGATATCGACCTGCGGGCCGCCGAGGGAGGACGCGCCGATGACCTGCCCCATCGGGACCGCGTCGCCGCCGCCCACGTCGAGCGCGGCGCGGTAGAGCCGGACCTCGGGGAGGCCCTCATCGGCGTATTCCGCGCCCTCGTCGGTCAGTTCGACGGACTCCGCCGTGGTCTCCGTGACCGAGACGAGTCCCTCGTCGCGGAGGTCGAAGACCGCGCCCGTCACCGTCTCGGGCTTCTGGTCCGTCGCCTCCGCGAGCTGTGCAATCGTTCGTTCGTCCGTGGCGCTCGCGGCGTTCAACACCGCGACCTGTGATTCCGGAAGTCGCATCTGGTTCGTTGTGGCGTTAGCCGTCTGGTGGTCGGTTAGCAGTTTCGAAGCCTCGCCGCGCTGGCGGGGCTGACCGGCGGGGTCGGTTTCGTCCGGCGGGCGCGGTGACGCCCGGCCGGAGTCCGCCGACCTCAGGCGGTCAGAAAGAAAACTCCGAACCCGTCGGTGGTCGGTTCGCTCGCTCGCGCCCCGCGCTTGGGTTCGGATACCATATGCGACCGATTGTGAGTGCCGAGTAAAAACGTTCCGCGTCGGCGCCGCGCCGCCCGACGAGCCCTCCTACGCGACGTTCCGCTCGCGGAGCGTCTCGCCCGATTCGAACCGGTCGAGCGACAGCGCCGACACGTCTACCTCGCAGGCGTCCTCGCCGAGACACAGGTCGGCGACGGCCTCGCCGGTCGCGGGCGCGTGCTGGAAGCCGTGGCCCGAAAAGCCCGCGGCGACGACGAGACCGGGGGCCGCCTCGTCCAGAATCGCGTGGTGGTCGGGCGTCACGGCGTACAGCCCGGCCCAACCGTTCCGAATCCGCGTCTCCGGGCCGAAGTAGGCCGCGGCGTCGTCGGCCCGCTCGGTCGCCTCGACCGCCCACTCCACGTCCATCGACTCGTCGAACCGGTCGGGGTCCACGTCGGGGTCCGTCTCAGAGAAGTGCCCGCCGACGATGGCGGTCCCCTCCCGCTCCGGGCGGAAGTACGCCCCCGTGTCGAGGTCGATGGTCAGCGGGGCGTCCGCGGGGAGGTCGCCTTCGGGTTCGACGACGGCTATCTGTCGGCGGCGCGGCGCGAGTGGGAGGTCGACGCCGGCGAGCGCCGCGACCCGGTCCGACCACGCGCCCGCCGCGACGACCACGGCGTCGGCGTCGATGGGGCCGTCCGGCGTCTCGGCGCGCCAGCCGCCGGCGTCGGGAGTGGCTCCCGCATCGACCGAGCCACCGCCGTCACCGACGCGAGCGAGGTCGGTCACGGGCGTCTTCGTCCGAACGTCGACGCCGGCGGCGCGAATCGCGTCCGAGTAGCCCTGCACCGCGGAGTGCGGGTCTGCGACGCCGTCGGCCGCCGAGAAGGTCGCCGCGACGAACGACTCGGTTCGGAGTTCCGGGAGGTACTCGGCGGCCTCCGCGGGCGAGAGGACGCGACTCGGCGCGCCCGCGTCGGTCTGCATGGCGACGTTTTCTCTGAACGCCGCGGCGGTCTCCTCGGTCCGGGCGAGAAAGAGGTAGCCCGACCGCCGGTAGTCGATATCGACGCCGAACTCGTCCGCGAAGGACTCCCAGACCGGGACGCTGGCGAGCGAGAGTTCGACGTTCACGCGGGTCGAGAACTGCGTTCGGATGCCGCCCGCCGCGCGACCCGTACTGCCGCCGCCGAGCGTTCCCGCCTCACAGACGGTGACCTCGGCCCCGCGGTCGGCCAGCGCGTGGGCGCACGCGAGCCCGACGACCCCGCCGCCGACGATGAGGACGTGCATAGTCGTGTCTGATTCTCCACCGACATGAGTTTGTCTGTCACACACTAGCGAGGCGCAATGTTTTCACACGACCGCGGAGAGTAGTTCGGGTATGGTCCGTATTCTCTCCGCCGACGCCGTCGGCGGGTTACTCTCGCTCGCGGAGCTGTTCCCGGTCGTCGAGGAGGCGTTCGTCAAGCAGGGCCGCGGCGAGGTCGAACGCCCGCCACGGCCGCACTTTCCGGTGGGTATCGACATCGACAGAGTCCGGGACGGGACGAACGGAAACGGCGTCGCGGGCGCGGGAACGGAAACGCGCTCGGGTTCGGAACCGACGGAGCAGGACGGCCCGCTCGGCACCGGCCTCACCATGCCGGCGTACATCCACGGCCGCGAGGTGTACGCGACGAAACTCGCGGCTGTCCACCCGGAAAACTGCGCTCACGGCCTTCCGACGGTGAACGCGCAGGTCGTCCTCACCGACGCGACGACCGGTCTCCCGCTCGCGCTCCTCGACGGGACGACGATTACCAGCGCCCGGACGGGCTGTATCGGCGGGCTGGCCGCGGAGTCCCTCGGGACCGACCCGGTCCGACTCGGCGTCCTCGGCGCGGGTGCGCAGGCTCGCTGGCAGAGCCGCGCTATCGCCGTCGGTTCCGCGGTGGAATCGGTCCGCGTCTACTCCCCGAGCGACTCCCGCGAGGCGTGCGCCGCCGCCCTCCGCGAAGACGGCATCCCCGCCGAGGCCGTCGATTCCCCCGAAGCGGCCGTCTCCGACGCGAACGTCGTCGTCACCGCGACGACCAGCGAGACGCCCGTCTTCGACGGCTCGTGGCTCGACCCCGGAACGCTCGTCGTCGCCGTCGGAGCCTTCACGCCCGAGGCGCGCGAACTCGACGCCGAGACGTTCGAGCGAGCCGCGCGGGTGTTCGCCGACGTGCCCGAGGAAGTGGCCGACATCGGTGACGTTCGCGGGGCCGACCTCGACGAATCTGACCTGCTTCCGCTCTCGGCCGTCTTCGAGGGCGACGCCGGCCGCGAGAGCGACGACGAGATTCTGGTGGTCGAGAGCGTCGGGTCGGCGGTGCTCGACGCCGCGACCGCCGAGTACCTCTACGAGAAGTCGAGCGCGCGCGGCGTGGGAGAAGAAGTGGGGTTGTGAGCGGTCGGTAGTGTTGCCGCCTCGCTAGTGCTCGGCGGCAACCCCTCGCCGCTCCGTCTCTAAGTCGATGTCCAGCGAGTCGAGGACCTCCTCGGCCTCCTCGCGCTTTTCGTGGTGGTCTTCGAGGAACTCGCGCATCATCGTCGCCGCCTGCTCCTTACAGCCGCCGCAGAGGCGCTCGCCGCCGACGCACTCGTCGTAGACCTCCTTTGCGAGTTCGTCGTCGTCGCCCGTCAGCAGGTAGGCGTACAGCTCGTACACCGGACATTTGTCGGCCTCGCCGCCGAGTTCCCGCTGCTGTTCGGCCGTGTCGCGGCCGCCGGTCGTGGCGGATTTGACCTTGTCGTAGCCCTCCTCGGGCGCGTCGAGCAGCGAGATGTGGCTCGCCGGAATCGACGACGACATCTTGCCGCCGGTGAGGCCGGTCATGAAGCGGTGGTAGATGGACGACGGCGGGATGAAGCCGTAGCCGCCGTGGTGGGCCTCGACCTCGCGGGCGAGCTCTTCGGCCTCGTCGACGCCGATATCGAACGCGTCGATGTGCTGGTCGTACCGGCGCTTTTCGCCCTCGATATCCTCGATGAGCGCCTCGAACGCCTCGTCGGTCGCCTGTCGGGCGAAGAAGCGAATCCGCGGGCGGAGCGGTTCCATCCCGGCGTTTTCGAGCTTCTCGACCGCAGAGTCGCGGACCGACTCGGAGACGAGCACGCCCGCCGCGTCGAGGTCGGCGTCGTCGAGCCAGTCGGCCGCCTCACCGCACCGCGGCGTGTCGGCGTCCTCGGCGTACTCCTCGCGGGCGTCGTGGGCGGCCGCGACGAGCGGGCGCTCGGCGTCGTCGAGTTCGAAGCTCGCGAACGCCTCCGTCACCTTGAAGAATCGCATCCGGGTGGCGAGGTCGCGGGCGAACCGGACGTGGGGGTCCTGGTCGGGCCCGACCGGGATGACCGTCGGCTTGGGGTCGTCCAACTGCGGGTAGAGGATGTCGGCCATCTGCGTGACGACCGACTGCATGTGCGAGACGTTGGTCTCGCCGTCGAAGCCGTAGATGGACTGGAACTCCGAGAAGTTGGCCTTCCCGCCGAGTTCGAACGCGAGCCGCTGGAGGCGGTCGTTGTCCGACTGTCGGTAGAGTTCGCCCGCCTCGGGGTCGAACCCGAGCGCGATGAGCGACAGCAGGTAGTCGCGGCTGTGCTCGTTGATTTCGTCCCACGGGATGCCGCGGGCGGAGTGCGCCTCCATGTCCGCGATGAGGCCGTAGGCGTCGCCGCCCTGCTGTTGATGCCAGATTATCTCGTCGAAGACGAGCTTGTGGCCGATGTGGGGGTCGCCCGTCGGCATGAACCCCGAGAGGACGGCGAAGTCGTCGCCGTTGCGCATGGCGTCGAGCACCGGCCGGTAGTCGCGGTGGCCGAAGATGACCCCGCGGCGCATCAGGTAGTGCGGGTTCGGCACCTCGTCGAGCACCTCGTCGAACTCCTCGATGCCGAACTCCTCGAACAGCTTCCGGTAGTCGGAGACGGTCGACGAGCCCCACGGGTCGAGGGCGACGTCATCTGCTCCCTCTGCTGTGCCTCCATCGGTGCGGATGCGCTCCGCGGGTTCGTCGTCTGTCATGGCGTGAGCCGACTGACCGAAAGCCAGTCTATCTCTCCGTTGTCGTCGGTCAGCGCAAAAACCATTCGCTTGCGGACACCGCCGGCGAGGCGCACGTCGAGCGAGAGGTCCCGCGGGACGAACGTGTGGTCGGGTGCGACCACGCGCACGAGGAACTCGGAGTGCGAGAGGTCGTCGACCGACTCGAACTCCGTGTAGACGCGGAAGTCCGAACCGAACTTGAAGCCGCTCTTGGGGACCGTCTTGGCCCCCCGGAGCGCGGCGTAGACCGCGAGCCGGCGGTCGAATCGGTCGCCCTCTACGTCGCGGCCGCGGGAGACCACGTCGCTCTCGTCGATGGCGAGCGCGTCGGCGCGGGCGAGGTACGCGGCTTCGAGGAGCGACAACTGGAGCGGGCCGCTGTCGGCGTTTCTGCCGTACAGGCGCTGGCCGAAGAAGCCGCGCTGGTAGAGGCGGTCGACGCCGTCCCAGACGAGCGCGCGGTCCGAGAGGAGTTCCGCGTCGAGGTCGCCGGGGAGGTCCTCCGCGGCCGTCCCCTCGGGGGCGTAGCCTTCGGTGTCGAAGTAGGTCAGGTCGCCGTCCTCGTCCACGATGGCGAGCACCACGTCTCCGAGCGACGAGACGGGGATGGACTCGCGCTCGCCGACGACGCGGACGCGGTGTTCGACCTCGCCATCCCACGGTCCTTTCCCGCGGGGGTAGACGAGGAAGTCCGCGCCCGCGGCGTCCGCGACGCCGGGCCACCCCTCGCGGGCGGGCGAGAGGTAGAACCCGCGGTCGCGGAGGTCTTTGTAGACGACGAAATCGAGGGTGGTCCCGGTGCGCGCGAGGAGTTCGCGCAGGCCCATCCCGTCCACGCCGTCGATGTCGTCCCGCGAGAGCAGGTGGGCGGCCTCGACGGGCGCGACCTCCAAGTCGTCGCCGCCGGTGGGTCTCCCGTAGCCGCGGGAGTCGTGGAACCGCTGTCGAGCGTCGCCCGGGAGGTGGACGACGCCGTCTTCGAGGCGTCCTTGCATACCCGAATCGGGGCGCGGCGACGACAAAGGGGCTGCGATGCCGGCGGCGCGGCCCGCGGGGGTGTCGGAGCGGCCGCCGTCGCCGCCACCGGTTCGTCGCGGTCGCGGCCCCGACCCCGGACGTACCCCTCGCGGCCGGCCGTGACGCCAGCGACGGGGCCACGCCCGTCGCCCCTCGTCTCGATTCATCGGCCCTCGCAGGTCGAGTCGAGACACCGCCGGCCGCGACCCGTCTCGAATATCGGCAGGCCGCAGTCGCAGTCGTCTCCGACGACGCCTGCGGGGAGCGAGAAGGCCGTCTCGCAGTCGGGATAGGCGTCACAGCCGGCGAGCAGGCGACCGCTCCGCCGGATGATTCGGAGGGGCGACCCGCAGTCCGGACACGACCACTCGCCGTCGAACCGGGCTTTCACGCGGTCGTCCAGCGGGTCGCACCGGCGGTCGATGCACACCTCGAACGGCGCGCCGCGCTCGACGCGCATCAAAGGCAGCCCGCAGTCGTCGCACGTCTCGTCGAGGACGGTCGCACCCGCCGGCAGGCGGTACTCGGTTCCCGAGTCGAGGGCGACGACGGAACCGTTGGTCCTGACGAGCGGGTCGCCGGTGTCGGGATGCGAGCCGACCGGGACGCCCGCGTCGCTCGCGGGGTACTCGGCGCGGCCGGTCACGTCGTTCGAGTCGACGGTGAGGGTCTGGTCGCCCGCGCGGGCCACGAGGCCGAACGACCCCGGTCCGGACTCGACGGTCAGCGAGTCGGCGCGGGTCAGCCACGCGACGGGCTGGTAGCCCCCGGCGTCGTGGACGAGGACGGTTCTGTCGGGCTTGGCCACGACGACGACCCGGCCCCGCTGGGTGCGGTCGCGGGAGCCTTCGAAGCTGACGGTGCAGTCGCCGGCGAAGACGCGTATCGAATCCATGCGGCGGGGTGGTCGCCGGTTCCGATTTGAACCTACGTGCGAGGGTTCACCGGGCATGCCGCGGCACGAAGCTCTTTGGTCGGGCGCGGCCGAGGGCGAATCATGGACGCGAACGTCGTGCTGTTCGACATGGACGGAGTGTTGGTCGATTCCGAGCAGTACTGGCACGCTTTCGAGGACGAGTGGGTGTTCGTCGACGCCATCGAGTCCGGCGACCCCGACCACGAGGAAATCACGGGAATGAACTTCCGCGAGATATACGACTACCTCGACGCGGAGTACGGGACGACCGTCACGAAAGACGAGTTCATCGCGGCGTACCACGAGAACTCAGAGAGCGTCTACGGCGAGCACGTCGTCCTGATGGACGGCGCGGAAGAACTGTTTTCGGACCTCCGCGCGGCGGGCAAGCAGGTAGCCATCGTCTCGTCGGCCCCGCGGGACTGGATTTCGACCGTCCGCGAGCGGTTCGGCCTCGACCCGCTCGACCTCGTGGTCTCGGCCGACGACATCGACGACCCCGGTAAGCCCGAACCCCACATCTACGAGCACGCCGCCGCCGAGTTCGGCGTCGACCCCGAGGAGTGCGTCGTCATCGAAGACTCGATAAACGGCATCGAGGCCGCCGTGCGGTCCGGCGCGTACACCATCGCCTATCGCGGCGGGCAGAACGCCGACCTCGACCTCTCGCGGGCGGACGAAATCGTGACTGGACCGGCGGAGTTGCGGGCGGCGCTGTTGGGCGAAGAGTAGGCGAAACGCGACCAAAAACGACCGAAAAGCGGCTGCCGCCGCGGTTTTCTATTCGACCCGAACCGTCCGCGACTCCCGAATCGGGAGCAGCGGCAGGTCGGGGAACGTGACCTCAACGACGAACTCCAGTTCGTCGTCCGTCGCGCCGAAGACGCCGACGGGGACGGTCACCTCGTCCGAGAGGTAGCACGTCTTGGCCGACATCTCCACGTCGTTGACGGTGACGCGGATACCGACCGAGCCGCCGCCGCCGCCGTCGTTCCGCACCCGGATGTCGTGCATGTCGCTCTCGCCGCGGGCGACCGACTCGGGGAACTCGCCCCAGTCGATGTCGGGCGCGGGGAGGTCCTTCGCGCTCTCGATGACGCGCTCGGCGACGCCCTGCGAGAGCCCCGCGCGGGTGAGTTCCTTCACGCCGGCGTCGACCACGTCGGCCGGGGTCGAGAGGCCGCCGGTGGCGAGCTTTCGCGCGCGACCCGGACCGATGCCGTCCACGGCCGTGAGCGCCGCGGCGTCGCTGCTGACGCCGTTGTCGACGCGGGCCTCGACGCGCTTCGCGAGGTTGGCGGCGCGGGCGTCCGCGAACGTGTCGAGGAACTCCCGGAGCGCGGAGAGGAGTCGGAGCGCGTTCTGCTTGATGACCCACGCGTCGCTCCGGAGTTCGCTCGGCGTCGAGTTCGCCATGCTGGCGTGGAGGATGGCGAGCACCTTCTTCGGGCCGTCTTCGAGCGTGGTCGAGACGCCCGTCAGCACCGAATCGACGGCGTCCACCTCGGACTGGCGCGCCGACACCTGCCGGAAGTCGGCCGCGCCCGCGACGGTTTCGAGGATGTCGTCGGCGGTGATGCGGTCTCGTTCCGCGAGGTCCGCGAAGCGCGAGGCGGTCCCGAGTCGGAGATAGTACTTCGAGGTGAGTCGCCCGAGCGGGGTCGCGTCGATGGAGAGGTCGTCGTCCATCTCGACGAAGCCGCGGGAGACGAGGCGGTCGAGCACGTCGCGGACGCGCTCGCGGAGGTCTTCGAAATCGTAGGCCGCCGGGTTCGACTGCGCCCGCCGGTAGTAGAACGTCGTCTCCAACCACGACATGACGTCGTCGAGGTCGCGGATGGTCCCCATCGCGATTTCGGCGTTGAGGTGCGAGTCGAGGTCTTCCGCGAGGCGCGACTCGATTTCCTTGCCCTCGCGGAGCAGGCGGCGGTACTTGTTCTGGTCCGAGCGGTCGCAGACGACCCAGCCGTAGCCAACGTCGTCGTAGCCGGGGCGACCCGCGCGCCCGAGCATCTGGAGGATGTCGAGCGGCGAGATGTCCACCTCGCCTTCGAGGGGGTCGTGGTGTTTCGTGTCGCGAATGACGACGCAGCGCGCGGGGAGGTTCACGCCCCACGCGAGCGTGGAGGTCGAAAACAGGAGCTGAATCTTGCCCTCCTTGAACCACTCCTCGACGGCCTCGCGGTCGTCCCGCGAGAGGCCGGCGTGGTGGAAGCCGACGCCGTCCAAGACGCCCTTGGCGAGCGAATCGTTGCTCAGTTCCTTCGCCTCGTTGTGGAAGTCGTAGTCGCCGCGCGCGCCGATGGGCACGTCGCGCTTGGCGAGTTCGTCGCGGGCCTTGGCGGCCGCGCGGACGGCGTCCTGCCGCGAGGAGACGAAGACGAGCGACTGGCCGCCGTCGCGGATGTGCGGCTCCGCGAGGTCGAACGCCCGGTAGAGTCGGCGGTACTTGTCGGCGAAGGAGTTCTCGCCGTGAGTGTAGGTCTTGACGCCCGCGTGGAGGTCGACCGGGCGGTAGTCGTCACCGAACTCGAAGGTCGTCTCGTCCGGCGCGTCGAGCCACGCCGCCACGTCGTCGATGTTGGGCATGGTCGCGGACAGCGCGACGATTCGGGGGTCGCAGATGCGGCGCATCCGCGAGACGGTGACTTCGAGGACGCCGCCGCGAGTCTCGGAATCCAGCAGGTGGACCTCGTCGATGACGACGCAGTCGACGTCTTCGATGAAGGCGTAGCGCGCGGAGTCGTGTTTCCGGGTCGCGGAGTCGGTCTTCTCGGGCGTCATCACGAGGATGTCGGCGCGGGCGGCCCGGCGGGGATTCAGGTCGCGCTCGCCGGTGACGACGTAGACGGAGTAACCGAGGTCCTCGAAGCGCTCCCACTCCGTTTCCTTTTCGGTGGTGAGCGCGCGGAGCGGCGCGATGAAAAGCGCCGTCCCCTCGTCGCGGAGCGTGCGGCAGATTGCGAGTTCGGCGAGCGCCGTCTTCCCGCTGGCGGTGGGCGCGGAGGCGACGACGTTGTGGTCGGTGTCGAGGATGGCGGGCAGCGCCTCGCGCTGCATCCGGTTGAACTCCTCGAACCCGAAGGCGTCTGCGAACTCGGGGACCGCCTCGGCGACTTTCACTGGGCGCACCTCCGGGTGCGCGCTGGCGTCGGGGACGAGACGAAGACGAGCGTCATACACGAAGCCGAGTCGTCCGTGGGGAAAGGCGTTTCTCCATCCGGCGCGGCGGCTCGCGGGTATTGAACGAGCGGAAAACGGAGGGCCGAGGTTGGTGGGTGGTGGGGCGTTCCGGCGGAACGCGGCGGAGTGTGGTGGTGGGTGGGGGGGTTGGGGAGGCGGAGTCGGAGACCGAAGCGCCGGCCCGCTTACGCGGCGCCGGCGAGCGCGGCGATGAACGACCAGTTCGTCCCCGCGGTGGCCTCGTGCTTCTTCGATTCGGCCTTCGTCATGTCGCGGCGGTGTTTCCAGTTCATACTCGATAGAAGTCTTTACTCGAATATAAGTTTTTCAGTTATGTGATATATCTAGCACGGTCGTACATGCTGTTTGATGGAAAGTCGTGATGTATCCGAACCGAACGTTTCGAATTTCGTGATATAACTGCGTGTTTGAACGATTCTGAACAAGGCGTGATAGCACGGGGCGCACGGGTACTGGGCGAAGCCACGAGGACGCGGGTTCGGTCGCCTCCGGCGAGCGATTGCGCCGGCAACCCGACAGACGGCGGACCAATCCTCACGTTTTTGCCCGTCGCCTCGCAAGAACTGCCTATGCGCACGCGGCGGAAGCCAGACTGGTTGAAGATGCGACCGCCATCGGGCCGGCGCTTCACCGATATCAAATCGACGCTCCGGGACCGGAACCTCAACACCGTCTGCGAGGAGGCGAACTGCCCGAACCTCGGGGAGTGTTGGAGCGGCCGCGACGGCCCCGGCACGGCCACGTTCATGCTCATGGGCGACCGATGCTCGCGCGGGTGTAACTTCTGCGACGTGACGACCGGCGGGATGGAGCCGCTGGACCCCGACGAACCGGCGAACGTCGCCGACGCGGTGACCGAAATCGGCCTCGACTACGTCGTGTTGACCTCCGTGGACCGCGACGACCTGCCGGACCAGGGCGCGGCCCACTTCGCGGAGACCATCCGCGAAATCAAGCGCCGCGACCCCGAGGTGCTCGTCGAGGTGCTGATTCCCGACTTCCAGGGCGAACCCGACCACGTCCGGGAGATAATCGACGCCGGACCCGACGTCATCGCCCACAACATCGAGACCGTCGAGCGCCTCCAGTGGCCGATTCGGGACCGCCGCGCCGGCTACGAGCAGTCGCTTTCGGTGCTCCAGCAGGTGACAGACGAGTCTGACATCCACACGAAGACCTCCATCATGCTCGGCCTCGGCGAACACGCCCACGAGGTCTACCAGACGCTCTCGGACCTCCGCGAGGCCGACGTTGACATCGTCACCTTCGGCCAGTACCTCCAGCCCTCCCGGAGCCACCTCGACGTGTTCGAGTACGTCCACCCCGACGCCTTCGAGACGTGGCGTCGCGTCGCGGAGGACGAACTCGGGTTCCTCTACTGCGCGTCCGGGCCGATGGTCCGGTCGTCGTACAAGGCCGGCGAACTGTTCGTGGACGCGCTGCTCCGCGAGGGGTCGAGCGTCGAGGAGGCGCGGCAGGCCGCCCGCGCGGCCGCCGGACAGTAAGCGGTCTCTCTACTCCACCCCACGCCGCGCGACTCGACCGACCGGGTCCGACCCCGTTCCTGCCCCGAAACAGTCCTGCAACGCTGCCGATATTTCCGATTATTTCTCGGTGATGTGTGGGTTCACACGAATGAACGTCAGGAAGAATCGTTTAGAAGCGAAAATGTCCAATTTTACCCCGTGTGAGTTGACATAGCACGACGGGAGACGCAATATTCCGAGTCAAAGTAAATTATATACGAAAACAATATAACGCCGGCGGGTGTCGATTTTGCCATGAACAGGAGGGTTCTCCCGTGAGCGTGCTTCAGCGCGACCCGCAGGACCAGGTACGAGTGCTCGACGAGGACGGGACCGTCGTCGGCGAGGTTCCCGACATCGACGACGAGACGCTCGTCGAGATGTACCGGTACATGCGTCTCGCCCGACACTTCGACACGCGGGCGGTGAGTCTCCAGCGACAGGGGCGGATGGGGACGTATCCGCCGCTGTCGGGACAGGAAGGCGCACAGATCGGGAGCGCAATCGCGCTCGACGAACAGGACTGGATGGTCCCGAGCTATCGCGAACACGGCGCGTCGCTGCTCCGGGGCCTCCCGCTGAAGCAGACGCTTCTGTACTGGATGGGCCACGAGAAGGGCAACGAGATGCCCGAGGGCGTGAACATCTTTCCGCCGGCGGTGCCGATCGCCTCGCAGATTCCGCACGCGACCGGCGCGGCGTGGGCGAAGAAACTCCGCGGCGAGGACGACACGGCCGTCATCTGCTACTTCGGCGACGGCGCGACCTCCGAGGGCGACTTCCACGAGGGGCTGAACTTCGCGGGCGTCTTCGACACGCCGAACGTCTTCTTCTGTAACAACAACCAGTGGGCCATCTCGGTGCCGCGGGAGCGACAGACCGCGTCCGAGACGCTGGCGCAGAAGGCGACCGCCTACGGCATCGACGGCGTGCAGGTCGACGGGATGGACCCGCTCGCGGTCTACTCCGTGACGAAGGCGGCGCTCGACAAGGCGAAGAACCCCGGCGAGGGCGAGGGCCGTCCGACGCTCATCGAGGCGGTCCAGTACCGCTTCGGCGCGCACACGACCGCCGACGACCCGACGGTCTACCGCGACGACGAGGAAGTCGAGAAGTGGAAGGCGAAAGACCCCATCCCGCGGCTGGAGGCGTTCCTCCGCGAGACGGGCCGCATCGACGACGAGGCCGTCGAGGCCATCGAAGAAGACGTGAAAGGGCGGGTCGCCGACGCCATCGAGGCGGCCGAGTCCGACCCGCGTCCGGACCCGAGCGAGATGTTCAACCACGCATACGCCGAGCGAACCCCGGAGATTCAAGCGCAGTACGAGGAGTTCGAGGCGCTCCGCGAGAAGTTCGGCGACGAAGGATTCCTCCGAGAATGAGCAGTCAGAACCTCACCATCGTGCAGGCGGTACGGGACGGTCTCTACACCGAGATGAACCTCGACGACGAGGTGCTCGTCATGGGCGAAGACGTCGGCAAGAACGGCGGCGTCTTCCGGGCCACGGAGGGCCTCTGGGACGAGTTCGGTGACGACCGCGTCATCGACACGCCGTTGGCCGAATCGGGCATCGTCGGCACGGCCATCGGCATGGCCGCGATGGGGCTGAAGCCGGTCCCCGAGATTCAGTTCTCCGGCTTCATGTACCCCGGCTTCGACCAAATCGTGAGCCACATGGGGCGGTTCCGCAACCGCACCCGCGGCCGCTACACGCTCCCCATGGTGCTTCGTGCGCCCTACGGCGGCGGCATCCGCGCTCCCGAGTCGCACTCGGAGTCCAAAGAGATGTTCTACGCGCACGAGGCCGGCCTGAAGGTCGTCATCCCCTCGACGCCGTACGACACGAAGGGGCTTCTCATCTCCGCCATCCGCGACCCCGACCCGGTCATCTTCATGGAGCCGAAGCTCATCTACCGGGCGTTCCGCGGCGAGGTCCCGGAAGACGACTACACGGTCCCCATCGGTGAGGCCGCCGTCCGCCGCGAGGGCACGGACGTGTCCGTGTTCACCTTCGGCGCGATGACGCGCCCGACGCTCGAAGCCGTCGAGAACCTCGAAGAAGAGGGCATCGACGCCGAAGTCGTGGACATCCGCACCATCTCGCCGCTCGACCGCGAGACCATCGTGGAGTCGTTCAAGAAGACCGGCCGCGCGGTGGTCGTCCACGAGGCCCCGAAGAACGGCGGTCTCGGGGCCGAAATCACGGCGACGATTCAGGAGGAGGCGCTGCTCTACCAGGAAGCGCCGGTCAAGCGCGTCGCGGGCTACGACGTGCCGTACCCGCTGTACGCGCTGGAGGATTACTACCTCCCGTCGGTCGCCCGCGTCGAAGAAGGTATTCGTGAGGCGGTGAACTTCTGAACGATGGCGCTCAAGGAATTCAAACTCCCCGACGTCGGTGAAGGCGTCGCGGAAGGCGAACTCGTAACGTGGCACGTCGCGCCGGGCGACGAGGTAACCGAAGACCAGGTGCTCGCGGAGGTCGAGACCGACAAGGCGCTCGTCGATGTGCCCTCGCCGTTCAACGGGACGGTGGAGGAACTCCTCGCCGAGGAGGGCGATGTCGTCCCCGTCGGCGACGTCATCATCACCATTCAGGAGGATGGTGACGACGAGGAGGCCGCAGAGGCCGCCGACGCGGCCGGGTCTGAGTCGGCCGAGAGCGACGACGCCGACGACGCCGACGGCGCTAGCGACGACGAGTCCAGTTCCGGCGGGCGCGTGTTCGCCCCGCCGAGCGTCCGCCGCCTCGCCCGCGAACTCGGCGTCGACCTCGACGCCGTCGACGGCAGCGGCCCGAGCGGCCGCGTGACCGAAGGCGACGTTCGCGCCGCCGCGGACGACGACGCCGACGAGGACGAATCCAGCGGCCCGCGGACCGTCCAGACCAACGGGAAGTCCGCGACCGCGAAGCGCGACGAGGGAACGTCTGCGTCCACCTCCGCATCCGCGTCCGCGCCAGCCGAGAGCGCCGACCGAAAACAGACGCTCGCCGCGCCCGCGACCCGCGCGCTGGCCAAGGAGGAGGGCGTCGACATCGACGCCGTCCCCGCGACGGAGATGCGCGACGGCGAGGCGTTCGTCTCGCCCGAGGCCGTCCAGGAGTACGCCCAAGCACAGCGCGAGGCGCAGGCCGCGGACGCCGAGGCGGTGGCCGCCGAGGCCGACGCCGGGACCGCGACCGCCGAGGCGACGGGCGAAGCGACGAGTGAATCCGCACCGCCCGAGTCCGGCCCCGGTGCCGGCGAGCGCGTCCCCTACAAGGGCGTCCGCAAGGCCATCGGCGATCAGATGCAGCGGTCGAAGTACACCGCTCCGCACGTCACCCACCACGACGAGGTGGACGTGACGGAGCTCGTCGAACTGCGCGAACAGCTCAAGCCCGTCGCAGAGGAGCGCGGCTCGCGGCTGACCTACATGCCGTTCGTGATGAAGGCCGTCATCGCGGCGCTGAAGGACTTCCCGTACCTCAACTCGCAGCTCGACGAGGAAAACGAGGAAATCGTCCTGCGCGACGAGTACAACATCGGCGTCGCGGCCGCGACCGACGCCGGTCTGCTCGTCCCCGTCGTCCACGACGCGGACCGCAAGGGGATGCTCGAACTCGCCGACGAGATGAACGAGAAGGTCGAGAAGGCCCGCAACCGCAAGATTGCGCCCGAGGAGATGCGCGGCGGCACCTTCACCATCACCAACGTCGGCGGCATCGGCGGCGAGTACGCCACGCCGATTATCAACTACCCCGAGGTGGCGATTCTCGCGCTCGGAGCCATCAAAGAAAAGCCCCGGGTCGTCGACGGTGAGGTCGTGCCGCGAAACGTCCTCACCCTCTCGCTGTCGTTCGACCACCGCGTCGTCGACGGCGCGCAGGGCGCTCGGTTCACGAACCGCGTGAAGGAACTGCTCGAAGACCCCAAACTGCTGGTGTTAGAATAATGGTCGTCGGAGACATCGCAACCGGAACCGAACTGCTCGTCATCGGCGCGGGACCCGGCGGCTACGTCGCCGCCATCCGCGCCGCACAGAACGGCATCGACACGACGCTGGTCGAGAAGGACGCCTACGGGGGCACCTGCCTCAACTACGGCTGTATCCCCTCGAAGGCGCTCATCACGGGCGCGAATCTCGCCCACGAGGCGGGCAACGCCGAGGAGATGGGCATCCACGCCGACCCCGTCGTGGACATGTCGCAACTTCGCGACTGGAAAAGCGGCGTCGTCGACCAGCTCACCGGCGGCGTCGAGAAGCTCTGTAAGGCCAACGGCGTCAATCTCGTCGAGGGCACCGCCCGGTTCAAAGACGAGAACGCCGTCCGCATCGCCCACGGCGGCGAGGGGCAGGGCTCGGAGACCGTCGAGTTCGAACACTGTATCATCGCCACCGGCTCGCGCGTCATCCAGATTCCCGGCTTCGACTTCGGGGACGAGCCGGTGTGGTCGTCGCGCGACGCCCTCGAAGCCGACACCGTCCCGGAGCGACTGGTCGTCGTCGGCGGCGGCTACATCGGGATGGAGCTGTCCACGACGTTCGCGAAACTCGGCGCGGACGTGACCGTCGTCGAGATGCTCGACGACATCCTGCCGGGCTACGAGTCCGACGTGGCCCGCGTCGTCCGCAAGCGCGCCGAAGAGCTCGGCATCGACATGCACTTCGGCGAGGGCGCGAGCGGTTGGCGCGAGGAGGACGACGGCATCATGGTGACGACCGAGACCGAAGACGGCGAGGAAAACGAGTACCGCGCCGACAAGGTGCTCGTCGCCGTCGGGCGCTCGCCCGTCACCGACACGATGGACATCGAGAACGCCGGCCTCGAAGCCGACGACCGCGGCTTCCTCTCGGTCGACGACCGCCGCCGCACCGACGTGGAGCACATCTACGCCGTCGGCGACGTGGTCGAGGACACGCCGATGCTCGCGCACGTCGCCTCGAAGGAGGGCATCGTCGCCGCCGAGCACGTCGCCGGCGAACCGGTCGCCTTCGACAGTCAGGCCGTCCCCGCCGCCGTCTTCACCGACCCCGAAATCGGTACGGTCGGCATGACGGAAGCCGACGCCGAGGAGGCCGGCTTTTCGCCCGTCGTCGGCCAGATGCCCTTCCGGGCGTCCGGCCGCGCGCTGACGACGAACCACGCCGACGGCTTCGTCCGCGTCGTCGCCGACGAGGAGTCCGGCTTCGTCCTCGGGGCGCAAATCGTCGGCCCTGAGGCCTCCGAACTCATCGCCGAACTCGCGTTCGCCATCGAGATGGGCGCGACGCTCGAAGACGTGGCCTCGACCATCCACACCCACCCGACGCTCGCGGAAGCGGTCATGGAGGCCGCCGAGAACGCGCTCGGACAGGCGATTCACACGCTGAATCGGTGAGGAAGCGTCCGAAAAACGGCGAGCTGATTTTTTAGGCGGTCAGGTCGCCGTCGAGTTCCGGGTCGAAGAGGTCCTCGACGCGGCAGTCGAAGTACGCCGCCAGCTTGAACGCCAGTTCGAGCGAGGGGTCGTACCGCTCGCGCTCGATGGCGTTGATGGTCTGTCGGGTGACGCCGACCGCTTCTGCGAGTTCGCCCTGACTGAGGTCGGCGGCCTCGCGGCGCGTTCGGACCCCGTTTTTCATGTCCGAGCGCGGACCCAGAGGTAGCACAGGGCGAAGAGACCGAACAGTCCGACGAAGCCGTACAGCGCGCCCGAGACGAACGGCGAAACCTCGAACAGCCCGAGCGTCGCGCCGAGCCGGGCGGCGGACGCACCGAGGACGAGGATTACCGCGGCGACGGTCATGGTGAGCTGACTCGCCCGCCGTTCGAGCGAGCGGTCGCGCTCGTCGAACAGCGCGACGTCGGTGCCGCGCCAGACGGCGAGCGCGGCGACGATGCCGAGCCAGTAGACGGCTTCCCCGAGGACGGGGTAGTCGAGGAATCGGAGGACGAGGGAGGCGAGGACGCCCGCTCCGATGGAACCGAACAGCAGGCGTCGGTACCGCCGTCGTCTGGAGAGCCGAGGCGTCGGTGAGCGTTGGACCTGTGTCATAGTTCTGTGTAAAGCGCCGGGTCGAAGACCGGGTGGAAAGTTCGCTTTACAGTAAAGCATACTTTACACACCGACTTAATCGTTGTCCCCGTTCGGTCGCGTCGCTCCGAGGTCCGCGCGGTCGCAGAAAGAGCGGTTCAGCGTCGGTTCGGGTCAGATTCGAATTCGGGGTCGGGGCCGGGGCCGGTGTCGGGTCAAGGCCGCGGGCGCTCACCGTCGCACTCGCCGGGCGCGCTCACCCGTCGTCGAACCACCACAGCGCCAGCATCGTCCCCACGACCGCCGCGGCCGCGGGAATCGATTCGTCGACGCCGAGTGTGCGGAAATCGAGGAGGACGACGCCCTCGAACAGGGCGGCGAGCGCGAGAACCACGAAGGCGAAGCCCGCCACCCAGAGTTCGGGCGTGTTGACGTCGCTGATTGCCATGGTCGGTGTTACGGGACGGAATATGATAAGTGTTAGCAGACCCCAAGCAGTCTACTCGTCGGCGTCGAGAATCCCGTGGCTCTCGAAGAGCTTTCCGAGTCGGTCCATGGAGGCGACGACGGCGTCGCAGGCCGGGCGGACCGCGTCCTTGGGGACGAAGCCGACCGAGAGGCCGGCGACTTCGAGCATCGGAAGGTCGTTCGCGCCGTCGCCGACCGCGACCGTTCGGTCCATGGGCACGTCGAGTTCGGCGGCGTGAGTCTCCAGCGCCGTGTCCTTCGTGCCCTCGATGAGCGACCCTTCCACGCCGCCGGTGAGTCGGCCGCCCTTCACGGGCAGGCGGTTCGAGACGATGTCGTCGACCTCGACGCCCTCCTTTTCGAGCGCGCGCTCGACGCCGCGTTCGAAGCCGCCGGTGAAGATGGCGACGTGGTGGCCGTAGTCGCGGAGGCGCCGGATGAGGTCGGCCGCGCCGGGTCGGAGTTCCACCTCGCCGTAGGCCTCCTCTGCGAGTTCCTCTTCGAGACCTTCGAGGAGGCGGGCGCGCGACCGGAGGCTCTCCGCGTAGCTCAGCTCGTCGTTCATGGCTCGTTCGGTGATGTCGGCCATCTCGTCGGCCGTGCCGTTCTTCTTGCCGAGGAGGACCGTCATCTCGGAGTCCGAGAGCGTGCCGTCGAAGTCGAAGGCGATGATGCGCATATCTGCCCGTCGTCGCCGCGGGGTTTCAAAGCTTCCGCGTCGGCAGTTATGCGGCGCGGGAGGGACGCTGGCGAGCCGACCGCCGGGAAACCGGGGTGACCGCGCACAGCTATTTATCCATCGTCTCCCTGACAACAGTATGGACGACCTGCACGACGCCGAACACGAGACGCTCAGCGACGTCGAAGCCGACCTTGCCGGGGACTTCGGCGAGGAAGGAGACAGTCCGCTCCGACAGTTCGTCCGAAGCCTGCACGACCTCGACGAGGCCGAGGTGCGCGCGGTCGGCCAGTACGACGGCGAGGCGTTCGAACTGCTCTACCTCCGCGACGATATCGACGAGGCGCTCGAACCGGACGCGCGCACCGAGCGCGTGAAGACACTCGTTATGAAGGCGCTCGGCGAGCCCGTCAGCGAACCCGAACTCGACGACTACGGTGAGTTGAACGCTGTCATCAGGTGGTTCGACGAAGTCGTCGTCGCCATCTACCCGCACGACGAGTGGTCGGGGGCCATCGCGACGTTCGACCGGGCGAACTCGCCGCTGGTCGACCTCGCGGTGACGCACCTGTCGTGAGAAGACTCGCCGGCCGCCTCCGGAACCCGCTCAGATTCGAAGCGGCGTCCACGACCGCGGGCCGTCGTCAAGGCCGCGGACCCGGAACTCGGGGTCGCCGTCGGTGTCGCGCGTCTCGACGAAGCCGTCGAACGGCTGTTTGAGGAGCGCGAGTTCGCGCTCGTCGACGAAGCCGGTGTCGAGCGTGAAGACGCCCGTGAACCCGGCCGCGGAGATGCGGCCCGTGATGACGTGGAGGAACTGGAACAGCCGTTTGAGGTCGGTGTACATCACGAGCGTCGAAAGAACGTGCAGACCGACGCGGGCCGACCGGCTCGCCTCGTAGTGCTCCCGGAGCGACTCGGTCAGGTGGATGCCGATGCCGGTCAGGTCGCCGGGGCTGGAGACGTACCGGAGGTTCTCCGCGTCGGCGCGGTCATCGAGGAGGTCGGCGACGCTCGTCGTGTCGATGACCTCGAACTGCTCCGGGGGCGACCCGCTGATGTACGACAGCTCCTGGGCGATGCTCGGGGCGGGCTTTTTCGTCGTCACGACGACCGTCCCCGCGTCGGTACGCTCGCCGGGCGCGAGCATCGAGAGCATGAGCCGCCGCTTCCGCGTCATCGTCGGGCCGGCGATGAGTACGGACCCGGAGTCCGGAAGCGACACCTCGGGCGGTTGCGTCGCCGGCGAAGCGTTCTCGGGACGGAAGACCATCTACTGAATCTATCGGACTCGCGCAGATAATACTAGTGGGCGAACGTGTTGGGACGCCAACCCATGCGAGACAGTCTCAATGTCACGATATCGGCCGTTGTGACAACCCTTAACCCGCACGGGTCAGACCCTACGCGCATGAAGGTACTCGTCACGGACCCGATCGCCGACGCGGGTCTGGACCGGTTACGCGAGGCCGGTTACGAGGTAGAGACCGCGTACGACGTCGAAGGTGACGCGCTGCTCGAAGCCGTCTCCGACGCGAACGGGCTCATCGTCCGCTCCGGAACGCAGGTGACCGCCGAGGTGTTCGAGGCGGCACCCGACCTCGTCATCGTCGGACGCGCCGGCATCGGCGTCGACAACATCGACATCGACGCCGCGACCCAACACGGCGTCATCGTCGCCAACGCGCCCGAAGGCAACGTCCGCGCCGCCGCCGAGCACACGGTCGCGATGGGTTTCGCCGCCGCGCGCTCGATTCCGCAGGCCCACGCCCGCCTGAAAGACGGCGAGTGGGCCAAGTCCGACTACCTCGGCAACGAGGTCAACGGCAAGACCCTCGGCGTCGTCGGCCTCGGCCGCGTCGGCCAGGAGGTCGCAAAGAAGTTCTCGTCGCTCGGGATGGACATCGTCGCCTTCGACCCCTACATCGGGGAGGAGCGCGCCGACCAACTCGGTGCCGAGCTCGTCGAGTTCGACGCCTGTCTCTCTCGCGCCGACTTCCTCACCGTCCACACGCCGCTGACCCCGGAGACGGAGGGGCTCATCTCCACCGACGAACTCGAAACGATGGGCAGCGGCTACCTCATCAACTGCGCCCGCGGCGGCGTGGTCGACGAGGCCGCCCTCGCCGAGGCCGTCGACGCCGGCGTCATCGACGGGGCCGCGGTCGACGTGTTCGCCGACGAACCCGTCTCGCCCGACAACCCGCTTCTGTCCGTCGACGACGTGGTCGTCACGCCGCACCTCGGCGCGTCCACCTCGGCCGCACAGGAGAACGTCGCCGTCTCGACGGCCGACCAAGTGGTCGCCGCGTTCCGCGACGAACCCGTTATCAACGCGCTCAACGCGCCCTCGGTCGACGAGAGCGCCTTCCCGCGCATCCAGCCGTACATCGGCCTCGCCGAGACCGCCGGCAAAATCGCCGCCCAACTGCTGGGCGGGCGCCTCAACGAAGTCGAGGTCACCTACACCGGCGACATCGCCGCCGAGGATATCGAACTCGTCACGGCCTCCGCGCTGAAGGGCGTCTTCGCGCCGCTCGAATGGCAGGTCAACGCCGTCAACGCCCCGCAGGTCGCAGAGGAGCGCGGCATCGAGGTCGTCGAGTCGAAGTCCCGCCAGTCGGACGACTTCCAGAGCCTCGTGACCGTCACCGTCCGCAACGGCGACGAGGAGATGACCGTCTCTGGGACGCTTTTCACCGGCGAGGACCCGCGCATCGTCCGCATCAACGGCTACCGTCTGGACGCCATCCCGTACGGCCAGATGCTCGTCGCCCGCAACTACGACAAGCCGGGGGTCATCGGCTTCATCGGGACCGTCCTCGGCGAGAACGACGTGAACATCGCCGGGATGTTCAACGCCCGCCGCGCGAAGGCCGGCGGCGAGGCGCTGACCGTCTACAACCTCGACGACGACGTTCCCGAAAGCGTCCGCGAGAAGCTCCTCGCCGACGACCGCATCATCGACGTGGACCTCATCACGCTCTGAAGCGGCCGACCCGAATCTTCTGAAAAACGAGACGAGCTACCGTCGGCCGAGCGCCGACGCGACGCCCTCGACAACGCGCCCGACGGCGGACCGCACCGCGTCGGCCGCGTTCGATTCGACTCCCGAGCGACGGGACCGCTCGTTCCGCCGACCTGAGTGGCCGCGGGTCTGTTTTCGGCTCCCATCCCGACGCTCGGCCAGCAACCGTTCGTAGCGGTCGATTATCTTCTGCCGGTCGGCGTCGGCGCTGTCGAGTCGAGCGTTGAGCCGGGCGTTCGCGCGCCGAAGCGCCTCGTTCTCGCGCTGGAGGGCGTCTCGGCCCCGCGCGTCGGCGGGGGGCGACGGGCGGCGACCGCGCGACTGCTGACGGCCGCGCGACTGCGAGGCCGTGGACGCCCGTGCTGACGGAGTCGCGGACGCGGGTGGGGATGCGGGTGAGGACGAGGGCGCTGACGAGGCCGTGGATGCGTTGGTGGACGTGGCCGAAGACGCGGGGGCTGCGGAGGCCGAAGACGCGGTTTCGGACGGCCCGTTGTCGATTCCGTCCGGCGGGTACGTTCTCGAACCGGCCCCGTCCCGGCTGACGGTCCCGGTCGGCATACTGCTGAGCGACATCGTGTGCCACGACGTACCACAGAATGAAAAGAATGTGTCAGACGCGCACCCGACGCGCGTCATCGCCGGCGGTCGGACCGCGGCGAGCGCCGTCGTGCGCGGCCGTCAGCGACGGTCAGCGACGGTCGGTACCGGGTCGGCGGCGCGCCTACTCGGCGAGGTGTTCGAGGACCGCTTCGGTGTCGTTCGGGACGGGTTCGGGGTCGTCGCCCGCTTCGAACGCCGCGTCGGGGTCCTTCAACAGGTGGCCCGTGGTGAGACAGACGACCTGTTCGTCCGCGTCGACGACGCCCTCGGCGCGGAGCTTTCGGAGGCCGGCGACGGAGGCGGCGGAGGCGGGTTCGACGCCGACGCCCTCGGCCGCGAGGTCGCGCTGCGCCGCGGTGATTTCCTCGTCGGAGACGGCGACGGCCGTGCCGTCGGTCTCGCGGATGCCGGGGAGCGCCTTCGGCGCGTTGACCGGGTTGCCGATGCGGATGGCGGTCGCGCGCGTCTCGACGTCCTCCCAGCGGCGGGTCTCGTCCCAGCCGTTCTCGACGGCCTCGACCATCGGGGCCGCGCCCTCGGCCTGCACGCCGGTCAGTTTCGGCACGTCGTCGGCGTCGAGCGCGCCCGACTGGACGAGTTCGCGGAACGCCTTGTAGAGCGCGGCGGTGTTGCCCGCGTTGCCGACGGGGAGGACGATGCGGTCCGGGTAGCTGCCGTAGTCCTCGTGGAACTCCTCGAGGATTTCGAGGCCGATGGTCTTCTGACCCTCAAGCCGGAAGGGGTTCAGCGAGTTGAGGAGGTACGCCTCGCCGCGGGCGGCGAGGTCCTGGACGATGTCGAGACAGGAGTCGAAGTTGCCGTCGACTTCGAGGATGCGCGCGTCGTGGAGCGACGCCTGCGCGATTTTCCCGGCGGCGACCTTCCCGGCGGGGAGGAGCACGAGCGTCTCCATCCCGCCGCGCGCGCCGTAGGCGGCGAGCGCGGCCGAGGTGTTGCCGGTCGAGGCGCAGGCGAGGCGGCCGACGCCGAGTTCCTTCGCCACGCGGACGCCGACGGTCATGCCGCGGTCCTTGAACGAGCCGGTGGGGTTCATCCCCTCGTGTTTGACGCGGAGGGTCTCGACGCCCACGTCGGCTTCGAGGCGGGGTACCTCGTGGAGCGGCGTCGCGCCCTCGGGGAGCGAGACGCCCGCTTCGAAGGGGAGCGCGGCGTTGTAGCGCCAGACGCCGCGGCCCTCGAAGTCGTCCCACGTCGGCGGGGACGCGTAGCGCACTTCGAGGAGGCCGTCGCAGTCGTCGCAGGTGTACCGAACGTCCTCGAACGGCGCGAACTGCGCGCCGCACGCGATACATTCGAGCCAGGTGCCGTCGGCGGCGACGGATGGCTCCTCGGGGGCGGGTGCCGTGAGTTCGAGGCTCATTGCTCGGGCGGTGGCACCAGAGGGACAAAAGCGGGCGGGTTTGGGCGGCACCTGCCGGGCGACGGACTCGCCGGGGACGCGGTCGGCCGCGAGCCTACGACTCGCCGAAGGCGTCGATGCGGGCGTGAACGTCCTCCGCCCACTCGTCGAGCGCGGCGTGCATCATCTCCTTGGCCTCGGGGAGCGGGGTCGCCGTGTACTGGTAGACGTAGCCGCCGGGGTCGAGCAGGCGGCGCTTGCGCTCGGTGAGGCCCTTGTCGAGGAGCGTCGTCAACGAGCGGTTGACGTTGCTGCGGTCGCGGTCGAGTACCTCCGCCAACTCCGCGACGGTGCTTCCGGGGTTGTCGAGCAGTGCGAGATACGTCCGGCTCTCGTGGCTCTGGATGCCGAAGACGCACGCGAGGACCTGTCCGAAGTTCGGGTCCTCGGTCTCCATCAGTTCGCCCATATCCGGTGCGTCGGCCATGCACACCTGTTCGCCGTGCGTCGGATTAAACCCTCACTTACAGGCGAGCGAGCGGCCGCCGCGGCCGGGAACCGCACCGACGCTACTCTTTCGCGTAGCCCATCTTCAGCACGCAGGCGCGCATCCCGTCTTCGTCCTCGTGTTTGTGGAGTGTCGTCGGCGTGTCGCAGTAAAAGACCGTCCCGTCGTGGCGGAGCGTCACCTCGTGGACGCCGCCGAGCAGTTCCGCTTGGACGACGACGCGGCGACCCTCGCGGAGCGCGTCGAGGATTTCGTCTGCGGTCAGTTCGCCGGACTCGACTCGGAGCGGCTCGGGCATACCGGAGGGTCGCGGGCGAGCGGTATCAGTATTGTCGATGGCGGCGAGTGCCGACGGAAGCGCGTGCCGACGGCGGGCGGCGGGCGGCGAGTCGAGCGAGTCGAGCCGAACCCGGACCCGGCTCAGTTCGTCGTCCAGTTAGATCGGTGTTCCTCGTCGGTCGTCGGCACCTCCACGCCCTCGACGGCCTCCGCGACCTCGGTCTCTTTCGGCGTGTCGATGTGCCAGCGGTCGATTTCGTCCTCGAAGTCGCGCAGCGTCTCCGACACCATCGACTTCAGTTCGTCGTCGTTGACGTTCACCTCGAAGACGAACCGCTCGTCGCCGGAGCCGCGGCCGACCCGCTGGATGTTCGCGCTCACGAGTTCGTTGTCGAAGTAGTACGGTGCCAACTGGGTCATCACGTTGCGGTAGACCGTGTCCTCGACCTTCCGCAGCGCCTTCCGCCCGGCGGAGTCGGCCGCGCGAGCGACGTAGTTGATGGAGTCCTGCCACGACTCGACGGCTCCCTCGTTGTCGCCCTCCTCGACCCGCTCGTAGGACCGAGAGAGCTTCTCGCCCGCCGTCTTGAGGTCGTCGTTGGGCGTCTTGCCAGCCTTCTCGCCTTCGCCCTCGCCGACGCTGGCCTGCTGGGCCGTCTTCTCGTTTACGTCCTCACCGAGTCGCTCGTGGGACTTCGGTCGCCACTCGTCCCAGTCGTCGAAGGCGGTGCTGTCGACGTCGGCGTCGCGGAGCGCGCGGGTGATTCGCTCCCCGTGTTCGACGACCTCGTCCCAGGTGCCACGGCGTTTGAACCCGGAGATGCTCTCTTCCATTGTCGTTGACGGGAGTACGTGCCAGACGGTATAAACTCTACGAGGGGACAGGTTCGCACACGGGTGAGAACGTCTAGCGGTCGCCGTAGACGAAGCGCTCGGCGGCCGCGTCGAGGCGAGCCGACAGTTGGCCGAGCCACGCCGCCGGCGACGCGGCCCGAAGCGCCGACGCGTCGAGTTCGATTCGGTCGTCGCCGAGCGGGTCGCGAGACTCGTCGGCGGTTGCGTCCACGACGGTCGTCATCGAACACCGACCGCACCCCTCGCGGGTCGAACCTCCCATGCGCCGCGCTTCGAAACCTTCACGAATAAACCTTGGTTTCCGGGCGGGTCGCGACGGGCTTATACGGTCGAACGTGTTGCTCCGTCTCATGGGATATCGCGTCGTGGACGCAACCGCCGTCGAGCCCGCCGACGACCGCCCGTGCGAACTCCGCCGCATCGGCGGTGAGGGGGGCTTAGAGACCGTCGCGCTCAACCGCTTCCGGGCCGCCCCCGGCGAGCAAGTGCCGCTTTCGTACCACTACCACACAGAACAGGAGGAGGCGTTCTACGTCCTCTCGGGCACGCTGTTCGTCGAGACGCCGGACGAGACGTTCGAAGTCGGCACCGACGGGCTGTTCGTCGCCGACCCCGAGAGCCCCCACCGGGCGTACAACCCCGAGGACGCCGCGGAGCCGGTCGAACTGCTCGCGCTCGGCTCGCCGGCCGTGTCGGGCGACGCCGTGCCCTACGACTCCGACGAGGAATGAGGAGCGTCGAACCCGAGGACGCCGAGGGAGCCGGAACGCAGGACGAGCCGGGCGGGGCGGACGCGTCGACCGAGTCGGCCTCGGCTCCCGCCCTCGACCGCCCCGAGTGGGACGACGAATACCTCGACCGGGTGGCCGAGCGACTCATGTACAACTACGACTTGGAGCGGGAGTACGCCGTCTGCGGCGAGCGGTTCGACCTGTTCGGCTCGATGCGGATGGAGAGCCAAAAGCAGTTCCTCCACCGGTCTATCAACTACGCCAACCACCACGCGATGGAGTACATGTTCGCGCGGCGGGTCGAGTCGGTGACGGTTGCCGAACTCGAACGGCTCGTCGAACTGGGCCACGCGCTCGCCGACGAGTGGATAGACCCCGACGAGGAACACTACGGGACGGACTTCACCTTCGTCCTCGTCGCCGACGCGGTGCCGGAGGAAGTCCGGACGTTCGTGTCCGAGTTCGCGGACCGGACGCTCCTGAAGTTCGGCTACTACGGTCACTACGAGATGAACCTCGCCGTCATCGCGCCGGCAGACGAGGACGCCGTGGCGAGCCGGAACGCCGACTCGGTCGCCGCGTTCACCCTCTGGAGCGACGGGTCGCCGGCGGTCTCAGACGGGCTGTTAGGGCGGGTCCTCAGGAAGTTGCGTCGGTAAGAAAAACGGAGTCGAAGGGTCGGTGGTCAGAGGCCGAACGGCGAACGACCGCGCGTCAGTCGTCGCTCGGCTGCGACCGACCGCCGTGACCGCCACCGCCGCCCGAACTCCGGGCGTCTTTGATGTTGTCGTAGCCGATTTTCGCCAGCGACAGCGCCAGATAGACGAGCACCAGCGCGAGGACGATTTGGACGACCGCCGACACCATCGCGAAGGTGCCCGCCGAGGCCATCCACTCGGGGTTCATGAACTTCGCGTAGATGTTGTCGTGGAACGCGAGCCACAGCAGGCCCAGCGACGTAATGGACGTCATGAGGGCCATCGGCAGGCCCGTGCTGAGAAGCTGCTTGGAGTCGTCCCAGTTGGCGAGCCAGACGGTCGCGGTCAGGAGCGCCAGCGCGGCGAGCAGCTGGTTCGCGCCCCCGAACAGCTGCCAGAGCGTCAGCCACGAGCCGCTCGTGATGAGGATGTACGCCGGCAGCGACTGCACGAACGCGTTGCCGTAGCGGTTGGTCGCGAACTCCTCGACCGGCGTCTCGGGCGTCCCGACGATTTCCTCCATCATGTAGCGACCGAGGCGAACCGCGGTGTCGGTCGACGTGAGGAGGAAACTGACCAGCACGAGCGCCATGAACGGCCCGCCGAAGTCAGTCGGAATGCCGAAGCTGGACAGGATGACGCCGCCGCCCGCGGCGAACGTCGGCAGTGCGAGGCCGATACCGCCGCCCACGTCGGGCGCGATGATGGCGACCGTCGCCAGCGCAACGGTGGCGAGGAGGCCCTCACCGAGCATGCCGCCGTAGCCGATGACGCGCGCGTCGGACTCCTTGTTCAACTGCTTCGAGGTCGTGCCCGACGAGACGAGCGAGTGGAACCCGCTGATGGTCCCGCAGGCGATGGTGATGAACAGAAGCGGGAACAGCGGCGCGCCGGAGCGACCGATGAAGCCGTAGTACGGTTCGAGGTTCGTCACGAGCGGTTGCGTCGGGGTCGTGAAGAACGTGCCCGCGACGATGGCGACGAGCGCGCCGCCGACGCCCGCGTACAGCAGGAACGACGAGAGGTAGTCGCGCGGTTGCAGCAGCACCCACACCGGGAGGGCGCTGGCGACCGCCCCGTAGACGAGGATAATCGGGACCCACGCCGCGGTGTTCCCGTTGAACGAACTCGCGCCCGGGAGCCACGAGCCGGAGCCGGAGAACAGGACAAACGTCTCGGCGGGTGCGCGGGCCGCGGGTTCGAACAGCGCAATCGGGTACTGAATCCCCGCGTAGACGCCGACGAACATCGCCGCGACGAACACACCCGTCCCGAGCAGGAACGGGAGATTCAGCTGATAGAGGTAGACGCCGAACAGCACCGCGAGGACGATATACACCAGGCTCGCCGTGGCCGCCTCGGGATAGGCGTTGAACACGATGGCCACCACGAGGGCGAACACCGCGACGACGAGGACGATGGTGAGAAACGCGAACCACAACAGCATGTTCTTGCCGCGCTCGCCGACGTACTCGCCGATGATGTAGCCGATGGACTTCCCGTCGTGTCGCAGGCTGCTCGACAGCGACACGAAGTCGTGGACGCTCCCGAGAAGCGGGTTCCCGAGCGCAATCCACGCGAGCGCGGGGACCCAGCCCCACACCACGCCCGCCGTAATCGGCCCGACAATCGGCGCGCCGCCCGCGATGCTCGAATAGTGATGCCCCAGTAACACCGGCTTTTTCGCCGGAACGTATTCTTGACCGTCTTCGTACTTGTGCGCTGGCGTCTCACGACTGTCGTCGAGTTCGACGAACTGCGCGAGATATCGGGAGTAACCGAGATACCCGACGGTAAACAACGCAAGCACCGTGACGACCAACCAAATGACTTGTACCATGGTACGCTGCCCCATTGAGAGAAACGAAAATGCCTCCCTTAATGGTAACGATAGATAGGAATGTATCGTGTTCGAACGACAGGTTCGTTCGGAGATGTGCGTCGAAAACTTCCGCCGCGCGGCTCGTTGTGACAGCTTACTGAGTGTCCGGTGCGGTGTCTACGTCGAGTTCGGCCGCGACCTCGCCGAGGAAGTCACCCTTGACCTCTGCGACCCGCGTCTCGACGGCGGCGACGAGCGGCGGTGAAAAATTCTCGCGGAGATCGTCGAGTCGCTCGCGCTCTGTCTTGACTCGTTCGCGCAAGAACGTCGCCCCCCGGCCCGACTCGTCGGGGTCGGGTTCGGGCGTGAGGCGGTTGACCGCGAGGCCGCGCACGTCGAGGCCGTAAGAGTCGAGTTGGTCGATGGCGCGCTCAGTCTCGCGGAGCGATAGCTCGTCGGGGTTCACGACGAGGAAGAAGGCGGCGTCGTCCTGGAGCGTCGTCTTGGCGAACGAGAAGTCGTCGCGGCGCTGTTCGAGGCGGGCGATGATGGGGTCGCCGTCCATCATGCGCCGGGGCTCGTTGTTGCCGATGGCGGCGCGTTCGAACAGTTTGACCGACTCCTTGCGCTTGTGGAGGAGCCGCTGAATCCAGCCGTCGAGGTACTCCGGCAGGGAGAGCAGTCGGAGCGTCCCGCCGGTCGGTGAGGTGTCGAAGACGACCCGGTCGTAGTCGTCCGCCGAGCGCATCACGTCGATAAAGCGGTCGAACAGCGCCGACTCGTACGCGCCGGGCGTCTGATGGGCCATCTCTATCTGCCGGTCGATTTCGTTGACCATCGCCGGGCTGACCTGGTCGCCCATCGCCCGCTTCGTCTCCATGAGATGTTCGCGGACCTCGGTCTCGGGGTCGATTTCCATCGCGTCGAGGTTCGGTTCGTCGGCGACGGCCGCCGGCTCGTCGGTGAACGACTGGTCGAACACGTCGCTCGTGCTGTGGGCCGGGTCGGTCGACACGAGGAGCGTCCGGACGCCGTCGCGGGCGCACTTGACCGCGTAGGCGCTCGACATCGTCGTCTTGCCCACGCCGCCCTTGCCGCCGAAGAAGACGAATTTGCGCATGTTAGAAGTGGTACTGGTGGCCCTTGCGTTCGAGGAGCGACCCGCGGTCCCACATCCGCCGCTCCCACGCCTCGAACTCGTCTTCGAGATAGGGGAGCAGTTCGGCGGTGTAATAGGAGATGGGTGAGGGGATGCCGAACGCGTCGGGGAAGCACGCGAGCATGAACGCGTCCTCGTCGTCCTCGGCCTGCTGTTCTATCTTCTCGTAGGCGGGGTGCGAAATCATCCCGTGGTAGAGGCCGCGGAGCCACTCTTCGACGAGTTCGCGGAAGGATTCGATGCGCGCGGCGAGCGTCATCAGTTTACACACTCGCCCGCTGTCGGACAAAAGGGTATCGTTCACGAACGTCCGCGCTGGTTACCTGCGATTTCATATGTGCGGCCCCGGTAGGCCCGCTCATGAACGCGGGGGAGACGATTCCGGTGACGGTGCTGGGCGGGAGTCTCGGGGCGGGCAAGACGACGCTTCTCAACCACCTGTTGACGAACGCCGGCGACCGCGACATCGCCGTGCTCGTCAACGACATGGGCTCCGTGAACGTCGACGCCGAACTCGTTGCCGAGGAGTCCGACCTCGCGGTCGGCGGCGGCGTGACCGAACTGTCGAACGGCTGCATCTGCTGTGAGCTACAAGACGACCTCGAAACCGCGGTCGTCCGCCTCGCGCGCGAGCGGTCGTTCGACCACCTCGTCGTGGAGGCGTCGGGCGTCTCGGAGCCCGGGCCGGTCGCCCGGCTGTTCGTCACCTCGCGGGCAGCCGCCCGCTACGACGTGGCCGGCCTCGCGACGGTTGTCGACTCGCGACTGTTCGCGGACACCTTCGGCGGCGGCGACCCGGACCGGACCGTCGCCGTGGAGGGAGACGGGTCGGTGCGCCCCCTCTCGGACCTCCTCGTCGAGCAGGTCGAAAGCGCCGACCTCGTCGTCCTCAACAAACGCGACCTCGTCTCCGACGCGGAACTCGCGGCGGTCCGCGACGCGGTCGAAGCGCTCCGGCCGGGCGCGGCCGTGGTGGAGACGACCCGCGGCGACGTGGACGTGGACCTGCTCCTGTCGGACCTCCACGACCCCGACGCGCCCGTCGGCTGGCGGGCGGCGCTGGAGGGCGAGACGGGCGGAAGCGACGACAACGAGGGCGACCGCGGCCGCGACGAACGCGCGGACGCAGACCGCGATGACCACGGCCACGACCATACCCACCACGGCGACCACGACCATACCCACCACGGCGACCACGACCGTACCCACCACGGCGAGACCGCGCACGCCGAGGCGACCTACGGCGTCACGTCGTTCGTCTACCGCCGCCGCGCGCCGCTGGCCCCCGACGGCGCGGCCGCGGTGCTGGGCGACCTCCCCGACTCGGTCGTTCGCGCGAAGGGGTCGCTGTGGGTCGCCGGAGCCGAGGACGTTCACTACACTTACAGTCAGGCCGGCCCGTCGGCGTACGTCACCGCCGCCGGCCCGTGGGTCGCCTCCCGACCCGAGTTCGAACAGGACACCTACCGCCGCAACCACCCCGACTTCGACTGGCACGACGACCACGGCGACCGGCGGACCGAACTGGTGTTTATCGGCCGCGACATGGACGAAGACGCACTCGCGGCCGCGCTCGACACCCACCTGCTCGACCCCGGCGCGTCCGCGGACGCCGGCGACTTCCCGACCGACCCCGGCGAGGAAGTCGCGCTCGCGGAGCCGATCCGAGAGCGCGACTCGGTCCCGGCCGCGGGCGTGGTCCCGGAGGGCCGCCGATGAGCAGCGAGTCGGAGCGCGCCGGCGGCGACGACGAGAAGCGCGGCGAGGAGATAGAGTGGAGCGAGGGCGACCCGCGGGTGCTGTTCGTGATGAATCTCGTCCTCTCGACTGTGTTCGCGGCGGTGGTCGTCTACGGCCTGTCGTACATCGACCTCGCGGCCTTCTCGGTCGTCAACGTCGCGTCGGCGGCGCTCGTGCTCACGGCGGTCACGTACCTCGTGACGAACTGAAACCGCGGGATGGGTCACCGACCCATTCTCCGCGTGAACTACCCGCAGGCGACCGCTGGCGGCCGATAGCCGCATTTATGTCCTTCGGGAAACCGCCTTCTCAGTAAGATGCCCATCGAAGACCGAGACGACGCGTACCTCATCACGCACGCGCTGGCGAAGGACACGCTCTCGCGCCTCCGGGACGTGGAGACGACGCAGGTCGCCTTCCGGAAAGGCCTCGTCAAACTCGGCCGCATCTGTGGCTACGAGATAATCGACGGCGCGATGGAGACCGAGTACGTCACCATCCAGACCCCGCTCGCGGAGACCACCGGCGAGCGCGTGAAAGGGCTCGACAACGTCGTCATCATCAACGTGCTCCGCGCCGCGACGCCGTTCGTGGAAGGGCTGCTCAAGGCGTTCCCGCGGGCGAAGCAGGGCGTCATCTCCGCCGGCCGCGACGAGGAGGCGGGGATGGACGACGACGGCGGCTTCCCCATCACCATCGACTACGTGAAGCTCCCCGAAATCACGGAGAAAGACACCGTCATCGTGGCGGACCCGATGCTCGCCACCGGCTCGACGATGTGCTCGGTCCTCGACCACATCCTCGAAAACGCCGGCGTCGACCCCGAAAAGCTGTTCGTCCTCTCGGCGGTCTCCGCGCCCGACGGCCTGCTCCGCGTCGACAACGAGTTCCCCGAGGTCGACCTGCTGACGGTCGCCATCGACGACTACCTCGACGACGACGGCTACATCGTCCCCGGACTGGGCGACGCCGGCGACCGCGCGTTCCGCACGACGTAACTCGGTCTCGTCTCGTCCCGCCTCGTCCCGCCTCGCCCCGCCTCGTCGCGTCACGGCTCGCGGGCGGTCGCGACGACCGCCGGCCCGGATTCGGGTAACGACTAAGTTACCGCCCGCGCACCTCCGACGCATGGACGAACCTCGCACCGCCGGAGGGTGCCGACGATGAGCGACCCGTGCGACGGCTGTGGACGAGCGGTCGAAGACGCCCTCGCTCGTGCGGTCCAGTTGCAGGTCGACGGCTCGACCGTGGATGACCAGCGGCTCTGTCCGACCTGTTTCGCGGACTGGATCACCCAGTACGAAGAACAGATGTCGCCCAAACGGTCGTCGGACGACTCGACGGATTCCGAGATAATCGTCGACTGACGGCGTCGGGTCGGGGCCGTGTCTCCCACGACCTCGCAGACCCCCTCTTTTCGGGTCGAGAAACGATTCCCCTCGGCGGGTTTTCGTTCGAGTCGAACGTCCCGAACCGCACCCCCGTAGACTACTGTGAGAGACTGTTACAAGGGGTGCGGCGGGGTCGACACCCGAGTCCGCGAACCCCTTCGTTTCGGGTCGAAGTCCCGCGGGCTCGCGAGTCGGGGGCGAAAACAAAACGGAGGGAGCGCCGACGCGGTGAGGGTCGTCGAATCGGACCGACGGCCGCGCTACTCGATGCTCGCGCGGCCGCTGGTCGCGCTCCGGATGCGGTCGCGGAGCTCCGGGCCGTCCTCGACGGGGACGCGAACCTCGAAGGACACGTCGGCTTCGTAGGCGGCCTCGAACTCGACGCCCGCGCTTTCTAACAGCCCGCGAACGCTCCCCGAGTCGTCGTACTCGACGATTACGGTGAACCGCTCGTGGGGAATCTCCTCGACGACGCCCGCCGCGTCGAGCGCTTCTTTCACGGCCCGGGAGTACGCGCGGGCGAGGCCGCCGACGCCGAGGTTGGTGCCGCCGTAGTAGCGCGTCACGACGGCGGCGACGTTGCGCACGTCCTGCTGGACGAGGACGTTGAGCGCCGGTTTTCCCGACGAACCGCTCGGCTCGCCGTCGTCGCTCTGGTACTCGCGGAGCATGACGCTCCCTTCGCCGGGGACCGACGACGAGGACGACCCCGCGGGAACCCGGTAAGCGGGGACGTTGTGGGTCGCGTCGGGGTGGCGCTCCTCGATTTCGGTGACGAACGCCTCCGCCTCCTCGACCGTCTCCGCGGGGGAGACGTAGCCGATGAACTCCGAGCCGTTGACCTCGAAGCGGGCGTCGGCCCGGCCGGCGACGGTTCGATAGGCGTCGGTCATGCCACCGAGTTGGCGTCGCGGCGTGGAAAAGCGTTCGCACCGTGTCGTCGGCGCACCGACGCGGGCGGCGAGGAGGGCAAGCGACGCGACCAACAGGAAGCGACGGCGACGGGGTTCGAACCGGAATCGACGCGCTACTGGCCGCAGGCGTCCGCGTACGACGTACACCCGTTTTGGATGCAGACGCCGCAGAGGTGGCGTGTCTCGGAAATCGGCTCACCACAGCACATGCAACTGCGCATGGACACCATGCGAAAAACTACCGTTGGAGGTTACAAGAATCTTATTGCCGTGTTGACAGAATATTCGCGGTGCCGACGGGCGGGCTCAGGCGATAGTGATTCGGCGGACGAAGCCGAGGTTCGACAGGTCGTTGAGCAGGTCGCCGGGAACCGGCTCGTCGGTGATGATGTAGAGCTTCGGGTCGTCGGTGAACTCGGGGTCCTCGCTTATCGTCTGGCGAATCGAAATGTCCGCGTCAGCGAGTTTCGAGGTGACGGTGGCGACGATGCCGGGTTCGTCGGCGTCGGCCACCTCGACGGTGAGCACGGAGAGGTCGAGCACCGGCGCGAGGTCCATCAGGCTCGGAATCGACGAGATGTTCTGGAAGATTCGTCGAAGCTCCTCGTCGTCGAGGATGGCGTCGGTCGTCGAGTCGACGACCCGCCGGTCGACGTCGGCCTCGCGGGCGATGCCGGTGTTCGGTATCTCGATGCCGCCCGAGACGACCCGGCCCTGGTCGTTGACGGAAAAGCCCCGTTCCAAGAGGAGCCGAATGACAGCCTGCTGGCTCGGGCTGCCTTCGAACTTCTCCATAATCTCGTCGAACATTCGTTGGTCGGGGGATTTGCGGGCGGATGCATTAAGTGGTCCGTCACCGGCGACGCCGCGGCCGAGGGATTCGGCGGCGACCCCGCCGGCAGGCCGCCGACGCCGCGTCCGGGGAATGGGTTTAACCGTCGGCGCGGAGACCGGTCGTCCATGCGCGAACTACGCACCTGCGATTTCTGTGGGACCGACGCCGTCGGCGTGTTCGAGGTACTGCCGCCGGCGTTGACGCCGGCCGACGACCAGCGGCGCGTCGTCCTCTGCGAGCACTGCGAGGAGACCCTCAGCGAGGTCATCGCGCCGCTTCTCTCCCGGCTCGGCGTCGACGCCGACGTGGACGTGGCCGACGACGCGCGGGCCGAGACGGGCGCGTCCGCGGCACCCGAGCGAACCGCGAGCGGGTCGGGCGGCGCGGCCGCCTCGGTCGACGTGAACGCGGTCGACCCCGCGCCGACGCCGCCGGAGCCGACGGACCACGACTCGCCCGACGAGGGCGACGACGCTGGTTCTCCGGGAGACGACGCGAACGACAACGACGACGTGGACGACCACGAAGCCGAGGCCAAGACCGAAACCGAAGCCGAGAACGAGCCCTCCGCGTCGGCGGCCGACGAGAAGCCCCGACCCGACGGCGAGTCCGACCGGAGCGAGGAGCCGCCGAAGTTCCGAAAGGTCATCCGCATCCTCCAGAACCGCGAGTTCCCCGTCGAGCGGGCGGAGGTCGAGGCGCTGGCGTCCGGCGCGTACGACCTCGACGACGACGAGGTGGCCGACATCTTCGACTACGCAATCGAACGCGGACTGCTCGTCGACGACTCGGGGACGCTCCGGCGGCCCTGAGCGGTCGAACGCGCGGACTCAGAGAGCAGGCGGCGATTACAGTTTTCCTTTCGTACTCGGCGTGTCGGAGCGCCGCGGGTCCACGCGGGTCGCGTCGTCGAGCGAGCGCGCGAGCGCCTTGAACAGCGCCTCGACCTCGTGGTGGGCGTTGTCGCCCTCGACGCCCGCGTGGAGCGTGAGGCCGGCGTTCATCGCCAGCGACATGGCGAAGTGTTCGGCCATGTGGCTGGTGAACTCGCCGACGTACGGTTGGGAAAAGTCGCCCGAGAACTCGAAGAAGGGGCGGCCCGACACGTCGACGACGACGGAGGCGACGGCCTCGTCGAGCGGGACCTTGCGGTCGGCGTAGCGGACGATGCCGCGCTTGTCACCGAGCGCTTCGGTGAACGCCTCGCCGAGGACGATGGCCACATCCTCGACGGTGTGGTGGTCGTCGATGTGGAGGTCGCCGTCGCACTGGACCGTCAGGTCGAACAGGCCGTGTTTGGCGAAGGCCTCCAGCATGTGGTCGAAAAATCCGATACCGGTGTCGACGACCGCGTCGCCGTCGCCGTCGATGGCCAGCGTCACGTCGATGGTCGTCTCGGCCGTCTCGCGGGAGACGGCCGCGCGTCGGTCGGCGTCGCTCATGTCGCGTTCGAGGCGTGCCGCGCATATAGGGATTCTCGTCGTCGAGCGGGCGGGGCACGCCACCGACGCGTCAGACGCGCGTCTGACTGACGTTCATGCGTTCGGACGCGTACGGTGGAGTATGCAGCGAAAGGGAGCGCTGGTGGTGGGGTACACCATCTGCGTCGGGGGACTTCTGCTCACCGCGCGGTCCGGGGTCGCCGTCGCGTTCGGCGTCGCGCTGGTGACGCTCGCGGTCAGCGCGGTCGTACTTGGCGGGGGCGTCCTGAGTGGGCGATAACCGACCGATGCGACTAGAATCGAGTCGTCCGGGGGCGAACGATTGATGCGGCGCGGAGCGACCGCCAGCCCGAAACGCGACGTAGTGACGGTCAGTATGCTCGTCCTCGCCGGGCCGTTTCTGGCGACCTCACGCCCCGAGACGGCGATTATCGGCGCACTGTTCGTCGCCGTCGGCGTCTACGGGACCGTCGAGAGCCTCGCCGCGGCCGTCGCCGCGTATCTCGACGCGTAGCGGCGCGCGGCGTCCCGGCCACGCCTCGGCCACGTCTCGGCGTGCCGACGACGCGACTACGCCTCCATCGCTTCTTCGAGCGTGAATCGACCCTCGTAGAGCGCGGTGCCGACGACGGTCGCCGCCGCGCCCGCCTCGCGGAGCGCACGCACGTCGTCGAGGGAGGCGACGCCGCCGGAGGCGACGACCGGGATGTCGACCGCGTCGACGACCGCCGAGGTCGTCTCGAGGTGGACGCCTTCGAGTTGCCCCTCCACGTCCACGTCGGTAAAGAGGATGGCCGCCGCGCCGAGTTCTTCGTAGCGGGCGGCCGCCTCGGCGGGGTCGAGGCCGGTGCCCTCGGTCCAGCCGGAGACGACGACTTCGCCGTCTTTCGCGTCGAGGCTGACCATCACGCCGTCAGGGTAGTCGGCGGCGAGTTCAGCGACGATATCGGGGTTCTCGACGGCCGCCGTGCCGAGGATGACGCGGTCGACGCCGCGGTCCAAGAGGTCGCGGGCGTCGTCGGCGGTGCGGATGCCGCCGCCGAGTTGGAGCGGCACGTCGACCGCGTCGAGGACGGCGTCCACCGCCGGGGCGTTCTTCCGCTCGCCCTCGAACGCGCCGTCGAGGTCGACGAGGTGGAGCGTCTCCGCGCCGGCGTCGACCCAGCGTCGAGCGGCTTCGACCGGGTCGCCGTAGCTCTTTTCGGTGCCGCGTTCGCCCTGCACGAGCTGGACGACTTCGCCGTCTTGCATGTCGACCGCGGGGACGACTTCGAACTCCGGGAACATACGTCACCGTGGGCGAGCGGCGTGCGTAAACGCACCGGATACGGCGACTCGGAGTTGGTGCGGATACGGCGACCGGGAGTCGGTGACCGGGACGCGGCGACGAACGTAACAAGCGAACCAACAGTTCGGAACGGCTTTGTCGCGCCGGGGTTCACACACACTCAATGAAACTCTTCGGTTCCAGCGGCACCCGCGGCGTGGTGGGTGAGAGCCTCACCCCGGAGTTCGTCCTCCGCGTCGCCAAGGCCGCCGGCACGGTCTGGAACACCGGCCGGGTCGCCGTCGCACGGGACACCCGAACCACGGGCGAGATGTTCGTCAACGCCGCCGAGTCCGGACTGGCGAGCGTCGGCGTCGACGTGGACGACCTCGGCGTCGTCCCCACCCCCGCGGCGGTCCGCTACTGCGAGAATCAGGCCGTTCCGGGCGTCGTCATCACGGCCTCGCACAACCCCCCGGAGTTCAACGGCGTCAAACTCGTCGGCGACGACGGCGTCGAACTCGCCGTCGAGGAGCTAGAGCGCATCGAAGACCACATCCTCGCCGAGGAGTTCGACGTGGCCGGGTGGGACGCCGTCGGACGCGTCCGGTCGGTCGAGACCGCGAACGACGACTACCGCGAGGACCTCCTCGCCAACGTCGACCGCGAGAAAATCGCCGCCGCGAACCTCACGGTCGCGCTCGACCCCGGCCACGGGGCCGGGTCGCTCGTCACGCCCGACTTCCTCCGCGAACTCGGCTGCGAGGTCCGCACGGTCAACGCCCAGCCCGACGGCCACTTCCCCGGTCGCCAGTCCGAGCCGGTCCCCGAGAACCTCCGCGACCTCGAACGACTCGTCCGCGCGACCGACGCCGACGTTGGAATCGCCCACGACGGCGACGCCGACCGAGCCGTCTTCGTGAACGAGCGCGGCGAGTGCATCTCCGGCGAGGCGTCGCTGGCCGCCCTCGCGGCCGCCGACCTCGAACCGGGCGATGCGACCGTCTCCGCCGTGAACGTCTCCCAGCGCCTCGTCGACGTCTGCGAGGAGGTCGACGCGGACCTCGAACTCACGCCCATCGGCTCGACGAACCTCATCACGCGCATCCGCGAACTCTGGCGCGAGGGGCGGAACGTCCCCATCGCGGGCGAGGGCAACGGAGGGGTGTTCTACCCCAACTACCGCCTCGTCCGCGACGGCGCGTACATCGCGGCGAAGTTCCTCGAACTCGTCGCCGAACGCCCCGCGAGCGAACTCGTCGCGCCCTACGAGGACTACTACAACGTCCGCATCAACCTCGAATACGACGAGGAAGCCGAGTTGACGGCGATGCTCAACGCCGCCGCCGACTACGCCGAATCGGCCGACGCGACGCCGAACACGACCGACGGCTACCGCCTCGACTACGGCGACGCGTGGGTGCTCGTCCGCCCCTCCGGGACCGAGCCGAAAGTCCGCGTCTACGCCGAAGGCCGCTCCGAGGAGCGCGCGACCGAACTCGCCGAGGACGCCGCCGACGCGCTCCGACGCGCGGTTGCGACGCTGTAACTCGATAGTACCGGGCAGAAAGAACCTCTTTTCGCGCGCCGCTCACAGGCTAATCGCCGCGAACAGGAGCGCCAGCGCGCCGAACACCAGCAGCATGAAGCCGCGTTCGAGGTCGTCGCCGTCGAGGTCGTCGTCCGGCGGGTCCTCGCGGGTCGGGTCGAGGACGAACTCCGGGTCGTCGGAGCGGGCGACCCGACGGGCGGCCGCGGCGCTCTTGAGCAGTCGGCCGCCGAGGGCGAAACAGGTCAGCCCCACGACGATGGCGACCAGCGAAATCGGACTGACGTTCACCATCGGCCTGCGGTCGCAATCATCGGTCGGTCGCCACGGGGGTCGCCGTGGTCGCCGCGCCAGTCGGTGTCGTCATCGGTCGGCTCGCATCGGTCACTCGTCGTCGTAGACCGCGTCGGGGTCGAAGACGCGCTCGCCGACGTGCTCGCCCTCGACGGTGCGGTAGAAACACGACCGGTGGCCGGTGTGACACGCGCCGCCGGTCTGGTCGACGAGATACAGCAGGGTGTCGGCGTCGCAGTCGACGCGGACCTCCCGAATCGCCTGTGTGTGGCCGCTCGACGCCCCCTTCTCCCAGAGTTCGTCGCGGCTCCGCGAGTAGTAGTGCGCCCGGCCCGTTTCGACGGTTCGGTCGAGCGCCTCCGGCGAGACGTACGCCAGCATGAGCACCTCTCCGGAGTCGGCGTCCTGCGCCACGGCGGGGACGAGGCCGTCCTCGCCGAAGTCGACATCGACGGTCATGATTCGGGCCACGCGGTCGTCGGGGTTATCTCTTGTGCGTCGCCGCGCGGAAGACGCGCCCCGACGCCGACTCCGCGGCGACTCAGACGATACCGAGCGCGCCGAGGACGCCGAAGAGGATGTCGCCGTAGACGAACGCGACGACGAGGCCGACGAACATGGGGACGAGAAACGGGATGCCCGGCGAAATCCACACCGACTCGCGGGTCGTCACGAGGTCCAGTCCGCCGCGGAGTTTCTCCGGCGACGTGCCGTAGGCGCTGCCTTCGATGCTGTCGAGGAACCGCTCCGCGCCCCACGGGTCGTCGAACGACCCGCCAGAGTCGGCTTCGCGGCCGTCGTCTCCGGGGGCGTCTCCGTCGGCGGCGTCGACGGTCTCGCCGTCGCCATCGAAATCGGCCGACGCGCCGCCGTCGGTGGCCGCGCGGTGGACCGCGCCGTCGGTCGGGTCGAACGTCTCGCCGATGCTGTCGGGGTCACGGAGGTCCTCCGGGTTCGAACGCAGGTCCGCGAGCGTCAGGCCGCGCCAGCGGAGGTACATCCGGAGCGCGTCGAGGTCGAGGCCGTTCCGCGTGACGCCCTCGGGCGACTCGAACAGGCGGCCGTGGGCCGTCGAGAGTGACGACACGGAGACGCGGCGGCCGACGAACGAGATGGGGAACTCGAACTCGCCGTCCGCGAGGTTCCGGGCGGCGAGAAACAGCGGGTAGGCGAGGCCGACGATGACCGTGTTCGTGAGAACCGTCATCGAGAAGACGCCGAGGCGGGTGGTGGCCAGCGGGAACTCCGTCCCGGCGAGGGTGTAGCTGGGGAACGTCGGGAGCAGGATAGCGAACACCATGAGCGCCTTCGCGTCCGCGCCGCCGAAGCCGCCGAGCCGCCAGAACAGATACGAAAGCGGGACGACGAGGCAGATGCTCACGCCGACGCGAATCAGGTAGAGCCGGTCGAAGACGGTCTCGGGCGGAACGTGGCCGAGCAGTTCCCACGCGAGCAGGACGATACCCAACGCGGCCAGCGGATACCAGACGACGTTGGGGACGCGCCGCGTGCGAACGTCGCGTACCGCGGTCCACGCGAGGACGGGGAGTACCACCAACCGCAGGAGGTCGGGGAGCGTGCCGATACCGAACATACCCGGAGACGGGGGGCAGGGGAGTTAGGTGTTCGGGACGGGTATCAATCCTGAAACCGACCCCGGCGGCGGGTCAGAACGCCGCGAGTTCGACGAAGCCGACGAGCCGAACCGAAAGCGAAAACAGCGCCAGCGCGGCCGCGGGGACCCACACCGACCGTGAGCGCTGGTAGCCGACGGCGGCGAGTCCGAACGCGAGCGCCCACAGGACGTGCACGACGCCGCCGGGGACGTCGACGAAGACGGTTCCGAAGACAGCGAGACCGAGCAGTCCGAAGGCGAACACGGGGGCGAGCGTCGGCCGCGAGACGGGCCGAAGCGAGCGCTCGGCCGCGCTTCGGTACGTCACGCCGACCGCGACACAGCCGCAGACGGTCGCGACGAGCAGCAGGCCGAGGACGGTGACGCGCCACGGTTTCGGGAAGACGACCAGCGTGAAGGCGGCGTCCCGAAGCACCGACTGAAAGAACGTCGCGAGCGCGGCCGCAGCGACGACCGCCCGAGCGGGCGCGAGCCCGACCCGCGACGAGGCGAGGTCGAACACCACCGCGACGAGGAGCCCGAAGCCGAGGCCGGAGAGAACCACGTCTTCGGCGGCCTGAACTGCCGCCGTTGCGACCGACGCCTCCGGGTGGTACGTCCACCCGAGGAGCGCGGCGAGCGAGGCGTCAAAGCCGACCGCGAGGAGTGCGCTCGCGGCGACGACGGCGAGTCCCGGCGCGAGAGCCGCCGCCAGCGCGTCGGTGATGCGGGAGCGCTCGGGGAGACCGAACGACGGCGGGACACCGCGATAGCGCGCGTAGACGAGCGTCGGGACCGCGAGGCCGGCGACGTTCGGCGACGCGAGCGCGCCGACTACCGGGACGCCGAGAAGTCTGAGCGACACCCAGTAGCTGGCCGCGCTCGCGACTGCGAGACAGGCGAGAAACAGCCCGATTCGACCGAGTTCGGACGCTTCGCTGGGGAGCGAGCGGTCGGGGCGAAACGCGCGGACGGCGGTCACGAGCCTCGACACGGGTGGAGCGACCGCGCCGCGGGACAAATCGCTGTCGGCCTCGCGGCTCACTGCGCGGACAAATGGCGGACCCGCCGGTCACGGGTCGGCGCGTCGAAAGAAATGTGCGGGTGAGCGCCTTAGATGACGCGGTTCTGCAGGTAGTCGAGGTGCTTCGCGTTGTAGACGATCTTGACCTCGTCCTCGACCGGCGAACCGATGCAGGTGAGACGGACGTTCTTGTCGTTGACTTCCTCGTCGGAGAGAATCTGCTGCATGTCCATCTCGATTTCGCCTTCCTTGAGGATGGACGCGCAGTTCGCACAGGCACCGGCACGGCAGCTGAAGGGCCAGTCGTAGCCCTGCGCCTCTGCGGCTTCGAGGATGTACTCGCCCTGGTTGACTTCCATCTCACCGTAGTCTTCGGCGTCGAGACCGGCGTCGGCGGCCTGCTCGAAGAGGTCGTCGTCGTCGAGGTCCCAGCCGTTGTCGTCGAGAACTTCGTAGTTGAGGTAGGTTACCGTGGGCATCGACAGAGGATTCGAAGGCCACCCCATTAGACTTTGCTGTTCCGTGCGCCGAATTCGGCCCGCGTTCCGGCGGCGACCGCCCGTTTATTACATTTTTGACCGTGATGGTTGTAGAATGACAGGTGCGGCGGGTGTACGGGTCAGACAATGCCGGCGGAGAACAACGCGTACGACGCGATAGCGGAAAGCGAGGGCGTGAGCATCCAAAAGAAGATGACGCGCCCGGTCGTGCCGGGGTCGAACAGGTCCTGCGCGGAGAGTTCGTCCGGCGCTTCCTCGCCCATCTTCGGCACCTCGTCCTCTCGCTCGACGGTGAGCGCGTTGACCGACACCTGCGGGGACTCGCCGCCGCTCAGGGCCTCACCGAGCGTGACGGTTCGAGTCGCCCGACCCCAGCCGAGGCCGACGATACACATCGTCGCGCTCACGGCGAGGCTGGCGGGGATACCGATAGCCGAAAGGAAGGAGATGAGCGACGCGCTCACCGTCTCGACGATGAGCGCCGCGAGGATGGGCAGTTGCGTGAGGTCGTTGCCGACGGTGTCGAGCGTCCGGCGGGCGATGGTGAACGCGCCGAGGCCGATAGCGCCGCCGGCGACGAGGATGCCCGTGTTCATCTCGAGCGCGCCGTTGCCGACCAGCGGAGCGACCGCGTTGGCGACGTTCGACGCGCCCGCGGAAAACGCCATGTAACAGGCGACGACGACGACGAGGACGGTGCTGCCGAACTCGCGGTAGGTCGTGTTCGGGCCGAGTCGCGGCCGCGGGAAGCCGCCGTCGCGGTCGAGCGCGACGAGCGCGCCGGGGCTGCGGTCGAGTTTGAGCCACGCGTCGAGGTAAGGGTAGACGTACCTCCCGATGACCGCGCATATCCAGAAGGCGATGACGGGCGCGACGATCCACCACGAGATGATTTCGAGCATCACGCCGGCGTCGAGCGACCCGTGGGCGAGGCCGAGACCCGCGATGGCCCCGACCGCCGTCATCGACGTGGAGGCGGGGACGCCGAAGGTGTTCGAGACCAAGAGCGCGAGGCCGACGAAAAAGAGGACGGCGACGCTCGCCGCGAGGGTGAACTCGCTTTGCGGGACGATTTCGCCGCCCATCTTGGCGACCACCTCTCGACCGAGGGTCCACCCACCGAGGAGCGCGAACCCGGTCATCAGGGCCGCGGCGGCGAGTTTCCCGAGCACGTCGCTCCCGACCGCGGGGCCGAACGCGACCCCCGTGGACGAGCCGCCGATGTTGAACCCGACGAACACTGCCACCAGGAGACCGACGAAGAGGAGTGCTTCTACCACGGAGATACCTACTGGCGCGGGAATAAAAGGAACGGCGGTCGGTCGCTCGGGCGACGCCGAAGCCCGCTCAGTTCGACGCGGCGCGAATCGCCTGGTCGAGGTCGTCGATGATGTCGTCGACGTCCTCGATGCCGACAGACAGGCGGACCATGTCGGGCGTGACGCCCGCGGCGGCCTGCTCGTCGTCGGTGAGTTGCTGGTGCGTCGTGGACGCCGGGTGGATGACGAGCGTCTTCGCGTCGCCGACGTTGGCGAGAAGCGACGCGAGTTCGACGTTGTTGACGGTTCCCTTGGCGGCCTCGTAGCCGTCAGTGAGGCCGAAGGTAATCATGCCGCCGTAGCCGCCATCCAAGTACTTCGACGCCTCCTCGTGGGTCTCGTGGGATTCGAGGCCGGGGAAGTTCACCCACGACACCTTCTCGTGGTCGTCTAAGAACTCCGCGACGGACTGCGCGTTCTCGCAGTGCGCGCGCATCCGAAGCGGGAGCGATTCGAGCTTTTCGAGCGTCTGCCACGCGTCGAACGGCGACTGGGAGTTGCCGAGGTCGCGCAGGCCGCGGGCGATGGCGGCGTAGGTAAAGCCGGCGGGGCCGAACGTCTCGTCGAAGTTGACGCCGTGGTACGCCGGGTTCGGCTTGGCGATTTCGGGGTAGTCGTCGGCGTACTCGTCCCACGGGAAGCTGCCGCCGTCGACGAGGATGCCGCCGATGGTCGTGCCGGCCCCGTGAATCCACTTCGTCGTCGACTCCCAGACGAGGTCAGCGCCGTGTTCGATGGGGTTGCAGAGGTAGGGCGTCGCGAACGTGTTGTCGACGAACAGCGGCGTCCCGTGGTCGTGGGCGACCTCCGCGATGGCCTCGATGTCGGGCGTCACGAGCGCCGGGTTGCCGATGGTTTCGAGGTGGACGAACGCGGTGTCGTCGTCGATGGCCGCCTCGTAGGCGTCCACGTCGAGGGTGTCCACGAACCGGGTCGTGACGCCGCGGCGCTCGACGGTGTGGGTGAGGTAGGTGTAGGTCCCGCCGTACAGCGACGACGCGGAGACGATGTTGTCGCCGGCCGAGGCGAGCAGGAAGGTCGCGAGGTCGAACGCGGCCATCCCGGACGACGTGGCGACCGCGCCCACGCCGCCTTCGAGCGAGGCGAGGCGCTCCTGTAACATCCCGACAGTCGGGTTCATCAGCCGCGAGTAGATGTGGCCCGGCTTTTCGAGGGCGAACTGCGCGGCCGCGTCGGCGGCGTCGTCGAAGACGTACGAGGTGGTCTGGTACAGCGGCGGGGCGCGCGCGCCCGTCGCGTCGTCGGGGCTCTGTCCGGCGTGGAGGCTCCGCGTGTGGAAGCCCGGGCTGTCGTCGTCGGTCATGACCCGAACGTCGGCCCGGACGGGGCTAAAGCACGGCGTCGGTCGCAATTCCCGCCGGGTTCTGCGACACGGTAGCGACCCACAAGAAATCCCTGAGAACCGAGGGTCGTCCCCGCGTCGCCCCGCGGCTCAGCGCGAGAACAGCGAGGAGTGGACCGGGGCGAAGTCCTCGTCCTCGTCGGATTCTCCGCCGTCGGGCGCGGTGTCGGTCACGGCGCGCCCCGCGACGCCCTCGTCGACGAAGTCAGCGAGCGGCGGTCCGACCTTCTCGGGTTCGACGAGGAACGCGTCGTGGCCGTGGTCGGACTCGACGACGTGGTGGGCGACCGGTACGTCGCCGCGGCGGAACGCGCCCGCCAGCGACTCCGACTGCTCGGTCGTGAAATGCCAGTCGCCGGTGAAGGAGACGAGAAGCGATTCGCCCTCGAAGGCGGCGAGCGCGGCCGCGTCGGACTCGTAGCCCTCCGAGAGGTCGAAGTCGTCCATGGCGCGCGTGAGGTACAGGTACGCGTTGGCGTCGAAGCGCTCTGCGAACTTCTCGGCCTGATAGTCGAGGTAGGATTCGACCTCGCGGTACGGGAAGAAGGACGCCGCGGGGTCCGACGGGAAGGCGTCGCCGCGCTCGCCGCGACCCGCGGAGCGCCGGCCGAACTTGCGCTCCATCGAGTCCTTCGAGAGATACATCAGGTGGCCGAGTTGGCGGGCGAGGCCGAGGCCCGCGTCGGGCGAGGGGCGCTCTTCGCCGTAGTAGTCGCCGCCGTTCCAGTTCGGGTCGGAGGTGATGGCGCGGCGGGCGACGGCGTCGATGCCGAGACACTGCGAATCGAGGCGGGCCGCGGAGGCGACGACGGCGAGGCGCTCCACGTCGTCGGGGAACTGCACGGCCCAGTCGAGGGCGTTCATGCCGCCGACGGAGCCGCCGACGACGGCGTGCAGGCGACCGACGCCGAGGTGGTCAAGCAAGCGGCGCTGGGCGCGGGTCCAGTCGTGGACGGTGACCGGCGGGAAGTCCGTGCCCCACGGCTCGCCGTCCGGCCCCTCGCTTGCCGGGCCGCTCGTGCCGTAACACGACCCCGGAACGTTCACGCAGATGACGTAGTAGTCGTTGGTGTCGATGGCCTTGCCCGGCCCGACGATGTCGCCCCACCACGCGCGGGCCTGCCCGGAGACGCCCGACTCCGTGCCGTGGCCGGCGACGTGCTGGCTCCCGGTGAGGCCGTGGCAGACGAGGACCGCGTTCTGTCCGTCGAACTCGCCGTAGGCCTCGTAGGCGACTTTCAGGTCGGGCAGTATCTCGCCCGACTCGAACTCGTGTTCCCCGATGTCGACGACGTCTGATTCGACCCGGCGGCCGGGCGTGGTTCGTGTGCGGCTCATTTATCCTCCGAGTTCCCGTCGGCCTGCTGACGCAAGGCGTGTTCGATTGCCCGGTCGAGGTCGTCGATGATGTCGTCGGCGTCCTCGATGCCGACCGACAGCCGGAGCATATCGGGGGCGACGCCCGCGGCGCGCTGTTCGTCCATCGAGAGCTGGGCGTGCGTGGTCGACGCGGGATGGATGAGAAGCGACTTCGCGTCGCCGATGTTGGCGAGGAAGCTCACGAGGTCGACCGACTCGCAGACGGTCTTGGCGGCCCCGTAGGCCGCCTCGTCGTCCTCGCCGTCGAGACCGAACGTGACCATGCCGGCGTAGCCGCCCTGCAAGTACTCCGAGGCGAGGTCGTGGGTTTCGTGGTCCTCGAAGCCGGGGTAGGTGACCCACGCGACGCCGTCGCGGTCGCGGAGGAACTCGGCGACGCGGCGGGCGTTGTCGCAGTGGGCGCGCATCCGGAGCGCGAGCGTCTCGACGCCCTGGAGGGTCTGCCACGCGTCGAACGGCGACTGACAACTGCCGGTGCTCCTGACGGCGCGCTGGCGGACGGCCTCGGCGAAGGCGCGCTCACCGAATCGCTCGACGAAGTCGACGCCGAACGCGGGGTTCTCGCCGGAAAGTTCGTCGTAGTCGGCCGCGTCCCACGGGAAGGTACCGCCGTCGACGACGACGCCCCCGACGGTCGTGCCGGAGCCGTGAAGCCACTTCGTCGTGGACTCCCAGACGATGTCAGCGCCGTGTTCGATGGGCCGACAGAGCGCGGGCGTGGCGAACGTGTTGTCCACGACGAGCGGGACGCGGTTCTCGTGGGCGACCTCAGCGATGGCCTCGAAATCGGGCGTCTTCAGCGAGGGGTTCGCCACCGTCTCGACGTGGACGAAGGCGGTGTCGTCGTCGATGGCGTCCTCGTAGGCCTCGATGTCGAGCGTCTCGACGGTTCGGGATTCGATGCCGCGCCTGACGGCGGTCTTCGAGAAGTACGAGGCCGTGCCGCCGTACATGTCCTCGGAGAGGACGACGTTGTCGCCGACCGACGCGAGGACGGTCGTGAGCGCGTCGAGCGCGCCCATGCCCGAGGCGGTAGCGACCGCGTCGACGCCCGCTTCGAGGGCGGCGAGGCGGCGTTCGAGGATGCGAGTCGTCGGGTTGGAGATGCGGGAGTAGACGTCGCCGTCGGCTTCGAGTGCGTACAGGTCTGCGGCGTGGTCCGCGTCGTCGAAGACGTACGACGTGGTCTGATAGAGTGGCGGGGCGCGGGCCCCTGTCGCCGGGTCCGGCTCCTGTCCGGCGTGGAGGCCGAGCGTGCGAAAACCTCGGTTCATGTATGAGGTGCATAATCTTGGACAGAGGAATAACCGTCAGTTACGGCAAGCGTTGCCCGTGGTTGCGGCCGGGGCGCGGCGGCCGGTCCGGAGAGGAGCGCGGGGATAACGAGGCGGTCAGCGTCGGAGAGTAACTTGCATACCTCGGCGGCGCGAGGGGAGAGATAACCCATGAAGTGTCTCCGGGCTCACTTCGACGCCGACGAGAACCCGTTCGGGAGCCCGTACGACGTGTTCGCGGTCGACGGCCGCCACCCGTGCGGGGAGCTTCGCGACCTGCGGCTCCGGCCCGACGGGACCGTGGTCGAACTCTGCGTCCTCGAAGACGCGCCGCCGGACATCGAGGCGCGGCTGGCCGACCACCCCGATATCGTCGATTTCGACGCGGGCGAGACGGCCGACGGCGGCGTCGTCTGCCACGTCCACCTCGTCCCCGACGACGACGTGCGCCGCCTCCTCGAACTCGTGGACGAACACGACCTGCTTCTCGACACGCCGATTCGACTCACCCGCGATGGCGTCGTCGTCAACGTCCTCGGGAGCCACGCGCAACTCACGGGCGCGGTCGCGTCGCTTCCCGACTCGCTCACCGACGCGTTCTGCGTCGACGGCCTCTCGGACTACGAACCGGTCCGCGGCGGCGTCCGCGCGGCCCTCACCGCCCGCCAGCGCGAAGTGCTCGACGCCGCCGTCGAGCGCGGCTACTACGACATCCCGCGGCGGGTGTCGGTCGAGGAACTCGCCGCCGAACTCGACTGCTCGCAGAGCACCGTCTCGGAACACCTTCGGAAGGTCGAATCGCGCGTGATGAACCGCCTCGGCTGACCCCCGCCGGCGTCGAATCACCGACTTGATGGGCCACTATATAAATGGCCGGCGGGCATCGGCAGTAGCGCCATCCCGGTTCCGCCCGTAGTTTCAGCCATGTCAGAAGCCACGCAAGGCAGTCGAGAACGACCGCCGAGTCCCCCGTCGAAGCCCGTGGTTCACCACACCCTCCGGTACGCGGACGACCCGCTCGCGTTCGTCACCGAGGTCGCCCGCGAGTACGGCCCGGTCGCCGAGTACGACATCGGCGGCATCTCGTTTTACCAGCTGAGCGACCCCGAACTCGTCGAACACGTCCTCGTGCAGGAGAACCAGCGGTATATCAAAGGCGAACTGTTTCAGGAGTCGCTCGGGACGGTCCTCGGCGACGGCCTGCTCACGAGCGAGGGCGAGTTCTGGCGACAACAGCGCCACCTGATGCAACCGGCGTTCCTCCCGCAGATGCTCCAGCGGTACAGCGAGGTGATGGTCGAGTACACGGAGCGCATGCTGTCGTCGTGGGCGGACGGCGAGACGCGCGACATCCACGAGGACATGATGGGCCTCACCGTCGAAATCGCCGCGAAGACGCTGTTCGACGTGGATATCCGCGAGGAGGAGTCCGCCGTCGGCGACGCCCTCGAAACCGTCATGGACTACTCGTCCACCTCGATGAAGCGCCCGGTAGACGTGCCCCGGTGGGTCCCCACCCCGCGCAACCGCCGGTACCAGCAAGCGCTGGACGACCTCACCGAGGTCGTCGGCCGCATCGTGACCGAACACCGCGAGGACGACCCCGACCCCGAGGCCAACGACATCGTCTCGCTCCTGTTGACGTTCCGCGACGACGACGGCGAACCCCTGCCGGACGAGCAGATACGCGACGAACTCGTGACCATCCTCCTCGCCGGCCACGAGACGACCGCGCTGGCGCTCACCTACACGCTCCACCTCCTCGGGACGAACCCCGAGCAGGCGGCGACGCTCCGCGAGGAACTCGACGCCGTCCTCGGCGGCGACCGGCCCGGCTTCGGCGACCTCGACGACCTGATCTACACCGAGCAGGTCATCAAGGAGGGGATGCGCGTCTACCCGCCGGTGTGGGAACTCATCCGCGAGGCCGCCGAACCCGACACCGTCGGCGGCTACCGCGTCGAACCCGGTCAGACCGTCTCGGTCCAGCAGTGGGTGCTCCACCGCGACCCGCGGTTCTACGACGACCCCCTCGACTTCCGGCCGAGTCGGTGGACGAAGGACTTCGAACGCGACCTCCCGAAGTACGCCTACTTCCCGTTCGGCGGCGGCCCGCGGCGGTGTATCGGCGACCGCTTCGCCATGCTGGAAGCGCGCCTCGCGCTGGCGACGATTGCCCGGTCGTGGACGGTCGACCCGACCCACGACCTGTCGTTCGACCCCTCGATTACCCTCCGGCCCGAGGGGTCGGTCGAGATGGTCGTGAACCGCAGGTGAGCGTCGCGCGGGTCGCGTCCGCGGCAGGGAGCCCCAACGCGCTTCGACCGTCGCCAACACGCTTATTCTCCGAGGCCGTGGACCCGGTTCCATGGCCGGAGACTCCCTCCTCGTCGCCGCCGTCTTTCTCGCCGTCGGTCTCCCGGCGGCGGCGTTCCCCTACCGCGTGTCGAAACTCGGCGAGCGGGTCGACGCCATCGGGAGCAAGACCCCGAAAGACGAGGTCGAACCCGCCGAGTGGAACGTGACGCTCACGCGGTTCGTCGGCGTCTTCGTGTCCGCGCTCGGGGTCGCCTACCTGTTCGCGTGACGCGGGTCGGTTCGGGCGGAGGTCGTCGCCGCCGGTCGCGTCGGCCCGCGCCGCCGCCACCCCGGAGCGTTTACCCGCCGTCCGGCCGACACCCGAACCAATGAGCGACGCCGACGTCGACGCCGAGTCGAACCCCTATCTCCGCGACCCGCCGACCGAGTTCGAGCCCGCCGAGTCGCTCTCGCGCGAGGCGGCCGAGGAGCAGGCCGCGCTCCTCCGCGAAGCCGTCCGCGAGCACGACCACCGCTACTACGTCGCGGCCGACCCGCTCGTCTCCGACGCGGCCTACGACGCGCTGTTCTCCCGGCTGGTCGCGCTCGAAGGCGCGTTCGACCTCGACACGACCAACAGCCCGACGAACCGCGTCGGCGGCGAGCCCATCGACGCGCTGGAGACGGTCGAACACGTCGCGCCCATGCTCTCTATCGACCAGAGCACCGAGGCCGCCGACCTCCGGGAGTTCGACGAGCGCGTCCGCCGCGAGGTCGGCGCGGTCGACTACGTCTGCGAACCCAAGTTCGACGGCCTCTCGGTCGAAGTCGTCTACGAGGACGGGGAGTTCGTCCGCGCGGCCACCCGCGGCGACGGCCGCCGCGGCGACGACGTGAGCGCGCAGGTGAAGACGATTCCGACCGTTCCCCTCTCCCTCCGCGGCGACCACCCCGACCGACTCGCCGTCCGCGGCGAGATTTACATGCCGAAGTCCGACTTCAGCGACCTCAACGCCCGGCGCGTCGAGGCCGGCGAGGACGCCTTCGCCAACCCCCGGAACGCGGCCGCCGGGACGCTCCGCAACCTCGACCCCTCGGTCGTCGCCGACCGCCCGCTCGCGGTGTTCTTCTACGATATCCTCGACGCGAGCGCGCGACCCGACAGCCAGTGGGCCGCCCTCGACCGCCTGCGCGAGTGGGGTCTCCGCGTCACCGACCGCATCGAGCGCGCCGCGGACGTTGAGGGGGCCATCGACTACCGCGACCGGATGCAGGCGGCCCGCGACGACCTCGACTACGAAATCGACGGCACGGTCATCAAGGTGGACTCGCGGGAGGCCCGCGAAGAGTTGGGCGAAAAGAGCCGCTCCGTCCGCTGGGCGTTCGCCTACAAGTTCCCCGCGCGCCACGAGGTGACGACCGTCCGCGACATCGTCGTGCAGGTCGGGCGGACGGGCCGACTCACGCCGGTCGCCATCCTCGACCCCGTGGACGTGGGCGGCGTCACCGTCTCGCGGGCGACGCTCCACAATCCCGACGAGAGAGCCGCCCTCGGCGTCACAGTCGGTGACCGCGTCCGCGTCAAGCGCGCCGGCGACGTGATTCCGCAGGTGGTCGAAGTCACCGAAGACGGCGGCGGGAGCTACGAGTTCCCCGACGAGTGCCCCGTCTGCGGGAGCGCCGTGGACCGCGACGGCCCGCTTGCGTTCTGCTCGGGCGGGCTGTCGTGTCCGGCCCAGCGGGAGGCCTCTATCGGCCACTTCGCGGTCAAGGGCGCGATGGACATCGACGGCCTCGGCGAGGAGCGCGTCGCCCAACTCGTCGACGCCGGCCTCGTCGAGACGGTCGCGGACCTCTACGACCTGACGACCGACGACCTCGCCGGGTTGGAGGGGTGGGGCGAGACGAGCGCCGAGAACCTCGTGGCCGCCGTCGAGAACGCCAAGCAGCCGTCGCTCGACTCGTTCCTCGTCGGCCTGAGCATCCCCGAGGTGGGCGAGGCGACCGCCCGCGGCCTCGCCCGCGAGTTCGGGGCAATCGAGGCGTTCCCCATCGAGGCCGATGCCGAGGACGGCGAGTTCGACGCGTTCGAAGAACGCCTGACGACCGTGCCCGACGTGGGCGAGACGGTGGCGCGTCGCGTCCGCGACTTCTTCGAGAACGCGGACAACCGCGCCGTGATTCGCGCGCTCCTCGACCGCGGCGTCGACCCCGAACCCGTCGAATCCGGCGGCGACGAACTCGACGGCCTGACGTTCGTCGTGACCGGGACGCTCGCCGCGAGCAGAGGTGACGTGAAAGAACTCGTCGAATCGCACGGCGGCAACGTCACGGGGTCCGTCTCGGGCAACACCGACTACCTCGTCGTCGGGGAGAACCCCGGCCGGTCGAAGCGCGACGACGCCGAGGCGAACGACGTGCCGACGCTCGCGGAAGCCGAGTTCGAGGACCTGCTCGCGGAGCGCGGCGTGGCGTATCCGCCGGAATAGAACGGTCAATCGGTTCGCTGAGACGGGCGCTGAGGCGACCGCCTCAGGCTCGGTACGTCGGCCTCAGAGGTCGGCCTTCTCGAACGCCCGGTAGCCGAGCAGCGGCGGGACGACAATCCACGCGATGAGGATGGCGAGGATGAACGGCCCGGTGAAGTAGAACGGCAGCGACTGCGAGAACGTCGATTCGATGGCGAGTCGCTCGGCGAGGCCAGCCTTGAACAGGCGGGCGGCGACCGCGGGTCCGTACAGCTCCGCGACCAGCGTCTCGTAGGCCCGAAGCGGGTTCAGGTACTTGATGAAAAGCCGCATCTGGACGATTTGCGGCGCGGTCAGCGCGGTGAGACCGAGTTGTTCGATGACCCAGTTGACGAGCCGCGGGACGCCCGTGGCGACCGTCGACCAGAGGACGGCGAAGATGAAGTACAGTCCGACGGTGCCGAACAGCGCCTGCCGCTGGGAGGCCGAGGTCGCGGAGAGCCAGACGCCGATGGAGACGAACGCCGTGGCGAGCAGTCCCGAGAGGGCGACCTGCCCGGCGTAGGAGACGAACATGACTTGCCCGCCGGTGAACAGCATCGCGAAGAGGGCGACGACGAAGCCGACGAGCATCGAGACGAGGACGACGAGCGTGCGGCCGACGAGCTTTCCGAACACCACGTCGCGCCGGGAGTTCGGCAGCGACAGCAGGAGCTTGATGGTGCCCGACTCGCGCTCGTCGATGAGCGAGCCGTGGGCCGTCACGAGCGCGATGAGCGCGAGGACGAACCCGAGCATGCCCGCGTACGAGAAGTTGAACAGCCCGCCCGGAGCGGTCGTGAGACCGAACAGCGTCTCGGAGTTCGCGCCCGCGCCCGAGAGCAGGACGCCGTAGAACAGCGCCGTCGACCCGCCGATGAGGAGGGCGAAAAACAGCGTCAGCCCGAGGAGCCACCGCGACCGGAGAGCGTCGCGGAAGTCCTTGCGCGCGACGGATTCGAGCGTCACGCCGCCACCTCCGGTTCGTCGGCCGGGTCGTCGCCCTCGGTGTACGCGAGGAAGATGTCCTCCAGCGACGCCGAGTCGGTCTCGAAGTCTGCGACGGTCGCACCGCCGGCCTCGACGGCCTCGATGACGCGGGTCTTGGCGTCGTCGGTACAGCCGACGACGAGGCGACCGCCGTCCGATTCGACCGACGAGACGCCGTCGAGCGCGCGGACCGCGTCGAGGTCGGCGTCGCCGTCGACGTCGATTCGGAGCACCGCCTCGGCGTCGACGCGGTCGCGGAGGCCCTCGATGGTGTCCTCGGCGATGAGTTCGCCGTCGCGCATGATGCCGACGCGGTCACAGACCGCTTCGACCTGCGCGAGGACGTGACTGGAGAAGAACACCGTCGCGCCGCGGTCGGCCTCGGTGCGGACGATGTCGCGCATCTCGCGCGCGCCGGCGGGGTCGAGACCGGAGGAGGGCTCGTCGAGGACGAGGAGGTCGGGACTGCCGGCGAGCGCCATCGCGAGCGCGAGGCGCTGGGACATCCCTTTGGAGTAGCCGCCGGCGCGGCGGTCGGCCTCGTCGGGGGTTAAGCCGACGCGGGAGAGCAGTTCGTCGGGGTCGTCGTCGGCTTCCTTGGACTCGATGGCGAATTCGACGTGTTCGCGCCCGGTGAGCCGGTCGTACACCTCGTAGCCCTCGGGGAGTACGCCGGTCCGACGACGGACGGCCACGCTCTCGGCCTGCGCGTCGTGTCCGAGCACGCGGACGGACCCGCTCGTCGGACGCACGAAGTCGAGAAGCATGTTGATCGTCGTCGATTTTCCAGCACCGTTGGGACCGAGGAACCCGAAGACCTCCCCCTCCGCGACGGAGAACGAGAGGTCGTCGACGGCGGTGACGGTGTCGGGTTCGGACGATGGGAGGAGGGTATCGAACAGTCCCTCGTCGTCTTCGAACCGTTTCGTCACCCCGTTTAGTTCGATGGCGGCCATGGGCGGGCCTGCGTCGCACTGCCTTAAAGTGTTTTAGGTGCGGAAATCACGGCCGATAACGCTGCGGGCGGAAACCGGGGGCCGTCGGGGGCGCAGTTCGCCGCCGTTTGAGCGTCAGACCTCGTCGCCGGGTTCGTGGGAGTCGGCCATCTTCGTCGCCTCCGCCGCGTACCGCTCGCGCAGGTCGTCGTCATCCACGGGTTCGAGATTCCCCGTCGGCGCGTCGATGGCGGCGGTCACGGTCATCCGGCGCTGGTGCATCACGGCCGCGGCGAGCTCCTTCCGGAGTTCGTACTCGCCGTCGGGCGTCGCGTAGATGAGGATGATGAGGTCGCGGTCGTCGTAGGACCGCTCGACCAACCAGAGCCGCGTCGTGTCGTCGTCGCTCATGGGCCGTGGTTCGGCCGGGGTTCCCTTACGCGTGCCGGCATCGCATCGCGGGGCGTGCCGCGCCCGGAGTCCCCCTATCGTTTATTCGCTCCGCAAGCGTACGATTCCGGCATGTTGGAGACGCTGCTCGGGGACGACGTGGAGTCGTCGGGCCGGTACCTCCCGGAACTCATCTACGGCGCGAACGACGGCATCGTCACGACGTTCGCCGTCGTCGCCGGCGTCGCGGGCGCGTCGCTGAGCCCGAGCATCGTCATCGTCCTCGGGTTCGCCAACCTGTTCGCCGACGGCTTCTCGATGGGCATGAGCAACTACCTCTCAGAGCGTTCGGAAGAGGACTACCACGACGCCCGCGGCGACGGGCACGTCCGAACCGACGGGAAGACGCCCGTCAGGACCGCCGCCGCGACGTTCGCCGCCTTCATCGTCGCCGGATGGGCCCCGCTGTTCCCGTACGTGCTCCGGGTCGAACCGCTGTTTCCCGTCTCCATCGCCGTCACCGCCGCGGCGTTCTTCGCCGTCGGCGCGAGTCGGAGCCTCGTGACGAACCGCTCGTGGCTCGCTAACGGCGTCGAGATGTTCGTCGTCGGAATGGCGGCCGCCACGGTCGCCTACGCGGTCGGGAACCTCCTCGCCGGCGTCGCCTGACGCGGACGCGTGTCCGACTCACGTCAGGCGGACCGGCTCCCGGTCAGCTCCTCGACTTCCATGGCGAGCGCCGACAGCGCCTGCGTGCTCTCGTCGGTCGCCGCGACGATGCTGTCGACCGCGCCCTCGGTCTCGACGGTCCGGTCGCGCACGTCCTCGATGGTCGCGGTCAGCTCCTCGACCGCCTCGGCCTGCTCGTCGGTCGCGCGGGAGACCTCCGCGACGCCGTCCGCGGCGGTGTCGATGGAGGCGGCGATTTCCTCGAACGCCGCCAGCATCTCGGAGATGCGCTCGTCGGCGTGTTCGATACGGTCGTTGGACTCCGTCGCCGCGTGGACCGCTTCGTCGGTCTGCGACTGGATGTTCTCTATCTGCGCGGTGATGTCTTCGGTGTGCTGGCGCGTCTCGTCGGCGAGCGACTTCACCTCCTCCGCGACGACGGCGAACCCGTCGCCGTCCTCGCCCGCGCGGGCGGCCTCGATGTTGGCGTTGAGCGCGAGCAGATTCGTCTGTTCGGCCACCTCGGAGATGACCTCGACGACCGCCTCGATGTCGTCCATGCGGCCGCCGAGTTCGGTCACGCGGTCGACGAGTTCGTCGCCCATCGTGACGACGCTCTCCGTGGCCTCCCGCGCCTCGCTGTTGGCCTCGCGGCCCTCGGCGGTCGCCTCCCGCGCCTCCGTGGCCGCCGTGTCGACCTCGTCGGCGGTGGCGGCAACCTCCTCCATCGTCGCGCTGAACTGCTGCATCTGGGTCGCGCCCTCGTCGAGGAGGTCGCGCTGTTCGTCGACGTTCTCGACGATGGCGTCGGCCGCCGACGCCGCCCGCGTCACCGCCGCGGTCGCCGTCTCGGTCTCGTCTTCGACGTTCGACGCGAGCGTCGAGAGGTTCCGCGCCGTCTCGTTGACCGCGTCGACGACGAGATAGAGTTGGTCGTCGACGGCCCCGCTGTCGTCTATCGTCGCCCGCGCGTCGAGGTTCCCTTGGCTCAACTGGGTCAGCGTCGATTCGACCTCGGAGACGAGCGCGGCGACCTCGCGGTGGCGCTCGACCTCGGTCGTCCGGTTGCGGACGGTCTGGAGGACGCCGACGAGCTCGTCGCCCTCGTACAGCGGCATCGCGGTGTGCCGGGCGTGACAGTCGTCGCCGTTCGCGTCCGCGAACGTCTCCTCCGCGGCGTACAGCAGCCGGTCGGGGTCGTCGAGTTCCACGCCGTCGAGCGACGCGGCGTCGCGGGGGTTGTCGAGGACCTGCCCCGCGAGCACCCGGGCCGCGGCGTTGCCGTAGAACGTCTCACCGAGGTCGCGCCGGCCGAGCGCGTCGGCCGCGGACGTGCCGGTCAACGACTCCACGCCGGCGTTCCACGCCGCGATGCGACCCTGTTCGTCGAGGACGAACGCCGGAAGCCCGACGCCGTCGAGCAGTACGTCGTCGTCGACGTTCAGGTCCGGCGCGTCGGTGGCGGAACCGGCGGCGATTCCGCCGTCCGGTAACGGCGTCTCCTCACCGAACCACGAGCGGACGCGTGAGAGTATACCAAGTGACATTATCGACTTCGTTTCAGGGCATCACAGGAGTATCTTTCGAGGACAGTATCAAATGAGATAATTGGGTGGCCGCTGGAGGGCGGTGCGCCCGACGCGTCAACCTCAAGCCCCTCGCGCGGTAAGCCACCCCAGATGGACCCTGCCGCGGTCAGCGAACGAGCCAGCGCGCTGCCGTCGGACCCCGGCGTCTACCAGTTCGTCGCCGGCGACGCGGTGCTGTACGTCGGGAAGGCGGTCGACATCCGCGCGCGAGTCCGGTCGTACGCGGACCCGCGCTCGGAGCGCATCTCCCGGATGGTCGCCCGCGCGGAACAGATCGACTTCGCCGTTACCGACACTGAGACGCAGGCGCTGCTCCTCGAAGCCAACCTCATCAAGCGCCACCAACCGCGCTACAACGTCCGCCTGAAAGACGACAAATCCTACCCGCTCGTCCAACTGACGGCCCACGCGGTCCCGCGCATCGAGGTCACCCGCGACCCCGAGGACTCCGCGACCGTCTTCGGGCCGTACACCGACAAGGGCCGCGTCGAGACGGTCGTGAAGGCGATTCGAGAGACCTACGGCCTCCGCGGCTGTTCTGACCACAAGTATTCGAACCGCTCGCGGCCGTGTCTCGACTACGAGATGGGCCTGTGTACCGCCCCCTGTACCGGCGAAATCGCGGAGCGCGACTACCGCGAGGACGTGGAATCGGCGGTTCGATTCTTCGAGGGCGAGACGGGCGTCCTCGCGGACCCGCTCCGACGGGAGATGGAGGCGGCCGCGCAGGACGCGGAGTTCGAGCGCGCCGCCAACCTCCGCGACCGACTGGAGGCCGTCGAGTCGTTCCACGGCGCGGGCGAGGACGCCGTCTCGTCGCAGTCCGACGAGCGCGCCATCGACGTGCTCGGCGTCTCGCTCCGCGGCGACTCGGCGACGGTCGCCAGACTCCACGCCGAGCGCGGTCAACTGGTGGACCGGACCCGCCACCACCTCGACGCGCCCGAGGGCGAAGACCGCACGGCCGCCGTCCTCTCGGCGTTCCTCGCGCAGTTCTACGCCGAGCGCGACCTCCCCGACGCGGTCGTCCTCTCGGAGCACCCCGACGACGAGGACGTGGTCGCGTGGCTCGAATCGGAGGGCGTGGGCGTCCGCGTCCCCGGCGCGGGCCGCGAGGCGAAACTGGTCGAACTCGCGCTGAAGAACGCCCGCCGGCGCGCCGGCCGCGACGACGGCCTCGCAACGCTCGCCCGCGAACTCGACCTCGACGTGCGCCGCGTCGCCCGCATCGAGGGGTTCGACGTGAGCCACGCGCAGGGCAAGGCCGTCGTCGGCAGCGACGTGTGCTTCGTCGACGGGAGCGCCGAGACCGCGGACTACCGCCGGCGGCGACTCCCCGAGCGCAACGACGACTACGCGAACATGCGCGAACTCGTCCGCTGGCGGGCGACCCGCGCGCTGGAGGGCCGCGACGACCGCCCCGACCCCGACGTGCTCCTCATCGACGGCGGCAAGGGCCAGTTGAACGCCGCGCTCGACGCCCTCGACGAGACGGGCTGGGACGTGCCCGCCGTCGGCATCGCCAAGGACCGCGAACTGGTCGTCACGCCCGACCGAACCTTCGACTGGCCGGACGACGCGCCGCACCTGCACGTCCTCCAGCGGGTCCGCGACGAGGCCCACCGCTTCGCCGTCCAGTACCACCAGACGCTCCGAGACGAGGTGAAGACCGTCCTCGACGACGTGCCCGGCGTCGGTGAGAAGACCCGCCGGGCGCTGCTGACGCGGTTCGGCAGCGTCGAGGGCGTGCGCGAGGCGTCTGTCGAGGACCTGACCGACGTGCCCGGCGTCGGCGAGAAGACGGCCGACGAACTGAAGCGGCGGCTCTGAGCGGCGTCAGATACTCGGGTGAAAAAGACGGATTGGATTCGTCGCGCGAGCGAGCCGGAGCGGCTTACGCGATTTCGTCGTACTGGTCGCGGAGCTTCTCGGCCGCGTCGTCCATGAGGTCGGCCTCGTAGTCGTCGAGGTCCCATTCGACGACCTCTTCGATGCCGTTCGAGCCGAGCTTGACGGGGACGCCGAAGGCCGTGTCCTCGTAGCCGAACTCGCCGTCGAGGACGAGCGAGCCGGGGAGCACTTCGCCGGTGTCGTGCAGGACGGCCTCGACCATGTGGGCGACGCCGGTCGCCGGGCCCCACTGGGTCGCGCCCTTGCGCTCGATGACGTCCATGGCGGACTCCTGGAGGTCGCCGAGAATCTCCTCTTTCTCGTCGGCGGAGAAGGCGGGGTCGTTGCCGTCGACGCGGACCTTCGAGAAGACCGGCACCTGTGCGTCGCCGTGCTCACCGAGGATGGTCGCGTCGACGTTCTTGACCGGCACGTCGAAGCGCTGGCTCAGCACGTAGCGGAAGCGGGCGGAGTCGAGGCGGCCGCCGAAGCCGATGACTTTGTGGCGGTCGCGGTCGCCCGTCTCGTAGAGGTGACGGTTGAGCAGGTCCACGGGGTTCGACGTGGTGATGGAGACGAAGTCGTCGTTGTGCTCCGCGAGCGAGGAGCCGATATCGTCCATGATGGGGGCGTTGTCGCCCGCGAGGTCGATACGGGTCTGTCCCGGCTGCCGCGGGATGCCCGCCGTGATGACGACCACGTCGGAGCCGGCGGTGTCCTCGTAGTCGCCCTGCGTCACGACCGTGTTGGAGTCGTACGCGATGCCGTGGTTCGTGTCCGCCGCCTGTCCGACCGTCTTGTCTTCCATCTTCGGGATGTCGACGAACACGAGTTCGTCACAGACATCGCGAAGCGCGAGGTTGTACCCAGCCGCGGCACCGACCGTGCCGGCCGCACCAATCACGCTAACTTTCGTCATGCCACATTAACGACGCTGTGGATTCCGAGTAAACGTTTCGGAACGGGCACCGAACCGCAGTCTGTCGATTTCGTATTCGTCAGTCGTCGAACTTCGGGCGACAGCGACGGGGTGGACTCGGGCGCGAGAGCCGGTGAGACCGCCGGTGACGAAACCGGTCGAACGACGCCGTGGGGTTTTTCGACGCACGTCGCGTCCACACGCACATGAGCGACTTCGACAAGGAAGCAGAGCGCCAGCGACTTCGGGAGAAGTACGAGCGAGACGAAACGAAGCGCCGGTCGACCCAGCGGATGAGCGAGTTGCTCCTCAAGGGAGCGACGATGACGAACAAGCACTGCGACAACTGCGGCGACCCCTTGTTCCGCTACGAGGGACAGGTGTTCTGTCCGACCTGTCAGGCCGAGGGGCAGGCCGCGGCGAACGCCGACCAAGACGCCGAGCAGGCCGCCGAAGCGGCCGTCGAAGCCGACGAAAGCGAAGCCGAAGCCGAGGCGAACGCGAACGAGACGGCCGCCTCCGCGGGGAGCACCGAGGCCGCCGACGAGACGCGCCGCGACCCCACCGGCGCGAACGGGCGCGCCGCGGCACCGACTCGGACGCGAACCGCGGGCGAGCGGGAGGCCACCGAGCGACGCGCGCCCCGCGAGGTCGCCGGCGACGTGACCGCCGCGCGCGAGTCGCTCGTACGGACGCTGACGTGGGCCGCCGAACGCGCCGAATCCACCGACGACCCGCGGCGGGCGACGGAGTATCTAACCGCCGCGCGCGAGGCCGCCGAGGCCATCTCGGCGCTCGACCGATAACCGACTGCCTGTCCTCGCCACCTCGCGTCGGCTGTCGCTCCGGGCGGTAGAACTACCGCCCCGCGGGTCCTCTGTTTCGTATGGACGTTCTCATCCCCATCGACGGCACCGACGCCAGCAAACGCGCGCTCGACTTCGCCATCGAGATGGTCGACGGGATGGGCGGAAGCCTCCACGTCGTCCACTACACGAACAACCAGACCGACGCGACGGAGGCCATTCTCGACGGCGCGCGCGGCAGACTCAAAGCGGGCGACTTCGGCGGCGAACCGGAGCTTTCGACCATCACGGTCGACGTGTGGACCGCCGACCGCGTCGGTGAGGAGATTCTCGACACCGTCGAGCGCGGCGGCTTCGACCACGTCGTGATGGGTCACCACGAAGACGGCATCGTCGAGCGGACGGTCTTCGGGAGCGCCGCCGAGACGGTGCTTCGGGCCGAGGCCGTCCCGGTGACTATCGTCCCCTGAGGCGTCGTGGGCGGCGACCGCTGCTCAGCGGTACTCCGAGCCGACGACCTCGCGGATTCGCTCGGCGGTGACTTGGCCGACGCCGCGGACCTCCTTGAGGTCGTCCTCGTTTGCGGTCATGACCGCCTCGACGCTTCCGAACGCTTCGAGCAGCGTCCGCGCCGTGACCGGGCCGATGTCCGCGATGGCGGAGACGACGTACTCCTGTTGCTCGTCGAGCGTCTTCGCGCTCTTGCCGCCGTGGACGCTCACGGTGCGCTCGCGGTCCGTCTGCTCGCGGGTGGCGATGGTCGCCAGCAGCTCCGCGGTGTCGTCTTCGTCCTCGGTGAACAGCACGCTCACGTTGAAGTCGACCGCGACCGACGACAGCGCCCCGCGAATCGCGCCGGGGTGGATGTTGCGCTCCTCGTAGAGCCCGCGGCCCTCGATGACGAGCAGCGGCCGGGCGTAGTGGCGCGTGAGGTCCGCTATCTGCTCGAATATCGACCGGTCGCCGCCCGTGAGCGTGTCGAGGAAGTCCGAGACGCTCTTTCGTTCGACCGCGACGCGGTCCGAGAGGACGTAGTCACCGACCGCGAGCGTCTCCAGCCGGGTCGTCAGGTCCTCGCGCTTCGAGAGGGTGCGGGCGATGTTGGAGTCGAGTTCGCGCTGGTCGACGACGATTTCGACGGTGTCCTCGTCGTCGGTGCCCGCCGCGGCGACGGTGGCCGAGTCGTCCACCTCGTCGCTCCCGTCGGCTCCGGACTCCGATGATGGGTCGGCATCCGAGTCGCCTGCCTCGTCGGCCGGGTCGGCGTCCTCGTCGTGGCTGTCGTCGCCGTCGTCCGCCCGCGCCAACGTCTCGTCCGATGGACCGAAGTCGGCGAGGCCGGACTGTCCGTCCGAGTCGGTCGCCGCGGCGGTCGCGGTCCGGGCGTTCGAGGCGGATGACGCGGCAGCCGACGCCCCGTTCGCATCGCCCTCGCTCGCGGCGTCAACCCCCTCGTTTCCGGTGGAACTCCCCGCGCTACCGGCGGAGCTGCCGTCGTCTCCCGCGAACGCCGAGAGGTCGCGTTGGGAGGGGTCGAGTTCGGCTTCGAGGTCGTCGGCCGCGCCCTTGAGGTCCCGAAGCTCGTTTTGCATCGTCTTCTCGCGGCGGCGCGATATCCAGAAGTACGCCTCGTCGCGGGTGTCCTCCGCGAGGAGGACGACCACGCGACCGTCGGCCTGCCGGCCGGTCCGCCCCTTCCGCTGGATGGACCGGATAGCGGTCGGCACGGGTTCGAAAAAGAGCACGAGGTCGACCTCGGGCACGTCGAGGCCCTCCTCCGCGACGGAGGTCGATACGAGTACCTCGAACTCGCCGTTTCGGAACTTGTCGAGGGTCTCCTGCTGTTCGTTTTGGGTCATCCCGTCAGAGCCTTCGCGGTCGCCCTGCCCGACGAACCGCCGGACCGAGAAGCTCTCCGAGAGGAACTCCGTCAGCGCCTCGGCCGTGTCGCGCGACTCGGTGAAGACGATGACGCGCTCGCCGTTCTGGATGCCGAGCGTCTCCGCGAGGAGGATGCGCGTCTTCCTGAACTTCGGGTGGAGGCCGTCGAACGACTCGGCTTTCCGCATCGCCTCGCGGACCTTCGGCTCGGCGACGAGTCGCTGGCTCGCCTTCGAGGCGCCCGACGACCGGGCGGCGTTGCGCTGGCGCTCGAAGTACCGCCGGACCGACTCCACCGACTGGGTCTCGACGAGTTCGACCGCCCGGCGGAGCTTCATCACCTCCGCGTGCGTCGACATCCCCTTATAGCCCTCCGACTTGTCGGCGTTCATCAGCCGCTGGAGCTCCGCGCGCATCCGGTTGAGCTTCTTCTGGGAGATATCGGGCTTCGTCGATTTGGTGACGCCCAACTGCTTGAGCTTCTCCAGTCGGTCGGTGATGACCTCGTTGAGGGCGTCGCGTATCTCCAGAATCTCGTCGGGGAGTTGGATGCGGTTCCACTCCACGTCCGTGTCGTGGGTGTACTCCGACACGTCGGCGTCCTCCTCGGTCATCACCTCCACGTCGACGATGCCGAGGTTCTCACAGACTTCGAGGATGGCCTCCTCGTCGCCGCCGGGCGAGGCGCTCATCCCCGTGACGAGCGGGTCTTCGGCGTCGGCGTGGTAGCGCTCTGCGATGTAGACGTAGGCGTAGTCGCCGCTCGCGCGGTGGCACTCGTCGAAGGTGAGGTGCGTCACGTCCCGAAGCGAGATGCGGTTGCCGATGAGGTCGTTTTCGATGACCTGCGGCGTGGCGATGACGATTTGGGCCTCCTGCCAGAGTTCGGCCCGGTCGTCGGGCCGAACGTCGCCGGTGAAGACGACGATTTCGTCGTCCGGGACGGTCAGCGCCTCGCGGTAGAAATCGGCGTGCTGCTGGACCAGCGGCTTCGTGGGCGCGAGAAACAGCGACGTTCCGCCCACGTCGTGGAGGCGCTGGGCGGTGACGAGCAGGCTGACGGTCGTCTTCCCGAGACCAGTAGGGAGACAGACCAGCGTGTGGCCGTCGCGCGCGGTCCCAGCGAGGCGAATCTGATAGAGCCGCCGCTCGATGAACGACGGCGCGAGTAGCGGGTGGTCCACGTACGCAACGTCCTCGGAGGCCGACATCGGTGACGATTGCTCGCCCTTGCCGATAAGGGTTCGCAGAGCGGGGTGAAAGTAAAGCGTCCGCCGGGCCTCGCCGCGGCGGTCGTTACCCCGTGCTGTCAGCGGTATCGAGGTCGGGGTCGTCTGGTCGCGCGGTCGGGAGCGACGCTCCGAGGAGCGACGCCCACTCAGCGACCTTTTCGTTGTGCGGATTGGACATAGCGCTTCCCCAAGGAGATATACTCTCAACTATCGTATATAACGGTTGTGCCGATTCGACGGATGGACTCGTGCGTACGAGGCCGGACGGTCGGCGTTCCACCGGAAACGACGGGGTGAAAAGTCGGGCGGCGCGGAAAGCGCGTTCAGTCCTCGCGGTTACCGGGGCCCCACGTGTCCGGAACTTCGATGACGTACCGGCCGTCCTCGCGGAGCGAGATGATGTACTCGCTTCGGTCGTACAGCTCCATGAGGTTGAGTTCGTACTGCCCGGGGTTGACGATTTTGATGCTCTCGAACTGGTCGTTGAGCTCCTCGCGAAGCTGGTCCAGGTCGGGCCGCTCGTCGGACGAAGGCTCGATGACTGTGCCGTCCGCATCCGTGGGCGCGTCGGCGGGCTGACCGGCCGCCCCCTCGGAGGCGGGCGGCGCTTCCGACGGCGTCTCAGCCCCCGAACCGCGTCGGTTCGCGTCGGCGGCGGCGAGTTCCTCCGGCGTGACGACATCGCTCCGAGCGCTCTTCTGGGAGTTGTCCTCGTCCGTCTCGCGCGCGTTGATTTTATCGGGGTCGCGGTCCGGCGGCGAAGCCGAGTCCGCCGAGCTACTGGGTCGCTCCGTCGCGGGCTCACCTCGGGATTTGTTCCGCGACGCTGGGGGCTCCTGCGGGTCTGCTCCCGGAGACTCGCCGGGCGCGGACGGCCACTCGCCCCAACCACGAGGTTTGTCTTCGGGTTCGCCACCCGCGTCGGCCGCGTCGCTCGACCCGGCCGCACCGGTCGACGACGGTTCGCTTCGGGTCGAACCGGCGGTGTCACCGGTCTCGGATCGCTGTGGGGCGTTCGCGTCCGCATTCGCGTTCGCCCAGTCGCTGACGGTCATCGACTCCTCGTCGGTCGAGTCGGGATGGGACTGCTGTTGTGCGCGGTCTCGGACGGCGTCGGCCGCCGAGGAGCTCAGGTCCCGCGTTCCGGCGCCGCCCGTCGACGGCGTATCGTCGCTTGCGCTCGCGGGAGCGCTCCCGCTCGACGCGGGCTTGAACTGAAACTTGTTGCCGCCGCAGCTCGGGCACCCCGAGAGCATCTCCTTCGAGCCGTCGGGGAACACCTTACCGCACGTGGTGCATTGATGTGGCATTGGTGGATGTTGGCGCCGGATGGCGCGTGAGGGCGTTCGTGGGGCCCCCTACTTTCGCGAGACGAGCGCGCTGATGAGATTCTCGTCCTTGTGAAGCGTCTGAATCTGGTTCGCAGGACCAATGACCGTGAGCTTCTGGGTCGACTGTCGGCCCATGAGCCGGTCGAGGAAGCTCTGGTCTGCGGTCTGCGAACGCGGATACGTCTCGATTTCGATACCGTTGAACTCGTCGGGGCTTATCTCGGCCATCGTGACTTCGATAAGCTTCGACTCCTCGTCGGGCGAGAGGCCTTCCTCCAGGATGACGATGTTTCCGTCACGGACGCCGTCGAGGATGAGTCGAATCTTCTCCATGCTGGTGAGGTTTGCCATCCGATTCCCGCTGAAGAGGTCTATCTGGACCCCGTCGGAGCCGTTGTCGGAGGCGGTTGCTTCAGGCATGGTGAATCACGCGAAGTACTTCGCGATTTTGGCGTACACTTCGTCCATGTTCTCCCCTTCGAGCGCTGACAACTCGACTGTTTCGTGCTGTGGGTACGCGTTCGCGATGCGCTCGACGTTCGAGTCTTCGAGGTCGATTTTGTTCGCGAAGATGAGCACGGGCAGGTCCTGGCTCTCGATGATACCGATGAGCATCGTGTTGACCTGCGATATCGGGTCCTTCGTGCTGTCGAGCACGTAAATGACGCCGTCGACGTCCTCGCGGAGCCAGTGCATGGCCTCGGCGACGCCCTCGGTCGCCTCGCGGGACCGGCGAACGGCGTCGTCTTTCTCCATGTCGTGTTCGAGGAACTCCTTGTAATCGACCTTCGTCGTAACCCCCGGGGTGTCGACGATGTCGATAGTGACTTTCTTGCCGTTCCGCTCGATTTCGACGTTCTCTTTCCGCCTGGCGCGGCGAGTCTCGTGAGGGATGTGGCTCTCGGGACCGACGGCGTCACCGGTCCAATCACGGGCGATACGATTTGCGAGAGTCGTCTTCCCGGCGTTGGGCGGGCCATATATACCGATCCGCTTCGGCTCGCTCTCCGAAAAGAGCCGGTCGACGACTCGTGAGATGCTGTCTCTTAAATCTGTGAGCAGTCCCATCCTGGGCCTCCCGCACCTCCCGAACGCGTCGTGGAGGGCGTATGGAGGTATCACCCAACCGGACTCACTTAAGCACTACGTCAGACACCAGTCACGTGGTCGACAAAACGACAGAAAAGAACGTCGGTGACGGCGGTCAGTCCGATTGGACGAACGCGAACGACGAAATCGACAGGCCGGCGTTCGGTCGGAACGTACCGAGCGACCGAAAGGCGGCCGCTCGGCGGCGGTACCGCATTCGCTTAGTTGTTACTTTGGGCGTACACGTGCGTAACTCGAACGGACACCGAGCAGTGACCTCCAGAGTACCGCAGCGTCTCTCGAACACGACGAGGGTACTGAAGCCGCCGCGCCGACCTCCCCGCACTCTGTCCTCGCCGCAGTAGTCGTAGTTCTGATAAGATGACACGAGCTGCGGGACGTGAACGACTCGCAAGGCAACACCCCCACCCCTTCGTTTCAGGTGGAACGGGCCGAAGGGGTGGGTGGGGGGAGACCGCTAGACGGCGATCGGATGTTAATTGAATAGATGGAACAAGTAATAATATTAGTTTTCTCTCTACTACGGGTATGGTATGCGGATATCTGTGATAAAACCACCGCTATACAAAGACTGCCGAGACCCCCTCCCCTCCTGCTCGCGGCTCCACCTGAAACGAAGGGGTGTGGGGGAATCGAGACGCAGGCGTTTCCCGTCGAACTGGAGAACGACAGTTAATTGCAGAAGAAATCGAGACGTTACACAGGGTTGATACTCGCTCTACTACTCGAATTCGTCCAAATCGTTATTCGGGCATCTCCACACGAAACGAAGGGGTCACTCCCATCGAGTTTTCCTGTCGGGGACACATCGCACGTCGAGTTCCACTCCAACGACGCCCGTTGGTCGGTCACCGCCACTGCTCAGTTACTGTCGGTACTCGGTCTCCGACACCCATCCGGCTACCCACCATCGTTCAGTCACGCTGCCGCGCAGTTGCCGGCGCAACTCGTTACCCACCACTCGGCCGACTCGACTTGTTCGGTCTCGACTTGTTCGGTCTCGGCCTGTTTCGACTCGACTCGACCCGAGCCGACTTTCCGACGCGACTCGATTTGTCTGCTCGCCGTCTGGTTCGTCTCCCAGCGACCGCCGGTACCGACGACATCGCCGGGGGAGCGATACTGATACGCGCGGGTTCTCGTGTTGAAACGGTCCCGTCCGGCCGAGTTCCGGTCGAACGGCGGCGGACGGGTCGGAGAAGTAAGATTTTTGTACCGACTGTTCGTTTGGTTCCTTTGCATCATCTGGAATCGCCTTCTTCGGCGTGATGCGTAAATGCCGACTATCACCGGCTTCACGCACCCTATACGCCGCCGCGGGCGACTATTCCACTTGAAACAAAGGGGTATTCACGATGGACGAGGAAGAGAATCCGCGAGGCGGCGCACGAGGGGAAGCCGGGAACAGCACGCCGGACGATGGCGGCGCGGACGCCGACGCCGATGCTGGCACCGACACCGACGACATACCCAGTAACGACGCGTCCGGCGGTGACGGTTCCGCCGACGGTTCCGCCGACAGTTCCGCCGTCGAGGACGACGTGTCGCCCGAAGACATCGACATTCAGGCGAGCATCGGTCCCGACGCCGACGCACCCGACGCGTCCGACGAGGACCTCGACCAGCACAAAGACCCCGACGTCGGCCTCGACAAAGTCGTTCTCAACGACGACGAAGGGTCGAAAGGGCTGTTCGACGACCTTCTCGCCGGCGAGCCGATTTTCGAGAACAAGGAAGTCCTCCGCCCGTCGTACACGCCACACGAACTCCCGCACCGGACTGACCAGATAAACCAGATGGCGACGATTCTCGTCTCCGCCCTGCGCGGAGAGACGCCGTCGAACATCCTCATCTACGGGAAGACGGGGACCGGGAAGACCGCGAGCGCGAAGTTCGTCAGCCAGGAGCTCGAATCTACCTCCCAGAAGTACGACGTGCCCTGCGAGGTCGAGTACATCAACTGCGAGGTGACGGACACGCAGTACCGCGTGCTCGCCCAGCTCGCGAACAAGTTCATCGAGAAGAACGTCGAGCGCATCGAGGCCGAACAGGAGCGCCTCGACGAGATGCGCACGCGGGCGACCGAAGACCCCAACGCCCTCGAAGAGACGCCCTACGACTCCATCGCCGAAATCGACGAGCGCGCGGCGGAACTCGACGACGACGCCGACGAGATGGAGACGGTGCCGATGACCGGGTGGCCGACCGACCGCGTCTACACGACGTTTTTCGACGCGGTCGACTACAAGGAGCGCGTGGTCGTCATCATGCTCGACGAAATCGACAAACTGGTCGAGAAGTCGGGCGACGACACGCTCTACAACCTCTCGCGGATGAACTCCGAACTCGACAACTCCCGCATCTCCATCATGGGCATCTCGAACGACCTGAAGTTCACCGACTTCCTCGACCCCCGGGTCAAGTCGAGCCTCGGCGAGGAGGAAATCGTCTTCCCGCCGTACGACGCGAACCAACTCCGCGACATCCTCCAGCACCGCGCCGACGTGGCGTTCAAGCCCGGTGCGCTCACCGACGACGTGATTCCGCTGTGCGCCGCGTTCGCCGCGCAGGAACACGGCGACGCCCGGCGCGCCCTCGACCTGCTCCGCACGGCCGGCGAACTCGCGGAGCGCGGGCAGGCCGACACCGTCGAGGAGGCCCACGTCCGACAGGCGCAGGACAAAATCGAACTCGACCGGGTGGTCGAGGTCGTCCGCACCCTGCCCACGCAGTCGAAAATCGTCCTCTTCGCCATCATCCTCCTGGAGAAAAACGGCGTCCGCAACATCAACACCGGCGAGGTGTTCAACATCTACAAGCGCCTCTGCGAGGAGATCGACGCCGACGTGCTGACCCAGCGCCGCGTCACCGACCTCATCTCGGAACTCGACATGCTCGGCATCGTCAACGCCGTCGTCGTCTCGAAGGGTCGCTACGGCCGGACCAAGGAAATCAGCCTGTCCGTCCCCATCGACGAGACCGAGGCCGTCCTGCTGACGGACTCCCGACTCGGCGACATCGAGAGCGCACAGCCGTTCGTGCAGGCGCGGTTCGACAACTGAGGAACGAACGAAGAACGTCCGACGCTTTTAGTGCACTCGCGTCACGCCGCGAGCGCGGCGGTCCGCATCGGTGTGTTCCCCGCTTCGACCCGAAGCGGTGCCGTCGTCGCCGGCGCGTCGCTTCCCGCCGCGTTTGCCGTCGACGCGTCGGGAACCGCCGTTTCCATCGTCGGCACGTCGACGAACTCGACAGGGGCGGGCGCGACCGGCGTCGTCGTCGCCATCGAGTTGGCGAGCGTCAGCCGAACCCACCCGAGAAGCGGGATACGGATTCGCGCGACGCCTTGGACCCACTCGGGGCGGACCGGGTCGGCGATGCCGCTTACTTGGTCGTACCGGGGGTTGTTGTCGCCTTTCGTGATGAAGCCGCTGTACTCGGCGGGGCAGTTGGCGAGTTCTCGGCAGTTGTCGGCCGACATGTACTCGGGGTTCGCCCGGTCGTACCAGTTCTCTCCGTCGTCGACCCAGAACATCGCCCGATGGATAATCGGGGGACCTGCCGACCCGGGGTCGTCGTAGACGATGACGCTCCCGGGGCCGCCGAACTTCCGGTAGTCGACCTCCGCGCCCGTCTCGGCCGTGACGACGGCGGTCCCCTCGACCGCCGAGTCGGGGGCGTATCGCTCCGGCCCCGTGATGAACACGAGGTCGCCTTTGTGCATGTGCGGTTCCATGCTCCCGCTTTCGACGGCGACCATCGGCGGCCACACGCCGCTCAGCGCGAACAGGAGCAACCCGACGGCCAACACGGCGAGCGCGCTCGTCAGGAGTTCGCGGACGAACAGAAGCGGCCCCTCCTCTGCCGTCCGAAGCCGAGTTAGCACGCCTTCGTCGGAGGTTGGACCGCGCCGCGAGTCGGGGGAGGGCGGGCGGCCATCGTCGTCACTCATCACTCCCAGTTTACCCGGACTGGGTTTCAACGTTCTGGGTTTCGGCATCCTTTTTGCCGCGTGTCGCGCACTCCGGGTGTGCCACTGGAGACGCCGGCGCGCATCGTCCGGACGCTCGTCGGTCGCGGCTACAACGCCGAACGCGAGGCCGTGACCCTCATCGCCGGCTCCGACGACCCCGGCCGAACCCTCGCCCGCGTCGTCGAAGCCGCCCCGGACAACGCGCTTCGCATCACCGCCGACCACGTCCGCGAGGTGCTCGCGTCCGCCCCCGCCGCGGACCCGTCGGGAACCGAACCGACGCCCCCGGCCGCTGCGGACGCTGCGAACGCCGCGGATGCCGACCCAGCCGCCTCCGCCGCATCAGACCCCTCCGTTTCCGCTGCAACATCGCACGACAACGCGGCCCACACCGACCAGTCTGCTCCAGCCGAAGCGCAGGGGACATCGGGCGGTCGGAACGTCGACCCGGCGCTTCGGTCCCTCGAAATCGCCAACGACATGACCGGCCAGTCGACGGGGACCGGCGAGTACGACGACTTCGTGAAGGTGTTCCGCGACCGCTACGAGAAGCTCTCGAAGCTGCTCCGCGGGCGCGTCAACCACCGCCCCGCGAAGGCCATCTCGAACATGTCCGGCGGCGAGGACGCCGAACTCATCGGCCTCGTCGACGACGTGCGCTCCACCAAGAGCGGCCACTGGATTATCGACCTCGAGGACACGACGGGGACGTTCCCCTGTCTCGTGATGAAGGACAAGGACATCGCGGGCTACGTCGACGAACTCCTCATGGACGAGTGCATCGCCGTGCAGGGGACGCTGTCGGGCGACGCGGGCATCCTCTTCGTCGACTCGATGCATTTCCCCGACGTGCCGCGGAGCCACCGCCCCAACACCGCCGACAGGGACGTGCAGGCGGCGCTCATCTCCGACGTGCACGTCGGCAGTCAGGAGTTCATGGCCGACGCGTGGAACCGCTTTGCCGACTGGCTCCACACCGAGGAGGCAGCGCGAATCGAGTATCTCCTCATCGCCGGCGACATGGTCGAAGGCGTCGGCGTCTACCCGAATCAGGACGAAGAACTCGACGTCATCGACATCTACGAGCAGTACGAGGCGTTCTCCGAACACCTCAAATCGGTGCCCGGCGACCTGGAAATCGTGATGATTCCGGGCAACCACGACGCGGTCCGACTCGCGGAGCCCCAACCCGGCTTCGACGACGAACTCCGCGACATCATGTCGGCTCACGACGCCCGCATCACGAGCAACCCTTCGATGGTCACGCTCGAAGGCGTCAACGTGCTCATGTACCACGGCGTCTCGCTCGACGAGGTCATCGCCGAGCTGCCGGCCGACAAGGCGAGCTACGACGAGCCGCACAAGGCGATGTACCAGCTCCTGAAGAAGCGCCACGTCGCGCCGCAGTTCGGGGGCCACACCCGCCTCGCGCCCGAGGAACTCGACTACCTCGTCATGGAGGACGTGCCCGACATCTTCCACACCGGCCACGTCCACAAACTCGGCTGGGGCAAGTACCACAACGTCCTCGCGGTCAACTCCGGCTGCTGGCAGGCCCAGACCGACTTCCAGAAATCGGTCAACATCGACCCCGACGCCGGCTACGCGCCCATCGTCGACCTCGACACGCTGAACATGACGGTCCGGAAGTTCTCCTGAGGCGGCCGTTCACTACTGACGACCGTTCGACTCAGCGACCGCTCTCCCGACAGTATGATCCTTGTTAGCACGCCGGATGTGCGACGGTCGGGACCATTCCGCCGTCGCTTTTTATCCGCGACGCGCACAGCATCGGTGATGACTGACGACGCGCTGTTCGACGCGACGAGCCTGAACGACCTGTCGCTCGTCAACCGAGTCGGGCTGGCACCGATGACGCGCATCAGCGCCACCGACGAGGGCTTGGCGACCAACGAGATGGCCCACTACTACCGGAAGTTCGCCGACGGCGGCTTCGGCTTTCTCGTCACCGAGGGCGTCTACACGGACGACGCGTACAGTCAGGGCTATCTGAACCAGCCGGGACTCGTCACCGACGACCACGTCGAGGCGTGGACGACCGTCACGGACGCCGTCCACGAGGTCGACACGCCGATTTTCGCGCAGTTGATGCACGCCGGGGCGCAGTCGCAGGGCAACCCCCACCTCGACGGCGACCGGACGCTCGCACCCTCCGCGGTCCAGCCAGACGGCCAGAAGGCCGAGGCCTACGGCGGCAGCGGCGAGTTCGCGGTCCCGAAGGCGGCCGACGAGACCGACCTCGCAACCGCCCGCGAGGGGTTCGTGCGGGCGGCGACGAACGCGGTCGAAGCCGGCTTCGACGGCGTGGAACTTCACGGCGCGAACGGCTACCTGCTCAACGAGTTCCTCGCGGCGGACGCGAACCGACGCGGCGACGAGTACGGCGGCGGTCCCGAGTCCCGCGTAACATTCCCCGCCGAGGTGCTTTCGGCGGTCACCGACGCGGTCCCCGAGGAGTTCGTCGTCGGCATCCGCGTCTCGCAGGAAAAAGTGACCGCCGGCGACTACGAGTGGCCCGAGGGCGAGGACGCGGCCGCGGTCTTCTTCGAGGAGCTGTCGGCGGCCGGAGCCGACTACGTTCACACGACTGAGACCGACGCGACGACTCCGACTTTCGGCGCGGACGGCCCGTCGCTCGCTGAGGCCGCCGCCGAGTACGTCACGGATGACACGGTCGTCATCGCCAACGGCGGGCTCGGCGACCCGGACGCGGCGCGGGCCGCCGTCGACGCTGGCGCGGACCTGTTCACGCTGGGCACGAGCGCGCTCGCCAACCCGGACTGGCCGGCACGCGTGGCCGCCGGCGACGACCTCGACGCGTTCGACCCGGCGAAGTACCTCGCGCCGACCGCCGGGCTCTCGGACCATGAGGTCCCGTCCGAGCCGCCGCTCGCGGACGATTGACGCGCACTCGACAGCGACTTTCTACCGGCAACTCGACGACTGAACCCCTTCGCTTCCACTCGAACTCCCGTTTTTGCAGGTTCCCGGAGCGCCCTGTTTTCGGGCATTGCGCCGCTGCTTCGACTACCCGAGCGTCACGTCGAGGTAGAGCATCACGACGACGCCGACCATCGTCCCGAACGTCGCCACGCGCTCGTGGCCGTTCGAGTGCGTCTCGGGGACGATTTCGTCGGAGATGACGAACAGCATCGCGCCGGCGGCGAAGCCCATCGCGTAGGGAAGCAGCGCCGCGGCGTACTGGATGGCCCACGCGCCGAAGACGGCGAGCGGAATCTCCACGAGGCCGGCGCGGATGCCCGCGAACGTCGCGTAGGTCGTGTTCCGAAGCCCGGCGTTGACGGCGGCGATGGAGACGGCCAGCCCCTCGGGGATGTTCTGGATGCCGATGGCGAGCATCAGCGGGATGGCGGTCCCGAGGTCGCCGGAGCCGAAGCCGACCCCGACGGCGAGACCCTCGGGCATGTTGTGGATGGTGATGGCGACGATAAACAGGATGACTGAGGCCATCTTTTTGTCCGTCTCCGGGGCGTCCGCTCGGGTCTTGCCGGTCACGAGGATGTGGACGTGCGGAATCCACAGGTCGGCTTGGTCGAGGACGACGACGCCGATGACGAAGCCGACGAGGACGGGAACCGGACTCCCGCCCGCCGCCTCGATGCCGGGGAGGATGAGGCTCGTGAAACTCGCGGCGAGCATGACGCCGGCGGCGAAGCCGAGGAGCGTGTCGAGCGAGCGCTTCGAGGGGTCGCGCCAGACGAGAATGAGGAGCGCGCCGAGCATGTTCATCCCGGCGATGACGATGCCGCCGAGGAGGCCCTGCATCACCGGGCTCGACCCGGCGAGCGAGACGAACAGCTCTTCGACCGCCGTCACGGCCGTCTCACTTCCGGTCGCCGGTACCCGCGTCGTTCGGTCATGGACCACCTGACGAGCGGGAGGTATGTATTCCCTCCGTCGTTCTCGCCGGCCGCGAGGCTCGACTATCCCGTCTCGTCGAGGACGTACCGAAGCGTCGGGGACCCTTCGAACCGCGGGCCGTGGCCGACGCGGTCGAAGCCGACGTGCTCGACCGCCTCGCACAGCGGAGCCTCGGATTCGAGGACGAGCACCTCGACCGGCAGGTCTTCGGCGCTGGCGAAGCGCAGCGGCTCTTCGAGCAGTCGCCGCACCGCCGCCTCGGTGCCGCCGAGGCGGGTGACGTGGAGGACGCCGTCGCGGACGTCGAAGCCGACGAAGCCGAGCACCGGTTCGTCGTCGGCCGGCGCGTCGGCGTGGGGGTCCGAACTCGTCTCGGCGGTGGCGAGGCGGACCGTCCGGTCGCGTATCAGCCGACGCATCGCCCGTATCGGCGCGTCGGCGACGGCGGCGAGCGCCTCGGCGTCGGTGTCAACGGCGTCTCTGACATCCATGCCCGAACGTTCCGCGGCTTCGGTGATAAATCTCCGCCCGCGAGCCGTCGGTATGGGCCGTCTCAGCGCCGGACTCGCGGGTGACGGCAACGGTTGAATCGGAGGACATAGTTATACGTCCCCCCGCGTTAGCCCCTCGCATGTTTACCAACGGAGCCCCGAAGCGACGCCACGCACCGGAGGAACGATGCGCGTAGTCGCGAAGTTCGGCGGCACCTCGCTCGGTAGCGGCGACCGAATCAACCGCGCCGCCGACTCCATCGCCGCGGCCGTCGAACACGGCCACGAAATCGCCGTCGTCGCCTCCGCGATGGGCTCGACGACCGACGACCTCCTCGACGAGATCAAGTTCGAGGCCGACGACCGCGACCGCGCCGAAATCGTCTCGATGGGCGAGCGGACCAGCGTGCGCATGCTCAAGGCGGCGCTGGCCGCCCGCGGCGTCAACGCCCTGTTCGTCGAACCCGGCACCGACGAGTGGCCGGTCATCACGAACGACCTCGGCGAGGTCGACGTCGAGGCGACCAGAGAGCGGGCCGCGAAGCTCGCCGCCGAACTCGACGGCGTCGTCCCGGTCATCACCGGCTTCCTCGCGCAGAATCACGACGGCGAAATCACGACGCTCGGTCGCGGCGGCTCCGACACCTCCGCCGTGATGCTCGGCAACTACATGGACGCCGACGAGGTCGTCATCGTGACCGACGTGGAGGGCGTCATGACCGGCGACCCGCGCGTGGTCGAAGGCGCGCGCAACGTCGGCCGCATCACCGTCGACGAACTCCGAAACCTCTCGTTCCGCGGGGCCGAGGTCGTCGCGCCGTCCGCGCTCTCGTACAAGGACGCGGCGCTGGACGTTCGCGTCGTCCACTACCAGCACGGCGACCTGCTCACCGGCGGGACGCTCATCGAAGGCGAGTTCCACAACCTCATCGACATGCAGGAAGAGCCCCTCGCGTGTCTCACCGTCGCCGGGCGGGCGATTCGCAACCGACCGGGCATCCTCGCGGACCTCTCGACCGCGCTCCGAGAGGAGGACATCAACGTCGATTCGGTCGCCTCCGGGATGGACTCCATCACGTTCTACGTCCTCGAAGACGATTCCGACCGGGCCGAGGCCGTCCTCCACGACCGCGTCGTCGCCGACGACGCGCTGTCGTCGGTCACCGTCGAAGACGACATCGCCGTCGTCCGCGTCACCGGCGGCGAACTCCCGAACCGCCCCGGCGTCATCCTCGACATCGTCGAGCCGCTGTCCGAGGCCGGCATCAACATCCACGACGCCATCACCTCCGCGACCTCCGTCGCCATCTTCGTGGCGTGGGACGACCGAGAGGAGACGCTCGGCATCATCCAAGACGAGTTCTGAGCCGGTTCTCGTCGCTGCTCTCGAAGCAGTTTCTCGCGCGCTCGCGTCCCCGAAAGTGACATCGCTCGACCGGTGGTCGTCGGCGGTCGCTGAAGTCGGCTCGTGGCGAGAACGGAACAGCCGGCGACACCGATGCACACACCAGTCCACGAGCGCCGAAAATCGGGCGTCGTCCCTCGATTTTCCGCCTGCCGATTACTTCACATTCGCGGGCCTATTGCGGGCATGAAATCGTACAAGGCGAAGATGGTCGAGCCCATCGAACTCCCCTCGCGCGAGGAGCGCGAGGCCGCCCTCGAACGCGCCGGCTACAACGCGTTCAACCTCGACGCTCGCGACGTGTACATCGACCTCTTGACCGATTCGGGGACGGGAACGATGTCCGCAGAGCAGTGGGCGGCGATGATTCGCGGCGACGAGGCCTACGCCGGCAGCGAGTCGTTCGCCCGGCTCGCGGAGTCGGTCCGCGACGTGATGGGCTTCGAGCACGTCGTGCCGACCCATCAGGGCCGCGGCGCGGAGAACGTCCTCTACGGCGTCCTCTTGGAGGACGGCGACGTGGTGCCGAACAACTCCCATTTCGACACGACCCGCGCCCACGTCGTCAATCAGGGTGCGGAGCCGGTCGACTGCCCGTCGCCCGCCGCCCGCGACCCCAACTCGACGGAGACGTTCAAGGGCAACTTCGACATCGACGCGGGCTACGCGCTCGTCGAGGAGGTCGGGGCCGACGCGATTCCCGTCGTCGCCCTCACCATCACGAACAACTCCGTCGCCGGCCAGCCGGTCTCGATGGCGAACATCCGCGCCACCGCCGAGTTCGCCCGCGACATCGACGCCATGTTCGTCATCGACGCCTGCCGGTTCGCGGAGAACGCCCACTTCATCAAGACCCACGAGGCGGGCTACGAGAACCACTCGGTTGCCGAAATCGCCCGCGCGCAGTTTGAACACGCCGACGCCATCACCATGTCCGGGAAGAAGGACGCCCTCGTCAACATCGGCGGCTTCGCCGCGATGCGCGACGAGACGGTGTTCGAACACGCGAAACAGCGCGCCATCCTCTACGAGGGCTTTCCCACCTACGGCGGCCTCTCGGGCCGCGACATCGAGGCGATGGCCGTCGGCCTCCGCGAGGCCGTCACGCCGCCGTACGTGTCCGACCGCGTCGAGCAGGTGGCCGAACTGGGCGACCTGCTGGTCGAGGCCGGCGTCCCCGTCTACCAGCCGACCGGCGGCCACGCGGTCTATCTCGATGCCGGCGAGGTGTTCCCGCACATCCCGAAAGAGGAGTTCCCCGGACAGGAACTCGTCTGCGCGCTCTACCTCGAAGGCGGCGTTCGCGGCGTCGAACTCGGCGGCTTCGCGTTCCCCGGCACCGACCGGCCGGACCTCGTGCGCCTCGCGCTCCCGCGGCGCACATACAGCCGCGAACACCTCGAACACGTCGCTGAGACGGCCGCGAAGGTGATGGACTCCGCCGGCGAGTACGGCGGCCTCGAAATCGTCGCGGAGCCGCCGATGAAGGAGCTTCGGCATTTCTCGGCGCGGCTCGAACCGGTGTCGAACTGACGGCTTCAGGACAGCTCCTCGCGTTCCCCCTATTTTCCCTCGTACAGCCGACTCGCCAGTCGCTCCGGCAGGCCGGCCTCGCGCACGCGCTCCGCGACGCGGTCGATGTCGTAGTTGACGCGTTCCGCCTCGATTTCCATCGCGTCGAGGTCGACGACCGCGTAGGCCGCCCGCGGGTCGCCGTCGCGGGGCTGGCCGACGCTACCGGGGTTCAGCACGATTCCGTCGTCGTAGATTCGGTGGCCCTGGACGTGAGTGTGACCCAACACCAGCAGGTCCTCGTCGTCGAGGAGCGACGGCGAGAAGTCGTCGGGATAGGTGTAGCGGTCGGGGTGGTTCGGATGGCCGTGGGCGAGTTTGACCCGCCCGTCGGCGAGGGTTCGGGTCTTCGGAAGCCCGGAGAGCCACTCCATCGACGCCGGCGACAGCGCGTCGCGGGCGTAGTCGACGCCCGCGGCCGCCATGCTGTTGAAGCGGAAGCCAGTCCCCGACGTGACCGCGCGGTCGTGGTTCCCCGAGACGGTCGGCACGTCCCGTTCTGCGAGTTCGGACACGCACTCCTCGGGCCACGGGTTGTAGCCGACCACGTCGCCGGCGCAGACCAGTCGGTCGACCGAGGGCATCGATTCGAGCACCGCTTCGAGTGCCGGGAGGTTCCCGTGCACGTCCGAGATGACGCCCAGACGCATGGCTCCGTGTACGAGAGCGCGGCTGAAAAATCTCGGGCCGAGGTGGCTCGTACGACAGCGCGCCCGCCCGCGGCGAGACGCCGAAGTCGCGTTACTCGCCGTTGTAGAAGGCGGTCTCGACCGCGTCGCCGACGGTCGCGGCGGCGGCGCAGACGGCGTGTTCGAACTCGTGGTCGTACAGTTCGCGGGCCGCGTCGGCGGCGGTCTCCGCGTCGAGGTCGAACGCGCGGGGGTCGTCTTCCTCGTAGGTCGCCACGAGCGTCGGTTCGGTAACGGCTTCGACGACGAGGGCGTCCTTGCGGACGATACCGATGAAGGCCTCGTCGTCGCCGACGACGCCGGCGATGCGGGGCGTGTCGTAGTCGTCTTTCTCGTAGTCGAGCGCGAGCAGAATCTCCGCGAGCGCGTCGCGCGGCGGGTAGCCGAGGTCGAGTTTCTCCGCGACGGGGTCGACCTGCGAGCCGTTGCCGACGACGACGTAGTCGCCGCCCTCGCGGACGCAGTTGTAGGCGATGTAGGGGTTGTCGGTCTCGGGGGCGTCGGGCGTCGGCCCGACGGTCAGGGCGTCGTCCCGGTCGACGACCTGTCGGTTCGGGAAGGACCGAGAGGAGACGCGATACGCACCGATTCCGGGGCCAACGACGACGAAACGTCCGACGTACATACACGACAGTGGATAGAATAGGGGCAAATAGCTGGCGGTTTATGCACGTCTGTCCGTCACCGTGCCATAAAATCCCACGGCGGAACCGACACGCAACGTTTACAAATACCCGCGAAGTACGAACTGATGCGAAGTCCCATGGGGTAGTGGCCAATCCTGTTGCCTTCTGGGGGCAACGACCCAGGTTCGAATCCTGGTGGGACTACTTCTCCGATTCTCACGTTCTTCGAGGCCGTGCCATCCCCTGTTCTCCAGTTGAAACGAAGGGGTAGGATTCGAAAACCCAAGGGGTTCGTTTCGAGTGGAGTTTTTGAGCACGGATTCGCAGGACCTCCGAATACGGCCGATACGGGCCGCGAAAAACGCTTAGCGGTCGACCGCGAGCAGCGCGACTCGCTCTCTGACCAGCGATGGGAGGTCGCCGTCGACGACGCGCAACTCCGTCTCGCCCACGTCGAACACGCCGCGGACGAGGCTCTCGTCGTAATCACCGAGGGTCTCTGCGGGTTCGAGGTCGAGGCGGTCGAACAGCGCGGCCTCGGCGGCGGCCTCGTCGCCGCCGTCGACGAGAAGCACGACCGGGAGCGTCCCCTCCGAGACGCCGATTTCGAACGCGCGGTTAATCTGCCGGCGGCCGCTGGCGTAGAGGAGGATTTCGACGGCGCGGTCGCGGGCGATTTCGTTGCCGCGGGCGATGGCCCGGTCGGCGAGTTCGACCGCTCGTTCGAGGTGCTCGCGGTCCACGACGTACCGGGCGTCGAACGCCTGCACCGTCGCGCCCGTCTCGTCGGCCACGTCGCCGACGGTCGCGATGAACGAATCGAGGTCCGAGACGGTCGCCTCGGCTTCGAGGAGCCTCATTCGAAATCACCCAGACTGGCCTGCTGGTCGGCGCGCTCTTTGGCCGTCTCGAAGCCGGCGTCGTCGGGGACGGCGTCGTCCGGCGCGTCGTCTTCGTCCACCTCGTCCATCGAGGGGTCCTTTCTTCCTGCGGCTTCGAGGATGTTTTGGGCCGTCTTCCGGCGACCCCGGAGGGCGGCGAGGACGCGCGACTTGTCGGCCTCGCGGAGGTCGGCCCGAGTTTCGACGCCGGCCTCGAACAGTCGGCGGGCGCGCTTTCGGCCGACGCCGCGGACGCCGGCGAGGTCGAGCAGTTCCTCGCGGACGCCGTACTCGACGCGCTTTTTCGCCTCGCGGACCGCGTACACCGAATCGAGGTCGAGTTCGGAGGCGAGTCGCTCGGCCGCGCCGAGGAGCCACTCGGCCGTCTCGACTTTCCCGCGGATGTCGCCGGGGCCGACGCCGTAGCGCTCCGTGATGCGGTCCTCGTCCACCTCGCCGGCCCAGTCTTCGAGGAGTTTCGCGGTCTTCAGCGCCGACAGCCAGTCTTCGAACGCCACGTCCTCGTACTCCGAGGGCACGCGCCCGAGGAACTCCGGTTCGCGCCCGTAGCACAGTTCCGTGTAGGTCTCGCGGTCGCCGGACTTCAGGTAGAGGTGATACATATCGGGCGTCCGGCAGACGAGGTGATAGAGGCCGAGCGGCGTCGGATACGTCCGGTCGGTCTCGAACGCGTCGGCGTCGGCGTCATCGTCGCTCTCGCTGCCGTCGCCGCTCTCTCCGTCTCCGCCGCCGCTCCCCGCCGCGACCATCTCACTGGCTCGCTGGAACCCGCCATTTTCGTCGGTGCCGTCGTCCGATTCGCTCCGCGCTCGTGTCGGTTTCTCGGGCGTCTCACCCGCGAGCGCCCGGAGCTTCTCGTTTCGGTGGTCCGCCGCCCATTCGAGGCCGTCGATGATTTCGGCGGCGCTCATCGGGTCGAGGTAGAGTCGAGAGACGGTGTGGCCGACGGGCGTCGCCCGAATCGTCTCGCCGTCGAACTCGACGAACCCGTTTACTTCGAGGTAGTCGAGCACGCGGTCGGTCACCTGTCCGAGTCGCTCGGGGTCGTCGGTCTGGGTCGCATACAGCGTCTGGTCGAGGAATTCGAGCAGCCCTTCGCGGGTGTGGGCGAAGCCGGAGGCGACCGTGGCGAGCAGGTGCGTCCGCAGCGCGGGTTCGGCCGCGAGCTTCGACCGCACGTCCTCGGCGTCGGCCCAGATGTACCGCTCGAACAGCTCGTCGCGGGCGTCGGCGTCCTTCGCCAACAGCACCGCCTCGCCGTAGGGGTCGAGGCCGGGCCGACCGGCGCGACCCATCATCTGGTGGACTTCGAGCACGTCCAGCGGTTTCATCCCGCCGTAGTCGCCGTCGTAGCGCTGCCAGTCGCGGACGACGACGCGGCGGCTCGGGGTGTTGACGCCGGCGGCGAGCGTCGGCGTCGCGCAGATACATTTGATGAGTCTGTCGCGGAAGGCGTCTTCCACGAGCGTTCGGTGTTCCGCGGCGAGTCCCGCGTGGTGGAACGCCGCGCCTTTGGCGACCGCGTTGGCGAGGTCCTCGGAGGTCTCGGTGTCGGACACGTCGCGTATCTCGGCGGCGAGCTCCGCGAGGTCGCTGCGCTCGTCGCCGGTGATGTACCGCTCCGTCACGTCGGCCATGCGGCGGGCCGCGGACTCCGCGTTGCGCCGCGAGTTCACGAAGACGAGCGAGGAGCCTTGGTCGCCCTCGCCGTCGCCCTCCAGCGCGTCGGCGACGAGCGCGGGCGTCTGTCTTTCCCCGCGGCCGACCGGCACCTCGCGTTGGCTCCCGTCGGCGAAGGAGACGGCGTTGCCGTAGTGGACGCCCATCTTGAGGTCGATGGGTCGCCAGTCGGACTTGACGAGCTTCGCGTCGAGCCAGTCGGAGACGACGCCCGCGTTGCCGACGGTCGCCGAGAGTGCGACGATTTGCAGGTTCGTGTTGAGTCGGCGGAGCTTCGCCAGCGTGACCTCCAGCGTCGGCCCGCGGTGGCGGTCGTCGACGAGGTGGACTTCGTCGGCGACGACGCAGGTGAGTTGGTCCATCCACGCCGCGTTGTTTCGGACGAGCGAGTCCACCTTCTCGCTCGTGGCGACGATGATGTCGCGCGAGGAGAGCCACTCGCCGTCGGACTCGTAGTTGCCGGTCGAGACGCCCACGTCGATGCCGTACTCCTCCCAGCGCTCGAACTCGGCTTTCTTCTCGGAGGCGAGCGCCCGGAGCGGGACGATGTACAGCGCCTTCCCGCCGCGCGCGACGCTCGACAGCATCGCCAGTTCAGCGATGAGCGTCTTCCCGCTCGCGGTCGGGACGGCGGCCACGAGGCTCTCGCCGTCCGTCAGCCCGGCCTCGACGGCCTCGGCCTGCGGCGGATACAGCTCCTCGATGCCCTCGTCGCGGAGGGCCTCGGGAATCCCCGTCGGCAGGCCCGTCAGGTCCGCAGTTCGCATTGCATCTCCCTTGGACCGTCCCCCGGTTTAAGCCATCGGGTCGGTTCGGGCGCGGGCGCGCCGGTCCCGCGTCGGCAGGGCTTTGTACGGCCCGGCGGTACGGTGGCGCATGAAAGTCGAGTACGACCGCGACACCTGCATCGGCATGTTCCAGTGTGTCGACGAGTGGGAGGGCTTCGAAAAGAACGTCGACGACGGCAAGGCCGACCTCCTCGACGCCGAGGAGACCGACGACGGCGTCTTCGTCCGCGAGATTCCCGAGGACGCCGAGTTCGACGCGAAGTTCGCCGCCCGCGTCTGCCCCGTCGAGGCGATCCGCATCCTCGATGACGACGGCGAACAGCTCGTTCCCTGACCGCGACGCCGACGAGCCTGCTGTTTTCTCTCGCGTCCGCGCCGCGACCGACCCGTGTGACCGCCGACCGTGGGCCGCGTCCCCGAACCCCTCCGTTTCGACTGGAGATTCGACCGACGATAGAGTGTAACAGTTAAGCGGCGGGCCCCTAATCGTGCCACTATGAGCCAAGCGACGAAAATCGTGCTCGGTACCGTCGGCGTGTCGGCCCTGCTTGCCGTCGTGTTCGTCGGGATGAGCATCGCCTGAACGGATGTTCGAGACGCGCAGCCTGCCGTCGGACCTCGAATCGGTCCGCGACGACTACGCCCCCGGCGCGCTCGTGTTGGACGTGGCCGGCGACTTCGACACCATTCCCCCCGAGGCCGCCGAAAACCTCGGGCTGGTGGTCGAGTCGCTCTCCCCGGCGGCGTACCCTGCCGAGTGGCTACCGGACGACGCGCCCCAACAGCTTCGGCGCTACGCGTCGTCGGATTTCACCATCGGGATGCCCGGCGACGGCACCGTGACGTGGTCCCGACAGACCGACCCGCCGGTCGTGCTGGTGAAGTACCGCGCGAAGGGGACGCCGGACGACTTTCTGGATTTCCTCATCGCCGAGGCGTTCGTGCAGGCCGGGAACGACGAGATTCCCGAACACTTCCTCCCCTTCTTCGGTGAGCAGTACGCCGCCCTCGCGGCGGCGACGCCGCTCGGCCCGAGCGAGACGTATCAGGTCGCCGCCGCCCTCTACGAGGGCTGGGTCGGCCTCCACACCCGCGAGGCGTTCGCGTCGTGGGAGGGCGACCACGACCGCCTCCACGAGGCGTGGGTCGACGCCGGCGGCCGCCTCGACGACCGCCTCGAAAATCTCCCGCGGCTCGTCGCGCTCGGCAGACTCTCGTTCGCCGAGGCGACCGAGTTCGCGTGTTCGGCCGTCAAACACGGCCGCGACCTCCCCGCGCCGTTTTCGGCGCTGGACACCGCGGCGTACCGCGACCACGGCCCGAGCTACGCGGTCAAGTGGGCCGAAAAGACGTTCGAGCAGCTCGCGGCCGACGACGACGCGGAATCGGGTGACGGCGCGGCCGACGACGACTCGGCCGCCGACGACGCCGACTCGGCGTAGTCGGTCGCCTCGCGTTCTGCCTCAGAACTCGGTTTCGACGGTACCGTCCTCGTCGAGGTCGACGACGCCGTCGAACAGTTCGCGGAAGCGGTCGAGCGTCTCCTGGTCGTGGACCTCCTTCGAGAGGTGGAACAGCCCCACCGCGTCGAACTCCTCGAGGAGTTCGAGAATCTGTTTCGTCGCCTCGAAGGCGCGGTCCTCGTCGGCGTAGTAGGCCATCTCCGTGACCGAATCGACGCTGAGCCGGAGCTTTCCGTCGTGGCGTTCGAGGAACTGCCGGGTCTTCTCGACGATGGCGTCGAGGTCGTCGGGGGCCGCGACGTAGTGGATGTTGTCCGAACTGCGTCGGGAGTAGCCGCGCTCGATAGACAGCGTGTCGAGGATGGTGGCGCTGGACTCGTCGACCTCGTAGTGTTCCAGTTTCTGTTCGACCTCGCGCGCGGTCGTCCGCGTCGAGACGACGAGGAAGCGGTCGGTGTCGACCTTGAAGAAGTCGGTGTCGATACGGTCGGTCTCGCCGATGCTCGGATGAAGGAGCAAGATACCTGTGCCGCCCGGAATCGTCGCGGGCGCGTCTTCGATGGCGAGCTCGTAATCCATACCCCAAGCAGTTACCCTGCCGACTTAATCCTTCATGCCGCTCGGGCGGCGTCGTCCCGGAATCGTGACGTATGTTCACGCCTCCGGCCGAGGTCAGAACAGCGAGTCGGCCGTGGCCGCGCCGATGACGCTGAACACCGCGCCGACGCTCGTCGCCTTGAGCGTGATGCGGAGCACCGCGAGGTCGAGTTCGTACCCGAGCACGGAGACGAGGACTTCTCCCGACACGTCCGAGAGGAACGTCCCCGGCGCGTCGAACGCGAGCGCGAGGATGAACACGGAGAGATACGAGACGGAGATGAGCGAGATGAATCGGACGGGAATCCCGCCGACCTCGCGCTCTCTGTCGGGGTCGCGGTCGTCGGCCTTGTAGAGCGCGCCGTAGCCGACCGCGAGCACGATAAAGAGCGTGAGAAGCGCCTGCGCGAACGACATGCTCCGCGCGAGCACCCACACCTCCTCGGTGACGACGAACGGCCCCGCGAGGAGGAAGCCGCCGACGACCTGCTGGGCGGTGTCGGCGAGCGCGAACCGGCGGCGGACTCCGACCATACCCCGTCGTCGTGACGGCGGCAATTAAAACGCGCGACGGGAGGTGCGGCCGGGTCGTCGTCGGACTCGCCCGTCTGTGCGGTCCGGTCCGAACGCATTTTCACCCCGGCGCGCGAGGCTCCGATATGAGCGTCCGCGACGAGTTCGACGCCTGGGCGGCCGACGGCCGCGACAAGGGCATGGAGGACCGACACTGGCACACCGCGAAGCACGCGCTCGCACGGATGCCCGTCGAGGAAGGCGACACCGTCGTCGACCTCGGAACCGGAAGCGGCTACGCCCTCCGCGCGCTCCGCGACACGAAGGGTATCGGCCGCGGATTCGGCCTCGACGGCTCGCCCGAGATGGTCCAGAACGCCCGCGCGTACACCGACACCGACGACCTCTCGTTTCTCGTCGGCGACTTCGACGACCTCCCGTTCGAGGACGACAGCGTCGACCACGTCTGGTCGATGGAGGCGTTCTACTACGCCGCCGACCCGCACCACACCCTCGAAGAAATCGCCCGCATCCTCAGGCCCGGAGGCACGTTCTACTGCGCGGTCAACTACTACGAGGAGAACGTCCACTCCCACGAGTGGCAGGACCTCATCTCCATCGACATGACCCGGTGGTCCCACGCGGAGTACCGCGAGGCGTTCCGCGACGCCGGCCTCCACGTCGCAGAACAGGACTCCATCGCAGACCTCGACATCGACATCCCGGCGGCGACCGAGTTCCCGACCGACGACTGGGAGACCCGCGAAGCGATGGTCGAGCGCTACCGGACGTTCGGCACGCTCCTGACCGTCGGCGTCGCGCCCTGAGACGGCGCGGAAAACCGACCGTTTCGACCTATTCGACGACGTGAGCCGACGCCGGGGCGAATCCGACTTCGAGCGTCGTCCCGACCTCGAACCCCGCGTCCGACTGTTCGCCGCCGTCTTCGACCGCCACGACGAGTTCCGTCCCGCCCCAGTCGAGTCTGACCCGCGTCGTCGCCCCCTGAAACTCGGTGTCGACGACGGTTCCGCGAATTTTGTTCGTCCCCGCGCCGACCCGAAGCTGTTCGGGCCGGACGCAGAAGGTGAGTTCGTCGCCGGCTCCCGCTCTCGACCCCGCCTCCCCGAGCACTCGCCGCCCCTCGGCCAGCGTGAACACCGCGTCGCCGACGCCGACGCGAATCCCCCCCGTTTCCGGTCGAGACTCGACGACTCCGTCGAGGACGTTGTTCTCGCCGAGGAACTCCGCGACGAACCGCGTCCGCGGGCGGCGGTAGAGTTCGCGGGGCTGGCCGACCTGTTCGACGCGGCCGCCGTTGAGGACGGCCACCCGGTCCGAGACCGCCAGCGCCTCCGACTGGTCGTGGGTGACGTAGACGGTCGTCACGCCGAGGTCCGACTGGATGCGCTTTACCTGCCGGCGGAGTCGGTCCCTGAGTCGGGCGTCCAGCGCCGACATCGGCTCGTCGAGAAGCAGCAGGTCCGGGCCGGGCGCGAGGGCGCGGGCGAGCGCGACGCGCTGTTGTTGGCCGCCAGATAGCGAGTCGGGGTCGCGGTCTTCGAATCCCGCGAGGTCGACGAGGTCCAGCAGTTCCGCGACGCGCTCGTCGCGGGAGCCCCCGCCCGGCGGGTCGGTAAAGCGGAGGCCGTAGGCGACGTTCTCGCCGACGCTGAGATGCGGGAACAGCGCGTAGTTCTGGAACACGACGCCGACGCCCCGCGACTCGGGCGCGACGCCGACCATCGACTCGCCGTCGAAGCGGACGGTCCCCTCGGTCGGGGACTCGAAGCCGGCGATACAGCGGAGCGTGGTCGTCTTCCCGCAGCCGGAGGGGCCGACGAGCGTGAAGAACTCGCCGTCGTCGACCGACAGCGAGACGGAATCGAGCGCCGTTGTCGACCCGTAGCGCTTGGACACCGCGTCGAGTTCGAGTCTCACGGGTTCGCCTCCGAAGTCACGTTCCACTCTCCCCGGCGGACGGTCATAATTCTCACTTCCCGCGGCTCGCCCTCGGTTCGCCCTCCGCGCTCCCTCATAGCTCGCCCCACCGGCCGCCGAAGCGGTCCACGACGAGGAAGCTGGCGGACGTGACGAGAAGCAGGAGACAGCCCATCGCCGTCGCGGGGCCGAGCCGTCGGCCGAGGAATCGCTCGACGGCGACGGGCATCGTGTAGCTTCCCGCGCCCTCCGCGAGGATGATAGTCGAGTCGAACTCACCGATGCTGATGGCGACGGCGAACGCCGCGCCCGCGACGACGCCGGTCCAGACGAGCGGGAGTTCGATGTCCACGAGCGCGCGGGTTCTGGTCGCGCCGAGCGAGCGCGCGGACTCGACGAGCCGGCCGTCGAGCCGGGCGAAAAGCGGCGCGACGTTCCGGGTGACGAAGGGGTACGCGCCGACGGCGTGGGCCGCGACGATGGCGAGCGCGCCGGTGACGCGGATTCGCGTGCCAAACACGTCGACGCCGAACACCAGTCCGCGGAGCAGGCCGAGGCCGACGACGATGCCCGAGACGGCGAAGGGAGCCATCGAGAGCACGTCGATGAGGCCGCGCCCGCGGTACCGGCGGGTCGTGAGGACGGCCATCGTCACGCCCATCGGGACGGCCACGACGAGCGTCCCCGCGGCGAAGCCCAGCGAGTTCAGGATGGCCGGCAGGGGTTTGACCTGAAAGCTCGCGCCGGTCGCCTGCCGCTCGGCGAGGAAGGCGTAGTTGGCGAGGGTGAGGCCGCCGTCGCCGCCGGTGACGCTCGCCAGCACCATGCTGGCGACGGGGACGACGAACACCAGTCCGACGACGAGGGCGTAACCGGCGATGCCGACCGTCCGGAGCGCCGATTTCGGCGTCCAGTCGGCGGGAAGGACGGACTGACGGGGAAGCGGGTTCGCCGCGCCGCCGGCCGAGCGCTGGCCGGCCTCGTACCGGAGGTAGACGGCGGTCAGCGTGATTGAGACGGCCGTCTCGACGACCGCGAGGCTGGCGGCCTCGGCGTACGCGAGGTCTCTGACCCGCGAGTAGACGAACACCTCGATGGTCGCCAGTTGGAAGCCGCCGAGCGCGAGGACGATGGGGAACGACGCGAAGGTGAAGATGAACGTCAGGGTCGCGCCGACGCCGATAGACGGCAGGAGTTGGGGGAGGACCACGTCGCGGAAGGCCCGTCGGGGGTTCGCGCCGAGCGAGCGGGCGGTCTCGACGGTCCGGGCGTCCACGCTCTCCCACGCGGCGGTGACGACGCGGGCGACGAGCGGGGCGTTGTAGAACGCGTGGGCGACGACGATGGCTTCGAGCGTGAACAGCAGTTCGACCGGCGGGAGGCCGACGAGAGAGAGCGCGCGGTTCAGCGTCCCGTTGCGGCCGAACGTCGCCACGAAGCCGATGGCGACCATGATGGAGGGCATGACGAACGGGAGGATGGTGAGCGAGCGGAGCGTCTCGCGGCCGCGGAACTCGAAGCGGGCGAACAGCCACGCGGCGGGCAGGCCGAGCGCGAGACTGGCGAGCGTCGAGTAGAACGCCTGCTTCGCCGTGAACCAGATGATATCGACGAGGTAGAACTCGCTCGTCAGCACCGCCGCGATGGGCTCGATAGTGAGACGGCCGTCGACGAGGACGGCGTCCGCGAAGACGGTGGCGACGGGGTAGTAAAACAGGACCAGAAGGACGACGGCGGTGAGCGCCGCGACGAGGGTGAGCAGCCGCTGTTCGAGGGCTCTGGCGACCCGGCGAACTGAGGCCGAGGCGCGGCTCACCGGCTCACCTCACTTACTGGCGAACTCGCGGGCCCACGCGTCGGTCCAGTCACTCAGGTTGTTCTGAAGCCGGTCGTACGAGAACGTGACGGCTTCCGGCGGCTCTTGGGCGTACTGCGCGAAGTCTTCGGGGAGTTCCGCGGTGGTCGTCGCCGGGAACTGGACGTTGCGGACGGCGATTTCGGCCTGCACTTCGGGCCGGAGCATGAAGTCCATGAACTCGACCGCGAGGTCGGGGTTCGACGCGTCCGCGAAGGGGGCCATCCCCTCGGGGTTGGCGTACGCCTGGTCGTTCAGGAAGCGAATCTGGTGTTTCGCCATGTCCTCGCCGGACTCGGCGGCGAACACCTGGTCGGTCGAGTACGAGACGACCATCGGGGCCTCCCCGTTCGAGTAGGCGTTGTAGGAATCCTCCCAGTTGCCGAGGACGCGCACGTCGTTTTCCTTCAGACTCGCCCAGTAGTCGAGATAGTTATCCTCGCCCTTGGCGTCGATGGTGTGAAGCAGGAACGCCTGTCCCGTCGCCGACGACGTGGGGTTCTGCGCGAGGAGCGCGCCCGCGTACTCGGAGTCCAGCAGGCCGTCGAACGTCTCGGGGGCGACGAAGTCGCCGTCGCCGTAGGTCTCGTCGTAGACGAGCGAGATGTAGCCCGTGTCGTAGGGGACCGCGCGGCCCTGCGGGTCGAAGTTCAGCCCCTGCTTTACGTCGTCGATGCGGGACAGCCCCTCGGCGGGCGAAAACAGCGCCTCGTCGAGCTTCCGGTCGATGCGGACGAGCATCTGCGCGTCGAGGCCGACGTAGAGGTCCGCGCCGGACTCGACGCCCCGGAGGCCCCGCTCGATGTAGTAGTTCACGCCCGAGTCGGGCGTCTGCCACTCCAGCGTCGCGTCGAACTCCGACTCGAACGTCTCTTTCAGCCACGGGCCGGGGCTCGAACTCGGCGCGTCGACGAACGAGCCGTAGGTGCCGACGGTGAGCGTCCGCGACTCGCCGCCCGCGGTCGTCCCTTCGGTCGTCGCTGTCGTCTCGGTCGCGTCGCCCGAGGCCTCGGTCGTCGTCTGCTCGCCGCCGGTCCCGGTACAGCCGGCGAGGAGCGCGGAGACGCCTCCCGCCCCGGCGGCCTTGAGGAAGCTACGTCGTCTCATTACTCGGTTGTTGTACTCTGTGGTACTTAACGGGCGTGATGTTCGCGGAAACGGGTAAACGGCTGAATCAGTCGGTTTCGGGGGCTGTCCCGGGAGAACGGCTTTACCGTCAGCGAGAGTATCACGGGTGATGACTACTTCTCGCCCGTACGTCCTCGGCGGCGTGTTCGCCCTCTTTGCGCTCCTCGCGGCGGTCCTGCTCGTGGACGTGCTGGCGACGGTGTTTTTCGCTATTACCGTCGCCTACCTGCTCGTCCCGCTCAGGCGACGCCTCGAAGCGCGCGGGGCCTCCCGGTGGGTCGCCAGCCTCGCCGCCACCGTCGTCGCGGCGGTCGGCGTCGGCGTCGTGCTCGCGCCGCTCGTCGTCATCCTCTTTCTCCGCCTGAGCAACATCCTCGAACTCGCGGCGCTCCTCCCCGACGTGGTGACTATCGAGTTCCTCGGGATGGTCGAGACGGTGACGCTGGACGACGTGGTCGCGGTCGGTCTCGGTCTGCTCCGGTCGGTCGGTCGCACCGCCGCCACCGCCGCGCCCGTGGTGCTCATCAAACTCACGCTGTTCGGCTTCCTCGTGTTCGCGCTGCTCCTCAGCGGCGACGCGGTCGGGCGGACGCTCCTCGCGCTGGTCCCGGCCGACTACCGGGACGCGGCGACGGCGCTCAACGAGCGGGCTCGCGAGACGCTGTTCGCCATCTACGTCTTGCAGGCGGCGACCGCCGTCGGCACGTTCGCCATCGGTCTCGTCGTCTTCTGGGCGCTCGGCTACGACTACGTCGTCACGCTCGCGACAGTCGCGGCCGTTCTCCAGTTCATCCCCATCGTCGGCCCGAGCGTCCTGCTCGCGGCGATGGCCGTCTACCACGCCGCCGTCGGCGACCTCGTCGCCGCCGCGCTCGTCGTCGCTATCGGCGGGTTCGCGGTCGCGTGGCTCCCGGACATCCTGATTCGCCCCCGACTCGCCAAGGAGACCGCCGACCTGCCGGGGAGCCTCTACTTCGTCGGCTTCGTCGGCGGCCTGCTCAGCCTCGGCCCGGTCGGCATCATCGCCGGCCCGCTCGTCGTCGCGCTCCTCGTGGAGTCGGTGGACCTGCTCGGCGCGGCGTTACGCGTCGACGACGTGGGCGGTGACGGCGACGAGCGCGACGAGTCCGCGGACGACTCGGCCGACCCGAACCAGCCGTAACCTCGTTCGTCAGCCCTCGACAACCGCGCCGTCGCGTTCCTCCCACTCGGTGAGGCTGCCCTCGTAGAACGCCACGTCGTCGTAGCCGAGGTGCGTAAGCACGACGTAGGTGTGGCTGATGCGCCGGGCGGTGTTGCAGTAGAGGACGATCCGCCGGTCCGGGGTGACGCCCGCGGCCGCCAGAATCGAGTCGAGTTCGTCCCGCGGCTTCAGCCCGCGCGTCTCGTCGTCCACGAGTTCGCGCCAGTCGAGGTTGACCGCGCCGGGGAGGTGGCCGTCGTCGTACTCCACGGGGTCGCGGGTGTCGACGATGACGGTCTCGGGGTCGTCGAGCGCGGCCTCGACCGCCTCGAAGTCAACGAGCGGCGTCTCCGCCGGCTCGGTTATCTCGTAGACCGTCCCCGAGACATCGGTCGCCTCGATCGTCGTCTCGCGCTCGCGGTTCCACGCGCTGAAGTCGCCGTCGAGGAGGTGGAGTCGCTCGGGGTCGTGGCCGTAGAGCAGTGCGGTCACGAGAAAGCGGGCCGCGAAGACGCCGTGGGTGTCGTCGTAGGCGACCACGTCGTCGTCGGCGGCGACGCCCGCGCCCGACAGGAGGTCGGTCCACGCGTCGCGGCCGGGGAGCATCCCCACGTCGCCGTCGGCGCTCCGGAATCTGTCGAAGGGTATCGACACCGCGCCGGGGAGGTGTCCGATGCCGTCGAACTCCCAGCCGTCCCGCACGTCCACGACGCGCACGTCGCCGAGTCGGTCCGCGAGCCAATCCGAAGAGACCACGTCTACCATGACCCCACGTTTCCGGGCCGCGGATTTAGGTCCGACCTTCTTCGCACCCCTCGCCCCGTGTCCGGGGTAGCGGATGTTGTTGCTGGTTTCGTCGGATACCGGCCTGATACCGCCCGAGACGGCCGGTTTACGAGTTACTTTCGCCGTCTCCCCCGCCACATCTGGGACAATATTGCCGCATCACCCGAGGTCAGGCCGTACATGCCGTCGCTGTGAGAGTTATGGGCCTTCCTGTTGTACGGGGAAACGCGATGTCAAACTCCGATTACGCGAAGGACGTACTCGTCTCCGCGGACTGGGTGGAAAGCCACCTCGACGAGTTCCAGAGCGACGACGCGGCGTACCGACTCGTCGAAGTGGACGTGGACACCGAGGCGTACGACGAGAGTCACGCCCCCGGTGCCATCGGGTTCAACTGGGAGTCCCAGCTGCAGGACCAGACGACCCGCGACGTGCTGACCAAGGAGGACTTCGAGGACCTCCTCGGTTCGCACGGCATCTCCGAGGACTCCACGGTCGTCCTCTACGGCGACAACTCCAACTGGTTCGCCGCCTACACTTATTGGCAGTTCAAATACTACGGCCACGAGGACGTTCATCTCATGAACGGCGGCCGCGACTACTGGGTCGACAACGACTATCCGACGACCGACGAAGTCCCGTCCTTCCCGGAGCGAGACTACACCGCCAAGGGTCCCTTCGAGGACATCCGCGCGTACCGCGACGACGTCGAGAAGGCGGTCGACAAGGGCCTTCCCCTCGTCGACGTTCGCTCGCCCGAGGAGTTCTCCGGCGAGATTCTCGCGCCCCCGGGACTGCAGGAGACCGCCCAGCGCGGCGGCCACATCCCCGGCGCGAGCAACATCTCGTGGGCCGCGACCGTCAACGACGACGGCACCTTCAAGTCCGCCGACGAACTCCGCGACCTCTACGCGGACCAGGGTATCGAAGGCGACGAGTCCACCATCGCCTACTGCCGCATCGGCGAGCGCTCGTCCATCGCGTGGTTCGCCCTTCACGAACTCCTCGGCTACGAGAACGTCACCAACTACGACGGCTCGTGGACGGAGTGGGGTAACCTCGTCGGCGCGCCCGTCGAGAAGGGTAACTGAGCCGCCTCGGCTCGATTCGAGTCGGACCCGACCGTACGGTTTCTTTTGCGGGCTACATCGGCAGGACGCTGATACCGACGGCGACGAGTACGCCCGCGCCGAGAAGCACCATCACGCAGTAGCCCATGATGTCGCGGACCGACAGGCCGCTGATGGAGAGCAGCGGGATGGCCCAGAACGGCTGAATCATGTTGGTCCACGCGTCGCCCCACGAGGCGGCGACGGCGACTCGCGGGATGGACTCGCCGGACGCCTTCGCGGCCGTGACGAGCGTCTCACCGATGACGGCCCACTCGCCCCCGCCGGAGGGAACGAAGAAGTTCACGAGGCCGGCGGTGAAGAAGGCAAACGCCGGGAGCGTCCCGTCGGGGGCGACGGCGACCATGCCCTGTGCGATTTGCGTGGCGAGGCTGACCGAGCCCTCCGGCGCGTAGGCCATGATGCCCATGATGCCGGCGTAGAAGGGGAACTGGAGGATGATGCCCCAGACGTTCTCGACGGCCTCGACGATGGCCTCGATGTACGCCTTGGGCGTCCCGTGGAACAGCAGGCCGAGAAAGAGGAAGCCGAAGTTGACGATGTTCAGGTTGAGGTTGTTCCACGGCATCGTCCCGTTCTGAATGCCCTCGAAGAAGTACAGGGCGACCGCGAGCAGGCCGACGAGGCCGATTGCCACGCCGATGCCGAGCGAGTGTTCGATGCGCGTCGCGAGCGAGGCGTCCTCGGGGACGGTCGTGGAGGCCCATCCGCCCGTCGCCTGCTCGCCGCCGTCGGTCGCCGTCTCGAACTCCGCGGGGTCGATGGGCGTCTTCTTCGTCTCGTCGGTCGGGTACATGAGCGCGAACAGCGCCGGCAGGAAGAGGAAGCCGACCGCGACGACCAACACGAGGTTGGCGACCGTGAAGATGGTCCCGCCGGTGCCGAACGTCGTGTCGAGGATGCCCGCTTCGATGAGGAAGTTCCCCTCGGTGTTCAACAGAAGCGGAATCGACCCCGCGAGGCCGCCGTGCCAGACGACGAAGCCGGAGTACGCGCCGGCGACGACGATGGGGAAGTCGATGCCGCGCATCTCGGTCGCTATCTTCCGAGCGAACAGCGCCCCGACGACGAGGCCGAGTCCCCAGTGGACGAACGACGCCGCGGCGGCGACGACCGGCACCATCGCGGCCGCGCCCCGCTCGGTGCTCGGGACGCCCGCGAGCCGCGTCAGGAGCCGGTCTACGGGCTTCGTCTGTGCGAGCGCGTAGCCCGTCATCAGGATGAGCGTCATCTGCATCCCGAACGAAAGCAGGTTCCAGAAGCCGCCGTACCAGCCCTCGACGAGGAGGTTTCCGGCGTGCCCGACGACGCCGGTCCCCTCGCCCGGCGCGACCGACACCAGAGCCAGCACGAACGCCACCCCGGTCAGAATGATGGCGAACAGGAACGCGTCGGGGAGGTACTGTTCGACCAGTTTCGAACTCCGCTCCGCCGCCTGCCTGATAGCGTTTGTCATTGTCCGGATTACTTCATGATAATACAATATATAATGTTTAATATTCGGACGGATTCGGCTCGGTTGAATGTCACGAATCGCCGGCTCGTCGGCCGGTGAACCGAGCGTCGCCCGAGCGTCGCCCGACCGTCGCGGACTCGCGCCGGACTCGCCGCCGCCGATGGGTACAAACCCGAGACGGACGTACGGGGCCGTATGACCGAACTCCTCGACACCCTCCGCGACGACCACGAGACGCCGCTTTCCCGACTCGGCTCCTCGAAGGCGCTGTACGCCGTCACCGGCGGCGAGATGGACGGCGATGCGGTCCGCGCGGCCGCCGCCGCCGAGGCCGCCGCCGCCGCCGACCTGTTCGACTGGTGGGCCGACGACGAACCGAACGACGAGGCCGCCGCGCTGTTTTCGGACCTCGCGGACACCGCCCGCGAGCACGCCGAGGCCGTCGGCGCGGAGCCAGACGGGTCGAAGCCGAACGTCTACGATGTGCTCGCCGAGTTCGAGACGACCGACGGCCGCCTCGGCGGCGCGCTCGCCCGCGCGCTCGTCTCGCTGAAGACCGTCGAGCAGATGGTCGGCTTCTTCGTCGGTGACGCGGACCCGATGGCCGCCAACGACTTCCGCACGCTCAAATCCGACCTCAACGACCAACTCGACACGCTCGAAGCCGCCGTCTCCGACCTCGTCGACGACGACGCCGTCGCTCGCGAGGCCGCCGACGCGGTGGTCGAAGCCGCCTACGACGAGTACGTCGAGACGCTCGAAGGCATGGGCGTCAAGCCGAAGAACGTCTGTTAAGCGGCCATCTGTCTCCGCGCCGGGGCCGCCGTTGGCGACCCGCTCGGCGTGAAAACCCGTTTTTGCTCACCGCGTACCGACAGCACCGACGCGCGGCGTATGTGAGTGAGTTCCAGTAGAAATGAGGGGGTCTGTCCGCCGGTCGTCAGACGCCGGGGACGCCCTTGCGGTATTCGAGGACTTCGCTTCGGGCCTCGCGGACCGTCTCAGCCGCGTCGCCGTCGAGGTCCTCGGCGAGGTCGTGAAGGACCGTCATGTGCCGGGCGAGTCGCCCGTGGTCCGGTCCCTGCTCGCGCGTCGCCAGCGTCGCCAGTTGGTCGGACTGTTCGTAGAGTCGCTCCTGCACGTCGCCCTCGGTCGCCTCGGCGGCTTCCTTGAGCAGGTTGCTCGCGCGTTCGAGTTCGGCTCTGGTCATACGGGAACGTTCGATAGCCCGCCCCAAAACCGTTCCTCCGGCGACAAGCACCGCCTCGCTCAAGTACGCCGCGACCCAAGGACCGGCAATGAGCGAGTCCGGTCCCCTGTCCGCCGACAGACCCGACGCAGACCGCGAATTCCGCGTCGACGCCCCCTTCGACCCCGCCGGCGACCAACCCGAGGCCATCGAGGCGCTGGCCCGCGGCTTCCGCGAGGGTGCCGACGTGCAGACCCTGCTCGGTGTCACCGGCTCCGGCAAGACCAACACCGTCTCGTGGGTGGTCGAGGAGATTCAGAAGCCGACGCTCGTCCTCGCGCACAACAAGACGCTCGCCGCCCAGTTGTACGAGGAGTTCAAGAGCCTCTTTCCCGACAACGCGGTCGAGTACTTCGTCTCCTACTACGACTACTACCAGCCCGAGGCGTACATCGAACAGACCGACACCTACATCGACAAGGACATGTCGATAAACGAGGAAATCGACCGGCTCCGCCACTCCGCGACCCGGTCGCTTCTCACCCGCGACGACGTCATCGTCGTCGCCTCGGTGTCGGCCATCTACGGCCTCGGTGACCCGAAGAACTACACCGATATGTCCCTCCGGCTGGAGGTCGGCCAGGGCATGGACCGCGACGAACTGCTTCGCGCCCTCGTCGACCTCAACTACGAGCGCAACGACGTGGACTTCCGGCAGGGCACGTTCCGCGTCCGCGGCGACACCGTCGAGGTGTTCCCGATGTACGGCCGCTACGCCGTCCGCATCGAGTTCTGGGGCGACGAAATCGACCGCATGCTGAAGCTCGACCCGCTGGAGGGCGAGGTGAAGTCGTCGGAGCCGGCGGTGCTCGTCCACCCGGCGGAGCACTACTCAATCCCCGAAGAACAGCTCGAAGGCGCAATCTCGGAAATCGAGGAGCTGATGGAACAGCGGGTGAAGCACTTCCAGCGACAGGGCGACCTCGTTGCCGCCCAGCGCATCGAAGAGCGCACCACCTTCGACATCGAGATGCTCCGCGAGACGGGCCACTGCTCCGGCATCGAGAACTACTCGGTCCACCTCTCGGACCGCGAGCCGGGCGACGCGCCCTACACGCTGCTCGACTACTTCCCCGACGACTTCCTCACCGTCATCGACGAGTCGCACGTCACGCTCCCGCAGATAAAGGGCCAGTACGCGGGCGACAAGTCCCGGAAGGACTCGCTGGTCGAAAACGGCTTCCGCCTGCCGACAGCCTACGACAACCGCCCGCTCACCTTCGAGGAGTTCGAAGAGACCGTCGGGCAGACGCTTTTCGTCTCCGCGACGCCCGGCGACTACGAACGCGAGCACTCCGACCAAATCGTCGAGCAAATCGTCCGGCCGACCCACCTCGTTGACCCGAAAGTCGAGGTGACGGAGGCGACCGGACAGGTCGACGACCTGATGGCCCGCATCGACGAGCGCATCGACCGCGACGAGCGCGTGCTGGTCACGACGCTCACGAAACGGATGGCCGAGGACCTCACCGAGTACCTCGAAGAGGCCGGCGTCGACGTGGCCTACATGCACGACGAGACCGACACGCTCGAACGCCACGAGCTCATCCGGTCGCTCCGCCTCGGTGACATCGACGTGCTCGTCGGCATCAACCTCCTCCGCGAGGGTCTCGACATCCCCGAAGTCTCGTTGGTCGCCATCCTCGACGCCGACCAGCAGGGCTTCCTGCGCTCCGAGACCACGCTCGTCCAGACGATGGGCCGCGCCGCCCGCAACGTCAACGGCGAGGTCGTGCTCTACGCCGACGAGATGACGGATGCGATGGAGGCCGCCATCTCCGAGACGCAGCGCCGCCGCCGCATCCAACAGGAGTTCAACGAAGAACACGGCCACACGCCGACGACCATCGAAAAGGAGGTCGGGGAGACGAACCTGCCGGGGAGCAAGACCGACACCCGCGGCGTCTCCGGGGACGCCCCCGCCGACGCCGACGAAGCCGTCGAACAGATTGCCTTCCTCGAAGACCGGATGCAGGAGGCCGCCGACAACCTCGAGTTCGAACTCGCCGCCGACATCCGCGACCGCATCCAGACGCTCCGCCGCGAGTTCGACGTGGACGCGCTCGAAGACGGCGTCGCGCCCGAGTACCCGGACGAACACGACGGCGACGGCGGAGACGGCGACGACGACGGTCTCGCGCCGCCGGACGAGTTCTGACCGGCCGTGTCTCACCCCCCAACCCTGACGTTCGCAGCCGGCGGCCTCCTCCGCCGAGACGACGGCCGACTCTGTGTCGTCCACCGGCCGCGCTACGACGACTGGTCGCTCCCGAAGGGGAAACTCGAACCCGGCGAGACGCTGGTCGAGACCGCCGTCAGAGAGGTCCGCGAGGAGACGAGATGCGAGGTCGATTGCGGCCGGTTCGCCGGGCGCTACGAGTACCGCGTCCCCGACGACGCGGGCGCGCCGACCGGGCCGAAAGGCGTGTTCGTCTGGCACATGCGCGTCGTCGACGAGCGCCCGTTCGAACCGGACGGCGAGGTGGACGCGCGCCAGTGGGTTACCCCGGTCGAAGCCCTCCAACGGCTCACCTACGAGACCGAACGGGCGCTGGTCAGACGGGCGTTCGAACTCAACGAGTGAGCGCAGATTTTGGATAGAAACACATGTTACTGGTTTTTCGACGCGCGTCGGTGTGTGGTCCGTACCCAAATCAGTGGGTCGACATCAAGACTTATTACTCCGACTTCGCTATGGCCGTTCCACCGTGATCCGCACCTCGGCGGACGAGCCTGCAACCCACTCCGTTCACCACGCCTACCCCAACGGAGGTATTACCTGAATGGTCCGCGGATTCGAGCACTCCGTGCTCGACAGTTCGGGCGACCACCGCACGCCGGTCCACCCGGTGTGCGACGCGGTCGCATCCTCGGGAGACGGTGAACGCGCGCGGGTCGGTGCCGCTGATGACTCGGCAAACGGGCTGTTTTCGACGCGTCACTCCACGCGAGTGCACGCGAACGCTACTGCGAACTGACAACAACGAGAACCATGAGCTCTCAGTCTCTCAGTCACGTTCAGAAGTCGTTCCTGAAGTACCAACACATCCTCGTGTTCATCGCTCCCCTGCTGTTCCTCGTCTCGGTGTTCACCATGGCACCGACGCCGTCGGGTGCAGGCATGGAGTACTGGCTCCAGTACTGGTGGCTGTTCCCGGTGTTCCTCACCGGCGCGACCATCGTGAACACGGTCGGCATCAGCGGGTCGGCGCTCTTCGTCCCGTTTCTCATCTTCATCTTCCCCATCTTCGCGCACCCGCTCGACTCGTCGACGCTGGTCAAGGTGGGCCTCATCAGCGAGGCGTTCGGCCTCTCCAGTTCGGCCGTCGCCTTCATCCAGTACGGTCTCGTCGACCGGCGGCTGGCGCTGACGCTCGTCGGCGGGTCGATCCCGTTCGTCGTCGGCGGCGCGCTGCTTTCGTTCGTCATCCCCGACGTGGTGTTCCACGCGCTGCTCGGAATCGCGCTGCTCGCCGCGTCGTACCTGCTTTTCAACGCCGACCTCGGCCACGAGGACCACGGCTCGTCGGACTCCGACCACGCCGCGGCCACCGACGGCGGCGTCTCCGCGAGCCTCCCCAACGACCCCGGTAAGCTCGGCCCCGCGGGCGTCAACACGGCCGACGACGGCACCGTCACCCGCGTCGACCGCGACGGTGACGACTACACCTACACCCGCGGCGGCTACCTGCGTCGCTTCGCCAATTACAGCGTCGGCGGGATGTTCCAGGGCCTCGCCGGCTTCGGTATCGGTGAACTCGGCATCATCTCGATGCTCGGCACGAAAGTCCCCGTCCGCGTCGCCATCGGCACGAACCACATCGTGGTCGCGCTGACCGCCATCCTGGCGTCGCTCGTCCACGTCTTCGGCGGCGGCCTCGTCGGCGGCCACTCGCTGAGCCTCGCGACGACGCCGTGGAACATGGTCGTCTTCACCGTCCCCGCGACGGTCCTCGGCGGCCAAATCGCGCCCTACGTGTCGAACGCGCTGGAGACCAGCGTCATCAAGAACTTCGTCGGCGTCCTCTTCGCCGTCATCTCGCTGGCGCTGTTCCTGATGGCGCTGGGTATCTAACGACTCACGACCACCCGAACCACCCCCACTGGCACCACTTTCACAGTCCTCGATTCTGAACTCTCACCCATGTACGACCACATCCTGCTTCCGACCGACGGCAGCGACGCGACCGACGCGACCATCGAACACGCGGCGACCCTCGCGGAGACCTACGGCGCGACGGTTCACGTGCTGTCGGTGGCCGACTCGCGCAACCGCTTCGAGTCGCCCTCGGCCGGCATCGCGCCGGACGTGTGGGAAAAATCCGAACTCGACCGCGCGGAGTCGGCGGCCGACGCCGCGGTCGAGGCGCTCCCCGAGGGCGTCGAGACCGAACGCATCGTCGTGGAGGGCGTGCCGCACTCGACTATCGTCGACTACGCCGCCGACGGCGACATCGACCTCGTCGTGATGGCGACCCACGGCCGCACCGGTCTCGACCACTACCTCGTCGGCTCCGTCACCGAGCGCGTCGTCCGGCAGTCGGACGCGCCGGTGTTGACCGTCCGCGCGGCGGACGAAGAATAAGAATAAGAACAAGAACCCGCGGTCCGCGAGCGGGCCGCGCTACTCGAACTCTTCTGCCAGCGCGGCGCGGTGCTCGCGGCGCTTCTGGAGCGCCGAGTCGCGCAGTTCGCGCTCCTCTTGGGAGTCGCAGGCGAGGTCCGGGACCGGAACCGGATTCTCGTCGTCGTCGAGCGCGACGAAGGTGAAAAACGATGTGAGCGTCTCGCGGCGGTCGCCCTCGCTCGGGCGTTCGGCGGTCACGTCCACCTTGATGTCCATGCTGGTGCGGCCGGTGTCGAAGACGTACGCCTCGACGGTCACCACGTCGCCCACGTCGATGGGTGCGAGGAAGTCCACGTGGTCCATCGACGCCGTGACCACCTGCCGTTCAGCGAAGCGCCGCCCGGCGATGGCCCCGCAGACGTCCATCCACTCCAGAATCCGCCCGCCGAGGGCGCGTCCGAGGTTGTTCGTGTCGTTGGGCATCAGAATCTCGCTCATCTCGGCGCGAGACGCCGACAGCGACCGCGTCCCGACCGACGATTGCTGTTGCATGCCACACCGTCAGAGTCGGACGTGGTTAAATTATTCTACCTCTTGAAAAATAGAAATAAAGGCGATTAATCGCTCGGGTTGGCTCTCGTGGGGCGCGCGGTGCTCCAACGACCTAGATGATTAATAGTGTTTGTTCCGTCTAGTGTGGTGTCTGCGCGAACCGCAGACCGGTGGTGGGACGCCGACGCCCGTCTCGTCCCCGTTCGGGAGGACGTTCCCGGAGGGTTCCGACTCTCGTTCGACCGGACGGGCGGGAAATCAACCGCGACCCGAAAGTCGACGCACCGAGCCGCTCCCGTCTCACGTCCGCCTCGCGCCTCACCGAACCGCGACGGTCGGACGACGGGACTCGCGCCGGTCGCCCCCGCAGACCGGACACGACGCTGCACCGGCCCCCGGTGCGTCGGACGGGTCTCCGACTGATTCGCGCCTCCGATTTTCTCTCACTCGACGCGCTCAGCCTCGACGCCGCCGTCTTCGATTTCGATGTCGACGGCGTCCGCGGAGATGTCGGCCGTCTCGACGCCGTCCAACTCCCCGAGTATTTCACCGATGTCGTCGAGGCCGAGGAGTTCGCGGGTCTCCTCGTCGAACGCCTTGCTTTCGAGTCCCGCCGCCTGCTGTACGTCCGAGCCGGACAGCCCCTTACCGTAGCGACCGAGCAGCGACGTGAGTTCCTGCGGCAGGACGTACGTCGTCGACGGCGAGGTGCCGATGTTCGCCAGCGTCTCCATGCCTTTGTCGATGATGGCGCGCTCGCCCATCGACTCCGCCGCCCGGGCCCGAAGCACAGTCGAGATGGCGTCGCCCTGCGCTTCGAGAATCTGCGACTGCTTTTCGCCCTGCGCGCGGATGATGTTCGACTGCTTGTCACCCTCCGCCTTCTCGACGGCGGAGCGCCGTTTACCCTGCGCTTCGAGAATCATGGCGCGGCGGCGGCGCTCGGCGGAGGTCTGCTGTTCCATCGCGTTCTCGACGTCCTTCGAGGGCTTCACCTCGCGGACCTCGACGGACTCCACGCGGACGCCCCACTCGTCGGTCGGCTCGTCGAGTTCCCGGCGGATGCGCGCGTTGATGTGGTCGCGGCGGGCCAGCGTGTCGTCGAGTTCCATGTCGCCGAGGGCGGCCCGGAGCGTCGTCTGGGCGAGCAGCGAGACGGCCCGGCGGTAGTTGTCGACTTGCAGGAAGGCGCGTTCGGGGTCCATCACGCGGATGTAGACCACTGCGTCGGCCGTGACCGGCGAGTTGTCCTCCGTGATGGCTTCTTGGGAGGGCACGTCGAGCGTCTGGGTCCGCATGTCGAAGCGGTAGGTCTTCGAGACGAACGGCGGGACGACGTTCAGCCCCGGTTCGAGGATGCCCTTGTAGTCGCCGAACACCGTCAGCGTCCGCTTTTCGTACGCCTGCACGATTTCGACCGCGTCGTACACCGCGGCGACGGCGAGCGCGAGGACGACGTAGCCCGTGAGCGTCAGCGGCGTGACGGGGAAGACGACCACCGCGAGGCCGAAGACGACAACCGCGACCGCGAGGGGACCGAGCCACCGCGGGATTCGGCCGGGTTCGCTGTCGACCCGCTCCGCGCCCGACGACGAAGACGACGAGGAGGACGCCGAGAGCTTCCCGAGCTGGTAGAACAGGCTGTCCATGGTGGAGAGTGACACCGAGACGGAATAAAGCTAGCCGGCTACTCACCCACCCACTCACCCGGCCACCAACTATTTGTCCGCGAACGCCCCACGCCCCGGTATGCGAACGAACCGCGGCCGAATCGACGTGGAGGACCTGCTGAAAATCATCCTCCTGCTCGTCCTCGTCTGGCTCGTCCTCGAAATCATCGGCGAGGTGCTCGGGCTGTTCGGTGCGCTGCTCGGCCCGCTCCAGCCGCTTTTGGGACTCGTCGTCGCGGCGCTCATCGTCCTCTGGCTGCTCGACCGAATCTGACGTTCCCGCGGCGACGACGATACGCCTTTGTGTCTCTCGCGTGAGACACGGGCGTGTACAGTCTGAACGTCCCGGTTCCGGGGCGGGTCGCCCGCCTCGCGTCCGACCTGTTTCCGTACCTCGCCCCGTTCGACCGGGTTCGCGACCGGCACACGCTCGTCTGCAAGCGCTTCGAAGACGCCGACCTCGACCGCCTCCGCGAACAGTTGCGGCGCGCGCTCGCCGGCCAACCGGCGTTCGAAGCCCGCGTCACTGACATCCGATTCTTCGAGGAGCCGCCCCGCGGAGCCGCGCCGGTCGTCTTCCTCGCGGTCGACAGCCCCGGCCTTCTCGACCTCCACCGGACGCTCACCGACGAGTTCGGCGCTATCGAGGGAATCGAGGGCGACGACTACGTCCCGCACGTCACGCTCGCTCGCGGCGGCAGCGTCGCGGACGCCCGCGCGGTCGCGAGCCAGCCGCTCGACCCCATCGAGTGGACCGTCTCGCAACTCGATATCTACGACTCGTCGTTCCGCGAGACCACGGCCTCGATTTCGCTCCCGGCCTGACGGCGAGGGTTCGACCGGCGTCGGCGGTGTGCCCGTGTCCGCTGGTCGCGCCGTCAGTCGCGCGCCCGGAGCCGCATCCCCATCGGCTCCTCGGGATGCATTGTCAGCGACCCGCGGAGCGAGAACGGCTCGTCGCGGACGTAGTCGAGTTCGTACCGCTGGGCGACGGTGCCGAGGATGAGCCGCCCTTCGAGCAGCGAGAGATGCTTGCCGATGCAGTGGCGCGGCCCGCCGCCGAACGGGAAGTACGCGAAGCGCGGCCGGTCGTCGGCCCGCTCGGGTGCCCAGCGGTCCGGGTCGAACTCCAACGGGTCGTCCCACCAGCGCTCCGAGCGGTGGACGACCCACTGCGGGAGCATGATGGCCGACCCCGCGGGGACGCGGTAGCCGCCGAGGCGAACGTCCACCTTCGGCTCGCGGAACATGACGTACACCGGCGGATACAGCCGCATCGCCTCGTTCAGCACGCGCTCTGTGTACTCCAGCTGTCGCACGTCCTCGAACGTCGGCGTCCGCCCGCCGAGCACCTCGTCCAGTTCGCGGTGGAGCTTCGCCTCCGCCTCGGGGTGTTGCGAGAGCAGGTACCACGCGTACGTCAGCGTCAGCGCCGTCGTGTCGTGGCCCGCGAGGAGCATCGTCATCAGCTCGTCGCGGAGGTTCTGTTCGGTCTGTTCGCCCTCGTCGTAGGCGCGGAGCAGAATCGAAAGCAGGTCCATCGGCCGCTCCTCGCCCGTCGCCTCGGCCGGCACCGACGACGCCGGCGTCCCGCCGTACTCGGTCCCGCGGCGCTCCTCGACGATGTCCCAGACGAGCGATTCGAGTTCGGACAGCGCCTGCTTGTACTCGCGGTTCTCTCGCGTCGGTGCCCAGTCGGGCGTCAGGAACCGAAGCGGGTCGGGTTCGAACCGCGCGCCCAGCGGTTCGAGGTTCTCCTGTACCCGCCGAATGCGCTCGTCGTCGAGGTCGGTGCCGAACATGGCGTCGACGATTATCTCGACGGTCAGCCGCGCCATCTCCAGTTGCACGTCCACCACGTCGCCGTCGCCCCACGACGACAGCATCGACTCCGTCCGGTCGGTCATCATGCCGGCCATCGTCGAGATGCGCCGCACGTCGAACGCCGGCTGGGCGAGTTGGCGCTGTTTCTTCCACGTCGCGCCCTCGCTCATGAGCAGGCCGTCGCCCAGCAGGTCACCGATGGCGCGGTCTTGGAACTGCGGCTTTCTGAACTTCGACGCCTCGCTCACGAGCACCGTCTCGACGTCCGCCGGGTTCGTGAGCATGTACGTGTCCAGCGGGCCGAGGTCGAAGTGGACCACGTCGCCGTAGGCGTCCGCGACGGCCGTCAGGAACGTAAACGGGTCGCGGGCGTACTGTCTGCTCGCGCCGAACAACGGGAGGCCCTTCGGGCCGGGAGGGGTCGCACTCATCACCCTGTGTTGGTTCGAACAGGTAAGAATCGCACGGCGGTCGCGACCGGCCTTTCCGCGCCGAGCGCGACCCGCTCAGGCTCAGGGTCGCGGCGGGTCGCCGTCGTAGGCGTCGTGGTCGGTGTAGAAGTTCAGCATGGCGAACTTGAGTTTGTTCGGCGCGATATCGACCATTTCAGCGCGCTCTTCGACCGGGAACGACCCGCGGACGCCGTACTTCCCCATGGAGGAACTCTCGCGGGTGTAGCGCTTGTCGGCCAGCACGCGGACGCCGAAGTCGTCGGGCGCGCGGATGACCCGCCCGAGCGCCTGTCTGGTCTTTCGAATCGTCGGAATTTCGACGGCGTAGCGCCAGCCGGCGTCCTTTTTCCGACGGTAGACGCGGTCGTAGGCGTCCTGTACCGCCTCCAACCGCTCGGAGAGATGCGGGTAGGGTACGCCGACGACCACGACCGTTCGGGCGTCGTCGCCGTCGAAGCTCACCCCCTCCGCGAGCGTCCCCCACAGCGAGGTGAGAAGCACCGCGCCGTCCTTGCCGACGAACTCCCGGCGCATCTCCTCGGCGCGGACGCCCGGTTCGTCTAAAAACAGCTCCGCGTCGATGTCCGGGTTGGCGCGCAGGCGCTCGTGGTAGCGCTCGGCCTCGGCGTACGACGGGAAGAACGCGAGCGTGTTCCCCGGCGTGAAGCCGGCGGCGTCCGCGAGCACCTCCTCGACCGTCTCCTGTGTGCCGGGGTCGTCGCGCTCGGAGGAGAACAGCGCGGGCAGCGAGACCGAAAACGTCCGGCGGTTCTTCTCGGGGTATTCGAGCCCGTAGGCCATCGTCACCGGGTCGTCGAGGCCGAGCGTGCTTTCCGTCACGTCGAACGGACGGAGCGTCGCCGACATCAGGATGCTCGCGTGAACCTCCTCGAACAGCTCCTTCGTGACCTCCCGCGGGATACAGGTGTACAGTTCCGCGCGGCCGTAAATCTCGTCGGTGCCGCCGTCGCGGCGGACCGACAGCATCGGGTGGCGGCCGAGTTCGTCGCCCAGCTCCGTCCAGTCAGCGATGAAGTTCGCCGCCTGTAACGTCTGGCACTCCTTGCGCGTCGTCGCCTCGCCGTTCTTGTACGCGTCTTCGTACTGCTCGTCTAACTGCTTGCCCAACTGGAGGGCGAGTTCGACTTCCACGTCGATGCCGCGGCCCTCGTAGGATTGTAGGAACTCCATCGTCAGGTCGTCGCGGCGACCCTGACTGGCGATAGAGAGGTCGTACCAGTTCTCACCGACCTGCTCGCGCTCGCCGAAGCCGAACGCCTCCTCGTAGCTGTCGCGGAGCGCGTCGAGGAACGTCCCGATGACGTTGCGGGCGCTCTCGGCCCGCGAGTCGTCTTCGTCTTCCAACTCGTTCATCGCGCTTTCGAGCGTGTTCTCGGTGAGCGCGCGACTCGCGTGGTCGCGGGCCGTGCTCTCGATGTTGTGCGCCTCGTCGAACACCGTAATCACGTCGTCGGGGTCGCGGTCCAACCACCGGAAGAACTGCTCGCGTATCATCGGGTCGAGCAGGTGGTGGTAGTTGCAGACCACGAGGTCGATGCCTTCCATCCCCTCCTTGAGCAGTTCGTAGCCGCAGAGGTTCTGCTTGCCCGCGTACTCGAAAATCTCGTCGGGCGTCCGCACGTCGTCGAACAGCCACTGGAAGAACTCGTCTGTGTTCCGCGCGAGGTTGTTGTAGTAGTGCTCGCAGTAGTTGCCCTCCTTCAACTCCGCCAACTCGTCGTCGATGGCGTCGAGTTCGTCCGTGACGGCGCTTCGCGCGTCGGCCGCGCCGGATTCGCCCTCGCGCATCCCGTCGAGGAGCGACTGCGCCTGCTCGGAGAGTTCGGCCTTGTCGGACTCCTTTTCGACGATGCTTCGGGTCGTATCGCGGAGCGTCTGACACTCCTGAAAACCCACGTCGATGTGGCACATCGAGGATTTCCCGCGGAACACCACCGCGCGGATGGCCTCCTCTCTGGTGATGGCGCGGGCGTCCTCGACGAACTGGCGCATCTGCTGGTGGACGTTCGTCGTGATGACGACCGTCTTGTCGTGCTCGCGGGCGTACGAGAGCGCGGGCACGAGCGCGGAGATTGTCTTCCCGGTCCCGGTCGCCCCTTCGAGGAGGACGTTCCGCTCGTCGCCGAGCGCGTCGGCGATGCCGGACATCGCCGCCTCCTGATTGGGGTACGGCTCGTCGTACGGGAAGAACCGCCACGCTCCGTCCGCGTCGCCGTCGTCGGGTGCGCCGTTGGCGTGGGCCACGGGAGAATCTCGGCCGCCATCCGATTAAAAGGCTCGGAGGCCTCGACACCGCCGGAGGCGACGGGAACGGTAGAGCGTACCTCCGCGCTCGACGGCGTCTTCTGAGAAGCTGCAAAGAGCCGCGACCGCCGTGGACCCGAATTTATTCGAGCAGTTCGACGATGAGACCCTTCTGGGCGTGCAGGCGGTTCTCCGCCTGGTCCCAGACGAGCGAGCGCTCGCCTTCGAGCACGTCGCCGGTAATCTCCTCGCCGCGGTGGGCCGGCAGGCAGTGCATGACCTGCGCGTCGGTCCCCGAGAGCAACTCCTCGTTGAGTTGGAACCCCTCGAACGCTTGCAGTTTCTCGTGGCGCTGGTCCTCCTGGCCCATCGAAATCCACACGTCGGTGTAGACCACGTCCGCGTCCGAAACGGCCTCCTCGGGGTCGGTCGTAATCGTCGGCGTCGAGCCGAGTTCGGCGGCCTTCTCGAGCACGTCGTCGTCGACGCCGTACTCCGGCGGGGTCGCCACGGTGAGGTCGATGCCGGCCATCGCACAGCCGAGGACGAACGACTGGCCGACGTTGTTGCCGTCTCCGACCCACGCCGCGGACACCTCGTCGAAGTCGCCGACGTGTTCGCGGATGGTGAGCAGGTCGGCGAGCGTCTGGCAGGGGTGGGCGTCGTCGGTCAGGCCGTTGATGACCGGCGCGTCGGAGTGCTCCGCGATTTCGAGGAGGTCCTCGTGTTCGAACAGGCGGACCATGATGGCGTCGCCGTAGCGACCCAGCACGCGCGCGGTGTCCGAAAGCGGCTCGCCGTGGCCGAGCTGGATGTCCTCGGGGCCGAGGAACAGCGCGTGGCCGCCCAGTTCGGTCATCCCCGTCTCGAAGGAGACACGCGTCCGGGTACTCGGTTTCTCGAAGAGCATCGCCAGCGTCGCTCGGGTGAGCTGCGTCTCGTCGTCGCCGGACTTGATGTCGGCGGCGCGGGTGAGAACGCGGTCTAACTCCGATGCGCTGATGTCGTCGATGTCGGTGAAGTGGGTGGTTTCGAGCATTGTGTCGTATGTCGTGTCTCCGTGTCGGTTCGTCGTCTCGGTCGGTCGGTCCCTCGTTCTCGCCGTCGCTCGTCTCGCCTCAGTCGTCCGCGAGGCGCTCGCAGACGTCGACGAGCACGTCGATGGCGCTGTCGAACTCGGCGAGGTCGAGGTGTTCGTTCGGAGCGTGGTCGAGGTCGGAGTCGCCGGGACCGTAGGTCGCCATCGGGCAGTCCCACGTCCCGGCGAAGATGTTCATGTCGCTGGTCCCGGTCTTGCGGAGGAGCCGAGGCTTCACGCCGCCGACGTTGCGGATGGCGACGCGGAACGCCCGCGCCACGTCGGTGCGGGGGCTCATCATGACCGGTGGGATGGGCTTGTTCCAGTGGACGCCGCCGCGGGTGAGTTCGCTTTCCGCGACCTCGCGCACGTCGTCGATGGAGAGCCGCGGCGGGACGCGGAACTGCACGTCCACCGTCGCCTCGACCGCGAGGCCGTCGTCGGTCGGGCCGCCGTCGAACGTCACGGGCTTGGTCGTCACGGTGTCGAAGACGCCGTCGCGCTCCTCGTCGAAGAAGTCGGCCACGCGGGACCACCACGCGACCGCGGACTGGATGGCGTTCTCCTCGGGCCGCGAGGAGTGGCCGAGTTCGCTCGTCGAGATGTACGTCCCGGAGAGGAACCCGCGGTAGCCGAGCGTGACGCCGTCCCAGCCCGAGGGCTCGCCGTTGACGACCGCGTCGGGCTCCTCGCGGTCTTCCACGAGGTGCCACGCGCCGCGCGAGGAGGTCTCCTCGCCGACGACGCCGACGAACGAGGCGCCCGTCTCGACGGCCGCCGCGGCCATCGAACAGAGCGGCCCGGTGGCGTCGACGCTGCCGCGACCCCAGAGGACGCCGTCTTCGATTTTCACCGGCACGTCGCCGGGGACGGTGTCGATGTGGGAGGTGAGAAGCACCGCGTCGTCGGCCGGCGCGCGGACGTTGCCGATTTCGTCTATCCACACCTCGCGGTCGTGCGCCTCGAAGAACGCCTTCAGCACCTCGGCGGCCGCCTCCTCGTCGCCCGACACCGAGGGCGTCGAGACCATGTCGTAGAGGAGGTGGCGCGCGTCGGCCCACTCGCCCTCGTCGAGGGCGTCGGTGTCGGCGTCCGCGTCGGGGGTCACGTCGACCTCTGCGTCGGCCGCCGACTCCGTCTCGGTCTCCGCGTCCGCCTCGCCGCCGTCCTCGCGGTCGATTTCGGCGTTCATGATAACACGTTCGTCATGGCGTCCACCGCGCGGTCGGCGTGCTCCTCGTCGATGACGAGCGGCGGCAGGAACCGGACGACCGTCCGGCCCGCGGGGAGCGCGAGCAACTGCTCGGACAGCGCGAGGTGCTTCAGCGTGCGGTTCGCGCCGCGTTTGACCTCGACGCCGACCATGAGGCCGTCGCCGCGGACCTCGCGGACCGGCAGGTCGTGTTCTTCGACGGCGGCTTCGAGTTCCGTCGTGAGGTAGTCGCCAACCGCGGCCGCGTGGCCGGGCAGGTCCTCCTCGACGATGGTGTCGAGGGTGGCGTTCGCCGCCGCACAGACCACGGGGCCGCCGGAGAACGTCGAGCCGTGGGAGGCCGCGCCGTCGGCAATCCAGTCGGCGCAGAGCGTCGCGCCGAGCGGCAGGCCGTTGGCGATACCCTTCGCGCTCGTCAGGATGTCGGGGACGACGCCGGCGTTCTCGCAGGCCCACAGCGACCCGGTGCGACCGATGCCGGTCTGAATCTCGTCGAAGACGAGCGCCGCGCCGGCGTCCTCGGTCAGGTCGCGGGCGGTCTGAAGATACTCGGCCGTCGCGGGGTTGATGCCGCCTTCGCCCTGAATCGGCTCTAAGAAGACCGCGGCCGTTTCGTCGTCGACGGCCTCGGCGAGTTCCTCTTCGTCGCCGTAGCTGACGAACTCGACGCCGCCGGCGACCGGTTCGTAGGGCTTCTTGTACTTCTGTTTCCACGTCAGCGCGAGGCTCCCGAGGGTGCGACCGTGGAAGGCGCGCTTCGTGGCGACGATTTTCTGGCGGCCGGTCGCGGAGCGGGCGAACTTCATCGCCGCCTCGTTGGCCTCGGTGCCGGAGTTACAGAGCCAGACGTTCGAGATGTCGCCGGGTGCGAGCGTCGCCAACTTCTCGTAGAGTTCCGTGCGAACCTCGACGGGGTACGACGCCTGCACGTAGGTCAACTTCGCGGCCTGCTCCTGAATCGCGGAGGTGACCGCGGGGTGGGAGTGGCCGAGCGCCGCGACGGCGTAACTCGCGCCGAAGTCGAGGTACTCGGTACCGTCGTCGGCGTAGAGGTACGGCCCCTCGCCGGACTCGATGGCGATGGGTTTCTCGTTGAAGACGAATCCTGACATTACTGCTCAGCCTCCTCTGCTTCGACCAGCGCGCCGGGCGTCACGTGCGTGCCGCCGCCGTTGAGCGCCGTCACGATGGGGTCGTTGAGGTTCGCGTCGGAGACGACGACCTCGGCGGCCCCGCCGTCGAGCGCCTCCTTCGCGGCCATGACCTTCTTCGTCATGAACCCCTCGGCGGCCGATTCGAGCGCCGAGAACTCCTCGGGCGTGTCGGCCGTCTCGATGAGCGTCGACTCGTCGTCGGGGTCGGCGTAGACGCCCTTCACGTCGGTGAGGACGACGAGTTTCGCGCCGAGCGCGCCCGCGACTGCGGCGGCGGCGCGGTCGGCGTCGGCGTTGACCGGCACGCCGTCGTCGGCGAGCATCGGAACGGTCACGATGGGCGTGTAACCGCCGTCGAGGAGCGTTTCGAGGAGCGTCGCGTTCACCGCGGTAATCTTCCCGGAGTGGTCGCCGCGCTTGATTTTCTTCTTGCCGTCTTCGACGACGCGGACGGCCGACTTGCGCGGGCCGGTCAGAAGGCCGCCGTCGACGCCCGAGAGGCCGAGCGCGTCGACGCCCGCCTCGCGGAACAGCGCCGTCAGGTCGGTGTTGAGCTTGCCGGGCATCACCATCGAGAAGACCTCCATGGTGCGCTCGTCGGTGAAGCGGCCGGAGACGCCCGAGGGCGACTCGACGTAGGTCGGCTCCTCACCGAGTTCTTCGAGCGTCTCGTCGACGGCGGTCGAACCGCCGTGGACGACGACCACGTCGGTGCCGTTGGCGACGAGGTGGGCCACGTCGGAGACGGCTCCCTGCGGGTCGACGGCCTTCGCGCCGCCGATTTTGACGACGACCGGCGGCTCGGAGCCGCCATCGGTGAGTAGGTTCGCTTCGTTGTCGACGAGCTGTTCGTGTGCCGCGAGCAGTTCCTCGCGTGTGTATCCTGTCATAGTCGAGATGGTGCGTAAATCGTGGGTCGGGGCGAGCGTTCGGGGGCGGTGCGGTCAGGGCGAGCCGACGGGGTGGAAGCCGGTGAAGTCGAGTCCGGCGGTCTCGTCCAGCCCGAGCGCGATGTTGGCGGCGTGGACCGCCTGCCCCGCGGAGCCTTTCATCATGTTGTCGATGGCCGAGAAGACGACGAGTCGTCGGTTTCCGGGGTCGACTTCGAAGCCGACCTCGCCGAAGTTCGTCCCGGCGACCGACTTCGGTTCCGGGTAGCGGTAGACGCCGCCGCCGCCGGCGACGGTGCGCATGAACGGTTCGTCGCCGTAGGAGCCGCGGAACGCTTTCCACATGTCGCCCTTCGAGACGGGGCCGTCGGGGAAGACGTGACAGGTCGCCGCCGCGCCGCGGACCATGTCGACCGCGTGGACGGTAAACGAGACCGAAAGCCCGAGGTACTCCTCGATTTCGGCCTCGTGACGGTGGCCGGTCGGCGCGTAGGGGCGGACGATGCCCGAGCGCTCGGCGTGCGACGACGCCTTGCTCGCGCCCGCGCCGCCCTCCGACGAGCCGACTTTCACGTCCACGACGACCTGCTCGTCGCCGGCGAGGATGCCAGCGTCGAAAAGCGGCTTGAGGCCGAGAATCGTCGCGGTCGCGTTACAGCCGCCCGCGGCGATGAGGTCCGCGCCGGGGAGGTTCTCGCGGTTCAGTTCGGGGAGCGCGTACTCCGATTGCTCCAGATACTCGGGGCAGACGTGGCCGTCGTACCACTCGTCGTACTGCGCCGCCTCGGAGAGGCGGAAGTCCGCGGAGAGGTCGACGACGGTGTCCGCCGCGTCCTGAAAGGCGTCGATGTGCTCCATCGAGACGCCGTGGGGCGTCGCCGTGAACAGCACGTCGACGGATTCGAGGTCCTCCGGCGAGGTGAAACGGAGGTCGAGGTGACGAAGGTTCGGGTGGACGTGCCCGACGGTCTTGCGCTCGTAGGAGCGGCTTGTCGCCTGTTCGATATCGAAGTTCGGGTGGCCGTCGAGCAGGCGGAGCAGTTCGCCGCCGGTGAACCCGGAGCCGCCGACGACGCCCGCGGTGAGTTGGTCGCTCACGCCGAGACCTCCGCCAGCGACTGCTCGCCGTCGACCTTGGCTTCGAGCCAGTCGACGACCGTCGCGGGAACGTCCGCCTCGACGGCGTCGTTGAGCGCCTTGAACTCGACGGTGTGGTTGACCTCGTGGACGGTGTAGTCGTCTCCCGTCTCCATGAGGTCGACGCCGAGCAGGCCGCCGCCGACCGCGTCGGACGCCTGTTTGACGAGTTCCTTCGCGCGGTCGTCGAGTTCGAACTCCTCGACGCTCGCGCCTTTCGCGGCGTTCGTGAGCCAGTGGTCCGACGAGCGGACCATCGCGGCCACGGGTTCGCCGTCGGTGGCGAGCACGCGGATGTCGCGGCCCGGCTTCTCGACGAACTCCTGGATGTAGAACACCTTGTGCTCGTAGTTACCGAGCGTCGATTTGTGTTCGAGGATGGCCTCGGCGGCCGACTCGGAGTCGATTTTCGCCATCAGGCGACCCCACGAGCCGACGACCGGCTTGAGGACGCAGGGGTAGCCGAACTCCTCGACGATGTCCATCGCCGAGTCGACCGTGAACGCCACTTTCGTGTTCGGCGTGGGGACGCCGGCGTCCGCGAGCGCGAGGCTGTTTTTCGCCTTGTCGGCGCAGATATCGGCGGTCTCGTGGGAGTTGACGACCGGGATTCCGTACGACTTCAGGAAGCGCGTGATGTAGATGCTCCTGCTCGTCGCCAGACAGCGGTCGACCACCACGTCGAGTCCGTCGAACGATTCCGGCGGCTCCGTGAGGTCGAACTGCTCTTTCCGAACGTCTATCTTCGTCACCTCGTGGCCGCGGTCGCGAAGCTCGTTGAGAAGCAGCTTCTCGTCGCGGCGAATCCGGGAATAGAGCAGTCCAACGTGCAATTTACTCTCCCCAGTCCTCTTCGAGTTCGGGCGCTTCTTCGAGTGTCACGGGGTCGAGGGAGACGACCTCAAGCTCTGCGCCCGTGGCGGGGCTGTCGATGATTTCACCGACTTCGACGTCGGCCGGCAGCTCGATTTCCTCTCCGCTCAGCGGGTCTTCCGCGGTGATGGTGTCGCTCATTACATCCGTGGCTGGTCGACGGATGGTATTAAAGCCGTCGAAAATTACGCGGAGAAAATTAATGCAAAGAAGCCTCTAACGGGTGTTATCTGTCGAATCTGCCGACAATACGGGTCGGCTGAACGACGCGTCGAGCTTGGGTGCCACGCTCACTCGACGCCGGAGACGGGACCGGTCGTCGGACCGGTCGACCCGTCCCCCGCGTCGGTCGTGGTCGTCGTCGCCGCGGTTCCGGTCGGGGTCGTCGGAGCCCCGCCGGTCGTCGCGGCGCGACCGCTCGCGGTCGTCGGAGCAGGCCCGTGGGCGTTGCGCGGTCGGACTCAGACATAGCTCGAAACCTCCTCGTCGAGGCCTTCGGCGGCCGCCGAAAGTGAGTCGCGGGCGTCCGCGACCGCGGCGGCGTCGTCCGAGAGCTCGTCGCGGGCCGTCGACAGGGTCGCTTCCACGGCGGCGGGCGCGGGCCCGCCGACCGAATCGCGACTCGCCACGCTCTCGGTCGGGTCGAGCGCGGCTTCGACGGCCTCGGCTGTCACGTGCGTAAAGAGTGACTCACCTAATACGTCCGTAGCGACGGCGTCAAGTGTTGCCACGTCGGGCGTTCCCTCGGAGCGGGCGGCCGCCTCCGCGACGACCTCGTGGGCCGTGCGGAACGGCAGGCCGGCCATCGCCAGCAGGTCAGCCACGCCGGTCGCGGTCGAAAAGCCGTCGCCCGCGGCCGCGGCGAGTTCGTCTTCGGGCCACGCCGCTGACGCCACCGCGCCGGCGGCGACCGCGGCCGCCTCGCCCACGTCGTCGACGGTGCGGAACGCGTGTTTGTGGGCGCGCTGGAGGTCGCGGTTGTACGCACGCGGCAGCCCCTTTAGCGTCGTCAGGAGGCCGGTGAGTTCTCCGACCGCGTCGCCCGCGACGGCGCGGACGAGCTCCATCGTGTCGGGGTTCTTCTTCTGCGGCATGATGGAGGAGGTCGACGAGTAGTCGTCCGACAGCTCGACGAGCCCCTTGTTCGAGAATATCACGAGGTCCTCGGCGAGGCCGGAGAGCGTGACCGCGTGGGTCGTGAGCGCCGACAGCGTCTCCGCGAGGAAGTCGCGGGTCGCGGAGGCGTCCATCGAGTTCTCCATCACGCGGTCGAAGCCGAGCAGGTCGGCGGCGAGTTCGCGGTTCACGTCGAAGGGCGTCCCCGCGAAGGCGGCCGACCCGAGCGGCGACTGGTTGATGCGCTCGTACGCGCACATGAGGCGGGCGCAGTCGCGGGCGACCGCCCGTTCGTACGAGAGGAGAAAGTGCGCGACCGTCGTCGGTTGCGCGGGCTGGAGGTGCGTGTAGCCGGGCATCACCGTCTCGGTGTGTTCGGCGGCCGTCTCGAGTAACGACTCGCGCAGGGCGAGCGCCGCGTCGAGCGCCGAAAGCACGTCCTCGCGCAGGCGGTAGCGGATGCAGGTCGCCACCTCGTCGTTGCGCGAGCGGGCGGTGTGCATCTTTCCGCCGTCGGGGCCAACGATGTCGATGACGGCGGCCTCGATGGCCTCGTGGACGTCTTCGCCGCCCGAAAGCGAGTCGTGGCCCGCGGCCTCGACCTCGTCCAGCGCGGCGAGAATCTCGCTCGCGACCTCGGACTCGATGATGTCCTGCGACGCGAGCATCACGACGTGCGCCCGGTCGACGGCGAGGTCGGCCTCGAAGATGCGTTCGTCGGCCGCGAGGCTCGACATGAACCCGCGGGCGGGGCCGCCGCTGAAGCGGTCCCGGCGGATGACGCCCTCGGAGTCGCCGTCCTCGCCTGCCATCTCAGTCGCTACCGCCGTCTGCGGCGAGTTCGGGCTTTTCTTTCTTCGCGTTCTGGTTGGCGAGGCGCGCCTGGAAGCCGTGGTACTTGGCGACGCCCGTGGCGTCGGCCTGCTCGATGCCGTCGACCGTCTCCGTGTTGAAGGAGGCGGCGGACTCGGAGTAGGCGGCGTACTCGGACTCGCGGCCGACCGGGCGGGCCTGTCCGCCCTCGAACTTGATGGTCACGGTGCCCGTGACGCGCTCTTGGGTCTTTTCGAGGAAGGCGTTCAGCGCGCCCACGAGCGGGGCGTCGATGAGGCCCTCGTAGGCCTTCTGGGACCACTCGTTGTCGACGGTGGCCTTGAAGTCGCGTTCCTCCTTCGTGAGGACGAGCCCTTCGAGCGCCTCGTGGGCGTTCAGGAGCGTCGTCGCGGCCGGGTGCTCGTAGTTCTCGCGCACCTTGAGGCCGAGCATGCGGTCTTCCATCATGTCCGTGCGGCCGACGCCGTGCTTGCCGGCCTTCTCGTTGAGAAGCGAGATGAGTTCGAGGGGTTCGAGCTCCTCGTCGTCGACGGCGACCGGGTAGCCGTCTTCGAACGCGATTTCGATGAGTTCCGTCTCGTCCGAGGGCTGGTCGGTCCACTCGTAGATGTCCTCCGGCGGGACGTAGCCGGGGTCTTCGAGGTTGCCGCCCTCGATGGAACGGCTCCAGAGATTCGTGTCGATGGACCAGACGCCCTCGTTGCCGCCCTGCACCGGGAGGTTCTTCTCGGCGGCGTACTCGATTTCCCACTCGCGGGTCATGCCCATCTCGCGGACGGGTGCGATGACTTCGAGGTCGGAGGCGCGCCAGACCGCCTCGAAGCGGAGTTGGTCGTTGCCCTTGCCCGTACAGCCGTGAGCGATGCCGTCACAGCCTGCTTCTTCGGCTTTCTCGAGAATCGCCTTGGCGATGACCGGGCGTGCGAGCGCGGTGCCGAGCGGGTAGCCCTGATAGTCCGCGTTGGCGCAGACCGAGTCGAGACAGAGCTGTGCGAACTCCTGTTTCGCGTCGACGACGTAGTGTTCCAGTCCGAGGGCCTCGGCCGTCTCGTAGGCCTCCTCGAACTCCTCTTCGGGCTGGCCGACGTCGACCGTGACGCCGACGACTTCGTCGTATCCGTACTCCTCTTCGAGAATCGGGACGCAGACTGTCGTGTCGAGTCCGCCCGAGAACGCGAGTGCGACTTTCTTCATGTACTCGTCTGTGGCGGGGACATACAGATAAATTCTTTGCATTCGTTCTGTGAAATTAAGAGGTAGAGATGCCTATGGGCACGAAAACAGGAGATTAGCGGTTTCGACGTGTCCCGAAGGAGGTGATGATTGTGGCCCTAAAGGGCCCGTCGTCGGGGTCGGACAGCCGCGGCTCGCAGCGGGGCAAAAGTGGCGCAAGTGCTGCGAGTCGCCATGGTTGTGAGACGCTACGGCGGCTTCCCTATTAAACGCTTCCGGCGACGCAAACGTTTCCTCAGTCGAGCAACTCCCCGGCGAGTTCGACCAGCAGTTCGTTGTCGACGAGCGCGAGGACGAGCGCGATAACCGCGACCACGACGACTGCGATGATGAGCCACTCGATAAGGGTCATAGCACCCGCAACGTGACGGCTCTTCGGGTAAGTGTTCTGTGGCCGGTCGAGCAGTCGAGTCGTTCGAGTCGGCCTCGACGTTCGGGTCGGTCGGCGTCGGCCGCGGTCGATTCGCCACCGACGGTTCGAACACGCCCCGCCGGGGCGACTCAGGCGCCCTCCGCCGAGGCCTCGCCGTCAGTCTCGCCGCCGCGGAAGACCAGACGCTCCACGAGGTCGGACCGCTGCATCAACACCGTGCCGAGCGCGCTCATGACGAACACGTAGCCGACGGCGAACGCCGGGATGATGTCGCGCATCACCGGCGTCGTGCCCGCGGCGGCCAGCGCCGCGATGACGAGCGAGAACTCGCCGCGGGGGACCATCCCGACGCCGACCCGGAGCGACCGGTGCGCCGAGAGGTCGTACGCCCGACCGCCGAGATAGCCCGAGAGAACCTTCGACGGCGTCGAGAGGACGACCGCGATGGCGAGCGGGACGGCCGCCGCCGCCAACAGCGTCGGGTCGGTGCCGAGCCCAATCCAGAAGAAGAACACCGCGGCGAACACGTCGCGCACGGAGACGAGCAGGTGTTCGAGTCGTTCCCGGTGGCCGCTCGTCGAAAAGCCCATGCCGACGAAGAACGCCGCGACGGCCTCGCTCACCCCGAGCGCGAGCGCCGCGCCCGAAATTGGGACGACGACCGCGAGCGCCCGCAGGACGAACGCCTCTTGGTTCTCTACGTCGAGGACGCGGGCGAACAGCGCCGTCCCGTACTGGACGGCCACGAACAGCAGGCCGAGGAAGCCGAAGGCGATGGCGAGCGACCGCCCGATGGCCGCGACGCCGCCGTCGCCGCCGAGCACGAGCGAGGTGACGACCGCGAGGTAGACCGCGATAGCGAGGTCCTCGAAGACGAGCGTGCCCAAAATCGGCTCCGACTCGGGGTCGGCAATCCACCCGAGGTCGATGAGCGTCTTCGTCACGATGGCCGACGACGAGATGTAGACGATGCCGCCGAGCAGGAGCGCCTCGACCGGCGACCAGCCGAGGACGAGGCCGATGGCGACGCCGATGGGGAGGTTCACCGCGAGGTCGATGACGCCCGCACGGCCGATTTTCGCCCCCGACGCCCGGAGTCGGTCGAGGCTGAACTCAAGGCCGAGGAAAAACAAGAGGAGGACGATACCGAGTTCCGCCAGAATCGTCACGACCTCGCCGTTCGGGACGTACGGGAGGCCGAACCGCCCGGCGACGTACGGCCCGGCGACGACGCCGCCGCCGACGTAGAGGGGAATCACCGACAGGCCGAGGCGGAGCGCGACCGCTCCGACGACCGCGAGGACGGCGAACAGATAGCCGAATTCGAGCAGCGCCGCCGCCATCAGGCCCCTTTCGACGAGCGCGACGAAGTCGCGGCAGGCCGTCTTGGGACCGATGACGACGAGCGTGTCGCCGGCTTCGACCATGGCGTCGCCGCCGGGCGAGGTGACGACCTCGTCGCCCCGTTCGATGGCGATGACGGACGCGCCGGTCGCCTGCCGGAGGTCGGACTCGCCGAGCGTCTTGCCCGCGAGGTCGGAGTTCGCGCCGACCTCGACCCACTCGATGAGCGTGTCCCCACCCAGCAGCGTCTCGATGGTCTCCGTCTGGACCGGCTGGAAGTACGCGCCTTCGAGGAGCGTCCCCACCTGTCGGGCGAGTTTGTCGGTGAGTTCGAACAGCTTCTCGGAGTCGCTGTCGGCGCTCGCGCGCCGGAACACCTCCCGCTTGCCGGTGTTGTGCGTCACGATGACCAGCCGGGAGCCGTCGCCGAGGTCCACCTCGTGTTTCTTCCCGACGCCCGGAAGGTCGCTCTCGTAGACAGTCATGTCCCGACGATTGGCGAGCGGGCAAAATAAAGCCGCCTTCCGCTCAGGTGAGCAGCCAGAGCGTCGCCGCGATGGCGGTACAGGCGACCGGCGGAATCGAGAGGTTGTCGTCGATGACGTAGCCGGCGACGACCGGCTTCGCGCCGTCGGCCAGCGTCGCCCCGGCGGCGCCGGCAGCCGCGGCGAGGCCGCCCGCGACGACCCCCGAGACGGGAACCACGAACGGCGCGGCGAGGGCGAAACAGACCGCGAACATCGCCGCGAGCGTCCGCACCGACTTCAACTCACCCACCGGTGCGGAGCCCATGAGGCCGCTTATCGGGTCGCCGATGGTGAGCATGAGCATCCCCGGAACCGCGATGTGGGGGCCGAACACCAGCGCGACGGCCGTCTGGCTGTAGACGTACAGCGCGTAGCCGGCGACGTTGTCCTGTTCGTACTCGCGGGTGAGGTCGTCGTAGACGGCCCAGTCGAGGCCGCCGAACAGCCGGAGCAGTTCGAGGACGCTGACGACCGCCGCGAGGAAGACGAACAGATACCCGAGGGTACGCCACTCGACCAGCCCGAGGAGGTACAAAAGCGGCATCCCCGAGCCGCTCGCGTGGACCAGTCGCCGCTTCACCTCGGCGGTGCTCGGTCGCCCCACGGCGGGTTACGCCTCGACGACCTCGTTTGCGTCGAGCACGTCGTCGAACGAGGCGGTGCCGGCGCGCAGGCCGACGAGCGTTCCGACGAGGTCGTCGACGGGCAGTCGGACCTGCTTGCCGCTGTCGCGCTCGCGGATAGTGACGGTGTCCGCGCCGTCGCCTTCGAGCCCGTCGCGGTCGATGGTGATGCAGAACGGTGTGCCCACCTCGTCCTGTCGGCGGTAGCGCCGACCGATGCTGCCGGAGTCGTCGTAGACGACCGCGAAGCCGGCCGCGCGGAGTTCTTCGGCCACGTCGTCGGCGAGGTCGACCAGTTCGTCCACGTTGCTCACGAGCGGGAAGACGCCGACGTTCGTCGGCGCGACCGACGGCGAAAGCGAGAGGTAGCTCCGCGCCTCGCCGTCGACTTCGTCGGTCTCGTACGCGTGCGCGAGAAGCGTGTACACCGTGCGGTCGATACCGAACGACGGCTCGACCACGTGCGGCGTGATGTGCTCGCCCGCTTCGGTCTGCGTCTCGACCGAGAAGTTCGCCACGTCGGTGTCGACGGTAATCTCCTCGCCGTCGATGTCCAGCGTCACCTCGTCGGCGTCGAAGGCGTCGGGGTCGCGCTCGGCGAGCGTCTCCAGCGCCTCGGCCACGTCGGCGGCCTGCGCGCCGAACTCGGGACCGAGCGTCGCCATGTCGGGGTCGACGACGGCGCGCTCGACCGTCTTCGGCTCGTCGTACTGCTGGAAGACGGTGAAGTCGTCGTCGCCGTACTCGCCGTGCTTCGAGAGGTCGTAGTCGCTGCGGTACGAGAAGCCCGCGATTTCTATCCAGTCGCCGTCGACCTCGCTTTCTGCGTCCCAGCAGTCAGAGGAGTAGTGGGCGCGCTCGCCCGCGAGGTGCTGGCGGAAGCGGAAGCGGTCCATGTCGACGCCGACGGTCTCGTACCACTCCTGGGCGATGCCGAGGAAGTAGCCGAGCCACGCGTTGCCGATGATGCCGTCCTCGACGGCCTCGCCGATGGTCGTCTCGACGTAGTCGCCGTCGTCGGCTTCCTGTTCGGTCGCGGGGTACAGAAGCACCTCCACGTCCTCGACCGCCGAAAGGTCGGCCTCGTCGCGCTCGGGGTCGATGAAGTGCTCCAGTTCGGCCTGCGTGAACTCGCGGGTGCGGACGATGCTCTTCCGCGGCGAAATCTCGTTGCGGTAGGCGCGGCCGACCTGCGTCACGCCGAACGGGAGGCTGTTGCGCGCGTACTCCTTGATGCGCGGGAACTCCACGAAGATGCCCTGCGCCGTCTCGGGGCGGAGGTAGCCCGGCGTCGAGGAACCGGGGCCGATGTTCGTCTCGAACATGAGGTTGAAGTCCTCGACCGACTGGCCGGCGAGGTCCGCGCCGCAGGTCGGACAGACGAGGCCGAGGTCGGCGATTTTCTCCGCGGCCGCCTCGGGCGACAGCGTCTCGGCGTCCTCCAGTTCGGAGTTGTCCTCGATGAGGTGGTCCGCGCGGTGGGACTCGCCGCACTCGGCGCACTCGACGAGCATGTCGTCGAAGCCGTCGAGGTGGCCCGACGCCTCGAAGACGGGCTCGGGCATGATGGTCGGCGCTTCGATTTCGAGGTTACCCTCCTGGACGGCGAAGCGCTCGCGCCACGCCTCCTCGACGTTGGACTTTAGGGCCGCGCCCTGCGGGCCGTAGGTGTAGAAGCCGCCGACGCCGCCGTAGGCCTCCGAGGAGCCGAAGAAAAAGCCCCGTCGCTTGGCGAGTTCGGTGAGCGCGGCGGACTCGTCGCCCTCACTCATACAGCGCCTCCAGCAGGTTGATGTCGCGGACGACGCCGATGAGTTCGTCGCCGGAGACGAGCGGAATCTGCTCGATGTCCTCGCGAATCATCGTCTGGGCGGCGTCCTTGGCGGTGGCACGCGTGGCGACGCTCACGAGGTCGTCGGTCATGAACTTCGACACCGGTTCGGCCGGTATCTCGACGTTCCGGGTCGGGATGTAGCGGTTGCCGACCGCCTTGATGCCCTCCCACATCCACTCGTCGTCCTGATTGGCGACCGAGTCGCCGGTGCCGGCCTCGCCTTCGACGACGCGGGCGACCTCGATGATGTCGACTTCGGTCACGATGCCGGCCAGCGAGGCCTCGTCGTCGAGGACGACCGCGTAGGGCACGTTCGCGTAGAATATCTCGCGTTCGACGATGTGGAGCGGCACGTCGACGTACGTGGTGTTCACGTCGCGGGCGGCGACGCCACCGACCTCGGTCTCGCCGTCGATGTCGCCGCGGGCGATGGCCCGGACCACGTCGGTGACGGTGAGGATGCCTTCGATGGCGTCGCCGTCGACGACGGGGATTCGGCGCGCACCCTCCGAGACCATCGTCGCGGCCACCGCTTCGAGGTCGTCGTCGGCGCTCGCGGTCGGCACCTCGCGGACGAGCACCGCTAGCTGGTCCTCGTCGGGGTGTTCGATGAGGTCCTCCCGAGAGATGAGCCCTCGGTACTTCGTCCCCTCGTCGGTCTCTTTCACCACAGGAACAGAAGAGAACCCACGCTCTTGGAGGTATTCCAGCACGTCGTCGCGCGTGCCCGGCAGGGACACCGTCACGACCTCCTCACCGCGGGTCATCGCGTCGGCTACTTTCATACACCCGCTTTCTTCCCCCCGCCTAATGTACTCTGCGAACGCTTTCGCCTCGCTGACAGGCGTCCGCCGCCGCTCGCGAGGGTCGGAGGACAGACGGTGCGCACGCGGCGCAGAAGCAGAACGGTCCTCGGCTCAGTTCTCGCCGCCTTCGCCCTCGTCGTCGCTGTTCGGCGCGTACCGCCGAATCGCGTCGAGGTTGGGGAAGAACTTCTCGGGGTCGTCGTGTTCGACGACGCCGACGACGGTGCCGTCGAGCTTCTGGAGGTAGGAGTACATCCGCCCCTCCTCGACGGCGACGGTCGCACACTCAAGCGCCTCGCGGAGGTCCCACGCGCCCGCGATGAAGACCGCGGTCTCGGTCTCCGGCGAGAACAGCGCCGTCACGATGTAGACGCGGCCGTCGTTCTCCGCGCGGTACACCTCGTACTCGGGGAACGAGGTCGCTTCGAACAGGTCGGCGACGGTCTCGGCCTTGTCGCCGGGGATGACGTACGCGAGGCCGAACGCCCCCTCGTCGCCTTTGCCGCTGGAGGGGCCGAACGGGCCGCTGTCACCCGCCGGGATGCGGACCGTCTCCCACCCCTCGTCCTCGAACTCGTCGGCCATCGCTGTCATGTCGTCGAGCGTCGCGCCCCACGCCTCGCGGCGACGGTCCGCATCGCTCGCGATCCGTTCGGCCTCGGGCGTCTCGTCGTCTCCGAGCTCGGCCATACCCGTTCTGGACGACGTATATGGTAAAAGGCATCGAAGGTCACGGGTGGCTCCGAGCCGGTCAGTAGTTGAGTTCGAAGACGACTTCCATCGCGTACGAAGTCGCGAGGATACAGACCGACGCGAGGAGGAGCTTCACCCCGCTCGACGGCCGCTCGTCGCTGTTCGCCGGTCGCAGTCGCGGCGGGAGTATCGCGTCGAGCGCGTCCCCGACGAGCTTTTCGACGCCGACCGGTTCGTCGCTCCCCGAGAACAGGCCGCCGTCGCTGCTGCCGTTGCCGCCGTTACCGTCGTTCTCGTCCCCGCGTTTCCACGCCGCCTTCGGGCGGACTTTGAGCGACGCGTAGCCGAACATGGCGAACCCGAGAAAGAACATGAGCCACTTCGCGCCGGGCAGTCCGTTGCCGGCGAGCGTGCTCACGACGGCGGTCACGACGAACACCACGCCGGTGAGGGAGACGGCGTAGACCACGGCGTCGATGGCCTTGACGCCGAATCGGCGTGGGTCGAACTCCATGGCTATTGGACGAGCGTCTCGAAGACGGTCGCCGGCTCCTCGTACTCGGCCTCGTGGCGGTGACAGAGGCTCAGTCGCCCCCGGTTGCCGACCGCGAGCTGTTCGGGTCGCTCGTGGTCACAGACGCTGCCGAACTCCTCCCGGAGGTAGGTCCGTGCGGCGTCCTCGTCGTCGTTTTCGGCGTAGTCGGCGGCCTCGCGGATGTGGTTCATCACGTCCGAGGGCGCGTCGAAGTCGCCGAACAGTTCGGGGATGATTTCGTCCATCCCGGCGCGGTGGGTCTCGCGGCCGAGCAGTTTCCGGACGCGGTCGCTCAGCGAGGGGTCGGCGCGAGAGCGCTCGCGAAGGACCTCGCGGAAGATTTCGATGCGCTCCCAGAGGTCGGGGTCCATCTCCCTGTACGCCGCCGGGCGAATCTTCACCGGGCAGCGCGTCGAGAACGGACAGCCAGACGGCGGGTCCCGCGGGCTCGGCGGCGTCCCGCGGAGGGTGATGCGGTCGCGCTCGACGGTCGGGTCCGGCTCCGGAATCGACGACAACAGCGCGTGAGTGTACGGGTTCGCCGGCTCGTCGAACAGCTCGTCTGCCGGGCCGATTTCCATCATGTTGCCGAGGTACATCACGGCGACGCGGTCGCAGATGTGGCGGACGACCGCGAGGTCGTGGGCGATAAACAGGTACGTCAGCCCGAACTCGTTTTGCAGGTCTTCGAGCAGGTTGAGAATCTTCGCCTGCACGGACACGTCGAGCGCCGACACCGGCTCGTCGAGGATGATGAACTCCGGTTCGAGCGCGAGCGCCCGGGCGATGCCGATGCGCTGGCGCTGGCCGCCGGAGAACTGGTGCGGGTAGCGGTAGTAGTGCTGTTCCTGCAACCCGACGGTTTCGAGCAGTTCGCGGACGCGTTCGCGGCGCTCTGACGGCGTCTTCCAGTCGTGAACGTCGAGCGGCTCGCGGACGATTTCGCCGACGGTCATCCGCTCGTTGAGGCTCGAATCGGGGTCCTGGAACACCATCTGCACGTCCTCGCGGAACTGCTTGAGGTCGGAGCCGGACAGCGTGGTGATGTCCGTGCCGTTGAGCTTGACCTCGCCCGCGGTGGCCTCTTCGAGGCGCATCAGCGTGCGACCGAGCGTGGACTTCCCGCAGCCGGACTCACCGACGAGCCCGAGCGTCTCGCCGCGCTGGATGTCGAACGAGACGCCGTCGACCGCCTTCACAGGGTTGCTCCCGAGGATGCCGCCGTCCTCGTAGTAGGTCTTGAGGTCGTTGACCTCGAGGATGGTATCTCCGCGCGGCTTCGCAGTCTGTTCTTCTTCCGTGGATGTCGTACTCATCGCGTGTCACCTCCGCGCTGTCCGCCCTCGCGGTGGACGGCGACCGCCTCCTCCGTGGGGAGGTCGTCGGGGTACAGCAGGCACGACGCGCGGTGTCGGCCCGTGCCGTCTCCGACTTCGACGGGCTCTGGGTGGACCGTGTCGCACTCGGTGAACGCCTTCGGACACCGGGGGGCGAACCGACAGTAGGTCGGGTCCTCGTTCGGCGTCGGCACGTCGCCCTCGATGGTCGCGAGCTGTTCGTCCTCGTCGAGCCCCTGTCCGGGGATGGAGTTGAGAAGCCCCTGCGTGTAGGGGTGTTTCGGCGACTCGAACAGTTCGACGACGGGTGCGCTCTCGACGATTTCGCCCGCGTACATCACGTTGACGCGGTCGGCGATTTCGGCGATGACGCCCATGTCGTGGGTGATGAACATGATGCCGAGGTCGCGTTCCTCTTGCAGTTCTTCGAGGAGCTCCAGAATCTGCGCCTGGATAGTCACGTCGAGCGCCGTCGTCGGCTCGTCGCAGATGAGCAGTTCGGGGTCGCACGCGAGCGCCATCGCGATGACGGCGCGCTGGCGCATCCCGCCGGAGAACTGGTGGGGGTACTCGCGGACGCGACGGTGGGCGTCCGGAATCCCGACCGCTTCGAGCAGCTCGATTGCCTCTTTCGTCGCCGCCGACCCGCTCAGTCCGCGGTGGAGGCGAAGCGCCTCCTTAATCTGGTTGCCGACGGTGTAGACGGGGTTCAGACTCGTCAGCGGGTCCTGGAACACCATCGCGATGCTGCCGCCGCGGATGGAGCGCATCTGCTTTGCCGACTTGTCGAGGAGGTCCTCGCCGTCGTACATGATGCGGCCGTTTTCGATGCGGCCGGGCTTTTCGACCAGCCGCATGATGGAGCGGGCCGTGACGGACTTGCCCGACCCGGACTCGCCGACGATGCCCACGGTCTCGCCGCGGAAGATGTCGAACGAGATGCCGTCGACCGCGCGGATGACCTCCTTGTCGGTGTAGAACGACGTTCGGAGGTTCTCGACGGAGAGCAGCGGCTCGCCCTCGGTGCGGGCCGAGCGCGCCTGTTCGGTGCTCATGCGCCACCTCCGGTGGCCGCGGCCTCGTCACCGGTGTCCGCCTGCGGGTCGATGGCGTCGCGGATGCCGTCGCCGAAGGCGTTCAGGCCGGTCACGACGAGCGTGATGAGGAGGCCGGGAAGCAGCGAGATGTGCCACGAGGGGCTCGCGACGTACTGCTGTCCGTTCGCGATGAGCCGGCCCCACTCGGGGGTCGGCGCGGTGATGCCGAGCCCGAGGTAGGAGAGCCCGGCGACGCTGATGATGATACCACCGAGACTGAGCGAGGCGTAGATGAGCATGTAGCTGAACACGTAGGGTGCCATGTGCTTGCGCATGACCTGCGTCGGCGTCTGTCCGAATGATTTCGCGGCGTCGATCCAGTCCTCCTCGGAGACCTGGAGCGCCGGGCCACGTATCGACCGCCAGATGAACGGCCAGTAGACGATACTGAAGATGAGGATGATGAGCACCGCGCCGTCGTACAACTCCCTCACCCAGGTGTTCTGGAAGATGACGAGCATCAAGATGAGGACCATGATGACCGGCAACGCCTGTATCGAGTCTGAGACTAACACCGTCGCCAAGTCGGCCAGTCCCTTGTAGTACGCCGTTATCATGGCTAAGCCGAGTCCGATGAGGCCGGCGATACCCATGGCGACGACGGCGATTGTCAGGGATATCCTGGCCCCGAACACCACCTGTGTGAACAAGTCCTTCCCGTTTGTCGCCGTGCCGAACGGATGGAACCTGCCGAAGTCGTCGTACGTCAGCGGCGCGACGTTCTCGTCGCCCGCCCCCTGCGACCCGGAGCCGATGTTGGCCTCGCCGACGAGGACGGTCTCGACGCTCTGGGTGTCTTCGCTCCAGTAGCTGACCTCGTAGTCGTACGGCTGGAGGATGTTCCGCTCCATCGTGGTCGGACCGAGCGCGGGCGCGAATACCGCCATGACCACAAACGTGATGACGATAATGAGCCCGAACTTGCCCCAGGAGTGATTCCGGAAGCGGTTGACCACGTCGTCCCGCGGCGTCCAGTCGACGCGGCGGTAGTGGCGGCGGAACCGGTTGTAGCCGTTCCACGCCCACGCCAGCACCGCGAAGGCGTACGCGTAGACGAACACGACGCGGATGGCCCACGCGACCGCGGGTGAGAGCCCGAGGAAGGTGTTCTGGTAGCTAGTCCCGTTCCAGTAGCCCTGGTTCGGAATCACGTCCCGGGAGACGAGCGTCGGAATCGCGTCGAACGCAGCCTGCAGCGACTGGACGGCGGACGCGCCCGGGTCACCGGGAAGGAGGTTGACGACCACGCCGGCGACGGCACCGACGACTTGGAGGATAGCGCCCAGTTCGACGCCGACGAGGACTGCACCGACGGCGGCCCAAATCAGCGCGGGCTGGGGGTTCTCAGCGACTCGTTGTCGGAGCGGAATTTCGGTTTCGGTTGTCGTGCTCACTGTGATTCACCCGTCGTACCCGACGCGCGGGTCAATAATCGTGTACAGGAAGTCCTGAAGGATGTTCGTGCCGACCAGGATGAGGATGAAGATGAACATCAGCGTCCCGATGAGCGGCAGGTCCCCGTTGATGGCGGCGTTGAAGAACAGCCAGCCGAGGCCGTTGATGGCGAAAACCGTCTCGACGAACACCGACCCGCCGAGAAGCAGGAACGCCTCGCCCGTGATGATGGGCACGAGCGGGATGAGCGCGTTCCGGAAGATGTGCTTCCAGACGAGCGAGCGCCCGGTGACGCCCTTCGCGCGGGCGGTCTCGACGTAGTTCGAGTTGATAGTTTCGAGGACTGCGGTACGGCCGATACGCATCTCGTTGCCCATCGACGCAGAGCCGAGGACCAGCGCCGCGGGGGCTATCTGCTTCGTCGCTCGGACGAACGACTCGATCCACCCGCCGGGGTCAGCGAGGAACTGTTCGACCGGCGACTGGAAGAAGCCGAGCGCTGGGGGTGTGACGACGTTCGTCCTGACAATCCACGTCTGCCACGTGAACAGGCCGTTCGTCCACGACCCGAGCTGTGAGAGGGCCGTGACGAGCATGATGGCCAGCCAGAAGTTCGGCATCGCGCGCCAGACGATTCCGCCGAAGGAAGCGGCGTAGTCGGAGGGCGTGTTCGGGTTCAGCCCGGCGTAGAAGCCGAGCGGAATCCCGACGAACAGCGCGATGACGACCGACCAGAACCCGAGCCAAATCGTCCGGGGCGCGTAGATTTCGATGAGTTCGTACGCGGTCGTCCCGGGCGCGATGACCCACGACTGGCCGAGTTGGAAGGTGAACAGGTCGTACATGAAGTCGAGGTACTGACTCCATAGCGGCTGGTTCAACCCGAGGTTCGTTCGAATCTGTTCTGCCGCCTGTGGGTTGTATTGCGTCCCCAGAATCGCTGAAACGGGGTCGAGTGGCCCCAGGCGGATGAGGGCAAACGTAATCGTCGTCCCGAAGATGACGACAGGAATCGACATCAGTACCCTGCGGAGGAAGTACTGCCATCGACTCATGGCATCACCTCGCAGACCGTTCGAGCGGACATTGTTGTAAGTTTTTACTGAGTGGTATGGATATGTCTTGCGCTTTGAGGTCCAAATATCGCAGTTTCAGCAACTCTGATACCAGATTATTTCATATAGTGGCCACTAATTGTACGCTTGTCAAAAATATTCGGCCGTTTCGATTGAGACGGGACGCGAAAGCGTTCCCGTGTTCCTCGGTTTTATCGGTTGAGGGTGACGGTGTTGAGCTTCTGGCGGCTCGGACCCATTCCACCGAACGGTTCGATGTCGACGGTGTCGTACCAGAACGTCTCTTCCTTCTGGTTGTAGACCGGCAGCATCGCGACGTCTTCCCAGTTGGCCATCTCGATGTCGACGTAGGCCTCGTCGCGGACCTGCTGGGCCTCGTCGGTCGGCGCGGGGTTGTTGACGACCTGCTGATAGGCGTCGGTCGCCTGCTGGGCGGCGTCGCCGTTTTCGGCCGTCCAGTTGACGTACGAGATGGGGCCCTGCTTGGACGTGTCCGTCTGCGGCGGGTTCATGAGCTGCAGGAAGTTGTCCGGGGCCGGCCAGTCGGCAATCCAGCCGAGGGTGTACGCTTCGAGCTGACCGTTGCGGCCGCGTTCGAGAAGCGTCGAGAAGTCGGCCTTCTGAATCTGCATGTTGATGTGGGCGGATGCGAGCTGGTCGCGGAGGATGCTCGCCATCTCCTCCCACGCGTTGTTGTTGTACTGGGTCCACTGGACCTCGAACTGGTTGTCCGGACCGTAGCCGGCCTCCTCCATGACCTGGCGGGCGGCCTCGATGTCCGTCTCGCCCGCGCTGTACGGGTAGTCGGAGCTGACGAGGTCGCTCGCGGCCTGCGCACCGCCGGGGAAGATGGTCGGCGGCGTAAAGAGCTCCGCCGCGGAGCCGCGGCCCTTGAACACTTCCGAGACCATCTGGTCTTGGTTCAGGACGTAGGCGAACGCCTGACGGACCGCCTTCGGGACCTTGTTCATGTTGAAGCCGACGTAGTAGATGGAGAGGGTCGGAACGCCGACGTAGTTGAGCGTCTTCCCGTTACGGACGGGACCATACGTCCCGATTTCGCGACCGTACTCGTCGGTCGACTCCACCTGAGCCAGTCCGGGGTCGTACTGCGCGGTGGGCAGGGTGAAGTAGTCCGCGTTCTCGTTCATCGCGTAGTTGTAGCGGGCCGTGTCGTCCTCGATGACCTGCCAGCGGACGTTGTCGACCTGCGCGACCTGCCCGTAGTAGTCGTCGTACTTGGAGACGGCCGCGGCGGTGCCCTGCTCCCAGAACGCGAACTCGAACGGACCCGCACCGATGGGGTTGTTCGACGCGAACTCGGTGTACTCCATCTCGCCGTCGTGACCCTCGACGTCGCCGAGGACGCCCTCGGGAAGGGCGGCAAAGGAGGTGTAGGCGAACATTTCGAGGGTGTCGTGGAACGGCTCCGAGAGGTTGACGACGAGTTCGCTCTCGCTCTCACCGACTTCGAGACCGAGCGACCCGGGCACGTAGTCGCCCTCGTCGTCCGTCTCGTGTTCGACGCCGACGGAGTCGAGGATGAAGTAGGCGCGACGGCTGTTCTCGGAGGCCGCGAGGCGCTCCCACGAGTAAATGAAGTCCGAGGCGGTGACCTGGTCGCCGTTGTGGTAGGTCGCGTCCGCGAGCTCGAACGTGTAGGTCGTGAAGTCGTCGGAGACCGTGTAGTCCGCGGCGAGTTCGTTTTCGACCGTCGGGAGGGCGTTCTGGTAGGACATCAAGCAGTCGAAGACCTGCTGGATGAGGATGCCCGACGACGTGTCGGTCGCGGCGACGGGGTCCATCGTCGTGATGGTCCCCGAGAGGGTGCGGTTGAACACCGACCCGGACAGCTCCGTGCCCGTGTCCTCTTGGGTCGTCGACGAGGTGGTGGTCTCCTCGCCACCGGATTCGGTCGTCGTCGTCTCTTCACCATCACCGCCGGTACAACCGGCGAGAGCGGCGGCCGTGGCAGCCCCACCCGTTGCCTTCAGGAAGCGGCGACGCGAGAGTTTGTTAGTGTCTGGCATTCAGAACGAAATTTTCCCGGCGCGTGGATAAACTTACCGTATTCGATTTGTTTGATATAGTGTAGCGTGGAAGGGTGGTAGTTCCATACCCAAGCGGCGAAAACTGCCACGAGAATCCCTACAAAACTCGTTTTACATTTCAAACCTGCTTTCGAGGCGACAGAATCAGTCAACGGGACACTTCTCGGCCCGCAGTTTCGGTCCACTTATATAGGGGTGTCACTATGTATCATACATGACGCCGGATGCGACGGCTTCCGTCGACGACTCGGGCGCCGAGGTCATGGCCTCGGTGGATCGCTCTCAGACGGGCCAGCGTCTTATTATCGCGGATATCTCCCGCGACGACGCGTGGCTCGCTGCTGACGTAGCCGACGCGCTCGCGCTCGACGAGTGGCAGTAATCGCACCGGCCCGTAAGCCCGCCGCCGGACGCCCGGCGGACAGACCATTCACATTTTAGTCCGACTCGCTCGTGGTACGCTGCATGAACGCTCGAGCGGTGACGGTGAGCGAGGAGTACCTCGCCCGTCTCGAACACGGTGCGGACTGGCGCGAGGAGATCGAGGAGTTCTGCGCGCGCAAGGACATCGAGTCCGCGTGGTTCAACGCCATGGGTGCCGTCCAGGACGCCGAACTCTGGTTTTACGACCAGACGGACCAGGAGTACCAGTCCGTGACGTTCGACGAGCCGCTCGAAGTCGCCGCTTGCGTGGGTAACGTCGCGCTCCTCGACGGCGAGCCCTTCGCACACACGCACGCGGTTCTCTCTCGGCGGAGCGGCCAGGCGCTCGCGGGACATCTCGACTCAGCGACCGTCTTCGCGGGCGAACTGAACCTCCGCGCCTTCGAGGAACCGCTCGAACGCGATCACGACGCGGTGACCGACCTCGACCTCTGGCTGTAACCGTGCGCGAGGAGGAAACCCGGTACTTCCGTCGCATCGAAGCCCGCCTCGACGAGGCGTTCGACCTCGCTGAGGCCGCGAAGGCGACGGGGTACGACCCGAAGACCGAAGTCGAGATTCCGGTCGCCAAGGACATGGCCGACCGCGTCGAAAACATCCTCGGCATCGACGGCGTCGCAGAGCGCGTCCGCGAACTCGAAGGCGAGATGTCCCGCGAGGAGGCCGCGCTCGAACTCGTGACGGACTTCGTCGACGGCAACGTCGGTGACTACGACTCCCGCGAGGGCAAAGTCGAGGGCGCGGTCCGCACCGCCGTCGCCCTCCTCACCGAGGGGGTCGTCGCCGCCCCCATCGAGGGCATCGACCGCGTCGAAATCCTCGAAAACGACGACGGCACGGAGTTCGTCAACGTCTACTACGCCGGCCCGATTCGCTCGGCGGGCGGCACCGCACAGGCGCTCTCCGTGCTCGTCGCTGACTACGCCCGCTCGCTGCTCGACATCGACGAGTACAAGGCTCGAACCGACGAGGTCGAGCGCTACGTCGAGGAGATAAACCTCTACGACAAGGAGACCGGCCTCCAGTACTCGCCGAAGGACAAGGAGTCGCGCTTCATCGCGGAGAACATGCCAATCATGCTCGACGGCGAGGCCACCGGCGACGAGGAGGTCTCGGGCTACCGCGACCTCGAACGCGTCGACACCAACTCCGCCCGCGGCGGCATGTGTCTCGTCATGGCCGAGGGTATCGCGCTCAAAGCCCCGAAGATTCAGCGCTACACCCGCCAACTCGACGAGGTCGACTGGCCGTGGCTCCAGGACCTCATCGACGGCACCATCGGCAAGGACGGCGGGGACGCCGCGAACGCCGGCGACGCGGGAGACGACGGCGACGAAGCCGACGAGGCCGAGGCCGACCCGGACGCAGAGACCGACGACGCCGAGAGCGACGCCCCCGACGGCCCGGCCCGCGTCGAACCCGCGACCAAGTTCCTCCGCGACCTCATCGCGGGCCGCCCGGTGTTCGGCCACCCCTCCGCGCCCGGCGGCTTCCGCCTGCGCTACGGCCGCGCCCGCAACCACGGCTTTGCGACCGCGGGCGTCCACCCCGCGACGATGCACATCGTGGACGACTTCATCGCCACCGGCACCCAAATCAAGACCGAGCGTCCCGGCAAGGCCGGCGGCGTCGTCCCCGTCGATTCCATCGAGGGGCCGACGGTCAGACTCGCCAACGGCGACGTGCGCCGCATCGACGACCCCGAGGAGGCGAAGGAACTCCAGAACGGCGTCGAGAAGATTCTCGACCTCGGCGAGTACCTCGTCAACTTCGGGGAGTTCGTCGAGAACAACCACCCGCTCGCGCCCGCCTCGTACGTCTTCGAGTGGTGGATTCAGGAGTTCGAGGCGACCGAGGCCAACGTGCAGGCGCTCCGCGACGACCCCGCCGTCGACCTCGAAGAGCCGTCGGTCGAACAGGCCCTCTCGTGGGCGACCGAGTTCGACGCCCCGCTCCATCCCGTCTACACCTACCTCTGGCACGACATCTCTGTCGAGCGGTTCGACGCGCTCGCCGACGCCGTCGCGGCCGGTAAAATCGTCGCCGCCGAAGCCGACGGCGGCACGGCGGCCGCGCTCGAACACGACAACGAACCCGAGCGCGGACTGGAGGGAACGCTCGTCCTCGACAACACGCCCGAGATTCGGGAGGCGCTCGAACACCTGCTCGTCGCTCACCGACAGACCGACGAGACGCTTCGCGTCCCCGTGTGGCGACCGCTCGCCCGGAGCCTCGGTCTCACCGACGACCGCGAGCGGACGTGGGAACTCCCCGACCTCCCCGAGCGCGCCCGCGGGTGGGACGACGGCGATAACGCCGTCGAGGCCGTCAACGAGGTCGCGCCCTTCGTCGTCCGCGAGCGCGCGCCCACCCGCATCGGCAACCGCATGGGTCGTCCGGAGAAGTCCGAGCGCCGCGACCTCTCGCCCGCGGTCCACACGCTGTTTCCCATCGGCGAGGCCGGCGGGAGCCAACGCGACGTTGGCGACGCCGCCAGACACCGCGGCGAGTCCGGCAAGCGCGGCCAGATTTCGGTCCGCCTCGGTCAGCGCAAGTGCCCCGACTGCGGCGCGTTCGGCTTCAAATCGAAATGTCCGGAGTGCGGCGGTCACACCGAACCCCACTACGAGTGCGACGACTGCGGGAGCGTCATCGAACCCGACGAGTCGGGCCGCGTCTACTGCGAGCGCTGCGAGTGGGACGTCGAGAGCGCCGAGTGGCAGGACATCGACCTGAACACCGAGTACCGAAACGCCCTCGAACGCGTCGGCGAGCGCGAGTCGTCGTTCCAGATTCTCAAGGGCGTGAAGGGGCTCACCTCCGCGAACAAGACGCCCGAACCAATCGAGAAGGGCGTCCTGCGGGCGAAACACGACGTGTCGTCGTTCAAAGACGGCACCGTCCGCTACGACATGACCGACCTGCCCGTCACCGCGGTCCGCCCCGAGGAACTCGACGTGACCGCCGACCACTTCCGCGAACTCGGCTACGAGACCGACATCGACGGCGAACCTCTCCGGTTCGACGACCAACTGGTCGAACTCAAAGTCCAGGACATCGTCCTCTCGAACGGCGCGGCCCAGCACATGATGCAGACCGCCGACTTCGTCGACGACCTCCTCGACCAGTTCTACGGCCTCGACCGCTTCTACGAAATCGACGAGCGCGACGACCTCATCGGCGAACTCGTCTTCGGGATGGCACCCCACACCTCCGCCGCGGTCGTCGGCAGAGTTGTCGGATTCACGACAGCCGCGGTCGGATATGCGCATCCGTACTTCCACGCCGCGAAGCGCCGGAACTGCTTCCATCCGGAGACGAAGATCTGGTTCCGGGACGAGACCGACCGGTGGCGATACGACGAGGTTCGAACGCTCGTCGAGGAACGGCTCGATGACCCGGATACCGACGACTTCGGGACCCTCGTTCAGGAACTGGACGGGGACGTGTACGTCCCGTCGTTGGCCAGAGACGGACGAGAGACGATGAAACCGGTCGAAGCCGTCTCTAAGCACGTCGCACAGGACCACCTCGTACGAATCGAGACTCGCGGTGGGAGAGAACTAACGGTCACTCCAGACCACACGGTGATTCGAGCCGGCGACGGCGGGTTCACGCGGATTCCCGCGCACGAACTCGACGAAGGCGACGCGCTTCCGTCGCCCAAGTGCATCGACATCGACGCGGATCCGGCTCAGTTCGACTTGCTCGCGGAGTTCCTGAACGGCGAGTCGGTACCGGCCGAAGACCTGATGATTCGGGGACTCGGTGCGGACCGAATCCGGTCGCTCTTCGACGAGCATACCGAAGCGAGCGGCTATCTGAAACCGGTCGCCGAGCGGCTCGGACGGAGCGATTCGACGGTTTACAACTGGGTCTCTCGCGACAGCGTTCCGGCCTCGGCGTTCGTGGAGGTTCTCGGAGACGTCGAAACGGTCGTCGACGTGCTTCCGCGTGACCTATCTCTTGGCGTTCGCCGCGATACCGCGACCGTTTCGAGAGTGCTCGATATCGACGAAGCGTTCGGAACTGTACTGGGATACTACGCCGCGGAAGGATTCACGAGAGCGTCGCCTGGGAACTTCTACCAGACAACGGTCTGTATTCCGGACGAAATCGCCCGAGAACGCATCCTCGATACCGTTAGCGAAGCGCTCGGCGTCGACGCGTTCGAGGAGAACGAGTGGAAGGTCACGATTTCGAGCAGACTCGTTCAGTCGCTGTTTGCGGACGTCATCGGATGCGGGTCGCGTGCCGAGGACAAACGCGTCCCGGACTCGATACTTACCGGCCCCAAGCCGGTTCTTCGGTCCTTCCTGTCGGCGTACTTCTCCGGCGACGGAAGCGCGTCTTCGGACCGTGTGGAGATCCGCGCGCACACCGTGAGCGACGACCTCAAACGCGACCTCGTTGCCGCCCTCAAACGATTCGGCATCGCCGCGAAGACCTACTCTGAGCGCCGAACACCACAGACCGGTGCGGTGGCGGAGTTCTACGATGGAGACGAGGTCCCGACGTTCGATTCGTGGGTCCTCAAACTCACGTCGGAGAACGCGGTCCGATTCGCCGAGGAAGTCGGATTCCACCTCCCTCGAAAGAGTGAGGCGCTGGCGAGCGCGCTCGACGACACGGACATCCGAAGCCAGCGTCTCTTCTCGGATGGCGGGGATACGTGGCTCGACGAAGTCGTCTCGGTCGAATATCTCGAAAGCGATATCGACCACACCTACTCGTTGACCGTCGAAGATACCAACTCGCTGGTCGCCAACGACCTCCACGTCGCGCAGTGCGACGGGGACGAAGACTGCGTTATGCTCCTCATGGACGGTCTTCTCAACTTCTCGAAAGAATATCTCCCCGACAAGCGCGGCGGGCAGATGGACGCGCCGCTCGTCATGTCCTCGCGCATCGACCCCTCGGAGATCGACGACGAGGCGCACAACATGGACATCGTGCGGCAGTACCCCCGCGAGTTCTACGAGGCGACGCTGCGAATGGAAGACCCCGACGACTGGGAAGACGAGGTCACCATCGCCGAGGAGTACCTCGGAACCGACCGCGAGTACACCGGGTTCGACCACACCCACGACACCACGGACATCGCCGCCGGCCCGGACCTCTCTGCGTACAAGACCCTCGGGTCGATGATGGACAAGATGGACGCCCAGTTGTTCCTCGCGCGGAAGCTCCGGGCGGTCGACGAGACGGACGTGGCAGAGCGCGTCATCGAGTACCACTTCCTGCCGGACCTCATCGGCAACCTCCGCGCCTTCTCGCGGCAGGAGACGCGGTGTCTCGACTGCGGCGAGAAGTACCGCCGGATGCCACTTTCGGGCGACTGCCGGGAGTGCGGCGGCCGGGTGAACCTCACGGTCCACCAGGGCTCCGTGAACAAGTACATGGACACCGCGATTCAGGTGGCGGAGGAGTTCGACTGCCGCGACTACACGAAACAGCGCCTCGAAGTGCTCGAAAAGAGCCTCGAATCGGTCTTCGAGAACGACAAGAACAAACAGTCGGGAATTGCGGACTTCATGTAGTTCCGGAATCGGTTTTTTCCTCCAGGTTTTGCGAGTCGAGCGGAGCGAGACTCGGAAAAAGTGGAGAACGAGCAGTCGGGAATTGCGGATTTCATGTAGTTCCGGAATAGGTTTTTCCGCCAGGTTTTGCGAGTTGAGCGACTCCGCCGCTCGGCGTCTCAGTCCTGCGCCGCCCCTAACCCGTGGAAGCCGTCGGCGGCGACGACGTACACCGCGCCGTCGACGGGGACTGCGGCGGCGACGCCCTGTGAAATCACGTCCGCTACCTGTACTTCCGGCGTCTGGTGTGTCCATAACTGACGTTCTTCATCAGTGTTGTACGCTGCTAGTCGTCCCTGTTCATCGGAAACTAGCAATGTTTCCCGTGCGCGCGCGTGAGGAGCGCCGAAGAATCGCGTCGTCACTTCTGTCCCGTCGTCGCGCGACAGCGTCGCGGTTTCCCCGTCGACCGCGACGTGGAGCACGTCGTCGGCGACGACCGGCGCGCCGCTTCCCGGCGACCGCCATCGTTCGGTGCCGTCGCTCGGGGCGAGCGAGAGGAGCTTTCCGTCGCGGGTGGGCAGATACGCGGCCTCGGGCGTCGCCACCGGCGTCGTCCACTCGCTCGCCCGCGCCTCGACGCGGAAGCGCCGCTCGCCGGTCGCGAGGTCGATGGCGTGGACGGCGTCGCTCGTCACGACGAACACCGCCCCGTCGGCGACGGCGGGCGCGCCCTTCGCGTCGCTCTCGAGATCGTAGCGCCAGCGTTCGCTCCCGTCCGCGAGTTCGAACGCCCGAAGCTGGGTCGGGACGCCGTCGAACCCGCCGCCTGAGACGACGGCGACGCCGTCGCCCACCGCGGGCGGGCCGTGGATACCGTCCATCTCGGGGCCGCGCCAGAGCACTTCGTCGCGGTCGGCGGCGAGACAGAACACCTCGATGAAGGTCGTGACGACGACTCGGTCGCCCGCGACGACGGGCGGCGAGTTCACGCCGTAGCCGACAAGCGGGGTTACCGCCCGCTCACCCATCGTCGAGGGGTCGCGCCGGACGAACGCTCGCTTGTCGCGCCCGCGCCCATGGAGGTTGTAGAGGCGGTCGCCGTCGAGGACGGGTGAGCCGCCGGCGTTCAGCCGCCAGTACTCCTCGGCGTCGGTCGGAATCGAAACGTCGGGGTTGTAGCCGGTGTTTCTCGCGTCGAAGCGGTACTGCGGCCACGCCCCCGACGGCGAGAGCGCGGGCTCGCCCGGCGGCGTGGCCGTCACGCGTTCGTCCGGCCCGGAGGTTGGACCGTAAGTCGTAGACGGTTCGGCGGTGGTGGTCGTCGCCTCGGTCGTCGTAGGACCGGACGACCCGCCGTCGCGGCCGAGACAGCCGGCGACACCGAACGACGCGCTTCCGACCAGTTGGAGGAATCGGCGGCGGCTCCGAAGACGGGGCATACTGTCGGATCCATGACGTGGCGGTAAGTGCTTTGTCGAGCTACGCGATTCTATATCGCGGTATTAGATTTATTATTTATATGTGGGCCTCACTGCCGGCCTACTGATGGGCTTGCTCGACCTCGACACGGATTCGGCCGTTCCTTTTTATCCGCTCGCGCGACGACTAGTCGCGTATGGCTGACGAGACACAGCCGACGGTGGGAATGACGGTGTACGCGGCGGACGGAACCGAACTCGGGAGCGTCCGCGGTTTCGACGACGACGGCTTCTTCGTGACGACCCGCGAGGGACTCGCGGGGATGTCCGTCGAACACGAGCGCGCCGGCCACGAGTTCGGTGAGGCCGAGTTGATGTGGCGGTGTAGCAACTGCGGCGAGATGGGCGACCTCGACGAACTGCCCGACGCCTGCCCGAACTGCGGTGCCGAACGGGAGCAACTCTACTACTGGACCGAAGACTGAGGCCTCGCCCCCGATTCGACCGCCGCACCCGCGAAACTCGCCATTTTTGTCGTCCGCCGAGTACGGGTAGCCATGCGAATTCTCGTCTTCGGCGCGGGCAGTCTGGGCACGCTCGTCGGCGGCCTCCTCGCGTCGGCCCACGACGTGACGCTCGTCGCCCGCGACCCGTACGCGGCCCGGGTATCGGCGGCCGGGCTCGACATCGTCGGTGCCGAGTCGGCGCACATCTCGCCGGCCGCGACGACGACCGAAACGGGCCACGACGCGGACCTCGCGCTCGTCACGGTCAAGTCGTTCGACACCGCGGCCGCTGCCGACGCGCTCGCTGACTGCGACGTGGACGCGGTGCTGTCGCTCCAGAACGGACTGACCGAGGAGACGCTCGTTTCTCGCCTCGACGCGCCGGTCCTCGCGGGAACGGCGACCTACGGGGCGCGGCTCGTCGAGCCGGGCCGCGTCGAGTGCACCGGCGTCGGCCGAATCGTCTTGGGCGCGCTCGACGGCGGGTCCGACCCCCTCGCGGAGCGCGTCGGGAAGGCGTTCCGCGACGCGGGGCTCAACACGCTCGTCGCGACCGACATGCCGCGACGGCGCTGGGAGAAACTCGCCGTCAACGCCGGCATCAACGCGGTCACCGCGCTTTCGCGGGTCGAAAACGGCGCGCTCGCGGGCGACGACGCCGGCGAACTCGCACACCGAGCGGCCCGCGAAACGGCCCGAGTCGCCCGATTAGAGCGTGTGTCGCTCCCGAACCGCGTCGCCCGCGAGGCAGTCGACCGCGTGGTTGAAAAGACCGCCGCGAACCGCTCGTCGATGTTGCAGGACGTGGCGGCCGAAAAGCGGACTGAGGTGGACGCTATCAACGGTGCGATAGTGGATATCGCCGCCGAACACGGCTTCGAGGTGCCGACGAACCGGACGCTCGCGGCGTTGCTCCGGGCGTGGGAGCGGGGAGCAGGGATACGCTAAGTGGGGACTCGGCGTCGGTCGCTATTCGAGGTAGCCGAGGTCGCGCAGGCGGTCCTGTGCCTCGTCGTCCATCTGGTCTACGGAGTCGTCCGACACGTCGGTATCGAGTGCGTCGGTCCACGCGCCGCCGATGGCGTCTTCGAACTCCGCGAGAGCGGCTTCCGTCTCGGCGACCGCCTCGTCGTCCGAATCGGCGACGTTCTCGGTCTCTTCGGGGTCGACGTCGATGCGGTAGGCCTCGTCGGGGACGCGGTCGATTCGGACGTACTTGGCGTCGCCCCGTCGCGCCGCCCGCATCCGGGAGTAGAACCGCGAGTCCTCGGGAAGTTCGATGCCGGCGCTCGCGGCCTTCTCCTCCAATTGCTTGAGTTCGACCACGGGACGGGAGTACTCGACGAAGGCGTACTCGCCGTCTCGGCGCTGACCGGGGTCGTCGTTCGCCGCCCGCGCGAACTCACGGTAGTCGGCCGACAGGAGCGAGCGCGTGCGGTCGAGGCCGACAGCGTCGTCGCCGGGACTCGCGGGTTCGCCGCCCTCGACGCCGAGCGAGTCGAGGACCGTGTGGTAGAGGTCGACCAGTTCGACCTGGTCGTCGCGGCGGTCCGCGCCGAGGTCGGGATGTTTGACCATGAGCGGGACGTTGATGAGCGGGTCGTACAGGCAGAACTCGTGGCCGTAGAGGCCGTGTTCGCCGTGGAGTTCGCCGTGGTCGGCGCAGACGACGACCATGGTGTCGTCCCAGCGGCCGGTCTCTTTCAGGTGGTCGAACAGCCGGGTGAGTTGGTCGTCGATGTGGGCGATTTCGGCGTCGTAGAGCCCGCGGATGTCCTCCCACTCGTCGTCGTCAATCTCGTAGGCACCGGCGTTGTACTCCTTGGAATTCTGGCAGACCTCGGTCGAATCGACGCCGGGCGCGAAGCGCTCTTTGTACTCCTCCGGCGGGTGGTACGGCAGGTGCGCGTCCATGAGGTTGACGAACGCGAAGAACTCCTCGGAGTCGTCGATGAAGTCGATGGTCTGGTCGACGACCGCGGGCGTCTTCGAGTCCGCGCCCTCGCCGCCGGCGAGGTACTCGTGGGCGGTGTTGCCGAGGCTGACGAGTTTGTCGGCCAGCGTCCGGAGCGCGTCGTTGTCGTTCATCGTCTTCCACGCCTTCGCCAGCGGCCCCGACAGGAACTCTCCGGGCATGACCTCGAAGAAGTTGTCCTGCTCGGCGAAGCCGTCGGTCAGGTGCGTATAGGGCGTTATCCACGCGTTCGAGGAGTAACAGGCGGTGTCGTAGCCGGCCGCCGAGAGCGTCTCGGCGAGCGTCGTCGCGCCTTCGAGGTAGGGATTCTCCTGGTCGGCCCCGTGCTGGCTGGGGTACATCCCGGTGAAAAGCGAGGCGTGGACCGGCAACGTCCACGGCGCGGGCGCGACGGCCTGCTCGAAGACGGTCGCCTCGTCAGCGAACCGGTCGAGCCCCGGCGTCGTCGGGCGGTCGTAGCCGTACGGCGTGAGATGGTCCTTTCGGACGGTGTCCATGACGACGAAGAGGACGTTCTCGGGCGACTCGGCAGTCATACCCGAGGGTGGGGAGTAGTTGCCGATAAAACTCCTGTTCTCGGCCGCCGCCGCGACGAAAACGTCCGAACCGTCGAGTTAGAACGGGGCCTGCGGGCCCTGGTCGTCCTCGATATCGGTCGTGTCGTCGCTGGTGTCGCCGGGGAACGACGGACTGCCGCCGCGGCTGTCGCCGCCCATCCCGCCGTCGCCGCCCATGCCGGTGTCGGCGTGGACCTCGTTGATCTCGGGAATCTCCTTGACCATGCGGGTCTTGATGGCCTGGATGGTCATCGGGGAGATACCGCACCCGGAGCAAGCGCCGCCGAGGAGAACGGTAACCTCACCGGTCTCGCGGTCGAGGTCGCGGATGGCCGCGCTGCCGCCGTGCATCTGGATCTGCGGGAAGTTCCGACGGAGGAAGTTCACGACACGCTCTTTGAGGTCGTCCTCGCCGTCCTGCGTCTCCGTGCTCATGCACGCGACTTCGAGGTGAACGTGCTTAGGCCTTTGGTTCGGGGTTACGCCTCGACGCCGAAGACCCGCCGAAGCTCGCTTTCTATCTCGTCGACGTAGCGGTCGAGGACGGCATCGAGCTCGTCGTCGTCGATTTCGACCGCCGTCAGCCGCTCCGCGGGGTCGTCGGGGAGCTGCACGGAGAAGTCGTCGTCCTCGTAGAACGGCTCGGACTCGTTGAGAATCTGCTGGTCGACCCCGTGGATGAGCGACGAGTCGAACTCGTCGTTCATCGTCTCGAAGGCGTTCTTGTACGCGCGCTGGAGTTCGGGGAAGTAGTTGGCGTACTTGTCCTCGAACTTCTCGGGGTCGAACTCGGTCATACCCGGAGCTTTCGCGCTCCCGGCAAAAAATCGGACGGTTAGTTCGTCGGGGTTGTAGATTTTGTATAGCAACGTAGCATTTATCGACTGTTCGTCCTCTGAACGGCGATTCCTCTCTTAGCGCGTCTCAAATACGGAAAATCGAGCGACGCGGGGCGTCACTCGATGAGCGGGCTGTCCACGCGCGCGGCGGAGAGTTCGCTCGCCGCGAAGATGGACGCGAGTTCGGTTATCAGTTCGTCGTACGACTCGTCGTCCTCGCGCAGCGCGTCGAGTCGCTCGACGGTTCGACGGTCCAGTTCGACCGTCTCTGTTTGTACCTCCGGTTCGTAGCCGACCGGGTAGTCGTATTCGGCCTCGTTCGAGTTGGCAGTCGCCATCGTTCACCCCACTCCGGCATGCGTGCCGGTGCCATGACATACACAAGCATCCGATATGAGGATTTCGCGGGTTTCGCCCCCGAGGGCGAACGCGAACGCGGTCTACACTCGGCCGTTTCTTCCTCCAGCTCCGGCAATAATAAATCAAATCTCGCTATATCGAACTGCTCCCGTATCCGAATCGAGGGAGTCATAGCCAGATTGGGTTGTTTGAGGACAATCGATTTTTATACTCGATAGGTTGTCGAACACTATCTATGTGGGTAACTATACACTCAAACGCGAGTTGAATCCTCTCGACAGTGGATACTTCATCAATTTCCACTCGTCGAACAGCTCGGTCTGCCGCGATTGCGGGCCGCACACCCCGACAGGCGCTTTCCGGGTTGCATCCCGTGATGTACGACCGCCGCACTCTCATCGACGCGCTGGCGCCAGCCGTTGCTCCGGCGGATGGTCAGACCGCTCGTCGCCGTCGCGGCGTTCGTCGTCGCCGGCGTCGAGCGCACCGCCCGCCCCCGCTTGCTATTTGGTCACAGCGCTCGCAGTTCTCGTATGTCCGCCGACGAGCCCCGCTACAACGACGAGGGGGTCCTGAAGAAGAAACAGTATAAACGGGAGTTGCACCGCCTTCAGGAGGAACTGGTGAAACTCCAGTACTGGATAAAGGAACGCGACCTCCGGGTCTGCGTCGTCTTCGAGGGGCGCGACGCCGCGGGGAAAGGCGGCGTCATCAAGCGCATCACCCGCCGGCTCAACCCGCGGGTGGCGCGGGTCGTCGCGCTCGGCAAACCCACGGAGCGCGAACAGGGCCAGTGGTACTTCCAGCGGTACGTCGAACAGCTTCCGACAGAGGGCGAGATGGTGCTTTTCGACCGGAGTTGGTACAACCGCGCGGGCGTCGAGCGGGTGATGGGTTTCTGCACCGACGAGGAGTACGAGGAGTTCCTGCGGACCTGCCCCGAGTTCGAGCGGATGCTCGTCCGGTCGGGCATCGTCCTCGTCAAATACTGGTTTTCCATCAGCGACGAGGAACAGGAACGGCGGTTTCAGAAGCGAACAGACGACCCGAAGCGGCGGTGGAAGCTGAGTCCGATGGACCTCGAAGCGCGCTCTCGGTGGGTCGAGTACTCGAAGGCGAAAGACGCGATGTTCGAACACACCGACATCGAGACGGCCCCGTGGCACGTCGTCCACGCCGACGTGAAGCGCCACGCGCGGCTCAACTGCATCTCGCACCTGCTGGACCAAATCGACTACGAGGACCTCACGCCCGACCCCATCGAACTCCCGTCCCGACAGGACGATACCGGATACGAGCGGCCGCCAATCGACAGTCAAAACTGGGTGCCCGCGCGGTTCGGGGAGAACCCGGTCGACGATTAGTCCGCGTCCTCAGCCAACTGCTCGCCGACGATGCGGTCCGCCTCGGCGATGAACGCCTCGACTTTGCCCTTCGGAATCGTCGCGCCCGCGGCCACGTCGTGGCCGCCGCCGTCGCCGCCGACTGCACGGGACGCCTCGCGCATGACCGCCGAGAGGTCGAGCCCGTCTCTGACCATCACGTACGACCCGCGCGAGGAGACTTTCACTTCGCCGTCTTCTTTCTCGGCGAACGCGAGGACCGGAATCCCGTTTCGGGTTGCGTCGGTGCCGACGGCCATCCCGGCGACGATGCCGACGATGGTCTCGCGTATCTCGTCGCCCGCGTCGAACCACTGGAGGTTGTCCTCGACGCGGACGCCGTGTTCTTTCACCCACTGGAGGCCGTTCGAGAGGTTCTTGCGGTGGTTCCGCAGGAGCCTGCGCGCCCGGTCGAGCGCCGCGTCGCGCTCACCGAGGCAGACCGCGAGCCCCACGTCGGCGCGGTCGTAGCGCGCGGTCGCGTTCAGGAGCGTCGAGAACTCGCTCACGTCGCGGAGTTCGGTCCCCTCCTGTTCCCGGGAGAGCACGTAGGTCGTCCCCACGAGGTCGTCGATGCGGGAGGCGGGGACGCCGCTGGTGATGGCGCGACGAATCAGGGCGCTGGCGAGCGTCTGGCGCTCGTCGCCGGTGAGGTCGACCCACCGCTTCCACTCGCCGTCGTCGTCGCGGCAGGGCACGTCGAGTTCGGTGAGGAACTCGATGGCTCCGGCCTCGTTGTTCGAGATACCGGGGATACGAACGTCGGTCGCGTACTGGAGCAGTTTCGGGAGCGCGCGGGTCTGGCGGCCGTAGATACGGAGGTCGGTTCCCTCCTCGACGACGCCGGCCGCGACGCCCTCCTCAACGATGCCCGCGTTGGCCCCGCGGAGTTCGCCGTTCGTGTCCTGCATGTCCCCGACCGCGCCGACGACGGCGAGGGCGGCGAGGTCGCGGTTGTCTCGACCCTCGGCTTCGAGCGCCCGCGCGAGGACGTAGCTCGCGCCCGCGCCGGAGAGTTCGCTCGCGCCGTTGAGACCGAACCGAAGCGGGTTGAGGTGGTGGTCGGTCTCGACGCCCTCGGCGGGCTGGTGATGGTCGGCGATGACGGGGTGGAAGTCGCCCGCCGCCTCGTACTTGGTGATGATGTCGAGTTGGCCGCTGCCGAAGTCCGTGAACAGCACGGTGTCGTAGTCGGTCGCCGCGATATCGGCCACGGCGGCCTCGTCGAGTTGGCGGCAGAACACCGTCTCGAAGGGGATGTCGGCGCGTTCGAGCGCGGTCGAGGCGATGCCGGCGCTCGTCAACCCGTCGGCGTCGATGTGCGAGGCGAGGAGCACCCGGTCGGCGTCGCGGAGGCGGGCCGCGCAGGCCGCCGCGTGCTCTGTGAGTTCGGGGACGGGTCCGTCCATTGGTGTGGTACTCACGCCCTCTCCGGCATAAACGCTGGCAGTTCGGGCACGCAACCCCTTCGTTTCCACTCCAGTTCGGCGGGGAGCATGCGGCGTGGTTGCCGCGGTTTGGTATAAGAAGACTCGTCTCCCGCCGTCAGATTCGCCGCCTGACGACGAACAGGAGGACGGTCGCCAGCACCGTCGAACCGGCGACGAGCGCCCAGCCGGCCCCGTAGCCCGTCGACTCCACGACGAAGCCGAAAAGCGGCGGAGCGACGAGGCCGCCGACGTTGAGCGCGGTCTGGCCGCCGGCGGTCGCCGCGCCGATGTCGCCGTCGTCGACGACGCCGCTCAGACAGGAGTAGAAGACGCCGGTCGAACCGTGGATGGTGAGCCCGAGCGCGACGAAGACGGCGACGGTGAGCGCGAGCGAGCCGCCGGTTCCGACGAGGAGCGAAAAGAGCGCGACCGCGCCGGCCAGTTGGATGAGCGCGACGGTGGCCGCGCCGCGGGGCCCGCCGAGGCGGTCCGCGAGGCTTCCCGCGCCGATGCGGCCGACGCTTCCGGTCACCTGCGTCGCCGCGAGGACGCCCCCGGCGAGCGCGGGACCGGTTCCGACCACGTCCTGCACGTAGAGGACGGTGTAGCCGAGCATCGAGAAGATGGACGCGCCGATGAACAGTCCGGCGGCGACGAGCGCGACGTAGGGGCGGTTGCCGCCGAGGCCGGCGAGTCGGGGTCGTTCGAGCCGTCCCGTCCCGGGGTTTCCGCGGTAGCGCGCCGCGAAGACGAGCGCGTAGCCGGCAGCGAAGACGGCGATGACCCAGAAGCCGACCTGCCACGCCGCGACGACGGCGACGCCGGTGACGAGGAGCGACGACGCGCCGCTCCCGACGGTGACGCCGACCTGTTTCAGCCCCATCGCGAGGTTCTTGCTCCCGGCGGGCGCGGCCGCGACGATGCCGCGGTTCGACGCCGGCATCGCGGTCGAGTAGGCCGCCCCGAGGAGCGCCACCGTCACCAACAACAGGAGGTACGACGGCGGCGCGAACGTGACGCCGACGAGCGCGACCGACAGCGCCAGCAGGCCGACGACCATGACGGGCTTTTCGCCGTAGCCATCGACGGCCGCGCCGCTCGGAAAGAGAAACACCGTGTAGCCGAGTAGGCCGGCGGTCAGAAAGAGGCCGACCAGCGATTCGGAGACCGAAAACGCGTCGCGGACGAAGCCGGTCGCCGCGAAGATGGCGTAGTAACAGAGGCTCGCGGCGGTCTGCCAGCCGGCGACCGAGCCGACGGCGCGCCACGAGCCGTCTCCCGCCTCGGCTCCCGTCACGCCGCTCCCTCGCTTCCCGTCACGTCACTCGTGATACGTCGGCGCGGCGGTCTCGACCGCGGCGACCGCGAGCGCTTCGAACGTCGCCTCGTCGGGGACGACGGTCACGTCGATGCCGTGGGATTCCGCGGTGTCGCGGGTCGGCGGCCCGATTGCGCCGACGACCGCGTCGTTCAGGCCGGCGATGGCTTCCTCGCGGATACCGCGCTCGGCGGCGGCGTCGAGGAAGTGTTCGACCGTCAGCGACGAGGTAAACAGGGCGGCTTCGAGGTCGCCGGCGGCGGCCAGCTCGGCCGACTCTCCGGCTCCCTCGGGGCGGACGAGCCGGTAGAGCACCGTCTCGTGAACGTCCGCGCCCGCGTCGCGCAGGCCGTCCGTGAGGACCGGACTGCCGTGGTCGCTCCGGGCGACTTCGACCGTCGCGCCGTCCACGTCGGGCGCGAGGTGGTCGACCAGTCCGGCCGAGGTGTACTCGTCGGGGACGCGGTCGACCGTCCACCCGGCATCGCGGGCGGCGTCGGCGGTCGCGGGGCCGATACAGCACAGCACCGCGTCGCCGGGGCTCCAACCGGCCTCGTCGAGGAGTTCGACGCCGGTCTTGCTCGTCAGGACGACGAACGCGCCGGGCTCGGGCGTCGCGCCGGTCGGCTCGATTGCGAGCATCGGGTCGGGGACGGGGGTCGCGCCGAGCGAGTCGAGGAGTTCGACGGCGCGCTCGATGCGGTCGTCGTCGGGGCGGAAGACGGCCGCGCGGACCTGCTGGCTCATTCGTCCCCTCCCGCACCTCCGGAGGTCGGGTTCGCGTCCGCGCCCGCCTCAGCGACGGCGTCCGCGCCGCCGCCTTGCAGGAACCCCTTCACGCGGTCGCGGGTCGCCGCGACCTCACCGATGACGGTGATTGCGGGCGGCTCGATGTCGGCCTCGTCGCGCACGTCGACGATGGTGTCGAGGGTGCCGGTGGCGACGCGCATGTCTGGCCACGTCGCCCGCTCGATGAGGGCGACGGGCGTGTCGCCGGCCATCCCCGCCTCGTGGAGTTCGGCGGTGTAGAGCGGGAGCTTGCCGACGCCCATGAGGACGACGAGCGTCCCGCCGGTCGCGGCGAGCGCGTCCCAGTCGACCGCGGACTCGTCTTTCGTCGGGTCCTCGTGGCCGGTAACGAACGACACCGACGAGACGTGGTCGCGGTGGGTGACGGGGATGCCCGCGGCACCGGCCCCGGCGACCGCCGAGGTGATGCCCGGCACGACCTCGAAGGGAATTCCGTTGTCTGCGAGGTGTTCCATCTCCTCGCCGCCGCGGCCGAACACGAACGGGTCGCCGCCCTTCAGGCGGACCACGTCCTTGCCCTCGCGGGCGAGTTCGACCAGTCGGTTGTTCGTGTACTCCTGTGGGGTCCACTCGCCGCCGGCGCGCTTGCCCACGTCCTCGCGCTTTTCGGCCGGAATCATCTCGAGAATCTCCGGGCCGGGGAGCTTGTCGTGGAGCACCACGTCCGCCTCGTCGATGAGGCGGGCGGCCTTCATCGTCAGCAGTTCCGGGTCGCCCGGGCCGCTGCCGACGAGGTGGACCGTGCCGAGGCCGTCGCCGTCGGTCGCGTCGTCGTTCGAGTGTCCGTCGGCTCCCGCGCGCTGGTCGTCGCCCGTCATCTCACTCCTCGGCCTCCTCGCGGGCGGCGGCGACCAACTGGCCGGCACCGCGGTCGCGCAGGGCCGCCGCGAACTCGCGGGCGGCGTTGGCGTGGTTGCCGACGGGGAGGTCGCGCGAGGTCTTGATGGACTCCGAGCCGTCGGTCGCCAACACCTGCACGTCGACGTGGACGTGTTCGCCCTGCAGGAGGGCGTGGACGCCGACGGGGGCGATACAGCCGCCGCCGAGTTCCGCGAGGATGGTCCGCTCGACGGTCGTCTCGACGCGGGTCCGCGGGTGGTCGAGTTTGTCGCGGATGAGGTCGACGACCTCCGAGTCCGCGGCGGTCACGGCGATGGCCCCCTGTCCGGGTGCGGGGACGAACGTCGTCCGCGGCAGGCGCTCGTAGTTCACCTTCTCGGTGAGCCCGCTGCGCTTGAGCCCAGCCTCCGCGAGGACGATGGCGTCGTACTCGGTTTCGACCTTCCGGCCGAGCGCCTGCCGTTCGAGTTCGGTGAGCCCCTCGAACCACTCGTCGGCGGTCTCGTCGAACGCCTCGTCGTGGTCGGTCTTGCCCTTCTTGCCCTGTCGCTCTTTGTCGTTTTCGACGCGGGCCTCGTGTTCGCGCTGGAGGTGCGTCGCCAGCAGTTTCTCGATACGGGTGTCGACGTTGCCCCGGAGCGGCTCGACTTCGAGGTCGTCGCGGTAGTTCAGCAGTTGGGCCTGCCGGCGGAGCGACGACGTGCCGACGACGGCTCCCTCCGGAAGGTCGTCGATGTCGTGGCCCTCGGCCGTGACGAGCACGTCGCCCGCGGGCGCGCGTTCGGGCACGCCGGCGACGACGAGGTCGGCGGGCTTCTCGGTCGGCATGTCCTTCATCGAGTGGACCGCGGCGTCGACCTCGCCGTCGAGGACGCGCTCGTCGAGCGCGCGGACGAACGCGCCGGTCTTGCCCAGCCGGTGGATGAGTTCGTCCTGAATCCGGTCGCCCGTGGTCTCGACTTCGACGAGTTCGACGTCGAGTCGGCGGCCCGCGAGCGCCCCCTGCACGCTCGCGGCCTGCGCGCGAGCGAGCGCCGACCCTCGCGTCGCCAAGCGAAGTGTTGTAGTCATACGCGTCAGTCCGGCCCCCGCGTTGAAAAGCCCTCCAGTTCGCTCCCGCGCGCCGGGTCGAATCCGAACGGAAGACCGATACGGTCCCCGCGCGACGACCCGGACGATGCCCGCCCTCGATTCGGCCGTCCGGCAGGTCGGTGACTTCGTGGTCGTCGCCCTCCTCCTGTTCGGCCTGACCTCGGTCGTCGCGCCCCTCGACCTGTTTCTCTCGTCGGTCGGCGTCGAACCGCCGTGGTTCGCCGGCCTCGTCGCGGCCGCGCTCGTCGCGCTCGCGCTCCTCCTCGCGCGCCCCCTCCGCCTCCGACTCGTCGCCCGCGTCTGGGGTGTCGGCCTCGCCGTGACCGCCGTCTGGATTCCGCTGTTGGTCTTCCTCGAACTCCAAGGAAACCCGGTCGGCATCCTCGTCTCGTGGGCGGTCTGTCTCGGCGTCGGCGTCGCCCTGACCTACCCGCCGCTGTGGCGGGCGGCCGAGGCGCGACTGCGAGTCGAGTGAGGCGCGTTCGGGCCGGGCTGGGCCGAGTCGAAGTCGCGGCGGACGGTCCTCGCTCGCCTCGGCCGCCTCGCAGTCGTGTCGAAGTGCCGAACAGTTATCGGCCTCCGCGACGACGACTCCGACGTGAACAGGTCCGCCCGTCTCGCCCTCACCTTCGGCGTCGCGTTCGTCGTCGCGCTCCCGCTCGGTTTCATCTTCGCGCCGGACCCGACCGGCGTCGCCCCGCTGTTTCTCACCGCCGGACTAGCCGCCGTCTTCGGACTGCCGGTGTACTTCGGGCTCTCTCGGGCCAGCGGGTCGGAGTCGTGAAAACAGCGCGCGGCCGGCGAATCGTCGATTCGGGTTATAGCGCCGCTTTGTACGCTTCCAGCGTCTTCTCGATGTCCTCGTCGGTGTGGGCGTAGGAGACGAACTGCGATTCGAACTGGTTCGCCGTGAGGAACACGCCCCGGTCTTTCATCTCCTGCCAGAAGACGCGCTCCCAGCGGTCGGTCTCGGCGTTCGACACGTCCGCGCCGGTCTTCGGACAGGCGTCGTAGTTGGGACACGACTCGACCTGCGAACAGCCGTCGGCGCAGGCGTCGGCGCGCTCGGCCGCGCCGTGGCGCGTGAACACCGTCTTGAACATCGAGTCCGTGCCGACGACGGTGTACTCGGGGGCCTGGTCTTCGAGGATGTCCGTGATGCCCGCCCGAAGCTTCTCGCCGAGGCGGTCGACGTGCCCGTACACGTCGTTTTCGGCGGCGTACTTCAGATACTCGTGGCCCGCGGCCATCGTGACCGGGTGACCCGAGAAGGTTCCCGACTGGAACACGTCGCCGCCGGGGGTGAACTGCTCGACGAGTTCGGCCTTCCCGCCGACCGCGCCGACGGGGAAGCCGCCGCCGATAATCTTCCCGAACGTCGTGAGGTCGGGCGTGACGCCGAACTTGCCCTGGGCGCACTGGAGGCCGCCGACGCGGAAGCCGGTGATGACCTCGTCGAAGATGAGGAGCGCGCCGTGTGCCTCGGTCACGTCGCGGAGCGCTTCGAGGTAGCCGTCGACCGGGTGGACGATGCCCGTGTTCGCCAGAATCGGCTCGGTCAGCACCGCCGCGATGTCCTCGCCGTGTTCCGCGAACACCTCGCGGACGGTCTCCTCGTCGTTGAACGGGACGGGGATGGTGTGGTCAGCGAACGACGAGGGGATGCCGGGCGTCGAGGGCTTCGCGCCGTCGGGGCCGCCCTCGACGAGGGTGGACTCCTGTGCGCCGTGGTAGCCGCCCTGCATGACGACGATTTTGTCGCGGCCGGTGACGCCGCGGGCGAGGCGGACCGCCGAGACGGTCGCCTCCGTGCCGGAGTTGACGAACCGCAGCATCTCGACGGAGGGGACGTGGCGCGCGACGAACTCGGCGTGTTCGACCTCGATTTCGGTCGGCGCGCCGTACATCGGCCCCGCGGCGGCGTGCTTCTGGACCGCGGACTGGACGGGTTCGGGCGCGTCGTGGCCGTACAGCAGCGGCCCGTAGCCCATCACGTAGTCGACGTAGCGGTTCCCGTCGGCGTCGATGACGTGCGCGCCGTCGCCGCGCTCGACGAAGAACGGGTACGGTTGGGTCGCCCGGACGGAGGAGTTCACGCCGCCCGCGAGCACGGACAGCGCGCGGTCGTACAGCGCCCTTGACTCGTCGTGGTTCATGCGCGGCGGTTCGGCCGCTCGCGGGAAAGACCTTACTGGGTCGGCAGCGCCTTCCACCGGCGAACTACCGTCCCCCCGGTTTCGCGACGACCTACCGCGCCGTTCCGTCCGCGGCCGCGTCAGCGCCGTCGGCGTCGCCGGCGTCCTCGACCGACCCGGCCAACAGCAGTCCGACCGCGTCGTTGAGCGCGTGGATGCAGACGAGCGCGACCGCGTCGCGCACGAGGAGGTACATGACCGTCGTCAGGAGCGCGGGGACGGCGATTCTGGCGACCGCGCCGCGCTCCCAGCCGACGGCGTGGCTCGCGGTGAACGCGGCGAACGAGACGCCGCCCGCGAGGAGCGGACTGCCGGTGAGTTCGAGCAGTCGCTCGATGGCGTAGCCGTGGAACAGCACTTCCTCCGTGACGCCGGCGGTCCCGGCCACGAACAGTCGGTGTCTGACCGACAGCGAGCCCAACCCGGCCATCCCCTCGTCGAGGCCGCCGACGCCGAGTCGGTCGAAGACGGGCGTCGTCACCGCGTTCGCGGCGAACAGGACGAAGACGCCGCCGCCGACCACCGCGACGAACGCGAGGGGGTCCAGCGAGCGGCCGGTCATCGAGGACAGCGGCCGTCCCTCGACGACGAGGACGTAGCCGCACAGGAGGGCGAAGACGGCCCACTTGTTCGCGTCGCTGACGAGGAGGTCGGCGCGGAGGTCGTCGGGGTCCGAGAGATGTTGGTCGGCCAGCAGGCCGACGGCGGCCATCCCGAACAGCGCGACGGCGAGCCCGCCGAGGACAGCGACAGTCACCACGTGGAGCCACCGCTCATCGTCACGACGCTCGGTGCGGAGGGGAAAAACGGTTTCGCGTGGGTTCGGCTCTCGCCCCGTGGGGGGCCACCGGTACGTTCGGCCGAGCGCGTATAACCTCGTCGCCCGTCAGGCTGACGACGCCGGGGACGGCTCGGCGCGACCGAACCGACCGAACACAGCGGTCGGCGGCGTTCAGACCGCGTCGCGGCCGGTCTTGCCGGTGCGGACCTGCACCGCGCTCTCGACGGGGAGCACGAATATCTTGCCGTCGCCTTTCTCGCCGGTCTGGGCGGCGTCGGCGATGGCGTCGACCACGTCGTCGGCGGGGATGTCGGCGACGACGCACTCGATTTTGACCTTCTGGTGGAGGTCGACGGTGTACTCCTCGCCGCGCCACTGACTCTTTTTCGCGGGCTGAGAGCCGCGGCCGGAGACGTTGGTGACGGTGAGCGACGGCGCGCCGATTTCGGCCAGCGCGGTCTTCACGTCCGAGAGTTTGTCGGGGCGGATGACCGCCATCACCATCTTGATTTCGCCGTCGTTCGGAACGTCTGCATCACTCATGGGTTAGTCCTCCCGTCCCGTCGTCATGAATCCATCCCCGCTCGGGACGCCGGAGCCGTCGGTGCGGATGCCGGTGTCGTGGTCGGGCGAGCCGAACTCGGGGTAGGTGTCGACGCCGTGTTCGGCCGTGTCGAGGCCCTCGCGCTCGTGGTCCGAGGAGACGCGGACCTGTCCGACGGCGCGGAAGCCGCCGAAGACGACCGCGGTGGCGACGAACGTCCAGATGGCGATGACGCCGACGCCGATGACCTGCGGGACGGCCAGCGAGACGAACGACGCGCCGCCGTGCCACAGCGGGACGGCGAACACGGGGTAGAGCAGCGCCCCGAGGACGCCCGCGGAGCCGTGGACGGGGAAGACCGCGCACACGTCGTCGATGCGGAGGCGCTTTTCGACGAACTCGAAGACGACCGGGAGCTGCGCGCCGGCGAGGAGGCCGACGACCAGCGCGCCCGGCCAGACGATGTCGTCGGCGATGGCGGTGATGCCGACGAGGCCGGCGAGGACGCCGTTGGCGACGTAGAGCGTGTCGACCTTGCCGGTCTTGTACATGGCGACGCCGCCCGCGCCGAGTGCGCCGGCGGCCATGCCGAGGGTCGTCACGAGGGCGACGCGGCCGACGTAGGCGAAGGAGCCGAGCGTGACCGCGCCGTCGGCGTACGCCAGCGGCGCGGCGGCGGTGCCGACGTTGAAGCCGTACCAGCCGAACGCGAGGATGAGCGTGCCGAGGACGGCGAACGTGATGGAGTGGCCGGGAATGACGTTCGCGGTGCCGTCGGGCTTGAAGCGGTCCATGCGCGGGCCGATAATCCACGCCGCGGTGAGGCCGGCGATGCCGCCCATGCCGTGGACGATCATGCCGCCGGCGAAGTCGTGGAAGCCGAGGGCGTCGAGGAAGCCGCCGCCCCAGGTGAAGCCGACGACGACGGGGTAGATGACGCCCGCGATGAGGATGGTGTACGTGAGGTACGCGCGAAGCCGGGCGCGACCCGCCACGGCACCGGAGACGATGGTGGCGGCGGTCATGGCGAAGACGGCTCCGAACAGCCAGTCGACCCACGCCGTCGTCGCCGAGGCGTCGGGCGCGTAGAGGCTCATGAACGCGCCGGAAATCGACGATATCGCGGGGCCGCCGGTGAAGGCGGCGACGATGGACGATACGGCCGCGCCGAGCAGGAAGAACACGATGACGCCGATACTCCACGTCAGCAGGTTCTTGGTCAGTTGGTTGGCGACGTTCTTCGCGCGGACCTGCCCGGCTTCGAGCATGGCGAAGCCGGCGTGCATGAAGAAGATGAGGAACGTGACCGTGAGGACCCACACGAGGTTCACGCCTTCGACGACCGAGGCGAGGTCGGTCTGCAAGGGTGTCAACATACGATGCCTCCGGCGAGCGGTTCGAGCTGGGAAGTTGGACAGTCGTTCATATTGGTGCTCGATTCGCGACCGAATGTCTCGCGAACCATGAGAGATGCTATCTCAAGACGTTCATATAACGGTTCGCGTTGACAAACGTCTACAAAATGGTGTTCTGAGAGACGTATGTCCGATATAAGATGAAGTATGTCTTGTATAAGGACGTAAGGTTGGAACTCAGTGAACAAATGTTGCCACACAATACTACGAACGTAGTGTCGGAAAAGTAAACAGAACGGCGTGGGGTGTTCGTCGAACCCCGGTCAGGTGCGCACTCGCGCGGACCACGACGAGAGCGGCGAAAGGAGACTTCCAGTCGGCTTCGGTCGCAGTTGCGCGCTCAGACCGCGTCGCGGCCGGTCTTGCCGGTGCGGACCTGCACCGCGCTCTCGACGGGGAGCACGAATATCTTGCCGTCGCCTTTCTCGCCGGTCTGGGCGGCGTCGGCGATGGCGTCGACCACGTCGTCGGCGGGGATGTCGGCGACGACGCACTCGACTTTGACCTTCTGGTGGAGGTCGACGGTGTACTCCTCGCCGCGCCACTGCCCCTTCTTGGCGGGCTGGGAGCCGCGGCCGGAGACGTTGGTGACGGTGAGCGACGGCGCGCCAACCTCTGCGAGCGCGGTTTTCACGTCCGAGAGCTTGTCGGGGCGGATGATGGCCATCACCATCTTGATGCCCTGTTCTCCGTCGCTCATTGGCTGTCACCTCCGTTGGCTTCGACGGTCTCGTCTTGCTCGACGCCACCGTCGGTGCGGACGTCGCTGCCGCCGTCGGTCGCCGTGGGCGAGCCGAGCGCGCCGTCGGGACCGGCGTCGCCGACGAATTCGGGGTAGACCGAGACGCCGTGTTCGCCGGCGTCGAGGCCCTCTTCTTCCTCTTCTTCCGAGACGCGGAGGCCGAAGACGGCGTCCGCGATGGCGAAGACGACGGCCGAGGCGATGATGGTCCACGCGGCGATGACGACCACGCCGACGACCTGCATCACGAGCTGGGTGCCGGAGAAGCCGCTCACCGCGAAGACCGGGATGAGCGCCGTGCCGACCGCGCCCGCGACGCCGTGGACGGCGAAGACGCCACACACGTCGTCGATTTTGAGCGAGTCGACAGTCCAGCGGTACGCCGGCAGGACGATTGCGCCGCCGAGCGCGCCGAGGATGAGGCCGCCCCACCACGTGACGTGGGGGACTGCGCCGGTGACTGCGACGAGCCCGGCGAGCAGGCCGTTCGCCATCCAGAGGGGGTCGGGCTTGCCCTGGTAGCTCGTCGAGACGATCATCGCGGCGACCGCGCCGGCACCCATGCCGAGGGTCGTCACGAGGGCGACGCGACCGAGCGCGGCACCCATGAACTCAAGTCCGCCGCTGTCGGTGGCCGCGAGGACGGTCGCCTGCGTGCCGACGTTGAAGCCGTACCAGCCGAACGCGAGGATGAGCGTGCCGAGGACGGCGAGCAGCATCGAGTGGCCCGGGATGGGCTGGCTGTTGCCGTTCGAGTCGAAGCGGCCCTTACGCGGGCCGACCATCTTCGCGCCGACGAGGCCGGCGACGCCGCCGCACATGTGGACGACGGTCGCACCGGCGAAGTCGAGGTAGCCGACACCGAGCGCGGCACCGATGTAGCCGCTTCCCGAGAGGAGGCCACCGGACCACGTCAGGCCCTGCACGACGGGGTAGATGAACCCCGTGATGGTCGCCGCGAAGACGATGTACGCGCGGAAGTCCATGCGTTCTGCGACCGCGCCGGAGACGATGGTGGCGGCGGTCATGGCGAAGACGGCGCCGAAGAGCCAGTCAATCCACGCGCCGGAGTCGCCGATGTACGAGAACGCGGCGGCGACGTCGAAGCCGCCGGGCGACGTGAGGCCGCCGACGATTGTCGCGACCCCCGCGCCGACGAGGAAGTAGACGAGCACGCCGAGCGCCCAGTCGGTCATGTTCTTCATCAGCACGTTGCCCACGTTCTTCGCGCGTACCTGCCCTGCCTCTAAGAGCGCGAAGCCCGGCTGCATGAAGAAGATGAGGAACGAGACGACGAGGATCCAGACGTAGTTGACCCCCTGCGCGATAACGCTCGGGTCGACCTGGAGCGGTATCACGACTGCCCACCCCATGCGGTCTCCGGTGACCGTTCAGTTACTTTTGCTCCGTATCCGTGTGGATTCTGGTGCTTCATCACGGTTCGGCTTCATGGTGAGTTAGTACATAAAGTGTGGGGTTGACTTTGTCAAATTTACTTGGGTGTAATACCACAACTGCACAAAATAGGCTAGAATATTACGCATATAAGGTTGTATATCGTCCAAGGATGTTGATATTCTTCGAGCTTCTGTGGACGAACGTTCAGGAAAATGTTGCCTGACAAGTGTGTTTTGGCCGTGCGCGCCGCGGTATCGTGTCCCGTGGTGCGCGTCTCGAACCGGTCGGTCGTGAGCGGTCGATTCGCCGCTCGTCTCAGTCGAGTTGTCGCGCCACGTGCTCTGCGAAGTACGTGATGATGAGGTCCGCGCCCGCCCGCTTCATCGACAGGAGCGACTCGTGGGCGACCGCGTCGAGGTCGAGCCAACCCTTTTCGGCGGCGGCGTGGAGCATCGCGTACTCGCCGGAGACGTTGTAGGCGGCGACCGGGTGGTCGTACCCCTCGCGGATGGCGCGGACGATGTCGAGGTACGGCAGGCCCGGCTTGACCATCAGCACGTCCGCGCCCTGTTCGACGTCGAGGGCGACCTCGCGCAGCGCCTCCCGGGCGTTCGCGGGGTCCATCTGGTAGTGCCGTCGGTCACCGAACGCCGGCGCGCCGTCGGCCGCGTCGCGGAAGGGGCCGTAGAAGGCGCTCTCGTACTTCGCGGCGTAGGACATGATTGGTATCTCGTCGTGACCGGCGTCGTCGAGCGCCGTGCGAATCGCGCCGACCATCCCGTCCATCGAGGCCGAGGGTGCGACCATGTCCGCGCCCGCCTCGGCGTGGGAGACGGCCGTTTCCGCGAGCAGGTCCAGCGTCGGCCCGTTTTCGACCGTCAGCGTCGGGTCGTCTTCGGCGCGGTCCTCCAGCACGCCGCAGTGGCCGTGGTCGGTGTACTCACAGAGACACACGTCGGTGATGACGTAGGCGTCCGTCTCGGCGGTGATGGCGCGGACGGCCTCCTGTACGACCCCGTTTCGCGCGTACGCGCGGGATCCCTCGGGGTCTTTCGACTCGGGGATGCCGAAGACGATGACGGCCTCGACGCCGGCCTCGCGCACCTCGGCGACGCGGTCAGCCGCCTCCGCGACCGGCACGCGCTCGTGGCCCGGCATGGACTCGATGGGAACGCGCTCGTCGGTCGTCGCGTCCACGAAGACGGGCGCGACGAGGTCGGTCGCGTCGAGGGTCGTCTCCGAGACGAGCGGTCGAATCCCGTCGGTTCGAAGCCTGCGGGGGCGGTCGGTGAACTCCATATGCCGGGTTCGGTCGGCGGCGGCAAAATGCCGTCGCTCCCGTCGGTTCGCGCCGCGTTATCCAAACCATAATGAACATAATTCCGCTCGAAACACGCATACGACATGAGCGCCTTCACCGCCCAACTCCCCGACTTCCTCCGCGAACTCCTCGCGTCCGACCTCGCCTTCGTCGCCCTCTTTTTCGTGTTCGTGCTGGAGGGCGCGATGCTCCTCTACATCGCGCCGAGCGAACTCCTCGTCCCCGGTGCGCTGGTACTGGTCGGCGAGCGACTGCTGCTTCCGATTCTCGCCGTCGCCGTGCTCGGCGCGACCGTCGGTCAGGTCGGACTGTTTCTCGTCGCCAAGCGGGGCGGCCGCGAGTATCTCCTGTCGCGGCCGTGGTTCCGCGTCAGCGAAGACTCCCTCGACCGGTTCGACGGCTGGTTCGACCGCTGGGGTCCCGTCGTCGTTCCGCTGAGCAACGCGATGCTGTTCACGCGCGGGATGCTCACCGTTCCGGCCGGGCTGTCCGGGATGTCGGTAAAGCGGTTCGTCGCGCTCTCGGCGGTCGGCACCGTCGCGTTCGAGAGCGCGCTCGCGGCGCTGTACGTGTTCGGCGGTCAGGTACTCGCGTGAGCGGGCGCGCCGCCGAGCGAGGCGGGTCGGCGCGGCGGCGGTAGGCTGACGTTAGTGGAGGGACTGCTGTGGGGTGGCCGTCACTTTGTTCGGTTAATATCGAGTTTTTCCTTCAGGGCGGCGAGTTCCTCGGATTCGGCGAGTTCCTCGACCCGCTTGCGGAAGTGTCGCTCGCAGAGGCCGACCTTAATGTGGTCTTTCTCCGCGGCGTATGCGGCCTCACGGTCGCAGTAGTGACACTGCATACCGCCCCTTCAGTTCCGATAGGATTTAACTCTACGCCCCACGGCACGTTCGGGGTTATTCACGGACTAACACGGTTAGAGACCGTCTACCTCCGCGGCGAACCGGGCGAAGTCGGTCTCCGGCGGCCCGGCGCGGCCGAGCGTCTCGTCGTGGGCGTCGCTCCCGCCCGTGGCGAGCAGGCCGTAGCGCTCGACGGCCTCCTCGACGAGGTCCGTCTCGACATCGAAGCCGTAGGGATAGTAGCGTTCGACGGCGTCGAGGTCGGCACAGAGTTCGAGCGCGCCGGCGGGGTCGCGGTAGCGAAACGGGTGTGCGAGGCCGACCACGTCGCAGGCGTCTCGCAGGGCCGCCACGCCGTCGTCGAACGTCGGGAGGTCGCGCGCGACGTAGCAGGGACCGTCCGCGCCGATGAGTTCGTCGAACGCGCCCTGGTAGTCGTAGGGTGCCTCGCTGGCGTCGACGGCGCGGGCGACGTGCGGCCGGCCGACGCCGTCGTGGATGTCGATATCGAGGCGGACTCCGGTCTCCGCTTCGACCGCCGCGACGATTTCGCGCGCTCGTTCGACGCGGTTCCGCTGGAGTCGTTCGACCGTCTCGACGAGAGCGGGCCGCTCCCTGAGACCGTACCCGAGGAGGTCGACCCGGCGGTCGCCGGCGTCGACGCGCAGTTCGATGCCGCGGACGACTGTCACGCCGTCGCGTTCGACCACCGGCGCGTCGAGGTCCGGGTGATAGCGGTCGTGGTCCGTCACGGCCACCACGTCCACCCCGCCCGCGCGGGCCGCGTCGGGGAGCGCGTCGATGGTGAGCCGGCCGTCCGAGGCGGTCGTGTGGAGATGGAGGTCCGCGACCGGCGGGCTGTCGTCCATGTTTCGTGGTCGGGGCGAGGGGGAGACAAACGTTGCGCCCAGTACGTCATTAAGGACGATTAAGGACTCCAATGCCACTAATCAAATACATGGAAAATCATTAAGAATGATGCCGGTCCAGTTGTGGGTGTAATGCGCCTGAACGGACTCGGCGACGCGATTGATCGCCACGAATACCCGATTAGCTCGACCGACTTCGCCCAACGTCACGGCGACGAAGTAATCGAGCTCCAGAACGGTCAGGAGACCGTCGCACAGATCCTGGCCCGTCTCGGCGACGAGACGTACACGTGCCCGCAGGACGTGCGGGACGCCCTCTTGACCGGTGTCGGACACGAGGCAATCGGTCGCCGCTACTACAGTGACCGCGACCCGTCCCCGCTCGGTGAGAACGGACCAGAGATGGTCTCGTTCTGAGGTCGGCTCTCGTCTCGCTCCGATTTTTTCTACCCGCGATTCCCGAGCCGTCGGCTCTCGTCTCGCTCGTTGATTCGTTCATTCGCTGATTCGCCCGTTTCACCGCCGTTCCGGGCCGCAGCGGCCGACAGCCGACGGCCGACAGGAGTCCGCCCGTCACTCAGTGAGCCACGGCAGGTCCACCGGGACCGACCCCTTAGAGTAGCCTTCGACCGCTCCCGACGGCCGGAGGCGGAAGACGACGGCCGGTCGGTGCCGAACGTCGGGCTGTTCGCCCATGATGGCGGCCCAGTCGTCGTCGGGGAACGACGAACAGTCGACGAACAGCGTCACGCCGCCGCCGTGTTCCGCGAGTTGGCCTTCACCGTTGGTCTTGGTCTGAGCCGTGTCGCGGATGGCGGCGACGGGGTTGCTCACGGAGCGTCGGTTCGGCGGCAGCGGGCGCGTCACCTCGATGAGCGCGCCGCCCGCGCGGGTGTTCTCGGCGCGGAAGTCGATGGAGTGGCCGGTCGCCACGGCGATTTCGGGCGTGATGTCGTAGCCCGCGTCGTCGAGGAGGTACGCCACGTCGAACTCGCCCATCGCCGCGGCCATCCGTATCGGGTCGAAGTACTCCGAGGTGCCGAGCTTTCCGGCCATGACCTCGCGGTACTCGTCGAGGACGCCCGTGACGAAAAACGACTCGTAGAACTCTAGGGCCTCCTCGCGGGTCGCGTCCGGGAAGCCCGCGGCGTGGTCGTGGAAGAACTCGCGGGTCGTCTCGCGGCCGTCCTTCGAGAGGAACACGGGGAGGAAGAACCACGAGAGGTGCGGATAGGGCTTCAGCCACGGCGACTGGTCGAACAGTTCAGCGATGAGCTCGCGCTGGGCCCACCGGGAGATTTCGAAGGGGGCCTCGTCGAACCCCTCCTTGTCGGTCCGCCACAGCGAACTCGGTGTCTCGGTGTTGCCTATCCAGTAGGCGTGGTCGTCGGTCCACGCGAACAGCGCGGTGTCGCCGTTGTCCATATCGAACCGTCGGGCCTCGTAGCCGTCGGGCGGTGCGTACCACGGCGCACCCATCTCAGCGCCGAGGTTGGCGTCGAGCGGCTGGAAGATGTCGCGGCCGATGCGCGACTCGTCCCAGCGACCGGGGGCGTAACGAAAGCGAAGCGGGCGTGCCACACACGGTGTAGTTCGGCGATTGTTTTTACGCTTTCCTGCGACAGTCCCGAATTTCGGCTTCATCCAGTCTCGGTTCGGCGCTCCGGCCCCCTGTCTCCAGAATATCACGATTGTGAACGTCTCCGATAGTTATATGTGGTACTCTACCACATGGTAAGTCGAACCATGTCAATGGGGGCATACGACGAAGCCGAACACGAACGCCGCGAGCGGATGACGAGTCAAGTCGAACCCGGTACCGACGACGACCGAAAGACGTACCACGGCAGCGTCGAGTACGACTCCGGCGACTCGACCGACGCGCTGCTCGAACAGTTCAAGCGGATGAAGTCCGACGACTGACCCGTCCCTTCCTGTTCCTGCGTACCTCACGCTCTCGTTAGCGCCGCCGCCGTCACCGAGACGACGGTCACGGCGACGACGTGCCCGCCGACCGCGAGCAACAGCACCGGCTGGTCCGCGACGAACGGGAGCAACAGCACCTGCGCGACCGCGAAGCCGACGTTCAGGAGGTTCACTCGCCTGACCGTCTCGGCGGTCGGACCGTCGAATCGGTAGCGAACGGCCCCCCAGAGGCCGACGACGGCCGCCCACCACGACGTGCCGATTCGGTAACAGAGGTCCCAGAGGACGAGCAGCGTCAGGTAGACGACCACGACCGGCGGCTCGGGGCCGAACAGCGTCGTCATGAGCGGCGTCCCCGGCTGTCGCGGGTCGAAGACGAACAGATGCGTCACGAGCGCGACGAACGCGAGCACGCCCAGCACGACCTCGATGCTCGACCCGAACAGCAGGCGTCGATAGGGCGCGGGCACTCTCGCGGCGCGGGTCCACTCACCCATGCGGAGCATCACGACGCTCCCCGCGGCAGCGACGACGATGGCCGCGGTGCCCGCGACCGCCGCGGCCCACAGGTCGTACACCCACGCGAAGACGAGCACCGCGACCTCGAAAACGGCGATTTGGAGGGTGATAGCGCCCGACTCACCGATGTTCACGCCCGGGAGCGCGCCGACGATGCTCTCGTACACCCACGTCTCGCCGTACTCCGGGGCGTCGTTCATGTCCCGTTCCTACGGCCCCGCGGTATATCAATCGCCGCCGCGCTCGGGACGCTCGGGGCGCGCGGGGCGCGCGGGCGGGCGGTTCGAGTCCCGCTCACGTCGGGGTCGTCGACGCCGGTTCCACCGTTTTCTCCCGCTGCTCGCGCTCCTCGCGGAGCGCCCGCTCGACCGCGGCGTCGAACGGCGTCTCGTCCACCGCGACGATGTCGCGGATACGGTCGTCGCTCACGACGACGGGGTTTTTCAGCCCCTCGATGAGCGGGCGGGCGACGCCCGTGTCCACGTCGGTCACGAGGCCAATCCAGTACGACGAGAGCCGCGGCGTCAACACGGGCACGGGGACGATTCGGGGCGCGTGGCCCAACTGCGCGCCGACGCGCTGGAGCATCTCCCGGTAGGTGAGCACGTCCGGCCCGCCGATTTCGTAGGTCTCGCCCGCCGTCTCGGGGTGGTCGAGGACGCCCGCGAGGTAGGCGACCACGTCCGCGATGGCAACGGGCTGACACCGCGTCTCGACCCACTGCGGCGTCACCATGACCGGCAGGCGCGTGGCGAGCTGGCGGACCATCTCGAAGCTCGCGCTCCCCGCGCCGACGATGATGGCCGCCCGGAGCGTCGTGAGTGCGGGCGCGCCCGACGCGAGAATGTGTTCGACCTCGCGGCGCGACCGCAGATGCGCCGAGAGTTGGTCGCGGTCCTCGCCGAGGCCGCCGAGGTAGACGATTCGACCGACGCCGGCGGACTCGGCGGCGTCCACGAAGTTGCGGGCGGCGAGCCGGTCGCGCGCCTCGAAGTCGCCGCCGGCGTGCATCGAGTGGATGAGGTAGTACGCCGCGTCCACCCCCACCATCGCGGGGTCGAGCGTCGCCGGTTCGAAGATGTCGCCCTCGACCACCGCCACGCCGGGCGGACCGTCGTAGCGCGCCGCGTCGCGGACGAAGACGACCACGTCGTGGTCGGCGTCGAGGAGGAGGGGCACGAGGTGCCGGCCGACGAACCCGGTCGCACCGGTCACGAGCACTTTCATGCCATACGATAGCGCCGCTCACGATGTTAACGTATCGCCCGCCCCACCGACCACCGACTGCCCGCGGCCCGGCCGTCGCTCGTCGCCCCGCCATCCTACCGCCCGCGACTCAGCCGTCGTCGCGAACCGCGTCCCAGCCGGGAGTTTCGGGCGCGCCGCGAGCGACTTCGACCTCGTCGGGGTCGGGCGCGTCGTCGGCCGCGCTCCCGAGGCGACCGGCGACCGCGTCCCACGCGGCGACCGCTTCGCCCGCCCACGACTCGCTTTCGAGCGTCTTCGCACGCGCCCGCGAGGCGCGGTCGTCGTCCACCTCGGTCGAACCGGGGTGCGACCCGACCGCGACGCCGACGAACTCCGCGCGGTCTTCGGGCGTCAGTTCGCGGTGTTTGAGGTGGTCGATAGTCCCCGCCAATCGCTCGGGCTCGGGGTGGACGAACAGTTTCGCGCCGAGGGCGTGGGGACCGAGGAGCAGGCCGTGAAGGTCGTCCGGGGCCGCGTCGTCGAGCAGGCGCTCGCCGCCGTGGTGTCGCTCGACGCGCTCGCACTCGGTCTCCTGTTCGAGGACGAGGTTGTGCCCGGGGTACTCGGCGCACTCGTCGGGATAGAACTCGGTGTCGTGGATGCGGCACTGGAGGGTTTCGGGGTCGAGAAACGCGCAGGCGCGGAGCCACGTCCGTTCCAGTCCGAACGGCGCGACGGGCTTCGGCGGCTTGCGCATGCCGACGAAAAAGGCCGGCTTCCCGTCGACGGCCGCGAGTTCGACGCCGTCGATTTCGACGCCCTCGCCCGGCGGCGCTTCCCACAGCCGCGGGGAGAGAGCATTGCCGAACCCGGCCTCGACGAAGTCGCGAACCTCGTCGCGGGTCAGCGGGACGAGGTTGTAGGTGTCGTCGAGCGGCGCGCGCGGCCCGCGACGCTCGTGGTCGAGCGCGGCCGGCGCGACCGGTCGCCAATCGATACAGCAGCCGGCACAGCCTTCGCAGTCGACGCGCATGCCACGAAAGTTATACGCCAGCCGACAAGAATCTCCCGGCGGGTCGCTGGAGTCGGCCGATTACGTTTCCGCCGACGCGGCGGGGCGCTTTTGCCGCCTCGGCTCTTCGGTTCCCCCATGACCTCCGAACCGTGCGACGCCTGCGGGAAGGGCGTCCGCATCGCCGGCGGCATCGGCGACCTCTGGAACTTCCCCACCTCATCGTCCGGCGGGATGACGCTGGAACTCGTCGACGGCTCCGAACACTTCCTCTGTTTCGACTGCATGGAGCGACTCCCGGGCGACCGCGAACCGACGGCTGAGGACGTGGCGGCGCTTTAGACCCGCGTTTCGTCGAGCCGTCTCGGACACGACTGCACCCCGGAGCGGTGGATTTAGGCCCGTCCGAGAACTCCATCGACCGTGGACCCGTCGCGCATCATCGACTCGTTTCCGGCCCCCAGTTTCCGCGGCGCGCAGGAACAGGCCCTGCGCGACATCCGCGACGCCTTCGCCGACGGCAATGACGTGGTCTTAGTCCGCGCGCCGACCGGAAGCGGCAAGTCGCTTCTCGCCCGCGCCATCGCCGGGTCGGCGGCGACCGTCGACGAGACCTCGCCCGCGCAGGCGACCGACGCCTACTACACGACCCCGCAGGTGTCGCAACTGGACGACGTGGCCGAAGACGACCTGCTTTCGGACCTGAAGATAATCCGCGGCAAGTCCAACTACAACTGCATCATCCGCGGGGAGGAAGACACGCCGGTCGACCGCGCCCCCTGCGCCCGCAAGCGCGGCTTCGACTGCTCGGTCCGGCACCGGTGTCCGTACTTCTCCGACCGCGCCATCGCCTCGAACCGCCAAATCGCGGCGATGACGCTCGCGTACTTCATGCAGACCGCCGGCTCCGACGTGTTCCGAAAGCGCGACGTGGTCGTCGTCGACGAGGCCCACGGGCTGGCCGAGTGGGCCGAGATGTACGCGACCATCGACCTGAAGCCTCGGACCGTCCCGGTGTGGGACGACATCGGCGTCCCAGACGTGACGGCCGCGGGCGACCCCGTCGAACGCGCCTCGCGCTTCGCGGAGACGCTCGTCGGCGTCTGCAAGCGCGAGAAAGACGAGCTGCTGACGAAGTCCGAACTAACGCCCGAGGAGGCTGCCCGCCGAGACCGCTTACAGGAGCTCATCGGCGAGCTGAACTGGTTCGTGGAGGACTACCGCGACCCCCAGAGCCCGACGACGTGGGTCGTCGACCAGCACGACGGCGAGGGGTCGCCCATCGCCATCAAGCCGCTCGACCCCGCGAAGTACCTCAAACACACCGTCTGGGACCGCGGAAACAAGTTCGCGCTCCTGTCGGCGACCATCCTCAACAAGGCGGCGTTCTGCCGCTCTGTCGGCCTCGACCCCTCGAAGGTCGCGCTCGTGGATGTCGAACACACCTTCCCCGTCGAGAACCGGCCGCTGTACGACGTGACGCAGGGGAAGATGACCTACGAGCACCGCGACGAGACGCTGCCCAAAATCGCCCGCCTCGTCGTTCGCCTGATGGCGAAACACCCCGACGAGAAGGGGTTGATTCACTGCCACTCGTATGCGATTCAGGCGGAGCTTCGCCGCCGACTCGCCGAGATGGGCCTCGGCAACCGCGTCCGCGGCCACGACCGCGACGACCGAAACGCGGAACTGGAGACGTGGAAGGCGACCGACCGCCCGGAGGTGTTCCTCTCGGTGAAAATGGAGGAGGCGCTGGACTTGAACGGCGACCTCTGTCGCTGGCAGGTGCTCTGCAAAGCGCCGTATCTCAACACGAACGACTCCAGAGTCGCCCGCCGCCTCGAAGACGGCCAGTGGGCGTGGTACCGCCGCGCCGCCCTCCGAACCGTGATTCAGGCCTGCGGCCGGGTCGTGCGCGCGCCCGACGACCACGGCGACACGTACGTCGCCGACAGCAGTCTGCTCCAACTGTTCGACAAGACGCGGACGGACATGCCCGACTGGTTCGCGGCGCAGGTCGACCGGATGACGAAACCCGATCTCCCCGAGTTCGACCCCGTCGCGGCGGGCGGCCGCGGGAGCAACGCGGGCAACGCAACCGGCGGGACCGCGAATCTCGGCGGCTCGACGGGTCGGTCGGCCGGAGCGTCGGGTGCGGATTCTGGCTCGCGGCGCGACTCGACTCGCGGTTCGGGGTCCGCTGGGAGTCGCGCGAGCGGCTCCGGCGGTACGTCGTCCGGTGGTTCCGACAGCCGCGAGACCGGTGGCTCGGACGGGAGCGCTGACGACAGCGGCCGGAGCAATCACCCGCTTTCCGACGTGTGGGGCGAGTGATTACAGGACGAACGCGGCCGCGGAGAACAGCGACGACCCGATCATGAGCGCGACGAGCGTCAGCGCGAGGAACTGCTGTCTGTCCATGGGCGTGGGTCGGTCGGCCGGTAATTAACGTTTCTGAACCGATTCCCACGAGTGATAACCCCGCCCGACAGTCGGTGACATCCTCACGATGTCATGCCATCACATCTCGTTTGTCCGGCAAAAATCGCCATAGTGTCCAGGAGAGTCGCCGCCTCCGCCACGTTTCCTCAATGATTGTTAATGCGTTTAACCGTTTAAGAGATGTAGACAGGGAATAGCGCAACGTTTGTAAAGCTATATTTCCACTAACTTTGTCTTTGATACGCTTTCTCACGAAATAGTTAACACCAATGCCCCTGAATGGTGGAGTATCGGTCATGCACACCAACGCACTCGCCACGGCGATGACACTGTATCGTAGTGGGGCACTCACACTCTCGCAGGCGGCCGCTCGCTCCGGCTACTCCGAAGACGACCTGCTCCTCGCCCTCCAGCGCCACGGTGTGCCCGTGCACGAAGACGACGCTCCGGCCGCGTCCCTCTCGGCGGACCGGCCGGCCAGCGCCGACTGATTCTGCTTCGTCGTTCGATTATCGCCCGTTTCTTAGCGACTGCTCTCTGGGCGCTCTCGCTGGCTCGGACCGCGAGTCGTACAAACAGAAAACGACGATTTCGGCGTACTCTGCCCCTCTCCTCGCTGCTTTTCGCTTACTCCTCGTCGTCGTCGACGACTTCCTCGGGGAGGATGTGCAGTCCCGACGGGCTTTTGAGGACCGGCACCATCGACGCGTCGGGGTCGAAGTAGTCCGGCCGCGGGATGGTCTTCGCCTCGTACGTCTCGGGGTCGAGCACCTGCACGGCGTGTTCGTCCTCGACGGTGACGACGGTGGTCTCTGCTGCGTCCTCGACGGAGCCGAGGTCCTCGGCCTCGGGTCGCTCGCCCTCCTCGAACTCTGACTCGTAGGTGTCGCCGGAGGTGAGACGCGTTCCCTTGAGTCGGCCGCGGTTGCTCCGCACGAGCACCGGGCCGTCGCCGTCTTCGGGGTCGATGACGTCGCCGGCGGTGTACCGCGGCAGGCGGGCGACGAACGTGACGCGGTAGACCTCGTTGCCGTCGCCGTCCTCCGTGACGAGCGTCGGGTGCTCCTCTATGGTGCCGCCGAAGCGCTCGCGAATCTGCTTCGCGACGCCGCTTCCCATCTGGTTGGTCGATATCTTGATGTTCGGGCCGTCAGGCGTCCGGTTCACCTCGGTGATGAAGGCGTTGCGGTCGCCTTTGTCCTCGCGTTCCGCGATGTAGGACTCGGCGATTTCGATGGCCGTCTCGGCCTCCTCGGTCGTCGGCGTCCGGTCGTCGGCGCGGACCTGCACGAGGCTGGCGAAGTAGCCGCCGGCGATGCGGCCGCAGCGCTGGCACGTCTCGCGGGCGATGCTCACCGGGACGACGACGGACTCCTCCAGCGGCGTGCCGCGGACGACGCCCGAGAAGTGACAGTGCATCCGGATGTTGTTCTCGTCGACCTGCTCGGGTTCGACGCCCCAGCGGACCTCCTCGGCGTTGAGGTGGACGCCCAGAGAGTTCGATACCTCCTCGATGGCGATGTCGGTGTAGTCGCGCGCGCCGACGTCGACCCACCGGTTGCCCCGATGAATCGCGCCGCACTGCGCGCAGACGCGGACCTGCACTTCGTCGGGCGCGTCCACGAGGTCGAAGTCCTCGAAGTAACACGAGTCGCAGAGCACGTCGTCGCGCTCGCGCGGCATCCCGGGGAGCGGTTCCGGTCGCTCCGGAACCGGGTCGCCGCACCGAGGGCAGAAGTCGCGGGATTCGCTCATTGACGGCTCTAGTCCGTTCGACCGCTTAAGTTCGGCGTCACGGCGCGCCGCCGCCCCCATCGCGCAGGTACGTCGCGGCCTCCTCGTCGGACACCTGCGCGAAGTCGCGGTAGAACGCACCGACGGCCCCGAACGCCTCCGGCGACTCGACCGCGACGACCGCGTCGCACTCGGCTTCGAGTTCCGAGAGGGTGTTCGGGGGGCCGACCGGGACCGCGAGGACGACGCGCTCAGCGCCGCCGGCGACGACCTGCCGCAGGCACGCCCGGGCAGTCGCACCCGTGGCGACGCCGTCGTCGACGACGACCACGCGCTTTTCGGCCACGTCGGGAAGCGGGTCGCCGCCGCGGTACAGCGACACCTTCTCTCTGGCCGCCGCGGCCTCGCGCTCGCGCTCGCGGTCGAGGTAGTCGTCGCCCACGTCGAGGTACGAAAGCAGGTCCTCGTTCCACCACGCGCTCCCGTCGCCGGCGACCGCCCCCACGGCGAGTTCGGGGTTGTCCGGCGCGCCGACCTTGGAGGCGACCACTACGTCGAGCGGCGCTCTGAGGCGGTCTGCGACCTCCCCGCCGACGGGGAGGCCGCCCCGCGGGATGGCCAACACGAGGTCCGCCGTCTCTTCTCGCTCGTCGAGCAGGTCCGCCAGCCGGCGGCCCGCGTCTTCCCTATCGGCGAACATGTCACCCGGAACTACGCGCTCCCGCGGCAAAACGATATATCCCGATTCTTCACGATTCGGGTGGTCGTATGCGACAGCTTCGCACTCCAACAGCGTTTATTAGCCGGATTACTAATCAGGTGGTATGAACTGGAAACCGGACTGGGGACTTCGGGGGCGGATGGCGCTCACGATGTTCCTCCTGTTCGCCCTCTACATCGTCTTCGCGGGGGTGTTGTTCGCCTACTTCCAGAGCCTCGCCGTCATGGCCGGGTTCATGGGCGTCTTCCTCTTCGCGCAGTTCTTCTTCAGCGACAAAATCGCGCTGTACAGCATGGGCGCGAGCGTCGTCGACGAGGACGACGGCCCGCAGGCCCGAAAGCTCCACGCGATGGTCGGTCGCCTCTCCCAGCAGGCCGACCTCCCGAAGCCGAAGGTCGCCATCGCAGACACCCGCGTCCCGAACGCCTTCGCGACGGGGCGCTCCCAGAAGAGTTCGGCCGTCTGCGTCACGACCGGCCTGATGGACACCCTCGACGACGACGAACTGGAGGGCGTCATCGCCCACGAACTCGCGCACGTGAAGAACCGCGACGTGATGGTCATGACCATCGCGTCGTTCCTCTCCAGCATCGCCTTCCTCATCGTCCGCTGGGGCTGGTTCTTCGGCGGCGACGACAACCGCCAGAACGCGCCGGTCATCGTCGCCATCATCGCGTCGCTCGTCGTCTGGATTATCTCGTATCTCCTGATTCGGGCGCTCTCGCGGTACCGCGAGTACGCCGCCGACCGCGGGGCCGCCGTTATCACCGGCCGTCCCTCGGCGCTGGCGTCCGCGCTGCTCAAGATTTCGGGCCGGATGGACAACGTCCCGAAGCGCGACATGCGCGACTCCTCGGAGATGAACGCGTTCTTCATCATCCCCATCAAGTCCGACTTCATCGGTCGCCTGTTCAGCACTCACCCCTCCACCGAGAACCGCGTCGAGCGCCTCCGCGACATGGAGCGCGAGATGGAGACCGTCTAAGCGCCGATGGGGCTGTTCGATTCATTCCGCGCCGTGCTCGGCATCAGCGCCGAGTCCGACGCGACCACGAAAGCGGACCCCGAGGACCTCTTCGGGATGAGCACGGCGTACCTGACGATGGAGGCGGACCTCCGATTCGACTCGGCCGACGAGGCGGCGCTGTGTTTCTCCTCCGTCGACAGCACCGACTTCGCGGACACCGTCGACGCCGTGGAGGACATTCTCACCGCCGGGAGCGAGGAGACCGGCACCGAGTTCAGCCGCCACACCGATGGCCACGGCTACAACTGGGTCGTCCTCGCCGACGACGACCCCGAGGACCTCGTGACGAGCGTCCACTTCGCCGCCGACGAGTTCATCGAGCGCGGCTACGGGTCGCGCCTGCTCGCAGCCCTGTTTGGTTTCGAGCGCGACGGCGACCGCGCCTACTGGATTTACTCGTTCCGCCGCGGGGCGTACTACCCCTTCGCCCCGCAGGGAACCTCGTCGCGGAACCAGAGCCTCGAATTCAAACTCGAATCCGTCCTCGACGGCGAACTAGAAATCGAAGGCGACGAGAGCTACTGGTACCCGCTGTGGCCATCGACGCGGAACGGCCACCCGTGGGAGTGACCGCGCTCGCCCGTCGCACCTGACGCTCTCGTCGTCAGCCCCCGACCCCTTCCCTTTCTGTTCGATTTTACTTCCGCGCCAGCCCGCGCTCTCAGCCGAGTTCGGAGCCGACCCAGTCTCTCTCCCGTCCGTCCCTGTCCTCGCGATATCGCCCTTGAATCTCCGCACCGGCCCGATTGCCGACCCCACCACGTCCCTCGGTTTCACTTTCACCTTGCTGTTAACGAGGGTTTATGAGGGTATAGGCGGAACGACTGGGTATGGCAGAAGACGACCTCGAAAGTCTCCCCGGCGTCGGCCCGGCGACGGCCGACAAACTCACAGACACCGGCTACGACAGCTATCAGTCCATCGCGGTCGCCAGCCCCGGCGAACTGTCGAACAAGGCCGACATCGGCTCCAGCACGGCCTCCGACATCATCAACGCGGCCCGCGACGCGGCCGACGTGGGCGGCTTCGAGACCGGTTCCATGGTCCTCGAACGACGCCAGCAGATCGGTAAGCTGAGCTGGCAGATCGACGAGGTAGACGAACTCCTCGGCGGCGGCCTCGAAACGCAGTCCATCACCGAGGTGTACGGTGAGTTCGGTGCCGGGAAGTCCCAGGTAACCCACCAGCTCGCGGTCAACGTCCAGCTTCCGCCCGAACAGGGCGGCCTCGGCGGCGGCTGTATCTTCATCGACTCCGAGGACACGTTCCGCCCCGAGCGTATCGACGACATGGTCCGCGGGCTCGAAGACGAGGCGCTCGAAGCGACGCTCGAAGACCGCGGGATGGAGGGCTCCATCGACGACGAGGAGACCATGAAGGCGCTCGTCGACGACTTCCTCGACAAGATTCACGTCGCCAAGGCGTTCAACTCCAACCATCAGATTCTCCTCGCCGAGAAGGCCAAGGAGCTCGCCGGCGAGCACGAGGACACCGAATGGCCGGTCCGCCTCCTCTGTGTCGACTCGCTCACCGCTCACTTCCGCGCCGAGTACGTCGGCCGCGGCGAACTCGCAGAGCGCCAGCAGAAGCTCAACAAGCACCTCCACGACCTGATGCGCATCGGCGACCTGTTCAACACGGGCATCCTCGTGACGAATCAGGTCGCGTCGAACCCCGACTCCTACTTCGGCGACCCGACCCAGCCCATCGGTGGCAACATCCTCGGCCACACGTCGACGTTCCGCATCTACCTCCGCAAGTCCAAGGGCGACAAGCGTATCGTCCGCCTCGTGGACGCGCCGAACCTCGCTGACGGCGAGGCCATCATGCGCGTGCAGGACGCCGGTCTCAAGCCCGAGTAAGCCGACGCTCGGTCGGTCGGCCACTCAATCACTCGGTCGGTCGCTTGGCCGCTTCGGTTTACACGACTCCACGGTCACCCGTTCCCCCACGCACCTCCTTCCCACCCACATTCTCCCTTTCCCCCGTCGCCCCGAGCGGCTGCACCGCCGCTTGGTTCTCATAATGTTGGAAATAGCTTGCAATACTATTCCGTTGGCGGCCCACCGTTTAGGTAGGTGAACTCCATGACGAACCGAATCGTAGTCGTTGGCGGTGGCACGGGTGGAACGGTGGTTTCGAACCGTCTCGCCGAGGAACTCGCGTCGGAGATAGACGACGGCGACGTGGAGGTAACGCTGGTCTCCGACGATACGAAACACGTCTACAAGCCGGTGTTCTTGTACGTGCCGTTCGGACTCGCGGAGCCGGACGACGGCGTCCGCGACCTGCGGGAGCTCGTCGACGAGCGGGTGAACCTCGTCACCAACCGCGTCCGCCGGGTCGACACCGACGAAACGCGCCTCTACTGTCAGGACGGCGACGAGGTCATCGAGTACGACACGCTCGTCCTCGCGACCGGCGCGAAGCTCGACCCCGACGCAGTCCCCGGCTTCCGGCAGGGCGCACACCACTTCTACAGCGCCGACGGGGCCGAACGGCTCCGCGACGCCCTCGCGGAGTTCGAGGGCGGTCGCCTCGTGTTGAGCGTCGTCGGGACGCCCCACATGTGCCCGGCCGCGCCGCTCGAATTCACGTTCATCGTGGACGACTGGCTCCGGAGCCGCGGGCTGCGCGAGGACACGGACCTCGTCTACACCTACCCGATGGAGCGGAGTCACGGGAAGCCCGAGGTCGCGGAGTGGGCCGACCCGATTCTGGCCGACCGCGGCGTCCGCGTCGAGACCGACTTCGTCGTCGACGCCGTCGACCCGGACGAACGGGTCGTCTCGGCGGAAAGCGGTGCGGAAGTGGACTACGACTTACTGGTCGGCATCCCGCCGCACCGCGGTGACGAACTCATCACCGACTCCGGCCTCGGTGACGCCGGCTGGGTCGACGTGGACCAGCGGACCCTCCGCGCGACCGCCGCCGAGGACGTGTACGCCATCGGTGACACGGCGGCGCTGCCCATCCCGAAAGCCGGGAGCGCGGCGCACTTCCAGGCCTTCGCGGTCGCGGAGCGCATCGCCGCGGAAGTCCGGGGTCGCACGCCGACGAAGCGGTACGACGGCAAGACCGTCTGCTTCGTCGAGACCGGCCTCGACGAGGCGTCGTTCGTCTCGTTCGACTACGAGACGCCCGCGACGATGCGCCAGCCGTCGAAGCCCATCCACTGGGCGAAACACGCGTACAACGAATCGTACTGGCTGACCGCCAAGGGGATGCTCTGAGGTGAGACCAATGCAGGACCACGAACCAACCACGACGACAGAACAGCAGGTGCCCGACGAACTCGTGCGGGCCATCGAGAACAACCCCGAGGAGGTCGCGCTCCTCGTCGAGCGACTCGGCCTCGTCAACGACCTCATCGACGTGCTCGAACTCGGCGTCGGCGCGCTCGACGACGAGATGGTGCGGTCGCTCGCGCGGACCGGCACCTCGCTCGCGGAAGTCGCAGACGACGCTTCCGACCCCGACACCGTCGCCGGGATGAAGCGCCTGCTCCGCGCCGTCGGCGACGCGGAGGAGGTGGAGGCGACGCCCGTGGGCGCGGTCGGCCTCCTGCGGGCCACTCGCGACCCCGAGGTCAAGGCGGGGCTCGGCTACCTCGTCGCGCTGGCGGCGGCGCTCGGCGCGGGGACGGACGAAGAATAGCTCGAACCGCACAGCTCGAATCGCGTTCGGTTCGCCTGCCGCCGTCGGCCGAAGTCGGCTCAGTCGTCGCCGTCTTCGGTCTTCGTCCGCTCGATTTCTATCTCGCCGTCGTGAATCTTCGCGCCGTCCTGTGCGACCTGTCGCGCGAGGACGGCGCACTTGATGCGCATCGGCGAGATGTCGACGCCGAGCATCTCGGTGATGTCGTCGGTGTCCATCGCTTCCAGCTCCGAGAGCGTCGTGCCCGGCAGTCGCTGGGTGAGCATGCTCGCGGACGCCTGGCTGATGGCGCAGCCATCGCCGGAGAACGCGACGCGCTCTATGGTCTCGCCGTCGTCGGCGAGCTGCACGTCCATCGTAATCGTATCGCCGCAGGAGGGGTTCTCCCCGGTGTGGGTGAACGTCGGCGACTCCAGCCGACCGTGGTTCCGGGGGTTCTTGTAGTGGTCCATTATCTGCTGACGATACATGTCTGAGCCAATGCCCATTGGTGTTCGTCGGGGCTACGCCCGAGCGCCGTAAAAGGATTCCGGGGCCGGCGATTCGGCCGAATTCACCGCCTACGTCGCGTCCGTCGCCGCCGCGTCTCCGGCCGCGGTCGCGTCGTACTTCGTCCACTTCTTTTCGACGTCGCGGTTGGCCACGACGACGGTGTCGCCCTCGTCGCTCTCGAAGCGCGTCTTCCGGAGTTCGATGGCGCTGACCGTCCCCGTCACCGGGTCGGCTTTCACCCGGTCGCCGGGGTTGAAATCGGGGTCCCGAAGCAGGTAGACGCCCGCCACCGTGTCGGCTATCATGTTCGACAGCGCGTAGGAGACGCCCAGCGCGATGAAGCCGGTCGCGGTGCCGAGGCTCGCCGCGACCTCGGTCATGCCGACGATGTTCAACAGCGCGAGCGCCGCGCCGAACCAGAGGAACGCGCCCGCGACGGCGACGCCGAGTTCGACCACGAGGTCCTGTTCTTCGGGGTACAGCCCGTCGAGCACGCCGCGGACGACGAACAGTATCGCCTTGATGCCGACGTAGGCGAGCGCGAGGAAGACGACCGCCGTGAGCACCTTCGGCGCGGCGTCCTGCACCGCCGTCCCGAACTCCGAGACGGTCTCCCGGAGCGTCTCGACGAGGAAGCCGGTCAGCGATTGAAGCATACGCTCCGACGACGTGTCAGCGGGACAAATGTATTGGGGCGACCTCGCCCCAGATACCGCGAAAAACGGACTACTCAGGCGAACAGTTCGCGAGCGGCGTCGATGGCGTCGACCAGCGCGTCGACTTCCTCTCTCGTGTTGTAGATGTAGAACGACGCCCGCGTCGAGGCCGCTGCGCCGAGTTTGTCGTGGAGCGGCTGGGTACAGTGGTCGCCCGCGCGGATGGCGACGCCCTGCTCGTTGAGGATGCTCGAGAGGTCGTGGGCGTGGACGCTGTCGAGGTTGAACGCGACGAGGCCGCCGCGGTCGTCGCCCGGCGGGCCGTAAATCTCGATGTCGTCGAACTCGCTGAGGCGGTCGTAGGCGTACTCCGCGAGCAGTTCCTCGTGGGCCTGGACGTTCTCCATGCCGATATCGTCGAGGTAGTCGACGGCCGCGGCGAAGCCGACGCCCTGCGCGATGGGCGGCGTGCCGGCCTCGAACTTCCACGGCAGGTCCTCCCACGTGGAGTCCTCGTAGGTGACGCTCCGAATCATCTCGCCGCCGTAGAGGTACGGCCCCATCTCGTCGAGGATGTCGCGCTTGCCGTAGAGCGCGCCGATGCCGGTCGGGCCGCACATCTTGTGGCCCGAGAAGGCGAAGAAGTCGGCGTCGATGGCCTCCACGTCGACGGGGCGGGTCGGGACCGACTGCGCGCCGTCGACGAAGATGTACGAGCCGACCTCGTGGGCCATGTCCGCGAGTTCGGAAACCGGGTTGACGGTCCCGAGCGTGTTCGAGACGTGGACGACCGAGACCATCTTCGTGGAGTCGTCGATGAGCTCCTTCGCGTGCTCCATGTCGAGGCGGCCGTCGTCGTCGACGCGGATGTAGCGCACCTCGGCGCCGGTCTTCTTGGCGATTTGCTGCCACGTGACCAGCGAGGCGTGGTGTTCCATCTCGGTCATGACGACCGAGTCGCCCGGGCCGAGTTCGTCGAGGCCCCACGCGTAGGCGACGAGGTTCATCGACTCGGTTGTGTTCTTCGTGAAGACGACCTCCTCGCGGCCGCCGGACGCGCCGATGAACTCCGCGACGCGGTCGTGGGCGTTCTCGTAGGCGACGGAGGCCTCCTGGCTCAGGTGGTGGATGCCGCGGTGGACGTTCGAGTTGTAGCCGTGGTAGTAGTCGACGATGGCGTCGACGACCTGCTCCGGCGTGTGGCTCGTCGCGGCGTTGTCGAGGTAGACGAGCGGCGTGTCGTCGTCGTCGTGCTCACCCGGCGTCGAGATGTCGCCGCCGACCTTCCGCTGGAGGATGGGAAAATCCGCGCGGATGGCGTCGACGTCGACGGGGTACGACTCCTGCACTCTCATTGGGTGTGAGTTACCCCCGTAGGCACAACACGTCTTCGGTCCGCACGCGGCTCCGAAACCGAATTCGGTTTCGTCAGCCGGCAACTGTGGCCGGTGACGGTGACGCGACGACGAGATGGCGACGACGGCGACTGCGACGCGACGGCGACCGCGCCGGCGACGTGTCGGGCCCCCACCCAAACGAATCAAGTAGCTCACGCCCGTTCGTGAAACAATGTCGCACGCCACCTCGTCCTCGCTCGCGTTTTCGAGCCTCGACGCGCTCCCGACGCAACTCGCGATTCTGGACGAGGACGGCGTCATCGTCTACACCAACCGCGCGTGGCAGGAGTTCGGCAACGAACACGGCTATCAGGGCGACAGTAGCTCCGTCGGCATGAACTACCTCGGCGTCTGCGACCTCAGCGCCGACGCCGACGCGACGACGGCCAGCGAGGGCATCCGCGCCGTCATCGACGGCGACAGAGACGAGTTTTCCTTCGAATACCCCTGTGAGACGCCCGAAGAGCGCCTCTGGTTCACCATGCGGGCGACTCGATTTACCGACGACGGCGAGACGTACGTTCAAATCGCACACCTCGATATCACCGACCGAAAGCGCGCGGAACTGGAGGCCGAAGAGAAGGCCGAGCGCCTCCGGAATCTCGCGCGGATGCTCTCGCACGACCTCAGAAACCCGCTTTCGGTCGCCGTGGGCTACGTCGAATCGCTCCTCGACGACGTGGTCGCCGCCGACGGACTCGAACAGGTCGCCGGCGCGCTCGACCGGATGGACGACATCATCACCGACGCGCTGGTGTTGGCCCGCCACGACGCGGTCGAGGAGCTCTCGACCGTCGACCTCGAAACGCGCGCGACGGCCGCGTGGAAGCACGTCGACACCGGCTCGGCCGACCTCGTCGTCGCCGACACCGTCGAGTTCCGCGCGGACCCGAGTCTGTTGGGACACGTGTTCGAGAACCTGTTTCGGAACGCCGTCGAGCACGGCTCGACGGGCAGTCGGGATTCTCCCGACGACGCTGTCGAGCACGGCGCGAGCGACGACCTGACCGTGACGGTCGGCGTGCTCTGTGGCGACGCGGACGTGACGGGGTTCTACGTCGAGGACGACGGCGTCGGCATCCCCGCGGAGACCCGCGACGAGGTGTTCGAGGCCGGCTACACCACGGGCGAGGAGGGGACCGGCCTCGGTCTGTCAATCGTCGCGCAGGCCGTTCACACGCACGACTGGGATATCGATGTCACCGAGGCCCAAAACGGCGGCGCTCGCTTCGAGATAACGGGCGTCGAGCGCCCGGCGTAACGTACCGGCGCGGGAGCGCGGAGCGCACTGATTTTCGACGGCGGCTCAGCGGAGCCAGAGCAGTTGCGCGTGGAGCGTGCCGCCGACTTCGAGGACGGTTTCCTCGTCCACGAGGCCGGCGTCGATGGCGACCGAGACGGACTCCTCGCCGACGATGTTGGCGACGGTCGCGCGGGTGAGGCTGTCCACGACGGCGTCTTCGTCGGCGGTCTCGGCCTCGTCGCCGCCGTAGAAGTCCTCCGTCACGTCCAGCGAGACGCCGTCGTCGGTGTAGGTCTCGCCGATGCAGTCGGGGTCGCAGACCGAGACGAGGAGCCCTTCGGGGGTCTCCCGCTCGCGGAGGAGCATCTAGTACTCCTCGACGAGTTCCGCTTCGGCCTGCTCGCGGAGGTCGTCGGCCTGCTGCTGGGCCTGCTCTGCTTCCTCGTCGCGCCCGAGTTCTTCGAGCGCGCGCGCCTTCTCCTCGTGGACGCCGGGGGTGCGCATCCCGAGGCGGATGGCGTTGTCGAAGGCGTTGACGGCGTCTTCGTTGAGGCCGCGCTCGTGGAGGAAGAAGCCGCGGTTGTACCACGCCTGCGGGAACCGCGGGTCGAGTTCGACGGCGCGCTCCGCGTGGTCGAGCGCGTCGGCCGTCTGGCCGGCCTCCCAGAGCGCGTACGCGAGGTTGGTGTGGGCCGTCGCGGCGTGTTCGCCGTCGTCGTCGAGTTTGAGCGCCTCCCGGTAGGAGCCGATTGCCTCGTCCCACTCTTCGAGTTGGCCGTGGGCCGCGCCCTTGTTCACCCACGCCTCCTGGGCGATGTCGTCGTCGTCGCCGGCGAACCGGGCGACGCGCTCGAACGCCTCGGTGGCCTCCTCGAAGCGGTTTATCTGCATGTACGAGAGCGCCACGTCGAGCAGTTTCTCGACGTCGACGTCCTCGGGGTCGATGTTCCGCTGGTCGAGGATGTCGGTCAGGACGCGCGAGTCGACCGGGTCGACCTTCGTCGGGTCCACCGAGAGTTCGGGCGGGTCGAGCGAGAAGTCGGAGTAGTCCTCGTCGAACCCCTGCCCTTCCGAGAAGCGGTGGGGTCGCTTGCCGTCGTCGGTCATATAGCCGCGCTTGGGCGTCACGGCGGTTAAACGCTGCGTCAGCGGGACGACACCGACCGCTTTTTAGCCTCCCGCGGGCGAGCGTCTCCGAATGTCCGCGCCCCCGACGACGGTCGTGTCGTTCGTCCGGCACGCCCACGTTCCGTCCGTCTCCGACGCCGAACGCACCTCCGGCCTCTCGCATCGCGGCCGCCGCGACGCCGCGCGCGTCACCGCCCGCCTCGCGGACCTCGCGGACGTGGTCGCCACCAGCCCCGCCGAGCGCGCCCGCGCGACCGTCGAGGGCGTCGCCGACGCGGCGGACGCCCCGCTCATCGTCGACGAGGACCTCAGAGAACGCGAACTCGCGGACTCGCCCGTCGACGACTTCGAACAGGCCGTCGAACACCTCTGGGCGAACCCGAACGCGTCGCACCCCGGCGGCGAGTCCCACGCCGAGGCGCAGGCCCGCGGCGTCGCCGCAGTCGACCGCCTCGTCGAGGCGTACCCCGACCGCCACGTCGTCGTCGGCACCCACGGGACGCTCATGGCGCTCGTGTTCAACGCCTACGACCCGCGCTACGGCCGCGAGTTCTGGACGGGGCTGACGACGCCCGACGTGTACGAGGTGACGTTCGTGGACGGCGAGGCGTTCAGCATCGCCCGGACGTGGACGCCCGAGGCGGACGACCGCGCGGGCGACGCCGACCGCGACCCGGCGGAACGTTAACGTCCGGTTCGGGTCAACCATCTGCCATGCGTTGTTTTCTCGCCGTCGACCTCCCTGACTCGCTCGCGGCGGGCGTCGCCGCGGTACAGGACCGGCTTTCGGACGCGGACGGACTTCGGTTCACCGACCCCGAGAGTGCGCACGTCACCCTGAAGTTCCTCGGCGAGGTGTCGCCGGACCGCGTCGGAGCGGTGGAGGATGCGGTCGAATCGGCCGTCGACGCCGCCGGAGTCGGCCCCTTCGACGCCTCGGTCGGCGGGCTGGGCGTCTTTCCCTCGCTCGACTACATCCGGGTCGTCTGGGTCGGCGTCGACGACGGCGGGACCGAGTTGACGCGGCTCCACGAGGCCATCGAGCGCGAGACGACGGCACTCGGCTTCGACCCCGAAGACCACGAGTTCACGCCGCACGTCACGCTCGCCCGCATGGACGACGCCCGCGGGAAGGACCTCGTGCGGCGCGTCGTCGGGGGCCAGTCACCGACGGTCGGGTCGTTTCGCGTGCGCGAGGTGCGCCTGAAGAAGAGCGGCCTCGGTCCCGACGCCCCCGAGTACGAGACGGTGGCGCGGGTCTCGCTGTGAGGCGCGTCAGTCGTCGGTCGGTCGGCCGCCCGCGACGCCGACCCCGCGGAGAGCCGCGTTTCAGCCGATTCGGGCGTGCGGACGCCCCTCACACGCCCGAAACTCGAAGGAACAAGATTTTATGCGGAGGATGGAAAGTACAGCCCACTATGGGTAAGAAGTCGAAGTCCAAGAAGAAGCGTCTGGCGAAGCTCGAACGCCAGAACAGTCGCGTCCCCGCGTGGGTCATGCTCAAGACGGACATGGAAGTCACGCGAAACCCCAAGCGTCGCAACTGGCGGCGGAGCAACACGGACGAGTAAGCAATGAGCGCAAACGACTTCGAGGAGCGCGTCGTCACCGTCCCGCTCCGAGACGTGCAGGCGGTTCCGGCACACGAACGCGCGGGCCGCTCGATGACGCTCATCCGCGAGCACCTCGCGAAGCACTTCAAGGTCGACGCCGAGAACGTGCGTCTCGACACGCAGATCAACGAGGACATCTGGGCGCACGGTCGGCAGAGCCCGCCGAGCAAGTTCCGCGTCCGCGCCGCGCGTTTCGACGAGGACGGCGAGTCGGTCGTCGAAGCGGAACCGGCCGAGTAAACGGTGCTTCGCGCCTCCTTCGCCGGTTCGTCCTACATCGGCGTCTTCGCTCGCGCGACCGACGACGCGCTGTTGGTCCGCCCGGACGCCGACGACTCGCTCGCCGTGCAGATGGCCGAAGAACTCGACGTGCCGCTGGTCAAGACGACCGTCGGCGGGTCGGGAACGGTCGGTGCGTTAGCGACGGGTAACGAGAACGGACTTCTCGTGTCGAGCCGCGCCACGTCCCGCGAGAAGGAGGCCCTCACCGACGCCGTGGACCTCCCGGTCTACGAGCTTCCCGGTCGCATCAACGCCGCCGGCAACGTCGTTCTCGCGAACGACTACGGCGCGTACGTCCACGCAGAGCTCTCCGACGAGGCCGTCGCGGCCGTCGAGGAGGCGCTGGAGGTCCCCGTCGAACGCGGCGACCTCGCCGACGTTCGGACCGTCGGGACGGCGGCCGTCGCCAACAACCGCGGCGTCCTCTGCCACCCGAAGTCGCGCGAACCCGAACTCGAAGCGCTCGAAGCGCTGCTCGACGTTCGCGCCGACATCGGCACCATCAACTACGGCGGCCCGCTCGTCGGCTCCGGCCTCGTCGCCAACGACGAGAGCTACGTCGTCGGCGAGGACACGACCGGCCCGGAGCTGGGTCGCATCGAAGACGCCCTCGATTACATCGACTGAGGGCCTCGCGTCCCCCCGTTTCTCGCTTCGGTTTCGCTCCGAGTAGGAAGACCTTTCCCGCTCGCCACCCGACCGACGTGCATGAGCCAGTTCATTATCACGGGCAGCTTCACGAGCCGTGGCGTCGTCCACGAGTTCACGAAGACTGTCGAAGCGCCGAACGAGAACGTCGCACAGGAACGCGCCTTTTCGCTCATCGGGAGCGAGCACGGAATCAAGCGTACGAAGGTCGAGCTCAACGAGGTGTCCGCGGCATGATGGGTGGCGGTCAGCAGCAACTTCAGCAGCTCTCCCAGGAGCTTCAGGCGCTCGACGAGGAAATCGAATCGCTCGAAGCCGAAGTCTCCGACCTGAACGACGAGAAAGACGAAATCGACGAGGCGGTCGAAGCCATCGAGACGCTCGAAACGGGCTCGACGGTGCAGGTGCCCCTCGGCGGCGACGCGTATCTCCGCGCCGAAGTCCAGGACATCGACGAAATCGTCGTCTCCCTCGGCGCGAACTACGCCGCCGAACAGGAACAGAGCACGGCCATCGAGACCCTGCGACGCAAGCAGGACGCGCTCGACGAGGAGATCGCGAGCGTTCGCGGCCAGATCGAGGAGCTCGAAGAGGAGAGCGACGAGATCGAAGAGCAGGCGATGCAGGCCCAACAGCAGATGCAGCAACAGCAGATGCAGCAGATGCAGCAGATGCAGGGCGAGGGCGACGACGGCGACGACGAGTAAGGTAACCCCTACCCCCACCTCCTACTATTCAGATGTTCGACGGACTGAAGAAGAAACTCAACCGCTTCCGTAACGACGTTGAAGAGACCGCCGAAGAGAAGGCCGAGGCGGCCGCCGACGAGGCCGAAGCCGACGCCGACGCGGAAGCGGAATCAGCACCAGCAGACGCGGACAACGCGGCGGTCGAACCCGAGGCGTCCGAACCCGCTGCTGCCGACGCGGACGCCGACGCCGTCGGCGACGCGGACGCCGGGTCCGAAGCCGACGCGGCCGACGCTCCCGCGGACGCCGAGTCGGCGTCCGCGGCGGTCGAAGCCGAACCCGAACCCGAACCCGAATCCGAATCCGAACCCGCGGCGACCCCGAAGCCGGGTTCCGAAGTCGACGCCGGCGCGGACGCGGGCGACGAGCCGAGCGGCGAGCCGACGGCCGACGAGGTCGAACCGCGCGAGTCGCTTGCCTCCGACGCCGCGAAGGCGGCGCTGACCGAGGAAGACGGAGACGATTCGTCCGGTCCGGGTCGGCTCCGCCGCGCCGCCGCGTTCGCCACGGGGAAGGTCGTCATCGAGGAGGAAGACCTCGAAGACCCCCTCTGGGAGCTCGAGATGGCGCTCCTCCAGAGCGACGTCGAGATGCAGGTCGCAGAGGAGATTCTCGAGACCATCCGCGAGAAGCTCATCGGAGAGACGCGAAAGCAGGTCGAGAGCACCGGCCAGCTCGTCTCCGAGGCGCTCCACGACGCGCTGTACGAGGTCATCAGCGTCGGGCAGTTCGACTTCGACCAGCGCATCGCCGAGGCCGACAAGCCGGTCACGCTCATCTTCACCGGCATCAACGGCGTCGGGAAGACGACGACCATCGCCAAACTCGCGAAGTACTTCGAAAAGCAGGGCTACTCGACGGTGCTCGCCAACGGCGACACCTACCGCGCCGGCGCGAACGAGCAAATCCGCGAGCACGCGGAGGCGCTCGGCAAGAAGCTCATCGCCCACGAGCAGGGCGGCGACCCGGCGGCGGTCATCTACGACGGCGTCGAGTACGCCGAGGCCCACGACATCGACATCGTCCTCGGCGACACGGCCGGTCGGCTCCACACCTCCAACGACTTGATGGCGCAGTTGGAGAAGATAGACCGCGTCGTCGGCCCGGACCTCACCCTCTTCGTGGACGAGGCGGTCGCCGGCCAGGACGCGGTCGAACGCGCCCGGCAGTTCAACGACGCGGCCGCCATCGACGGCGCGATTCTAACGAAGGCCGACGCCGACTCCAACGGCGGCGCGGCCATCTCCATCGCGTACGTGACGGGCAAGCCCATCTTGTTCCTCGGCGTGGGACAGGGCTACGACCACATCGAGAAGTTCGACCCCGAGCAGATGGTCGAGCGCCTGCTCGGCGAAGACGAGTAATCGTCCTCGGTCCGTCGTCCGTTTCTTTCGGTCGCCTCACGCTCACTCCAGTACGAGCACGACTCCGAGCAGCAGCATCGTCCCCGCGCCGACGTAGTTCAGCGCGCTGGCGACCCGGGTCTCCGCGAGCCGCGAGCCGAGTCGGTCCGCGCCGAGCGCGACGACAGAGAGATACAGCGCCGTGAGGGTGGCGTAGGTCGCGCCCAGACCCGCCATCCTGACGCCGGCTCCCGCGCCCTGCCCGGCGAACCCGGGGAGGAACGCGAGGAAGAACAGCGCGACCTTCGGGTTGAGCGCGTTGACGAGGACGCCCCGGCGAAAGCTCGCCCCGCTTTCGGTCTCGACAGTCGGGTCGAACTCATCGTTTCGGAGGGCGGTGACGCCGAGGTACACGAGGTACGTCGCGCCGACGTACCTGACCGCCGCGGCGGCCTCGGGGACGGTTCGAAAGAGCGCCGCCGCGCCGAGCGCCGCGAGAAGCGTGTGAAAGAGGACGTCCGTGGCGATGCCGAACGCCGACCGGACGCCCGGTCCGCGACCGTCGAGGCCGCGGGCGAGGACGTACATCGTGTCGGGACCGGGCGCGAGGATGAGCGCGACCGCCGCCCCGCAGAACGCGAGGTAGGTCGCGGCGTCGAGGCCGAACGCGAGCGTCGTCATCGCCCGGGGCTACGATTCGTCGCGGGAAGTAGCTCAGGGGTTCGAGCCAGCGTCCGAGTCCGGCTTCGGAACGACCTGATTGCGGAGCGTTGGCGTTTCGCCGTCCGACGCCGACGCCAGTCGTTCGACGTTCTCGGCGAGGATGTCGGCGACCCGCGTCCAGTAGTGCGGCGTGTGACCGGAGACGTGCGGGGTGATGTAGACGTTCTCGAAGCCCCAAAGCGGGTGGTCTTCGGGCAGCGGTTCGGGGTCGGTCACGTCGAGCGCGGCGGCGCGGAGGCGGTTGCTTCGGAGGTGCGAGACGAGGGCGTCGGTGTCGACGATACCGCCGCGCGCGACGTTGACGAGGACGGCGTGTTCGGGGAGCGCGCTCAGCGCCCGGCCGTCGATGAGTCCGCGCGTCTCGTCGGTCAGCGGGCACGCGACCACGAGGAAGTCGGTGCGGACGAGCGCCGATTCGAGGTCGTCGAATCCGAGCACTTCGTCGGTCGGGCCGCCCTTTTCGGGCGTGTAGCGAACGCCGACGGTCTCGACGCCGAACGCGTCGAGTCGCTCGACGACTGCCTGTCCGATAGCGCCGAGACCAACCACGGTAGCCGTCGCCCCCTGTAACTCGCCGTACGACTGGAAACTCCGCCACTCGCGTCGTCGCTGGCGGCGGAGGCCTTCGTCGAGTCGGCGGGTAATCATGAGCAGCCACCCGAGGACGTGTTCGGCGATGTTGGGGCCGTGGACGCCGGACGCGTTGGTGACGCGGACGCCCCGCTCGCGGAGTGTGTCCAGCGGGAGGTGGTCGTAGCCGGCGGTCGCGCCGGCGAACAGTCGGAGGTCGTCGGCGGCGTCGAGCACCTCGTCGGGGAGCGACGTGCCCGTGATGACGGTCGCGTCCGTCGCGGCGTCGAGCGTTTCGGCGGTCGTCTTCGGGTGGCGCACGGTCGCGTCGGGCAGGCGCTCGCGGAGGGCCGCGGCGTACTCCGACGCCGGGATGCCGTGCGTGGGACGGTCGAGGACGAGAATCGTGGTCATCGAGTGCGCTGTCGAGGGCCGAGCCGATAGGTGTTGGCCCCGAACGCGACGGATAAAGCCTTTACCGGCGCGACGGCGTAGGAACGCACAATGGTACTCGACAATCTCGGGAGTTCCCTCCGCGGCAGTCTCGATAAGCTGCGCGGGAAGTCCCGCCTCGACGAGGACGACGTTCAGGAGATCGTCAAGGAGATTCAGCGCTCCCTGCTCTCCGCCGACGTCGATGTCAGCCTCGTCATGGATCTCTCGGACTCCATCAAGACCCGCGCGCTGGAAGAGGAGCCGCCGGGCGGCACGAGCGCGCGCGACCACGTCCTGAAAATCGTCTACGAGGAACTCGTCGACCTCATCGGCGAGTCGACGGAGATTCCGCTCGAATCGCAGACCATCATGCTCGCCGGCCTCCAGGGGTCGGGGAAGACGACCACCTCCGCCAAGATGGCGTGGTGGTTCTCGAAGAAGGGGCTTCGCCCCGCGGTCATCCAGACCGACACCTTCCGCCCCGGAGCGTACGACCAGGCCAAGCAGATGTGCGAGCGCGCCGAGGTCGACTTCTACGGCGACCCCGACTGCGACGACCCGGTCCAAATCGCCCGCGAGGGGCTCGAAGCGACCGAGGACGCCGACGTGCACATCGTCGACACGGCCGGTCGCCACGCGCTCGAAGACGACCTCATCGACGAAATCGAGGAGATAGAGGGCGTCGTCCAGCCCGACCTGAACCTGCTCGTCCTCGACGCGGCAATCGGGCAAGGGGCGAAGGAACAGGCCCAGCAGTTCGACGAATCCATCGGCATCGGCGGCGTCGTCATCACCAAACTCGACGGGACGGCGAAGGGCGGCGGCGCGCTGACCGCCGTCAACGAGACCGACTCGTCCATCGCCTTCCTCGGGATGGGCGAGACGGTCCAGGACATCGAGCGCTTCGAGCCGAACGGCTTCATCTCTCGGCTGCTCGGCATGGGCGACCTGAAACAGCTCTCCGAGCGCGTCGAACGCGCCATGTCCGAGACCCAGGCCGAAGACGAGGACTGGGACCCCGAGGAGATGATGAAGGGGAACTTCACCCTCAAGGACATGCAAAAGCAGATGGAGGCGATGGACAAGATGGGGCCGCTCGACCAGGTGCTCGACATGATTCCGGGCTTCGGCGGCGGCATCAAAGACCAGCTTCCGGACGACGCGATGGACGTGACAAAAGACCGGATGCGCGCGTTCGAGGTCATCATGGACTCGATGACCGAGGAGGAACTGGAGAACCCCCGGAAGGTCGGCGCGTCCCGCGTCAGGCGCATCGCGCAGGGGTCGGGACAGGACGAGGAGACGATTCAGGAACTGCTCGAACAGCACCGCATGATGGAACAGACCATCAAGCAGTTCCAGAACATGGGCGACGGCGACATGCAGCGGATGATGAAGAAGCTCCAGAACCAGGGTGGCGGCGGCGGTGGCGGCATGGGCGGTCTCGGCGGCATGGGGCCGTTCTGAACACGCACGATTTCTTCGCCGCGGTTTCTGTGCTTGCCCGCGCGAGTTCCTCGCCTCGCTGCGCCGCGATACCGCCGACTTTTAACGCTCGGGGCCGTCGCACCCCACAATGACCGTGCGAGACGTGGCGGTCGAGGCCTACAAGGAAGCCTTGCCCGCGCTCGCGGCCAGCCTCGTCGGCGGCCTCGTCGCCGGCGTCGTCCTCGGGGGGATGCGGGCCGAACTCCGGGCCGTCCCGGGGCTGCTCGTCCTCGTTCCCGCGCTCTTGGCGACCCGCGGGAACGTCTACGGCTCGCTCGGCGCTCGCATCGCCACCGCGCTCCATCAGGGGCTCATCGAACCCCGCGTCACCGGCGGCGACGAGCGCCTCCGGGCGGCCGCGACGGCCGCGCTCGCAAACGGCGTGCTCACGAGCACGTTCGCCGCCGTCGTCGCGTACTTCCTCCTCACGCTTCTCGGCAGCCGGGTCGCGCCGCTTCCGATTCTCGTCGGCGTCGCCATCGTCGCCGGCCTGCTGTCCGGCATCGTCCTGACCGTCGTCGTCGTCAGCGTCGTCTTCGCGGGCTACCGCCGCGGACGCAACCCCGACACCATCGTCGGCCCGGTCGTGACCACCACCGGCGACGTGTTCGGCGTCCTCTTTCTGCTCATCGCGGTCCGAACCGTCCTCGCCGTCGCGGGGGTGTTCTGAGTGCCGACCGAGTGGACCGTCCGCGCCATCACGCGGGCGATGCTCCCGGTGCTGCTCGTGCTCACGCTCGTCGAACTCGGCAGCGGCCTCGTTCTCGGGAGCTTCGAGGCGCAACTGTTCCGCTACCCGTCGCTGCTCGTGCTCGTCCCCGTCACCATCGGGACCGCGGGCAACCTCGGGAGCGTCCTCGCGGCGCGACTCTCCACGTCGTTCCACCTCGGGACGCTCTCGTTTTCGCCCCGCGACGACGAACTCGCGGGCAACGCCGTCGCCACGCTCGCCCTCGCGGTGACGGTGTTTCCCGTCATCGGCGCGGGCGCGTGGGTCGCCACGCTCCTCGTCTCCGGCGACACGTCGCTGGCCCTCCAGCGGGTCGTCCTCGTCGCCTTATCGAGCGGGATTTCGCTCGCCGTCCTCGCGGTCGTCGTGACGTTCTCTTCGACCTACGTCGCCTATCGGTTCGGCCTCGACCCCGACGACGTGGTCATCCCCGTCGTCACCAACCTCTGCGACGTGCTGGGGGTCGTCGTCCTGTTCGGGGTGGCGCAGGTGCTCGTCTGACCCCGCTGCCCCCGACGTTCGAACGCCTCCCGCCGACCGACGCCGATTAGTTCGCTCGGCACCGACCGTCGGTCGTGCAGCCGTCGGCCGTCCTCCCGGTGCTGTTCGAGGTGCTCCCGCGAGTCGCGCGCATCGCCGCCTACATCGCCGTGGGCGTCTTCGCCGCGAACCTCGTCGTCGCCTTCGGCCTCGTCGAGCGCATCGCCGGGCTCTCGCGGTATCTGACGAGCCCCGCGAACCTCCCCGACGAGGTGGGGACGGCCATCGTCACCACCGCCGCCTCGACGACGGCGGGCTACGGGATGCTCGCGGAGTTCCGCGAATCGGGCGTCCTCGACGACCGGGCGACCCTCGTCGCCGTCACCATCAACACGTTCTTCGGCTTCGTCCAGCACATCTTCACGTTCTACTGGCCGGTGCTCATCCCCATCCTCGGCCGCGAGGTCGGCTTCATGTACGTCGGCGCGCGGGCGGCCATCGCGCTCGCCATCACCGCGACCGGCGTCGTCGCCGGCGCGGTGCTCCTCTCGGACCGTCACACGACCCCGGTCGCCGTCGCCGAGACCGATGGCTCGGGCGGCGCGGTCGACGCGGCGGCCGCCTCGGACGGCGAGACGACCGACTCAGTCGACGCGGACGACACCGACGACTCCCTCCGAGAGATGCTCGAAGACGCCGCTCGGAGCACGTGGCAGAAGCTTCGACGCATCGTCCCGCGACTCGCCGTCGTCTACGTGGCCGTCACGCTCCTCCTGCGGACGACCGACCTCGAATCGTTCGCGGCGCTCGCCAGTCCGCTGACGAACCTCGTCGGCCTGCCGGGCGCGGCCGTCCCCGTCGTCGTCGCCTTCGCGTTCGACACGACGACCGGCGCGGCGACCATCGCGCCCGCCATCGGCGAGACGTTCACGCCGAGACAGGCCGTGGCGACGATGCTCATCGGCGGCATCATCTCCTTCGCCGTCTCGACGTTCAAGCGGTCGATTCCCTTCCAGTACGGCATCTGGGGCCCCGAGTTCGGGTCCAAGGTAATCGCCGTCAACACGGGGCTGAAAATCGTCTTCATCGCCGTCGCGGTGGCGCTGTTGGTCGCCTGAGTAGCAAGGAACGTCCCCGCCGCAGTCGGCCGAGCTAGCGGTCGTTCGGGTCGACCGGCCGCCCCTCTTCGGTCGGCGGCGCGATGTAGTCGATGACCTCGTCGACGGAGGGGTCGCGGACGGTCACGTGCACTTCGATGTCACCGAGTTCGTCGGGGTTACCGACGGAGAAGTTGACGACGCCCTTGAACGCGGCCTGCTTTTTCAGCGCGAACGAGAAGCCGTCGTCGTCGCGGCGCTTGGCGAACTCGCGGCGGGCGGTGTCGAGGATGGCCTGCTCGTGGAGGCGTTCGGAGAAGCGCTCCAGCTCGTGGGTTTCGCCGACGAGCTGTCCGGGTTCGTGGTCGAGTTCGACGCCGGGGAAGATGTTCTCGACGGCGTCGCCGACGCGGTCGGTGACCTCGGTGTCGCGGACGGGCACCTCGATGCGGACGTCGACGCTGTAAATCATGCTCACGCGTCGGCCTCCGCGAGCGCTTCCGGCCCCTCTTCGAACAGCTTCGTGATGGTTTCGCGGTACTCAGCCAGCGTGCCGGTGTTCTGGATGACCACGTCGGCGCGGTCCATCGCGTCGCCCATGCCGAAGTCGAGTTCGCGGCGTTCGCGCTTTTTGAGCGCCTCCACGTCGGTGTCGCTGTCGTCGCGGTCGCGGTCGAGCAGGCGCTCGGCGCGCGTCTCGAACGGCGCTTCGACGCTCACGAGGACGAAGTCGTCGCCGAACGCCTCGCGGAAACGGTCGAGTTCGACGCCCGACCGAAGCCCGTCGACGAGCACCACGTCGTTCGATTCGAGGTGCTGTTCGACCATCGGCAGCGAGCGCGCCGCGATGGCGTCGTCGCCCTCTTCCTCGCGGAGCGCGGTCGCTATCTTCCCGTGGTCCGTCGCGGGGTCGAGGCCGCGCTTGCGACACTCCTCGCGGATGACGTCGCCCATCGTCACGACGGGTACGCCCGCGTTGCGGGCCACCTCGGCGAGTTCGCCCTTGCCGCTTCCCGGCAGGCCGACCGTCCCGATGACTCTCATAGCCGGTGTTACCGCGTTGGCGCTGTTAAAGCCTCCCTTCACGTCGCTCCGGGTGGCGGGTTTCGCCGTTTCCCTTCACCCCGCTCCACCTCACCTCGACCACCCCGTCGCTTTTCGCCTCGCCCCGCGTACTACGCCTATGTCTCAGCGCTCGTTCGTCGTCCGCGCCCTCTGGTTCGTCTTCGTCGGCTGGTGGGCGACGCCCGCCGTCGTCAACGTCGCGTGGTTCCTGAACGCGACCGTCATCGGCATCCCGCTCGGCGTCGCGCTCATCAACCTCGTGCCGACGGTGCTCTCGTTGAAGGAGCCGAAAGCCCGGCTCGACCCCGACTCGGGCCGCGGCCAGCGGTCGGTCGTCGTCCGCGCCGTCTACTTCGTGTTCGTCGGCTGGTGGCTGAGCTGGATCTGGGCGAACGTGGCGGTGCTGTTCACGCTCACCATCGTCGGCCTCCCGGTCGGCATCTGGATGCTCAACCGGCTCCCGGCGGTCACGTCGCTGTACCGGTTCGACGGGTAGGTCGGGACGGGGAGAACCCGATTCGTTTTTCTTGCAGGGACGGTTTGTGGGCATCGAGGGCGCGTAGCTCAGTCGGACAGAGCGTCGGACTTCTAATCCGATGGTCGCGGGTTCGAATCCCGTCGCGCTCGCTCGTCGCCTTCGGCTCCTCGCTCGCGCGACGGACATCGCAAACGCTTCGCGTTTGCTCAATCCCGTCGCGCTCTTTTCGTTGCAGTAGACCGCCGAGCGACAGCGTCGGCGGTCTCGCCTTCTCCTGCCCTGAACTGTCTCTGTTCTCGACGACTACCGGAGCCTGCTCCCGGATACTCGTTGGCCAGTTGGGTTAGAAAATCAACATTTTATTGGTCGAGCGACACGATACGCCTCACATGGACGTTCTCGGCATCGTCGCCGCGGCGGTCGTCTTCGGCGTCGCCGCCTACAATTTCGCGACGAGCCTCGGCGGCCGATTCGCGAGACTCCTGTTCGGGTGTCTGGGCGTCGTCGCCGCGACGCTCTACGTCATCGAACAGTTCGGACTCGCGGCGTCGCTCGGACTGAACGTCGCTCACGGCCTCCAACTCGTCGCGGCCCTGCTCGTGGTCTCGGCGCTGGTCGATTTCCTCGCCCGGCGCGCCGAGGCGGGCGATTCCGGGTCGTCGTGAACGCCGCGACTCTCCTCCTATTCTCATTACGCGTCGTCCAGTTGTCCCGTGTATGGTCTTCGCGTCGGATTCCCCGTTTAGCGGACGGTTCGAACAGACGATAGACGACGCGGTCGTCTACGGCGACGCCGAGATGGAGTCCGTGCTCCACGAGGGGCCGGTCCGCGTGCTCGTCAACGGCTGGGTCGAGGTACCGGGCGGCCGGTATCTCTCCCCGCACGCGGTCCACCACATCGACACGCGGGTGTCCGAGTGATGTGGAGTCTCAGACAACGGCCAACTCCCGACCGCAGCCGGGGCACTCGTCGTCGACGATAGTCACCGGCGCGTCGCAGTCCGGACAGAACTCGCGGTAACACGCCCTGTCTCCCATACGTACCGCTATCACGGGAACGGTGGTGAACGTTGGGGCGAACCGGAGCGCCGAGCGTCGGCCGGCCCGTCACTCGTCATCGACGTCTTTTCCCGGACCGGCGAAGTTCGCGCCGAGTTCGGCACCGTAGCGTCGGGCGTAGACGCCGGGGGCTGCGAGGAGGTCGCTTGGCGCGCCGGATTCGACCACGACGCCGCCGTCGATGACGTGGACGCGGTCGGCGTCGCGGACGGCGGCCGCGCTATCGGTCGCCACGACGAGCGGGGCGTCCGGTCGCCGCATCGCGGCGAGGGTGGCGCGAAGCTGTGACGGGGAGGAACTGTGCGGCGCGCGGACGAGCGGGCCGGCTCCGTGGAGGAGCGGTCCCGCGAGCGCCGCCGCCTCGGAGACCCGAGGCGCGACGACGGCCAGAAACGGCGGCCGAGTCGCGGGCGTGACCGCGTCCGAGTCGGCGTTGGTCGCCGGGCTCTCGGGTGGGGACATACAGGATGACAGAGGAGGTCACGGGAAATAAGTATGGAGTCGGATACCGGCGTTTCACGAATCCTCTCGGACGTTTTATATAGATTCGTCAACTTCTGTTGCGAATCGAATATCGATACGACAACAGTCTCGCGGCGTCAGACGACGGCGCGATGCGGGCGCTCGATTAACGGCATCCCAACCGGCGCGTCCGCGGGCAAAGCAGCTGCTAACGGGTGTAAAGCCGCAAAAAACGTCGTGAATTTGGCCGAGCGAGTCGAGTCGATGCGAAGTCAGGGTGTGAGTGGTGTAGGCCTATCTGGGGGTGCTCACATCGCACCGCCCATGCCGCCCATACCGCCCATACCGCCCATGCCGCCGCCCATGCCGCCGGGCGCGCCGCCGTCGTCGTCGTCGCTGCCGGTCTGGCCACCGGAGAGGTCGCCAGCCGCGATGACGTCGTCGATGCGGAGAATCATGACTGCGGCTTCGGTCGCGGACTCGATAGCCTGGGTCTTGACGCGGAGGGGCTCCACGACGCCCTCTTCTTCCATATCGATGACCTCGCCCGTGTAGGCGTCGAGGCCGGCTGCGAACTCGCCGCCGTCGTGGCGCGAGCGCAGGTCGACGAGGGAATCGATGGGGTCGAGACCGGCGTTCTCGGCGAGGGTGCGCGGGATGATGTCCAGCGCTTCGGCGAACGCCTCGACGGCGAGCTGCTCGCGGCCGCCGACGGAGTCAGCGAACTCGCGAAGCTGCAGGGAGAGCTCCGTCTCGGGAGCGCCGCCGCCGGGGAGGACCTTGCCGTCTTCGAGCGTCGTGCGGACGACGCCGAGGGAGTCCTCGATGGCGCGTTCGAGCTCGTCGACGACGTGTTCCGTGCCGCCGCGGAGGATGAGCGTGACGGACTTGGCGTCCTCAACGTCCTCGACGAAGATGCGCTCGTCGCCGCCGACGTCCTTCTGACCGACGGAGCCGGCGAAGCCGAGGTCGTCGGCCTCGATGTCGTCGAGGCTGCTGACGACCCGGCCGCCCGTCGCGCGGGCGAGGCGCTTGAGGTCGGAGGACTTGGCGCGGCGGACCGCGAGGATGCCCTCTTTGGCGAGGTAGTGCTGCGCCATGTCGTCGATGCCGTCACCGACGAAGACGGCGTCGGCGCCGACCTCGACGAGCTGGTCGACCATCTCTTTCAGCTGCTTTTCTTCCTGGTCGAGGAACTGCTGAAGCTGGTCGGGGTCCGTGACGTTGACTTCCGCGTCGATTTCGGTCTCGCGGACTTCCAGCGCGTCGTCGAGGATGGCGATGTTCGCGTCCTCGACGGCGTAGGGCATGTTCTCGTCGACGCGCTCTTTGTCGACGATGACGCCCTCGACGAGTTCGGAGTTGTCGATGGTGCCGCCGACGACCTTCTCGATGGAGACGTTGTCGGTGTCGATACCGCCTTCGTCCTTGACGGCCAGCACGGCGTCGACGACGAGTTCAGCGAGCAGGTCCTTCGCGGACTCCGCACCCTTGCCGGTCATCGCCGTCGCGGCGATCTTCTGGAGGGTCTCGCGGTCGTCCTCGGTGACTTCGATGGCGTTGTCTTCGAGGACTTCCTTGGCCTTCTCGGCGGCCTGACGGTAGCCCTGCGCGATGGTCGTCGCGTGGACGTCGGAGTCGAGGAGGTCCTCGGCCTGGTCGAGGAGTTCACCGGCGTTGATGACGGCCGTCGTCGTGCCGTCTCCGACCTCGTCCTCCTGCGTCTCGGAGACTTCGACGATCATGTTGGCCGCGGGGTGGTCGATGTCCATCTCCTTGAGGATGGTGACGCCGTCGTTCGTGACGACGACCTGCCCGCCGGAGTCGACGAGCATCTTGTCCATCCCTTTGGGGCCGAGCGTCGTGCGTACGGCCTCTGCGACGGCCTTCCCGGCCGTGATGTTCATCGACTGCGCATCCTGTCCGGATGTGCGCTGGGAGTCTTCGCCCAGAATGATCATGGGCTGACCCTGCTGCATTCGCTGGCTCATAGTCATCGCTTGATTGTTTGTGATTCTATAAAAAAGCTTCGTTTATTGGTATGCCAAAACGCAACACGGTGGGGTGGTCGAGACTCGGAGACGGCGGTCGATTTCGGCGGTTTATGTGCGGCTTTCGCCGGGCGGTCTCGCCAGTCCCGAAGCGGGTGCGGTGAAAAGACGATGCGGGCGAGTGCCGTGTCGGCGGTGGACTCGTCGGCGGTGGCGTCTCAGTTGTTCTGCCGGACGTTGAAGCCCTGGGTCAGTTCGTTGTGCTTCCGTTCGAGGAAGGAGTACACCGCGCCGTGGGGGGCACCGTCGAGAATCATCTCGACGGCCCGGCGGACGACCTCGACCTCCTCGGGCTGGCCGATGATGCCGAGCGTCGAGCCGTAGATAACCACGTCGGCACCCGTCAGCTCCTCCATGAGCTCGCGGGTGCGGCCGTTCTCGCCAATGAGGCGGCCCTTCTGTCGCCGCATGTCGTTTTTGTTTCGGGTGTGCCGGTCGATATCGATGAGTTCGAACATCATCATGTCGTCGTCGAGGAGCGCCATCGCGTCCTCCGGGGCGAAGCCGCGGCCGACCGCTCGAACCACGTCGGGAGCGACCATGCCGAGTACGGGGTCGCCGACGCTGTCGATGGCGACGCTGCCGTTCTCCGAGTCCACGTCGAGTCGGACTTCCGCGCGACTCTCTATCTCTCGGAGCGTCGAGCCACCTTCGCCGATGAGAACACCGATACGGTCCTGCGGCACCTTGACGTGCTGCATATCACCCGATACCCGTCGGAGTGGTTTAAGCGTTCGCTCGGCGGGTCGCCGCGTGTCTCGGTCGCACACCCGTCTCGCGGCGGGTCTGGGTTGCTACTCGTCTCCGTCTCCGTCCTCGCCCTCGTCGGCCGTGACGAACTCGTACAGCGAGTCGCCGTCGGCGTCGGCCCCCTGCCGCCGGAAGAAGTTGGCCACGTTGCGGCAGTCCCGCCGGAGGAACTCCTCGGCGTTCGGGTGGTGGACCGTGACGGCCTGTCCGAGGTCGATGACGACGAGTTCGCCGTCGTGGATAATGAGGTTGTACTCCGAGAGGTCGCCGTGGACGAGGCCGGCGCGGTGGAGTCGGCGCATGTACTCGCGGACCACTTCGTAGGCGGTCTGCGGGTTCTCGACGCGCACCTCCGAGAGCCGCCGCGCCCGGTCCTCGACGACGCCGACGAGCTCCATCACGAGGACGTTCCGCTGGACCGCGATGGGTTTCGGCACGCGGACGCCGGCGCGCTGGGCGCGTTCGAGGTTGGCGAACTCCTTTCTGACCCACGCGCGGACGACCTGTCCCTTGTCGTGGCCGATGTTCTCGAAGCGCGGGTCGCCTTCGAGATAGTCGCGCATGTGCCGGAAGTCGGAGGCGTTGATGCGGTATATCTTGACCGCCACGTCCGCGTCGTCGCCGCCGAGCGCCTCGAAGACGTTGGCCTCCTTGCCCGTCGAAATCGGCCCGCCGAACGCGTCGATGTAGCCGTCTTGGACGAGTTTGTAGATGGCGGCGAAGGTCGCGTCGTCGAACACCGACTGCTCGACTTTGAACTGGTCGGCGTCCTTCAACCGCATCCGGAACTCGTCGAAGTCGCGGTCCTTGCGGCGCGCGATGCGGTCCGCCTCGTCGTCGGAGACGTCTATCTCCTCCCACTCGTCGCCGAACGCCTCGCCCTCCTGGGGTTCGACCATGCCGAACTCGTCAGTCATTGGACTAGGGCTACGAGAGGCGAGATGAAAAGGGCACAGGCTCCGACTTCGGGTCGCTTGGCAGACAATCGGCGCTGTCTCGCACGCGTTACTGGATGTGGCCTTCGCGGCGGAGCTGGTCGGCTTCGGACTTCTCGTAGCGCCAGCTCACGTCGGCTTTCTCGTCCTGCCAGTCCCACGGCTCGACGAGCACCACGTCGTCCTCTCGAATCCAGATTCGCTTCTGCATTCGGCCGGGAATGCGAGCGGTCCGCTCGACGCCGTCGGCACAGCGGACGCGAATACGATTGGCCCCGAGCATGTTCGTCACGACGGCGAACACTTCGTCGTCGTTCGGCATTCGAAGGTCTCGGCGGCTCTCGTTCTCGTCGTCGCTCATGCGCGAGCGTTCGACGTGGGCATGGTTAAATCCGCCGACGTTCGGCCGGTAGGAAGCGTCCGACGGAACGACGCGTTTAGGGCCGTCCCGACCCGCCGTCTCGTATGCTCGACAAACTCGGCACGAAAGGCATCGCCGGCGTCGTCTCGCTGCTCGTGGGTATCGGTATCGTCGCCTCTCAGGCCCCCGTCGTCGCGGCGGGCCTCGCGTTCGTCGTCGCCGGGCTCGGCCTCGTCGCCGGCGGCCTCGCCGAGGGCGTCATGAAGATGTTCGGGATGGCCTGACGGGCCTTCGACTCCGGCCCTCGGCTCACAGCGATTTGCGGAGGAACGAGAACACCCGTTTTCGCACCGCTGGATAGTGGTACGACGAGTGCAAGAAGACGTGGTCGGCCGCGTCGACGGCGTCGTACTCGACTTCGTTTCCGGCGGCTTCGAGCGCGTCCGCTAACCGGGCGCTCTGGCCCGGTTCGACGACCGAGTCCTCGCTTCCGTGGAGCAACAGCGTCGGCGGCGCGTCAGCGCTGGGTGCGACCTCAGAGCCGCTGTCGCCGCCGACGCGCGTAATCGGCGAGCACCGACGCAACTCGGCGGCCGACGGCCGGCCATCGAACAGCGGCAGTGACTCGCTTGCGCGCTCGTGGTCGTCGGCTCGGAGGTCGTAGACCCCGGAGACCCCGACCGCGGCGTCGATGTCGGTCCGCCGCCCGAACTCGTCGCCGCCCGAAAGCGCCGCCAGCAACGCGAGGTGCGCCCCCGCGGAGTGCCCGACGACCGCGACGGCGTCCGGGTCGATGCCGAACTCGTCCGCGCGGTCCGTCAGCCAGTCGATACCCTCGCACACGTCTTCGATTTGCGCGGGGAACGGCGCTTCGTGGCCGAGTCGGTACGACACCTCGGCCGCGACGAACCCCTCGTCGGCGGCGTCGAGCGCCCAGCGGGCGAACTGGCCGGTCGACCCGGTCTCCCACGCGCCGCCGTAGACGAAGACGACGAGCGGACGGGCCGGTTCGGTCGTCTCGGCCGGGCCGCCCACCTCGGCCGCCGGCGAGTCGGGGCAGTACAGGTCCGCGGTCAGCGTGCGCTCCTCGCGGTCCGTGATAGTGCGATTTCGATGAACGAGAACGTCGGCAGGGTGGGGCATACCGACTCGTCGGTGCGGCGGGCCCCTATTGGTTTGGGCGGCGGCGAGCGACGAGCGGCGGGTCGTCAAGAAGGGTGACCTACCGGCGAAGCGCGGCGACTACTCCGCTATCTTCGCGCGGCCCGGCTCGATGAGTTCGTCGAGGTAGTTCGCGAGCGCGCCCTTCGCGTCGGCGGGGTGGAGTTCGCCGGATTCGAGGTCGGCCTCCAGCGTCTCGTAGTCGTCGTATTCGAGGTTCCCGCCGTACTGCTCGGGGCGCTCGACGACGACCCGCTGGAAGCGCGGGAAGACGTGGTACTCGAAGATTTGGAGGACGGGGTTCTCGCGCTCCTCGCCCTCGTCGGTCGGCTCGGGGTCGGCCGTCGGCGGGCAGAACGCGCCGTTGACCTTGTCTTCGATGTCCTCGGTGGTGTCCTCCATCGAGATGGTGACGCCCTCCGAGGAGGACATCTTGCCGATGCCCGTCCCGAGGTCCGCGATGAGCGGCGTGTGCATGCAGGTCGGCGACTCCTCGCCGATGCTCGGCAGGGTGTCGCGGGCGAGCATGTGGACCTTGCGCTGTTCCATCCCGCCGATGGCGAGGTCCACGTCGAGGTAGACGATGTCGAGCGCCTGCATGATGGGGTAGACCGCCTGCGCGACGGTGACGCCGTCGCCGCTTTTGATTTCGGCCATGGCGCGCTCGGCGCGCGAGAGCGTTGTCTCCAGTTCGAGCGCGTGCAGGTCGAGGACGTAGCTCTCGTCGAGCTGGTACTCCGAGCCGAGGACGAACTCCGTCTGGCTCTCGTCGAGGCCGTAGGCGATGAACTGCGCTTTCATCCGCTCGGCCGTCTGGCGAATCTCCTCGAAGGTGCCCTTGCCGTTGAGGTAGGCGTGTACGTCCGCGAGGAGTACGACTACCTCGAAGCCCGCCTCTTGGAGGTCGATGAGCTTGTTGGCGGTGAGCATGTGACCGATGTGGAGGACGCCGGAGGGCTCGTAGCCCACGTACGCTCGCTTGCCCTCGGAGTCGTCGGCCAGCGCGCGCACTTCGTCCTCCGTGACCACTTCGGAGGCGTTCCGAGTGATCAGGTCGTATGCGTCCATACCTGTTCGGTGTCGGTGATGTGGGATATGACTTCTGGAAGCCGTTCGCGGGCGAAACGGACAACATCCACCGGTCCCAACTCCGGGTGATGTCCGACTCAGGAACCACGACGCGTGCGCCCGTCATCATCTTCGCCGCGCTCATCCTCGTCGTCTTCGGCCTGCTCGCGGTCATGTGGGCGTCGGTCCGCGGCGGCGACCTCCTCCCGTACATCCTCGGCTTCGCCGTCTACTTCCTCGCGTTTCACGTCTACCTGCCGTACCGGGTCCACAAGGACGCGACGCTCAAGGGGCGAAACGCGACGTTCTGGGCCGTGCTCGCGTTCTTGGTCCCGCTCGTCGGGGCGGCACTGTACTTCGTGGTGGCCGTCGTCGTCGGCCACGACGCGACCGAGGAGTGACGACCCTCGGCGGCCGCGGCTCTCGTCACCGTCTTCAGTGATCCCAGAACCGATTTACGAACAGCCACGCATCCCGTCGGTATGCCTTCCGCCGACGCGAACCCAATCCGTCGATGGCTCATGGTCGTCTCGCTGTTTCTCGCTCTCCTCACGTACCTCGTCTCGTCGAGTGGGACCGGCGTCTACCTCGACAACGTCATCCGTCTCGTCTCAGGCGGTGCCGCGTTAGCTATCGGTCTCCTGTTGGCCGCCTCGCTCGTTCGAGCGTGGCCGCGAGAGCGAAACCGCGAATGAGGCCCGTCCGCGCGTCTCACTTTCGGCCGGTCACCGCCGGTTCTCGGCGCGGTGTTCGGAGATAATCTGGTCAACCATCTCCTCGCGCTGTTCCTTCTGTCGCTCCTCGGCACGGTCCTCCCAGTCGTCGATGGCGGCAGCCACCTCGGACTCCTTCGCCACGGCGAGTTCGTCTATCTCCTGAATCGTCACGCCGTCGGCGGGTGCGACCGGGATATCGGCCTCGAACAGCACTTCGTCCGCGACCTCCGAGAGGTTGCCCGACCGGAGGACGACCCGCGGGTCGAATCCGGCGAGTCGCTCGGCGGTCGTTCGCCCAGCCCCGCTGGCGTCGCGGAGGTAGACCACGTCGCCGGCGGCGATGCCGTACTCCTCGACGGTGTGGTCGAGCGCGCCGTTGGTGAACTGCTCGACGATTTTGACCGGCACCAAACTGCCGTCGGTGTTCACGTCCGCGAAGTTCGAGTGGTCGAGCTTCCACAGCGACTTCAGCTGGTCGAGCTTGTCTGCGAGCTCCGCCTTGTCGGCTTCGAGCGATTCGACCTTCCGCTCTAATCGGCCGTTCTCGCGTTCCAGTCGGGTGACTTCGCGGCGCTCGCGGGCCTCGCGGCGCTCCTCGCGGCGGGCGTCGGACAGTTCCTCTTTGTACTCCTCGATGGTCTCGTCTTTCTCCTCGATGGTCGATTTCAGGTCCTCGACGTGCGATTCGAGGCGTTCGACCCGCGACCGTAACTCCCGAATCTCGCGTTCTTCGGGCGTGAGTTCGGGCTCCTCGTGGGATTCGTCGTCGGCGTCGTCGCCGCCGTCGTCGGCGTCGTCGTCCATCTCGCGGAGGACGGCCTCGACCGACTCCTCGCTGGTGAGGACGCGGGCGATGACCTCCTCTCTGTCCACGTCGGCGGGGACCTTCCGGGAGATGCGCTCGAACTGGTCTTCGTGGTCGTCGAAGGCGAACAGCGCCGCGGCGAGGGCGTCGCGCTCGTGGTCGTTTTCGTAGTCGATGTCGCGGGTGCGGTGGAGCTTTTCGTCCACGGGGATGTCGCTCGCGGGGGCCCAGCCGGCGGCGTCGAAGCTCCGGCGGAACTTCTCGACCGTCTCGGGCATCGGCTGGACGTCGGCGGCGACGAGGCTGGGCCGCCCGCGCTCGATGAGCCACTCGATGACGGCGGCGGTGTCGGCGGTGCGCGTCGAGTGCACGTCAAGGACGCGCCCGTCGAGGCCGACGACGGCGACGGCCGTGGTCGTGCCGGGGTCGATGCCGACGATGACGCGGTCGCGGCGCTTCACGAGCGGTTCGAACTCGATGCCGTCGCGTCGCTCGCGCTCGATTTCGACGCGGGTGTCGCCCGAGCGGTGGGTGGACACGGGGATGTCCTCGGGCCGCGCCTCGACGGTGAAAAGCGCCTGCGAGTAGCCGCCGTACTTCTCGGTCACGTCCCGTTCGTAGTCGAGATTCGCCTCCTTCAGCGAGGACTCGACCTCGCGGGACTGCTGTTTGACCGACCCGTGGATGCGGCGCGTGTAGCGGTCCTGACTCCACCCGCCCTTGCCGGTCGAGCGGCCGCGAGAGACCTTCACGGTCGTCGTGTTCTCGAAGGCGGCGACCTCGTAGCCGACGTTACCGAGGGCGAGGCGCGCCGCGGCCTCGGCCTCCTCCATCGGGTCTTTGCCGTAGGGGACGCCGTGGCGCGAGGCGACCCGCGACAGGGGTTCCGGTCGCTCCGCGCCGGTCACCTGCACCAACTTCGTCCCGTGGGGAAGCCACCGCAGGAAGCGGACTAAATCGTCCTTGTCGGTCGCCAACTCGTACATGTTGTCCGTGGCGACGACGCGCGGTTCGTCGCGCTCGATGAGGCGGCGTAACTTTCGGAAGGAGACCACGTCTCGTTCGATTCGGACCTCGTCTGACTCGGTGTCTCGGGTGTCCAACACGACCAGCGCGTACGACGGCGAGTCGCCGCGGATATCGCCGCTCTGGATGTCGACGCCGAAGACGACCGAGTCGAGCGCACTCGTCCGGTCGTTCACGACGGCGACTAGGGCCGCGCCGGATATATACTCCACGCCGGTCGCGGGTGCCGACGCGGCCGGGTGTCGCGGTTGCGCGACTCGGCCGCTGACGCCGCTGCCACCGGGGACAGTCGCCGCCGCGACCTACGTTTGACACGAAACAAACAAGTCTCGGCTATTTGAAAATAGAGTGATGAGTTCTGACATCCCCGACCCGCCGTCGGTGACCTCCCGGTCGCTGACGCGCATCGCCCTCATCGGTGTCGTCGCCCTCCTCCTTATCGCCGCCCCCATCGCCGGGCTCCTCGCGTGGGAACCCGTCGAAGAGGGGAACGTCAAGGTGGTCAAGAAGTGGGGCGCGACCACCGGCACCGTCTTCGAACCCGGCGCGCACTTCGTCAACCCCGTCTCGCAGTCGACCTCGTCGCTGTCGGTGCGACCGCAGTCGTACACGATGTCGTCGTCGACGAGCGAAGGTGACAAACGGGGCGACGACGCCATCACCGTCCTGACCGAAGACGGGCTTCGGACGGATATCGACGTGACCGTCCGCTACCGCATCGACGCCGGACAGGCCGTCGAGTTCTACCGCAACTACCGGACGCTCGCCACCGCCGAAGAGCGCCTGATTCGGCCGTCGATTCGGTCGGTGCTCCGGACCGAGGCCGGTCGGCTCCCCGTCACCGTCATCTACACCGGCGAGGGCCAGACCCAACTGAAGGCCGCCGCCGAGAAGGAACTCGCCGAGGAGTTCGCCGACGACGGCCTCATCCTCGAAGCGGTGCAGGTCCGCAACGTCGAACTCCCCGCCGAGTACGCCCAAGCGGTCGAACAGAAGGAAATCACCGAACAGCGCCGCCAGCAGAAGCAGGACGAACTCGCCGTCGAGGAGCTGGAGGCCGAGCGCAAGCGCATCGAGGCGCAGGGGCAGGCCGACGCCAACCGCATCATCGCCCAGTCGCTGTCCGACGAGGTGCTGGCCCAGAAGTACATCGAGAAACTCGACGAGACGGACACCGTCTACATCCCGGTCGGTGACGGCGGCTACCCGCAGTTCGTCCGGTCGCTGGATAACGACGGCTCGTCGTCGTCGGATTCGTCGTCGGACGCTCGCTCCGCGTCGTCCAGTTCGTCGGGGTCGTCCAGTTCGTCATCTTCGTCCGGCTCCGAAAACGAGACGAGCACCTGACGCCGTCGATGCGTCTCCTCCGTGAACTGGCCGTCGCGGTCATGTTACTCGTCATCGTCGGCGTCCTCGCGCGCTCCGGTGCCGGCCGGTTCGTCCTGCCGGTCGTCGGCCTCGTCGTCGCCGCGGGCCTCGTGGCGCTCCTCTCAAAACAGCCGGCGTACGCACGGACGGCCGTCGGTCCGCGAACGAGAATCATCGAGTCGACCGTCGAACCGGCCGACGCCGTCTGCGTCGAATGCGGGTCGTCCGCGACGACGCGCCGGCGCTACGTCCGCGAGTGGGTCGTTATCGGGGTTCCGGTCGTCCTCCTCGACGACGGCGAGAATCCGGTCTGCGACGCCCACCGGGACTGAATCGGCCCCTTTTTGACTCTGTTCCCCGCTCAGCGGCCGCTCAGACGAGTCTCCCCTTCGAGACGAACTCGACGCGCCCGCCGACGCGGACCGCCACCTCGTCACCGCGGTCCTCGGCTTCGAGGTGGAGGTGCGACGGCCGGCCCATCTCGTAGCCCTGCTCGACCGTGACCTCGATTTCGTCGTCTCCGAAGTAGCGACGGCGGGCGAGGTAGCCCGCGAAACAGCCGTTTGCGCTCCCGGTCGCGGGGTCCTCGGCGACGCCGTGGCCGGGCGCGTACATCCGCGCCGCGAAGTCGTTCGCGTCGTCGCGGGGGTCCGGACAGAACAGAAAGAGGTTCTCGACGCCCACGTCGTCGAAGAACGACCGGTACGCCGGGGTAAACACCTCGCTCCGGGCGAGCGCGTCGCGGTCGCGGAGCGGCACCATCACCGCCGGGAGGCCGGTCGAGACGACCTGTATCGGCCAGTCGGCGTCGAAGTCGTTCGCGTCGAGCGACAGCACCTCCGCGAGCGTCTCGCGGTCGAGTTCCGCGCCGAACCTCGGCGCGTTCTGCGTCATCCAGTACTGCTCGCTGTCGCTTCCGTCGGTCCGGACCTCGACCGAAATCGGACCGACGCCGAGGTTCAGCGTCACCTCGTCGCCCGCGCCGAAGTGGTCGCGGAGGACGGCGGCCGTCCCGAGCGTCGGGTGTCCGGCGAACGGAATCTCCCCGTCCGGCGTGAAGATGCGAACGTCGTAGCCGTCGTCGGGCGACCCGCCCTCGATGAACGTCGTCTCCGAGTAGTTCATCTCGTTGGCGAGCGCGGCCATCTGGTCGGAACGCAGCGCGTCCGCGTCCTCGAAGACAGCCAGTTGGTTCCCGGCGTACTTCGCCGTGGCGAACACGTCGACGGTGTGGAAGGCGTTCTGCGGCACATCGACGGATGCGCCCGGCCGGGAGAAAAGCGTACCGCGGCCCGCGGACTACTCGCCGGTCTCGGCCCCGCCGCCGTCGCTGTCGGCGTACGGGACCTCCAGTTTCTGGCCGTCCTCGGCGACGAACGCCTCGCCGTCGTACACCTCGCGGGCCTGTTCGAGAAGCGGGCTCGGGTCGGCGGCGTACCGCGCGGAGACGTGCGTCAGCGCGAACCGCCGCACGTCGGCGTCGCGGGCGATTCGGGCGGCCTCGCGGGCGGTCGAGTGCGCGGTCTGTTTCGCTCGCTCGGCCTCCTCGTCGGTGAACGTCGCGTCGTGGACGAGCAGGTCGGCGTCGCGGGCGACTTCGACGGTCGAATCCAGCGGGCGAGTGTCGCCGGTGTAGACCACGGTTCGACCGGGCCGGGGGTCACCGACCACCTGCTCGGAGCGCACGACGGTTCCGTCTTCGAGTTCCACATCCTCGCCGGCGTGGAGGCGGCCGAACGCCGGGCCGACGGGGACGCCGAGTTCTTCTGCCTTCTCGCGGTCGAACCGGCCGGGGCGGTCGTCTTCGACGAGGGCGTAGCCGACCGAGGCGGTCCGATGTTCGGTGTCGAACGCGCGGACCTCGTAGTCGTCGGCGCGGTAGGCGACGTTCCCCGGTCGAACCTCGTGGACGGAGACGTGGAAACCGGGCTGGTAGCCGCCGGCGTGGACGAGTGTTTCGAGGTGGCGCTTGCTCCCCGGCGGGCCGTGGATGGCAAGCGAGGCGTCGCGGTCGTTGAAGTCGAGCGTCTGAATCAGGCCGGGGATGCCGAGGATGTGGTCGCCGTGGAGGTGGGTGACGAACAGGTGGCTGACGCCGAACCCGGTCCCGTAGCGCATCATCTGGCGTTGGGTTCCCTCCCCGCAATCGAACAACAGGCGCTCGCCGTCGCGGTTCACGAGGAACGCGCTCGGCGCACGCGCCGTGGTGGGGACGGCCCCGCCGGTCCCGAGGAAGGTCGCGCGCATGGACATGCTCCAGAATGATACCGGCGGGACTAAACGTGCGTCGAATCCGTCCCGGCCTCGGGGCTCGCCCCACGAGAAGCCGAGTCCGCCCGACGCCCCGGACCGACCGATTCTTACCCGACCGCCTGCTACCGGAGTCCAATGGACGCGCCGCTGTGGACCGAGACGCACGCGCCGGGGCTCGACGACCTCCCACAGCCGGAGGTCCGCGACCGCCTCCGACGCGCCGTGGACGAACCGATGAATCTCGTCGTGCAGGGCCCGCCGGGCGTCGGCAAGACCGCCGCCGTCCGCGCGCTGGCTCACGAGGCGCACGCGGACCCCGAAAACGACCTCATCGAACTCAACGTCGCGGACTTCTTCAACCGGACGAAAAAGCAGATTCGCGCCGACCCGCGGTTCGAGCAGTTCCTCGACGGTCGCAGTCGCATGGCGAAACGCGACATGATAAACCGCGTGCTCAAGGAGTCCGCCGGCTACGCCCCGATGTCAGGCGAGTACAAGACCATCGTCCTCGACAACGCCGAATCCATCCGCGAGGACTTCCAGCAGGCGCTCCGCCGCGTGATGGAACAGCACCACCGGACCACGCAGTTCGTCATCACCACGCGCCAGCCCTCGAAGCTCATCCCGCCGATTCGCTCGCGGTGTTTCCCGATTCCCATGCCCGCCCCCGACGACGACACCCTCGAAACCCTCCTCGCCGACATCCTCGACGCCGAGGGCATCGAGTACGACGATGGCGGCCTCCAGTTCCTCACCGACGCCTCAAACGGGAACGTCCGCAAGGCCATCCTCTCGGCCCAGCGGACGGCCACCGAGGCCGACGAGGTTACGATGTCCACGGTCCACGCCGCCCTCGGCGACGTGGGCTTCGACGACGAGCTGAAGACGCTCCTCATCAACGCCCGCGAGGGCGACATCAAGGACGCCCGCAAGACCCTCACGACGCTCCTCGACGACGAGGGCTACGAGGGGCAGGAGCTCCTCCGCGACATCCTCCGCGTCGCCGACTCGACGCCCGAGCGCTTCGCTGACGGCGAACTCGCCCGCCTGCACGAACTCGCGGGGCAGGTCGACCTCGACATCTCGACGGGCATCGACGACCGACTGCACATCACCCACCTCCTCACGAGTTGGGGCGCGGACGTCCGCGGCGAGGCATAGATGCAGTTCGCACCCGGCTACCGACGGTTCGCGCTCCCCGCGTTCCTCGGCGCGGCAGTCGCGGCGGTCGTCTTCCCGCCCCTCGGGGCCGTGCTGCTCGCGGTCGGCGCGTTCGTCCTCTGGTTCTTCCGCGACCCCGAGCGCTCGCCCCCCGACGAACCGGGCGTCGTCGCCCCCGCTGACGGGCGCGTCTCCGTGATTCGCGTCGAGGACGGCCGCGTCCGCGTGGGCGTGTTCATGAACGTCACCGACGTGCACGTCAACCGCGCGCCCGTCTCCGGTTCGGTCCGAACCGTCACCCACCGTCCCGGCGCGCACAAACCGGCGTTCTCGAAGGACTCCGACCGCAACGAGCGCGTCGATATCGAACTCGACACCGACGCGGGCGACCACGAGGTGTCGCTCATCGCCGGCGCGTTCGCCCGCCGGATTCACTCGTACGTCGCGCCCGGCGACGAACTCGCCCGCGGGCAGAAACTCGGCCACATCGACTTCGGCTCGCGGGCGGACGTGCTGTTGCCGCCGGAATACGGCTCCGAAGACGTGGTCGTCGAAAAAGGTGAGTCGGTGCGGGCGGGCGAGACGGTGTTGGCGCGGCGATAGCCGGACGAGCGCCCCGGGCTGTCCCGCCGGCACAAGACATTTATTGTGACATAGAAACTACATTTCATGCAGCGAAGACGAGTCCTCGCGTCTCTCGGCTCGCTCGCCCTCCTCTCGGGATGTCTCGGCGGCCCCGACGAGCCCTCGACCGAGACGACGACCACGAGCGGAACCAACACCTCCGAGTCGGAGTCGACCGAATCCGGACGGGCCGCGACCACCACGGACGACTGCGGGCGGACGGAGTTCTGCGAGGGGTCGGAGCTCGTTCGCGTCCGGGTCGACGGTGGCTTCTCCGGCGAAGTCGTGTTGAACCCCGCGTGCCGCGAGAGCGACATCGAACTCTCGCCCGGAGAGACGGAGACGCTCATCCGACAGACCGACGCCGAGACCTGCGACGTGGAACTCCTCGTCGACGGCGAAGTGGCCTACGACGGGCGGATTCAGGACTACGAGTACGTGATGGTGCGCGTCGGCTCGGACGGGGAAATCTCACTGCAGAAGGAAGTCCTCTAACGGTCTCAGTCGCCTCCAGTCATCTCCGGTCGCCTCGGCTACCGGCGCGTCTCGACGGCCAGCACCGCGACCGAGACGACGAGCGAGAGGACCGCCGCCACGAGACCGAACAGGTAGGACGGGTTCGACACGTCGGGATTCGACAGGAGCGACACCAGCAGGAACGACGACCCCATCGCGACGATAGCCATCGCCCGCGGGTCGGGGTCGTACGCCTCGGCGAGGGTCTCTCGAACCGTGCGCGACATGCCTCCGATTCGACGCGCTCGCTCATAGTCTTGTCGAGCGGTTGAACAAACCCCCTCTCGGCTGCGGCCGTGTCGGAGTCGCCGCACCGCCGCCGATTCCGACTACCGATGCAGCAGATGCACGTACCGCACCAGCGACCGGTGGACTCGGCGCTCGAACACCCGTTCGACCTCCCAGCCGGCGTCCTCGGCCGCCTCAGCCCACGACCGGTCGGCAACCATCACGCAGCCGGGGGCGACCCGGCGGACCTCCGCCAGCGCCCCGCCGACGAGGTCCGCAAGCGAGTGGCGGGCGATTTTCGACTGCCGGCCGTAGGGGGCGTCGAACACCGCGCCGTCCATCGAATCGTCGCGGAGGGGGAGCGCGGTGGCGTCGCCGCGGATTACGTCGCCGGAGCCGACGTAGTGGCGCAGGTTCTCCCGCGCGCCGCCGACCATCTTCGCTTGGGCGTCGACGCCGACCACGTCGGCACCGACGAGGCCGGCTTCGAGGAGGACGCCGCCGGTGCCGCACATCGGGTCCAAAATTCGGGCACCGGGCTCCGCGCCGGCCATGTTGACGAAGGCGCGGGCGTCCACGGGGGCCATGCTGCCCGGCTGGAAAAACGGCCGGTCGGTCGGTTTCCGGTCGGTGAAGTCGCGGACGGCCTCGACGGCGGTCCAGCCGACGAGACAGGCGCCCTCGGAGAAGTAGACCCGTAGCTCGTGGTCGGGGTCGTCCAAATCGACGCCGAAGCCGCGGCCGACGAGCGCCGACCCGAGTTCGCGCTCGGCGTCGGTCGTGCTGATACCGGTGAGTCCTCGCACGTCGCGGGCGCGGACGGCGACGGTCCCCTCGCGGTCGACGTTCGCGGCCGCGACGACGGCGCGGGCGGCCTCGATATCGGGTTCGCATCGACCGACCAGTTCGACGACGCGCCGGGTGTAGGCGAGTCGCCTCGCGCGCTCCGGGTCGACGCCGCGGGCGGTGGCGAGGCCGGGGGCGACGACCGTCACGCCCGTCGCGGCCGCCTCGGCCTCGCGGGCGGCGAAGGCGTCTTCCTCGCCGGCGAGTTCCAATCCGTACACGCTCGGACCTGACGGGCCGCGGAAATGAGGGTATCGGTCGTCGTCGCGCCCGCGGGGGCGGTGACGCGCCCCCCGACGTTGGCGACCCCGCCGAACGTGACAACCCGGCGACGGCGAGACTTATATCGGGCGCTCCGAATCCACTCGCATGACCTCTCTCGACGCCATTCTCTGGGGCGCGGCGGCACTCACCTACGGGCTCGGAGACTACGTCACGACCGTCCTCGGTGTCAGGACGGCGGGTGTGCAGGAAGGAAACCCCATCGTGCGGCGCCTCTCCGGCGGCGACCCCGGTCCCGGCTCGTTTGCGGTGCTGAAACTCGTCTCGGTCGCGCTGTTCTTCGCCGCCTACTGGGTGCTCAAGCCGGCGGTCGCCCGACTCGCAGTTCCACTTTCACTGACAGTTCTCGGCGCGGTCGTCACCGCTCGAAACGCCCGGATTATTCACCGCCGCGCGTAAGCTGTCATTCCCTCGCACCAATCTTTTTAACCCTTAAATACGTGACTTAAATCGTTGTATGACCGACCCCAAGGACACAATCAACATCGAAAACGTCGTCGCCTCCACGGGAATCGGCCAAGAGCTCGACCTCCAGAGCGTGGCGATGGACCTCGAGGGTGCCGACTACGACCCCGAGCAGTTTCCGGGACTCGTCTATCGCACCCAGGAGCCGAAGTCCGCGGCGCTCATCTTCCGGTCCGGGAAAATCGTCTGCACCGGCGCGAAGTCGACCGATGACGTCCACGAGAGCCTCGAAATCGTCTTCGACAAGCTCCGCGAGCTTCAGATTCCGGTCGACGACGACCCCGAAATCACCGTGCAGAACATCGTCACGAGCGCGGACCTCGGCGAGAACCTGAACCTCAACGCCATCGCCATCGGGCTCGGTCTCGAAAACATCGAGTACGAGCCGGAGCAGTTCCCCGGCCTCGTCTACCGCCTCGACGAACCGAGCGTCGTCGCGCTCCTCTTCGGGTCGGGCAAGCTCGTCATCACGGGCGGCAAACAGCCGACAGACGCCGAAGCCGCGGTCGACGTCATCATCTCGCGGCTCTCCGAACTGGGCCTCCTGAACGGGTCGTTCTAACCCACCGAACCTCGACTGCGTCGCGTAACCGGGACTCGAATCGACCGAATCTAAGTCAGTCGCGTCCTTCGGGCCGGTATGGACGCGCTCACCTTGCAGACGGCCGCCGGTGCGCCGGTCACGGCCGTCGCCGGAACGTTCGCGCTGTTCGCGCTGTTCCTCTCTCTCACCGCCCACATCGCCGCGCGGAACGTCCTCGGCGACGTGGAGTTGAAAAAGGCGTTCGCCGTCGGACCGGTCCCGGCGGCCATCGCCGTCGTCTTCACCTCCTTCGGCTGGAACTCCTTCGTCGCGCTCGCGCTCGCGCTCGGTCTCGACTTCGGCTTCGTCAAGTACCTCTACGGCCGGTCGAACCGCCTGTCGGCGTACGTGGTCGTCATCCACTTCGTCGTCTCGGTGCTTCTGGGTCTCGTCCTGTTCGGCCTCTCCGCCATCCTGCTGACCGCGCCATTCTGAGCCACCCGCCGTACTTTCTTGCCCGAGGCCGCCGAACCCCCGTTCGTGTCTCCCCGCCGACTCCTCTGGAACGACGCGGAACGCCGGCCACGCGCCCCGTTTCGTCTGCTCTTGACGCCCGTCGTCTTCGTGGCCGTCTCGCTGGTGGTCGGATTCTCGCTTTCGACCGCGCTCGGCGGCCTCGCCGGGTCGAGCCGCCTCGTGTCGCTCGTCGTCTCGCTCGTCTCGGTCGGCGCGAGCGGTCTCGCCGCGCTCGTCGTCGCGCGGTACGTCGATAGGCGGACCGTCGCGGACCTCGGCCTCGGGCTCGACCGCGAGTGGGCGGTCGACCTCGGATTCGGCCTCGCGCTCGGAACGGGCCTGATGACCGCCGTCTTCGTCGTCGGCGTCGCGGCCGGCTGGATTGCGGTCTCTCCCGCCCCGCTCGGCGTCGACCGACTGCTCGGCGTCGGGTCGCTCCTCGCGTTCTTCGTCGTCGTCGGCATCGCGGAGGAACTCCTGCTTCGGGGAATCGTCCTCACCGACGTCGCAGAGGGCCTCCGCTGGCGGCTCGGCTCGGACGCGGCGGTCGCCGGCGGCCTCGCAGTCTCGTCGGCGGTGTTCGGCGTCGCCCACTACACCAACCCGAACGCGGGGTTCGCCAGCACGACGAGCATCACCCTCGCGGGCGTCATGCTCGGCCTCGGCTACGCGCTCACCGGCGACCTCGCCATCCCGACGGGAATCCACATCTCGTGGAACTTCGTGCAAGGCGGCGTCTTCGGCTTTGCGGTCAGCGGCCTCGACTTCGGCACGTCGCTCGTCGAGACGACGGCACGCGGCCCTGACGTGATTACTGGCGGCGCGTTCGGCCCGGAGGCCGGTCTGCTCGGCGTCGGCGCAATCGTCCTCGGCGCGGTCTGCATCGCGGCGTACGTCCGAGTGCGCCGCGGCGACCTCGGGTTCGACCCGTCGGTCACGGTGCCGGAGCTGCGCTGGAAACAGTGAAAAACTGACACTCGGCGCGATGGCCGCGTCGCTTACTCGACCAACCGCTCGATTTCGGTCACGAGGATGCCGCTCGCGCCGACGCTTTTCAGGTCGCTGACGACCTCGAACACGTCGCGCTCGTTCACGACGGCGTGGACGGCCACGGTCGAGTCGCCGGCGACGTCCATCACGGTCGGGCCGCCGAGTCCGGGGATGACCTCCTTCACCTCGTCGAGTTTCTCGCGCGGCGCGTTCATCATCAGGTAGCGCTTGCCCTCCGCCGAGCGGACGGATTCGAGCGCCATGAGGAGCTGCTGGACCTTCGGGTCGTCGACCACGTCGGGGCGGGCGAACAGCCGAACCGACGACGACAGCACCTCGTCGATGACCGCGAGGCGGTTCACCCGCAGGGTCGTTCCGGTCGAGGTGATGTCGATGATGGCGTCGGCCATCTCGACGTGCGGCGTCAGTTCGGTCGCACCCGTGACTTCGACGACTTCGGCGTCGATGCCCGCCTCCTCGAAGTAAGTCCGCGCGATGTGCGGGAACTCGGTTGCGACGACTTTGCCCGACACGTCGTCGACGGTCTCGATGTCGCCGTCCTCGGGCGCGGCGAGGACGAGCCGACACTTGCCGTACTCCAAATCGAGCAGGTCTTCGAGCTCGTGGCCCGACTCGCGGACCTGGTCGAGGCCCGTGATGCCGACCTCGGCGGCCCCGTCGCGGACGTACTCGGGGATGTCTGCGGCGCGGGCGAACAGCACGGTCACGTCGGGGTCGACGGTCCCGGCGTAGAGTTTGCGCTCGGCACCGTTGTCGAGGTGCAGCCCCGCACGCTCCAGGAGTTCAATCGTCGGTTCGTGCAGGCGGCCCTTGTTGGGCACGGCGATTCGCATACCTCTCCGTCACGTCCCGGAGGTAATTGACTTTCGCAAGCCGGAACGGTTTTTAACACGTCTACGAAGTGTCACCTATGGTTCCCGTCACGTTCGCCGGCGCGCTCGTCGGCGTCGCCCTCCTCGGGGCCGGTTGGTCCCGCGTCAGCGCCGGTCTCTACGAGCGCCGAGATGCGTCGGTCCAGCGGTTCAGACAGCGAGTGCGAAGCAACTGGCTCTACGCCGCCATCCTGTTCGTCGGCGTCGTCTGGTGGACGAACGCGGACCGGGCGCTCCTCGCGGCCGTCGGTCTCCCGACCGACTGGCCGTGGGTGGTTCTCGGCTGGGCGCTCATCGGCGTCGGTGCCGCGGTCGTGGCGACCGTCTCGTATATGGGCGCGTTCCCTGTGGCGAGGCGCGTTCGAGACGCCGATATAGGTGCGGGAACGGCCGCCGCGAAGATGTTCCGCTATCAGCTCTTCATCGCGGCACTCGTCTTCTGCGTGGTGACCGTGCTACACGTCGAATTCCGGGTTTTGGAGACCAGCGGCCTGCTCACCATGCTTGCGTTCGTCGCCGCCGCGTACGTCTTTTCGGCACCGTTCGTCAGCGTCTCGCAGACGACGGCGGTCCCAGACGACGCGACGCGCGAGCGACTCGACCGCCTGTGCGACCGCGCCGGTCTCTCGGTCGCTCGGATTCGCCTCCTCGACGGCGGCGGCCACCGCTCGGACCACCTCGTCCGCGGCCCGCTCGGTCGGAAGACGCTCTTTCTCACCGACTCGCTGCTCGACCGCTACGACGACGAGACGGTTTCGGCGCTCCTCGCGGTCGACGCCGGGCGGGTCGCTCGGTACGTCTACGAGATTCGCCTGTTCACCGTGGGCGCGGCGGCTGGACTCGTCTTCGGGGGCTTCGCGTGGTCGCCGCTCGGGTTCGTCCTGTCGTTCTTGGTCTTCGCCGGAGTCGGCGTGATAGTTCTCGTGACCGGCGAGTACGCGAGCAAACGGCTCATCTACCGGGCCGACGAGGCGGCGGCACAGCGGGTCGGACGCGCGGCCGTCGCCGACGCGCTCGACGCGACCGCGGACGAGGTCGACACCGGCCGTGCGGGGTCGCGTCTCTCGTTCGAGCCGTCGCTGGCGTCGCGCATCGAACGGCTCCGAGACGGCTCCGGGCCGGGCGAAACGGGCGCGTAGAGACGCCGCTTTTCGGACCCGAAGTTATCCTTCGACGAGGTGGTCGAGCAGGCGGTCGAACCGGTCGACGAACCGCTCGGGGAGCGACGGCGACACGTCGTCTAACAGCCGGGTCGTCCGCTCGGGGTGGGTGAGGACGAGCGTCACGCGGTTGTGCAGGTCGCGTTCCTTCCGGACCACGTCGCGTTCGACGAGGTGGTCGAGGTGCCACTCCAGCGTGCTGCGGGCGACGCCGATGTCGTCGGCCACGTCGTCGGGGCGGGCGTCGCCGTGTTCGAGGAGGTGGCCGAGGATGTCGCGGGCGGTCTCCCGGCGGACGAGCGCGAGCGCGCCGCGCTCCCACGCGTCGAACTCGGGGGGGAAGTAGTGCGTCCGTCCGTAGAACTCGGAGCGGCGGACCGTCTCGTCGGAGAGCAGTCTGCGGACGTGGTGTTGTACCTGGCCGGGAGCGAGGTCGAGCGCGCGAACGAGCTCGTTGAAGTGGACTCCCGGGTTGTGCTTGATGTGGTCGGCGACGCGGGTTCGTGTCTCACTCATGGGTCGTTGACCCCCGCCTCGCGCTCGATGCTCCGGGCGTAGTAGATGGCCGCGAGGACGAGGCCGGCCATCACGAGGTCCAAGAGGTGTTCGACCACGTGGTGGTCGAAATCGGAGAGGACGCCGCCGAGCGTCAGCGCCGCGACGGCCGCCCGCGACGCGAACGCCAACAGCGCCAGCGCGACGAGCAGGTGCGACCGCGTCCGCCGCCGGAGGAAGACGGCGACGCCGAGCGCGGCCAGCGTGACCGACGAGACGCCCGCGAGAACGACGACCGCGGTCATCCACGGACCGCCCGCTTGGACGTGCCCCGGAACGAGCGCGAGGTTCGACGGGGGCTCCATGTCCCCCGATACTGGGGGTTCGGACCTAAGGGAGGGTGCTCGTTCTCGATTTTCGGGAATCGGACTACCGGCGGTATTCGGCCCGCTCGGAGGCTAAATCGACGCTCGCGCCTCGCGGCCGCGAGACGGTGGATTCACCACCCCGCCGACCCGAACGAGCGACATGAACACGCTCCGAATCGCGGGCGGACAGGTGCTCCGCCCCGACGCGACGGTCGAGGACGCGGACGTACTCGTGGACCGAGACGAGGGAACCATCCTCGACATCGGCGCGGACCTCGACGCCGACGCCGACGAGACGCTCGACGCCGAGGGCTGTCTCGTCACGCCCGGTCTGGTGAACGCCCACTGCCACGTGGCGATGACGCTCCTGCGCGGCTACGCCGACGACAAGCCGCTCGACGCGTGGCTCCGCGAGGACATCTGGCCCGCCGAGGGCGCGCTCACGCCCGACGACGTGCGCGCCGGCGCGGAACTCGGCCTCGTGGAGATGATTAAGTCGGGAACCACCGGGTTCGCGGACATGTACTTCCACGTCCCCGAAATCGCCGCCGCGGTCGAGGAGGCCGGCGTCCGCGCCCGCCTCGGTCACGGCGTCGTCACGCTCGGAAAGGACGACGCGGACGCGCGGGCCGACATCGACGAGAGCCTCGACGTGGCCCGCGAGTTCGACGGCGCGGCCGACGGTCGGATTCGGACCGCCGCGATGCCGCACTCGCTGACGACGGTCGCGGAGGAGTACCTCCGCGAGTTCGTCGCCGACGCCCACGACGAGGATATCCCGGTCCACTACCACGCCAACGAGACGACCGACGAGGTCGACCCCATCGTCGACGAGCGCGGCGAGCGCCCCCTGTCGTACGCGACGGACCTCGGCATGCTCACCGCCGACGACTTCCTCGCCCACGGCGTCCACGTCGACGACGCGGAAATCGACCTGCTCGCGGACGCGGGCACCGGCGTCGTCCACTGCCCGGCGTCGAACATGAAGCTCGCCTCCGGCATGGCCCCCGTCCAGAAACTGCTCGACACGGGCGTCACGGTCGGGCTCGGCACCGACGGCGCGGCCTCGAACAACGACCTCGACATGTTCGACGAGATGCGCGACGCCGCGATGCTCGGCAAACTCGCCGCCGAGGACGCCAGCGCCGTCGCCGCGCCCGACGTGGTACGGATGGCGACCGCCGGCTCCGCCGCCGCCGTCGACCTCCCCGGCGGCGCGCTCGAAGTCGGCGGCGCGGCCGACCTCGCCGTCGTCGACCTCGACGCGCCGCATCTCACGCCCCCGAACGACCTCGTGAGCCACCTCGCGTACGCCGCCCGCGGCTCCGACGTTCGCCACACGGTCTGCGACGGCCGGGTGCTGATGCGGGACCGAGAGGTGCTGACGCTCGACGAGGACGCCGTGATGGCCCGCGCCAGCGAGGCGGTCGCGTCGCTCCGCGAGCGCGTCTGAATCGCCGTCTTCGACCCCGCTGCCGCCGGTTCTGTCGCCGCCGCCGATTCTGCCGCCGCCTCCGCCGCCGCACCGACCTCCGACCCCGCTACCCGGCCAGTTCGATGCGCAGTCCGTCGTCGGTCACGCTGACCTCCATGCGCTCGAACGTCCGGTGGTACTGCGCGACGTGTCGGCCGTCGCTGTGGTCCACCATGATGGACTTCTCGAACAGCGACGCCTCGTGGAGCCGCTTGACCTCCCGGTAGGCCGTCGACAGCGGCACGTCGGCCCGACAGCTCAGCTCCTTGACCGTCAGCGGCTCGTCGGCGACGCGCAAGAGGTCCGGAACTGCGGGGGCGCTCATCAGGGCGAACAACTCCTGTTCGGCGAGCGTCTTGCCGTTATCTATGACGAGCATCGGCCCTCGGCGGTACAATCTCACGGTTGACACTTGTAGATTCGGGGGGCGGCGACCGCCTTCGGTAGGGTTTTCGGACCCCTCTCCGAACCCACGGGTATGAGCAAACACTACGCTCCCGTCTCCGAGCACCTCGACGATGTCGAGGCCGCCCGGACCGAGGGACGACGCAAGATGGACTGGGCGCTCCAGCACATGCCCATCCTGCAAGAGCTCCGCGAGCAGTTCGAGTCGGAACAGCCGCTCGCCGGCGAGGTCGTCGGCATGGCGATGCACGTCGAGGCGAAGACGGCGAACCTCGTGGAACTGCTGGCGCTCGGCGGCGCGGAAGTCGCCATCACCGGCTGCAACCCGCTTTCGACCCACGACGACGTGTCGGCGGCGCTCGACGCCAACGACGACATCACCTCCTACGCCGTCCGCGGCGTCGACGAGGAGGACTACTACGCGGCCATCGACGCCGTCATCGCCCACGAGCCGACCGTCACGGTCGACGACGGCATGGACATGGTCTTTACCATCCACGAGGAGTACCCCGAACTCATCGACACCATCGTCGGCGGGGCCGAGGAGACCACGACCGGCGTCCACCGCCTCCGCGCGATGGACGAAGACGGCGAACTGAACTACCCCGTCTTCGCCGTCAACGACACGCCGATGAAGCGCCTGTTCGACAACGTCCACGGCACGGGCGAGTCGTCGTTGGCCACCATCGCCATGACGACGAACCTCTCGTACGCCGGCAAGAACGTCGTCGTCGGCGGCTACGGCTACTGCGGCAAGGGCGTCGCCAAGAAGGCCGCCGGCCAGAACGCGAACGTCATCGTCACCGAGGTCGACCCCCGCCGCGCGCTCGAAGCCCACATGGAGGGCTACGACGTGATGCCGATGGAGGAGGCCGCGAAGGTCGGGGACGTGTTCATCACGACCACCGGCAACCGCGACGTCATCACCCGCGAGGACTTCGAGAACATGAAAGACGGCGTCCTCCTCGCCAACGCCGGCCACTTCGACATCGAAATCGACCTCGACGCGCTGTCTGACCTCGCGGTCGACGAGTACGAGGCCCGCGACGGCGTCGACGCCTACGAACTCGAGGACGGCCGCCGCCTGAACGTCCTGGCCGAGGGCCGCCTCGTCAACCTCGCGTCGCCCATCGCGCTCGGCCACCCGGTCGAGGTCATGGACCAGTCGTTCGGCGTGCAGGCCGTCGTCGTCCGCGAACTCGTCGAGAACGGCGACGACTACGACGCCGGCGTCCACGACGTGCCCGACGAACTGGACCGCGAAGTCGCTGAAATCAAACTCGAAGCCGAGGGCATCGAGTTCGACTCGATGACCGACGAGCAGCGCGAGTACATGGGTAGCTGGGCCCACGGGACGTAAGCGACCGCACCCACGCTCTCTCTCGTTTCTCACAGCTGCCCCCCGTCAGCGACCGCGTTCGGCCCACTCGCCGGCGTTAGTGCGCGGCCATCTCCGAGAGGACGTTGACGCAGTAGATTCCGGCGAGGATGAGAAGCAGGCCGACGACGCCCGTCAGGTCGACCGGTTCGTCGAACACGACGACGCCGATGGCCGCGACGCCGACGATGCCCAGCGCGGCCCACGTCCCGTACACCACGCCGATGGGGAGTTCTTCCAGCGTCAGCGAGACGAGGTAGAACGCGAGGCCGTAGCCGACCACCACGCCGAGGCTCGGCACGGGCTTCGAAAACCCCGCGGACAGTTTGAGCGCGGTCGTTCCGACGAGTTCCGACGCGATTGCGCCGGCGAGTAACACGTACGGGTTCATGTCCGTCGGTCCCGCCACGACCCGAATGAGCGTTCTGCAATCGCCCGCCACTTGCGGTCCGTTGCTCGCCGGCCAACAGGAACTATCAACTTACTAACCACCGGGCGACGGACTCCTCCCCATGACCGAACTCGGCGAACTCGGCCTGTCGACCTACGAGGAGAAGGTGTATCGGACGCTCCTCGTCACGGGAGCCGCGACGGCCGCGACCGTCTCGGACGCGAGCGGCGTCCCGAACGGCCGGGTCTACGACGTGCTCAACGGGCTTCGGTCGCGCCGGCTGGTCCGCGCGCAGTCGACCCAGCCGACGCGGTACGTCGCCGTCGACCCGGGCGCGGCGGTCGAGCGACTGCTGGCCGAGCGCGCGGCGGAACTGCGCGAGGAGTGGACGCGGTACCGAGACGTGGCCGATGCGGTCCGGTCGAACCTCCTGCCGACGCCGCCGGCCGACGGGAGCGTCTGGCTCGGCCGCCTCGGCGGCGACGAGATGCGGGCGGCGATGCACGAACACGTCCGGGCGGCGACGGAATCCGTCTCGGCCGCGGTCGGCCCGCCGTACGAGCGGGCCCCGTGGGAGACGCTCCGCACGGAGTTCGACGCGTTCTTCGAGGGCGCTCGCGACGACCTCGACGTGTCGCTGCTCCTCAGCGACTCCGTGCTCGACTCGCTCCCCGACGAGTTTCGGGACCTCGTGGCGTCGAAGCCGCAGACGGTTCGAGTCCGGTGTCTGCCGAGCCTGCCGGTCTCGTTCGATGTCGTCGACGGCACGGTCGCGTCGGTCGACATTCCGCACCCGCAGTCCGCCGCCGACCGCCTCGGCGTCGTCGTGGTGACGGACGCGGGCGTCGTCGACGAGTTCGACCGGCAGTTCCGGGCGCTGTGGGGAGACGCCGTCCCGCTTTTCGAGTGACGCCGGCGTTCCGGTGGCGCTCCCGGACGCCGTTCGCCCCATTTATCACCGCCCGCGGCCGACTCCCGACCATGTCTTCGAACAGAAAGGGAGACCGACGCGAGCGCGAACTCGTCAACGCTCTCGACGAGGCCGGGTTCGCGGTCATGCGCGCGCCCGCCTCCGGGAGCGCGACGACGCGCGAACTCCCCGACGTGCTCGCGGGCAACGGCGAGGTCTTCTACGCCATCGAGGCGAAGGCCTCCAGCGGCCGCCCCATCTACCTGAGCGGCGAGGAGGTCGAAGCACTCGTCTACTTCTCGCGGAACTTCGGCGCGAAAGCCCGCATCGCCGTCCGATTCGACCGCGAGGACTGGTACTTCTTCCATCCCAGTGAACTCTACGTGACCGACGGCGGGAACTACCGCGTGAAAAAGGAGACGGCGTTGGCGGACGGTGAAGACTTCGAATCGTTCACCGGCGGCCCGACCCAGACGAAACTCGGCGGCGACTGAGGTCGCGACGCGATTTTCCGCGCTCGCTCACGCCCGAGCGAGTCGCTCGCCGAGCGAGTTCGCGCCCACGAAGCCGCGCTCGACGCGGCTGAGCCGCGAGGCCGGGAACCGGTAGGCGTGCAGTTCACCGAGGTCGGAGAGACCGGCGTTCACCGGCAGCGAGTCGAGATAGACCGCCTCGAACGTCGGTTCGTGGTCGCCGTAGTCGCGGTTGCTCTCGAACGCGGCGACGAGTTTCCCCGTCTCCGTCGGCGTCTCGTCGGCGCGGGTGCCGAGCGCCCGCGTGACGACGAGGAGGCTCCCGCTCTCGCGGTCGCGGACGAGGTCGCCGGCGCGGTGTTCGTGGTCGCGGCAGAGCTGCGGCCCCGTCGCGTCCATCGGGACGAACGTCTCGTCGCCGCAGACGGCGCAGGTGGCGCGCCGGCGGCCCGGCGGCGGGACCTCGCCGCGGGTGATTTCGATGGCGACCCGGCGGAGGTGCTTACAGCGGGCGTGCCGGATGGCGTTGTCGGGGCAGGTGCAGGTGCGCGCCTCCACGTCGACGACGTAGGTGCCGCCGTCGGTCTCGACGACGTAGCGCCCGTCGCGGAGCGGCCGGACGGCCATCGGTTCGACGCGGGCGCGGCGGGCGCGCCCGGCCAGTCCGTCCGACGGGAGCGTAGTCTTGCGGCGCACCGGGCGGCGGGTCGACGCGGGTGTGTGTGCGATGTGCGTCATAGTGGTGCGGAAGTCCGACCTTACCAACGGCTGTTCGAGGTCGGTTTCCGTCACCTGCGTGTAGGTTCTCGAACGACCTAAACCCTCGTTTCGTGTGGAAAATCGGGCGCGTGAGTGGCTCTCGTCGGGCATCCGCCCATCGAAGACCTTTTAGAACGGCCGCGGATACGTCGTCGCATGGCTATCGAAGCGGAGATGCGGCGGAAGATTGCCGTCTCCATCGTCGCGGTCGGGGTGTTTATCGCCCTCATCGTCGGCATCGGTGCGACCTACAACCAGAGTGGACTCGTCCCCACCGGCGGGCTCGCACTCGTCGGCGCTATCACGGCGTTCGTCCTCGTGATGGCTGGTATCGGCGTTTGGCTGTCGCGTTCTTCCTAACCCGGCTGGTCGGTTTCGACGACGGGTTCGCCGTCGCGCGGGCGCTCGACACGCAGCGGCGGCGCTCGTCAGTCGGCTGACGGCTCGCAGAACCGTCTCCCGTGGTCCGGTCAGTCGGCGGCTTCGTCCGTGGCGTCCGCGGCGGCCGCGTCCGCGTCGTTCGTCGCCGTCTCGAAGTAGTTCATCGGGTGCTTGATGGTGTCACAGCGGTCGTCGCGGTTCACACAGAGGTCGTACGCCTGCATCGTCTCGCAGGTCGGCGGCGCGTACTGCGACCCGCTGGAGTCCGCGAGGACGGTCGCCCGCTTTTGGAGTTCCTCGGCGTTCGCGTCGCCGGCGACGCCGCCGACTTCCTCGGGGTCGAGGCCGACGCCGACGAGGAACGCCGCGAGCGCGAACGCCGCCTCGTTCGGGAGCGACTCGCCGTCCTGCGCCCGCGCCAACAGCGCCTCGACGCAGGGCGGGAAGTGGTCGGGGTCCACCGCGTCGACGTAGACGGCGTTGACCGCGCCGCGGTCCGAAAGCAGGTTCCGCAGGCGCTCGACGTGGGGTTTGAGCGCGTCGGCGAGGCGGTCGCCCGCGTCGCTGCCGCGGACGGCGAAGGGAAGCCCCTCTGCGACCCGGCGGCGGACCGCCTCGCGGAGCAGTTCCGAGAGTTCTTCGCGGGTGACGCGGACCGCGCCGTCGGCCAGCGAGCGGTTGACGAGTCGCCACTCTGCGCCCCAGTCGGTGTCGGAGTAGGTGAGATACGGCCCCACGTCGACCCAGTAGTGGTCGGGCGCGCGGCGACTGTTGCGGGTCCGGTTCGACTCGGCCCGCACCGCGCCGTCGAGGTCGAACTCGCGGAGGAAGTCGTCGAGACTCGCGCGGGCCTCGCCGTGGACGTCGTCGTCGCCGGCGTCGAAGTCGGCGAGCATGCGCTCGTAGGCCGTGTCGGCCTCGGCGCGGGCGTACTTGTCCACCGCCGCGGGCGTCTCGACGAGCGAGACGATGATGCGCGAGATGGGGTACGAAAGCAGTTCCGTCTTGGTCTCCCACGGGTAGGCCTCGTCGGGGTCGGGTTCGACGGTGCCCTCCATGAGGGCGCGTTCGACGCGCTCGACGCCACGCTCGACGGCCGGGGCGTCCTCGGCGACGAGCGTCGCGATGGCGACGTCCGCCGATTCGACCGCCTCTCTGGCCGCGGCGAAAAACGGGTATCGGGCGTGGAGCGGGCGCATCCGCATACCGCCACGTTCCGGGTGCCCACCGATAAACGCGACGGATTCGGCGGTGGCGGCCGTGGGCCGTGCGGCCCATTCCCGCGGTCGGTTCTCGCGGCGGGTGCCGCCCGCGACGACGGCGCATCACACAACCTATTACCGACCACTTCCTCAGGCTCTCACGTGCCGCACTTCGACTACCCGTGTCCGGACTGCCGCGCCACGACCAGTCTCCACGACGCCGACTGTCGCTTCGAGGGGACGCCGTGGGTCGAAGTCGAGCGGGCTTACGTCGACATCGTCTCCGTCCTCACGGGCGGCCCGTGCGACGAGGAGACGCTTCGCCGCGAAGCGCCGGGCGAGTGGGGGCCGCTCCAACAGGCCGCGCTCCGCCGACTCAAGCGCGACGAGCGGGTGTCGGAAGCGAACTCGGGCGTCCTCCGACTGCTCACCGCCGAGGAGTTCAGAGAGGAGGTCTCGGAGCCGACCCGGGAGCCGATGCGGACGCTCCACCAGTACGGGAGCGTCCCCGGCTGTCACGACAACGCCGTCTTCGCCATGATAGCGTGGTACGAGATGGTCGGCCTGTCGTGGCCCGAGACGCGCGAGAACGTCGTCAACTGGCTCCGCGACACCGGCGCGTGGGACCGCGGCGGCTTCGAAGAGGCGACGCCCGCCGAACTCGTCGAGAAGAAGCGCCACGTCTACGAGGCGGGCTACGGCTGGAAGGAAAAGGCCGTCTCGGCCAAGCGCGTCATCGACCGCTACCGCTCTTGAGTCGACGCCGCGACCGCTCGAACTTCGCCGCGGCCCACAACTGTTACGAGCGCCGAGTCTGAGGTTTACCCGTGTCTTCGGTCGCCGCCGTCTCGCCGTTGGTCGTCCTCTGTTTCGTCGCGGCGCTCGTCTCCGTCTCCATCGCGGCCGTCGCCTGGCGCGAGGGCACCGAGCCCGGTTCGCGGTCGCTTTCCGTCCTCCTGTTTTCGGCGGCGCTCTGGGCCGGCTCCTACGGCGTCGCGCTCACGGTGTTCGACCCCGAACTCCGGGTCTGGTTCCAACTCCCCATCGACATCGCACAGGCCGTCATCGCGCCCGCGTGGTTCGCGTTCTCGCTTTCCTACACCGGGCGCGGCGACCTCCTCTCGCGACGGCTCATCGCCGCACTCCTCGTGTTTCCGGCCATCACTGTCGTCGCGGTCGCCACGAACCCGAGCCACGGCTTGCTGTGGACCAACTACCACATCGACCCGGTGTTCGGTGCGGCCACGGTGCGGTTCGACCCGAACCTCTGGTACTACATCCACGCGGTGTACGGCTACGTCATCATCGGAACCGGGCTGGTCCTCGTCATCGAGATGCTCGTCGAGCGGCTCTCGCACTACCGCGAGCAGGCGGTCACGCTCGCTATCGGCTCGACCGCGCCGACGGTCGCCCACGTCGCTCACACCTTCGCCGTCGGCCCGCTTCCCGTGGTGAACTTCACGCCAATCGCGCTCGCCGTGACGGGCGCGACGTTCGGCCACGCGCTCTACCGGTTCCAGCTGTTCGGCCTCTCGCCGGCGACGAGTCGGCTCGGCCGCCGCGCCGCCATCGACGACGTGGGCGTCGGCATCCTCGTCCTCGACCGCGAGCACCGCATCGTCGACGCCAACGAGACCGCCGCGTCCCTTCTCGACGTCGACCCGGCCGCGGCGCTCGACCCGCTTTCGTCGGTGCTTCCGGGCGTCGACCTCGACGAGGACCGACAGCTCGTGGACGTGACGGTCGACCGTCGCCGCCGGACCTACGAGGTGACGTGCTCGCCGGTCACAGACCAGCACGGCCGCCACCTCGGCCGGACCGTCACCGTCTCCGACGTGACGGGGCGGGTCCGCCGTCGCCAGCGCCTCGAAGTACTCAACCGCGTCCTCCGACACAACCTCCGGAACGACATGACCGTCGTCATCGGCTACGCCGACATGCTCGCAGACCGGCTTCCGCCGGACCAGCGCGCCCCCACCGACACGATACGCACCCGGTCGAACGAACTCCTCTCGCTCGGTGAGAAGGCCCGGACCGTCGAGCGGGTCATGGCCGGTATCGACGGTGGCAGTCGCTTCGACGTCGCCGCGACGGCCCGCGCCCGCGTCGCAGAGCTCCGCGCGGAGTTCGACGCCGGCTCGGTCGACGTCGACGCCCCTGAGTCGCTTCTGGTCTCCGGAAGCGAGTCCGCGGCGAAGCTCCTCGTCGACGAACTCGTCGAGAACGCGCTCGAACACGGCGGCGACGACCCGACGGTCGCCGTATCGATTCGCGCGGTCGACGCCGACCTCGTCGTCGTCGTCGAGGACGACGGCCCGGGCGTCCCCGACTACGAGCGGTCCGTGGTCGAGGGCGGCGGGGAATCGCCGCTCCAACACGGCAGCGGGCTCGGCCTCTGGGCGGTCCGGTGGACGGTCGACGCGCTCGGCGGCGAACTCACCTTCGACGTGAGAGACGGACGGGACGGGTCGGTGGATGGCGGTGACGCGGCGGAGGCGTCGGGCGAGAGTGACGGGAACGCGGCGGCCGACTCAGCGGACCGCCCCGAGACCGGAACGACGGCGACGGTTCGACTGCCGTCCTGGTGTCGAGACGCGGGCGACGAGTCGGGCGGCGCGGTCGCTGACCGGTGAGAATCGAGAGAAACGAGTGGGACGGCTCGGTGGTCGGACAACGACGCGGCCGCCGAAACGTCCGCTCAGTCGCTCTGGATGCGCGGGGCGAGCATGTACGTGATGGTGCCCATCCCTTCTGCGATTTGGTAGTGAAGCTTGACCGGGAACTCCTCGCCGAGTTCGACGGTGACCTCGGCGTCGGTCGGAATCGCCTTGTTCATGTCCTTCAGGTAATCGAGCGAGAACAGCGAGTCGGCCGCGCCGGCCTCGATGCTGATGAGGTCCGCCGGGGGAAGCGACAGGTCCACGTCGTCGGTGTCGCCCTCGGCCTCGATGTGGAACGTCTCTTCCGCGCCGTCGACGCGGAGGCGGATGTGGTCCGAAACCATGTCGGCCGCCTTGATACCGCGGTCGAGGTGCGTCCCTTCGAGGACGATGTTCGCCGCGAGGTCGAGGTCCGGAATGTCGGGCTCCTGGCGAATCGAGTCGGGGTCGATGAGCGCGAGCGTGTACGACAGCCCGTCGATGCGGATGTTGAGCTTGCGCGTCTCCTCGTCGAGCGTGAGGTGGATGAGGTCGCCCGAGCCCGCCATCCCGGCGACCTCTTCGAGGCGAGAGAGGTTGACGCCGATGACGCCGCCGTCGGCTTCGTAGGATTCGAACGCCGCCGCGTCGAGCGTGAGGTCCACCATGCCGACGTTCGCGGGGTCGACGGCGCGGATGGAGAGACTCTCCTCGTTGAGTCGAATCTTACACTCGTCGACGAGGACGCTCACGGAGTCGAGCGCGTCCCGGAGCGTCGCGGCGCTCACGATGGCCTTGAACATATGTGCCGTCGTACGACAGCGGTCTTAAAAATACTCCTGATTTGGACTCACCGCAATATGATGTTCGCACGCTCTCCCGCGTGCGCGCTCCCGCGAGCACCCCACCGCTCCGTCCGGCTCCCCATGGGTGTTGTTGTCACTATTTTCGCACATAGCTAACCCGTCGATTTCGAAGGTCTAGGGCTTCAAAGCACTCAAATAGCTGATTGTGTAACTCCCGCCCATGGGGAACGACGAGACGAACCCAGCCGCCCGCCGACGAGGTGCCGAGCGATGACCGACGCCGCCGATGTCGATGTTGACGCCGACACCGACACCGACGCGACGCCGACCCGCGTCGCCTTCGTCTGCGTCCAGAACGCCGGCCGGAGCCAGATGGCGACGGCCTTCGCCCGCCGGGAGCGCGCCGACCGCGGCGTCGTCGACCGCATCGAGGTCGTCACCGGCGGCACCGACCCCGCCGACCGCGTCCACGACGAGGTCGTCGCGGTCATGCGCGAGAAGGACTTCGACCTCGCCGACGAGACGCCGCGCGCAATCGAGCAGGACGAGATTTTGAACGTGGATATCGTCGTCACGATGGGCTGTTCGGCCGAGGGCATCTGTCCCATGACGTGGCGCGGCGACGCCCGCGACTGGGACCTCGACGACCCTGACGGCAAGGACCTCGATGCGGTCCGGGCGATTCGCGACGACATCGAGGGGCGCGTTTCGGCGCTGTTCGACGAACTCGCGGGTTAGCCGAACAGCCGCTCTCGGAGCGACCGTCGCCGGGGGCGCTCGGCCAGCAACACGGTCGTCTCGAGGTCGTCGAGCACGGACAGCACCAGCGACCCGCCGACGAGTCGGGACAGCAGGCCGGTCTCCGTCGCGCCGACGAGGACGAGCGACTTGTCCGCCGCCGCCTCGCCGATGACGGTCTCCACGTCGCCCGTCTCGACCAGTTGCTCCACTCCGTTTAGGTCGTGTTCCGCGACCCACTGTTCGAGGAACTCCCGGCCGGCCGCGACCTCGTCAGCGACGTGCAGCACCGAGATGTGCGCGTCGGTCGTCGCTTGCAGCGCTCGTGCGACCTCCGCGGAGAGGTCCGACGAGTGCCCGCCCGCCGTCGGAAGCAGCACCTCGCTCGGGTCGAACTCCTCCCCGTCGAGGACGACCACGTCGCACGGGAGGTCGTGCGTCAGTTCGTCGAGCGCGCCTTCGACTCGCCCGCCGGCGAGTTTCGCGCCGCTGTGGCCCATGATGACCCGGTCGACGCCGTGTTGGCGCGCCGCGTCGAACACCTCCGCGAGCCCCTCGTGGGAGAGAATCGTCCGCGTATCGACCGGCACGTCCAGCTGTTCGACGTCGGCTCGCGCGTCGGCCATGAGCCGTTCGGACGCCTTCGAGATGCGGTCGCGCTGGTCGGCGGCGGCCGCCAGCGAGGTCTGGTCCGGGACCTGAATGACGTGCGTCGCGAGGACCCGACCGCCGTCGAACTTCGCGAGCGCGGCCGCGAGCGTCACGAGCGCCCGCTCGGTTCGGGGGTTCGAAACCGCGACCATCGTCGTCGTCGCCGGCGCGTCCTCGACGCGCCCCGACCCGTTCGGCGCGACCGTCGCCGCGGCGTCGACGACCGAGGCCGGTAACTCGTCGCCGCGAGTGAGGATGTGCCGACCCAGCAGGCCCTGTCTGTCGGCGTTGTTGCGTGCGTACACGAAGTACCAGACGGCCGCACCGACGACGAACAGCCCCGACAGAAGGAGCTCTTCGCCGCCGACGAACGCCAGCAGTCCGAGCGAGAGCGCCATGCCGAAAAGCGGCGTAAACGGGTACAGCGGCACCGTGAACGCCGGGTCGTACTCGGGGTCCGTCTCCCGGAAGACGATGAGCGCCGCGTTCATGAGCGCGTAGACGACGAGGTGGAGGACGCTCGCGGCTTTCGCCAGCACCTCGATGTCTCGGCCGAGCGCCGCGATGAAGAGGATGATGACGGCACCCGTGACGAGAATCGAACGGTAGGGCGTCGCGTAGTTCGGGTGAATCTCGTTGAGCCAGTTGGTGACGATTCGGTCCCGCCCCATCGCGAAGTTGATTCGGGCGGACGCCAGAATCGACGCGTTCGCGCTGGAGGCGGTCGCGAGGAGCGCACCCAGCGTCACGATGGTGACGGCGAGGCCGGCCAGTCCGCCGGGGAACGCGACCTGCGTCGCCTGCGTCAGCGGCGCGCTCTGGCTCAGTTCCGGCCACGGAACCACGCCGAGCATGATGCTCACGAGAATCGCGTAGAGGACGGTGACGATGGCGACGCTCCCGATGACCGCCAGCGGGAGGTTCCGACCGGGGTTCTTCAGTTCCTCGGCGACCGTCGCAATCTTCGCGTAGCCGAGAAACGAGACGAACACGAGCGCCGTTCCCGGCAGGATGGCACCGTAGCCGAACGGCGCGATACCGCCGTCGCCGACGAGCGTGGCGAGGTCGAACGACAGCCAGCCCTGAACCGCGAACAGGGCCAGAATCGCCAACAGGACGGTGACGATGACCGTCTGCACGCCGCCGGTCTCCTTGGCACCGATGTAGTTGACGCCCACGAAGACGGCACCGGCGACGAGCGCGCCGACCTGCACCTCGTTGAGAAAGAGGACCCCCGGCATCGGAACGAGCGTCGCGAGGTACTGCCCGAAGCCGATGCTGTAGAACGCGGAGGCGAACGCCAGCCCCATCCAGTCACCGAGGCCGGCGATGGAGCCGAAAAGCGGCCCGAGCGCGCGGTTGACGTAGTAGTAGCCGCCGCCGGCCTTCGGCATCGCGGTGCCGAGTTCGGAGACCGAAAGCGCGTTCACCAGCGCGATGAGCCCCCCGACGACGAACGAGGCGACGACGACCGGGCCGGCGGTGCTGGCCGCGACCCCGGGCAGGACGAAGATACCCGCGCCGATCATCGTCCCGATACCGATGGTCAGCGCCGACAGGAGGCCGAGGTCCTTCGCGAGCTCCTCGTCGGTCATCCGTTGGCCTCCGTGCTGGCTCCCTTGGTCCATCGCTTCGGGAGCCGGACGACGCCGATTCCTCGACGCGATTGTGACTCGATTTCCCCGAGCGTGCCGCTGAGAGCCGTGTTACCGGCCGTATCGGTGATGTTCGTCTCGTTCATAGTCGCTACCCGGTTGTGTAACGATATAAGTTCTACCTTTTCACTACGGATTCGAAAATATTGACGAGTATAATTTCTAAGACCGAACTGTTCGGTCTGGCCCGTCTCCGCGGAGCGGACGCTCACGGACGGTTCGTGGTGATACCTCACTCGGCGGTGCGCGCCCGACTCGTTCCGTATCGAAACGCGGACACCGCCCAGACAAGCCTTATATGAAAACGCGGGGTAGCTATCTTCGCAAATCGAAACGCGACACAGTCACAGATGCCATATCGAAACACCGACCACCGGCTCGACGAGATCGACCGACGCATCCTCTACGCCCTCATGGACGATGCGCGTAACACGTCCGCCAGCACGCTCGCGGCGGAGGCCGGCGTCTCCGGAGCCACCATCCGGAACCGAATCCACAAGCTCGAAGACTCAGGAATCATCCGCGGCAGCACCGCGCAGGTCGATTTCGAACTCGCCGGGGGGAAGCTCACGAACCTCTATCTCTGCGACGTTCCCGTGACCGAACGAGAGGCGCTCGCCCACGAGGCGCGGGCGATTCCGGGCGTCATCAACGTCCGGACGCTGATGACCGGTCGCCGCAACCTCCACGTCCTCGCGGTCGGCGAGAGCACCGGCGACCTCCGGCGCGTCGCGCGGTTGCTCACCGACATCGGCATCCACATCGAAGACGAAGACCTGCTCGAAGAGGAGCTGTTCGCCCCCTACGGCCCGTTCGACCCCGACGACGGCGGCCACGCGCCCGAAGCCAACGATTTCATCAGCCTCACCGGCGACGCGAGCGTCGTCGAGGTCCCCGTGCAGTCCGACGCGCCGATAGCCGGCCTCACGCTCGAAGACGCCTCCGAGCGGGGGATTCTCGACGACGAGACGCTCGTCATCGCCATCGAGCGGGGCGACCGCGAACTCACCCCGCACGGGGACACGGTCATCGAGCCGGACGACATCGTGACGGTTCTCTCCCGCGCCGGCGGGGACGCGGATGCGGACGCGCTGTCGGCGTTCCGCGGTCCACAGACGGAGTCGTCTGCGGGCTGACTTCGGCGGTGTCGCGTCCGCGGTTTCCGCGCTGGCAGCCGCGCCGCCCCGTCTCCGGGCGCTATCCGATGTGCCTTTCCGGGCTGACCACGTCACACCCGATATGAACGCGAATTCGCCGGCTGTTCCCACGCGGAACATCACGGGCAGTTCAACGAGGTAAGCATGGCACGGAAAGACCACTACTACAACAAGGCCAAACAGGAGGGCTACCGCGCCCGCTCGGCCTACAAGCTGAAGCAACTCGACGGCGACGCGGGTCTGTTCGGCCCCGGCAACACCGTCGTCGACCTCGGTGCCGCCCCCGGCGGGTGGCTCCAGGTCGCCTCCGAGGCGGTCGGCGACCACGGCAAGGTCGTCGGCGTCGACCTCCAGCGAATCCGCGGCATCGACCGCGACAACGTCCAGACGATTCGCGGCGACATGACCGAAGACGAGACGAAGGAGGAACTGACGGCCGTCATCGGTGAGCGCGGAGCCGACGCCGTCGTCTCCGACATGGCACCGAACATGACCGGCGAGTACTCGCTGGACCACGCCCGCTCGGTCTACCTCGCCCGACAGGCGTTCGAGGTCGCACAGGAGCTGTTGGCGACCGGCGGCGACTTCGCCGTGAAGGTGTTCGACGGCCCGGACGTGGCGGACCTCCGCGCCGACATGGAACGGGAGTTCCAGTACGTCCGGTCGATGCGCCCCGACGCCTCCCGCGATAGCTCCTCCGAGCAGTACCTCGTCGGCAAGCACTTCCTCACCGCGCCGGTTCGGAAGGGCGACGAACTCGACGTGGAAATCGTCGACGTGGGGAGCGAGGGCGACGGCATCGCCAAAGTCGAGGAGTTCACGCTGTTCGTCTCCGGGACGGAGGCGGGCGACACGCCGACGGTCCGCGTCACCGACGTGAAACCGCGGTTCGCGTTCGCTGAACCAATCGACGACGAAGACTGAGACGACGACTGCGCGTCGATTCTCACGTCGAGTCCGGCGCGTCCCGTGCCCGCCCGCGACCGCGCCGACGGCTCCGCGCCCGCCGCAATTTGTGTCTAACTTCGGGCAACCATTATCCGTGTTTGACACGACTCTGCTCGTGTCACCCATGTCAGCAGATACGACGACCACCGAGTCCCAACCGTTGTTCACCGGCCTCCCGTCGGGTATCGTTCCGTACGTCGCCATCCTCGGGGCGTTGGCGTCCGTGTACGCCCACTTCTCGCTCGCGCCGGTGTTGATGCAGTTCGACCAGACGCAGGCGATTCTGTTCGTCCTCGCGGGCGTCGGCTTCCTCGCGGGCATCGCCGTCTACCTGAGCAAGTTCTGGCGGCGCGAGTTCTACCTCGTCGCCATCGCGTTCGCGCTCGCTCAAATCGTGGCGTGGGTCGTCATGAGCGGGCGAGTCAGCGAGATGGCGATTCTCTCGAAGGGCGGCGAGGCCGTCTTCAGCGCCGCGGCGGCGTACCTCTATCTGAGCGACTCGCCCGAGACCGACGGGGCCGCCTGAGCCACGTCCCGCGTTCGACCCGTCGCCCCGCTGTCTCGACGTTCTGGCGGTCCGCCGCCCCGTCGCATCTTTTCACTCAACGACCACGAGGTCGAGTCGAAGCCCCGTCCGGCAGCCCTTCCAACCGCCGCGACAGGCCCCGGTGGCGAGGATGTCACCGAACGACGTGTAGGTCCCGCAGTTCGGACAGCGAATCCCCATCTCCATCCCGTCTCGCTCGGTGAGCCTGTGGCGGTGCTCGTCGGCCATACACCGTGTGGTATGCTACCAAAAGAGATAAGCCGTCCGTCGCCCCGGTCGCGTCTCAGTCCGCGACCCAGCCGTCGGTCGCGGACTCGTCGTCGCCGCGGAGGAGCGCGACGGTCCCGTACACGAACGGGGTGTCCACGATTGCGATGAGGAGCTTCAGGAGGTACTGGCCGACCGCGAGGCCGACGAGGACGCTCCACTCGAAGGGGTCTCCGATGCCGAGGACCGTCGGCGCGGCGTAGAACCCGACGCCGACGAAGATGACCGTGTCGATGGCCTGACTCGTCGCCGTCGAGACGATGTTGCGGAGCCAGAGGAACGAGCCGTCGGTCAGGTCCCGGATGCCGTGGAAGACGATGACGTCCCAGTTCTGACTCACGAGGTACGCGAGGAGGCTCCCGGCGACGACGTTCGTCCCCGACGAGAGCACCGTGGCGAACTGCGCGGCGAACTCGGGGTTGGCGGCGGGCGCGGCGATGGTGCTCCAGACGAGGCCGAGGAGGACGAAGTTCATGGCGAAGCCGACGTTCACCATGACCTGCGCCGCCCGGCGGCCGTACAGTTCGGAGTAGCAGTCGGACGCGAAGAAGGTGACCGCGTACGCCAGCGCCGCCCCCGGCATGAGGATGGCCGCGCCGACGAACGGGAGTTCGCCCACCGCCGACGGCAGGGGAATCGAGAGCAGTTTCGACGCCGTCAACTGCGCCGTCGTCAGCGCGGTGACGAACAGGCCGACGAGGGCGACTTGTCCGATGGCCGAGCGCCCCTCACTCATCTTCGACGAGGCGGTTGTGTCGGTCGTCGATTTCGTCGAGGATGTCGAGCGTCTTCCGGATGGACGCCCGAACCGCATCGCTTCGGTTCACGAACTTCCCGTCGTCGCCGACGTGCTCGTCTAAGTCCGCGAGCAGTTCGTCGGGTATCTCGACGCTTATCTTGGCCATACTCGGGGATTCTCGTGAGAATACTTAACGCCTTTTCAACGGCCTCAGCGGCGATATCTGGCGCGTCTTCGCGTCGTCGAGTCGACGGGTTCGTGAGGCCCCTCGCGGGTGCGCCGCGCTCACTCCGCCGCGCCGCGGGCGGGCGAGAGGTCGCGCCGGCCGCCGACCGTCAGCACGAACAGGACGCCGAGACCGACGCCGTAGGCAGCCATCAGCGGGAGCGTCACCATGAACATCGTCGTGATGCTCGCGGGGGTGAACACCGCCGAGATGGCGAGGATGAACACCGTGACCTCGCGCCAGCGATTCCGCATCATCCGGTAGCTGATGCCGGCGGTGTTGAGAAGCACCATCAGGATGGGCACGTCGGCGAGGAGGCCGATGCCCGCGGTGGTGAAGAAGATGAGCCAGAAGAAGTTGGTGATGCGGTAGGAGATTATCATGTTCGCCGCGAGCGCGTCTTCCACGAGGAACGTGATGACCGTCGGCGCGACGTAGGTGTAGCCGAGCGCGAAGCCGCCGAGGAGACCGCCGGCGAGCGCGCCGGTCCACACGAAGACGGTTCGGCGTCGCTTGCGGATGATGTTGCGCTCGCGGAGCGCGGGCCACACGAAGTACGCGACGAGCGGGAGCGTCGCCAGCACGGCCAGAATCGTCGAGAACTTCACCTCGAAGATGAGCGCCTCCATCGGGTGGAGTGCGACGACGTTGAGGACTTCCTCGGGTCGCACGGCGGCTGGCAGTCGGCCGAGGAAGTCGTCGTACACGTCCCTGATACCGCCGGTGTAGAGCCAGCCGAACGTCGTCGCGAGGACGAGCATGAACCAGCCGACGACCCAGAACGCCCGCGAGGTGAGCGAGTCGACGATGAACGCGATGTCGGTGTAGTAGCCGCCGATGTCGTCCTCGTCGGTCTCGCCTTCGGTCAGTTCGGAGACGAACGCGCCGCCCGCGCGGGTCGTCCGGTCTTCGAGTTCGCCCGGTTCGTCTTCGGCGTCGGCCGCTTCGGCCTCGCGGTCCGCCTCGGCCTCGTCGAACCGGTCGATGAGCGCCTGCGCTTTGGCCTTGTCGCCGTCGTCGATGGCGGCCGACGCGAGGGCCATCACCTCGTCTTCTTCGAGGTCTGCGAACGCCTCCGGCGGCGCGGCGCGGACGCCCGCCACGTCGAGCGCCGAGAGGTCGAGTTTCGTCGGGTCACCGACGCCGACTTCGGTCCGTTCGAGCCGTTCGATGTCGCGGTAGACGAGGTAGGCGAGTCCGAACACCAGGCCGACGACGACGCCGGCGACGACGAACGCGCCTAGCGAGAGTTGCGACCCGGGGTTGAGGAACACGTAGTCGCTACCGACCGCGGCGAGTCCGGCGTTCGCGAGTTCGACGCCGCCGTACTCGTAGAAGGCGTAGACGAGGAGGCCGCCGACGACGCCGACGCCCGCGAGGTGGTTCCAGTGGTGGGCCGCCGTCGCCTTGACGTCCATCTTCTCGCTGCCGCGTTTGGCCGTGACGACCACGCGAGCGAGATAGAGGCTGAAGGCGTACAGCGAGATGACGGGCACCGCCCACATGATTTGGGTGAACGGGTCCGGTGGCGTGAACAGCGCGCCGAAGGCGAAGATACCGACGATGGCGTGCCGCCACTTGTCGCGGAACAGCTCGTAGGGGACGATTTCGGCGTACGAGAGCCCGGTCATCGCGAGCGGAAGTTGGCTCGCGAGGCCGAACGAGAGCGTGAGCAGGAAGATGAACTGCGCCCACTTCACGATGGAGTAGCTCGGCGTGAAGCCGGCGGAAATCGCGTTCTGCGCGAGGAACGCGAACGTGAACGGGAAGAAGACGAAGTAGCCGTAGGCGACGCCCGCGGCGAACAGCGCGACCATCGTCAGCCCGATGAGCGCGAGTTTCCACGGCGCGACGGGCGATTTGGGCCACGCGTCGCGGGCTTTCAGCGCGTCCCGCGAGACGTAGATAAACGGCGGAAGCGCGAACAGCACCCCCACGACGAGACCGATTTTGGCCTGCAAGAGAATCACGTCGAAGGGGGTCTGGGCGATGATGCTGACGTTGCCGGAGACGCTGGCGTCCATCTGCGCCTTGGTCACGCCACGGAAGAACTCCCAGACGTAGAGTCGGAGCGCGTAGAACGTGCCGAGGAACCCGACGAGGAAGACGATAAAGACCTTCTGGAGGTCCTTTTGCGCCGCTCGGAGCATCGCACCGGCGGTCTCGCGGCCCGCCGCGATGGTCTGTTGGGTGTCCTCGTCGAGGGCGCTGGACATACGTACGTGGCGAAAGCAGTCTGGCGGTTATCAATCTTTTTCACCGCGGGCGTGAGTTCGGCTCCCTCGGCGCGCCTCCTCGGGGCGATGCGAAAAGACCTATAACTGGCCGGAAGCGTAGGACACCTGAATGGCGGACGAGGAGCGTGACGCAGGGCTCTCTGCGGCCGACGACGAGACGGACGCCTCGGACGACACCGACCAGCGCTCGTCCGACGGCGACGCCGACGACGCCGACGACGCGTCTTCGTCGTCCGACGGTCCGGTTTACGGTCGAGTCACCCCGCGAGACGAGACCGCCACCGATGGGTCTGACGACGACGCTTCTGCCGACGCTGCTGCCGAGACGGGCGACGACGGCGACGATTCCGATTCCGACGCGGCTCCCGACGACGCGGATGATTCAGCTACCGATTCCGACGCCGACTCTGACGACGAACCGCGTCTCCTCGCTGACGACGAACACACGTCGCACGTTCCCGAGGGGACGTACGACGATTCGAGCGACGAGTCGGCTGACGACGCCGACCCGGACGCGGCCGCCGACGGCGCGAGCCCGGCGCTGACCGGCGAGGACGAGATGGGCGGTGTGGCCCCGTCGTCCGTCGCCGCCGAGGACGCCGACTTCGACGACCCCGAGTTCGAGAGCGACGACTTCGACGACGAGGACGTCGGCGGCCTCGTCGGCGAGGCCCCCGAGAGCGACCAGGAGATGCCGCTGACCGCGCACATCGAGGAGATGATTCGCCGGTTGGCGGTCGTCCTCGGCGTCGCCGGCGCGATTACGCTCGTGCTGTTTCCCGGCGCGGACATCCTCAACGCGCTCGTGGACACGCAGGCCGCCTTCGGCGTCCACATCCCGAGCGCGACCGACGTCATCAACTTCCTCTGGAACTCCCACATCCCCGGCGCGGAGACCATCGTCGACCGCCGGCCGCGGCTCTACGGCCCGCTCGAACTCATCCTCACCAAACTGAAGGTCGCCGGCCTCGCCGGAACCGTCATCGGCCTCCCCGTGTTCGTCTACGAGACGTACCTGTTCATGCGCCCCGGCCTCTACCCGAAAGAGCGCAAGTACTACCTCGCGGCCGTCCCGACGAGCCTCGTCCTCGCGCTCGTCGGCGTCCTCTTTGCCCACTTCGTGGTGCTGCCGGCCATCTTCGCGTACTTCACCTCCTACACCGAGGGGACCGCGGTCGTCGCGTTCGGCCTCAAGGAGACGTTCAACCTCATCCTCATCCTGATGGGCTACATGGCGGTCGTCTTTCAGATTCCGCTGTTCGTGGAACTGGCCATCATGATGAACCTCGTCACCCGACGGTGGCTCGAAGACCGCCGCCTCTTGTTCTGGGGCGCGTTCGTCGGCCTCGCGTTCCTCGTCAGCCCCGACCCGACCGGGATGGCCCCCATCATCATCGGCGCGACGATGATTACCCTGTTCGAGGGGACGCTCGCGGCCTTACGCTGGACCGGGAACTGACCGGCGTCTCGTTTTCCTCCCGTCGATCCCTCGGCCGGGTCGTTCTGCCTCGCTTTCACCGACTGCCGACCGTTCAGAAGACCTATTTCAAAATAGTTAGAATAGATACACGATGGCCGACCTCGTCGCCCTGTCGGTGGTCGCCCTCCCGCTCTGGTTTGCCGTGAGCGTCTGGGCCGGCATCGACGCGACCAGACACAGTTCGCACAACGCCTTCCTCTGGGGCCTCTCGGTGTTCGTCGGCGGGATTCTCGGCTTGGCGCTGTACCTCAACCTCGGGCGCGACGAACCCGGGGTGGGCCGCCGCGCGGGTCAGTCGCGGTCGCCGGACGGCATCTCTTCCGCCCGTACCGAGACCGTCCCCTGTCCGAACTGCCACTCGCTGGAGGAAGCCGACCGGGATACCTGCCGCTTCTGCGGCGAGTCACTGTAACGCGCCGAATCTCTCCGAGACCGCGGGGAATCACGCCGCGTCCGACGACTCCGTCGCCTCCCGCTTCTCGGCCGCGACCACGCCCTCGACGCGCGTCTTCAGCCCCTCGTTCATGGCGACGAATCCCGCCCGGGTTTGCTCGCCGACGAACCGCAACAGGAGTCCGGCGAGGACGCCCGAGAACGTCTCCGCGTGTTCGAACCGGGTGCGTTCGCCGCCGTCGAGCGGTTCGAGTCGGAACCGGTGTTCGCCGTCGAACAGCCCCGGAACGACGAGGTGGCCGAGCCAGCGCAGTTCGCGGTGCTTCTCGCAGTGGGTCACGTCGGGTTCGAACTCCGATTCGCGCCCGCCCGGCGGTCGCAGGTGGACGGTGAGCGTCGCGCCCTCGTTCGGCCGCCCGGCGATTCGCATGAACGGGTTCCACTCGGGGTAGCGGTCGAAGTCGACGAGCGTCTCCCACACCCGCTCGGGCGGGGCGTCTATCTCGATGCTCGTGACGAGTTCGTGTGCCATACCTAACAGTTGGGCGGCCGAGACCGTGAATCTCGCGCGGAACGTTCATTGCCGGTGAGGAGAGAGACGGACGTATGGCAACCCTTCTTCTCGCCAGACACGGCGAGACGACGTGGAACCGCGCCGGGCGCGTACAGGGGTGGGCCCCTGTGTCGCTCACAGAGCGCGGCCGCGAGCAGGCCGACGCCCTCGCGCGCCACGTCGCGGACAGCTACGAGGTCGACCGCCTCGTCTCCTCCGACATCGAACGCGCCCAAGAGACCGCCCGCCCCGTCGCCCGCGAACTCGGCCTCGAACCCGTCCTCGACTCGGCGTGGCGCGAGCGCGACGTGGGGTCGTTTCAGGGGCTCGAATTCGACGAACTCACCGACCGGTACCCGCAGTACTCCCTCTCGGCGGTCGGCGCGCCCGCAGCCCGCGAGCGCCCCCCGAGCGGCGAGAGCCTCGTCGAGGTCCGCCGCCGCGTCCTCAACGCCCACGAGGGGCTCGCCGACTCGCTCGACGCCGACGAGACGGTGCTCGTCGTCAGCCACGGCGCGCCGATTCGGCTGTCGCTCGGTGAGGTGAAGGGCCTCGATATCGTCGAGACGATGCTGTCGCAACCGCTCGACAACGGCGGCATCTGCGAGTTCGAAGTCGAACTGAGCGACGACGGCGACGAGCCGCTCGTCCACGTCGTCACCGAGAACGAGACGCGATTTCTGACGGCGTAAGCGTTCTGCGGTCGGTTTTCGGCGCGGCCGCGGCGCTCGTTTCCTCGCGGTTCCTTACTTCCGCATCGGATAGTCCTGCGCGAACACGTCGTCCACGAGGAGGTCGTCGCCCGCGTCGGCGTCCGCCCCCGCCTCGGACGCGGGGCTGACGCTCCCGGTCCGGTAGCCGTGGAGGTCCAGCGTGACGTGGTCGAAGCCGGCGTCCTTCAGGTGGTCGCGGGCGGCGCGGACGAAGTCGGCGTCGAGGGCGCGGTCGAGTTCCTCCGGCGCGACCTCGATGCGGGCGAGGCCGTCGTGGTCGCGGACGCGGAACTGCTCGAAGCCCCACGTCCGCAGAATCGTCTCGGCGCGTTCGACCCGCGAGAGCCGTTCCTCGGTGACTTCGAGGCCGGTCGGAATCCGCGAGGAGAGACAGGCCATCGAGGGCTTGTCGGCGACCGACAGGTCGTAGTCGTCGGCGATGGCGCGGACCTCCGATTTCGTGATGTCGTGGGCGAGAAGCGGCGATAGCACCTCTAACTCCTCGACGGCGCGGAGGCCGGGTCGGTGGCCCTCGCCGGGGTCCGAGGCGTTGGTCCCGTCGCAGACGGCCTCGATGCCGCGGTCGCGGGCGGCCTCGTACATCCTACCGAGGCGCATCGTCCGGCAGTGGTAACACCGGTCGTCGTCGTTGGCGACGAAGTCGGGGTTGTCCAACTCGGAGAACTCGACGGTCAGGTGTTCGATGCCGATTTCCTCGGCGACGCGCTTCGCGTCGTCCAACTCGGCGTCCGGCAGGGTCTCGCTTTTCGCGGTGCAGGCGACCGCGTCGTCACCGAGCGCCTCGTGGGCGAGTGCGGCGACCACGCTGGAGTCCACGCCGCCCGAAAAGGCGATGAGGACGCTCTCGCGCTCCGCGAGCGCCTCGCGTACTGCGTCGGCCTTCGCCGCGACGTCTCGCTCGCTCATGGCCTCCCTTCCCGGCCGACGGGCAAAAGCCCCTCGCCCCCGGCGCGAACGACCGCGAAGGGCGCACGCGCCGTAAAACCGGCTGCGACGGGCGTTCCCGTGTCGGCGCGACCCGTCCGTCGTCCCGGAGTCACCACCCCGCGACTTTTTGTCCTATGCCGCGATAGGTCCGCCCGAATGGACTTCGAGACCATCCCGGGCGTCGGCGAGAAGACGGCCGCCGCGCTCGCGGAACTCGACGACGCCGAGCGAGCCCTCACCGACGGCGACGTAGCGGCGCTCGCGCGGGCACCGGGGCTCACCGAGGGCAGGGCGGCGGCCATCGCCCGCGGCGCGATTCGCCGCGACCACGACGACCCCGGCGGCTTCCTCGCCACCGACCGCGCCTCGGAACTCTACCGCGACGCGCTCGGTCTCTTGCAGGCGCGGACGGTCACGACGTACGCCGAGAAGCGACTGGAGACGCTGTTTCCCACCGGGTCGGCCTCGCGCATCGAGGAGGTCCGGGCGTTCGCCGCCGACGCGACCGACCTCGACCCCGACCCGGACGTGCTCGCGGCGTTGTCGGGCGTCGAACCCCTCGCGGACCCGACGCCGCGTCGCGTCCGCGAGCGCTGTCTCGCCACCGCCGACGCGGAGCGCTACGCCGCCGCCAAGGAGGCGTTTCCCGAACTCTCCATCGAGGTCGTCGAGGACGGCCGCGACATCGCTGAACTCGCGCGGTCGTACTCGACGGTGGTCGTGTTGGACGAGTCGTTCGCCGGCATCGACGTGGACGGCGACGTGCGCGTCCTCCCGGACGCCGCCGAGCGGACCGACGAGGTCGTCCCCGAGCGACTGCTGGCCTTCTTCGCCGCGAACCGCGAGGCCTTGGAGGCGGCCGCCGCGGTCCACGAGGCCGCCGGACTCTCTCCGCCGTGCGACCTCGATTCCCTCCGCGACGCGCTCTCCCGACTGGCCGACGATGGGACCGTCCTCGGCGACGACGAACTCGAACGACTCTCGAACGCGGTGGACGACCTCGACACCGCCGTCTCGACCGCCGAATCGGCCGCCAACGACCGCCTCCGCGACGTGATTCGCGAGCGCGACGTGACCATCGAGGGGACCGATTTCCTGTCGCTCGTCGAGCAGGGCGCGCGCGTCGACTCCCTGCTGTCGCGCGAACTCGAAGACGAGTTCGACGAGGCGCTTTCGGCCGCCCGCGACCACCTCGTGGAGTCGCTGTCGCTGCGCCCCGGCGAGGCCGACCTGACGGAGCGCGTCTTCCCCGAGGACCCGTCGTTCCCGCTCGGCCACGACGAGGAGGCGGTCGGCCGCCTCCGAACCGAACTCAAGGCCGCTCGCGACCGCCGCGCCGCGAAGCTGAAAGCCGGCCTCGCGGCCGACCTCGGGGACCTGCGCGACCCCGTCGAGACGCTGGTCCGCGACGCGCTCGAACTCGACGTGCGCCTCGCCGTCTCGCGGTTCGCCCGCGACTTCGACTGCGCCTTCCCCGAGTTCACCGGCGCGGCCGGCGACGACGGTGCCGGCTCGTTCGCCATCGAGGCCGGCCGCTCGCCCCTCCTCGACGTGGAATTCGACGACGTTGACCCCGTGGACTACGAGGTCTCGGGCGTCACGCTCCTCTCGGGCGTCAACAGCGGAGGCAAGACCTCGACGCTCGACCTCGTGGGCCTCGTCGTCGTCCTCGCGCACATGGGGCTTCCCGTCCCCGCCGAGTCGGTTCGGCTCTCGCGGTTTTCCGAACTCCACTACTACGCCAAGTCGCAGGGCACCCTCGACGCCGGGGCCTTCGAGAGCACGCTCCGCGACTTCGCCGCGCTCACCGACGGCGCGGCCGACCGACTCGTCCTCGTGGACGAACTGGAGAGCATCACCGAACCCGGCGCGTCGGCCAAAATCATCGCCGGCATCCTCGAAGAACTCGCGGAACAGGGCGCGGCCGCGGTGTTCGTCTCCCACCTCGCCGGCGGCATCCGGGGGGCCGCCGACGTGTCGGTCGCGGTCGACGGCATCGAGGCGGTCGGACTGGAGGACGGCGAACTCGTCGTCAACCGCTCGCCCGTGAAGGACCACCTCGCGCGGTCGACTCCGGAACTCATCGTGGAGAAACTGGCCGGCGAGAACGAGACGAGTTTCTACGGGCGACTGCTGGAGAAGTTCGACTGACGCGACCGCCTGTGGCGATATTCGACTGACGCGGTTGCCCGGGGCGACACACAATTTATTTAGACTCGTCGATAATTTCCCCCGTGCCCTCCGATTCGCTCTCCCCCGAGGAACGACAGCAGTACGACCTCGTCTACCACGCCACGAAAAACGCCATCTGGGACGTGCTCGGGACCGCCGTCTACCTGCTGTTTTTGCTGTTCGGCGGGTTCCTCGTGCTGTCCGTCTTCGTGCTCCCGGCGCTGGGCGCGTTCTCGCAGACCGCCGATTCGCCGGTCGTCCTCGGTATCGGCGCGGTCGGACTGATTCTGCTCGTCGCCATCGGCTACCGAATCGTTCGGCTCCTTCAGTAGGTGACGTATCGGCTCGCGACCTCCCACCGGAGCGCGGCGACGACGCGAACGCGTCTGCCCCCCGTCGGACGCCGCCGCGGTAAACGATTAAGTCCCCCGCGCGTGGTACTTTACTCGATGAGGGAGGACCCCGAAGAGGGGATGCTGTCGTGGGACGAGACGGTGTTCCGCGACGAACACGTCTTCGAAATCGACCACGTTCCGGAGACGTTCAACCACCGCGAGAGCCAACTGCGGAGCCTGAAGTACGCGCTTCGGCCCGCGGTCCGCGGCTCTCGCCCCCTGAACACGATGGTGCGTGGGCCGCCGGGGACGGGCAAGACCACCGCGGTCCAGAAACTGTTCGGCGAGTTGGGCACGCAGTCGGGCGTCCGGACCGTCCGGGTGAACTGTCAGGTCGACTCGACGCGCTACGCGGTGTTCTCGCGCGTCTTCGAGCACATCTTCGAGTACGAACCCCCGTCGTCGGGCATCTCGTTCAAGAAGCTGTTCGGCCAGATAACCGACCGCCTCGTCGAGGACGACGAGGTGCTCGTCGTCGCGCTTGACGACGTGAACTACCTGTTCTACGAGAACGAGGCGTCCGACACGCTCTACTCGCTGCTGCGCGCCCACGAGGCGCACTCCGGCGCGCGCATCGGCGTCATCATCATCTCGTCGGACCTCTCGCTCGACGTCATCGACGAACTCGACGGGCGCGTCCAGAGCGTTTTCCGGCCCGAGGAGGTGTTTTTCCCCCGCTACGACGTGGACGAAATCGTCGATATCCTCCGCGGGCGGTCGAAACGCGGCTTCCACGAGGACGTTATCGGCGCGCCCGAACTCGACCAAGTCGCGGAGTTCACCGCCGACAGCGGCGACCTCCGGGTCGGCATCGACCTGCTTCGGCGGGCCGGCCTCCACGCCGAGATGCGCGCCTCCCGCACCGTCGACATGGAGGACGTGGAGGCGGCCTACGACAAGTCGAAGTACGTCCACCTCTCGCGGTGTCTGCAGGGGCTTTCGGACCCCGAGCGCGAACTCGTCCGGGTCGTCGCCGAGTACGACGGCGAGCGCGCCGGCGCGGTGTACGACGCCTTCAACGAGGCGACCGACCTCGGCTACACGCGCTACTCCGAACTCGTGAACAAACTGGACCAACTGGGCGTCATCGAGGCCCGATACACCGAAATCGAGGGACGCGGTCGCACCCGCGCCATCTCGCTGGCTTACGACGCGGACGCGGTCTTGGACCGCCTCTGAGGGCGTCTCGCCCGCCCCGTTTCGGGACCATTTTTACTCGCCGGCCGAGTCGGCTGAGCCATGAAGACTACCGGCGGAACCGACGCGCAGAAGCGCCGCGCCGCGGCGGCGGCGGTCGAAGCGGTCGAAGACGGTGCGGTCGTCGGCCTCGGCACCGGCAGCACCACCGCGTTCGCCATCCGCGCCATCGGCGACCGCGTCGCCGACGGCCTCGACGTCCGGGGCGTCCCGACCTCCTTCGCGGCCCGCGAACTCGCCCGCGAGTGCGGCATCCCCGTCGCGGACCTCGACGAGGTGGACGCCATCGACCTCGCAATCGACGGGGCCGACCAGGTTTCGCTCGCGGACAGCGCGCTCGTCAAGGGCGGCGGCGCGGCCCACGCCCGCGAGAAGGTGGTCGACGCCTTCGCCGACCGATTCCTCGTCGTCGCCGACCCCTCGAAAATCGCGGAAACGCTCTCGCACGCCGTCCCCGTCGAGGTGCTCCCGTCGGCGCGGACGACCGTCGCGGCGGGCGTCTCGGACCTCGGCGGCGAGGCAACGCTCCGCCGCGCCGAGCGAAAGGACGGCCCCGTCGTCACCGACAACGGAAATCTCGTCCTCGACTGCGAGTTCGGCGCGATTCCGAACCCCGAGTCGCTCGCGACCGACCTCGCGTCGCTCCCCGGCGCGGTCGAACACGGTCTGTTCGTCGGTCTCGCGGACGCGGTCTACGTCGGCACCGACGACGGCGTGGAAGTCACTGAACTCTGACTCGATTGGTCCGGCGCTCGAACGGAATCCGGCAGACCGAGTGGTCCGGCGCTCGAACGTCCCACCTCGACCGCCTCGGCTCACGGGGCGGGTCGCTTTCTCTGGGAGACACAACCGGCGCTCACCGACCGGCGATAAAAGAACGAGAGGTCTAAAGACCGAGTTTACAGGTCGCGGGGCTGGACCGTCTTACGGTCGTTCTGCTCAGCGCGGCGAGCAGCGTCTTCGAGAAGCTCCTTGACTTCCTCGTCGAGAGCGTCGTAGAAGTCCGAGGCCACGTTCTTGTCCTTGAGCGCTTCCTTGACGGCTGCCTTGACAATGAGGTCTGCCATACAGGATATCCTACCGATTCTCCTTTAATAAACTTTCCTATATTGGACGTTAATACCGCCGGATTTGGGGGTTATGGCGCTTCTATGAGGACGGATTTACCGGGAACAATCTCCACTTATATATGCTTTATCCCCGAGAGCTCGGAACGACGGGTATGAGTACGCCTCGGGCCAACGTGCGGCCATGCGCGACATCTTGGAGGCGGTCGCGGACGGTTCGCTCTCGCCCGCCGAGGCGGAGGTACGACTCTCCGGGTACGCGACGACCGACGCCGGGCGGTTCGACGCCGCCAGAGAGACGCGGCGCGGCGTCCCCGAAGCGATTCTGGCGGAGGGGAAAACGCCCGACGAGACGGCCACGCTGGCCGTCGCGGCGGTCGAGACCAGCGGTCGGGCGCTCGTCACCCGCGCCGACACCGCCCACGCCGAGGCCGTCGCCGACGCCCTCCCGGACGCCGACATCGACCGCGACGCCCGGGCGAAGACCGTCGTCGCGGCCGCGCCGGAGTTCGAGCGCCCCGACCTCGACGCAACCGTCGCCATCGCTACCGGCGGCACCTCCGACGCCGAGGCCGCGGGCGAGGCGGCCGCCGTCCTCCGCGAGATGGGCGTGGACGTCGAGCGAATCGAAGACGTGGGCGTCGCCCACCTCGGGCGCGTGCTCGACAACCTCGACACGCTCCGCGAGGCCGACGTGGTCGTCGTCGCCGCCGGCCGCGAGGGGGCGCTGCCGACCGTCGTCGCCGGCCTCGTCGACACGCCCGTCATCGGCTTGCCCGTCTCGACGGGCTACGGCCACGGCGGCGACGGCGAGGCGGCCGTCCTCGGGATGCTCCAGTCGTGTACCGTCCTCTCCGCGGTGAACGTCGACGCCGGCTACATCGCCGGCGCGCAGGCCGGACTCATCGCCCGCGCAGTCGCTGACGCCCGCGACGACGACGCCTGACCGGGCGCTGTCCGTCCCCCGTCGTCGCCCACGTCTGTCCCCTCGTGGTCGTGCGCGATTTCGCGTGCGTACGCACACGCGCGAAGCCCTCATATGGGTGGGGTACCGTATGTCATACACCGGCTTGGTGGCTGCCGGACCGCAACAATGCCAGTCTGTGACCACTGCGGGTCACACGTCTCCGAGCGCTTCGCACGCGTGTTCGCCGACAAGGACGGTCAGGTTCTTGCCTGTCCCAACTGCTCGGCGAACGCGGGTATCGCGGAGGTCGCTCGACAGCGTGCCCGCACCGCATGACCACTGAAGCGAGAAAAGACCACCACGCGAAGCCAACATCCCGTGCGCGAGGTCGGGCGTAGGGTTCATACCCGCGCCCCTGAACCATTCTCTCGTGCACTTCGTCTACGTCATCGAGTGTAACGACGGCTCGCTGTACACCGGCTACACGACCGACGTGGAGCGACGCGTCGCGGAACACGACGCGGGCGAGGGCGCGAAGTACACCCGCGGTCGGACCCCGGTCGAGCTCGTCCACGTCGAGGAGTTCGACTCGAAGTCGGCCGCGATGTCCCGCGAGTACGAGATTAAACAGCTCCGCCGCCGAGAGAAACAGCGGCTCGTCGAGTCGTGAGCGCCTCTCCTCTCCGTCGGCTCGTAACGTAGTTTTTTGCCCCACCGTGGAGTGGTGCGCGTATGGACGAAATCTCATTCGGGACCGACGGGTGGCGCGCCACGCTGGACACCTTCACCGACGACCGGGTCCGCGTCGTCGGACAGGCGGTCGCGGACTACCTCGCCGACGAGGGCTTCACCGCGCCGGTGCTGGTCGGTTACGACGCTCGCGAGACTTCCCCCGGCTTCGCGGAGTCGCTCGCGGAGGTCGTCGCCGGCAACGGCTTCGACGTGCTCCTGCCGGAGCGCGACTGCCCGACCCCGCTCGTCGCCTACGCCATCGCCGAGCGCGGCCTCTCGGGGGCGCTCATGGTCACGGCCTCGCACAACCCGCCGGAGTACAACGGCGTGAAGTTCATCCCCTCGGACGGCGCGCCGGCGCTCCCCGACGTGACCGACGCGGTCGCCGAGCGACTCGCCGAACCGGACCTCCTGCCCGAGTCAGAACGCGGCACCATCGAGCGCGTGGACGTGGTCTCGCCGCACGCCGACCACGCGATGGACCTCGTCGGCGACGACCTCTCGGGCCTCACGGTCGTCTACGACGCCATGCACGGCAGCGGCCGCGGCGTCACCGACGCGCTCCTCGAAGCCGCCGGCGCGGAGGTCATTCGCCTGCGCTGCGAGCGCGACGCGGACTTCGGCGGCATCTCGCCGGAGCCCTCCGCGGAGAACCTCGACGGCCTCGCCGAGGCGATGGCCGAACACGACGCGGACCTCGGGGTCGCCAACGACGGCGACGCCGACCGTATCGGCATCGCCACGCCCGACCGCGGCGTCCTCGACGAGAACCTCTTTTTCGCCGCCGTCTACGACTACCTGCTCGAATCCGACGCCGGGCCGGCCATTCGGACCGTCTCGACCACGTTCCTCATCGACCGCATCGCCGAGGCCCACGGCGAGGAGGTGTTCGAGACCGCGGTCGGCTTCAAGTGGGTCGCAGACGGCATGCGCGAACACGACGCGCTCATGGGCGGCGAGGAGTCCGGCGGCTTCTCCGTCCGCGGGCACGTCCGCGAGAAGGACGGCGTCCTCATGGGTCTGCTCGCGGCCGCCGCGACCGCCGAGGAGGACTTCGACGCTCGCCTCGACCGCATCGAGGCCGAACACGGCGACATCGTCGCCGACAAGATAAGCGTCGCCTGCCCCGATGCCGAAAAAGCGCGCGTCATCGACGACCTTGAAGACGTACTTCCGGAGACGGTCGCCGGCCGCGACATCGCCAAGGTCGTCACGCTCGACGGCTTCAAGCTCCTCTTAGAAGACGGCTCGTGGCTCCTCGTCCGTCCCTCGGGGACGGAGCCGAAGATGCGCGTCTACGCGGAAGCCGGCAGCGAGGACGCGGTCTCGGCGCTCCTCGAAGCCGGCCGCGAACTTGTCGAACCGCTCGTCTGAGCGGACGGGTCAGGGCTCTCGTCTCTCTTCTTCGTCGCCGGCCGGTCTGACGACTCCGCGGTACGCTGGCGTGAAAAGCGGGAGCGTCTCCGCGTGCTCGGTCAGCGAGACGCCGTCGCCCCCGGACTCGACGAGGTCGGCGGCCTGAAGCTTCGGCAGGTGGACGTGGACGATGCCGACCTCCGCCTGCTGGACGACCTGTACGTCCACCTCGTCGGGCGGGAGGTCGGTCGTCCGGACCGCGAGGGCGACCGCGAGGTCCCAGACCGTCGCCGGCTCCGACCGGTCGTGGAGGTACTCCAGCACGTAGCGGCGCGACGGGTCCGCGAGCGCGTCGAACACGCGGTCCCAGTCGGTCAGGATACGGTCGCTCCGGTCTCGGTGTGCCATGGCCTTGACTCCCTAGCGCTTGACGACCGGCGGCTAAATCTGTGTCGATTGTTAACGCTCAACATCCGGGCGGCACAGCCGTCACTCGTCGCGCAGGACGCCGCGAAACCGCCCCTCGTCGTCGTCTCGCTCCTCGATGTCGAATCCGAGCGACTCGTAGAACGGCCGGACGCCCCCGTCGAAGTCGGCGACGAGTCGCCCGCGGCGGCCGAGCGCCGCCCGGACGAGTTGGGTTCCGACCCCCCGGTCGCGGCGACTCGGGGAGACGGCTACGGTCTCGATATAGTCGCCGTCGAGCGCCAGCGCGCCGACGACTCGGTCGGACGCCTCGGCGACGAGGCAGTCGCCCGCACCCAGCCGGTCGCGGACTTCGCCCGCGTCGGCTTCGAGCAGTCCGGCGTCGAGGACGCGCATCACGGCCACCAGTTCGTCGGGGTCGCCCTCGCGGACGCGAATGTCGTCGTCTTCGGCGGTGTCGTCGGCCTCGGTGTCGCCGCCGGCTTCAGCGGTGTCGTCCATGTCGCCGATTACCCGCCTTTGATGAGACGGAGCACCTTCACGCGGTCGACTTCGACGGGCTGGTCTTCGGGGACGGGGCGGCCGTCGACGAGGACGGTCACCTCGTGGGGGCTGAGGTCCACCGCCCGCACGAGGTCCGCGTAGGTCCCGCCGTCGCCGACGGCGACCTCGTGGGTCTCCTCGCCGACGACCTCGACGGTCACGTTCATGGTCGCTCGTGGGTCGGGCGCGGGTTTCAGTCCGTCGGCTTCGGCCGCCCCGGCGGCCTCGCGCCCCGGCGTTCGGCCCGCCGCTGGGGCGGTGTCTGTTCGGCTCTCCGTCTCGCACGGTTTATGTGCGGGGCGGTCGGTAGAACGGATATGAGCGAGGCCGCGGAGTCGGGCGACGCCCCGACGGGTCGTGAAATCTGGATCGAGAAGTACCGACCGCAGACCTTCGACGACGTCTACGGGCAGGACGACATCGTCGAGCGCCTGCGGAGCTACATCGAGCGCGACGACCTGCCGCACCTCCTGTTCGCGGGGCCGGCGGGCGTCGGCAAGACCACCTCCGCGACGGCCATCGCCCGCGCCATCTACGACGATGACTGGCGCGGCAACTTCCTCGAACTCAACGCCTCCGACGAGCGCGGCATCGACGTGGTCCGCGACCGCATCAAGAACTTCGCGCGCTCGTCGTTCGGCGGCCACGACTACCGCGTCATCTTCCTCGACGAGGCCGACTCGCTGACGAACGACGCGCAGTCGGCGCTCCGCCGGACGATGGAGCAGTTCTCCGACAACACGCGCTTCATCCTCTCGTGTAACTACTCCTCGAAGATTATCGACCCCATCCAGTCGCGCTGCGCGGTGTTCCGGTTTTCCCCGCTCGGCGACGACGCCGTCGCGGAGCAAGTCCGCGACATCGCCGCCGCCGAGGACATCGAGGTCACGGAAGACGGCCTCGACGCGCTCGTCTACGCCGCCGGCGGCGACATGCGCCGCGCCATCAACTCCCTGCAGGCCGCCGCGACGACCGGCGAGGTCGTCGACGAGGAGGCCGTCTACATGATTACCTCGACGGCCCGCCCCGAGGACATCGAGGAGATGGTCCGGGCCGCCATCAACGGCGAGTTCACGGCCGCGCGCAAGCAGTTAGAGACGCTCATCGTCGACACCGGGATGGCCGGCGGCGACATCATCGACCAGCTTCACCGCTCGGTCTGGGAGTTCGACCTCGACGAGCGCGAGGCCGTCCGCCTCATGGAGCGCATCGGCGAGGCCGACTACCGCATCTCCGAGGGCGCGAACGAGCAGGTCCAGCTCGAAGCGCTCCTCGCGTCGCTCGCGCTCTCGCAGAACTGAACGCAGGACACTGCACCGGTCGTTTCGACGCCGCGGTCTCCGGTCTCTCCACTCGTTTTCGCGTCTGTCACGCCCGGAACTCGAAGCGCGCGCCGCCCGCCGTTCCGGAGGTCACGATGGCCGACCAGCCGTGGGCCTCGGCGATGGATTGGACGATGGCCAGCCCGTAGCCGATGCCGTCCTCGCCGGTCGTCTCGCCCGGTTCGAACACCTCGTCGCGGCGCTCGGGCTCGATGCCGGGGCCGTCGTCTTCGACGTAGAAGCCGCCGTCGACGCCGCCGACCTCGACGCGCACGTCGCGGCCGTCGTGTTCGACGGCGTCGTCGGGAGTATCCCGACTGCCCGTCGAGCCGTGCTCGGCGGCGTCACCAGACGCAGTCTGGTTGCCCGTGGAACCATGTTCGACGGCGTTCCGAAACAGATTGGAAAGCAGTTCGGCGAGGCGGTCCTCGTCGGCGTCGACGACGACCGACTGGCTGGTGACCAACTCGGCGTCGCCGGTATCGGTGGTCGCCCACGCCTGCCGGGCGACCGCCCCGAGGTCGACGCGCTCCGTCTCGTCGACCAGTTGGCCGCGGCGGGCGAGCGACAGCAGGTCGTCGATGAGTTCTTCCATCTGTTCGAGCGCCCGCTCGGCGGTGTCGAACCGCACCTCGTCGCCGGTCTCGCGGGCCAGTTCGAGGTTCCCGCGGGCGACCGAAAGCGGGTTGCGAAGGTCGTGGCTCACGATGTTCGCGAACTCCTCCAATCGCTCGTTCTGTCGCTCTAGCTCGCTTTCGCGGGTCTTCCGCTCCGTGATGTCGGTGTAGATGGCGTAGCCCGCCCCGCGCTCCTCGCCGGGCGACAGCGGGACGACGTTCAGGATGAACTCGCGGACGCCGCCGTCGGTCCGGCGGCGGACCTCCCCGCGGTAGCTCTCGCCGGTGGCGACGAGGAGTTCGGGGATGGTCTCGTCGCCCCCCGGTTCCGGCACCGGGTCCGGGTCCGGCACCGGCGGGACGATTCGCCCGAGGAGGTCGCTTCCGACCACGTCGTCGGCGTCGTAGCCGAACGCCGACTGGAACGCCCGATTCACGTCGCGGACCGTGACCGCGCCGGCTTCCACGTCGTAGGCGACGGCGGCGTCGGAGACGTGTTCGAACAGCGCCGTCGAGCGGTCGCGCTCCTCACGGAGCCGCGACTCGGCGCGGATGCGCTCGGCCGTGACCGCGACGTGCGCCATGAGGAGTTCGGCCAGTTCGGCGTCGCGCTCGTCGAACGCGCCGGGGGTGAACGTGGTCGCCTGAAAGACGCCGAGGTCCCCGATGGGGACGCTCAGGACCGCGCGGTACATCCGCTTGACCGGCTTGGCCTCGGGGTGGTCGCGCACGTCGTCGGTGATGTCCGTGTTCCCCGACAGGTACACCTCGGCCGCGATGCCGCCGTCGTCGAGCGGGACGCGCTCCGCGCCGTCGGCCGGCGCGTCCGACGAGATAGCCGCCGGAACGATGTAGCCGTCCTCGACGACGCCCACGTAGCTGATGTCGAACTCGAGGATGTCGTCGGTGATTTCGACGGTCTGTTCGAACAGTTCGTCGAGGCTCGTCGCCGCGGCCAGTTCGGTGGCTCCTCGGTGGAGTCGCTCTATCTGCTCGCGGCTCTTTCTGACGGCGGCTTCGGACTCGATGCGACTCCGCGTCTCGGAGACGTAGGACACGAGGAGTTCGGCCAGCGTGCGGTCGGTCTCGTCGTACGCGCCGACCTCGTTCGAGATGGCTTGGAACACGCCGTCGTCGCCCGCGGGGACGCTCACCGCCGAGCGATAGGCGGGGTCGTTGGGGTCGGCTACCGGGTGGTCGCGCACGTCGTCCACGAGAAACGAGCGGCCGGTCCGGTACGTCTCCCCGAGCAGGCCCATGTCGGTCGAAATCGGGCCCGTTTCTGCCACGTCGTCGTCGTTGGCGACGACGTAGAAGCCCTCGCCGTCGTGGCGGAAAAACGAGGTGTTGTCGAATTCGAGGATGTGTTCCGTGAGACCGATGGCTCGCTCGTACAACTCCTCGACCGTCTCGGCGGCGATGAGGTCGGTCGTCCCCTCGTAGAGCCGTTTGAGCCGGTCCCACTCGGCGTCGGTTCGGGAACCCGTCACCGCTCCGCTCTCCGCCCTGTCGTCGTGCCCGCTCGCGAAACCGGCCGACGACAGCGCCCAGCGAACCTGCGTTTCGAGTCCGGCGCGGTCGCCGCGGCTGACGTAGGCGTCGAATCGGGCCGGCCGCTCGACGGCCTCGGGCGACACCTCGGTGTACAGAATCGTCGGCACGTCGCGGGGTGTCTCGGCGTCCGGGTCCGTGACGACGACGCACGCAGCGTCGCTCGGGTCGTTCTCGTCACTCGCTGACGCCACCGTGACCCCGTCGCCGAGGTCGATATCGTCGAAGTCGTCGTCCACGAAAACCGTTGGGTCCGTCGCGTGCACGGCAGTCCCCCTACTGGAGGGCGACGAGAACTATAATCGTTGCGGCATGTTTTCAATGAGCAAGAACACGCCGCGAGCGGTCCGATTCGGCGGCGCGGCGCTTTGACCTCGCCGGATTCCTCAGTTTAGCGACCAGAATCCGTAGTTGAGCGCGGCGGCGAAGCACGTCCACAGGAGGTAGGGGACGAGGAGGGCGGCGGCGCGCCGATTGACGGCGGCGAACTCGCGCGTCGTCGCCAGAATCGCCGCGAGGAGGACGACGATGACGGCGAGGCCGACCGCGGGCGACCGCAGTCCGAAGAACGCCGCGGACCACGCGACGTTGACGACGAGGTGGCCGACGAAGACGGCGAGCGCCCGCTCGCGGCGGGGGTGGTCGCGCCGGGAGACGAGCCACGCGGCGACGCCCATGAGGGTAAACAGCGTCACCCAGACCGGGCCGAACACCCAGTTCGGCGGGGCGAACCACGGGCGGGCGAGCGTCGCGTACCACGACCCCGCGTCGGTGACGGTGAAGACACTCCCGAGCGCGCCCGCGAGTTGCGCGAGGGCGACCCACGCGAGCAGTTCGACCGCCGGTCGCCGCCGGAGCGAAGCGAGTTTCATACTCCTCGTTCGCTCGGGTGGGAAAAGAACGACGCGGCCCGTGCGGGCGAAATTGTGGGGAATCGGGCGTCTGCGTCCATTTCCCGGAACTGTTTTACCCGACGGTAGACCAGAGTTTGGCAATGAGCGAACTCGAAGCGGAGTACCGCCTCGACTACTTCGAGGAGGAGGGCTTCTACCGGAAGCAGTGCCCCGTGACGGGGGTCCACTTCTGGACACGAGACCCCGACCGCGAGACCTGCGGTGAACCGCCCGCCGACGACTACACCTTCATCGACAACCCCGGCTTCGACGAGGAGTACACCCTCGAAGAGATGCGCGAGAAGTTCCTCTCTTTCTTCGAGGACCACGACCACGAGCGCATCGACCCCTACCCGGTCGCCGCGAACCGCTGGCGCGACGACGTGCTCTTGACGCAGGCCTCTATCTACGACTTCCAGCCGCTCGTCACGTCCGGCGAGACGCCGCCGCCGGCCAACCCGCTGACCGTCTCCCAACCCTGCATCCGGATGCAGGACATCGACAACGTGGGCAAGACCGGTCGCCACACGATGGCGTTCGAGATGATGGCCCACCACGCGTTCAACGCCCGCGAGGAGGCCGGCGACAAGTACGCTTACGAGGGCGAGGTCTACTGGAAGGACGAGACGGTCCGCCTCTGCGACGAGTTCTTCGAGTCGCTCGGCGCTGACATCTCCGAAATCACCTACATCGAGGACCCGTGGGTTGGCGGCGGCAACGCCGGTCCGGCCTTCGAGGTGCTCTACCGCGGCGCCGAACTCGCCACCCTCGTCTTCATGTCGATGAAGCAGGACCCCGACGGCGACTACGAACTCAAGGACGGCAACACCTACTCGCCGATGGACACCTACATCGTCGACACGGGCTACGGGCTCGAACGGTGGACGTGGGTGTCGCAGGGGACGCCGACGGTGTACGAGGCCGTCTACCCCGACATGATCGAGTTCCTGAAGGACAACGTCGGCATCGAGCACACCGACGAGGAGGAGGAACTCATCCACCGCGCGGCGAAGCTCTCGGGCCACCTCGACATCGACGAAATCGACGACCTCGCCACCGCGCGCGCCGAAGTCGCGGGCGAACTCGGCGTCGACGAGGCCGAACTCACTTCGCTGCTCCGCCCGCTCGAAGACATCTACGCCATCGCGGACCACTGCCGAACCCTCGCGTACATGTTCGGCGACGGCATCGTCCCCTCGAACGTCGGGACGGGCTACCTCGCCCGTATGGTCCTCCGGCGCACCAAGCGCCTCGTGGACAACCTCGGCGTGGACGCCCCGCTCGACGAACTCGTGGACATGCAGGCCGAGCGCCTCGACTACCAGAACCGCGACACCATCCGCGACATCGTCCGCAGCGAGGAGCGCAAGTACAGAAAGACGCTCGAACGCGGCTCCCGCAAGGTCCAGCAGCTCGCCGACGACTACGCCGACACGGACGAGCCCATCCCGCTCGACGAGCTCATCGAGCTGTACGACTCCCACGGCATCCAGCCCGACATGGTGCAGGACATCGCGGAAGAGCGCGGCGCGACCGTCGACATCCCCGACGACTTCTACTCGCTCGTCGCCGACCGCCACGAGCAGGTCGACGGCGAGGGCGAGGCCGACGAGCGCGACGACCGCCTCGGCGACCTGCCGGCGACGGACAAGCTCTACTACGACGACCAGGAGCGCACCGAGTTCGAGGCCGTCGTCCTCGACGTGTTCGAGCGCGAGGAGGGCTACGACGTGGTCCTCGACCAGACGATGTTCTACCCCGAAGGCGGCGGCCAGCCCGCCGACCACGGCTCGCTCGCCACCGACGACACGACGGTCGAAGTGACCGACGTGCAAATCGTGGGCGACGTGGTGCTCCACCGAACCGACGAGGACCCCGGTAAGGGCGAGTTCGTCCGCGGCCAGCTCGACGCCGAGCGCCGCCGTCGGCTCATGCGCCACCACACGGCGACCCACGTCATCGGCCACGCCATCCGGACGGTCCTCGGCGACCACATCCGGCAGGCCGGCGCGTCGAAGGGCGTCGACCGCTCGCGGCTCGACGTGACCCACTACGAGCGCATCACCCGCGAGGAGGTCAAGCAGATAGAGCGCGTCGCCAACGAAATCGTGATGCGGAACATCCCGGTCAAACAGGAGTGGCCGGACCGCCGCGACGCCGAGAAGAAGTACGGCTTCGACCTCTATCAGGGCGGTATCCCGCCGGGCGAGCAGATTCGCCTCATCCACGTCGGCAGCGACGTGCAGGCCTGCGGCGGCACCCACGTCAAGCGCACCGGCGACATCGGGGCCATCAAGGTGCTGACGACGGAGCCCGTGCAGGACGGCGTCGAGCGCGTCGTCTTCGCGGCGGGCGACGCGGCCGTCGAGGCCACCCAGCGCACCGAGGACGCGCTGTACGGCGCGGCCGACGTGCTCGACGTGAACCCCGCGGACGTGCCCGAGACGGCCGAGCGCTTCTTCACCGAGTGGAAGGCCCGCGGCAAGACCATCGACCGCCTGAAGACGGAACTCGCCGAGGCGCGCGCCGCGGCCGGGGCGGACGAAATCGACATCGACGGCACGCCCGCCGTCGTCCAGCGCCTCGACGGCGACGCGGACGAACTCCGCGCGACCGCGAACGCGCTGGTCGAAGAGGGGACGGTCGCCGTTCTCGGCTCCGCCGCGGGCGGGAGCGCCCAGTTCGTCGTCGGCGTCCCCGACGGCGTGGGCATCAACGCCGGGCAGGTCGTCGGTCAACTCGCCGGCAAGGTCGGCGGCGGCGGCGGCGGTCCCGCGGACTTCGCGCAGGGCGGCGGCCCCGACGTGGACGCGCTCGACGGCGCGCTCGACGAGGCCCCCGACGTGCTTCGGACGGTCCTGAACGCCTGAGTCGGTCGCGCGACCGACCCGGGTTTGCTTTCGCTCTCGCTCTCGTTTTCGCTTCCTCCGCGTCCCCGAGACGGACGCCCTAAGTCGCTCGCCCGCCGAGCCTCCGGTATGCCCACGGCAGTCGCGGACGGGGTCGAACTGTACTACGACAGCGAGGGCGACGGCGAGACGGTCGCCTTCGTCGGTGACGCGGGCTACGGCGCGTGGCAGTGGGGGTGGCAGCACGCCGCCGTCGCCGGCCCCTACGAGAGCCTCGTGACCGACCTCCGCGGGGCCGGTCGCTCCGACGCGCCCGCGGGGCCGTACTCGGTCGCAACGCTCGTCTCCGACCTCGTGGCCGTCCTCGCGGACGCGAACGTCAGGAAGGCCCACCTCGTCGGATTCGGCCTCGGCGGACTGGTCGCGCTGGAGGCCGCGCGGACGACGAACCGCGCCCGGAGCCTCACGCTCGTCGGCACCGCCGCCTCCGGAGAGTGTATCGACCCCGACCCGCTCTCCGCCGCGCCCGACGACCCGGCCGCGCTCCGCGAGTCGCTCGCGCCGGCGCTCTCCGAAGAATTTCGCGCGGAACAGCCTGACGTGGTCGAGCAACTCGTCTCGTGGCGCGAGCGAGAGGACGCCGACCCCGAGGCGTGGGCCGCGCAGGCCGCCGCCGTCGCCGACTACGACGCCGGCCCGCTGTACGAGGTGACGGTCCCGACGCTCGTCCTCCACGGCGGCGACGACCCGGTCTGGCCGGTCGAGGGTGGCCGCGCGCTGGCCGAGGGTCTCCCGCGCGGCGAGTTCGAGTCGTTCGCGGGCGCGCGCCACCTCGTCACCGTCGAGCGGTCGCGGCTCGTCAACGACGCGCTCGTCTCCTTTCTCGAATCGCTCGACGACGACTGAGCGTCGCTGTCGGGCGCTCTCCCCGCGGTCGCCGCCGACACGCCCCGTCGCAGATGCCGGCAGTGAGCGTTCCGGGCGCAACTTCTTTAGAGCCGCACCGATTGTCTCTCCACGATGACTCGCCCGCGACTCGCGTTCTTGGACGCCTCCCACGGCGATTCGAGCACGTCACGAAACTTCAGGCGCGAACTCGACGCCGACCTCGTCGAGTTCGACGTGACCGACGGCCGTCTCCCCGACCACTTCGACTACGACGGCGTCGTTATCAGCGGCTCGTCGTCCTCGGTCTACTGGGACGAGCCGTGGATTCGCAACCTCGTGTCGTGGGTTGCCGACGCCGACGAGCGCGGCGTCCCCCTCTTGGGCGTCTGTTTCGGCCACCAGGTCGTCGCGGCGGCGCTCGGCGGCACCGTCGAGGACATGGGCGCGTTCGAACTCGGCTACAACGAAATCGAGCGGACTCGCCCGGACGACGGGAACGACATCCTCGCCGGCATCGGTGAGCGCTTCACCGTCTTCACCTCCCACGGCGACCGGGTGACGGAACTCCCGTCGGGCGCGGAACTCCTCGCCCAAAACGAGTTCGGCGTCCACGCGTTCCGCCGGAATCACGCCTTCGGCGTCCAGTTCCACCCCGAGTACGACACCGACACCGCAGAAGCCATCGCCCGCCAGAAGGACTTCCTCCCCGACGAGCGGATTCGCTCGGTCGTCGACGGCATCACGCCGGAGAACTACGCCGCCGCCTGCGAGGCAAAGCGCCTGTTCGACAACTTCGTCACCTACGTGAACCGGACGAACGCGGGCTCGGTCGAATCGGCGGCCTGAGCGTTCCGACGGTCGCGAGCCGTCTTCGAGTCGTACCCGAGCCGCATCCGGGCCGCCGCCGAGTCGCGTCCAGCCCGCTCTCATCTCCGGCTTTTCGGCCTCCCGTCCCCGCAAATCGTGACCGAGCGAATCGCTTTTCACCGCGCCGAGCGCAGGGTCTATCATGCTCGATTATCTGGGATTGGAGGGCGACCTGACCGGCGAAGAGAAACTCGTCCGCGACGAGGCCCGCCGCTTCGTCGACGAGCAGGTCAAACCCGACATCGGCGAGCACTACGAGGCGGGGACGTTCCCGACCGACCTCATCCCGAAGATGGGCGACCTCGGCTTTTACGCGCCCAACCTCGACGGCTACGGCCTCCCCGGTCTCGGCGAGCGCGCCTACGGCCTCTTGATGCAGGAACTCGAAGCCGGCGACTCCGGCCTCCGGTCGATGGCGAGCGTGCAGGGGTCGCTCGTCATCTACCCCATCCACGCCTACGGCTCCGACGAGCAGAAAGAGCGGTGGCTCCCGAAGCTCGGGTCGGGCGAGGCGGTCGGCTGTTTCGGCCTGACCGAACCGCAACACGGCTCGGACCCCTCGGGGATGGAGACCCGCGCCGAGCGCGACGCCGACGGCTACGTCCTCAACGGCTCGAAGACGTGGATTACGAACTCGCCCATCGCGGACGTGGCGGTCGTCTGGGCGCGCGACGTGTCGGCGGAGGAGTCGCCGGTCCGCGGGTTCCTCGTCGAGACCGACCGCGACGGCGTGACGACGAACAAAATCGAGGGCAAACTCTCGATGCGCGCGTCGGTCACGGGCGAAATCGGCCTCGACGACGTGCGCGTGCCCGAAGAAGACGTGCTCCCGGGCGTCGAGGGAATGAAGGGGCCGCTGTCGTGTCTCACGCAGGCGCGGTTCGGCATCGCGTGGGGCGTCGTCGGCGCGGCGCGCGACGCCTTCGAGGACGCCCGTCAGTACGCGAAGGACCGCGACCAGTTCGGCGGCCCCATCGCGCGGTTCCAACTCCAGCAGGGCAAACTCGCGGAGATGGCGACCCAAATCACGAACGCGCAACTGATGGCCCACCGCCTCACCGACCTGAAAGAGCGCGGCGACCTGCGACACCAGCAGGTGTCGATGGCGAAGCGCCACAACGTCCGCGTCGCCCGCGAGGTGACCCGAACCGCCCGCGAGATGCTCGGCGGCAACGGCATCACGACCGACTACTCACCGATGCGCCACATGGAGAACATCGAGACCGTCTACACCTACGAGGGGACCGACGACATCCACACGCTCGTCCTCGGCGCTGACCTGACGGGAATCGAAGCATTCCACTAGGGCTTGGGAGCGGACGCCCCCGTGGCTTTCGCGGTCGTGCGTGACGTATGACAACAGCACACATACATTTATATCTCCCCGACCATAGATTACGATAGAGGCCCCACAATGACCACATCGGCCCAGGACCGTCCGACGGCGCTCGACCTGTCTCGCGAAGAGACGTGGGTCGTCCACGCCGCCTTGCTCGACGCCATCGAGCGGGCGGTCGATGCAGACGAAGAGCCGACGCCGGCCCCCGGCCTGCTCGCACGGGTCGAGGCCGGCGACGAAGATTTCGACAGCGCCGAACTCGACTATCTCGTAGACGCCCTCCGAACCTATCGGACACAGGCTCCCGCCCGGGACGACCACCACATCTCGCGCGTCCTCGAACACATCGAGGCCGCGCGGGCTTAGTCGCCCGCCCGACGCTCGCCCGCTGGCTTTTTCCGCTTCCGAGGTTCCCGAGCGGCCGCGTTCTCCGGTGATGCCGCCGATGCGTCCCGGTCGTCTCGGTGACCGACCCCGCCCCAACCACCGACTTCGACCCCGACTCCGTCTCCGAGTTCTCGCGTCTCGATTCGGACGTTTTAGTACGCGGTACGGCCAACGCCCGGCGATGGCTATCGACTCGAGCTTCGACCAGAACCGGGAACGCGCGGGCGAGGAAAACGGCGTCGCCGTCTGGGGACCTGTCGAACCGCCGGAGAAACTCGGCATCCACGGCACCCACGTCGCCGTCGACTACGACATCTGTCTCGCGGACGGCGCGTGCCTCGAAAACTGCCCCGTCGACGTGTTCACGTGGGTCGACACGCCGGACCACCCGGTGAGCGAGAAAAAGGTCGAACCGACCAACGAAGACCAGTGTATCGACTGCATGCTCTGTGTCGACATCTGTCCCGTCGACGCCATCGACGTGGACGCCTCGCGGCAGGCCTGACGCGAAGACCAGACGTTATCTCTCCCCGCCGCGTCGCGTCGGCCATGGGTCTCATCCACACCGCCCTCGTCGTCTCGGACATCGACGCCACGCTCGATTTCTACGCCGACCTCGGCCTCGAACGGACCAACGAGTTCGAACTCGACGGCGTCCGGAACGTCTACGTCGGCAGCGACGACACCGACATGGAACTGCAGTTCAAGTACGACCCGACCTCGGCGGCGCGCGTCGAGCCCGCCGGCATCGACCACGTCGCGGTCGAAGTCGCCGACGCCGACCGCGCGTTCGAGGACATCGTCGAGGTGCAGTCGCCCGAAGTCGTGAAGCCGCCGGTCGACATCGACCCGGCGAACGCCCGCGCGGCGTTCGTGAAGGACCCCGACGGCTACGTCGTCGAACTCGTCGCGCTCGAAGACTGAGCCGCGCCGTCGACCCGTCTCAGACGCCGATTTTCACCGACGCCGACGGGTCGACCGCCCGTCCGACTCACCGCGGCGAACAGCTATTTGTTGCCAGAGCGTCAATACGAAGTCGCTATGTCTGAGGACGTAACCGCGCTGTTGAAGCGCGCCTATCAGGACGAGATCGAGACCGTGATGAACTACATGACCAACTCCATCGTCCTCGACGGCGTCCGGGCCGAGGAGATTAAGGAGTCCCTCCAGACCGACATTCAGGAGGAACTCACCCACGCCGAACAGCTGGGCAACCGGCTGAAGCAGCTCGACGAGCAGCCGCCGGGCTCGGCGTCATTCGAGGCGCGCCAGCACGACCTCCAGCCCCCGGAGGACAGCACGGACGTGCTCGCCGTCATCAACGGCGTCCTCACGGCCGAAGAGGACGCCATCGAGACCTACCGCGCGCTCATCGACGCCGCGGAGGAGGCAAACGACCCCGTCACCGAGGACCTCGCCGTGACCATCCTCGCCGACGAGGAGGCCCACCGGACCGAGTTCCGTGGTTTCAAGAAAGAGTACGACCGCGAATAGGTCCACCGAGCGCCGAGCGCCGACCGACGGGCGACCGCACGAGGGTTCGACCGCGCTCCGTATTCATTACTTTTCGAAAAATGTGTCATTATCGACCCGTATCTAACAAATTATCATCTGTTACAAATGTAGTATTCCCAGTTCTTCGAAACAGGGGTTTATTTTTATCAATCCGTCGCTCGAACGACCGGTATGAGCACTGAACGCGGCAAAGGTACGGTCGCGGTGGTCGGCGGCGCCGGCGCAGTCGGGTCGAGCACGGCGTTCGCGCTGATGGAGAGCAGTCTCGTGGGCGAAATCATCCTCGTCGATATCGCCGAAGAGCGCGTCGAGGGCGAGGCGATGGACCTCAACCACGGCGCGTACTTCACGTCGCCGGTCCGGGTGCGGACGGGCGACTACGAGGACTGCTGGGACGCCGACGTGGTCATCGTCACGGCCGGAGCCAGCCAGAAGCCCGACGAGACCCGCCTCGACCTGATGGAGCGGAACGCCGACATCTTCGCCGACATGATTCCGCAGATTACCGAGGGGCTGAACGACGACGCCGTGATGCTCATCGTCACCAACCCAGTCGACGTGCTGTCGTACGTCACGTGGAAGGTGTCGGACCTGCCGGCCGAGCGCGTCATCGGGTCGGGGACCGTCCTCGACACGTCGCGGTTCCGCCACTCGCTCAGCCGCGAGTTCGACCTCGACCCGGCGAACGTCCACGCCTACGTCGTCGGCGAGCACGGCGACAGCGAGGTACTCGTCTGGAGTTCGGCGAACCTCGGCGGCATCCCGTTCGAGTCGTACGCCACCAGCCACGGCGTCGACGACATCGACGCGCTCAAAGCCCGCGTCGAAGAGGAGGTCCGCGAGGCGGCCTACGAAATCATCGAGCGGAAGGAGCGGACGAACTACGGCGTCGCCCGCTCGGTGGCCGCGACCACCGAGCGCATCCTCGGCGGCGACAACTCCATCCTCACCGTCTCGACGCTCGTCTCGGGGGAACACGGCATCGACGACGTCTACATGAGCCTCCCGTGTACCGTCAACCAACGCGGCGTCCGCGACGTCCACGAGTTCGACCTCTCTGAGAGCGAGACGGCGGCGCTCCGGGAGTCGGCGGGCGTCATCCGCGAGTCAATCGACCGCTTGGACTTAGAATAGAAGCGAAGAAAGCGAGGAAAACAGAACAGCCGCGCCGCCGACTCAGTCGGCAGACGCGGGCGTCGTGTCCGCGCCCGTCCCCGTCGCGGCGGCCTTCGCGTCGAGCGCCTCCACGACGAGTTCGGAGATGTCCACGACGTCGATGGCTTCCTCGTAGTCGCCGGTCTTACGACCGTCTTCGTACATCGTCGCGCACATCGGGCAGGCGACGACGAAGCGCTCGACGCCGCCGGTCGTGTCGTCGAGCGCCTCGCGCAGGCGTTCCTCGGACGGCTTCGACCCCTCATCGTGGTCCATCCAGAGGCCGCCGCCGCCGCCGCCGCAACAGAACGACTGGTCGCGGTTGCGCGGCATCTCGGCGAGTTCGACGCCGGTCGCGCGGATGACCTCGCGGGGCGCTTCGTACTCGCCGTTGTACCGGCCGAGGTGACACGGGTCGTGGTACGTCACCGTCTGGGCGGCGAGTTCGTCGCCCGCGAGGCCGAGGCGGCCGTCGCCGACGAGACGCTCGACCAGTTGGGTGTAGTGGTACACCGGGTAGTCGAACGAGTCGTCCATCTCCGGGTACTCGTTTTTGAACGTGTTGTACGAGTGCGGGTCGGTGCAGACGATTTTGTCGAACTCGCAGTCGGCCATCGCGGCGACGTTGTCCTCGACGAGCATCTCGTAGAGGCCCTCCTCGCCGACGCGGCGCACGTCGTTGCCGTCGTGCCCTTCGTCCTCGTAGAGGATGCCGTAGGAGACGCCGGCTTCCTCGAAGATGCGGGCCAAAGAGCGGGCGACGGCGCGGTTACGCTCGTCGTAGGAGGGGTAGTCACCGACGTACCAGAGGAACTCGACCGATTCGTCGCGGGCGTCGGGCACCTCGAAGTCGAGGTCGTCGGTCCAGTCGGGGCGCTTGCGCTGGGGGTCCCCGAAGGCGTTGCCGTTCTGGAAGATGTTCATCATCGCCTCCTGCACCGGCTCTTGCTGTTGGCCCGTCTCGGTGAGCCGGCGGTTCATCTCGGTGAAGTGCGTGAGGTGTTCGATATCGACCGGGCAGGCGTCCATGCAGGCCATGCAGGCCATGCAGGATTCCATCGACTCGGCGTCGACGACGGAGGTGCCACCGTCCGCGACGATGTCGATGGAGTCGCCGCCGGCGTCGACCGACTCGCGGTAGGCCTTCAGGTCGAGAATCACGTCCCGCGGGTCGAGGTTGCGGCCGGAGGCCTTCGCCGGGCAGGCGTCGGTACAGCGGCCGCACTTCGTGCAGGCGTCCATGTCGAGCATCGCCTTCCACGAGAAGTCGTCCTCGGAGACGTAGCCGATTTCGTCCGGCGGCGTGTCCGCGGGCACCTTCGGCAGGCGCGTGCCCGCCTTCTCGTCGGCGGTGACGATGTTGGCGAAGGACGTGAGCATGTGCAAGGGTTTGGCGTAGGGGACGGCCGCGACGAACGCCAAGGCGAGGAGCGCGTGGGACCACCAGCCGAACCAGTAGAGCGTCTGCGCGAGGCCCTGTCCCATGCCCGCGGCGTCGAACACGAGGGCGACGAAGTAGCCGACGAAGCTCACCGTCTCGAAGTCGGGGAAGTCGGTGCCGACGATGCGGATGCCTTCGAGGACGTAGCCGCCGACGCCGAGGAAAAAGAGCGTCCAGACGAACGCGGCGTCCTCGAAGCCGGTGTGTTTGCCCCACAGCCGCGGGTGTCGGACGCCGTAGCGCCGCCACAGCGCCATCCCGACGCCGACGACGAACAACAGCCCCATGAGGTCCATGACGAACGAGTACGAGAGGTAGAAGTCGCCGACGAAGAAGGAACTGCCCGTCACCCGCCGCCACACGTCGATGTCGATGGCGAGGATGGTCGTCCCGATGAGGAGCGTCAGAAAGCCCCACATGATAAAGGCGTGCATCACGCCGGCGAACCGGTCGCGCTTGAACTGCTTCTCGTTGGAGAACACCACCTTCGCCGCCCGAACCGTCCGTCCCGGCAGGTCGGACAGCCGGTCGAACGGGTCTTCACCACCTTTCGCGTATCGCGCGAACCGCTCGTACACCCCGTAGAGGAACACGAGCGACGCGATGGCGGCGAGACCGTAGAAGAGCGCCTCGCCGACCGGACTAATCGTCCAGAACGTCTCCCGCGTAACATCCGCCTGTGCCGCAAAGTCCATAATCAATCACCGGAGAACGAAGGGTTAAATCTTGCCACCCGAGGCGTGTCGGTCGGCGGATTACGAGCGCCTCGGGCGACCTCAGAGCGCGAGACTGACGAGGAGGGCGGCGGCGAGGACGAGTCCGGGCGCGTCGCGCCGGCCGAACCGAATCTCCGGAAGCGTCGGGTTCCACGCGAAACACCGCGCGCGGAGGGCGAGCGCGAGGGCGTCGGCCCGCGCGAACGACCGTCGGAGGCCGCCGGCCGCGACGAGCGAGAGCCGTTCGTCCAGCCGCCGCTCGCTCCCGAGGCGGGCCGCCTGCGCCTCGCGGACGCGGCTCAGGTCGCGGCGGACCAAGGGAAGAAACCGGAAGACGAGGGCGACGCCGACGCCGAGGGCGACGCCGAACCGACCCGGCACGAGCCGCTGAATCGCCGCGCGGGACTCGCGTACGGGCGTCGTCCTGACGTACGCCGCCGCGACGAAGAAGACGAGTAGCACGCGGACGCTGGCGAGCGCGGGTTCGACGGCCGCCTCGGGGTCGAACCACGGCGCGCCGAGGCGGGCGGCCTCGACGACCGGGCCGAGCGCGAGGAACGGAATCGCGTAGCGGAGGTCGCGGAGGGCCGAAACGGGGGACGCGTCGGCGGCGCGGAGACAGCCCGCGGCGACGACGCCGAGCGCGACGAGTCCGGCGGGCGTCGTGTGCGCGAAGCCGGCCGCCGCGAAGGCGACCTGCACCGCAAGCTTGGTCCGCGGGTCGAGTCGGTGGGCGAGAGTGTCGCCCGGTTCGTAGGTCAGCACGGCGGGCGAACGTCGAGGTCGGGGAGGCGGTCTGCGGCCTCGTCGGGCGCGGCGTCGAGGGCGACGTCGCCGTCGGCGAGGACGACCACGCGGTCGGCCAGTTCGGCCACGTCGCGCAGGTCGTGGGTGACGACGACGAGGCTCGTTCCCTCGGCGCGGAGGTCGCGGAGGCGGGCGAGCACGGAGCGCCGGGCGGGTTCGTCGAGGCCGGTGAACGGTTCGTCCAAGACGAGGTGGTCGGGGCGCATCGCCAGCGCGCCGGCGATGGCGAGTCGCTCGACCTCGCCGCCGGAGAGGGAGTCGACGCGCTCGTCTTCCCGGCCGTCGAGGTTGACCGCGGCGAGCGACTCGCGGACGCGGCGGTCGATGTCGTCGCGGTCGAGCCCGAGGTTCTCCGGGCCGAACGCCACGTCAGCGCCGACGGTCGCGGCGACGAGTTGGTCTTCGGGGTGCTGGAACACCATCGCCACCGCGGTCCGGGCGGCGACGAGGTGGTCCGAGACGGTCCGGCCGTTGACCGACACCGTTCCCTCGTCGGGGTCGAGCAGGCCGTTGAAGTGGCGGACGAGCGTGGTCTTGCCGGAGCCGTTCGCGCCCGCGACGACGACATACTCGCCGTCGTCGATGGCGAGGTCGACCCCGTCGACCGCGACCGTGTCGCCGTACCGGTGGACGAGTCCCTCGACGCGAATCATCTACTGGGCGGCGATGGCGTCGGAGCGGACGATGCCGACGGCGGCGGCGATTTTGAACGCCTCGGCGGGGATGAACGCGGCGGAGGCCGTCCAGAAGGCGGATTCGAGGCCGACGCGATTGACGTACGCGAAGCCGAGCGTGCCGAAGGCGTAGACGACGACGGTCCCGGCGACCATCGCGCCGACGAGCCGGGGAGTGCTCACGCGGTAGTCACCGACGCTGATACCGCCGTGGACGACGAGGCCGACGACGACGGCGGCGACGGGGTACGACCAGAGGTAGCCGGCGGTCGGGCCGACGAGCGGCGCGAGCCCTGCCGAGCCCCCGGCGAACACCGGCGCGCCGAGACCGCCGGCGGCGAGGTAGAGCGCGATTGAGCCGCCGCCCCAGACGGGGCCGAGGAAGATGCCCGCGAGGAAGACGACGAGCACCTGCATCGTCACCGGAATCGGTGAGATGGGGTTCGGGAACGAGACGTACCCGCTCGCGCCCATGAGCGCCGCGAACAGGGCCGCGCGGGCGATGTTGCCGACGAGTTCGTCGCCGACGAGTTCGACTGACTCGTGTTCGGTTGCCATGCTCGTCGCTGTCTCGTAAACCCAGTTTAACTTATCGGTTTACAGACTCGGGCGGGAGGTCGGTTCGATGCTCGTCGGCCGATTCGGGGCGTCTCTCCGGCGCTCGGGCGGCTCTCCGGTTAGTCGGGTCAGCATCATTAAAGACGCTGGGCGTGCCACGTTCCGGGTATGGACGAGAAGACCGCCGAACTCCGCGACATCTTCATCGAGGCGACCGGCTCGGACACCGTGACCGAACAGCAGTCCGAGTCGCGCGGGTCGCTCGCCGACGTGGACGACCCCGAAGCGGTCCGCGAGCACGTCCGCGACATCGTGGCGACGATGCGCGAGCGCTACGCGTTCGACACCGAGTTCGACGACGACGCGCTCGTCGCGCTCGTCGTCGGCTTCTTCGACGGCGACTCCGACGCCGACCTCGCGGTCGAACTCGACGCGTCGCCCGAGGCGGTTCGCACCGCCCGGTTCGACCTCCACCTCGTCCGCGACGCTGACCGCGAGTTCCCGTTCGACGCCGACCGCTTCGACACCCTGCTCGTCGACGGCGCGGACGACGAGGCCATCGCCGAGGCGCTCGACGTGCCCGTCGAGGTCGTCTCCGAGTGCCGCCCCGTCGCCGAGGCGGACATCCGTTCGAGCCGGGCCAACTACCGCTTCCGCGACGACTTCGCGGAGCTTCTGACCGACGACGACCTCTCGAACCGGATGGCCGAGGACGCCCGCCGCGACGGTCTCCGCGAGGCGACGGAAGATATCGAGACCGACGTGTCGCTGTAACGGTCGGCCGAACGACGAAGGTTCTTAACCGATTGGGGACATACCCCTGTGCGATGGCGCAGGCCCCCCAGAACCGAGACCTGACGGAACGGTTCATCGAGTTCTACCGAAACTACTACCGAGAGGAGATCGGGACGCTCGCACAGCAGTACCCGAAGGAAAAGCGGTCGCTGCACATCGATTACGACGACCTCTATCGGTTCGATTCGGAACTCGCGGACGACTACATCACGAAGCCCGGCCAGTTCCAGGAGTACGCGGAGGAGGCGCTGCGCCTGTTCGACCTCCCCGCGGACGTGAAACTCGGGCAGGCGCACGTCCGGATGCGAAACCTCCCCGAGACGGTCGATATCCGGAACCTCAGGGTCAACGACGACCACATCGGGACGCTCATCTCGGTGCAGGGTATCGTCCGGAAGGCGACCGACGTGCGTCCGAAAATCACGGAAGCCGCCTTCGAGTGCCAGCGCTGCGGGACGATGAGCTACATCCCGCAGGGCGACGGCGGCTTTCAGGAACCCCACGAGTGTCAGGGATGCGAGCGCCAGGGGCCGTTCCGCATCGACTTCGACCAGTCGAACTTCGTCGACTCACAGAAACTGCGCGTCCAGGAGTCCCCCGAGGGCCTGCGCGGGGGCGAGACGCCGCAGAGCATCGACATCAACCTCTCCGACGACGTGACCGGCAAGGTCACCGCCGGCGACCACGTCACCGTCGTCGGCGTCCTCCACATCGAACAGCAGACATCGGGCAACGAGAAGACGCCCGTCTTCGACTACTACATGGAGGGCATCTCGCTCACCATCGAGGACGAGGAGTTCGAGGACATGGAGATATCCGACGAGGACGTGGCCGAAATCGTCGAACTCTCGAACGACCCGGCCATCTACGAGAAGATGGTCGAGTCCGTCGCGCCCGCTATCTACGGCTACGAGCAGGAGAAGATGGCCATGATTCTCCAACTGTTCTCGGGCGTCACGAAGCACCTGCCCGACGGCTCGCGGATTCGCGGCGACCTGCACATGCTGTTGATAGGGGACCCCGGTACCGGGAAGTGTGTCGACGGAGACACGCGAGTCACGCTCGCCGACGGGCGAGACGTGCCGATTCGAGAGTTGGTCGAATCGAACCTCGACGACCCGAAACCCATTGACGACGGCGTCTGGGACACCGCGGAGTTCACCGTCCCGTCGCTCGGCCCCGACGGAACGCTCACGCCGCGACAGGCGACGAAAGTCTGGAAGCGAGAGGCTCCGGACCGAATGCTCCGTATCCGGACGAACACCGGCCGCGAAATCGAGGTCACCCCCTCCCATCCGTTGTTCACCCGCACCGACGGGGTGACGACTGCGGTCAGGGCGGACGGCCTAACCGAAGGAGCGTTCCTCGCGGCACCGAACTCACTTCCGGCGACGGGTCGGGACGAACTCGACGTCGACTTCCGGCGCTCGAAGTCGCACAACGCGATTCGACTCGAACTCCCAGACGAGTGGGAGCCTTGGCTCGCTCGGCTCATCGGCTACATCGTGGCTGAGGGGTACGTCGAACAGCGCGACGATGCGACTGGGTTCGTCTCCGTCACGAACAACGACCGCGAAGTGCTCGACGACGTGGCAGACGCGTTCGACCGTCTCGGCGTCAACCACTTCGAGCGGTCCTCGCACGAAGGAAAGCGCGCGCGCGAGGTCATCTGTGGGTCCGGGGAGTTCGTTAGCTTCCTCGAAAACCTCTCCCCGACGCTCTTGGCGGGCTCGGCCGAGCAACGAATCCCGGAGCAGATCATGTCTGCGAGCGCGGACACCCGGCGGGCGTTCCTCCGCGCGCTCATCGAAGGCGAAGGCCACGTCTCGGCGAGTCAACGAGAGATAACGGTCGCCTCGATGAGCCGCGAACTCCTCGAAGACGTTCGAACGCTCCTGCTCACCGCTGGCATCCGGTCGCAACTGCGCCCCCGACACAACGGGAGCTACCGGCTCCGAATCAGCGGTGACGACTTCGAGACGTACGTCGACGAAATCGGATTCGTGACCGAACGGAAGTCGCTCGCAACCGCCGAATTCGTGGGAACGGACGGGAACACGAACACCGACTTGATTCCCGCCGGCGGAGAGCTTCGGGAACTCCGCGAGGAACTCGGGCTCACGCAGGCCGAATGCGGGCTTCCGCGGTCGACGTACCAGCACTACGAACGGGGCGACCGAACCCCGAGTCGCGGAAGCCTCTCCCGTGTCGTCTCGGCGTTCGAAGACGCACTACAGAGCCGAGACGGCGAAGGGGCACGAGCGGTCGCTGACGGGGGGCGCTCGGTTGTAGACCGCGTCTCTGAACTCCGGTCGCTCGTCGACGGCAACGTCGCTTGGGAGTGCATCGAGTCGATAGAGCGCGTCGAACCCGCCGAAGAGTGGGTGTACGACCTCGAAGTCGAAGGCACCCACAGCTACGTTTCCAACGGGCTCGTCTCGCACAACTCTCAGATGCTATCGTACATCCGCCACATCGCGCCCCGCTCGGTCTACACCTCCGGTAAGGGTTCGTCCTCGGCAGGTCTCACCGCCGCCGCCGTCCGCGACGACTTCGGCGACGGCCAGCAGTGGACGCTCGAAGCCGGCGCGCTCGTCCTCGCGGACAAGGGTATCGCGGCGGTCGACGAACTGGACAAGATGCGGCCCGAAGACCGCTCTGCGATGCACGAGGGGCTCGAACAACAGCAGATTTCGGTCTCCAAGGCCGGCATCAACGCGACGCTCAAATCGCGGTGTTCGCTCCTCGGCGCGGCGAACCCGAAGTACGGCCGCTTCGACCAGTACGAACCCATCGGCGAGCAGATAGACCTCGAACCCGCGCTCATCTCGCGGTTCGACCTTATCTTCACGGTCACGGACGACCCCGACCCCGACGAGGACTCCAAGCTCGCGGACCACATCCTCAAGACCAACTACGCGGGCGAGCTGAACACCCAGCGGACGAACGTCGCCAACTCCGAGTTCACGGAACAGCAGGTCGACGCCGTCACCGACGAGGTCGCGCCCACCATCGACGCGGACCTGCTCCGCAAGTACATCGCCTACGCGAAGCGCACCTGCTACCCGACGATGACCGACGAGGCGAAGGAGGTCATCCGCGACTTCTACGTCGACTTCCGCGCCCGCGGTGCCGACGAGGACGCGCCCGTTCCCGTGACCGCCCGGAAGCTCGAAGCGCTCGTCCGCCTCGGCGAGGCCTCGGCCCGCGTCCGCCTCTCGGACAAGGTGACTCGCGAGGACGCAGAGCGCGTCACGGGCATCGTCGAGTCCTGCCTGCGCGACATCGGCATGGACCCAGAGACCGGCGAATTCGACGCCGACATCGTCGAGACGGGCCGCTCGAAGACCCAGCGCGACCGCATCAAGAACCTGCTCGAACTCATCCGAACCATGCAGGAGGAGTACGAGGAGGGCGCGCCCCACGAGGAGGTCCTCGAACGCGCCAACAGCGAACTGAACATGGACGAAAAGACGGTCAACGACCAGCTTGACAAGCTGAAGATGAAAGGCGACATCTACGAGCCCCGCGGCGACGTGTACCGCGCGACGTAGACATTTATCGCCCGAGTCTTGGCCGACTGCGTCGATGTCAGCCGGTCTGGGAGCGCCTGTGGACGGTCTCAATTCTTCCTCTCACAAGTACCGAGATAGTCAAAACTGCAAAGTTTATGAAGTCACTTCCCGGCAAGCTATCGCCGCCGAATCCTTTGAGAAGCTTCCGGAAGAGCAGTCAGAGAAATCTCCCTTTGCATCACAACCCCCACTTCATATCGAGACGGATTCACTCTCCCCGCTTCGAGTACACCGATTGGGTGTATCCGCAACATAAGGCTCGAACAGGGGTGTAGCCAGCTATCGCCCGTGGTGCTGTCGTGAAACGGCCGTCAGATACCTATTTCGAGACGTCGACGTGAAGTCGAATACTAGCTCGAACAGGGCTGTATACTCTCTACGACGATTTCAACCACTGGTGATTCGCTCTGACTCACTGTCAGTCTCAGGTGGTTATTCGAGTGGACAGCATATTTCTATATCCCCGATACACCCTACCTACGTCGAGGTGTACCGGCAATACGGAATTTCGGTACAGTACGGAACACGAGTTGAGTAGGAATCCAAAATTCACTAATTCGGGCCTCAGGGCCTATCGCGGATATTCATGGCCATGTAGACTATATACGAACTCACTCGGAACAGATGTCGAAGACGCCTTGTGAACGTCTTGTTGCGGATACACCCGTGCCCTGTACTGGTGATATCGTACACTCTCAGCCATCAAGTCGAACATGAGATTTTATTGGCAGCCGACAGGGGTGTCGGCTGCCTGAAGCGGTCGAATTCGTATGAATCGACAAAAATCAAACAACGTACACCGGCGGATGGGCATCTACAAACAACTGAATGACGTCCCCTCTCGATCACGACTAGAGCGGTTTTCATCGACGTTTGAGACACGAGATGTGTGGGATGAATTCGTCAACTCACGGAACCCCAATTTCGATTCGAACGCGTACCGTGCAACATTGCGGAAAGCAGGCTCCGCATTCACGTCGTACATAGAGTCGCGGGGTCGGCATCACGCGTGTGCAAGACCGGTCGACGTGGAGGCGTGGCTTGCAGAGTTAACGGAGACGCGGACGCTCAACACAGTCTACTCTGAATACTGGATTCGTGTTGAAGAGTTCTTCACATGGCTTCAGCGGCATCCAGGATACCCACACGTGTATCATCCCGTGTGGATGGCGGCGGCGAGCTATCCCACGGCACAAGCGCTGTGGGCGAAGAAGACAGGAGAACAATGATGTTGGGAGGTGCACCGCAATGACCGACGACTATGACTCGGCGGGCAATGCACTTCGCGATGAAATTGGCGCCGCGTTCGGACGAGAACGTGATCCCCTGTCGGTGTACGAGTCGACCTTCGAAGCGCTGGCGGTGGATCCATTTGAGGTCTTCCTGAAATGTGGCCTCGAGCCAGACGACCCTGCCCCTAGAACCACACAAGCATACCAGCAACTCATCGACGAGTGGACTCGCCATATGTCCAGTGTAGGACGGCACCCGGCGTGTCCGAGCGAGGACCATATCCTCCGGTACGTGGAGAACTGTCTCTCAACGCGAGAGCTGAAGCCCGTGACAATTCGGACACGGCTTCACCGACTCAATCGAGTGTATCGCTACTGGCAGGCCGATTCAGTGTTCCCGCATGATCCTGGCTACAATCCGTTCGAGTACGTGTTCGCGACAACGGATTTGTCACAACCCCCCTCGAAAGACCCGCCGAGAATTTCGCCAACGCGCCTCGGTGAAATCGTCCGCACGATCACCGATGTCCGCGACCGTCTCATTGTCGTCTTACAACTCAAACTGGGTCTGCGGGCCGGTGAGGTGAGTAATCTCCGACTGGCGAACCTCGCAGTTGACCACGAGGAACTGAACACAGCATACCCTGGACTTGGAACAACCCCCATCGTCGAGGACCTCTCCCAGGCGGTTTACATCCCGTCGAGATACGAGGAACCGGGGAATAAGTCACACCGAGCGCGACTCCTCCCACTAGATGACGAGGTGTACCAATCACTCGTGCAGCACTTATTGGTACGACCAGATACGGGGAGTCAGTGGGTGTTCCAGAGTCACACGACAGCTTCGCAAATCACCCCTGAAGCGATCAACCGCGTGTGGACGAGCGTGTTCAGGCCAGAGTATGACGAGACCGATGTTCATCGAGCGGTGACGAGTCATTACGGGCGGCATCGGTTTAGCACATACTGGCAAGTCGAGTGTGAGATCCCACGTGAGTTGGTTCAGTATATGCGTGGAGATCGAATTGAGAGTGCTGACCCGAATCGAGAGACGATTGACAGCTATATCCATACATACTATGAGGATATCGAGACTGTATATCTAGAAAATATGTACTCGCTGGGTCTTTCTACCGAATTCTCGTTGTGATGCGGTTGAACTCTGGATTGAAATCCAACAACCGCCAGCGGCCGAGACGCACGACTGTTCTCCCAACGTACTCGACGCCCCGTGCGCTCAGCGACGGACGTACTCGCCGACCGAGCCGAGGACCCCGCCGGTGGCGGCCGCGGGTTCGATTTCGACGTCGAGGACGACCTCCGCGACCGCGGCGACGCCCGCCGCGAGTTCGGCGTCGTCGCGGCACGCCGGCGCGTCGGCGATGCCGTCCGCCTCGGTTTCGGGGACGACGACGTCCGCGTCGCGGAGTTCCCCGAACGTGGAGACGACGGCGTCGACGTCGGTGTCGATGTCGGCGGCCCGCGCGCTGAGTCGACCGACGGCGTCGGCACCGCGGTCCGTGGCGGGCGCGACGAGCGCGACCCGGTCGCAGGCCGCGGCGGCGGCGACCGTCTGGTTCGACGCGAGGAGCGGCGCGTCGACGAGGACGTGGTCGAAGCCGTCTGCGGCCTCGGCGATACGACCTTCGAACGCCCGCGCGGCGTCGGGCGTCATCGCCCGCGCGAGCCGCTCGAAGGGGGCCGCGGCCGGGCAGACGGCGACGCGTCCCTCGGCGTCGGTCTCGAACGCGACCAGCCCCGACTCCAGCGGCACGTCGGCGGCGTCGGTGACAAGCGCCGTCGCGTCGGGGTCGAGCGTCCCCGAAACGTAGTCTGAGAGGCCCTGCGTGGCGAACGCCGCGTCGAGGACGGCCACGTCGCGGCCGTCGGTCGCGAGCGCTGCGGCGAGTTCGAGCGACAGTCGGGTCGTGCCCGCGCCGCCGGTGGCCCCGACGAGCGCGATGGTGGTGGGAATGGACATACCGCGAGTGGTCGGGTGCTCAGATTAATAGCTTCGGTCGCCCGCCGCCGGCGTCGCCGGACGCGCGACTACGCCGTCCACTCGCCGTCACCCGATTCCGGGTCCGCTCCCGGCGCGGCGTCCGCGCAGGCCCGGTAGAAACAGACCTTGTACGTTCGGCCGACGAGCGTCGTGACCGTCGAACCGACGGCCACGACGGCGATATCGACCGTCGACATCGGCGCTTGGAACGCCGTCACCGCGCCGGCGACGGTGGTCGCCCCGTCGAGGGTGACGAACCAGAGCACCGGCAGGTCGACGACCGAGGTCACTGCGGTCGCGACGACCGCGTAGCCGACGACGGCCCGGAGGTTGCTGAGGACGAAGTCGACGCTTCTGCTGAGCGACCCGCCGGCGGTCTGCCCGTCGAGGACGACGGCGGTGTCGAAGAAGGTGAAGACGTAGACGACGGCCATCAGGACCACGAGCGCCACCCCGGACGCGGCGAGTTCGGCGGGCGTGAGGCTCGCGGAGCCGTTCAGCACCGCGTTGAGTCGGTCGAACCCGACGTAGCCGAGGACGCTGCCGCCGACGACCATCGCGACGACGAACACGACCAATCCGGCGAGGAGCGTCGCGCCGAGCAGGCTGACGTAGTAGCGCTGTGCCGCGGTGGACGCGCGCAGGTCGGTGTCGGAGCCGGGGCGCGCGCCGTCGGCGACGGTGTAGAACGCGCCGGTGAGCGCCGGCACGGCGAGGAGTTGGAGGAGCGAGCCGACGGCCCCGGCCGGACCGGAGGCGTTGTTCAACGCGCCGATGAGGCCGAACGCGAGGGCGAACGCGACGAGCACCGGCGTCTCGGTGACGATTCGGAGGGCCGTTCGAAACGATTGGAGGACTGCCACGACAGTCGGCACTCGCGGCGCCCGTATATGTTTTTACATCGACACGTTCGGCGGGAGATGTAGCGCCGGCTGGAGCGACAGCGTGCCCTCAGCCCGAGATGGCCGCCTCGATGTCGGCCAGTTCCTCGTCGGAGAGGTCGGGGCGCTCGCCCGCGACGGCGTGGATGGGACTGCCGCCGTCGCCCTCGAACCGCGGGACGATGTGGACGTGGACGTGGTCGACCTCCTGGCCGGCGGCGGGGCCGTTGTTGATGCCGACGTTCGTCGCGTCGGCGTCGACCGCCGCCTCGACGCGCGGCACGAGGTCGTTCACGGCGGCGAACAGGTCGGCCGCGGCGTCGGCCGGAACCTCGTCGAGGCGGGCGTGGTGCTCTTTCGGGACGACGAGCGTGTGGCCGGGCGCGAGCGGGTTGGCGTCGAGGAACGCAAGCGAGTGGTCGGTCTCGTGGACGATTCGGCCCGGGATGTCGCCGTCGACGATGGCGCAGAAGATGCAGTCGGACATACGTGGCACGTCGATTGGCGAGGAAAAGAAAGTTCGGACCGGTCCGTGCGTGCCGTCTCGTCTGTCTCGCTGTCGGCACAGGTGGAGCGTGTCCACCGAACCTCCCCGGCCGATTGTGGAGGGTCTCGTCTGTGAGAGACGCAACTGCGCCAATTGCACGCAATCGCAACTGCAATCGACCCTCGATTGCGCAACCTCCCGCTGTTCCCTCGGCGAACTAGTTGATATTGCGCGCAATCCATCTCAGATTGCGCAATACATCTACTGAATTGCGCAATGATCGGTGGGTTACCGCTCGGGAAGCAACGCCTCCAAGTCGGCCAGATACTCGTCTAACTCGTAGCCGAGACGCGACAGCCACACGTCGCGGTACGAGGGGTGTAAAAGCGGGACCACGGTGTAGCCGAACCGCTCGCTCTCGACGGGGTCGAGGACGGTATCGAGGAAGCCGTCCAGCGAGGCGTCGTCGAGCGCGAGGACGCTTTCGGTCGCGTGGCGGCCGGTCGGGACCACCACGTCGGGGTCGACGGCTTCGAGTTCGGAAACGAGGTGGTCGCGGCAGTTCGCCTTCTCGGCGGCCGTGGGCGCGCGGTTCGACCCCTCGCCGTCCGAGGGGAAGCACTTGACGGCGTTCGTGTAGAAGACGCCCGATTCGTAGCCGACGGCGGCCATCGTCTCGCGGATGCGGCGGCCGGAGTGCCGGGCCGTGTAGGACATCCCGGTCCAGTTGCCGCCCCGCCAGCGGTCGGCGTCGGGGTTGCCCGCGCCCGGCGCTTCCCCGACGACCATCACGGTCGCGTCGTCGGGGCCGACGCCCCACGAGATGCGGTTGCGGCAGTCGACGAGCGCCGGACAGCGCGCGCAGTCGGGTTCGAGGACGAGCGTCTCGTCGGCGTCGGGGAACCGCGGGTCGGCGTCGACCATCTACTCCGTCAGCGGGAGCACGATGCCGAAGATAATCGGCGAGAACAGCACCAGCGCGATGCCGAGCCACTCGGCGTCGAAAAACAGCGTTCGCTCCCAGCCGGGGATGGCACCGCCGCTCACCGCGAGGGCGACTTTCGCGCCGATAGCGCCGAACAGGAACAGCGCGAGCCCCAGTCCGAGGCCGGTCTTGGTCATCCGCGGGTAGTCGATGTCTCCGTAGCGTCCCATACTATCCCGAGATGCGGGGACTGGCAAAACCGTTTCGAGAGAGTGTGTGATACGTTATCGTTCGATTTCGCCGGCGAGAACGGGCGCGACGGACACCTCGCTCACGTCGCGTTCGATGGTGTCGGTACCGACGACGCGCTCGATACCGGCGCGCGCGAGTTTCGTGCGGGCGTTGCGGGCGAGAAGCGGGTGGACGGTCGCACAGAAGACGCGCTTCGCGCCGCCGTCGGCGAGGACGGACACGGCCTCGCTCATGGTCGACCCGGTGGCGATGATGTCGTCGGTGATGACCACGTCGCGGCCCGCGAAGTCGGCGTCGCTCGGCGTGATGTCCACGTCGGTCCCGGAGTGGCGCACCTTCTCGAAGTAGTCGGTCTCGCCCTCGCCGTAGGCGTCGCGGACGGTCTCCGCGATGTCGATGGCTCCCGAGTCGGGCGACAGAAACAGCGGGGCGTCGAGTTCGGGGAGCGGCTCCGCGAGTCGCCCGGCGGCGTCGACGATGTCGACGGGCACGTCGAAGAAGTCGGCGACGGCGTCCTCGTGGGGGTTGACGAGCACGACGCGGTCGGTCGTCGTGCTGACGGCGCGGGCGACCGCGCGGGCCGAAATCGGGTGGCCGGCCTCGAACGCCTTGTCCTGTCGGGCGTAGCCCATGTACGGGATGACCGTCGTGACCGCCGATGCGCCGGCCTCGCGGACGGCGTCTTGCAGTTGGAGCAGTTCGACGTAGGCGTCGTTGCTGGCGGTGCTGGCGACGATGGTGGCGGCGTCGGCGTCGAAACCGGGGACCGTGGCCAGCGTCTCGCCGTCGGGGAAGCGGTCGTACTCGACGGCCGCGAGCGACTCGCCGAGTTCGTCGGCGAGCGCGGCCGCGAGTGCCTGCGAGGATGCGCCGGGTACGAGCATACCCGTTCGTCTCTCGTGGGGGGTAAAACCGCTTTTCGTTGCGTTCAGCCGCGTCGCGTGTCAGCGAACCGCGACGCCGACCGTCTCTAACCCGAGCACCTGCGTCCGCCAGTCGCCCCCGGTCAGCCGAACGCAGAAGCTCCCCGCGTCGGTGACGGCGTAGGCGGCCCGCGCGTCGTGGGCGAGCGCGACGACCGACTCGTCCAGCGGAATCGGCGCGGCCTCCCACGCGCCCGACTCCTCGTCGCGCGCGACGACGCCGTCCGGGCCGACCGCGTGGGCGCGGCCGTCCGGCATCGACGCGACCGCCGAAAACGCCCCGTCGAGCGCGTCCATCCAGCCGTTGCCGAGCGCGTACAGTCCCGAGTCGGTCGCGGCGAGCGGGGTTCCCGAGTCGCCGCCGAGGCGGCCCGCGGGGTCGGACACGTCGGTCACGTCGTTCAAGCCGACGTGCGAGAGGCCGCCGTCACCGATTCGGTAGACGCCGTCGTCGGCCGCGACGAGGCTCCCGTCGAGGGCGCGGACCGCCCCGACCGCGCCGAGGTCGGTCCACCCGGACTCGTCGAAGCGGGCGACCCGACCCGAGTCGTCGGCGGCGACGACGCGATTGCGGTGGAAGCCGACGGCCGCCGCGGGGCCGAAGTCGAGTTCGTGGTAGTCGTCGCCCTGCACGAGCAGCACGTCCTCGTCGGTGGCGACGACGACTTCCCCGGGCGACCCGGCGGCGTCCAGCGCGGTACACCGGCGGTCGATGCGGAACCCCCCGACGAGGTCGTCGGAGACGTCGACGGTCACGACCCCGACGCCGGCGGCGACGTACGCCGTCTGCTTGCCGGACTTGTCCGCGTACACCCGCTTTTCGTCGATAGAGAGGTCGAAATCAGCCATCCGTTGGCCCGAGGTTCGCGGCGGGGTTCGGAAAGGATTGTGGTCGTTCCCGCGGCGCGGCGACGGGCCGAACGGGCGCGCGAGTGAGCCGTGTGCTTACAGAAACTCCCGCACGTCGGAGTACCACATGTCGTGGTGGTCGAGTTCGTCGAGGGCCTCGGCCACGTCGACCGCGAGGACGTGCCAACAGCGCTCGCCCTCGTCGGGGTCGAGGTTGTACTGGGAGTCCTTGCAGGTACAGCCCCGGTCTTCGACCACGTACTCGTCGTCGTAGCCGACGACCACGTCGAAGTCGCGGTAGCGCTTCACCCGCCGCTCGGAGACGGCCTCGATGGCCGTGACGCCCCGGTCGCCGTGGGCGTCGACGATGGCCTGCACGATTTGCGGCGAGAGTCGCCCGGTCTCCGCGAGCGCCGCTCGCCAGTCGTCGGCCGAATCCACGCTCCCGAGTTCGTCGGTGGCGGTGAAAACGCATTCGATGCCGCGGGGTGGACCGACCGCCGCAATCGCGTCGCAATCGCGTCGTACAACCGCACCGCACAATCGCATCGCAACCGGTTTCCGCCCGCGCGGGCGACTGCGGGTATGCACGTGAGCGAGGGAGGCGTCGAAATCGAGGTTCCCGACGCCCGCGACGGGGCGTCAGCGGGGACCGGCGACGATGTCTTCTACAACCCCACACAGGAGTTGAACCGGGACATCACCGCGGCCGTCCTCCGCGCCTTCCGCGAGCGCGAACCCCGCGCCGAGAGCTACCTCGACGCGATGGCCGCCTCGGGCATCCGGGGCGTCCGCGCCGCCGCCGAGGGCTACGACGTGACCTGCGCCGACCTCGACGCCGACGCCGTCGAACTCGCCCAGTCGAACCTCGACCGCGCCGGCAACGGCGGCGAGGCGGTCCACCGCAACGCCAACGCCCTCATGTACGACGAGGTCTTCGACGTGGTCGACCTCGACCCCTTCGGCACGCCGATGCCCTTCGCGGACCCCGCCTTCGCCAACACCCGCGACCTCGTCTGCGTCACCGCCACCGACACCGCCCCGCTGTGCGGCGCACACCAGAAAAGCGGCATCCGGAAGTACGGCTGTCTCCCGCAGAACACCGACTACCACCCCGAGATGGGGCTTCGGACGCTCCTCGGCGCGATGGTCCGCACCGCCGCCCGCTACGACAAGGCCGCCGTCCCGATTCTCTCGCACGCGACGCGCCACTACGCGCGGGCGTATCTCGAACTCGACGAGCGGGCGACGAAGGCCGACGAACTCCTCGAATCGACCGGCTTCGTCTACCACTGCGAGGACTGCCTCCACCGCGAGACCGAGCGCTCGCTCATCGCCCACCCGCCCGAGGCGTGCGCCAACTGCGACTCGACCCGGATTCTCGAAGCCGGCCCCATCTGGCTCGGTCCCGTCTCCGAACCGGCGTTCGCCGGGGCCGTCCGCGACGAGGTGACAGAGGACTTCGGCACCGCGAAACGCGCCCGAAAGCTCCTCGACACGCTCGCGGTCGAACTCGATACGCCGACCCACTTCGACCAGCACCGCCTCTGTAAGCTCTGGGGCCGGTCGGCCTCGAAGATGGAGACGTTCCTCGAAACCCTCCGCGACGCCGGCTACGACGCCACCCCCGCCCACTACCACGGCACCGCGTTCAAGACCGACGCGACGGTCGCTGAGATACGCGAGGCGACCGCCGCGCTCGACCCCGAGGCGTGACGAGGGCGACGGCGAACCGCGTCGTAACCGGTACACACCGCCGCTTCGGCGGGTAGCTTCTTTGCCTCCCGTGTCGTTTCGGTGATACGTGAGCGCCAACATCCGAACCGCCGTTCCCGTCGCGCGGGCGGTCGTCGACACGATTCGGGAGAAGGAAATCTCGTTTCTCGCGGCCAGCATCTCGTACTACGCGCTCGTCTCGCTGATTCCGCTTCTCGTCCTCGGCGTCGTCGTCGCCACCGCCGTCGGCGGCGCGGAACTGCAGGCGCAACTCCAGACGCTCGTCGAGCAGTACCTCGTTCCGACGGGCCAGGGCCTCGTCGAGGAGGCGCTTTCCGACCGAACCGGGCAGGGAAGCGTCGGGGCGGTGAGCCTCGGGCTGACGGTGTGGGGCGCGCTGAAGCTCTTTCGCGGCCTCGACATCGCCTTCTCGCGCATCTACGGCTCCGAGGCGGGTGGCCTCCTCGACCAGCTCCGCGACGGCGCTATCGCCCTCGCCAGCATCGGCGTCGGCACCATCGGCGTCGCGGTGCTGACCGCGCTGCTCGGCCTGCTTGACGTGCCGTTTCTCCAACTGCTCTCGCCGCTTTTGCTGTTGCTCACGCTCTGTGCGGCGTTCTTCCCGCTGTACTACGTCTTCCCCGACGCCGACCTCTCGCCGCGACAGGTCGTGCCGGGGACCGTCTTCGCGGCCGTCGGCTGGACCCTCCTCGGGGTCGGCTTCGGCATCTACGCGTCGGTGGCCGGCGCGTCGGTCGCGGGCGCGCTCGGGACGCTCCTGTTGCTCGTGACGTGGTTCTACTTCTCGGGGCTCATCCTGCTTTCCGGCGCGGTCGTCAACGCGGTCCTCGCGGGGGTCGGCGGCGACGCGTCGCCCGCAGAACCGCGTGACCCGCCGGGGGGACCGCCCGGAGTGGACCGGCAGGTACAACATACGGGAGGCCGACATGACGCTCGTACGGATATGAGCGACGACCGAGGTGACACCGATGGGCCGCGGACGGAGGACGCCGACGACGCGGAGACCGGCGCGTCCGTCTCCCCGCGCGGCGCTCCCGACATCGAGGAGCTGGAATCGCAGGTCGAGGAACTTCGGGCCGACCTCGACGCATTCGAGGACGACGTGACCGACCGGACGGTCGAAAAGCCCAAGCTCGAAGCCGAGTTGAAGCGCTACGTCCGCCGCCGGATGCGCCGCGGCAAGGCCCGCGGGTGGGGTCCCTACCTCGTGCTCGGCTACGGCGTCGTCCTCACGCTCGGCGCGTTTCACTACCTCCAGTCGGACCTCATCGCGGTCGTCGCCATGCTCATCATCTTCCTATCGACGCTCGGACTCTACGTCCTGTTCGTCATCTTCGGCATCGGCCTGAGCGCCCTCGGCGTCCCCGGGCGCGCCATCGACGCGGTCCGCAAACGCCGCGGCTGAGATGTTCCGGTCCGCGCTCTCGCTTCAGACCCGCGGGTTCGGGGAGTTGGTGCTCGCGGACGCCCCGGACGCGCTCGTCTTCCTGTTCGGTCTCGTCACCCAACTCGGAGACCAGTGGTTCTTCTTCGTCGCGTTCACCTCGCTGTACTGGCTCTGTCGGCCCCGAATCACGGCGCGCCCGCGGCGAACCGCGGCCTCCTTCGTCGGCCTCGCGCTCGGGTCGCTGGCGCTCGTCACCGCGCTGAAAGTCGGCTTCGCCCTGCCGCGACCGCCGACCGCGGCCGTCGCCGCCGCGCCCGCGTGGCCGTCGCCGCTTTCGGACCTGTTCGTCTCGTTCACGACGGACGACGGCTTCGGGTTCCCGAGCGGCCACGCCCTCGGGACGACCGTCGTCTACGGGGCCGCGGTCTCGCTTCTCGACGTGTGGGACCGTCGCCGCCGGCTCGTCGCCGCGGCGGTCGTCGTCGGCATCGTCTCGCTCTCGCGGGTCTTCCTCGGCGTCCACTACGGTGTCGACATCGTCGTCGGCGTCCTCCTTGGCCTCGGCTTCCTGAAGGCGGTGTCCGTGGTCGCCGCCGCGGACGACCCCGACGCGACCGGCCATCTCGACCCGGCGCGCCTGTTCGCCATCGCGGCCGGCCTCAGCGTCCTCGCGCTCGCGGTGGTGTTCGCCACGGGTCTCTCCGGGCACACCGAAAACGCCGCGGCGGCGCTCGGCGGGTCGCTCGGCGGTCTCCTCGGCTGGACGCGACTCGCCGGCCACGAGTCGCTCCCGACGCTGTCGCCGCCGGTCGCGCTCGTCGCGTTCCTCGGCGCGGGCGGCCTCTGGGTCGGCGTCGACGTTGCCGACGCCTCGGTTCCGGTGACGGTGCTCGTCACCGCGGCGGTGGTCGCGTTCATCCTCGTCGCGCCGCGGATACAGGGCCGACTCGGGCTCGGAAACGGAGCGACCCGGCGCGCCGACTGAGAGCCTGTTTCGGTGTGTTGCTCAGGTTCTAGGTAGTGTTGTCTCTGGTTTCTCGCCGACTGCGATACCGGTGGCTGTCGCTCTCCGGCGAGCGGGAGCGAAAGAAAAATCGGTGTTGGGCGTGCGCGACGCTTAGAACGTCTCGAGGTACCGGTCGAGCTCCCACTGGGAGACGTCGACGAGGTAGTCCTTGAACTCGGAGCGCTTGGCTTCGACGAACTTCTCGAAGACGTGGTCGCCCAGGGCCTCCTGGATGACTTCGTCCTCTTCGAGGGCGTCGACGGCGCCGCCGAGGTCCTTCGGGAGCGTCTCGATGCCGTACTCTTCGCGCTTTGCCTCGTCGAACTCGTAGATGTTCTCGCGGACCGGGTCGGGGCAGTCGAGGCCCTTCTCGACGCCGTCGAGACCGGCGTGGATGAGCGCGGCGAACGCGAGGTACGGGTTACAGGACGGGTCGGGGAAGCGGGCCTCGATGCGCGAGGCGGCCGGCGTGCGGGCGGCCGGCTTGCGGATGAGCGCCGAGCGGTTGCGGTCGGACCACGCGATGTAGACCGGCGCTTCGTAGCCGGGGACGAGGCGCTTGTAGGAGTTGACCGTCGGGTCAGCGACCGCCGTGATGGCGGGCGCGTGGTCGAGGATGCCCGCGACGAAGCTCTTGGCCGTGTCGCTCAGATCGAACTCGTCGTCGCCGTCGTGGAACGCGTTCTCGCCGTCCTTGAACAGCGAGATGTGCGTGTGCATGCCGGAGCCGTTGATGCGCGGGATTGGCTTGGGCATGAACGTCGCGTGGAGGTCGTGTTCGGCCGCGATGGCGCGGACGACGGACCGGAACGTGGCGACGTTGTCGGCCGTCGAGAGGGCGTCGTCGTACGTGAAGTTAATCTCGTGTTGACCCTCGGCGACCTCGTGGTGCGAAGCTTCGATGTCGAAGCCCATGCTTTCGAGGCCGTAGATGATGTCGCGGCGCACGTCGGACGCGAGGTCCTTCGGGGCGAGGTCGAAGTAGCCGCCGGCGTCGTTCGTGACGGTCGTCGCGCGGCCGTCTTCGTCTTCTTCGAACAGGAAGAACTCCGGTTCGGGAGCGACGTTCACGTCATAGCCGAGTTCCTCGGCGCGCTCGATAGCGCGCTTGAGGACGCCACGCGGGTCACCGCTGAAGGGCTCGCCGGTGGACGTGTTGAACACGTCACAGATGAGACGACCGGCGGCGCTGTTTTCCTTCTTCCGCCACGGAAGGACGGCGAACGTCGACGGGTCGGGTTCGAGGCGCATGTCGGACTCCTGGATGCGCACGAAGCCGTCGATGGAGGAACCGTCGAAGTAGATACCCTCGGTGAACGCCTTCTCGGCCTGCGAAGCCGGGATGGAGACGTTCTTCACCGTTCCGAGAATGTCGGTGAACTGGAGTCGGAGGAAGTCGACGTTCTTCTCTTCGATTTCGTCGATGACTGCCTGTGCCTCGTCGCTCAGGCCGCCGTCGGTGAGTGCGTTGTCTTCCGTCATTTTCCTGAACACGCGATTCGAACACCCGCACTATAAAGACATTTCCGCTTAATGCAATTCCCCGCACCTCGCCACAGAATTGGATATTCGTAAAATTCTAATGCCCCCGGACGGTCTTTGGATGTAATGACGTACGAAAACCTCGACGCGAAGCTCATCAATGCGCTCCTCGGCGACGGTCGAGCGAGTCTGCGAAGCCTCGCTGAAGAGCTCGACGTGTCGGTGACGACCGTCTCGAACCACCTGCGAGACCTCGAAGACGAAGGCGTCATCGAGGGCTACACCCCCCGCGTCAACTACGACGCGCTCGGCTACGACGTGACCGCGGTCATCCAACTCAAAGTCGAGGGCTCCGCGCTCCCCGAGATTACAGAGCGCCTCCGCGCCGAAAAGCAGATGATTTCGGTGTACGAGGTCACCGGCGACTACGACATCATCGCCATCGGCAAGTTCCGCGACACCGACGGCATGAACACGCAGATCAAGAAACTGCTCACCGACGCGGACATCCGCGAGTCCAACACTTCGGTCGTGCTCAACGCCGTCACCGAAAACGAGCAGTTCGACCTCGACCTCGAAGAGTAACGCCGTCAGACGATTCGCGTTTTTACGTCGCGCATCTCCGCCTTGCAGTAGGGACACCGATATCGCGTGTCGAAGCCGTCGGGCGTCGTCTTCGTCGTCGTCTCTATCTCGTGGACCGCCACGTCGCGTCCACACTCCCGGCACTGAACCGCTGGCATCGGTTCGTGTTCGTCGACTGGGCGGAATAAATCTACTGGCGTGTGTGTATAGTTGTCATCGAATTGTCTATATCCGGACGGGACCCGCCTCGACTGGAGACCCGCGAGGGTCGCTCGATGCGGCCGGCGTTCCGCCCGAGTTTCGCCCGCGGCTCCGCGCCGTTTCCGACGACCGCTCGAAGGCTCTCGTTTCGACTGGAAACCCGGACGACGCGAGCCGATTCACCGGGCGATAAACTGGAGATGAAATGTTGCGAGTTTTCGCTGCCCGGCGGAGCCGGCGGTCCGGTCAGAACCCGTCTTCGAAGACGAACGTGCCGTCTCGCTGGACGACCTCGCCGTCGACCTCGATGACCGAGTCTTCGGACATGTCGACGATCATGTCGACGTGCTCGGCGCTCTCGTTGAGTTCGTTGTCCGCGCCGACCGTCTCGGGGTACGCCGAGCCGACGGCCATGTGGACGGTGTCGCCCATCTTCTCGTCGAACAGCATGTTGTAGGTGAACTGGTCGATGCTGCGGTTCATGCCGATGCCGAGTTCGCCCAGGTAGCGCGCGCCCTCGTCGGTGTCGAACACGCCGTCTAAGACCTCCTCGTTGCCCTCGGCGGAGTAGTTGACCACTTCACCGTCCTCGAAGCGGACGCGGACGCCGGAGACCTCGCGGCCCTGCCGGTACAGCGGCAGGTCGAAGTGGACCTCGCCGTTCACGGAGTCCTTTACGGGCGCGGTGAACACCTCGCCGCCGGGGAGGTTGTGTTCGGCCGTGTCGTTGATGGCGGTGTTGCCGGCGATGCGCATCGTCACGTCGGTCTCGTCGCCCGACTTGATGCGCACTTCGTCGCCGTCGTTGAGGATGTCGACTAACTGCTGTTGGAGTTCGCCCTGCGCCTCCCAGTCGAGGGTGACGGCGTCGTAGACGAAGTTCTCGTAGGCCTCGGTGCTCATGCCCGCGAGTTGGGCGCTCCCCTTCGCGGGGAACTGGGTGAGACACCAGCGCTTCGTGAGCATCTCGCCCTGCACGGGCTTGTAGGCGCGCTTGTACGCTGCGTTCGTCTCCGGCGGCACGTCGCTCTGTTCGGTGGCGTTCGTCTCGCCGCGGACGCGGATGATGACGTCGGTCTCCTCGTAAAGCGCCAGCATGTGTTCGGGCGTCTCGTAGTCGTCGTCGCCGGCGCGGAGGAACGCGCGGGTGAATCGCGGGTTCGCGTCCATCGCGACGACGTTCGCACCCCGGTCGCCGAGCAGTTCGTGGACGGCCGTGACGAGGTCCTCGGCCACCGAGGGCGCGGAGACGACGACGTTGTCGCCGGCCTCGACGCTCGTGGAGTGGTCGACGATGGTTTGTGCGTGCTCGCGGATGCGCGGGTCCATACCGCGTCGTGTGTGTCCCCGGGGCAAACACCTTTCGAAGCGCAAATATTGCGCCCCCGGCCGAGAACGCCCCGCGGACCACCGATTATTTCTCCGTCGGCGCGGTCTCTCCGCGCATGATTGACCTCCGAAGCGACACCGTCACGCTCCCGTCAGACGAGATGCGCGAGGCCGCTCGCGACGCCGCCGTCGGTGACGACGTGTACGGCGACGACCCGACCGTGAACGAACTCGAAGCGCGCGCCGCCGAACTCGTCGGCAAGGAGGCCGCGCTGTTCGTGCCGTCGGGGACGATGGGCAACCAAATCGCCGCCCGCGTCCACGCCGACCCCGGGCAAGAGGCGCTCGTGGACGAGAAGGCGCACGTCTACAAGTGGGAGGTCGGCGGCTTCGCCCAACTGTCGGGCTTGCAGGTCCGCGCCTACGACGCCGGCGAGCGCGCCGCGCCGACGCCCGAACAGGTCCGCGACCACGCCCGCGAGGAGTCGCTTCACGTCGCCGGCACGGGCGTGTTGTGTCTCGAAAACACCCACAACGCCCGCGGCGGCGTCGCGGTTCCGAAAGCCGATATCGACGCCGCGGCCGACGCCGCCCGCGACCTCGGGATTCCGGTCCACCTCGACGGCGCGCGCCTGTTCAACGCTTGCGTCGCCCTCGACGAGGACCCGACGGCGATGGTCGAGCGCGTCGACACGGTGATGTTCTGTCTCTCGAAGGGGCTCGGCGCGCCAGTCGGTTCGATGCTCGCCGGTCCCGAGTCGTTCATCGAGGAGGCCGTCCGCGTCAGAAAGCAGTTCGGCGGCGGCATGCGACAGGCCGGTCTCATCGCCGCGCCGGGGCTCGTCGCGCTCGACAACGTCGACCGCCTCGCCGACGACCACGAGAACGCGACGCTCCTCGCCGAGGGTCTCGACGCCGTTTCCGGTCTGTCGGTGCCGACGCCCGACACGAACATCGTCGTCGTCGACTCCGAGGGTGCCGGACTGACGGCCGAGGAGTTTGTGAATCTGTGCGACGACGCGGGCGTCCTCGGCGGAACCTTCGGCCAGTACCACACCCGCTTTACGACGAATCTGAACGTCTCGCGTGCGGACGTGGAGCGCGCGGTCGACCTCGTCGCCGACGCGGTCGAATCGCGGTAGGTCGGGGGAAGCCGCCGTGAGTCGCGGTCGGCCGGTGGCGGCCCACTCGGTTCGTTCGGATTACAACTCGGGTTCGATGTAGACGAAGTGGACCCGGTCGTCGGCCGCCTTGAGTTCGTCCTCGATTTCGGTGATGTGGTCGTCCAGTTCCTCGGTGTCGAGTTCGGGGTCGAAGCTCACGTCGAGGGCGACGAGCAGTTTCTCGGGACCGACGTAGGACGCGCGGAAGTGGTCGACGTGGACGACCCGCGGGTCGTTTTTGACGATGTCGCGGAGCGCCTGTTCTTCGTCCATGGGGACGCTCTCACCGATGAGCAGGCGTTTGTTCTCCCACGCGAGCGCGATGGCGAAGCCCATGAGCAGTATCCCGATGAGGAGCGCCGCGCCGGCGTCGAACAGCTCGTTGCCCGTGAGCTCGGTGAGGCCGATACCGACGAGCGCGAGCACCGCGCCGACGAGGGCGACGGTGTCCTCCGTGAACGCCGTGAGCGTCGTCACGTCGCTCGTCTCCCGGAAGGCCTCGACGAGGCCGCTCCACTCGTATTCTTCTATCTGCCGGCGGAGTTCGGCGTTCGCCTTCAGGAAGGCGTAGCTCTCGAAGGCAATCGCCCCGAGGAGGATGGCGACGTTGACCAACACGGGCTCGATTTCGAAGCCGAGCAGGACGAGCGCCTCGCCGCCCCCGCCGTGGCCGGGATGCATCAGGGCGTCGTAGCCGTGTTTGGCCGACTCCCAGCCGGCGATACCGAACAACATCACGGAGACGAGAAAGGAGTAGAAAAACTGCGACTTCCCGTGGCCGAAGGGGTGCGACTGCGTCTCGCCGCGCTTGCTGTCGCGGATGCCGATGAGGAGAAACACCTGGTTGCCGGTGTCGGAGATGGAGTGATACGTTTCGGAGAGCATGGAGGGACTCCCGGTCGCGAGGAAGCCGAGGAACTTGAGAATCGCAATCGCCCCGTTCGCGAAGAGCGCGGCGACGACGACGGACGTACTGCCTGCCATGTCGTGGGCCACTCCCCCCGCCCGGATAGAGCTACCGACGGCGAATCGAGAGACGGACCATCCTCGACGGGCCGCCGGGCGGACCGACGCCGCAGTCGGTAGGTTTCAATCCCTCCGGGCCCTAGCCCCGCGCATGCTCGTCGTCGTCTCCGACACCCACAGCACGGACGGTCATCGCCTGACCGACAGAACCCTCGACGCGGTCCGCGAGGCCGACCTCGTCGTCCACGCGGGCGACTTCATGCGCGAGTCCGTCCTCGACGCGTTCGTCGACGAGGCCGACAGCTTCCTCGCGGTGTACGGCAACAACGACGGCTCCGAGATTCGCGACCGGATTCCCGCGGCGCGGAACGTCACCTACGGCGGCGTCGAGTTCGCGGTGACTCACACCCGCCGCGGCGGGAACACCGCGCTGTCGATGTTCGGCCGCGAGCGCGGGGCCGACGCGGTCATCTTCGGACACAGCCACCGGCCGGGCTTTCACGGCACCGGGCCGATTCCGCTCCTCAACCCGGGAAGCCACGCCCAACCGCGGGGCAACCGCAAGGCGCACGCGGAACTGGAGGAACTGCCGGACGGCGGCCTCCGCGGGCGACTCGTCACGGTCGACGGCGAGACGTTCGAGACGTTTCGTATCGTCCCCGAGGAATAGGACGAGGTCCGGTGGAGGGCCGGAAGAAGCAGCGGGAACAGACCGGAGCGGGTCTGTTGGGGGGCAGTCCGAGGCCGCGCGAGACGACGGGAAGAGGGGCAGGGGGCACGGATGGCAGCCCCGTCGTCGTTGGGGGCCACGCGCGACCTCGCACTCACTCCTACGGGTGACGGTATCAAATACGCACCGTAAGCTCAAACAGCCGTTTTAGTCACGCAGCACGCCCACCGCGACCCACGCGAGAAGCACGGTCAGCCCGCCGAGGAAGAACAGCGTCCCCGGCGAGAGCGTCCCGATGGTCTCCGCGAGTCCGCCCGACCCGGACGTGACCCGCGCCGCGGTCTCCGTGGCCGTCTGCGCGGCCGTCGTGTCCGGAACCGGCGTCTGCGTCGGCGTCGCGGTCACGGTCTCCGTCGCGGTCTGCGCGGCTTCCGTCACGGTCGGCGTCGACTCGACCGCGGTTCGGGTCGCTTCCGCGGTCTGCGTCGTCGAATCCGCGGTCGTGGTCGCCTCGGCGATGCTAAACCCACCGCCGCCGTCGGTCGTCGTCGCCGTCTCTGTGGCCGCCTGCGTCGGGGTCGATGTCGTCTCGGCCGCCGCGGGAGTGGCGTTAGCCGAATCGGCTGTCCGGGTCGCGTTGAGGTCGGCTCCCGAGCCGCCGCTCTGGCCGGCACCGGAGTCGCCCGCGCCGCCGGCCGAGCCTCCGAGACCGAACGGAAGCACCGACCCGGCACGGGCGAGTCGGTTCACGACGGCCGCGCCGATGCCGAGGACGCCGACGCCGCCGATGAGGCGCGTGAGCGCGCCCTTCAGACCCTTCGTCTCGTCTTCGCGCCCGGCGACGACGACGAGCGCCCGGTCAGCGGGCGTGTAGACGTTCATCTCGCGGCCCTTCTCGGAGTACCTCGTGTCCGCGACTTCGATGAGCCCCGCTTCCGAGAGGTTGCCGAGGTGGTACTGGACGTTCTGGAGGGACGTGTCGATTTCGGCGGCGAGGTCGGAGGGCGTCGCCGGCGACTCGTGGAGCGACGCGAGGACCGTCCGGGCGGTCGACGAGGAGATTGCGCCGAGGAGGTCGTCCGCCTCGTCGCTGTCGAGGCCGATGACCTTGGGGTCTCGGTCGTCCCGGTCGTCGTCCGGGTCGCCCGGGCTGGAGGGGATGAGGTCGGCCATCGAATCGGCGTTACTCACCGCTTCCCATGAGTGTTCGTATTCTTTCACGACCCGTCGCCGAAATTGCTATACCTCGTGCCCGCCGAACCCACCCACATGACCGACCCTTTGGTCGTAGACGGTCTCGTCGACTTTCTCGCGGGGAATCCCGTGTTCGTCGGGTTGCTCGCCGCGTTGTTGCTCTTCGTCTTCTTCGGCTATCTCCTCATCCGTCGGACGCTTCTCGGACTGAGCGAGGGGTACGACGAGGCGCGCCACCGCTGATGGACGGGACAACAGCCGACGCCGACGACAGCCTGGGGGGAGCCCCGTGGTAGCCACCGCGACGCTCGCCACGTTCGTCGTCGCCGCGCTCGCCAGCCTGTTCATGGCGTGGGCTATCGGCGCGGGGTCGTCTGGGTCGACGCCCTTTGCGCCCGCGGTCGGAGCCAACGCCATCTCGGTGATGCGCGCGGGCTTCATCGTCGGCCTGCTCGGCTTCGCCGGAGCGTTTCTGCAAGGTGCGAACGTCACCAACGCGGTCGGGACGGAACTCATCGGCGGCGTCACGCTGACTGCGGGGGCGGCGGTCGTCGCGCTCCTCACCGCGGCGGTGCTCGTCGCAATCGGCGTCTTCGCCGGCTACCCCATCGCGACCGCCTTCACCGTCACCGGCGCGGTCGTCGGCGTCGGCCTCGCCATGGGCGGCGACCCCGCGTGGTCGAAGTACCAACAAATCGTCTCGCTGTGGGTGCTCACGCCCTTCGTCGGCGGCGGGGCGTCGTACGCGACCGCCCGACTCCTCCGGGCCGACGGCGTCTCAGAACGGTGGACCGTCCCCGCGCTCGCCGGCCTCGTCGGCCTGCTCGTCGCCAACATGGAGTTCGCGGGCCTCGGCGGCGCGTCGGGGTCGGCCTCGATCGCCCGGGCCGCCGCGGTCGAACTGACCGGTCTCGGCGTCCTCGGCGAGACGGGCTGGTTCGTCGCCGCCTCGCTTCTCGTCGCGCTCGCCGCCGCCGCCGTGGTCGGCCGCTGGGTGACGACCGACAAGACTCGCGGCCAACGGCGCTTCCTGCTCGTTCTCGGCGGTCTCGTCGCCTTCTCTGCCGGCGGTAGTCAGGTCGGCCTCGCCATCGGACCGCTCGTTCCCCTCCTCGACGTGGTCGCGGTCCCGCTCCCGGCGCTCCTCGTCGGCGGCGGACTGGGCCTCCTCGCGGGGTCGTGGACCGGCGCGCCGCGCATGATTAAGGCGCTCGCGCAGGACTACTCCTCGCTCGGCCCCCGGCGCTCCATCGCGGCGATGATTCCCTCGTTCGCCATCGCCCAGACCGCCGTCGCCCTCGGCGTCCCCGTCTCCTTTAACGAGATTATCGTCAGCGCCATCATCGGTTCGGGCTACGCCGCCGGCGGCTCGGGGGTCTCCGGGCGGAAGATGCTCTACACCGTTCTCGCGTGGATTGGCTCGCTCGCCCTCGCGCTCGGACTGGGCTACGGCGTCTTTACGCTCGCGTCGAGCGTACTCGGCGTGTGAACGTCCGTGCGCTCCGCGTCGCGCTTACCACCCTCGTGTCCGCGCTCTGGGCCGCCTTCGGCGTCTACCACGTCGCGATGGCGGTCGTGACCGGCATCTCGCTCCGCGGGTTCGCCTTCGGGACCGTCGGCCTCGGCGCGTTCGCGCTGGCGATTCGCTTCCGCGGACGGGCGCGACGGCTCGGTGACGGCACCGCCGACGCGACCGGACTGGTGTTTCTCGCGTTGGCGTCGCTGGTGCTCGTGGTGCTGTCGGTTGCGCTCCTCGGATAACTCGCGGTCGGAAAACGGGTTCGACCGGGTGTCGGCGGTGGCGACTCCGTCGCGTCGTCAGGTCAGGTCAGGTCAGGTCAGGTCAGGTCAGGTGTCGGGCTCGACTTCCGCTTCCTCGTCGCCGCCGTTTTCCTCGTCGTCGCCGTCGCCGTTGCCGTCGGCGGCTTCGATGCCCGCGTTGGTCCGGATGCGGGCTTTCATGATGCGCGTGTTGTCGACCTGCTCGATGCGGATGACGATGTCGTTGTAGCTGATTTCCTCGCCCTCCTCGACGAGGCGGCCGGCGCGGTTGAAGATGAAGCCGGCGAGCGTCTCGAACTCCTCGCCTTCGGGGAGTTCGATGTCGAGCATCTCGTTCACCTCGTCGATGTTGACCTCGCCGCGGACGAGGTAGGTGTTCTCGTCGACCGACTCGAACGGCTCTTCCTCGTCGCCTTCGAGGATGTCGCCGACGATTTCCTCGACCATGTCTTCGAGGGTGATGAGCCCCTCGGTGGTCCCGAACTCGTCGATGACGACGACCATCTGCATCCGGGTGTCCTGCATCTCGGCCATCAGTTCGTCGACGTTCTTCGACTCGGGGACGTGGAGCGTCGGCGAGACGATGTCGGCGATGCCGACGCCGCGTTCGCCGTAGTACTTCTCGCGGACGAGGTTTCGGATGTTGACGATGCCGATGATGTTGTCGAGGTTCCCGTCGTAGACGGGGACGCGCTCGTGGTCGGCCTGCACGCACGTCTCGATGGCCTCGTCGATGGTCGCGTCCTTCGGGACGGCGGTCATGTCGAGGCGGGGCGTCATGACCTCCTTGGCGATAGTCGAGTTGAAGCGGAAGATGCGGTCGAGCATCTCGCGTTCTTCCTCCTCGATGACGCCCTCGCGCTCGCCCGTCTCGATGAGGTTCTGAATCTCGTCGCGGGTGACGTACGTCGTCTCGATGGCGGTCTGCCCGCCGGTGACGCGGTTGACGAGCCGCGTCAGGTGGTCGAACAGGACGACGAGCGGGAGCAACAGTAGCTCGGCGTACTTCAGGGGGCGTGCGATACGGAGCGACCACGATTCTGTGTTCTCGACGGCGTAGGACTTCGGTGCGCTCTCACCGAACAGGAGGACGAGCGTGGTGATACCGAACGTCGAGATGAGGACCGACTCGCCCGCGCCGAAGTCGAGGACGGCGAGGAGCCCGGTCGCCAGCGACGACATCGCGATGTTGACGATGTTGTTGCCGACGAGGATGGTCACGAGCAGGCGGTGCGGGTCGTCTTTGAGCGACTTGACCCGCTCCGCGCCCGGAATCCCCTCTTCGACCATCGAGTCGACGCGGTGCTTCGCGAGCGAGAACATCGCGATCTCGGACGAGGAGAAGAACGCCGAGAGACCGACGAGAACGATAATCGCAGCCACGCCGAGGACTGTGATCGTCGTGTCGTCCAGCGGAATATTCGAGACCTGTGCGGCCGCGAGTGTCGAGGCTGGAGGTAACTGTATCGGCGGCAAACCCATGTAACTACACTGTCTTGCGCGGGACCGGAATTAAGAGTTGCCCTCGACACTGCCTCGGCCGGCGCGTCGTTCGCTCTCCCCGGTCCGGCCGTCGAACCGATGTTGCGGCGCGGATGCCCGCGAGCGAAGGGCTTAGGCGACGCTCTGCCCAACAGCCGCCCATGTCCGACGAGCAACCGGCGATTACGCTGTACCGACTGCAAGCGTGCCCGTTCTGCGAGCGGGTCGTCCGCACGCTCGACGAACAGGGTCTCGCCTACCAGTCGCGGTTCGTCGAACCGATGCACTCCGACCGGAACGTCGTCAAGCGCGTCTCGGGCAAGCGCTCGGTCCCGGCCATCGTCGACGACAACACCGGCGTCACGATGTCCGAGTCGGCGAACATCGTCGACTACCTCGAACACACCTACGGGGAGGGAGCTTGATGCCGGAGTTCGACGTCGTCTCTCTGCCCGACCACGACGCTCCGTCCGTGGGCGATACCGCCCCGGACTTCACCCGCCCGCTCGTCAACGCGGAGTTCTGGGAGGACGCCGCCCTCTCGGACCTCACCGACGACGGGCCCGTCCTCCTCGTGTTTCACACGATGGCGGGCGCGTTCCCCGCGACGTACGTCTGGAACGAACTCCGCGACCGCGGCGTCCCCGACGAGGTACAGACGGTCGGCGTCTCCATCTCGTCGCCGTACGAGCACAAGTCGTTCCTCGCGGAGCGCGGCGTTGACGCCCGCCTGTTTTCGGACCCCGCGGCCGGCGTCGCCGCCGACTACGACCTCGAACACGACCTCGACGGCATGGCCGGCGTCACCGAACACCGCCCCGCCGTGTTCCTCCTCGACGAGGAGCGGACGGTCCAGTACCGCTGGGTCGCCGCGGAGTGGCCGGATTTCCCGGACTACGAGGGCATCGCCGACGCCCTCGACGACCTGTAAGCCGCTTCCCGACGCTCGCCGCGTCGACCGCATTCGCCCGCGAAATCGCCGTTTCGTCACGCTTTTTCGCCCGTTGCGCGTCGGTTCGTACATGAGCGACGACGTACAGCGTGCCGCCGCCGCCATCCGCCGCGGCGAGGCGGTCGTCTACCCGACCGAGACGGTCTACGGCATGGGCGCGGACGCGACGAACGCCGACGCGGTCGAACGCGTCTTCGACATCAAGGGTCGCGACCGAGACAACCCGCTTTCCGCCGGCTTCCCCGACGTGGACGCCGCGCTGGAGTTCGTCGAGGTCGACGACCGCGAGGAGGCCTTTATGCGCCGGTTCCTTCCCGGCCCGGTGACGGTCGTCGTGGAGCGACGCGACAGTCTGCCGGACGCGCTCGTCGCCGGGAAAGACCGCGTCGGCGTCCGCATCCCCGACCACGAACTCGCGGTCGACCTCTTTCGGGCGGCCGGGACGCCCGTCACCGCGACCAGCGCCAACCGCTCCGGAACCGGGAGCATCACGCATCCCTCGCAGCTCTCCGACGAGATTCGGGACGCGGTCGCCGCCGTCCTCGACGGCGGGACGACACCCGGAACCGAGAGCACCGTCGTCGACCCCGGTCGCGGGGTCGTCCACCGCCGCGGCGCGATGGCCGACGACATCGAGGCGTGGTTAGACGAGCACGACGACGACGGTTCACCGACCGAGTAGCGACGCTAACGACCACGTTTTCACGCCGCAGCGCTCCCGGTAGGCGCACGACTCGCATTTCGCGGAGTCGCGGAGCCGCGACGGGACGAAATCGAGGTCGCGGGCGACGCGGAGCGCCCGCCGATAGGCCGCCTTGTTCCCGGTCGTGAGCCTGACCGTCCGCACGACGCCGACCGCCGGGTACTCGACCAGCGCCCGCGGCACCGGTGCCTCGCGCTCCCACGCGAGCGCCTTCGCCAGCGCCACGGCCCTGACGCGCTGGGGCTCCCAGACGCCGCGCTCGGGCGGCTCGCCCGGCGAGACGAGCGAGGGAACCGGCGGCTGGTCACGCTCGTCGCCGGATTGGCGAACGAGTTTGTGCGCGACGCCACGGCAGTCCTTGCCCGCGAGGAGTTCGTCGCGGGCGACGGGGTCGGTGAGCGCGTCCCAGTCGTCGCGCTCGCGGAGTCGGGCGAGGCGCTCGCGGTACGCCGCGGGCGACACCGAAATCGGCCGCGACGCGAGTTCGTCATCGGTCGCGTCGAGTAGGTTGGGGTAGTCGAAGGCGAGCGCGCGAACCTCGCGGACCGCGGGCGGCGGCGTTCGGTCGTCGTCGCGGCGGGCGTAGTAGAGCTGTCGCGGGCAGTACGCGGCGCGAGCGAGGTCGGAGGCGGCGACGAGAGCGGACACGGGAGGGCTGGCTCCGGCATCGGGTAAGAGGGTTCGCACGATGCGCGGCACGGCGGCATCTGCGTTCGCCGGCGGCATATGGCTCGCCGCCGTGCGTGAATTAATACGGTCGTGTCCCTTGGCTTACTGACATGGCATCGACCGCCGCCGGCTCGTGGCTCCGGATGACGCGGCCCGAACTCGCCGTGTTCGTCTCCGGGGTCACGAGCATGGGTCTGGAGATTCTCGCCGGGCGAATGGTCGCTCCCGAGTTCGGCAGCAGCATCTACACGTGGGGGAGCATTATCGGTGTCTTCCTCGCGGCGCTGAGCCTCGGCTACCACCGCGGCGGACAGCAGGCCGAGCAGGCGTCGACCGGCGCGCTCGCCCGCGTCTTCATCGGCACCGCGGCGTACATCGCGGGCGTCATTCTCCTCGGCGACCTGTTCATCCAGTCGACCGCCGGCCTCCCCGTCCCGAGTCGGTTCGCGTCGCTCCCCGCCATCACGCTCCTGTTCGGGCCGCCGACCTACTTCCTCGGCTTCATCAGCCCCTACGCGGCCGAACTCTCCGGGCGGACCGACGTGGGGTCGGCCTCGGGGCACGTCTACGCCGTCGGCACCGTCGGGAGCATCATCGGCGCGTTCGCCACCACGTACGTTCTCATCCCGTCCCTGAGCGTCACCAACATCGGGCTCGTCTTCGGCCTCGTCTCGGTCGTGACGGCGCTCGCGCTCGCCCGACCCGATATCGGTCGAGAGGAAGCGGTCTGGAGCGTCGGCATCGCCGCCGTCCTCGTCCTCGCGTCCGTGACCGGGGGCGTCGGTCTCGACTCCCGCGGCAGCACCGTCTACCACACCCAGACTGCCTACCAAGAGCTTCGCGTCGCCGACGCGGGCGGGACGCGGACGCTCTACCTCGACGGCCAGCCCCACAGCGCGATGGACCTCGACGACCCGACGCGGCACGTCTTCGACTACACGTCGTACTTTCACGTCCCCTTCCTGTTGTCCGACGATATCGACCGCGTGCTGTTCGTCGGCGGCGGCGGGTTCACCGGCCCGCGCGTGTTCTTGGAAAAGTACCCGAACGTGACCGTCGACGTGGTCGAACTCGACCCCGAGGTCGTCTCCGTCGCCGAGGAGTACTTCCGCGTCGAGGAGTCACCGCGACTCAACGTCCACACGATGGACGGCCGGCAGTATCTCCGGGAGACGAACCGGACGTACGACCTCATCGTCCTCGACGCCTACCAGAAAGACAAGGTCCCGTTCCAGCTGACGACACAGGAGTTCATGCAGCTCACGTCGGACCGCCTCGACGACGACGGCGTCCTGTTCGCCAACGTCATCTCCGCGCCCAGCGGCCCGGCCTCGCAGTTCTACCGCGCGGAGTACAAGACGATACAGTCGGTCTATCCACAGGTGTACAGCTTCCCCACCGCCGGGCGCGTCGTCGTCCAGAACATCGAGGTCGTGGCGACGAAAGACGAAACGCTCGTGACCGCCGAGGAGCTACAACGTCGGAACCGGAACCGGAATATCGGCATCGACCTCGCGGCCGAACTCACCTCTTACCGGAACGACGAACCCACCGACGACGTGCCGCTTCTCACCGACGACCGCGCCCCGGTCGATAGCCTCTTGGACCCGATGGTCGGCCAACGCTACGTCATCCAGCGGACGAACGAGACCGAACAGCGCGCGGCCGACAGGAACGCCACTACCCGGAGCGCGGTCGCGAGGGCGACGTAGGCGATGGTCCACGACAGAATCCACGCCAGAGAGCCGACGCACGACCGCGACCGCTGGACCGAGGGCGTCGTCGAGTCGGCCGTCGAACGCGACGGCCATTGGGTGGTCCGCGCGCGCCCGGCCGGCAGCGACCGACCGGCTGACGAGACGGTCGAACGTGCGGGCGACGGCTCGGTCGAACTGGTCGTCACCTTCGCGGTCCGCGACCTGTTTCTCCGCCGACTCGATGTCGACGCCGGCGAGTCGCCCGTCGACTGTCGATTCTGGTATCGAACCAAGCGGCGGTAACTCTGCGGCCGCACACTCGACCTGACGGCCAGAAAAACGGGTCGGACCGGGTGCGATGCCGGTTAGTTCGTCGCTTCGAGGGCTTTTTGATACATGCGCGGCCCGGCGACGGCGGCCGTTCCGAGCACCATGAGCAGAGCACCGACGCCGAGGCGCTGACCCGCGGCGACCGCGGACGCGACCACGCCGGTCACGACCGCGAGGCCGGCGAGGAACATGACCCCGCCGAGGACATCGAGCGGCTGGATTGACATCTCAGTCGAGACGTTTCCCGCTCGTTGCAAAAGTCTTCCCGCCGCCGTCTCGTGGTTCTCGTTTGGTCATTGAAACACAGCAGTCGCCCATCCCGTGAGTCCCACTATTAGACTTCAATCTCACAGGAGTTCTGTTGAAACTATCTGAGACGGTAGGTGTAATCGCAAGACAGCGGTACACTTCAATCCCACAAGGGTTCTGCTGAAACACTTTCTGGTGTCTCGTTCGTCGCTCTCGCGGCGGCTCTCGAAGCTCAACGAGAAAGGGCTACTCCAGCACCTCGGAAATGGTGTCTACGTCATCACAGCCACCGGCGAAAGCTATCTCGAAGGAGAACTCAGCACTGAAGAACTGAACGGCGAGAATGGTGAAGAGGGCTCTGCGTCCGCGTGACGCAATCTGAGATGCGGAAATCAGGTGACTGGATGACCATCTGTGATGACCGGATTCTCGAGTATCTCCACGAGCATGGCTGGGGTTCGCCGGAGACGATTCATTGGGAGGTTGGTCGTGAGACGACGCTTCACCAGATTCGACAGCGGTGTCGTGTACTGTGTCACGCTGGGTTGGCGTCGCCGTTTATCGACGAGCGGAACGCCGATATGTTTGAGATCACGATTTGGGGTCAGTTGTATCTCGACGGGAAGGTGAACGCGGGGTTGATTCGGCCGGTTCCGAAGCCGAGACCGCCAGATAAGGTGAGGCCAGAGTGTTGGTCTAGTCTGGTGTGAGGTCTAAATCACAAAAAGACAAATAGTATCGTCTGTTCAAAAATCGAATTAATCTGCAGGGTCTGGCGTAGGCGAGGACAAGTATCGGTTCTTGATTAACGTTTTAAATTCCTCATTGATTTCTTCGGGTGTGTGGTTGCACAGTACTGTTTCTATGTGCTGTTGTCGTCTACTGTCCAAAGGCTGACTATTATCATAAGCATCGCCAGATAGATCCTCTAACTCCTTCAGCTGGAGTTGTTCCAACTGGAATTGGGGTGATAAGTTGTTGGCACGGAGAGGTTCTTTGACAATTTGGAAATCAAACTCCGGATAATTATAGGAGATCAACCCAACTGGATCTGGGATATCGGTTGGAATGTCAACATTTTCCGAAACTACAAGAAATGTATATTCAAATGTTCTACTGTAGGTTTCAAGCTGGTCGTCCAATCGACGGAACGAATCACGTGGTGATTTCAGCTCATATGTGTGCGAAGATCCGTTGAATCGGTTCACGTCAGAGCGGTTATTCCCAACCGGAAATTCACAGAATATGGCTTCGTTATTACAATCCGAGCTACAAGTCAGAAATGAGAGGAACTCTGTTCGGAGTACGTCTTCGTCTGGGCGGAATTTATAATTAAATTCACTTGCCGCTGCTTTGGGGTCTTTATCGTCCTTGTATGATTCATTGAAAAATACACATTCGTTTCGGCTTAGTGCTCGAACGAAACCCTCAACGAAGTCTTCGAAATCAAAATACCTCGTACTATTTTTTAGTAGGCACGTCTCTACAGCGATGTGCTTTAGATAATTGAAATCAATTTCTCGAATTAGATCCTCTTTCGTGGCCATACCTATTCTATGTCTCTCTATCTCCTTTCGCGTCTAAATCAGGTCCGATGTCTGTCTCCATCCTGTCCAGAGTGTCGTCCGCAACAGACCACATATAGTGCCCCATCCTAATCCTCTTCCAAGTTGACGGATCAAGGTTCGGGTCATCCAATGCTTCAGCAACAAATGGTGAGGCAGAGGGATTCCAGTCATTGGACTTGTTTAGCTCGTCTAAAGCATCATCATAGTTGGAACCTCCATAGTTTTGAATTTCGTGAATCTCAGGGTCGTATAGACGGATGTACGAGACTGGAGGTGCAAAATTCATCTCTTGTGGGAAGCGCATATTGATGACGTAATCTCCGAAACCAGCTGCACCGAGTTTCTGTGCCGCTATCGGCCCGTAGTTGTGATTAGATTCGGTATACTGGAACGCATTTAACACATAGTACTCTTGTTCGTCGATCTGATTAGCTGCCCACTCGAGATTTTGGTAGGCTCCAGTATCCATGCCACCAACGTCTACTAAATCCAGCAGTATCACATCTTCTGCACGCAATTCGTCAATTATCTCTAAGACATCTTGCTTTTGTCTAGAGTCGAGCGCAACGCCCCGAATATTCAACCGAATAGCTAGTCGATCATATTCTGATTGGAGCGAAAGGTACCGACTCCGATGGTTGCCGTAGTCCATAGGACGTTGTGCCGATCCCGAGACGACTGGAATGTCATTAGTATCCTCAATCGCCTCTCGATAGATCTTCTCGATATCACCGAAGTCATTGAGTAGTTCTTGAACGCTGCTAGCGTGCTTGTTATCTGAGTCTCTCAAGTGGTACGGGTATTCAATGAACCGTTCACTACTGAATTGACGGTAAGAGTCGAGTTCGTCAATGTCGTCTTTTTCAATTAGTTCAATTAGAGGTGTTATCTTGTCGGCGTAGTCAAGTCGGACGTTGTCTGCGTGGTCTTTGAACTCCTCGAGTACTCTCTTTTCATTGTACCCATGTCGGACCACGGGTACGTATCCATATTCACTCATCGTGATGAAATAGTTATTATAATTACTTAACTATTCTCCAGAACCGCATACCTGTGATAGCCGCGTGTAGGCCTCTCCACATAACATGAGGAATGTTATAAATATAGTTAAAATCTGGATTTTGGGACGTTAGTCTTTCCAAATATAGTTCTTTCTGGCTTAGAATAGGTTATCTTCGTTACTTGATCCAACAATCTCCGCGTGATGAGAATTAACATCTATTCTTGACCATACTAAGGATCTCTCTCCGGAAGTGAGTACATCATAGGGTAAACACGGCTTAGAGACTCTCCTTGTGTTAGTGTTATGTCTGGAATTGAATCATTCCATTCAAAATTCAATTCGTATTCTACTTTTTTGCCGTTTGAATTCGTGAGTATAATCTTCTGTGTGTCCCAGTTGATTTTTTCAAACTCGTCACGTGACATCTTTGCTTCTAAATCTACGACTGGTCCCGAAGGAATTAGCCCATTATTCTCTATTCGAATTGGTTTTGACTTCCAGAAGCTATCTCCTTCTTCAAAAGACTCTGGAGAATGCCTTTCAGCAAATTCAATACTTGTGTCGGATCTATTGGGTGGAGACCACTCCCAATCAACATGACATAGAAAAAATTCGGAAATTTCTCCACGATTGATGTTTATTCTGGTCGGTGATTCATGCTCTTCCCAGTTCCTTGAAATGTTGATGGAATATGATTTGGTCACAGGAACATCTTTCATTTCCATCCCTTCTGGTGAATCTACTGGCTCTGATTGCGTTGTTTCCAACGAACCCTCAAGGGAAATTCTAACCTTGCAATTGCTGGCTAGTGACCGTCCTCGGTTTTTGACCTTGACAAAGTACTGACCGTGGCGCCAAGGATCTTCATAGTGAGTTGCTTCCAGCTTCATTGCCTCTGGTTCGGCAACGAGCTTGGGCCTCGTAATCCATTTCCAGACCCCTTTTGCTCCTAACGTTGCAGCCAGCCCTCCAATTGCAGCTGATAAAACCGTTGGTCCAAAATCCATCTTGTTATACGAATAAAAGCACCTACTTAACAGAAGGGCCTACCTCCATCGACTCTCCAAACTCGTCCGATACCGCATCCCCAACACGGACGTATTGCAACAGTCCTTCACAGTCTGCGGCGGATACGCATCCCGAGCATCCTCGAGGTTTTCGTAGCTCTCAATCAAGTGCGTGAGCGCCGCGTCGATCACATCACTCCGTGGTGGATCGTCCGATGCGTCTCGCGCTACGATCTCGCTCGCTTTGTCAAAGAGCAGCTGCCGTTCATCGGTCAACTTCAGGCTGGTTCGCTTGGTCATTTATGAACCACCGTATGCACCGGGGGTCGATTTGCGTGCATCTCGAGTGAACGAACGCTGATTCTTCTTATACCCTGGGTGACCCATGACCACGACCGCGCCGGCCACCTGGTCGGACCAGCCCAAATCTATGTCTCGTCGACGTCGACGAAGGTGCATACATCGAGGATGCCGTATACATTCACGCCTGACCCCTGGGGGGAGGAATTGAAAAGGGGTCTGCACGGGGTTACGGCCCGTCCGAACGCTTATCCTCCGAGACCGATTCGAGTTCAGTATGGCTAGTGCGACCCGTGATGATAACGGCGAGGAGGGCGTCGAGTTCATCCACGAGGATGACGGCAGTATCACCGCCCGAGACATCGAGACGGGGATCGCATCCTTCGGCGAGACGAAGTCTGAGGCGCTTCGGATGCTCTCGGAGGCACTCTTACTGCACGAAGGAGGTGGCGAACCCGTCACGGACGAAGATCTTGAGGAGTTGGGACTCGATCCCGACGAGTTCGACGATCGAGAGCTTCCGGACTTCATGCAGTAACGTGGCGCGAACGACCTTCTCCGGCCGGGAAGTCGTGAAGGCGTTGACCCGCCATGACTTCGAACCCGCTGGCCGAACCGGGAGCCACGTTCAGTTGCGGTACGAACATCCCGAGACCGACGAAGTTCGAACGGTAACCGTGCCGATGAAGTCGGATATCCCGACCGGGACGCTCCAATCCATCGCCAAGCAGTCCGGCGCGAAGGACTTCCACTCGTGGTGCGAGTGGGTCGAACAGACGCTGTAACGGTCATCGGTGCGGAATCGATTCCGGGAGCTCTGCGATTCCACCGTCCGTCACGTTCCGAACCACGTACACGCCTTCGTCGAGACGCTGTACGTGCATCTGTTTCCCCTCCGGTGCTGTACCGTCCTCGAGAACCCCATCCATCTCTAACTCATTCTTATCTAGCGCGATCAGCGGCGTCCCATCGTGATTTCGAAGTTTTCTGAACATCGCTACCGCGGTCGGCCACCCGTCTGTACTTAATCCTTCGGACGGGGTGAGAATCTCGATAGGACCACGCACCAAATCCTCCGGAATTCCTGAATGTTATTGCACAACGGGTAGCCGCCGTCTTCGTATCATGTACGTAATGGAGTTCGACCCGGAGGACGCCGCGGCGCTCGTCGCGACTCGACCTCCTCGCGGTCAAAGATCTGCGTCCAGGTGATCTGTCCGAAGGTCGCGTGCCCCTCCGCCTCGATCCATGAGACGTTGAGGTCAGTGACCGAGGTCGCGGGAACGACTTTCGCAGCGATGAACTCGTCAGTATTCGGGTCGCGGACGGAGAACAGATAGAACGCTCCGAGTTCGACGAGCGCTTCGTGCTGGTTCTTTCTGAGGTAGTAGCGTCCACGATCCTGCGATTCGTTGATGACGACGGCGCAGGATTTGGACTCAACTTCGGAGCCCTGTTCGAGGACGAGCACGCCGACGAAGGGGAGGTCTGGTGACGGCCAGACTGCGCGGACGCAGACGATGTCGTACGGGAGTTCTTGCCCGTCGTCTCCGTTCTTCGGTGCGGCTTCGAAGCCGTCGACGCGTTGAATCTGGTCGGCTTCAGCGCGTTCACCCGCGCGCTTCGAGGGCGCGAGGCTCACGCGCAGACCTCCCTCTGTTCGGGTGGAGAAACGCGGTAAAACGGGCCGCCTTGTTTATAAACCCAATGGGACCGCCCGGATTTGAACCGGGGTCACGGGCACCCAAGGCCCGAAGTATACCAGGCTAACCCACGGTCCCGCACATACGACTCTCCCCGTCGCGGAGTAAAGGGTTTCGTTCCGCCCCGTCAGGTCAGGGGGAAGAAGTACGCGACGCCGACGGTCGTCACCACGCCGAGAAGCAACTGGAGCGGGCCGCCGACGCGGATGTAGTCCGTGAACTTGTAGCCGCCGGGACCGTAGACGAACAGGTTCGTCTGGTAGCCGACGGGAGTCATAAAGGCCGTCGAGGCCGCGAACATGACCGCGAGGACGAACGAGAACGGGTCGGCGCCGAGCGTCGTCGCGGCCTCGATGGCGACCGGAATCATGAGCACGACGCTCGCGTTGTTCGAGATGACGTTCGTCAGGAGCGCCGTCACGAAGTAGAACACGCCGAGGACGGCGATGAGGGGGAGGTAGTCGCCGGTCGTCACGACCAGTTCCGCGAGGAGGCCGGCGGCCCCGGAGTTCTCCATTGCGATGCCGAGCGGGATGACGCCAGCGAGCAGGAAGATAACGTCCCACTGGACGGCGTCGTACAGTTCGGTCGGGCGGAGACATTTCGTGGCGACCATGGCGAGCGCGCCGAGGAGCGCGGCGACGACGATGGGCAGGAAGCCGAGCGCGGCGAGCGCGACGACGCCAGCGACGATGCCGACGGCCACCGGAATCTTCGACTCGCGGTAGTCGTGGCGCTCGATTTCCTGGGCGACGATGAAGTTGCGGTTGTTGTCGAGGCGCTCGATGCTCTCGACGGTCGCCTGCACGAGCAGCGTGTCGCCGACGCGGAGCGGGAGGTTGTCCATCCGCCGGCGGATGAGTTCGCCGCCGCGGCGGAGCGCGAGCACGGTCGCGTCGTACCGCTGTCTGAAACTCGCCGAGGCGAGCGACTCGCCGACCAGCGCCGACCCCGGCGCGACGACGACTTCGACGAGGTTCTGGCCGCGGTCGGCGAGTTCGAGTTCGTCTTCGGTGACGGTCGCCGGCACGAGGTCGAGGCCCTCCACGTCGAGCAGTTCGACGAGCGTGTTGCGGTCGGTCCGGAGGGTGAACACGTCGCCCGGCTGGATTTCCTTCGGGCCGAGCGGTTCGAGGAAGACGCTCTCGCCGCGGATGAGTTGGAGGAGGTCGACGTCGAACTCCGTCTCGACGAGCGCCCGCTGGACCTGCTGGCCGACGAGCGGAGAGTCCTCGCGGACGACGACCTCGGTCAGGTACTCCGCCATCTCGAACTCCTCGGTGAGGTCGCGTCGGGGTTCGATTCGTTCCGGGGTGAGCCGCCGGCCGATTGTCATGAGGTAGACGACGCCGACGGCCATGACCACCGCGCCGAGCGCGGTGAACTCGAACATCGAGAAGGGTGCTTCGCCAGTGATGCGCGAGTAGACGTCGCTGGCGAGGATGTTGGTCGACGTACCGATGAGCGTCAGCATGCCGCCGAACATCGAGGCGTACGACAGCGGCAAGAGAAGCTTCGACGGCGAGGTCCGTCCGCGCTCCGCGAGGTCGGTCACCATCGGGAGCAGGATGGCGACCGCGGCGGTGTTGTTGATGAAGCCGGAGATGGGGCCGACGACGCCGACGGTCGCGCCGAGCTGTCGGAGTTCGCTGTCGCCGGTGAACGTCGATATCTTCGCGCCCAGCAGTTGGATGATGCCGGTCCGCTGGACGCCCTCGCTGAGGATGAACATCGCCAGGACGGTCAGCGTCGCCGTGTTGGCGAACCCCGAGAGGGCGTCGCCGGGGTACGACTCGAACAGGATGATTGGCGCTCCGAGCATCCCCGCCGAGGCGAGCGCCTCGGAGGCGGGCTGAATCAGCATCAGCGACACCATCACGCCGATGGCCGTCACGTCGACCGGAACGGGCTCGGTCGCAAAGAACGCCAGCGCGACGAGGATGACGGCGAAGACGACGAGGATGTCCGGCGTTATCGCTACCACGCGGTCACCGACGCGTCGGCGGCCAAAAAGCGTGCGGGATTCGGACTGTCTCTCGGCCGAGCACGTCGTCGCTACCGGCCTTCCTCGTCGAGTTCGAGGTCGGCGACGATTTCGTACGGCGACGACCCCTTTCGGATGCCGTCGAGGATGGCGAACGCCTCTTTCGGCGAGAGGAACTGCCGGGTCACGGCGAGGCCGAGCGGCGTCGGGTCGAGGCCGTCGATGAAGCCCCACTCCAAGAGCTTCCCGACCGCGTGGGTCGTCGGCAACTCCCCGAGCATGCGGTTGTTGAGCGCCTTGGCCTTCGTGCCGGCGACGACGATGTTCGCCAGCGTCTCCTCGACCGCCGACGACTGGTCGTACACCGTCCTGACCTCCTCCATCTCGCCTTTGAGGAGCTTGAACGCCACCTCGTCCTCGGTCATCTCCATCGTGTTGTGATAGCTCGCGTCGGGTTCGACGAGCAGGTAGACGACGCCCTTGTCGTGGTAGTCGGGTCGGCCGGCGCGGCCGAGCATCTGGCTGAACTCCTGGACGGAGAGCCACTCGATGCCCATCGCCAGCGTGTCGAAGATGACCTGCGACGCCGGGAAGTCGACGCCGGCGGCGAGCGCGGCGGTCGTCACGACGGCCGCGAGGTCCTGATTGGCGAACTGCCGCTCCACGCGCTTTCGCTGGCCGTAGTCGAGGCCGGCGTGGTACGCCGCGGCGTTGTTGTCTATCTTCCGGGCGATTTCGTGACACCGCCGCCGCGAGTTGGTGAAGATGATAGTCTGGCCGCGGTAGCCCTTCGAGGACTTCGAGTCGAACGCCTGTCGCACCAGGCGGTTCTCGATGCGCGGCTTCTCTTGGCCGTCGGCGAAGGTGACGTGGCGCTCGATGGGGACGGGGCGGTCCTCGTACTCGACGAGGTTCGCCCGGAGGTTCTGTGCGAGCCACTTCGGGTTGCCGACGGTCGCAGAGAGGTAAATCCACTGCGCGCCGCCGTAACCCTCGCGGCGGTCCGCGCGGGACTCGCAGTAGTGTTTCAGGCGGGCTATCATCCCGTCGAGGCGGTGGCCGCGTTCCTCTTCTTTCAGGGTGTGGACCTCGTCGATGACGACCGTGCCGATGTCGCCGAGGTCTTTGCCCGTCCGGAGCGCGTGGTCGATACCCTCGTAGGTGCCGACGATGACGTCGGCGTTCGGGTCGAAGCGGTTGCCGTCGTCGTTGATTCGGCTCGCGCCGACGCGGATGGTCACCTTGCCGAGGTGGCCGTAGCGCTCCTTGAAGTCCTCGTGTTTCTGGTTGGCGAGCGCGACGAGCGGGACGAGAAACAGCATCTTCCCGTCGTCGTTCAGCATCCGGTTGATACCGGCGAGTTCGCCGACGAGCGTCTTCCCGGTCGCCGTCGCGCTCACCACGAGTTGGTCGTCGCCGTCGAGCAGGCCGTTGTCGATGGCGAGGCTCTGGACGGGGAGCAGGGTGTCGAAGCGCTCCGTCAGCATCGACTTCAGGTTCGGGTGGAGGTCGAGCGTGCTCGTCTCGACCAACTCCACGTCCTCCGTCGTCGCGCTGATGGTGTCGAACTTCGTCAGGTCGGGGTCCAACTCGCCTTGCAGTAGGTTCGTGATACGGGTCAGGTCGCCCGTCTCGTACAGCAGTTCCTCCAGGCGCTCTTGGGCCGCCTGCGTGAGGCCGCCCGCGAATGAGAGTTCGCCCTCCAGTTCTTGGACGGCGCAGTCGCGGCAGATGTGCTCGTGTTCGGCCTTGATGGCCGTGTCGTCGGTGATGGGCGAGTAGCGCCCGTTGACGGCACAGCGGCGGCAGGTCCGCACCGTCAGCGCCTCAAGCTGGTAGCCGTCGAGCATCTCCTTTAGCTCGTCGCGGCCGTCCTTCGGCGTCTGCTGCGAGATGCGGATGCGGGCGGCCGACCGGGCGAGTTCGACGAACTGGCTCGGGTCGCGCGGCGAATCCTCTCCCTTCCGCGTCACCAGAAAGCGCAGGGGGCGGGGCCCCGCGTTCGTCTCTTTGAGTTCGAGCTTGCCGCGGAGCACCCGCTTTCCGTCCCGGCGGGCGACGACGAGGTAGTCGTCTCCCGTCTGGTGGAGAAACAGCGTGTCGACGCGGGTGACCTGTTTAGACACGGTGCCTGCTACGGCGACGTGGTATTTCAGCGATTCGCCTGCGACCGCTCAGATTCGATAGCGACCCGCACGCGCCTTCGTACCGTGTCTTCGCGCCCCGACCCCCGAGGGCCACTGACGGCCACTGACGGCCAACCGCGCTCAGGCGTCGGCGTCGTCGGCGAGTTCGATGGCGTCGTCGCCGTTGGGGACCGCACAGAGGAACGCCCCTTCCTCGTCGGACTCGTTTCGGTACCAGTGGACGACGCCGGCGGGAATCAGAAGCGAGTCGCCGGCTTCGACCTCGTACTCCTCGTCCCCGATGCCGACGACGTACCGGCCCGAGAGGACGTACTGCTCGTGTTCGACCTCGTTGGTGTGTTTTGGCACCGATGCACCCGAATCGAGGACGAACCGCCGGATGGCGAAGTTCGGCGCGCCGTCGGCCTCGGAGACGAGGACGCCCTTCGACATCCCGTCGGCCGCGCCGACCGCCTCGTACTCGATGTCCGCGCTCCGCTTGACCACCGGCTCCGGTCGGGAATCGCTCATATCTCCTCGTCGATTGCCCGCCCGCGTAAGCATTTCCCCGTCTCTCCGCCCTGACTGCTTAAGGCCCCTCCGCGGCTACTACGGGTATGCGAGGAATCCGCATCGGTAGCGTCTTCGGCATCCCGATAAAGTTGGATCTCACGTTCCTCATCGTTCTCCCGCTTTTCGCGTGGCTCATCGGCTCGGACGTGACGAATCTCGCGCTCATCGTCAACGACCTCTTCGGCTCGACCATCGACGGCGCGGCCATCTCCGCGGGGTCGATGCAGTGGGTACTCGGGAGCGCGGCCGCCATCGGGCTGTTCGCCGGCGTCCTGCTCCACGAGTTCGGCCACTCGCTCGTCGCCATGCGCTACGGCTACGAAATCGAGTCCATCACGCTCTGGCTCTTCGGCGGCGTCGCCCGGTTCAAGGAGATACCCGAGGACTGGAAACAGGAGTTCACCATCGCCGTCGCCGGCCCGGTCGTCTCGGTCGCCATCGGCGTCGTCTCCTACGCCGGCTTCCTGTTGCTCCCCGAGTCGCAGGCCCCCGCGCAGTTCGTCCTCGGCTACCTCGCGCTGGTGAACGTTTCTCTCGCCGTGTTCAACATGCTCCCCGGCTTCCCGATGGACGGCGGGCGCGTCCTCCGGGCGCTCCTCGCACGGAACCGCCCGCACGCGAAAGCGACGCAGATGGCCGCCGAGGTCGGCAAGGTGTTCGCGTTCCTGCTCGGCCTGTTCGGCCTGTTTTTCAACCTGTTTCTCGTCGCGCTCGCCTTCTTCATCTACATGGGCGCGTCCGGCGAGGCCCAACAGACCGTCCTCAAGGCGACGTTCCAAGACGTGGTCGTCCGCGACATCATGACCGGCCGCGATAACCTCGACGTGGTCGACGAGAAGACCTCCGTCGCGGAACTCCTCGAACGCATGTTCGTCGAGCGCCACACGGGCTACCCGGTGCTCAGAAACGGCGACCTCGTCGGCATGGTCACCCTCGACGACGCCCGCGGCGTCAAGGAGGTCGAACGCGACGCGTTCCGCGTCGACGACATCATGAGCGACGAACTGGCGACCATCACCCCCGACGCCGACGCGATGGACGCCATCGCCCTCATGCAGGAACGCGGCGTGGGCCGCCTCCCGGTCGTCGACGAGGCGGGGGAACTCGTCGGCCTCGTCTCCCGGTCGGACCTCGTCACCGCCTTCAACATCATCCGCAGTCGCGGGTCGCTCGACGCCATGCCCCGCTCCGACGCCGGCCTCGCACAGCTTCGCTGACCCGCATCGCTGGCTCGATTACTCGCCGCCGTGGCTGCCCAACCGCCCGTCGTCGCGGCCGATTTGACTTCGTTCTTCGCCGCCCGTCTCCGCCTCGTGTGCCGCCTCGACCGCGGCTTCGCTCTCGTAGAAGTCGACCGTCGCGTTCGCCCGGAACCACGCCATCGCCTCGTCGAGCGCCGCCGGGTCGCCGCCGGTGAGCTTGATTCGCGTCGGCCCGCCGCTGTTGGGATAGCTCCCGACGCCCACGCCGAAGCGCTCGGTGACGACGCCGAGTTCGCGGGCGACCGCCCCCTCCGGCGCGTCGGCGTAGACCACCCGTGACCGAACGTCGCCGGCGAACCGCTCGGCGATGGACTCGAACATCGGCTTCATCTCCGTGGGGATGCCCGGTAAGACGTAGACGTTCCCCGCCCGACAGCCGGGCGCGAGCCCCTCCTCGTTCGGGAGCACCTCGGCGTCGGCGGGCATCGAGGCGTACCACTCCGGTTCGAGGTCGAAGTCGATGTCGGACCGGTGTTCGAGAATCGCGGCGATGGTCGATTCGACCTGCGCCGCGGCCTCCTCGTTGACGACGAACGCCCGGTCGAGACCGGCGGCGACGGCCTCCATCGTGATGTCGTCCGGCGTCCCGCCGAGGCCGCCCGTGACGAGGACCGCGTCGAAGGCGGCCGCCCAGTCAGCGACCGTCCCGGCGATGACCCCGTGGTCGTCGGGGACCGTCTGAATCCGCGCCACCGTCGCCCCACCCTCGGTGAGCCGCCGAGCTAACCACGTCGCGTTCGTGTTCTCGATGTCTCCCGCCAGAAGTTCGTTGCCGACGGTGAGGATGGCGATTTGCATGGCCGAGTGCTAGTACTTCCAGACGAAAGACCTGCCCGTTTCCGGCGTTCCCTTCGCGTTATCGACGACGGCCATAGCACCGCCGCTTCGGGACTGGTCGCGCCCGACGGTTCGAGCGCCGAAAAGCGAGGTGGACCGACGACGACCTCGTGGACCGACCGATTAGCCCGTCGGAACTGTTGGGCCGACGGGGTCTTCGTTGTCCTCCGGGTCGCCGCGGTTGAGTATCGCGTCGCGGATGCGGTCGAACACCGAGTCGTCCGCGCGGAGTTGGGTGCTCATCCCATGATGAATGTTAGTGTGTGGCGCACTTGGGTCTGGTGGGCGGTTCGAGATGCTCGCACACGCGACGCGGCGCTCGCCGGTCGAAATTTAGAGAAGAGGTCCAGGTGCGAGAATTGAACCTCGTTCGCAACAAGTTGCTCACTGGTTCAATCTCGCAGCCATACCCCACCGTAAATTTCGAGACGGGCCCGCATACGCGACGCGGTGCTCGCCGGCCAAAATGTAGAGAGAAGGTCCAGGTGCGAGAATTGAACCCGCGTCTCAGCCTCCACAAGGCTGAAGGATAGTCCACTACCCCAACCCGGACACGTTGCAATCCATCCTAATTCGCTACGACTAAAATACGTTACGCTACGGCCCCGGAATGACAGTACGTAACAGAGGCCATCCCCATCGGCCCCTCCGCGACGGCGAGCGGGACGCTTTTGCCGCGGTGGCCCGAAGTCGCGGGTAGCAGTGGCTATCACCGACAAGATCTATCTCAAAAACCACCGCCAAATCGTCTCGCAACTGGATACGAACATCCCTAAGCGCGTCTTCAGCGGTGCGACCCTCGAAATCCTCTACTCCGGCGAGGGACTCGCCAAGGTGGACGACGCCACCCGCGACCGCCTGCTCGACTTCGCGCAGGACTTCCTCGACTGCGAGAACTCCGACGACATCTACACCGGCTACCCCGAGCGCCAGTTCATCGAGTACCTGCTCGAACTCCGCGCGCAGGGCCTCGGCCCCGACGCCATCGTGGACGTGATGACAGACGACTACATGGTGTACGCCTACCCCGGTGACGTGCTTTCGTTCCTCGACGACTCGGTCCGGACGCTCGAATCGGTCGAGGCGCTCGCGGACGTGGAAGGAGACAGAGAGATGCAGGACGAGGCGCGGCGGGCGAAGCAGGACCTCGTCGGTCCTCGCTGAAATCGGTGGGCACGGACGCCGCGGCGGAGACGACGGCGCTTAGCCGAGGCGGAACGACGGCTCGTCGCCCGTATCGAGGTCTTCCAGTTGGATGACCTCCTCCACGTCGTCGTGGTCGTTTTCGACCTGCTCGCGCAGGTAGTTCACGTAGCCCTTGTGCTCTTCGAGCTGCTCGCGGAGGTGTTCGGCCTCCAGTTCGAGGCGCTCGTGCTCGCGGATGAAGCTCTTGGGAACCTCCACGGTCGGTGGGAACGACTCGTCTTCGCCCTCGCGCAGCTTTTCGAGTTCGTGTTTGGGGACGACCTGCACCTGACCGTCGTGGGCAACTAACGTGTCCACGTAGTCGCGGAAGACGGCGGACAGGGAGATGTCCCGCTCCTCGGCTATCTCCCGAAGGGTCTCGAACGCGTCCTCGTTGACGCGAAACGAGATGGTCTTGTTCTTGTTGCCCATGATATTGGTCGGTCCGTGGTGAGGCCACTTAATGGTTCGTCAGACGAGGGGTCCCGGGCGTCGTAATTCGTCGCAAAAAGGGGCGTGTGACGGTGGAACTCGGCCGTCGGTCGTCGGTCGTCGTTCAGGTTGCCGACGCGCACGAAACGGAGCGAGACGCCCGCTTACGCGCTCAGTTCGTCGGCCTGTTCGAGGCTTTCGAGCGCGGCGATGGCGGCGCGTTTGTACTCCTCGGGGTCGAGGTCGTAGTGCTCGCGGGCCATCCGTGCGTACTCGTCGCCCTCGTCGTCGAACGCCGCGATGCGGTCGAGCGTCTTGTCCGCGGTCTCTGTTACCCAGCGGTCGCGCGTGGCCGCGTCGACCTCGGTGATGGACTCGGGGCGGACGGAGACGTTGATGCTGCCGTCGTCGGTCTCGTAGGTCCGCGGCTTGCCGACGACCGCGACGTAGGCGGGCGCGTCGAGGTCGCGCAGCGCGCTGGCGGCCTCGGGCTGGTACTGGCCGGCGTAGACGAAGAACGTCCCCGTCGGGTCGACGATGCGACCGCGCCAGTACTCGTTGTCCTCGCCGACGTCTTCCTTCTCGGTCAGCGTGCCGACGAGGAAGACGCGGTTCGCGCTCTCGCCCGTCGGAAGCAGCAGGTAGACGGGCGCGCGCTCGTCGTCGGACTCCTTGAACGTGTAACCGGCGTCGTTGAACTCCTGTGCGAAGACGCGCCGGGCGACCTCTCGGGTGGGGATCTCGTTGGAACTCATTTACATCGACCTCGCTTTGATGAGCAGTTCTTCTGCGTCCGCTGGCTCGCGCAGCCGCTCGACTTCGTTGGCGAGCACGTACCGACCCAGCGTCGGGCCGGTGACGCGGTAGTAGAACCCCACGAGGTCACCGCGCATCTCCTCTTCGACGATGGTGGTGTCGAGGGCGTCCATGGCCATCTGCTTCGCCTCGTCCAGTTCGATTCCGGTCAGCTCCTCCGTCATCTCCCGGTTGAAGATGACTTCGTGGACCTCGTCGCCGTCGTCGACGACGGCCTTGATGCGGAGGTCGAACTCGCCTTCGACGCTGCCGTGTTCGGAACAGCGCCCGTTCTGGAGGACGCGCGTGCAGCCCTCCTCGGGACAGCGCTTGATGAGGCCGCTCCCGGACTGGATGTCCACGAGCGCGCCCTCGACGCTGGTCGAGTCGTCGCCGACTTCGATCTCCTCGTCGAGTTCGGTGATGCTCGTCGTCCGGTTGAGCTTCACGGAGAAGTTGCCCTGGTACTCGTCTGTGACGACGTTGCCGAGCGCGTACGACTTCCCCTCTTCGAGTTCGGGGAGTTCGGACGTGGTGAAGGCGATGAACTTCATCCGCCCGGAGTCGTCGCCGAGCAGGCCGACCTGCGCGACGGATTCGCTCCGGGGTTCCCAGAGTTCGACGACCTTCGCGCGGACGTCGACCCACTGCTCGTCTTCGTCGATGTCGTTGAGCAGGGTCTGTTCGTTCCCGCCGGCGCCGCCGGCGAGCTCGTCGCGCTCGATGCCGGCCTCGTCGAGGTAACTGTTGACGACGCTCCGCCGCGCTTCGTCGACGGGGACGCGGTACTCGCTGACGAGGCTCTCTAAACGTTCTTCGACTTCGTCCGCGGACACGTCTAGGTGGTCCGAGAACTGGTCGGCTATCTCAGCCGCGTGGGTTCGCAAATCAGTCATGGTCTACCTCGCCTCCACCTTGGTTTCCATTGGGAGGCATATCGAGGTTGGATGCGTATTCATATAAAAATGTCTGAGCCGGAGTGAAAGTGAACGTCACGCCGGAGAGCGCGCCAGAACCGTCGCACCGAGCGAGGAATTGATAGCCACGGGGACGCATTCGACACCATGGACGACCGCCTCGAAAGCATCATCCGCAGCGCCGCCCGCTCGGCCGGCAAGCGCTACGAGGAGGCCAAGCGCGCCTACCGAGACGGTCGTGACTCGCCCCCGGCGAAGTCGCTCCCGCGGGACGCCGAGGGCCGCGCGAAACTCGTCTGTCGCCGCCACGCCGAGCGCCGCGCCGTCGCCGTCGACGGGAAGGGCCGGCCCGCCTGCTTCGACCCCGACCACCCCGACTGTCAGGGCTGCGTCGAGGACATCCGCGAGGGGATGGTCGAGACGTGGTAGGCGACGCGGGGGAGCGAGGCGAGCGCGACGTGGTACGGTTTTGAGGCTGTGGCACCACCGGCCCGTATGGACCGCCCACTCGTCGCGCTCGTCCTCGCCGGCGGCACCGGCACCCGCCTGTACCCCGCGAGCCGGAGCGACCGGCCCAAGCAGTTCCTCCCGCTCGGCGGCGACCGCTCGCTGCTCGCGGAGACCGTCGCCCGCGCCGACTTCGCCGACCACGTCGTCGTCTCGACGCGGCCGGCGTTCGCGGGCGACATCGCCGACCACGCGCCCGACGCCGAGGTCGTGGTCGAGCCCGCGGCCAAGGACACCGGCCCGGCGCTCGTCTACGCGACCCACCGCATCGCCGCATCGTACGACGACCCAGTCGTGGTCGTCCTCCCGAGCGACCACCACGTCGGCGACGGCTTCGCGGAGGCGATGACCCGCGGGGCGCGCGTCGCCGCCGACACCGACTCCCTCGTCGCCTTCGGCGTCGAACCCACCCGCCCGGAGACCGGCTACGGCTACATAGAACCCGGCGCGAACCGCGGCGACGCCCGCGACCTCGCCGCGTTCCACGAGAAACCGGACGCCGAGACGGCCGCCCGCTACGTCGACCAGGGCTACCTCTGGAACGCCGGGATGTTCGCGTGGACGCCCGAAGCGCTGTTTTCCGCCGCGCGCGACTCGCCGCTTTCCTCCCTCCTCGACGCCCTCGACGACGGCGACGCGGACGCCGGATTCGCGGCGGCCGAGGCCGTCAGCATCGACTACGCGGTGATGGAGCGCGCCGCCGACGCGGCGGTCGTCCCGGTCGACTTCGAGTGGGACGACCTCGGCTCGTGGGACGCCCTCGAACGAATCGTCGCCGCCGACGGGGACGGCAACGTCGCGCTCGGGGACGACCCGGTGTTCGTGGACGCCGCGGACAACGTCGTCGCCACCGACGGCGCGAACGTCTCGCTCGTCGGCGTCTCCGACCTCGCGGTCGTCGCGTGGGACGACCGGGTGCTCGTCGTGCCGAAAGAACAAGCGCAGAGAGTCCGCGACGCGGTCTCGGTCCTCCGCGACCGCGACGCGTTCTGAGACGGGTCGAGCGCCGCGTCAGGCGCTCCGCAGCCGGCCGCCGTCGACCGGGACGCAGGCCCCGGTGACGAAGCTCGCGCGGTCGCTGGCGAGGAACGCGACCACGTCACCGAGTTCCCGCGGGTCGCCGACGCGGCCCAGCGGAATCCCGTCGGACCACGAGTCGAGGCCCTCCTCGTAGCTGTCGTGGTCGCCGCGCTCGACGGCCGCCTCGACCAGTTCCTCGATGCGGCTCGTCTCGTGTGCGCCCGGTAGCACCGCGTTCACCCGCACGCCCGGCGCGAGTTCGCGCGACAGCGACTTCACGAGGCCGATGACGCCGCGGCGGACCGCGTTCGAGAGGATAAGGTCGTCGATGACCTCTCTGACCGACGTGGACGTGATGCAGGTAATCGTGCCCGCGTCGCTCGCTTCGAGGTGCGGCCGCGCCGCCCGGACGGTCCAGACCGCGCTCATGACGAGCATGTCGAACGCGCCGTACCACTCCTGTTCGGTCAGGTCGGAGAAGCCGCCCGGCGGCACGCCGCCGGCCGAGGTAACGACGTGGTCGACGCCGCCGAACTCCTCGACGGCTGCTTCGACCAGCGCCTCGACGTCCCGTTTGCTCGTGATGTCGGTCTTGACGCCGAGGACGTCGCCGTCGAGGTCGCCAAGCTCCGATTCGGTCGCCGCGAGGCGCTCGGGGTCGCGCCCGCAGACGACGACGTTCGCTCCTTCGTCGGCCAGCGCCGCGGCGCTCGCGCGCCCGAGACCGGCCGAACTCGCCGTGACGACGACCGTGTCGCCGTCGAGTCCGAGTTCCATGTCCGGGGCGACGACCGCCGCGAGCAAAAGCGTGGGCCTCGCGGCACGACGTGTGGCGAATCGGGGCCGTCAGAACGGCGGGTCGGTGCGGTCGGCTGCGCGCTGTACGCTGTACGGGCTCAGACGCCGTCGGCGTGTCTGCGGACGCGGACGCGGCCGTCGCTCGTGACGCCGACGAACAGCTGTTCTTTGATTTCTCTCCCCTCCACCGCGTCGCCGGCCGCGTCGGAGACGATTTTCATCAGATCCGGCGCGGTCTGGTTCACCTTCACGCCCGCCTCGTCGCAGGCGTCGTACACCTGCTTGGGAACGTCGTAGAGGTCGCTTCCGGTCGGGACCTCGACGCGAACCGGCGCGGTGAGCGCGTCCACGAACGTCACCGTCTCGCGGGCCTTCTCGACGTTGGCGCGGGCGCTGGCTTCGATGCTGGAGACGTTCGCGCGCGAGGTGCCGAGGAAGTCGGCGATAGTCGACTGGCGGACCCCACGCTCGCGCAGCGCGAGCACTTCCGCTTGCCTTCGCGTGAGGACGCTCGCGTCCGGGTCGAACCCCGCCCTGTCGAGCAGTTGGTCTACGTCGGGGACCGTCTCGTCGTCGCGTCCGGCATCGCTCATACCTCGGGGTAGGTCTCGGGGGTGAAAAAAGATACAGCAGGCTGACTGTCCACGGGACGCCGCCGCCGACTCGGCGTTACTCGCCCCAGAAGTTGTCTCGGCTGCCGAGCGCCTCGGGGCGCTTCGGACCGTCGCGACCGCTTCCCTTCGATTTGGCGTCCGCGCCGGTTGACTCGCCCGTCCCGCTCGTCTCGCCCGCCTCGTCCCCCTCGGCTTCGGGGTCGAGCGGCAGGCGCTCGACGATTTTCTTCGCGCGGGCGTGGCTCCCCTTCACCCGGTCGATGCGGACGATGGCGCGCGCGTCCGGCAGGAGCCCGTCCACGAAGACGATGAAGCCGTCTTCGGTCCGCCCGACGCCGGCACCGCTCTCGTGGATGTCCTCGACGGTGACGATGACCTCCTCTCCCGGCTTGACGGGCTGCTGTTTGAGCTCGGAGATGGGGCGCTCGTAGTGGTCGCACCACTCCGCGCCGCCGCGGTCGCCGTAGTACTGGCACCCCATGCCCGCGATTCGTTCTGAGAAGCTCGGGCAGTCGTCCGCGAGTGGACAGTCGGACATGCGGGGAGGTACACTAGGGGCACTCTAAACGCTTGCGGGTAGCCCGTCGCCCGCCGAAACGCTTTCCCTCGCGCGCTCGAACCCCGCGGTATGGCAGAACGCGTCCCCGAGTTCGCACTCCTTATCGGCGTCTTCCTCGGCCTCTCTGCGACCGTCTCCGCGGCGGTTCTCTCGGGCGCGCTGTTTCGCCCGCTCCTGTTCGGTGCCGCCGTCTGTTACCCCTTCGCCGCCTTCGGCGTCCTCCGGTCTGACGACCCCTCCGAGGCGCTCCCGCCGCGGGTCGTCCTCGGCCTCGGCGTAGCCATCGGCCTCCTGACCGCGGCGACCGCCGTCCTCGAACGCGCGACGGTCGAACCGCTCGACGGCGTGTTCGCCGCCGTCGTGGTGTCGCTTCCGCCCGTCGCCTACGCGGTCCGGTTCGGCGCGGACGTGAATCCGCTGTCGCCGGTCCAGTCGCTCGCCTGCTGTGCGGTCGTCGGCGCGGCGTTTCTCGCGCTCGCCCCGCGCCTCGGGACGACGAGCGCGCTCCTCGGGTTCGTCCTCGGACTCTCGGGCGCGCTCTACGCCGACGCCCGCGGGTTCAGGCCGACACACCGCCAGCAGCGCGCCGGCATCGCCGCGGGCGTGTTCGTCGGCGTCGCGGTCGCGGCCGCCGGCGTCGCGACGGGTCTCCCTCTCGGGCCGACCACGGCCGCGGCTGTCGCCGCGGCACTCACGCCGAGTCTGTCCGTCGCGCTCGCGAGAAACCGGGGGCAGCCTCACCGCTTTCGGTCGTGACGGGCGCGTGAACCTCCGGACATATCTGGAAAAACGACGCAGACTTCAGGCCAGCGGCGTCCGCTCGACCACGGTTCCATCCCACCTTTTTCCGGAGTTCGCGTTCGCTCACTCCGCAAAAATCTGGACCAAAAACACCGGAACTCAGGCCAGCGGCGTCCGCTCGACGACCGTGCCGTCGTAGGTCGGGTACTGCTCGACGATTTCGCCGTCGTCAACGTCGCCGTCTTCGATCATCTCTTCGAGGAGCCACCACGCGACCTCGACGTGGTTCGACTTGATGCTGTAGAACTCGTCGGGGACGCCGAGTTCGATGAACCGCTCGGCGGGCGTGTAGGTCTTGCCGTAGACGAGCGTGCCGTCGTCCGTCACCTCGTCGAAGGGGCGGCGGAGGTTGCGGGCCATGCGCTTCAGGCGATTTCTGTGCTGGGCGGCGTCCTTGAACACGGAGGTGCAGAAGTAGACGCGCTCGTGGTCGCCCATCTCGTCGAGGATGGCCTCCTTCGAGCCGTCGACCGCCGACATGTGGCCGTCTTGCAGTTCGTAGCCCTTCTCCTGCATCCGCCGGTAGTTCCCGTCGGACATCTCGAACTCGTTGATGTTGCAGAACTCCGCGGCCCCCTCGTCGAGGAACTCGAGGAACTCCCGTTCGGCGCGGATGCCCGGAATCTCGAACGTCGGGGTGAGGCCCTCCTCGCGGGCGATGTAGAGGATATCTTCCCACTCGGTGCCGTGCATATCGCCCCAGAGCTCGAGCGGCGGATGGAAGCGAATCTCGTCGAGACCGGCCTCGGCGAGGCGGCGCATGTTCTCGCGGCCGCCCGTGATTCCCGTATAGAGGTGGATGTGGTGGTCCTCACCGAACTCGTCTTTGAGAAGCGAGATGTATCGGCAGGTCTTGTCGAGCGCCTCCTGCGGTTCGCCGCCGGTGATGGACGACCCGAGCGCGTCCATGCGTTTCGCCTCCTCGATGACGTCGGCGTCGGACTCGACTTTCCGCTCGTTGGCGTACACGTCGGTGACGTTCTTGCGATTCTCGCCGAGCGGGCAGTAGAAACAATCGCGCTGGTCGCAGTACCCGTAGACGAACAGGACCATCTTCCCGCCCATGGCGCACTGTTCGCATCCCTTCGAGATCATTCGATTACGGACACCTACTTGGCGCACCGTCAAAAGGCGTCCGACTTCGGTCGGTTGCTCCCCGGTTTCGCCGGTACGATTATTATTGTCTGTGACTGACACCATCTCATGTCTCTCGGTCCCGTCGTTCGTGTTGAGCCCCCAGTACGGGTGCTCCTCGTCGACGACACCGAGACGGCCGCGGACACGGCGTCGGCGCTCGACGCCTGCGACCGCCTCGATGTCGCGGCGGTCGACGCGCCGACCGTGGCGCTCGCGACGCACGCCGAGACGCCGTTCGACTGTATCGTCACCGAGTTCGACGACACCGCCGGTCTCGATACGCTGCTCCGCGTCCGCGAGCTGCCGAACCCGCCGCCCGTGATTCTGTTCACCCGGCTCGACTCCGAGAAGACGGTCCGCGAGGCGATCGCCGCCGGCGTCGCCGACGTGGTCGACAAGCGACCGACCGACGCTCAAATCGCGGTGCTCGCCCACCGCATCTCGAAGGCGGTCGCCGCGGCCCGCCAGTCGACCGAACTCGACGAACTGCACGCGTGGCTCCGCGTCGTCGCCGAGCAGTCGCTCGTCGGCCTGTACGTGATACGCGACGGCCGGGTCGCGTTCGTCAACGAGTATCTCTCGAACTTGCTCGGCTACGACACGGACGAGGTGGTCGGCCGACCCATCACCGAGTTCGTCGTCGAAGAAGACCGCGCCATCGTCGAAGAGAGCCTGCGAAACAGGTCCCACGGCAGCGTCGAATCGATGTCGTACACCGTCCGCGTCCGGGATTACGCCGACGAGCTGACCGCGCTGGAAATCACCGGCCAGCGGACGACGGTCGACGGCGAGCCGGTCGTCGTCGGGACCGCGATGGACGTCACGGCCCGACTGGAGTCCGAACGACTCCTCAGACGGTCCGAGCGCCTCACCAGCCAAATCATCTCGTCGCTCCCGGATATGGTGTTCATCTCGGAGCCCACCGAGTTCGACATCGTCTACATCAACGACCAGTTCGAGAGCGTCTGGGGACGCGACGTGTCGCTTCTCTACGATGACCCGAACTCGTTCCTCGACCTCATCCACGTCGACGACCGAGACCAACTGACGCGGGCTATCGACGAGATGTTCGTCGACATCCGAGACGGTGCCGTCGACGACCAATACGAGTTCGAGTTCCGTTTCGTTCCCGAGGGGAGCGAGCGTATCCACTGGGCCACCGCCCGCGCGGTCCCGCTCCTCGGTGAGAACGGCGACGTGACGAACATCCTCGGCGTGATTTCCGACCTCACGGAACGCATCAGCCACGAGCGCGAACTCGCCCAGCAGAACGCCCGGCTCGACGCCTTCGCCCGCGTCCTCTCGCACGACATCCGCGGGCCGCTGGCGGTCGCACAGGGCCGGCTCGAACTCGCACGCGAACTCGACGACGACAGCCACCTCGACCACGTCGAGCGCGCCCACCGACGCATCACCGACGTGGTCGAAGACGTGCTTTCTCTCGCCCGCGACGAACGCTCCGTCCTCGACGCGACGGAGGTCTCGCTGGCCGACGCCGCGGCCACCGGCTGGGAGATGTGCTCGTCGAACGCCGACCGCGTCCGCTGTGAAATCGGCGAGCTTCCGGTGGTCGAAGCCGACGAGAGCCGGACGACGCGCCTCTTCGAGAACCTGTTTCGGAACGCGCTGCAGCACGCTCGAAACGGCCGCGCCGGCGCGGCCGACCGCGGCGACGAGCCGACCGACCTCGTGATTCGCGTCGGCGCGCTTCCGTCGCGCCGCGGCTTTTTCGTCGAGGACAACGGGCCCGGCATCCCGGCGTCGATTCGCGACCGCGTCTTCGACGCCGGCTTTTCGACCAAAGACGGCGACGGAAACGGCCTCGGACTCGGCATCGTCCGGCAGATTGCCGACTCCCACGGCTGGGCGGTTCGGGCCGTCGACGGCGCGGCCGGCGCGCGCTTCGAGGTGCTTTTCGACCCCGTCGGCGAGGCCGGCGCGGCGGAGTGAGCGCCGCGGCTCACGGGCGGGTCGCGACCGCGCGCCCGAGGCCGACCGCTCGCTCGGTGAGACCGACGGACCGCGCCACCGCGACCGCTCCCCCGAAAGCAGATATATCCCCGTGGCATAGGAGTCAACGATGCTCTTGGTCCTCTGTGTCGACCTCGACGACGACCTCGGCCGCAAGACGGGTCTGTCGACGCCCGTCGTCGGCCGACAGCGCGTCGAGGACGCCGCGGTGGCGCTGGCCACCGCGGACCCGGAGGACTCCGACGTGAACGTCCTCTTTCAGGGCATTCAGGTCCACGACGAACTCCTCGAATCGGAGGACGAGGAGGTCGAAGTCGCGGCGGTCACCGGGTTGGAAGGCAGCGACGTGAAGGCGAACCGCGCCATCGGCGACGAGATAGACACCGTCCTCGCGAGCCTCTCGACCGGCGAGCCAGTCCACGCCATCGTCATCACCGACGGCGCACAGGACGAGTCCGTCCTCCCGGTCATCCGCTCTCGCGTCCCCATCGACGGGGTTCGCCGGGTCGTCGTCAGGCAGGCCCAGAACCTCGAATCGATGTACTACACGATGAAGCAGGTGCTCGCCGACCCCGAGACCCGCGGGACCATCCTCGTCCCGCTCGGCATCCTGCTTCTCATCTACCCCTTCGTCACCATCGCCAGCTTCTTCGACGTGCCCGGTGCGGTCGTCCTCGGCCTCATCTCGGCGCTCCTCGGGCTGTACACGCTGTTTCGCGGACTCGGCCTCGAATCAGCCGTCGACGAGGCGGCCAACCGCGCGCGGAACGTCCTCTACGCCGGCCGCGTCACCATCATCACCTACGTCGCCGCCGCGGCGCTCCTCGTCGTCGGCGGCGTCCGCGGGGTCGAACTCCTCGAAACCGTCTCGGAGAGCGTCGCGGGCGACCCCCCGGCGGGGCTCGTCCTCGCCACGCTCGTCCACGGCGCAGTCGAGTGGTTCGCCGCCGCCGGCATCACGAGCAGTCTCGGACAGGTGACAGACGAGTACCTCCAAGACCGGTTCAAGTGGCGCTACCTCAACGCGCCGTTCTACGTGTTCGCCATCGCCATCGTTCTGTACGCGCTGTCCGGCTTCTTCCTCCCCGAGGGCGTCGTCGGCGTCCAGAAGTTCTACCTCCCCGGGCTCGCCGTCGCGCTCACGGTCGGCACGCTCCTCGGCGTGCTGAGCACGCTCACGTTCGCGGTGGCGGAGTCGCGCTACCCGACCGGCTCGGACGGCGAAAACGAGCAACCGGCGTAATCGGCGTTCCCCCGCAGACTGTGTTTCCGCTCGACTCCTCAGCTCTCGCGGACGATGACGAACTCCGCGAGGTCGCGGAGATATTCGAGTGGCTCCGAGTCGTCGACGCCCGAGGACTCGAGGGCCGAAAGCGCCTCGTCGGCCTGCTTGCGGGCCCGGCGGTTCGCTTCCTCGGGGGTCAGGTCGGTCACCTGCACGAGCGACGGCCGGCCCATCTCGGCGTCCTGTCCCGTGGGTTTGCCGAGTTCCTCGGCGTCGGCGGTGGCGTCGAGCACGTCGTCGCGAATCTGGAAGGCGACGCCGACGCGGGCCGCGTAGTCACCGAACGCCTCGACGACGTGGGCGTCGCCGCCGGCCGCGACCGCGCCGAGTTCGGCGGCGGCGCGGAACAGCGCGCCCGTCTTGCGGTGGGCGAGCTGCATGTACTCGGCTTCGTTCGAGGGGACCGCGACGAGTTCGGTCGCCTCGCCCTCGCCGAGTTCGACCATCGATTCGGCGACGATGCGGGTGGCGCGGTCGGACGACGACAGGAGGGCGAACGCCTCCCCGAGCAGGCCGTCGGAGGCGATGATGGCCGGGCCGTAGCCGTACTCGGCCCACGCGCTCGGCGTGCCGCGGCGGATGTCGGACCGGTCGATGATGTCGTCGACGACGAGCGAGGCGTTGTGGACGAGTTCGACGCCGACCGCGAAGTCGACGGCGTCTTCGGGGGTGCCACCGACGGCCTCGCAGGCGAGGATGGTCACGGCGGGGCGGACGCGCTTGCCCCCCGCGAGAGCGACGTGGTCGAGTTGGTCGGCGAGCTCCGACGGCTCGACCGCCGAGACGACCTCCTCGAGGCGGTCGTTTACCATCGTGACCCGGCGCTCCAGGTATTCCATTGTCGGTTCGTAGGGTTGGGTAGGGAAGTACGTACCGGATTTCCGAAAACCGAGCGCGGAGGCGGTCGCCGTCGGCGGTTCCTGACCCGTCAGCAAGGTCGAGATTGTGTGCCCTTTCGCGTTCTCTCACGCTGGGCGTCTCACGTTCGTCCACGCTGCCCCGTGCCGTGAGCGAGGAGCGTTTTTGGTGACGCTTTTGCCGAGGGCGGCCCCAGGCCGCCCGCAGCGCAAACGGTTCTATTCGAACTGCTCGATGAGCTCCGGTACCACGTACGACCACCTTTTTCCGGACGCTCACGAGTTCGCGTCCGCAAAAATCTGGACCAAAAACGGCCGGGTACTTACTCGAACTGCTCGATGAGCTCCGGTACCACGTCGAAGAGGTCGCCGACGATACCGTAGTCAGCGATATCGAAGATGGGCGCGTTGGGGTCGGTGTTGATGGCGACGATGTTCTCAGCACCCTTCATCCCGGCGACGTGCTGGACCGCGCCGGAGATGCCGACTGCGATGTAGAACTTCGGCGTGACGACCTTCCCGGACTGGCCGACCTGCCGGTCCTTCGGGAGCCAGCCGTTGTCGACGATGGGCCGCGACGACGACAGCGTCGCGCCGAGCGCGTCGGCGAGCTCCTGCACGAGTTCGATGTTCTCCTCGTCTTCGATGCCGCGGCCGACGGAGACGAGCACGTCGGCGTCGGCGATGTCCACGTCGCCGCTGCCGACCTCTTCGAACCCGGTCACGCGCGAGCGCACGCGAGACTCATCGAGGTCGAACGAGAACGCCTCGATGGCGGGCTCGCCCGACTCCTCGGCGGCGTCCCACTCGCCCGGGCGGACGGTGACCGCGGCGCGGTCGGCGTCGACTTCCACGGTGGATTCGACTTTCGAGGCGTACATCTCGCGGGTGACGACGAGACCGCCGTCGTTCTCCAGGCCGATGGCGTCGGTCACGAGCGGGCGGTCGAGGCGCTCTGCGACCGCGGGGGCGTAGTCCAGGCCGTTGACCGTGTTGCCCATGAGGACGTACGTGGGGTCGAGTTCCTCGGCGAGCGCTTCGACGGCCTGCACGGACACGTCGTGGTTGAACTCGTCGCCCTCGGCGACGGTGTGAATCGTGTCCACGCCGGCGAGCGAGAGCTCCCCGGCGAAGGCGTCCACGTCGCCGCCGATGACCGCGAGGTGGAGTTCGCCGCCGGTGTCGCTGACGAGGTCGCTCCCGGCCGTCACGAGTTCGAACGACACGTCGCGGAGGCTTCCGCGGCGGTGCTCGACGACGGCGAGCACGTCGCTCATTGCGCGCCCACCCCCTTCTCGCGGAGGACGGTCGCAAGGTCGGCGGCCTGCTCCCCGGCGTCACCCTCGAAGTAGGTCGCGTCGGACTCGGTCTCCGGCTCGTACACGTCGGTCAAGACGAGGTCGGACTCGACCGCCGCGGCGTCGAGGCCGAGGTCGGAGAGCGCGAGCGGCTTGATTTCCTTCGACTGGGCCTGTCGAATCCCGCGCAGGCTGGCGTAGCGCGGCTCGTTGATGCCGGTCTGGATGGTGAGGACCGCGGGGAGGTCGACCTCGGTAAGTTCCTCCACGCCGCCTTCGAGTTCGCGGCGGACGTTCGCCACGCCGCCGTCGGCGTCGAGGTCGAGGGCGTTCACGACCGCGGCCCACTCGAAGCCGATTGCCGAGGCGAGCGAGACGCCGGTCGCGCCGAAGCTGTCGTCGTTGGCCTGCACGCCCGTCAGGACGAGGTCGGGGTCCTCGTCTTCGACGACCGCCGAGAGGAGGCGCGTCTTCGCGGCCACGTCGAGCAGGTCCACGCCGTCGAGCGCGTCGTCCCACACGCGGACCGCGCGGTCGACGCCCTTGGCGAGCGCCATGCGGATGGTCTCTTCGGACCGCTCGGGACCGATGGTGACGGCGACGACCTCCACGTCGTCGTCGCTCCCCTCGGCGATTTGGACGGCTTCCTCGACCGCGTACTCGTCCCACTCGTTGAGGTCGTAGTCGAGGTACTGGTCCGCCACGCGGAGCCCGTCGAGCTCGAAGTCCTCTTCGACCTCGGCTACCTCCTTGACGGTTACGAGAATTTTCATCAACGTTCACTACCGACCGGGGCGAATAAACGTTTTCGCACCGCGGCCGTCCGCGACGCCGTCGCCCGATTACTCCTCGTCTTCGTCCTCGTCGGGCAGCGAGATGAGGTTCTCGCGGCCGAGACGCAGCTTCTCGACGCGCTCCTCGTCGGCCATCGCCGACAGGAGCTGTGAGACCTTGGCGTCGGACCAGCCGGTCTCCTTGACGATGTTCGCCTGCTTCATCCGCCCGCCGCTCCGTTCCAAGAGGAGTTCGACCCGCTCTTCGTCCGAAAGCAGGTCGAGGTCGACGTCGACCTCGTCGCGCTCCTCACCGTCGTCGTCCGGTGCGGACTCGTCGGTCGGCTCCGGCGTCGGCTCCCGTCGCGGTTCGGAGTTCACCGACGCTCCGGCCGGCTCCGCCCCGCTCGGCCCCCGCCGTGTGAACAGGACGACGCCGGCCACGAGCACCGCGAGGACGACCGCACCGCCGCCGACGAGCGTCCACGGAATCGTCTGTTCCGGGCCCGTCGAGACGTACGTCACGCTCAACTGCTCGGTCGACTCGAAGGTTCGCGGCCCCTCGACGACGACGGCGTTGTTCTCGAGCGGGATGTCCGTGTCGCTGACGGCGTACCCCGGCGGCGTCTGAATCGTGAGGTTCTGATTCGACCGAAGCGACGTGAGCCACGTCCCGTCGTTACCGGCCGAGAAGGCGTCGCCGACGCGCAGACCCTCGCTGGTCTGTTCCGCGAAGTCCGTCCACGTGAACGTCAACACGAGGACGCCGGTCTCGTTTTGCGTCTCGAGCTCGTAGCGCGTCTCGACCCGCCAGTTCGCGGAGCGATCAGCGCGTAGTTGAATCGAGATTTCCGTCTCCGGTGACCGTTCGAGCGTCGTCTGTTGGGCGGCGAGCGGTCCGCGGCCGAGCTTCGCGAGCGTCGCTGTCTCGTCCGCGTCCGCGCTCGAATCGGTGACATCGGTGTCGGGAACGCCGGCGACCGCGTCCGCGCTCTGCGTGCCGGCCGCGGCCACGTCCGTGGCCGTCACTGGGACTGCGACGCCGGCGACGATGGTGAGGAGGGCAACGATGAGGGCGGCGCTCCGCATATACGTAAATCCGTTTCGTCCGGCGATGAAAACGCTTTCCATCGATTCAACAGCGTCAGACGCCGTCGAGAGACGCCCCCGTCGTCGCCGTCGTCGACAGCAGCAAGAGGGTCATTTTAGTACTGCCCCCGTGTACCCTCACGGCGATGAAGGCCCTCCCGCTCGTCGTCGTCATGCTCCTCGTGGCGTCGCCGGTGCTCGGCGCGGTCGGTCCGACCGACGGCTCGTCCCCCTCGCTGGCGCTCGATGGGGCGACCCACGCACAGGTCGAGTCGCCGTCCAACGAGACGATTCACGTCCTCGATATCCCGTCGTCGGAGCTGGTCCGGTCGACGGTCGAAGCCCACCACGTCGACCTCGGTCCCTCTCTCGACTTCTCCGCGCTCAGGGCCGGCGGGCGGATTCAGACGGGGGCGTCTATCGAGCGCATCGAGTCCGCGAGCGACGACAGCACCCGACAACAGCTCATCCTCGACGAGCTAAACGGCATCGAGCAGCGCGCAATCGCGCTCCAGAGCGCACAGCGCTCCGTCATCGAACGGTTCAACGACGACAACCTCACCGCGCGAGAGCTCCTCATCGAACTCGCGCGAATCGACGCCGAGGCGCGGGCGCTCAACGAGCGGCGCGTCGCCCTCCGTGACGTCACGAGCCGAACGTCGGACTTCTCGATTAGCTCCGGGCGGCTCGCGGCGCTCGAACGCGAACTCGACACGTTCACCGGTCCCGTTCGGACGCACGCGGTCGCGGTCATGACCGGCGAGGCCGACGCCGCGCGGTTCTCCGTGCGGACGAGCGAGACCGGGGTCGTCCTCAGCGTCGTCGCCAACGGCGAGTACGTCCGCGAGGCCTACCGCGCGGACCTCCGCGACCGCGACCAGCGCACGGTCACCTACGAGGAGGCGCTCGACATCGTCGCGGAGAACTACCCGACTATCTACTCCAGCCGCACCGCACAGAACGGGACCAACGTCATCAGTGCCGGCGACAGCCACCGCGTGCGAATCAACTACAACTACGGGCAGTTGACGGCGTACGTTGACACCGGAAGCGGACGCGTGTTCAAGGAGTCCCAGACGCGTCCCCTCAGGTCGATTTCGACCACCGCCACCGCCACCGGGGTCAGAGACGGGCTGGCGCTCACCGTCGACCGGACCTACCCCGGCGGACCGCTCCGAATCCAGTTGAACGAAAGCGAGACGGGCGACCCGGTCGACGCGAACGTCACGATTGGACTCGAAGCCAGCCAGGAGAGCACGCTGTTGGGTCACACCGGCTCCGACGGGACGCTCTGGACCGTCTCGCCGTCAGCGCCCTACACCGTCACGGTTATCAAGGGCAACTCGGCGGTCGTGCTCACGGCCGATCCGACGCCCACGCCCACCCTCGCGGCGAACCCAACCGCCACGGAAAACGACACGTCCCCGACGGTCACGTCGACGCCGACCGAATCGACCGAGTCGCCCGGCCCCTCCCGGACGGTCCCGCAGGGCGCACCCGGCGACTCGCCAACGGTCGGTTCTCCGACGGTCAGCTGACCGGAGCTTCTTATCCCATGACGGGACCACCCCGTCTCGATGCCTCGTCAGTTCCGCCGCTCGACCCGCGGCTCGTCAGTACTCATCGGGAGCGTGCTCCTCATCGGTCTCGTGGTCGTCATCGCGGCCGCTGTTGGCGCGGCGGCGTTCGACGCGGCCGACGCCTCGCCGACGCCGACTCGACCCACGGCGCTGTCGCTCGGGGTCTCGGGTGACACGCTGTCGCTGACTCACGAGGGCGGCGCGCCGCTCGACGTGGACTCGCTCGCGGTTCGTATCTCGGTGGACGGTGAGTCGCTCGCGCACCAACCGCCCGTGCCGTTCTTCTCGGCCAGCGGGTTCCAACCCGGTCCGACCGGCCCGTTCAACGCCGCGGCCGACCCCCGGTGGACCGTCGGTGAGACGGCGACCCTCGAACTCGCGGGGACGAACGACCCGACTATCGAGCCGGGTGCGACGGTGACCGTCCGCGTCTTCGACGGCGACACGCCGGTCGCGGCGCTCGAAGCGACAGCGTCGTGAGTCGGTCGCGACGATGCGCTGACAGCGACGAACACGAGCGACCGCGTCGACCGCGGCGGTCAGCGATTATTCCTCGGGTGCGCGCGCGATGGTGACGATGGCCCGCGGGCTCCCCGGCTGGCGTTGGAGGATGTGGTGTTCGATGTCGACGAAGCCGGCGGCCTCGAACATCCGGTCGGCCTCCTCCTCGTCGTAAAACAGCATGATGGCGTCCGCAAGCTTCTGGAAGACGCCGGATTTCGGGTCGTCGGGGCCGACGACGAGCACCTTGCTCCCCGGTTTCACCACGCGGCGGAACTCTTCGAGCGCGGTGACCGGGTTCGGCCAGTACTCGATGGAGCCGGACGACCAGATAACGTCGAACGAGTCCTCAGCGAAGGGGAGCCGCTCGGCGTCCCCGCGGTAGAATCGGACCTCGTCGTGCTTGCCGAACTTCTCCCACGCCTTCTGCATCTGGTGGATGCTCTGGTCGAGGCCGTGGACGTCGTCGGTGTAGCGGAGCAGTCCCTCGGTTCCGAAGCCGGTGCCACAGCCCACGTCGAGGACGCGGTCGCCCTGCTGGATGTCGAGCATCTCCAGCGCCTCGTCGCGCATCTCCTCGTTCCAGATGAACGGGTTCACCCGGTCGTACACCTTCGAGAGGTACTTGTAGAACAGGCGGGCCCGCGCTTTGTTTTCGAGGACTCCCATCGCGCCGGGATTAGAACTCGCCGATGATAACGGTGCGGATTCGCCGCGCCGGTCGGCGTTCGAGGGGGGTAAATCGCCGCGTTTTCCGAGCGTCTGTCACAGACTTTCCGCAAACACCTTATACAGCGCTTGTGCAACGTTCCTGTGATACGAGTATGCCGAGACAAGAGGTTCTCGAACGAATCAAAACGGCCGAGCAGGAGGCCGACGACATCGTTGAAGAGGCCGAGGCCGAACGTGAGGAGCTCGTCGCGGAGGCGCGTGAGGAAGCCGATGAGATTCGCTCCGAGGCCGAAGAAGAGGCCGCAGAGCTCGAATCCGAGCGTCTTCAGGAGGGACGCGCGGACATAGAGACGGAGCGGGAACGCATCCTCGAAGAAGGCGAGGACGCCCGCGACGAACTGGTTGCCGAGGCGGAAGACCACATCGACGACGCGGTCGAGTTCGCCATCGGCAAATTCGAGGAGGCGGTGGATGCTCAGACCTGAGCAGATGAGCAAGGTCTCGGTGACCGGTTCCAAGGGCGTCATGCCCGAGGTCATCGAGGCCGTCCACGACCTCCGACTGCTGCACGTCACCGAATACGACGGCTCGTGGCAGGAGGAGTTCGGATTCGAGACGGGGTCGCCCATCGAGGGCGCCGAGAGCGCGTCCGATAAGCTCGTCACCGTCCGCTCGCTCAAAAGCATCCTCGGGGTCGAAGACACCGACTCCGGCCGGCAGCGCATCGTCCCCGACGACGCGCTCGGCGAGCCCCTCGAAGAGATTCGAGCCGAAGTCAATGAACTGGACGACCGCCGCTCCGAGCTCGAAAACGAGCTCCGCGCGGTGGACGAAAAAATCGACGCGATGGAGCCGTTCGTCGACCTCGGACTCGACCTCGACCTGCTTTCGGGGTACGAGACGCTGCAGGTCGTCGTCGGCCAAGGGAAGGTCGAGCCCGTCGAGCGCGCCGTCGTCGACGCCGACGACATCCGCGCCTACGAGATTTTCTCGGGCGAGCGCACGCACGCCGTCTTCGGTCGGCCGGTCGACGGTGCCGACGAGATGGCGCTCGCCGACGCGCTGGTCGGCGTCGAGTTCGCCACGCTCGAAGTCCCGGACGCCTCGGGAAGCCCCGAAGAGCATATCCGTGACCTCGAACAGAAGAAGCGCGAAACCGAGTCGAAGCTCGAAACCGTCGAATCCGAGCTCCACGACATCGCCGTCGAGGAGGGCGAGTTCCTCCTCGCCGCCGAAGAGCGACTCGCAATCGACGTTCAGAAGACGGAAGCGCCGCTTTCGTTCGCGACGACGGAGAACGCCTTCGTCGCCGAGGGCTGGATTCCGACGGAGCGCTACAACACGTTCGCGGGCACGCTCAAAGACGAGGTCGGTGAGCACGTCGCCGTCGAGGAGCTCGAACGCGCCGAGTTCTCGCGCGACGGACACGACCACGCGCGAGAGGACGTCACCGAGACCGGCGGCACGGCCGCCGTTACCGACGGCGGAACGGTCTCGATGTCCAGCGACGACCCGCCGGTCGTCCAGAAGAACAGCGGCGCTGTCAAGCCGTTCGAAATCCTCGTGCAGGCGGTTAACCGCCCGAACTACCACGAGCTCGACCCGACCATCATCCTGTTCCTGACGTTCCCGACGTTCTTCGGGTTCATGATCGGTGACTTCGGGTACGGTGTCATCTACACCGCCATCGGCTTTTTCCTCTACTCGAAGTTCGAGGACGGTGCGCTCAAGAGCATGGGTGGCGTCACCCTCGCCGCGGGGCTGTTTACGACGTTGTTCGGCATCCTCTACGGCGAGATATTCGGCTTCCACCTCATCACCCAGTACTTCTGGGAAGGAATGCTCGGGCTGTCGCACCCGCCCATCGAGAAGGGGCTGTCGCCGGCCACCTCTGAGTGGGCCCTCGGTTGGCTCACCGTGAGCGTCGCCGTCGGTATCTTCCACATCAACGTGGGGTACATTCTCGACTTCTTCGAGAACTACGAACTCCACGGCGCGAAGGAGGCGGTCCTCGAAAGCGGTTCGTGGATCCTCATGCTGAACGGCCTGTGGATCTGGATCTTCAGCGACGCGCTCGGTGGCGTCCCGCCGGAGTTCCTGTTCACCACGTTCGCGGCTGACGGGCTCATCCCGCTCGGCTTCTCCGGCTTCTCGTACACTGTCGGCTGGATCGGCCTCGGGCTGTACTTCCTCGGCGCGGGGCTGCTCGGGACGGCCGAACTGGCCGAACTCGTCGAGTTCGCCGCCCCGCTTTCGAACGTCCTGTCGTACACGCGTCTCGGCGCGGTCCTCATCGCGAAGGCGTCGATGGCGTTCGCCGTCAACCTGCTCGTCTTCGGCGTGTACGTCGACGACCACGGCGGCTGGCACTTCGGGCTCGGCGGAATGCCCGACGCTGCTGCACTCGAAGCGGCAGGAACCGTGAGCTATCACGGCCACGAAGTGACCGAGATTCTGTTCGGCGGCATCTTCCACACGGGTGCCGCGGGCGTCGTGGGCGGACTGCTCGTCCTCGTCGTCGGTCACCTGGTCGTCCTCGCGCTCGGCGTCACGAGCGCCGGCTTGCAGGCCGTGCGTCTCGAGTACGTCGAGTTCTTCAACAAGTTCTTCGAGGGCGGCGGCCGCGCGTACAACCCGTTCGGCTACGACCGCGAGTTCACGACCGAAGACTAACCCTCATCGTCGATTCTTTTTTGACTTTTGTCCGCTCGGAGCGGCCGCTTTTGTAATGACGACGATTCCGCCGTCGTAGACAGACCGTCCAGACGTTTTGGGAACCTTTATGATACGGCTGACGCCACATGCAGACGTTCGGAGACGACAATCCGGTACTCAGGAACACACAATGATTGAAGCAATCGAACCCCTCATGACTGCACTGCAGAGTGAAGCCGCTTCCTCGCCCGCTATCACCGCCGACGCCGCGGCGGCCCTCTCCGTCGGTATCGCCGCCTTCGCCGCAGGCTATGCGGAGCGTGGCATCGGCTCCGCCGCGATGGGCGCCATCGCGGAAGACGACGACCTCTTCGTCAACGGGCTGGTCCTTACGGTTCTCCCCGAGACCCTCGTTATCCTCGCACTGGTCGTTGTCTTCGCGGCCTAAGCACCCCCTCTCTTTCCCATTATGAGTTTGGACAACGTCGTTGAGGACATCCGAGACGAAGCCCGCGCACGCGCAGAGGACATCAGGCAGGACGGCCAGGAACAGGCAGACGAGATCGTCGCCGAGGCCGAGGCCGACGCCGAAGAGCTCCTCGAATCGCGGAAGGCGGACGTCGAGCAACAACTCGAACGGGAGCGCGAACAGGCGCTCTCCAGCGCGAAGCTCGAAGCCAAGCAGGCCCGACTCAGCGCCCGTCGTGACGTGCTCCAGCGCGTCCGCGAGCAGGTCGAACGCGAACTCGCCGAGCTGGAAGGCGACCGTCGCGAAGAGCTCACCCGCTCGCTGCTCGACGCGGCGGCGGTCGAGTTCGAAGACGCAGACGAAGTCTCCGTCTACGGCCGCGCCGACGACGAGGAGCTGCTTTCGAGCATCCTCGAAGACTACGACGGCTACGAGTTCGCCGGCGAGCGCGACTGCCTCGGTGGCGTCGTGGTCGAGGGGTCGAACTCGCGCGTCCGGGTGAACAACACCTTCGACTCGGTCCTCGACACAGTCTGGGAGGACAACCTGAAGGAAGTGAGTGCGCGACTGTTCGACGACCAATGAGCACTACCGGCGGCTCGAATCCCGAATACGTCATCGCTCGCGTTCGAGCGCGACGTAGTGCCCTGTTCGGCGACGAGGAGTACCGCAAACTGGTCCGCATGGGACCGGCCGAAATCGCCCGGTTCATGGAGGAATCGGAGTACGAGACCGAGGTCAACGCGCTGGGCAGCCGTTTTTCCGGCGTCGACCTCATCGAGTACGCGCTGAACCAGAATCTGGCGAAGCAGTTCAACGATATCCTCGGCTGGGCAGACGGCCGCCTCTACGACCTCATCGCGCGGTATCTCCGCAAGTTCGACGCGTGGAACGTGAAGACGATTATCCGCGGTCTCTACTCCGGTGCGTCCCGCGAGGAGGTCGAATCCGACCTCATCCGCGCCGGCGAGTTCGACGACCGCCTCATCTCGCGACTGCTCGACGCGGGCGAGATAGAAGAGGTCGTCAGCGTCCTCTCCGGCACCATCTTCGGTGACGGCCTCGCGGCCGCCTACGAGGAGTACGAGGAAGTCGGCGTCCTCGTCCCGCTGGAGAACGCGGTCGACCGCGCCTTCTACGAGCAGTTGCTCGACGACCTGGTCGTCGGCGAAGAGGCAAAGCAGTACCGCGAGTTCCTCGAAGCCGAAATCGACTTCCGAAACGCCCGAAACGCGCTCCGCATCGCTCGCAGCGGTGCCGACCTCGACCCCGTCGACTACTTCATCGAGGGCGGCACGCTGTTCCGCGCGACGGAGCTCGCGTCGCTGGCGACCAGCCCGGACGAGCTGGTGTCGAAAATTCGTGACAGCCGATACGGCGACCGCCTCTCGGCGGCCCTTTCGGACCTCGAAGCGGCAGACAGCCTCATCGGCTTCGAGCGCGCCCTCGACGCGGCGCTCTTGGAGTACGCGGACACGCTCGGTTACGTGTTCCCGCTTTCTGTCACGCCAATCGTCTCGTACATCCTCGCCAAGGAGCGCGAGGTTGACAACATCCGGGCCATCGCCCGCGGCCGCGAAGCCGGGCTGGACCCCGATGCAATAGAAGCGGAGCTGGTCATCCTATGAGCCAGGAAATCGCAGTTATCGGCAGTCCGGACTTCACCACGGGCTTTCGGCTTGCGGGCGTCCGCAAGTTCGAGAACGTCCCGGACGAAGCGAAGGACGACGAACTCGACGAGGCCGTGACGCGGACGCTGGAGGACGAGGACGTCGGCATCATCGTGATGCACGAAGACGACCTCGACCACCTCTCGCGTAACGCCCGGCAGTCGGTCGAGCGCAGCATCGAGCCGACGCTCGTGACGCTCGGCGGTTCCGGCGGCGCGAGCGGCCTCCGTGACCAGATCAAGAGAGCAATCGGTATCGATCTGATGGACGAATAACCAAACATGAGTCAGGCAACACAAGATTCCGTTCGCGAGGACGGTGTCATCGCAAGCGTGAGTGGTCCGGTCGTGACCGCCCGTGGCCTCGACGCCCGCATGAACGACGTCGTCTACGTCGGCGACGAAGGGCTGATGGGCGAGGTCATCGAAATCGAGGGCGACCTCACGACTATTCAGGTGTACGAAGAGACCTCCGGCGTCGGTCCCGGCGAACCCGTCGAGAGTACGGGCGAACCGCTGACCGTCGACCTCGGCCCGGGGATGATGGACGCCATCTACGACGGCGTCCAGCGTCCGCTGGACGTGCTGGAGTCGAAGATGAACTCGGCGTTCCTCGACCGCGGTGTCGACGCGCCGGGTATCGACCTCGAAAAGGAGTGGGAGTTCGAACCCACCGTCTCCGAGGGCGACGAGGTCGCCTCCGGCGACGTCGTGGGGACGGTCCCCGAGACCGTGACCATCGAGCACAAGGTCATGGTCCCGCCGGACTTCGAGGGCGGCGAGGTCGTCGCCGCCGAGGAAGGCGAGTTCTCCGTCACCGAGACGGTCGTCGAACTCGACAACGGCGAAGAAATCACGATGCACCAGGAGTGGCCGGTGCGTCAGGCTCGCCCCGCCGCGGAGAAGAAGACTCCGCGCGAACCCCTCGTCTCGGGGCAGCGCATCCTCGACGGTCTGTTCCCCATCGCGAAGGGTGGAACGGCAGCGATTCCGGGGCCGTTCGGCTCCGGGAAGACGGTCACGCAGCACCAGCTCGCCAAGTGGGCCGACGCGGACATCGTCGTCTACGTCGGCTGCGGCGAGCGCGGTAACGAGATGACCGAGGTTATCGAGGACTTCCCGGAACTCGACGACCCGAAGACGGGTAACCCGCTCATGGCTCGGACGTGCCTCATCGCGAACACGTCCAACATGCCCGTGGCAGCCCGCGAATCCTGTATCTACACCGGCATCACCATCGCGGAGTACTACCGCGACATGGGGTACGACGTTGCGCTCATGGCCGACTCCACCTCCCGGTGGGCAGAGGCCATGCGCGAGATTTCGTCGCGTCTCGAAGAGATGCCCGGCGAAGAGGGGTACCCTGCGTACCTCGCCGCGCGTCTCTCCGAGTTCTACGAGCGCGCCGGCTACTTCACGACCGTCAACGGCGAGGAAGGCTCCGTCTCCGTCATCGGCGCGGTTTCGCCGCCGGGCGGCGACTTCTCCGAGCCGGTCACGCAGAACACCCTGCGTATCGTCAAGACGTTCTGGGCGCTCGACGCGGACCTCGCAGAGCGCCGTCACTTCCCGGCCATCAACTGGAACGAGTCGTACTCGCTCTACCAAGAGCAGCTCGACCCGTGGTTCGTCGAGAACGTCGAGGACGACTGGGCCGAAGAGCGCCAGTGGGCCGTCGACGTGCTCGACGAGGAGAACGAACTGCAGGAAATCGTTCAGCTCGTCGGTAAGGACGCCCTCCCGGAGGACCAGCAGCTGACCCTCGAAATCGCTCGCTACCTCCGCGAGGCGTACCTCCAGCAGAACGCGTTCCACCCGACGGACACGTACTGCTCCCCCGAGAAGACGTACGGAATCCTCACCGCCATCCACACGTTCAACGACGAGGCGTTCAAGGCGCTCGAAGCCGGCGTCCCCGTCGAAGAGATTCAGGCCATCGAGGCGGCTCCCCGGCTGAACCGCATCGGTGTGCAGGAAGACTGGGAGGCGTACATCGAGGACCTCAAAGCAGAGATCACCGAGCAGCTCCGCGAGCTGTACTGAGACCATGAAGGAATACCAGACCATCACCGAAATCAGCGGCCCGCTGGTGTTCGCCGAGGTCGACGAGCCGATCGGTTACGACGAAATCGTCGAAATCGAGACGCCCCAAGGCGAGACCAAGCGCGGACAGGTCCTCGAATCCTCCGAGGGCCTCGTCGCGATTCAGGTGTTCGAAGGCACGACCGGTATCGACAGGAACGCGTCCGTCAAGTTCCTCGGCGAGACCCTCAAGATGCCCGTGACCGAGGACCTCCTCGGGCGCGTGCTCGACGGGTCCGGCCAGCCCATCGACGGCGGCCCCGAGATCGTCCCCGACGAGCGTCGGGACATCGTCGGCGCGGCAATCAACCCCTACTCCCGCGAGTACCCCGAGGAGTTCATCCAGACCGGCGTCTCCGCCATCGACGGCATGAACACCCTCGTCCGCGGCCAGAAGCTCCCCATCTTCTCCGCGTCGGGGCTTCCCCACAACGACCTCGCGCTCCAGATCGCCCGTCAGGCGACGGTGCCCGAGGACGAAGACAGCGGCGAAGAATCGGAGTTCGCAGTCGTCTTCGGCGCGATGGGTATCACGCAGGAAGAGGCCAACGAGTTCATGGAGGACTTCGAGCGCACGGGCGCACTCGAACGCTCGGTCGTCTTCACGAACCTCGCGGACGACCCCGCAGTCGAGCGGACGGTCACGCCGCGACTCGCGCTGACGACCGCCGAGTACCTCGCGTTCGACAAGGACTACCACGTCCTCGTCATCCTGACCGACATGACCAACTACTGCGAGGCGCTCCGCGAAATCGGCGCGGCTCGCGAAGAGGTCCCCGGTCGCCGTGGCTACCCGGGTTACATGTACACCGACCTCGCACAGCTCTACGAGCGTGCGGGTCGCATCGAGGGCCGCGAGGGGTCTGTCACGCAGATTCCCATCCTCACGATGCCGGGTGACGACGACACGCACCCGATTCCCGACCTGACCGGCTACATCACGGAAGGGCAGATCTACATCGACCGCGACCTCAACTCGCAGGGCATCCGCCCGCCGATCAACCCGCTTCCGTCCCTGTCGCGTCTCATGGACGACGGTATCGGTGAGGGCCTCACCCGCGAGGACCACGCCGACGTGTCCGACCAGATGTACGCGGCGTACGCGGAGGGTGAAGACCTGCGAGACCTCGTGAACATCGTCGGTCGCGAGGCGCTGTCGGAGCGCGACAACAAGTACCTCGACTTCGCAGAGCGCTTCGAAGCCGAGTTCGTCAACCAGGGCTTCGACACGGACCGGTCCATCGAGGACACCCTCGACATCGGCTGGGACCTCCTGTCGACGCTTCCGAAGTCCGAGCTCAACCGTATCGACGAAGAGCTCATCGAGGACTACTACGACGAAGACGCCGAGTCGGTCGAAGCGGAAGCCTAGACCGCGGCGAACGCCGCGTTCGTCCCTCGGTTCGATTCTCCGCTTCTATTCGCGACACTCGCCTCCCGAGCCGCGCGGCCGCGCGTCGCCCGCGAGAACTTCCTTACGTCTCGGCCACGACGACTCCGCATGGACGCCACCTCGTCTTCCACCCGCGTCCTCGCGGTCGTCGGTCCCGCCGTCGACCGGGAGCGACTCGTGGACGTACTCTCGCCGCTTTCGGTGTCGGTCGCCCCCTCGGTCGACGCGGCCGGCCGGCGCGCCGAGGCCGAATCGGTCGACTGCGTCGTGCTCGGAACCGACCGCCTCGCCCACGTGAACGCGGTCCACGGTGCGCTCGCGGTTCCGCTGGTCGTCGTCGTCCCGCCCGACGGCGACCTCTCGGCGGCGGCCGCCCGCGACGCGGGCGCGGCCGACGTGGTCCCGGTCGTCGACTCGAACCTCTTCGAACGGCTTCCAGAACGGGTCGAAAGCGCCGTCGCGTGGCGTCGCCGCGGCGCGGCGGCCGCGAGCAAGATCACGGAGGACCTGAAGGAACAGGCGATAGACGAGGCTCCGGTCGGCATCACCATCGCGGACTGCTCGCTGCCCGACCGACCGCTCGTCTACGTCAACGAGGCGTTCGAGACGATGACCGGCTACTCGGCCGACGCGGCGCTGGGGCGGAACTGCCGGTATCTTCAGGGGCCGAACACTGACCCCGAGCGAGTCGCCGCCCTCCGCCGCGCCATCGAGGCCGAGGAGTCGGCGTCGGTCGAACTGCTGAACTACCGCGCGAACGGCGAGACGTTCTGGAATCGGGTCGATGTCGCGCCGCTAAGCGGGCCGGACGGCGAGGTGACCCACTACGTCGGCTTCCAGACGGACATCACCGAGCGCGTGCGCGCGGAGGCGGCCGCCGAGCGCTACGCCGCCAGAGTCGACGAGGAGCGCGCGCGCCTCCAGACGCTCGTCGAGCACATCGAGGGGCTGTTGGCGGACGTGACGAGCGCGCTCGTCCGCGCCGAGAGCAGACAGGAACTCGAAGCGGCCGTCTGCGACCGCGTCACCGCCGCGGGGTCGTTCGACTGCGCGTGGGTCGGCCACTGCGACCTCTCGCCGGCGGTCATCGTTCCCAACGAGCGGGCCGGCACGGACACGGCGTTCCTCGACGGCCTCGAAATCAGTCGGTCGAATCCCGACGACCCCACCGCTCGCGCCGCGGAGTCGCGGGCCGTCCAGTCGGCGGCCGTCGGCGACGGCAGCGTCCACGCCGAGACGCTCGTCCCGTTCGACTCCGTCATCGCGGTCCCGTTGGTCCACAGCGGGACGCTCTACGGCGTCCTGACAGTCTACACCGATGTCGCGGAACTCGACGACCAGGTCCGAGTGGTGTTCGGGACGCTCGGGCGGGCGGTCGGCGCGGCCATCGACGCCTTCGAGAGCCGGCGGTCACTGCTGTCCGACGAGCGGCTCGAACTCGAACTCGACGTGCGCGACGAGACCCAGCCGTTGGTCCGACTCGCCGTCGCGGGCGACTGCGAACTCTCGTATCGCGGTTCGGCCCAACACGACGACGGGACCGTGAGCCTGTTCGTCTCGACGCACCCCGCGACCGAGTTCGAGGAAGCCGACACCGACCTCGACGGCCTTCGAAGCGTCGATGTTCTTCCCCGCGGCGACGACGCGGAACTCTACGAGCTCACCTTCGACGACGGGTCGCTCCTTCACCTCGTCGCTGACGCGGGTGGGCGGCTCGTCGACCTCGAAGTAGACCGCCTCGGCTGTCGGCTCACGGTCATCATTTCCGACCGCGTGGCGGGCCGGGCGCTCCTCGACGACTTGCAGACGGTCGCGGCGAACGCCGAACTCCACTCCGTCACGAATCGGTCGGAACCGCCGGAGGCGCGCCGCGAGTTCGTCGCGAGCGTCACCGACGACTTCACCGACCGACAGCAGTCGGCGCTCCAACTCGCCTACCTCGGCGGCTACTTCGAGTGGCCTCACGCCGTCACCGGCGAGGAACTCGCGGAGACGATGGGCGTCTCGCGGGCGACGTTCCACCAGCACCTGCACGCCGCGGAGCGCAAACTCATCTCACGACTTTTCGATAGAGACCCATACTAGCCGGGCGGCTCCGGTTTTTTGACGGTCGCTCAACGGCTACCGCCTCCGGTGTGACGACTTCAGCCCCCGTGGCGACCTGCGGACTGAATCGCGGTACCGACCCGCGGACGTGACACTTCCAAGCACGCCCGATTTCGCCCGGTCCGGCCGGCCAGACAGTAAAAGATTAACACCCCAGGCGAACAACCCCCGGCAACGATGGCCGAAGACGTCAAGCCGACCCGCAAGAACTTGATGGCGATCGAAGATCGCATCGAACTCTCCGAGCGGGGCCACGACACGCTCGAACAGAAGCGTGACGGGCTCATCATGGAGTTCATGGACATCCTCGACCAGGCCCAGGACGTGCGGGCCAACCTCAATCAGGACTACGAGCGCGCGCAGAACAAAATCAACATGGCCCGCGCCATGGAGGGCGACGTGGCGGTCCGCGGCGCGGCCTCCGCGCTGAAGGAGTACCCCGAAATCACGACGCAGTCGAAGAACATCATGGGCGTCGTCGTCCCGCAGATCGAGTCCTCGCGCGTGAAAAAGAGCCTCGACCAGCGCGGCTACGGGCTGCTCGGCTCCTCGGCCCGCATCGACGAGGCCGCGGACGCCTACGAGGAACTCCTCGAATCCATCATCCTCGCCGCGGAGGTCGAGACGGCCATGAAGAAGATGCTCGAGGAAATCGAGACGACGAAGCGCCGCGTCAACGCGCTCGAGTTCAAACTGCTCCCGGAGCTGTACGAGAATCAGGAGTACATCGAGCAGAAGCTCGAAGAACAGGAGCGCGAGGAGATTTTCCGCCTGAAGAAAATCAAGGCGAAGAAGGAAGAAGAAGAAAAGGAAGAACGCGCCGCGGAGAAGGCGGCGGCCGAAGCCGACGCGGACGCAGACGCGGAAGCGGCGACCGCAGACTGACCGGGGCCGCCTGTTCTCTCTCGACTCCTCTCTCGGTCGGGTCTCCGACCGTTTTTCATCCTATCGGCGCGTAGAACGTCTCATGTCCTGTCCCGACTGTGACGGCGAACTCGCCGTCTTCGCGGTGCCCGAACCGCTCGAAGCCCACGCGCCCGAGGCGGCGCTGACCGTCGGGTTGTGCGCCGACTGTCTCCGACTTCACTCGACCGAGGCACCACTCACGGAGGGCGATTCGCGGCCGCTCGCGGACGCGCTCCCCGAGGGTGACGCGGGCGCGGCGCTCGCGCTCCTCGTCGGTATGCTCGACTCGCTCGCGCTCAACCGCGCCGGTATCGTCGATTGCGTCGAGTTCGCAGAGCGCGCCGGCGCGGACGTGCACCTCACGCTCGACCGACTCCAGCGGGCGGCGACCGACCCGCACTTCGACGTCGCTCGGCGGCAGTCACAGTTGGACGCGTTCCTCTGAGCGCGAGCGCCGCCGCTCTGTGCTGTCCGATACCGTGGCGCGCGAAGACGCCGAGGAGGAGGTCGCTTAGACGCCGGTGGAGTACCGGAGGATGCCGGCGATGCCACCGAACGCGTCGTAGAGCTGTTCGCCTTTCTCGAAGTCGGTGCTGATAAACTTCGTCTCGGTGCCGCGCTGGTCTGCGAGGTCCATGAGCCACTCGATGACGTCCTCGCGGTCTTTCAGTTCGGCCTCCGAGCCGTCGTCGCACTCGTGGGTGGGCGTGTCGTGACGGTGGTCGACGAGCTCGTACTCCTCTTGGCCGCCGCAGTCGTAGACGGCGATGTCTTTCCGCAGGTCCTCGGAGATGAGGAGGCGGTCGACCGACCCCATCACGAGGTTCTTCCGGGTCGCCTCGAACCCGTAGGTGGACTCGTTGCCGCGGTGGAGCTTCTCGAAGAACTCCTCCATCTGCTTTTTGTCCTTGATGACCTCCTGGTCGGCCAGCGCGTCCTGCCCGGCGTCGACGAGGTCGTAGAGGCCGGACTCGTCGGTGTAGGCCACGTCGAACTTCCCGACGACGAGGTCCTGCAGTTCGTGGTGGAGGTAGTCGCCGTCGAGGAACTCGTCTTTCGTCGGCGAGGGGCCGCCCACGAGGATGCCGTCCATGTCGTGGCGCTTGGGGACGAACAGGTCGTTGGCCATGCCGGCGACCTCCTGGTAGAAGTTGTCGATGGCTTCGAGGCGGAGGCGGGCGAAACGCTGGGCCGACTGACCACCTTTTCGCTGCTTGCCGGGGACGAGCGACGAGGCGCTCTTGACGGGTTCGACGCGCTTGCCCTTGAGCCAGCCGACGTTGGCCTCGCGGCGGTCGAGGACGATGAGGCCGAACAGGCCCTTGTCCATGAGCATGTCTTCGAGCGGCCCGGTGAGGAAGTTCGAGTCGCAGTGGTACCGGAACGACTGAATCGGCTCCGGCGGGCTTTCGAGTACCTTGGTGACCATCGTCGTCTGGCCGCCGCCGGCGTCGACCGCGCCGGAGAACATCACGATGCCGTTGTCCGGCGGGAAGTTCCCGTAGTACCGGAGTCGGTCCTTGATGCTCGTCAGGGCGTCTTGGACGTTCGTTCGCGTCTGCTTCGATTTGATGTTAGACGCTTCGCTGTGCTCCGTGATGACGTGTTCGACCACGTCGGATATCTGCTTGTCTTCGGGGATGTAGATGGTGACGAGCTGCGTTCCCGACCCTTCGTACTCTCGCAGGTCTTCGATGACCTTCTTGAATTCGTACTTTCGGCGGTCCTCGCTCGCCTCCTCGGCGTCGCTACTCATCACTCCACCTAGTCCCTCCAGCGGCTAAGTAACCTTTGACTGGGCACGTGCCGCGGTATCTCGCCGCACGAGCGGCCGTCCGAACCGACGTGCGGAGACGAGCACGGTCGGAGAACATTTATGTTGCTGTCACGGGTGGACTTCGACGTTGGAATTATGGCCCGGGTGTACGCAGTTGCCAGCGCGAAAGGCGGGGTTGGAAAGACGACGAGCACGGCCAACCTCGGGACGACGCTCGCGATGGCCGGTCACGACGTCGTCGTCGTCGACGGTGACCTCGGGATGCCGAACCTCGCCGGCGCGCTCGGCGTCGACCCCGACGGGGCGACGCTCCACGACGTGTTGACAGGCGAGGCGGCGGTCGAGACCGCCGTCTACGACGGACCGGCGGGACTCTCGGTGCTCCCCGGCTCGAACGCGCTCGAAGCGTTCGCGACCGCGAACGCCAAGGAGCTCGAACCGATCATCTCGACGCTCGAAGCGAGCTACGACATCGTCATCATCGACACCGGTGCGGGGCTGAGCGACGACACGTTCGTCCCGCTGAAGCTCGCCGACGAGGTTATCCTGGTCTCCACGACGGAGCGCGAGGCGCTCGGTGACACGGAAAAGACCCGACAGCTCGCAGACCGCATCGGTGCCGACGTGGTCGGCGTCGTCCTCACGCGCGTCGACCAGTCGAAGCCGAACGCCGACGTGGTCGCTTCGCTCCTCGATACCGGCGTCATCGCTGTCGTCCCCGAGTCCCCGGCCATCCGCGAAGCGCTCAGCACGCGGGACCCGGTCGTCGTTCACTCGCCCGACAGCATCGCGACCGCGGGGTACCGCGCGCTCGCCGAGGCGCTCACCGGAAAGCCGGTCCCGGTTCCGGGTCTGGACGACGAGGCGGACGAGACGGACGAGGCGGACGCGACGGACGCGGGAGACGAAGCGGACGCGACTCCCGAACCGGCGGACGCCGCCGACCCGGAGCCCGACCCCGGCCCTGACTCCGACTCGGACTTGGTCGAGGACAGCGGCGACGGGGTCGACGACGGAGCCGCCCCGGCGGCGACGAGCGAACACAGTTCGGTCGCCCAGGATGACGCCGACTCACTGGAAGGGCCGGCGGCGACTCCGGAACCCGATTCGGGGTCGGACTCCGTGGCCGACCCCGACGCCGCCGCAGTCGCGGACGAAGACCGGGCCACGGCGGACCCCGAACCCGAATCGGAGGCGGAACCGAACGTCGAAGCCGAGCCCGAGGAAGAATCGACTGTCGAGACCGAACCGGAGGCGGAACCGAACGCCGAGACCGAACCGGAGTCGGAACCGAACGCCGAGACCGAACCGGAGCCAGCAGTCGATTCGGACACCGACGACGACCTCGCGGCGTCGATTCCGTTTTCCGCCAGCACCGTCGAGGAGCCGGACGACCCCGCGGAACCCGACCCTGCCGATGGCGCGGACGCGTCCGAGTCCGCCGCAGACCCCGCCGTGGACTCCGCGGTCGACCCCGGCGACGACGCGCCGGCCGACCCGTTGGCCGCCGACGCGTCCGACGACCCGGTACTCGCGGACTCCGACCCGGTCGGTGACGAGGAGTCCGACACCGACCCGCTGGCGGCTGACCTCGACGCGGTCACCCGCGGGACGCCGGCTGCTGACGAGGAGACGGTCGCCGTGGCCGACGACGAAGTCGTTTCGGACGTCGACGCCGACACCGACTCGGCGGACGCGGACCCGCTCGCGGAAGGCGCGGTCGCAGACGAGTCGCGCTCGGCGTCCTCGGCGTCGGTCGAGGAGGCGGACGCGCCCGGCGCGGACGAACCGCTCGTTGCGGAGGCCGAACCGGATGCGGCCGAGGCCGAATCGGACGCGACTGAGGCCGACCCGGACGCCGACGACTCACCCGAAGACGACGAGGAGGGCGTCTACACCACCTCGCTCGTCGAGGAGGTCGAGTCGTTCGACGACGACGAGCGCGACGAGAAGAAAACGGGGTTCCTCAGTCGCTTCCTCGGCTAAACGGGAAGGTCTTTTACTCGCGTCTGCGGAATGCCCTCTATGGCAGAATCCGAGTCCGTTCCCTTCTGGTGGATAGTCCTGTTTCTCGTTCTCGCGCTCGGCAGCGGAGCCGCCGTCGTCTTCTCGGTCGGCGGGTCGCTCATCTCCGGGGCCGTCGCGCTCCCGCTTTTCTTCTGAACCGCTCGAAAAACGCCGTCACCGAAACACCCGATTCGCCCGCGGTCACATCGACTCGGGCGCTTCCACGCCCACGATAGCGAGCGCGTTCGCCACCGCGTTCCGCGAGGCCTCCACGAGCGCGAGTCGGGCCGCGCCGACCTCCTCGTCGGCGTCGAGCACGGGACACTCGCGGTAGAAGGTGTTGAACACCTCTGCGAGTTCGCGGGCGAACGTCGCCACGGTGTGGGGTTCGAGGTCGTCGGCCGCGGTTTCGACGACCGCGGGGAACCGCGCGATGGTCGCCAGCAGGTCGCGCTCGGCGTCGGTCGTCAGCACCGAGGGGTCGGCCTCGCTCGCGTCGAGACCGGCGGCGGCCGCCTCGTCTGCGATGCCGCAACAGCGCGCATGGACGTACTGGATGTACGGCGCGGACTGGGCTTCGAAGTTGAGCGCCTGGTCCCACTCGAAGGTGATGGTCTTCGTGGGCTGTTTGGAGACGATGTCGTAGCGGACCGCGCCGATGCCGACCTGCCGGGCGATGCGGTCGATGTCGGCCTCGTCGAGGTCGTCGTCGCGGGTGCGGCCTTCGAGGCGGGTCTCGACCTCGTCGCGGGCGCGGTCGATGGCCTCGTCGAGGAGGTCGTCGAGCATGACGCCCGTCCCCTTCCGGGTGGACATCGTCTCGCCCCCGGGGAGGTTGACCCACGAGTAGATGACGTTCTCCAGTTTGTCCACGTCGTTGCCGAGGATGTCGAGCGCGGCGCGGAGCTGGCCGGACTGGAGCTTGTGGTCCTCGCCGAGGACGGTCACGGCGCGGTCGTAGTTGTCGAACTTCCACTCGTGGTGGGCGAGGTCGCGCGTCGTGTACAGCGAGGTGTCGTCCGACCGGAGGAACACGAGGTTCTTCTCGAAGCCGTAGTCGTCGAGTTCGAGCTGCCACGCGTCCTCCTCGTAGACGGCGTGGTCGGTCTCCTTGAGGCGCTCCGCGAGGTCGCGGGTGCTCCCGTCGAACATGAACCGCGTCTCCTTGACGAACTCGTCGAACTCCGCGGGGAGGCGTTCGAGGCACTCGCGCATGCCGCCGAGCACCCGGTCGACCACGGTCTCGACGCGGGCGTACGTCTCCTCGTCGCCCTCCTCGATGCCCTGGAGAATCTCGGTGATTTCCGCTTCGGCCCGTTCGACTTCCTCGGGGTCGGCCTCCTCGAGGAACGCGTTGCCCTTGCGGTAGTAGCGGACGAGGTCGTACTCGACGCGCTCCCGTGCGGGTTCGCCCTCGAGGTCATCCTCGTCGAACGTCTCGTAGGCCCACGTGAAGACGGCCATCTGGCGGCCGGCGTCGTTCACGTAGTAGTGGCGCTCGACGTCGTTGCCGGCGAAGTCGAGCAGGTTGGCGACGGCGTCGCCGATGACCGGGTTGCGGGTGCGGCCGACGTGGACCGGCCCGGTCGGGTTCGCGCTCGTGTGCTCGACGACGACGCTGTCGCCGGTCGCGGGCAGGCGACCGTACGCCTCGTCGCTCGCGGCGGCGTCGAGGGTGTCGTCGTAGTAGGCGTCGGAGACGTGGAAGTTGACGTACGGGCCCTGCGTGTCGACCGTGGCGAGGTAGTCGTAGCCCTCGACGGAGAGTTCGTCTGCGATGTCGGCGGCGATTTTCGGCGGCGGCGCGCCGACGACCCCGGCGAGTCGGAAGGCGACGCTGGAGGCGAGCGTCGCGGGTACGTCCTCCGGCGGCTCCTCGACCCCGAGGTCGTCGGTGGGCAGGTCGAGCGACGAAAGCGCCGCAGAGAGCGCCGTCTCGACCTCCTCACGGAACTGTCTGAACATGTACGCGGATTCTCGATAGGCGGCTAAAGGCCTTTCCGAACCGTCCGGGCGACCGCGGCCCGTGCCGACCGGGGGACGTTCGCTCCCCTCGGTTTTCGGGGTGGTCTTAGCGCCACCCGCGTCGATACCTTACTAGTAAGGTAGTAGTGGTATATCGTCCGGGGACGACGTTCAAACCACGGGGCGGCGACCCGCCGCTCTCACCACCCACCCATGAGTCAATGCAACCACTGCGATGCGTTCGTGTCGAACGACTTCGTCCGTGTCTTCGGTGACGAGGACGGCAACGTCTACGCGTGTCCCAGTTGCTCGGCGAACGCGGGTATCTCACAGGTCAGCTCCGAGCGGCGGGCGTCGTCGCTCTGAGGTCGCCGTTCGGTCGTCGACCCGACGGATTCGGACGAATTCACGGATTCGGGCGCGCGGAACCGCACGCACGGTATCACTCCCTCGCTTCCCCACAGCGTCCCGTGTCGTCCCCACCGTTCCGCGCGCCTCGGACTCGTTCGACGTCGCCCCAACTCGGCCCGACGTGCCCCGATTCGGTCCCGGTCCATCGCCCCCGGCCGCGGACCGCCACCTCGGCCGTGAGCCGCGCTCCACCGATTCCAACGGCTGACGCCCACTCGTCGAATCACGCGGTGTGGCTGCGCTTCCCCCGGACCCATTCCTTCTCACCGCGGTAGACTGACCGACGGACTTACCCGTTCCCGATTGGAACTATCGCGTATCTACGGCGGTTCCACCCCGCCGGTTCTCTCCCCGTCACCCATCTCATTTTTGAGACGCATTCCACTTACGATACGCTTATGGGGCGCGCGTTCGAAGCCGGGAGTATGTCAGAATCGGCAGTCGCCGCGGCGGTCGGGTACGACGAGTTGGCCACGCTCAAGCTCGTCGCGCTCGACGGCGGGCGCTCCGGCCCGGTCAAGCTCTCCTGTTCCGGCGTCGCGAATCGACTCGACGTGTCGAACCAGACGGCCTCTCGCCGGCTTCAACGCCTCGAAGAGGCCGACTTCATCGACCGCGAGGTCGTCTCTGACGGCCAGTGGATAACCATCACCGACGCGGGCGAGTCCGCGCTCAGACAGGAGTACGCCGACTACCGGCGCATCTTCGAGACGCCCTCCGTGGTCGTCCTCGAGGGCGAAGTCACCGGCGGAATGGGCGAGGGTCGCCACTACATCTCGCTTTCGGGGTATATGAAGCAGTTCAAAGACCGACTCGGCTACGAGCCGTTCCCCGGCACGCTGAACGTCCGCCTCGACGACGACGCGGTCCGCACCCGCGCCGGGATGACCGCCCTCGACGCGGTTCCCATCGACGGCTGGGAGGACGACGAGCGCACCTTCGGCCCGGCGACGTGCTACGCCGCCTCCGTCGCAGCCGGCGGCGACTCCTACGAGCCGGTCCACATCATCGTCCCCGAGCGGACCCACCACGACGAGTCGCAACTAGAGATAATCGCGCCCGACAAGCTCCGCGACGAACTCGACCTCGACGATGGCGACGCGGTCACGGTCCGCGTCGAGGAGGCGGAGTACGAATGAGCCGCACCGCCGAATCGACCGGCGACTTCGACGCCGTCTCGCGCGTCCTCGACGCCTTCCGCGCCGGCGAGCCGGTGCTCGTCCACGACTTCGACGACCGCGAGGGCGAGACTGACCTCGTCTACCCCGCGGGCGCGGTCGGTTCCGCCGACGTGGCCCGGATGCGCAACGACGCCGGCGGCCTCGTCTGCGTCGCCCTTCCGAACGACGTGTCGGAGTCTCTCGGTCTCCCGTTCATGGACGACGTGCTCGACCACCCGGCCGCGTCGTCTCACGACCTCGCGTACGACTCGCGGTCGTCGTTTTCCTTCACGGTGAACCACCGCGACTCGTTTACGGGCATCACCGACCGCGACCGCGCGATGACCATCTCTCGGCTCGCACCCGTCGCCGAGGCCGCCCGCGCCGGCGAGTACGACGCCGACGACTTCGGCGGCGAGTTCCGCGCGCCCGGTCACGTCCACCTGCTCCGCGGCGCGCCGAACCTGCTTTCGGACCGCCAGGGCCACACCGAACTCGGCCTCGCATTGGCCGACGAGGCGGGTATCTCGCCCGCGGTCGTCGTCTGCGAGATGCTGGACGACGAGACCGGCGCGGCGCTCCCGAAAGACGCCGCCCGCGACTACGCCGACCGACACGGCTTCGCCTTCGTCGACGGCGACGGCCTCATCGACGAACTCGTCTGAACGACCGAGGGGTCGCCCGGATTTACCTTCTCACGCGCGCCCGTCGCGCCACGACCACGTCGGTTCCCACCCGAGCAGTCGCTTCGCCTTCTCGGTCGAGACGAGCGCTTCGTGGCCCGAAAGCGGCTCTCTGGTCTCCGCGTCGGGGTAGACCTCACTGGCGAGCGTCGCAGATTCGACGGTCGTCGAGGTGTCGGCGGCCGCGGCCCAGAACACCTCGTGGCCCGCGAAGTCTGCTTCGAGCGCCCGGCGGACGAGTCGCGCGGCGTCCTCCCGACCGAGGTACGCAAACAGCGTGTTGCGCGCGGTGTGGAAGTGCCCGGCGTCCCGCAGTCCCGACAGCGAGCGGTCGGCCTCCGCGAAGGTCCGGCGGGCCTCCTCCTCGCTCGGCATCCACGGGAATCGGAGGCTGGCGACCGTCTCGGGGGCGTCGTCGCGGCGGACGAACCCCGCGGCGGTCTGTTCTGCGACGTACTTCCCGAGGCCGTAGGGGTTCGAGGGCGTCGCGCGGTGGCTCTCGTCCACCGGGAGGAAGTCGATTCGGGCGGGGTCGGGTTCGAAGCTCCCGCCGATGGCGCTCATGCTGGAGGCGAGGGCGACCCGGTCGATGTCGAGCGCGGCGGCGACTTCGAGGACGACGTAGGTCGATTGGACGTTGCTCTCGAAGACGCGGTGGCCGGGGTCGTTCGTCGGCGTCGAGATGGCTCCGAGGTGGACGAGTGCGTCGGCGTCGACGTCGCTGAGCGCCGCCGTGAGGTCGCCCGGGTCCAGCGCGCTCACGCGGTAGTCGCGGTCCGCGAGCGCCGATTCGCTGTGCCGCGAGAGATTCGTGACGGTGTAGCCGCTCGCGCGGAGGTGGGCGACCACGGTCGGTCCGAGGTTCCCGGTCCCGCCCGTGACCGCGACGGATTCGAGGCTCATACCCCCGTCATGGCGGCCCGCAGACAAAACCGCGGGGGACGCGGTAGTCGGGTCGTCATGATTTTAGAGGGGGCCGCCGAAGGCCACTACATGGGATTTGACGAGATGGATGTCTCGACGATCTGGCAGAGTGGAGAGTACAAGGACTGGGAGGACGCGACGGTGCACGTCCTCACCCACGGTCTCCACTACGGGACGGGCGTCTTCGAAGGGGTTCGCGCCTACGACACCGACCGCGGCCCGGCCATCTTCCGCTGGGAGGAGCACCTCGAACGGCTCTATCAGTCCGCGAAGCCCTACGACATGGAGATTCCGTACACGCGCGAGGAACTCACCGAGGCGACGCTGGAGGTCATCCGGCGCAACGACCTCGACGGCGGCTACATCCGTCCCATCGCGTTCTACGGCTACGACTCGCTCGGCGTCAGCCCCAAGGACAACCCGACCGAGGTCGCCATCGCGGCGTGGCCGTGGGGCACCTACCTCGGCGAGGACGCGCTCGAAAACGGCGTCGACGTGATGGTCTCGTCGTGGCGTAAGCACGCCTCCAGCCAGATTCCGACGAACGCGAAGACGACCGGGCTCTACGTGAACTCCATGCTCGCGGGCGAGGAAGCCCGCCGCAACGGCTACGTCGAGGCTATCGTCTTGAACAAGGAGGGCAACGTCGCCGAGGGTCCCGGCGAGAACATCTTCATGGTCCGCGACGGGAAAATCTACACGCCCGGCCTCTCCCAGAGCATCCTCGACGGCATCACCCGCGACACCGTCATCACGCTCGCCCGCGAGCGCGGCTACGAGGTCGACGACAGCGCGACCATCAGCCGCGGCGAACTCAACACGGCCGACGAGCTGTTCTTCACCGGCAGCGCCGCCGAAGTGACTCCCATCCGCAAGGTCGACAACGTCGTCATCGGTGAGGGCACCCGCGGCCCGGTCACGGAGGAGCTCCAGTCCGCCTTCTTCGACCTCGTGGAGCGCCGCACCGACGACCACGAAGAGTGGTTCACCTACGTCGACGAGCAGTAACCCGAGACGCCCGCGAAAACCAGTTTTTTGCCGCGGTCCCGACGCGAGCCGATAGCGACGACCGCCGGCGCGGGGCGCGAGCCTTACTCGTCGGCGGCGACCTGCCCGTCGCCGGACTCCTCGGTCACTTCGATGTCGAACTCGTCGACGGTTTCCTGTTCTGCGAACCCGGCCGAGAGGACGCGCGTGAGGGCTTCTTCGACCTTCTCGCCGGTTTCTTCGATATCCTCGGGGTCGACCTCCATCACGAACCCGGTGGTGATGTTCGGCGCGGTCGGCATGAAGACGACTTCCCGGCCGTCTTTGGTCGTCTTCCCCGTCTTGAACGCGGTCATGCGGATGCCCGGCCACGTTTCGAGACGGACCGGCTTCTGGAGGTCTTCGGTGCCGGTGAGCGCGGTTTCGACCGCGAGTTTAGAAGCGTTGTAGACGATTCGGACGAGCGGGACCTTGTTCATGGCGGCGTCGAGGCCGGATTCGAGCAGGCGGCCGGCCGTCGTCCGCATCAGGTAGCCGACCGAGAGGACCAAAAGCAGGAAGATGATGATGGAGATGACAAATCCGAGCGCCTCCGAAAGCGGCGTCACCGTCCCGTCGGTGGAAAGAACCGTCGCAACGTACGGAATCGACGTGATTCCGTTATAAAAGAAGGCGAGGATGTACAGGATGACGATGAGCGGGACGAGGACTACGAGACCGCTGGCAAAATCGCGTCTCCACGAGGACATTGATATCGGGTACGTGAACCCGTGGGCATAAGGGGATTTCTAGTGTGGGACGAGAGACACGCGCCGTTGTTCGCCTCCCGATCAGACGCCGACGACCGCGCGGAGCGCGAATAGGGCGTTTTCCTTGCGCTCGCGGACCCGGCGGTAGAAGTAGGAGAACCACTTGTCGCCGTAGGGCGCGTACTGCCACACCTCGACGCCGTCGGCGGCGAGTTCGCGCTGGGCGTCCTCGCGCACGCCCATGAGCATCTGCACCTCGTAGTTGCGGTCGTACTCCGCGCCGAGGTCCCGGGCGTAGTCAATCATCTCGGGGTCGTGGCTCCCGACCGCGATGCCGCCGTCGTACTCCCGAAACAGGTACGCGAGGAGTTCCTTGTACGCCTCGTTCACCGCCGATTTCTGCTTGTGAGCCACCGACGCGGGCTCGTCGTACGCGCCCTTGACGAGGCGGATTTTCCCCGGCACGTCGGTGAGGCGTTCGAGGTCGTCGGGCGTGCGCTTGAGGTTCGCCTGCACGCACAGTCCCATCCCGCCGTCGAACTCGCGGGCGAGCTCCTCGAAGGCGTCGAGGGTCACGTCGGTCGTCTCGTGGTCCTCCATGTCGCACCACAGGAAGACGCCGTGTTCGTCGGCCGCCTCTGCGATGCGCCGGTAGTTCTCCTCGAACACGCGGTCGCCCGCGTCGAGGCCGATTTGCGAGGGCTTGACCGACACGCAGGCGTCGATGCCGGTCGAGGCGATGTCCTCGACGAGGTCGACGTAGGCCGCCGCGTCCTCGTCCGCGGGGGCGCGCTCGGCGTAGTGCTCCCCGAGGAGGTTGAGGATGACCGCCACGCCGTCGTCGTTCATCCGTCGGGCGTGGTCGAGCGCTCCCGCCGCGGACTCTCCCGCGACGAACCTGCTCGCGATGGGCGGAATCATAACGAACGATTGCGACCGTCAGCTATTGAGGGTTATCATCGATTCGGGCGCGAAATCGAACGACACCGTCGCCTCGCCCGGCGACGAACCGTCGGAACTTACAGTCTTCGCCGCCGACGGGTCGGTATGGTCGTCTCTCTCGTCGCCACCGCCTTCTGGGCGATGCTGCCCGCGTACGTGCCGAACAACGCCGCCGTCCTCGCGGGCGGCGGTCGCCCCATCGACGGCGGCCGAACGTGGGGCGGTCGGCGCGTCCTCGGGGACGGCAAGACGTGGCGCGGCACCGCCGCCGGGACGCTAGCCGGGACGCTCCTCGCCGTCGTCCTCAACGCCGTCGGGCCCGCGGCCTCGGGCGCGCTCGGCGTCTCGCTCCCGACGTTCCCGCTCGCCGCCGGGTTCGGTCTCGCGCTCGGCGCGATGCTCGGTGACATCGGCGCGTCGTTCATCAAGCGTCGCTCGGGTCGCGAGCGCGGGGCTGCCTTCCCCGGCCTCGACCAACTCGACTTCGTCGTCGGCGCGCTCGCCCTCGCGTTCGTCGCCGCGCCCGGCTGGTTCGCGGCGACGTTCTCCCTGCCCGTGCTCGCGGTGGTGCTCGTGATGACGCCCGTGTTACACGTCGTCACCAACGTCGGCGCGTACCTGCTGGGACTAAAAAACGAGCCGTGGTAATCCACGCGGTTACCGCCCACCCGAACCGTCCCGCTTAAGCGCCTCCCTGAACCCTCTCGAAACAAGATGGCGAACGCAGCACTCATCGAGGCGCTCCGAGCCGCCGACGCGGTCCAGTTCGGCGAGTTCGAGCTCTCCCACGGCGGCACGTCGAGCTACTACGTGGACAAGTACCTCTTCGAGACCGACCCCCGGTGTCTGAAGCTCATCGCCGAAGCGTTCGCAGAGCGCGTCGCGGACGACGACAAACTGGCCGGCGTCGCGCTCGGCGCGGTCCCGCTCGTGGCCGCCACCGCGGTCGAGACGAACAAGCCGTACGTCATCGCCCGCAAGAAGGCGAAGGAGTACGGGACGGCAAAGCGCATCGAGGGCGCGCTCGAGGAGGGCGAGGAAGTCGTCGTCCTCGAAGACATCGCAACGACCGGCCAGAGCGCCGTCGACGCCGTGGAGGCGCTCCGCGAGGCCGGCGCGGTCGTCGATCGCGTCGTCGTCGTCGTGGACCGACAGGAGGGCGCGGCGGAGCTGTTGGCCGACCACGACATCGAACTGGAGTCGCTTCTCACCGCCGAGGACCTGCTGGCCGACGCCGACGGCTAATACACGCTTGTGACTAATTCACTCGGAATCGACAATCGAAGTATTCATTTTTGTGCAAGTACGAAGCCGGAGGCATGAACAGAGCAGAGAAGGCCGCACTCCAGTTGCAGGCTGTCTCCGTGCTCCGGATGCTCAAAGAGACCCGGACGTACGACGAGTTGGCCGAACTCACAGGACTGCCGGCCGGCGACCTCAACCGCTACGTCAACGGGCACGTCCTGCCCGGGGTCGAACGCGCCCGCGAGGTCGTCGAGGGCGTCGGCCGCGACGCGCTCGCAGACGAACTCGAAGCCCGCGTCCGATTCGACGACGAGGGCTACGTCGACAACTCCGGCGTCGTCTTCGACCAGTCGTTCCTCGACCTCGTCGCGCCCGTCGCGGCGAACACGCTGGACCTCGAACGCCCCGACGTGATTTTGACCGCGGCGACCGACGGCATCACCCTCGGCGCGGCGATGGCGAGCTACTTCGGCGCGCGCCTCGCGTACGCGAAGAAGTCGAAAGAGACCGCGGTCGAGGACTTCATCGAATCCCGTCAGCGCCTCGCGTCCGGCATCGAACTCACCTACTACCTCCCCGCCAGCGCCATCGACGACGGCGAGCGCGTCCTCGTCGTGGACGACCTCATCCGCTCGGGCGAGACCCAGGAACTCCTCTTGGACATCGCCTTGCAGGCCGACGCCGACATCGCCGGCGTCTTCGCGCTCATCGCCGTCGGCGACGAGGGAACGAACCGCGCCCGCGAACTCACTGACGCGCCGGTCGGCGCGCTGAGCAGTTTCGACTGACGGCTCACGGACCCGCGGATAAACTGTTCTGAACTACTCAGTTCAATTACGGGCGACGTAGAAATAGGCACTTCCGTGCCGGTCTGACACGTCGAATGGGTGGTTTAATTCACGTTCGTGGATAATTCTGCTCGGGAGGATGGTAATGCTTATGTGTGCAATCGTGGGTATGCTTAGTCGTGCATCATGGGGCTCTCTGAAACCCTCGCAAACTACTTCGACGTGCATAAACACGGGTCCACGGTCAGGACCGAGATTCTCGCGGGCATCACGACGTTCCTCACGATGTCGTACATCGTCGTCGTCAACCCGTCGCTTCTCACAGACCAACCGTACATCGAGGGCGTCGACGGCATCGCCATCGCCGGCTACACGCCGGGCGAAGTCCAGTCGATGCTCGCCGTCGTCACCATCATCGCGGCCGCCATCGCGACCACGATTATGGCGTTCTACGCCAACCGACCCTTCGCGCAAGCGCCGGGGCTCGGCCTGAACGCCTTCTTCGCGTTCACCGTCGTCGGGGCGCTGGGCGTCCCGTGGCAGACGGCGCTCGCGGCCGTCTTCGTCGAGGGACTCATCTTCATCGCGCTCACCGCCGTCGGCGCGCGGGAAGCCATCATCAAGGTGTTCCCCGAACCGGTCAAGATGGCCGTCGGGACCGGTATCGGACTGTTCTTGGCGATTATCGGGTTGCAGGCGATGGGCATCGTCGTCAACGACAACTCGACGCTCGTCACGATGGGGGACCTCGCGTCGAACCCCATCGCCATCGTCTCCATCGTCGGTCTGTTCTTCACGTTCGCGCTCTACGCGGCGAACGTCCCCGGCTCTATCATCATCGGCATCGCCGGCACGGCGATTCTCGGATGGGCTGTTACTGCCTTCGGGTTCGTTGCTCCTGATGCGGGTCTGGTCGCGGGTGCAACGACGACAACGATTTCCCTCCCTCTCCTTGGTGCTGTTGACCTCGTTATGCCCGGTGGAGGTGCCGCAACCTACGACATCACGCCGCTGGCCGGGGCGTTCATCTCCGGCTTCGGCAACGTCGAAGCGTTCAGCTTCGCCCTCATCGTCATCACGTTCTTCTTCGTCGACTTCTTCGACACCGCCGGCACGCTCGTCGGCGTCGGGCAGGCCGGGGGCTTCCTCAACGACGACGGTGACCTCCCCGACATCGACAAGCCGCTCATGGCCGACGCGGTCGGCACCACCGCGGGCGCGATGCTCGGCACCTCGACGGTTACGACCTACGTCGAGTCCGCCACCGGCGTCGAGGAGGGCGGCCGAACGGGCCTCACCGCGCTCGTCGTCGCCCTCTTGTTCCTCGGCTCGCTCGCCATCGTCCCGCTCGCGACGGCTATCCCGCAGTACGCCTCCCACATCGCGCTCGTCGTCATCGGCGTCGTGATGCTCCGCAACGTCGTGGACATCGCGTGGAACGACATCACGTTCACCATCCCCGCCGGCATGACCATCCTCGTCATGCCCTTCACGTACTCCATCGCCTACGGCATCGCGGCGGGCATCGTCTCGTACCCGCTCGTGAAGGTCGCCGCCGGCGAGTACGACGATGTCAGCGCCGGCCAGTGGGCGCTCGCGGTCGCGTTCGTCCTCTACTTCGTCATCCGCACCTCGGGGATGCTCCAGGCGCAGGTCTGACCGCGCCGACGACTCTCTCGTCGCGCTGATTTTCTCACGACCTAATCGGATTCATAAAGTATTGAACAACCCCGGTGCTAACCCACTCCATATGAATATTCCCAACGAACGGCTCGCCCTCCGCGGAGCCGTGTTCCTCCTCATTATCGGCCTTCTCGCTCCTTCGGCCGTCTCTGCCGTGACGTACGACCCCGGGCAGCAGACGAGCCTCCAACCGGGGACCGTCACCAGCCCCGCCAACGGGTCGACGATTGTGAGCGTCCAAGGCTACACCTTCCAGGGCAACACGAACCCGAAGAAACCCGCTCGGGTCGTCTCGGTCGGTGAACGCGGGAGCCTCCAGTGGACGTACGACGACTCGGTCAACGGGAACGCGTGGTTCTTCGACGTCGACCCGCTCCCGAACGGGAACCTGCTCGTCTCGTCGCCGCGCGGGACCGACACCGTCGTCTTCGAACTCGACCCGGACACCCGCGAACGCGTCTGGGAACAGCGCTTCGATATGGAGGACACCCACGACGTTGACGCCTTCGGCGAGGACGAACTCCTCATCGCCAACATGCGCGAGTGGAACGACTCCGCCGGCGTCAGCGAGGACCGCATCGTCGTGTACAACCGGACGACCGACGAAATAACGTGGGAGTGGTACTTCAAGAACCACTTCCCAGCCGACACCGACGGCGGCTACAACGCCGACTGGAGCCACGTCAACGACGTGGACTACATCGGCGACGGTCGGCTCCTGTTGTCGCCGCGAAACTTCGACCAGGCAATCGTCGTCGACATGGAGTCGAAAGACATCGTCGAGCGCCTCGGCACCGACGACGACTACGACGTGCTCAACGAACAGCACAATCCCGACTGGCTGGTCAGCGAGAACGGCACGCCGACCATGCTCGTCGCCGACAGCGGGAACAACCGCGTCGTCGAGTACGCGAAAGAAGACGGCGAGTGGGTCCGGACGTGGTCCGTCGGAAAGAACACGCTCAACTGGCCGCGCGACGCCGACCGCCTCCCCAACGGCAACACGCTCATCGTCGACACGCTCAACCACCGAGTGATAGAGGTCACGCCGACCGGCGAGGTCGTCTGGGAGTACTACGCGACGTGGGGGCCGTACGACGCCGAGCGCGTCGCCCACGGCGACGAGTCCTCCGGGCCGACGATTCGGGACCTCAACGCCAGCGGTTCGTACCCCATCACCGGGAGCGCGAACATCACCGCGGGCGGAGACGGGAGCGTCGGCTTCGTCTCGCGGGTTCAGTCGACGTTCGCCGGGACGCCGCTCGAAGAACCGATGAGCGGGCTGTCGACGCGACTGTCGCACGTCCTGCCGTGGCTCCGTCCGGTGTGGATGACGCCGTGGGACCTGTTTTGGGCGGTGTGCGCCGTCGGCGTCGGGCTCACCGCGACCGCCGGCGAACTGTATCTGATGCGCCAGCGACTACTCGACGCGGTCCGCGAGCTGTTCGGGAGATAACGCTGACCCCGCGGCCGACCCCGCGGCGCGCCTTTCGGGGTCGTGTGGTTCGATTGCAGAAGACCATGGCACTCATTAGCCGCGGCTCCATACCCCAGGCTGATGTCCGACCTCATCCTCTACGAACTGCAAGGCTGTCCGTACTGCGCGAAGGTGAAAGACAAACTCGCCGACCTCGACCTCGAATACGAGTCGCGGATGGTCCCCAGCGCTCACGCCGAGCGCGAGGAAGTCGAAGAGGTAAGCGGCCAGACCGGCGTCCCCGTCCTCGTCGACGAGGAACACGGCGTCGAGGGGATGCCCGAGAGTGACGATATCGTCGACTACCTCGAAGAGACCTACGGCTCGGCGGCGTAAGCGCGCCCGTCACTGATTTTTCCGCCGGCAGTACAGCTCGCCGCCCACCCCGCGACGATTAGCTCTCGGCGGGGTCGCGGGTCCGCTCGCGAATCAGGTCGCGAATCTCGTCGGGGTCGTCGATGGCGGCGAGTTCTTCACAGCTGACGATGCCGGTGCCGTCGACCGACTCGCGCTTCTGTTGTTCCTCGACGAAGTACACCGAGCGCGTCCGCGTGATTTCGCCGAGCGACGACATGATTTGGGCGCGCTTTTCGGCGCTCCGGGTAAACGGCGAGTGTCCGGTGAGGACGTTCGTCTCCTTTTTCCGCCCGGCGTCCTCGCTGACGGCCTTGAACGGCGCGCGGGCGGTCGGGTGGACGGTGAAGCCGGCGCGCGTCAGCACCGACAGGACGTGTTCGTCGTCGGGGTCCACGTCGGGGTCGTCGGGCGTCGGCTCGGCGTCGCGCACGTCCTCCGCGCCCGTGAGCACGTCGACCGGGTTCGAGAAGGGACGGTCGAACAGCTCTTCGAGGTGAATCGCCACCTCGATGCTCGCGTTCATGCCGTTTTCGTACTTCGAGACGGTGCGCCGCGAGACGCCGAGTTCGGTCGCGAGCTGCCCGAGGCTCCATCCGCGCTCCTGCCGCTCTTCGGAGAGCACGTCGCCGTCGAGGCTCACGTACAGTCCGCCGGGGGCGGCGTAGATGAGCGGGGGAACCTCCTCTACGAACAGGTCCATGGCGGTGTCGGGGTTCAACACCGGCACGCCGTGGCGGAAGTAGACGACGCCGGGTTTGAGGTCCTCGTCTCGGGTTCGAAGCCCGACGACCAACGGCGTGGCGTCGAGATACGAGCCGAGGCGTCGCATCTCCGAGCCGGTGACGCCGTCGAACGCGTCGATGTTCCCCAGTATCTTGAGGAGCAACAGGTCCTCGCCCCTCCGAGCGGCGAGGTCGAAGCTCTTCGGCCGGATGGCGATGCGGTCGCTCACGACGAAGCCCGCGTCTTGGAGCATCGCGGCGACATTACCAACCAGCGCTGACCGGGACATAGGGGGCAATAAGCGATTCGGCCCATAAAGCGTTTTCCCCGATACCGACGCCCTCGCCGTGATATCTCCCTTCCCGATGCCGCATTTATATAGCCGTAATCGACCCGAAAGGCGTTACTGCGCCGTCCGGCAATCTCCGCGTATGACCGTCATCGGCCTCGACGACACCGACTCCCGCACCCTCGGGATGTGTACGACCTATCTGGCGACGCTCGTCGCCGAGGCCGTCGAGGCGCGCGGCGGGACCGTCGAGCGGCGACTCCTCGTCCGGCTGAACCCGGCGGTCGAGCACAAGACCCGCGGGAACGCGGCGCTGGCGATTCACACCGACCTCCCCGCGGGCGCGGCGTTCGACCTCGCCCGCGAGGAACTCGACCGCTGGGCCGTCCTCGACGACGACCGGACCAGCCCGGGTATCGTCGTCGCGCCGGGGTCTCCCGACACGGTTTCGACCGCCGTCGCCGACTTCGCCCGCGACGCCGTCCGCGACTTCCACGACCTCGATGCGGCAGTCGACCTCGCGGAGCGCTCCGGCTTTCTGACCGAGGGCTGGCACGGCGGTCGAGGCCGCATCGGCGCGCTCGCGGCCGTCGGCGCGTGGGCCGCCTTCGACGAGTGGACCCACGAACACATCTCCTACCGCGAGTTCCACCGCTGCGGGACGCCCCGCGAGGTCGACGTCGACTCCGTCTTCGACGCCGCCGACGCGGCGTATCCCGACGCGTGGGACACCGTGGACCGCGAGGAGGGCGAAGCTGTCTGCGTGCCGAACGCGCCGGGACCGATTCTCCACGGCATCCGCGGCGACGACGCCGATACCGTTCGCGGAGTCGCCGCCGCCATCGACTCCGAACCCGTCGACCGCTCGGCGACGTTTCGCACGAATCAGGGGACCGACGCGCACCTCCGGAACGGCGTCGTCTCGGACCTCCGCGACGGCCGCGCCTACCGCGTCGCCGGCACCGTCGCCTCCGAACCGGAGACCCGACCGGGTGGTCACGTCTTTTTCGACCTCGAAGCCGACGGCTCTGCGGTCTCGGTCGCCGCCTTCGAACCGACGAAGCGCTTCCGAAACCGCGTGCGGGCGCTCCGCGTCGGCGACGCGGTCACCGCCTGCGGCGAGGTCGGAGACGGGACGCTCAAACTGGAGAAGTTCGCGGTCCGCGACCTCGTGCGGACGAAACCCGCGACGCCCGTCTGTCCCGACTGCGGGCGGACGATGAAAAGCGCCGGAAGAAATCAGGGGTATCGGTGCCGCGACTGCGGGACCGACGCGCCCGGGAAAGTCGAGCGGGCGGTCGACCGCGACCTCGAACCCGGCTGGTACGAGGTGCCGCCGTGCGCCCGCCGACACATCGCCAAGCCGCTCGTTCGCGGCGGCTTCGACGCGGCGACGCACCCGGAGCGCTGAGGTCGCGGCTCGCGTGTTCGGCGCTCAGTCCTGAACCACCAGCACGTTCGTGTTCTCGCGGCGGTCGACGAACGACTCCCCGGCGGGCGGTTTCACGTCCACGACGAGCGTTCCGTCCTCGCGGTTCGCGCCGAGTTCGGCGTCGACGTTGACGGTCGCAGACCCGCCGTCACCGCTTTTCGCCGTCGCCACGCCGTCGATTTCGGCGGTTCCCGACTTCACGATAACCGTCGCGCCCTCGACGGGGTTGCCCTCGTGGTCGACGACGGTGAAGTTGAGGTCCTGTTCGCCCGGACCGACCACGTCGGGCGTCGGTTTCACGTCGAGTTCCGAGGTGGCGAGACCCTGCACGCCGGAGAGCATGTTGAGCATGACGCTCATGCTGGCGACGCCGACGACGAGGGCGACGACGAGGCGAACCGGGAGTCCTTCGATAGCGCGCGTGTCTGACCGGAACATATCGAGCATGGACCGTCTGGCCGCGGGTTCGTATATAAACCCTCGTCCGGGAGTTCAAGTCGCATCGCGCGGCCAGTCCGTGCCATGCACACCATCGGCCGCAAGTCGGACGAGGAAGGCCCGGTCTGTCGACTCGGATGCTACCGCGCCCGCGACGGGAGCGACGGCGCGACCGTCGGCCTCGACGTGAACCGTCCGCACGCGGCCGCCGTCGTCGGCAAGCGCGGCAGCGGGAAGTCCCACACGCTCGGCGTCATGGCCGAAGGACTGGCACGCGCTGCGGGCGTCGCGCCGGTCGTCATCGACCCGATGGGCGTCTTCTGTGGCCTCACCGAGTCGCCGATAGACGCGACGGTTCACGACTCGCCGCGCGTCCGCGCCGACGCGCTCCCGCCGAGCGCGTGGCCGGAGCTGCTCGGTCTCGACCCGACCGCGCCCGCGGGGTCGCTCGTCTGGCGACTCGCGGCCGAGGAAGACTCGCTGGTGGCGATGCGCGGGGCGGTCGACGACGACGACGCCGCCCCCGAAACGCGCAGAGCCGCGGCGAACCACCTCGCGTTGGCCGACTCGTGGGACGTGTTTCACCCCGAGGGGCTCGACCCGCGGTCGCTCTGCGGCCCCGACCCCGACGTGCTCGACCTCTCGGGACTGGAGGCGACCCCCGCGAGCGCCGTGGTTCGCGTCGTCGCCCGCGGCCTCTACGACGCCCGCGTCGCGGGCTCGGTTTCCCGAATCCCGTGGCTCCTTCTCGACGAGGCCCACGCGTTCGTCGGCGGGCTCGCAGACCCCGCGCTTCGAACGCTTCTCACGCGCGGACGAGCCCCCGGCGTCGGCGTCGTCCTCGCGACCCAACGCCCCTCGGCGCTCCCCGAGGTCGCCGTCTCGCAGGCCGACCTCCGGGTCGTCCACCGACTCACCGCCGGCCCCGACGTGTCAGCGATGGCCGCCGCCGACCCGACGTACTTCGACGAGTCGCTCCGCGTTCGACTCCCGCGGGAACGCGGCTGTGCGCTCGTCGTTGACGACACTACGGAGACCGTCCACGACGTTCGGGTTCGCCCCCGCGAGACGCCCGACGGCGGCGCGACGCCGCGGGCGGTTTCCGAGTCTGGCAGTTCCGAAACCATAGAGTAGCCTCCCCGGAGAACTGCCGTATGGACCGCTCGGAACTGGCGTTGGTCGCCCTCGGCGGGTTCGCCGGCGCGACGCTTCGCTACGCCGTCTCCGTCGCGATTCCCGGCGCGGGCGGCACGCTCGCGGTGAACGTCTTCGGGAGCTTCGCCCTCGGGACGTTCGTCACGTCGGTCTCCTCCCGCCGGGCGCAGCTGTTCTTCGGAACCGGGCTGCTCTCGTCGCTCACGACGTACAGCACGTTCGCCGTCCAGACCGCGTCGCTGTCGCCGGTGGGCGGCGCGCTCAACGTCGGCGCGAACTACGCGCTCGGCTTCGCCGCCGCCGCGCTCGGCCTCGCGTTCGGAGGACGGCGATGAGTCTCTCGCTTCTCTCGGCCGTCCTCGTCGGCGTCGGCGGGATGGCCGGCGCGGTTTCCCGACACACTGTCGACCAGCGAGTCGTCGGCAAGTGGAGCACCGTCACGGTGAACGTTCTCGGGAGCGTCGCGCTGGGATTCATCGCCACCGCGCCCGTGGGCGACGCGGCCGCGACCCTCGCCGGAACCGGCTTCTGCGGGGCCTTTACGACCTTTTCGTCGTTCGCGGTCGGCGTCGCGGAACTCGCAGAGGCGGGCGACTACGGCACGGCGGCTCGGTACGCGTTCGGGACGCTCGTGGCGGCGTTGGTCGGGGTTGCGATTGGAGGGGCGATGGGCGGGTTGGTTGCCTGAATGCGGAGCGCGGCGCTCGCTGGGTAATTCGTCGAAACGTACGCCCGAGGCGGGAGTTCACCGAACAGCGTGAGGTGAACTCAGGAACTCCCGTGAGTGAACGACGTGAACGAACGGGTGTGACGGGATTTGAACCTCGGTCGCGTTGCTCACTCCGTTCGCGTCGCTCCCTGGTTCAAATCCCTCTGTCTGGCGGTTACAGCACGTAGGGGTCGCGACGCGACAAGACGCGTCGCTTGGCTTGTAACGTTCGGAAAAGCGCCCGAGGCGGGATTTGAACCGTGCCGACTCGCTCGTTTTCACTCGCTCGTCGTCGGGTTCAATCCCTTTTGGGTATTTACGAGAATTACGTTCGCGCCGAGACGAGACTCGGCGCTCAGTGAGTAATTCATCGAAAAGTACGCCCGAGGCGGGATTTGAACCCGCGTCACGACCGTGACAGGGTCGTATGATGGGCCACTACACCACCCGGGCTTACTGAAGTGAGTTTGCGGTACGGAGAGCGCCCGAGGCGGGATTTGAACCCGCGTCACGACCGTGACAGGGTCGTATGATGGGCCACTACACCACCCGGGCCCTCCGTCTGCACTCATTCGTAGCCGAGGTTTATAGATAAGACTTACCATCTGGGTTGCCCTTGGCCCGCGGTACCGCGATTCTCGCCCCGAAGACATTTATATCGCGACACCCCATGCCAACGTGTGACGATTCGCGCATCTCCGGTGCGTGACTGCCGATAGCGTCGCCTTTCTCCGACGCAGTTGGCAAGGGTTAAATGGGTGCGTCCCAAAATCAGCCGTAGTATCCCGTGACAGCTTCTTCCAGCACCCAGCAGCACCATACATGGTAGACGTAAGCCAACACAAACTGGTTCCGGAACACACGAAACTCGACGACGAGGCCGTCGAGGACGTGTTACAGGAGTACAACGTCGAGAAGACGAATCTCCCGAAGATCAAGCTGAAGGACCCGGCGCTCCCCGAGGACGCAGAGCCCGGCGACGTCATCAAGATCGTTCGGAACTCTCGAACGACAGACAAAGCAGTCGTATATCGACTGGTGATTGAATGAACCGACAAGCGCGACGCGAGGTCTCTCGCAAGTACTTCTCCGAAGAACGGCTCGCTGAACACCACTTCCGCTCGTTTAACGCGTTCCTCGAACGCGGCATGATGGACGTCGTCGAGGAGAAGGCGACCATCGAAACGGACATCGGCGACAAGGAGGGCGAGGAACCCGTCTACGTCGAACTCGGTGGCGTCCGCGTGGAGACGCCCCGCGTCCGCGAGGCCGACGGCTCCGAGGAACTCCTCTTCCCGCAGGAAGCGCGCCTGCGCAACATCACCTACTCCGCCCCCGTGTTCATGGAGATGTCCATCGTCCGCGGCGGCGAGGAAGAAGAGGAGGTCGTCGTCGACACCGCCGAGACGAAGGTCGGCCGGATGCCCATCATGGTCGGCTCCTCGAAGTGTAACATCGCGGAGCTCTCCGACGAGGACCTCGTCGAAATCGGCGAGGACCCCGTCGACCCCGGCGGCTACTTCATCGTCAACGGCTCCGAGCGCGTGCTCATGACCTCGGAGGACCTGGCGCCGAACAAGATTCTCGCCGAGTACGACACGAAGTACGGCGACGAGATTCAGGTCGCGAAGACGTTCAGCCAGCGCCGCGGCTACCGCGCGCTCGTGCTCTGCGAACGCAACCGCGAGGGGCTCCTCGAAGTCTCGTTCCCGTCCGTCTCCGGGAGCGTCAACTTCGTGACGCTCGTCCGCGCGCTCGGTCTCGAATCCGACGAGGAAATCGTCCACCGCGTCTCCGACGACCCGGAGATTGTGAAGTTCATGCTCGAAAACCTCGAGGAGGCCGAAGTGCAGACCCAAGAGCAGGCCATCGAGGCGCTCGGCAAGCGCGTCGCCGGCGGCCAGGGCAAGAACTACCAGCTCAAGCGCGCCAACTACGTCATCGACCGCTACCTGCTTCCGCACCTCCACGAGGAGGGCGCGGAAGAAGAGGAAGTGCGCATGAACAAGGCGTACTACCTCTGTCGCATGGCCGAGGCGTGTTTCGAACTCGCGCTCCAGCGCCGCGATTCCGACGACAAGGACCACTACGCCAACAAGCGCCTGAAGGTCTCCGGCGACCTCATGAAGGACCTCTTCCGGACGGCGCTCAACAAGCTGGCTCGCGACGTGAAGTACCAGCTCGAACGCGCTAACATGCGGAACCGGAACCTGACGGTCAACACCGTCGTCCGGTCCGACGTGCTCACCGAGCGGCTCGAACACCCCATCGCGACGGGCAACTGGGTCGGCGGCCGCTCCGGCGTCTCCCAGCTCGTCGACCGCACCGACTACATGGGTGTGCTGTCGCACCTGCGTCGCCTTCGCAGTCCGCTGTCACGGTCGCAGCCGCACTTCGAGGCGCGCGACCTGCACGCGACCCAGTGGGGTCGCATCTGTCCCTCCGAGACCCCCGAGGGACCGAACTGTGGGCTGGTGAAGAACTTCGCGCAGGCGATGGAGCTCTCCCAGAACGTCGAAGACGAACAGTCGCTGAAACGAGAACTCGCGTCGATGGGTGTCGAGGGTATCCCCGGCATCGACAGCGTCGACGCCGCACCCGCGGACGACTAACATGGCTCAGGCACAGCGAGAAGCGAAAGTATACGTCAACGGTAGTCTCGTCGGGACCCACCCGGACCCCAACCAACTCGCGGCACAGATTCGAGAGGCGCGTCGCCGCGGCGACGTGAGCCAGATGGTGAACGTCTCCGTCAAAGAGCGCACCCGCGAAGTCATCATCAACGCCGACGCGGGCCGCGCCCGCCGTCCGCTCATCGTCGTCGAAGACGGCGAGCCGCTCCTCGACGACGACCACGTCGAGGCGCTCGACAACGACGAACTCGACTTCGACGACCTCGTCGAGCGCGGGCTCGTCGAGTTCATCGACGCCGAGGAGGAAGAAGACATCTACGTCGCGGTCGACGAGGACGAACTCAACGAGGACCACACGCACCTCGAAATCGACCCGCAGCTCATCTTCGGCATCGGTGCCGGGATGATTCCGTACCCGGAGCACAACGCCTCGCCCCGCATTACGATGGGGGCAGGGATGATGAAGCAGTCGCTGGGGCTGCCCGCGGCGAACTACCGCATCCGCCCGGACACCCGCCAGCACCTCATGCACTACCCGCAGCTCTCGATGGTCAAAACGCAGACCACGGAGCAGATCGGGTTCGACGAGCGACCCGCGGCCCAGAACTTCGTCGTGGCCGTCATGTCCTACGAGGGCTTCAACATCGAGGACGCGCTCGTCATGAACAAAGGCTCGGTCGAACGCGCCCTCGCCCGCTCGCACTTCTTCCGCACCTACGAGGGCGAAGAGCGCCGCTACCCCGGCGGTCAGGAAGACCGCTTCGAGATTCCGTCGCAGGACGTGCGCGGCGCGCGCGGTGAAGACGCGTACTCGCACCTCGACGAGGACGGCCTCGTCAACCCCGAGACGGTCGTCGACGAGAACTCCGTGCTGCTCGGCAAGACCTCGCCGCCGCGGTTCCTCGAAGAGCCCGACGACATGGCGGGGCTCTCGCCGCAGAAGCGCCGCGAGACCTCCGTCACGATGCGCTCGGGCGAATCCGGCGTCGTGGACACGGTCACGCTCATGGAGGGCGAAGACGGCTCGAAGCTCGCCAAGGTGTCCGTCCGCGACCAGCGCGTTCCGGAACTCGGCGACAAGTTCGCGTCCCGGCACGGACAGAAGGGTGTCGTGGGCCACTTGGCTCCCCAGGAGGACATGCCCTTCACCGCCGACGGCGTCGTGCCCGACCTCGTGCTCAACCCGCACGCCCTGCCGTCGCGCATGACGGTCGGCCACGTGCTGGAGATGCTCGGCGGCAAGGTCGGCGCGCTCGAAGGCCGCCGCGTCGACGGCACCGCGTTCCAGGGCGAAAACGAAGAGGAGCTCCGCTCGGCGCTCGAAGAGCGCGGGTTCATGTCCTCCGGCAAGGAGGTCATGTACTCCGGCGTCACCGGCGAGAAGATCGAGGCCGAAATCTTCGTCGGCATCATCTTCTACCACAAGCTGTACCACATGGTGAGCAACAAGCTGCACGCCCGCTCGCGCGGTCCCGTGCAGGTGCTCACCCGCCAGCCGACGGAGGGTCGCGCCCGCGAGGGTGGCCTCCGTCTCGGGGAGATGGAGCGCGACACCGTCATCGGCCACGGTGCCGCGATGGTGCTCCAGGAGCGCCTGCTCGACTCCTCCGACAAGGAGAAGGTCTACATCTCCGCCGACACCGGCATGGTCGCCGTCGAGGACCGCGACCAGCGCCGCATCTACGACCCGGTCACCGGCGACGAGGACAACATCCACGAAATCGAGATCAGCTACGCGTTCAAGCTGCTTCTCGACGAGATGGTCGCGCTCGGCGTCCGCCCGCGAATCGAACTGAAGGACGCGGTCTAACCACTCATGTCAATGCAGACACCCAAAGAAATCGGCAGCATCCAGTTCGGGTTGATGGACCCGGAGACGTACCGAGACATGTCCGCGACGAAGGTCATCACCGCGGACACTTACGACGACGACGGCTACCCAATCGACATGGGTCTCATGGACCCGCGGCTGGGCGTCATCGACCCTGGGCTGCAATGCCGCACCTGCGGCCAGCACTCCGGGTCGTGCAACGGGCACTTCGGCCACATCGAACTGGCCGCGCCCGTCATCCACGTCGGCTTCACGAAGCTCATCCGCCGCCTGCTCCGCTCGACGTGTCGGGAGTGCGGTCGCCTCTCGCTGACGGACGAGGAAGCAGACGAGTACCGCGACAAGCTCGGTCGCACGAAGGAACTCGGCGACGACTGGAGCGACGTGATGAAGTCGGCGGTCCGGCAGGCCCGCAAGGCCAACCGCTGTCCTCACTGCGGCTCGCCGCAGCACGACATCAAACACGAGAAGCCGACGACCTACTACGAGGTCCAGAACGTGCTCGCCGGGGACTACTCCGAGCGCATCGCCGAAGCGATGCAGCCCGACCCCGACGACGAGGACGACGAGGGCGTCGACCCCGTCACCCTCGCCAACGAGACCGGTCTCGACGCCGAGCGCGTCAATCAGGTGCTCGCCGGCGAGTTCCGCCCGGTCGGCGACGACCGCAAGGCGCTCGAAAAGGCGCTCGACCTCGACCTCACCGAAGAGGACATGAACAAGCTGATGCCCTCGGACATCCGCGACTGGTTCGAGGACATCCCGGACGAGGACCTCGTCACGCTCGGCATCGACCCCGACCGGTCGCGCCCCGAGTGGATGATTCTGACCGTCCTCCCCGTCCCGCCGGTCACGGCGCGTCCCTCGATTACGCTGGACAACGGCCAGCGCTCCGAGGACGACCTGACCCACAAACTCGTGGACATCATCCGCATCAACCAGCGTTTCATGGAGAACCGCGAGGCGGGTGCGCCGCAGCTGATTATCGAGGACCTCTGGGAACTGCTCCAGTACCACGTCACCACGTTCATCGACAACGAGATTTCGGGCACGCCGCCGGCGCGTCACCGCTCCGGCCGCCCGCTGAAGACGCTCAGCCAGCGCCTGAAGGGCAAGGAGGGTCGCTTCCGCGGCTCCCTGTCCGGGAAGCGCGTCAACTTCTCGGCGCGTACCGTCATCTCGCCGGACCCGACGCTCTCGCTCAACGAGGTCGGCGTCCCGGACCGCGTCGCGTCCGAGATGACCCAGACGATGAACGTCACCGAGCGCAACATCGACGAGGCTCGCCAGTACGTCCGTAACGGCCCCGAGAGCCACCCCGGCGCGAACTACGTCCGCCGTCCGGACGGCCGCCGTCTGAAGGTGACCGAGAAGAACTGCGAGGAACTCGCGGAGAAAGTCGAACTCGGCTGGGAGGTCAACCGCCACCTCGTCGACGGCGACATCGTCATCTTCAACCGACAGCCGTCGCTGCACCGGATGTCCATCATGGCGCACGAAGTCGTCGTGATGCCGTACAAGACGTTCCGTCTGAACACGGTCGTCTGTCCGCCGTACAACGCCGACTTCGACGGCGACGAGATGAACATGCACGCCCTCCAGAACGAGGAGGCCCGTGCCGAGGCGCGCGTTCTCATGCGCGTCCAAGAGCAGATTCTCTCGCCGCGCTTCGGAGAGAACATCATCGGCGCGATTCAGGACCACATCTCGGGCACCTACCTGCTCACCCACGACAACCCCGAGTTCGTCGAGACGCAGGCGCTCGACCTGCTCCGCGCGACGCGCGTGGACACGCTCCCCGAGCCCGCGGGCGAAAACGAGGACGGGCAGGCCTACTGGACCGGCCAGCAGATCTTCTCGGAACTCCTGCCGGACGACCTGAACATGGAGTTCACCTCGAAGGTCGGCGACACGGTCACCATCGAAGACGGCCAGCTCATTCAGGGCACCATCGACGAGGACGCCGTCGGCGCGTTCGGCGGCGAAATCGTCGACGCCCTCGCGAAGGACTACTCGAAGACGCGCTCGCGCATCTTCATCAACGAGATTGCCTCGCTCGCGATGCGCGCCATCATGCACTTCGGGCTGTCTATCGGTATCGACGACGAGTCCATCCCGGACGAGGCGACGGCGCAGGTCGACGAGGCCATCGACGCCGCCTACGACAAGATTCAGGAGCTCATCGAAATCTACGAGGCGGGCGAGCTCGAATCGCTGCCGGGTCGCTCCGTCGACGAGACGCTGGAGATGAAGATTATGCAGCGCCTCGGCAAGGCGCGCGACTCCGCCGGCGAAATCGCGGAGGACCACTTCGAGGAGGACAACCCCGCGGTCGTGATGTCGAAATCCGGCGCGCGTGCGTCCATGCTCAACCTGACCCAGATGGCCGGCTGTGTCGGCCAGCAGGCGGTTCGGGGCGAGCGCATCAACCGCGGCTACGAGGGCCGCACCCTGAGCCACTACCAGAAAGGCGACCTCTCGGCGGAAGCACACGGCTTCGTCGAGAACTCCTACCGCGCCGGCCTCACGCCGCGTGAGTTCTTCTTCCACGCGATGGGTGGTCGCGAAGGGCTGGTCGACACGGCAGTTCGGACCTCGAAGTCCGGCTACCTGCAGCGCCGGCTCATCAACGCCCTCTCCGAGCTCGAAGCGCAGTACGACGGCTCCGTCCGCGACACGTCGGGGACCATCGTCCAGTTCGAGTTCGGTGAGGACGGCACGAGCCCGGTGAAGGTCTCGTCCGACGAAGAGATGCCCATCGACGTCGAGAACATCGCCGACCGCATCCTCACCTCGGAGTTCAGCTCCAACGAGGAGAAGGAACGCTTCCTCGGCGAGCGCGAACCGCCGACCAACCTCTCCGAGCACGCCGAACCGCGTGTCGACGCCCGTGCGGGGGTCGAATCCGATGACTGAACACGACGCAACCGCCGACTACGAGTTCGTCGACGACGCCATCGTCGACGTCGTCGAGTCCAAAGAGCTGTCTCGACGCCTGAAGGACCGCATCTACCAGACCATCGAAGAGCGCGAGGGCGTCACCCTCGACCAGGCCGGCGAAATCGCGCAGGCCGTCGAGGCGCGCTACCTCGACACCCGCGTCGACCCGCTCGACCCCGTCGGGACGGTGTCGGCGCAGTCCATCGGTGAGCCTGGGACGCAGATGACGATGAACACGTTCCACTACGCGGGCGTCGCCGAAATCGACGTCACGCAGGGGCTGCCGCGGCTCATCGAGCTGGTGGACGCGCGGAAGACCCCCGACACGCCGATGATGACGGTGTACCTCGAAGACGAGTACGCGAACAACCGCGAACTCGCCCACCAGGTCGTCTGGAACATCGAGTCCACGAAGATTCTGGCGCTCGGCGACATCTCGACCAACGTCGCCGACATGGTCGTGCAGGTAAACCTCAACGACGAGACGCTCCTCGAACGCTGGCCGACGTACGACGACGAGGGCGTCGTCGCGAGCGAGATCGCCGAGACCATCGAGGACGCGCTCGGCATCAAGACCCGACGCGAGGGGACGCTCATCGAGTTCGGCCCCGAGAGCCCGAGCTACCGCCGGCTCCTCCAACTCGTCGAGGAGCTGCGCGACATCGTGTTCAAGGGCATCGAGGAGGTCTCCCGCGTCGTCATCCGGAAGGAGAACAACGAGGACACCGACGAAGAGGAGTTCGTCCTCTACACCGAGGGCTCGGCGTTCGGCGACGCGCTCGCCATCGAGGGCGTCGACGCCTCCCGGACCACCTCGAACAACATCCACGAGGTGCACAAGCAGCTCGGTATCGAGGCCGCCCGCGAAGCCATCATCGACGAGACGATGAACACGCTGCGCGAGCAGGGCCTCGACGACGTGAACATCCGCCACCTGATGCTCGTCGCGGACATCATGACGAACGACGGGACCATCGAGTCCATCGGCCGTCACGGTATCTCCGGGTCGAAGGACTCCGTCCTCGCCCGCGCCGCGTTCGAGGTCACGGTCAACCACCTGCTCGACGCCGCCATCCACGGCGAGGAAGACGACCTCGACGGCGTCATCGAGAACGTCATCGTCGGCAAGCCGATTGCTATCGGCACCGGCGACGTGGACCTCCGCATGGGCTCGCTCGACGTCGAGGACGCGGACGCCAACGCGGCACCCGAACCGTCCGACGACTGACGATGAAAGTTACGCTGTCGGATACGGCCCGGCGCTTCATCGCCCTCTTCGAGGAGGAGACGGAGGCGACCGCCCACGACTGTCTCGTCTTCGACGACCGGGTCGTCTTCCTCGTCGCCGCGGGCGACATGGCGACGGCCATCGGTCCGGGCGGACGGACCGTCCAGTCGGTCGAACGCCAACTCGGCCGGACAGTCGAACTGGTCGAGGACGCCGACACGCCCGAGGCGTTCGTCGCGAGCGCGCTCGCGCCGGCGGCCGTCCGACACGTAACGCTCTCGCGGCAGAACGACACCGTCGCGTACGTCGAGGTCGCCGAAGCCGACCGCGGCGTCGCCATCGGCGCGAGCGGGAAGACCATCGACACCGCCCGCGAGTTGGCGCGTCGCCACTACGACATCGACGACATCCAGTTGACGTAACGCGGCGGCCGCCTCGACCACACGTTTTTGTCCCCACCGAACGGCGAGCTACGCATGTCGTCGACACGACCGTCGGTCGGGGTCGCCGCCGGGCAACTCGACCCGACGCAGTTCTCGGAGTACGAGGAGCTCGCGAGCGCGACCGCGGGGTTCGCCGCCGCGGCGGTCGCGGTCTATCTCGTCGGCCGGCTGCTGTTGGTCCCCGGCGTGACGCGACTCGTCAGCGCCCGGAACCGGAACAACCCGACGTTGCAGTCGGCGACGGAGACCTACGCGCACGCCTTCGTCATCGCGCTCGCGACGCTTGCGGGCGTCGTCGGCGCGGGCTACGCCTCGGTGCTCACGGACACGGCGCTCATCGTCGCGGCGCTCACGCTCGTCGTCGGCGTCGCCGGACAGGAGGTCATCGGCGCGCTCATCAGCGGGCTCTTTCTCGTTGCCGACCCGGACTTCAACGTCGGCGACTGGATATCGTGGCCGGGCGGCGAGGGCGTCGTCGAGGCGGTCGACTTCCGGGTCACGCGCGTGCGGACGGTGAACAACGAGACCATCTCCGTGCCGAACACGGAGCTCACGACGAACGCCCTCACCCGCCCGTACGGCCGAGAGCGCTACCGAATCACCGAACGCGTCGATATCGCGTACGCCGACGACGCGGAACTGGCGCTCCGCGAACTCGTCGAGACGGCGCGGGAGGACGACCGCGTGCTGGACGACCCGGAGCCGACCGCGCGCATCGTCGAGTTCGCCGGGAGTTCGGTCGGGCTCCAGACGGAGTTCTGGGTCGAATCACCGATGGACGTGAGCCTCGTGGACGTTCGCTCACAGTACCGACGGCGCGTCAAGCGACGGTTCGACGAGGAGGGGCTGACGCTCGGGCCGGCGTCGGGACGGGAGGTCAGCGGTCGCCTCGACGTGGACCTCGTCGGCGAGCGCGACGGCGAGTGAGCCGCCCGCGAGACCGAAACCTTCCGGTGTGGCGGTCGTTCGCATGCGTGGGTGAAACGACACCATCTCCGGGCGGTTTAGTCCCTCTTCGACGCGGAGGTGCCGTCGTTCGAATCTACGAAACGACCTCAGATGCCTCCTTAGGGGTCGCTAATCGCTCCTGAAGCCGTCTCGTCGGATTCGAAAAGGGAGGCTTAAGTAGCTCCATCTGGAACTGTTGTTCACTATGGCGAACGGCAAATACGCCGCGCGCAAGCTCAAGCAGGACCGGCAGAAGCGCCGCTGGTCCGACTCTGAGTACGCGCGCCGTGAGCGCGGTCTCGGCAAGAAGTCCGACCCGCTCGAGGGTGCCCCGCAGGGTCGCGGCATCGTCCTCGAGAAGGTCGGTATCGAAGCAAAGCAGCCGAACTCGGCGATTCGGAAATGCGTCCGTGTTCAGCTCATCAAGAACGGAAAGCAGGTCACCGCCTTCTGTCCCGGTGACGGCGCGATTTCGTTCATCGACGAGCACGACGAAGTCACCATCGCCGGTATCGGCGGCGCGAAGGGTCGCGCGATGGGCGACCTTTCGGGCGTCAACTACAAGGTCGAGAAGGTCAACGGCGTCTCGATGATCGAACTCGTCCGCGGGAACGCTGAAAAGCCGGTGCGCTAACAATGTCGGAAAGCGACGCACCCGAACCCGAGTCCCCCGCGAGCAGCGAGGAAGCGAAAGAGAACGCGCTTCTGTTCGGCGTCTGGGACGTCTCCGAGATGGAGTACACCGACCCCAGCATGAGCCGGTACATCAAGGCGACGCCCATCGCCCACACGATGGGTCGTCACGCCTCGAAGCAGTTCCAGAAGTCCGAGATCAGCATCGTCGAGCGGCTCATCAACCGCCTGATGCAGACCGAGGACAACACGGGACACAAGCAGAAGACGAGCAAAATCGTCAAGGACGCGTTCGAAATCGTCAACGAGCGCACCGAGGAGAACCCCGTGCAGGTGCTCATCCGCGCGGTCGAGAACGCCGGTCCCCGCGAGGAGACCGTCCGCCTCAAGTACGGCGGCATCTCGGTCCCGCAGGCCGTCGACGTCGCCCCGCAGCGCCGCGTCGACGAGGCGCTGAAGTTCATCGCGCAGGGTACCCTCAGCGGTTCCTACAAGTCCACGACCACCGCCGCCGAGGCGCTCGCACAGCAGCTCGTCGGCGCGGCCGACTACGACGTCCAGACGTACGCCATCTCCCAGAAAGAGGAGAAAGAGCGCGTCGCCGAAGCGGCCCGGTAATCTCTCCACTCTCTTTCGTTTTTCACCGCGGCGAGTGACGACGCCGTACGGCGGGGTCGCTTGTTCGTTCGCCGCTTTCTCGCAGTCGTCGCGCGGCGTTCAGTCGGCCGCCACTCCGGGGTTGACGACGTAGTTTTTCACCACGTCCACGAGCGTCCGGCGGTACTCGCTTTTCGAGGGGTCGGCGGCGAGCGTCCGGAACCGCTCTTTGAACGTGTCGAGCGACACCGACGGCGCGTCGTCGGCCGCGGCGTGCGCGAGGTCGTACAGCCGGTGGTCCGGTTCGACGAGGTCGTGCCGTTCCACGAGCGCGAGGGCGAACGCGGCGTTCACGGCCGTGATGTCGGGGTCCGACCCTGCGGTGACGAGTCGGGAGCCCGGCCGCGCGGGCGACTGCGGTCGGTCAGCGAGCGCCGCGGCCAGTTGCGATTCGAGGAACTGGACGAGTTTGTCCGCGGGCGCGACAGACAGCGTCAGGTCGTCGGCGTAGATGTCCTTGCAGTGGTTGGCAATCTGATAGCAGTGCGCGAGCTTTCGGCGCTCGACGGTCCGGCCCGCGAGCGCGAGAAAGACCGCCTCGCGCGTCGACTGATAGTGCGAGACGTGACCCTCCTCGTTTCGGGCCATGTGCGAGAGCTCGTGGAGCGCGAGCTCGCGGGCCATCGCGCTGGTGGCGGCCTGCCGGGAGATGTTGAGGACGTGACGGTCCTGATAGTGGCCGGCCCACGTTCGGGAGTCGGGGTCGTCCCGCACGCGCACGAACACGGGGTACGAAAGCTCGAACTCGGTTTCGAACAGGTCGGCGGCGCTCAAGAACGGGTCTGCCGGCGCGCCCCCGACGACTCGGAGGTCCATTCAAGTTGAGGAATGTTATCAACCAACATGACTCTTGCGCCGAGCGCGGCGACGAGATTCGCGTCCGGCGGACAGTCGCGCCTATCGTGACAAAAATGCTCATACCCCGGCGGTAGGGCGGCTGAAAATGGGAAATCCGCTCGGCAAAAACACTACTCTTTTGACCCTCCTGCCGGTAGACCCTTGTATAATGGGCCGACGAAAGAAGATCGTCCAGGAATGTGAGAAACTGATGGACAAGCCGGAGCAGATCCGGAACATCGCCATCGCCGCTCACGTCGACCACGGTAAGACGACCCTCTCCGACAACCTCCTCGCGGGTGCAGGCATGATCTCCGACGAGACTGCCGGCCAGCAGCTCGCGATGGACACGAAGGAAGACGAACAGGAACGCGGCATCACCATCGACGCCGCAAACGTCTCGATGACCCACGAATGGGAAGGCGAGAACCACCTCATCAACCTCATCGACACGCCGGGCCACGTCGACTTCGGTGGCGACGTGACGCGCGCGATGCGCGCAGTCGACGGTGCGCTCGTCGTCGTCGACGCCGTCGAGGGTGCCATGCCGCAGACCGAGACGGTCCTGCGTCAGGCGCTCCGCGAGGGCGTCAAGCCGGCGCTTTTCATCAACAAGGTCGACCGCCTCATCAACGAACTGCAGGAAGGTCCCGAGGAGATGCAGAAGCGCCTCGTCGACGTCATCACCGACGTCAACGAGCTCATCCGCGGGATGACCGAGGAGAAGGACTACGACTGGACGGTCTCCGTCGAAGACGGGACCGTCGCCTTCGGGTCCGCCCTCTACAAGTGGGGCGTCTCCATGCCGTCGATGGAGGAGACCGGCATCTCCTTCGGCGACATCATGGAACTCGAACGCGGTGGCGACCGCCAGGAACTCCACGAGCGCACGCCGCTTTCGGACGTCGTCCTCGACATGGTCGCGGAGCACTTCCCCAACCCGCTCGACGCCCAGCCCCGCCGTATCCCGACGGTCTGGCGCGGAGACTCCGAGTCTGAAATCGCGCGCCAGATGCGCGAAGTCGACGACGACGGCGAAGTCGTCTTCATGGCGACCGACATCTCGATGGACCCCCACGCGGGCGAAATCGCGACGGGTCGCCTGTTCTCCGGAACCATCCGCAAGGGTCAGGAGCTCTACGTCTCCGGGACCGCGGGCAAGAACCGCGTCCAGTCCGTCGGTGTGTTCATGGGCGGCGAGCGCGAGGAACTCGACCGCGGCGTTCCCGCGGGGAACATCGCGGCCGTCACGGGTCTCCGTGACGCCATCGCGGGTTCCACCGTCTCGTCCGTCGAGATGACGCCGTTCGAGTCTATCGAGCACATCTCCGAGCCCGTCATCACGAAGTCCGTCGAGGCAGAGCGCATGGACGACCTGCCGAAGCTCATCCAGACGCTCCAGCAGGTCGCGAAGGAAGACCCGACCATCCGCATCGAGATTAACGAGGACACGGGCGAGCACCTCATCTCCGGTCAGGGCGAGCTCCACCTCGAAGTCATCACCCAGCGCATCCGCGACAACCAGGGCATCCCGGTCCGCACCGGTGAGCCGATTGTCGTCTACCGCGAGCAGGTTCAGGGCTCGTCCCACGAGGTCGAGGGCGTCTCCCCGAACCGCCACAACAAGTTCTACATCACGGCGGAACCCCTCTCGCAGGACATCGTCGACTCCATCAAGCTCGGCGAAATCTCGATGGACATGCCCGAACTGGAGCGCCGCGAGGCCCTCCAGGAAGCCGGCATGGACAAGGACACGTCCCAGAACGTCGAACACATCCACGGGACGAACATCCTCATCGACGACACGAAGGGTATCCAGCACCTCAACGAGACGATGGAACTCGTCATCGAGGGTCTCGAAGAGGCGCTCGACGACGGTCCGCTCGCCGCGGAACCTGTTCAGGGGACGCTCCTCCGCCTCCACGACGCGCGGCTCCACGAGGACACCATCCACCGCGGTCCCGCCCAGGTCATCCCTGCGACGCGTGACGCGGTCCACCGCGCGCTCATCGCGGGCCAGGTGAAGCTCCTCGAACCCATCCAGAACGTCCGCATCGACGTTCCGTCCGAGTACATGGGCTCGGCCTCCGGCGAGATTCAGGGTCGCCGCGGCCGCGTCGACGACATGTACCAGGAAGGTGACCTCATGGTCATCGAGGGCATCGCGCCCGTCGAAGAGATGATCGGCTTCTCGTCTGACGTGCGCTCCGCGACGGAAGGTCGCGCCTCCTGGAACACGGAAAACGCCGGCTTCCGCGTGCTCTCGGACAACCTCCAGCGCGAGAAGATTATGGAGATCCGCGAGCGCAAGGGCATGAAGCTCGAACTCTCGCAGGCTATCGACTACATCTAAGCGCGACCCTTCGCGCCGCTTTCGTTTTTTCACCCGGGCAGCGATAGCCCCGGTCCGTCGGCCCCATCCGCGCCGCATCTACCGTTCGCTTCGCTTCTCGGCGGCCGTCTGTGACACATGCCAGCACGCTCCCGGCGTCGGCAAACCGTGTCGGCTGCGAAGGCTTATACCGCGTGGCCGAATCACGGGTAGATATGCGTAAGGGTACGTCTCTCGACTCCTGGCGCGACGACGCGAAACCACGACCGAACCGCGCGTCGCGGACAACAGCGTCGGGACGGCCCACGGAGGTGGGGCGATGAGCGCACAGGACCTCGACGGCGAGAGCGACGCCGAGGCCGACGGAAGCGGCGAGATGCCGAAACCGCACACGATTCGGCTCGAACTCGTCGACGAGCCCGGACAGCTTTTGGCCGCGCTCAAGCCCATCTCCGACAACGGCGGGAATCTGCTTTCCATCTTCCACGAGCGCGGGAGCCTGACGCCGCGCGGACACATCCCCGTGGAGGTCGACCTCGAATGCCCGCCCGACCGCTTCGCGCGTATCGTCGAGGCGCTCCGCGACGCCGGCGTCAACGTCATCCGCGCCGGTGCGGAGCACTTCGGCGAAGAGGTGATGGTTATCCTCGTCGGCGACATCGTCGACTCCGACCTCTCGGACACGCTCCACCGAATCGAGTCCTCGGCGGACGCGACGCTTCAGGACCTGTCGCTGTCCGCCCGCGAGGGGACCGACGAGGCGTCGAGCGCACGGCTCCGACTCGCGGTCCGCTCCGGCCGCGTCGACGAGACGCTCGGAGTCGTCCGCGACATCGCCGCCGAGAAGGAGCTGCACGTCGTCGAGCCGCTCGCGGAGGGGACCCAATGAGCCTCAGACTCGCCGTGCTCGGTGCGGGCGCGGTCGGCGGCTCGGTGCTCGACCTCGCGGGCGACTACGGCCACGAGGTCGTCGCCTTCGCGGACTCGTCGTCCTCCGTGGTCGACCCGGACGGTCTCGACCCGAGCGCGGTCCACGACCGCAAGGAACGCGAGGGCGTGGTCGGCGGGGCGAACCCCGGAGCGGTGTTCGACGCCGACTACGACGTGTTAGTGGAGGCGACGCCGACGACGCTCGGTGACGCCGAACCCGGCTTTTCGCACGTCGAGCGGGCGCTGGCCGACGACCGCCACGTCGTGCTCGCGAACAAAGGCCCGGTCGCAGAACGCTACGCCGACCTGCGCGCGCTCGAAGCCGAAAGCGGAGGGACGGTGCAGTTCGAGGCGGCTGTCGGCGGCGCGATTCCCATCCTCTCGACCATCTCGGACCTCGGCGCGCCGCACGTGACCGCCGCGCGCGGCGTGCTGAACGGGACGGCAAACTTCATCCTCTCGCGGATGGCCGCCGAGGGACTCGATTACGAACACGTCCTCGCGGAGGCGCAGGACCTCGGCGTCGCGGAGGCCGACCCGACCTTCGACGTCGACGGCATCGACGCCGCGCTGAAGTTCGTCATCCTCGCGAACGTCCTCTCCGACGGCGAGACGGAGTACGCGCTCGACGACGCCGCAGTCGAGGGAATCCGCAACGTCCCGGGGACGGCGCTCGACCTCGCCGCCGAGGACGGCCGGACGGTCAGACTCATCGGCGAGGCGACCGCCGACGGGGTTCGCGTGGCTCCGCGGCTGATTCCGCAGGGCTCCGCGCTGTCGGTCACGGGCACGCAGAACATCGTCCAGTTGGAGACCAAACACGCGGGGCAGCTGAACATCAGCGGCCGCGGAGCGGGCGGTCCCGAGACGGCGACGGCCGTCTTGTCCGACGTTTCTCGGCTCGAATAGGCGTACAGAGGGCTCGTACCTCTCGTTTTCTTCGACTGTCGACCTCGGCTGAACTCCCTGCCCCCACGACCGTGGTATGGTTCCGCAAATCGCAGTACGGCGGTTAGACGGCCCGTAGCGCGTATCGAAATCGTTTTAGGGGTTTCAGCAAAAACATTCCCCACAGAGCGCCTTAGCGCGTGACCACACCAATGAGCGACAAACCCCACCAGAACCTGGCCATTATCGGCCACGTCGACCACGGTAAGAGTACGCTCGTCGGCCGACTCCTGTTCGAGACCGGCTCCGTCCCGGAGCACGTCATCGAGCAGCACCGAGAGGAAGCCGAGGAGAAGGGCAAGGGCGGATTCGAATTCGCCTACGTCATGGACAACCTCGCAGAAGAGCGCGAGCGCGGTGTCACCATCGACATCGCCCACCAGGAGTTCGACACGGACGAGTTCTACTTCACCATCGTCGACTGTCCTGGCCACCGCGACTTCGTCAAGAACATGATCACCGGTGCTTCGCAGGCTGACAACGCGGTTCTCGTCGTCGCCGCCGACGACGGTGTCGCGCCGCAGACCCGCGAGCACGTCTTCCTCGCCCGCACCCTGGGCATCGGCGAACTCATCATCGCGGTCAACAAGATGGACGTCGTCGATTACAGCGAAGACAAGTACAAGGACGTCAAGGAGCAGGTCAACAAGCTCCTCAAGCAGGTCCGCTTCAACTCCGACGACGCGACCTACGTCCCGATTTCGGCCTTCGAGGGCGACAACATCGCCGAGCGCTCCGACAACACGTCGTGGTACGACGGCGACATCCTCCTCGAAGCACTCAACAACCTGCCGGCACCGCAGCCGCCGACGGACGCGCCGCTGCGCCTGCCCATCCAGGACGTCTACACAATCTCCGGCATCGGTACGGTCCCGGTCGGCCGTATCGAGACGGGTACCCTCAACCCCGGCGACAACGTGAGCTTCCAGCCCTCTGACGTCGGCGGCGAGGTCAAGACCGTCGAGATGCACCACGAGGAAGTCGACCAGGCCGGACCTGGCGACAACGTTGGTTTCAACGTTCGTGGCGTCGGCAAGGACGACATCCGCCGCGGCGACGTCTGTGGCCCGGCTGACGACCCGCCGAAGGTCGCCGAGACGTTCAAGGCGCAGGTCGTCGTCATGCAGCACCCCTCGGTCATCACCGCTGGCTACACGCCGGTCTTCCACGCCCACACGGCGCAGGTCGCGTGTACCATCGAGTCCATCGACCAGAAGCTCGACCCCGCGTCGGGTGAGGTCGCTGAGGAGAACCCGGACTTCATCAAGTCCGGCGACGCTGCCATCGTGACCGTCCGTCCGCAGAAGCCGCTCAGCATCGAGCCGTCCTCCGAGATTCCGGAGCTCGGCAGCTTCGCTGTCCGTGACATGGGTCAGACCATCGCGGCCGGCAAAGTGCTCGAAGTCAACGAGCGATAACGATGCAACAGGCACGCGTTCGGCTCGCCGGCACGAGTCCGGAAGACCTCGACGATATCTGCGACGACGTCCGCGAGATCGCGAACAAGACGGGCGTCAACCTCAGCGGGCCGATCCCGCTGCCCACGAAAACGCTCGAAGTCCCCGCCCGAAAATCGCCTGACGGCGAGGGGACGGCGACGTGGGAGCACTGGGAGATGCGCGTCCACAAGCGTCTCATCGACCTCGACGCTGACGAACGCGCTCTGCGCCAGCTGATGCGCGTTCAGGTTCCGAACGACGTCAGCATCGAGATCGTCCTCGAAGACTAACGACGGCGCTGTCCGGGCTCTCCCGGGCCGCTCGTTCGTGACGGCTCGCCCGTCACACTCGCGGCTGTCGAGGCGCGCGTCCGGAGGACTCTGCCTCCGAGCTGACCTTCAGCGCTAAGGCGCGTGTCATCTCACCTTCCGTTCGACACGCGAGCAATTGCCCGCAGAATCGCCCGACGGAACGGGATGCTATCGCATGCCCGACTGCGGACAAAACATAGGGTATAAGTGTATCCCACGACTCCGTGGGAATGAGGGCTCGTAGATCAGTGGCAGATCGCTTCCTTCGCAAGGAAGAGGCCCGGGGTTCAAATCCCCGCGAGTCCATCCAATTCTAACTCGGCTCCGAAGGTTCCAAAAACCGGAGCGACAGCGTTCGTAGCGCCAAGTCTCGTTTCTGGGGGAGCGAAAGAAAGACCCCACCCATCGAGAGTTCACGAGACCTCGTTAGTCGGGTCTCTGCCGTCTGTCGATGAGCCGAGTGATTTCGGGGGGCGACGATGAGACGGTTTTGTCCGACCTGCGGGTCTCGTCTCACGACGACGACGAGTCGCGGCGGACTCCCTCGCCGGACCTGCCCTGAGTGCAACGGAGGTGGGGCGTAGTGCAGTATCTCGACTTCAAGCGTGAGCGTGACGAGTTGACGACCTCGTGGGAGCGGGGCGACCCCGTCGCGGCGCTGGTCGAGCGCACCGGCCCGACGACCTACCTCGTCACTCTCCCGGGTGGCGAGACGCACGCCGTCGAGTACGGCAAGGAGCGCGGTGCTCGCGTCGGCGGGTGCGACTGCAAGGGCTTCGAGTTCCGCGACGACGAGGACTCGCCGTGCGCCCACCTGTGCGTCCTGCGGAAAGCCGAGTGGTCGCACAACCACTTCGGAGACGCCGCCGGGCTCGACGTCACCGGCGAACCCATCACCGCCCACGACACAGCCGAGCACGTTGCACCGAGCGCGACCGAACCAGAACCCGACCTTGTCGCCGACGGCGGCCGCGGCCGGCGAGCCCTGAAGTGCGACGGATGCGGCGCTGTCGCTTCCGCTGACGAAGCTCCGCCCGGTGAGTGTGCTGAAGGACGTCCTCGCGACGATTCGCACGACTGGACCGCCATCGACGCACCGACCACCGGACACGACGGGCGCGTCTTCGGCCACCCGGAGGACCAGCTATGACCTGCACCACCTACTCCCGAGCACCAGCACCACGAGTCGACCAGCCCCGACGCTCTCGCGGGCGCGCACACCCCCGCGCGAGACCTCCGCACAGCCACCGGATGGGGGTGACGTGCGCGTATACCTTTACTCGAAACGAGGGTCAGAGAATCAACTTTTCAGATGTGCGAGCCGTTCATATTGCACCCCGAACCCCTGTTTCGAGTGGACCACACACCGCCGTCGAATGTGTGGTGGTGAGTCGATGACCTTCACAAGTTCTGGGAAGGGTGCCGAGTTCAGCGTCAGGTGCGAAAGCGACCTGCGGGACGCCCTCGAATCTGCCTCAGAACAGACCGGAAAGCCCATGGCTGAAATCGTCCGCGAGGCGCTGAGAAGTGAACTCGAACAGTATAGCGACGACGACAGCGCCGAGCACCTTCCCGAAGACGACGACCTTCGACAAGCGTACCGCCAGCTACTCAAACTCTCTCGTGGTGGCCGCGACCAGCGCGTGAAAGTCGAGGTTGCCGAGACAGCGCTCGCATCGAAGTTCTCGACCAGTTCGGGACTCATCCGAGACCTGTACCTAAAACCGCTCGAACGTCTGGACTGGCTCGTTGTCCGTTCAGGTCAGCTGTACGTCCGAGGTGCGAATCGAACTGAAACCGAGTCACCGTCTGAGTCTGACGATGCCGAGACAAAGATGGACGAGCTCACCAACCCGGCTAACAGAGAAATAGGAGCCGACTAAGAAGAGTCGAATCGGCCGTCAAGTCGACTCGTCCGCCTGTTTTTCTCCGAACCGTCGCTGTATCTGCGCCTTCAGCACTCCCGAAATCGCCGAGAGTGGGAGCGCCGCGACTGCGAGGAGTTCCAGCGGACTGAGGGTGACACTACCGTTCATCGTCGTCCTCCTCGACGCCACCGTCGGTAGCCACCGCCCAGTCCTCGACGCGCCGCACGCGCCCGCGGATGATGCGCAGGTCCTCGTGGAGGTCTTGTCGGACCCAGAGTACCAGCGCGGCGAGCCCGAGGAGGAGTAGCGCCGTCACCGGGTCGGTCGTCTGGAGGAGGAGGTCGGTCAGCTCACTCACCGCCGACCACCCCCGAGACGATTGTGAGGAGTGGCCGGACGAGCCAGAGAACGGCACCGAGAATGACGACCCCGAAGAGGATGCGGACGCCGAGCGATATGTCCGAGCACGAGAGACCCGTCACGCTCTCGATAGCTTGGCACATCGCCGTGTCGTCTCCGCCTTCGTCACTTGGGTTGCTCAGAGGCGAGTCGTCGCCGCCGAAAGTCCCGTCGACGATGTCTGTCACCGGACCGTCGGGAAGCTGTTGCTCGCCCGCGAGATAGACCCACCCAGCAGGCCCACCGAGAAGTGGACCCACGTCGGTCGGCTCGACACCAGTCCACTCGTACTCGATGCCGGTGGCATTCTCACCAGCCTCTATCATCTCATTCGCGCCGCGCGACGCAGTCTCAACGAACCCGTCGAAGAGGCTCACGTCAGTCACCTCCGAGAACGACCGCGCCGATGGCGACCGCGGCGGCCGCGACGAGCGCGATGAAGTTTCGTCGTGACCCGTCGCCATCGAGGAGCCACCCGACACCCGGCGCGCTCTCGGCCGAGTCATCCGTACCCGTCGACGGGCTCGACGAGCCGCCCGGCGACTCGGTCGAGGGCGAGGACGACCCACCGCCGACCGAGGTCTCGCCGTCGTCACTCTCGCTCGTCGAGGACACGAGCGACGGGTCGACGTCGAAGTAAGTGCTGGCGAACGGGTTGCCGTCCATCAGGACCTGTTGTCGGAGGCGACCGTCTGCTAAGAGGTGGATGCGGTCGGCGAAGGTGTCGCCGCCGTGCTCGCGCACAGTCGCAAGGACGGCCGGGTCGGACGGGTCCCACTCCTCGGAGTTATCGACCCAGTCGAGTCCGAGCGGACCGCTCACTTGTCGTCACCTCCCGCGAGGACCGCCGCGCCGATGGCGACGACGACCGCGATGCCAGCCGCGCCAACCGCGAGAAGCCCGCCGCTCGACGAGTCGCCGGTCGACTCGCCCATCCCGGTGAGACTTTCGCGGAGGTTGCGAAGTTGCTCCTCCAGAGCGGTGATGTCACCGACTTGCGGCGTCTCGCTCGACCCGCCGCCGACGATGTTGCGGACCTCGTCGACGACATCCTCGACGGACTCATAGTCGCCGCTCAGTCGGTCCTCGTCGATGCTCACCGAGCCGTCGGGGTTGACCGTAACCTCGTCGCCGTCGCTGTTTTCGTTCGGGTCGGGGGAGACGGCGTCGTTCGCCGGGTCACCTCCGCCCGGCATCCCGCTCTCAGAGTTGCCGGGGTCGAGGCCGTTGTCGTCATCGTCGTCATCATCGTCGTCACCGATGGAGCCGTACCCGCCCGTGCCGTCGTAGTCGTCGGTCGGGACGGTGTTGTCGTCATCGTCGTTGGAGTAGTCCGGGATTGAGTCGCTGCCTCCGGGCACACCACCACCGGACTCGTCTTGGTCGATTATCATGCCTGCCTCCCGTGCGTGTAGGACACCTGGTAGCCGCCGCCGGGGAGCTCGGCAATCTCCGTCACGGTGACGGTGACGACCGTCGGTCCGGTCTTGGTGGTGACGCGCCGGTCGACCTGCTCGCCGACGGTGATTGTCTCGGTGTCCGGAAACTCACCGCCGACCTTCGAGACGGCAACAGAGTCCATCAGAAACCACTCTCCTCGAAGACGAGCGTTATCTGGCGGGTGTTCTGTTGGACGACCCCGAGGTTGTTCTGGTACGCCACCGAGATTGGAGACGATGGCGTGGCTCGCATCGAGCGGAGTGCCTGAAGGACTCCCGTGTCTGAGTCGGGAATCTGGTAGTTGCTCGCCGTCACGAAAGCCCCGTCCAAATACTTGATCTCGTCCGTGTAGTTGGATGACCCTCGGAGGACCGAGAGGCCCACCGAGTTGAGCGCGAAGTTGTGGCCGCCACCCGGCGAATCGGCTTCCGTGTCAACTTGGAGGAATAGACCGACGGGTCGCCACATCTTTCCTTCCGGGGGCGTGAACGAGGTCGTCTCGGTTGACCCGTCGGGCACGTCGTCGGTCTGGTCCTTGCTGACTTTCACGATTTCCGGTCGGTTCTGCGTGGCGACGGTTTGCCCCCCACCCTGCGTACCGGGTTGGCTCCACGGCGGCCGCCCCGGCATTTAGAACACCCCCCCGATGACGCGCCGAATCCCACCGAGGTTGTCGACGGTTGGAAGCGCGCGGAAGCGGTAACCGTAGTCGGCGCTCTCGTTGTCGGCGATGATGACGATTCGGTCACCCTCGCGCATCTCCGCGTTGACGTGGTAGCGGTCGCCGTCTGGCTCACCGGTCACGAACTGCTCGCCGTCGCCGTAGCTCGGAATGTCGGTATCCTCGGCAGACTCCGGGTTGTCCGGGTCACCCCGGATGCGCCGAATCACCGGCCGCAAACGCAGGGCGTCCTCCGACCCGGGGGCCGCCCACAGCGACAGTTGCTCGACGGTGCAGTCGGCGGGCGCGACCCACGCGACCTCGTGGCCGGTGGTGTCGGCCGGGACCTCGTCTTGGATGTGCGGCGTCTCGCGGCGCTCGTCGGTCGTGAGCTTCGATAAAATTCCCATGGTGGGACCTCTACAGCGAACTCCGGTACAGCATCACGTCGCTGTTAGCCGGGTCGATTTCCTTGCCGTCGCTGTTCGCGTCGGCGTCGATGCGGAACTCCACGAACCGACCGGGCATCGCGTACGGCGCGAGCGAGTACATCAGCGGACGCTCGGTGGGCGACTCGCTGGCGAACTCGGAGAGAAGCTCCAAGTCGCCGAGCTTGCGGGTGTAGAGCGCGCGGCCGTCGGAGTCGGTGATGGCGGCGTAGAGCGTGCCGCCGATGGTGTCGCCCGCCGTGCCGCTCCCGTTGCCGGAGGCGACGATGTCCGCGTGCATGGGCGAGGAGTCCGCGCTTGCGCGGTCCTTCCCGCCCGCTCCGAACCAGAGGTCCTTGTCCTGCGGGACCTTCTCGCGGTAGACCGTGACCTCCGCGCCAGCCTTGAGCGTGTCTTGGTCGAGGTCGTCGCCGCGAATAGGTCGCACGTCGCCGTCGAGTTCGGCGAGGTCTCCGTTGTAGCTGAGTGTTCCCGGCATCGGTTAGACCCCCGGGATGTTCACGTCGTCGTCGGTGACGCCGGCTTTCTGCCGTATGCTGTTGTACACGTACGCTCCTGCTCCGACGACGCCCATCGTGAGGGCGACGCCAACAACCCCGAGACCGAGGTTCTGTGCGGATTCACCGGGGTCGTCGGTGTCGACCTCGATGCCGAGTAGTTCAAGCGGTACTTTTGCCATTGCGTCTCCGACAACGGGCGATTGTGAAAAAGTTCGAAGTGTAGTGGAATACGCTCAACAATTCAATTATTGAGCGTCGTACAGCACTCGTTATTTTACATTCACGGTCGCCTGACTGTTCGACACAGTATGATTGGCTACCCGACACTAGTTCTCGGCACGCTCGTGGCCTATCTCCGGGCTTCGGACGAGACGAGACCATTCGTGAAAGGAGCGTTCGGAATCGGCATCCTCGGCGAGTGTGGCGCACTCAGCGGTGCAGTACACGTCACTCAGTCGGGCGTCTCGATGCTCGGAGGGCTCATCGCATGAACGGCAGTAAAGAGCCTCAGAACCCCACGGACCAGCAATGCGAGCATTGCGGGCTGTTCTACGCGGCGCAGGGAATCCACAACCACCGGCCGGGGTGCCCGCTTCGAGACTGGGACACGATGATTCAGCCCCTCGACGGCGCTGGTGAGCCAGCAGGCAAGCGCGGTTCAGTCCCCGACAGTGACCCGGCGAACCCGCCCGAATCGGGGGACATCGAAGTGTCGGACACTCAGAAGGCGATGACCGACGGCGGAAACCCCATCCACGGCGCGCCTGAGCCCGTCACGGACGGCGGCAAGGACACCGAGGAGGTCGACGGGTGCCCCGACTGCGGGTCGGACGACTACGTCGACGCCGACGCTGTTCTGCGCGCTCGCAACCCGTCCGCGAAGAACACGGCGGTCCTGACCCAGTACGACCGCGTCTGCATCGAGTGCGGGGAGGCGTACGATGCCTGAGGACGGCGAGATACCGTCCCCACCGTCGCCGGGCGACACGTTCGTCCGTGACGCCGGCGTCCCGAACATGGGCGCTACGGCGAACCACGCGGCCGCCGAGGGTGCGCCCGCGGAGGAGTCGGTGGGGTCGTCGTCGACGCTCCGCGACATGGTTCTCTCGACAGAACCGAAGCGGTCGCTCGACGAAATCGAATCGCCGTGGGCTCCGGAGCGCGGCGGCCCGAAGCGGGTCTTCCGCGGGTTCCAGAAGATGGGCGACATCGACGGGATGCCCGCCGGCTTCGACGTAGTCGTCGGGCTCGCCGAGACGGCCGTCCTGATTCTCGACCACGTCGAGGAGCAGAACGACGGCGACCAGAGCGACGACGCGGGTCAGAACGACGAGGACCTCGACGACGACCTCGCGCCGCTCGCGGGTGTCGGAGGTGCGTGACGATGCAGGCGTACCACACGGTCGTTACCGGCGACTCCGGCGGCGGGAAGACGACCCTGCTGCGCGAGATGCAAGCCGAGTTCCCCGGCCTGAGCATCTGGGTCAACTTCACCAACACCGACGGCATCACCGGGCGCGACCTCGACGACGCCGCGACGGTCCGGTCGGTCGGCGAAGCTCGCGCGTCGGACGCGACGCGACTGAACTGGGTGACCGACTCCCCGCTCGAAACGGCGCGGCAGGCGCGGACGGTCGCCCACGAGTACCACGAGGCGACCGGCTTCCCGACGCAGGTCATCTTCGACGAGGCGCAGAACGTCCTCCCCGACGGCGAGGTCGAGTCGGACAACCCGGTGAAGCGGATGCTCCACGAGGACCGCGACAAGGCGCTGAAGGTCGTTATCGCCACGCAGGACCCGTCGGACCTCGATTACACGCCCATCAAGCAATGCAAGTTCTGGGTGTGGGTCGGTGAGTGGGCCGTGTTCCACGACGGCTTTCTGCGGTACTTCTCGATACCGCGTGACGACCTCCCGACCGAGCCGTACCAGTACGTCGTCTTCGACAAGCGGATGAACGTACTGCACCGCGCGGAGACGCAGGAGGCGTACGCATGAACACGCACTTCCGATTCGGCGGGACGCGGGTGTATCTCCAGCCCGTCGAGGACGACGAGACCGATGTCGTCGACGCGCTTCGGACGCTCGCCGAGTGGCTATCGGACGACGTCGTCTCGTGGTGGACCTACGACGTGCCGCCAGAGTCGCAGATACAGGACCCACTGACGACCGACGCGAAGAAGGCACTCGTCATCTCGTGGGGTGAGTCGCGTGAGTGACGACCTCCTCCTTCCACCGCCTGAGCCACCCAGTCCGTCGAGTCGATTGTTCGGCGTCGTCGGAGAGTTGGTCGGCCTCGCGGCCGCGGTCTACGTCGCGGCGCGCGCGGCTCGTCGAGGATGGAGGGACGGCCGGTGACCGACGACCGTCCTGAGTGGTCGATGCCGGGGACACGTGACGAGCGAGAGACAGAGCCGAGGTCAGTCTACGTCGCCCCCAGAGAAGACCCTGAGCAAGAGTCGTCGGTCAACTGGTGCCTAGTGATTCCGTACTGGTTGTTCGCCCTCGTGACCGTCGTCTGGCTTTTCTGCACCACCACGGTCACGACACCGACCCATCTTATCGCGATGGCTCTCACGTGCTCGTATGCGGTCTACGTCGGGGCAGGTGGGTGGTGGCCCTTCGACCGATAACACCTGATTCTCGGACAGAATCACGCCCACCGGCCCCTGAACCGACCCCAAAACTCTAGGAAATAGCGCTATTTTGTCTGCTTAGCGAGGAAATCAGACACATGAAGATGGAAAACTACCCCGAGAAGGATGGAAAGAAAGTCTGGCTGACGCCCGACGAGGTCACCGACCTCCTCGACGAAGCCGACGACACCGAACAGCGAATCGCGATGGGCCTCATGGTCCGGTGCGGGCTCCGCGTCGCGGAGGCCGTCGATGTCGCGCCCGACGACGTGGTCGACACGACCGCGGGCAAGTTCCTGCGCGTCTGGGCCGGGAAGGGCGACAAGTATCGCGAGACGCCCATCCCCGAGCAACTCGCCGCGACCATCGCCGCCGCCGACGACTGGCGCGACGACGACAGCGACGTGCCCGTCGTCGAGCACACAACGCGGACCGTCCGGCGGTGGGTCGAGAAAGCCGCCGAGCGCCGTCACGACGCGACCGGCGAAGTTGGATGGACCTACCTCGGTCCGCACGACCTCCGCCGGACGTGGGGCCAACACCTCGTCGAGAGCGAGGTCGAGCACGGTATCATCATGGAATGGGGCGGGTGGGCCGACTGGGAGACGTTCAGAGAAAACTACCTCGGCGCGTACAGTCTCGAAGCGCAGGCGCGTGGGATGGAGAAAATCGGGTGGCTGTAGGTCGGATAGGTCAGCCGATGTTCTCAACCTGCACCGACAGACGCCAAACCGTAATCGAGAGACCGACGACGACGACACCGAGGACGATGACGGTCAGCACGAGGATGACGTAGGACGCCTGCAGTAGCTGAAGTGCCTCGGTGACATCGTACTGAACAAGCCGCAGGTCGTACACTCGCGCGAAGCTCGCGAGCGCGCCGTAGAGCCCGCCCATCGAAATCAGAACAAGAAGCGTCAGTTGCCAGTTCTTCCAGATATTTCGGATGAACCCCATGCCGAACACGTCAACTGCACGTGGTTTTAATCCTCGCTCTCGCTATAAACAAACTGACTATGAGCGTTCAAGTACTTCTGACGGTCTCGATGCCGTACGAGAGGATAGAGTGGATTGACGATGCGAAACCCGATGACTGGACTAGAGAGCGGTGGGTGCGTGAAGTGATTCGAGAGAATGCACAACCGAGCCAGCGAAAGTGAGTTTGAAGGCGAGTTAGAGCGGGTCGTTACTCTGGTTGTCGAAGTCGTGCGGGCCGTTCTTTCGGCGGTCGACCTCTTTCTTCACAGCCGCTTCGATTAGCTCCTGTCGCTTGTCGTACTCCCACGGTTCGAACAGTTCGTCCAGCATCTGGTCGACGGCAATCGTCGATTCGGTCGCGTACCGAAACCAGATACTCTTGGACTGGCCGGGGAGTATTCGGCGCTCTATCCGGTCCTCGATGTCGTCCTCGAACCGGAAACTCGCCTGTGCCATGATAATTGAATTATTGAATTACTCTTACTAAGTGGTGACGCTTGCCGGTTGTATACTTGTCCCCAATTGTTAAGTGAATACATGAATACAGACAGGATGTAATGTCCCGGAATGTGACCGTCTCCGTCTCGATGCCAATCGAGATGGTTGACGACATCGAAGAAATAGCGAAAGTGCACAAGATGAGCCGTGCTGGCTACATTCGGCACCTCATCCGTCAGGCACCTGACTCACCGTTTAGAGTTCCAGAGCACAAACTGACCGACGAAGCGCCTGCAGAAGCATGAGGGGACCCGCCAAAGTGCCTGCCAGCAACCCGACGGTCCCCGGTTCGGAGCAGTCGCGCGCGGCACGTAAGTCCAGCGTTGCGTACTGCGTCGAGGTGTTCTGACCGTGACGACTGTTCACTCGACGCCGGTCGCGGTCATCCCTCACGGAGTCGCGTTCTACTTCGAGAGCGGTAGCGACGAGACTGTTCGACACGAGGGCCGAATCGTCCTCTACGACGACTACATCCGTCTCTGCGGCGGTCCACTTCCGTCGTGGGTCCCCTGCGAGAACGTCGAGCAGGTGTTGGAAGGATGAGTGACGATTCGTTCGACGTGAAGCTCGTCGTCACCCGCGGCACCGGGTCGCAGGACAAGGAGAAGATGCAGGTCGAGGTCTCGGCCGACTCGCTCGAAGAACTCGACGAGAAGGTGAACGGTGCCCGCGAGCGACTGCGCGAGTGGGCCGACGACATCCGCACCATCCAGCCGGACGGTCGCCGCCGACGCGACGACGCCCAGACGGAACTCGGAGGTGCCAGCGCGTGACCGACCTCGAACCGCTTTCCCCCGAGGAGGGCGTCACGCGCTTCCTGCGTCACCGCGAACCGAGCGTCCGCGCGTCGACCCTGCAGAACTCGCGCACTCGACTGAATCACTTCCTCGACTGGTGCGAGGAGGTCGGCATCGAGAACCTGAACGACCTGTCCGGCCGCGACCTTGCCGACTTCGTCGCGTGGCGTCGAGGCGACATCGCGCCCATCACGCTCCAGAAGCAACTGAGCACCGTGCGGGCGGCGCTCGGTTTCTGGGCCGACATCGAGGGCGTCGAGGACGGCCTTCGCGAGCGCGTTCACGCGCCGGATCTTCCCGACGGTGCCGAGGCGCGCGACATCCACCTGTCGGCGGACCGCGCCGAGTCGATTCTCGACTACCTCGACCGCTACCAGTACGCGAGCCGCGAGCACGTCATCATGGCGTTGCTCTGGCGGACCGGGATGCGTCGGGGTGCGCTTCGGGCGCTCGATGTCGGTGACCTGCACGCCGACGACCACGCTGTCGAGTTGGTCCACCGGCCGGAGACCGATACCGCTCTGAAGAACGGCACGAAGGGCGAGCGGTGGGTCTACCTCGGACCGGAGTGGTTCGAGGTCGTCGACGAGTACGCCGCGACGAACCGGCACGATGTCGTCGACGACCACGGCCGCCGCCCGCTGATAACGTCGAAATACGGCCGTCCGACCGGCGATACCATCTACAAGTGGGTCGGGAAGCTGACGCGCCCCTGCGAGTACGGCGACTGTCCGCACGACCGCAAGCGAGCGACGTGCGACGCGGTCGGGTCAGACGGCTATCCGAGTCGGTGCCCGTCGTCGCGGTCGCCCCACGCCGTTCGTCGAGGACACATCACGGCCTACCTGAACCGCGAGGTCTCGCCGGAGACGATTTCGGAGCGGTCGGACGTGTCGCTCGACATCCTGTACCAGCACTACGACGCGCGGACCCCGCGCGAGAAGATGAACGTTCGAATCCAGAACCTGCCATGAGTCACAACACTACCTGCCAGCCGCACAGCCCCGTGCGATTTCCGACCGGAACCTTCCCCGCGAGTCCACTACCATTTTCGCGACGCAACACGGCGAGTCGTCACTTAGGAGTCCGACGAGTCACTACTGCGTTGCAGACAGATGCACGTCCGGTTTCTCATTTCTGTCCCATACCGAGTTGATATGCCACGAAGTACGTACTGAACATTGATATGAGAAGTACGGTGCAGAACGTGCTTAGAAAATAGAAGAGTTCAACGATTGAATTTGGTGAGTTGACACCAAGGAACCGTGATACGACCGCAGAGAATCCAATAGAGGGTAGCGAAATAATCACCAGTCCAAATTTACTGGACCATGCGCTGGACCGCCCCAGCATGAAGTCTTTTGGAGGGGATTCCATACTATAATCGCACGCAAAGAATTGTTTTAACATTGCCATTTTCACTCAGTACCTCACGGCCTAGGCCACTGCTGTTTTTGTGACGCTACCCACCGTGACGAATACTGAGTCGTCGCGTTCTACGACTACACAATCGCGACCCGAACGAAGTACCACTCCCCGTCGTACCGGACGCGCTCGGGCCGGTCAGCGTTGCTGAACGAAAACCGGCTTTGTTCGTCGTCCGAGCGTGACCTAGCCGTCGAGCGCGCTCGGAAACATCGTTCACTTCCGCCGAACCCGACACTTTCACTCCGCTCATGGCGGACCCTCTTACCGTCTCGCTTCGAGGGCGTCGGTATGGAAACGCGACGAGGCGAACCCCCGTCGGACCCGACGGCCCTCTTTCGAGCAATCGTGTCGAAACTCCGCGAGACGCGTCGCGGGGTCCACCAACACCGGATGGCGCAGGCGTTGCTCCAGAGAGACGCCAACGGCTCGCGGTTGGTCGGCCTCGACGCGGACACCGAGCGGGCGGTCTTTTTCAATCCCGCGTCGCAGACGCTCGAACTGATCCCGTTCGACCGGGAGGGAACGCACGAGGAACGCGCGGAGGTGCTGTCGCGTCGGCTGAGCGACCCATCGTCGTGGGTCGAGGCCAACGCCGCGGGGCTGTCGTGGGTCCATCCGCACTTCCGGTGGGTCTGCGGGCTGGACGACGCCGGGCCATCGTGAGCCGGCAGTCGCGAGTCGGCAATCCGCCGTCACGTCCGACCGTGACCGATGTCCGACCGTGAAGAATTATACGCACGCCCCGCGCACAACACGTCCATGAACGACGAGGAACTCGACGAACTCCGGTCGTCGCTCACGCCCTACGAGTCCAGCGGCGGCGTCACCACCTACCAAAACACCGTCTCTATCGCCTGTCCGGCGTGCGAAGAGCCGTTCGACGACTTGGTCGTCTGCGAGAACGACTACAACAGCCTCGAACTGAGCATGATGCTCGACCTCTGTGTGACCCAACACGACGGCGACGTGTTGCTGTTCACGCACAAACAAGAGGAGTAAGCGGTCGTGGCGGTCGGACGCGGGCCACCGTTTCAGCCTCTCGGTTACGACTCCGTCACTCCGCGCCCGTCTCGCCAGTAGCGGCCGGTGGATTCTCGTCGGCCAAAAACAAGTGGTCGAACGGGAGCGACCGCCGGATTATTCCTGCGGCGGGAGGCCGTTTTCGTCGATGACTTCGCCGTCGTCGTCGACGGTGACGATACCGCGGTTGTTGACCGCGTAGGGGTCCAAGCCGACCTCTTGGAGGAACTGCTTGTAGAGTCGCTCGGCCGTCTCGGCGTCTTTCTGGCGGTCCGAGGCGCGGTCGCAGAGTTCGACGAGGTCCTCGGGCACGTCGTTTTCGTGGACGATCCAGTGGTTGATGAGGTCCGACAGCCGGCGGATGGGCGAGGTGAAGTGGCCGTAGATGTCGAAGTTGAGCGCGTAGTGGCCGCCGAAGGGGTCGTTCATGTACTTCGCGCGGGGCATGACCTTCAGCACGGCGCGCTGAATCTTGTTCAGCGTGCGGGAGTTCGCGCTCTCCAAGGCGTCGTTGACGGCCTTCCGGGGTTCGTCCCACGACGTGGACTGGATGCTCACGCCGTCGAGTTCGGTGATTTCGCGGAGCGCCTTGTCCCACTGGTCGGGAGTCGGCTGCGGGTGGACGCGGTACATCGCCTCGACGCCGCGGTTCCACATGAGTTCGTGCGTGACGGCCTTGTTCGCCTTCAGCATGCACTCCTCGATGATGGTGTGGGCGCGGTCGCGGCTCGGGTTGAGAACGAGCGAGCCGTCTTCCTTGCGCTGTTCGTGGAGTTGGTCCGCGAGGTCGAAGACCAGCGCGTTCTCCTCGTGGAGTGGGAGGTCGGGGTCTTCCAGCCGGTTTTCACACTGCGTGTAGGTGAGCCGTTCGTTGGAGTGGATGACGGATTTGTAGATGTCGATAGACTCGAACGAGAGCGTGTCCTTCTTGATCTCCATCTCGACGGTGTGTGCGAGGCGGTCCTCCTCGGGGACGAGGGAACAGACCGTCTCGGCCAGCGCCGGCGGGAGCATGTGGATGGTGTAGGCGGGGAGGTAAACGGTGTTGCCGCGCTTGACGGCCTCGGCCCACATCTCCGAGCCGGGGTGGACGTAGTGGGTCACGTCGGCGATGTGGACCCACAGCGTGTACGTCTCCTCGTTCTCGCGGATGCTCAGGGCGTCGTCGAAGTCCTGGGCGTCGACGGGGTCGGTCGTCCACGTCGTGAGGTCCCGGAGGTCTTTGCGGTGTTCGAGTTCGTCTTCGATCTCCTCGTGGACGCCGTCGGTGCGCGCACGCGCCTCCGAGAGGACTTCCGGCGGGAACGCGTCACGAATCTCGAACTCCTCGAACAGTTCCTCGCGCTTGTTCTGGAGGTGTCGCGCGAGTTCGGCGTCTATCTCCACCGGTCCTTGCCCTTCGGCGGTCCCGGCGTACGCCTGCGCGTCGTCTGACATAGCCCCGACTAGACGGGGCAGGGAGAAATGAGTGTCGGGCACGAGCCGCGACGTACGAGAATCGATATCACTCGTCGACGCGCGTTTGCGTGGCCCGGCGACGGGCCGCCGAACCCGTCTTCAGCGACCGCGCTCGCCGGGCGATTCGTACCGCTCTTTGACCGCGTCGAAGTAGCGGACTAAGAACTCCTCGTCGGAGATGCCGTGTGCTTCGATGTCGACGAGGAGGCCTTCGAGTTCCTCGCGGGGCTGGTGGCAGAGTCCCCGGTAACAGGACTTACAGAGGTGTTCGAACCGCTTGCCGTGTCGTTCCCAGCGGTTCCCCTCTTTGTCGTACTCGCGCGCCGCCGACCGGAGGACCGCGTCACCGCATGCGATGCACACGACACGATTCCGGTCCCGGTTCGTCCGGGAGCGCCACATATGAGGGGAGTGGACCCAATCGTACTTAGCAGTTTATCCTGTCGCGGTCTGACGCGCGTCGGACGCCGACCGGGCGTCATCGCCGACGCTCGCCGCGGGTCGATGCGGAGCGGTCGATTTATCGGCCGTGAGCGTCCACGACCCGGTATGAAGGTCAAGTCCCGCCACCACCTCCGAAGCGACGAGATCGACGCGCTGTGCGACTCCATCGAATCGTCCCTCGGCGTCGCCCTCGCTGGCGACGCGTTCGAGGCGGTCGAGTTCGCGGACGCCGACTACGAGGTCGTCCTCGTCGACGGCGAGCCGGCGGTCATGTACGTCGACGACCAGCCGTTTCTCACGGTCAAGGGCGCGAACCAGTTCCCGCCGACGACGAACGTCGTCACGGTCGACGCTGGCGCGGTCTCGTTCGTCTCCAGCGGGGCCGACGTGATGCGTCCCGGCATCACCGAGGCCGACGAGTCCATCGAGGCGGGCGACTTGGTCGTCATCGCGGAGGAGACCCACGGCAAGGTGCTCGCCGTGGGTCGCGCGCTCGAAGACGGGGCCGACCTCGTCGGTGACTCCGGCAAGGTCGTCGAATCCATCCACCACGTCGGCGACGACCTCTTCGAATTCTCGGTCTGAGCCGACCGCCGCGGTCTCAGGGCTCGGCGTGCGCTCCGCTCGGCTACGCTTCGGCGTACTTCTCCAGCGCCGCCTCGTACCCCTCCCGCGCCATCGAGAACGTCTCCCGCAGGTCGCGAAGCGGCGTCTCCGTCGCGTCGACGCGGAGGTCGTTGTAGTACGGCTCCATCTCGCGGTCCTCGGTCGAAGTCACGACGACGGCCGCGCTCTGGATATCGAGGTCGTCGCGCTTGTCGCCGCCCGCGGCGTGCCCCGCGCCGAGCGCGTCGATGAGTCGTTTCGCGAGCGGTTCGTCGCCGCCGGCGGTCCGCTCGTACGCGTCGGCGGTAGCGTCGACGACCGCCTCGCCCGTGAGCAGGTTGCCCGCGACGGTGTAGGCGTCGCCCTCGCGGTGGCCCGCCCAGCCGAGGCAGTCGTCGCCGGTGAAAGCGAACGTCGCCTCCGAACCGACGCCGTGGAGCTGTCGTTCCGCCCGACCGTCGTCGGCGTTCAACAGCGCCTGTAAGGCGTCGTCGACGGCGAGGCCGTCTTCGAGGTAGTCCGTGCCTTTCTCCCCGAGTTCGACGTTCGTCAGCGCCTGTGTCGCCACCGCGCCGTGTTCGGTTGCGAACGGGCAGAGCGCGCCGACGCCCGGCAGGCGGGTCGTCACGGCGACGCCGAAGCGGTGCTGGTCGTCGCCGTCGGCGTCGACGTACGACTCGCGGACGCAGATGCTGAAGGTCATCGTGTTCGTCTGCCCCCGCGCGCCGCTGGCTAAAAACACCCGGCGAAACGCCGCGGCCGTCCCGCGCGCGTCGGACGCCCGTGAGAACCGCCGACTCCACGGTCGCACGCGCTCGCGGCGGTCCTGCCGGCGATTCGGCGCGTCGTCGGGGCGAGACCTGTCTGAAATCAGACAATCGTCTGACGTAAGAACTAACCCCGTTGTGGCCTCTCTACGTCCTATGGGTATCATGAGTAAGATTCTCGGTGGTGGTGGTTCCCGAACGACCGAGGACTACGTCGAACTCGACCTCGACGACTTCGACACCGCTCGCGGCGACGCCGGCCTCTCGGTTCACATCGCCGAAATCGGCGGCCAGCAGGACGTTATCGCCATCAAGGACGCCGTCTACGACGGCAATCTGGTCATCGCGGACATCACCCGCCACACGACCTCCGACAGCACGATGGAGCACATCATCGACGACCTCCGACAGGTCGCGCGCGAGGTCGACGGCGACATCGTCCAGAAAGGCGACGACCAAATCGTCATCACGCCCACGGGCATCTCTATCTCGCGGCAGAAGCTCAACGGCTGACGCCGGCGGACAACGCCCCGCTTACGCACCAGTTTCTCTCCGACTCGCAGACGCGAGCGATGCGGCTCGAACGGCCCGAACCGATGGCTATTCGGTCCTCTCGTTCCTAGAGTCGTCCGAATGAGCAAGGACTACATCGAGGTTCGCGGTGCCGAAGAGCACAACCTCAAGAACCTCGACGTTCGCATCCCCCGCGAGACGTTCACCGTCGTCACCGGCCTGTCGGGGTCAGGCAAGTCCTCCCTCGCGTTCGACACCGTCTACGCGGAGGGCCAGCGGCGGTACATCGAGTCGCTTTCGGCCTACGCGCGGAACTTCCTCGGCCAGATGGACAAGCCGAAGGTCGAGGCCGTCGAGGGTCTCTCGCCCGCCATCTCCATCGACCAGAAGAACGGGGCCAACAACCCCCGGTCGACCGTCGGGACCGTCACCGAACTCCACGACTACCTCCGCCTCCTGTACGCCCGCGTTGGAACCCAATACGACCCCATCACGGGCGAGGAGGTCGGCGAGCAGTCCGCACAGGACATGGTCGACCAGATTCTCGAACTCCCCGAGGGCACCCGCGCGAAGGTCGTCGCGCCGGTCGTCCGCGACCAGAAAGGCGAGTTCAAGGACCTGTTTTCGGACCTCGTCTCTGAGGGCTACGCCCGCGTCGAGGTCGACGGCGAGGAGTTCGACCTCTCGTTCGAGACGCCCGAACTCGACAAGAACTACGACCACACCATCGACGTGGTGGTCGACCGCGTGAAAGTCGCGCCCGAGGCGCGCTCCCGCATCGCTGACTCCGTCGAGACCGCGCTGGAGGAGGCCGGCGGCGTCCTCAAACTTATCGTCCCCGACCCGCCCGAGGACCTCCCCTTCGCCTCCAACACCCGGTCGACCGGGTCGCTCGCGGGCGAGGGCGACGACCGCCTCGTCGTCGAGTTCTCCGAGGAACTCGGCAATCCGAACTCGTCGTTCCGCTTTTCCGAAATCGAGACGCGCTCGTTCTCGTTCAACAGCCCCCACGGGGCCTGCCCGGAGTGCGAGGGCCTCGGCAAGGCGAAGGAGGTCGACCCCGACCTCGTCGTCACCGACCCCTCGAAGCCGCTGAAGCACGTCTTCGAGCCGTGGAGCTACAACCGGACGTACTACCGCCGTCAGCTCGACAACGTCGCGGACCACTTCGGCGTCAGCGTCGACACGCCGTTCGAAGAACTTTCCGACGAGGTGCAGGACGCCTTCCTGTTCGGCACCATCGAGGACGTGGTGTTCGAGTGGACGACGAAAAACGGCACGCGCCACAAGGAACACCCCTTCGAGGGCGTCGTCGGCAACCTCGAACGCCGCCACGTCGAGACCGACTCCGACCGGACGCGCGACCACATCGAGGAGTTCATGGCCGTCACGACCTGTCCGGACTGCAACGGCTCGCGGCTCAAAGAGCAGTCCCGGCACGTCCGCGTCGGCGGTACGACGCTCCCCGAAGTCAACCGCATGACCATCGCGGGCGCGCTCGAACACTTCGAGGGCCTCGAAACAGAGCTCTCCGAGCGCGACCGGACCATCGCACAGGAGATTCTCAAGGAGATTCGCGCCCGCCTCGGCTTCATGACCGAGGTCGGCCTCGAATACCTCACCTTGGACCGCGAGGCCGCCACGCTCTCGGGCGGCGAGTCCCAGCGCATCCGCCTCGCCACGCAGGTCGGCTCCGGCCTCGTGGGCGTCCTCTACGTCCTCGACGAGCCGTCTATCGGCCTCCACCAGCGCGACAACGACAAGCTGCTCAACACGCTCGAAGGCCTCCGCGACCTCGGTAACACGCTCATCGTCGTCGAACACGACGAGGAGACGATGCGCCGGGCCGACGAAATCATCGACATGGGCCCCGGCCCGGGCAAGCGCGGCGGCGAGGTCGTCGCGCAGGGCGACTTCGACGACATCGTCGCGGCCGACGACTCCATCACGGCCGACTACCTCTCGGGTCGCAAGGACATCGACGTGCCCGACGCGCGGCGCGAGGGCGACGGCGAACTCGTCGTCCGCGGCGCGCGCCAGCACAACCTCGACGACCTCGACGTGCCGCTTCCCCTCGGGACGTTCACCGCCATCACCGGCGTCTCGGGGTCGGGCAAGTCCACCCTGATGCACGAGATTCTCTACAAGGGGCTGGCCCGCCGGATGAACGACAACACCTCCGTCGACCCCGGCGAGCACGACGCCATCGAGGGCTACGACGAAATCGAGACGGTGCGGCTCATCGACCAGTCGCCCATCGGCCGCACCCCGCGGTCGAACCCGGCGACGTACACCGGCGTCTTCGACTACGTCCGCGAGCTGTTCGCCGAGACGAAGCTCTCGAAACAGCGCGGCTACGAGAAGGGTCGGTTCTCCTTCAACGTCAAGGGCGGCCGCTGCGAGGCCTGCAAGGGGCAGGGCAACGTCAAAATCGAGATGAACTTCCTCTCGGACGTGTACGTGCCCTGCGAGGAGTGTAACGGCGCGCGCTACAACGCCGAGACGCTCGACGTGACGTACAAGGACAAGACCATCGCCGACGTGCTCGACATGGAGGTCGACGAGGCGCTCGACTTTTTCGAGGCGAACTCGCAGATTCGCCGCCGCCTCCAACTGCTCCACGACGTGGGCCTCGGCTACATGCAGCTCGGCCAGCCGTCGACCACGCTCTCCGGCGGCGAGGCACAGCGCGTCAAACTCGCGGAAGAACTCGGCAAGAAGCAGACCGGCGACACGCTCTACCTGCTCGACGAGCCGACGACCGGCCTCCACAAGGAAGACGAGCGGAAGCTCATCGAGGTGCTCCAGCGCCTCGTCGACAACGGCAACACCGTGCTCGTGGTCGAACACGAACTCGACCTCGTGAAGAACGCCGACCACATCGTCGACCTCGGTCCCGAGGGCGGCGCGGGCGGCGGCACTATCGTCGCTAGCGGCACGCCCGAGGAAATCGCTGCGAACCCCGACTCCCACACGGGCCGGTACCTCCGCGACTACCTCCCCGACGTGGACGAGGAAGGCCCGCGGTCGGACCGCCGCAAGCCCGCGAAAGTGGCGAACGACGACTGAGCGCGGTCCGCGCGGGTCGATTTTTCATCCCCGAGCGCCTACGTCCCCCATGCACCTCTACGCCGCAGCGAACGGCGCGGTCCTCGCGGTCTCGGGGTCGTCGAAGAACTTCACCGCTCGACGACGACTCGGCGAGCACCGAATCGAGTGCGTCGCGGCCGACCCGCGCGCGCCGGACCGGGCGTTCTGCGGGACCTTCGACGCCGGCGTCTTCCGCACGACCGACGGCGGGGCGTCGTGGCACGCGGTCGGCACCGACGCGCTCCCCGAGTCGGTGACGAGCCTCGCCGTCTCGCCGGTCGACCCGGACGTGATTTACGCCGGCACCGAGCCCTCGGCCGTCTTCCGCTCTCGCGACGCCGGCGACACGTGGACCGAACTCGCGCCGCTTTCGACCCTCGATTCGGCGTCGTCGTGGGCGTTTCCGCCCCGCCCGCACACCCACCACGTCCGCTGGATAGAGCCGGACCCGACCGACGCCGACCGATTGTTCGTCGCGGTCGAAGCCGGGGCGCTCGTCCGCTCGCTCGACGGCGGGGAGACGTGGCAAGACCGCGTGCCGTCGAGCAAGCGAGACACGCACTCGATGGCGACGCACCCCGACCGACTGGGCCGCGTCCGGGTCGCCGCGGGCGACGGCTACGCCGAGACCGACGACGCGGGCGAGACGTGGACGACGCCGACCGCGGGGCTCGGCCACGGCTACTGCTGGAGCGTCGTCGTCGACCCCGCGGACCCGGACTCGGTGCTTCTGACGGCCGCCTCCGGGCCGATGCGCGCTCACCGAGTCGAGTCGGCGGCGGCGTACCTCTACCGCAGGCGAGACTCGTCGGACGACGAGGGCGACGGCGACGAGTCGTGGGACCGCCTCGACGAGACCGGCCTGCCGACCGGGTCGGGCGCGACCCGCGCGGTCTTGGCCGCCGGGCAAAGCGGCGGCGAGTGCTACGCCGCGAACGACCGCGGCCTCTATCGGACGACCGATTTCGGTGACTCGTGGGACCGCATCGAGGTCCCGTGGGACGGGACGCGACGAACCGCCGCGGGACTGGCGGTCGTCGGGTAGTCGGGCGGTTTTCGGTCGGTTCGCGCCGCCGCCCGAAGCGAGAAGATTCATGGGTCGGCGCGGCGACGCCCAACCATGTACGATTTCGCCGTCGTCGGCGTCGGTCCCGCCGGCGCGCGGTTCGCCCGCCGCGCGGCCGACGCGGGCTACGACGTGCTCGCGCTGGAGAAAGGCGAGGTCGGGACGCCCCTCGCGTGCTCCGGCCACGTCAGCACCGACATCTGGGAGTACGTCCCCGACGAGGCGCGCGACCGCCTGTTTCAGAACCGAATCTACGGGGCGAACTTCCGCGTCGGCGGCCCGAACTCGAAAGCCTACCCGTTCTACAAGCAAAGCGAGGTCTCGAACGTCATCGACCGCGTCGAACTCGACCGCACCCTCGCTGACTGCGCTCGCGACGCCGGCGCAGACGTGCGCGAGGGCCACACCGTCACCGCCGTCGAGGAACTCGACGACCGTGTCCGACTGACCGCCAGCGTCGCCGGCGAGGCCGGCACCGTCCGGTTCGAGGCGAAGATGGTCGCCGGCTGCGACGGCCCGACCTCGCGGGTCCGTCGGGCGCTTTCCCTCCCCGAACCGTCGGAGACGCTCCACGGCGTCCTCGCGTTCGACCCCGAGCCGGACGACGGCGACTTCGTGGACGTGCACCTCACGGTCCCGCGATTCTTCGCGTGGCGCATCCCCCGCGGCGACGCCGGCGTCGAGTACGGCCTCGCGGCCCCGCCGGGCGCTGAGGTCAACGAAATGTTCGACGCGCTCACGAACACCTACGACGTGGAGACGGAGCACTTCTGTTCGGGAGCCATTCCCATCGGCCCGCCGGACCGGACGACGACCCGGCGGGCGTTCCTCATCGGCGACGCGGCCGCGCAGACCAAGCCGTTCACTGGCGGCGGCATCCTCTACGGGATGACCGCGGCCGACATCGCCGCGTCGACCATCGACCCCGACGACCCCGAGACGCTGTCGGCCTACGAGTCGGCGTGGCGCGACGAACTCTCGCGGGAGATTCGGCTGGGCCACCTCGTGCGCCGGTGTTACTCCTTCCCCGAGTGGCTCCAACGGGTCGGCCTCCGGTCGCTGTCTGGGGAAATCGGCGTCCACATGGACAAGCCGAGCTCGTTCTTCTCGCGCGAGCACCTGAAGAAACTGCTCTGAGACGGCCGGGAGCCGCCAAGCACACCGAGTCTAGTTCTCGCCCGGATACGTCGGAATCCGCGCCGACACCGCGCTCCCCTCGACGAACGGCAGCGACTCGCGGGTCGCCTCGACGCGGTCGCCGTCGACCGCGACTGTCAGGGCGTCGGCGTCGAGGCCGTAGTCGACGAGCGCGAAGCCGATGGGCGCGTCGAGTATCGGGCTCTCGACGGCGCGGGTGACGGTTCCGACCGACTCGCCGTCCGCCGTGACCTCGGCACCGGCGGCGGGGAGGGCGTCGGCGCGGAAGCCGACGAGCCGGCGCGAGGGTCGCCCGCGGTTTTCTATCTTCGAGACGAGTTCCTGACCGACGAAACAGCCCTTATCGAAGTCCAGCGCGTTGCGGACGCCGACGACGTTCGGGACGTTGCCGCGGAGTTCCGACTCGAAAAGCGGCGTGCCGGCCTCGGCGGTGAGGCTGTCCCACGTCCGATAGCCGACCGGGACCGAGGGGTTGCCGTAGAACAGGAGCGCGTCGAGCACGTCTTCGGCGTCCTTCGCGCGGCAGATGACGTCGTAGCCCTCCTCGCCGGTCGGGTTGTCGGAGGCGACGACCGTGACGCCGAGTTCGCCGCCGATGGAGCCGCGGACGAACGAGAGCCCCGGTTCGGGTGCGCCCGCTCCCGAGAGGATGCTCGCGACCTTCTCGGTCGACTGGGGGCCGTGGACGCCGAAGACGCCGAACTCGTCGGAGGCGTCGCGTATCTTGACGCGCTGGAGGAACGTCTTCGAGCCCCACTCCTCGACGAGCGGTTCGGCGCGGTCCCGCGGGGTGAAAATCAGCAGGCGCTCGCCCGCGTTGTAGACGTACATCTCCGTCTCGATGCGGCCGTCGGGGTCGAGAAGCAGGGCGTAGACGCCCTCGCCGTCCTCGTCGGGGACGGTGTTCGTCACCGCGTTGTCGACGTAGTCGACCCGGTCTTCGCCCTCGACGACGACCACGCCGTAGCCGTGTTCGATGACGCCGACGCCGTTTCTGACGGCGCGGTGGGTCCGCTCGGGGCGGCCGTAGTGGCTCACGACCTCGATTCCGCCGCGCGTCTCGAACGTCGCACCGTGTGCCTCGTGGATGTCGGCGACGAGTGTCATTACTCCCCGTTTCGCCTTCGGCGCGTAAAACCCTCCCACTCCCGGACGACACCCCCGGCTTTTGGTGCGGGGCCGTCCCGGTTTTCGGTCGCGGGCCGGCGGGCGGGTAGTCAAAACGAGTCTGTGCTCCGCGTCGCCGCGCTCAGAGCCCGAACCGCTCGCGGAGTCTCTCGAACAGCGACGCGTCCTCTTCGACGGCTTCGCTCGGGTCCGGAACGACGCGCTCGTCGGCGTGAATGAGGACCCCCGTGTCGGCCTCTTCGACCACGATGAGGCTCTCGTCTTTCAGCGCCGACAGCGCCGCTTCGATGGTGTCGATGTCGGCGTCCACGGCGGCACGGAGTTCGAACACCGTCATCCCCTCGTCGTGGCGGTCGACGAGCGCGTCGAGCACCGCGACCTCGATGTCGCGGCGGTTCCGAAACTCCCGCCTCGCTCTCATAGCGGGTACATCGTTCGCCTCCTGTTTACTTGTACCGCCCGTCTGACGGGCGTCCGACGGGCAGGGGGTAGCTTTTTGTTTCCGAATCCCGGAATCCTCGCGTAATGGGACTTACTTGCCGTCTTCTCGGGCACTCCTACGGAGACGCCGAGACGGAACGGGAGCGCGAGGAACGCGGCGACGAGGTGGTCGTCTCGATTCGGGAGATACAGGTCTGCTCGCGGTGCGGACACGAACAGGTCATCAGCGAGAACAAGGAGGTCACGGCCATCCGAACGCCCGAGGAGGTCGGGATGACGGAGGGCGAAGTCGAGACCGCGGCCGCCGGCTTCGAGCCGGCGAACCCGCAGCCCGGCGTCTCCGACGCCGAGGACGCCGCCATCGAGACGGCTCCGGACGCGGAGACGCGGGCCGAAGCCGACGCCGCAACCGCCGCTGAGACGGACGCGGACGCCACCCCGAACCCCGCGGCGCAACAGCCGACCGAGGCCGCGAGCGCGGATACGCCCGACGCCCAGCCGGCCGACCAGCCCGGCGACCAGCCGGCCGCGAGCGCCGACGCTGGCACTGCTGACGCCGGGACCGCCGACGCGCCGCCCGTGACCGACGACGGCATCATCCTCGACGACGACGAATCGCAGTCGGCCACCCGCGACCGAACGCAGTGGCCCGACGAGGTCGACGAGGTCGAGACCGACGACCCGACGCCGCCGGCCGACGGCGACGACGCGGAGTTCATCGACGCGGACGCAGAGGCGGGCGTCGAGACCGACGCCGAGGCGGAGCCCGAAGGGAGCCAGACCCGCGAACGCGGCGCGTGGCCCGACGCGCCGGGCGACGACGAGGGTTGGAACGCCCAGCCAGACGACGGCGAGCCCGTCTCGGTCTCGTTCGGCGGCGGTCTGACGCCCGAGAACAACGGCTCGTCGACCCAGCAGGCGAACGGGCAGTACGTCGAGGCGGAGGACGAAGACGACTTCGTCCGGGCCGACGAGTCGAACGTCGGCAACGAAGCCCCCGACGACGCCGTCGAGTACTACTGTCCGAACTGCGGCCACGCCCGCGGCGCGTCCTCGTCGTCGATGCGGGCCGGCGACATCTGCCCCGAGTGTAAAAAGGGCTACATAGCCGAGCGGGAGTCCTGACCGCGGCACGCCCTCGCAGGCGTCGCGGAGTCGCGAAACAGGTAAACCATACCCTGTCGAAAAGGCGTCCATGAAGGAGTACAAGATGCGTCGTGGGGAGACGCTCGAAGAGCGAATTCCGGACATGGAAGCGACGGTCGAAGACTACTTCGGCCCCATCACCGGCACCGAGGAGTTCAAAGGCAGCGACCTCTACGTCGTCGGCGAGCCCAAGAACCCCGTGTTCACCCGCATCGTCGCCGGCGCGGTCAAGTACAGCGGCAAGAAGGACAAACTCGCGGTCAACTTCGAGGAGGCCGACCCGGCCGACCTCGCTCCCGAAGACCTCGAAGCCGCCGGCGAGGCCGTCAGCGCGAAAAACGACTTCCTCCTGGAGGCGACGGGCCGCGACGCGAAGTCCCGCCGCGATTCGATGAAGCGCGCGGTCGAAGACGACGCGCCCGACGTCTGAGCCGTCCGACGTGGTCCGGATTTTCTCACGCAGTCGCCCACCGAGCGGCCGCGCTGCCAGCGAAACGCACATATCGCTCCCTCGTGACACACTCAGTGCGAGCGACCGTAACACGGTCGGATATGAATTTTTACTTCGGTTCGAGTAAAAATCTCCGGCACGGTTAAGTGATACCGGGACGAACGGACTGGTATGGCTATCGAAACTATCCTGCTCGCGGTCGGCGCGGGCGACGCCGAGCGCATCGACAGACTCGCTGAGGAGACAATCGACGTAGCCGGGCCGACCGGCGCGACGGTCGTCATCGGGCACGTCTTCACGAAAGACGAGTACGACGACGCGCTCGACAACCTCGATTTCGATATCACGGCCGAGGAGGTTTCGGCGGACGACGTGGCCCGACGACACGCCACCGTCCGCGAACTCACGCGCCGCTTCGACGACGCAGACATCGACTACATTATCCACGGCCGAGTCGGCCACCACGGCGAGAAACTCGTCGAACTCGCGGGCGAGGTCGACGCCGACCGCCTCGTCGTCGGCGGTCGGAAGCGCTCGCCGACCGGCAAGGCCGTCTTCGGGAGCGTCGCACAGGAGGTCATGCTCGAAGCGTCGTGCCCCGTGACGTTCGTCCGCGCGGACACCAAGTGACGGGTCGCGGGCGGCGCGACCCCTCGATGTTCCCGATTTTCGCAGGCAACTACATATCTTAGCGCGCCGTCAACTCCCGCATGGACCACACCATCGACTACCGCCCGTCGTTCGCCCTCCTCACCGTCTCGCTCGACGAGGGCGAGTCGCTCCGGTCGGAGGCCGGCGCGATGGTCAGCTACTCCGACGGCATCGACATCGAGACGAACGCGAAAGGCGGCCTGTTCGGGTCGCTCAAGCGGAGCGTCCTCGGCGGTGAGTCGTTCTTCCAGAACACGTTCAGCGCGCGGCAGGCGGGCGAGGTTTCCTTCGCGCCCCCGCTGCCGGGCGACATCGTCCACCACGGCCTCGAAGACGAGACCCTGTACGTGCAGTCCGGGTCGTACATCGCCTCCGACCCCGCGCTCGACCTCGACACCTCCTTCGGCGGGGCGAAGACCTTCTTCGGGAGCGAGGGGCTGTTCCTGCTCAAACTGACCGGCACCGGTGACAGTTTCCTGTCGAGCTACGGGGCCATCCACGAGGTCGAACTCGGTGAGGGCGAACGCTACACGGTCGACACCGGCCACATCGTCGCCTTCGACGAAACCACGAGTTTCTCGGTCGAGCGCGTCGGCGGCCTGAAGTCCACCCTGTTCAGCGGCGAGGGCCTCGTCTGTACGTTCACCGGCCCGGGAACCGTCTGGATACAGTCGCGCAGCATGGACTCGTTCCTCTCGTGGCTCATCCCTAAACTCCCGACCAACAACTCCGCGTAACCCCGACCCGGGACTTACATCGCCGCGAGTAAATCTACCGAAAATCCCGCTTAGTTAAGTGGTGGGCGCATCCCTATGGGAACGATGGCGTACTACGTGGGCGTCGACTTGGGGGCGACGAACGTCCGTTCCGTGGTCGGCGACGACGATGGAACCGTCCTCGGAGAGGCCCGTGACAACACTCCGCGCGGCCCGACGGGAATCGCGGTCACCGAGGCGGTCCTCGGCGTCGTCCGCGAGGCGTGTGCCGAGGCGGGCATCGACCCGAGCGACGCGGTCGCGGCCGGTATCGGCGCTATCGGCCCGCTCGACTTGGCCGAGGGCGCGGTCGAAAACCCGGCGAACCTCCCGGACACCATCGACCGCATCCCGCTGACCGGTCCCCTCTCGGTGCTGTTGGAGACGGACGAGGTGTACCTGCACAACGACACGAACGCCGGCGTCATCGGCGAGCGGTTCCACTCCGACCGCAACCCCGACGACATGGTGTACCTCACCATCTCCTCCGGTATCGGCGCGGGGGTCTGTGTCGACGGGCACGTCCTCGCCGGATGGGACGGCAACGCCGGCGAGGTCGGCCACCTGACGCTCGACCCGCACGGCTTCATGACGTGCGGCTGCGGCCACAACGGTCACTGGGAGGGCTACTGCTCGGGGAACAACATCCCGAAGTACGCTCGCGAACTCCACGAGGAAGACCCCGTGGAAACCGCGCTCCCCATCTCCGACCCCGATTTCTCCGCGGTCGACGTGTTCGAACACGCCGGCGACGACGAGTTCGCAGACCACATCATCAGCCAACTGGGCCACTGGAACGCGATGGGCGTCGCCAACATCGTCCACGCGTACGCGCCGCTCATCATCTACGTCGGCGGCGCGGTCGCGCTCAACAACCCGGACCTCGTGTTGGAGCCCATCCGCGAGCAGATGAGCGAGATGGTCATGTCGAACATCCCCGAGATTCAACTGACGACGCTCGGCGACGAGGTCGTGGTCGAGGGGGCGTTGGCGAGCGCGATGACCGGTGGCACCGGTGACCGTTCGCGGCTGTGAGGCCGCGAGGATTCGCGGGTTTCGGCGCAGATGGTACCGGTGACCGCTCGCGGCTGCGACGTGGCACTTCCTGTCACCACAACCGAATTATCTCGATTGATACTCGGTGGCGCAATCTTATAACCCCGGTCGAGAAACGCGATGACGTGCACCCGACGACGCCGAGTCGCTCGGCGCGCCGGTCGGCGCGTTCCCGTTCTCGTCGAACCGAACGGTGCACGGGCGTTCCACCGGAAGCCTAGAACGGGACTGGTCGACAACCCCCACCATCATCGTCGACCGACCGACGCCGCCGGGGTGACCCACCCACACCCACCCACCCACCCACCCATCCCCGCCGGCGTCGCTTCAGTTCTCACGCAACCCAGTGCAGACTGAGCGGTCCTCGCTCGTTTCAGTACCAGCACCTCCGTCCGATTTTTCCCCTCGGCACCCGCAGATTCACCGTGGACCGCCGCCAGTTCCTCCGCACCGTCGGCGGGAGCGCGCTCGCCGTCACGACCGCTGCCGTCGCCGGTTCCCGTCCCGCCACCGCACATCCCGGTCCCTTCGAGCCGCTGGGCCGCATCGACATCGACGGCGCGAAAGAGGCCGTCGTGTCGGCCGACGGCGAGACCGTCTTCGTCGCCGCGACCAGCGGCTACGCCGTCGTCGACATCTCCACGCCCGACCGCCCGGAACTCCTCGCCGAGCGCCGCGACCCGCTTTCGGACCGCGAAGACGGCCCCTTCCGCGGCCTCTACGACGCGAAACTCGACGGGGACACCCTGCTGGTCGTCGGACCGGCCAACCCGATTCCGGGCGCGCCGGCGGGCGTCCTCGTCGTCGACGTGTCCGACCCCGCGAACCCCGACGAAATCGCGTTCCACGAGACCGGCTTTCCCATCCACAACTGCTTCGCCGCCGACGGCCGGGCGTATCTGACCGCTAACGACGGCGACCGAAATCCGCTCGTCGTCCTCGACATCGACTCCGGCGACGAACTCGGCCGCTGGTCGGTCGTCGACGCCGACGACCGCTGGGCCGACGTGCCGCCCTCGATGCGGTCCGTCCACGACGTGTGGGTCCGCGACGCGGTCGCGCACGTCGCTCTCTGGGACGCCGGGACGTGGCTCGTCGATCTCTCGGACCCCGCGTCGCCGTCGGTCCTCGGGGCAGTCTCTCCCGGAGACCCCGAGGCACTCGCCGCGCTAACCCCTCGCGGCCGCAACCGCGAGCGGCGGACGCCGCCCGGAAACCACCACTACGTCGCCACCGACGACGCCGGCGACCTCCTCGGCGTCGGCGTCGAGTCGTGGGCAATCGAGGTCGACCGCGACGACGGGACGACCGAGCTCGTCGGCGGCCCCGGCGGCGTCGAACTCTGGGACGTGACTGACCCCGCGAATCCGGAGCGGCTCTCGACCATCGAGCCGCCGGCCAGCCCGGACCCGACGCTCGGCGGCGTCTGGACCACGGCGCACAACTTCGACTTCCGCGACGACAGGCTCTACACCTCGTGGTACCGCGGCGGCGTCAAGCGCCACGACGTGTCGGACCCGGCCGACCCCGTCGAACTCGCCTGGTGGCGCGACCCCGAGCGCGCGAGCTTCTGGACCGCGCAGTACGCCTACTCGTTCGCCGACGAGGGCGTCTTCGTCGCGTCGAACTGGGGCGTCGGCGACGCGTCGCCCGCGCTCTACACGTTCCCCGACCACGCCGGCGACCAGCGCGACCCGCCGACGCTCGGGGCGGAGCCGACCACCGAATCGCTCGTCAACACGCCGACGCCGTCCCCGACCGGAAGCGAGGCGGCTGCGCCGGCGTCCGAAACCGAACCGTCGACCTCGACGACCGACGCGCCGGGGTTCGGACTCGGCGTCGGCGCGGCGGCGCTCGGCGTCGCCGGTTGGCTGGTCCGCCGTCGCGAGCGGCGCGACTGAGGGCGACCGACGCTCGCGCCCGAGAGCGTCGACGGGAACACCGCACCGCGTGGTTCCCGCGTCGAGTCTATCACGAACGACCGAGACAGCCTTTCTCTCGCCGGCCGGCGCGTCGGGAGAACCGTTTCATTCTAATCCGTGGGGTTCGAAGCATCGGGGTATGAGCGACGAGTCGGAGAGCCTCAAAGAGCGCGTCGAGACGTGGATGGTCGGTCAGATGCCGATTATCCAGATGCACGGCGGCAACAGCGTCGTGCGCAAGGCCGATGCCGAATCGGGGGAAGTCGTCGTCGAACTCGGGGGTGCGTGCGCCGGGTGCGGCATCTCGAACATCACCGCCCAGAACATCCAGTCGGACCTCATCATGACGTTCGACGAAATCACCGACGTGCAGGTCAAGGTCCCCAGTTCCGGCGACCACGGCAGCAGCACCGTCGAGGGCGGCCGCGGCGGCGAACTCCAGTACGGCGACGAGGGTCCGGGGCACTTCTAGCCCACCTTTTTTCACGGGGTCCTCGGCAACTTCGTTGCCTCGAACCCCGCCAAAAAATCTGGACCAAAAAGGCGGCTACTCCCTTCGGTCGTAGCCGTACTGTTCCCTCCGACACGAGCGCCCCGTTCCGCGGTTCTCAATACGTATCCAGTCGTGTCGACCGTATGACTATATTGGTCTTTTTCACGCTCGCTCTCCGTGTGGCCTTCGCGGGGTGTTCGTCTGCCGGCCCAGCTATCGGCCGCCGACGCCTCCCGCCACCGCGACGACCGAGTCCTCCCCGGCAACGACGACTGACCGTCTTCCGGAGTTGCGACGCCTACCCCGACAGCGCCGACTCCAGACTCGACGCCACCGACCGCGCTTTTTCCGCCAGCTCTTCCGAGATGCGTCCCGCCTCGACGGCCGCGTCGAGTTCGTCGTCGTCGACGCGTTCGACCGTCCCGTCGGCGTGTTTCACCACGTCGACGTGCAGGTCGATATATCGAATCTCATCGGGGAAGCACTCGACGGGCGTGCAGATGTTGACGTAGGTCCCCTTGATACCGCCGTCGGAATCGCGGTACACCGTCGGATACCACCACCGCCCCTCTCGGAACTTCGTGACCGCCACGTCGCCGGACTCGCGGTCGACGCCGAGGGCGTCGTAGGTGCCGCCGCCGCTCATGCCCCGCCGGAGTTCGACGGTTCCCTCGGGGTCGCGTTCGGTCACCTCGCCGGAGCCGAGCGTGATGAGCCGGCCGTCGGGCTTCCCGTGGCCGATTTCCACGTCGTCGCCTTCGAGCGGGCCGAACTGCGCGGTCACCACGCCGAAGGGGAACTCGCCGTCGCCGACCGATTCGCAGAGCGCCTCCGCGAGGTCGACGCCGGCGGAGGCCTTCGGTGAGGCGGCCTTCGTCCGGTGGTGGCCGGGCATCGTCGTCTCGACGGCCCGGCGCTGGGAATCGAGTTCGAAGCGGGTCTCGCGACCGAACCAGACCCACGTCGTCGCGGTGGGCGCGGCGACCGGCCGCGGGGCGTCGACGGGTTCGGAGAGCGCGTCGTCGAGTTCCTCAGCCACCTCGGCGGCCCGGTCGAGCGCGTCGTTCAGGGCGCTCATGTCGGCGTCGACGGCGTCGCGGTGCCAGCGGATGCCCCAGCCCTCGGGCGGGTCGCCGCCGAGGAGGTCCGTCATGCCGGCCAGTTCGCGGGCGGCGGCCTCGTCGCGGGTGTCGACGCGGACGCCCTCCGAATCGGGGTCGAGGGTCGCCAGTCCCGCGACGGCGCGGACCTCGCCGGTCAGTTCGGCGCGGCGGGAAGCCCACGGCGGGGCCGACTCCGCGACCTGCACGCGGACCTCGTCGCCGACCTCGACGCGGCCGTCGATGTCGCCGTACGAGAGGTAGCCCTCGGTCTCTCCGAGGTCGCAGACCGCGCCGCCGCCGAGGGTGTCGGTCACGCGGGCGTCGAACACCGCGCCGGTCGGCGCGGGGTCGTCCCACGCGAAGGTGTCGATGCCGAGGTCTGAGAGGCGTTCGGTGGCCGCTTCGACCGCCTCGGGCGCGCCGGTCGCGCCGACGCCCTGTCGGTTCCGCGTCGTCTCGACCGACACGTCGTGGTCCGACGAGTCGAACTCGGCGTCGAAGCGCTCGCGAATCGGGCCGGACGCCTGCACCACGTCGTGGCCGGCGTCGAGGAAGACGCTCGTGAGCGCGGTGGCGTAGATGCCGCGGACGCGGACTCTCATAGCTCGTCGGCGTCGCGGGCGAAGGTGACGCGGGCGTCGACCGTCGGCCCGAGCGTCAGTTCGACTGTCTCCTCCGAGAGCACGCGACCGCCCTCGATGGGGACGCCCCACGAGTCGAACTTGAGGTAGCCCCGGAGCTCCGCGCCGTGGGTGTAGAGGTCGACGTGGTCGACGGCGTGTTCCTGCACGTCACTCGCGCTGTGGGCCATCTCCATGTCCGAGTAGACCGTGCCGCCGTCGCCGAAGAACGCGGCGATGGCGTCTGCGTCCGATTCGACTGCGTCGCTCACGAGGTCCGACGCGGCCCGGAGGTCGTCGGTGTCGAGGCCGACCTCGCGGAGCGCCGCCTGTTCGCGGGGGTCGAAGTGCATACCCGGCCTTCGGAGCGGAGGCATTAACGTCGTACGGTCGGCCGTCGACCAGTCGGTCGCCGGTCGCCGGCCATCCGACTGTCGACCCTCCGCCCCCCACGTCACGGGATGCCGTAGCCGAAGCTATTACCAGACGCAATACCCTTTATGCCACGTAATGGACCAGCAGGACCCAGTCGAGCAGGCGTCCGACGGCTCGGGCGACCTCTACGACATCGCCACGTGGGAGGAACGAACCTCGGTTGACGGGCTGGCGGTCGCGCTCTACCGGCTGCTGGTCGCGTCGACGCGAGTGGTCGTCATCCTCGCCGCGCTGCTCATCCTCGTCGGTATCGGCGGCCTCTCGGCGCTCACCGACCCGCAGGTCGGCGCGCTCACCCTGCTTTCGGCGCTGCCGGCGCTCGCGCTCGCCGGCTACGTCTACTACTCCGACGTGACCCAAAACGAGCCGCTTTCGATGCTCGTGGTGACGTTCCTCCTCGGCGTCCTCACGGCCACGTTCGCGGCGATTCTCAACTCGCTTCTGAGCAACGTCGGCCAGACCATCGCGGGCGAGTTCCAGCTGGCGCTCGGCTTCCTCGGCAGCGTCGTGTTCTACTTCCTCGTCGTCGGCCCGGTCGAAGAGACCGTCAAGCTCCTCGCGGTCAGGCTGTACGCCTACTCTCACGACAGCTTCAACGCCGTCATCGACGGGGCCGTCTACGGCGCGATGGCCGGCCTCGGCTTCGCCACCATCGAAAACGCGCTGTATATCACTCGGAATCTCACTTCTTCAGGGCTCGATGTGGGTTCCGGCGGCGTCGGCATCATCGCCGCCGGCGGGACGATTACCGCGGTCCGCGCGCTCGCCGGGCCGGGGCACGTCATCTACTCGGCCATCGCCGGCTACTACCTCGGCCTCGCCAAGTTCAACAAGGAGAACGCCGGCCCCATCGTCATCAAGGGCCTCATCCTCGCGGCGCTGGTCCACGCGACGTACAACTCGACGGTCGGCCTCGGCTCGACCGCCATCGGGGCGATAACCGGCCTCGGCGGCCTCGCGGCCTTCCTCGTCTACGTTATCATCTACGACGGCGTCTTCGGGCTCTACCTCATCGGGAAGCTCCGACGGTACAGTCAGGCCTACCACAGCGCTCACGCGCCCGGTCCGAGCGCGGCGTCGTTCAGCTCGGAGCAGACTGAGTTCGAGGACTGAAGCGAGGCGGCGACGGCAGGAAAAAGCAACCCGAGACGAACCGGGGCGAACCGTGGCGTCTCCCCACTCCTACTCGGCAACCAGTCGCTCGGCGTAGCCGTCGAGCATCGATTCGACGTACTTCGCCACCACGTCCACCTCGACGTGAATCGGGTCACCGACCGCCTTTTCGGAGAGCGTCGTCAGGTCGTAGGTCGTCGGGATGATGGCCACGGCGAAGGAGCCTTCGCGGCGGTCGGCCACGGTGAGGCTGATGCCGTCGAGACAGACCGAGCCCTTCTGGACGACGTAGTTCGCCAGCGACTCGGGGAGGTCGAACTCGAAGAACCAGTCGTCGCCGACGCGCTCGACGTTCGTGACCGTCGTCGTCCCGTCGACGTGACCCTGCACGATGTGGCCGTCGAAGCGGTCGTCGGCCGCGAGGGCGCGTTCGAGGTTGACGCGGTCGCCTTCGACCGCATCACCGAGGTCGGTCTTCTCGACGGTTTCGGCCGCGAGGAACACCTCGAACCAGTCGTCACCGAACGCCTCGACGGTCAGGCAGACGCCCGAGACCGCGATTGACTGGCCGTGGTGGAGGTCGTCGAACGCGAGGTCGGTTCGGATGCGGAGGCGGCGACCGCCGTCGGTGTCGGTCACAGCGACGATTTCGCCCGGACCCTCCACGATTCCCGTGAACATACCCGCGGCTTCGGTCGGGTGCAGTTAATGCCTATCGTTTCCGTTCACCATCACGTTTTCGTGACACTCTCGCCCATACAATTTTACCGTCATCGTCCGGAGAGTCGGTATGGACGTTCTGGCCCGACTGCGGAGCAGTTTCGTCACCGGCCTCATTCTCGTGACCCCGCTGGCCGTGACCGTGTTCGTCCTCCAGTTCGCGTTCAACCGCATCACCGCCGCGCTCCGCCCGGTCGTCCGCCAGGTGACGCCCTTCCTCGCCGGGGCGCTCAACTACTCCGGCGACATCGTCTTCATCTCGCAGGTGCTGTCGGCGCTCACCATCGCCGTGGCCATCTCGCTTCTCGGCTACCTCGCGTCGATGAGCCTCGGTCAGCGGCTCTTCGGGAGCTTCGAGCGCGGCGTTCGGCTCCTGCCGCTCGTCCGCACCATCTACTTCGGCGTCCGGCAGGTGTCGGAGTCGCTCACCGAACCGACCGCCGGCTACGACCGCGTGGTGTTGGTCGAGTACCCGCGCGAGGGGCTGTTTTCCATCGGCTTCGTCACAAACGAGGCCCCGCCGTCGGTCTCCGAGGTCTCCGACGACGACCTGTTTACCGTGTTCGTCCCGCACAGCCCGAACCCGACCGCCGGAGCGCTCGTCATGGTCTCGGCCGACGAGATTCGCGAACTCGACATGCCGGTCCGCCGCGGTCTCCGGCTGCTCGTCACCACGGGGCTGAGCGTCGACGACCCCGAGACGCTCCCCTCCGGACCCGCGGGGTACGACCCCTCGAACGGCGAGGACGGCGTCCGGGCGGAGACTGACCAGCGTCGCAACGCGGGCGAGAGCCGGGCCGAGTGAGTTACACGCCCCAGATGAGGGCGATGCCGGCGGTCGTGACGACCGCGAGCAGGAGTTGGAGCGGCGCGCCCACGCGGAGGTAGTCGGTGAATCGGTAGCCGCCCGGCCCGTACACCATGAGGTTCGTCTGGTAGCCGATGGGCGTCATAAACGCCGTGCTCCCGCCGAACGTGACCGCGAGCGCGAAGCCGAAGGGGTCGGCATCGAGGCCGAACGCGGTGTCGATGGCGACCGGGAGCAGGAGGACGACGCTCGCGACTGGGGTGATGACGTTCGCCAGCAGCCCCGTGAGCAGGTAGAACGCGGCGACCACGGCGATGACGGGCAGGTAGGTCGCGGCGACGCCGACGAACTCAGAGATGAGCGCGACGCCGCCGGTCAGTTGGAGCGCCCGGCCGAGCGGGATGACGCCCGCCAGCAGGAAGATGACGTTCCAGCTCACCGCGTCGTAGGCGTCGCTCGCGGACAGACAGCCGAGCGAGACCATCGCGGCGACGCCGCCGAGCGCGGCGATGGCGATGGGGACGACGCCGAGCGCGGCCAGCCCGATGACCGCCGCGACGACGGCGAACGCCCGGAACGCCGTGGGCGACAGCCCGCCGTTGTCCTCGATGAACTCGTCTGCGACCTCGCTCGTCACGACGAAGTCGCCGCTGTCGCGGAGATACCGCGCCGTCTCGTTCGTCGTCTGGAGGAGCAGCGAGTCGCCGGCTCGGAGGTCCACGTCGCGGAAGTGCTCGCGGATGAGGTCGCCGCCGCGCCGGCGGACCGCGAGCACGGTCGCGTCGTACCGCTCGCGGAGTCGCGCGCCGCCGATGGTCTCGCCGACGAGGCCGGATTCTCGGGGGACGACGAGTTCGACGAGCGCCACGCGGTCGGGGCGGTCGAGTTCGGCGTCGGTGACCGACGCGCGAGGGAGAAATCGCAGGTCTGCGAGGTCGCAGAAGCGCCGAATCGTCGCGGGGTCGCCCCGGACGGTCAGGATGTCGCGGGCGGCCACCTCGCGGTCGGAGTCGGCCGCGATGAAGTGTTCGCCGCCGCGGAGCACGTCGAGGATGTCCACGTTGAGGTCGCGGTAGGTGTCGTCGGAGACGTCGCCCGCGGGGATGCCGACGAGCGGCGACCGCGCGGGGACGAGCACGCGGGCGAGAAACGGCTCGACGCCGTAGTTGCCGGTTCGGTTCCCGGGCTCGATTCGCTCGGGGAGGAGCCGCGGCGCGACCGCAAGCAGGTAGCCCGCGCCGACGACGAACACGAGCGCCCCGAGCGGCGTGAACGTGAACATCGAAAACGGCGGCAGTCCGGTGGCTTCGGCGTAGGCCTCGCTGGCGACGAGGTTCGTCGCCGTCCCGACGAGGGTGAGCGTGCCGCCGAGCATCGAGGCGTACGAGAGGGGAATGAGGAGCTTCGACGGCGAGACGTTCGCCTGGTCCGCGAGGTCCGACACCATCGGCACGAACACCGCCACGACCGGCGTGTTGTTGACGACGCCCGCGATGGGGCCGGTGAGGCCGACGACCGCGGCGAGCAGTCGGCTCTCGCTGCCGTTCGTGAACGAGGCGACCGCGTCGCCGAGGACGCGAATCGCGCCGGTCTGTCGAACCCCCTCGCTGAGGGCGTACATCGAGAGGATGGTAATCGTCGCGGCGCTCGAAAACCCCGACAGCCCCGTCTGGAGGTCGACTCGCGTCCACGGTTCGAGGACGACCAGCCCGACGATGACGCCAATGGCCGTCACGTCCGGCGGGGCCGCCTCCGTCACGAACAGCGCCATCGTGACGACGACGAGGGCGAAGACGACGAGCATTCCGGACGTGACGGCGACCATGCGGGCAGTCGATTCGGAGGCGGCTTAATCCTACCCCGCGAGACTGTCGGACGCGGCGACGGGTCGCCCGTCTCACCCGCCCCATCGGCGCTCGCGCCCACGCGCCGGTCGCGACGCTTTTAGTCGCCCGCGGTGTAGCCCCGGGCGATGCGACTCGGAATCATGGAGATGATCGGTCTCGCGGCGACCCTCATCTTCGCCATCCCCGTCGGCGGCTTCGGCCTCACGCTCCTCGCCGACGGGCGGACCGTCTTCGGCGGCGCGATGCTCCTTCTCGCGGTGCTGATGGTCGCGCTCCCGAAGTTCCTTACCATGCCGCAGGACCTCCCCTCGCTCGCGGCCGAGAAAGTCGTCGGCGGCGTCGCGAAAGAGCCGGACGACGAGGAGTAACTACCAGCGACTCGGGTCGAGACCGGTCGGCGCGCCGCCGAGCAGTCGCGGACCGTCGTCGCCGACGACCAACACGTCGGTCAGTTCGACCCGCCCGTGGTCCGGGTGCGTGACCGCGGCGCGGACGCGCAGGACGTTGCCGGCGACGAGTTCTCGGTCGCCGTCGAGCGGCGGGTCCTCCCGGGCCGCGAGGCCGATGCCGCCGCCCACGTCTCTCGTCACCTCGTCGGCCATCGAGAAGCCGAACGCGGCGGTCTCCGCCCGGAGTTCGCTCCCGAGGAAGCCGGCGTCGTCGCCGGGGTCCGCCTCGACCAGACTGACCTTTCTGGCGGCGTCGCAGGCGACGTGCGCCCGGCGTTCCCACCCGCCGTCGGGGTCGACGACGAAGGTTCGGGCCAGCGCGCCCCGGTAACCGGTCGGCCCGCGCGGGCCGACCGAGACGACTATCGGTTCGCCCGGCCGGAGTTCGACCGGCTCGCCCCCGTCGCCTCGGGTCCCCGCACGAACCGTCGTCGCACCCGCGGCATCGACGCCCTCGGCCGCGAGCGTCGCGTTCACCTGCCGGCGGAGTCGCTCGGTCGACAGCGGTGCGCCGTCCCAGTGGAGGACGGACTGTTCGTCGTCGCCGTTGTCGTCGCCGTCGCCGCCGTCACCTTCCTCGACCGTCGCCGCCGACAGTATCGCGGCGGCGCGACCGACGCCGCGGGTCGCCGCGCGCTGAGCGGCCTCGATAGCGTCGCGCTCGGCGTCGTCTTTCACGGCGCGGGCGGCTTCGACCGCCGGGGTCGACGCGAGGTCGTAGCCCGCCGCTTCGAGGTGGAGCGCGGCGTCGTGCGGAACCGTCCGGGGCGCGAGGACGGTCCCTTCGGAAGCGCCGTGTTCCGCGAGGACGGCCGCGGCGGCCGTCCCCGGCGGCCTGTCGTCGACGCGGACCGAGGCGACCGGGAGCGACGGCGGTTCGACGGTCGAGGGGACTCGGAGATGCGTCTCGCCGTCGACGCGGACGAACACGAGGTCGCAGTCGAACGCGCGGCCGGTGAGGTAGTGACTCGTCGGGTCGGCACCGCGGGAGACGGCGACGAAGCCGACGGCGTCTCGCTCGGACACGGCGGCGTCGATGGCGTCGCCGCCGCGCGGACTCCACCGCACGAGACGTTACGCCTCGGGTTCGGGCGCGGGCAGTTCCTGCGCGTCGTCGACGAGTTCCTGCGCGGGGTCCTCGCGAATCTCGTTGTGGAGCAGGACGCTGATGGGGAGCGTCGGCGCGCCGGTGACGAGGTTTTCGAGGACGATGAGGCGCTCGCGGGCGCGGGACATCCCGACGTAGAAGACGCGGCGCTCGTTGTCGGTGATGAGCGGGACGGGGCTCGTCGTCGCGGTGAACTCCTCGATGCCGCGGGCTTCGAGCTCCTCGTCGGAGACGGACGCCGCCATCTGCTCGACCACCTTCTCGGTCAGGTCGGTCGCCATGAACACGTGGTCGGCCTCGCGACCCTTCGCGGAGTGGATGGTGCCGACGCGGACGCGACTGGGGTCCATCTCCTCGTAGCCGCCGCCGAAGTACGCGTTGACTGACTTGCGCTGGAAGCTCGTCACCTTGCGGACCATGTCGCTCGCGGACGAACTGTCGGGGGCAAAGGGCGCGAAGTTCTTGATTTCCTTCGGCGTGAACTCGATGTTCGTGATGTCGTCGACGCCGACTTCCTCCTGTCTGTCGTCGATAGCGTCGAAGAGGTCGTCGCGGTCGTTCGTGCCGAACGCGGAGTCCTGGAGCATGTCCGCGAGGCGGCGGGCCTCCAAGCCGTTGACGGGCTCTTCGGCGTCGAGCGCCTCGACCGCGCGGACGTACTGCGTGAGCCGGTCGGTCCACATGCGCTGGTCGGTCAGCGTCGAGAAGGGGATGCCCGACGGGAGGAACTCGTCGATGAACTGGAACATCTGGTAGCGCGCGCGGAACAGCACCATCACGGTGCCCTCGTCTTTCTCGACGGTGTAGCGGACGTTCCGGGCGAGTTCGAGCATCGACGGGCTCTCGACGGCCTCGACCGCGCCGCCCTCCTTGCGGGGCTTGAGGTCCTTCTCCTGTCGCTTGTCGATGTGGCGAATCTCTCGGTTGACGACGTTGAGGACGTTCGACGGGAGGCGGTAGGAGTTCGGCAGAATCTCGTCGTTGTCGCGTTCGGCGTCGAGAAGGAGGTTCGGGTCCGCGCCCTGCCACGCGTAGACGACCTGGTCGTCGTCGCCGGCGATGAGAACGCCCCGCATGTGGGGCTTCCACTCCTCGTACACGTCGTACTGGAGGGTCGTGATGTCCTGGAACTCGTCGATGACGAGGTAGTCGACGTTGGGGACGAGCGCGCGCTGCTTGACGCGTTCGAGCATGTCAGCGAATCCGACCAGCCCGTGTTCGCCCTTGTAGGCGCGCCACGCGCGGATGGCCTCGGGGATGTCGATGCGGTCGTCGTCGGAGGGCCACGTCGGGGTGTACTTGTTGCCCTCTTGGGCGTTCGGGTCGACTTCCGGCGGGAGGCGGACCTCCTCGACGTTCCACTGGAACGGCACGTCGTACCAGTCGGACACGTCGCGGCGGGTGCGCTGGAGCCACTGGCTCGTGGCGATGACCTTGTTGCCGATGGTGGTCGAGCGGGCGGTCCGGCGGCCCGCACCGCCGTACTCGTCTTCGAACTCGATGCCGTACTCCTCGCAGAACTCCTGTTTGTCGCTCTCGCCGACCACGTCGTTCCGCGAGAGGCTCAAGAGTTCGTACGCCTTCGCGTGCATCGTCGAGACGTTCCCCTTCAGCGACCGGGGGTTGATGTCGAGTCGCTCCGCGAGCCGGTCGCGGACCTCGGCCGCCGCGGCTCGGGTGTAAGAGACAACGAGAATGTCGCGGATGGTGACGCCGTCTTGTTCGAGAATCTCCTCGACCTTGTCGAGCAAGGCCGTGGTCTTCCCGCTTCCCGGGCCGCCGAACAGCCGGGTGACGGTCACGTCGGATTCGCTCATTGTGCACGTTCACGGTCTTATCGGTGATAAGCGACGTGCTTCGGACGAGGGCGAACGCGCCCGGAGTAGCGTACTCGCCGGGCGTTCGCGGACGGCTCACCGAACGGGTGAGAAACCGTCGAGAACAGGTGCTCGTGGCGTGGTCAGTTCGGACGCGTCAGGCCTCCGGCACCCACCCGCAGACGGAGCAGGTCGCCGCGCCCATGTCGTGCAGGGCCCCGCAGTCGGGGCACTGCAACTTGTTATAGGATCGGTCCCAGCGTGCCGGTTCTGTCTCGTGACCGCGGTCGGTCAAGAACTGGTCGAACAAGTCGTCACTGGGTGCTGAGGCCATACATGGTATGATATGGCATACCCCTATTTAGTTCCTACGACGACTCCGAGTCGTCGAAAATCGGGCGACTGCGGCGGACTGTTCCGCTCGCTTACAGGTCGTACAGCGCGCCGTATTTCGACTCGACGTAGTCGAGGAAGTCGTCGGCGGCGAACGCCTCGCCGGTGGCTCGCTTCACGAGGTCGTTCGTCTCGTAGCGCCGGCCGTGGCGGTGGACGTTCTCCCGGAGCCACTCCCGGAGGTCGTCGAACTCGCCGTCGGTCAGTTTCCCGTCGAGGTCGTCGATTTCCTCCTCTGCGGCCGAAAACAGTTGGGCGGCCATGATGGAGCCGAGCGAGTACGTCGGGAAGTAGCCGAAGTTCCCGTACGCCCAGTGGATGTCCTGCAGACAGCCCTCGGAGTCGGTGTCCGGGCGGATGCCGAGATACTCCTCGTACTTGTCGTTCCACGCCTCCGGCACGTCCTCGACGGCGAGGTCGCCGGCGATGAGGTCGCGTTCGAGTTCGAACCGGATGACGATGTGGAGGTGGTAGGTCAGTTCGTCCGCCTCGACGCGGATGAGGTTGTCGTCGTACACCTGATTGGCCGCCTCGTAGGCCTCCTCGACCGTCGCGTCGACCTCGGGGAACCGGTCTTCGAGCGTGGGCAGGAAGTGCCGCCAGAAGGCCCGCGAGCGCCCGACGTGGTTCTCCCAGAGCCGCGACTGCGACTCGTGGACCGAGAGGTTGCGGTCCTCACCGAGCGGGGTCGCGTAGTGCTCGTCGGGCAGGCCGAGCGTGTACAGCGCGTGGCCGAACTCGTGGACGGTCGAAAACAGCGACCCGAGCACGTCTGACTCGTCGTAGCGGGTCGTCACGCGGGCGTCGAACTGCGTCCCCGACGAGAACGGGTGCGGGGCGGTGTCGAGGCGGCCGCGCTCCCACGGGTAGCCGAGCGTCGTGAGCGCGTCGCGGACGAGTTCCTCCTGGTCGTCCTCGGGGAACTCGCCCTCGAAGGCGTCCACCGCGAGGTCCGTGTCGGACTCGCGGATGTCCTCTATCATCGGGACGAGCACCTCGCGCACCTCGGCGAGAATCTCCTCGGCCTGTTCGAGCGGGAGACACGGCTCGTAGTCCTCGAACAGCACCTCGTAGGGGTCGCGGTCGGGGTCGATGTGCTCGGCGTACTGCCGCTTCAGTTCGACGTGTTTCTCCAGATGTGGCGCGAATTTCTCGAAGTCGTCTTCGGCTTTCGCCTGCTTCCACGCCGGGATGGCCTCCGACGACGCCGCCGAAATCTGCTCGACGAGGTCGTTCGGCACGCGGGCCGCCCGCTCGTAGTCGCGGCGGAGTTCGCGCAGCACGTCGGCCTGCTCGTCGGTCGGATCGTCGGCCTCGGCCGCGTCGAGGAGGTCCCCGAACTCGTCGTCGGTCAGGAGTTCGTGGCTCAAGGCGGAGAGCGCGGACATCTGCTGGGAGCGCGCGGGCGTCCCCTCGTCGGGCATCATGACCTGCTGGTCCCACGAGAGGATGCCGCCGGCGTTCTCGACGTTGGCGATTCGCTTGTACTTCGTGAGGAGTCGGTCGTACGCCGACTCCGAGTCGGATTCCGCGGAGGACTGTGCCATGGTACGAACGGTGGTCTCGGAGGCGTATTAAATCGCAGGAGGTGGGTATCCGTGGTGGGCTTTTGATACGCGGTTGTCGCTTGCCGCTCCGTCCCCGGGGATACCGCAATCGCCCCCGACGTAACGGCCGCGGTCGATACCACCGCGAAAGCCCCCGCGAGCGACGACTCCCGCGGCGACGCGCGCTCCTCGGCCGCCGGCCTGCGGTGCTCACGCCGCCGGGGTTCGCCCTCGCTCGCGGCCCCTTTCAGTCCCGCCCGGTGGTGTCTCGGGCGTCGTCGCGGATGGAGTGTTCAGGTATCGTTGCGAGTGGAGTGTTCAGGTGTCGTCGCGGGCGGAGTCGGTGGCTCTCACCAGTCTTCAACGAGCGCGCGATACGTCTCGTAACACCGCGCCAGCACGTCGAGCGCCACACTCTCGTCTTTCGTGTGCGCCTCGCCGGGTTCCGAGGGGCCGTAGACGACGCAAGTCGTACCTGCCTGCGCCAGCCATCCGGCGTCGGTCGCGTGGGGTTTCGTCGTCTGTTCGGGGGTCGCGTCGCCGCGGGCCTCGTGGACCGTCCGAGCGGCGTCGAGGACGCGGTCAGCGAACTCGGCGTCGTCGCACGCCATCGGCGGGAGGTCCTGTTCGACGACCCGCTCGACGCCCTCGATTTCCGCCGCCAGCGCGAGGTCAGCAAAGCCGCCGGGGACGGTCCGCTCGTCGATGGTCACCTCGCAGCGGTCGGGGATGACGTTCCACGCGCTCCCGCCGTCGATTTCGGTGACGGCGATGCTCCCCGAGACGGGGTGGCCGAGGACCTCGGCGTCCGGCACGGAGAGGCCGCGGACCACGTCCACGGCGTCGGTCGCGCGGTAGACGGCGTTCTCGCCGCGCTCGGGTTCGCTGGCGTGGCAGGCGGTCCCGGACGCGACGAGGGTACTCGCCCGGCGGCCCCGATGGGCGACGACCACGTCCGTCCGGTCCGGGCCGGTGTAGTTCGTCGAGCCCTCGGCGACGACGGCGTAGTCGAGTTCGAAGCCGTCGTCGAGGGCCGCACGGACGCCCTCCCCGCCGAGTTCCTCACCGACGAACGAGGCGAAGACGACCTCCGAATCGGCGTCGGCGGCGGCGTCGCGGAAAGCGAGCATCGACGCGGCGACGGCTCCTTTCATGTCCGCCGCGCCGCGGCCGTAGAGGCGGCCGTCGCGGGTCTCGACCACGTAGTCGCCGTCGTCCGTGGTCTGCCGGTCGGCCGGCGGAACCACGTCGTGGTGGCCGACGAGCGCGAGCGACTCGCCGGCGCCGGGGTTGACGCGGGCGACGATGTTCCCCGCGTCGTCTCTGGTCACGTCGGCGTCGGTCTCCTCGCGGAGCCACGATTCGATGGCGTCGCCGGCGGCGGTCTCGTCCTCGTGGCTCGGCACCGACACGAGCGTCTCCGTGAGGTCGCGGAGTTCGTCCATGCCGGCCCGTTGGCGGGTCGCTCCAAAAGCGTGTGCGTCCGGGTCCCGCCGCGGACCCGTCGCGACTGCGGTCGGGCACTCCCTCGCGCCGCCCCGCGGGGGACCGTTATCAAATTCCGAGAATACCCGGTCCGGCTTATGACGTATACCCCACACGTCGGAGTATGCGACTCGTCTCGACGTACGAACGGTTGCTCTGGGGAAGCATGGACGCGCTCGGCATCTCGGGTTCGGTCGAGAGAAAGGTCGTCGCCGCCGTCGCCATCCAGTTCGCGGTCTCGATCGCGCAGGCCGCGCTTCCGTGGGTCGCGACCGGCGCGCTCCGACTCGAACTCTCGGCGCTCCTCCTGTTCGGTGCCGGCCTCGCGTTCGTCAACACGATTATCATCACGCGAAAAGACATCGTCTCGCCAATCGAGTCCATCTCGTCGGCGGCCGCGGGCGTCGCGGCGGGCGACCTGTCGGTCCGCCCCCCGGACGTGAGCGGCACCGACGAGGTGGCTCGCCTCGCCGACGACTTCGGCGCGATGCACGACCACCTCTGCGTCGTCGCCTCGCAGGCGGGCGCGCTTGCTGACCAGCGGTTCGACGACCCGGCGCTCGACGAGGACTTACCGGGCGAGTTCGGTGACGCGCTCGACCGGATGCAGCGCGACCTCGCGGACTACACGCGCAACCTCCAGCACCTCGTGGAGGCGTTCGCTGAGGCGACCTCGCGGGCGCAGGCGGGCGACCTCACCGCCACCATCGACATCGACGACTGGGGCGTCGACGACGAGCGATACGAGGAGGTCGCGGCGACCTACAACGACCTCGTCCACACCCTCTCGTCGACCATCGGGGAGGTGCAGTCGTTCGCACAGGAGGTGTCGGAGATGAGTTCGACCGCCCGCGAGCACGTCCGCCGAGCCGACGCCGCCAGCGAGGAAGTCGCCGCCTCGGTCACCGAAATCTCCGACGGCGCGGGGACGCAGACCGAACACCTCCAGACGGTCTCCGACGAACTCAACACGCTCTCCGCGACCGTCGAGGAGATAGCCGCCTCCGCCGACGAGGTCGCCACCACGGCCGAGACGGCCTCCGAGCGCGGCGAGGTCGGCCGCGCCGCCGCGACCGAGGCGATGGAGGAGTTAGACACCGTGGAGGCCCGCATCGACCGCACCGCCGACGCCGTCGCGGAACTCACCGAGAGCATCGAGGAGATAGACGAAATCGCGGCGTTCATCGACCACGTCGGCTCGCAGACCGACCTGCTCGCCATCAACGCGGCTATCGAGGCCGCCCACGCGGGCGAGGCCGGCGACGGCTTCGGCGTCGTCGCACAGGAGGTCAAGTCGCTCGCCGAGGAGACCCGCGACTCCGCCGACGAGGTCTCGGGCCTCATCGCAGACATCACCGAGCACTCCGAGGAGACGCTCGCGGACGTGCGGGAGATGAACCGGCAGGTCGCCGACAGTCTGGAGACGGTCACGGAGGCCATCAGCGAGTTCGAGACCATCGTGGACATGGTGACGGATATCGACGCCAGCGTGGCCGAGGTGAGCGCCGCGACCGACCAGCAGGCCGAGTCGGCGGCGGACATCGCCGCCCGCGTCGACGACGTGGCGAACATCTCCGAGGAGACCGCCGGCCAGTCGCGAACCGTCGTCGAGACCGCACAGGAGCAGTCCGAGTCCATCGGCGACCTCGCGGACCAGACCGAGGTGCTGTCGTCGCAGGCGGCCGACCTCGACGACCTCGTCGAGTCGTTCGAGGTGGTCGACGGCGAGCGAGCCGTCGCGCCGGGCGACGACTGAGTCGGGGTCGCAGGACGCGGGGCGCGGAACGCGGGACGCGGTACCATCCGACGCCCCGCCGGCGGTGTCACCGCTTTTATCTACAACCTTATCCGTCACCCGCCCAAACTCACGCGCATGAAGATAGTGCCGGACACGAGCGCGGTCATCGACGGTCGCGTGTCCGAGCGAGTCGACGACGGCACCTACGAGGGTGCCGACGTACTCGTCCCCGAGGCGGTCGTCAGCGAACTCGAATCGCAGGCCAACGACGGCCGTGACACGGGCTGGGAGGGCCTTTCGGAGCTCCAGCGTCTCGCAGAGTTCGCTGACGACGGCGTCATCGACCTCACGTACGTCGGCCGTCGCCCGAGTTCGGGCGAGACGAAAGGTGCCGGCGAGGGCGACATCGACGCGCTCATCCGCGACATCGCCACCGAGCGGTCGGCGACGCTCCTGACGAGCGACGTGGTGCAGGCTGAAGTGGCGAAGGCGAAGGGCGTCTCGGTCGAGTACGTCGAGGCCGCGGTCCGCGGCTCCGGCGGGCTCATCATCGAGCGGTTCTTCGACGACCAGACGATGTCGGTCCACCTCAAGACCGACACCCGGCCGAAGGCCAAACGCGGCGCGGTCGGCGAGATGCACTACCAGCCCATCGCCGACGAGCCGACCGACGAGGCGACGATGAAGGAGTGGGCCGACGACATCGTCAACTCCGCCCGCGCCGCCACCGACGGCTTCGTCGAACTCTCCGAGCCGGGCATGGACATCGTCCAGTTCCGCGACTACCGCATCGCGGTCGCCCGTCCGCCGTTCGCCGACGGCATCGAAATCACCGCCGTCCGGCCCATCGTCAAGACCGAACTCGACGACTACGAGTTCGCCGACGAACTCCGCGACCGACTCTCCGAGCGCCAGCGCGGCGTCCTCATCGCCGGGTCGCCCGGGGCCGGGAAGTCCACGTTCGCGCAGGCGGTCGCCGAGTTCCTCAACGACAGCGACTACGCGGTCAAGACGATGGAGAAGCCGCGCGACCTCCAGGTCGGTCCCGACATCACCCAGTACACCGCCCTCGGCGGCGACATGGCGAAGACGGCCGACTCGCTGTTGCTCGTGCGCCCCGACTACACCATCTACGACGAGGTCAGAAAGACCGAGGACTTCTCGGTGTTCTCGGACATGCGCCTCGCGGGCGTCGGCATGGTCGGCGTCGTCCACGCCACCCGCGCCATCGACGCGCTCCAGCGCCTCGTCGGCCGGGTCGAACTCGGCATGATTCCGCAGGTCGTCGACACCGTCGTCTACATCGAAGACGGCGAGGTCCACACGGTGTACGACGTGCGCACCGAGGTGAAGGTGCCCGAGGGCCTCTTCGCGGAGGACCTCGCCCGCCCGGTCATCCAGATTCGGGACTTCGAGACCGGCACCCCGAAGTACGAGATTTACACGTTCAACCGGCAGGTTGTCACCGTCCCGCTCGGCGAGGACGGAGAAGAGAAGGAAAGCGGCGTCTCCCGGCTGGCGAAACAGGAAATCGAACGGGAGATTCGCTCCATCGCCCGCGGCCACGTCGACGTCGACTTGCAGGGCCAGAACCGCGCGGTCGTCTACGTCGAAGAGGACGATATCTCCTACGTCATCGGGAAGGGCGGCGGCCGCATCTCAGACGTGGAAGACCGACTTGGAATCGATATCGACGTGCGGACCCACGACGAGAAGCCCTCGTCGTCGGGACAGCACGCGGGTGCGAACGCCGGCGGACAGTCCGGCGCGTCAGCCTCCGCGGGCGGGACCGACGAGGGCGTCGTCGTGACGCCCGAGGTCACCTCGCGGCACGTCGTCGTTCGGATGGACGGCCACGTCGGTGAGACGGTCGAGGTCCGCGCCGACGGGGAGTACCTGTTCACGGCGACGGTCGGTCGCGGCGGCGACATTCAGGTCTCCCGCGGCAGCGCCATCGCCGAGGAACTGGAGAACGCAATCGACAGAAAACAGCAGATTACGGTCGTTCCGGCCTAACAGAACGGCCGAATCGTCGTTTTCGTCGGTCGGAGTTCGACCGGGTCGACACGTCGCAACTGGTCTCTTACGACACCGACTGCGAAGCGTGCGGTGGTTCCGCGGCGGTTCTGATTACTCGGCGCAGCAGGCCTTTTCCTTGCCGCCGTCGGCTTTGGCCTGCGCCTGCTGCGGCGCGAGATCGGTCAACTGATAGAGGTTCTGTCGGGCGTCGGCGAAGTAGACGTCCTCGTCGACGATACCGATTCCCTCCAGTCGTTCGAGCGCGTAGCGAACGGTTCGCGCCGAGAGCATCGACTCTTCGACGATGCCTTTCTGGGTGAGCGGACCGTTGTATTCGAGCACTTTGAAAACAAGCTTCGCACTCGGTGGGAGGTCGTCGAGACTCTCCTCTTCTGTTCCAGCCATCGTTACGAATCGAAACGCGCTACCAGCATAAACCTTGTTGGCCTGCGACCGGCCGACAACGCTTTATCCGCGGGGCGGCGGGAGGAACGAACGGCTTTTGACGCCGGATATCGCACGGGAACACATGGCCACGGAAACGCAGACCGGACTCTCCAGTCACATTCGCGGAGTGACGGTCACGACACTCGCCTGCCTCGCCGGCATCGCCGCCGCGGTGGTTTCGGGTGCTGTGGTGGGGACGAGTCCCGAGGCCGCGACCAATCAGTTGGCCGTGGGTATCCTCGGGGCGCTCGTCCTCATCCAGTTCCCGGTGCTTCGCGTCGTCGGCGTCGACGTCAACGGGTTCGGCGCGAAGGACTACCTCTACGTGGTGTTCATGACCTTCGCGCTCTGGTTCATCACGTTCGCCATCCTGCTGACTTCGGGTGTTCAGATCTAACGATGGCCGACGATAGTATCGCCGTCGTCGACTTGGACCGGTGTTCCCCGGACCGTTGTAGCTACGAGTGCTCGAACTTCTGTCCGCCGAACCGGACGGGCAAAGAGTGCATCACGCTCCGCGGCGAGGACGCCGAGCAGGGCGGCCCCGACCAGGTGCGCATCTCCGAGGAAATCTGTCTCGGTGAGACCTGCGGCATCTGCGTCGAGAAATGCCCCTTCGATGCAATCGAAATCATCAACCTCCCGTCGGAACTCGACGAGGAGCCGACCCACCGCTACGGCGAAAACGCCTTCTCGCTGTACGGGCTTCCGGTCCCCGAGTCCGGGTCGGTCACGGGCATCCTCGGCCCGAACGGTATCGGGAAGACCACGGCCGTCCGCGCCCTCGCGGGCGAGATGGTCCCCAACCTCGGCAACTACGACGACGACCCGACGTGGGAGGCCGTCCTCGACCGCTTCCGCGGGACCGAACTCCAGAACTACGTCGAGGAGGTCCGCGACGGCGAGGTCTCCATCGCGCGCAAGCCGCAGTACGTCGACCAGATTCCCAAGCAGTTCGACGGGACGGCGCGCGAACTCCTCGAAGCGACCGACGAGCGCGGCGCGCTCGACTCCTACATCGACCGCCTCGACATCGGTCCCGTCGTCGACAACGACATCGAGACGCTCTCCGGCGGCGAGCTTCAGCGGGTCGCCCTCGCGGCGACGCTCGCCCGCGACCGCGACTTCTACTTCCTCGACGAGATTTCGCCGTACCTCGACATCGGCCAGCGCGTCACCGCCGCGCGGCTCATCCGCGAACTCGCGGAGGACGAAGACCGCGCGGTGCTCGTGGTCGAACACGACCTCGCCATCCTCGACCTGCTCGCCGACACGCTCCACGTCGCCTACGGTGAGCCCGGCGCGTACGGTGTCATCACCGACCCCAAGTCGGTCCGAAACGGCATCAACGAGTATCTGAAGGGCTACCTCTCGAACGAGAACATGCGCATCCGCCCGGAGGCCATCACCTTCGAGGAACACGCGCCGCGGGAGACGACGAAGGCCGAACCCCTCGTCGAGTACCCCGACCTCGCCAAGTCCTACGGCGACGGCGAGTTCTCGCTCGAAGTCGAATCCGGCACCATCTACAACGGCGAAGTGCTCGGCGTCGTCGGTCCGAACGGTATCGGGAAGTCCACGCTCGCACAGCTGTTTACGGGCGACCTGACGCCCGACGCGGGCGACCTCGACTTCGCGCTCGACATCTCCTACAAGCCGCAGTACATCGAAATCGACCAGCCGATGCGGGTCGACGCGTTCCTCTCGTCTATCACCGACCAGTTCGGTTCGTCGTACTGGAACACCGAAATCGCGAACCCGCTCCAGCTCAACCGCATCATGGAGCGCAATCTCACCGACCTCTCGGGCGGCGAGCGCCAGCGCGTCGCCATCGCGGCGTGTCTCTCGCAGGACGCCGACCTCTACCTGCTCGACGAGCCGTCGGCCCACCTCGACGTGGAACAGCGCGTGCAGGCCACCTCGGCCATCCGCCGCTACGCCGAGAACCACGACGCGACGGTGATGGTCATCGACCACGACATCTACATGATGGACCTGCTCGCGGACCGCCTGATGGTGTTCGACGGCGAGCCGTCCATCGAGGGCCACGCCTCGAAACCGCAGGAGATGCGCGACGGTATGAACGACTTCCTGTCGGACCTCGACATCACGTTCCGCCGCGACGAGCGCACCCAGCGCCCGCGCATCAACAAGCCGGACTCGCAACTCGACCGCGAGCAGAAGCGCGCCGGCGAGTACTACTACGCCGAGTAGCGACCCGTCGCCCGTCCGCGTTTCCGTCCGCTTCGTTCCTTTTCCCGCCGACTCGCCCCGGTTACACGCCGCGCCGCGAGTGACTCCGATGTTACTACGGACGTTTTCACGGCCACGCTCGAAGACGGAGGTATGACGAACGATTCCCCATCCGACGGCTCGCTCACGGACGACACCCACCTCGGCCGGGTCGCGCTCCGCGTCGGCTCGCTCGACCGCGTCGTCCCGTTCTACCGCGACGTGGTCGGCCTCGCGGTCGAGGTCGACCGCGACGGGTCGCGAGCGGTGCTCTCGGCCGGCGAGACGCCCGTCGTCGTCCTCGACGAGGACTCCGACGCCCCCGAGCGCGGTCGCCGGGAGGCCGGGCTGTTCCACCTCGCGGTTCGCGTGCCCGACCGCGGCGCGCTCGGTGACGTGCTCGCCCGCGCTCGAACCCGCGCCAGCGACACGGGTGCGACGCTCTCCGGTGCGTCCGACCACCTCGTCAGCGAGGCGCTGTACTTCCGCGACCCGGAGGGCAACGGCGTCGAAGTCTACCGCGACCGCCCGCGCGAGGAGTGGCCGTGGACCGACGACCGCCGGGTGTCGATGGACACGCTCTCGTTGGACCTCGGGGCGCTCGCCGCCGACGCCGCCGGCGACGAGCGCGCGCCCGCCGGCACCGACCTCGGCCACGTCCACCTCGAAGCCACCGACGTGGCCCGGTCGCGGGAGTTCTACGTCGACGCGCTCGGTATGCGCGTCCGCGACGAGGGTTCCCCCGGCGCGGCGTTCGTCGCCGCCGGCGAGTACCACCACCACGTCGGCCTGAACAGCTGGAACACCCGAAGCGCCCCGGCCGGCGAAAGCCGCGGCATCGAATGGTTCGAAGTCGTCGTCCCCGACGCCGCGACGCTCGACGCGGTCCGCGAGTCGCTGGTCGGCGCCGGCCACGAGGTCGAACGGGACGGGTCCGACGAGCCCGGGTCCGGCGACGGCGACGCGACTGACGCGGCCGACGGGTCCACCGCGACCGAGTCGCTCGTCGTCTCCGACTCCGACGGAATCGGCGTTCGCGTCGTTCGCAACCGCTGACGCGTCGGATTTCCCGAACGAGTAATTTTGTCGCTGGTCGCCCAACGAGAGGGTATGATATCGAGCGATTCGAGCGAGCGCCGCCGCGGGCTCACCCTCCGGAGCCCGGCGTTCGACGACGGAAGCCCGATACCCCGCACCCACGGCTACGCGACCGAAAACGAGAGCCCGCCGCTCCGAATCGGCGGCGTGCCACCCGGGACCGCCTCGCTCGCCCTCGTGATGGACGACCCCGACGCGGTGAAACCCGCGGGCGAGGTGTGGGACCTCTGGCTGGTCTGGAACATCGACCCCGAGACTGACGCCATCGAGGCGGGCGAGACGCCGCCGGGCGCGGTCGAGGGAACCAACAGCTACGGCGAACCGGGCTACGGCGGCCCGAACCCCCCGGACGGCGAGCACACCTATCGGTTCCTGTTGTACGCGCTCGACACCTCCCTCGACCTCGACGCCGGCGCGACGAAAGCCGACCTGAAACGCGCTATCGCGGGACACGTCGTCGCCGAGACGAAATTGAACGGGACTTACGCGCCCTGAAACGGCCGAAAACGTGCCCCTCCGGTCACCGGCCGCCGTCGGACTCGACGACTGCGCCCGCGCCGGAATCAGCGCCCGCCCCGGTCCCCGTCCCCGCGCCGCCATCGCCGTCTCCGGCCGCCCGGAGCGCCACGTCGTAGCCGAAGGCTCGAATCACGTCGAGATTCGTCCGCACGTGGTCCGTGACGGCGGGAATTCGCAGGCGACCCCCGGCGAGCGCGACCCAGACGAGCAGCTGGTCGGCCATGTGGCGGTCCACGGGCGCGTCGCCGCCGAGCCAGTCGAGAAACGAGGCGGCCGCCCGCGACCCGACCGCCTCGGCTGGCGTGCCGCGCTCGCCGTAGGCGTCGAAGCCGGCGACGAGCGACGCGGAGCAGTCGCCGCCTCTCTCGCCTTCTCCGCCCCGCGCGACGACGACCACGGCCGACCCGGGCGAGTCGCTTTCGACCGACGAGGCCGCGGCGTGCACGGGGAGCTCGACGCCCGCCTCGGCGAGCGCGTCGCGGACGCCTTCGACCTGCCGGTCGGCCACCGCGGCGTCCGCGAGCGAGTCGCTTTCGACCGAGTAGACCCGGAGTTCGTCGGGGTCCGCGCGGCGGTCCAGCGCCAGCGGCGTCGGCTCGGCCGGCTCGATGCGGAGCGAAAGCGCGCCGCCGCCGGCCGGGTAGAAGCCGCGGCGGGGCACCGAGACGCCGAACTCGACGCCGAACGCCGAACACAGCGGGCGCTTCGCGTACCGGAGGTAGTCGGCCGGCGGCGACCACCGAACGTCGGTGCCGCCGGTGACGGCGAGCGAAAGCGGGTCGTCGAGGGCGACGGCCGCCGGGAGGAGCGTCTCGCAGACGAGCGTCGCACTCCCGGCGGTGCCGACGGCGACCTCGACCGGGTCGGCTCGCACGTCGCCGGGCGAAAAGCGGAGCGTCGAGGAGCCGACCTCGCCGCCGTCGACCGCGGCGTTCGAGACGGCCGCCGCGACCGAGACGCAGGCGACGTGTTGGGCTTTCAGCCCGGGCGTCGAGCGGTTCCCGCGGACGTTCGTCATCTCGAACGGTTCGCCGGTGACGAGCGAGAGCGCGAGGGCGGTCCGAAGGGGTTGGCCGCCGCCGTTTCTGCCGTCGAGTCGTCGCATTCAGCGGACGACGGTGACGGGGCAGGACGCCCGTTCGACGAGTTCCTTGGCGACGCTGCCGACCAGTCCCTCGTAGCGCTTCGAGAGGCCGCGGTGGCCGACGAAGATGCCGTCCGCGTCCGCCTCGTCGGCGTAGGCCGGAATCGCCTCGACGGGGTCGCCGTAGAGGAGTTCCGTGGCCGCGTCGACGCCGGCGTCGGCGGCGCGTTCGGCGGCCGCGTTGAGGACGCGTTCGGCGCGCGATTCCGCGTCTTCGAGGCTCTCGGCGACGATACGGTCGCCGGCCCCCGCGACGCCCGCGACCGGCTCCTCGCCGCCTTCGACGAGGACCTGCGGTTCGACCGCGTGGACGATTGTGACCGTCGCACCCAGCGGTTCGAGCATGGCGAGCGCGTGGTCGAGCGCTCTGTCGGCGGCCGCAGACCCGTCTACTGCAACGACGAAGTTCATACCTGAATACAGGTGTCGAGACGAGAAAAAGGGTGAGTCGAGACGGAACGAGACCAGACGGGCGGGACTCGCGTTCGGGCGCTAGTGGACGAGCCGACTGCAAGTGCCACAGAGGTTCTCTTCTTTCACGTCGACCTCTCGGACCGTCGGCGAGAAGGACATGACGCACTTGTTGTTGTCGCAGTGTTCGAGGCCGAGGGTGTGGCCGATTTCGTGGACGACCTCTTTCCGCACGCGGTCGGACAGCACCTCTTCGGCGGGTTTGTTCGTGATGCCGCCGTCGCTGGAGGTTTGGAGACGGTACGTGGAGATGACGGAGCCGTTGCCGTTGAGGTACGCGAGGCCGAAGACGTAGTTTCGGCGGCGGTAGTAGAGGTCTTTTTCCGTGATGCCGATGTTCTTCTCGCCGCGCCCGATGCGGCTCGCCAGCTCGATGAACTGCTCGGCCCGGTACTGGTTTCGGCTCCGGTCGAACGCGCCCTCGGGTATCGCCTGATTCGATTGCACGGTCACGTCGCAGTCGTAGACGGAGCGGAGTCCGGCGGATGCCTCCCGCTTGACGGCCGCAGAAATATCCCCGATAGGCACGATATCGACGAGCATGCGAGGGATTAAGCGGGGGCGCTTCATAAATATCCCGACGTGAAAAAATCGCTGCGCGACGCGCTCGTCGGACGGTTGTCGGGGTACGACCGCGCGGTCGAAGTCGGGGTCGGCCGGGAGCCGTCGGTGGCGGCCGCCCTCGCCGCCCGCGGGGTCGACGTGGTCGCCGTCGACGTGCACGACGTCCCCGTCCCCGACGGCGTCTCGTTCGTCCGCGACGACGTGTTCGCCCGCGCCGACGCCTCCGACCTCGGCCCCTACGCCGCCGCCGAGGTCGTCTACGCGCTGAACGCCCCCGTCGAACTCCACCGCCCCGCCGCGGAGGTCGCCCGCCGCGCCGATGCCGATTTCCTGTTTACCACGCTCGGCTACGACGAGCCGTCGGTTCCGGTCGCCCGCGAGTCGCTGCCGGGCGACACCCTGTACGCCGCCGAGCGCGGACGGCGGGACCAGCGCGCCCGGCGGGACTAGCTCGCCCGGCGGGACTAGCTCGCCCGGCGGGACTAGCTCGCCCGGGCCCAAGAGTAAGGCACTTGCCCGCTCGTCGCGCGCATCCGGTATGCACGCGGACGCTGTCGTCCTCGATATCGACGGAGTGCTCGTCGACGTCGCCGACTCCTACCGGCGCGCTATCGTCGAATCCGTGGACCGACACTACGGCACGACCATCTCCCGCGACGAGGTCCAGCTGTTCAAGGACGCCGGCGGCTTCAACAACGACTGGGAACTCACCTACGCGGCGGCACTGTACGTCCTCGCCGCCCGCGAGACCGACCTGTCGGTCGCCGCGTTCACCGACGAAATCGAGGCCCGCGGCGGCGGCCTCGACGCCGCCGAGGCGGCCGTCGAAGCCCTGCTTTCGGAGCCGAGCGTCGTCTTCGACGAGTGGAACCCCGAGGCGCTCCGCGAGACGTTTCAGGCGCTCTACCTCGGGAGCGACCGTTACCGCGACCTCGAAGGCGGCGACCCGCCGTTCGAGGCCCCCGGCTACATCCACGACGAGCCGGTGCTCCTCGAAAAGGAGACGCTCGACGCCCTCGGCGACCGCGAACTCGGCGTCGTCACGGGTCGCCCCGCCGCCGAGGCCGACATCGCGCTCGACCGCGTCGCCCTCGACGTGGCCGACGACCACCGATTCACGATGGACGACTGGGAGGAGGGCAAGCCCCACCCCGCCGCGCTCGTGACGGTCGCGGAGCGCCTCGGAGCCGACTCGGTCGTCTTCGTCGGTGACACCCTCGACGACGTGAAGACGGCGCTGAACGCCGACGCCGCCGACCCCGAGCGCGTCTACTACGGCGTCGGCGTCCTCTCGGGCGGTCTGACCGGCGACGACGGCCGACAGAAGTTCTCCGAAATCGGCGCGGCCGCCGTCGTCGAGGACGTAAACGAGGTTCCGGACCTGCTCGACTGATGGTTCTGACGCAGACTCCAACTCCCGGTTCGACCCCGGAGGGCCGCTGATGGGACACCTCCGCGCCTTCGTCGTCACGCTGCTCGCGCTCGACGCGCTCGTGGTCGTCGTCGGGACGTACCTCCTGCCGCCGGACCCGTTCGCGCAGTTGGTGCTCGTCGGCCCGCCGTTGCTTTTGGCCCCGGTGGTCGCGTGGTGGCTCGTCTACCGCGACGGCTTCGAGCGGGTGCAGGCGCTCGTCGAGTCCGACGATGGGGGTCGATAGCGCCGTCCACCCGCCGCCGTCCGCCGCGAACACAGGCAGAACCGACCGGTCGCACAACCCTTTAGGTCGGCTCGGTCCGGAGGTGTGTGTATGCGAATCGCACTCCTCGGTGGGACCGGCGACATCGGCGAGGGCCTCGCCCTCCGCTGGGCCTACCACACCGACCACGAGGTCATCATCGGGTCGCGCGACCCCGACAAGGCCCGCGAGAAGGCCGACGAGTACGAGACCGAACTCTCCAGCCGCGGCCGCGACGTGAAGGTAAACGGCTTCACGAACGAGATGGCCGCGGACCGTGCCTCCGTGGTCGTCCTCGCCGTGCCGCCGTACCACGTCTCCGACACCGTCGAGGCCGTTTCCGACTCTCTGTCCGAGGGCGACGTGCTCGTCACGCCCGCGGCGGGCATGAAGCGCGACGACGACGGCTTCCACTACCACCCGCCGAAGGCGGGGAGTGTGACGGCGCTCGTCGTCGACGCGGCCCCCGACGACGTGCCGGTCGTCGGCGCGTTCCACAACCTCGCGGCCGGCCGACTGGCCGACCTCGACGCCGACCTCGGCATCGACACCCTCCTTGTCGCCGACGACGAGGACGCGAAGGAGACGGTCCGCCTGCTCGCCGAGGGCATCGACGGCCTCCGCGCGCTTGACGGCGGCGGCCTCGCCAACGCCTCCGAAATCGAGGGCATCACCCCGCTTCTCATCAACGTCGCTCGGAACAACGACGGCCTGCACGACCTCGGCATCCAGTTCAAGTAGCGCCGTCCGACCGGCGTCTGAATCCCGTTTTCACGATAGTTCTGACCGCGGCACCGTCGCCGCCTCTCCGTAGAGCGTCCGCGCAACGAGCAGTCCGACGACGGCGATGAGCGCGACGCAGGCGAGGTACTCGACGCGGAAGCCGACCACCTCGGCCAGCGGGACGGCCACGAGCGGGCCGAGCGTCGACCCCGAGTCCCCGAAGACGTTGTAGACGCCGCCGAGTTTGCCCACGTCGTCGGCCGGACTGAGGTCTCCGAGATAGGCCAAAAGCGGCGGGTTCGACCCGCCGACGCCGACGCCGATGAGCGCCACGCCCGCGAGCGTCGAGGGGAGCGTCGCCACGAGCGCCAGCAGGGCGAACCCGGCCGCGAGGACGGCCAGCGCGGGGAGCGTCAGCGCCGCACGGTTCGACAGCCGGTCGGAGTACCGCCCGACGACGAGTGTCGTGACGCTCGACGCGACGACGCCGACGGCCATCACGACGCCGCTGACGCCGGCCCCCGAGAGGCCGCCGAGCGAGATGTCGTTCGCCGTCGCGTACAGCACGGCCGTCGAGAGGAGGACGCCCGAAAACAGGAATCGGACGGCGAAGTTGACGGTGCCGACGGTGAAGATGCGGATATCGGCGCTGACCAGCCGCGGCACCTCGCGGAGCGAACTCGCCGCCGTCACGTCGGTTTTCACGTCCGGGAGGACGGAGATGGCGACGAGGGCGGCGAACAGCCCCGCACAGCCCGCGACGGCGAACGCGGTGGCGTAGCCGAACGCGTCGGTGACGAGGCCGCCGACGACGAGGCCTGCGGGGAACCCGAGGCTCTGCCCGCCGCGCATGTAGCCGACCCACTTGCCGCGGTTTTCGCCCGAGGTGACGTGCGTGATAGTGCTGAACGCGCCGACGAAGACGAACGCCGAGCCGACGCCCCAGCAGGCCCGCGACAGGAGGAAGACGGTCGCGCTGTCGAGCGGAATCGGCCCGGGATTCAGCCCGAGGACGTAGCCGAACGGCGACAGCCCCTGCACGACGAAGCCGGCTATCATCGGTCGGCGCGTCCCCATCCGGTCGAGTATCTGCCCGGCGGGCGTGTTCACGACCAGCCGGGTGAACCGGTTGGCCGAGAGGATGAGACCGACCACGAACGGCGTGATGCCGATGATGGGGCCGAGCGTCGGCAACGTCGGGAAGGCGACGCCCGCGCCGACGCCGCCGAAGAAGACGCCCGCGATGAGGCTGCCCGCGACGAACTCGACTGACGGCTCGTCGCCGCCGAACAGCCGACTCACGCCGCCGACCCTCGGGAGGCGGACGCGGCGCGGTGGGGCGTGGGGTGCGCGGGAGCGGACTGGGAGTCGCGGGTTCGAGGGGCGTGCATCGAGAGGGTGCGCTATCGTAAACGCACGCTCTTGGTGCTTTGCAATCGGGCCGTCTCGTCCGGGAACTGCGGGCGTCGGCGCGGCGAGCGACTACCGGCGACGGCATCGCAGTCGCGGTCGCGGTCGCGGGACCCCGTCTCAGAAGCGGGCTTTCAGCTCGTCGCGCAGGTCGTCGAGCGAGGCGTCCTTCATCGACAGCACGACGAGCAGGTGGTAGACGAGGTCGGCGCTCTCGTAGAGCAGTTCCTCGCGGTCGTCGTCCTTGGCCGCGAGGATGGTCTCCGTCGTCTCCTCGCCGAGCTTTTCGAGGACGTAGTTCTCGCCTTTCTCGTGGGTGAACAGCGTCGTCGTGTAGGAGTCTTCGGGGAGGTCGGCTTTGCGCGACTCGATGGTCGCAAAGAGTTCGTCCAAGACCTCGTCGGTCGGGGTGTCGGCGTCCATGGTCGCACGACGGGCGGGCGCGGAAAAAGACCCTCTGGTTCCGGCGAGCGGCCGTCACTCAGCCAGTTAGCCGGCCGCTCAGGCGTCGATCTCGACCGCCAGTTCGTCGAAGAACGCGAGGTCGTGGAGGCGGCTGTCGGGCGTCAACTCGGGGTGAAAGGAGGTGCCGACGACGGGGCCGTCGCGGACGGCGACGGGGTTGCCGTCCCACTCGGCAAGCACCTCGACGCCCTCACCGACCTCGTCGATGAGGGGCGCGCGGATGAACACCGCGGGGAACGGCGAGTCGAGACCGGCCACGTCCAGCGGGGCCTCGAAGCTGTCGACCTGCCGGCCGAAGGCGTTGCGGTCGACCGTCGCGTCGAGGAGGTCGAGCGTCGTCACGCGGTCGTCCTTGGCGTCACGGGAGGCGACGATGAGGCCGGCACAAGTGGCGAGGACGGGCTTTTCAGCCTCGACGTGGGCGCGAATCTCGTCGTCGATGCCCTCGCGTTCGAGGAGTCTGGAGATGGTTGTCGACTCCCCGCCCGGCATGAGTAACACGTCGCAGTCGGGGACGAGGCCGTCGCTTCGAATCTCGACGATTTCGGCGTCGACGCCGTGGGCCTCGGCGGCCCGCTCGACGGCGTCGGCGTGTTCGGACACGTCGCCCTGCACGGCGACGACGCCGGCGCGTAGCGTGGTCATAGACGGGTCTCGGGAAGCCGTGGACAAAAAGCGTCCGTTCGGCGGTCGGCGCGGTTCAGAACGCGAGCGAGTTCAGCACCAGCACGCCGATGCCGAACAGCGCCCCCGCGGCGAAGATGGTCTTGGGGTTGACTCGAATCGCGTTGCGGTCCTCCGCGTCGAAGTAGCGGACGAGGCCCGCACTCGACATCAGACCGCCGCTGTTCTGGCCCTTGCTCATGTTCCACCGTCCGTGCGTCCGCTGCCTAAACGTTTCGGCTCGCTCCGGTGCCGCGGGGTCGCCCGGCCGGAACGCCTCCCGACTTGCCGGCGAATCCGTTCGGCTGGCGAGTCGGCTGACGGCCGTCTCGACGCTCAGACGGCTGGAATTCGACTGAACTGGACGGGCGCACAACCGGAGAGCCGCGGGCCCATGAGTAATCCTTATGCGCCGGGGCGGGCAAGTTGCGTCGGGATACGATGACTGTTCGACTCTTGGACTTCTACGCGGACTGGTGCGGCCCTTGTAAGACGCAGGACCCGATTCTCGACGAGCTCGAAGGCGACTACGAGACCGTCGAGTTCGTCAAGGTCGACGTCGACGAGGAGCAGGACGTGGCCAACCAGTATCAGGTTCGCTCGCTTCCGACGCTCATCGTCGAGAACGACGACGGCATCGTCGACCGCTTCGTCGGTGTCACCCAGCGCGACGACATCGAATCGGCGCTGAGCCAGGCCGGCGCGTAAGCGCGCCGCGGACCGCCGCGTTTTCCGACCCATCCGGACGACCGCCGAGCGCGCCGCGAGCGCCGGCGGTGTGTCTCGCAAGCGTTATACGACCGGCGGCGGGACTCGTATGCATGGCTAGTGACGCTGCGACGAAGCGGACGCTCGAGAAGCAGATTTGCATGCGGTGCAACGCGCGCAATCCCCAGAAGGCAAAGCAGTGCCGCAAGTGCGGTTACAAGCACCTTCGACCCAAGTCGAAGGAACGCCGCGCCGCGTAAGCCCGCACGCTTCTTTCAGGCGTCTCGCCGATACAGCGCGAACAGCACCGCGAGCAGCGCAAGCTGGACGAGTTTGTCCGCGACGCCGCCGATGCCGAAGATATTCGGCCAGTTCAGCGCGACGTAGAGGACGACCTGCCCGGCGGTGAAGGGGATACCGAGCAACACCACCCGCGAGCGGTTGCGCTCGTCGCCGCGGAGGACGCCGACGATACCGGCCGCGAACCCCGCGGCGGCCCCGACGAACGCGATGCCGAGCGGATCGGCGGGGTTCGCGGCCAGCGCGCCCGCGCCGAGGACGAGGTGAATCACGCCGGTCACGGCCGCGAGGGCGACGCCGACGTAGTGCAGTCGCGTCAGGTCATCGCTCGGCTCCGTGACCGCGTCGGTCGCCATCTCAGGCCTCCGGGTACTTCGGCTCGCGCCGCTCCGCGCGTTCGATTGCGCGTTCGAGCGCGTCGCGGACGGTGTCGCCGCCGGCCTCGTTCTCGAAGGGGTCGCCGTGGCCGGCGTACAGCGCCTCGACGGTCGAGGGAAGGCGGTCTGAGAGCGTGTGCAGGCTGTTGATGAGGCGCTCGCGGGACTGCCCCGGCATGTCGGTGCGGCCGAAACTGCCGTCGTCGAACGCGCCGTCGTTGTAGACGAACACGTCGCCCGAAAACAGCGACCGCCCGCTCACGAGCGAGACGTGGTCGTCGGCGTGGCCCGGCGTGTAGACCACTTCGAACGACTCGTCGCCCATCTCGACGTGGTCGCCGTCTCCGAGCTCGTGGGTCCGAAGCGGGTGGTCGGCGTAGGCATACACGTCGGGGTCGAACCGCTCGACCACCGCGTCGAGTTCGCCGACGTGGTCGGAGTGCTGGTGGGTGACGACCACCGCGTCGAGGTCGTCGGTGTGTTCTGCGACGACCGACTCGACGCCCGGCATCGTCCCGGCGTCGACGAGGACGGTTCGCTCGCCGAGGACGAGATAGGCGTTACAGGTGAACGTCTCGGCGTCGGCGGTGACTGGGATGACTTCCATACCGCCGCGTACGCGCTCGACCGGAAAAAGTCGGGCGGGTGAGGCGTCACCTCGCCGCGTGAATCGCCCCCGAACATCGGGCTCACGCGACAAATCCTTTTTGGGGCTCGGTCGTGTACGTACGTCTGTATGGGATTTGGGAGCTACGACGAGTCCGAACAAGGAGACCAGAACGTCGACTTCGACGAGGAAGACGGCGTCACGACGAGTGAGGAGAAACACGAGGGCGAGGTCGATTTCGAAATCGGCGCGTCCAACGACGAACTCCTCGACCGGCTCCAGGAGATTAAAGACGAGTGAAGTCGGGGTCTCGCGCCCTCGGGGTCGCGGAATCCTACTCCGGGGCGGCGCGCGCACCCACAGACGACGCTGACGACGCTCATTTTTCCACAGACCCGTCTCCGGAGAGCGTCCTCTGCGGCGCGGTCGTCCGCGCCGACCGGGTCGTCGACGGCCTCGCCTTCGAGACGTGCACCGTCGGCGGCGACGACGCGACCGACGCCGTCGCGGCGCTGTACTCCTCGCTCGACCGCGAGGACGTACGTTACCTGCTCGTCTCCGGCATCGCTCCGGCGTGGTTCAACCTCGTCGACATCGACCGCCTCGCCGCGGCGCTCGACCGCCCGGTCCTTTCAGTCTCTTTCGAGGAGAGCGAGGGGCTCGAGCCCGCGCTCGCGGCGCACTTTTCGGGCGCGGCGCTCGACCGCCGACTCGACACCTACCGCGCGGCCCCGCCCCGCCGACCCGTCGAGGTGAACGGCGAGACGGTGTTCGTCCGGGCCGCCGGCTGCGACGGCGATGAGGCCGCGCAAGTCGTCCGCGGGTTCACCCCGTCCGGCGGCCGCCCCGAGCCGATTCGCGTGGCCCGACTGGCGGCCCGCGCCGCGCGACGCTTCGCCGGGGATTAAGCCGTCCCCGCCCTCGAACCGAGTATGGAACACATGGAGGGCCTCTGCGTGACGGGCTGTGAGCGGTGCCCCGAACTCGTCGATTCGCGGAGTCGCATCGTCAACGGGGTCGGCCCCGACGACGCCGACCTGCTCTTCCTCGGTGAAGCGCCGGGCGCGAAGGAAGACGAGGGCGGCGAGCCGTTCGTGGGTCGCTCCGGCTCCGTGTTGGACGACGCGCTCCGCGAGGCCGGCCTCGCCCGCGCCGACGTTCGCATCACCAACTGCGTGCGGTGCCGCCCGCCGGACAACCGCGACCCGACGAGCGACGAACTGTCGAACTGCCGGGGCTACCTCGCCCGCGAACTCGAACTCGTCGACCCCGAGCTAATCGTCACCCTCGGAAAGGTGCCCTCCCAGCACCTCCTCGACCGCGGCGTCGCCATCACCAAGGAGTCCGGGTCGGTCGTGGACGCCCGCGTCGGGGACGCCTCTTACCGCGTCCTCCTCTCCGTCCACCCCGCGGCGACGCTGTACGACCGGAGCCAACGCGAGGGCTTCTTCGAGACCATCGCGCGCGCCGCCGACCTCTCGGGGCTCGCGGACTCCGCGGACGGACAGGCCAGTCTCGGTGACTTCTGAGCGCGGCGCGGGCGGCCGGCGAGGAGGCGAGACGCGACCTAGTGCAGTCGGCGGCGACGACATGGGCGACGCTGTGAGACGCGGGGAAGCGATAAAAACCGAACCGCGGGTGCGTCACCGAGCGGGCGGACGCCTACTCCCAGACGGAGCGGGCCATCCGCTGCGGGAACTCGACGATGAGTTTGAGCAGGCTCGTCCCTTCCTCGTTGCCGCGGATGTACGACCGGACCCGCTGGCTCACGAACTCGACGGAGACGACGAGCATGAAGATGACGAGAATCGTCGCCATCATGTTCGTGTACCGGAACAGACCGCGTTGGGTCTGAAGCACCTGTCCGAGGCCGCCGCCGCCGATGAGTCCCATCGTGACACCGATGCGGACGTTGATTTCGAGGATGTACATCGTCCACGCGATGAAGGGCGTAAAGACCTGCGAGAGCATCCCGAAGACGACCTTCTGGGGGCTGTTCGCGCCGGTCGACTCGATGGCCTCTATCGGTCCGTCCTCGACTTCCTCGAGGGCGTCCGTGAATAGGCGACCGAGGTTCCCCATCGTGTCGGTCCCGATGGCGAGCGTCGCCGTGAACGGCGAGACGCCGCCGAGGGGGATGTAGATGAGCGCCCACACCAGCGCCGGGATGGCGCGGATGACGCTCATCGTCCCGCGGAAGATGAAGTTAAACGGGTACGGCGTCACGCGCTCGGAGCCGAGGACGCCGAGGATGAGCGCACCGGGGATGCCGAGGACCGTCCCGGCAAAGCCCATCGCAAACGTGACGAACACCGCGCCGAGGACGGGGTTGCCGTCCTGGAACTGGAGGAGGAGGTTCCGTTCTTGGATGAACGCCCAGTACTGGCTGACGTCGACGAAGGGGATGACGCCGAACAGCGTCCCCGGCGGGAAGAAGTCACCCAGCGCGTCGGTGAACTCCGGCCAGTACTCGACGATTTCGCCGATGGAAAAGCCGACCTCGCTCAGCGCGTTCGTGAAGAACCACGCGAAGAGGACGAGGACGACGATTGAAAACAGCAGTCTGACTCGCTTTGCAATCTGGATGTTCCGCAGTGCGTCCTCGATTCGGTCGGTATCAGTACTCATGTGACCTCGCTCCGCTTGTGGCGGCCGCGTTGTTTTCGGGCGGCTCGTCGGTCTGTTCTTCGCGGATGGCCTCCGTCTCGATGTCGCCGTAGATGCGGTCGATAACGTCGACGTTGAAGTCCTCGCGGTAGCCGTCGAAGACGATTTGTCCGTCTTTCATTCCGATGAACCGTTCGCCGAACTCGCGGGCGATGTTGACCTGATGGAGGCTCGCGATGGTCGTCAAGTCGCGCTCGTCGGCCGCGTCGCGGATGTACCGCATCACCGTCTCCGCGCTCGCGGGGTCCAGGCTCGCGACGGGTTCGTCCGCGAGCAGGAGGTTCGGGTTCTGGACCAGCGCGCGGGCGATGCCGACGCGCTGTTGCTGCCCGCCGCTCATCTTCCCGGCGCGCTGGTTGGCCTCGTCGAGCAGTCCGACGGTTTCGAGCGCGCGGAGTGCCTCCTGCTTGTCGTCGCCGTCGTACATGCCGAGCAGGCTGCCGAGGAACGATGTCCGGCCGAGCGCCCCGGTGAGCGCGTTGCTGTACGCGCTCATCTGTCCGAGGATGTAGTGTTGCTGAAATATCATTGCCACGTCGTTTCGCGGCCCCATCACGTTCGCGTCGTCGATGGTAATCGACCCGCTCGTCGGGCGAGTGATTCCGTTGAGACAGCGGAGGAGGGTCGATTTCCCCGCCCCCGATTGCCCGAGGACGACGACGAACTCGCCGTCCGGGATAGTAAACGAGACGTCGTCGAGGGCCGTGACATCTCCGTAGGATTTGCTGAGGTTCGTTACTTCAATCGTACTCATTATCGTGTCTGTCGCGTCGCGTAGTTCGCGTGCGGTCGAGCCGTTCGTCGGCTATCGACCGCACGGCACGGGAACAAAACCGGGGAGTCGCGCTTACTGACCGAGCGTGACGCCGAGTTCGTCGAGGACTTCCTGCACGGGTGCGTAGTCGTCGACGGAGCCCTGGTCGACCCCGGTAAACCAGAGCTGTTGGTCGTCTTCGAGGTCCTCGTTGATGAGGTCGTCTTCGGTCACGTTGAGCAGCGCCTCTTCGATGTCGTCGTACAGCCCCTGGTCCATGTCGGTGCGGCCGAGAATCGGGGCACGCGGGATGGGGTCGGAACACGACAGCAGTTGCAGTTCGGGCGACGCCGTTCCGAGGTCGCCGTCGTTTTCGGCGGACATATCGAGGAACTGGTCGGGGAACTGGTCTTCCGGAACGTGCGGGGCCGTCGAGAACGCGCCCGTACCGGCGGCGACGACGTCGTCGCGGTTGATGAGCGTCTCGCGGGCCGTCGAGTGGTCGGAGAACTGCGCCTCGAAGTCCACCGGGTTGCCGTCGGGCGCGCCGCCCGTGTCGAGTCCGGCTCGGCTCAGCATGGACAGCGGGAACAGCGCCCCGCTCGTCGAGAGGCGGTCAGCGAACGCGACCGTCTCGCCTTCGAGGTCGGTCAGCTCTTCGATGTCGCTGTCGGGCGTCGTCGTGATGAGCGAGAAGTATCGCGAGGCCCCGTAGGCGATGCGGATGCCGATGACCTCGGTGATGCCCTCGTTCCCGCCCTGAATAGCGATTGCGGGGGCGGCGTCGGCGATGTCGGCCTGCCCGCTGTCGAGCGCCTGTAACACCGCCGCGTAGTCGGCCGCCACGGTGGATTCGACCGTGACGCCGACCTCGGACTCGATGTAGTTGAAAAGCGGCTGATACTGCGCTTCCACGTCCACGTCCGACTCGGCGGGCGTGAGCGCGAACATGATGGACTCTGGTGACGACTCGGTCGTCGTCGACGTCGTCGCCTCGGTCTCCGAGGACGCTCCCGACTCCGTCGTGGTCGTCGTCGATTCCGAACTATCGTCGCCACCCGTACATCCACTGAGCGCCGTCAACCCCGCGACGCCAGTGATTCCTGCCGTTCTGATGAATTCTCGTCTACTCGCCATTGAACTCGTCTTGTAATTCCGACACTTGTTGTTAAGATTTGCTATTTTTTCTCTATATTCGTATTGAATAGAATTGGTGTTCTCAGGCTGACGGCGCTATCGCCCCTGCAAGCCCCCGTGGGGGCTTCGAGTTCGGACTTCGGACCCCTTCACGCGACGGGTCAGAGGCGTGCGGCAGGGTCGCGCGGCCGGTCTCCGACGGCTCTCGCGCGGAGCACTCACCCCGAGGGAAAATCACTTTGCTGTCCTCTGCGGACGTTCGGTATGAGCACGACACAGCCGCCCGAGGAGACCCTCGCCGACGTGGTGATGGTCGACTACGGGCTCGGAAACCTCCGGAGCGCCATGCGCGGGCTCGAACGCGCGGGGGCGAACGTCGTCATCTCGGACGACCCCGCCGACTTCGACGACGCCGACGGCATCGTTCTCCCCGGCGTCGGCGCGTTCTCCGAGGGGATGGAAAACGCCGGACCGTTCCGCGAACCGCTCGCCGAGGCCGCCGCCGACGGGACGCCCGTCTTCGGCATCTGTCTCGGGATGCAGATGCTGCTCACCTCCTCCGAGGAGGCCGACCACGCCGGCGAGGGCGAGGTCGAGGGACTCGACTTCATCCCCGGCCGCAACGTCCGGTTCGACGAGGGACAGAAGGTCCCGCACATGGGCTGGAACGAACTCAACGTCCGGCGCGACCACCCGCTCGTCGAGGGCGTCGACGGCGAGTACGCCTACTTCGTCCACTCCTACTACGCCGACCCGGACGACGAGGGCGCGGTCGTCGCCTCGACCGACTACGGCGTGGCGTTCCCCGCGGTCGTCGCCAACGAGGCGGGTACCGTCTTCGGCACGCAGTTCCACCCCGAGAAGTCCGGCGAGACCGGGCTGACCATCCTCCGCAACTTCGTCGAGTTCTGCGCGGAGCGATAGGCCGAATCTGCCTGCCCCGACGGTCTTTTGTCGCCGCTTCGTGAAGGGGTGCCCATGCAGGCAGTCACGCTCGGTCCGTCGGGCACGTACTCCCATCGCGCCGCCCGCGCGGTCGCCGACGACGTCGCCTTCCGAGAATCGGTCACGTCTATCGTCCAAGCGGTCGCCGACGGGTCGTTCGAGCGCGGTGTCGTCCCCATCGAAAACAGCATCGAAGGGAGCGTCACCGAGAGCCTCGACGCCGTGGCGAACTCGGACGTGAGCGTCGTCCAGGAAATCGTCACGCCCATCCGCCACGCGCTGTTGGCCCAGAGCGCGAACTTCGATGTCGTCGCCAGCCACTCGCAGGCGCTCGCGCAGTGTCGGTCCTACCTCGAAGAGAACTACCCCGACGCGAAGCTCGAAGCCGTCGCCAGCACGGCCCGCGGGGTCGAACGCGCCCGCGCGGACCCGTCGGTCGCGGGCATCGGTCACCCCGACAACGTTGGCGACGACCTCGAAATCATCGCCGAGGACATCCAGGACCAGTCGTCGAACGCGACGCGGTTCCTCGTCATCGGCCCCGAGTCCGCCCGCTCGGACGCCGGCGGCAAGAGTTCGCTCGTCGTCTACCCCAACGCCAACTACCCCGGACTCCTCTTGGAACTGCTCGAAGCGTTCGCCGAACGCGACATCAACCTCTCGCGCATCGAGTCGCGGCCGAGCGGCAACCGCCTCGGTGACTACCTGTTCCACATCGACGCCGACGCCGGTCTCTACGAGGAGCGGATGCAAGGGGCGCTCGAAGAGGTGGAGGGAATCGCCAGCAACGGCTGGGTCCGCGTCCTCGGGTCGTACGACACCCGACACGTCCTGTACTGACGCCGTTTCGACGCCGAGACGCCCAGCGCCGCACCTCGCTGCGTCCACCCCGTCCCGCTCCGTCACGTCCGCCCGGTCGCTCTCAACGTGTGAGTCCGAGCACATCTTTCTTTGTCGTCGGCGACGTATCTAAACGCGTATGCAGCGAAACCCGTTCGACGAGATAGAAGACCTGTTCGACCGGATGGGCCGGTCGTTCGAGGAGTCCGGTATCGGTCGATTCCAAGACATCTCCCTCGACGTCGTCGACGACGACGAGGCCATCGAGGTCGTCGCGGACCTCCCCGGCTTCGAGAAGGACGACCTCGACGTGAGCGTCAGCGGGCGGCGACTCACCATCGCGGCCGACCACGAGGAGTCGAGCGAGGTCGACGACGAGCAGTACGTCCGCCGCGAGCGGAGTCAGCGCTCGGTCTCCCGGACGATTACGCTCCCCGCCGAAGTCGCGCGCGACGAGGTGACTGCATCGTACAAAAACGGCGTCCTGACCGTGACGCTCCCGAAGGCCGAACCCGCGGGCGACGACTCGACCGAAATCGACATCGAGTGACGCGGCTCATCTTTTGCATACCGGCGCTCTGGCTCCCGAGCCGTGCGAACTGCTATCCACGTTCCGGCAACGATTATCTCCTCAGACGGCGTCCGTATGCCTCGGTGAAAACACACATGATGCGACGTACCAACCCCTTCGACGACTTCGAGGAACTGTTCGAGCGAATGTCCCGCCAGTTCGACGAGATGGGACGACAGTTCGACCGTTCGGGCATGATGGCGCAGGTCCGCCACGAGATGGCCATCGACGTCACCGACCACGACGGCGAAATCGTCGTCACCGTCGACCTTCCGGGCTACGAGAAGGAGGACATCGCCCTGTCGGTCGCTAACCGCACGCTGACGGTCGAAGCGATGCGCGAACTCGACGAGGAACGCGCCGAGGGCGAGTACCTCCGCCGCGAACGCCGCCACGAGTCCGCCCGCCGGACGATTCGCCTCCCCGAGTCGGTCGACGAGGACGGCGCGTCCGCCAGCTATCACAACGGCGTGCTGACGGTCTCTCTCCCCAAGCGCGACGCCGACCCCGACGACTCCCGCCGCATCGACATCGACTGAGTCGGCGGTGACGCTGGAGTCTCTGACACGTCGCCCGCGATGGTCTACCCGTGGTGGGTCTCTCACGTTCTCCGTTTTGCTGTCTTTGTGATACACCGTCTCACGACTCGATTTCTCCAGTCGCACCCATGCCACTGAGAGGCAACATCTGCCGGAATCAGACAGCCGCGCAAGTCGAGTATAGGAGTTATTTTAGGCCGGGGTGCCACTACCACGGATATGGACTACGACCCGCAGGAACTCGAAGCGCGTTGGCGGGAGCGCTGGTCCGAGTCCGGCCGATACGAGGCCGACCCGGACGCAGACGCCGACGACGCGACGTTCGTGACGGTGCCCTATCCGTACCCCAGCGGCGGGATGCACATCGGGCACGCGCGGACGTACACCGTTCCCGACGTGTACGCTCGCTACCGACGCCAGCAGGGCGACAACGTCCTGTTTCCCATCGCGTGGCACGTCACCGGCACGCCCATCATCGGCGCGGTCGAGCGCCTGCAAAACCGCGAGGAGAAACAGCTCTCGGTGCTGACAGACACCTACAACGTCCCCGAGGACACGCTTTCTGACCTCGAATCGCCCATGGGCTGGGCGCGGTACTTCATCGAGGAACACTACAAGAAGGGGATGCAGTCGCTCGGCCTGTCGGTGGACTGGCGGCGCGAGTTCACCACCAACAACGAGCGCTACTCGAAGTTCGTCGAGTGGCAGTACCGGACGCTCCGCGAGCGCGGGCGACTGGAGAAGGGTCTCCACCCCGTCAAGTTCTGCACGAACGAGGAACAGCCGGTCACGACCCACGACCTGCTGGAAGGCGAGAACGCGGAGTTCCAGGAGTACACGCTGGTCCGCTTCGGCTGGGAGCGAGACGGCGGCGACGTGGTCGTCCCGATGGCGACCCTGCGCCCCGAGACGGTCCACGGCGTGACCAACGCCTACATCGACCCCGAAGCGACTTACGTGGTCGCTGAAGTCGACGGCGAGACGTGGTTCGTCTCCGACTACGCGGCCGACAAACTCGAATATCAGGCCCGAGACGTGGAGATTATCGAAACCGTCGAGGGTGCCGAACTCGTCGGCCAGACGGTCGAAAACCCCGTCACCGGCGACGACGTGCTCGTCCTGCCCGCCGACTTCGTCGACGCCGACAACGCGACGGGCGTCGTCATGTCCGTCCCGGCCCACAGCCCCGACGACTACGTGGCGCTCCAGGAGGCCAAAGCCGACACCGACTACCTCGAATCGTTCGGCATCGACCCCGCCGACGTGGCCGCCATCGAACCGATTCCGATTCTCGACATCGACTCCGAGGACGACTCCTACGGCGAGATTCCCGCGAAGTCGGCCGTCGAGAACCGCGGTATCGAGTCCTCCGACGACCCCGCGCTCGAAAAGGCGACGAAGGACCTCTACAACAAGGAGTTCCACGCGGGTCGGCTCAAGGAGTTCTACGGCGACTACGCCGGCGGCCTCGTCGAGGAGGTCCGCGACGACTTCAAGGCCGACGGCGTCGAGGCCGGCCAGTTCGACGTGATGCAGGAGTTCTCCGAGGAGGTCGTCTGTCGCTGCGGCGGCGACGTCGTCGTCGCGGAACAGGACACCTGGTTCCTCTCGTACGACGACGAGGACTGGAAGGAACTCGCCCACGACGTGGCCGACGGGCTGGACGCTATCCCCGAGAACACCCGCGACGAGTACCACCACACCATCGACTGGCTCAACGGGTGGCCGTGTATCCGCAACTACGGCCTCGGCACCCGCCTGCCGTGGGACGACCAGTTCGTCATCGAGCCCCTCTCGGACTCGACTATCTACATGGCGTACTACACCATCGCCCACCGGCTGCAAGAGATTCCGACCGAGGAACTCACGCAGGAGTTCTTCGACGCGCTGTTCTACGGCCCCGACGCGGTCGACGACGCTCCCGAGAAAGCGCTCGAACTCCGCGAGGAGTGGGACTACTGGTACCCCGTCGACTACCGGTTCTCCGGTAACGACCTCATCACGAACCACCTGACGTTCTACCAGTTCCACCACGGCGAACTGTTCGACGAGCCGCAGTGGCCGCAGGGTATCGTCATCATGGGCATGGGTCTGCTCGAAGGCGAGAAGATGTCGTCGTCGAAGGGCCACGTCGTCCTCCCCGGCGAGGCCATCGGCGAGTACGGCGCGGACACCGTCCGCTTCTTCCTGCTCAACTCCGCCGAACCGTGGCAGGACTACGACTGGCGCGACGACCTCGTCGGCTCGGTCCACGACCAACTGGAACGCTTCTGGAACCGCGCGCAGGAGATTATCACCGACCCCGGTCCGGACGACCAGCCCGACCTGGAGACGGTCGACCGCTGGCTCCTGTCGAAGCTGCAAGACACCGTCCGCGACGTGACGACCGCGATGGACGAAGCCGAGACGCGCTCGGCCAGTCAGGCGGCGTTCTACAACTTCGAGGAGTCGCTGCGGTGGTACCGCCGCCGGACCGACCTCGACCGCCCGGCCGCCAAGTGGACGCTCCGGACGGTCCTCGAAACCCGCCTGCGCCTGCTCGCGCCCTTTATCCCGTTCATGACGAACGAACTGCACGAGCAGTTGACCGGCACGCCCGCCGAGGACGCGCCGTGGCCCGAGCCGGACGAGAGCTTCGAGGACGAGTCGGTCGAACTCGAAGAGCGACAGGTCGAGCGCCTGACCGAGGACGTCCGCGACATCATCGACGTGACCGATTCGGACCCCGACACCATCCGGGTGTACGTCGCCGCCGACTGGAAGCGCGACGTGTTCGAGACGGTCGTCGACAACGGCGACAACGTCGGCGCAATCATGGGACAGGTCATGCAGGACCCCGACCTGCGCGAGCGGGGTAACGACGTGAACGACCTCGTTCAGGACCTCGTCGACCAGACCCGCGGCCGCGACGAATCGACGCTCCGCGCCCAGCTCGAACTGGACGAGGCCGGTACCTACGAGCGCGCCGCCGACTTCCTCGCCCGCGAGTTCGACGCCGCGGTCGAGGTGTTCGCGGAAGACGACGACGACATCGTCGACCCGGGCGACCGCGCCTCGAAGGCGATTCCGTTCCGCCCCGCGGTCCACCTCGAATAGTCCGGCGCGTCTCGGCGCGCCGCGACCGAAACGCCACGATTCGCCCGCCCCGCGACGCGGCTTTCGGGGCGACCGCTCCTCTCCGTCGCTCGATTTATCCTCTAGCCGAACGAACAGTATCGTATGAGCGAAGACGACTCGTCGAGCCTCGCACGGAAGGCCTACCACACCGTCACGCCGGGGTCGCACATGCGACCCGACAGCGAGATGGACTCCATCGGGTGGACGATGTTTCTCATCCTCGTCGTCCTGTTAGTTCCGTTTCTGCCCTTCATCGCCATCGTCTACGTCCTCTCGAAGGTGTTCGGCTACCTCAACGCGCAGCGCGGGCCGAGCCCGTAGCCCGGGAACTCGGGCCGAAAAGAAAGATGAATGCCAGCCGCGTCGCGTCGGGCGGCCTCACTCGGCGAGGCCGAGGAGGTCGAACGCGTAGCCGTTGTCGTTTTCGAAGGCGTGCTCGTAGGCGACGTGCGCCGCCGCCACGTCCTGAATCGCGAGTCCCGTCGAGTCGAAGACGCTGATGCCGTCGGCGTCGGTGCGGCCGTCGAGGTTGCCGAGGACGATGTCACCGATTGCGCCGTAGATGTCGTCGTCGGTGAGAACGCCCTCGTGGTACGGGACGTTGATTTCGCCGGAGTGGGTGGTCTGGGCGTGGTCGTCGATGACGAGCTTGGCGTCCAACAGCACCTCGTCGGCGAGTTCGTGTTTGCCCTCGGCGTCGGCCCCCATCGCGTTGATGTGGGTGTGGTCACCGACCGCCTCGCGCGGGACGATGGGCGACTCGACGGGGGTCACGGTCGACAGCACGTCACAGCTCGCGGCCTCCTCGATGGAGCCGGCGCGGATGTCGAACTCGTCTTCGAAGGCGTCGATGAAGTCGGCGACGCGTTCTTCGTCGAGGTCGGAGATGACGACCTCCTCGATGTCGCGGACCTCGCTGATGGCGCGAAGCTGCGTGTACGACTGGACGCCCGCGCCGACGATGCCCATCGAGGACGCGTCCTCGACGGCGAGGTGGTCGGTGGCGACGGCCGCGGCCGCGCCGGTGCGGAGCATCGTGAGCTCCGTCCCGTCGAGCAGCGCCAGCGGGAAGGCGTTCTCGGGGTCGGAGTAAATCATCGTGCCCATGACGGTGGGCAGGTCGTACTTGTCGCCGTTGTCGGGGTGGACGTTGACCCACTTGATGCCCGCGGCGTCCCAGTCGCCCGCGTCCAGATAGGCGGGCATCGACCGGAAGTCGCCGTTGTACTGCGGCAGGTCGATGTAGGACTTCGGCGGCATCTGGGCGTCGCCGGACTCGTAGGCGGCGAAGGCGTCCTCGATGGCCGAGATGAGCTCCGGCATCTGGACGTTCTCGTGAACGTCGTCCTTGTTCAACAGCAGCGTCTTGCGCATGGAGACACGTTGCCGTACCTGCTACTTAGTTCGTTCTATTTCTGAACACAACTGCAAGTGTATCTGAGAAAGTGAGAGAATTATCCAACTTCTGAGCGGCGGGTGAGTCGGAACGGTCGGCTTCCTTCGGACTGTCGGGAGATCGTAGTCGGCGCGAGTCGGCTGCCACTCCGTCGCGCGCCGCCGTTCAGACGCCGTAGCCGCGGCTCTCCGGCCGTCTGGGACGCTCGCCAAAATAACGTGGTCTGTCGCGCGGTGCAGGCGTCGGGGGATGGGTGTGAAGGCGTTAGCCGATTTTTACATCGCGCCCCCCATGCCGCCCATGCCACCCATGCCACCCATGCCGCCGGGTGCGCCGCCCTCTTCGTCGTCGTCGCCGCCGGTGGAGAGGTCACCGGCCGCGATGATGTCGTCGATTTTGAGGACGAGGTTCGCGGCTTCGGAGGCGGAGGCGACGGCCTGCTCTTTGGCGTGGGCCGTCTCGACGACGCCGGCGTCGAAGGCGTCTTCGACCTCGCCGGTGAAGACGTTCAGACCGGCGCGGACCTGACCCTCTTCGTGGGCCGCGCGGAGGTCGACGAGCGTGTCGATGGAGTCGAGGCCGGCGTTCTCGGCGAGCACGCGCGGGACGAGTTCGAGCGCATCAGCGAACGCCTCGACGGCGAGCTGCTCGCGCCCGGAGACGGAGTCGGCGTAGTTGCGGAGGCGCGAGGCGAGTTCGACCTCGATAGCGCCGCCGCCGGCGAGCACGCGGCCGTCAGCGACCGTCGAGGCGACGACGTCGAGGGCGTCCTGAACGCCGCGTTCGAGCTCGTCGACCACGTGGTCGGTGGAGCCGCGGAGCAGGAGCGTGACGCCGTGGACGTCGTCGCCGATGCCCTCGACGTAGAACAGCTCGTCGGCCTCGTCGCGGCGGACGGAGGCGCGACCGAGGTCGGCGGCCTCGATGGAGTCGAGGTCGGAGACGACCGCCGCACCGGTGATGTTCTTGAGGAAGCGGATGTCGGACTTCTTCGTCCGGCGGACCGCGAGGATGCCCTGCTTCGCGAGGTAGTGCTGGGCGAGGTCGTCGATGCCCTTCTGGCAGAAGACCACGTCAGCGCCGGAGTCGACGATCTGGTCGACCTTCTGCTTCAGCTGGGCCTCCTCCTGGTCGAGGAACTTCTGGAGCTGGTCGGGGCTCTCGATGGAGACGTTCGTGTCGATGTCGGTCTCCTCGACCTCGACGGGCTCGTTGAGCAGCAGCACGTCGGCCTCGTCGAACTGGACCGGCATGTCGTCGTGGACGGGGTCCTTGTCGATGACGGCGCCGGTGAGGAGTTCGGACTCGGACGCCGAGCGGCCGGTCTGCGTCTCGATGGAGACGTTTTCGAGGTCGACGACGTGGGAGCCGTCGTTGGCTTCCACGGTGACCTGCCGGACGGCGCGGACGATGAGGTCCGCGAGAAGCTCCTTGTTGAGTTCGGAGCTCTTGCCCGTCATGGAAGTCTCGGCGACCTTCTTCAGGAGTTCCTCGTCGTCGGGGTCGACGCGCTCCGCGATGTCGTCGATTTCCTCGCGCGCCTTCTCGGAGGCGAGGTTGAAGCCGCGGATGATGGCCGTCGGGTGGATGTCCTGTTCGAGGAGGTCCTCGGCGTTCTTCAGGAGTTCACCCGCGATGGCGACCGCCGTCGTCGTTCCGTCGCCGGCTTCGTCCTCCTGCGTCTCGGCGACTTCGACGATCATCTCGGCCGTCGGGTTGTCGATGTCCATCTCCTTGAGGATGGTGACGCCGTCGTTCGTGATGGTGACGTCGCCCATCGAATCGACGAGCATCTTGTCCATCCCTTTGGGGCCGAGTGTGGAACGTACCGCCTCGGCGACTGCTCGTGCGGCGCGGATGTTGTACTCCTGCGCGTCGCGGTCCTTGACGCGCTGTGCATCCTCGCCCATGATGATCATCGGCTGACCCTGCTGCATTCGCTGGCTCATAGACAGGCCTTGATTGTTTGTGATTCTATAAAAAAGCTTCGCCGCCGAATCGAAGGACGGAATCCGAGCGCTCGCCGTGTACTCCCGATAATCGCGCGACTGAGCCCGTCTTCGATATGTTCGAGGGCAAAGTATGGTACGCTATTTCACACCATAATTTGTGCCCGGTCGAACCGCTTTATACGCTACTCCTCGACCGGCTCTTTCCAGTGGACCGTCACCGTTCCGACGGCGAACGCGTCGTCGCCCTCGTCGTCGCGGACGACTCGGATGGTGTTCGTCCCTTCGACGAGGCTCGCGCCCGTGACGGTGTCGACCCAGTACTGCCAGCCGTCGCCCGGCGGGATATCGAACCCCGAAAGCGGGTCGCCGTTGATTCGAATCTCGTGGCCGTACTCGCCCACGTCGAACGCCTGGATGCCGAGATACGGCTCTCTGGGGTCGTCGGTCGGCACGTCGAATTCGAACGTCTCCGTCTCGTCTCCGGCGTCGTCCGCCCAGTCGAGGTCCAGCGTCTCGCCTTCGGGGTGGAGGTGCGAGCCGATGAACACGGTCGCGTAGTTCGCGCGGTGGTGCACGCTCACACGTTCTGCTGCGCCCGATAAAAATTCGCGTGGTCGGAGGTCGTGTCGGCCGCGCCGTCAGTCGTCGTCGGGGAGTTCGTCAGCGAGGAACTCGCCGTCGGCGTCGTCGCTCGCGGCGTCAAGCGGGGGCTCGTCGTCGTCTCCGTCTAACACCGATAACTCGCGTTCGTACAGCCGCTCGGTGAGTTGGGTCCGCTTGTTGAGGCCCTTCTTCTCGCGGCCGGTCTTGGTGTCAGGCATTGTCAGTCGTGGTATCGTATCCCATGGGGATGAATGTTTTGTCCGAACAGTTGATACGGTCGGGTCCGTGGTGGTGCCCTGAATTGGGTCGCGTCGAACTGGGGGTGCCCTTCCAGTTTCGACGTAGTTACTCCTTCGTTGGCGAGGCGATAGACTCCGCCGACGGTTCCCGCCGTCCGGCGATTGAGGGAGAAACTATGTGCTTCGGGCGCGAAGGGCGGGAGTTCGAGTTGGTGTTTTTGGACATGCGCTGAGGTCGCAGATGTGGCTTTTTAGAGACCGTCAGAAGCGGGATTTGAACCTCGGTCGCTCACGACTCACGGCTCCGCCGTTCGTCTCACTGCGACACTTCGTGTCGCACATTGCTCACTCTGTTCGCTTCGCTCCTTGGTTCAAATCCTCCGGCGGCGTTCTCCCGAACTCGCCGCCCGCAGCGCGACGAGACGCGCTGCTACGAGAGTTGAGTTCGGAAGAAGCGCCAGGAGAGGGATTTGAACCCCCGATCCCAGAGGGAACACGCTTTCCAGGCGTGCGCCTTACCGCTCGGCCATCCTGGCTTACAACGCAACGTTCCCGCCTGGATAATTTAAGCCCTTCCTTTCCGTTCGAGCCGCGGCTCGATGACGTATGTCACGGACGCGACCGCGACGCCGGACGCGACCGCCACCGCGGCGACCGCCCCGAACGACGCGTCGATACCGAGTCCGAGGAGGACCGCGCCCTGCGCGAGGACGCCCACGAGGAGGAGGCTCGCTGCGCCCCACGCGAGCGCGGATCGGACGCGGCGGGCCACGTTACTCCTCGTCGACGACGGCGACGGCCTCGATTTCGACGCCGACGCCCTTCGGCAGGTTGCCGACCTCGACCGCCGAGCGGGCCGGCGGCTCCTCGTCGAAGTAGGTCGCGTACGTCTCGTTCATCTCGTCGAAGTCGTCGATGTCGGCGAGGAACACCGTCGTCTTCAGCACGTCGGTCGCGTCCGCGCCGGCCTCCGCGAGGATGGCCATCACGTTGTCGAGCGACTGCGTCGTCTGCGTCGCGATGTCCTCGTCGTCGAGGAGGTCGCCGTCCGGCGTCAGCGGAATCTGTCCCGCCGTGTAGAGCAGCGAGCCGTTGGTCGTCGCCTGACTGTACGCACCGACCGCGGCCGGCGCTTCGTCGGTTTCGATGACGCGCTTCATACGCGGTGGATTTCGCCACGACGTGATAAAATAGGGTGGAACGACCGGGTCCGCGGCGGAGCGTCCCCGCCGCGGTCAGCCGGGCTACACCGATTTCCCGGAGAGGCTGATGCCGGTCGTGAGCACGCCCGAGGCGAACAACAGCCCCATCCCGAGGGCGGTCACGACATCGCCGTCTCGGAGCGCGAACCCCGCGACGGCGACGCTGACGACGACCAGTCCGAGGCCGAGGAGGGTCAGCGGTTTGGTGAGCGATTCGGCGGTGGGTTCGGTGTTGGGGAGCGTAGCCATGGGTGGATTGGTTGTGGGGGAAGGGTCGATTGCGGTCGGTCAGGAGTACGATTCTCCGGTTTCGATGGGGCCGCTGAACGTCGAGTAGAGGATACCGAAGTAGGTAAACACGAGCGGCAGGAGGAGCGCCGACGCGACGCTCATGATGTTCAGCGGGAGCACGGAGATGATGGCGTCCGAGACGGTCAGCCCGGTCGCGGGGTCGGCCAACGGGAACATGAGCGTCGCCACGAGCGCGACGAACGCGAACACGAGCACCGGCACGGCCCCGAACGCGAGCGTGTAGCGCCCCTCGCGGAGCGCGAGCAGGTAGCCCGCAGCGGCGGCGAGGCTGGCGACGACGAGCGCCAGCGGAATCGGTGCGAGAACGCCGAGGTCGGGGCGGACGGCGACGAGGTAGCCGAGCGTGACGACGACGAGCGCGAGGTAGGCGGCCATGGCCCGCGGGCCGTAGTCGGCCACGTCGCGCTGGAGGCTCCCGCGGGTCTTCATGGCGAGGAAGCCGACGCCGGCGACGACGGTGAGCGCGACGACCGCGAGGCCGACGACGACGCCGGGCAGCGACAGGAGCGACTCGACGCCGAGGAGCCAGTGGGCGGCGAACACGCCGAGGAAGAAGGGCGCGCTCACGCTGCCGACGACGAACGCCCGGCCCCACCACGTCTGCCACGCCTCGTCGTGGCGCTGTTCGTACATCTCGGGGGCGAGCCCGCGGAGGATGAGCGCCCCGAGGATGGCGAACATGAGCAGGTAGTGGCGGCTGAAGAGGTTCGCGTACACCGCCGGGAACGCGGCGAACAGCGCGCCGCCGAACACGACGAGCCACACCTCGTTACCGTCCCAGAAGGGGCCGATTGCGGCCAAGAGCGTCTCGCGTTCCTCCTCGTCGTCGCGAGTCGCGAAGATGGCCCCGACGCCGAAGTCGAACCCGTCGAGGAACAGGAACATCCCGAGGATGAAGAAGACGAGCCCGAACCACAACTCCTGCAACGGCAGGCCGAAAAGCGGGTCGGTGGCGAACGCGCCGTAGTCAGTCATCGCCGGTCACCCCCGCGGGGGAGGCGGCCTCCGCACCCGCCTCGGTCTCGTCGATGCTCGGCGGCCCCTCGCGGATGATGCGGCGAATCACGTAGGTGTAGAGCGCGAGCAGGCCGGTGTACACGACGGCGAAGCCGACGAGCGTGAGCGTCGCCTCGAAGCCGGTGAGTCCCGGCGAGACGCCCTCGCTCGTCCTGAGGACGCCCTGAATGACCCACGGCTGTCGGCCCACCTCGGTGACTATCCAGCCGACCTCGACGGCGAAGATGCCGAGGAGCGACGACCCGACGAACGCCTTGTGCAACAGGTCGTCCTCGTACAACTCGTCGGCCCACCAGCGGTAGCCCGCCCAGAACGCCAAGAGGATGAACCAGAACCCCGCGGCGACCATGAGCCGGAACGACCAGAAGACGATTGCGACCGGCGGGGCCTCCGTGTCGAACTCGTTCAGGCCGGTGATTTCGGCCTGCGGGTCGCCGCCGCTGGCCAGCCACGAGGCCCCGCCGGGGATGCCGATGCCGAACAGCTCTTTCGCGCGCGGGTCGGTGATGCCGTCGAGGCTCGTCGGGATGGCGAAGATGTACTCGGGGACGTAGCTGTCGGTCTCCCAGACTGCCTCCATGGCGGCGAACTTCTGCGGCTGGGTCTCGTAGACGTGGCGGCCGTAGGCGTCGCCGTGAATCGCCTGAAACGGCGCGGTCACGAGCAGGACGACGAGCGCGATTTTGAGCGTCTTCCGCCAGAAGCGCGCGCCCTCGCGGTCGTCGTCGGCGGTGATGCCGCGCTGCCAGACGTGGTACGCCGCGACGCCGGCCATGAACAGCGCGACCGACAGCACCGCGGCGTTCTGCATGTGGACGAACATCCACGGGAACCGCGGGTTGGCGTACGCCGCGATTGGGTCGACGAGCGAGACGACGAGCTGGCCGCTCTCGCGCGCGAGTTCGTACCCCCGCGGCGTCTGCATCCACGAGTTGGCGACGAGAATCCACACCGCCGAGAGCCACGTCCCGAGGCCGACGGCGACGGCCGAAACCATGTAGAGCGCGTCGGAGACCTTCTCGCGGCCGAAGACGAACACCCCGAGGAACGTCGCTTCGAGCATGAACGCCATCATCCCCTCGGTGGCCAGCGGGCCGCCGAACAGTTCGCCGGCCGCCGTCGAGAACGCCGCGAAGTTCGTCCCGAACTCGAATTCGAGGACGATGCCCGTCACGGTGCCGACGACGAACGAGACGGCGAAAATCTTCGTCCAGAACCGCCTGAGCTGCTCGTACACCGGGTCGTCGGTGCGGATGTCCTTCCACGTGAAGTAGATGAGGAAGGGCGCGAGGCCCATGCTCATCACGGGGAAGATGATGTGGACGATGGTCGTGAGCGCGAACTGCAGCCGGCTGGCGATGACTGGGTCGAGCATGGTTGGGGTGCGGGGTCGCTGACGACGGGGCGAACCGGGGCGCGGGGGACGGGGCTTCCCTCTTAAACGCCTTCGTATTGGGGGAGGGTCAATCCCTGCATGCTTCCCACGAAGTGAAAATCATCGTAGACGGTGTCTCCCGCCCGAATTCGACATAATCGTCCGGGTTAAAAGTCGAACGCTCGTCGGAGCTCGGCGGGCCAGAAACGCGCTCACACGCTCGCAACGCGCCCGTCTCGGGTGGGTTCGGGTCGCCAACGCACCGACTGCGCCGCCTCAACCGCCCCGACCGCCCCAACTGCCCCGACTGCCCGACCGACAAGCATAGGCCGGAACCGTTCGGATGTAGCACATGAACCTCCTGTGGCAGGCTGTCTACGTCGGAATTGGGGTTCTCGGCGTCGTATACCTCGCGTTCCCCGCGCGAGTCTACGCGTTCGGGTTCGAGTTCCTCCGCCGCTCGCCCTCGGAGGAGTCCGGGGAGTCCGCCGCGCCCGTCTGGCTCTACCGGGGTATCGGCGCGCTCCTCGTGTTTATCGGGGTCACGGGATTCGTCTGAGCGCCGGTCTCAAACCCGGTACCCGGCCGGTCCCGGCGACGCGGGTCAGTCGAGGACTTCCACGTCGTAGCCCGCGTCGCGGAGCTCCCCGAGGAGCGACTCGACGTGGTCGGGACCGCGCATTTCGAGGTCGATTTCGACTTCCGTCGCGTTCAGCGCGATTTTCCGGGAGGTGCGGTCGTGCCTGACGGCGTAGATGTTCGCCTTCTCCTCGGCGATGATTTCGATGAGCTGTTCGAGCGAGCCGGGGCGGTCCTTCAGCTCGGTCCGAATCTTGAGGTACCGACCCGTCTCGACGAGGCCGCGCATCACCACTGTCGTCAGCGTGTTCATGTCGATGTTGCCGCCGCACAGCGCGGGGACGACGACCTCGCCCTCCTCGTAGTCGAACTTCTGGAAGACGAGCGCCGCGAGCGCGACGGCCCCCGCGCCCTCGACCAGCGTCTTCGAACGTTCGAGCAGGTAGGTCAGCGCCACGGCGATTTCCTCGTCGGAGACGGTGACGACCTCGTCCACGCGCTCGCGGATGACCTCGAAGGGCTTGTCACCGATTCTGCGGACGGCGATGCCGTCGGCGATGGTGTCCACCTCGTCGATGGTCTGAATCGAGCCCTTGTTCAGCGAGTCCGCGGCGCTGGAGGCCTGTTCCGCCTGCACGCCGATGACCCGGGCGTCGGGGAACTGTGCTTTGATGGCCGTCGAGATGCCGGAGATGAGGCCGCCGCCGCCGATGGGGACGACCACGGTGTCGAGGTCGGGGCAGTCCTCCGCGATTTCGAGGCCGATGGTCCCCTGTCCGGCCATGACGTACTCGTCGTCGAAGGCGTGGACGTAGGTCCGGCCCTCGGACTCCTCGATTTCGTGGGCCTTGGTCTGCGCCTCGTCGTAGTCGTTGCCGTAGAGCACCACGTCGCCGCCGTAGCGCTCGGTCGCTTTCACCTTGGAAATCGGCGCGTACTCCGGCATGACGATTTTCGAGTTCACGCCCGCTCGCGACGCCGCGAGCGCGACGCCCTGCGCGTGGTTGCCGGCGCTCGCGGTCACGACGCCCGCGTCCTTCTCCTCCTCGGAGAGCGTCGTGATGCGGTTCGTCGCGCCGCGAATCTTGAACGACCCCGTGCGCTGGGAGTTTTCGAGTTTCAGGTACACCTCGGCACCCGTCATCTCCGAGAAGGTGTGGGAGTACTCCAGCGGTGTCCGTCGGGCGACCGCTTCGACGCGCTCGCGGGCGGCGCGTACGTCGTCAAGCGTGAGCATGGTCGGAAATCACCCGTGTCTGCGTTTAATCGTTCGGGAATGTATCGGTATCAGGGGCGTGATGTCAACCCTCATGGTCGTCGGTTGAGGACTCTGGTTCGCGCCCGCCGACGGACGCCGTCGCGGTCGCTCGCCGGTCGGTGAAAGGGGAAAGGGGGAATGCACGCGTGTGACGTGCAACTGTCTTTCTGGTCCCCGCACATATAAACGTCCCCCACCCGGAGTGAAAGTGAAATCGGGGGACTGCGGCGACCAGTCGCTCGCGTCTGACGCTCGGCATTCGTGCGTCGCATCGAGCGCGGTCGGCCGGTCGCCGCTTCCGGTACCGTCAACTGCGAGAGGGCCGTGGCCTCGGCATGAACCTCGGTCGCCTCCGGCGGGTCTGGAAGCGTATCTTCTCGCTCGCGTGGCCGGTGATGGCCGAACAGACCGCCCAGACGGCGATGCGGACCGTGGACGTGGCCGTCACCGCCGCGCTCTCTCCCGCCGCGGTCGTCGCTATCGGCCTCGCCGACCTCTACGCCCGGTTTCCCCTCCGAATCGGTCTCGGACTCGGCGGCGGCGCGATTGCGCTCTCCAGTCAGGACACGGGCAGCGGCGCGGACGCCAACCGGAGCGAGGCCATCTCGACGGCGCTCCTCCTCGCGTTCCTCGCGGGGATTCCGTTCCTGATTTTCGGCTTCACGCTCGGCGGAGCGGCCATCGACGCGTTCCCGGCGAGCGACCGGGCCGTCGCCTTGGGCACGACGTATCTCGCGGTCATCTTCGCCACCTCGCCCGCGCGGTTGGTCTCGCTCGTCGGCTCGCGGTCGCTGCAAGGCGTCGGCGACACCCGGACGCCGATGCTGGTCAACGTCTTCGCCAACGTCGTCAACATCGGGCTGTCGGTCGGTCTCGGCTTCGGCCTCGTCGGCCTGCCGGCGCTCGGCGTGCTGGGCGTGGGGCTCGCCACTTCGACCGCCAACGTCCTCTCGGCGGGACTGCTCCTCGCCGCGCTCGCCCGACCTGCGTCGCCGACCTCGCTGGTTCGGCCCCGCGACCGGACGGTCGCCGGCCAACTCGTCCGTATCGCCACCCCGCGGGTCGGCGAGGGTATCGCCGCCGAACTCGCGGAGTTCCCGTTCAACGCCCTGCTCCTCGGCTTCGGTGACGCCGTCAACGCCGGCTTCCAAATCGGCCGCCGGGTGTACCAGCAGGTCGCAAGCCCGCTGGCGCGCGGCTACAACGTCGCCGCCAGCGTCCTCGTCGGGCAGGCGCTCGGCGCGGGCGACAGCGAGACCGCGCGGTATCAGGGCGGCGCGGTGGCGTTGCTTTCGGTCGTCACGGTCGGCGGTATCGGACTCCTGCTCGCGGCGTTCACCGAACCCATCGTCGGCCTCGTCGGCTCCGGCGGCGGCGCGGACCTCGACTGGGCCGCGAAGTTCGCCGTCGCCTACGGTCTCGCCGCGCCGGGGCTGGCGCTGTTCGTCGGCCTCTCCGGGTCGTTACAGGGTGCGGGCGCGACGCGGATTCCCTTCGTCGCCCGGCTGACCGGGGTGTTCGGCTTCTTCGTCGGCCTGTCGTACCTGCTCGTCGAGGGGTTCGGCTACGGCCCGCTCGGCGCGCGAATCGGCATCGTCCTGTCGTTTACGTGGATGGGGCTGTTCGCGCTCGTGGCGTTCTACCACGCCGACTGGGCGGGCCACGCCGACTCGCTCATGGTCGAACGCGGGAGCGTCGGCGTCGACGACGTGGGCGAAGACGACTGAGGGCGGCGCGTGCGGCGGAAGGCGAACGCGGGAGCGGGAGGCAGAGAGTGAAGGCGACGACGCGTCGCTCCGGGGGCAGCAGACGGAAAAAAGTCGCGTGCGGTTCGTCGCCTATCGCTCGTCGACCGGCGTGAAGTCGAGGTCTTTCTCGCCGGTGTAGCGGGCGCGGGGGCGGATGAGGCGGTTGTCCTCGTACTGTTCGAGGACGTGCGCAATCCAGCCGCCGACGCGCGAGACGGCGAAGATGGGGGTGTAGAGGTCGATGGGGATGCCCATCTGGTAGTACGTCGACGCGGAGTAGAAGTCCACGTTCGGCGCGAGACCCTTCTCCTCGCCGATGTACTCCTCGATGGCGACCGACATCTCGTACCACTTCATGTCGCCGGCGGCCTCGCCGAGCGCCTCGGACTTCGCGCCGAGAATCTTCGCGCGGGGGTCCTTGACGTTGTAGACGCGGTGGCCGAATCCGGCGACGCGCTCGCCGCGGTCGAGGGCGTCTTTGACCCACTCGGTCGGGTCCATGTCGCTGTCGTCGACGTCCTTCAGCATCCGCATGACGTTCGCGTTCGCGCCGCCGTGGAGCGACCCCGACAGCGTGCCGATGGCCGACGTGACCGCGCTGTAGAGGTCAGAGAGCGTCGACGACGTGACCATCGCGGAGAACGTCGAGGCGTTCAGGCCGTGGTCGGCGTGGAGCACGAGCGCCATGTCGAACGTCTCGGCGAGCACCTCGTTCGGCTCCTCGCCGTTGAGCATGTAGAGGAAGTTCGCCGCGTGATTCAGGCTCTCGTCGGGTTCGACGTAGTCGTCGCCGCGGCGGAAACGAGCGTACGCCGCGAGCACCGACGGCATCTTCGCCGTGATGCGCTTTGCCTTTTCGAGGTTGACCTCGCGGTCGGTCACGTCTTCGAAGTCGGCGCTTTCGTCGTACGCCGACATCGACGAGACGAGCGTTCGGAGCGCCGCCATCGGTGACTCGTCCTGTTCAGCGAGTTCGCGTGTCACGTCGAGCACGCCGTCGTCGAGCCCGCGGTGAGCCGCGAGTTCGTCGCTGAACGCGCCGAGTTCCTCGCTCGTCGGAAGCTCCCCGTGCCACAGGAGATAGAGCACTTCCTCGTAGCTTGCGTCCCGTGCGAGGTCTTCGATATCGTACCCGCAGTAAACGAGTTGTCCCGCGTCGCCGTCGATGAAACTGAGTTTCGATTCGGCGACCAGCACACCTTCCAGCCCCCGCTTCAGTTCGCCTGACATACCCAGAACGTTGCCTACCATATCAAAAAAGCGTTATCGTTTTCACTCATCTGTTACCGACCGCCATACACATACAGTGGCAGCCCCGTCTGTCGGTTTCGCGGATAGTCGGTGTCTAAAATAGTGTTCGACGATTGTCGTTATTTTCGGGGCACTTATACGGAGTTCCCGAGCGGGCCGCGCGCGCTGCTCGGACGACCTGCAAACTCATATCCCCCGACGGCGTAGTTCTCTCGAACCACGGTGGCACCACTACTCCTGGCAAGCCTTTTGCCGTCCCGTCGTGAAGGCGGGCGCATGAATCCGGAGGACATCGAGTACGAGCCTGTCAGCGTCAAGGCCGTCCTCGCCGAGATGAAAGACACCGCGGAGTTACTCATCGACCTCTCGTACTCCGCCGTCCTCCACGCCAACGACGACCTCGCGGCCGAGGTCCTCGACCTCGAAGAGCGGATGGACATCCTCCAACTGCAGGCGCGCATGAGCCTGATGATGGCCGCCCGCAGCCCCGAGGACGCGGAGGAACTCGCGCCCGTCCTCGGGGTCGTCGGCGCGGCCGAGAAGATTTCGGACGCCGCGGGCGACATCGCCAAGGTCGTCATCGAGGACATCGGCCTCCCGGACGCCATCCGCGCGGCGCTCCCCGAGGCCGTCGAGACGACGATTCGGTGCGAGCTCACCGACGAGTCGCCGTACGCGGGCCGGGACCTCGGTGACATCAACATGGAGACCGAGACGGGCGTCCGCGTCGTCGCCATCCACCGCGCCGGCGAGTGGGTGACGAACCCCGACCACGAGACGACGCTCCGCGCCGGCGACGTGCTCCTCCTCCGCGGCCGCGACGACGGCCTCCACACCGTCCACGAGGCCGCCACCGGCCTCCGGTACGACCCGCCGGACGTGCCCGAGCCGACCATCGAGGACCTCGAACGCGCCGTCGACTCCATCGTCCTGATGAAGGATATGAGCGAACTCGCCGTCGACCTCGCCTACGGCGCGGTGCTGTTCGACAGCGAGGGCGTCGCCGAAGAGGTCGAGGAGCTCGAAGCCGAGGTGGACGCGCTCAAGTCCCGGTTCGAGGCGTGGACGCTCCGCGCGGCGAGTCGCGTCGAAGACCCCGTGTCGCTCCGCGGTCTCGTCCAACTCGCGGGCGCGACGGAGATGATTTCCGACGCCGCGCTCGAAATCGCCGAAGGCGTCCTCCGCGGCATCGACGCCCACCCGGTCGTCGCCGCCGCGGTCAAGGAGTCCGACGAGGTCATCATCCGCCTGCGGGTCGCCCCCACAAGCGACCTCGCGGAAGCGACCCTCGGGGACCGGCGCGTCAAGTCCGAGACGGGGATGCGCGTCATCGCGGTTCGACGGGCCGGCGGCCGCGAGTGGGTCGTCTCGCCGGGGTCGGAAACGCGGCTCCACGGCGGCGACCTCATCATCGCGAAAGGGACCAGAGCCGGCGCGGAGCGACTGGGCGAACTCGTCGGCGACGAACGCGAGTTCGACGAGTAGGCCGACCCCGACCTGACCCATCCCGAAACCGAACTGCCGAAACCGCCGACTCAGAGCGTCTTACTCAGCCGATACGCCGAGACGAGCGTCAGCACCGTCGCGACGAGGAGCGCCGTCGCGGACGCGAGGACGAACGCGAGGAGAAGAAACCAGCCCTCGGGGCCGAGTATCGGGTACTCGCGGGTGCCGGCAAAGGGGCCGAACAGCTCGAGCACCCGAAACAGGTAGGCGACGACGGCCAAGGCGAGACCGACGGCCGCCCCGATAGCGGCGTTTCGCGGCACGTCCAGCGCCTGCACCAGTCCCCCCGTCGGCGGCCGTTCGGGAACGTCGTCTGTCACGGTCGCCGGTAGCGGCTGCGAGACCATAGCGGCAACGCTTTCCTCGGGGGCTCAGCGGACCGAACCCCTAAAGGGAGGCGGGTCCGAGGTTGGCGGTATGATTACCTTGGGAACGGCGAGCGCGGCCCCCGGGGAGATGGACGTGGGCCGCCTCGAAGTCGGCGAGTCCCGCGACGGCGGGAGCGTCGGCCTGCCGGTCGCCGTCATCAACGGCGCGTCGTCGGGCAAGACGCTCTACATGCAGGCGGCGTCGGACGGAGACGAACTCAACGGCGTCGGCGTCATTCAGCGGGTCGTCCCGCAGCTCGACCCCGCGGATATCTCCGGGGCGATTCTCGTCGTCGGCATCGTCAACTACCACGCGTTTCAGGTCGCACAACACCGCAATCCGATAGACGACACGAAGATGAACCGGGCGTACCCCGGCGACGAGCGCGGAACCTCCTCGGAGCGCATCGCGGCCGCGACGTTCGCCGCCGCCCGCGACGCCGACCTCATCGTCGACCTCCATCAGGGCTCGACGAGCCGGATGATAGACGAGGTCCGCGTCCGCTGCGGTCGCCACCACCGGATGCACGCGAAATGTCTTCGACTCGCCAAGACGTTCGGCTGCGGCTACGTCCTCGACCAGAAGGGTCCGGACGGCCAACTCGCCCGCGCCGGCCCCGACGCCGGGATTCCGACTATCGACCCCGAACTCGGCGGCTGCGTCGGTTGGGACGAAGAGAGCATCGAGAAGGGCGTTCGCGGCGTCCACAACGTCCTCCGCGGCTACGACTTCCTCGACGGCGACGTGGAGCTGAAAGCCCAGACCCGCGCCCGCGGCTTCGACCAGTACGGCTCGCCGGTCGGGGGCCTCGTCCGGTTCAAGCGCGACCTCGGTGAGCGCGTCTCCGCCGGCGACGTGGTGTTCGAGGTGACCGACGTGTTCGGCACGCTCAAAGCCCGCGTCACCGCCGACCACGACGGCATCTTCTGGCGGGCGCGCCGCCTCCCGCAGGTCGCCTCCGGCGAGTACGTCTGTTCCGTCGGCATCGACCTCGACACGTACTGATTCCGACTCCATTCCACCCGATTCGACCACTTCACTCGACTCGGCACCACCTCACCCGATTCACCCCACTCACTTCCCATGACGACACCACCCGACCTCCCCGCTCGGCTCCGACTCGCGTGCGACAGTTGCGGCGAGACGTACGACGCGTGGCGCTGGCGCTGTGCCTGCGGCGAGCCGCTGGATTTCGCGGCCGACCCGACGCCGCCGGCAGCGACCCCCGACGACGCCGACCTCGACTACCGCGACGGCCTCTGGGCGTTCGACGACTTTCTCCCGACTGAGCCGCGCGCCAGCCTCGGCGAGGGGATGACGCCCCTCGTCGACGCCGCGGAGTGGGAGGCCTCGTTCAAACTGGAGTACGTCTTCCCCTCCGGCTCGTTCAAGGACCGCGGCGCGACGACGATGCTCTCGCTCGCGTCCGAACTCGGCGTCGAGCGCGTCGTCGAGGACTCCTCGGGCAACGCGGGGGCCGCCGTCGCGACCTACGCCGCCCGCGCCGGTATCGACGCCGAAATCTACGTGCCCGCGTCGGTCAAGCCCTCGAAGGTCCGCGCCATCGAGCGCGCCGGGGCGAAGCCGGTCCGCATCGAGGGTTCCAGACAGGCCGTGACCGACGCCTGCGTCGAGGCCGTCGAGGCCGACGACGCGTGGTACGCGAGCCACGCGTGGAACCCCGCGTTCTTCGCGGGCACGGCCACCGTCGCCTACGAAATCGCCGCCCAGCGCGACTGGTCGGTCCCCGACGCGGTCGTCACGCCGCTGGGCCACGGGACGCTCTTCCTCGGCGCGTACCGCGGCTTCCGCGCGCTCTACGAGGCGGGCTGGACCGACCGGATGCCCGAACTGTACGGCGCGCAGGCCGCCGGCTACTCGCCCATCGCCGACGCCCGCCACCACACGGCCGACGAGACCAACGACGTGGCCGACGGTATCCAGATTCTCGACCCCGTCCGCGAGGCCGAGATTCACGAGGCGCTCGACGACACCGGCGGCGACGCCATCGCCCTGTCGGCCGACGCGGTCGAAGACGAACTCGACCGGCTCCACCGCCACGGCTTCTACACGGAGCCGACCTGCGCCGTCGCGCCCGCGGCGCTCCGCGAACTGCGACTCTCGGGCGTCCTCGACCGCGACGCCGACGTGGTCGTGCCGCTCACCGGAAGCGGTCTCAAATCGTGAACCGGCTCAGAACACAGCTACCGTAGCGCTCTCCACGACCGAAGCCAGCCGACCAACGACCAGCCGCGTCCCGCGTTTTCGACGCCGGCTCTCGCTTCGGCTCCCGTGCGGTCGCCCGCTCGGGCTTCGAGGTCGCGTCGCCGCTCGCGCTCCGCGTCGAGTTCGTCGCGGAGTCGCTCGTTCTCGTCGACGACCTCGTCGAGCCGCGCCCGGAGTTCGTCGAGTCGGTCGAACCCCCCGCGACCGTCGCCCGGTGACGCGCCGGGTGAACCCGGCCGTCGCGCCGGGTCGGCCACCGCGTCGTCGTCGCGCCGATTCCGGTTCAGGCGTCGGTGTCGGTCGTCGTCCGATTGCGTCGCTGACCGCCGCACCGCGCTCGACCAACCGGACGGGTCGTAGAACTCGCTGGTCTCCCGAATCGCTCGCCGGACCGTCTTCGCGCCGTAGGTCGAGCCGTCGGCGTGGACGACTTCGTCCCACGCCGGCCGAAAGAGTCCGGAGTCCCGAAACAGGCGGCACATCTGTCGGGCGTCGCCGGCCGTCCAGAACGCGAGCATCGAACACAGCGCCGCGTCAGCCTCGTCGCGGTCGTCGTAGCCGCTCGCGTCACCCCGCCACAGGCGGGTGAACGCCACCCCGTTGACGGCGTTCGAGGCGCGGCGGACGACCTCGTCGTCCGTGAGGTCGTTGCCCGGGCCGCTTATCTCGTCGAGTCGTGCGTCGGCGGGCGCTCGGTCCGAGTTCGGAGCGTCTGGGTTGACCGAGTCGATTGAGGCGGTCGGGGCGACGGGGGCGACCGACGGCGACGGCTCCGGGTCGGTTTCGAAGTACGCACCGTGAACCGTCGCGAGCGCGTCGCTCCGTTCTGCGACCGCCGCGGGCGCGCCGTCGGCGCAGTCGCCGGTCACGGGGCGGAACCGCGTGGCGTCCGAGAGTTCGAGGCCGCCGGCTCGGGCGCTCCCTGACGGGAGCGTCCCGCGGACGATAACGCGGAACCCCGTTCCCGAGGGAGTCACTTCCGTGTAGGAGTCGAGTCGGTCGACGAGCGCCCGCGCCCACTCGTCGGTCGCGCCGGTCTCGGCGTCGCGGCAGTTTTCGAGTTCGATACCGACGAACGGGTCGTCGTCGGTGAACGCGAACCCCACGCCGTCGACGCGCCTCTCCCGAGCACACGCGAGCGCCTCGTCGAATGTCGCCCACGTCGAGTCGTCAGTTGCCGATGCGGGCCCGCCGTCGGTCGCGCTTCGGGGCACAACTGTCTCCTCGCCGTCGCACAGTTGCGTTCGCCACCCGACCCAGTTGGCCCGTTCGAGCAGGTCGTCCGGGAGCTGTTCCCGCGTCGGGAGTGGTGGCGTCATCGCTACCGCCGGTCTCTGGAGCGATGCAAAAGCTGTTTCCCGCAAGATATCATATTTGATACCTAGCGACCGGTCTCGCCGCACTCGTCGGTCCGGCCGGGTTCGAGTGTCGAGTCGAAGAAAAGCTTACTGCGCGCGGGGTTTCCCCGCGGATTCGGTCTCGGTCGCCGTCGCGCCCTCGTAGGTGTTGACGCCCAGCAGGTCGTTGAGCGGGCACTTCTGGGTAACCGCCGTGGTCGCGAGGACCGCTCCGACGAGGAGCGCCGCGACCGCGATGACGAGTCCGAGGGTGCCGGCCGCGATGGTCAGGAAGCCCGCGAGACCCGCCGTCCCGACGACGACGAGTACCGGTCCGAGGACGGCGCGCGCGATACGGTCGTAGCCGCCGACGTTCTTCTCCATGGTTGATTCACCGGTGCTAACTACGCGTTCGGCGGCTAAATCGTGCACCGTCGGTTCTCGGCCCCGGAGAAGCGTGACTGTCGCGTCGGCCGATACGTCGGGAGCTCGGCCCGACTCGTCTACCCGCTGCCGCCCCAGTCTATCCAGTCCTGTTCCCAGCCGTGGCCGGCGTGCCAGCCGCGACCCTCGTACTCGGGGTCCTCGCGGCGCGTCCGGTTTCTGACGATGCTTCCGGTCTGTTCGCCGTCGACGAGCAGCGGCTTGAACGACAGCGGACCGAACGACTCGGCCACTTCGCCGTCCTCGACGGCGACGAGCGTCTGCTCGCCGACGCCCTTCGGCATGACGAGTCGGCCGCCGTCAGCGAGCTGTGCGAGGAGTCGCGCGGGCGGGCGGACCGCCGAGGCCTCGACGAGGATGCGGTCGAAGGGTGCGTAGTCGGCAAGCCCCTCCGCGCCGTCGCGGCAGTCCACGAGGACGCCGCCGTAGCCGGCGCGCTGGAGGTTCTCGCGCGCCTCGTAGACGAGCGAGCGCGTGATGTCGACCGCGTGGACGCGGGCGTCGCCGACGATTTCAGCGAGGACCGCGGCGGTGTAGCCGACGCCCGCGCCGACGACGAGCACCTCGTCGTCCGGGTGGGGGTCGAGCGCGGCGAGCAGGCGCGCGACCGTCGTCGGCGCGAGGATGGTCGTGTTCGTGTCGCGGTGCTCGGTCGGGCGGTTCTGATACGGCGAGTCGGTGACGAACTCGTGTCGCGGGACGCTGCGCATGGCGATGGAGACGGCCTCCGGGAGCGACTCGAGCGAGTGCTCCAAGCCGTCGACCATGTCGTCGCGCAGCACCGAGTTGTCCATAGTCGACCTCGGAGGTCGGTCCTAATCAACCGCACGCTCGCCAACGACCGCCTGGAGGTCGGTCCCCGGCACGTCTCGGACCGTACAGCCGTCGAATCCGGCCGATTCGACCCACGAGCGAACCGTCGTCTCGTCGTGGAGGTCGCCGCGACCGGCCGCGAGCGCGTCCACCGCTCGCTCGGCCGTCGCCTCGGTCGAACACCGGCCGTACAGGCTATCGACGAACACCGCCGCGCCGCCGGGTTCGAGGGCGTCGAACGCGCCCGCGACGAGGGCCCGCGCGTCGTCCGGGTCGCGCCCGGCGAAGGCGTCGCCGGCGAAGACCAGTTCGAACCCCGATACCGGCGGGTCGGTCGGGTCGCCCGCGACGAGGTCCACGCCGGCCCGGGAGAGGAGCGGCCGGACGACTTCCACGGTTTCCGCGTCGTCGACGAGGGTCACGTCGCGGCCGCGGGCGACGAACTCGCGGGCGAAGACGCCCGACGCGCCGCCGAGGTCGAGGACGCGCGTCGCGTCGGGAGCCGCGCGGACCGCGGCGGTCACGCAGGCCCGGACGACCGACTCCTCGGTGGCGTCGTGCGCGCCGAGGCGGTTCCGGAGCCAGTCGTCCGGGAACGCGGGGGTCTCGCCGGTCGCCATCGTCTCCGGGAGGTCGGCGTAGAGCGAGAATCGGTCCAGCGCGTGCGGGAGGCGACCGATGGAGCGCACGTCGCGCTTGGCGAGGAAGCCGAGCGCGCGGTTCGTTATCTCGTACTCGTCGCCGACGCGCTTGATGAAGCCCATCGCGGCCAGCGCCTCGACCGCGATGCGGGCGGCTCGGCGGTCGATACCGGCGGTGTCGGCCACGGCCTCGGCGGTGCCGGCGCTCGTCGTGAGCGCGTCGATGACGCCGCTCTCGCGGGCGGCCCACAGGAGCGCGAGCGATTCGACCGACGACTGCGACCGGTCGCGGGTAGGCATGGTCGCACCGACGGGTCGGGAGACAAAAGGTCGTGCGTTGGACGGGCGGTATCGTCCGGCGTCGGCGGGGCGGGGCGTTTCGGCGTCGGAGTTCCCTTACCAGGCCGACCACGCGGTCGAGGTCTGGTCGCGGGCGTAGACGCGCTTCGCGTCCTTCGCGTACACCATGTCGCCGGGGTGGTCGAGCTTGCCGTGGCGGTACTCGGGGGCGTCCGAGCGGACGACGAGGCCTTCGATTTCGACCTCTTCGTCACCGAACGCCTCCGTCTCGCCGACGACGAACTCGTAGTCGCCGGGGACGTTGACGGTGACGCTCCGGGTGTCCTCGCGCTTACCGTCCTTCGGGTGGATGGTGACGTTGACCGCGACGTTGTCGACGACGCGGGTCCAGACGGTCTTCACGTCCGCGACCGCGGCCTCGTCGGCGCGCTGTTCGGGGCCGACTTCGATGCCCGTGATGCGCACGAGCTGAATCGCTTCCGGCGTGTCGACGATGAACTCGTCGCCGACCTCGATGGTCGTGCCGACCGGCACGGGCACCTCGGTCGAGACGGAGTCGCCGTCCTGCGAGACGACGACGTTCATCTCGGTCTCGTCGGGAATCTCGACTTTCTCCTTGTGGACGTGGCTGCATTCGGTACACCGGACGGTCGAGTGACCGCCGGGCTTCAGCACCTCGTGGACGGTGGGTTCGTCGGGCGAACACGTCGGACAGGAGAGGGGGACGCGCTCGCCGGCGTCGGGTAGGCTCATACGGGTCGCTAGCCCATCAGGCCGTAAAAAGCCGCCTTTCTCCGTCTCGGCGTGGGAGTCGATGGCAGGACGCTCGCTCAACGAACGGGGCGAGCCGACCGACCGGCCGCGGTCTCGGCGTGCACCCGTTTAGGGCCGCGGCAGGTCGACTTCTTCGCCGTCGGCGTACACCGCCGGCTCGCGGATGATACCGTCGAGGTGGAGCGGCGCGTCGGTGTCGCCGCCGATGCCGGCGTCGTCGCCGATGGCGATGTGGACCGTGCCCGCGGCCTTCTCGTCGAGCAGGACGGAGCCGACGAGGTCGGTGACGCCGACGTTGGTGCCGATGCCGATTTCGGCGAGGTTGTAGGCGTCCTGCCCGACTTCCGCCGCCGCGGCCTCGACCTGCTCGCGGATGTCATCGTCGGAAATCTCGGTGACGTAGCCGTCTTCGACCTCGAAGCGGAGTTCCTCGCCCTCGTCGAGGCGGCCGTGGGGCATCATCGTCCCGTCGACGACGTAGGTGCCCGTCGCGGACGCGGGGCTGAGGAAGATTTCGCCCGCGGGGAGGTTCGAAAACGAGCCGGACGCCGCGATTGCGCCGGTGTCTGCGAGCCACTCGCGGTCCCCGCGGACGAACGTGATGTCCGTGCCTTTCTCGGTCGTGACGCGGAGTTCGTCGGCGTCGCCGACGGCGTCGAGCATCGCCGCGCTGTGGTCGTAGATGGCGTCGTAGTCGGCGTCGAGGCCGGTGACGAACACCTCCTCGGTGATTCCGGGAAGGGTCGCGCCGCGAGCGCCGGCGTCGCAGGCGTCGCCGCGGGCGCGGGTGTGGCTCAGGCTCTTCGTCGTCGGCGCGAGGAAGGCGTCGCAGGACCGCATCGCGGCGGCGACCGGCGCGGGCGGCTCCTCGCCGTGTTGGTTCCCCGGCGGGTAGCGGACGATGGTCGCGTCGTCGGTCACTTCGCTTGCGACCTCGTAGAGCGCCTCGCCGATGCGCTCGCGCTTGTCGTCGGTGACGACGACGAGCGACTCGTCGGGCTGAAGGTCGAGACACTGACGGACCGCCGTCTCGCTGGCGGCGCGGAGGTCGGCGTCGGCTTCGGTCATGTGGACACCTGCGCCGCCGGCGCTGTTAGGCGTTCCCATCTGCCCCCTCGCGTTCGGTTTCCGCCCCGTCGCCCCGAATCGGGGGTTTCACTCGCCTCGGAGGTAATCGAGGGACTCACTCGCCCGAGAGTTAATTTCTAAGTATTAACCATCGAAATAACTATGGTCGGGCCCGGTCGTTTGTCTCCCATGATACGAGTGGGTGTCAACGGCTACGGCACAATCGGAAAGCGCGTCGCCGACGCGGTCCACGCGCAGCCCGACATGGAACTCATCGGCGTGGCCAAGACCCAGCCCAACTTCGAAGCGCACACCGCGGGCGAACGCGGCTACCCGATGTACGCCGCGATTCCGGAACGCTCGCCGCTGTTTTCCGAGGCCGGCGTCGACCTCGCCGGCGAGGTTGACGAACTGGTCGCCGAGGCCGACGTTATCGTCGACTGCACGCCGTCCGGCATCGGCGCGGAGAACCGCGAACTGTACGAGACGCACCACACGCCCGCCATCTTCCAGGGCGGCGAAGACGCCGACGTGGCCGACGTGAGCTTCAACGCGCGGGCCAACTTCGACGCCGCCCGCGACGCCGACTACGTCCGCGTCGTCTCCTGTAACACGACCGGCCTCTCGCGCATCATCGCGCCGCTCGAAGCCGAGTACGGCGTCGAGAAGGTTCGGGCGACGCTCGTCCGCCGCGGCGGCGACCCCGGCCAGAACTCCCGCGGGCCGATAAACGACATCCTGCCGAACCCAATCGAGATTCCGTCGCACCACGGCCCCGACGTGAAGACCATCTTCCCCGGCCTCGAAATCGACACGCTCGGTCTGAAGGTGCCGGCGACGCTGATGCACGTCCACGCGCTCAACGTCACGCTCGAAGACGACGTGACCGGCGCGCACGTCCGCCAACTGCTCGAAGGCGAGAACCGCGTCTACGTCATCCCGGAGGGGATGGGCATCGACGGCGCGGGCAAGCTCATGGACTTCGCGCTCGACGCGGGCCGCCCGCGCGGCGACATGTGGGAAAACTGCGTGTGGGGCGAGTCCATCGGCGTCAACGGCCGCGACCTCTACCTGTTCCAGGCCATCCACCAGCAGTCCGACGTGATTCCCGAGAACGTCGACGCCATCCGCGCGATGTTCGACCTCGAAGACCAACAGGACAGCATGGCGCTCACCGACCGGACGCTCGGCATCGGCATCTCCGGCGACCCTTCTGGGTTCTCTGAGCAGGCGCGCGCGGAGTTCGCCGACGACTAACGGCGAATCGTCTGTTCAGTTCGGTGCGGTGTGGTTCGGTGCGGCTGCGGTTTTTCACCCACTCGCTTCGCTCCCTCAGAGCGACCGCGACGCCACGTTCCCGGTGTCGAGGTCAACGATTGCGACGTGGAACGCGTCGTCCGCGCCGGGAATCGGCAGGCCGCCGGGATTGATGTGCGTCGTCTTCCCGCGGTGTTCGACCACCCGCTCGTGGGTGTGGCCGCGCAGGACGAAGTCGTACGTCCCCGAGTCGACGAGCGCGTCCACCAGTCCGGCTTCCGTGCCGTGGTACACCGCTATCTCTTGGCCGTCGAGCGTCAGGTGCGCGAAGTCGCCGTGGTAGGTACCGAACGACTCGACCGCCTCGCGGAGCGCCCACTCGCCGTCGTTGTTGCCGCGGACGGCGTGGAAGTCGAAGTCCGCGTCGAACGGCGCGGCCGAGAAGGGCGCGACGATGTCGCCGCAGTGGACGACCGCGTCAACGCCCTCCGATTCGAAGTGCGAGACCGCGGCTTCGACGTGGTCGAGGTTGTCGTGCGTGTCGGAGACGACGCCGAGTTTCATGGGAGTCGGTTCGGCGGCGTCGGCTATCAACGTTGGGTGACACTTATGTCCCGCGCGGTCCCCGTTCGGGGCGTGTCAGAACGAGACGGCTCCGACGGCGACGCGAGCGAGACGGACGGCTCCGACGAGACCGCCGACGACGCCGGGGAAGTCGGGTCGCCGGCGCTCAGCGTGACGCTCGGCGGCGGAACGAACGTCGTCATCGGCGCGGCGATGGCGGGTTACGCGGCGTTCAGCGCCGGGTGGACGCTGGCGGTTCGCGCCTCGGGGAATTTCCCCGACGACAACGCCGTCGGCGGACTCCTCACGCTGTTGGTCTTCGCGGGCGGCGTCGCGATTCTCGTCGATGGCGCGGCCGGCGTGTTCGCCGAGAAGAGGGACGGGTGACGCTACGCGGCTTCAGTCCTGCTTCAGCGCCTCGACGCCGGCCAGCGGCGCGCCGGTCAGCGCGCGGATGTACGCGCCGCCGGCGATGGAGACGTGGCCGAAGTCGCCTTCGTCCATGCCGTACATCTCGATGGCGCGGGAGGTGTCGCCGCCGCCGACGACGGAGAAGCAGTCGGTCTCGGCGATGGCGCGGAGGACGCCGGTCGTACCGACCGCGAAGCGCTCGTCTTCGAACAGGCCGAGCGCGCCCTTCACGAAGACGGCCTCGGAGTCGCGGATGATGGGGTCGTACTCGTCGACCGTCATCGAGCCCACGTCGAGGTAGGCGCGGTCCTTCTCGGTGATGTTGGCGACCGCGATTTCGCCGCGGTCGTCGGTTTCGTCCTCGTAGGCGAGGTCGACGGCGAGTTTAATCTGGTCGCCGCGCTCGTCGAGAAGCGACTCGATGGTCTCGCGGTTTTCCTCCCACTGGTCGTCGAAGAAGTCCATCCCTTCGAGGTCGAAGCCCACGTCGTTGCCGGCCGCGCGGAGGAACAGCTCACCCGCGATGCCGCCGAGCAGGAACTGGTCGACCTTGTCGCCGAGGTTGTTCATCACGTCGATGACGTCGGTGGCTTTCGTCCCGCCGACGACCATCGTCACCTGCCCGTCGAACTCGCGGGTGGCGATGGAGGAGTTCGCCTCGTACTCGGTCTGCATCACGCGGCCCGCGTAGGCGGGGAGTACGAGCGGGAAGCCGACCAGCGAGGCGTGCGAGCGGTGGGCCGCCGAGTAGGCGTCGTTGACGTAGGCGTCGACGTGCTCGGCGAGGGTCCGGACGAACTCGGTGTCGGCCTTAATTTCCGGGTCCTCTTCGGGAAGCTCCTCGTCGCACATCCGCGTGTTTTCGAGGAGGAGCACGTCGCCGGCTTCGAGCGCGTCGATGGCGGCGATGGCGTCGTCGCCGTAGGTGTCAGCGACGAACCCCACGTCGCGGTCGATGTGCGAGGCGAGGATGTCCGCGTGCTGTTCGAGCGAGACGAAGTCGTCGCCGCCGGGGCGGCCCTGATGGGCCATGAGGACGACGCGGTGGCCGGCCTCGGCGAGTTCGCGGACGGTCTCCGCGTGGCGGTCGAACCGTCGGTTGTCTTGGACCTCGCCGTCTTCGACCGGCGAATTGAGGTCGAGTCGGACGAGTACGCGCTGCTCCGGGTCGAGGTCGTCGAGGGTCTTGAACATCGGGTGGAAGAACGTGGAGGGAGTACTTAGTGGTGGGTAGCTCGCGCTGAAACCGCGGGCGATTCGCGGCGGCGTCTACTGGTGCGTGACGAAGTGGGCGACGTCGAGCATCCGGTTGGAGAAGCCGTACTCGTTGTCGTACCACGTCAGAATCTTGTAGAGGCCGCCGTCGTTGACCTGGTTCGTCGTGTTGAGGTCGACGGTGCTGGAGAACGGCAGACCGAGGATGTCACGCGAGGTGACCTCGTCGTCGGTGTAGCCGAGGACGCCCGCGAGCGGGCCGGAGTCGGCCGCGGCGCGGAAGGCGTCGTTAATCTCCTCGACGGAGGGCTTGTCTTCGAGGCGGACGACGAGCTCGGTGAGCGAGCCGTTCGGCACGGGGACGCGAATCGCCATGCCGTCGAGCTTGCCGTCGAGCTGGGGCAGAATCTGGGTGGCCGCCTGCGCCGCGCCGGTCGTCGTCGGGACGATGTTCTCGGCGGCGGCGCGCCCGCGGCGCTGCTTCGCGTGGGGGCTGTCGATGAGGTTCTGGCTGCCCGTGTAGGCGTGAACGGTCGTCAGGAGACCGTTTTCGATGCCGAACTCCTCGTCGAGCACCTTCGCGACCGGCGTGACGGAGTTGGTCGTACAGGAGGCGTTCGAGATGATGTCCTCGCCGTCATACTCGTCGTGGTTGACGCCGTAGACGATCTGCTTGACCGGCTCGTCGCCCTTCGGCGGCGCGGAGATGACGACCTTCTCCGCGCCCGCTTCGAGGTGTGCGGAGGCGTCTTCCTTCGTGCGGAAGATGCCCGTACATTCGAGCGCCACGTCCACGTCGAGTTCGCCCCACGGAAGCTCCGCGGGGGACTGGACGTTGTAGAGGCTCACCGAGGTACCGCCGATGGACAGCGAGTCGCCGTCGCGCTCGACGCCGTCGAGTCGGCCCATGACGGAGTCGTACTTCGCGAGGTACGCCATGTCGTCGAAGTCCATGACGTCGTTGATGGCGACCAGTTCGACCTTCGGGTTGTCGAGGACGGCACGGAAGATGTTCCGGCCGATGCGGCCGAAGCCGTTGAGTGCCACCCGCACCACGTCCGATTCGTCCACGTTCTCGCCCGCGCTGAGGTAGGATTTTTCACTCATGTTCGAGTAGTATCCATATCAATATCCCAGTTGCAGGTGTATATCTGTTTCGGTGAATACGGTCTAATCGAACGTTACCTTTCATTCACAATCACAATCCAGACAGAAACGAACATAACCGGTCAGACTCGGGCGGCGATTGACACGCCCGCTCGGGGGCGAGTGGTCAGGTTGTAGACGGTCGCTCGCGGCCGAATCCTGGCGATTCGCTGGCAGATGGCTGTCACAGGCAGAAACGTTTTATCCTCCGATTTCATAGCGGCCTTCATGGTCAGAGACGACCGCGACGACCCGTTCGACAACATCTTCGACGAAATCGAACGGATGATGAACGACATGACCGGAGGCGACGCCGGATTCGCCTCCGAGACCCACATCGACGTGTACGATGAGGGCTCTACACTCCGACTCGTCGCGGACCTCCCGGGCGTCGACAAAGACGCCATCGACCTCAAGTGCGACGGTGAGACGCTGACTATCAGCGCCGCCGGTGACCGCCGCGAGTACGACGAACGTATCCGCCTCCCGGCCCGCGTCGACGAACACTCCGCGTCGGCCACCTTCAACAACGGCGTCCTGCAGGTCACGTTCGACCGCGCCGAGGACTCCGCCGCCATCGACGTCGAGTAACGACTCGGCTTCGCTACGGCCCGTTCAGGACTTCTTTGCGACCCGCTCTATGAGCGCCGCCAGTCGGTCAAAAAAGTCGGCGTCGTACTTCGCGTCGTCGTCGATGGTCGGCCGGGCGTTCGTCTCCGAGACGACGACCCGCCCGTCGGATTCGAGCAGGTCGACTCCGAGATAGCGGATGCCCAGTTCGTCGGCGACCGACTCGACGAGTTCGCGGTGGCGTTTCGGGAGGGTCACCCCGACCGCCTCCGCGCCGCGGTGGACGTTGTGCTTCCAGCGCCCGCCGTCGCGCGCGCCGTCGGACAGGCGGCGCTCGACCGCGCCGACGACCTCGCCGTCGAGCACCATCGCCCGGTAGTCCCGCGCGTCCGGGAGCCACTCCTGAATCAGGAACGACTTGTCGCCGGTCGCTCGGAAGTCGTGGACGAGGCTCAGCACGTCCGCGTGGCCCGAAAGGGAGTCCGGGTCGTGGGCCTTGGCGATGCCGACACCCCGCGTCGTGGAGTTCGGCTTGACGACGACGGGGTAGTCGAGGCCCGCCGACTCGACGGCGTCGAGCAGGTCCGACTCGTCCGCCGGGTTCGAGACGCAGACGCTCTGCGGGACCGGTAGGCCGGCGCGTTCGAGCGCCGCGATGACGCCCGCCTTGTTCCGCGAGGTGAGCACGTCCTCGCGCGTGTTCACCCACGGGATGTCGTGTCTGGCGGTGACGACGCCGCCTTCCATCGGCCGCGTGGGATAGACGAAGCCCACGTCGAACGACTCGGCCGGCGGCGTCGAGAGGTCGAGCGCGAACTCCTTGGCGCGGAGGTGTGCCACGTCGATGCCGCGGTCCCCGAGCGGGTCGCGCATTCGCTCGAACGTCTCGCTGGAGGTGGTGACCGCCAACCGAAGCATACGCTACGAGGCGGGGTCCCGGGGCAAAAATGGTGGGTTCGAGGCGAGGCACGTTCCGAGCACGCGCCGACGCGCCGACGCGAACTTACGCGACGAGCAGCTCTTCGCCGCGGTCGACGACGATGCGGCACGGCGGCGACATCTTGTTGTACGCGCGGCGGAAGGCGTCCTTCGCCGTTTCGGCGTCCTCGACGTCGCAGTAGATGGTGAACACCGTCTCGCCCTTGGGGATGCGAGCGGCGGTCCCGACGACCTTCCCGAACGACTGGCGCATCCCGTCGGAGACACGGTCCGCACCCGCGCCGGTCGCCTGCTTGTTCTCGCGGATGACGTGGTGCGGGAACTTGCGCAGAATCATCTTGTACTGCTTTTCGCCCGCGTGCTTGAGCATGAGGCGGTTGGCAGACAGACGCGCGGATTCGAGCGACCCGTGACGAATCTGCACTTCCTCTTCGACCTTCAGGCTGATCTGGACGGGGTAGTCCTCGGGGTCGGCCTGCAGGTCGCCCATGTTGTGCTGTGCAATCTTCGAACCGGGGATACCCGTGATGTACTCGCGTCGGGTGTACGCCGGGTTCGTAATCTCCCGGTACATAGAGGCGGGTTTGTCTGACATGGTTACTTGTGAAACCGAAGGGTCAGGCGGGCTAAAAACGCTTCGAAGCTTCATTCGCCCGCCGCAGTCGTGTCAGCCCCTCGCACGCCGGTTCGTCGCAGGGACCGCTCGTCCCGGCCGGGAGACAGTCTTATGCGCCGCCGCCGCCACGGTTCTGCCCATGCTGCTCGTCTGCGACTGTATGCCTGCGGACGGCCCCGCGTACTTCACCGACGCGCTCGCTGACCTCGCCCTCGACGGCCGCGAGGGGACCGTTCACTCGCTTCCCGACGACGGCCTCCCGACGCTCTCGAACGTCGACGCCGTCGTTCTCACCGGGAGCACCGCGGGCGTTTACGAGGCCGACGAGCGACCGTGGCTCGACGACGCGCGCCTGCTCGCCCGCGACCTCGTCGCCCGCGAACTGCCCACGCTCGGCGTCTGTTTCGGCCACCAACTCGTCAACGACGCCCTCGGCGGCACGGTCGAAGCCGGCGACCAACGCCGCGGTATCACCGATGTGACCCTCGACGACGACCCGCTGTTCGACGGCGTCTCCGGACGCATCCCGATGGTTCACGGCGACTACGTCGTCGCCCCCGGCGACCGCATGGAGACCGTCGCCTCCGCGGACTACTACGACCACCTCGCCACCCGCCACGAGGACGCGCCCGTCTGGACGGTCCAGTACCACCCCGAGTTCACGGCCGCCCTCCTCGACCGCATCGTCGACGACTTCGGCTGGCCCGACGCCGACGCCGACCGCGACTTCAGCGGCGTGACGGCCGCTCGAACCGTCGAGAACTTCGTCGCCGCCGCCGGGCTGGACTGATTAGGCGTCGTCGCCGTCGGCTTTCTCGTCATCGACCGGCGGTTCGCCCGTCTCGGGGTCGAGCGCGACGAACTCGAGCCCCTCGCGGTCGAGCATATCGCCCGCTCGCTCGGTCACCGAGGGCGCGACGAGGACGCCGCGAATCGGCTCGTCGTCACCGAACTCGCGGTGGAGCGCGTCGACGTACCGGCGAAGCTGACTCGCCGCCGAGGGACCGACGCGCCGCCGTTTCAACTCCACGACGACCGGAACGCCCTCTGCGTCCTCGCCGAAGATGTCGATAGCGCCCGCGTCGCTCTGTCGCTCGGTTTCGAGCGGCTCGAACCCCGGTTCGAGGACATCGGGGTCCGTGAGGATGTGCTGACGTAGGTCCTCCTCGCTGCCGACGAGTTCGAGGTCGCTCCGGTCGTTCACGGCGTAGGCCGAACACTGCTCGACGCGCTCGAACTGTACGTCGAGGCGCTCGTCGGGGGTCGTGCGCGTGCTTCTGACCCGAAGCCGGCCGTCGCGGACGCTCGCGGAGTGGGTACAGCCCGGCGGCTGCCAGTTGACAGGCGTCCGCTTTTCGTCGGTGTGGACCAGAATCGAGCCGTCCGGCTTCAGGACGACGAGCCGGTCGCCGGGGCCGAGTTCGCTCGTCGCGCGGCCGTCGTAATCGACCGTGCACCGCCCGAATATCGTCACCATGTCGCCGCGCTCGAAGGCGGCTTCGAGGTGGACGAGGGCGTCGCGGTGCGTCGGCCGGTGGAGTGTGTTCACCGTCATCCGGGTGTCGTCCCGCGGTTCGTCGTCGCCGGGGATAAGCCCCGCGTCGCCGCGTCGGGGGACGCTGGTTAGACGGGTCAGTTCGCTGGCAGGCTTATGGTCTCTCCGTGCGTATATCTCCCATGGCCCCTGACTTCGCCCAACACAACCGCATCGAGATGCCTGCCGAGGAGATAGACCGCCTGCTCCGCGAGGAGGGCGTCGGCGTCCTCTCGCTCGCGGACGACGGCGTCGCCTACGGGATTCCCCTCTCGTTCGGCTACGACGCCGACCGAGGGCGGCTCTACTTCGTCTTCCTCCGCCCCGGCGAGTCCTCGAAGAAGGCCGAGTTCGCGGAGCGGACCGCCCGCGCGAGCTTCACCGTCTGGAACGCCCCGTCGCGGGACCAGTGGGAGAGCGTCGTCGTCGACGGCGAACTCCACCAGGTCGACGACGGCGACTGGGACCGCGTCCGCGACGCGCTCGAAGACAACGCGTGGTATCCGACCCTGTTCTCGGAGACGGAGCCGATGCAGGATATCCTCGGCTGGGAGCTTCGCATCGACTCCCGGACAGGGCTTCAGCGCCGGCGCGCGTGAGCGCTGAGTTCGAACCCCGCGGTGCGCCGCAGACTGGCCCGACTCGAAGCCTGCGACGGGTCGAGTACTTAAACCTCCCCGGATAGCGCGGGCGGAGATACCTCCCGCTGTCGGTCGTCTATCGAAGTATGAACACGTCATCTGTCTCCGCCGTCGAACAGTCGTTGACCCGAAACTCGCGCCGCAGCCACGTCCTCTCTGACCCGTCGAGTGCCCTCTCGGCGCTCAGCGACGGCGACAGCCGGCGAATCCTCGCCGCCTGCGACGAGGCTCCGAGAACCGCACAGGAGTGCGCCGAACTCTGTGACGTGCCGCTGTCGACGGTCTACCGGAAGCTCGACCTGCTGACCGAGGCGTCGCTCCTCGACGAGCGACTGCGGGTCCAGACGGCGACGCACCACCCGCGGGAGTTCGCGACCAACTTCGACACGCTCTCGTTTTCGTTCGACGACGCCGGCGTGTCGCTCGCGTTCCGGCAGGTCGCCACCGACGGCGGCGAAGACGGCGCGGAGGGCCGGTCGCGATGACCGCGACGCGCACCGCCGCGCGGCGGACGGAGCGAACCGAGACGGCGCTCGCCTCGCCGGAGGTGGACTGATGAGCGCGACGACGACGACGGACGACTACGAGTTCACGTGTTCGCAGTGCGGCGAGGGCTTCGCCGTCAACGGCGGGATGCGCGCCGCGGTCCTCGAACGCGGCTGTCCCATCTGCGGAAGCCCCGTCTCGGATGACGCCTTCGACCCATGTCCCGCGTGAGTCTCGCTTTTCGGTCGCACCCGCGACCGAACCCGCGCTCGGTCGGGGCGCTCGCCTCGCCGCGTCCCCGGCACCCGAAAAACAGTAGGCTACATATACGTGTGCCACGCGTACTACGAACCACATGAGCGACAGCGCGGACTACACATTCGTCTGCCCGGAGTGTGCGGAGTCCATGCTGGTCAACGACTCCATGCGCGACGCCCTCCTCGAAAACGGCTGTGTCGTCTGCAGCGCCGCGCTCACGGCCGACGCCTTCTCGACTACCTGAGCGCGCGCCCGTGACCGAGTCGCGACCGAGTCCGCCGATATCACCCGACTCGACTCTCTCGGGCGTGCCGAGAAGTAACAGTAATTACGTCGGCCGCGAGTCTGGTGGTACGAACCGATGTCTCTGGACCAACAGACCGAACTCTCGCCCGACGAGATACGCGAGGTCCTGTCCCGTCACGAGACGGGCGTCCTCTCGCTCGCGAAGGCGGACGAACCATACGCGATTCCCATCTCCTACGGCTACGACGGCGAGAGCGGTCGGTTCTATCTCCGACTCGTCTCCACACCCGAAAGCGAAAAACGGCAGTTCCTCACGTCGTCGCCGCGGGCCCGACTCGTCGTCCACGAGTCGAACGACGGGAGCTATCGGAGCATCATCGCCGAGGGGACGCTCGAACGCGTCGACCCCGACGAGCTGACCGTCGAACGAATCGTCCAGTACGGCAAGGCAAAGCGTCCGCTGTTCGAAATCTGGGGCGAGACGAAGCGCGACCTCGACATCCAACTGTTCGAACTCGACCCCGAGACGCTGGGCGGGCGCGCCGTCGAACTGGACGCCGCGGAGTCCGACCAGTAATGTCCGCGGTCGTCGCCTCCGAGGCGGCCCCTGTCGCGACGGTCGTCGCTGCGGCGGTCGTCGCTGCGGCGGTCAGCGCGTCCCGCGGCGAACCGCGACTCGCCCGCTCGTAACCTCATGCCCGCCGGTATTCGCGCCACGGTCGAGTTCGACTCGCCGTCGGTCTGCCCCGTCGCCTCGGTCGCCCACTCGACGGACTCCGTCGTCGATTCCGTCTCGACCAGCGTCGTCTCCACCCCCGGCGAGGTGAGCGTCTCCGAGTTCGTCCTTGAGGCCGACGACCCGCCGGACGCGTCCGCGCTCGAACCCATCTTCTCCTACGGTTCGAAGCACCTCTACCGCTACACTCACGACGGGAGCGCCGACTGTCCCTGCGAGTGCCTCGGGGAGTTCGGCTGTCCGGTCGACCGCTACTTCGCCCAGCGCGGCAGTCTGACGCTCGTCTTCCACGCCGCCGACTACGAGCAGTTACAGGCCGTCATCGGTGAGCTTCGCGACCGCTTCCCCGGCCTCGACATCAAGCGCCTCGTGCGCTCGCCCACCGGCGACGCCCCCGGCGATAGCGTCTTCGTCGACCGCGGGAAGCTCACCACCCGCCAACTCGAAGTCCTCCAGACCGCCTACGACATGGGTTACTTCGAGCGCCCGCGCGGGGCCAACGCGACCGAGGTCGCCGCCGAACTCGACATCAACCAATCGACGTTCTCGGAACATCTCGCCGCCGCCCTGACGAAACTGCTCGGCGACGTGCTCGAAGAAGGATAGCGACCCGCCGCCGTCGCCGCCGGCCCCCTCGCCACCCGAGTCCGCCGGGGGAGTATATAAACGTCCCACGCTATCGGGGTTGTCAGTTGGTCCCCGTTCGCCGGTTCTACAACAGTATGAGTCAGGCTTCGCTCCCGTTCGATTTCCGCTCTGCAACGGCCGCCTCCGAACCCCGCGTCGTCGACGACCACGACGAGGTCGACGCGCTGTTTTCGCTTCTCGAAGACGACGACTGCCGGCGCATCCTCGACGCGACCGACGGTATCGCCCGCTCTGCGAGCGAACTCTCCGAGGCGTGCGACCTCCCGCTTTCGACCACCTACCGAAAGCTCGACCCGCTTGTGGACGCCGGCCTCCTCTCGAAGCGCCTGCGCATCTCTCGGTCCGGAACTCACACCGCCGAATACGAACGCACCGTCGACGACGTGACCGTCTCCGTCACCCCGTCGGGCGTCGAGGTCCGCGTCTCGCACCGCGACGTGGCGCAGTCGGCGTCGGTGACCGCCTGAGCGTCACCCCGTCTGAGCGCCGCGCTCGCGCGGCTCTTGTCCCGTACCCGCCGTCGACAGCGCCGAACGACGCGGTTCGCTGTGCCTACTTAAGATTCTCCTCGTCGTATCGTCGTCGTGTACTCCAACCGCATACCCGTCTTACTTATCGCAGTCCTCGTGCTTCTCGCCGGGTGCGCCGGCGGCGCGGATGTCGCCCCGGCCGCCGACGCCGACGACACCGATACCCCCACCGACGGCGGCGGCAGCGCGGACACCGGCGCGTCGAGCGACGGCGACGACTTCGAACTGAGCGACCCCGAGCGCCTGCTCCGCGACGCCGGGAGTTTCACCGTCAGTTGGTCGTACACCGGCGTCGACGCGGACGGCGTCGAAACCGCGGTCACCCGCGAGTTTGCCGCCGACCTCGACGCCGAACGGTCGTACAGTCGCACGACCTCGACGACCGACGGCCAGTCCGACGCGGGCGGCGTCGAGCAGTACGTCGCCGACGGCGTGACGTACGTCCGCGTCGGCGGCGACGACGAGGCCACGTACACCTCGTACGAGGGGTCGACGGAGGTTCTCGCCACCGCCATCGCGCTCTCGCAGGCCCGCGCGTACGGCGCTGACGACGACCTGACGTTCGCCGGCACCGAGACGTTCGACGGCGCGTCCGTCGAACGCTACGAACTGTCGGCCGCGAACGAGGCGCTGATTCTCGCCGGGTCGGCCGCGGCGCAGGGCGAGCCCGGAAATCTGGAGGTCACGAGCTTCGAGTACGTCGCCCTCGTCGACGAAGACGGCCTCTCGCGCCACGAATCGTGGTCGTTCTCGGGGCGGATGGACGACGGGTCCGAGGTGAGCGGGTCGTGGGAGTACTCGCTCACGGGCGTCGGCTCGACGACCGTCGAAGAACCCGCGTGGCTCGACGAAGCGCGGGCGTAGGTGGTGTTTCGGCTCTCACCTTCGGTCTGAAAATAGAGTCGCCTCCCGGATTTGAACCTCGCTCGCAACTCTCCGAGTTGCTCGCTGGTTCAAATCAGTCCGGCGTCGTTTCTTCGATTCTTCGCTCCGCTCAGAATCTCAGAATATGCCGCCTCCCGGATTTGAACCGGGGACAGCTCGATCTTCAGTCGAGTGCTCTCCCAGTCTGAGCTAAGGCGGCGCGATTCGACAGACGCGCAGGAGCGAAAAAACCATTTCGAATTGCGGCGCTACGACCCGCCGTACTCCGACTCCTCCCACCCCGTCACGTCGCTCGGGATGAGTTCGCCGTTGACGTGCCACTCCCGCGGGCGGAACGAGATGCCGAGTAGCGTCGCGTAGAACCCGGCGACGAACGCGACGATGATGTTTCCGGGGACGCCGCCGATGCCGGCGCTCCCGACGAGGGTCGTCCCGTCCGTGTACGTCGTCAACTGGATGACCCACGCGGCGAGCATCACGAGGAACAGCGGCAGGTACACCCGCCGGAGCCGGTGAGCCAGCGCCTCCTCGAAGGGGATTTTCATGTTCGGTGTGCGGTAGTCCTCCCCGAGTTTCTCCCGCCAGTTCTCGTCGAGGACGCCGCCGTCCGGGTCGAGCGCGTACGCCCAGACGTTCTGCTGAATCAGCCGAACCCGAGAGCGCCAGATGTCGTACGCGCGGAAGCGACGCGCCTCGATACTGAGGAAGATGCTCAGCGTCACCACTCCGAGCAGGATGATGTAGTGCGGATGCGTTTGTGCGGAAAACGACCACGTCAGAATCCCGGCCATCAGCGTGATCGCCCAGTTACTGGTCCGGTCCAGCCGCTCCCGCCACGATTTCATCCGGTGTATCTCACCCCGATAAAGGTGCGCAAACGACGACCCCGGCCCCATCGTCTCGTCAAAGACGCCCGCGCCGATGTGGGTGTCGTCCATTCCCGCGGGAGGTTTTAGCTCCCCGTCGTCAGACATTGTTGTTCGTTTGATGCACAACCGCCGGGGGATAAGAGCCTTCTGGGTTACGAACCGAGGACGGTGTCTCCTGCGCTCCGGCCGGCTTCGCACCGGACGGTCCCGTAGCTCAGGGGGGTGAAAAAACGCTCAGAAATCGATTCGTCCGGTACTGAATTCGGAAACCGAATTACAGGCGCGTGACGTTCGTCGCGCGCGGGCCCTTGGGGGCCTGTTCGATGTCGAACTCCACTTCCTGACCCTCTTCGAGGTCCGGACCGCCAACATCTTCCATGTGGAAGAACACGTCGTCGTCCGCGTCGTCAGTAGAGATGAAACCGTAGCCGCCAGTGTCGTTGAAGAAGTCGACCTTACCTTTCGCCATTGCGACTGTACAACGACCCTGCGGACGGATAACCTTTCCGCATGTGTGGGTATCGCTCGCTCAGTCGACGACTCGCCACCGAGCGCCGCCGCTCGCGGTCGTGAAAAACGGAGGAAGTTCGTCAGTCTGTGAATGTACTGCGGTGAACGGAAGCCTGCTTAGAGGCGGGTGACGTTCGTCGCGCGCGGGCCCTTGGGGGCCTGCTCGATGTCGAACTCGATTTCCTGACCCTCTTCGAGGTCCGGACCGCCAACATCTTCCATGTGGAAGAACACGTCGTCGTCCGCGTCGTCAGTAGAGATGAAACCGTAGCCGCCAGTGTCGTTGAAGAAGTCGACCTTACCTTTCGCCATTGCCTTTGAATCCAACGACCTCACGCTGATAAGTCTTCTGAAGCACGCCTCGGCTTCCCGTAGTGCGGTATAGACGACTCTCCGTGGTTGAAACGTCCAGATTCCGCGTCGTTCGTATTGCGTCGTTGGGAATTTGGTTGTCGTTTTTCGGAGGTGACTCTCGGCCCCGACGTTCTATTTCGCTCCCCGCCTCCCGGATTTGAACCTCACTCGCAACTCTCCGAGTTGCTCGCTGGTTCAGAATCCGGTCGGGTCGCAGTTACAGTACCTGCCACGCTCGCTTCGCTCGGTGGTCAGGTACAGAAAAATGCCGCCTCCCGGATTTGAACCGAAAGAAGACTCACTCCGTTCGACTTCTTGGGTTCAAATCAGTCCGGCGTCGTTTCTTCGATTCTTCGCTCCGCTTAGAATCTCAGAATATGCCGCCTCCCGGATTTGAACCGGGGACAGCTCGATCTTCAGTCGAGTGCTCTCCCAGTCTGAGCTAAGGCGGCTCGCACTCTCCCGAAGCCGGACCGCATCAAAAAGACTTTCGAATCGCCCGTCGGCGCTGGGTCAGCGGTGCCGACCGCCCGTCGCGCTCGCCCGCGCCCGCTCCGCCCGCAAACGAATCCCTTTGAGCATCTTCCGCTCCATGGCGAACTGGACCGGCTCGACGACTAACCGATTCACGACGCGCTCGCGGAGCGTCTCCGACCGCCCGCGGAATCTGACGACCAGCCGCGTCGCACCGGGTGCCACCTCGTGCAGCGCGAAGCTCCACGTCGCCCGGCTCTCGCCGGTCTCCCACCCCGGCGCGCTCAACACGAGGCAGCGCTCGGTGTCCACGAAGGCGACCCGGAACGACGGCGCGCCCGACCCCGGCGGGCCGAGCCGTATCTCGTCGCCCGCGTCGAGCCGTTGGTGTTGCGGGAGGATTCGGTCCGCGTTATGAATCTGCAAGCCGAACAGGTTCTCCAGTCGCTCGTAGCTGTAAAAACCGCCGCGGCCCTGCCCCAACTGGACGAGCCACGGCCAGACCGCCCGCGTGGGGGCCGTAATCGTAATCGCCCGCGTCGAAGAAACGTCCGCGTCGCCGACGAAGTCGTCGCCGGGGAGCCAGCCCGTCGCCTCGTCGTCGGTCGTCCCCCAGCGTCTGTGCCACGGCCGAACCGCGAGGAGGTACGTCCCGACGACGCCGATTCCCGCGAGACCGAGTGCCCGGATGAGTCGTCTCGTGCCCATTGCCTTCACCGTCCGTGCCCCCTTGGCGAGGGGGTGAGATAACCCTACCCCCGAGCGCCCGCGACCCGAACGGCCGCGACCCAGACGACCCCGCCGAGGACCGCGCCGACGAGGTTCGCCCCCGCGTCAGCGACGCCGAACGACCGATACGGGAGCACCGCCTGCACGAGTTCGATACCCGCTCCGAACGCGCCGGCGGCGAGGACGGCCGCCGCGACCTCGTCGCGTCCTGTCGCGCGCACCGCTGACGCGAAGGCGAATCCGAGACCAGCGTACCCGGCCGCGTGGACCCATTTGTCGAGGCCGACGACTCCGAGCGGTCCCATCGGTGCGAGGCTCCCCGGTGGCGTCGGAACGACCGACACCGCGAGGACGACGAGCGCGTACCCGAGGGCGACGGCCGCCCGCCGCGGATTCTCGCGGAGTCGCGCGATTGGGTTCACTACTCGGTGGTGGGCGCGACTCGGCCTAAAAGGGTTCGTGTCCTCGTGGCTCGACTGCGACCACACGGAACTAAATAGCAGGTGGAAGACACGTTTCGACTACCGTGTCACTACTCCCCCGCTGGTTCACGTCGAAGAACTTCGCAGTACAGCTCGTCATCCTCGCGTTGGTGCTCGACCCGGTCGGGTTCGTCGGCGGCTACCTCCTCGGCCCGTCGCTGGGCGTCGACCCGCTCGTCGGCGGCGCGTTCGGTCTCGTCGCCGCCAGCGTCCCGATGTCGCTGCTCGTGATGCAACGGAGCGTGTGAGTCGGCGGCTTGGTTGCCCGGGCGGATTCGAACCTCGGTCGCTCACTCCGTTCGTTCCCTGATTCGAATCGCCCTCGGTTCACGAATTCGTGCTCGCTGTCGCTCGCACAGAATTAGTGGGCTCGGGCGGATTCGAACCACTCCGTCAACTTCGCTCCGCTCGGTTGCCGTAAGGTTCTCCCGCCCTCACGGAACAGATTTGTGACTCACCGTTCGGTTCGTCACAAAATCTGATGGGCTCGGGCGGATTCGAACCACCGACCTCAGCCTTGTAAAGGCCGCGTCATAACCAACTAGACCACGAGCCCTGCACCTCAATCGAACCGGTTCGCGCTCATAACGGTTTTCGTTTCGACCGGTCCCCGGAATCCTTAGACGCGCGGCGGCCGTCACGTCCGGCAATGACCTCTCGTGCGCGGACCGCCCTGCTCGTCGTCGCGGTCGTCGTCGCGGTCGCGAGCATCGCGTATCTCACCAACCCCGCGGTCGTCCCCGGCTCGACCGACGGCTACGAACGGACCACGCTCACCGTCGTCGACGACGAGAGCGGCGAGACGCTGGCGACCGTGGACGCCCGCGTCGCCGACACCCGCGCCAAGCGCTTTACCGGCCTGAGCGACACCGAATCGCTCGCCGAAAACGAGGGGATGTGGTTCGTCCACGACTCGCCTGGCACCTACGCCTACGTGATGCGCGACATGGACTTCCCGCTGGACATCGTCTTCGTCGCCGAAAACGGCACCATCACGCGCATCCACCACGCCGAACTCGACCCCGAGGGGACGAGCGAGTCCGACCGCACCCGCTACCGCGGAACCGGGAGGTACGTCCTCGAACTCCCCTACGGCTACACGAACGAGACTGGCATCGAGTCGGGCGACCGGGTCGAAGTCGAGTAGAAGCGAAACGCCCGAAGGGCCGGCGACCGTTGACCCGACCATGACAGCACACGTCGCGGCGCTCTCCGAACTCGAAGGCTGGCGCGCCGAGGAGTTCGCCGCGCGAGTCCACTACCGCGGGGCTGACGACGCTTACAGCATCGAGTACTACGAACCGTCCGACTGCGTCCTCTACTGGAAGGTGAAAGGCGACGGCGAGGTCGCGGTCCCCGTCGGCCGCGACACGGTTCCCGACCCGCTGCGCGAGCGCGTCCGACAGGACCTCGTCGAGGCCGGTATCGACCCCGAGGTCGAAGACCGAGTCGTCTGAGCGCCGAGTCCAAACCCCACTCAACCCCGCCAGTCGGAATGACAGTACGTCACGAATCCTGATACGTAATTGGTATGTATTTCACAATATCTGTATTTGTGCCGACGTGTTGTAGTTGAGAAGGTGTCATGTCGACTCGACTCACGAGGAGAAGAGCGCTTCGGGGGCTGGGCCTCGCCGCGCTGCCGGCGCTCGCGCCGGGCGTGTTGCAACTGAGAACTGGCGAGGTGGTGCTTTCGGGATGCGCGAGCGTTACCGAACCGGGGCGGTACGTCCTCGACGGCAACCTCGACTGTCTGGAGGTTCTCGCCGACGACGTCCGCATCGACGGCCGGGGGTACGCAGTCGTCGGTGAGACGACGATTTCGGGCAGTCGCGTCTCGATAACCGACATCGTGCTGACGAAGGGCGGTCGAATCACCGATTCGAGCCGGGTGTGGATAGCGGACTCGCAAGTCGTTGGCCATCCGGACGATTGGAGGCCACAGTTCGTTGTCGCGGACTCCTCACGCTGTGCGGTGACGAACACGAATTTCTTCACGCCGAGCGTCCATGGTGTGATTCTCGACCGGGTTGAACGAACCCGATTCGAGTCGTGTACGCTCGTTAGTCCGGTCGTGCTCACGCTCACGGATTCGCACCGAAACGAGTTCGTCGACTGCGAGTTCAAAACCGACACCATCCAGGTCTTGCTGTACGGGAGTACCCAAAACAGCTTCCAACGAAACCTCGTCGACGGGGAGGGCCCCGGGTTCAACCTCCGCGACAGCCACCGAAACCGCTTCGTCGAGAACGAGGTCGATATCATCATCGCCGGCTTCGAACTCGTCGGAAGCGACCGTAACGCGATTCACAGGAACGTCGTGACGACCGGCCTCTTGGCCCACGGCGTCACGCTGGAGGACTCTCACCGCAATCGACTCATCCAGAACGACCTCTGCGGCGTCAGCCAACAACCGGTCGTCGAATCCGGTGGCTCTAGCGGCAATACGGTCCGGAACGCCCGGTGCTAATCTACCGGCTGACCCCTCCCGCACCCGAGTACTTTACTGCGAGCGCCCCCTGAACGGTTGTCGTGTCCCCTGAAACCGACGACGACCCGTTCGAAGACCAACGCGAGCGGGTCGACAACCCGATGCGGCGGTTGTTTGCCGAGTACGGCCGCGAGAACACCTTCGAGTTCGTCGTGGGCGTCCTCGCGAGCGTCGCCGCCCGCGTGCTCGACCTCATGCCGCCGGTCATCCTCGGCCTCGCCATCGACGCCATCATCCGGCAGGAGACGTCGTTCGCGGCCGGCTTTCCCGTCCTCCCCGAGGCGTGGATCGCCCCGTACGTCCCCACGACCAGAGACGGCCAGTTCCTCTTGGCGGTCGGCATCATCGTGTTCAGTTTCACCGCCGGCGCGGTGTTCCACTGGCTCCGCAACTGGGGATGGAACGCCTACGCCCAGCAGATTCAACACGACGTTCGGACCGACACCTACGACCGGATGCAGCTGCTCAACATGGACTTCTTCGCTGACAAGCAGACCGGCGAGATGATGTCCATCCTCTCGAACGACGTGAACCGCCTCGAACGGTTCCTCAACGACGGGATGAACTCCTTTTTCCGCCTGTTCGTGATGGTCGTCGCCATCGCGGTGGTCCTCCTCTCGTACAACTGGCAGCTCGCGCTCGTCGCGCTGTTGCCGGTGCCGCTCATCGCGCTGTTCACGTGGAAGTTCGTGGACATCATCCAGCCGAAGTACGCCGACGTTCGCTCGTCGGTCGGCAAACTCAACTCCCGGCTGGAGAACAACCTCGGCGGCATTCAGGTCATCAAGACGTTCAACGCCGAGTCCCACGAGTCCGACCGCGTCGACGGCGTCTCGATGGACTACTTCGACGCCAACTGGGACGCCATCAACACCCGCATCAAGTTCTTCCCCGCGCTCCGTATCCTCGCCGGTATCGGCTTTTCGCTCACCTTCGTCGTCGGCGGCCTGTGGGTCATCAACGGGCAGGGCCCCGGCCCCTTCACCGGCGACCTCGAAATCGGGGAGTTCGTCACGTTCATCCTGCTCACCCAGCAGTTTGTCTGGCCGCTGGCTCAGTTCGGGCAGATTATCAACATGTACCAGCGCGCCCACGCCTCCAGCGCCCGCATCTTCGGCCTGATGGACGAGCCCGCGCGGCTGGCTGAACAGCCCGACGCCCCCGACCTCGCCGTCTCCGAGGGCCGCGTCGAGTACGACGACGTGACCTTCGGCTACGGCGACGGCGAGACCGTCGTCGAGGACATCTCCTTCGAGGTCGACGGCGGCGAGACGCTCGCGCTCGTCGGGCCCACCGGCGCGGGGAAATCGACGATTCTCAAGCTCCTGATGCGGATGTACGACCCCGACGCGGGGCGCGTCAGCGTCGACGGCCAAGACGTGCGCGACGTGACCATCGCCAGCCTCCGGGAGTCCATCGCCTACGTCAGCCAAGAGACGTTCCTGTTCTACGGGACCGTCCGCGACAACATCACCTACGGGACGTTCGACGCCGACGACGAGGCGGTCGTCGCGGCCGCCAAGGCCGCCGAGGCCCACGAGTTCATCTCGAACCTCCCCGACGGCTACGACACCAAAGTCGGAGAGCGCGGCGTGAAGCTCTCTGGCGGCCAGCGCCAGCGCGTCTCCATCGCTCGCGCCATCCTGAAAGACCCGGATATCCTCGTCCTCGACGAGGCGACTTCGGACGTGGACACCGAGACGGAGATGCTCATCCAGCGCTCGCTTGACGAACTCACGGCCGACCGGACGACGTTCAGCATCGCCCACCGCCTGTCGACCATCAAGGACGCAGAACAGATACTCGTCCTCGAAGACGGCCGCATCGTCGAGCGCGGCACCCACGACGACCTCCTGTCGGAAGACGGCCTCTACGCCCACCTCTGGGGTGTGCAGGCCGGCGAAATCGACCAACTCCCCGACGAGTTCGTCGAGCGCGCCGCCCGCCGGCAGGCCGAGGTCGACGCCGGCAACGACTGAGCGAAGCGCCCACCACTAAGGGTGGGGCCGTCCCTTCTGTCGCCATGCGACTCTCCGAGGCCACCTGGACCGAAATCGCGGACCTCGACGCCGACCTCGCGCTCCTCCCGGTCGGAAGCACGGAACAGCACGGCCCGCACGCGCCGCTCGGCACCGACGCGCTCAACGCCGAATCGGTCGCTGAGGCCGGTATCGAGGCGTTCGACGGCGAGGCCGTCGTCGGCCCGACCATCCCGGTCGGCGTCGCAGAGGAACACCGCGCCTTCGACGGTACGCTGTGGGTCTCGCCGGACACCTTCCGCGCGTACGTCCGCGAGACCATCGAATCGCTCGCCCACCACGGCTTCGACCGCGTCGTCGTCGTCAACGGCCACGGCGGCAACATCGACGCGCTCGCGGAACTCTGTCGGCGCGTCTCGCGGACGGGCGACGTTTACGCGGTCGCGTTCACGTGGTTCGACGCCGTCGGTAACCACTCCTCGGACATGGGCCACGGCGGCCCGTTAGAAACCGCACTCCTCCGCCACACGCATCCGGAACTGGTCCGCGAGGACCGAATCGACGAGGCCCGCGCGGGCGGGTCCGACCGCTGGGGCGAGTGGGTCTCGGGCGTCAACCTCGCCCACGACTCCGACGAGTTCACCGATAACGGCGTCGTCGGCGACCCTGCCGAGGGTGACGCCGAACGCGGCGCGGAACTGGAATCGCTCGCGGCCGACTCGCTCGCGTCGCTCCTCGACGCGGTCGAAAGCCGGCAACTCGACTGAGCGGCTCGCAACGGCGGGCCGGGGGAGCGCTACTGTTACTCCTCTTCTTCCTCGTCCTCGTCGTCCGCGTCGGCCGCTTCCGCCGCTTCCGCCGCGTCGGTGAGCGCGCCGCGAAGCTGCGGCATCGTGTTGGTGAGTTCCCCGACGAGTTCGTGGGCCTCCTCGACCATCTCGATGAGTGCTTCGAGCTCTTCGATGGCCGCTTCGAGGTCCTCGGGGTCGTCGAACGCCTCGGCGCGCTGGCCGATGACGTACCACTTCTTGGCCTGTCGGACGTGCTCGGCCGCGCCCTCGACGTCGAGCGAGGAGCGGAGGCCGTTGAGGACGCCGAGGACGTTGTCTGCCTCGGCCTCCCACACGTCGTCCGGGTCGGGAAGCGCCGACCGGGCCTCGCCGAGGTGCTCTTCGACGTCGGCGCGCATCTCCGCCGCCGCCTCTCCGAACAGGTCGTCGTCGCCGAGCGTACTTTGACTCATGCTCACACGTTCGGCACGCGGGGGTTTAAAAACGACCCCGAAAGTGAAAGTGAAATCGAACGACTCCGGAGTCGTCGCCGGCGGATTCTCAGTCCACGTCGCCGAGGTAGACCGCGCCGCGCGCGTCGCCCATCTCGTCGGGGTCGCCGTTCCGGAGTCGGTCACCGAGCGGACCGGGGAAGAACCGGACCTCGTCGAGTTCGTCGAGCGGGAGCCACCGAACGCCGACCTGGACCGAATCGCGCTCTGTCGGGTCGTCCGGCTCGTCTCCCACTCGCTCGCACCAGAAGAAGTGGTCTACTTGATGGCCGTCGTCGTCTCTATCTTCGTAATGCGTCGAGGGCACGAAATCCCTGACGTACGCGATCGCCCCGACGGCGACCTCGTAGCCGGTTTCCTCGTACACTTCCCGGCGGACCGTCTCCGCGAGCGACTCGCCGCGCTGCTGGCCGCCGCCGGGCGCGACGTACCAGTCCTCGCCGTCGGTGCGGTACTGAATCGTGAGGAGTTCGCCGTCGCGGACGAGGAGTCCGCGGGCGGCGCTTCGCGGGCGGGTCATTCGACCGACACGAGTTTCATCAGCGGGTAGCCGTCTTCCATCTCCATTTCGGTCCGGACGCGGACGCCCTCGTAGTCGATTTCCATCTCGACTTCCATGAACCGCCCCGTGAGTTCCGTGTAGTCGGCGGTCGACTCGGCGAGTTCGGCGTCCAGCGCGTCGTCGAGAATGTGGACGGAGACCGACTCGCAGTGCGGTTGGTTCTCGATGGCCTCGGCCATGGCCCGTTCGAGGCTCCGGGCGCTGTCGGGCGAAACCGGCGTGCCGGCGAACTGGTGATAGAGCGTCCCGAACTTGATGCCCGCCTCGAAGCAGGCCGTCTGCGGGTCTGTGACCATACCGGGAACACCGTCGCTCCGGGTTAAAGTTCGGCGGTCCGAAGGGTCCAGCGAGCGCGAATCGGTCCTTACTTAGCCTCCCTCGTCGGAGGTTACACCGAATGGACCAGCCGGTTTTGCTGACGGGGGCTGGCGGGCGCGTCGGCCAGGCGATACTAGGGTACATCGGCGACGCCTACGACTGGCGGCTGTTGGACCGCGAGCCACTCTCCGACGAGAAGATTCCCGACTCGGTCGACTCCACGGAGGTGTACGTCGCCGACGTCACCGACGAGACCGCCGTGCGAAACGCCATGGACGGCGTCCACGCTGTCATCCACCTCGCGGGCGACCCGCGTCCCGAAGCGCCGTGGGACAGCGTCCTGCGGAACAACATCGACGGCACCCAACAGATGTTCGACGCCGCGGTCGACGCCGGCGTCGAGAAGTTCGCGTTCGCCTCCTCGAACCACGCGGTCGGGGCGTACGAAACGACGGACCGGACGCCCGACATGTACCGCCCACACCACGAGTTCCGACTCGACGGGACGGAACTACCGCGCCCAAGTAACCTCTACGGCGTGAGCAAGGCCGCCGGCGAGACGCTCGGTCGTTACTACCACGACCACCACGATATCTCGGTCGTGAACGTCCGCATCGGCAACCTCACCCAGCACCACCCGCCGAAGGAGTACGAACGCGGGCAGGCGATGTGGCTGTCGTACCGCGATTGCGGGCATCTCTTCGAGTGCTGTATCGAGGCCGACTACGACTACGAAATCGTCTACGGCATCTCCGACAACGACCGTAAGTACTACTCCATCGACCGCGCTCGGGCGGTGCTCGGCTACGACCCGCAGGACAACTCCGCCGAGTTCACCTTCGAGGGCGAACCGCTGGACGAGGCCTGATTGCGGCGTCGGAACTCCGACGTTTGGCCCCGTCGAACCCCGATTCTTCGGCTAGACCGTCGCGTGACACGGCCGGGCATAGACGCTCGAACGTGCCGGGAAAATTTTTATAGAAATTCGACACGAATGGGAGCGTAATGTCATTACTTGGTTCCACTGCGGAGAACTCGGGACTCTCGCTCCGCGACGCGGTGTTACTCGTCTGCTCCCTGTTCGTCTTCCACCTCGGTCGAGGATGGGCGCGCGGACTCGTCGAAGGGGAGTATCTGATAGGCATCGTCGGCTTGCTCCTCGCCCTCGCCCCGGTCGTCTGGCTCTCGTTCGTCATCAGAAAGGCGTACTTCTGAGACGGTCTCGCCTCCAGCGACGTTCGACGACTCCCCTCTTTGCTCACTCGAACAGGCCGCTCACGTCGTCTTCGCGGCGTCGCCGCCGGCGGACGTGCTCGCTCAATCGCTGAAACACCAGTCCGCGCTGGGCTTCGTTCCGCACGAAGTCGAACACCATCGCCGTGAACTGCGTCTGCTCCCCGTCGCCGATTTCCTCGCGGGCGTACTCGACCGCGTCGGCGACGACCGACTCGTCGTAGCCGTCCAGTTCCTCCGCGAGCGTCTCGGCCGCGACCGCGACGGCGTCGAAATCGAGGTCGTCGTACGTGACGACCCGGCCGTCGAGTCGGAGCGCGGGCGGGTCGGCGGCGACGCCGGGGTCGGCTTCGAGCCGCGCGAGAGATTCTCGAACGCCGGCGAGGTCGACGCCGCGGTAGTCGTCTGCGAGGCCGTCGAGGTACTCCCGCGCGCTCCGAGCGAGGCCGCCCGCGCCGGAGTCGTTGCCGTCGCGGGCGTGGTGGACCGCGGCGGTGAACTGGATGAGGCCGTGGAGGAACCGTTCGTCGTCGCTGCCGCGGTCGAGCGACAGCCACTTCGACTCCCACGCGCCGTGGGCCGCCCGGTACGCGCCCGCGTTGTAGATGGCGACGCCTGCGCGAAGCGAATCGTCCATGCGAACCGTTCGCCGTCCACGAGTAAAGATTCCGCGAAGGGCGCACTCCCGCGGCGTAGGGCTTGCATACTTATCCCTCTCGGGAACATATGAGGTATGATAGCACATGAATGCCCTCGAAACCCTCGTCCGAGGTGTCGAACGATGACCCAGTCCCCGGTTTGTATCCGCTGCGGTGAGCAGTATCTGTTCACGCGGGCGTACAAAGGCAACTACTGTCGGGACTGCCACGGGTCGTGGGCCGCGAAGCCCCGGTCAGAGGAGCCGCCTCGCCCCCGTCCACAGCGGTCGCGCACGACCTCGTCGGTCCGCCGCCGCGAGGACGACGAGCGGTCGCCCGGCCTCGAACCGCCGTACGACGAGGCGTAAGCTCACTTTTCGGTCCGGACTGCCGAGTGCGGTCGGCGCTCCGTCGGTCGGTCGAACGCCACGTCCCGACGGGTAGGAACCCGCTAGCGACGGTTAGGGGCTGATTTTTCCGTCGATTGACCCGACCGGTGTCACTATACGTCGCCCGGACGAGCGCTATCGAAATGTCGTCCGAGTCGATTACCGTCCATCTCGTCGGGGATTCCACCATGGCCGATAAGGAAGCGCACGAACGCCCGGAGACCGGGTGGGGAATGCCCTTTGCCGACCGCTTCGACGACCCCGTCACGGTGGCGAACCACGCCCGAAACGGTCGCAGCACCCGCACGTTTCTGGAAGAGGGTCGCTGGCGTCCCGTCGCCCGCCAGTTGACCGAGACCGACTACGTGTTCGTCCAGTTCGGCCACAACGACGAGGTGCCGTCGAAAGAACAGCACACGACCGAGGCGGCGTTCGTCGACAACCTTCGGAAGTTCGTCGGCGAGACGCGCGAACAGGGGGCGACACCCGTGTTGCTCACGCCCATCGCGCGCCGCCAGTTCGACGACGACGGCGTCCCGAAAGACACTCACCGCGAGTACGCCGACCTGACGAGAACCGTCGCGCGCGACCGCGACGTTCCACTCATCGACATGGACGAGCGAACGCGGTCGCTCTTGGAAGAACTCGGCCCCACAGAGTCGACGGCGCTCTACAACCACCTCGAACCCGGCGAACACCCGAACTATCCGGTGGGAATCGCCGACGACACGCATTTCAGCGAGTACGGGGCGCGCCGCATGGCCGACATGGTGCTCGACGGGGTCGCAGAACTGGACCTCGGACTGGCCGCCCACGTCGAGTCCTGACGGAGAGTTGAACCCACTCACTTCGCTCACTACGTTCGCTACGCTCCCTGTTCAAATCTCCTCGGTGGCCGCTCACCGCAGACGGACCGAGAGCCACAGAGGGCTCTCGGAGAGTAGTGCTCTAAAGGAAAACGTCCTGACGGAGATTTGAACTCCGGTCCCTGGCTCCGCAAGCCAGGAGGATAGTCCACTACCCTATCAGGACTGTCTTGCTGCATCCTTCGGTACTCGACGGTTACTTAAGACGGTTACGATGTGAACTCCCAGTGAACCGCGGGACCACGGCACGAGGCGGGCGTCGGTGTGTGTGTCGCACGCAAGGACTTTTTCGCGAGCGGGCCTAGTTCCGCACGTGAATCGACGCGCGCTCCTCCTCGGAACAGCCGGGCTGTGCGCCTCGCTCGCCGGGTGTTCGAGCGGCGGTGACGCGGCGGAGCAGTCACCGGCGGGCACCGGCGACGAGACCGGGACCGCGTCGCCGACGGCGACGGAGACGCCCCGCCGTCCGCGACTCGTCGGGCGGTCGTTCACGCCCGTCCGCGCCGACGCCTGCCCGGCGGACGGCGGGGCGCTCGCGTCCGAGACTGAAACCGGCGTCTCCGTGGTCGGGTGCGTCTCGGGGGCGACCGACTGCACTATCGCCCGACTCGCGCGCGCCGACTACGACGCGGGGTCGAACACGGCCACGCTCGTCGTCGAGACCGTCGAGCGAGCCGACGCGGAGAACTGCGCCGAATCGCCGGTCGTCCGCGGCTACGAGGCGACGCTCAGATTCGAAAGCGGGCTCCCCGGCCGGGCGGTCGTCGTCCACGACGACGCGGACGGCCGCCGGGAGGTCGCTCGCATCGACGTGGCCCCCTGACGGTCGCGTCCGAACGTTCAAAGCCGAGGGCGCGGCCACCCCCGCTATGTCGCTCGATTTGTGCCGTCACTCGCGCGTTCCAATCCGGAGGAAAACAACGCTTAAGCGCCGCCCTTCCCTGTTCGTCCATAGTATGAGTACGACGCTCGGTCTGCCGCGACGCGCGCGCTTCGTTCCGGGAGGTGACGCCTGATGGGCGTCATTCGGGAGGTCTACGACGACCTCGACACCGATGTCGAGTTCGAAAAGTTCGAAGCGGCGGTCAACGACAAGGTCGAACAGATGGGCGGCCTCGCCGACGAGGAGACGGCGGCGATGCTCATCGCCCACGAACTGCGCGACGAGGAGGTCAACGGCATCGCCGACATCGAACCCGGCATGGAGGACGTGAAGTTCCTCGCCAAGGTCGTCAGCATCGGTGAGGTGCGGACGTTCGAGCGCGACGGCGAGGACGAAGACGGGCGGGTCGTCAACATCGAGGTCGCCGACGAGACCGGCCGCATCCGCGTCTCGCTGTGGGACGAGATGGCCACCGGCGCGAAGGAGAACCTCGAAGTCGGCACCGTCCTCCGCATCGGCGGTCGCCCGAAGGACGGCTACAACGGCGTCGAAGTCAGCGCGAGCAAGGTCGAAGAGGACCTCGACGCCGAGGTGGACGTGCAGGTGCTCGACACCTACCGCGTCGAGGACCTCGCGCTCGGCCTCTCGGACGTGAACCTCGAAGGCAAGATTCTCGACGCCGGCACCGTCCGGACGTTCGACCGCGACGACGGCACCGAGGGCCGCGTCTCGAACCTCTCGGTCGGGGACCCGACTGGTCGCGTCCGCGTCACGCTCTGGGACGAGCGGGCGGACCTCGCCGAGGAGCTCGAACCCGGCCAGTCGGTCGAGGTCGTCGACGGCTACGTCCGCGAGCGCGACGGCTCGCTCGAACTCCACGTCGGTTCCCGCGGCGCGGTCGAGGTCATCGACGAGGACATCGAGTACGTCCCCGAGACGACGGACATCGAGACGCTGGAACTCGGCCAGACGGTGGACATCGCCGGCGGCGTCATCGAGGCCGACGGCAAGCGCACCTTCGACCGCGACGACGGCTCGGAGGGACAGGTCCGAAACATCCGCGTCAAGGACGGCACCGGCGACATCCGGGTCGCCCTCTGGGGCGAGAAAGCCGACGCCGACGTCGACCTCGCGGACTACGTCGTCATCACCGACGCGGAGATAAAAGAGGGCTGGCAGGAGGACCTCGAAGCCTCCGCCGGCTGGCGGTCGTCCGTCGCCGTGATGGACGAGGCACCCGAGGGCGCGGCCGGCACCGACGCCGGCGATTCGGCACTGACGCCGCCCAGCGACCAAGGCCTCGGCGCGTTCTCCGGCGGCGGGTCGTCCGATGGCTCGTCCGGATCGTCCGACGGTACGTCCGCCGCGACCGGCGGGTCCTCGTCCGACGCGTCCGCGGCCGAGTCCGCCGGCGAGGCGGTCGAGTTCACCGGGACGGTCGTACAGGCCGGGACGCCGGTCATCCTCGACGACGGCACGCAGACCAAGACCGTCGATACCGACGCCGACCTCGGCCTCGGCGACGAGGTGACCGTCTCCGGGACGGAGACCGACGGCCGCATCAGCGCCGAGTCGGTCGAAGTCCACACTGGCGCACAGCAGTAGGACGGATAGGCCGCCGGTCGCCGGTTGCCGGTCACCCACCGCCCCGCCGTCGTCGGACCGTCGAACCTGACTTATCGTTCGCCCGGTTTTCGCGGCTCCTCGGCGCGAAATTCGACCGCTCGGGAACGCTCCGTGCGATAAAATACAGAAGGGGCCGCGACGGAAAGGATTATACGCCGCACGGACCCGATATGTGGGTATGAGTGTCGAGCTACCGTTCGCCCCGGTAGACGCGATTATCCGGCAGAACGCAGGTGAGTTGCGAGTGAGCGCCGGCGCCGCCGAGGCGCTCGCCCGCCGGATTCAGGACCGCGGCGCGGAACTCGCGATAGACGCCGCCGACCGGGCGACGGCGGACGGTCGCAAGACGTTGATGGCCGAGGACTTCGGCGTTCAACAGGTCGTCGACCGCGACGAACTCTCCCTTCCTATCGCCCCCATCGACCGCATCGCCCGCCTCCGAATCGACGACCGCTACCGCGTCGCGATGGACGCTCGAATCGCCCTGGCCGATATCCTCGAAGACTACGCCGTCAACGTGGCGGACGCCGCCGTCAAACTCGCCCACCACGCCGACCGGCGGACGGTCCAATCCGAGGACATCGAGACCTACTTCTCCCTCTTCGAATAATGCAATTCGGCTACAGCGAAACGTGTCTCGACCACGACACCGGGCCGCGGCACCCCGAGACGGCCGACCGACTCCGAGCCATTCGGCGCGGGCTGGCGAAGCGCCACGGCGTCGAGTACGTCGACGCCTCGCCCGCCGAGAAATCCACCGTCGCGGCCGTCCACGACGACGGCTACGTCGACGAGTTCCACGAGTTCTGTCTCGACGGCGGCGGCAACTGGGACCCCGACACCGTCGCCGTCGAGGCGTCGTGGGACGCCGCGCTCACCTCCGCCGGCCTCGCGGAGTGGGCCGCCCGCGCCGCCCTCGACGGCGACGACGGCCGCGACACGCCGTTTTCGCTCGGTCGCCCGCCGGGCCACCACGCCGTCGAGGACGACGCCATGGGCTTTTGTTTCTTCAACAACGCCGCCGTCGCCGCGCAGGCGGTCATCGACGACGGCCTCGCCGAACGCGTCGCCATCTTCGACTGGGACGTCCACCACGGCAACGGCACGCAAGACATCTTCTACGACCGCGGCGACGTGTTCTACACGTCCATCCACGAGGACGGTCTCTACCCCGGCACTGGCGAGGTCGAAGAGACCGGCGAGGGTGATGGCGAGGAGACCACCCTCAACGTGCCGCTCCACGCCGGCGCGGGCGACGCCGACTACGTCTACTCGTTCGACGAGGCGGTCGCCCCCGCAGTCGAGCGGTTCGACCCCGACCTGTTCATCGTGAGCGCCGGCTTCGACGCCCACCGCCACGACCCCATCTCGCGGATGCGCGTCTCGACCGAGGGCTACGCGATGCTCACCGAGTGCGTCCAGGACCTCTGTGAGGCGACCGACGCCGCCATCGCCTTCGTCCTCGAAGGCGGCTACGGCCTCGACACGCTCTCCGAGGGCGTCGCGACCGTCCACGAGACGTTCGACGGCCGCATCGCCATGGACCCCGAGGAAGACCCCGACGAGAAGAACGTCGAGCTAGTCGACGACGTGCGCGCCGCTCACGGCCTCGGCGCGAAGTAGCGACCCAACTCGGCACCGAACGACTCCGCGAGCGCGGTCACGTCGCCACCGACGAGCACGTCGTACCCGTCCTCTCTGAGCGTCGATTCCACGTGTTTTCCGAGGGCCACGTCGAACAGCGCGTCGCTTTCGAGGAAGCCGGTCGCCGTGGTGAACTCGCGCTCGCGCTCGACCACGTAGCGGTCGCCGTCGAGGAACGGCCCGTAGTGGTCCTCGCGGTCCTCGTACGCGCCGTAGAACCCTTCTGCGTGCTGGCGGACGTGAACTGGTGGCCCCTCGTGGCGCTCGACCGCCGGGCGCTCGGCCACCGAGAGTTCCGCGAACAGGACGGCTTCGCCCTGCCCCTCGCCGTCGGTGTCGGTGTCGGCGAACGTCGCCCGACGGAACACGTCGAAGCCGCGTCTGTCGAGGCCGTCGGCGACGCCGGTCAGCGACTTCCTGAGCTGCGGGTAGAGCTGGTCGTCCACGAGGTCCGGGCAGTCGAAGACGACGGCGACGGCCGTGGTGCCGCGGCGGTCGAGATGGCTCCGAACGCCTTCGGCGTCGAGCGCCGGCGGGTCGGGCCGGAAGAACAGCGATTCCCGCGGGTCGGAAAGCAGGTCGCGGGCGTAGTGCTGGAGTCGGGCGACGTTCTCCGCCGAGCAGACCGCCGCGACGTTCCGCTCGGGGTCGGTCGGGTCGATGACGACGAGCGGGTCGGAGAAACGCCGCGCTCCGTGGTCTTCCGGGTCGAACTCGACCTGCGGGCTCCAGTCGGCGGCCGCCCGGAGCAACGGTTCGAAGCCGCCGTGTCCGACGACGAGGAGTTCGGCGAGATAGCCCGAGAACCCCTCGGTTCGGAGATCGCTCCCATAGGCATCGATGCCCTTCAGGAAGCGCTTGAAGACGCGCACGTCCGCCGCGAGGTCGTCGTCGAGGCGCTCGGTCAGGTAGGCGTTGTGAAACGGCGTCCGGTCGACCGCCGAGCGGATGTCCGAGGCGGACGGCACGTCGTAACAGGGGACGAGGTCCACGTCGAAGCCGTCGTAGTCGCCTTTCACGTAGGGGTGTTCGGCGTACTCCTCGTGGCCGTCGGGGAGGACGGCGTGGCCGACTTCGAGGCCGTACGCTTCGAGTTCCTCGCGGTCGAGGTCGGCCGGAAAGCGCACGAACAGGTCGATGTCGCGGTCGCCCGAGAGCCACGTGCCGCGGGCGGTGCTGCCGACTTGCAGCGCGTCGGCGTCCACCGGCAGGTCCGCGAGGGCGTCGTACACGCGGGATTCGAGGGCCGCCGCGGCGTCAGCGAGCGCCCGACGCTCCGCCTCGTCGGGGTCGATGCGCTCGCGGACCGCAGCGACGACCGCGGCGAGGTCCGAGTTCGTCATGCTCGCTGGTTTCCCGCGGGCGGGCGAAAGCGTGACGGTGCGCTCGTGACCGCGTCAGGCGGTGGCATCCGCCAGCCGTCGGTTAAAAACGAAAGCCCTATCAAGAAACATCGAATACGAGAGAGTGCAGACGAAAGCCGCCGTAGCTCAGTTGGTAGAGCACCTCGCTGTTAACGAGGTTGTCCCAGGTTCGAGTCCTGGCGGTGGCGCTTCTCCATTTCTCATCCCGACGAGCGGTTCGTCTCCGGTTCGTCGGCGACGGCTTCTGATAAGACATAAGAGGGACGACGGGAAAGAATCGGCCGAGGGCCCCTAGCTCAGTCTGGTCAGAGCGCTCGGCTCATAACCGGGTGGTCATGGGTTCGAACCCCATGGGGCCCATAATAATTTTAGTCGGTTTGTTGCTGATGAAAAAGGCACTCTACGGACCCTCTCGCGCCTAAATTCGCCGTTTCCGCGAAATCTCAGAACGCCCAAAAATCCCAATTCCATAAGCTCTGCTTACGGACCGGCCCGCGGTCGGGCGATGACTTTAGCCGGGGGTGTTCGGTAGATGTCGCAGGCTCGTCGAGCGACGAACCTGTGGCGGTACGTCGAGTACCGATGTCGGAGCTGCCACGAATGGTGCCTCGTCGATCACTCGACGCGCGCGGCGAAGATGCGCGAGTGCAAGTACTGCGCGCGCATCCCCGCCATCGAGGACGAGACCCGAGACCATCGTCTCACCTCGCTCCTGTGGGCGCACCAGCTGGCCGAGGAAACCACCGCAAGGACCGGAACAGCGGAGGGCGGGTCCCAGTCCGCCCGGAGCGGCCGGAAGCAGGGGCTTGCCCCTGACCCGGAAGGCGGTCCGCATGAGGCCGGCGGCCGCCGGCCGAAAACGAGCGGCGGTAAGGCCCAGTGCCGTCTGAGCGATTTCATCCGCACAGACGGGGGTAGCAGTGAGTAGCGAGGGCACCCCCGCAGCCGGCGGTCGCGACTCACCAGCCGACGGTGTGGCCTCTCGGCCTTCCAAGGAGACTAACTCTGTAGAGCCCTCTACCACCGGTTCTCCAGCAGAGGACAACTACGACGAACGAGTCCACGAACGCGTACTGGAGTTCACCGAGAAATACCCCGAACTGGCCGAAACGCCGGTGTGCGAAACACACGGTCGAAAACTCCGGCGCATCGTGACCGAAGCGGACTGGCGCGATACGTACGTAGAGGCAGAAGACCCGATGGAAAACGGGTTCTACGTGACGGAGTTGGAGAAACGCCGTGCAGCGACGTGGGCGGACGCACTGAGTGCGTTTCTCACCTCGCACGTAGACTACAAAGGGCTGCTCGCGCGCTTCGCGAACGACGACGGCGATGAGTTCGAACTCCCGCTGACTGACGCCTGGGGCGAGACGTACTCGCGCAAGCAATACGCTCGCGCGCTCGCGCTCCAGCGACAGATGGGCGGCGGCGAACGACCGTCCGGCGGCGAAGCAGTCGCGGCGTGGGGCTCGCCCGCGACCGCGATGCTCACGTTCACCGCTTCGTCCGTGCCGAACGGAGAGCGGCTTCCGCCGGTCGAACACACCGACGCGCTCCACGACGCGTTTTCGTACGACGGCGTGCGCGACACGCTCCGCAACACGATGGAATACCATCTCGGCCTCGAGGCCGACGAGTGGGGCTACTGGCTCCAAGCAGAACCGCACGGTATGGGCGGCGACGGCAGCGGGATGAACGCGTGCTACTCGCACCTGCACGTGGGCGTCTACTTCGACGCGGCCGACCTCGACCTCGAAGTGGTCGGCCCGGAGTTCGAACGCGTGATAGACAAACACGTCGAAGAGTGCGAATACGCCTCGTTCAGCGCCCACGACTACAGAAACACGGACTACCTGAACGACTCGGACGGCTGCATCTCGCTGAACGCCGGCGTCGAAAACATGGGTTCGTACCTCGCGGCGTACATGGGTGGCTACACCGAGGAGCTGCTGGACAAGCCGGTCGAATACCTCGCGTGGGGCGCAATCTACTGGTCGGCTGCTCGACGCCGAACCTCGCGGTCGAAAATCGTCACGGAAGCCATCAAAGCGGACGCGTGCGAACAGCGCGCGGAGTCCAGCGAGTCGAACCAGACCGACGCGCACGGCGAGGCGGTCGTGTGGAACGACGGCCGCGGCCCCGACGTAGTGTGCGCGTGCTGTAACTCCGGCTGGGCTATCGACCAGGAACGGCTCGACGAACCGGTTCCTGATGACGATCTCGCCGAAGCCCTCGCGGATGGTGGCGAGTCGGACGCTTCAAGTTCGGAACGCTCGCTGGCTGAACGCTGGCCGAGCGCCAAAGCAGCAGCGAGTGTCGGTGAATCGCCGGCAAAGACGCGGATACGGAAGCGCGTAGAAACGGAGCTGAAGTACAGCGACGAGACGCCCTCGGTGGCGTCGATGCTCGGCCGGAACATGATTGATCCGAAGCACGCTGAGTTCGTCGAATCGGTGATGAATGGGGAGGACGACTCCGAACCAGAATCGTTCCGCCGCGCATCGCTCTCGTCTGAGTGGCGACTGGAAGCGATTATCGACCGCGACGGCGAGGAGCACCTGCCCGGAGGCGGCGGCGTCGACATGGCCCCGCTGAAGCTACCACTCCGGCGGGTGCTGCAAGAGACGCGACTCCAGCACGACCTACAGAAGGGCGAGATGTGGCGCTGTACGGAGTGTAACTTCGGCATCTACAACAAACACCAGATGGCTCGGCACTTGGTCGAACAGCACGGCCTCGACCGACCAGAGAGTGCCGACCACGTGTTGCACGTTGAGGACTACTTCGACAAAGACCGCGAGTGCATGCGGCATCCTGCGAGGTCAGACTGAATACAGAGACCGTATCGAGCAACTGTGTTTGGTTTTCTCCAGATGTTATAGAGATATCTGTCCAACCAATAGACTTAATAATAAATGTGTAGACTCCACAATGCCGGGGTGCCTCTGTGTTAACACCGGCAACATCCCTAATCCGGGTGCCCGGCCGGTTTAGGGTTAGTTGGGGTCCCCTTTCCCAACTTTTCAGAAATACATTGGCTTTAGATAGCTGTACTGCAGCGAGTGGATTATTGATGACAATACAACACTAGTGTAGAATTTTCATGAAAATCTGTGCCATTGGTGGTGCTGATAAGCAGACTTATATTGAAATCTGCTCGCTGAATCAGTAATCTGCGTTTTCTGAGTCTGTACCTTCCAATTTCACTAGAGTTCCCTTTAGGACTACTGTACCTCGAACCCACCCTGTTCTTGTATGGCATCTGAACCAATGTCGTTCGACGACTTCGAAGAAACGCAAGTCGAAGACGACTACGACGACGGAGTAGAGGAAATCAAGTTCGAAGTCGACGAGCCGGTCATCGGCGTTATCGTCGACATCGACCACGACGTGGGACCGAACGAAAACGACGTAATCCATCTCGCCCGCGGCGGCGACCTCGGCGACCGGGTGAAGTTCTGGTCGAACGGCCAGATTCGCCGGACCATCGACAAGAAGGGTCTCGGCAACGGGAGCTGGCTCGCTGTCAAGAAGACCGCCGAGACGCGGACGTACGAAATCGAGCATGACGACGGCTCGACTGAAGAGCGCGAGTACCACGTCTTCGACGTGAGGGGCGAGTAATGGCGTCGCGCTACTCGAACGGGCTGAGTGGCCTCGCGTCGGACTACGCGATGCTACGGACTATCCCGGCACTGCTGTCGGTCGTGTTCGTCGCTACGGGCCTGTACGCCTTCGGTGGCATCTCCGACATCACCATCACGTGGCTGTCGAACTACACGCTGACGAGCGAGCACGCGACGCTCGGCGGCATCCTCGTGTACGCGGTGGCGTTCATGTCGAGCGAGACGAAGTCGCTCGAACACTACGAGTACTGGGAGATGGCGTTCATCGTGGCGTCGCCTGCTGTCATCCTCGGCTGGCAGTACGTGACTGAAATCAAGGACCTCCTGCTCGGACTGGGCGACCCGCTGGGCGCGCAAGTCGCGTTCCTGATTACGGTCGTCGGCTGGGCGGTCGCCGTGAGGTAACCCGACCATGACACTTCCTTTCGGCCTCACCAGACTGCAAGCGACTGCGACGCTCGGCTACCTCGCCGCGTGTCTCGGTGCAACTGCGTTCATCATCACCGGAGGCCTCTGATGCGCGAGTTCGCTCGACGCGGGCTCGCGTTCGTCTTCGCGTTCCTGCTGGTCGCGACCGCGTCCACCAGTGGCGTCGTGCCGGGCGCGTCGCCTGTTGGTGACGCCCGCGCGGAGTGGGTCGACTGTAACCTCGGAGACTCGCTCATCGGGGCCGCTTATAACACGCTCATCGGCGCAGACACCGACTGCCGCTGGGAGGCAGGCGACCAGATCGACTATCAAAATATCTCGCAGACTGACGCCTACGCACAGGCTCTCGGCATCGGAGACTCCGCAAACAGCTACACGACCTCAATGGGTAACATGATGGCTAACGCCCGGACCGTTGCCACGTCTAAAGCCAAAATCACGCTCATCAACGAACTCAACAACGGAACGAGTGTGCCGGTCGCCAAACAGCGCGTCAATGAGACGATTGAGGACTACTATGCTCGTATCGAGATGGAGAACGCCCGCGACTACTCTCGCAAATGGACGCAACTTGGCTACAACGACGACACCACCAACCTTGCGGTCGGTGTGGGCGGGGGCTCGATACACTCGACGGAGGCCCACAACTCCACCCAGTCCGATGCGGACTGGGTTGTGCACTCCATCAACGCGACTGCCCTCAACGGCACGCAGTTTGAGGTTACATCGCTTGTGTACGGTCCTGACGACCCATCGGGAGGACAAACGGAGTATGGCGGTGTGCCCGCCGACTACTCGGTGAGTGGCTTTATCGAGGGTAGCTCAGCGGACCGCATCTACATCGAGGACCCCGAAACGGGCGGATGGAAGCCTATCGTCGATGCCTCCGCGTACCAGCAAATCCGCGCTGATGCGCTCGACCAAGCATCACAGGTGAAGGCCAACATGGACCCGTACGCCGATGAGGTGTACGCGCAGTACGCTGCCGGAGAACTCAATTCGACGGACCTCGCGACGATGGACCCCTCGGTCATCGGCGCAGAGGCCTCGACCGACTTCGGAACCACCGGCTACTACGGTCAGGCCGCAATCATGCTCGCGAGCATCGGCGCGAGCGGTGACCTCAATGCGTCGCACACCATCGCAGTCGGTGACGGCACGACGGCGAACACGACCGTTCTGAACGGGACGCTGTTCTACACCGCCGACGATGTCGACGGATGGGATACTGGCACGACTTATAACATCTCGGACAACAACGGGACGTTCTACATGGCCGTTCAGGCCGACGACGGAAGCGGTTCCGTGGTCGACCTCGACGACTACGGAAGCGAGTTCACCATTACCGAGGCTGTGAACACTCGCACGGGCGAGACGCTGAACACGACCGCACCGCAACGGTACGTTTACGACTCGACGAACGCGAGTGCGCTCGAATCCGAAATCGGCCGTCTCAAACAACTTCGTCAGGAGTACGAGACTGCCGGTTCGGGTGGGTCGTCGTCCGGTGGTGGCTTCGACAGCCAAACGCTCGGTATCGCGCTGCTGGTCGGCGCTGCTGCGGTGCTACTCATCCAGCGGGAGGGCAACGAGTAGGATGTTCGTCTTCCTGCTGAAGCAGTTGCCCCTCGGAACCATCGCCGGCGCGGTCGTCCTCGCTGCTGCTCTGCAGCTCGCGGGCGTCGACCTCCTCGGGATGGGTTCGGACCTGCTGCTCGACCTGCTCGGCGTGCCCGACTGGTCGGGCGATTGGTTCGGGTCGCTGTTGTAACGCTCGCCAACCTTCCTGCCCCACCCCTTCGTATGACTCGAATACACACCATCATACTCGTCAGTTGTATCGCTCTGCTGTTCGCCGTCCCCGGCACAGTCGCCGCCCAAGAGACCGCGACCGCGTCTGCTCCGACAGAGACGACGACAGCCGCGGCTCCGCCCACGGCTTCGGAGTCGTCGACAAACGAGACGACGTACTTCGGCGACGTGGCCGGCGACCCGCTACTGCGCATCGTCGACGCGGAGTACCGCGATGGCACCGCCATCATTACGCTCGAAGCCGACGCGCCGCGACTGGTCACGGTGACCGCGCCGACCGGCTCGACCTCGGCCGGCGTCGCCTCAGGGAACATCGTCCGTCGCTCCGTGCCGAACGGTCGCTCGACGATTCGCGTCGACTCGCCCGAACCGCGGGTGACGCTGACGACTCCGACCAGCATCGGAAACGGCCAATACACGGAAATCCGGTTCGAGGACGGTTCGGCGCTCATCGCCGGACCGTTCACCGGAACGGACGTGCGAGACGCGGCTATCGGCGGCGCGTTCGGCACGTCGTTCGGTGCGCTCCTGATAATCGTCCGGCGGCGCTTCGGCCTCCACCGTGGCATGGAGCGTGTCGCATGAGCGACGACGCCGAAAGCTCAGCTGAGGCTCAGCGGGAAACTCCCGACGAACCCGAAATGAGCGCGGCCTCGACGACGGTCGCGCCGGACCGCGACGCCGGTCGGCTCGTCACGGCGTTCGTGTGGGTGATGCGCTACGGCGTTCACCTCGCTGTCGCTGGCTCGCTGTTGCTCGTCGGGCTCGTACTCGTCTTCGATGTGCGCGTGCCTCGCTCGCTCCAAATCATCGGCCTCACGGCTGGCCTCTCGGCGGTCATCGCCGGGCGCTGGGTCGGCGGTCAGGCCGTCGACCTGATGGGCGGCCCGCAGATGATGTGGCTCGTTGACCTCGACCTGCTCGACCGCGATGGCGCGGGTGTCTACACCTGTCCGACGCCGCGGTGGTCCGAGTGGACAGTCGTCGATGGACAACTCTGGTGGGCGACGCCGAACCTCGCGTTCGGCCGCGGCGTCGACCTCGACGCCCGGGAAGTCGCCGGGACGTGGGTCGGCTCGCTACCCGACCCGGTGCTGGCGCGGGCGCTCGAATACCTCCGGTACAATCGGAAACAGCTGGAACCGAAGGCCCGGAAAGGCGAATCGCTCGAAATCAACTCCTTCGCTATCGTCCGGGCGGCGGCGGTCAAGACCGTGAAACACGTCGTGCGGACGTTCGAGAAAGGCGCGTTACCGGACGACGGCGAGGCGCTTCACTCGGAGATTGATAGCGTGCTCGAAGACTTCGACCTGGACGGCTCGGATTCCATCTTCGACGAGGACCCGACCGAGTGGGCTCCAGGTGACGGCGACCCGGCACCCGACCCGCTGGCGAAACTCTCCCAACAACAGGAAGCGATGAACGATGACTGACGAACGACTGCTGACGGCGGCGAAGTTGTACGAACAGGTGCGCGGGCGCATCGACGGCGACCACAGACTGCTCGACCACGCGGGACTGCCCGTCTCGCAGGGCGACCACGCGAACCTGTCGTTCCTGAACTCGCTCGACCTCACCGACGACGACGAACTCGCGGACTCGTTCGCCGAGACCTCGCTGGGCAGGCTCGTCGATTCGTCGCTTCGGACGCAAGCCGCGACCCGCGCGGTGCAGTCGTCGCACGCGACCGCGCTTTCGTACCTCGTCGGCGTGACCCAGCAGGACCTCGACGCCAGTTCGCTGACGCTCCCGCTTCGGCTCGTCGACGAGCTGGAAAACGGCGGTGGCCTCACGACGATCACCGGCGCGGGGAACCCGAACACAGGAAAGACGAATACGATGTTCCTCTTGAACGGCGACCTCGCGCGGGCGCACTTCGGCGATGACCTGTTGGTCATCTCGAACGTGGGGACGTGGGACGGCGCGGACATCGTGGTGCGGTCGATGTACGACCTGATGGACGTTCTGCTGACCCACCGCGAGCGACCGAAGACCGTCACTATCGACGAAGGCTCGACGCACTTCGACGCCCGGACGTTCAGCCGCGAAGTGGCGTCCCAGTGGACGCCCGCGATTAAGCGGTTCTCGAAGCTCGGCGTCGAATCGGTCGGCGTAGTGAGTCACACGGGGAAGGACGTACATCCCGAACAGAAACGGCTCTCGACGCTGTCGTTCTACAAAGAGGCGCAGGACGAAGTGACGTTCTACCGCGACTGGGACGCCGATTCAGACTCGCCCACTGGTGAGCTGTTCGGCGGCTCGCTCGTGAACCTCGAACCGACGTTAGAGAAGTACGATCCGGACGACGCCGCGCCGTGGTCGTGGAACCTACCGAGTGACCTGTTTCAGGAGCAGTTCGAGGACTGGGAGGAGTTTCACGATCTCCTGCAACGCGTTGATTCTGTGGAGAAACGCTGAGAAAGATATAATTTCTTGTCAGATATCTCTGTATGTAGTGTACCGCTATACTCCGGACGAAATCGACTACGAACGCGCGAACCACCAAGCGAAAGTTCAGGACCGAAAGAACCTCGACGTAAAGCGAATCGGGAACCTTGGAGAGCTCGCGTTCGAACAGTTCTGCCGCGAATACCTCCCTGTTGAGCTGTGGGAGTGGAAGAACGAAGAAGCGATGCGACGCTGTAACCCCGAGAGTTTCTCGTCGTACGACTTCGAAGTGTTCGGCTACGAGGTCGACGTGAAGACCTCGCGCGACGTGTCTGCGTTCCTCCCCGAAACCCTCCTCGACAACGACCCGGATGACGACATCATCGTGATGGTATGGCATCGAGACAACGAAGACAGTCTCATTCTGCTCGGCTGGGAGCGCACCGAGACACTGAAATCCAAAGCCGCCTCGCAGGAGAAGTATTCCGGCGAAGAACCCGAGAAACTGGATCACCTCGCGGCTCGACCGATGAACGAGCTCATCGACCTCGGACCGAACACGGCGTACATGAACCAGAAGCCGAAGAATCCGTTCTCGCCCGGTGACCGCGTGAAAAAGAAGGGCGACAAGGACGCATCGGTTGCGATTGTCGTTGAAGTGCTGCCGCCGGAACAGAACACCGGCGCGTACGGTGTGGAGATGGAAGGCGAAGCGGTCAGCGTTGCGTTCCCGTCCAGCCTCGACGAAGGTCCGGGGAACTGGGAAACGATTCACCCGGCGCTGTATGCCTCGTACTGCTACGACCAGAATATCAGGCTCTACACGTACAAACACTCGAATCTCGAATTCGCCGACGAAGACTGACGTTTCAACCCACCCATCCACCCGCCCCCTTTACGGGTAAGGGTGGTGGGTGCCTGCTCACCCGCTGTTCTCTAACTCACTCGCGTCGACCTCTCCGGTTAGGTAGGCTTGCCCTTTTGAAGAAATTTGGTAGTACCCGCGTTCAACTTCTTCGATTAGTCCTGCTTTACTGAGTTTACTCATTCGTCTGGAAACCCAGTTTCGAGTGTAATCGAGATTCATGGCAACAACAGCTGGACTGAGAATCAAACCAGATTCGTCTAAAAGTTCTAGTACCCGGTCGTCGGTTTGGTTCATCCACTCGACGCGCGGGCGCATACTTCTGCGTCAGCCTTTGTCATATAACTAATGCCGATGTGTGCTCAATCAAACACTAATCACAACTTGATAGAACACGAATTGTTGGGTTAAAGCTAAGGCCTCTGACTGTATTCGCTACCACATACGGAAGTTCACGCGACGCTGACTGTTGTTCAGTCGGCGTCAGAAAGCGGACCCGGTGCTGTGACACCGGTCCGTGGTGGCTCCCGTAACCAAGGTACGGAAGCATGTTTACCTACATGACTCGGGCTATTGAAGCCCCACGACAGATGTCTGTTGATAGACTGACAAAAATTGGTTTCACTTTCGCTCAAACGTACACTTTCACTCCGCGGCCATGGCTCAGTACTTTAACTAGCCCCCTCGAATGGATTACCCGGCTGACGGTCCCTTTCGAGGACGCTGCTTCTGGCAGGGTTGGCGTCCTCGACCCGGACCGCGGCCTCACAATGGAAGCCATGATTGAGTTAACGCACCCCGGTTGTAAGCGTAGCGAATGGGCCGGAAGTGAATCCGGTTCGGAGGTGATTCGATGAGCCTCGACTGGTGTCGGTTCCTCGACCTCGTTCACGAACTCGACGGGTCCGACGACGCCCGAGCACATCTCGAATCCGTTCGGTTCACCCGCGATTACCTCACGGAAGTGGTTCGATGAGCGACGAGCTCGACCCGATTACCCCCGAGTCGGCGATGTCGTACTACCTCGATGCTCGTCGATACGACCTCTCGGACGACACGCTCCAGTCCCATCGGTACCGACTGAAATCGTTCGTCCGCTGGCTCCAGTCGCCGGACCACGGGTCGGGCGAAGTGATGAACATGAACGACGTGGACCTGCGGACGGTTCACGCGTACCGCGTGTTCAAGCGCGAGGAGAATTTCGAGGGCGACGAACCGTGCGCCGCGGTGACGATGAAGGGGCAGGTCTCGACGCTTCGGACGTTCCTGAGCTTCATCGCTGACATCGACGGCGTCTCGGAGGAACTCGCCGAACGCATCCGGATTCCACGAATCGACGACGGCGAGGGAGTTTCGGATGCTGTGCTCGAGGCCGAGCGTGCGCGCTCGATTCTCGATTACCTCAATCGGTGGGAGTACGCGACCGTGGAACACGTCGCGCTGCTGCTTCTCTGGAGAACGTCGTGTCGGCTCGGTGGACTGCGGGCGCTCGATGTCTCTGACTTCGACCGCGAGGAGGGCGCGCTGTGTTTCCGGCACCGGCCGACGACTGGGACTGGGCTGAAGAACGGGACCCACGGTGAACGCGACGTATCGCTGAAGCCGCACGTCGCGAAGGTCGTTGAGGAGTACGTCGACGGTCCGCACCGCGACCGGGTGACCGACGAGCACGGTCGGGCTCCGCTGATTACGACGAGCCACGGCCGGCCGTCGACGACGACGATTCGGATGTGGTGCTACAAGTGGACGCGTCCGTGCGAGATCGGCGAGGGCTGCCCGGACGACCGCGACATCGAGGAGTGCGACGCGACGTACTTGGAACACGCGAGTACGTGTCCGTTCTCGGTTTCGTCGCACCCGTTCCGTGCTGGCTCGATTACTGCGTATCGCGATGCCGGTACTCCTCGGGAGGTGCTGTCCGACCGTGGTGATGTGAGCGAGACGGTTCTGGAGAAGCACTACGACCGTGCTTCGTCTCGCCAGCGCATGCGCCGCCGACAAGATTTCATCCCGGACGATTTGTAAGGATGTTTAAATACGCACTTTCGGGCCACGTATGCCGGGCGAGAGTCCAATATGTCAAAACCCATGGGGCCCATACGGTCTCGTTACGATTCTGAGCCGTTTACACCGGAGAGTACGGCTTCCTCCCTCGTTTCGGACTGTCGGTCGGCCTCGGTCCTGACGCCTCTCGCACGCCCGGTCCGATACTCACCATGCGGAGGCATCGTGTCTTCGAGTCGAATCGACTGCGAGAGCGAAATGTCGCGGTTCGGAAGCGACCGAGCCAGCTCGACCAGCGGGAGTCACTCCGACCGCAGAAGGATTCCGCGACGATAGCCGTACGGTCGGTTCGGTACCGAGAGAGAGATAGTTCCGATTCGAGATACCGAACGGAGCGTTTTCGGTCGGATTCTCGGCGGTCAAGGCTCGGACTGGCGTGGTTAGCTGCCTCACAGTGTTTATGTTGTTCCCCGTGCATGTTCTTCGTCTAACTGGCGCTGAGTTCGGAGTTGACTCGGCGACGACGAGCCAGACGGTGCGAAGACGACGACCAGGCTAGTTCTGAAACTGGAGCTAGAAGGTATCTATCGCCGGAATTCGGTGACTATCCTCGACTGAGAATTTTTATTATTATACCGAGTAAATGAATATCAATCGTTAAGTATGGTGCGTTCGACACTGTCTATGTATGTCACGCGATAGCCAGTCTAACGACAATCGGCTCAGTCGGCGTCAATACGTCGCTGGGGCGGGAGCGCTTGCGACGATGGGGCTCGCCGGCTGCTCCGGTGGCGGCGGTTCCAATGACGGCGGCGACGGTAGTACTACTGAAGCGGGCGGTGACGGTAGTACCACTGAAGCGGGTGGCGACGGCGGTGACGGGGGAAGCAGCGCCCCGGTTGAGGTGCTTCACGGCTGGACCGGCGGCGACGGCGCCGCGGCAGCTGAAGCGCTCGAAGCGGCGTTCAACGAGGCCTATCCCGATGTCGGCCTCGACATGAACCCCATCGGCGGCGGCGGGAATCAGAACCTCGACGCCGTCGTGGCGAACCGGCTTCAGAGCGACGACCCGCCGGGCGCGTTCGCCAACTGGCCGGGTCCGAACCTCCTCCGCTACGAGGGCGTCCTCGGCAGCGTCGACGACGTCTGGGAGGAGAACAACTTCGAGGAAGTAATGATCGACGAGGCGGTCGAGCTTCACCAGCAGGGCGGCAGCTATCGAGCCGTTCCGCTCGGTTCGCACCGCCTGAACTGCCTGTTCTACAACGTCTCGGTCGTCGACGAGGCGGGCATCGACGTCGACTCGCTGAACAGTCCCTCGGCGCTCATCGACGCGTTCGAGACGGTCCAAAGCGAGACCGACGCGGTTCCGATGACCCACGCGATGTCCGGGACGTGGACGACGACGCAGCTGTGGGGCGCCGTGATGCTCGCCGTGAACGGCTACCAGCCGTACATGGACTTCCTCAACGGAGAGGGCTCCGAGAGCGCGGTTCGCTCGGCCTTCGAGACGACCGCGGAGATGCTCGAAAACTACATCTCCGACGACGCGGCGTCGCTCAACCTCACCGCGTCGAACCAGAACATCATCAACGGCAACGCCGCCTTCATCCATCAGGGTAACTGGGCGGCTGGTGCGTTCCGGAACGCCGAGAACTTCGCGTACGACGAAGACTGGGGCTTCAAGACGTTCCCCGGCACGGAGGGCATGTACACGCTCCACATGGACTCGTTCCTCTACCCGGCCGACAACCCGACGCCGGAGGCGTCGAAGACTTGGGCGGCGTTCGTCGGCAGCCCCGAAGCGCAGATCGCGTTCAACCAGTACAAGGGCTCGATTCCGACGCGAACCGACGTGAGCATGGAAGAGTTCGGACCGTACCTCCAGGAGACCGCCGAAGACTTCGCCAACGCGGAGTACCGTCCGCCGAACCTCCAGCACGGCCTCGGTGTCCCCTCCGAGACGATGACGGCGCTCAACGAAGTCATCTCCTCGGAGTTCACCGGCCCGTACAACGTCGACGCCGCGACGCAGGGGTTCCTGGACGCGGTTTCGAACTGAGCCCCAAGAAATGTCGAATTTTTACCAACGAGTGCGCCGCGCGATCACCCCCAGCTCTGGCGACGAGCAGCGGGTCGACGGTGACGAAGGCGAGCGCGACGGGGTCCGCACCGACGGCGGCGTCGTGAACGAGGACTCCCGGAGTTCGGGGTCTGAGTCGGGCGTGTTGGACCGCCTCGCCGCGGGAATCGACGGACGGCTCGGGAGCGACTTCCTCGAATCGTCGATTTTCTGGGTCCCGCCGTTCCTGCTGATGGGGCTTTTCGTCTACGGCGCGGTCATCTGGAACTTCCTCATCTCGCTGACCGACTACCAGCGGTTCGCGAACGCGCCGGACTACTCGAACCTCGACTTCGAGATGTACACGCGGGCGCTCGCGGACTCGGGATTCATCGACGCCGCGGTCAACACGTTCATACTGCTCGTCGCGTTCACGGCGGGGACGCTTGCGGTCGGTCTCATACTGGCGATTCTCATCGACCGCGGAATCCGATTCGAGAACTCGTTCCGGACGATCTATCTGTTGCCGATGAGCCTCTCGTTCGTCGTGACGGCGCAGTTCTGGCTGTGGATTTACAACTACAACAACGGCATCGCCAATCGCGTCATCGGTCTCGTCGGCGTCGGCCCGATTAGCTGGCTCGGTAATCAGGCCATCGTCCTCTGGGCGGTCATCTTCGCGTTGATGTGGCAGTTCTCCGGGTACGCGATGGTCGTGTACCTCGCCGGACTCCGCGCGATTCCGGACGAACACTACGAGGCGGCGCAAGTCGACGGCGCGTCGACGCTGAAGATGTACTGGCGGGTCATCATCCCGCAGTTGAAGGGTGCGACGATAAGCGCCGCCGTCGTGCTGATGGTGTTCGGCATGAAGGCGTTCGACTTCCTTTACTCGCTGGTCGGCGGCTATCGGCCGCCGAACGGTGCCGACATCTTAGCGACGAAGATGGTCCGCGAGGCGTACGCGAACCTCAACTGGGCGTACGGCGCGGCGATTGCTATCGTCCTGTTTGCGATGGCGCTCGGCGTTATCGGCCCGTACCTCGTCTACGAGTACCGGAGGAACAACCTATGACAGACGACACGCTTCGAACGGACGGCGGAACGGCGACGTTCACGGCCCGGCTACGCCGGAACGTCGAGCAGATGACGATAGAGGACGCCGGTCTGTACGTCGTCCTGCTGTTGGCGGCGGGGTTCTATCTCGTCCCCATCGAGTCCGGGCTGGTCACGTCGATCAAGACCGGGACCGCAATCGTCGAGACCGCTCCGTTCGCCCCGCCCGGACCGTCCGGGTTCACGCTGGAGAAGTGGCAGGCGGCGGTCGAAGCCCTGCTACGCGGGATGGGCAACAGCATGCTGTACGCCGTGCCCGCGACGGTCATTTCGGCGTTCGTCGGCAGCATCACGGCCTACGGGCTGACGATTCCCGACTGGAAGCAGTCGTACAAGGCGCTGGTCTTGGCGCTCATCATCGCGGGCATCTTCATCCCGTACCAGGCCGTGTTGGTGCCGCTGACGCAGTTCTGGTCGCAGTGGGCCCAGCTCACCGACCTGCTGTCGTTCGTCTGGGCACTCGGCATCCCGAACGACTACGTCGGCATCGTCGAACTCGTGGTGACCCACGTCGCCTACGGGATTCCGATCTGTACGCTCCTGTTCCGGACGTACTACAAGACGATGAGCGAGGAGATGATCGAGTCCGCGCGTCTCGATGGGGCGACGCTCCGGCGGGTGTACCGGCGGATCGTCTTCCCGCTTTCGGGACCGATGTTCGCCGTGGTCCTCATCTACCAGTTCACCCAGATCTGGAACGACCTCCTGTTCACGCTGGTGCTCGTCTCGACGGAGTCGAGTCCGGCGGCCCCCGTCGTGTTGATTCTCGCGGGGCTCGGCACCTCGCTTGAGGGACAGGACTTCGCGCTCCGGATGGCCGGGGCGTTCTTCGCGGCGCTCCCGACGCTCGCGGTGTACATCTTCTTCGGCGACGAGTTCGCCGAGGGGGTGGCGGCGTGACGCGTCGTCACGGCGACGCGACCGCCGTCGAGACCGTCTCGCACGGCGACCGCGGCCACCGGCGGCGACTCCCGGCGCGGCGCGGAACCGACAGCTCACCAACGATACCTACTCAGAGATATGGCAACGCTTGAACTCGATTCGATAACGAAGACGTTCCAGGACGGCGACGACGAAATCGTCGCTGTCGACGACATCTCGATGTCGATTGACGACGGGGAGTTCCTCGTCGTCGTCGGTCCGTCGGGCTGTGGCAAGTCGACGACGCTCCGGATGATTGCGGGCCTTGAGACGATTACGTCGGGCACGATTTCGCTCGGCGACCGGGTCATCAACGACGTGGCCTCTCAGGACCGGGACATCGCGATGGTGTTCCAGTCGTACGCGCTGTACCCGCACATGACCGTCCGCCAGAACATGTCGTTCGGTCTGGAGGAATCGACCGACCTCCCGAACGACGAAATCGGTCGGATGGTCTCGGAGACGGCCGACCTGCTCGACATCCCGAGCCTGTTGGACCGGAAGCCGAGCGACCTCTCGGGCGGCCAACAGCAGCGCGTCGCACTCGGCCGCGCCATCGTGCGCGACCCCGAGGTGTTCCTGATGGACGAACCGCTCAGCAACCTGGACGCGAAGCTCCGCGCGCAGATGCGGACTGAGCTCCAGCGGCTCCAAGACGACCTCGGCGTCACGACCGTCTACGTCACCCACGACCAGACGGAAGCGATGACGATGGGCGACCGCATCGCCATCCTCGACGGCGGGGAGCTCCAGCAGATTGCGACGCCGTTGGAGTGTTACCACGAGCCCGCAAACCAGTTCGTCGCGAGCTTCCTCGGCGAGCCGTCGATGAACTTCTTCGACGTGACTCGCGAGGGCGACCGCCTGGTCGGTGACTCCTTCGAGTACCCGGTCGGCGCGGAGATACGCGACGACATCGGCGACGTGACCGACCTCGTCCTCGGGATTCGACCCGAGTCCGTCGAACTCGTCGAGGCCGCGAGCGGCGACCACGACTTCGAGATGACGGTCGACGTCGTCGAGCCGATGGGCGACGAGAACACGCTGTACCTGTATTTCGAGCCCGACGCGGACCCCGAGACCGAAGAGACGCTGGTCGCGACCACGGACGGCCTCACGCGCATCAGTCCGGGCGAGACGGTCGTCGCGCAGATTCCGGAGGAGGCAATCCACCTCTTCGACGGCAGGACGGGCGAAGCGCTCCACAATCGGTCGATGGAAGAAGCCGCACAGCAGATCGACCTCGGCTAACCGCCCCGTCTTTTTCGGTCGTTCGACCCCGCGCCGTTTCTCTTCTCACCAGGGGGTGGTCCGGCCGACGCCTTCAGCGACGAGCGCCGCGGCGGCGACGTGAGCGTACGCACACCAGCCGAGCGCCAGGAGGGCGGCGACGCTCCGCGAAATCGTCGCCGCGAGCGCGCTCCACGCGAGGACGACGAGGACGGTCGCGCCCACCCACGCGAAGAAGTACGTCCCCGAGGCCGCCCCGCGAAGGGCGTCTCGCCGGAGCCCCGCGCGGAGTCCCTCGTGAACGCTCACGGCGGTCGCGGCCGGAAGGAGATACGCGCAGACGACCGTGACGAGCAGCGCGACGGTCGCGAGCATCGCCGTCGTCACGCCGGTCAGCACGGCCGGAATCGAGCCGGTCGCGGTCACGTAGCCGACGGCGACGACGGTGACCGCGGCCGGGAGGAGGTAGACGGCGGCGACGCCGACCACTCGCCCGGCGAGTCTGAGCGTCTCGGTCGTCGCCAGCGGGGGAAAGCCGTCGCCGGCGAGCACGCCGCCGACGAGGCCGAGGAAGACGACGAGGGGGACGACCGCGGCGAGCGCGGGGGCCAGAAACGTGAGGTCTGGCCAGAGTCGCGCTGCGAGTCGGAGGAGCGTCCCACCGACCAGCAGCGCGACGAGACACGTCGCGGTGCCGTCCACTCGCGCCCGGTCCGCGAACGGGTACCGGAGGGCGTCGACGAACACGTCACTCACTCCGCGCGCGGTCGGTGACGCCGCGCGCCGGCGAGTCGTCGGCCGGGCTGAACACAGGTCGGAACACGGCTATTCGCTCGACGGCACCGCGCAAAAGGGTGTTGATCGCACGCCTGAGCGCATCCGACGCCGTCGCGCTCACGATGCGCGACGAGGGCGGAACGGTCCCGCGAGACTGGGACTCCGTTCGCGGTGACCGCGCCCGCGTGCGAGTGCACCCCTCTTCTGACAGGCTTCCACGAGACAGCTCCCGGCCGACAGACAGTATCATAATAAATGTGATAGTTACTGCGACACGGTCGCCGTCTCACGGCTATCCGCCCGAGTCCGTGCTGCCACCTCACACGCTTCAGTCACCGTTTTAGAAGCGATAATCCGATATCGACAAACGATATTTTAGGCCACACGAAAAATTGTTCGTTCTCGGATAAGTATTAAGTGCTCGCAGTCCCAACTACCAGTCGAGATGAGCACACAGAAGTCAGTCCTCAAGGAAGCAGGCAGCGTCGGCGACAACCCGGTTCGACTCGACACCGAGAAAGCCGAGCAGATAATCGAAGCGCTGAACACCGACCTCGCGGACGCGTACGTCCTCTACCACCAGCTCCACAAGCACCACTGGAACGTCGAAGGTGCCGAGCACCTCCGCATCCACGAGTTCCTCCAGGAGGCCTACGAGGAAGTCGAGGAGGCCGCCGACGAAATCGCGGAGCGCCTCCAGTCCATCGGCGGCGTCCCCCACGCCAGCATGCCCGCGCTGAGCGAGGCCGCGACGGTCGACCCCGAAGACGAGGACGTCTACGACATCCGCACCTCGCTGTCGAACGACCTCGAAATGTACGGCGACATCATCGAGAGCTACCGCGAACACATCGAACTCGCCGCGGGTCTCGGGGACCACGCGACGGCGCACATGCTCCGCGAGCAACTCATCGAAATCGAAGAACACGCCCACGTCATCGACCACTACCTCGAAGACGACACGCTCGTTCAGTAAGTACCGCCGCCGACGCGTCGGAGGACGCCGTTTTCGTTCCGACGTTCGACGCTTTTTCCCGCGGAGATTCCCGCGACGCGTAGCTCCCGTACTCGTCGCGCTCGCGTCCCGAGCGCGCCCGTTCGAACGGGACTATCGCGTCACGTCGATAGTCACGTCGCTCGAAATCCAGCCGTCGCTGTTGCCCGACTCCATGAACACCGACTTCCCCGGTCCACCTTTGCAGACGGATATCTCGGGGGAGTCGGGTCGGTCGGGCTCCGACACGGATTCAGAGTTCGACTGCGTACCAGCGGCCATTGCGATGCTTTAGGGGAACCTAAAACAAAAAGGGTGCGGTTCCGTGGCGACAAATCCGTGCTATTTGTTGACAAGAGACAAGAGTCGTTCGGATTTACGCCGATGCGTTCAGCTCGCGGGGTTGTCCGGGGACGACGTCGATTCCGACCCAGCCGCCTGACGTGCTCCGTCGCGGTCGCCGTCGCCGCGAAGCAGCGTCGCCGAGAGGCGCTCGGCGACCGTCGGGCTGACGTTTCCGACTAGTTGCATCGCCTCGTCTTCGTGGTCGTTGACGCCGAGCACGTCCCGGCAGAACCGCGAGAGGATTTGGTAGGTGTCGTAGAGGTCCGCGGCGGCGTCGCGGCCCTCGGCAGTGAGCGTCGCGCCCTCGTAGGGCTCGTAGTCCACGAGTCCCTTGGCATCGAGGTTCTGGAGGCGCTCTGTCGCCGCGGGCGGCGAGCGGTCGAGCGCGTCGGCGACGTACCCCGGCGAAATCGGTGACTCCTCGTCGTCCTCCCGCTCGGCGATGTACAGCGTGAGGAGATACTGCGGCGCGCCGATCATACGCGGCGGACGAGGTGGTCGCGCACGGCTCGCTGACAGTCCGCGCAGCTGTCGTCCACGCGGGTCGCGGCCGCCAAGACCGGGTGGTCGGTCGCGCGGTCCTCGTAGAGGTACGTCGCGAGGAATCGGTGGTCAACTTCGACCGCCGCGGTGTGGTGGGTCGCCCCGTTGAGGTGTCGCTGTCGCTCGCGGACCAGTCGGTCGCACGCCTCGCGGTGGGCGGCGAGCGTCTCGTGACGCCGCCGGAGAGCGTCGAACCCCAGCTCCGAAAGCGGCGTCTCGTCCGCCCGTGCCACCCAGCCTTCCCACTCGTCCAGCACGGCGAGCGCCGCCCGAAGCGACCGCTCTTCGCCGTCGAGCGCCCGGCACATCCCGTCGAGAGCTCGCTGTCGCTCCGTCGCCGCCGACACGACCGCCTCTTTGACCGCCGGCGTGAACCGGCTCCCGGCGTCCGGGGAGAGCGCCGTCGCGACCTCCGGGCCGAACTCCTCGCGTATCGTCACCGCGAGCGGTTCGGACTCGCTCACGTCGGAGACGCTGTGCGGGCGTATCGTCTCCGCGAACAGCTCGCGGACTCGTCGCCGCCCCTCGTCGGCGGCGTCGTCTCGTCGGGTCGCCGCCGCCACCGACGCGGTCCCGCACGCGGTCGCCCGGGTGGTCCCGGCTGGGGGGCGCGCCGACTGCGCGGCGAGCTTTCGCACGCGGCGTTCGAACCGCTCGACGGCCCGTCGCTTCGCCAGCACCTGTTCGCGCTCGCTCGCGACGCAGTCAAGCGCGTCTCGGACGCCCGCGGCGCAGTCAGCAACCACGTCTGCACCTCCGAACATCCGGCGCGTCCGACCGCGACAGTACGCTCGGACCGGCGGTTTCGACGCCGAGGCACTCGCGCATGGTCAACACTCACCCGCGACGGTTCCGCCGCCGCACGCGAGCGCGCCGCGTCGGTTCGGTCTCGACGACCGTTGCGACTCCTTGTCGGCCATACCATTTAGGCCAACCTAAAACAACATAGTGTCTTCGGTTTTTAGGCCATCCTAAACAGAGGTCGCACGGCGGTCGCGCGGTCACTCCTCGGACCCGTTCGGTCGGTTCCCCCTCGGGACGCCCCACCCGAGTTCGGTGAGCGACGCCACGCAGACCGCCGCGACGACGACGTGCATCACCATCAACACGAGGACGCCCGGCACGGTCGCTCCGGGGTCGACGTACAGGAGCCCGATGTCGGGGAGGAACGACGCCACGAGCACCGCGACCGCGACCCTGAAAAACGTCCGGTCCGCGTCGGTGACGCGGCCCGTGAGCAGTCCGTAGACGAGCGTCGCCGCGACCGCGCCGGCGGCCGAGAGGAACACGACCGGCGGGTACGAAAGCGGTACGAACGGCTCGACGAGCCCCATTCCGAGGACGAGCGTCAATAAGAGCGCGTTCGCGACGCTCGCGACCGCCGCGGTCGCCAGCCCGCGACGCGCGAGGGCCGTCCACGTCGGGCGGACCGAGGGTGTCACGGTTGCCATGCTATGATGTAGCACGCCACGGGTGATGAATCTACGCGTCTTCGGTGACTCGTGACGCTCCGCAAGTCCGACGCGTGGGTCGAACGCGGTCGGGGTGGCACCCCGACTCAGTCCCCCGATTCGGCTCTCCGGTGCAGCCGCTGACCGCCTCCCGGCGTCAGTTCTCGGTCAGGAGGCGACGGAGCACGTAGTGGAGGATGCCGCCGTGTTCGACGTACGTCACCGCGGCGGGCGTACCGACCTGCGCGGTCACGTCGAACTCGATTTCGGTTCCGTCGTCTTTCGTGGCGATAACCGTCAGTTCGTCGTTGACTTCGAGGCCGTCGTCGAGGCCGCGGATGTCGAACTGCTCGGAGCCGTCGAGGCCGAGCGACTCCCACGAGTCGCCGGCTTCGAACTGGAGCGGGAGGACGCCCATGCCGACGAGATTGTCGCGGTAGATGCGCTCGTAGCTCTCGGCGATGGTCGCGCGCACGCCGAGGAGGTCGGTGCCCTTCGCCGCCCAGTCGCGGCTGGAGCCGGTCCCGAACTCGACGCCCGAGAGGACGACGAGCGGGGTCCCCTCCTCGCGGTAGCGCTGGCTGGCCTCGAAGACGGTCGTCTCCTCGCCCGTCGGGTGGTGAATCGTGTAGCCGCCCTCCACGTCGTCGAGCATCCGGTTTTCGATGCGGACGTTGGCGAACGTCCCGCGCATCATCACCTCGTGGTTGCCGCGGCGGGAGCCGTAGGTGTTGAAGTCCACGGGGTCGACGCCGTGGTCCATGAGCCACTGGCCGGCCGGGAGCTTCGACCCGAACGGCCCGGCCGGGCTGATGTGGTCGGTCGTCACCGTGTCGCCGAGCGTCAGCAGACAGCGAGCGTCTTCGATGTCGGAGACGCCGGGTTTCTCCAGCGGGAAGTCCGTGAAGAACGGCGGCTCGCGGATGTAGGTCGACTCGTCGTCCCAGTCGTACACGTCGCCGGTCGGCGCTTCGAGCGCTTCCCAGCGCTCGTCGCCCTCGAACACCTCGGCGTACTTCTCGCGGAACATCGAGGGGTCGACGCTGTCGTGGATGGTCTCCCGAATCTCGTCGGCGTCCGGCCAGATGTCCGCGAGGTAGACGGCGTTGCCGTCGTCGTCGGTGCCGAGCGGGTCGGTTTCGAGGTCGATGTCCATCCGCCCGGCGAGGCCGTAGGCGACGACCAGCGGCGGGCTGGCGAGGTAGTTCGCGCGAATCTTCGGGTGGATGCGCGCCTCGAAGTTGCGGTTGCCGCTGAGGACGCTCGTCGTCCACAGGCCGTGTTCGTCGATGGCGTTCTCGATGGGTTCGGGCAGCGGCCCGGCGTTGCCGATGCAGGTCGTACAGCCGTAGCCGACCACGTCGTAGCCGAGCGCTTCGAGATGCGGGAGCAGGTCGGCCTTCTTCAGGTACTCCGTGACGACGCGACTCCCCGGCGCGAGGCTCGTCTTCACGTACTCGGGCACGTCGAGGCCCTTCTCCAGCGCGTTACGCGCGAGGAGGCCCGCGGCGACCATGACCGAGGGGTTCGAGGTGTTCGTACAGGACGTGATGGCGCTGACGACGACGCTCCCGTGGCCGATTTCGACCGTCTCGCCGCCGAGGTCGACTTCGACGCGCTTGGTTAGCTCACCGAGGTCGGGTTCTTCCGGGGCCGCCTCGGGCGTCTCGGTCAGCGTCCCGCCGTCGCCCGCGAGCTCGCCGCCGTCGCCTCCCTCACCGAGCCAGCGAGTGATTGCCTCCTCGTCCACGTCGTCGACGACCTCCTCGAACTCGCCGTAGAGGAGTTCGCGGAAGTGCGTCTTCATGTCGCCCATGGCGACGCGGTCCTGCGGGCGCTTCGGCCCGGCGAGGCTCGGTTCGACCGCCGAGAGGTCCACCTCGACTGTCTCCGTGTACTCGGGGTGTTGCTCACCGAAGAGCCCCTGCGATTCGAGGTACTTGCGGACGAGTTCGATGTGTTCGGGCTCGCGGCCCGTCAGTTCGAGGTAGTCCAGCGTCGACTCGTCCACCGGGAAGACGCTGATAGTCGAGCCCTGTTCGGGGGCCATGTTGGAGATAGTCGCCCGGTCGGGAACAGACAGGTTCCCCACGCCGGGGCCGAAGAACTCGACGAAGCGGTCGACGACGCCGACCTCGCGGAGCTGTTCGGTGACGTGCAACACGAGGTCGGTCGCGGTCGCGCCCTCCGGCAGTTCGCCGTCGAGTCTGACACCGACGACCTCGGGGAGCTTCATCGTGATGGGCTGGCCGAGCATCGCCGCCTCGGCCTCGATGCCGCCGACGCCCCAGCCGACGACGCCGATACCGCCTATCATGGGCGTGTGGCTGTCGGTGCCGACGAGCGTGTCGGGGAGGAGCCAGCGGTCGCCGCGCCACTCGCGGTCGTGGACGACCCGCCCGAGATGTTCGAGGTTCACTTGGTGGACGATGCCCGTGCCCGGCGGGACGACGCTGAAGTTGTCGAAGGCGTTCTGCGCCCACTTGAGCGCCTTGTAGCGCTCGGCGTTGCGCTCGTACTCCAACTCGACGTTCTTCTCGTAGGCGTCGGACGAGCCGAAGAAGTCCACCTGCACGCTGTGGTCGATGACGAGGTCGCAGGGAACCTCGGGTTCGACGAGTTTCGGGTCCTTACCGGCGCGGTCGGCGGCCGACCGGAGCGCCGCGAGGTCGACGACCGCTGGCACGCCCGTGAGGTCCTGCAACACCACGCGAGACGGCGTGAACGGGACTTCGACGTTCGGCACGTCCGGTTCCCACGAGGCGGCGTTTCGCACGTCGTCTTCGGTGACGATGTCGCCGTCGACGTTTCGCAGGACGGACTCCAGGAGGATGCGGATGCTCACCGGGAGCCTGTCGAGTTCGCAGAGGCCCTGTTCTTCGAGTACGGTCAGGTCCGCCATCTTGTACGTGGTTCCGTCGTGTTCGAACTCACGGATGGCGTCCAACGGTTCGTTATCGCTCATGGTCGACTGATAGGGTCTCCGCGGGCTTGAATGCGGGATTCGTTCTCACACCGTCGGAATCGGGGTGAACGCGGGGCGTCGCGGCTCCCGGAACCGTTTCGACGCCGGGCATCGGCCGCCGCGACGCCGGCTACTCCTCGAGGACGCCCGCGACGCCGACGAACTCGTTGACCTCGTCTTGGACGTACCGGCGGACGCGCTCGCAGTAGTCCCACAGGAGGTCGTTGAACTGCTCGCGCTCCGGCTCGGTCAGGCTCTCGCCGCCCCGCGACCACGACGACGGAATCTCCGGGTGGCGGGTGCAGACGACCGAAATCGGGTGGTTCTTCGGATGGCCCATGACGACGGCGTACTCGTCGGCTCCCCAGAGCCCGTCGTCGCCGTCGCCCGCGAGTTCCGCGTCCACCTCGTCGAGAAGCTGCCGTTCCTCGGCCGTGACGGCGGCGTCGTCACCGGCGAACAGCTCGCGGTACGCCCGGTCGCGGGCCGTGTACGTCCATCCGTCGAGTCGCTCCCGCGCCTGTCCGAGGAGTTGTCTATCAGCTTCCATGTGTACCAAAAGGTGCGCCGAGGTGATAGGCGTAGGCCCGTTTCGCCCCGTCTCCTTCCGTCCCGTTGATTCAGTCGAGCGACCGCGCCGCGGTCAGCTTCTCCCCGAGTCGGTCGGCATCGACTCGGAACTTGAACGCCGGTCGGCCGTCGACGTAGACGTAGGGGACGCGCTCTCCGTACTTCTCGCGGAGTTCCTCGTCGGTATCGACGTTCACGAGGTCGATATCGACCGTGACATCCACCTCGTCTGCGACCTCGCGGACGGTCGCTTCGGCCTCGTCGCAGAGGTGGCACTCCGTGCGCGTGTAGATGACGATGGGGACGGCGTCGCTCATCGTCCGATGTCGTCGCCGCGACCTGTTGAGTCTTCTCGTCGGAGACGTGTCAGGAAGACCGGAGAGGATAAACGGAACAAAAAATAATAATCATTATTGATATATGCTCGAGAGTGGTCGGCATTTCGATGCGACAGGTCGTTACGCGCCGCAAATCTTAACGTTAAACTGCTTTTGTTAATGTTCAACTATTGGTAATATGTCGAAGAATTTCTAACTCGGTGTCGAATATGTAACGAACGAGTACAATTTATGACAGTCGATACTGACGCACCCGGGGCGGACAGTCGAAACCGGTTCGTCTACGTGACGGCCGCGCTCGCCGCCCTCAACGGACTCCTGTTCGGGTTCGACACGGGCATCATCTCCGGCGCGTTCCTCTACATCAGAGACGCGTTCACGATGACGCCGCTGGTCGAGGGTATCGTCGTCAGCGGCGCGCTGGCGGGCGCGGCACTCGGCGCGGCGCTCGGCGGCTACCTCGCCGACCGCTGGGGTCGCAGGCGGCTCATCCTCGTCAGCGCTGTCGTCTTCTTCGTCGGCTCGCTGGTGATGGCTATCGCGCCGACCGTCGAGGTGCTCGTCGTCGGGCGACTCATCGACGGCGTCGCCATCGGCTTCGCTTCCATCGTCGGCCCGCTGTATCTCTCCGAAATTGCGCCGCCGAAGATTCGCGGTTCGCTGGTCTCGCTGAACCAGCTCGCGGTCACGGTCGGCATCCTCTCGTCGTACTTCGTCAACTACGCCTTCGCCGACGGCGGGCAGTGGCGCTGGATGCTCGGCACCGGCATGGTGCCCGCCGTTATCCTCGCGGCCGGGATGGTGTTCATGCCCGAGAGCCCCCGCTGGCTGGTCGAACACGACCGGGAGTCGAAGGCCCGCGACGTGCTCTCGCGGACCCGCACCGACGACCAGATTCGGGCCGAACTCGCAGAGATTAACGAGACCATCGAGGCGGAAGACGGCGGCCTGCTCGACCTCCTCGAACCGTGGATGCGCCCGGCGCTCGTCGTCGGCGTCGGCCTCGCCGTCCTCCAGCAGGTCACCGGCATCAACACGGTCATCTACTACGCGCCGACGATTCTCGAATCGACCGGCTTCGAGTCCTCGGCGTCCATCCTCGCCACGGTCGGCATCGGCGTCGTCAACGTCGTCATGACCGTCGTCGCGGTCGTTCTCATCGACCGTCGGGGCCGCCGCCCGCTGCTTTCGGTCGGCCTCGCGGGGATGACGCTCACGCTCGTCGCGCTCGGCGCGGCGTTCTACCTGCCGGGCTTTTCGGGATTCGTCGGCACGGTCGCCACCGGGAGCCTCATGCTCTACGTGGCCTTTTTCGCCGTCGGTCTCGGCCCGGTGTTCTGGCTTCTCATCTCCGAGATTTACCCGTTGAAGGTCCGCGGGACGGCCATGGGCGTCGTCACGGTGTTCAACTGGGTGGCGAACCTCGCGGTGTCGCTCGCCTTCCCCGTCATGGTCGCAGAAATCACGACCGCGGGGACGTTCTGGGTGTTCGCGGCGCTGAGCGCCGTCGCGCTCGCGTTCACCTATCGGTTCGTCCCCGAGACGAAGGGGCGGTCGCTGGAGGCCATCGAATCCGACCTCCGGGAGAATATGCTCGGCGGGTCGCCGGACGGGTCGTCGGCCGGTACCGTCTCTGACGACGACTGAGGGGACGCCGGCCGCGCGGCCCGACTTCTCGCGCGCTGGGCGGCGCGCCGCGGTCCGTCCTCACCCTCGACGATGCCCGTAACGTCGTCGCCCGCAGCACCGAGTCGTCGACGCTCGCGGGGCGTGCGAATCTCCCAGTAGATGGTTCTTGTGGCCGACGCCCGGCTGACAGCTGTCGCCAATCCGACCCGAAACGCGGCTGACGGGAGTCCTGTCGGGTGATTCGGTCGCCGTCGACGTTTTTGATTTCGATACCGGAGGCGAACCGTTGATATAGGAGAAGCGACCAGTCACAAACCGATCGAATCCTCGTATGGCGACAACATCCGAACCCGGACTCTCCGAGACGCGTATTCACGAGGTACTGAGTAACGACCGCCGTCGGATGGCTATCGAGTTCCTCCAAGGCGGCGACCTGACGCTCCGCGAACTCTCGGAGCGCATCGCGGAAGCCGAGACCGGGGAGTCGCCGCCCCCGCGGAACATCCGGCAGAGCGCCTACGTCTCGCTGCAACAGACCCACATCCCGAAACTCGCTGAACTGGACATCGTGAACTACGACGAGGAGTCGAAAGTCGTCTCGCTGGCCGAGGCGGGCGACGTGACGGTCTACATGGAGGTCGTCCCCGAGGGCGAACTCTCGTGGAGCGAGTACTACGCCGCCCTCGCCGCGCTCGGCATCGTCCTCATGATTGCCGTCGCCGTCGGCGTCCCCGTCATCTCGGCCGTTGGCGCGCCCGGTCTCGGCTCGCTCGTCTTCGCCGTCCTCGGCGGCTCCGCGATCTACCAGCGCTGGACCCAAGAGGACTGACGCGCCTCGTCGCCCGGCTTTTCTGCCGAGCCCTTCGAACTCGACCGGCCACTCTCCCGTCGATATCGGTCGGCGGTGAGATTTAGGTCGCAGCCGCCACGATTCGGCGTATGCGCGACTCTTCCGACCCGGCCGGACCGCCGACGGTCTGCGACGACTGCGGCGCGAGACACTCGTTTCGACGGCGGTTCGTCACCGGCGGCGGCTGGCGAACCGTCTATCGGTGTTCGGAGTGCGGTTCCCGCGCGTCGAGCGACGGTGACGAGTGACCGAGTGGACCGCGGCGGGTCGGCGTCGCCGCCCGCGACTCTGCGGCGTCAGCAGTAGGTATCGCGCATCGTCCGCGCGAACAGCCCTTCGCGGTCGAGCGCGATGGCGACGAGGACGAACTCCTCGTCGAGGGGGCGCAGAACGAACACCTCGCGGGGCGCGTCCGGCGCGTCGGTCTCGTCGTCGAGGCGGTCCAAAAGCGGGTCCACGGGGACGACGCCGTCGCCGAACTCGTCGAACAGGTCGCGCGCGCCGGGCTGTTTCGCGAAGACGTAGAGCACGGCGTTGGGGTCGCCGTCGGTCCCGTAGGTGACGCGCGACCCGATGGCCTCGCCGTCGCCGGTCGCCCGCCACGTCTCGCGGGCGGCCTCGAACAGCCCCGTCGCGGCCCCGACGAACCGGAACCGGGTCCGGTCGCGGACCGACAGTTCGTCGAACTGCGGGTCGCCGTCGTCCCAGCGCAGCGTGGCCTCGATTTCGTTGCCGGGTTCGAGCGCCGAAACGCGCGCTGCGAGGTCGCCGTCGTAGCCCGTTCGCGGGACGTAGGTCGGAGAGTAGGCGTCGTCGGCGTCGGTCTCGACGGCCGGGTCGGTCCAGTCGACGCGCTCGTCGGGGAGTTCGAGCAAGAGGAGTTCGTCTCCGTCGCGCGGACTGCGATAGACCCGAAATCGGCCGGCCGTCGTGACCTCCATGTCCGCGGCTACTGGACGAACGGAAATACGCCTGCCGGTCGCCCGGCGACCGCGGGGGGTCGTCGTCGGTGGGTCGCCGGGGGAGGTCGCCGCCGGAGGTCGCTGCCAGCGGGTCGTCGCCCGCGCATCTCGGCGCTCGCTCAGTCGTCGCCGCCGAAGGACGCGACCGCACCGCGGAGACCGGCGTCGGTGTCGGAGCCCTGTTCCGTGACTCGCCATCCCGACAGCCCCATCGCCACGAGGATGAGCGGCGAGAGGAAGCCGAGGAAGTAGTAGGGCGCGTACTGGAGCGTCGGCACGCCGAGCACGTCGGCCATGTACGCGCCGCCGGTCCCCCACGGGATGAGCGCGCTCGTGGTCGTCCCCGCGGACTCGATGGCCCGCGAGAGGTTCCGGCTTTCGAGGTCGAAGTCGTCGTAGAGGCCGCGGAAGCTCATCCCGGGGACGACGATGCTCATGTACTGGTCGGCCGCGATGGCGTTCATCGCCAGCGACGAAGCGGCCGTCCCGACCGTCAGCGAGGCGACCGAGGTGAGCACCCGTCGCAGGTGGTGTGCGAGGACGGCGATGGAGCCGGTTCGTTCGAGAATCCCGCCGAGCGACAGCGACGCGAGGATGACCGTCATCGTCCACGCCGACCCGAGCAGGCCGTCGGAGGCGAGCAGCGAGTCGACCGTCTCGACGCCCGTCGAGGGCGCGGTGCCCGCGAAAGCGACGTTCCACGCGCCGACGAAGGTGTCGACCGCGACGGGGCCTTGGACGAACAGTTGGGTGAACGTCCCGGCGACAACGCCCGCGACGATAGACGGTAAGGCGGGATACCCCCGGAGCGCGAGGACGAACGTCACGACGAGCGGCGCGAACACGAGCGGCGTCACGGCGTACGTCCCGGCGATGGCCGCCTGCATTTCTGCGACGCGCCCGGCCGGGATGCTCCCGCTCGCCGTGAGGCCGAGGGCGGCGTAGGCGACGAGCGAGATTGCCAGCGCGATGGCCGTCCCGACGCGCATCGTCCGGACGTGAGTCAGGAGTTCGGTGTTCGTGACGGCGGCCGCGAGGTTCGTCGTGTCGGAAAACGGCGACACCTTGTCGCCGGTGTACGCGCCCGTCAGAACCGCGCCGGCGGTCATCGCGTCGGGCATCCCCAGCCCCGAGCCGATGCCGATGAAGGCGACGCCCAGCGTCGCGGCGGTCGTCCACGACGAGCCGATGGCGAAGGTGACCACGGCCGAAAGCAGCGTCGCCACGGGGAGGAACACCGCCGGCGACAGGAAGTCGAGGCCGTAGTAGATGAGCGCGGGAATCGTCCCCGCGGCGGTCCACGTCGAGATGAGCATGTAGACGACGAGCAGGATGAGAAGCGCCGACAGCCCCATGTTGATGCCGTCGCGGATGCCCGCCGAGAGCCGGGTCCACGGTAGCCCCAGCCAGTAGCGACCCACCGCGCCGGTGAGGATGATGCCCCACAGAAGCGGCAACTGCGGGTCGAGTCCGAGCCAGATGACGCCGACGCTCAGGAAGACGAGCATCCCGACGACGGGGACGAGCGCCTGCGCGAGCGACGGCCGCTCGGCCTCCGGGATGTCGTCGTACGTCAGCGGTTCGAACGAGAGTGTTGCCATTACCGAAATCGATTATCTTCGTGGCGGGTTTGAATCTGACCCTTCGACTGTGACGGAGAATCGTTATCGTCGGTCAGTCGTCCGATTTCGTTGACGGCTCGGCGGCCCTACCGCGAGATTCCGTCGCCCTCCTCCGCGACGACGCGCTCGATGTCCTCGGGGGTGACGACGGCGATGTCGCCCTCGACGGTCCGCTTGAACGACGCCGTCGCCGAGGCCCACTCCAGCGACTCGGCCACGCTTCCCCCGTCGAGGTGCTTTGCGAGATAGCCGCCGACGAAGGCGTCGCCGGTGCCGATGGCGTCGTACGTCTCCGCCTCGTAGACGCCCTGTTCGGACACCGCGCCGTCGGACACCGCGAGCGACCCTTCCTCGCCGCGGGTGACGACGACGGTTTCGATGTCGTAGTCTTCGGCGAGCCCGCGGGCGACCGACTCGGCGTCGCCGTCGCGCCCGAGGACGGTCGCCGCGTCGCGTTCGGCGGCGAAAAGCAGGTCGACCGAGTCGAGCAGGTCGCGGTAGACTTCGGCCGCCTCGTCGGGCGACCAGAGTTTCGTCCGGTAGTTCAGGTCGAAGGCGGTCGTCGTCCCGGAGTCCTGCGCCGCGTCGAGCACGTCGGCGGTGGTCTCGGAGAGCGTCTCGGAGAGCGCGGGCGTGATGCCGCTCGTGAAACACACCTCGGCGTCGCGGACGGCGTCGAGGTCGAACTCGCCCGTCCCCAGCGTCGTCACGGCCGCGTCGGCGCGGTCGTAGACGACGTTCGTCGGGCGCGGTGACGCCCCGTGTTCGAGGTAGTAGACGCCCTGTCGGGCGTCCGCGTCGTCGGTCCAGGCGACGCCGTCGGTGTCGACGCCGTGGCTCCGGAGTTCGCTGACGATTCGCCGGCCGAGCGGCGAGTCCGGGAGCTTCGAGAACCACGCGGCGTCCCGGCCGAGTCGGGCGGCGGCGACGGCGACGTTCGACTCCGCGCCGCCCGCCTGTACTTCGAGTTCGCGGGCGGTTTCGAGTCGCTCGCCACGCGGCGGCGACAGCCGAAGCATCGTCTCGCCGAAGGTCACGAGTGCTGTCATGGACGGCCGTTCGCGGGCGCGATATAAACGTCCGGCGTTGCCGACGAGGTTCGCGCCCGCGGTTGATTCGGCCGCCCTTGCGGCCGGCTCACGCGGCCGTCAGCCGCCGGACGAGATAGATGAACGCGATGGGGATGCTCAAGAACGGAACCGCAATCAGGTAGTAGACGGGCGAGGGAACCCAGTCGCTCTCGCGGGCGAGGTCCAGTCGGTCGGCGTGCAGCGCTAGCGGGCCGACGACCACGGCGGCCACCGTCCCGTAGAGCCGAATCGCCTGCCCGGCCGCGTCGGCCCACGGGGGGACGCTCGGCCCCGTCGCCGCGGTGAAGAGATACGAGACGACGAGCACCAGCGGCCCGAAGCAGACGCCCAGAACGACCAGCGGGTTCATCGCCTCCACCGTCTCGGTGCCCGGACTTGAATCCTCGCCGCGGCTATCGGTTCCGAGAATCGGGATAGGTGGCGAGACCAGCGTGACCAGACGGCCACGTCGACTGACCCACTCGGGCTACTCCTCGCGTCGCCGCCCGCCGTGACCGGGGTAGTCGCGCTCGAATCGGGAGGCGATTTCGTCGCGGTCGAACTCGACGATGACCGGGCGACCGTGGGGGCAGGCGTAGGGGTTCTCGCAGTCGTCGAGCGCCGCGAGCAGGTCGAGCACGGAGCCCTCCCGCAGCGACGTGTTGCCCGTAATCGAGGGGTAACACGCGAGGTCCGACAGCAGTTCGTCGGCGACGGCGTCGACGGTCTTCCGGCCGCCGTCGACCTCCTCGCGGACGAACGCCGTCAGCGCGTCCCGGAGCAGTTCGGGGTCGAGCGCGGCGTCGAACACCGCCGGGACGGTGCGCACCGAGACGGTCCGCTCGCCGGTCCGCCCGGCGTGGAAACCCACCTGCGCCAGCGCCTCGCGGTACTCCTCGAACAGCGTCGCCTCCCGCGCGGTGAGTTCGAGGTCGACCGGCTCGGCCAGCGCCTGCGTCGGCGTGTCGCCTTCGACCTCGCCTCGCAGGCGCTCGTAGTTCACGCGCTCGTCGGCGGCGTGCTGGTCGACGAGCACCAGCCCCTCGTCGGTCTCGGCGACGATGTAGGTGTCCGCGAGTTGGCCGATGATTCGCATCGGCGGCAGCGAGTCGAACTCCGGCGAGAGGTCCGCTTCCTCGCCCGAGAGGTCGCGCTGGGTCGTCGGCGCGGCGATGCGCGAGGGGCTGCTTCGGGGCGCGTTGTCGTCCGCCCCCGAGTCGGCCGACGACGCCTCGTCCGGTGCCGACCTCGATTCGCTCCCGTCGTCGGTCGAAAGCGACGACTGCTCGGTCGTCTCCGGCCCCGGCGCGAGGTCGTACTCGCGGGGTGGCGTCGGCGGCGCGGACGACGGCACCGAGGTCGGGCCGGACGACTCCGTAGCCTCGGCGGACGCATCGGAGCCGTCGCCGGCAGCGGGGTCGCCGGACTCGACGCCCGAGTGTCGTTCAGTTGCAGGTGTGGTGTCCGGGTCGGCGTCGTCGGTCGCCTCCGGGCCGTCGGTCGCGGTCGAGTCCGCCCGAGCGCCCGATTCGCGGGCCTCCCGCGCCGACTGCACGTCCCGCGCGGACGGGGCGTCGCCATCCTCCGATTCGTCACCCGACTCCGAGTCGCGGACCTCGTGAGAGTCCAGTTGCGCCGCGTCGGCGTCGCCGCTCGACGAACCGGGTTCGATGGCCGCTTCGTCGGCTTTCGACCGGCCTCGCGGGGCCGACGACCGGACGAGACCGTGGCTTAACAGGGCGTCTTCGACCGCTTCGGTCACCTCGCGTTTGACGCCGGCTTCGTCGTCCCAGCGGACCTCCATCTTCCGCGGGTGGACGTTCACGTCCACGGCGTCGGGCGCGACCTCGACGAACAGCACCGCGAAGGGGTAGCGGTCGGCGTCGAGTTGGCCGCCGTAGGCGTCGAGGACGGCCTCGCGGAGCACGCGGTCGGTGACGTAGCGGTCGTTGACGAACGTCGAGAGGTAGTCGCGGGTGCTCCGGGTCGTCTCGGGGTGGCTCACGAGGCCCGAGACGGAGACGCCGGGGGCGTCGTGGTCCACGGGAACCATCGATTCCGCGACCTCGCGGCCGTACACCGAGAGCACGGTCGACTGGAGGTCGCCGCGGCCCTCGGTGGCGAACACCTCGCGGTCGTCGTGTTCGAGCGAGACGGCCACGTCCGGGTTGGCGAGGGCGTAGTGCGTGACGACCGCGTTGACGTGGTCGAACTCGGTCGCCGTCGTCTTGAGGAACTTCCGGCGGGCGGGCGTGTTGTAAAACAGGTCGTCGACTTCGACGACCGTTCCCTCGGGACAGCCGGCGGGTCGAATCGACTCGACCTCGCCGCCCTCGTACTGCAACTCGGTGCCCACGTCGCCGCCGCGGGGCTTCGACCGGATGGTCAGCCGCGACACCGCGCCGATGGTGTGGAGCGCCTCGCCGCGGAAGCCGAGGGTGCCGACGCCGGCTTCGAGGTCCTCGATGTCACCGATTTTGCTCGTCGTGTGCTCGCGGACGGCGAGTTCGAGGTCGTCCTCGCTCATGCCGACGCCGTCGTCGCGGATGCGGACGCCCTCAACCCCGCCGGCGTCGACGGCCACGGAGATGCGCGTCGCGTCCGCGTCGAGGCTGTTTTCGAACAGCTCTTTGACGACCGAGGCCGGTCGCTCGACCACCTCGCCGGCGGCGATGCGCTGGACGGTCTTCTCGTCGAGCTGTTTGATGTCGCTCATTCGTCGTCACCGCCGTCGAGCTTCGACTGCCACGCCTGCACCTTCGCCATCAGGTCCAGCGGCGACGTGTCGTTCACGTCGGTCGATTGCAGTTCGTCGAGGACGGCTTCCGTCTCCGGGTCCAGCGCGGCCTCGGCCTCGGAGTCGGACCCGGTCCCGGCGCGGTCCGCTTCAGAACTCCCTTCGACGGCCGCGGCCGCGTCCACCGAGCCGTTTCCGGCCGCACCCGGTCCAGTCGCGCCGTTCGCGGGCGCGCCGGAGCCAGCCGAATCGCCGCCGGAGCCGCCAGCGTCGCCGGCTTCGGCAACCTTCATCCGGCCGCTCCCCACGTCGAAGACGGCCTGCACGGGCTCCGAGGTGCCGGAGCCCTTCGCCTCGATTGCCTTCTCCTCGCGGAGTCGGTCCAGCACGTCGCCGGCGCGGTCGACCACCGGGCGCGGAACTCCCGCCAAATCGGCGACGTGAATCCCGTAGCTTCGGTCGGTCGGGCCGTCGACGACGGTTCTGAGGAACGTCACGTCGCCGTCGCGCTCGTCGGCAGCGACGTGGACGTTGGCGACGCGGTCGAGGTGGTCCGCGAGGCTCGTCAGTTCGTGGTAGTGCGTGGCGAACAGCGTCTTCGCGCGCACCTCGTTGTGGAGGTACTCGGTGGCCGCCCACGCGATGGAGATGCCGTCGTAGGTCGCGGTTCCGCGGCCCACCTCGTCGAGGATGACGAGCGAGTCCTCGGTGGCCGAGTGGAGAATGTTCGAGAGCTCTTGCATCTCGACCATGAACGTCGAGCGGCCCTGCGCGAGTTCGTCCAGCGCGCCGACGCGGGTGTAGATGCCGTCGACGACGCCGACGGTCGCGGAGCGAGCGGGCACGAAACTGCCGACCTGCGCGAGGAGCGTGATGAGCGCCGCCTGCCGCATGTACGTCGATTTGCCGGACATGTTCGGCCCGGTGACGATGAGAAAGCCGCGGTCGTCGTCCATGCGGAGGTCGTTCGGGACGAAGTCGGTCGTCGTCTCCACGACCGGGTGGCGACCGGCCTCGATGTCGAGCGCCCCGGCCTCGGTGAGTTCGGGGCGCGTCCACCCGTTGCCGGCGGCGTGGGTCGCGAGCGACGCCAGCGCGTCCACTTCGGCGATGGTCCGGCCCACGTCCTGCAAGAGTTCGGCGTGCCGGGCCACGCGCTCGCGGAGGTCCTCGAACAGTTCGTATTCGAGGTCGCCGCGGGCCTCTTCGAGCCGGAGAATCTCGCGTTCTTTCTCCTCTAGCTCCTCGGTGACGAAGCGCTTGGAGTTCTTGAGCGTCTTTATCTGCCGGTAGTGGTCCGGCACTTGGTCCGCGACCGACTTGCCGACCTGGATGTAGTAGCCGTCGGTCTTGTTGCGGTCGACGGTGACGTGCGAGAGGCCGTGGTCCCGCTTTTCGCGGTCAGCGAGCGTGTCGAGCCACGACTTTGCCGACTCGTGGCGCTCGATGAGGTCGTCGAGTTCGTCGTCGTAGCCCGTCTGGAACAACCCACCTTGCGTGACCGTCTTCGGCGGGTCCTCGGCGAGCGCGTCGGCGAGATCCGTCCGGAGGTCTGCCGCGGCGTCTCGGTCGGGCCGCGAGACGACTTCCGCGAGCGGGGAGTCCGCGAGTTCGGTTCCCTCGATGGCGTCGGCGAGGGCGGGAAGCACCGAGAGCGTGTCGCGCACCGAAAGCAGCTCTGACGCGCCGGCGCTCCCGGACGCCGACCGGGAGGCGAGCCGTTCGAGGTCGTACGCTCCGTCGAGCACCTCGCGGACGCGCTCGCGGGCGAGCGCGGCAGACGCGAGGGACCCCACGGCGTCGAGTCGGCGGGCGAGTTCGTCGCGGTCGCGCCGGGGGCGGGTCAGCCACTCGCGGAGGAGGCGGCCGCCGGGCGAGGTGACGGTGTGGTCTATCGTGTCGAACAGCGACCCCGAGCGGTCGCCGTGCATCGTCTCGATGAGTTCGAGATTGCGCTGGGTGGTCGCGTCGAGTTCGAGCAGGTCCGACGGGTGGTAGACTTGGAGGCGCGTCATCGACCGGAGGACGCCCGCGCCCGTCTCCTCGACGTAGGCGAGGACGCCGCCGGCGGCGCGGGTCGCGAGGTCGGAGTCGAGGCCGACGCTGTCGACGGTGGACGCGCCGAACTGCTCGCGGACGGCGTGGCGGGCGCGACCCGGCGCGAACGCCTCGGTGGAGAACAGCGAGAAGGAGGCGTCGGTGGCCTCGCGCAGGCGCGAGAGCGTCTCGTCGTCGCTCCGCAGTTCCGGGCCGGGGAGGACTTCGACGGGCGCAAAGCGGTAGAGTTCGGCCGCGGCGTCGTCGACGGTCGCGGCCTCGGTGACGAGGAACTGGCCGGTCGTGATGTCGGAGAACGCGAGGCCGACGCCGTCGCCGTCGGCCACGACGGCCGCGAGGAACTGCGCGTCGGCGCGGGAGGTTTCGAGGAGCGTGCCCGGCGTGACGACGCGCTTTATCTCCCGGCGGAGGTCGCCGGACTCAGTTTCGTACTGGTCGGCGACGGCGACCCGGTAGCCGCGCTCGACGAGCGCCTTGAGGTAGGGCGTCAGGTCGTTCAGCGGCACGCCCGCCATCGGGTACGACGACCCGTGCGAGGACTTCTGGGAGACTTTGAGGTCGAGTTCGCGGCCGACCGTCTCGGCGTCGTCGGCGAAGAACTCGTAGAAGTCGCCGCACTGCATGGCGAGCAGGTCGGCGTCGGTCTCCTCTTTCAACGAGAGGAACTGTCCGACGATTCCCTGAGTAGTCATGTCCGCACGTGGGCGGGCCGGCGGATAAAACGCTACGATGCCTCGGCCGACGGGGTCGCCGCCGCCCCGACTCGCGGCGGCCCGACGCGGCGGCGACTCGACGTGGTGTGTGATACTACGTCCATACTTCACGTCTAATGTTGGACGATACTTCTAACGATACCGCGTATGATAATCGGCGCCCCAAAATTATATACGGGAGTTGTTTCGGGGAATCTGTGACAGTCAGGCACGATAGACGAACGTTTCTCCGCACTGCCGCCGGCGCGGTGGGTCTCGGCTCGCTGTCCGGGTGCGTGGGAACGTTCGGAACGGAGTCCGGGGAGCCCGTTCGATTCGGGGCGATGTTGCCCGTCAGCGGGTCGCTGGAGCAGGTGGGAACGCACGGCAAGCGCGCCGCCGAGCAGGCGGTCGAGGATATCAACCGGGCCGGCGGCGTGCTCGGGCGGCCGGTCGAACTGACCACCGTGGACACCGAGGGGTCCCCGTCGGTCGCGACCGATGGCTACGCCTCGCTGGCCGACGCGGGCGTCGTCGGCTTCGTCGGCGGCCTCGTCAGCGACGTATCGCTCGCGCTCGCTCCGAAGGCGGCCGACGACGCCGTCATGGAGCTGTCGCCGGCGAGCACGAATCCGCGCCTCTCGGACGCCGGGCGCGCCGACGGTCGGAAGTTCTTCGGTCGGACCGTCCCGAGCGACAGCCTCCAGGCGACCGCGATGGCGAAGATTCTCGACGCGCCGCAGTACGCCGACGCCGACCGGGTCGCCCTCCTCACCGTCGACGGGGCCTTCGGCTCCGACCTCGGCACCGCGCTCGGCGACCAACTCGACGCGGAAGTCGTCACTGAGGTCAGCTACGACCCGAGCGCGGAGGCCTTCGGCGGCGTCATAGACGAGGTGTTCGCTGACTCGCCCGACGCGGTCGGCTTCGTCAGCGTCCCCGGACAGGAACGGGGCGTCCTCGACGCCTACGGCGCGTCCGACCACGAGGCCCCGTGGGTCTTCTCGGCGGGCCTGTTCGACGGCGAGATTCCGCCCTACTACGAGGGGTTTTACAGCGCCTCGCTGTCGTCGGTTCGGACCGACGGCTACTTCCATCTCACCCAGCGGCTCTCCGACATCGCGCCGCTCCAGCCCTACGCGGCGAACGCCTACGACGCCCTGTTCCTCATGGCGACGGCGGCGGAGTACGCCGGTGAGGCGTCGGGTCCGGCCATCGCCGACGCTCTCCAGACCGTCTCCGGCGGGACCGGCCACACCGTCTCAGTCGGCGAGTTCGACCGGGTTCGGACGCTCGTCGACGCCGGCCGCGAACTGAACTATCAGGGCGCGTCGAGCGGGGTCGACCTCACGGAAGCGCTCGAACCGCTGAGTTCGTACCTCGTCGAGCGCGTCCGCAACGGCTCGGTCGAGCAGGTCGAACTCCTCCAGCGCCAGTTCTTCGAGTCCGGAGGCGGACAATGAACCCGTTTTCGCGGCTGACGAGCCTGCTCGAACGGGCGCTTCCGAACGTGATTCGCCGGCGCTACGCGGCGAAGTTCGGGGTCGTGCTCCTCCTCATCGCGGTCGTCATGGGCGGCGCGGGCGCGTACATCCACTTCGACACGAAGTCGGTCGTCGAGTCGCAGACCGAATCGCAGATTCGCGGCGCGGCGTCGACGGAGGCCAAGTCGGTCTCCGACTGGGTGACCTCGAAGGAGTCGACCGTCTCGTTCCTCGCTGAATCGCTCGCCGACCAGCCGGCGGGCACCTCGGCGGCCGACCACCAGCGGTGGCTCGAAGGGAAACTCATCCAGCTCTCCGGCGACGTTCGCTCGCTCCACTACGTCGACGCCGACACCGGCGCGGTCGTCGCCAGCACGACCGACAGCGCGACCGGGCAGTCGCTCGACTCGCTGTCCGCGCCGTGGACCGACGACGCCGCGGCGCTGGCGTCGGGCCAGTCCGTGACCGTCTCCGCGCCCTACGAATCCGGCGGCGAGCCGGTCGTCGCGTTCGCCGCGCCCGTCTCCGGGGCCGACGGCGCGGTCGTCCTGACGGCGTCGCTCGAAGCCGGCTCCCACCAGTTCGAGTCGCCCTACGCGACCGGTGACACCAAGGTCGTCACCGAGTCCGGGACCATCCTGTTCGACAACCGCAAGGCGTCCATCCTCGACGAGTACGCGGCCGCCGACGGCTCGTCAATCGAGGCCATCGACGCGGCGCTGTCCGGCCAGACCGGCTACGAGGTCGTCTCCGCCCGCACGGGCATGGAGTCCGGCGAGTACGCGATGGCGTACGCGCCCATCACCGGCACCGACTGGGTGCTCACCTACCACGTCCCGGCCGAGCGGGCGTTCGCGCTCCAGTCGCACGTGACGACGAACGTGATGTTCCTCGTCGCGTTCGCCGTCGGCGCGCTGTTCCTCGTCGGGGCGACCATCGGTCGCGGCACCGCGCGGTCCCTCTCGGTCGTCGCCCGCAACGCAGACGACATCGCCAACGGCGAGGTCGACGGCGACCTCCCGAACACCGCCCGCATCGACGAGATGGGCCGGCTGTACGACTCCTTCGAGTCGATGCAGGCGTATCTGACGACCGTCGCCGGGCAGGCCGAGGCGCTCGCGGACAAGCGCTTCGACGACCCCGTCCTCGACGAGGACATTCCGGGGTCGTTCGGTGAGTCGATGGGGCAGACGCACACGGAGCTCGAAGCCCTCATCACCGAACTCGAAGCGACGGCCGCCGAGTTCAGCGAGACGATGGCGGACGCCGCCGACGGCGACCTCACGCGCCGGATGTCCGAAGACGCCGACAACGACGCGATGAACGAGATGGCGCGGTCGTTCAACGACATGGCCGACGAACTCGAAGCGACCGTCGCTGAGGTCGTCGAGTTCGCCGAGACCGTCGCCGCGGCCAGCCAGGAAGTCACCGCGAGTTCCCAGGAGATAGAGCGCGCGAGCCGGCAGGTCAGCGAGTCCACGCAGGTCATGGCCGAGGGCGCGCACGAACAGCGCGAGAACCTCCGGCAGACGACGAGCGAGACGAGCAACCTCTCTGCGACCATCGAGGAGGTCGCCTCCTCGGCGAGCGAACTCGAACGCACGGCCCAACACACCCTCGAAGCGAGCGAGGACGGCCACGAGGCGGCCGCCAACGCCATCGACACCATCGAGACCGTCGAGACGCAGACCCGCCGGACGGTCGACCGCATCGAGGACCTCGAAGGCGACATGGCCGAAATCGGTGACATCGTCGAACTCATCACCGACATCGCGGAGCAGACGAACATCCTCGCGCTCAACGCGAACATCGAGGCCGCCCGGGCGGGCGAGGCGGGCGAGGGCTTCTCGGTCGTCGCCAACGAGGTCAAGGAGCTCGCCGGCGAGACCAAGGCCTCCGCCGAGGAAATCGAGGCGACCATCGAGGAGGTCCAAGCGAAGTCCGCGGCGTCCGTCTCCGAGATGCGCGAGACGCGCGACGCCGTCGATTCCGGCGTCGACGCGGTCCAGACCGCCCGCGACTCGCTCGACACCATCGTCGAGAACGTCCGCGAGACGACCGACGGCGTCGACGAAATCAGCCGGACCACCGACGAGCAGGCCGCCTCGACCGAGGAGGTCGCGTCGATGATGGACCGCGTGTCCGATATCAGCGACGAGACCGCCGAGCGAGCCGAGTCGGTCGCGGCCGCGGCCGAGGAACAGACCGCCTCGCTCAGCGAGGTTTCCGACGGCGCGGACCGCCTCGCCACCCAGTCCGAGCGGCTGATGTCGCTCGTCTCCGAGTTCACCGTCGACCACGACGCCGCGGACCGCGACGGTGCGCGCACCGGCGCTGACACCACTCCGTCCGCCGAACTCGACGCGCCGACGACCGACGGCGGCCTCGACGGCGACGGACCCGATGACGATGGCATCGACGACGACGGCCCCGACCGCTCTGCCGACGACCGTTCCGACCGACTCGACTGACGCCGCGACCCGCCGCCGAAGTGCGGCCTCGCGGCCGTCCGAACCGTCGGTTCCCGATTCGGCCCTCCCACGCGACCACCGTTTTTCTCGACTGTTTCGCGTTCCGCAGTCGGCTGTCGGCTGTGACCGTTTTCGTACCACCTCAGTCTCACAGTTGATAACTCGGAGCGTAGCGTTATACCGGCAATCTGCGTGGGGGGAGACATATGGACCTGCTTTCGCGACTCGCGGCGCTGGTCCCGGGGGTCGGGGCTCGGACGCGGACCGACGGCGGCGCACAGGCTGACGAACGAGGGACGGTCGCGGCGGCGGCCGAGCAGTTGCACACCGGTGCCCTGCTCGACGGCGTGGGGATGCCGGTGTTCGTCCTCGACGCCGACGGACGGGTCATCGCGTGGAACGACCCGATTACGACGCTCACGGGCGTCCCCGCGGCGGAGGCGCTCGGGTCGGAGCACGTGAGCGAACTGTTCTACCCGGACGGCCGGCGGGCGAAGACGCTCGCCGACAAGGTGCTCGACGACCCGCGGGGTGCCGACGTGGTCCACGGCCTCGACGTGGTCGACGAGGCCAGTCGGCTCTACCGCGACACCAGCACGATGACGGACCGGCACGGCGCGAAGCGCCATATCTCCTTCACCGCCCAACCGCTGTTCGAGGGCGACGAACTGGTCGGCGTCGTCGAGGCGGTCCACGACCGGACCGACGCGGTGGAGAAACAGCGGGCGTCCGAGGCGCTCGTCGAGGAGGTCTCGACCACCATCGGGAGCCTCACCGCCGGCGACCTCTCAGCCCGGGCGTCGTTCACGGACGACCGCGGCGTCCTCAACGACGAGACGCTGGCGGTCGTCTCGGACCTCAACGAGATGGCGACCCGGTTCGACCGCCTCGCCAGCGAGGTCGACGCCACGACCGCCGACCTCGGCGGGGCGATTCAGCGGGCGGCGACCGCCGCGACCGACATCGAATCGCAGGTCACGGAGCAGGCGGACCTGCTCTCGACGGGCGCAGAGGAGATGCAGGAGCTGTCGGCCAGCATGGAGGAGATAGCGGCCACCTCCGACGAGGTCGCGTCGGCGGCGAATCAGGCCCGCGCGGCCGCCGAAAACGGCCATGAGGCCGGCCAGAGCATCCGGACCGCGACAGACCAAGTCATCGATATCTCCGACGAACTGCTCGACAGCGTGACCGAACTCCAACAGCGCATGGGCGTCATCGAGGAGGTCGTCGAGGTCATCGCGGAGGTCGCAGACCGGACGAACCTGCTCGCGCTCAACGCGAACATCGAGGCCGCCCGGGCGGGCGAGGCGGGCGAGGGCTTCTCGGTCGTCGCCGACGAGGTCAAACAGCTCGCGAACCAGACCCACGAGCACACCGAGGAAATCGCCGACAGCATCACCGAGATTCAGGAACAGGCCGACGAGACCGTGACGGCCTCCGAGCAGTCACACGAGCAGATTCAGGTCGCCTCCGGCGAAATCGAGGACGTGCTCGGCTCGCTCTCGGAAATCGCCGACGCCGCGGATTCCGCGGCCAACGGCATCACCGAGGTCGCTCGCGCGACCGACTCGCAGGCGACGAACATCGAGGAGGTCACGAGTACGATTCAGATGGCCCAAGAGCACGCGACCGCCGCCGAATCGTCGACGACCGACATCACCGACGCGACGGCCGACCAGACGGTCGCGCTCGACGCGCTCGCTGACCGGGTGGACGCCCTCGTCGGCGGCGACGCCGCGGCGGTCGAGGAACTGGACGCGATGGACCTCGACGACGCGGCCGACAGCGCGGACGCCGACGCGGATGCCGACTCGGTTCGCGCAGCGACCGACGGCGGCTCGGACGACGAGTTCGGCGGATTCCAGTTCGACCGGTAGTGCGACCGACTCGGAGCGTTCGACGACCCGAGTTGGGTTCTCTCCTCAGTCGAGGCTGATTGCACAGCTCTCGACGTAGTCGATGTCCTCGATGGAGTCGACGCCGCCCTCGCCGCAGACGGGGCAGTCCGGGTTCTTCCGATACGGGACCGTCTCGAACGTCATGTCCATCGCGTCGTAAAACATGAGCCGCCCGTCGAGCACCTCGCCCTCGTCGAGGAGGAGCTTCATCGCTTCCGTCGCCTGAATACAGCCGACCGTCCCGGGGAGGACGCCGAGGACGCCCGTGGTCGCGCAGTCGGGGACGGTCCCCGGTTCGGGCGCTTCGGGGAACAGACATCGATAGCAGGGTCCGTCGGGGACGAGCGTCGTCGCCTGCCCCTCGAACTTGTATATCGCGCCGTGGACCAGCGGGATTTCCTCGAAGCGGCAGACATCGTTGAGGAGGTAGCGCGTCGGGAAGTTGTCCGAGGCGTCGACCACCACGTCAGCGCCCGCGACGACCTCGTGGACGTTCGACTTGTCCACGCGGGCCTCGACCGGTTCGACCGACACGTCGGGGTTGAGCCCGCGGACGAACGCGGCGGCGCTCTCGGCCTTCGGCGTCCCCACGTCGTCGTCGCGGTGGACGACCTGCCGCTGGAGGTTGCTCCGCTCGACCACGTCGTCGTCGACGACGACGAGTTCGCCGACGCCGACCGCCGCGAGGTACTGGATGGCCGGCGCGCCCAACCCGCCCGCGCCGACGACGACGACCCGCGACGAGAGCAGTCGCCCTTGGCCCTCCGGGCCGACCTCGTCCATGATGATGTGCCGCGAGTAGCGGTCCAACTGGGTGGCGTCGAGTGAGAGCGTCATATCCCGAGGTTGGCGTCGCCCCCGAATAAAGCCGCGGCACGGGCGTGCCCCTTCCTCCGACCCCCGAACCGCCGCCGCTGGCGACGACATCGCCGGAAGCGACGCGCCTTTGGCGCTCCGCCTGTTCATGTGGGGTATGGTCGCCGAGACGACGCCCGACGAACTACGCGAGAAACTGGCCGACGACGACGATGAGCTCGCCGTCGTCGATATCCGAGACCCCTCGTCGTACACGTCCGGTCACATCCCCGGGTCGGAGAACCTCCCGGCGGCGACGCTCGGCCCCGAGGTGTTCGACCGCGAGTGGCCCGCCGAGGTCGTCGTCTCGTGTTACGTCGGCAAGAGTTCGAAGCAGGTCGCCTCGGTGCTCGACGACAACGTCGACGCCGACGTGTCCAGCCTCCGCGGCGGCTTCGACGCGTGGGACGGCGCGGTCGAAGACGGCTCCGCGGACGAGGGCGAAGCGGACCTCGGTCCCACGTCGCCGTTCTGACAAAACTTTATCAAGAGTCGCGTCGGAGCCCGGCGTATGGCTCTCCCTCTCGGATTGCTCCCCGTCTTCGTCCTCGCGCTGACCGTCGGTGTCGCCACAGTCGTGACGCTCGGCGCACACCTGTTGTGGCGCGGGTGGGACCGCCCGTTTCAGTTCGCCCTCCAGCGCGCGTTCTTCGCGGCGGGTGTGTTCTACCTCGGCGTGACCGTCGTCGTGTGGGTCGTCGCCGGCGGCAGTTCGATGTGGGAAGTCGCGGCGACGATTCTCGTCGCGGTCGTCGCCGCCGCCGTCGTGTTGTGGACGCTGCCGCTTCTCGTAGGACAGCGACTCGTCGCCCGGTTCCAACAGCTCGACTCGGAGACTGCCCTTCGGTTTGCGACCTACGGGTGGCCGATTGCGATGTTGGTCGTCGCCACGCTCTTCGTCGCACCCGGTGGACTCACCGACGGCCACCTCTTTTCTCTCGGCGGTCCGCAGATGTGTCTCGTCGGATTCTGTGGCGTTAGCCGCGCCGTCGTCGCCGTCGTCGTTCTCCAAGTCGTCGTCGCACTCGTGGGACCGGGTCTCGTCGGTGCGGGACTGTACGCCACTCGATGGGACGCGCTATCGCTCGACGGTCGATAAAGAGAGAAATCGGCGCGGTGGCGCGGGGCGTTACTTGCCGCGGCCGTTGCCGGCGCGGATGGAGGGACGGTTGTGTTCCGTGCCCTTACCGCGGTTCTGGAGACCGCGGTTCTTCTTGCCCGCGTTGGTGAGACCGCGGAAGGCGCGGCCCTCGTGGGTGTCGTCGCAGATCCAGTTGAGGTCGTCGTCGCTCTGGATGGCCGGGTGCTCGGGGTCGACGAGGATGACTTCCTGCCACTTCTGGGAGCCGTCCTGTCCGACGCCGTAGGAGTTCAGCACGCGCAGGTTGGGGTGCTTGCGGGAGGCGCGCTCCTCCGCGATGCGCGGGATGGACTTGCGGCGGCCGATGCGGTTGACGCCCTGGCGCTTCGTGCGGCGGCCGGCCTTGTGGCGCTGTTTGCGCGCGCCGCCCTTGCGGACGGAGACGCGGACCACGATGATGCCCTGCTTGGCCTTGTAGCCGAGCTCACGGGCCTTGTCGAGGCGGGTGGGGCGCTCGATGCGCTCGATAGCGCCCTGGTTGCGCCACTCCTGTTTTCGCTGCCACTGGAGTTCGGCCAGCTTGCCTTCCTTCGGGGTCTTCCACGCTTCCTTGATGTGGGAATAGAAGCTTCGTGCCATTGTGTATCACCGCGGGCGCTTGCGATTCAGTCCGTCGGGGAAATCCCCTGAGACCACATTTCGTCCCGTGCGTGACGGGTGCCCTCTGGCGTGCCCGCGTTGCCAGCGAGTTGGCGGAACTACCAACAGGGGAGGGTTAAGGACTTCGGATTCGAGCGACGCGCGTGCCACCGATTCACGCGGAGAGACGGCCGAAAAAAGCGGTATCGAGGGTGCGCCCGACGCGCTCAGCCTTCCATCCCGCCGAACGACAGGCCGCCTTCGATGTAGCGCTGTGCGAACAGGTAGATGAGCATGATGGGCGCGGCGAACGTCAGCGCGAACGCCGAGAACCGGGCCCACGGGATGGAGTACCGGCCGACGAGCGAGTACAGCCCGACCGGCAGGGTGTAGTTGTCCGTCGAGAGCAGCGTCTGGGCGACGACGAATTCGGTCCATCCGGTGAGGAAGGTGAAGATGAACACCGTCGCCAGCCCCGCCTTCGACAGCGGGAGGATGATTTCGGTGACGATTTTCCACGACGGCGCGCCGTCAATCATCGCGGCCTCCTCGTAGGAGACGGGAATCCCGTCCATGTACGTCTTCAGGAGCCACGTGTTGAACGGGACCGCGGTGGCGGCGTAGTACGCCGACAGCGCGAGTTTGCTGTCGTTGAACCCGAACTGGACGAACAGGGCGTACAGCGCGATGAGGAGCGCGACGCCGAGCCCGCCGCCGATTTGGGTGAACAGCACGTAGCCGTACAGCACCTTCGAGCGGCCGATGAACTGCCGGCGCGACAGCGCGTAGGCGCTGGGGACGATGAGACACATCGCCAGTATCACCGTCGGAATCGCCACGGTGAGGCTGTTCGCGAAGAACCGCTTGAACTCGGAGGTCTCCGTGACCCCGTACTGCGACACGTCGAGGAACGTCAGTTCGGGCGTCTGCAGGAACACCTCGTAGCCGCCGAGGCCGAGGCTGATGCGGTAGCTCGGGACGATGAGGTCGCCGATGACCCACAGGAACGGCTCGATGGTCGGGTCGGCCGGCCACAGGCGAATCCCGCTCGACGAGTACAGCGACGCGCCGGTGCCCGAGAAGGCCCCGACGGCGACCCAGTACAGCGGGAACAACAGGAGCGCGACGACGACCGCGGCACCGAGGGTGATGCCGGCGGTCTTCAGCACCGTCGCGGGGCTGACGCGCCCCTCGCGGATGCCTTCGAGGGTGTACTTGGCGTCCTTGACCGACTCGACGGGGGCCATCGCGGCGGCCCGCGCGTCGTCGGCGAGTTCGGCCGCGATGTCGGAGATGACGCTCATGCGTCGTCCACCCCGTCGGCGAGCTGTCCTTTCTTGACGTTCAGCATCATGAAGACGCCGATAACGGCCACGGCGACCAGCATGATGGCCGCGCCCTCACCGTACTTCTGGAAGCGGAACGCCTCGCGGTAGCCGTAGACGATGAGCAGTTCGTTCGTCCGCGACGGCCCGCCCTGATTGAACACGTACGGGATGAGGAACTGCTGGAACGACGCCGCGGCCGTGAGAATCGAGGCGAACAGCACGGGGCGCTTGATAGAGGGAAGCGTCACGTGCAGGAAGCGGGCGAAGAAGCCCGCGCCGTCTATCATCGCCGCCTCGTGGAGTTCCTCCGAAACGTCCTGCAGGGCGCTCACGGTGATGATGACCATGAACGGGTACGCCAGCCACGCCTCGGTGACGTTGTAGGCGAGGAAGGCCATCCAGCGCTCGGAGAGCCAGGCGATGGAGTCGAGGCCGGCCATCTGGAGGAACTGGTTGGCGAGGCCGAACTCGGCCGAACTGAAGATGCCGCGCCAGATGGTGATGGTGAAGATGCCCGGGAGGCCGAGCGGGATGATGATGAGCGCGCGCATGAACCGCTTGCCGCGGACGCGCTCGCCCGTCACCACGAGCCCGATGCCGAGGCCGACGAGCACCTTGAGCGCGACCGACGTGGCGACGAACAGCCACGTCACGCCCATCGAGTTCCAGAACTGGCCGTCCGAGAGGACCGTCACGTAGTTGGCGAGGCCGACCCACTGCTCTTTGCCCTGGAACAGGGTGGCCGGCTCCGCGTTGGTGAACGAGAGATACACTAGGTACAGGACGGGAAAGAGCATGAACGCGAGGAAGACGAACAGCCCCGGCAGTACCAACAGCAAGGGCAGGTCGTCCTTGCTCACCACCGGGCTGTCCGCGACGCGCTCGACGGCGCTGTCGACGACGCTCATCGTCCTTACTCCCAGTTAGACCGGATGTTTTCTTCGGCCTTCGTGAACGCGGATTCGAGCTCCGCGTCGCCGTTTTTCACGCTGTTGAAGGCGTCTTCGAGCGGCCCCCACACGTCGCCCATGTTCGGGTGCGTCGGGATGGGGGTGCCGAGCGAGACGGACTCCGAGAAGCCCTGGACGGCCTCGGGGAGGTCGCTGCTCGAAGCGAGTTCCTTGTGGACCGGAATGTAGCCGAACTCCTCGGCGTTCGCTGAGAGCACGTCGGTGTTCGTGGTGTACCACTCAGCGAACGCGCGGGATGCGGCCGCCGTCGCCTCGTCGCCCTCCAGCGTCGAGGTGAAGTAGAGCTGCTTGACCGTCGTGTACGGCTTGGGCTCGGCGTCGCCCTCGGGGGAGGGAAGCCGGGTGATGTCGGCGTCGATGTCGTTGGAGCGAACGTCGCCGAGGAACCACGGCCCGTTGATGGCGAAGGGCGCGTTGCCCTCGAGGAAGACGGCCGCCTGCGGGTCGTAACCCGTGTCCTTTGGCTGGTACGGGACGAAGTTGTCGAGGATGAACTGGAACCCGTCGAGCGTCGCCTCGTTCGACAGGCCGAGTTCGACGTTCGACTCGTCGAAGTAGTAGCCGCCGAAAGCGTGCGCCCACGCGCTCATGAAGTAGGCGTCCAACGGGTAGCTGAGGCCGTACATCCCGTTTTCGGGGTCGTGGTACTCCTCCATGGTGGCCGTCATGTCGGCGACGGTCTCGGGCGCTTCGTCCACCATCTCCTTGTTGTAGATGAGGCCGACGGTCTCGGCGGCGTAGGGGAGCGCGACGGTCGCGCCGTCGAACTGGACCGCCTCCTGTGCGGGTCGGGTGTAGACCGAGAGGTCAACGTTCAACTGGTCGCTCTGGTCCGAGAGGAAGCCGTTCTGGTAGTACTCGCCGGTCCAGTCGTGGGCCCAGTCGAACATACCCGCGCCCTGTCCGGCCGGGATGGCGGAGGTCGTCTTCTTCCGGAGGTCGGCGATTTCGGCGGGCTTCGCTGTGTGGGCCGTCTCCGAGGTGAACGTCTCGGCGTTGGCTTCGAGCGCCTTCTTCTCGGCTTCCGCGCGCTGGTGCCAGAGCGTGAACGTCCCGCTCGGCCCCGCGGACTCGGTCTCCGCTCCGGCGGTGGTCTCCTCGTCACCGTCGTCGCCCTCCGCACTGCTCTGTTCGGGCGTCTGCGTCGAATCGGTCTCCGACACGCCAACGCACCCCGCGAGTGCGCCGACGGCCGTCGTGCCTGCCAGTTGCTTCAGGATTGTGCGGCGGTTCATTGGCATAACGAATCTATGATGAACTATGTGTTCATATATTTAATTGTTCGGAATGACGCCCGCATTCGCGGAGGAACTCGCCAATACGATGCCATCGGGAATTCATTCAAACGACGCTAGAAGGCTTCTACACTCGGTTATCGAGGTTCAAAATATAATACGAACTATTGCATCACAAATTCAGAAAATAGGAAAACGATTATGGACGATGGGGACAGACGGGGAGTAATGGCACGTCTCACGCTCGAAGCGCTTCGCAAGGAGTACGACCGGGGTCGCGTCGTCGCCGTCGAGGACCTCTCGCTCGACGTCGAGGACGGCGAGTTCATCACCGTCGTCGGCCCGTCAGGCTGCGGGAAGTCGACGACGCTCCGCATGGTTGCGGGGCTCGAATCGCCCTCCGGCGGCACGATTCGAATCGGGGACGAGGACGTCACGGACCAGCACGCCCGCAAGCGCGACGTGGCGATGGTGTTCCAGAACTACGCGCTGTACCCGCACAAGACCGTCATGCAGAACATGGCGTTCGGCCTGCGGATGAGCACCGACCTCTCGAAGGACGAGCGCCGCGAGCGCGTCCGCGAGACGGCGGCGATGATGGGCATCGAGGACCTCCTCGACGACAAGCCCGACGAGCTGTCGGGCGGGCAGAAACAGCGCGTCGCGCTCGGGCGCGCTATCGTCCGCGAGCCCGACGTGTTCCTGTTCGACGAGCCGCTTTCGAACCTCGACGCGAAGCTCCGCACCACGATGCGGACCGAGATTCAGCGTCTCCAGAACGAACTCGGCATCACCTCGCTGTACGTCACCCACGACCAGGAGGAGGCGATGACGATGGGCGACAAAATCGTCATCCTCAACGACGGAAAACTCCAGCAGGTCGGCCGCCCGAAGGACGTGTACGAGAATCCCGCCAACGAGTTCGTCGGCGGCTTCGTCGGCTCGCCGTCGATGAACTTCCTCGATGTGTCGGTCGAACGCGAGGGCGACCGCCTCGTCCTCGTCGGCGACGGGGCGTTCTCGTACCGCCTGTCCGAATCGTTCTCGGCGACGCTCCGCGAGTCGACCGACGCGACCGAACTCCGCGTCGGCGTCCGCCCGGAGGACGTGGTGACTGCCTCCTCCGGCGAGAACGTCGTCGACTCGACCGTCGGCGTCGTCGAGCCCATCGGCTCGGACAACTACCTCCACCTCGACATCGGCCCGGACTTCATCGCTCGCGTCGACTCGGACATCGAACCCGAGACGGGCGAGACGGTCGGCGTCACCTTCGACGAGTCGGACCTCCACGTCTTCCATCCGCGGACCGGCGAGTCGCTGCTCTACCGCGAATCCGAGCGGCGCGCGGCCCCGACCCAGCAGGTGTGAAGACGTAGTTCGCTGTTTTCTCGCGGACCCTCGCTGTGCGCCGTGCGAGAGCCGTGCCGCCGGCTTACGCCCCGCCGAACGCGTCGTCGGCGTCGAGCGTCGCCAGCGTCGCCAGCCGAAGCGCGTGCGGCCAGCCGAGCGGCGTCGCGCTGTCGGGCGTGCCGTCGTCGAAGAACTGCTCCGCGAGGTAGCCCTCGTCGGTACAGAGCGGGCCGTCGGGGAGGACGAGGTCGAGGAGCGCGCGGCCCTCGTCGGCGAACTTCTCAGCCCGGTCGTCGCCGTGGGCGGCCAGCAGGGCGGCGAGTTCGACGCCGGCGTTCGCGCCCCACGCGGTCGAGACGGTCCAAATCTTCTCCGAGGACTGCTCGCGCGTCCGCCAGTCGTCGCCCTCGAAGCGGACCAGCCCCTTTACGTCGCTGTCGTCGGGGTCGTGCCAGAGGCCGTCGAAGACGGACTCGACGTGGCGGACGAGTCGGTCCAGTCGGTCGTCGTCGACGGCTTCGAGTCGGTCGTAGGTCCGGTGGGCCGACGCGAGCGCGAGCGCGGCGGAGTCGTAGCGGTCGTCGAGTTCGCCGTCGGCGACGCGGAGCGCGTAACAGCCGCGGCCCTCGCTCCAGAGGCGGTCGATGCCCTCGTACACCTCGCGGGCGCGCGCCGCGGCGCGGTCGGTCAGCGCCGAGTCGAGGTCGGATAGCGCGAGCGCGGCGTAGGCTTCGAGGAACGTCGCCGCGGTGTGGCTGAACCGGCCGGTCATGTTCTCCCACGCGTTCTGGCAGTCGACGGGGAGGCCGTCGTCGCCGAGGGTGTCGTCGAGGCTGTTGAGGGCGCGCGCCAGCGTCTCCTCGATGTCGGTGCGGAGGTCGTCGTCGGCACAGCGGTCGTGGTAGGCCGCGAGGAAGGCGATGACGCTCCCCGTCTGGTCGGCCTGATAGTCGGCGTCGTCGCCGGATTCGAGGCGGGCGTTCGCCCACCCGGGCGCGAGCGACCCGTCGAAGGGCCAGACGCGGTGGGGCCACGAGCCGTCCTCGCGCTGGGTGCGGCAGTAGGCGCGGGCGCTGCGCTCGTGCCACGCGTCGAGGCCGAGGTCGAGTCGCTCGTCGGACTCGAAGAGGAACGTCGAGATTTCGGCGTCGTCGCGGAACCACGTGTAGCCGTAGCCGCCGGAGTAGGCGTAGTAGGGGTCGAAGTCCGGGCCGGCGATGCGGAGGCCGAGCGCCCCGGACAGAAGCGAGAGCACGCGGATGTCAGCGCGCATCGCGGCCGATTCGCGGTGGTCGGGAACCGCGCCTTCGACCTGCCCCGCGGTGCGCTCGCGGAGGTCGTCGAGGTCGCGCGCGACGAGGTCGCGGACGCGGTCCAGCGCGTCCTCCCGGCTCGTCTCGGTGTCGTCGGTGAGCAGGTGGCCGACCGCGGCCGCGCCCGCCTCGAACGGGACGGTCCCGACGACCGCGCCGCTCAGTTGGCCCTCCTCGTAGCAGTCGTCGGTGCGGGGGCGCGGCAGTTCGACCTCGCCCTCCGAGAGCAGTTCGTCGAAGCCCTCGGGAACCCGACCTTCGACGTGGTCGAACCCGGGCGACGACGCGAGGAAGTCGTGTTCCTCGGCGTGGTACGCTTCCACGGCGTCGCCGTGGGTCAGTTGCCCGACGAGCGTGTCGCGGCCGTCCGGCTGGAAGTGGACGAAGGCGACGAGTTCCACGTCGGCGTCGGTCTCGAACCGGCTGACGTGGCCGTCGTCGATTGCGAGGTCGTACTGGGTCACGCCACCGTGAGGCGTCTCGTGTTCGGTGACGACGAGCGCGCCGTCGCCCGCGTACGACTGGTTCGCGCCCTCGTCGAACCAGTAGACGCCGGCGTCGTCGCCGACGGGGCGAACGCCGAACCGGGAGCGCTCGACGCCCCAGCGCCCGGACAGCGGGTAGCCGAAGTCGCGGAGCGAGCCGTCGGTCTCGACGTGGACTAACCGGCTTCCGAGGCCCGAAAACAGGCCGCTCGTCGTCCGTCGCTCGCCCGGGAACCGAGTCGGGTGGTCTGCGTGCCGCTTGTAGTCGGCCAGCGCGTCGCGTAGTTGCATTGCTGAGTCGTGGGACCTCCGCAGATAATAATCTTGGTGTAATGTTCCTTCAAACTTTCATACGGTTTCGAAACGATAAGGGTCCCCCTCACCCGAGGTGGGGTATGCATCACCCCGGTCCGCCGCGAGTCACGACGGTCGGCCGCCCCGTCGAACTCGCTCCGAGAGCCCCCGAACGAGACGCAACGTACCGGTGGCGCGTCCTCGACGCGCCCGCGGAGAGCGCGGCGACGGTCGGCACCGGGCCGGTCGTCCACCTCGCCCCCGACGTTCCCGGCACGTACCGCCTCGAACTCGACGCGCCCGACGGCCGCCACGAACAGACCGTTCGCGCCTTCCCCGACGACCGCCGCCCGGCGACGATGGCGGTCCCCGCGGCCGCCCTCGAACCCGCCTCGCCGGACGAGGTCGCCGTCATCGGCCCGTTCAACGACCGCCTCGTCGGCCGCGACCGGCCGCGCCGCGCCGGCGACGACTACGCCCTCGACGTGGCGCTCCCGCCGGGGTCGCATCCGTACGGGTTCGCCCCGCACGACGACCTCGCGGAGCAGGTTCGCGGCGACGTCGAAGTCCCCGGACTGGGCCGCCCGCGGGTTCGACTCGACGCGCGAATCGAGGAGAGTGAGAGTGGAAGCGACGGCGGCGATGGAGACGACGGTGGCGTCGGAGACAACGGAGACGACGAAACCGAACTCGTCGTCGTCGCGGACGCGGAGACCGCGCCCGACGCCGAGGAGGCGACGCTCGCCGTCGAGTTCCTGTTCGACGGCCGCGACGCGCTCGAACCGGGCGACTGCGAGGTCGACGGCGACAGTCTGCGCGTCCCGGTTGACACGCTCCGCGGGGTCGACTCGTCGGGGCCGGTCCGGGTCCACGCCGTCGCCGTCCAGACGACGACCGAGTCGGGCGAACCGTACGTCCGACATTCGGTTCTCGATACGCTGGTCGTGGAAGCAGGGGTTGCGGGCGACGAACCCGGTTCCGGCCTCGCCGTCTCGCGCCCCGGCGACGCGCCCGAGTGGGCGCACCACGCGACCGTCTACGAGGTGTTCATCCGGTCGTTCGCCGGCGAGACGCCCGACCCGACGTTCGACGAACTCGCCCGGCGGGTTCCCTACCTCGAATCGCTCGGCGTGGACTGCCTGTGGCTCACGCCGATACTGGAGAGCCACACGACCCACGGCTACCACGTCACCGACTACTTCGACACCGCGTCGGACCTCGGTTCGCGCGAGGATTTCGAGGCGCTCGTCGAGCGATGTCACGGCGCCGGCATCCGCGTCGTCTTCGACCTCGTCATCAACCACACGTCGCGGGACCACCCGGCCTTCCAGTTCCATTCGACCGGCGTCCCCGGCTACGAGGACCACTACGCCCGCGTTCCCGGCCGCGAGGACCCCTCCGACATCGACTGGGGCGGCCCCGGCGCGGCGGAACACTACTTCAACTGGACGCGCATTCCGAACCTCAACTACGACTCGCCGGCGGTCCGGTCGTGGATGCTCGACGTGGTCGTCGAGTGGGCGGCGGTCGTCGACGGCTTCCGCTGCGACGTGGCGTGGGGCGTCCCCCACGGATTCTGGAAGGAGGTCCGCGAGCGGGTGAAAGCCGACGACTCCGACTTCCTGCTCCTCGACGAGACCATCCCGCGGGACCCCGCGTACCACGAAAACGAGTTCGACGCCCACTACGACACGACGCTGTACGGGGCGCTCCGAGCCATCGGCGCGGGCGAGAAACCGGCGACGGCCCTCCTCGACGCCGTCGCCGACGCCCGCTGGCACGGCTTCCCCGACGACGCCGTACAACTTCGCTACATCGAGAACCACGACGAGGAGCGCTACCGGAGCGAAGTCGGTGAGGACGCGCTCCGGGCGGCCGCGGCCGCGACGTTCACGCTCCCCGGCGCGCCGATGATGTACTACGGGCAGGAGACCGGCGTCGCGGACCAGCGCGGGACGATGCGCTGGTACGACGCCGACACCGACCTCGTGGCGTTCCACCGGCGACTCTCCCGCCTCCGCGACGCGCACGAGGCGCTCCGCGTCGGCGATGTCGAACCCGTCTCTGCCGGCGTTGCCCCCACCGGAGACGATGGTGTCGAGGCCGACCGCGTGGTCGCGTTCGCCCGCGACGACGGCACCGACCGGCTCGTCGTCGTCCTGAACTTCGGCGGGGAGCCGACAACCGTCGAACTCGGCGCGGAAGTCGAGGGGACCGACCTCCTGACGGGCGAGCGAGTCGGCGCGAGCGACGCGGCCGCGGGCGATGGGGGCGTCCGCGTCACCGTCGCCGACGCGGTCGTGCTCCGCGCCGTCGGTGATTCGAGCCATTAAGTATCATGGTCGATGACAGTCCGAGCATGGACGACCGGGAACTCGCCGACCTCCTGGAGCAGTTCGGGCTCTCAGAGAAGGTCGTCGACACGTATCTGACTCTGCTCGAACTCGGGGAGGCGAAGGCGAGCCAGATCGCCGACGCGGCGGGCGTCTCCAAGCGCTACGTCTACAGCGTGAGCAAGGAACTAGAATCGCGCGGCTTCGTGGAGGTTAACGACCACGTCGTGCCGACGACGATTCGGCCCCTGCCGCCGATGGAGGTCATCGAATCGCTCTCCGAGAGCGTCGAATCCATGCGCCCCGCGCTGGAGGAGCGCTACACGGCCACCGCCCGCGACCAAGAGCGCTTCGAGGTCATCAAGTCCCGCGTGACGGTGCTCAAGCGCATCGGGGAACTCGTCGGCCGCGCCGAGTCCGAAATCACGCTGTCGCTCCCCTACGACGTGCTCGACGAGGTCGAAGACGAACTCCGGGCGGCCCGCGAGCGCGGCGTCCTCGTCTCGCTCGTCGTCAGCGGCGTCGAACCGCACGACGACCTCGCGCTCGACGGCGTGGCCTCGCTGGTGCGCGTTTGGCACGAACTCATGCCCACGATGCTCACCGTCGATTCGCGAACGGGCCTCATCTCCCCCGGCGAGATGGTCGCCCGGTCGAACTCCGAGTCGCAGGCCATCGTCTTCGCACAGCCACACCTCGGTCCGGTCATCGTCGGCTCCTTCTTCGGGAACTACTGGCCGATGGCCGCCGAGGCGTACACGACCGACCCCGACCCGCTCCCGGCGACGTACCACAACTTCCGCCACGCCGTCCTGCAGGCCGCCCTCTGCGAGCGCGCGGGCATCGACCTCGACGTGACCGTCATCGGACGGATGGTTCACACCGACGGGCCGACCGAACTTCACGGCCGCGTGGTCGATATTCGGCAGGGCCTCCTCGAACCCGCGAATAACTCCTTCCCGGTGGAGAACGCCTTCGTCGTCGAGACAGACGAGGGAACCTACAGCATCGGCGGACAGGGCGCGTTCGTCGAGGATTTCGAGGCCGACGCGGTGGAGTTCACGGCGGCCGAGTAGACCGGTACGTTCGACCTGTTTTTGTGTGCTGTACTGACCGACGTTCCGAACACAGAGATGTGTACCCCATCAGTTAATTCAATCCATCTATACAGTCTATTGAGTTGAACATATCGAAACATTTAGCTAATAGGCATAATATGGCAGATTTATGCCACAATCGATTGACACGAACGAAGCAGTCAGCCAGTACTACTCGACCGTCCACGAACTGTATCAGGAGTCGATGGACGAGTACGACCACCGGTCTATCCACTACGGATACTTCGACGACGAACACACGAGTCGAGATTCGGCGGTCGAGAACATGACGAGAGTTCTCGCCGAGACAGTCGATATCGACGCCGACGACAGGGTTCTCCACTGCGGTTGCGGAATCGGCGGTCCGGCCACGTGGATTGCGAAACATCGCGGTGCGGAGGTGGTCGGACTCAACATCACCGAAAGCCAACTCGAACACGCCCGGTCGCTCGCAAAGACGCGGGACGTCTCCGACCGCGCAGCGTTCCGGTACGACGACTTCACCGCGATGGAGACGGTCGACGACAGCGCGTTCGATGTCGTCTGGGGGCTCGAAGCCATCTGCTACGCCGAGAATAAACGGGACTTCTTGGAAGAGGCGTACCGCGTCCTCGACGACGGCGGTCGAATCGTCGTCGCCGACGGCTATCGGAGCGAACGTGACCTTCGCGAACGGGACGAACAGCTCATGCGTAAGTGGCTCGACGGGTGGAAGGTCCCAGACCTCGCTCACGTCGATGACTTTCGGGCGCACATGGAGGATATCGGGTTTGAGGAGGTTACTGCAGACAATATCGACGAGAACGTCCTCCCGTTTTCGAGGGGGACGTTCATGTCGAGTTTCCCACGGTACGTGCTCGTGAAACTCCGCGAGCAGTTGGGTCGGGGAACCCCAACGGAGGTGGCCCACGTCATCGCCTGCCACTATCAGTACCGGACGTTGCGTAAGGGTCTCTGGTCGTACAACATCGTCCACGGGACAGTCTGAGCGGCGGTCGTGCGGATTTGGCTGTCCCTCACTTCGATGGTGGATTAGGCGGCGTCGGCCGCGTTGGCCGGTTTCTTGACTTGCGTGACGACGAGACCGAGCGCCACGAGCGCCAATCCGCTCCCGACGAAGAACGGGAGTTGGTACGAGATGTCGCCGAGTACTCCCCCAACGAGTGGGCCGCACGCCCGACCGAGTCCGTACGTCGTGGTGATAATCGCGAGCCAACTGCCCGACTCGCCCGCGTTCGCGAGGTCTCCTGCAAACGCCAGCGAGGGTGAGAACGCGATTGCGAGCGCACCCCCCTGTAGGAATCTCGCGGCGACCATCAGCACCGGTGAGGTGATGTACGCCTGAACGAATACGGCAGGGGTGAGCGCCGCCGCGCCCGCGAGAATAAACACACGCCGTCCGAAGCGGTCACTCGCTTTTCCAGCGGGAACCAGTAGGACGATGACCGCAATCATGAGTGCCGCGTACTCTGCGCTGAACATCGCTTGGCTCTGCCCGAGTCGCTGGTTGACCAGCCGTTGAATCGGAACGAACAGGTCGACGGTGACAGAGAGCAGGAACGTCGTCGCACCGAGGGCAAACACCGGGTGGAACAACTGCTGTTGTCCGAACACGTGCAGCGAGAGCGAACTCCGCTCTCTCGACATCTGTTCGTCGGGTTCGGGAACGAAAAGAGCGACGAGCAGAATACTCACCGCCACTACCGACCCGGCGACGACGAACGCGACCGCGAATCGAGAGACCGAAATCGCCCCATCGGAGAGCGGGACGGCGTATGGCCCGCCGGAGAGGATGCCCCCCGCGATGAGTGGACCGACGACGTACCCGGAGAGCCGAACCGCGTTGAACAGGCCGATGTCGCCGCCGCGGTCGCCCGCCTTGGTGAACTCGTTGACGATGGCCATCGACGCTGGGAGCGAGAGCGCAGCACCGAGCCCCTGAACCGCCCGCAGTAGAACGATACCGGGGAACCCACCGACGAACGGATAGAGGAAGTCGGCACCACCGATCAGCGCTAATCCGAGTGCGACAAACCCTTTCCGGTAGGCGAACCAGTCCGAGAGCCGACCGGCGTGCCGTTGGGTTCCGGCGCTTACGAGTGCGTACGTCGAGACGCTGACGCCGACGAGAGTTGCTTCAGTAAATCCGAATTCGAAGATATTGAACGAGAGTGAGACGAATCCACTCGTCAGATATGCCGGTATCAAGACGACGAGGATGCCGTTTCCGATGGTGTCGGCAAACCGCGCGAGTGCGAGGACGAGGATTCGCCTGTCTATGACACCCATAAGTGACAACCAGTTGACTAGTATTTAAATTATTCCTTTCTCTGCCGCGGTTCATCGTAGTGAATCGCCGTCCGGCGGTACGATGTCGGATAGCTTTCCGAACAACACGGACGGTTCGCCGTGAATACGACTCGAGACACGGTTGGGTGCCGAATCGACGAACGGGTCGACCTTACTGCGCACCGTGCCGGGCGTTCGTATCTGTGGCATAATAGTGATACTTCTGAGTGTGGAGAGGTACCTCACCTCCGAACTACCAGACGAGCTAGCTTTGTCACATCTCGTCTTGGCGAGTTCGACGCCGTCGAGTCTCGCCATGATAGTCGCATGGCGGTCGTAGTCGAGAACCCGTGGCCCGGACAGCAACCAGTAGATTGCCGAGTGAGTCCCTCCATTAGCGCCAGCGTCGCCGAGGTCCGTCACGTGGCCGTCCCCGAGTTATTGTGGACTCTCCTTGGACGCCATGGACCGCGACGGTAGCAGTTGGCGTCGAATCACGTTCTGAACGAGCATCCGCAGCAGTATACCCGGCGGGCTTGCGTGTGCTCCGGACCGGAACGGACCGCTCGCTGGGCGATGGTCGACCGCAGACAACTGTACCGCGCTCCTATCCACCGCTGTACAACTATCGTACGGGGAGCGATTCCGTCCGAATTCGCGTTAGGCCACACGCTCTCGGCACTTCCGAACGTATAATCGAGAGTGGCGCGGGGGGGCTACTTCGAAGTGCCCCGGTGAATCTCTCTCCGAGCGACTCAGACGGGGGACAGATGCGCTCGTCGAGACTCTCTGCTCATCGAGTCAGTTCCGGAGGACCTCCGAGACTGAGACGCCGGCTTCCGAATTTCATATCGTAGTATGCCATTTATCTCTCCTACCGAGCGGTGCCCCAGCGAGCGAGACCGGTCGCTGACGCTCGCACGGGTGAAAACGTAGAGTCGCCGACGAAAGGCCCTCAGGCGTAGGTAGTGACGCGCTCGAATTCGCCCTCGGCGATGGCGGCCGACAGCGCGTCGATATCCACGTCGTCGGGCATCTCGCCGGGGTACTTGCGGCGGAAGTAGCCGACGATGTTCTTCGCGTCGCGCGCGAGGAGTTCGCGGGCGTTGTCGTGGTCGGTCGGGACGGCCTGCGGCCAGTCGAAGACCGTGACGCCGCGCTCGCCGACCGCGACGTTGTACTCGGACATGTCGGCGTGGACGTAGCCGGCCGCGTAGGCGTCGGCCATCTCGGAGAGAATCAAATCGAGGACGCCCGTCACCTGCTCGGATTCGAGCTTCGCCTTGGCGAGTTCGACGCCGTCGAGTTTCGCCATGATAATCGCGTGGCGGTTGTGGTCGACGGGACGCGGCACCGACACCTCCGGAAAGAGGGTTTCGAGCGCTTCGTACTCGCGTTCGGCCGCCTTGCGCGCGGTGTAGAGCCACGAGACGTGGTGGTTCTCGGAGGTGTAGTCGCGCTCGCGGCGCACCTCGCGAAAGTTGGTGTACCCCTCGCGGTGGAACTTCAGCGCGAGCGGTTTGAACGACTGCACCTCGAACACGTCGCTTTCCTTGCCGACGCCGAGGGGCGCGCCGAACCCCTGAATGGTGTCTCGCTGGGCGAACGTCCGGAGGGCGAGCGCGTCGTACCCCTCGACCGTGAGCTTGTACCCCTCGTACTGGATGGTCTTGCGCTCGATGAGCTCGCGGGTCATACAGCGGTCGATGCGGTAGTCGACCTCCTCGGCGGTCAGCCCCGAGTTCTTCGGGAGCTTCCCCCGGTTGACCCACTCGCTGAAGCGCATGCCCTGCTCGACGCCCGAGAGGAGATAGAAGTCCTCGGGTTCGAGTTCGGCCATGACGCCGGCGACGTTCCGTACCATGCACGTCCGTGCGTCGGCGAGGCGTAAAAGGCCCGCGAGTCGGCGCACGTCGCCCATGATAAATTGCATGTGACGATACGAAATCGGGCGTGACGACTCACGCAGTTTCGGAGGGCGGTGTGGACGCCGGAGCCCCCGTCAGAACTGACTGGAGGAGTTGCTACGCACAGTGCCTACCTACCGTTCCGTAGTCGCCCCGTGGAGCTGCCGTTACAGAGATACCTGCTCACCGTCTTCGGGGACGAGGACGTTCTCGGTTTCCGCTCGCAGTTCCTCACGGGAGAGCAGACAGTGGTTGATGGCTTCCATATGGACGACTGCCACGGTCGCAGCCGTGGCCTCCCGGACGGCCGCGATGTCTTCGACGCCCATCGTGATTGGTTCGCCCTGGTCGAACTGTGCTTCCCCACCGTTGAGGACGACCATCTCGGGTTCGAACCGGTCGAGCACTTCCGCTACTGGGTCGTACCAGATGGTGTCCCCGGCGACGTACAGCGATTTCTCGCCCTCGAAGACGAACCCGGAGACTGGACCCATCCCTTCGGCGAGTTCGCCGTGGCCGTGCTGTCCCGGCGTCCGGTGGATCGTCACCCCGTCGAACGACGTCTCGTCCTCGACGGGTCGCACGTCGGTGAAGCCCTCGTCGCTGAACGCGTCTGCGTCCTCGGGTTGACAGAACAGCGGCACGTCCGCATCGAGTTTCTCTCTGGCTGCCTCGTCCCAGTGGTCGGGGTGGCGATGCGTGACGACCACGGCGTCGTAGTCGAGTTCGACGTCCGGGAGCGGCACTAACGGATTTCGCTTCTGGTTCGCCGTCGTGAGGAACTCGGGCACCGCCGGATTGTCCGTCACCGTCGGCATCTCGCCCTGCGGCGTGAACATGGGGTCAACGAGGAACGTGGTGTCATCGACCGTCGCAAGCACCGTCGCGTTTCGCACGAGTCGTACGCGAATCTCGGAGTCGTTTGTCATACGCACCTTGCTTGGGGAGTTGACCGGTTACGATTTGTTCTGAAATATTCCAACTCCCTCGATTCGGGCGTGGTGGCAACTACTCGATGAACTCAACGTCCCCGAGGTCGAGGGACGTGTCGATATCGACGGTCATCGAGTCGGCGGCGAACTGTTCGGCAAGCCACGCCTCGGCCCGGTTGAGTCGGTACTGGAGCGTGGAACTCGGCACGTCGATCTCCTCGGCGATCTCGCTGACCGAGGCCTTCCGAGGTTCTTCGTAGTAGCCGCGAGTGAGCGCGGCTTCCAGTGCTGTCTTTTGCGCTGTCGTAAGGTCGTGCTGTGTCCGTCCATCTTCGAGCAGACAGGGGGGTTCGCCGAGTCGTTCAACAGTCAGCGAAAGTCCGTCGCGGAGATTCGCTCGAACGTCGTCGTGTAAGGTTCCGAGCGAGCCGTCGACGAGGAGGTGCCAGCGGAACTGGTCTCCGTGGCGTTCCGACCGCATTATCACACCCTCACCGAGGTGGTTCGCGGCGGCGATCGGGAGTGACCGCGGGCCGTCACCTTCCCGCTGGAGCGAGTAGATTTTCCGTGATTCCGGGTTCGACGAGAGCATCTCGTACCTGTACTTGGTGACCGGTGCGCCGCACATCCCGACCAAACTCGACTCTTGGGCGACCCGTTGGAGGCGCTCGTCGTATTCGTCGAGGACGGACGGTGTGCCGACGAGCTTCTCGACGCCCCATACCGCCTCGCTGGTCGCTTGCACCTGCATCGACCGCGCGTACAAATCGGGTGACTCGATGAAGACGTCCATCAGTGGGTCGGCCCCTCGCTCGTACTCGATGGTGAACACGACCTCGCGCATTGTGGGATAATTCCGCTCGGTGGGTATAACCGCTCGGCTCCTATCCCAGAAACGCGCTCCAGATTGGGAGTCCGTCTCCGAGCGCCCGGTTCAATCGGCGAAACCGCGCGAAAAATCACTATCTCCCCGCCTCTGAGGCTGTGGGCTCAGGCCGCGTCGAGGTGGAACTCGACGACTGCGCCCTCCCCGTCGTCGGTCTCCGGGAGTCGGAGTTCGCCGCCGTAGGCCTCCGCGATCCACTTCGAGAGCCAGAGGCCCAGCCCGTTGCCGTGGGCGAGGTCGCTCTCTTCGACGTTCTGCTCGATGAGTTCGCGCTGGTGGTCGGGGATGCCGGGGCCGTCGTCCGCGATTCGCACGACGACCTCGTTTCCGACGCGCTCGTACGCGATTTCGACCGTCGGGGCACTCCCGGCGTGTTCGAGGGCGTTATCGACGATTTCGCGGAACGCGATTTGCAGCTTCTTCCCGCCGACGACCGCCGCGGAACCGTCGCCGCGGACGGTGATTGTCGCCTCCGGGTTGGCCGCCGAGCGGTCGTCGACGAGCGGGTCGAGGAGTTCGCGCAGGTCGACCGTCTCGCCTTCGGGGTCGTTGTCGACGAGTTGGGCGACGGTCTTCACTTGGTCGCTCATCGTTCCGAGGTCGTCGCCGGTCGCTTTCAGCCGCTGGCCGATGCGGACGGTCTCGTCGTCGCCGCCGTCGGTGGCGAGTCGGTCACCCCAGCCGAGGAGCAACTGCGCGGTGTGCCGGAGGTTGTGGCGGACGAGGCGGTTGATGACCGCGGAGCGTTTGTACTGCTCCGAGAGCTCGCGGGTCCGAATCCGGCGCACGTCGTTGAGGCCGATGAGGACGTGCGCGACGGCGCTCACGCCGACGACCACGGCGGCGCTGAAAAGCGGCTCGCTGACCGTCCCGCCCGCGGCCCGCTGGTAGCTCCCGATGAGCGCGAGGACGAACACGGTGACGACGACGCCGAGGAGGTTCCAGCCGGCGACGCGGGCGACGTGATCGGTCTTGAGGTCGCTTCGGTAGACGACGGGGCCGCCGGCGACGAAGAGCACGGAGATGATGAGGCCGAAGGCCGCGGCGACGAGGCCGGCGAGGTCGGATGCGACCGAGGCGACGCTGTTCGAGACGACGGCGAACAGGGCTACCCCGGTGAGACTGAGCGACCCCGCGCTGACGAGACGAGAGACGTTCACGGTTCGTTGACTCTCCTAATACTAATAACGCTTCTCTGAAACGAGTTGTCACTCGGCGTTGACGCGGTAGGGAAGCCCCTCGGGGTCGAAAACGCCGTCGGCGTCGCACTGCGCGGACACCGGACCGACGGTCGCCTCGCTGTCGGTCGGATACCACGGGCGGCCGACCGGCGAGACGACGAATCGGGCGTCTCGGTCGCCGACGAACACGAGGTCGCCGCCCTCGAACGACTCCAGCGGTTCGATGCCGAGCGCCTCGGTCAGAGACGCCACGAACGACGCCACGTCGGGGACGGCCATCCCGACCTCGGTCGCGCCGCGGAGGTCGGTCGCCGGGTCGAACTCCCCGGTCGCGTCGCCGTCGTAACAGACGTACTCGATGACGTTGCCCTCCGGATCCTCGACGTAGACGGAGTCACAGCCGAGGAAGTCGAACCGGACGCTCGGCCCCTCGTCGGTGTCGAGCACGTCCACGCCCGCTTGGTCGTCCAGCCACGCGACCACGGAGTCAACCGCGGCGGCGACGGTGAACGCGAGGTGGCCGGGGTCGGCGTCGCCGAGTTCGAACCACAGGGTCGTCTCCCCGGCGGTCGCAGCGCGCTGCGACCCGGGAACGGCCGCGAAGCCGAGCGTCTCGACGTAGAACTCACACAGCGAGATGGGGTCTGTCGCGGCGAGGGCGACGCGGGTGAACTTCATGGTCCCACGTCATCGCGGCGCGGTTTAACGGAATCGCTCGCGTCGGCCGCGCCGGCCGCGTCGGCGGGCGGGCGCTCGGCGGAGGACCGTCGCGGCGACGCCGGGTGACGCGCGGCGGCCGAGCGTCGAAATCGCTTTCCCCCGGATGGACGAAGCCGACGTATGAACGACGCGCAGGGGTCGATTGCCGACCGCGAGTGGCGGGTGATTCGCGAGGAGGTCCGACCGGGGCCGATGCAGATGGCGCTCGACGAGGTCGCGGGCGAGACGGCCGCGGCGGGCGGCCCTCGGACCGTCCGCGTCTACTCGTGGGAGCCGAGTTGCCTCTCGCTGGGCTACGGACAGGACCCCGAGACGGTCGATTGGGACTACTGCGACCGCGAGGGAATCGACGTGACCCGCCGACAGACCGGCGGCGGCGGCATCTACCACGACCGCCGCGGCGACGTGGCCTACTCCATCGCCGCGCCGAAATCGGAGCTCCCGGGCGACCTCATGGACTGCTATCACCTGCTGTGCGAGCCGATTCTGGACGCGATTCGCGCGGTCGGCGTGGACGTGAACTTCGTCGACGACGACGTGCCCGTCATCTGGCACCCCGCGTGCTATCTGCGGGCGCTCCACCCCGCCCACGACATGGTCGCCGCGGGTCGGAAGGTCGCGGGCAACGCCCAGTACCGCCGCCGCGACGCCGTCGTCCAACACGGCTCGCTCACCTACTCGGTCGACGCCGAGACCCACCTCGGCGTGTTCGAGGGCCACGACGTGACGCCCGAGGCGTTCCGCGAGCGCGTCGTCGGCATCGACGAACTCGCAGACGCCTCCCGCGAGGCGTTCGTCGCGGCGCTGACCGAGTCGCTCTCGGAGTTCGTCGACGCCGAGGAGGGCGCGTGGACCGGCGGCGAACTCGACCGCGCGCGCGAGAAAGTCGACGAGAAGTACCGCGCCGACGACTGGGTGCGCCGCCGGCCGGGGTCGCGGTCCGACTGAGCGGCCGCCGACAACTCCGAAGTCCCTTTGTTCGGGTACCCCGTCGGACTCCGCATGCACGTCGGCGCACACGTCTCGATGTCCAGTTCGAAGGTCTCGTCCGACGACGAGACGCCACCGCACGGTAACGTCGCCAACGCCGTCTTCCGGCAGGTCGCCTTCGGCGGCAACTGCGGGCAGATTTTCACCACCTCGCCGCAGGTGTGGCGCGACCCCGACATCTCCGACGAGGAGGCCGAACTGTTCCGCGAGCAGACCGCCGACGAACTGTCGGGGCCGTGGGTCATCCACTCGTCGTACCTCGTCAACCTCTGTACGCCCAAAGACGGCCTCCGGCAGAAGTCGCTGGACTCGATGCAGACGGAGGTCGACATGGCCGACAAACTCGGCATCGAGTACGTGAACGTCCACCTCGGAGCCCACACCGGCGCGGGCGAACAGCGGGGTCTCGACAACGCCGTCTCCGTCCTCGACGACCTCGACATCCCCGACGGCGTCACCGTCCTCATCGAGTCCGACGCGGGGTCGGGCACGAAGATGGGCGACGACTTCGCCCACCTCGGCTACGTCCTCGAGGAGTCCGAACAGGACCTCGACGTCTGTCTCGACACCGCCCACGCGTTCGCCGCGGGCTACGACCTCTCGACGGCGGCGGGCGTCGACGAGACGTTCGAGGAACTCGACGCCGAGGTCGGTCTGGAGCACCTCAAGTGCGTCCACCTCAACGACTCGAAACACGAGTGCGGGACGAACAAGGACGAACACGCCCTCATCGGCGAGGGCCTCATCGGCGAGGAAGGCATGCGCGCGTTCATCAACCACGACGCCGTCGTCGACGACGACGTGCCGCTCGTCTTGGAGACGCCCACCGAGGACGGCAAGGGCTTCGCGTGGAACATCGACCGCGTCCGCGAACTCCGCGCCGACGCGGAGTAAGACGCCGAACGGGGGTCGGGACCCAGCGGCCGTCGCTAAGCCCCCGCATCGACCGTTTCGACTGTTTTTTGGGTCGCCGCGCCCGACTCCGCGTGTGCGACGTTTCTCCGAATCGTACCTCCGGCGGACGCGAGACGGCATGTGGGACGACTCCCGCGCGGCCCTCGCGGACCTCGACCTCGGCGGGCGGACCCGCATCCTCGACGTGGGCTGCGGGACCGGCGAGTTCACGCGCGTCCTCGCGGAGGCCGCCGACGCCCGCGTCGTCGGCGTCGACGCCGACACCGACCTGCTTTCTGTCGCCGCCGACCGCGCCGGCATCGAGACGGTCGCCGGCGACGCGACCCGACTTCCCTTCGCGGACGACAGCTTCGATTTGGTCGTCTGTCAGGCGCTCCTCGTGAACCTCCCCGAGCCGACGGCCGCGCTCAGCGAGTTCGCCCGCGTCTCGTCGGACCTCGTGGCGACGGTCGAACCCGACAACGCCGCCGTCGGCGTCGACTCGACCGTCGAATCCGAGGCCGCGCTCGACCGCCGCGTCAGAGACGCCTTCCGCGACGGCGTGGCGACCGACGTGGCGCTCGGCGCCCGCGTCCGTGGGCTGTTCGACGACGCCGGCCTGTCGGTCGTCGGGACCCGCCGATACCACCACCGCAAACTGACCGAGCCGCCGTACGACGACCACGACGTGCGGAACGCGGCCAAGAAAGCGACCGGCGAGGGGTTGGACCGCCACGAGGCCGACCTCCGCCGGGGACTCGACGACGACTCCTACGAGTCCGTCCGCCGCGAGTGGCGCGAGATGGGCCGCGAGGTCGTCCAGCAGATTCGAGACGGCGAGTACCGTCGGGCCGAGGTCGTCCCGTTCGATGTGACGACTGGGCGGGTGTAGTTCGGGTCGCCGACGGGCTGAATCGATGGCCGAGTTGCCGGCCGAAAAACGAGACCGTCCGTTCAGTAGCCGACCGCGAGCTGCTCGTGAACCGCGTCGCCGCTCTCCAGTTCGTCCGCGAAGGCGATTGCGAAGTCCTCCATGGAGATGCGGCTCTCGCCGTCCTCGTCGGCGACGAGTTCGCCGCGGGCGGTCCGGAACTCGCCGGTCCGCTCGCCGGGTTCGATGAGCGCCGCGGGCGCGACGTAGGTCCATCGCAGGTCGTCGGCGTCTTCGAGCAGGCCGTACGCCTCGATGGCGGCGCTGGCGACGGGCTTCCACTCGTCGGGGAACTCCGGCGAGTCGATGAGTCGGGTGTCGGGGCCGACGTTCAGGATGCCCGCGCCACCGGTCCAGACGAGGCGGTCGACCGAGGCGCGGCGCATCCCGTCGACCACGGCGTCGAGCATCTCGACGAGGACATCGGGCGACTCGTCGTCGCTCGGGCCGAGCGCGGAGGCGACCGCGTCGTGGCCCGCGGCGAGTCGCGCGAGTTGGTCGGCGTCGGTCGCGTCGCCGGCGACCGCCGAGAAGTCGGGGTCGTCGACGCCGTCGATTTCGCCGCTTCGGGAGACGCCGGTCACCGCGTGGCCGCGGTTCAGGAGTTCGTTGGCGATTCGCGTGCCGATTCGGCCGCTCGCACCGAGGAGGAGTACGTTCATGATGGGTGTGTTGTGGGGCGTGTTGTCGGTCGTGTCGTGAGTGTGTTCGCCGCTCGATTCGCCGCGACGATGCGGTCACATCGTCATACTTGGTCAACGAGAGTGAGTTTAATATAGCTAAGCGAACCTCGGTGTGAGTAGGTCACGTCGATGTCACCGCACCAGAACCTCGAAGCGAAGTACGAACAGTGTCCGGTCATCAAGACGCTCGAAGAGATCGGCTCGCGGTGGCGGATGACGGTCATCCACGTACTGCGCGAGGGCGACCTCCGATTCAACGAACTCAAGCGCGCGACGGGCGCGAACTCGCAGACGCTCTCGCGCGTGCTGGACGACCTCCAAGAGTTGGGCTACGTCGAGCGGGAGGTCGAAGACGGCAGTCCAATCGCGGTGTACTACTCGCTCACGCAGAAAGGCGCGGAACTGCTCCCGGCGTTCGACGACATCTCCGAGTGGGGCGAAAAATGGATGTCGGAAGACGGCGGCGCGGAGTCGTAACCGACTGCGCGCGGGCGCTCAGCCGAGAAACAGGTCGACGAAGTTCCCGCTCGACTGACCGCGGTAGAGTTCGGAGTAGCCGCAGTTTGCACACGAGACGACGGTGAACTGTCGGTTCTGGATGTCGAACATCTTCGAGAGGCCGCCTCCCGTGGTAGCGATTGAGTCGATTTCGGTCTCGGAGTGGCCGCATTTCGGACAGCCGTCGCGGTCGGCGCTTGGTGGAGGGCTCATGTTGAACCGTTGAACTACCTCGATGAAAAGTGTACCTCCGAAACGACTTCGGTTTTCGCGCCCGCGAGTGAACGTATGCCCGCCGGTGGTCTCGTCGTCTTCCTCTTCGTCATCCTCAGCATCGGTGCCGCAATCGCCCTCTACGCCGCGATTCGAGACGAGACGCGCGACCCGCCGACGATGAGCCGCGAGGAGGCGGAGCGTCGCGCCCGCGACGAGGGGCGGCGCTACAACGAACAACGCGGCCGAGGGACCGACCGACGCCCGAGCGGAGGCGGCCGCGACGACGAGTTCGGCCGCGAAGCCGACCGCACCGACGACCGCGGCCGCAGTCGCGACGGCGACCGCGACTGGTAGCCGGTCGGCTCTGACTCGGTTTCGACTTCGAGTCGCCGCGGCCTCGACTCGACTCCGGCCTCAGACCACGTCGCCGCGGACCGACGTGCCGGTCTGTTCGGCCCGGTAGGCTCGCATCGCCTCGACGGCCGTCTCGGCCTCGTCGCCCTCCAGACCGAGCATCTCCAGCGCGCCCGAGAGCGTCGGGAAGGCGAACTCGCCGTTTCGGAGTTTCGACATCGCGTCCGGCGAGCGCTGGCCGTCGGCGTAGAGGCAGACGCCGCGGGGGTCGAGAATCTGCTCGTAGGCCTCGCGTTCGACCGCACCTTTCAGCCGCTGGGTGACGTTGTCCTCGAAGGAGGCGTTGCACACTTCGAGGTGGACCGGCTCGTCGTCGTCGGGGAGCAGGTGGGCGGCGAGACACTTCTCGGGGGCGGCGTAGCCGTTCGAGTTCGCCCGCAGCAGGTCGGGGTGCTCGCGCGCCCACTCGGCGCGGACGCTCTTGCCGACGCCCTTCACGCCGTGAGACCGCTCGAACGACTCGGCCGCATCGGGGTCGCCGCGGAGGAGGATGTCTTTCGTCACGTACACGTCGAGCCGGTCGAGGGGGTCGAGGCCGAGCGCCACGTCGCCGTAGACCCACACCTCGCGGACCGGGACGGGGAGCGTCTCGGACTCGGCGGCGTCGACGACGGCGTCGACGCGGTCGAGGGCGGCGTCTCTGTCCATCGACTGTCCGTGAGGGTTGGAGGGTCAAACCGATTGCGACCGAGCGTGACCGAGTGCGGTCGAGCCGCCGGGCGCGCGAGCGACGCCGCGGTCGCCCCGAGGCGAAACCCGTATCCCTTCCGCCGGGCAAGCGACCGGCAATGGAGTGCGACAAGTGCGGCCGCGACGCGGTGATGCACGCGGCCTACTCCGGGGCCCACCTCTGCGACGACCACTTCTGCGCCTCGGTCGAGAAACGCGTGCGCCGCCGCATCCGCGAGGACAACATGCTCCCCCGAGAGGCCAGTCCCGAGAACCCACAGACGTGGGTTATCGGGCTGTCCGGCGGCAAAGACAGCGTCGTCCTCACACACATCCTCGACGACACGTTCGGGCGCGACCCGCGCATCGAACTCGTCGCCCTCACCATCCACGAGGGCATCGAGGGCTACCGCGACAAGTCCGTCGACGCCTGCGTCGAACTCGCGGAGGACCTCGACATCCACCACGAACTGGTCACCTACGAGGACGAGTTCGGCGTCCAGATGGACGACGTGGTCGAGAAGGACCCCGAGAACATGGCCGCCTGCGCCTACTGCGGGGTGTTCCGCCGCGACCTGCTCGAACGCTTCGCCGACGAGCTCGGCGCGGACAAACTGCTCACGGGCCACAACCTCGACGACGAGGCGCAGACGGCGCTCATGAACTTCTTCGAGGGCGACCTCAAGCAGGTCGCAAAGCATTTCGACGCCAGCATCGGCGACTTCGAAAAGCGTCGCGACGCCGGCGAGTTCATCCCGCGGGCCAAGCCGCTGCGCGACGTGCCCGAAAAGGAAGTCGCGCTCTACGCCCACCTGAAGGACCTGCCCGCACACATCACCGAGTGTCCGCACTCTTCTGAGGCCTACCGCGGCGAGATTCAGCAGTTGCTGTTGAAACTCGAAGAGAACCACCCCGGCACCCGACATTCCATCATGGCGGGCTACGAGGAGTTGGCCGAACTGACCGCCCGCGAGTACCGCGGCGAGGGTCGCGTCGACCTCAACGACTGCGAGCGCTGCGGGTCGAAAACCGCCGGCGACGTCTGTCGGAAGTGCCGGCTCATCGAGTCGATAGAAGCGGTCTGAGCGGCTACGGAACGACACGGAACTCGTTTTCTGACGCGTCTTACGGGTCGGACAGAACCGGGTGCGGTCGCGTCGACCGAATCGGCGGCGACGCTCGCGGTCGAAGAAATCCACGTCAGCGAAAAAGAACCCACGAAACCCGACGGGCGCGGCGGCGTCCGCGCGGGTCAGACAGGGCGTTACCGGATGACGTCGAGACCGTTGTTCTTCTCGACTTCGTCGCGGCCGCCGTCGGACCACGTGCCGCTCTGGGCCGTCTGGGCTCGCTCCGAGCTATCGAACTCCGAACCCGAGTGCTGCTGTTGTGACTCTCGGGACTGGATGCTCTGACGCGATTTGTCGGCCTGCTTCTGGGTCGAGGGGCCGAGCACCTGCGCGGACTGGACGCCCGTCATGATGGCCATGACGCGGACTTTCCCCTTGTACTCGTCCTGGATGCGAGCGCCCCAGATGACGTTCGCGGCGGCTTCCAGCCGTTCGGTGATGTTGCTCGCGATTCCCTCGGCCTCCTTCAGCGTGAGGTCGGGGCCGCCCGTGATGTGGACGAGGCCACCGGACGCACCGCGGTAGTCCACGTCGAGAAGCGGGTGGTTCATCGCGTCGTTGACCACCTCTTGGGTCTTGTTTTTGTCTTGGGTCTCGCCGACGAGCATCACCGCGACGCCGCCCTGATTCATGATGGTCGACATGTCGGCGTAGTCGAGGTTGATGAGGGACGGCTGCGTGATGGTCTCCGAGATGCCCTTGACGGTCTCGGCGATAATCTGGTCCATGACCGAGAACGCCTTGCCGATGGGCAGGTTCGGGACGTAATCGAGGAGGCGGTTGTTGTCCAGCACGATGATGGAGTCGGCCTCGTTGCGGAGGTTTTCGAGTCCCTCCTCGGCCTTGACCGTGCGGGCGCGCTCGACGTTGAACGGGGTCGAGACCATGCCCACGACGATTGCGCCCTGCTCCTTTGCGATCTTCGCGACGACGGGGGCCGCACCGGTCCCGGTACCACCACCCATCCCCGCGGTGACGAACACGAGGTCGGCGTCGCCGAGCACGTCTTTGATCGTGCCCTGTGCCATCTCGGTCGCGCGCTCACCCATCGACGGGTCACCACCGGCGCCGAGACCCTGCGTCAGGGACTTCCCGACGAGGATTTTCGTGTCCGCTTCGATCATCTTCAGGTGCTGCTTGTCGGTGTTGATGGCGACCGTGTCGGCCCCCTCGACACCGATGTTGTACAGGCGGTTGATGGTGTTGTTGCCAGCACCACCGGCACCGACGATGACGATTCGCGGGTCACCGAACTGGTCGTCGCTGTCTTCGAGCGACGACTGCGTCTGACGCTCGGCCTCGTCCCGTTCCATCGCCTCGCGAACGATATCCTGCATAGTTACACCTTTGCCCAGCCGCGCTTGCTGGTAGATTCGCGCTGTCGCTTGTCGGTCGTCTGTTCATTGAGCATATCGCGAACGGCGGAACGGATGGCTTCGGATCGGTTCGGGAACTCTCCCGTCTCGACCATCCGCTCGACCTCCTCGATTTGCTGCTTCGGAATTCGTAGTGTCACACGCTCCATGTTTACATTCCCCCGGTAAGACGGCGCGCCGCACTCGTGTGCGAGTGTCTTACACCCGAAAACCGACGGACGACGCCGGGATACGGGCCGCCGTTGGGTGGCTGTAAGACAACCGTCTTACGCGATAATCACCACAGAGGGATAGAATATAAATGTAACGGCGGTTGTAAGACAGCGGCTGAATATCCCGTATAGGGGGCTTTAATCGCCGGTTATGCCTGTTCCAGAACGTCGGCCGCGGGCGTCCGGCGGCCGCAGTCGGGGCAGAACGCCCAGTCGGAGCGGAGCTCGTCGCCACACTCGCAGAACACACGGTGGGACGTCTTTTCACCGCAGTTCGGGCAGTAAACATGGTCTGGACCCATGGATTCGCCACATTGGTCACAGGTCGTGTCAGGGTCGTCCGCGTCGCCGGACACCAGTTCGTCCCGTGTCTTACGAACCGTACTCGGGGTCGATTCGGTGTCGACACCCGCGTTTACGCGAGATTCGCCGTTCGAACCATCGACGTTGATGTTAACGTTCAGGTCCGAGGGCGTCGGACGCTCGGACTCGCGGGCCGCCGCGGCTTCCTCGACGAGCGACGGGAGCCGTTCGTCCAGTCGCTCGTCGACGAGTTCCTCGACCCGCGCGGAGAGCGCGCCGTCGAGACCGGCGGTGTCGTCCGCATCGTCCGCGTCGTCGTCACGTTCCAGTTCGTCGAGATACTGGCGGAGAGCCTCGCGCATCACCTCGCTTTTCGAGGTGTCGAGGCGGTCCAAGCGCTCGACGAGGGCGTCGTCGGCGCGGAACGTGATTTTACTCATTACTCCGGAATTATCTCGGCGGCATATCAATGTTCGCACCTGTCTGACACACAGCACACGCGGCGGCGAGAATGATAATGGTTAAACGCGTCGACCGGATACGAATCGGTGACCGCTCTTAGCTCAGCCTGGCAGAGCAGCCGACTGTAGATCGGCTTGTCCCCCGTTCAAATCGGGGAGAGCGGACTTTTGCTTGCAAAATCCGTCGAACCGATTTGAGCAGCGAGCACGCGCAGCGTTGCGAGTGAGTTCAAATCGGGGAGCGCGGACTGTCGTCGAGGTGGGACACCACGCTCGTTTTCGATTTCCCGCCACCGAATCCCACACGAACAATCGGAGTATATCTCGCCGCGACCCCGTGATTTACCCCCGTCTGTTCGGAAGCAAACGGCATGGATTCTCGACCGCTCGGCACGACCGGATTCGACGTTTCCGAAATCGCGCTGGGGACGTGGCAGCTCGGCGGAAGTTGGGGCTCGGTGACCGACGACGAGGCGTACGACGCCATCGAGGCGGCGCTCGACGCGGGCATCGACTTCCTCGACACCGCGGACGTGTACGGCGACGGCGACAGCGAGCGCCGCATCGGTGACGTGCTCGCGGACCGCGACGACGACGTCACCGTCGCCACCAAGGCGGGGCGGCGGCTCGACCCCCACGAGGCCGACGGCTACAACCGCGAGAACCTCGAACGGTTCGTGGACCGGAGCCGGGACAACCTCGGCGTCGACTCGCTCGACCTCGTCCAACTTCATTGCCCGCCGCGAGAGGTGTACTACCAGCCCGAGGTGTTCGATGCCCTGTCGGACCTCCGCGACGCCGGGAAAATCGACCACTACGGCGTGAGCGTCGAGAAGGTCGAAGAGGGGCTCAAGGCCATCGAATACGACGGCGTGGAGACGGTGCAGATAATCTTCAACCCGCTTCGACAGCGACCTGCGGAGCTGTTCTTCCGGGAGGCGAAGCGCCGGAACGTCGGCGTTATCGTCCGCGTCCCGCTCGCGTCGGGGCTGCTCACCGGAGCCCTATCCGCAGACGCAGAGTTTGCCGAGAACGACCACCGGAACTTCAACCGACACGGCGAGGCGTTCGACGTGGGCGAGACGTTCGCCGGAATCCCGTTCGAAGACGGTCTCGAAGCCGCGGATTCGATACAGGAGGTCGTTCCCGAGGGCGTCTCGCTCGCGCAGTTCACGCTCCGCTGGATTCTCTCGTTCGACGCCGTGAGCACCGTCATTCCCGGGTCGAAGACGCCGGAACACATCCGCGACAACGTCGCCGCGGCGTCGCTCCCACCGCTGTCGGCAGACCAGTTCGAGCGCGTCGAAGAAGCATACAACGCGTACGCGCGAGAACACGTCCACCATCGGTGGTGAGTGACCCCGCGGGCGAACCCCCCGCTTCGCTATATTCAAGTACAGTTTCGCCAATGAAATTCTAGTGGCAGTCACGTTCGACCTCTTCGGCACGCTCGTCGACGCCGAGTACCCGTCAGACCCCGGTTCGGCGGTCGCGGACGCGCTCCGCGAGTACGGCGTCGCCGTCCCCGACGACTGGGACGACGCCTACCGCGAGGTCCACATCGACGCGCCCGAGGGAGCGGAGGTCCCGCTTCCGGCGCACGTCGCCGCGGCGCTCCGGTCTCGGGGCGTCGCCTCCCCGGACAACGCCGCCCGACGCGCGGTCATCACGGCGTTCGACCCCGAGGTGACAACCCGTCCCGGCGCGGTCGAAGCGGTCGCGGCTGCCCGCGAGGCCGGCCCGGTCGGCCTCCTCTCGAACTGTTCCGTTCCCGAACTCGTCGCCCGGACGCTCATCCGCTCGGACCTCGACAGACGCGGCTTCGACGACATCACGACGAGCGTCGCCTGCGGCTGGCGGAAGCCCCACGCGCAGGCGTTCGAGGCGGCGGCCCGCGGCCTCGGCGTCGACGCGGCCGAGTTGCTCCACGTCGGCGACGACCCGGACGCAGACGGCGGCATCGAGTCGGTCGGCGGCCGGTTCGTGAACCGCCGGGAGACGACGCTCGAATCGGTCGCGGCGAGGCTGCGAGCCGGGGAGGACCCGTGCCCGTGACCGCCGCGGCCGCCGTCGTCGCCGCCGCGGCGCTGGACCGAGGATTCGCCGAACCGCCGGCGCGCGTCCACCCGGTCGCGCTGCTCGGTCGACTCGTCTCGCCCGTCGACCGCGAGTGGTCCCGTCCGACGCTCGTCGGCGGGGTCGCAGCCGTCGCGCTTCCGGCGCTCGCCGCGGGCGTCACCGCGGGAGCGACGTGGGGTGCGACGCTCGTCTCGCCGTGGTTCGGGGCGGCCGTCGCCGCGGTCGCGCTGTTTTCGACCACGAGCCTTCGCATGTTGCTCGACGCGGCGGACACGGTCGTCTCGGCTACGGCGGACGAATCCGACCTCGATACCGCCCGGTACGAACTCCGGGCGCTGGCCGGGCGCGACCCGTCGTCGCTGTCGGCGGCCGATATCCGGAGCGCCGCCGTCGAGAGCGCCGCCGAGAACCTCGCCGACGGCCTCGTCGCCCCCTTGCTCGCGTTTACGCTCTTCGCGCCCGTCTCGCTCCCGCTCGCGGTCGGCGCGGCCGCGTGGGTGAAGGGGGTCAACACGCTCGATTCGATGCTCGGCTACCGACACAAGCCGGTCGGCCGCGTCCCGGCCCGCCTCGACGACGCGGTGATGTGGCTTCCGGCGCGCGTCTCGGCCGTCTTGCTGGCCGTCGTCGCCGGCGCGCCGGCCACGGTGACGCGGGTCGGTGAGTTGGCGCGGCGACCGTCGTCGCCCAACTCGGGGTGGCCGATGGCGACCCTCGCGGTCCTGCTGGAAACGCGACTGGAAAAGCCCGGGCACTACCTGCTCGACGGGGGTCCCGAGCCCCCCGACGCGGCGACCGCCGCGCGGGGCGTCCGACTCGTTTCGCGGGCCGGCCTCCTCGCGTTCGCCGCCGCGGGGGTGGTCGCGTGGTTCTGACCGCCCTCCGCGGCGCGCTCGGCTTCCTCACTCGCCTCCCCGTCGGCGGCGACGAGGCGAACTGGGACGCCTTCAGACGCGCGCCCGTGGCGTTTCCGCTCGCCGGCTACGTCGTCGGCGCGCTGGCCGCGCTCCCGTTGTTGCTCCCCTTGCCGATTCCGACCGCGGCCGCGCTGTACCTCGTGACGCTGTATCTCGTGACGGGCGTCACCCACGCCGACGGCCTCGCGGACCTCGGCGACGCCGCGGTCGTCCACGGCGACGCCGACCGCCGGCTGTCGGTCCTGAAAGACTCGCAGACGGGCGTCGGCGGCCTGCTCGCGTTCGGGCTGACGCTCGTCGTCCTCGCGCTCGGGGCGTTCGGCCTCGCCGGTGCGGGCGGTCGCGTCGGCCTCACGGCCGCCGTCGCAATCGCGCTCGCCGCCGAGGTCGGCGCGAAAGCCGGCATGGCGACGCTGGTCTGTCTCGGCGCGCCCGCCCACGAGGGACTCGGCGCGGCGCTCGTCGGCGAGAACAACCCGTCGGGGCTACTCGCTGTCGCCGTGGCCTGCCTCCCGGTCGTCGCGCTCGCGCCGGTCACGGGCGGCCCCGCCGTCGTCGCGGCGCTCTGCTGCGGGCCGGTCGTCGCGCTCCTCGTTCGCTCGTGGGGGCGCGCTCGACTCGGCGGCGTCTCGGGCGACCTGCTCGGCGCGACGAACGAACTGGCTCGCGCCGCGGCCGTCCACGCGGGGGTGGTGACGTGGACGCTCTCGTGATGTGCGGCGGCCGCGGCACCCGCCTCGACGCGCCGGTCGAAAAGCCGCTCGTGGACATCTGCGGGCGGCCCATGCTCGACCGGGTCGCGGCGGCGCTCCGTGAATCGAGCGTCGGGACCGTCCGCGCCGTCACCTCGCCGCACACGCCGAACACCCGCGACCGCGCCGCCGACCTCGGTCTCGACCCCATCGAGGCCCCCGGCGACGGCTACGTCTCCGACCTCGGCTTCGCGCTGGACCGCGTCTCTCGGCCGGTCGTCACCGTCGTCTCCGACCTGCCGCTCGTGGCCCCCGAACACGTCGACGCGGTCGTTTCGGCCGCAGACGGCGGGGCCGCCACCGCGTGCGTCCCCGTCGAACTGAAGCGCGACCTCGGAGCCAGCGTCGACGACGCGCTCGTGTTCGACCACGAGGGGACCGCCGTCTGCCCGACAGGGCTGGGCGTCGTCGGCCCCGCGGACGCTGAGGCGGGCACCCCTACTGACACCGACACCGAAACCGACACGCACTCGACCATGTACCTCTCCACAGACACCCGACTGGCACTCAACGTGAACCGCCCGACAGACATCGAACTCGCGGAGGACCGATGCGAGTAGTCCTCGTCGCCGGCACGACCGAGACGGCGAAGATACCCGGCATCAGCGCCGCCGGCGCGGAGCCGTCGCTCGTCGGCCACACGCCGAGCGCGGACGCCGAAATCATCGAGTACGGCGAGCCGGTCCGCTCTCCGGTGACGCCGGTCAGCCCGACGGGCTGTCCGACGCCCGCGGCCGTCACCCGCGCCGTCATGCAGCTCACCGGCTTCGACGTGCTCACCGTGGACGCCGGCCTCGCGAAGCCGAGCGCCGCGCCGACCATCGACGTGGGCGCGCGACCCGGCCGCGACATCCGCGAGAGCGAACCGGTCCCGACCGCGCCCGGCGCGTTCGAGGCGGCCCGGCGGATGGGCCTCGCGCTTCCCGAGGACGAACTCGTCATCGGCGAGACCGTCCCCGGCGGGACGACCACCGCGCTCGCCGTGTTCCGCGCGCTCGGCGAGGAGTTCCCCGTCTCGTCGTCGCTCCCGGACAACCCCACGAGCCTGAAAGAGGAGGTCGTCGCCGAGGCGTTCGAAGCCAGCGACGTCGAACCCGGCTTCGCGGCTCACAAACCCCGGCGCGCCGCCCGCTACCTCGGCGACCCGGTGCTTCCGGTCGTCGCCGGCCTCACCGTCGGCGCGCTCGAAAACGGCATCGACGTGACGCTCGGCGGCGGGACCCAACTGCTCGCGGCCGCCGCGCTCGCTCGCCACGCCGGCGCGAACGGCGGCCTGACGCTCGCAACGACATCGTACCTCGCTGAGGACGTGCCCGAGTTGGCCGACGCCGCCGAGGCGTTCGACCTCGAACTGACCGTCACCGACCCCGGCTTCGAGACGCACCCGCTGGACCGCTACGCCGCGGGCGAGGCCAAGGAGGGCGCGGGCATGGGCGGCGCGCTCATGCTCGCCGACCGGATGGGCGTCCTCGACGACGTGGAGGCGGCCACGCTCGACGTGCTCTCGACGCTGGACCCCGATGCCGTCGAGGCCGGAACTGGAACCGGAACCGGAACCGCGGCGGCCGACGCCGGCGGAGCCGACGCTGGCGGCGTCGACGCCGACGCAGACATCGACGATGGACCCTGAGTCCGTCCGGGCGGGGAGCCGCGTCCCCCACGGCGGCACCACCGACCCGACCGTCCTCGACTTCAGCGCGAACACCAACCCCGAGCGTCCCGATGGCGTCGAGGCGGTGTACCGCGAGGCGTTCGACGCCTCGACTCGCTACCCCGACGACGACTACGCCGACTTCCGGGCGGCCGCCGGCGACTACGTCGGCTGTGTCCCCGAGGCGGTCGTGCCGACCGCCGGCGGCCTCGAAGCCCTGCGACTCGCGTTCGAAGTGACGCTCTCGCCCGGCGACACCGCGCTCGTCCCCGAACCGAGCTTCGGGGAGTACGACCGCGAGATTCGCCTGCAAGGGGCGGAGCCGGTCGCGGTCCCCCACGACGCGATTCTCGACGCCGACCCCGCGGACCACGCGGTCGCGGTCGTCTGCACGCCGAACAACCCGACGGGCGAACTCGCGCCCGACGACGACCTCCGGGCGTTCGCGGCGCGCTGCCGCGAGGCCGACACGGCTCTCGTCGTCGACGAGGCGTTCCTCGACTTCACCGACGAACCGAGCCTCGCGGGCGAACCCGGCGTCGTCGTCGCCCGGTCGCTGACGAAGATGTTCGGACTGCCGGGCATCCGCGCCGGGTTCGCCGTCGCCACCGGCGACCTCGGTGACCGACTCGCCGTCGCCCGGCGGGCGTGGTCGCTCTCGACGCCCGCGGCCGCCGTCGGCGCGTACTGCATGGACGACGCCGAGTTCGTCTCGCGAACGCGAGCGCGCGTCGCGACCGAACGCGAGCGACTTCGCGAGACGCTGTCCGAGGCCTTTGCGGTGTCCCCGTCGGACGCCCCGTTTCTCCTCGTGGACGTCGGCGGCCGCGACGTCGACGCGGTGGTCGAGACCGCCCGCGACCGCGGGGTCGCCGTCCGGGACGCGACCACGTTTCCGACGCTCGACTCGCACGTCCGCGTCGCGGTGAAACGCCCCGACGAGAACGACGAACTGCTCCGGGCGCTCGCCGCCGTCGCCGAGGATGTTTGAGACGGCGCGCCGCGACGGCGTCTGCCGACTCGCCCGACCGGAGACGCGCTGGCTCTCGACGGGCTACGCCGGCGGCGAGTCGCGGGCGGACGCCGCGTTCAACGTCACCGTCCCCGAGGGCTGGCCCGAGACCGACCTCGACGCGTACGTCGAACGGCGACGCTCGGCGGCCGGCTTCGACGACCGCGGGCCGACGCTCCTGACGGGCGTCGGGCAGGAACACGCCCGACGCGCCCGGTTCGGCCCGGTCGAAGTCGTCGCCACCGCGGGCGTGTCGAATCCGGCGGAACTCCCGATAGACGACGACCCGCGCGAGTGGGGCGACGCGTCGGACGCGCCTGACGCGGCGGCCGACGACGACCGAGACGGCCCGGTCGGAACGGTCAACGTCTTCGTCGGGACGACGCGGTCGCTGGAGCCGGGCGCGCTCGCGAACCTCGTCGCCGTGGCCGCCGAGGCGAAGGCGGCGACGCTCCTCGCGCGCTGCGGCGCGCCGGGGACGACGACCGACGCGGTGGTCGCCGCGTGCGACCCCGCCGGCGACCCGGCGACGTTCTCGGGGAGCGCGACCGAAATCGGCAACGCGGCGCGGGTCTGCGTCCGCGACGCGGTGCTCGCGAGCCTCGGTTCGCGGTACGACGCCGAGCCGATACCGCGGGGCGTCGATGAGGCGAACTACGGCGTCGTCGCCGACGACCGCGCGACCGTCGCTCCGGTTTGAGAACTGCCGGCGAAACGCGTTTCCGGCCGAGGAATCCACGGTGGTAGCTAAGTGGTCCCCGGAGAAGCCTTGATTATGGTTGGTAGCTAGCAGGTCGGTATGGACCCCGGTTCCGTTTCCGACGTCGACCACGTGACTCACGGCGGGACCGCCGACCACTCGCTGGTCGATTTCAGCACCGGCTCGAACCCCGAACACCCGTCCGGCCTCGCTGGCGTCTACGAATCGGCGCTCGCCACGGCGCGGCGGGACTCGCTGGACGACTACTCGCGGTTCCGCGTCGCCGCCGCGGAGTTCGTCGGCTGCAACCCCGACGAGGTCATCCCCGCCGCTGGCGTCATCGAAGCGCTCCGACTCGCCGCCGGCGTGACCGTCTCGCCCGGCGACAGCGTGGCGCTTCCGGCCCCTTGCTGCGGCGAGTACGCCCGCGAAATCCGGCTCCAGGGGGGCGAACCGGTCCACGTTCCGCACGACCGCCTCCTCGAAACCGTCGACCCCGCCGAGCACGCGGCGGTGATTCTCAGCTATCCCGCCGACCCGGTCGGGACCGCGTACCCGCGAGACGAGCTTCGGGCGTTCATCGACGACTGCCGCCGGGCCGACACGCCCGTCATCGTCGACGAGACGTACCTCGGCTTCACGCGCCTCCCGAGCACGGCCGGCCTCGACGGCGTTATCGCGCTCCATTCGGTGACGAACGTCTTTGGCGTCCCCTCGCTCCGCGCGGGCTTCGCGGCCGCGACGGGCGACCTCGGCGACCGGCTCTCGCGGGCGCGCTGTACGTGGGTGCTTTCGGCTCCGGCGGTGGAGGTTGCGACGTTCTGTCTCGAACAGGAGGCTTTCCTCGAAGCGACTCGCGACCGGGTCGAACGGGAGCGCCCGAGGGTGATTGCGGGGCTGGACCGACTCGGCTACGACCCGCACCCCGCCGACAGCGCGCTCGTGTTGTTCTGCGCTGACGATGTCGACCGCGTGCTCCGCGAGACCCGACGGCGCGGCTTCGCCGTCCGCGACGCCCGCGACTATCAGGGCCTCGACTCACACGTCAGAATCAGCGTCCGCCGCCCGGACGAGAACGACCGCCTGCTCGACGCGCTCGCCGAGGCGACCTGAGCAACCGCGTCACCCGCCGACGCGCTCGCCGGGACGCGAACGCCGACTCACCGACGACTCGCCGCCGAGCCGACGCCAGCCGACGGTCGCAGTTCCGTCCCGGATGGGGCCGCGGAACTCGGTTGCACGCCGCGATTCGAACCGCCGTCACCGATTCAGGTACACGATGAACGCGATGGTGAGGAGGGTCGCGTACACCGCGAACGTCGAGTCCTCGACTACGAAAGCGAACGATTGGATGACAATTCTGAACATCGGTGGTCGTTTCGCACACTGTTGGCCTCACTATTAATGCTTGTTACTAGTTGACACGATATCCATCGGCGCGCGTCCACCCCCGTTCCGAACACTTATGCGAAATCGCCGGGCACGTGGGGGCATGGTCGAGGCGTTCGCCGTCGCCAGCGGGAAGGGCGGCACCGGGAAGACGACGAGTACGCTCGCGCTGGGGATGGCGCTCGCCGAGGAGTACGACGTGACCGTAATCGACGCGGACACGGGCATGGCGAACCTGCTTTTCCACGCCGGGTTGGACGACGCCGACGTGACGCTCCACGACTTACTCGTCGACGAGCGCGACGCCGCGGTGTCCGACGCGGTGTACGAGCGGTTCGGGCTGTCGGTCGTCCCCTGCGGCACGAGTCTCGCGGCGTTCGAGGCCGCGGACCCGGGTCGCCTCCGCGACGTGGTCGCTGAGCTCGCGGCCGACACGGACGTGTTGCTCCTCGATTCGCCCGCCGCGCTCGGCTCGAAGAGCGCGGTGCTCCCCGTCGTCCTCGCGGACCGCATCGTCGTCGTTCTCCAGCCCACTGTGCCGTCTCTGTCCGACGGGCTGAAAGTCCAGGAGTACGCCCACTCCTACGGCACAGACACCGCGGGCGTGGTGTTCAACCGCGTGCGCCCCGACGAGAACGTGGAGACAATCGCCGAGCAGGCCGGCCGCTACTTCGGGGGACAGACGCTCGCGTCGGTCCCCGAGAGCGACGCGGTCCGCGCGGCCCGCCGCGAGGGAAAACCCCTCCTCGCGCACGCCCCCGACGACCCGGCCGCCGACGCCTTCCGCGAGGCGGCTGCCCGACTCGACGTGCGCGACGGCGACGGCCGCGAGGTCGCAGAGCGGTTCAAAAGCGCCGTCGTCCCCGAGCGAATATGAGAATCCCGCGGGGCGAACTCCGTCGGTCGCGCGTCGTCGACGACGCGGCGGCGGTGCTTCGGACGGTGCTCGACGAGGAACTCACCGGCTACGTCGTCTTCGAGCCGCAGGACGCGCTCTTGCTCGGCGAGACCACCCGCGGCGTCGTCACGTTCGAGGACGGAGTTCCCGTCCTCGCCTACGACACGGAACGCGAGGTCGGCGGCCGCGACGGACTGGAGGGGTTCGCCGTCACCGGCCCGACCCGCGCCGCGGTCCACGCCGTCGACGCCGCGGAGCTCGCGGACGCCCACGAGGTCGAGGAGTTCCGCGTCCCGCCGGGCGAGCCGGCCCGCGTCCTCGCCGGCGACGAGCGGTTGGCGACAGAGACCCTCGACGCCGCCCCCGCCGCGCGCCGCGAGGAGAGCCGCGACCAGAGCGCGGTCGAAGCGTTCCTCGCCGACGCCGACGCAATCGAGGAGATTCGGTCCGAGGCCCGCGAGGAGGCCCGCGCGAGGGCGTCGGAGTGGGGGCTCGACGACGTGTTGGCAGACGACGCCGACGAGTCGGCCGCGATAGATGCCGGCCCGGACAGTCGCTGACACGCTTCTCGACGGTTGAGAACCGTCTTCTGTGGCTATCGCTCTGCGGTGTCTCTCTCTAGGTATGTCCGCCGAGAAATTCCAGACCCAGAACCAACCCCTGACGTTCGCCGTCGCTGCGGCGGCCGAATCACCGACCGAGACCCGCGTCTCCGTCCGCGACTTCGAGTTCGTCGTCGACGAGCCCGAATCGCTGGGCGGGGCAAACGCCGGCCCGAACCCCGTCGAGTACGTCCTCGGTGCGCTCGCCGGCTGTCTGAACGTCACGGCTCACGTCGTCGCCCGCGAGATGGACCTCGACGTACGAGATCTCGAAATCTCCATCGAGGGCGACCTGAACCCCGCGAAGTTCATGGGCAAGCGCGACGACGGCCGCGCCGGCTACGAGGAGATTCGCGTCGCGGTCACCGCCGACGTGGACGCCGACGAGGCGACCATCGACGCGTGGCTCGCCGCCGTGGAATCGCGCTGCCCGGTCAGCGACAACCTGACCAACGCGACGCCGCTCGCGCTCTCGTTCGACCGGCGGTAGGTGTCGTCCTCGCCTCGCCCACGCGGGGATAGAGCCAAACCGCCGTCGCCCGTAGCTCCCCTGTGACCGTTTTGCGCCTCCTTCGACTCCGCCGGCCCGCCGACTTCGCAGACTGGTACCGAATCGGTGCCGAGTACGTCCACGACGTGGCCGCGGGCATGGGCTTTCGCGTCGGCGACTTCGAGTCGCGGGTGGTCCGCGCGACGGACGCCATGCGCGCGGGGCGAACCGACCTGCCCCCGGACCTCGCCCGCTCCGTCGCCGCAGACCTACTGGCCGACGCGGCGTTCTGCGACCCGTTCTGTCAGTGGATGCCGTTGTGGTACGAACTCGGCCTCGCGGCCCCGTGCGCCTACGCCGACTACCGACTCCGGCGGGTCGCCGAGCAGTACGCCGACGACCTCCCGCACCTGTCGGTGCCGCGGTTCTCCCGCCCCGAAGACGTGTACGTCGACGGCCGCCCCGCGACGGCGTGCGTCGACGGCTTCACCGAGCGGTTCGTCCTCGCCGACGCCGTCCTCCACCTGGAGTGGTTCACCTACGTCGCCCGCGAGTCGGGCATCTTCGTCCCACCGCTGTTGGTCGAGCGAACCCGCGAGCAGACCGTCGCCTACTACGCCGGCCGGCGGGAGGAACTCGACCCCGACGTGCGGAGCTTCCAGCGACTGCTGTTTTCGGACGACGAGTGGGTCCGCCGCATCGCCGACGTGTACGACCTCGACAGCGTCCTGTTCGACTACTGGGAGCGAATCCTCGCACGGGAGCGCCGCCGCCTTTCGACGTTCGACGGCTGACCGTTCGGCCGCCCAGCGTGTGTTCTGAACACACGCAGCATATGACATTTGAAAAATGTTTTAACGGAGGACGTAGTATGCGTCTACTGCAGGTAGATACCTGCACTTGGGTTGCGTATACAGGGGAGGTTTTTCCCCAGTGTCCGTGGAGTGCGGGCGGGTGCCCGGTCGTCCGCGCTCTTCCTTCTCATCCGTCGAGCCGCGCGGCCGCCGCGCAAAACATATCGGTCTCGGCGCGTCTCACGCCGTAGGCGGTTCGACAGCGCCGAGTTGCGTGAGCATGCCGAGCATGTCCGGTTGGACCCACCGCTCGGCAATCACGCCGTCTTCGATGCGGGTGAACACCATGTTGCCGACCTCGATGGTCTTCCCGGTCGGTTCGATACCCATGAATGCGCCGTCGTGGGTCCCGCGGAGCGTGACGCGCATGGCGACCGTGTCGCCCTCGGTAATCGCGTCTTCGACCGTCGCCGAGAAATCGCTGAACGACTCCTTGAGTCCCGAAATCTGGGCTTTGAGTTCGTCGCGTCCGCGGACCTCCCCGAGCGGACTGTGGTCGATAACGTCCGCGGCGCAAATCTCGTCGATGAGACCGATGTTCCCCTCGCTCGCGACTTCCTCCGGGAAGCGTCGAGCGAGTCGCTCGTTCCCGGTCGGCGTCGGTGTCGGTGTGCTTGCTGATGCCATTCTTGTTCTCTCCTCTCCGTCGCACCCGTCCGCAGACCGCAGCGTGCTCGCCCACCGTCGGCGGCGGATGCACCGAACTCTACGCTGTGTGAGCTGTTAACTATTGTCTGTGCATCGTCTCAGAGTCCAGCAGATAGTACTGCTCCAAACAGACACAACAAAGGGACAGAAGACGAGCGGCGTTTGGTTCTCTCGAATTGAGTTTTGGACAAGCTCTATCGGATCTCCAATACACTGTGTAACCGAAATAAGCAGTGGAAATTCGCGACTGGTATCTTCGAACTTAGATTTCTCAAAAACACCTCCCGAATTTTCTCCGATATACTATTGTGTATTATATGAACCTCTCCATTCACGGGTCGACCTCCCAGCGCGGTAATCTTTGTAGCGAACCTGTGCACATTTCGGGCCGACGCGCGTACGGCGAACCCTCAGCGATGACTCTCTCACAGCAGACGGGGCGACGGCCGCGCCCGGGGCCGGTGCTCGACCCGTTCGAACGCAATACGTATATGGGTGTGCTCGCACGAACTTCGACAATGAACGACGCGTTAGTACGGTGTTGGACAGATGAGTGAGGTCCACAACGACGTGCAGGCGTACACGCTTCGACTCGAACTGGTCGACGAACCCGGCGAACTCCTGCGGTCGCTGCAACCCATCGCCGAACACGGGGGGAATCTCCTCTCGATTTTCCACGAGCGCGGCAACGTCACCCCGCGCGGCTACATCCCGGTGGAAGTCGACATCGAGGCGACGCCCGACCGTTTCGACAACATCGTCGAGGGACTGAGCGACGCCGGCATCAACGTCATCCAGGCCGGCACCGAGCGGTACAGCGAGCGCCTGACTATCATCCTCTCGGGTCACCTCATCGAGACGGACCTCTCGGACACGCTGACGCAGATTGAGGCGACGCGGAACGCGACCGTCACCGATATCTCGCTGTCCGCACCCGCCGGCTCTATCGACGTCTCAAGCGCCCGCTTCCAACTGGCCGCCGAATCGGGGTCGACCGAAGACGTCCTCTCGGCCATGCGCGACATCGCCGACGAGAAGGACCTCCAGCTCGTCGAGCCGCTGACTGTGGGGGGTCGCCCGTGAGGCTCTGCGTCCTCGGTGCCGGTGCGGTCGGCAGTTCCGTCGTCGAACTCGCCGCCGAACACGGCCACGTCGTGACCGCGTTCGCTGACTCCGACAGCGCCGTCGTCGACGCCGACGGCATCGACGCCGACGCGGTGCTGTCGAAGAAGCGAGAAGACGGCGTGGTCGGCGGAGCGGACCCCGGAGCGGTGTTCGACGCCGACTACGACGTGTTAGTGGAGGCGACGCCGACGACGCTCGGCGACGCCGAACCCGGCTTTTCGCACGTCGAGCGGGCGCTGGCCGACGACCGCCACGTCGTGCTCGCGAACAAAGGCCCGGTCGCAGAACGCTACGCCGACGTGCGTGCGCTCGAAGCCGAAAGCGAGGGGACCGTCCGCTTCGGCGCGACCGTCGGCGGCGCGCTCCCCATCCTCTCGACTATCGAGGACGTGGGCCCGTCGCGCGTGTCGGCGGTGTACGGCGTGCTGAACGGGACGGCGAACTTCGTCCTCTCGCGGATGGCCGCCGAGGGACTCGATTACGAACACGTCCTCGCGGAGGCGCAGGACCTCGGCGTCGCGGAGGCCGACCCGACCTTCGACGTCGACGGCACGGACACGGCGCTCAAGGGCGTCATCGTCGCCAACGTCCTCGCCGACGGCGAGACGGAGTTCACGCTCGACGACGCCGCGGTCGATGGTATTCAGGAGCTCTCGGGGGGGATGCTCGACCTCGCGCAGGAAGACGGCCAGACGATTCGACTCATCGTCGAAGTCGCGGACGGTTCGGTCCGCGTCGGCCCGCGACTGGTGTCCGCAAACGGGGCGGTCGCCCCGTCGGGGACCGAAAACGCCGTCCAAATCGAAGCCGACTACTGCGGCCGACTGGGCATCACCGGGCGCGGGGCCGGCGGTCCAGAAACGGCGAGCGCGGTCCTGACGGATATCGAGCGACTTGCCGACTGACGCCGGGCGACGAGTACGAGTCCGCGGCGAGAAGAGATGAAACGAGTCTGCTGACGGCGAGCGGCCGACAGTCGGGGTCGTCAGTCCGAGAGCGTCAGTTCCTTCGGCACCGACACCTCGCTCCGAATCGTGTCGATGACCTGTCCGTCGGCGCGCTCGTTTTTCGTGAGTTCGATGAGCGAGGCGAGCTTTTCGAGCGGAATCTGTCCCGGCGCGTAGTCGTTGTCGTCCGCGAGGAGGGGCGCGTAGCCGAGCTTCGACCCGTAGAGATGGCCGATGACGCGGGTGTGACTTCCGAGTTCGCCCATCGAGATACCGGCCACGTCGATGCCGCGGTTGGTCGCGTCGTTGACGGCCTCCAAGAGCGTGAGCGTGTCAGCTTGATTCTGGGGGAAGACGGCCACCTTCGCAACGTCACCGAACTCCGCGCACTGCTCGATGATGGCGTCGAGCACCTCGCGGTCGGGCGTCTCATCGAAGTCGTGATGCGAGATGATGAGCTGCACGTCGTTCTCGCGGAACTCGTGGGCCAGCCACTCCTTGGCGCGGACGGTTTCGAGTTCGATGTCGACGAACTCCACGGCGTCGTACCGAGATGCGGAAAACAGGTCGTCCAATCGTCCGGTGTCGCTTGCCTTTCCCCCGAACCACCGTGCGCGATTGGTCGCGATTATCGGGAGTTCGCCGTCGTACGCGGCGAGTTGTTCGAGCGGGTCGTCCGCTTGGTCCATTCGGAATTCGATGAGGTCTGCCACCCCTCGTGCGTCTACCTCTCGTGTGAGGTCGTTTGTTGTTGCCGCCAGTGCAGACTCGTCGAGTTTCATGTGAACGCCTATCATCCCGTCGCGTATAAATCTTAGCTGTCGACGCAAGAGTTCTCACCACCTCGTAGGCGGTGAGAGACGCCGTTTTCGGCGGTTTCTCCGGAATGTTCATCGAAGATATCGGCTATGAGCCGACGATTATGAGGTACTAACTTGAACACTGCCGAGAAACCTTCGGCGTTCGGCGTCAACGCTCGGCTATCTGTTCTCCGACGAGGCGACCGGATACCGGCAGTCGGCGTCTGCCGGCGACCGACGTGGGCGCGCGCAGTCGGTGAGCCGTCCAGTCGAGTCGTTCGGTCGCCCGACTGTTCGACCACCCCGACTCGAGCAGCGTCTCGCCCGGACGAGTCGGCCCTATCCGGTCGAGTTTTTTCCGATTCCTTTGATTACTCTATTTCTGATATTATTAACGTCTCGTCGGCACAACACTCCCGCGTCGGGTCGGTCCGAAACACCGACAGTCGCGGACGGTTCCGCGGACGAACCGCCCGGTTCGGCGCGGTCGACCCGCCGATTCGTCGTCCCCGACTCGACGAGCTTATCGGGCCGAAGAGACCCACTCGACGAGGTTCGACAGCGTTCCGAGGTCGATGTCGTCCGGAGCGCACTCGTCGCTGACGATGGGTGCATAGGCGATGGACACACCGTAGAACACGCCGATAACTCGGGTGTGGCGGCCGATTTCGCCCAGCGCGTAGCCGGTGACTCGTATCCCCCGTTCGGAGGCGGTGTTGAACGACTGCAACAGCGCGAGCGAGTCGGTTTTCTCCTCGGCGGTGACGACGAGTTTCGCCACGTCGCCGTAGTTATTGCACTCTGATACTATCTGTAAAAGCTCTGATTTATGAGGTTTCTCATGGCGGTCGTAATGGGAGACGATGAGTTCGACGCCCTGCTCGCGCAGTTCGTCTCGGAGCCATCCACACTCACGAATCGTCCGCAGTTCCACGTCGACCAGCTCGACGGCGTCGAACGCGGCGGCGGCCGCGAGGGTCTCCAGCCGGTCGGACTCGGCGGCGGTTCCACCGGCCCACTCCGGCCGGTTCGAGACGATGAGCGGGACCGACCCGTCGTACTCGTCGAGCGCGTCGAGCGGGGTGGACGCCCCGTCCATCCGGAACTCGACGTAGTCCGCGATGCCCTCCGCGGCCGCCGCTTCGGTCAGCGTCTCGGTCACTCCGGCCAACGCGTATGCGTCCGCAGCCATGGAACTTGATACCAAGCACTCGTATAAAATAGTTCCCCGCCGGGCGCGTTTCGCCGTCACCTGTCAGTCCCTCGAAACCCGACACACAGTCACGCACGCCGCCGTTTTGACAATGTTGGAACCCTCCGAGAGTCACGAATCTCGGTCGACGACGGCGTTTCGCGGATAACTATGACAATCTTAATCCTGTAATTATCATGGTCTTACAGACCATATTTGTTTCAACGATGTCGAAATACGGACGGTCGAAGCGGCGCGTTTCCGAGCGAGACGAACTTACCGCCGCCACCAAGATTTAAATCGGGGAGTTCCGTATCCCTCAGTATCGATGGTTACGCAGCAAGTCCTAGTCACGGGTCCGTTCGGTGAGGCGGGCGAAGCGATTCTCAACCACCTCGCGGAACGCGACGAGTACGAGTTCACGTATCTCGACCGGACCGAACACCCGGAGTACGAGACGTTCGTCGCGGACATCGCGGAGTACGAGGCTATCCGCCCGGCGTTCGATGGGCAGGACGCCGTCATCCACCTCGCCGCGCAGTCCGACGCGGGCGCGGCCTTCGAGGATATCGTCGAGCCGAACATCACGGGCACGTACAACGTCCTCAAGGCGATGGAGGACGCCGGCGTCGAGAAGCTCATCTACGCCTCCTCCCAGCGCGTGATGGGGCTGTACGAGGAGGACCTCGCGCCCGACCTCTACGAGGAGGACTACCCCAGCAAGTACGACCCCTTCCGGCTCACCCACGAGACGCTCCCGAAGCCCGACGGCTACTACGGAGCCTCGAAGATGTTCGGCGAGCACATCTGCCGGACGCACGCCCGCCGCGACGGCGCGCCGAGCCAGGTCTACTCGATTCGCATCTCCAGCGTGCGGACCGAGCAGTACGACCACCCCTACGGCGACGCTGAGCGCGGCGTCGACCGCGACGACGAGCACAAAGTCGAGGACGGCGAGGTGTGGGACCAGTCACAGACGGGCTCGTGGGAGCGCGGGAGCGACGAGTACGAGGAGATGGTCAAGCGGCTCAAGGCGACGTGGACCTCGCAGCGTGACTTCGCGCACCTGCTCGAATGCTGTCTCGAAGACGACTCGGTCACCTACGACACGTTCTACGCGGTGAGCGGCAACAAGGCTCGCTGGTTCGATATCGACCACGCGAAGGCGGTCCTCGACTACGAACCGGCCGACGACGGCTCCGAGTGGGACAGCCCGCCCGAGTGAGACGACGGGAGACCGCCGCCGAGCGCAGCGACCGCGGCCGACGGCGCTTCGGTCGCCCGCTCAGTACTGCTTGATTTTCAGCTCGATGATGTTCTTCTTGTTCAGGAGCGCCGGGGCGAGTTCTTCTTCGATGCGGCCGTCCTCGATGCGGCTCATCGGGCCGCTGATGCTTATCGCGCCGACGGCGTCGTCCGGCTCGGAGACGATGGCGGTGCCGACCGCGCAGACGCCGGGGTAGTGTTCCCCACGGTTGATGGAGTAGCCGCGGTCGCGAATCGCTTCGAGTTCCTCGTGGAGCGCCTCGCGGTCGGTGATGGTGTCGTCGGTCAGGGCTGGGAGGCCGCGGCGGTCGACGATGCGGTCGACCTCGTCCCGCGAGTGCTCCGCGAGCATCGCCTTCCCCGTCGCCGTCGAGTGGAGGTAGAGGTGGTCGCCGAGCGGCGCGTCGTCGTCGATGGACTCCGGGCTCTGGGCCTTGTAGAGCTGGACGGCGAACCCGTTTTGCTCGACCGTCACGTTGGTGTGCTCGCCGGTCTGTTCTTTCAGTTCGTCGAGTTCCGGCTTGGCGACCCGGTATAGCGCCATCCCGTCGCGCATCGCCCCGCCCATCTCGAGGAACCGCAGGCTGCAACGGTACTCGCTTCCGACCTTGACGACGTAGTCGGTGTCCACGAGCGTCGCCAGATGGATGTGCGCCGTGCTGACCGGCAGCCCCATGTCCTCGGCGGTCTCCGACAGCGTCGCGCCGTCGACTTCGCGGAGATATCGGATGATGTCGAACGCCTGTTCGACGCTCTGTATCCGCCGCGAGCCCGACCCGGTGGAGTTCGTCATGACTTGACGATGGGCCACCGCGTCCCTAATAGCACCGATTCGTTTCAACGATGTTGGAACTCGGCGGGTCGAACGTCCTGACCCGGCGTCGCGTGGCCGACGCGTCGCTCGCGACTGGTCAGGTCTCGGGAAAAACGCGGGTCGCGCGGGTGGCATGACAGTCGACGTGCGGACTGTTCGAGTCGGTCGTCGCCGCGGCTCGCCGCGTCTTCGGTGACGTTACTGAATCGAGTCTTCGGGACCGACGATGGTCAGGTTCTCGAACAGTTCGTCGTAGCCGTTGAGTTCGTAGAGGTACTCGCCCTCGAGGACTTCCTCGCGGACGGAATCTTCGGCGCTGAGCTTCTCGTGTGCGCGTTCGAGGACTTCCTCGGCTCCCTCGCGGGGAATGACCGCGAGTCCGTCGTCGTCGCCGATGACGATGTCGCCGGGGTCGACGCTGACGCCGCCGACGGAGACGGTGACGTTGATGGAGCCGGGGTCCTGCTTGAGCGGCCCTTGGGGGTTGACGCCGCGGCCGTACACCGGGAACTCCATCTCGGCGATTTCGCGGCTGTCGCGGTACGCGCCGTCGATGACCAGTCCGGCGAGCCCGTTCGCCTGACACGAGGTGCACATCAGTTCGCCGACGTGGCCGGTGTCGGTGTAGCCGTCGCAGTCGATGATGAGCACGTCGCCCGGCTCGGTCAGCGTAATCGCCTTGTGAATGATGAGGTTGTCGCCGGGCGCGGCCTTCACCGTGACTGCGGTCCCGGCCATCTCGACGCCGTCGTAGGCGGGCCGGAGGCCGGCGTCCATGGTCAGACCGATGTTGCCGGTCACGTCGGAGACGATGGTGCTCGGAATCTCCTCGAACGCCTCGACGAGTTCGCGGTCCGGTCGCTCTACGTCGGGCTCTATCGTGTGCATACTCGACCCGATGCGGACGATTCACGTTAAACTATCGGTCGGTCGAACGCTTGCGGTCCGCGTCGCGGGTCGCGGGCGCGCTGTGAGGGCCGCCGCCGCTCGCGGTGTGGAGCCGACGAAAAGAGAAGGGCGCAGGTACGTGTCGGGTCGGGTACCTCTGTCGCGGGGAACGGGATTCGATGGCGACGGTGGCGACGTTACTGCTCTTCGATGCCGAGTTCGTCGACGAGGTTGCCGTAGAACTCGTACTGCTGGTCGAGGAAGTCCTGAAGCTCGTCGGGGCCGCGTTCGACGCGGATGAAGTTGTTGTTCTCCATGAACTCCACGAACGAGTCGTCCTCGTAGACGGCGCTGTACACGTCGGCGAGCTGTTGCTTCAGTTCGTCGTCGATGCCGGCGGGCGCGAAGTGCGCGAGCCACGAGCCGATGGAGATGTCGAGACCCTGGTCCTGGAGCGTCGGCGTGTTCGGGAGCGCTTCGACCTGCTGGTCGAACGCCACGCCGAGGGCGGACAGTCCGCCGTCTTGGACCTGTGGGGCGACCTCGGCCGCGCCGACCGCGGTACAGTCGACCTCGCCGTTCACGACGGCCGTCATAGCCGGGGCGGCACCCTCGTAGGAGATGTGCTCCACGTTGACGCCGGCCTCGCTGGCGATGCCGGCCGCCGCCATGTGCCACGACGACCCGAACCCGGAGTTCGCCATTTGCAGGGTGTTGTCCTGCCCGTAGCTGATCCACTCGTCGAGCGTGGAGAACTCGGCGTCCTCGCTGACGACGAGCGCCGCGGGGAACTCGGTGTACTGCATGATGGGCGTGATGTCGTCGGGGCTGAGGTCGGCGATACCGAGGTGCTCGAACAGCGCAATCTCGGGGGCAGTACAGCCGATGGTGTGCCCGTCGGGCTCGGCGTTGGCCGCCGCGTTCATCCCGACCGAGCCGGAGCCACCGGTCTGGTTGCTGACGTTCCACGAGACATCGGTGTGGTTCTCAGCCGCGTCTGCGACCGCGCGGCTCGTTCGGTCGGCTCCGCCCCCGGCGGACCACGGCGAGATAACCTCGACCGGACGGGAGGGCCACTCTTGCTCTCCTGAGAGGCTGCCGAGACAGCCGGCCGAGAGCGCAACCCCGCCGACGCCGGCGGCCTTGATGAAGTTCCGTCTGTTCAGCGCGCTCCGTCCACTCCGATTGCTAATGGTGTCGTCTCCCATTGTACCCGAATGTTTGAACAATCCATACAATAAGCATTGTGGTCGCTCCGAATATGGCGCGACGGTCGATACCGCGGTGCAGTTCTGAACGATTTCGCGCGCCCGCGAGCGCCGGCCGAAACGGGAGGGTTCGCGGGGACTCGCGCTCGCGACATCGCTTGACTGCTCGCGTTCGTGTCGACCGTTGCCCGCAAGCTTCTCCCCCAAGAGCGTAGATTTATACCCCGGCGGTATTCAAGGAGATGTATGCGCGGGTTAGCCAAAACGAGCCGAGAGCCCGGAGCTATGGAACTCGTCGACGTCGAGACACCCGAACCGGCGTCCAACGAGGTCCTCATCGAAGTCGACTACGCCGGACTCTGCGGGAGCGACGCGGGAATCTACAAGTTCAAGTCCGCCTTCGAGCGGATGAACATGCCGACCATCATCGGCCACGAGTACACGGGCCGCGTGGTCGAACGCGGCGACGACGCCACCCGATTTTCCGTCGGTGAGCGCGTGGTCGAGCGACCGATTCGTGGCTGCGGCGAGTGTTTCCAATGCCAAATCGGTGAGGAGAGTATCTGTCAGGACGCGGTCCTGACCGGCATCGACCTCGACGGGGCGTACGCCGGCTACATCGCCGTCCCCGAGTCGGCGCTCCAGTCGGTCCCGTCGAACGTCGAACCGAAGCACGCGGCGCTCGTCGAACCGACGGCAATCTGCACGCGTGCGGTCATTCAAAACTCCCGGGTCAAAGCCGGCGACCGAGTGCTCGTCGCCGGTCCCGGTCCCATCGGGCTACTCTGCGCGCAGGTAGCCGCTTCGCAGGGCGCTGAAGTCGTCGTCGCGGGCGTCGGTCGGGACACGAACTACCGACTGCCGCTGGCGGAGGAACTCGGCTATCCCGCGGTCAACATCGAAGAAGACGACTTGAGCGCGACCCAGCGCGAGCTGACCGGCGGCGCCGGCTTCGACGTGGTGTTCGACACGACCGGCCACCCGTCGGGCCTGCCGATGGCGGCCGAGCAGGTCCGCAAGGGCGGCCAGATAGTTCTCGTCGGCCAGACCGGCGAGACCACGATGGAGTTCACGCCGCTCGTCCGCGCAGAGGTCGACCTCCAGTGTACCTACGGCGCGACGTTCGAGGACTTCGAGCGGGCGTTCCGACTCATCGGCTCGGGCGACGTGGACCACGCCACGTTCCTCGACGACCGCTTCCGACTCACCGAGTCCGAAGACGCCTTCGAGGCGTTCCTCGCCGGCGAGACCTGCAAGCCGGTGTTCGACGTTTCGGTCCTTCGGGACTGACGCGACCGATACCGTCTGGTTCGCAGTCACCCTCAGCCATCGTTTCATAGCCGCCGTTCAGTTCTCAGCCACGGCTCGTTTCACACCACGGCTCGTTCACCACTCGCCTGTCTCTGCCGGACCGGGTCCAGAGAGACCGCTTCGCAGTCGGTCGTCAGAAAAGCATGCCGCGAAGTGGGCTATCGGGAATCGTGACACCGCCGGTGCCGCTCGGTTCGACGGGACGGGGTCACTCCGGCCGGGGGTCCCACTCGCGCTCGACGAGGAAGTCGTCGAGCTTGCCCTTGGGGTCCTCGAAGACGTGCGAACCGTGGAAGACGAGCAGCGTCTCGAAGTCGTACTGGAGCAGGTCGTAGAGGTTGATTTCGGCGGCCTTGTGGTCGTCGTTGAACAGCGCCGGCGGCGGGAGCAGATAACCGGCCGGGAGGCCCGCGCGGTCGGCCCCGTCGAGGCTGTCTCCGGAGATGAGGATGCCGCGGTCTTCGAGCAGGAGCGCCGAGGTCGCCTTCGTGTGGCCCGGCACCTCGATGACGCGGATGTTCCCGTCGAGCAGGTCGCCGTCGGTGAACGTCACGTCCGGCTCGTAGTCGATGGCCTCGTGGAGCTTCGACTCGTTGGCCGACGCGACGAGTTCGGGGTCGAACGCCTCCATCACCGACGGGAGGCCGCCGTGGTGGCCGTGGTCGCCGTGGGTGATGATGACGCGGTCGACGCCGCCGTACTCCCGCTCCAGAATCTCGACGAGCTCCTCGCCGTCCTCGTCGAAGCCGGTGTCCACGAGCGTCGTCTTCCCCGTCGGCGTGTCCTTCAGGACGAGGACCCGGACGTGTTCGAACTGAATCTGGTCGATACCCTCGGTGACGTTGCTGACACTCATTCCGATGGAACGGTAGTTCGCAGCGCTGGTTAATTCTATCGATGGGCGCGAAACCCGGCGTTGTCGCCCGCGAACATGTCGGCTTCGCTACCGTACCGCCCGCCCGCCGAGCCACGCTTCAGTGTGCGGTTGTCCAGTCTCGCTGGCGGTCTCCGACGGTGACTGGACGATAGTCTCGACCGTACATAGTCCTCGTGTCGAAATCGTGACTTTCAGCCCCGAACGGGCGGGTAAAGACCAATATGTTTATTACATACGATTGCTTGGTATCATACCACGAGGCAGAACAAATAATGGTGATTCAGAAAGTCGGGGCCGTCCTGGATAGAATCGGCTTGGAGAGCGTTCGTTCAAGTCCGCTGTCAGTCTTCTTCATCCTGTTTTCGGCCGTCGTCATCTTCTTTGCGAGCCAGTTCCCGTCGGGTGACGGCGTCGGGCCGTCGTTCTTCCCGATTGCGGTGTCGGTCGGCATCATCTTCTTCGCCGGCATCGACGTGCTGACGGGGTCCGAGACGGAGCTCGAAATCTCGGAGTTCGACTTCAAGCCCGCGGCCGTCGTCGCGGGGTTCCTCGTCGCGTACGTACTCGTGATGCCACTCCTCGGGTTCCTCGTGTCGACCATGGTGTTCATGCCGGTCGTCCTCTACTACTCGAACATCCACTCGAAGCTGCTGCTCGCAGTGCTGTCGATTGGGTTCCCCATCGCGCTGTTCTACATCTTTGGCCGCATCTTCCTCGTTCGCCTCCCTGAGGGTATCGTCCCGGTGTCTCGACTGCTGCCGCAGCTCCCGCTGGTGGTGACCTTCTGATGGTCGTCGAATACATCGGGCAGGCGCTCGTCAACCTCGCTGACCCGTTTATCCTCCTGTTGATGGTCGGCGGTATCTTCCTCGGCATCCTCATGGGGTCGATTCCGGGGATGACCGCGACGATGACCATCGCGGTCCTGCTGTCGTTTACCTTCACGATGGAGCCGAGTCAGGGGATGATTCTCCTGTTGGGTATCTACGGCGGCGCGGTGTACGCGGGGTCGATTCCGGCGATTCTCATCCGCACGCCGGGTACCCCGTCGGCGGCGGCGACCATCTTCGACGGCCACCCGCTCTCCCAGAAGGGCGAGGCGGGTCGCGCGATTCGCGTGAGCACCATCGCGTCGTTCGTCGGCGGCGTCATCAGCGTCTTCGCGCTGATGTTCTTCTCGCCGGTCATCGCCGACGCCGCCCTCCGGTTCCGCTCGCCGGAGTTCTTCGCGCTCGCCTTCTTCGGGCTGACCATCATCGCCAGCGTGAGCGGCGACTCGCTCACCAAGGGGATGGTCTCGGGTCTGCTCGGGATGCTCGTTGCGACGGTCGGTATCGACCCCGTGACCGGCTTCCACCGGTTTACGTTCGACATCCCCGAACTGCTCACCGGCGTCGAGTTCATCGCCGTCATGATCGGCCTCTTCGGCATCGCCGAGGGGCTTCGCAAGTACTCCCAGGGCATCAACAGCGGGAACGACCGCGTCGACCAGGAGATAACCGGCGTGTTCCCCTCGCTTTCCGACCTGCGGTCCATCGCGCCGGTCAGCGTCGGGTCGGGCATCCTCGGGTCGTTCATCGGCGCGATTCCCGGCGCGGGCGGCGACATCGCCGCGTTCATCACGTACAACGAGGCCACCCGCTGGCTCAAAGACAGCGTCCCGTCGTTCGGTGAAGGGAACGTTCGCGGCGTCGCGGCCGCCGAGTCCGGGAACAACGCGAGCACCGGCGGCGCACTGATTCCGACGCTGACGCTCGGCATCCCGGGCGACTCCGTCTCCGCCATCCTCATCGGCGCGCTGTTGGTCCACGACGTGAACCCCGGTCCGGGCCTGTACCAAGAGGAGCCGGTGTTGCTGTACACCATCTTCGTCGGGTTCCTCCTCATCTACGTGTTCATCCTCATCTTCGGCATGCTCGGCGCGAACTACTGGGCGCGCCTCATCAACATCCCGAAGTCCCACATCTGGCCCGTCATCCTCGTGCTGTGTGTCATCGGAGCCATCGCGCTCCGCGGCAACGTCTTCGACGCGTGGATTATGCTCGGCGCGGGCGTGTTGGGGTACGCGATGCGGCTCCGGGGCTACCCGCTGGCACCGATGGTGCTCGGGCTCATCCTCGCGCCCATCGCGGAGGAGAACCTCCGCCGGTCGCTCGTCCTCTCGGGCGGGTCGCCGACCATCTTCCTCACGAGTCCCATCGCCCTCGTCATCATCCTGCTCGGTCTGGGTGCGATTGCGCTCCCCGCGGTGCGCTCGATTCGCGCGAACGCGTAACGCCGCCACCCTCGACGCTTTTCTCACGCCGCGTTCGTTCCCCGTCTGATTTCTCCCGTGGGTCGCACCCGAGCGGCGCACCGCTCGGTGCTCGCGACGCGTGCGGTGCTTCGACAGCCGGCAAGGCGCGCGCCCGAGGCTAACACCGAGACGGCTCACGACGGCTGGCGGAGCGTTGTCGGCTCCCGGTTCCATTCTGTTCACTCCGGTCTCTCACACCCCACGCGACGGCGTCGATGTCGCGGGCGACCCGCTTGAACTGATCGGCTCTGTTTCGAGGATGTTGAAAGACAGGGGTATTTTTCGTTCCACTCGGACCGGAATTACGGACGTAGTGCTGTAATGGAATTCGGTCGATTTCGGTTTAGTTACGATACTGTTGAAATGCACCCGGTTCGACGGTCGAATTCACGTGTCGCGTTGGCTGTCGAGACCGCGAACCGAAACCGCGAATCGCGCCGACGCGGCGCTCGGCGGTCGCTCCGAATGGGATTCGGCGAAACGATATTATATCCCACCGTGGTACACGCTGGTATGGTCGTTGTTGCAGCAGTCGACCGGTCAGGTCGATCAGCACACGTTGTCTCGGAAGCCGCATCGCTGGCGGCGGCGTTCGACGAAGCGGTCCACGTCGTCCACGCGCTGACCCGCTCGGAGTTCATCGACCTCGGGCTGACGAGCGCGCAGGCCGAGGAGCCGAAGGATATGGACGAGATTCGCTCGGCCGCCGCCGAGATGGCCGAAGACTCCGTGTCGGGACTGGACGTTCCGTACGAGACGGTGGGACTCGTCGGCAACCCGGCCGACGAAGTCATCGAGTACGCCGACGAACAGGACGCGAGCTACATCGTGGTGAGTCCGCGACGCCGCTCGCGCACCGGAAAGATGCTGTTCGGAAGCGTCGCTCAGTCGATTCTCCTGAACGCGTCGTGCCCGGTGGTGTCGACCCTCGCCGACGGGGAGTAGCGCCCGTCGGGGGGCGAGCCTGCCCGGAGCGCCGCCGCGCAGGCTCGTCGGCTCGGCTTCGGAACGCCGCGTTGCACGCGCGTGAGAACGCGCGTCTCCCTTTTTATCGCGACTCGCCGTAGTCTCGACCGCGCATGACAGTGACAGATGTCGCAGACGGAGTGTACACGATACAGTTCGACCACGTCCGGGTGTTCATCATCGAAGACCGACCGGCCGGAACGACCACGCTCGTCGACGCGGCATTCCCCGACGACGGCGACGAGTTAGTGTCCGTGCTGGAGTCGAAGTTCGGCGGTGTCGACCGACTCGTCATCACCCACGGCGACGAGGGACACTTCGGCGGGACGCCCGCCGTGTTGGATGCGTTCGACCCCGAACTGCTCGTCCCCGGCGGCGCGAAGGGCTTCTACGACGCGCTCGACATCGAGGCCGACCGCCACTTCCGCCACGACGACGTGCTCGACGGCGGAATTCGAATCGTGCAGGTGCCGGGCCACACGGTCGCAAACAGCGGCCTGCTGTTGGAGGACGACGGCGTGTTCATCGCCGGCGACGTGGTCGAGGGGTCGGACCGCCGCGGCCTCCCGCCGGGGTTCCTCGTCCCGCCGGCGGCGCAGTTCAACGACCTGAGCCACGAGGAAGCCGAGCGGAACCTCGTCAAACTGTTCGACTACGATATCGAGACGGTGCTCGTGAGCCACGGCACGCACGTCGACGACGACCCGCTCGGGAAGTTGGACGACTGGCTCATCGACCGCCAGTGGACGCTGTCGTACTGAGTCGCTTCGAGTCGGCCGGAGGCACACCCGACCGACACGTCCGCGGAGTCGCTCCACACCCGAGCCAGAACAATACTTACCGAATTTCTTTGATGTAGTGAAAATTGATAATTTTGGGTCGGGAACACGACTCTGTCGGAGGGGTGAAAAGGCAAAAAACCCGATATGTAGCCCACGAAACGCCGATATTCGGCTAACTGAATTTCGATACGCCATCAATGCGTAGGAAACTAGTATCCTCTATTGAGTCCGCGAGAATGGGCGTTCAGTGGCTTCTCATGGATGTGTCACGCCCGGTTTGTGTCTGTTCGGTGTTTCCTTTTGAACAGTCTATTTCTATATACTTTTTAGAATTAGACGGACTATTGACCGTCAACGTACGGCCCCGATAGACCGGTCTCCATCGGGGTGCGCGACGACCCGAGCCGATGGGGTTCAGTTCGGGCGCGCGGCGACCGTCAGGTCCGTCCGCGACCGCGGCGTGGCGATGCGAACGTCCACGAGGACGGCGACGACAGTCGTCTCGCCCGCGCGCTCTTGGACCACGACGCCGTCGTCGGCGACGCAGGGTCCGAACTCCCGAGACGGACCGTCGGGGCAGTTCCTGAGCGCCCACCCGGAAGCCGCCGAGTCGTTCGTCGTCAACGCTACGCCGCCGGGACGCGCGCGTTCGACGTTCGTCAGCGCGGGGTTGAGCCGCGACCGAAAGTCCGCGACTGCGGCGTCTCGCTCCGCCCAGTCGTATCGACCCGCGACGCCCGCGGTCGCCAGTTCGACTGCGTCTTCGGTCGTCTCGACGATATCGTCCAGCGGCGGTGCCTCGGCCGTTTCGGTTACCCCGGCGAACCCGAGTTGCGCGTGGACGACGAGGAGCGTGAGTAGCGCGACGACGACGACGGCTCCGGAGACGAGCACCAACTGGCCACGGTCGTCGCCCGAGGCGGCGGCGTCGCTCGAACCGCGGCTGAATCGGCTCACGGGTACCACACCTCCAGCGTCGCGGTACAACGCGGGACCACGGCGGTCGCGGTTCTCACCCGCGCGGTCTCCGGCGGCGGTCTCCCGACCGACCCGACTTCGGTTCGGAGCGAGACGAACGCGCCGTTCGGGAGCCCCGCCGCGGCGACCTCGTGAAGCCGCGCCGCTCGGTCGTCGAACTCCGCCGGCGACCCACAGGCCACGCCGAGAAGCGTTCCCGGGCCCTCGGCGGGGACCGACCCCACCAGCGACGCGGCGTCCGTCGCCTGCCGCGCCAGCGCGTCCGACTCGGCGGTCGGCGCGGACGGCGCGAGCGCGAACCCCGCCGCAACGGCGAGGACGAACAGCGTCGCGACGGCCGCTTCGACGACCGTCAGCGAGAGCTGTCCGCGGTCGTCCGTTCGGGTGCTGTCGGCGGCCGCGCAGTGCCGACGCAACCGCCGCGAGCGCTCTCCGCATCGGTCACGCATCCACGGTCACCTCGATTCGAACGACCGTCGCGTCGAACGCCGTCGCCGACACGTCGACGCTCCCGGACGGCTCGTCGCCGGTGGTTTCGACGCGGACCTCGTGGTCGGGGCGGGACGATACCCCGACGACGTGTTGCCCCTCGATTCCGGCCGGTTGGTGGAGTGCGACCCTGTCGTCGACCCAAATCGTCTGCACCGTCGTGTTCGGCGCGGGATTCACGTCGAGTCGAATGCGGTTCGTCCGCCCGGTGAGCGTCGTGTTGGGCTCCGCCGAGAGGTTAATCGACCTGCGGACGGTCCGCCGGTCGACGCCGACCGCGCCGCGGCTGACCGTGTAGCCGCTCGACGGGTCACCCCGCTCGGCGACGGTCCGCCCGTCGACTCGGACGCGGAACGCGGCGCCGCGGAGCGGCGGGACGGCGGCGGCGAGCACGGTCGCGTTCGTCTCGTTCGCGAGCGTGAGGTCGACGGCGTCGCTTCCGTTGTCGGACCACGTAATCGGGGATTCCGTGAGGAGCGCGTCCGCGGCGCTCTCGGCGCGGTGCTGTTCGAGCGACTCGCCGGCCGCGTCCGCGAGGACTCGGTCGGCGGCGGCGACGGCCCCGACCGTGACCGCGGTCACGAGCACGAGCGCCACTGCGAGTCCGGCGAGCGTCGTCTGTGCGCGCGCCGCGCCGTGACTACGCATCCGCCCTCCCGTTCGCGAGTTCGAGCGTCGTCCCGTCGTCGTCATCGACCACGACGCGCACCACGCAGTCGTTGCCGCTGTCCCACGCGCCCGAGACGCTCACGGAGTCGGGGAGCGTCACCGGGAGTCGCCGGTCGAACGCGTCGTTCGGATGGTCGAGGACGAGCGCCGGCGCGGTCACGTTCGGGTCGGTCGCGAGCGTGGCGTTCGGGACGTACGCGATTCGGTAGGAACTCCCGCGAATCGCTCGCGGGAGCTCCGCGTCGACTCGTCTGGACCCGCGGACCGCCGACTCGGGGACGACGGCGGTCGTCTCGACCTGCTCCGTCGCCGCCGCGAGCGTTCGGTCGGCGAGTTCGTGACCGACCGCGGCGCGGTGGTCGGGGACGACGCCGCCGAACAGCACCGTCGTCAAGAGTCCGACGAACAGCACGACGATTGCGGCTTCGAGCGCCTTGCCGACGACGGGGACCACGGCGCGCTCGGCGGCTCGACCGCCGGTCGCGGGCGTCACCGGTCCGGAGTCGTCGGGGGCGACCGACGACGGCTCGGACGCGTCAGCCACGGTCAATCACCACCGAAACGTCGTATCGGGCGACCGTGAGCGTCCGCTCGTCGGGGACGGTGGCGACGACGCTCTCGGTGCCGTCGCCGTCGAAGTCGGTTCGAGTCGTGTTGAAACTGCGGCGCTCGAACGCTCGCTCCCACGCGTCGGGGGTCGCCGTCTCGACGGCGACGGCGTACCCGTCTGCCGGGAGGTCGGTCACGGTTCGTGTCGTCTGCGTTCGGAGCGCCGCGCCCGACCCGAGCCCACCGCCGTCGGTGGCATCGGCGGTCAGGACGGGAACCGTGAGAAACGCCGCGTCGCCCGCGAACGCCACCGGAACGGGCGTGACGAGCGCGGCGGAATCGCCGGTGCCGCGGACGACCGCGCCGCCGACGAACGCGACCCGATGGCCGCCGAGGTCGGCGACGTACCCGTCGGCGTCGTAGGTCCTGGTCGGCCTCGTCTCCGAGATGATTCGGACCGTCCTGTTCACCCGCGAGAGGTCGCCGTCGGTGACGCGAACCGGGTAGCTGTCGTTCGCGGCGGCGACGACGCCGTCTCGGAACGACGAGAAGCCGTCCGCGGCGGCGTCAGCGTCCGCACTCGCTATCTGGGCGTCCACGAGCCCGCCGACGCTGGCGGTCAGGAGGCCGATGGCGACGACGCCGACGCCGAGCAGGAGCGCGACGCCGACGACGTTCGCCTGGCCGCGGGTGGCGCTCATATCAGGCCCACCCCGGCGTAGACGAGGTAGCACGCGACGACGAGCGCGGCGGAGTGAAGCAACGCCTCGTACCGACCGCGGCTCGCCGTGCCGGCGAACCAGCCGGAGGCGAGCATCGTCGCCTGCGTGACGACGTACATCCGGTAGCGGTCGCGTTCGAGGTCGACCGCGCCGGCGTTGATGGCGAACGACCTGCCGGTCGAGAGCGTCGAAAGCTGGGCGAAGCCGTCGAAGACGTGGACGTTGACGGCGACGGTGATGCCGACGACGAGGAGCGCGGTCGTCCAGCCGACCGCGACGTAGACGAGCAGCCCCGAGCGGAGCGCGCGCTTTTCGTGGTAGAGGCGGCCGATTTCGGTCTGGAGCGTGTCGAAGACGGTCCCGGTATCGCTGCCGCCGTCGAGCGCGCCGACGACGAGGCCGATGGTCTGTTCGGCCATGGGCGTCCCGACGCGGTCGACGAACCGCGACAACGCGGCCGTCCGGAGGTTCACGTCGGTGCCGGAGCTCGGCGCGGTAAAGCGGAGGTTGAGCGCGAGGTCGGCCACGTCCGCATCGAGCGGGCCGAGGTCCACGTCGCGGCCGACGCGCTCGACCGCCTCACCGAAGGGTCGACCGAGGTTGACGTGGCCGGAGACGGCGTGGACGAAATCCTTCAGTTCGCGGTCCTTCGCGTCGTCCAGACGGGCGCGACGGACGCCGACGAGTCCGACCGGGGCCGCGTAGGCGACGTAGCCGGCGAGTGCGACACCCACGGCGTCGGCACCGACGAACGCGGCGACGCCGGCCACGACGAGCCCCGAGAAGACGAAGACGACGGCCGCGCTGGCCGGATTCGACAGCGCCGAGTCGACGACGCGGAACGCGCCGGCCGGCCGGTCGTACTCGACGGACTGGTCCGGGGGTCGAAGTCCGGCGACGAGCACGCTCGCGCCCAGCCCGACGCCGATGATGAACGCGGCGCTCGAATAGACGACGACGCCGTGCGTGGTCGTCTGGCCCAGCGGCGTGGCAACCGGCGCGGAGAGGCCGGGCGCGATGACGCTCATCACCGTGAGGACGATGACGAGCAACGAGGGGAGGACGAGCAGGACGATGAACAGTTCGGCGAGCAGTTCGAGGAAGCCCTCGGCGCGCTCGCGGGCGCGGTCCTGTCGGTGGCCGAGCATCCGGCTCTCCATCCGCAGGTAGTTCCGGAGCGCGTCGCTGCCCTGTCCGGCGTGTTCGCGGAACTTCAGGAGAAACGGCGCGAGCATCCCCTCGGAGGGCGTGTCGCGGGCGACGCGCCGCAGGCCCTCGTTCACGTTACCGGTCAGCGAGGCGGTGTTGAGAACGCTCCGGAAGGCGATTGCCGTCTCGCCGTAAGCGTCGGTTTCAGCGACGCGGCGGAGCATCCCGCGGGGGCCGTCGCTCCCCGACGAGAGGACGTGCAGGTAGCGGACCGCGCCGGGCAGCGTTCGCTCGATGTTCTCTCGCCGCGCGGTCGCCAGCCAGCCGAGGTACTGCCCGGCGACGGCGAGGACGACACGCCGCGTCGCGACCGCGACCGCGAGTGCGAACGCCCCGACCACCGGAAGCCGCGGAACCACGGGTATCGGGACGTGTTCGAAAAGCGGGAGCGCCGCCCGAAGAACGTCGAGTACGGCGTCGACCGTCGAATCCGGAACCGCGAGCGCGACGAGCGCCGTCGGGAACGCGACGAACAGACCGGTCGCCCACGCGAGGCCGTAGGCGCGGGCGAGATAGAGGTCGAAGCTCATCCGCATGTCGGTGCCGCGGTAGCGGCGGCGGTCCCGGTCGTGTCGCCCGGCGTCGACGTGGCGGGCGAACAGCGCGTACAGCGCCCTGTCGAGGACCGAAAGCGAGCGGACGCGGCCGACCCGTCGCTCGTCGGCTCCGGCGTCGAACTCGGTCACGGGTCGGCCTCGTCGTCGCGGTCGCGGTGGTGGGTGTGGTCGTCCGCCCCGCCTCGGGCGGCGCTGTCTCCGTCGGCCGAATCCCGCTCGGCCATCCGTCGGCGGACGCGCTCGACCGTCGCGGCCTCGTCGGTCCGGAGGTCCGAGAGGAAGCCGAACAGCCGGTCCACGTCGGTTATCTGCTCGCGGACGAGGTACTCCACGTAGCGGTGTTTTCGGTGGAACTCGCGCTCGACGGCCTCCACGTTGCGGTCGGTGGCCTCGGCGATGCGGTGGAACAGTCGGACGCCGACGCGCCGGTGGTCGTCGCCCAGCTGCGGGTGTTCGTACGAGAGGTCGAACGAGCCGTCCGGGGTCCGGCGGCCGACCGTGTTCCAGTGGAGCGTGCGCCCGTCCTTCTCGATGACGCCGCGTCGACCCCACGTTTCGTCGTACTCGGACTCAGGGACGAGTTCGACGACTTCGGAGACGTACCGCTCGCCGTCGACTTTGTGCGGGAAGACGACGAGGTCGAGTTCGCGGAGGAGGTACGGCGGGAGCCCCTGTTCGATGACGCGGTTGACGAGCGTCTCGATGTCGGCGGCGTGGGTCGTGCCGATGACGCCGTGGCCGGTGTTGAGCGTCTCGGCGAAGGTGGCGAACGACTCGGGCGTGTTGATTTCGGCGATGACCTCCACGTCGGGGTTGAGGTAGTTCGCCTCCGTCATCAGGTCGGCCATCGTGACGCGCTTGAACTCGGACTCGTGGTCGCGGGTCGTCAACGAAACGCCCGTCTCGTGGGGGAGATGGACCTCCCGGGAGCCCTCGTCGATGCTGATGGGCCGGTGGTCGTAGGGGACGAACGGCATGTGCGCGTTCATCAGCGTGGTTTTGCCGACGCCGGTCGCGCCGGAAAAGAGGACGACGCGGTGGTGTTCGTAACAGAGCCACAGCAGCGTGACGAGTTCGGTCGAGACCGACCCGCTTTCGACGAGGTCGACCGGCGTGAGCACGTCGCCGGTCTGCTTGCGAATCGAGACGTGCGGGCCGCCCTCGGAGATGACGGGGAGGGCGACGGCGCAGCGAATCGTCTCGTCGGTGTCGGCCGACGCGGGGTCGCCGCCGACCGCGCCGGGTCGGAGGTTCACCTTCGCGCTCGGGTTCGAGGCGTTCAGCTCCACGCCGTCGGCGGCGGCGAGTTGGGTCACGACGTTCGTGAACTCGGTCTCGTCTTCGAAGACGAGGTTCGTCGGCACCCGCAGGCCGCCGTGGCCGGTCACGTCCGCCCGCGGAATGACTTTGATTCGTTCGCCGACGCGGTTCGCTTCCACGTCTTCGAGGTGGGGGTCACGGATGGGAACGGTGAGGACGCCCTCGCCGACGTAGTCGCGGAGGACGTAGTAGACGAGGTCGTCGAGACGGTCCTCGGCGAACCGACGGTCGACCGGCGGGAGCGCGAGGCCGTACTCCGAGAGCGCGGCGCGGACCCGGAAGCTCGTGGCGTCGACCCACGCTCGGGTGTTGCGGGCGGTGAGCCGCCGCGAGAGGAACTCGCGGGCCCGGTCGCGGACGAACTCGATGCGGTCGGCGACCACGTCGTTGACGTTCGCCTCCCAGATTCGCTCTTTGCACTCCTCGATGAGTTCGGCGTCGCCGGGCACCAGGTCCGGTTCGAGGACGGCGTACTTCGTGGCGAAGCGGTCGTCGCCGAGGAGTCGGTCGCGGTAGATTACCACGTCCACGTCGTAGCCGGCGAAGGGGACGGTGTAGTGGTCGATTCGCTCGGCGGCGATGCGGTCGGCGAACGGCACGTCGGAGTCGAACGTCGTCGTCGCCGGTGCGAAGTCCTCGGTGTGGACGACGAGTCGCTCGGAGCCGTCGCCGCGGCCGGCGTCGACGACTTCGATTCTATCGTCGAGCGCCAGCGGCGTGACCGCTCCGAGGAGCCGAAGTTCGGACAGCGCGTGGCGCTCGACGCGTCTCCGAGCGGTCGGCGTCAGGTCGAGCAGCCGGTCGAAGATACGGCGATATTTCGGTGAGAGTCCGGTCTCTGCGCGGCTGACCGCGCCCTCGCGGGTGAGCGGTCGCCGGCGGACGACCGTCGAAAAGTGGTCGCGGACGGTCTCCAGCGCGTCGGTCTCGCGCGCGCCGAGCGTCGCTTCTCGCACCGCGTAGTCGAAGCCGTGGTCCGCGTTGCTGATGGTGACGACGGTATCGGGGGCGACTTCGTACTGCGAACGGACGGTCGGCGCGTACCACGCGCGAGGGTCGTCCGGGGGGACGGGTGCTGGGACTGCACCTGCCGCCCCGGAAGTCGGGGATGCACCGAATTCGAGAGTCGGGGTGGGCGACTCCGACCCGGCGTTATCGCCTTGGGTAGGCATATACCGTGCTTTGCTGAGTATTCGTATTTAAGAATTTACTGCGTCGTGGCACAGAGATGAAGTTTTCTGGAATCGAATATATCGGCGGTTTCCGGCGCTCTCAGTCGATTTCGGCGTTTCGAATCCCGCGATACTAGTTGATTAATTGACTTTTCTTCGCGGGTGTGGTTATCAAAATTGGAATCTCGGTCGAGTGGTGTCCGGGTGCTCTCGGACTCGGGTCACTCGCTTCGAACCGCCTGGATGCGAAGCACCACTTCGGTCCCGCCCTCCTCGCGGCGATGGAACACGACCGTCCCGCCGAGCTGGTCAACGCCCCACTTCACCAGCCAGAGGCCGAGGCCGCTCGCGTGTCGAAGTTGCGTCTCGCCGTGGGCGTCGATGGCGGCGAGTTCGCTCGCGTTGATGCCGGGGCCGTTGTCCTCGATTCGAATCACGAGTTCGTCGTCCTCCCAGCCCGCCGTCACGGAGACGACCGGCGTCGACGACCCGTTGTGTTGGACACCGTTTTCGACGAGCTCGCGGACGATCGGTTCGAGCGTGGGCGCACAGACCACGTCGCGGTCGGGGAGTTCGACGAGCCGGACGTTCGCACAGGTGAAGTCGGTGCGGACGGCGTCCGCGGCAGCGCGTATCTGGACGGCCGCGGGATGCAGTTGAACGTCGCCGTTCCCGTCGTTCCCGCGGGTCGCACCGAGCTTTCGCGCTTTCTGGCTGATGTTGACGAGCGTTTTCGCGTGGTCTTGGAGCGTCTTTGCGTGGTCCCGCGCGTCGTCGAACTCGCCGCCATCGATGTCGTCCAAGACGAGGTTGGCGTAGCCTTCGAGGAGGTTCGCTTCGGTCCGAAGATTGTGGCGGAGGACGCGGTTCATCACTTCGAGCTGTTGGAGGTTCAGCCGGCGGTCGGTCACGTCGCGGAAGACGAGCGCGTGGCCGATGTCGCGGCCGTGGTGGTCGCAGAAGGCGCTCGTCCGGAGTTCGAAGTACCGCTGGCTCGACCCGAGTCTGACCGTGACTTGGTCCGTGTCCCGCTGGTCGGGTGAGAACTCATCGATAACGTCGCCGACGGGGCGGCCTTTGAGCTCGTCCGCGGTGTCGTTCAGAACCCGCGCGGCCGCCCGGTTCACGTCGGTGACGCGCCACTTGGTATCGGTGACGACCACCGCGTCGGCCATCGTCTCGACGACGCGCTCGCGGGCGACCCAGCGGGGGACCGGTCGGGATTCGAGGAGCTCGTAGCGACTGATAGCGACGGTGCAGGCGAGCCCCGCAAACGTGAACGCCGCGGGCGTCATGTCGATTGCCGCGCCGTACAGTTCGAGGAGCGTCGTGGCGAAGTTCCCGAGCACGGGCATCAGCGTCCCGAGGACGAGCGTGGTCGCCTGCAACCGGTAGATGTCCGGCATATCGAGCGCCGTTCGGAGGATGACGACCGCGCCAGCGAGCCACAGCAGATAGCTGTATCCCAGTACGATCCAGTACAGCGGTCCCCACTCCATCTGGAGGATGGTGATGGCCCGGCCGACGGCGGGAACGACGGTGACCGACGTCCACATCAGGTGGTGGATGGAGTTGGTCCAGACGGCGACGAGGCCGATTACCGGGAGCACCGAGAGGACGCAAAGCGACGGTCGAGCGGTGAATCGGTCCCGGCCGGCGTAGGAGAACGCGAAGAAGAACCAGGCGATGGGTGCCACGAGCACGCCGACCCACTGGAGGTCAGCGAGCGTGAGCTTGAGTGTCACGTCCGCGACGACGAGTTCGAGGAGGTAGCCCGACGACCACCACCCGCTGGCGAGGGCGAGCACGCCCAGCCCGATAGCTCCGGGCATCGACCGCCGTTGCCACGCAAACAGGGCGACGTAGCCGCTTACGACGCCGGACGTGACCATCAGCCCGATGATGATGACCACGAGGGAGACCGGCTGCGTGAGTAGTTGGGGACCGACCGCACCTCCGAACACCAACTGTTCGACGGCCCTCCACTCGATGTTCGGAGTCACTACCACGGTAATTATACACCATATGTCAAAAGAGTATTCAAGAACCGGGTCCGGCTGTCCCGGTCCGGGTCCGACTCCGCGCCGGTTTCGAGCGTCCCGTCTCCGACCGACGCGTTACGCGAGCGTACCGCCGGTTCCGACGGCCGCGGCGACGACCGCGACGCCGACGGCCATCAGCACACCCTCCGCGTCGCGGAGCGTACAGAGCCGCTCGACCGACCGGTCCGTTTCGGTGAGCGCGTACGTAATCCACGTCGAGTAGGCGACGGCGGGCAAGAGCGCGAACGGGGCCCACGCGGGGACCACACCGACCCGCGCCGCGGCCCACACGAGCCCGACCGAGACCAGTTCCAGCGCGTAGAGGGTCAGTTGCGTCCGGCGGACGCCGATGACCGTTGGCAGGGTCTCGACGCCGTTTTGCGCGTCGCCCGCCACGTCTCGGACGTTGTGGACCTCGACCGAGATGGCCGAGCGGAGGAAGAACCAGACCGCCGCGACGGCCGCGCCCGCGGCGTACTCGGGCGCGGTCGCGGCGACCGCGAGCGGGGCGAAGCCGACGAGGACCGCCCACGCGAGCGACACCGACGCCGTGTTGACGAGGAAGATATCCTTGAGCCGGTCGACGGACGGAAGCGGGACGACCGGGGCGCTGTAAAACACCGCGACGACGCCCGGAAACAGCGTCAGCCCGAGCCCGTAGACGCCGCCGTGCCGGACGGCGAGCCAGAGCGCGCCGACGACTGCGAGCGCCGAGAAGCCGGCGTACAGCCGCGGGTGGGCGGCGACGAACGCGGTCCGCTCCGCGTAGTTCTCTTCGTCGGCGTCGAGGTCCGCTAGTTTGTCGAAGTTGTAGATACCGACGGTGATGAGAAAGCCGACGGCGAGGGCGACGTTCGGCCCGATACCGGCGAGCGCGGACGCGACGAACACCTCGGCGATGGTGGACGCACCGAGGAACACTGAGCTATGCACGACCGCACCGTACAGGCGAGTTGGAACGATTCGCATTGCGCCTTTGAATCGTCCCGCCGACGAATTAGATGTGCGGCAGGCAACAGTTCTCCCCGGGTGTTCGTTTCGCGGTCGAACGTGTTCGGGGGCTCGCTCATTCTCTCCCGGCGCGTATGAGGACGCATGAAGATACCGACAGCCGAGCGGGCGGAGACGGCGGCGACAGCCGAGCGAGTGGAGACGACCGTCGAGGTCAAACTGACCGGCCACGTCAGGTCGGCCGCGGGCACCCACCGGACGGAGTTCACCTTCGAGGGCGAGACGCTCCGGGCGTTCCTTGAGGCGTTCTTCGCGGCGTACGACGTGCGCGACCTCGTCATCGCCGAGCGCGAGGCGGACGCGACGACGCGGGGGTGGGCGCGGGTGGACCGGCCGCCGGGGACGTGGCGGAAGAACCCCGAAGGCGAGCAGACGCAACCCTACGCCCGCGTGCTCGTCAACGGCGTGTTCAACGAGAACCTCGACGGCTTCGACACGCGACTCGAAGACGGCGACCGCGTCGCGCTGATGAAGCCGTTTCTGTTCTGCCTGTGAGCGGGGTCCCCGAGGGGACTCCCCCCTCGGCTGCGGTCGCGAGTCGCCCCGACGCTTGACCGCCGCAGGACTGACGTTCGCGGCCGACAGATAGCCGGTATGACACCGCCCTCCACGGACGACCCGACTCGCGAACGCGGCCCGGACGAGGCGTTCTGCCGCGACTGCGGCGCGGTCATCGACGCGCGCGCCGAAATCTGCCCCGAGTGCGGGGTCCGGCAGCGCGATCCGCCGAAGTCGTCGGTCGACTCGGCGCTCGACGACCTGTTCGAGGGCGGCAATCCCTTCGTCGCGGCGGTGTTGTCTGCGGTTTTCCCCGGCCTCGGACAGCTGTACAACCGCGAACTCGAACGCGGCCTCGTCTTCGCGGTCGGCTTCATCGTCGCCACCGCCTCGGTGATGGTCCTCATCGGCTTCCTCCTCGCGCCCGCGGTGTGGCTCTACGCGGTGTACGACGCCTACACCCGCGCCGAACTCCGGGCCGAGGAGTTACAGCGGGAGTCGGGGCGGGACCGCGAGACGGAGATTTCGGTGAGCGAGGCGGCGGACAACGAGGGGATTGACGACGAGGAGACCGACGACGAGCGCGAGGAATAGACGCGGGGCCGCAGGGCCACGGGCCGAGGCGCGACTCAACGGGTGACCAAGACGATACCGAGAACGGCGAACGCGATGCCCGTGAGTTTCGTTACGGTGAGGCTCTCTCCGAGAACGACGACGCCGATGACGGCCGCGACGACGAAGTACATGGCACCGAGCGTCGAGACGACGGTCGTCGACCCGTGAGTGAAGCCGATGTACATCGAGATGAGGCCGACGCCGGTACACAGCCCGGCCACCCCGGCGAGCAGTCCCCCTCTCGCGGTGACGACGAGCGACGCGTCCGACACGACGATGAAGCCGAACGCGAGCAGCGCCGCGACGAGATACGAGATGGCGGCGGCGGTCCGCGGGTCCATGGACTCGGAGGCGGCGTTGCCCACGACGATCCAAATCCCCCACGTCACCATCGTAATCAAACCGAACAGGACAGCCGAGTCCACCTCTGCGAGTTCCATCGGATAGCGCCTCGCGTCGCTATCCGAAAGAAACCGGACCTCCAGTATAAGCGGTGTCTATGCGGGGGCGGCTAACCGCGTTCGGAACTCGGTTCAGCGAGCCGACGACTACGCGAACTCGTCCGAGAGGTCGGCGTCCCAGTCCGGCGGGAGCAGCGGGTCGGGGTCCTCGTGGACGAACTCGACGCCCTTGTCGGGGTCGAGCGGGTGGACCTTCGTGTGCATCGTCTCGCCGGCGTCGAGGAGCGAGAACATGCGTTCAGACTCCGCGAGCCGGTAGTACAGGGGGAGACAGACGGCGACTTCGTCGTCGGTGGCGCGGACGACGAGCGCGAGGTAGACGAGGCCGCCGGAGACCGCGCGGAACGCCTCGTACTCGTCGAACGTCGCGCCCTCGACGGCGGCTTCCAGGTCGGGGTACACGTCGTCGCCGACGACCACGTCGAGCCCGACGTGTTCGACCACTTCGTCGCCCGCGGCGGGGACCGGAACCACGTCCCCCGGGAGGGCGACGACGACGGTCCAGTCTCGCTCCCGATAGTCGTCGGCGAGCGACTCGCACTCTGCGACCACCGTCTCCCACGTGCCCGACTCGTCCGAGAGCGGATGTTCTTCCATGCGGCATGGTGTCGGAGTCCGCTACCTAAACTTTGGCTTCTCTCGCCGCTGCCGCTCGCGTTCGCGCGTCACGCTGGCGATTGCTGGATGGTGAGTGTTGTCAACAGCCGTGCATCAACTGGCAAAAATTGAAAAGGTATTTCACTCCATGCAGGTCATTCTCATTCAATGAGGAATCTACTCTCTCTTTCGGACCTCCGAACTCAGTTCTCGACCGGCCGCGGTCAGGTCAAGGCCGTCGACGGCCTCGACCTCACGGTCGGTGAGGGCGAGACGGTCGGACTGGTCGGTGAGTCCGGGTCCGGAAAGAGCGTGACGGCACTTTCGGCGATGGGCCTCGTCGACGACCCCGGCGAAATCGTCTCGGGGTCGGTCGAACTCGAAAGCGCACGGCTCGCCGAGGAGTTCCGTGAGGAGTACAACAACCCCGCTTTCGTCGACGGCGACGTGGTCAATCTCGTCGACGCCCCCGAGGAGGCGCTTCGGGCCGTTCGCGGGCGCGAGCTCGGCATGATTTTCCAGGACCCGATGACCTCGCTGAACCCCTCGCTGACGGTGGGCGAGCAGGTCGCAGAGAGCCTGCGACTCCACCAGTACGGCGGGCGTCGCAAGGACTCGTGGTTCAACGCGGTCCGCGAACTGCTCCCCCGAATCAGCCGCGACATCGACGACGAAATCGTCGAGCGGACCATCGAGGTGCTCGAATCGGTCGGTATCCCCGAACCCGGTGCGCGGGTCGACGAGTTCCCCCACGAGTTCTCCGGCGGGATGCGCCAGCGCGTCCTCATCGCCATCGCGCTCGCCTGCCAGCCGCGCGTGCTCGTCGCCGACGAGCCGACCACCGCGCTCGACGTGACCATTCAGGCGCAGATTCTCGACCTCATCGACGACCTGCAGGAGGACCTCGGCATGTCGGTGCTCATGATTACCCACGACCTCGGCGTCGTCGCGGAGACGTGCGACCGGGTCGCGGTCATGTACGCCGGCGAAATCGTCGAGGAGGGGCCGGTCGAGGAAATCTTCCACAACCCCTCGCACCCCTACACGTACACGCTTCTCGAATCGCTCCCGAGCGAGGACAAAGAGCGCCTGACGCCCATCGAGGGCAACGTGCCGGACCTCATCGATATGCCCGAAGGGTGTCACTTCGCCCCCCGATGTCCGTGGGCCCAGCCGGAGTGCACCTCCGGTGAGATACCCTACAAGCAACACGGCGACGACGGGGTCGACCACCGCTCGAAATGCGTCCTCGACGACTTCGACACCAGCGAGTACGGCGGTGACGCCATCGAGGCCTCGACGGGCACCGAGCCCTCCGACACGCCGCTGCTCGAAGTCGACGGCATGCAGAAGTACTACGAACAGGCCGACGGCATCCTCGACCGATTCCTCGGGGCGGACGACCGGAGCGTGAAGGCGGTCGACGGCATCGACTTCACGGTGTACGAGGGCGAGACGCTCGGGTTGGTCGGAGAGTCCGGCTGCGGGAAGTCAACCGCCGGGCGGAGCCTCCTGCATCTGACGCCGCCGACCGGCGGGCGCGTCGTCTTCTCGGGGACGGACCTCTCGGGGCTCGACAGCGACGAACTCCGCGCGATGCGCCGCGACATGCAGATGATTTTCCAAGACCCGATGTCGTCGCTCGACCCCCGGATGACGGTCGGCCAGACCATCCGCGAGCCGCTCGACGTCCACGACCTCCCCGAGTCGGACCCGAACGTGCGCGGCGAGGCCGACGTGACCGTGACGGGCATCGACGCCGAGCGCGTCTCGGTCACCGCGAGCGACGAAATCGACGCCATCGTCGGCTCCTCGAACGGCGTCGCCACCGCCGCCGTGACCGTCACCGTAGCGGACGGCGAGGTCGACGTGGCCGTCGAAGAGCGCCTCCGGACCGAGGTCGAAGTCGAGCGCGAGGGTGATGTCGTCTCGGGCGTCACCGTCCGCGTCACGCCGGGCGACTCCACCAGCGAGCGCCGGCGTCGTCGGGTCCACCAACTGCTCGACGCGGTCGGCCTCGAAACCGGCCAGTACGACCGCTACCCGCACGAACTCTCCGGCGGCCAGCGCCAGCGCGTCGGCATCGCCCGCGCGCTCGCGGTCGACCCGGACTTCATCGTCGCTGACGAGCCCGTTTCCGCGCTCGACGTGTCCGTGCAGGCGCAGATTCTCAACCTGCTCGAAGACCTCCAGGAGCGCTTCGGGCTGACGTATCTGTTCATCGCGCACGACCTCTCCGTCGTCCGGCACATCTCCGACCGCGTCGCCGTGATGTACCTCGGTGAAATCGTCGAGGTCGCGGCGACCGACGAGCTGTTCGACGACCCGAGACACCCCTACACGCAGGCGTTGCTGTCGGCGATTCCGGAGCCCGACCCGGCCGCCGAGACCGACGACCGCATCATCCTCGAAGGCGACGTGCCGAGTCCCATCAATCCACCGTCGGGCTGTCACTTCCGGACGCGGTGTCCGCAGGTCATCCCGCCGGCCGACCTCGACATCGAGCAGGCGGCCTACCGCGAGGTGATGGACCTCCGCCAGCGCGTCGAGCGCGAGGCGCTGGACGTCGAGACCGCCCGCGACGCCGCACTCGATGCGGGCGACCCGAGCGCCGAAGCAGCGGTGAGCGCCGACGGCGGCACCGCCGACGCCGACGCCGTCGTGGACGAACTCCGCGAGTCGCACTTGTCGCACTCGCTGTCGCCGGAACTCCGCGGCGTCGTCGACCGCGCGCTCGAACGCGTCGTCGCCGACGACTGGGACGAAGCGGGCGAAATCCTCCGCGAGCGATTCGAGAGCGTCTGCGAGCGCGACGCGCCCGAACTGGGTGAACAGACGCACCCCGCGGCGTGTCACCTCGTCGACGAATAGACGACGAGCAGGCCCCGATACGGGGTCTCGTCAGCTGTCAGACGTTTTTTGATTGGCTCGTATTTTTACCGGAACAGGTCGGTGGTGTCATTCGTTCCCGTGGACGATTCTTCGTTATTTTTATAGGGGCACATCAATAGGTACACGTATGTCACAAGATGGCAATAACGTCTCGCGGCGTCGGTTCCTGACGGCCGCGGGAACCGCTGCGGCGACGGCCGCGCTGGCGGGTTGTTCCGGCGGCGGCGGCGAGGAAACCACCACCGAATCCGGTGAGGGGACCACCGAGGGAGAGACGGACCAGACCGAACAGACCGAACAGACCGAAGATGACGGTTCGAACTCGGTCCTGCGCTACGGTCGCGGCAGTCACTCGCCGACGCTCGACTTCCAGAACAGCACGAGCGGAGAGGTCGCCAAGGTGACCGAACAGCTCTACGACACGCTCATCAACTTCGAGCCGGGCCAGTCCACGCTGACCCAGGGGCTCGCCACCGAGTACTCCCTGGAGGGCGAGACGGCCTCCATCACGCTCCGCGAGGGCGTGATGTTCCACAACGGCGAGGAGTTCACGGCCGAGGACTTCGTGGCGACCTATCGCCGCTTCGTCGACAGCGACTACGAGTACTACGCCGGCGACGACTACGTCTCCGCCTACGGGCCGTTCACCCTCGGCTCGTGGATCGACGAGATTCAGGTCGACGGCGACTACTCGATGACGATTCAGCTGACCCAGTCGTACGCGCCGTTCCTGCGTAATCTGGCGATGTTCGCGGCGTCGGTGCACTCCCTCGCCGCCATCGAGGAGTACGGGACGGAACTCAGTTCGAACCCCGTCGGGACGGGGCCGTTCCAGCTGAGTAACCTCGACGACGCGAACGAAATCATCCGCCTCGAAGCCAACTCCGAGTACTGGGGCGACGGGCCGAACGTGGACGAGGTCGTCTTCGTCACCATCGGCCAGAACTCGACGCGCGCGCAGTCGCTCGCGTCGGGCGAACTCGACATCATCGACGGGCTCGGTGCGCAGTCGTCCGTCCAGGTCGAAAACGCCAGCAACGCGAACCTCGTCCGCACCGAGGGCATCAATATCGGTTACATGGCGTTCAACATGGCGAGCCGCGAGGAGTTCCGCGACCGCCGCGTCCGGCAGGCCGTCAGTCACGCCATCAACACCGAAGCCATCGTCAACGAGATTTACTCGGGCTTCGCGACGCAGGCGAGCCAGCCGCTCCCGCCGAACGTCCTCGGCCACAACGACGACATCGACCCGTACCCGTACGACCCCGAGGAGGCCCAGCGCCTCCTCGAAGAGGCCGGCTACGGTGACGGCTTCTCGTTCGAACTGGCGACGTTCCAGAACCCCCGCGGCTACAACCCGTCGCCGATTCAGACCGCCGAGACCGTCGCGTCCAACCTCGGCGAAATCGGCATCGAAGTCGACATCAACCAGCAGTCGTTCGGTCCGTTCCTCGAATACACCGCTCAGGGCCGCCACGACGCGTGTTTCCTCGGCTGGTACACCGACAACGCCGACCCGGACAACTTCATGTACGTCCTCCTGCACCCGCAGGTAGAGGAGGGCGAACTCACGGAGGGACAGGACTGGGTCAGCTTCGACGCCGAAGGCTACAACACCAGTAACCGCGCGGCGTGGGCGAACCGCGAGTACATGGACCTCGTCGAACAGGGTCAGAGCACCTACGACGAGGCCGAGCGCGAGTCGCTGTACAACGAGGCGAACCAGATTGCACACGACGAGGCCCCGTGGGTCTACCTCGACTACGCGGACGAGCTTCGCGGCGTCTCCAGTCGCGTCAGCGGGTTCCAGGTCGCCGCCATCAGCGGTCCGTACCTCAATCTGGTCAGCCTGAACTGAGGAACTGACCGCGCCTTCGACTTTCATGATTTCCACACGATTCGTACTCAAGCGGCTGCTGTTGCTCGTCCCGGTGTTGGTGGGAGTGGCGTCGCTCGTCTTCTCCATCCTGCATCTCTCGCCGGGCGACCCGGCGCTCACCATCGCGGGCGAACGCGCCAGCGAGGAGTTCGTCCGGCAGGTCGAAGAGAGCCTCGGCCTGAACGACCCCATCTGGGTGCAGTACGGGCGCTTCCTCGCCGACGCCGCGCAGTTCCAGTTCGGCGAGTCCTTCATCATCCAGCGGAACACCCCGGTCCGCGAAGTGCTCGGCAACAAGCTGCCGGTCACGCTCGAACTCGCTCTCTACGGGCAGCTCATCGGCATCTCGCTGGGCATCCCGCTCGGCATCCTGAGCGCCGTCAAACAGGACAGCATCACGGACCACCTGACTCGCATCGGTGCGCTCGCCGGTATCAGCGTGCCGATTTTCTGGAGCGGCCCGCTTCTCATCTTGCTGTTCGCGCAGGTGCTCGGGTTGCTCCCGACGAGCGGTCGCATCTCGGTGCTGTACAACGTCGAGGCCATCCGGGTGACGGGCCTCGTCACGGTCGACACGTTCCTCGCGGGCAACTGGGATATGTTCATCTCCGCGGTCCGCCACATGATTCTCCCGGCGTCGGTCATCGGCGTCTACTCGATGGCGCTCATCTCCCGGATGATGCGCTCGTCGATGCTGGAGGTCATCCGGCAGGACTACATGCGGACCGCCCGCGCGAAGGGCCAAGGCGCGAAGATTACGGTCCTGAAACACGGCTTCCGCAACGCGATGATTCCCGTCATCACGGTCATCGGCATCCAGTTCGGTGGCCTGCTCGGCGGCGCAGTACTCACGGAGACGGTGTTCGCTATCGGCGGCATCGGGACGCTCCTGGTCGAGGCCATCAAGGTCGGTGACTACCCCATCGTGCAGGGAACGGTCCTGACCTTCGCGTTCCTGTTCACGCTGGTCAACCTCGGCGTCGACATCACCTACTCCATCCTTGACCCGCGGATCGAACAATGAGCACGGAAACCACGACCACGAACGAGACGGCGACCGACGTCGACCAGCGCGGGCTCGTCGACCGCCTCACGGCGTCGCCGTTCGTCTCCCGACTGCTGTCGAACCGCCTCGCACTCGCCGGTATCGCCATCATCGTCGCGATGGTGGTCATCGCGCTGTACGCGCGGCTGTTCTTGGACCTCGAAGTCATCACGCAGTCGCAGCTCGGGACGAACCCGAACCGCGCCCCGCCGAGTCTCGACTACCCGTTCGGCACCGACGGACAGGCGCGGAGCCTCCTGCCGCGGGTGGCGTACGGCGCGTGGTACGCGATGCTGTTCGGCACCGTCACGGTCGCCGCCTCGACCGTCCTCGGCGTCGGGCTCGGCATCGTCGCGGCCTACTACGGCGACGTGACCGACAACGTCATCATGCGGACGATGGACGTGCTGCTCGCGTTCCCGTCGCTCCTCTTAGCGCTGGCGCTCGTCGCCATCTTCCCCGACGACCTTGGACTGTGGCGGGCGGTCGCCGCGCTGACGCTCGTCTACACGCCGCGGTTCGCCCGCGTCGTCCGCGGTGCCGCGCTGACCGTGCTCGAAAACGAGTACATCGACGCGACGGTCGCGCTCGGCGCGGCCGACCCGCGCGTGCTGGTTCGACACGTCCTGCCGAACTGCCTCGCGCCCATCACGGTCCAGAGCACGCTCAACTTCGGGCTGGCTATCATCGACCTCGCGGCGCTGTCGTTCCTCGGCTTCGGTGCCGCGGCCGGCACGCCCTCGTGGGGGCTCATGCTCTCGAACGGCGTGAGTCAGGGCCTGCTCACCGGCGTCTGGTGGTGGTCGTTCTTCCCCGGGTTCTTCCTCGCGCTCACCGTGCTGGGGTTCAACCTCCTCGGGGACGGCATGCGCGACGCGCTGGACCCGCGGATGCGCGAAGCGGTCGACTAACCGACCGTGTCCGCGCCACCGGACCCGACGGACGCGGCGTCGCCTCCCGTGCTCGAACGGGCGGCGACTCGGCTCCGACTCGTCGGCACGGCGGCCCTCGCGGGCGCGCTCGTCGCCGCCGTCTGGCTGGTCGCTCGGCTGGTCGTCGGTGACTTCTCGGCGGGCGTCGAGACGACGTTCGCGCTCGGCTCGCTCGCCTTCGGGTTCGGGCTCCTCGGCTGGTCCGGGGCGGTCGCGCTCGGCCGCGGTATCGAGTCGATGCAGGCGCACCTCGACACCGGGACGGGCTGGACGGAAGCGGACGCTCGCCGGGCGATGGCCCGGATTCTCGGGTTCGGACTCGGCGTGATGCTCGGGTCGACGGCGGTCGGTTCGGTCGCCTCTGTTTTCGCCGCCGCCTGAGCCGGCCGAACGCAGACTCGGACTCAGGCTTTCGGCAGGCGAAGCTCGATAATCGTCCCGCTCGGTTCGTTGTCTCTGATTTCCATCGTGCCGTTGCTGTTCGTCACCGTCCAGCGGACGAACCAGAGACCGAGCCCGTTCGTGTGCCGAAGCGGCGACTCCCGCCCGGACATGAGCGATTCGCGTTCGAGCGCGGGGAGCCCCGGCCCGTTGTCCGCGATTCGAACCGTTACTTGCTCCGCACCGTCGGCCTCGGCGACAGAGAGTTCGATTTCGACGTCGTCACCGCCGTAGGCGACGGCGTTGTCGACGAGTTCGTTCACCGCGAGTTCGAACGTCGCGTGCGCCAACGCTCGCACGTTCTCCGGCGCGTCGACGGTGATGGTCGCCCCGGGGTAGCTGAACTGAGCACCTTCGACCACGCTGCGGACGCGGTCGGCAACGTTCTGCGGTTGCACTCGCTCGGTCACGTCGGGGTCGAGCGCGGAGCTGAACTTCCGTGCCGTCTCGGCGATTGAGAGGAGTTCGTCGGCCGCCCGCTCGATGGCCGCCGCCGACTCGCGCACGTCGGCGTCGTCGGTGGCTTCGAGCAGCATCGCCGCGTGCGCCTGCGCGATGTTCATCTTGTTCCGGAGGTTGTGTCTGATGACGCGGTCGAGGACCGAAAGCCGCCGCTCGCGCTCCCGGAGTTCGGTCACGTCGCGGCCGACGCAGACGATGCCGTCGAACTCGCCGCCCGACGACTTCGCCGCGATAGTCGTCTGGAACTGTCGCTCAGCGCCGCCTCGGTCGACGACGACCGTCTCGATGGTTTCCTCGGCGCTATCCCCCGAGAGAAGCGACGCGATAGCCTCTAAGAGCTCCTGGGCGTGTCGCTCGCCGAACACCGCCGAGACGTGTTCGCCCGTGAGTTCGCCGGGGTCACAGTCCAGCAGGTCGGCGGTCGCGCTGTTCGCGAGGACGAACCGGAGATTGTCGTCGAGCGTGTAAATCGGGTCGGCCGTCGTCTCGACGATGCGCTCGTAACGCTCTAACTCCTCGGAGCGGGCCTTTCGCTCGGTGATGTCTTGGACGGTTCCGCGGTAGACGGCGGCGTCGGTCTCCCGCGCCGCGACGCCGCGGACGTTCACCCAGCGCGTCTCGCTGTCCATCGTCTCCAGTCGGCACTCGACTGACTGCTCTTCGCCGGTCGCAACGAGACGTTCGAACGCCGCTCGGACCTCGGGTTCGTCCTCGGGATGGTAGAACGAAAACGCCTCTTCGAGGTCGAAAGTCTCCCGCGGATCGACGCCGACGAGTTCCGCGAGTCCGCTCGTGAACAGGACTTCCCCGGTCCGTGCGTTGAATTCCCACGCGCCGACCGAGGCGATTTTCTGACTCTGGTCGAACAGGTCGAGCAGTCGCTCGCGGTCGCGCTGCTGTCGCTTCAGTTCGGTCACGTCCTCGATGACGGCAATCACGCCGATGCGCTCCCCGCTGCTCCCGGTCAAGGGCGCGACGTTGACGACGAGCCACCGGCGGTCGCCGCCGACTTCGATGCCGTGTTCGAAGCCCTTGACGGTCTCACCGGCCTCTCTCGCCCGTTCGAAGGGGAGCCCACCGCGGTCGAGTGGCTCTCCGCGCTCGTCGACGAGGTCCCACTCGGGGGCGTCGTACGGCTGTCCGAGCACGACTGACCGGCCCAGACCGAGAATCTCTTGGGCCGACTCGTTGGCGCGCATGATTATCTCGTCTTCGTTGAGGACCACGATACCGACCGGACTCGTCTCGAAGAGCTGTTTGAGCGTTTGCGTCTCGTTGACGAGTTGGTCCCTGAGCGCGTGGCGGACGGTCGCGTCGGTCTGGAACCCGACGAAGTGGGTGAGCTCCCCGTCGTCGTAGACCGGCGATATCTTCAGGTCGTTCCAGAACGGCGTCCCGTCCTTCCGGTAGTTGGTGAGGCCGACGGCGGCGCTCTCGCCAGCGTCGACCGCCTCGCGGAGCGTCTCGACCGCCTCAGGGTCGGTGTCGTCCCCTTGGAGGAATCGGCAGTTCCGGCCGATGACCTCCGAGCTGTCGTAGCCGGTTATCTCCTCGAAGGCGTCGTTGACGTACGTGAGCGGTTGGTCGTCGCCGGCTTCGGTGATGGTGATGCCGACCGTCGCGCTGTCCATCGCGCGGCGGTACAGCGCGAGTTGGAGCGACTGCCGTCGGGTCTGGAGGAGCGACTCGACTCGCGACCTGATGACTGCGCTCGGTGCGGGGACCGCGAGCACGTCGTCCGGCACGTCGTCGAGTCGCCGTGCCGCGACGTGCTGTTCGTCTTGCGTGACCGTCAACAGCACCGGAACGAAGCGGTCGCCGGCGTCGGCTTTGCGCTCGTCGAGCGCGTCGGCAACCGTCGAGTAGGTCGGCATGTCGACGATACAGAGATCGAACTCCGGAAGTTGGGCTTCGTCCTCGTGGCCGCGTTCCCAGACGACGACTTCGTACGCGTCGAGGAGGCCTACCAGTAGCTCGCGGTCCCGAGCGCCGCGAACCGCGAGGAGTATCCGTTCCTCGTCGGACGCGCCGCGCGCGGAACGTGCTCCGTTCCGGGACGCGTCTTCGCTCACGGTCACTCGGCCTCGTTCCACGTCGGCGTCCCCGTGAGGATGCCCCGTAGCTCGTCGAGCGGTTCGCCGACGGTGATGCCGTCCCTCCCGATTTCGAACGACCGGAGCGTCGGCTCGAAGCCGCCGAACCGCTTTTTGAGGACGCCGACGGCCTTGCGAATCTCGCCGCGCACCTCGATGTAGCGGATGAACAGGATGTTGTCCGCGAGGTAGCTTACGTGGTTATCCGAGGCGTGGAACGCGCCGGTGACCTGCTGTACCTCCTCGGTCAGCACGACGGTGACGCCCATGTTCTTGAGGTACCGCGCCAGCGCGTGGAGTTCGCGGCGGATGTCGCTGCGCTCGTCGGTGAGGCTGAGTTCGTAGCCGGCCGTGCCGTCTATCAGCACGAATCTGGTGTCGTTGGCCTCGACCTCGGCGCGCACCCGCTGGGCGAACTCGTCGGTCGAAAGCGAGAGCGGTTCGACGGCGTCGACCCGGAGGTCTCCCGCCTCGACGAGGTCGTCAATCGGGATGCCGACGGACTCCGAGCGGTGTCGGAAGCTCCGTTTGCTTTCCTCGAACAGATAGGCCGCGGCGCGCTCGCCGCGTTCGGCGGTCGCCCGCGCGAACGCGGCTCCGGTGGTGGACTTGCCGACGCCGCTCGGGCCGCTGACGAGCGTGATGCTCCCCCGCTCGATGCCGCCGCCGAGCAGGGTGTCGAGGTCGTCGATGCCCGACGAGAGCGGCTCGATAGTGAACTCGCGGTGGTGCGAGTCGGGGACGAGCCGCGGGAAGACGCGCATCCCGTGACCGCCGTCGATTCGCATGGCGTGCGGCCCCGTCTGCGAGTCCGACCCGCGGAACTTCTCGATGCGGACCGACCGCCCCCAATCGGACCGAGACAGCGATATCGAACCGTCACAGAGGTACGCGAGCGTCTCGTCGGTGCCGCCGCTCGACGGCTGGCTCGTGAACAGCGTCGTCGCACCCGACCGCTTGAGATAGCTCAGAAGCGACGAGACGAGCCGTCGGAACTGGTATCCGTCCGATGAGAGCCGACCGAGTTGGCTCAGCGGGTCGATGACGACTCTGTCGGGGTCGTGTTCTTCGATTGCCTCTTTCAGTTCGGTCGTCGTGGATTTCCCCTCCACCTCGCCCGGCGACAGCATCGTGTAGGCCTCGTCGTCGAGGAACGCCTCGGGCGACGGGCTCAGGTCGAGAATCGGCACCTCGGAGAGGTCGAACCCGAGCGTCCCGGCGTTCGCCCGGAGGTCGGCGTTCGACTCCTCGAAGGAGATGAACAGTACGTCCTCGTCGTTTTCGCGTCCGGCGGTCAAGAAGTGGTAGCCGGCGATGGTCTTTCCCGCCCCGGATTCTCCGCGGACCATGTACGTTCGGTTCGGCACTAGCCCGCCGTCTAGTACCGCGTCGAGTCCGGAGATTCCCGTGGAGAGTCGCGGGGGGAAATTCGTCATACCGTACACATCTGTCCGGCGCACCAAGAAACTACCACCGCCTCGAACTGCCACGTCTCGGAACGCTACGTCTCAGAGCGCCACAGTCCAGCACACCGCCCCCCGAAACATCATATCCCGAGACACCACGCCCGGAGTACCACACCCCGAGACACCACGCCCGGTGTATCACATCCCGTGACACACCACCTCGGAACGCCGATTTGGAAGGAACCGCGTCGTCGTGGGGTCAGGCGGCCTCGGCCTGCGTCGCGGTCTTCCGAATCTCGTCGAGGACCGAGTCGAGGGCGAGCACGTCGGACAGCGCCTCCATCGCGCTGGAGAACGGCACGTCGAGCGCGTAGCTGTAATAGTTCCCGCGCGAGCCGGTTCGGTTCTCCTCGGCCGAGAGGATGCCGAGCATCCGGAGGTCCGAGAGGTGGTTGTGGACCGACCGCTGGGCGAGCGGGTCGATGCCGGCGGAGTTACACAGCCGGAGGTACTCCTGATAGAGGTCGCGCATCCGACACGGCGTCTCGTCGTGGGCGGCCTTCGAGACGACCGCGAGGAGGGCGAAGTGGCCGTTCTCGGTGAGTTCGCGCATCCCCTCGACGACGCGTTCCTGTTCGAGTTTCTGCCGGGCGATATCGACGTGGTCGAGCGTGATTCGCTCGTCGTCTTTGTTCTCGGCGTGTTCGCCCGCCAGCCGCAGGAGGTCGAGCGCCTGTCTCGCGCTCCCGCTGTCGCGGGCGGCGAGCGCCGCACAGAGGTTGAGCACGCCCTCCTCGCAGGCGTCTTCTGCGATGGCGACCTCAGCGCGCGATTCGAGGATGTTCTGGAGTTCGGGCGCTTGGTACGGCGGGAAGTGAAGTTCGCGCTCGCAGAGGGTGTCCTGTACGCGCGGGTCGAGTTGGTCGTGGAACTTGAAGTCGTTCGAGATGCCGATGAGGCCGACCTTGGCGTCTTCGAGCTTGCCGTTCGAGCGGGCCCGCGGGAGTTCGTAGAGGAGTTCGTCGCGGTCGCCGATGGAGTCCACCTCGTCGAGGACGATGAGCACCGTCCCGCCCACGTCGTCCAACTCCTGAAACAGCTTCTTGAAGACGGTCTGTTGGGGGTAGCCGGTCGAGCTAATCTCCGCGCCCGGCGGCCGAAGCTCGTTGACGAGTTCGACCGCCACCTGGTACGAGGAGTTGAGCGTCTTGCAGTTGATGGAGATGACGCTGAGGTCAACGTCGTCGTACTGCGAGACGTCTTCGAGGAGCATCTCGAGGAGGAACTCGGTGACCGCGGTCTTCCCCACGCCGGTGTTTCCGTACAGGAAGACGTTGTTCGGCTCCCAGCCGTCGACGACCGGTTGGAGCGCGTCCATGTACTCCGAAATTTCGTCGTCGCGCTCCTCGATGCGCTCGGGCTTGTAGGACTCCCCGAGGGCGTCCTTGTTGGTGAAGACGTTTTGTTTTCGCTCGAACCGGCGCATTAGCGTCGGTCCGTTGTGGCGTCCCCTTATTTAAAACCCCGATTTCATCTGATTCATGTGAATTGCGACGGCGGCGTCATCGGGGGACGGGCGACGTGTTCGGGTCGGAACCGTCGCCTTCTAACTGGCCCTCGGTACCGCATACCGTGGGACGTGTGAACTCGTTTGAACAGACACACACCACTTTTGCAAGTGAATAGGAGGATACGAGAGTAGCTAGTAGAACAACAGAGCGCGAGTTCAACTAAAGCGTTGACATGTTTCGGTGCTCACGGTGCAGTTTGCAGTCGAACGTTTCTGTCGTGAACGTCCCGTAAACGGTCCAGCTCGGGAGAAATCACCTGCAACGGTGGTGGGTGACGACGTTCGAGTCGCGACCGAGGTTCACTTGCACCGGTACTCTCTCCGAGTGCCCGCCGATGGCACCCCCTCTCGGCATCACCACGCTTCACGTGCAACGGTGGTGTCTGTGTGTCTCCCCACCCCCTCCTTCCCACCGCCAATTCACTTGCAAACGTGGTGTGTGGGTGTCGAGCCGCGACTCTCGTCCGCCGTACCCGCGGCTGGTTCACTTGCAGGGATGGTCTGTCTCGTCTCTTTCGAATGGTTACTATCCCACAATCTGAGTGATCTCAAGAACCTGAAGTGAGAGAAGTGCCACAACACCCAAAACGACAGCCCAGAACCCTATGTCGCCAATCTCGAAGTCGGATGGAGAGCCAGTAGTCATCTCGTATACGGATGCACTCGCCAGTCCTATTCCAGCGATGCTACCCAAAATGATTGGCAGGCTTGTGCTCCCGTCGGCGAGAGCGGAGAGTGATTCGATTGCGAAGGCTGCACCGTATATCGCCAGGAGTGCGTTAAATATGTAAAATCGTTCCATGCTGCAGTAGTGATGGTAAATTAACATAAATCACGAGGCCGAGTGTGTGACCGACTCGCGCGCTGTATTCAGCACGGCCTCGACAAGCTAGCAGCGGTTGAGGAGTTCAGCAGCATCATCGGTCCGGTCGGGTACCGAGGTGACGCCGTTCGCCCCACCGACGACCGCACCGCCCCTCGAAATGTCTTTACCTCGGATGCTGTTACCTACTCCCGTGGACCGTTCCGCCCTCCGCGCGCTCGCACTGGCCCTCCTCGCGGTCGTCGCCCTCTCGGTCGTCGCCGCCACCATCGATTCGACCGTCGTCTCAAGCGGCGGCCCAGCCGGCTTCGGTGGCGGCGAGACCGGCGGCGCGGTCGCTGGAGACACGGACGAGACCGGCACCCAACCGTCCGGTGATTCGTCCGGCAGTCTCAGCATCCCGACGCCGTGTTTCCCGTGGTTGCTCTCACCCGGAGTCCTCGCGGTCGTCGCCCTCGTCTTCGTCCTCCTCGGCGCGTACGCCTACCGGGAGACCGGCTCTCTGCTTCCGCCCCTCGCAATCTTCGCGGCGGTCGGGCCGCCGGTCGTCCTGCTTTTCGCCCTCCTCACGGGATGTCGCCGCGAGTTCTCGTTTTCGTCTCGTGCCGCGGCCGCCGCGCGAAACGTGTCGTTTCTCCCCGCCGGCGGCGGTGGTAGTCTCGGCCACGGCGGGAACGCGGCGCAGAGCGTCTCACCGCCCACGGTGCTGTTCGGCCTCTTGCTCGCAGTCGCCCTCGCCGTCGCGGCCTTCATGCTCGTCACCGGGACCGGCGACTCGCCCGCGGCCGACGACGAAGTCAACCCCGCCGACGAGGATGAGGGGTCGAACGTCGCCGCCGTCGGACGGGCCGCCGGGGCCGCGGCCCAGCGCATCGAAGACGGCGACGCCGACGTGGAAAACGAAGTGTTCCGCGCGTGGGGTGAGATGACCGCGCTCCTCGACGTGCCGAACCGTCGCGCTGCGACGCCCGCCGAGTTCGCCCACTCGGCCGTCGACGCGGGCATGGACCGCGACGACGTGGACGACCTGACGACGCTGTTCGAGGAAGTCCGCTACGGCGGCTTCGAGGCGACGCCGGAGCGCGAGCGCCGCGCGGTCGACGCGCTCAGGAGCATCGAACGCGCCTACGCCGACTCACCGGAGGGCGACCGATGACGCTGACGCGTCGGCTGTTCTTGCTCGTCGGCGTCGTCGCCACGACCGCCGGACTTGCGGTCGTCGCAGGCGTCTCCTTCGGCCTCGAACTGACGGATATCTTCCTCGGACTCGTCGCGGCGCTCGCGGCGCTCCAGGGGCTTCGGTACGTCCAGCGCCGCCGCGATACGCCCTCGAACACTACGGTCACCGACGACCCGGAAGCGCGGATTTCGGTCCCGGTGCCCGGAGCCGACTTCGACGACGACCTCGTGTCTGCGATGGGTCAGGGCACCCGCTGGGCCGCCCGCGAGCGCGTCGTCGACCGCCTCGAAACGCGGGCCAAGGAGGCGCTCGTCGCCCGCGGCGGTCACGCTCCCGAAGAAGCGGCCGCACTCCTCAAAACCGGCGGGTGGACCGACGACCCGGTCGCCGCGCGCTTTCTCGGCGCGTCCGTCTCGATTCCGCTCCGACAGCGCGTCCGCCTGTTTCTGTCCGGCCGGTCGTCGCTCACCGACCGCGCCGAACGAGCCGTCGCCGCGATAGAGCGAGTCGGCACTACCGACGGCCCCGCGGGTGAGCACCGATGAGCCGCGGGTTCGACACCGAACGCTGGACCGGCCTCGACGGCCTCGTCCTCGTGGCGGCCGCCGCGGGCGTATTCACCCGCGAATCGTCGCTGCTCCTCGCGGCCGGCCTCGGCGTCGTCGTCCTCGGTTACGTCCGGGTCGCGGCGATTCCCGAGGTGTCGCTCCGAATCGAGCGCGACCTCTCGGACGCGACGCCCGACCCCGACGACGAGGTCGAAGTCACGCTCCGCGTCACCAACGAGGGGTCCAGCACGCTGTTCGACCTCCGCGTCGTCGACGGCGTACCGCCGGCGCTCGGCGTGGCCGACGGCTCCGCCCGACTGGGGACGGCGCTTCGACCGGGCGCGACCGCGACCGCGACGTACACGGTCACGGCCGTCCGCGGCGAGCACGCGTGGGACGAGACGGTCGTCGTCGTCCGCGACCCGAGCGGGGCCGTCGAGTCCCGCGAGACGGTCGACGCCGAGACGACGCTCCGGTGTGAGCCCGAACTCGCCGCGACCGCCGACCTGCCGCTTCGGGGCCTCACCTCGAAGTACGCCGGCCGCGTCGAGACCGACGTGCCGGGGTCGGGACTGGAGTTCGCTTCCATCCGCGAGTACCGCCACGGCGACCCGATTCGACGCATCGACTGGAACCGCCGCGCCCGCACGGGCGAACTCGCCACGGTGGAGTTCAGAGAGGAGCGCGCGGCGTCCGTCGTCCTCGTCGTCGACACCCGGTCTGAGGCGCACGTCGCCCCCGACGACGAGGGGGAGACCGCGGTCGAGCGCTCCGTGGACGCCGCGAGCGTCGCCTTCTCAGCACTCCTCGACGGCGGCGACAGCGTCGGCGTCGCCGCGTTCGGCCCCGACGAGTGCTGGCTCGCCCCCTCGTCGGGCGTCGACCACCGCGCCCGCGCCCGCCGGCTGTTCGCGACCCACCCGGCGTTCGCACCGACGCCGCCGGACGGGGCCTTTTTCCCCTCCGTGGCCGTGCGCCGACTCCGGCGTCGACTCGCCAGCGACGCCCAGGTCATCTTCTGCTCGCCGCTCGTGGACGACTACGGCGTCTCGGTCGCCCGCCGCTTGGAGGCCTACGGCCACGCCGTGACGGTCGTCTCGCCGGACCCGACGACGACATCGACCGTCGGCGCGCGACTCGCGCGCATCGAGCGCGACCTGCGGCTCCGCGAACTCCGGGGGAGCGGCGTCCGCGTCGTCGACTGGGGTGACGAATCCCTCGGTGTCGCGCTCGCGCGGGCCGAAGCGGGGTGGTCGCGGTGAGCGAAATCACCCGCCAGCCGACCCGGACGGGGACCGCACTGGCGCTGTCGGCCGCCGGATTCGCCATCCTCGCGCTCGGCTTCACCACCTCGACGGCGGCGGTCGGCGGCCTCGCCGCGACGGTCGCGCTCGCTGCCGGACTGGTTCGGGGCTCGCGGCGCATCGTCGACGCCGCGGGCGGGCTGTTCTTCCTCTCGCTTCTCTTCGCGGGCGCGAGCGGGGCCGGGACGGAGGCGCTTCTGCTCGCCGCGGTCGGGTCGATACTCGCGTGGGACCTCGCGGACAACGCGCGTTCCGTCGGCGCACACCTCGGCCGCGAGACCGACACGCTCCGGATCGAACTCGTCCACGCGGCGGCGACGCTCGTCGTGCTCGCGGTCGGCGCGGCCGTCGTCTACGGCGCTGACCGGGCGGCCGCCGGCGGCCAGCCCATCACGGCCGTCGTCTTACTGCTGGTCGGCGTCGTCGCGCTCGTGGCGGTCGTGGCGCGCTGAGCGGCGTGTCCGCTCCACGCCTCACGCCTCACGTCTCCCGCCTTACTCCAGCGTCGGCACGGTCACTCGACCGAGCACGTCGTCGACGACGTCCGATTTCCGCACGTCTTCGACCCGCGCGTCCGGCGTCAGGACGAGGCGGTGAGCGAGCACGGACTGCGCGACGCGCTTTACGTCGTCGGGCGTGACGAACTCGCGGCCCTCGATGACGGCGCGGGCGCGAGTCGCCTCGAACAGCCGTTGGGTCCCGCGGGGGGAGACGCCGATACGGACCCGGCGGTCGGTGCGCGTTTCCCGCGCGAGCTTCGCCATGTATTCGAGCAGGTCGTCCTCGACGCGGACCGACTCGGGCGCGCGGCGGATGGCGGCGACGGCGTCGCGGTCGAGGACGCGCTCGACGCTCGGGCTCTGATCGCTTCGGCCCGCGCGCCGGTGGAGGAGTTCGACCTCGCCGTCGAGGTCGGGGTAGCCGATGGCCGACTTCACGACGAATCGGTCGACCTGCGCCTCGGGGAGAGTGAACGTCCCTTCCTGTTCGACGGGGTTCTGGGTGGCGATGACGAAGAAGGGGCTCGGAAGCTGGTGGGTTTCGCCGTCGACGGTCACCTGTCCCTCTTCCATCGCTTCGAGGAGGGCGGCCTGCGTCTTCGGCGGCGCGCGGTTGATTTCGTCGGCGAGGACGACGTTGGCGAAGATTGGTCCCGGCGAGAACTCGAAGGTCCGCTCGCGTTCGTCGTAGATGTTCGTCCCGGTCACGTCGGCGGGAAGCAGGTCCGGGGTGAACTGCACGCGGGAAAACGACAGCCCGAGCGCGGTGGCGACGCTCCGCGCGGTGAGTGTCTTTCCGGTTCCCGGAACGTCTTCGAGGAGGACGTGGCCGCGGGCGAGGACGCCCGTCAGGACGGTTTCGAGGAAGGCTCGGTCGGCGATGACGGCCTCCGAGATGGCGTCGAGCACCTCGGCGCACGTCTCGCTAGCCGTGTCGATGTCCATACACTTCCCGCGTCTGCGTGCGACTTATGCCCGTTGGTTGGCGGGATTCGGGTCGGCCGGTCCCTCGCCGCCCGTCGTCCGTCGCTGACCTCGCCCACCCGCCTCCGTTCCTTCCGGCGTAGACCCGCCGACCGCATCCGTGTGACTCTCCGCCGCGGCCCTCGGAAATCGAAACGGATTAAACTATCCGCGAGAGAGACAACGATGGAAGCCGAGGTAGCCTAGCCCGGCCAAGGCGGTAGATTCGAAATCTACTGTCCATTCGGACACGTGAGTTCAAATCTCACCCTCGGCGCTTCTCGCGGCCACAACGTTCTGAGCGGCGCGTCTCGTCGCGTCGTGACTCCGTGGCCGCGTGTGCAACGTCCTGAGATCTGAATCAAGGAGCGACCGCATGGGAGCGACTGCGGTTCAAATCTCACCCTCGGCGCTTCTTCCGAACGTCACCTCGCGAGAGACGTTGGTGTCTCTCGCCCCGCGTGACGAGGATGTGCGACGACCCGAGATTTGAACCAGCGAGCGAACGCAGTGAGCGAGCGAGGTTCAACCCTCACCCTCGGCGCTTCTTGCGGCCACAACATTTCGAGCGGCGCGTCTCGTCGCGCTTTATTCCTCGATTCCCGTTTCCTTCTCCGACCCGGACTTCCACCGCTCCCGATGGACGAGTTCGCTCGTGTCGAGACGCTCGCGCCACCCTTCCTGCTGGAGGACCGGCTCCTCGGGAAAGCCGTCCTCGGGATAGCCGACGCAGAGATACGCAATCGGCTCGACGTGGTGCGGAATGCCCAGCACTTCGCGGAGCTCGTGCGGGTAGAGAAACGACACCCAGCCGACGCCGACGCCCTCGGCCCGCGCGGCCAGCCAGAGGTTCTGCACGGCGAGACACGTCGAGTAGGCGTCCATCGCCTGCATCGTGTTGCGCCCGAGGACGTGCGGCGCGTCGCGGGTCGGGTCGCAGGTGACGCAGATGTTCACCGGCGCGTCGGTGATGCCCTCCAACTTCAACCGACCGAACTCCGACTTTCGAGGCTCTCGATAGCCCTCGCGGGCCGCCGCAATCGCCCGCTCCGCGATGGACGCAATCTCCGCTTTCGTCTCGTCGTCCTCGACGACGACGAAGTCCCACGGTTGCGAGAAGCCGACGCTCGGGGCGTGATGCGCGGCGTCGAGCAGTCGCGCCAGCGTCTCTTCGGACACCGGGTCGTCGCCGAACCGCCTGATATCCCGCCGCGCGTATATCGACTTGTACACTCCCGACCGCTCGCGCTCGGTGAAGGCAACCATCGTTTCGATAGTCCAGACTGGCTTGCAAATCGGTTCTGATACGCCCGACGGAGCGGACTCCGTCTCCAAAATAGTTAATAACCAGACACGAATGGCGACTGCATGGACGCCGCGCTCGAATACAAACTCGACACGGTCATCGCCCTCCTGTATTTGCTCCTGCTCATCGAGAGCTACCGAGTGGCCGGCTACTTTGGTGCCGCGTTCGTCGTCATCGTTACTATCATCGTCGTCGTCATTCGTCCGGAGTAACCGCTTCGACATTTGAATCGAGTGCCGCCGTTACACGTGATTAGTGAGGCTTCCGCACGGGGCCGTGCAGTCCCTCGATTTCACTTTCACTCTACTAGGATGCGATACATATCCCCTGCCCGCGTCAGCGCAAGTATGAGTGCGAACGCAGCAAGCGCGGACACGAGCGAACGGGACGGGATGCGACGCATCGACGTGACGACGGTCCGGACCGGCCGCGTCGCCGACTTCGCCGAGACGGAACTCGGCGACGACGCTATCGGGTTCGAGCGCCGCGGCGGCTGGACCTACCTCGTCGCCAAAGAGACGCAGTAGTCCGGGTTCGGATTCAGTCGCCCCGGGAGCGGGAGAAAAACGCGGCCGCGACGCGACAGGGTCGTTTTCTCAGTCGTCGGCCGACGCGGGCGTCGGCGACGTGTGATTCGGCGCGAGCAGTCGGTCCAGCGCGTTCACCATCGCCTGGACGCTCGCCCGCGTGATGTCGGCGTGCGACGCCGCGACGGTGACACTCCGGTCGCCGAGCGACATCGTCACCTCGACGGTCACGACGGCGTCGGTGCCGCCGGTGATGGCGTCGACGTGGTACTCGTCGAGTTGGGCGTCGGCGTCGGGTCCGAGCGCCTCGCGGACGGCTTTCACCGCGGCGTCGACCGGGCCGGACCCGGTACCGGAGGCGACGCGTTCTTCGCCGTCGACGCGGAGGCGGACGCTCGCGGTCGGCGTGCCGCCGCCCGAGGCGGCCGTGAGGTCGAGCAGTTCGACCTGTCGGGCGCGCTCGCGGCCCTGTACGTCCTCTGCGAACGCGAGGAGGTCGGCGTCGGTGACGCGCTTGCCGCGGTCGCCGAGTTCCTTCACGCGCTCGACGACGGCGGCGACTTCCTCGTCGGTGGCGTCGACGCCGTGTTCGTCCAGCGCGGCCTTGACGCCGGCGCGACCGGCGTGCTTCCCGAGGACGAGGCGGCGCTCGCGGCCGACCGTCTCCGGCGGGTACGGCTCGTACATCGCGTCGTCCTTGAGCGTCCCGTCGGTGTGGATGCCGCTCTCGTGGGTGAAGGCGTTCTGGCCGACGACCGCCTTGTTCGGCGGGAGCGCGACGCCCGTGGCCTGCGCGACCTTCTGGGCGAGCGCGTACAGTTCGTCGAGCTTCACCGACTCCACGTCGTAGCAGTGGTCGAGCGCGATGGCGACCTCTTCGAGCGCGACGTTGCCGGCGCGCTCGCCGATGCCGTTGACCGTGGTGTGGACGAGGTCCGCGCCCGCGGCGAGGCTGGCGTGGACGTTCGCCATCGCGAGGCCGAGGTCGTCGTGGGTGTGCGTCGAGGTCGGGCCAAGCTCAGCGAGCCGGGAGACGACCTCGTAGGTGTGTTCGGGGCTCGTGTGGCCGACCGTGTCGGCGAAACAGAAGCGGTCGGCGCCGGCGTCGTGGCTGGCGCGCGCGAGCGATTCGAGGAACTCCGGGGCGGCCCGCGAGCCGTCCTCGCCGATGACCTCGACCCAGAGGCCGTGGTCCTTGGCGTAGGCGACGAGCTCGTCGGTCGTCTCGACGACATCCTCGCGGGTCGTCCCGACTTTCGACTCGACGTGTCGGTCGCTCGCCGGCACGACGAGCGTGACGCCGTCCACGTCGCAGTCGAGCGCGAGGTCGACGTCGTTCTTGACGCCGCGGGCGAAACTCGTCACCGTCGCGTCGAGGCCGAGCGACGTGACGCGCTTTATCGTCTCGCGCTCGCCGGGGCCGGTACAGGCGCTGCCGGCTTCGATGTAATCGACTTCGGCGCGGTCGAGCGCGCGGGCGATGTCGGCCTTCTCGGCCGGGGTCAGCGAGACGCCGGGGGCCTGCTCGCCGTCGCGGAGCGTGGTGTCTAAGAGCTGTACTGAATCAGAAGTGCGTAGCTCGGGGGTCTTCCCGAATCGTTCGTTCACGGTAGAATCGTGTCCTTGTGGGTTAGAACCGTCGAATTTCACAGCCAGCCGTCTCGCGACGACTTACTCTATCCTCCGTCGGTGTGGTAGGTCCCGACATAGTAGTTGAAGACAACTGTCGATGAAGGGATAAAAGAGATGGTTCCGACAGAAATTGGTGTCTCTCCGGGGACCGCGCTGGACGAGCGTTGCTTCGAGACCGTCGAGTCACTCCGTAATCTCGACTAAGTCGCCGGGTTCGACGCCGTCGGCCGCGCCCGCGGGGAGTTCGACGACGGTGTCGGCCATCCCGAAGCCGATGCCCGTCCACGCCGACAGCCGCTTTTTCTTCGTCACCTCGTCGCCGACGAGCCAGAGCGCGTCGATGTCGAACGGGACGAACACCATGTGGAGGCTGTGGCGGTCGGCGTCGTCGAACCGGAAGACGAGGGCGTAGTCGTCCGGGACGGAGCCGCGGAACATCAGCCCGCGCGCCTGCGAGAGAAACGAGTCGGCCGTCTCGACGTCCGACGCGAGGGTCGATTGGGCTCCGTTCTGTCGGTGAACGAGTCTCACGACGCCGGCTTCGACGGCGGGCGTGATGAATCCACCGCCGGGACGGCGGGCCGTCCGCCCTCGAGAGCAACGTTTAGGCCCGCCCCGCCCCGAACGCGCCTCATGGAGCGGACGCCGACAGGGACGCCCGTGGGAGTCGACGACCCCTACGACCACGCCGGCCGCTGCGACCACCTCACGAGCGACGGCGCGTGTCGCCTCGCCCGCGAGTACGCCGACCGCGACCCGGCGTTCACCCGCGAGCGCGCCCGAGCCGATTACGAGTGCGTCGCCGCCGCGGAGGGCTGTGACTTCCGCGACTGCCCGCACTACGCCTCGACGACGAACGGCCGCGAGTGCGTCCGCTGCGGCCTCGAAGAGGTCCGCATGGCCCACGATTCGGCCGCCCGCCCGTTACTCGAAGCACACCACCTCTCGTACGGCGGCCGCGGCGGTGATGGCGACGGTGACGGCAGCGAACCCTCTCACGAAATCACGGTCGCGCTGTGTCGGTGGTGTCACACGAAGGTCCACAAGTCGTTCGCCCGCATCGACGACGACGCCTCCCCGGATGTCGAAGCCATTGCCGAGCGGGAGGGCCGCCGGACGAAGGAACTCGACGAACTCGGGTTCCAGACGGCGCGGGACCGCGCCGGCGACGAGTGAGTCGCGACTCGACCGCCCCGACGCGCCAATCTGATGCACGGATACGCGCATCTCGGCCGTTCTTCGATTGACTTTTAGGCACGCTGGTCCAATCCGGCACATGACCCGCATCGTCGTCATCGACAACCACGGGCAGTTCACCCACCTCGAACGGCGCGCGCTCCGCGACCTCGGCGTCGACACCGAACTCGTCGACAACGACACCGACCCCGCGGACATCGACGCGGACGGCATCGTCCTCTCCGGCGGCCCCGACATGGACCGCATCGGCCGCAGTGCCGACTATCTCGACCTCGACGTGCCCGTCTTGGGCATCTGTCTCGGCATGCAGATTCTCGCCGAGGAACTCGACGGGCGCGTCGGTTCCGGCGACTACGGCGGCTACGCCGACGTGGACGTTGAAATCCTCGACGAGGACGACCCCCTTATCGGCTCGCTCGCCCCCGAGACCCGCGTCTGGGCCAGCCACGCCGACGAGGTCAAGGAGGTTCCCGAGGGCTTCACCCACACCGCCACGAGCGACGTGTGTACCATCGAGGCCATGAGCGACGCCGACCGCGACCTCTACGGCGTCCAGTGGCATCCCGAGGTCGCCCACACCGCCGAGGGCGAGGAAGTGTTCGAGAACTTCATCGAGGTCTGCGAGCGGTAACCGGTAGCTGAGCGGTCGGTCGCCTTCGACCGCGACCGGGTGCTCCGCGACGACTGGCTTTTTTCTCCGTCGCCGCGGCGGAAAACCGCAATCCTGCGACACGATGAAGTCTCTCACAGTCGTTCCTCGGAAGCAAGCCGAGACATTTACCGGCCTCCGTTCTGTCTGTTCGGGAAATGACCTCCACCCAGAGCGACCTCGCCGGGCTCTCGCGGTTCATCTTCCGCGCGCCCAGCTGGTACACGAGTCTCGGGTTCGCCCTGCTCGTCGCCGCGATGGCGGGTATCGGCGCGTTCGACTCCGGGGACCTCGCCGGCTCGTGGCGGGGCATCTTCTTCCTCGGGAGAGACGCTTGGGAAGGCATCTTCTTCATCGGGATTCCGACCGTCGTCGCGGCGTTCGGTACCACCGGCGTCGACCGGTTCGTCGGCGGGAAGCTGACGCACAACCGCTCGTCGCTCCTCGCGCTCGCCGGCGAGGTGATTATCGTCACGTTCCTCACCGGGGCCGCCATCGTCTCCGTCTTCACGGGCCTCGGCCAGACGTTCATCTTCGACGCGCTCGTAATCGCTCTCGCGTCGGTGTTCGCCTTCCGCCTGCTCATCGTGATGGCCGTCTCGCGGTCGTCGCTGCTCATCGCGGCGGTCCCGGCGAGCATCCAGACGCTCACGTCAGCCGCGCTCCTGTTCGTTTACAGCGGCACGCTCCGATTCTTCGAGGTCGGCGGTCCCATCCTCGACGCCTATCTGATGCCGTATCTCGCCCGCCCCGACCGGGCACCGCCGGAGCTGTCGGCCATCGCGCTGAGCCACTTCCAGCTCCTCGCGATTACCTGCGTGATGTACGCCCTCGGGGTCTACGTCTTCCTCCGCATCGTCGACCGCCCGTGGCGTCGCGGCCTCGGCGTGTCGGTCCTCGACTTCATCCGCGGCTTCATCGGCCACATCGCCGAGGGCACCCGCGAACTGGAGGACTTCTTCGAACAGCTCGGCCAGGAGGCAATCGTCCCCGTCACCGTGCTCTCGTTCGAACGCGACGACGGAACCGAGAAAGCCCGGTTCGTCCTGCCGATGATTCACCCCGGTCCGATGGGCGAAATCGGCGGCGGCAACTTCCCCGAGCGCGTCGCCCGCCGGGCGGAGGGCCTCGTGTTCCCGCCCCACGCGACCGCGGGCCACGACTTCAACCTCGTGACCGAACGCGAGGTCGACGTGGTCCTCGACGCGGCCGACGACGCCTACGAGCGCATCGAGTACAGCCCCGACGTGACCGAAAGCGTCCGCGTCCAGTCCGGCGACGCGAAGATGCTCGGCCAGCGTTTCGGTGACGACGCGCTCCTCGTCTCGACGTACGCCCCGCAGTTCGCCGACGACGTGGAGTACGCGGTCGGCCTCTCGGCGTCCGCCGAGGCTCGCACCACGGGCCTGCGGGACGTGCTTCTCGTCGACGCCCACAACTGCAACAACGGGCTTCAGGGCCCCGACCTCGGTCACGTCACGCCGGGGAGCAAGCGCTCGTTCGACATGATTACCGCCGCCGGGCTCGCGGGCGAAGAACTCTCCGCCTCGTCGCGCGGGTCGCTGTCGTTGGGAACGGCGTTCGACCCGACCGACTGGACGCCGCGGGAGGGTATCGGCCCGCTGGGCATCCGCGTGGCCGCGACGACCGTCGGCGACCAGACGACCGCGTACGTCCTCATCGACGGCAACAACATGGAACCGGGCCTGCGCGACCGAATCGTCGAGGAGCTCACGACCGGGCCGAACGCGAAAGCCGACGTGGCCGAGGTGATGACGACGGACACCCACATCGTCAACACCGTCGAGGCGGAAAATCAGGTCGGCGCGGCCATCGACCCCGACGAACTCCACGAGACCATCGACCGCCTCGTCGACGAGGCGCTCGCGGACACCGAACCGGTCGTCGCCGGCATGGCGACCGAACGCGCCGAGGTGACCATCTTCGGCAACGACCGCACCGAGACGCTCGCCAGCCACGCCAACGTCGTCGTCTCGATGGGCGGGGCGCTCGCGCTCGCGCTCATCCTCGCGGCGATGGCCGTCAGCCTGCTGGTGTTCTTCCTCGCGTAGGCGACGCCGGCGGCTCGTCGCCGCCCGGCGCTCCCTCCTTCCTCTCGTTCCGGCTCCGGCGTCGCCACTCGCGAGTCGATTCCAGCGACGAGCAACTGCCCGCCGCACTACTTCAGCGAGAGCGTCCGCGTCTCGATAGCGCCGCAACTCGGACAGACCCGCCGGTAGAACACGCTCGACCCGGTCGTCTTGGCCGACCACTCGCCGTCGTCGTCGGTGAAGCCACATTTCGAACAGGTGAGGTCGGCGTCGCTGTATCGCTCCCGCAACCGGTCCAACGCGGTCGTTCCTCTCGGCGTCCTTCTGATTGACATACGGTACCATACACCACTATCACGTTTAATTGTGTCGGGCGGTTCCGCACCGAATCGCGGTGGTACTTGCGGAATCCGAAACGAATCGTCCGACTCTCTCGTTCGGTCGCGCGCCGACCGGCACAGCGCCGCCGCTCACCGGACAAAATCGAGTGCGGGGGGTGCCCGCGAGAACGTCCCTTACTCCTCGTCGGCGGCCGCGAACAGTTCGTCGACGGCCTCTTGGGCCGTCAGCGCCGCCTCCTCGGCGACCGCCTCCGCGTCGTCGGCGTCGTCGGGCGCGTTGACGTACACGTCAACGTCGAGGACGCCGTCTTCGAACGTCACGGTGACGTCGAAGTCCTTGACGCGCGACTGCTTGAAGCGGGCGAAGATGAGGCCTTCAGCCGCCTCCGCGGCGGTTTCGACCACTTCTTCGTCCGTCGGCTGTGACATTTACGCGCCGCCGGGGCCCATCGGACCCGCGCCGCCCGCGCCGCCCTGAAGCATCTGCTGGAGCTCTTCTTGCAGGCTCTCGAACTTCTCCTGCACGCGCGTCTCCTGCTTCGTGAGCTGCTCGACGCGCACTTCGAGGCTCTCGACCTTCTCTTCGAGGTCGTCCTTGGCCGATTCGTAGTCGGTCTCGATGAGGAGTTCGCCGACCTCGCGGTACATCTTCGAGTCACCGTCGATCTCTTCGAGCGTCGTGAGCGCCGTCTGCGCCTCGTTGAGCGCGCTCTCGGAGGACTGCTTCTGCTCGGAGACGTTCTGGGCGGTCTCCTGAAGGTTCTGCAGTTCTTCGAGCTTCTCTTGGGCTTCCGGCGGTAGGCTTCCCTGCATACCCGAACCGACGGGACGCCGGCCCTAAAACACCCGCGGTCTCCTACGCGGACTCCGACAGCGCGCTCCCCGCCGAAGCGACGCGCTCTGCGGTCTCTACGAGGCGTATCCACGAGTTCACGCCCGCGCGGAGCGCGACGAGGTCGTCGGCCTCGACGGTGACGACGACGGTCCGTCCCTCGCGGGCGACGCGCGCGCCGGACCGGGCGTCGTCTATCTCGCCTTCCTCGACGGCGACGCTCCGCTCGACGACACGAGCGCGCCGCTCGTCGGGGTAGTCGAATTCGAGCGAAGCGCTGTGCGCGGGGCGCACGCTACTCGACGGCGACTTCTTTGACGTTGGGCGACCGCTCTTTCAGCAGGACGCGGTGCCCGCAGTACGGACAGCGGACGCCACCGAACTCGTCCAGTTCGACATCGCGCTTGCACCGGGAACACTTGTAGCTCATTGTGAGATGTAAAGCGTCGAGGCTACTTGTGGGTTATTCGTCCTCGCCGGTGAGCGCGGCGCGGATGGAACGACGGACCTGCTTGCCGGCGGGGGTCTGCGGGCGGTAGGTGCCGCCGGTGAAGACCTCACCGGTCTTCTCGTTCTTCCAGACGCCGGTTTCGACGCGAGTGACGTCGTCGCCGTCGACCTTGGAGTTGCGCATCTCTGCTTCGATTTCCTTGACGCGGCGTCGAGCGACGCGGCCGTACCGTGCGCCGAAGCGCCCGGAACTACCGACGGATCGTGCCTTCTTCTCGGCCATAGTACCGCGAACTACCTCGCCGGTATGGATAAACCCTACGAGTCGTCTCGGGACCTGACGGGCCTAGACACGGCTTTGTCGCCGGCGCGCGTACGGGAGGCTATGACACAACACGTGGTGGTGGGTGCCGGTCCCGTCGGACTCGCGGTGATGGAACCGCTCCGAGAACGCGGGGAGGACGTGGTCGCGGTGACCCGCCACGAACCCGACTTTCTCCCCGAGGGCGTCGAGAGCCGCCTCGCCGACGTGCTCTATCCCGACCGCGCCGTCGCCGCGTTCGCGGACGCGGATGTCGTCTACCACTGCGCCAAACCGCCGTACGACCAGTGGCCCGAACTGTTCCCCGACCTCACCCGCGGCATCGTCGCGGGAGTCGAAGCCGCCGGCGCGCGCCTCGTCGTCGCCGAGAACCTCTCCATGTACGGCCCGGTGCAGGCTCGTCTCTCCGAAGACCTCCCGTACGCCGCCACCGGCCCGAAAGGTCAGGCCAGAGCCGAGTGCGCCGATATCGTCCTCGACGCCCACGAGGCGGGTCGCATCGAGGCGACCATCGGCCGCGCCAGCGACTTCTTCGGCCCGCGCGTCCGCGAGTCGGTCGTCGGCGAGCAGGTGTTCGGGGCCGCCGTCGCCGGCAAGCGCGCGAAGGTGTTCGGCGACCCGCGACTCGCCCACACCTACACCTACGTCCCCGACTTCGCGCGGGCGCTCGTCCTCCTCGGTGAGCGCGACGAGGCGCTCGGCGAGGTCTGGCACGTCCCGAACCCCGAGACGGTCTCGACGCGCCGCTTCGTCAACCTCGTCTACGAGGCCGCCGACATCGACCCCGGCTTCCCACACATCATCGCCGCGCCGGGGGTCGCGCTGACGCTCGGCGGCTACCTGAGCGCGCCGCTGAAGGAGCTTTCGGAGATGCGCTACGCCTTCGAGGAGCCGTACGTCGTCCGCGACGCGAAGTTCCGCGAGGCGTTCGGTGACGCGGTCGAACCGACGCCGCTGGAGGACGCCATCGCCGAGACGGTCGCGTGGTTCGAATCACAGCGCGAGGCCGACGAGACGGAGCCGATTCACATCGAGACGGCCCCGGAGGGCGCGACCGAGTCGGCCTGAGTCGCTCACTCGATTCCGGCCTCGACGCGCTCACCCGCTACTCGTCTTGGAGCCCGTCTTCGCGCAGCGCCTCGTTCAGGTCGTCGCGGACGCGCTCGCCCGTCTCGCGGTTCATCGCCGTCGTGACGATGCGGTTCTCTTGGACGCTCGACCCGTCTCGCAGGAGGAGTCTGACGTTCCCGTTGCCGTCGGCGCGGGTGACTTTCGCCCGGAGGCCCGTCCGCGACCCGGTGCCGCCGGCGTCGATGGGGCCGGGGATGACTTTCTTGACGTGCGGGTGGCCGGCGACGACGCCGATTGCCCGGCGGCCCCGTCGTCCGCCGATGAGCGTGCTGTGGCTCCCGCCCAACTTTTCGGCGGGCGGGATATCGACGACCTCCAGCGCCCGCTCGCCGCGAGTGTCGAGGACGCGCTGGACGGGGTCGTCGTCGGAGACGCGGTAGAACTCGTGGTGGAGTTGGGCACGCGTCTCGCGGAGCGGAGCGCGCTCGCCCGCGGCGTACACCGTCTCGGGGCGCTTGCGCCGAATCTCGTCGGCGACGAGGCCGGCGAAGTTACGGAGTTGAACGACCTTCGTCTCGTCGTTCGACTCGGGAATCGTCGTGACCGTCGTCTCGCCGAGCACGTCTTCGTCGTCGAGGAACGTCAGCGTCGCGCGGTCGGCCGCGAAGACGGCCACGACGGCGTCGCAGTTGGCGGTGTTGCAGGTGAGACAGTAGTCTCCCGGCTTCTCTAACGGATTTCCACACCGCCGACAGTGCATATCGACGTGTCGGTCGTGCGCGTACAAAAGGCCGTTTATACGGTTCGAGGCGGACGCGCCGCGACTCCCGCCGCGGACTCGTCCGGCGAAACATATTCGTTCCCGTGTCCGAGACTCCACTTCGTATGCGCCGCCGAGCCCTTCTCGCGTCGCTGTCGCCGCTCGCGCTCGCCGGTCTCGCCGGACTGGTCGCGCTCGCGCTCGATCCCGAGACGACCGTCCGTCTCGCCACGCAACTTGGCCAGTCGGCGCTCGACACGGGCCGGGGGGTCGCCTCGTATCTCGGTCGGGCCGCGCCGCTTTCGACGGCGCTGTTCGCCGTCCTCGCGTGGGTCGCCGCCGGGGGCTTCCGCGCCTTCGTCGCCCACCGCGACCCCTCCGACACGCGGACGACCGCCGAACACGCGTTCGCGCTCGTCGCCTCGGCGACCGTCCCGCTCGTGGCCATCTTCGCCCGCGACCGGCCGGCCGTCGTCGCCGGCGCGGGCGTCGCGCTCCTCGCCGGCGCGGGAGCCGTCTTCGCCGGCCGCTCGAACGCCAGGGGCGTCGTCACCGGGTCGCTGTACGCGGTGGCTCCCGTCGCCGTCGCCGTCGTCGTCGCGTCCCTCGTCGCCGGGGCCGCGGTCGCCCGAACCGCCACGCTGGCGCTCCCGCTGGCCGTCGGCTACGCGCTCGGCGTCGCTAGCGCCCGCGGCCGACTCCGCCTCGGCGCGGCGGTCTCGGCGCTCGCGTTCGCCGTCCCCGCGTGGTCGTACTTCCCGCCGGCCGCGGAGGCCGCCGGCTTCCAGCCGGGAACCGTCGGCCTCGCGGTCGGCTTTGCGGTCGCCGCGACGCTTCTCTCGCTTCCGTTCGCGGCCATCGGCTACGCGACCACGCGCACCGCGGACGCGGCGCGTCGGGCGGGAGCCAGCCCCGCCGCGAGCGCCGTAGAACAGTAAGTTCGCGTCTCGATTCGTTTTCAGAGGTCCAGCGGGCCGGCCTTCAGATACTCGCGCATCACGGCCGTCGCGTACGAGCCGTGGGGGAGCGCGAAGTCGAACACGAGGTCGTCGCCAGCGCCCTCAGCACCGTCGGCGTCGCCGTCGTCGTCGCCGCTCTCGCGTTCTACGTCGAGGTCGGTGCGGACGAGAATCGCCCGGCGCGTCCCGGTCGACCGGAAGTTGCCGGGGAGGTCGAAGTCGCCCGGTTCGAGGTCGAGGTCGTCGAGGACGGCCCGCTCGATGTCGCCCTGTTCGCCCTCCGCGAGTTCGGTGTCGGTGCCGACGAGCGGGGCCGTGACGAACGCGCGACCCCGCTCGATGTGGCGGCTCATGACATCGACGCGGCGGCCCGTCGCGGTCTGGAGGCGGCTCACGTCGGGGAGTTCCAGTCCCTCGGGCGCGTCGCGGTCAGCGAAGCAGACCACGTCGCCCTCGACGGGTTCGTCGAACGGGAGGCCGCGGTCGAGGCGCTCCGAGAGCATCCGGTTGAACGCGTAGGACTGCGCGGCGTTGACGAACAGGCGCTGGAGGTTCGACGGGACCGATTCGAGCGCGTTGCGCCAGTCCGCGTCGGTCTCCGCGCCGTCCTCCGCGAGTCGGTGGAGCATCCCGCGCTCGTAGCCGAGGTAGCCCGGAATCCGGTCGAGCGCGCGGTGCCAGTCGGGGTCGGCCGACGCGGCTTCCTCGTCGACGACGGCGCGACCCGCCTGTGTCTCCTCGGGTTCGTCCTCGGTCGGCCCGCCGCAGTACGCCAACACGGCCTCGCGCCACTCGCCGCGGACGACGTGCAGGCCGACTGTGTGGGTGACGGGGCGGATGCTGCCGAACCGCTGGTGGCCGAAGAAGTTCGGAACGCCCACACGGCCCTCGCGGCCGCCGAACTCGGCGAGGGCGTCGGTGACGGCCGCGGCGTTGTCGGGGGTCTCGGGGTCGCGGACGCGGATGCGGAAGCCGTTGCCCGCGAGGTCACCGAAGTTCAGTGTCCGGCCGAGGCGGCCGACGACCTCGATGTCGGCGTTCGGAATCTCGGGCACGTCGGCGGCGTCTCCGCCGTTGACGGTGAACAGCTGGGTGGTCACGGCGTGTTTGTCCTTCGTGCCGGCCCACGAGACGCGCTCTCTGCTCGCGTCGAGTTCGTCCGAGAGCCGGCCCGCGAAGTCGTTGGTGTCCCAGCCGCGGAGCGTGACGCGGAGGACGAGGTTCGGGAAGTCGCCGGTCGGCGCGTCCGGCGGGCGGACGTTCAGCGAGTCGAGTTCGAGTTCGCGCACGCGGAAATCCTCGGGGGCGACGCGGAGGCGGCCGCCGACGCCGTCGGCGTCGCTCACGTAGCTGTCGATGCCGACCGCGCGCTCAAGCGGGTGTGCCTCGCGCATCAGTACAGCGAGAGGTCGCCGGTCACGCGGTCGATGTCGTCGTCCTCGGCGGGGCCGACGGCGAGCGCCGTCACCGTGCCGGGGTCGAGCTGCGTGTGTCCCGCGTCGCGGATGATGGCGTGGGGAATGCCCGCCCGCTCGGCCTTGTCCGCGAGCGTGAACAGTTCGGACTCGCCGTTGGCCTTGAGGACGACCTTCTTCTGTCCGCCGCCCTTCCAGCGCTTCCGGGTCTGCGAGTCGGTGTCCTCGTAGGCGGACAGCGAGGCGTGGGCGACCTGCGCGGCGAGCTTTCCCCGGCCCATGCCGAGGTCGGCGCGTGCGACGATGGCCTGTTTCATGCCCGCTACTCCCCGCCGACGCGGTAAATGTCCTCCCATCGCGGGCGTCGCGCACGAGCAAAAAACATTTCACAGACATCTCCGTGGTGCGACCGATGGCAGGTCCCCGAACGCCCCTCCGCAAGCCGCGCGAGTACTTCGCGTCGCGGCCGCGACCGCTCGACACCCGGCGCGCGCTCGCCGTCGTCGCGCTCGTGACGCTCGTCGTCGCGGCCGCCACCGGCGCTATCCTCGTCACGTTCACCCAACAGCTCGACCAGCGGGTCAGCGTCGACAACCCCCAACACGCCCCCGAGTTCATGTGCGAGAACTACGAGGAAGGCGGTCCCTTCGACGACATGGACGCGCCGGCGGGCTGTGACCCGTCGGTGCCCGAACAGCTCGACGAGCGCCTCGGTGACCTCGTCTGGCAGGAAATCTCGTGGGTCCCGTGGGCGATGCTCCTCGGCGTGCCGCTGTTCTGGCTGTTCGAGGGGGCGGTGCTCCACCTCGGCACGTCGCTCGTCGGCGGCGAGGGCGGCTTCGCGGAGTCGCTGACGGTCGCCGCGTGGGGGATGGTCCCGAGCGCGGCCCGCGCCCTCGCGCTCGCCGGCTACCTCGCCTACGCCCTCCCGCGAATCGACCTCCCGTCGACGCCCGACGCCGCGGTCGCCGCGATGCAGTCGGCGCTGTCCGGCTTCGGCCTCGTCAGCGGGGCCGTCGTGGTCGTCACGGTCGCGTGGGCGACGTACGTCCGCACCTACGGGATGGCTCGCGCCCGCGACCTCGACGTGGAGTCGGCCGCGGTCGTCACCGTCGGCCTGAGCCTCGTCGGCCTCCTGTTCGAACTCCTCTGAGCCGCGTCGGGTGGGTGCGTCGCTCCGGCGTCGCTCCGTTGCGTCGGGGGCGCTGTCGCCCCGCCGAGACGGGGTGTTGTCTCCGGTCGAAAGGTGGATTTACTTGTCCGCGTCGCGCTCCCTTCGAGTATGATACTCTCCGACTCGGACATCCTCTCCCGCCTCGCCGAGGGTGACCTCGTGGTCGACCCGATAGACGACGTGGACATGCAGGTCCAGCCCGCGAGTGTCGACCTCCGTCTCGGCACCGAATTCCTGGAGTTCCAGCGCACCAACATCTCCTGTATCCACCCGAACCGCGAGAGCGAGGTTTCGGAGTACGTCCGCGAGACGCACGTCCCGGAGGGCGACGACTTCATCCTCCACCCCGGCGACTTCGTCCTCGGCACGACCAAAGAGCGCGTGGAGATTCCCGCCGACCTCCTTGCGACCGTCGAGGGCCGCTCCTCGCTCGGCCGCCTCGCGGTCGTCATCCACGCGACCGCTGGCATCGTCGACCCCGGCTACGAGGGTCAAATCACGCTTGAACTGTCGAACCTCGGCACCGCCCCGGTCGCGCTCACCCCCGGCATGCGCATCTCGCAGCTCGTGTTCACGGAGATGAAGTCGCCCGCGGACCGCCCCTACGGGGTCGAACGCGGCTCGAAGTATCAAGGCCAGCGCGGGCCGCAGGCGTCGCGGCTCAGTTCGGACCCCGAGTTCGGTGGTGACGAATGAAGTTCATCGAAGAAATCGTCGTCGACGCGTTCCTCCCGACGTTCCGCGCGCTCCTCGCGGAGGACCTCCGCGACCGCGGGTTCACCCAGTCGGAGGTCGCTGAGGCGCTCGGCATCAGCCAGAGTGCCGTCTCGAAGTACGCCCACGGCGAGGTCGCCACGAACGAGCGGGTCGCCACCGACCCCCGCGTGGTCGACCTCGTCTCCCGCGTCGGCGACGGCCTCGCCACCGGCGACATGACGCCCGTGCAGGCGCTCGTCGAGGCCGAGGTTCTCATCCGCCAACTGGAGGAGGGCGACCTGCTTTCGGACCTCCACGAGGAGGAGATGCCCGAACTCGCCTCCCACGACGGCTTCCGGAGCATCCACGACCCCGAGGGGCGGCTCCGAACCGTCGAGCAGGTCCGCTCGTCGGTCCGACGCGGCCTCCGCATGCTCACGAACACCTCCGGCTTCGCGGGGCTCATCCCGAACGTCGGCTCCAACCTCGTGGAGTCGCTGCCGGACGCCGACAGCGTGGACGACGTGGCCGCCATCCCCGGCCGCATCTTCGACGTGAAGGGGCAGGCGACCGTCCCCGGCGAACCCGAGTTCGGCGTCAGCGGCCACGTCGCCGGCGTCCTGCTTTCGGCCCGCGCCGCCGGGGCCGACGTGAACGCCGCGCTCAACATCGTCTACGACGCGGGCGTCATCGAGGACCTCGAAGCCGCGGGCTACGAGTGCATCGAGTTCGACCCCGACGCGCCGACCGACCCGGTCCGCGAACTCCTCACAGCCCGCGACCTCCCGGAGACGTTCGTCGTCTACCAGAGCGGCGGCTACGGCATCGAACCAATCACGTACATCCTCGGCCCCGACGCGCCCGCCGTCGCCGACGTGGTCCGCGCCCTGCTCTGAGCTCCGTCCCATGACAGCCGAACAGTCCGGTTCTCGTTCTCGCGCTCGCTCCCGTTCCCGTTCTCCCTCCGCTGTCGCCCAGTCGTTCTACACCCGCTGGGCGACGCTCTACGACGCGCTCGCCCGCCGCGCGCCCGGCGTCGGGAGCGTCAGAACCGAAGCCGCCGACGCGCTCGCGCTCGACCCGGGCGAGACGGTCGTCGAGATGGGCTGCGGAACGGGCGCGAACCTCCCGTATCTCGCGGAGCGCGTCGGCTCCGAGGGGACCGTCGTCGGCGTCGATTTCTCACCCGGCGTCATCGACGTGGCCCGCGAGCGAACCCGCGAGTTCCCGCAGGTCCACCTCGTCCGCGCCGACGCGACCCGGCCGCCGGTCGCGGGCGACCTCGATGCATCGCCGGACGCCGTCCTCGGCACGTTCGTCTCGGGGATGTTCGACGACCCCGCGGCCGCGGTCTCGTCGTGGGCGGACCTCGTCGGCCCCGGCGGCCGGCTTTGTCTCGTCGACCTCGCGGAGACGACCGCCCCGCGCTGGCGACCGCTTAACCCGGCGTTTCGGGCGCTCGTCCGCGTCACCGCGCCGCCGGGGTCGCGCACGATGCGCGCGTCGCCGACGAAGCTGCTGAACCGGCGGCTCGTCGCGGCCCACCGGGCGCTCGAATCGCGGTGTCGGGTGACCCACGAGACGACCCACGCCCTCGGCTTCGCGCGGGTCCGTGCGGGCGTCGTGGAGTAGCTGATTCAGAAGCGCCGCGCTGTCGTCACTTCTAGGTCGTCTGCGACACGGACGAAAACGGGTCGGGAACGACCCAGAACAAGTGTCAGAGGCGTCGGGGGAACCGACAATCGGACCGCCGGGAAGCGGTCAGTCGTCGGCCGGCGCGGGACCGGAGATGCTCACGTCGGGCGCGTCGCGGCCGAGTTCGTCGAGACAGGACTGCGCCGCCTGTCGCCCGGAGAGCAGCATGGCACCGAACGTCGGGCCCATCCGCGGCAGGTGGTGGGCGGTGGCGACGGCCATGCCGGAGGCGACGACGCCGGGGTGGACGACGCCCGTCGCGTCCACGATGCTGTCTTCGCTCTCGGAGACCCACATCGAGTCGTGGCCGGGCGAGTCGTGGCCGGGCGCGCCGTACTCGCCGTCGGCGGTCTTGTCCATGCCCGTGTTGTGTTCCTTGGCGTGTTCGATGCCGTTGACGTCGAGGACGCCGCGCTCGGAGAGCTTCGAGAGGACGACCGCGTCGTGGCCCGTCGCGTCGAGGACGAGGTCGGACTCGACCGCGATGGGGTCGACGCAGGTGAGTTCGCGCGGGAGCGCGTGGACCGGCGTCCAGTTCATGACGATGCCGCCGACGCGGTCCTCCTCGCGGAGGACGACGTCGGTGAACTCCGTCATGTTCTGTATCTTCGCGCCGGCGTCGCAGGCGGCCTTGATGAGCGCGGAACAGGCGTGCGGGCCGTCGGCGACGTACAACCCCTCGGCCTCGTCGCTCTCCTCGTAGGGGACGCCGAGTTCGTCGAGGACGCGCTGGGCCGGGTCGCGGACGGTCACCTTGTTCATGAGGAAGCCGCCCAGCCAGAAGCCGCCGCCGAGGTAGTTGTTCTTCTCGACGATTGTCACGTCGACGCCGCGCTCGGCGAGTTCCTTGGCCGCGACGAGCCCGGAGGGGCCGCCGCCGACGACGATGACTTCGGTGTCGGTGCGCTCGCGGAACTCCTCCATCCACGAGTCCGAAATCGCGCGCGTGACCTGTGCTTCCGTCGCGTCGGTGAAGCCGTCGAACGACATACTACCTAGTGATACCACCTAGTAGTAAAATCTGGTGGTCGCGCCTCGGCCGACCTAGCTATATCACATTCTATTGTGTATGTTACTGCCATGGCGTACGTAGTCAAAATGCCCAAACTGGGGTTAGAGATGAAGTCCGGCGAGCTTTCGGCGTGGCTCGTCGCGGAGGGCGACGAGGTCACCGAGGGCGAGCCAATCGCTGAAATCGAGTCGGAGAAGACGACCGCGGAAATCGACGCCAAGGAAGACGGCGTTCTGCGGCGCGTCGTTCTCGCGGAAGGCGAGTCGACAGCGCCCGGCGGCGCGCTGGCAATCGTCGCCGGCGCGGACGAGGATATCACCGGGTTGGAAGCTGACGCGGGCGTCGGTGAGGGCGGGAGCGAACCCGCCGCGACCGACGACTCCGCGGACGACTCGTCCCCGACCGAGGCGACCGAGACGACGGCGGCGGCGACCGGCGGCGGGGACGATTCGTCGGTCGCGCAGTCGCGCTCGCGCGGGTCGGACGGGGCGTCGGGGAACGGCGAGGTCCGGGCGTCGCCGCGCGCGAAGCGACTCGCGGAGGACCTCGGCGTCGACCTCACGACCGTCGAGGGCACCGGGCCGCAGGGCGCTATCACCGAGAGCGACGTGGAAACCGCGGCCGAATCCGCGACGCCTGCCGAGGCCGACGACGCCGGGTCGACCGCCGCTGCGGCCGAAAAACGCGTGTTCGCCCCGCCGAGCGCCCGCCGCCTCGCCCGCGAACTCGGCGTCGACATCGAGGCCGTCGAGGGGACGGGACAGAACGGCCGCATCACCGAGTCCGACGTGCGGGCGGCGGGCGGCGCGACTGCGGCGGCGACCGACTCGGCGGCCGCCGGAGCCGCCACGACCGCTGCGACTGACACGACTGCCGCGAGCGAACCGGCCGAAACGGAGCGGCCGCTATCCGGGATGCGCCGCACCATCGCTGACCGCCTCGGAGAGAGCTACCGCGAGGCGGTCCACGTCACGGTCGACCGCCGCGCCGACGCGGAGGAACTGTTGGCCGCGGCGAACGCCGCCGACGACGCTCTCGGCGCGGACGTGTCGATAACGGATGTCCTGCTCCTCGCGCTCTCGGCGTCGCTCGACGAACACCCCGAGTTCAACGCGACCTTCGAAGACGGCGTCCACCGGCTCCACGGGGAACACAACATCTGCATCGCGGTCGACGTCGACGAGGGGCTCATCGCACCGGTCGTCCGCGACGTGGCCTCGCTGTCGCTGGCCGAACTCGCTGAGACTCGCGCCGAGACCACTCAGCGGGCGCTGTCGGGCGACTTCACGATGGACGACCTCTCGGGGGGGACGTTCACCGTCTCGAACCTCGGCGTCCTCGGCGTCGAGTCGTTCGACCCGATAATCAACCCACCGCAGGTCGCCATCCTCGGCGTCAACACGATTCGCCGGGAGGCCGTACCGACCGATGACGGCGACGTGGCCGTCCGGCGGGTCATCTCGTTTTCGCTGTCGTTCGACCACCGCATCGTCGACGGGGCGGACGCCGCCCGCATGCTCGGCACGCTCGTCGAACACGTCGAGAACCCGTGGCCGCTCGTCATCGCCGCCGGCGGGCGGTGAAAAAAGGGGGTCGAACTGGTCGGGCGGGTCGACCGGCCCGTCCCCGCCGGCTCACCCGAGCCTGAAGCGCCCGTCGTCGGCCGCCCGTTCGAGGACCGCCTCGACGTCGACCAGTCGCGGGCCGTCGCTTACCGGACGGAGGCGGACGGTTCCGTTTCGCACCTCGTGTTCCCGCTCGCCGTCGACGCTTATGACCCCGCGGTCGACCTCGAACGCGTAGTCCTCGCCGTCGTCGAGGACGCGGTGTTCGGCCACGTCGACCGCCGAGAGGCGTCCGGGGACGGTAATCGCTCTGACCGTCGTTGCCGGCCCGGTCGTCGCGTCCCCCGCCCCCGCCGCGTCTGTCCCGTCACCCCCGTCATCCCCGTCACGGGCCAGTCGGAAGCCGACGCCGCCGGGGTCGTCCGGTCGGTGCGTGACGAGACCGCCGGCGATACCCGACAGGCCGATTTCCGCGGGCGACGAGCGCGAGACGACGCCGCCGACGATGTCGCTCGGGTCGAGAATCGCCCGCGTGCCGACGAAGGGGCGGTCGAGGACGCCGACGGTGGCGAGGCCGCGGATGACCGTCGTCTCCTCGGACCGGACCACGTCGACCTCGATGGTTCCGTGTCGCGTCGTCGTCTCCGCTGCGGAGACGGCTCCGCTCCCGACGAGCCCGGCGGCCGCGCCCGCGACGGTGCCGTCGACGGGCGTCGGGACGACGTTGTTCGTCCCCGTCGAGATGCTCACGACCGGCACGTCGTCGACGGTCTGGGCCACGTCCCGCGTCGTGCCGTCGCCGCCGAGGACGACGACGGCGTCGGCGTGCTCCGCGAAGTGGGCCGCGGCCGTTCGGCTGTCTTGACCCGACGCGGTGACCGTCATGTCCACGAACTCGGTTCCGACTCCGTCGGGCGCGTCGTCGACGATACGGCCGGCGAGCCCCGTGTTGTCGGGCATGACGAGCACCTCCGCGTCGTCGACGAGCGTCAGCCCCGCGAGGACGCAGCCTGCGGTGCGGCGTTTCGCGTAGTTGTTACTGACGCTCGCGCCGCCGGTGAGTCGGCGGATGTCGCGGCCGGCGGCGGGGTTGACGACGAGCCCGATAGTGGTCGTCACTTACACGATGCGGTTGATTGCGGCTTCCACGTCGGAGCCGTGGGGGAGCACCTCTTCTTCGAGCGCGGGGCTGAAGGGGATGTGAACGTCTGCGACGCCGACCCGCTGGATGGGCGCGTCGAGGCTGTAAAACGCGTTCTCCATGACGCGCGTCGCCACCTCGGCGTGGGTCCCGTACGACAGCGGGCTCTCGTCAGCGATGACGAGGCGGCCGGTCTTTTTCACGCTCTCGACCAGCGTCTCGGTGTCCATCGGGTAGAGCGACCGGAGGTCGATGACCTCGACGCTCGTCTGTCCCGCGAGTTCCTCGGCGAGTTCGACCGACTCACCGACCATGCGCTGGGTGGCGACGACGGTCACGTCCTCGCCCTCGCGCTCGACGCTCGCGGTGCCGATTGGGATAGTGAAGTCCTCGTCGAGCGGAACCTCGCCCTTCTGCTCGTATATCTGCTTGTTCTCGAAGACGATGACCGGGTCGTCCGACCGGATGGCCGACTTCAGGAGGCCCTTTGCGGACGCCGGCGTCGCGGGCGCGACGGCCATCACGCCGGGGAAGTGGGCGAACCACGTGTGAATCGTCCCGGAGTGCTGGCTGGCCGCGCCGCTCCCGCCGCCTTCTGTCGTTCGGACGGTGACGGGCATCTCCGTCTTGCCGCCGAACATATAGCGGTTCTTCGCCATCTGGTTGATTATCTGCTCGGAGCAGACGCCCATGAAGTCCGAGAACATGATTTCGACGACCGGCCGCGTCCCGGTCGCCGCCGCGCCGACCGCCGCGCCCATGAAGCCGGCCTCGCTGATGGGCGTGTCGCGGACGCGCTCCTCGCCGAACTGCTCGACGAGGTCGCCCGTGACCTCGTAGACGCCGCCGAACGCGCCGACGTCCTCGCCCATGACGAACACGTCGTCGTCGCGTTCGAGTTCCTCGCGGAGGGCGAGCCGAATCGCCTCTCGGATGGTCATCTCCTTCGTCTGGTCCGGGCCGGTCCCGCTTTTCGTCTCGGTGCTCATCGGTCCTCACCCCCGTCGGCCCGCATCCCGCTGGAGAAGTCGCTAATCTCCGGGACGGCCGCGTTGAACATGTCTTCGTACGCCTCGCTGGGGTCCGGGTACGCCGCGTCTTTCGCCTTCCCGACGGCGTCCTCGATCTGCTGGTTGATTTCGGCTTTCATCTCGTCGAACTCGGCTTCGGTTATCGTTCCCGCGTCCACGAGCCGTCGCTTGAACGTCTCGATGGCGTCGCGGTCCTTCCAAATCGCCACGTCCTCCTCGGTTCGATACGGCTGTTGGTCGCCCTCGAAGTGGCCGTGGTATCGGTACGTCTCCGCCTCGATGAACGTCGGTCCCTCGCCGTCAGCGGCCCGCTTGCGCGCCTCCTTGACCGCCTCGTAGACCGCGGTGATGTCCATCCCGTCGACGGTGAAGCCGGGGATGTTGTACGCCTCCGCGGTCTCGCTGAGGTTCTGGACGTTGTGCTGTTTCTCGACGGGCGTCGCCTCGCCGTACTGGTTGTTCTCGACGAGGAACACCGCCGGGAGGTCCCACGTCGCCGCGAGGTTGATGGCTTCGTGGACCTGTCCCTGCGCGACCGCGCCGTCGCCGAAGAACGCCAGCGCGACGGTGTCTTCGCCCTTCAGGTGCGAGGTAAGCGCGGCACCCGTCGCCAGCGGCGGTCCCGCGCCGACGATGCCGTTCGCCCCGAGCATCCCCGCGTCGACGTCCGCGATGTGCATCGACCCGCCTTTGCCGTTGCAGTAGCCGTTTGCCTTCCCGAACAGTTCGGCCATCATCAGGTCCGGGTCGAGGCCCTTCGCGATGCAGTGGCCGTGTCCCCTGTGGGTGCTCGTGATGTAGTCGTCCGATTCGAGGGCCGAACACGCGCCGACCCCGACCGCTTCCTCACCGACGTAGAGGTGGACGAACCCGGGGAGCTCGCCGTCGCTGAATAGGTCGGCCGCCTTCGTGTCGAACGCCCGAATCGTGAGCATCCGGCGAAGCGCCTCGCGCTGTCCATCCTCCGTCTCGATGTCTAGTACCACCATGCGACGTACCAACAATTGCCATAATCTATGATGACTTTTTCTCAACGTGGCAGTTATCGAGTCTGTCTCGCGGCTGTGACTGTGTAATCGAGTAACGCTGCCGTGTCTCGTTTGTGATAGATTTCTTACACGGCCTCGGACCGCGCGATGGCGGCCCAGTTCGCCGGCCGGTTACACCGATGTCGCCTCCCTACTTTTGGTGGTCACGTCCCAACAGACGGCTATGCAAGCACTCCAGGTCGTGGTCGCATGAACATGCTCTACGAAGGCGAGTGGCGAACCGACAAGTTCGTCGCCAACAACGAAGACGGCGAGTTCGAGCGCCAGACGACCGACTTCCGCAACTGGGTCGGTGAGGACGAGCGGTTCCCGGTCGAGTCGGGTCGATACCACCTCTACATCTGTCGCGCGTGTCCGTGGGCCCACCGTACCGCGATGACGCGCGCGCTGAAGGGTCTCGAAGACGCGATTTCGCTGTCGCTCGTCGAACCCGTCCGCATCGACGACGGCTGGGAGTTCTCCGAGGACCTCCCGGACCCGCTGTACGGTGAGGAGTTCCTCCGCGACATCTACCTCCGCGCCGACGACGAGTTCACCGGGCGCGTCACCGTTCCCGTGCTGTGGGACAAACAGCGCGAGACCATCGTCAACAACGAGTCCCGCGAGATTATGCGGATGCTCGACGAGGCGTTCGACCCCCTCGCCGAGCGTGACGTGGACCTCAACCCCGACGGCTACGAAGAAGAGGTCGACCGTCTCATCGACGAGATTTACGAGCCGGTCAACAACGGCGTCTACCGCGCCGGGTTCGCAACCACCCAAGAGGCCTACGAGGAGGCCGTCGAGGAACTGTTCGACGCGCTCGACCACTGGGACGAGGTGCTCGACGACCAGCGGTTCCTCGCGGGCGACGTGCTCACCGAGGCCGACATCGCGATGTTCGCGACGCTGATTCGCTTCGACCACGTCTACCACACGCACTTCAAGTGCAACAAGAAGGCCGTCCACGAGTACGATAACCTCTGGAACTACACGAAGGAGCTCTACCAGCTTCCGGGGGTCGCAAAGACGGTCAACATGGACCACATCGTCCGGCACTACTTCGTCAGCCACGGCGACATCAACCCCAAGCGCATCTACGGCGTCGGCCCCGACCTCGACTTCGAGGCGGCACACGACCGCGACCGCCTCCCGGCGGACCTCCCGGCGGCGCTGACGGCCGAGGACTGAACCGCCGCTCGGTTTTCGCGCTCGTCTTCGTCCCCGTCCCCGTCTCCGTCCCCATCTTCGTTTCGCGCCCGGCTCCGTTCTCGCCGTCTCTCTCGACACCCTATTCCCGTTCGAAACGCTATCACTTCTCATGGCAAGCCGCGCGACCCGCGCGCTCCGGCGGTTCGAACCGCCGCCGCGGGCGGTCGACTGGTCCATCTTCGCGCTCGTCGTCTTCGAGACGCTCTCGGGCGTGCTGAGCCTCGGGGCCGGCCACCCGGCCAACGGCCTCCTGTTCGTCGCCCACGGTGTCGCCGGCCTCTCGCTGGTCGTTCTCGTCGGCTTCAAGCTCTACCGGGTCCGCCGCCGCGTCCTCGACGCGCGGCTCCGCGACCGCCACACCACGCTCTCGGTCCTCCTCGCGGTCGTCGCGCTCGCGGCCCTCGGCACCGGCGTCGCGTGGGTGCTCGGCGTCGAGGTCCGAATCGCCTTCTGGACGCTGCTCAACGTCCACATCGGCTTCGGCCTGCTCGTCCTCCCGGTGCTGTTTTTCCACCTCCGGGCGCGCTTCCGGCCGCCCCGCCGGGTCGACTTCGCGGAGCGTCGCCGAGCACTCCAGTACGGCGCGATACTCGTTTTCGGCGCGGCGACCTACCGGGCGACCGAGACGGTCGGGGCGCTCCGGGGTGTGGGCCGTCGGTTCACCGGGTCGCGGCCGCTCCCGCCCGGCGAGGGCAACGACGCCTTCCCGGTGACGAGTTGGGTCGCCGACGACCCCGACCCCGTCGACCCCGACTCGTGGTCGCTTTCGGTCGCGGGACTGGTCGACCGCCCGCTCGAACTCGACCGGTCGGACCTCGCGCCCGACGAGACGCGGTCGGCCCTCTTGGACTGCACGAGCGGATGGTACACCGAGCAACACTGGACCGGCGTCAGACTCGGCGGCGCGCTCGATTCCGCGGGTGTTCACTCGTCGGCGCGGTGGGTGACGGTCCGGTCGGTGACGGGCTTTCGGTGGTCGTTTCCCATCGCGGAGGCCCGCGAGATGCTGCTTGCGACGCACGTCGGCGGCGACCCGCTCTCGCACGGTCACGGCGCGCCGCTCCGACTGGTCGCGCCGAACCGCCGCGGCTTCCAGTGGGTCAAGTGGGTCGATACGGTCGAGGTGCGGCGGCGACGCGACTCGGCGCAGTGGCTCGCAGTGCTGGTGAGCGGGTTCGGATAGCGGCTCACCTCACCACGGGAGAATCCACAGCACGTCGACGAGGCGGTCCAGAATCGTCTTTTCTCCTTCGTGGTCGTCGTCCGCCGTGTCGTCGGTCGAAGCGTTCGTCGCCTCGCCTTCGTCGGGCGCGCTCGAATCGGTGGAGGGCATACTGGTCACTATGCCTGTCAACGTGGAAATGTTTTCTGTGGACGGGGTCGCTGATTCTCACTCATCGCGGAATCCCGCGAGATGCTGTTCGCGTCCCGCGTCGGTGAACTCTCGTACGGCCGCGGCGCGTTCGCCGTGAGTTCGCCACGCGACGAAGCCGGCACCGAAAAGCAGGAGGCCGCCGGCGACGAGCAAGAACGGCTCCGCGCCGAGGACGAGTCGCGTCGTCCCGTCGAACGTCTGGACCGTGGTGTAGAGTCCCGGCTCCCGGACGTAGCGAGACACGGCCACGAGCGAATAGCCGACTTCGACCCCGCCGACCGCGACAGGAAGGACCGCGGCGTACTTCCACCGGAATGCGGCCAGCGTCCCGACGACGCCGACGCCCCCGAGCCGCGCCAGCAGGTACTCCTCGTGGTTGAGTCGGCCGCCCCATCCCGTCGTTATCGTCCCGTCGTATCCGGGTGCGACGTGGAGCAGTTCCTGATGGATGCCGGCGACGACGGCTCCGAAACCGACGACCGCCATCACGACTGCGAGGGCTCGCTGACGGTCCATATCGACATATTTCGTATCGCTCAGAAATAACCTTGCTCCCAGTCTTCACTCGTCGCTTCCGCTTCGAATCGCCCGCTCGGCCGCTTCGAGGGCGTCGTCGGCGTCGAAGTCAGCGACGATAGCTTCCAGTTCCTCGCGCGTCGCGCCGGTGTCCCGTAGGTCGCGGGCGTGCGCCGCGATGTTCGGAACCGCGCGAACGATGTTGTCCACGATGGGGACCGTGGCGACCTGCGCCGACCGCGACATCGGGTTGAGGTCGACGACGATTTCGACTTTGTCCATCGCGCCGAGCGCCTCGGCCCGGTCGCCGTCCTCCAGCGGGACGACGACCACGTCGGCGCTCCCGATGCCGTCGGCGTCGACCTTCGCGCGCTCGTGGTCGATGCCCGGAATCCGCCCGTCGGCGGTGAGCCCCTTCACCTCGTCCGCGCCGTGGTCGCGCAGGTGGGCCACGATGGCCCGCATGCGTTCGTCGGTGCGGTTGAACAGGTTCACCTCGATGTCGGCGTCGACGGCGGCGGCGAGTTCGACGACTTCGTCGGGGCAGAGCGCCGCGACGTTCCCGTTGACCGAGATGACCGGCTGGTCGGCGAGCAGAAGGTGCGCCGCGGCCGCCCGCGCCGCCTCGTCCGCGCTCGGAATCGTCCGCTCACCGAGCAGGTAGTCGAACGCCTCGCCGCGCCCCTGCGCGATGAGTCCCTGCCGGCTCGTGATACCCTTCTCGACGCCCTCCTCGATGCGGTGGCGGGTGAGAAGCGACTGGTATCTCGGGTGGCTCTCGGGAATCTCGATGTCGCTCATTGGTGGTGGGTCGTCGCCGCGGCAGTAACACGTTTTCTCATCGGGACGGCCGGGAACCTGTGCCTGAAACGCCCCGGTCGGTCTCCGGGGGCCTCGCGGCCGTCAGTCGCTCAGCAGCGTCGCGCCCGCGGGGTGGACGCGGCAGCGCTCTGGGTCGTAACCGGCGTCAGACAGTCCCGTCCCGACCGCAAACACCGTCTCGCCGAGCATCGCCATCGCGCCGTCGCCGCCGGCCGCGCACACGTCGTCGATGGCGGCCTCGACCCGGTCGGTCAGGAGGCCGGCGTCGCGGGCGAACCGTCGCGCCTCGGCGACGAAGCGGTCGAGCGTCGGTTCGGCGCGGAGCGCTTCGAGGGCCGTCTCTCCGGCCGCCGTGAGTGCGGTCGTGTCCCCGGACAGCACGTCGGCCGTCGAGAGACCGCCGAACGCCACGTACTCGATTTCGGGGCGCGCGGGGATGCCGTCAATCCGGCCGTGGGCCGGCGCGCCGGGGTCGACCCGAATCGGCATCCCGCCGCGGGCCTGCGCGACCACGTCGCCGAGGCCGGTCCCCGCGCGGACCTCGGCCGCGTGCGCGAGCGTGACGAGTTCGTTTTCCGACCGGCCGCAGGCGAACACCGCGTTCGCCGCGAGCGCCGTCCCGAGCGCCATCGCCCCCGAGACGCCGAACCCCGCGCCGAGCGGGAGGTCGCTTTCGGCGTCGACGGCGGCTGTCACGCCGAGCGACCGAAGTACGTCCGCGACGGGCGGCATCTCGACCGCCTCGCCGTCGAGGCTGACGGTCGTCTCCTGCGCCGGTTCGACCGTCACGGTGACGCCGTGGGAGAGTGTCAGCCCCGCCCCGCGAGAGCCGGCGACCGCCGGGTCGTCGGCGGGGTGGGCGCTGAAAAACCCCGTCACGTGCCCGGGCACGAACGCCGTCGCGTCGTCGCTCATCGGTCTTTCTACGACGGGGGTCGGTTAACGGTGTTGCGTTTCGTCGCGTCCGCATCAGTCGCGGTCGACCGCAGTCTCCCGCTCCGCCTCGCGTGGTTCTCCCTCGCGGGCCGTCCGCCGCGACGCCGCCGTTTTGTGAGCGTCCGCGACCGTCTCCGTCTCCAACAGCCGCTCGACTTTCGCCTCGAACTCCTCCTCGGAGAGTTCGCCGGTCGCGTAGCGCCGCCGGAGCGTTTCGAGTGCGTCTTCGGTCTCGGTCGTCCCCGACACCTCGGTGTCGTCGCCGCGGCGGGACTCGTAGATGCGGACGAGGGCTACCGCGGCGGGGAGCACGCCCGCGAAGCCGACCGGAAAGACGATCCAGAACCACCACTCTCCGAGCGCGAGCAGGCCGAAGCCGACCAGAAAGATGAGCCCCATGACGACGCCGGCGACCAGCTCCTCGAGCGGCGAGTCCTCGTCGTCTTCGACGGCATCATCGACGATTCGGTTCCCGTCGGTCATTGGTCTTCCCCGCGACGACGTTCGTGCATGGTGGGCTAACGTGTCCGAAAGATAACCACTGTTTCGCAAAAATGGAGTCGCGTCGGCGGGATGCGCCGTCGCCTCGAGCGACAGGCGCTGGCGGGCTGACGAGACTCGCGTGTGCTCGTCTCGTTGGCTCGCCAGGTCTTCGCCCTTACGGGCTCAGACGCCGACGGTCGCGCGGGAACTCGGTCGCGGCAAAGCCGCTCCCGGCTCCCGCGCTCGTGTTGCGCCGTCGCCTAGGGCGACAGGCGCTGGCGGTCGCGCGGGAACCCACTCGCAAATCGAAGATTTGCTCGGTGTTCCCGCTCGCTCGGAGCGTCTCTACGGAGAGAGACGCTGTCTGTCTCGTGGGAACAGAACAGCTTCTCGGATGTTCTCCAGCCCGAGCATCGTCATGATGAGTCGCTCGCCGCCGAGTCCGAAGCCGGCGTGCGGGGGCATGCCGTACTTGAACATCTTCGTGTAGTACTCGAACGCGTCGGGGTCGAGACCCTGCTGTTCGAAGCCGGCGACGAGGTGGTCGAAGCGGTGTTCACGCTGGCCGCCCGAGACGAGCTCCATGTTCGGGTGCATCATGTCGAAGCCCGTCGAGAGCGTCTCGTCGTCGTCGTGGTCCTTGATGTAGAACGGCTTGATTTCGCTGGGCCAGTCGGTGATGAAGTAGTGCTCGCCGACGTCCTCGCCGAGCGCCTTCTCGCCCTCGGTGGGGAGGTCGTCGCCCCAGACGAGCTGTTCGTCGAGTTTGCCCGTGGCGTTGATGCGCTGGATGGCCTCCTCGTAGGTGAGCCGCGGGAACTCGCCGGACGGCGCTTCGAACTCGTCTTCGAGACCGAGCGCTTCGAGTTCGTCCTGACAGTTCTCCTCGACGGCCTCGTAGGCGGCCGTGACGACGGCCTCACAGACGTCCATCGCTTCCGTGTGGTCGATGAACGCCGACTCGAAGTCGATGGAAGTCGCCTCGTTGAGGTGGCGGGGCGTGTTGTGCTCTTCGGCGCGGAAGATGGGGCCGACCTCGAAGACGCGTTCGAGTCCGGAGCCGACCATCAGCTGCTTGAACAGCTGCGGCGACTGGTTCATGAACGCTTCCTGGCCGAAGTAGGTGATGGGGAACAGCTCGGTGCCGCCCTCGGTCCCCGTGGCGACGATTTTCGGCGTGTTGATTTCGGTCGCGCGGAGGTCTCGGAACTTGTCGCGGACGGCGCGCTGGACCTCGGCGCGAATCTCGAAGATTGCCTTCACTTCGTCCTTGCGGAGGTCGAGCGTGCGGTTGTCGAGGCGCGTCGAGAGCTCGGCGTCGACCTTGCCGGAGGGGTCGAGCGGGAGCTGCGCCTCGGCCTCGGCGATGACGTCGAGGCTCTCGGGCGTGACTTCGACGCCCGTCGGCGCGCGCGGCTCTTCTGCGACCTCGCCGGTCACGGAGATGACGCTCTCGCGGTGGACGCCAAGCCCCGTCTCGACGAGGTCGTCGTCCATCTCGTCTTTCTCGAACTTGACCTGAATCTTGCCGGAGGTGTCCCGGAGAATCAGAAACGCGATGCCGCCGAGGTCACGGATTTCGTGGACCCAGCCGGCGACGGTGACCGTGTCACCGGGCTCGGCGTCGGCCGTGTACGTTCGGTTTCGCATACGACGTGGTTCCCGACCGTTCGTCTTAAACATCGTGTCTTCGCCTCGTTCGGACGCGTTCGTCCGTCCAGTCTCACGCGCGTCGGGGCGAAATCGAGCCACGAGTTCGCGTGGTAGTCGGCACCGCGGTACTTAGTCCGAGGCGTACGTCGCTCCGGTATGGCTCCCGACCCACCCGACGCAGAATCGACGCCCGACCCGGCACCAACCGCCGTTCGCGCTGCCGACCTCGACTGGACCGAACGCGGGCGCGGGGACCGCTTTGCGTTCCGCCGGAAGCGACTCGCGGACCGCGCCGGCGGCCGCGACCTCGGCTGTTCGCTCTATGAAGTGCCGCCCGGAACGCGCCCGTGGCCGACGCACTACCACGAGGGCAACGAGGAGGCGCTGTACGTCCTTTCGGGGTCGGGCACGCTCCGGACGCGCGAGGGCGCGGCCGACCTCGACCTCGAACCGGACACCTACGTCGCGCTCCCCGCGGGGGCCGACTACGCCAGGCAAATCGAGAACGACGGCGACGAACCGCTCCGGTATCTCGCGCTCTCGACGATGAACCACCCCGACGTGACCGTCTATCCCGACTCCGACAAAGTCGGCGTGTTCTGCGGCGCGCCGCCCGGTGGTGACGAGACCGCCCGAACGCTCCACGGTTACTTCCCGCGGGACGCCGCCGTAGACTACTGGGACGGCGAACCGACGACCGAGGAGTGAGCCGGCCGCGCGCGGTCGCGGCGACGGCCCCGACGCTGAGATTTATATACGAACCCGCGACCATCTCGCCTCGGACATGGACGTTTCAGACCTCGAAGCCGCGTTCGCACTCCCGCTCGCCGAAGACACCTCGGTCGATACGACCCTCGTCGGCGTCCTCTCGACGCTCGCGTCGCTCGCCACGCCGCTTGCGGGCATCTTGCTTGCGGGCTACGTCGTCCGCCTCGTTCGCGCCGGCGACCGCGAGGCGGCCGCGCTCCCCTCGTTCGACGATCTCACCGGTATGGCCGTCGACGGCGCTCGTCTCTCGGCCGCGCTTGTCGCACTCCAACTCCCCGCAGTCGGCCTCGCGACCGTCGCCCTTCCGGGTTCCAGGCCGTCGATTGCGATGCTCTCGTACGCGACCAACCCCGTGATGCTCGGGTCTTTCGGCGTCACCGCGCTCGACACCGCCGGCCTCGTCGCGGCCGGCCTCGCCTCGCTTTTGGGGTCGTATCTCTCGCTGGTGGCGACCGTCGCTCTCGCCCGCGAAGCGTCGCTCGCCGCGGCGATTCCGGCCACGCGCGACCTCGCGTCCGACCGCTCGTTCGTCCGCGTCGCCTCGGCCGTCGCGCTCGTCGTCTTCGTCGCCCGTCTGTTCGTCGCTCTCTGCGCCGCGGTTCCGGTCGCCGGAACCCTTCTCGCCGCGACCGCGTCGTTCCTCCTTTTGGTCGTGTCAGCGACGCTCCTCGGTCGCGGCGCACCGGCTGTGTCGTCGCCCGGTGCCGACGCGACCCGCGAGTCGCACGCCGACGGCGTGAACGCGGAGTCGGTGGAGTCAGCGGAGTCGGTAGCGTCGGCGTAGAAACAGAAACCGCGCCCGTGGGATTACTCTGCGACGAGTTCGGCCGTCGCGTCCTTCGCGCCCTCGACCGTCTCGCGCACCGCGTCGACGCCCTCGTCGTGCAGGAGGTTGCCGACGACGACCGCGTCCGCGTGCTGGCCCATCTCGTAGGCCGACTCGTAGTCGTGGATGCCACCGCCGTAGAACAGCGTCGCGTCGTCGAGCGCGTCGTGCGCCGCGCCGACCTTCTCGGGGTCGCCGTAGGTGCCGGAGTACTCGACGTAGATGATTTTCTGGCCGAACATCTTCTCGGCGACGCGGGCGAACGATGCCACGTCCTCGGCGGACTGGTCGGTGTCGGCGTCGGTGTACTCGGCGACCGACGACTCGGGGTTCAACACGATGTACGCCTCGGTGTGGGTGCGGTCCCAGTCGAGGCCGTCTTCGATGCGGACCCACTCCTTGTGCGCGCCGGTGATCCAAAACGAGTCGCTCGCGTTGAACACCGTCGGGATGAGGTAGCCGTCCAGCGCGTCGTCGTCGATGACGACGCCGGGGTTCGACGGCTCCTGGTAGATTGGCACGTCGTACTTCGAGGTCGCCTCGATGACGCGCTCCATCTTCTCCTCTGTGATGTCGAGCGTGCCGCCGATTTCGAGGGCGTCGGTGCCCGTCTCACACACGTCTTCGAACGTCTCGCCGTCGACGAGGTCCTTGTCCGGGTCGATTTTGGTGATATGATCCCAGTCTTCCCACGGATAGCTCATTGGTCGCTCTATGCTTGAGGGGGCGTAAAAAGCGTGCGGATGGAATGGGTCACACGCATAGCCGGGAGTGAATTTTAACCCACCTGTCACCAAACCCGGTGTACGATGGACGCTGCCGCCGCGACCGAATACGTCGAACACAGAGCGATGTCCCTGTCCGCGGAGGAGTTTGAACTACTCTGCGAGTCGGTGCTCACGGAGTCACTTCCCCCGGCGCGGTTCTCGGTAACCGCGTTCCGACAGGACGGCGGCATCGACATCGATGGTCGCGTCAGTAATCCGCTTCTGGACGTTTCGCTCGGGGTCCAGGCGAAGCAGTACGGCTCAAGCAACACGGTCGGTTCGCCCGCGATACAGCGATTTCAGGGCGCGCTGGCCGACACGGGGTGCGACACCGGGACGGTAATCACGACGAGTTCGTTCACGAACCCCGCCGTTGAGAGCGCCGAACGAGCTGGGATTCACTTGGTGAACGGTTCCGAACTGTTCGACTCGATGGTCGACCTTCGCGTCGGCGTTCGCCGGCAGAGTACTCGGTTCGAACCCGACGAAGAGTTCTGGAGCCTGTTCGGGGACACCGCCGAGACGGGTCCGATTCCGTCGAAGCGAATCCCACTCGCCAACTCGTTCGAAACCCTCGACGCTGTTCTCTCGGCTATCGGCGACACTCGTGGCGCGAAAGACGACATCGTTGAGTCGGCGAGTGTTTCGGCCCGCCACGCGGACCTGTACGCGATTGCGGGCTGGATTCTCGGGTTCGTTCACCAAGAGTGGCCCGACGAGGAGTCCCACAGACAGCGCCGCTGGTCGCTCACCCGAAGCGGCGCTCGGTACGTCGCCTATCGAGCGGCGGGCCTCGACGACGAGGCCGAAACCCTCTTTCTCGATGGAATTCGAAACGCCGAGATAATCGAACGGCTCGTAAACTCGCTCTCGAAGGAGAGGTCATTCGGACACGGCGTGCTCGTCGACTTCATCGCGTCCGAGTCGGAGCTATCGCGGAGTAGCGCGAAACGCAGGGGCAGTTCGGTCGGCGTTTGGCTCGCCCGACTCCCCGAAGTCTCGGTCGAAAACGGACGCGAAAAACGATACGTTTGGAACGATACTTAGTCAGCAGCCGTCTGCCACTTCCGAACCGTATCCGCACCCACGCCCTCGACTTTCGCCGCGATGTCGTCGGGTTCGGACGCCTTCAGCGCCTTCACGTCCTCGATACCGGCGTCTTTCAGTTTCTCGGCGGTCTTCGCGCCGATACCATTGATGCTCTCTAACTCGGAGCCGCCCTCGCCGTTCTGCTGGGCTTGGTACTCGCGGTAGTTGCAGATGGGACAGCCGAGTTCCCACGGCTCGCGGTCGCCCTCGTAGGTAATCCGGAGTTCGGGCAGGTCGTGTTCCTCGCAGGACTCGTCGGTGACCTCGATGTCGCCGCGGCGGGGTAACGGCAGCGAGTAGTCGCAGTCGGGGTAGCGGATACAGCCGACGAGTCGGGAGCCGGAGCGGAGGCGCTTGATGGCGAGTTCGCCGTCGTGTTCTTCGCCGCACTCGGGACACGTCCCGATGACGAGGTCGTCTTCCTCGTCGGCCTCCTCGGCCTTACAGAGCGGACAGCCGTGGACGAACGTCTTGCGCCCGGCGAGCATCTTGATGTGGTGGAGATCGTGGTCCTCGCAGGACTCCTCCATGATGAGCGGCTTGCCCGTGGAGGGAAGCGGGAGCGTGTAGGTGCAGTCGGGGTAGGAGTCACAGCCGATGAAGTACGAGCCGCGACGGCTCTTTCTGACGACGAGGTCGCCGCCGCAGTCCGGGCAGGTGCCGACCGTCTTGTCGGCCTTTAGCGAGTCTTGGAGCTGCTTGCCGAGTTCCTCGCGGGACTCCATCAGCCCCTCGAACACTTCTCCGAGCATCTCTTTGGACTCCTCGGTCACGTCTTCGAGGGTGGCTTCGCCGCGGGCGATAGCCAGCATATCGGATTCGAGTTGCGAGGTCATCTCCTCGCTGACGATAAGCTTCGCGAAGTCCTCGGAGGCCTCCACGACGGCCCGCGCGAGGCGGGTCGGTCGCGGCGGGTCGCTCTCGATGTAGCCGCGGTCGTAGAGCTTCTGAATCACGTCGTGGCGGGTCGCCTTCGTCCCGATGCCCATCTGTTCCATCGTCTCGATGAGCCGCGACTGGCCGTAGCGCCGCGGGGGCTGGGTCTGCTTGGCGTCGAGGTGCGTGTCGGACAGCACGAGCGACTCGCCTTCCTCGACGTCCGGCACGAACGACTCGCTGGAGTTGAAGTACGGGTACACGTCGTGGTAGCCCGCTTCGAGCAGGCGCTTGCCGTTTGCCTTCAGCGACAGGCCCTCGACCTCGGCGACGACGCGGAGGTGCTCCCAGACGGCGTCCTCAGCGACGGTGGCGAAGAAGCGCCGGACGACGAGTTCGTACACGTCCCACTCGTCGTCCGAGAGGTCGGACGCCGAGGGGAGTTCGCCGGTCGGGTGAATCGGCGGGTGGTCGGTCGTCTCGTTGTCGCCCTCGGTCGGCTCGATTTCCTCCTGTTCGAGGAGGGACTCGGCGTCTTCCTTGAACCGGCGGTCGCCCTCGAACGCGCCGAGCAGTTCGCGCGGGTCGAGGTCGTCGGGGTACACCGTGTTGTCGGTCCGCGGGTAGGTGATGTAACCGGCCGTGTAGAGGTCCTCGGCGATGCTCATCGCCCGCTGGGCGGAGTAGCCGATAGAGCCGGCGGCCCGGATGAACTGCGTGGTGTTGAACGGCGCGGGCGGCGTGTCGGTCCGCGTGCGGCGGTTGACCGACGAGACCTCGGCGGCCTCGACGCCGAGGAGCGTCTGATAGGCCTCCTCGGCGGACTCCTCGTCCCAGATGCGCTCGGCTTCCGTGCCGTCGTCGTCGAGATAGAAGTACTGCGCCTCGAAGGATTCGGCGTCGCCGTCGGCGTCCTTCGTCAGCTTCGAGAACAGCTCCCAGTAGTCCTCGGGGTCGAACGCATCGATCTCGCGCTCGCGGTCGACGATGAGCTTCAGCGTCGGCCCCTGAACGCGGCCGACCGAGATGAAGTCGTTGCCGAGCTGGCGGGCCGAAAGCGAGAGGAACCGCGTGAGCGCCGCGCCCCACACGAGGTCGATAATCTGTCGGGCCTCGCCCGCGGCGGCGAGGTCGAAGTCGAGGTCGTCGGGGTTCTCGAACGCCTCCGTCACCTCGCGGTTCGTAATCGAGGAGAACCGAACGCGGTCGACGGGTACGTCCTCGTTGACGTCGCGGACGAGTTCGTACGCCTCCTTGCCGATGAGTTCGCCCTCGCGGTCGTAGTCGGTCGCGATGGTGACCTTCCCCGCGCGGCGGGCGAGGCGGCGGAGCGCGGCGACGATGTTCTCCTGCGTGGGGTGTTTCTCGACGGGCGCGCCGATGAGTTCGACCGGCTCCACGTCGCGCCAGTCGTTGTACTCCGGCGGGAAGTCCACGCCGACGACGTGGCCCGACAGCCCGATACAGCGCTTGCCGCCCCACTTGTAGACGTTCACGCCGTTCATTCGCTCCGCGGAGGCGGTCTCGCCGCTCAGGATGTCGGCGATGCGCCTCGCGGCGTTGTCCTTCTCCGTGATGATGAGTTCCGGACCCCTGCTCATTGAGCGGCGATATGACGTGGGGTGTCCTAAACCTTTCGTGCCGAATTCGTGCAGTAGCAGCCTCGACGCGCGCGGATACGGGCGGGCGGGTGAGCGCCCTCGCGCGCGAAGGTGTGTGTCTGCCGACGCGTCCGCGACACGCCGCGTCTCCCGTCGGATTTCACCGACTCGCTCCGCCGACCCGACGCTGGGAGCGACGACGATACCCGAGACGACTGCGACACGGGAACCGATAACAGCCGCCCGTCGAACCTGACAGCAGAACGACTTTCTTCGACGGCTCGGAAGGGAGCGCTATGCGACAGCCCTCCACCGAACACCTCCGTCTCGGCCGTGGTGGCGCTGGACCATATCGCTCGGGCCCCGAACCGATACCCGACCGCGTGGACGGCTATCGAGGACGGGTCGGGGACCGCGGACCACGAACTCTGGCCGACGGACGCGGGGGCGAGAGTGTTCGAAGTCGACGGTGACTACTACCTCGTCTACCGGACCGGCGTGGACCGCCCGCTCCCATCGTCGCCGGCGGCAGAGGAGGCGCTGACGTGGTTCGCGGTCGTGCTCGGGTCGGCGATGCTGTTCGGCCGCGACGATGACGACAGGACGTAGCCGCGCGCGGCGAGACAGACGGGACGCGGCCGTCCGTCGCGGAGAAGCGAACCCGAAGTCGGTCGGTTATTCGTCCAGTCGCTCGCGGAGCAACTGGTTTACGGTGCCGGGGTCGGCGCTCCCCTGGGACTTCTGCATGACCTGTCCGACGAGGAAGTTCAGCGCGCCGCTTTCGCCGTTGTGGTAGTCCTCGACGGCGTCGGGGTTCTCGTCGATGGCTTCCTGGACGAAGCCGCCGATTTCGTCGTCGTCGGCCTTGCCCAGCCCCGCTTCGTCGACGATGGTGTCGGGGTCCTTGCCCTCGTCGAGCATCTCGCGGAGGACGATTTCCTCGGCGTTCTTCGTCGTCACCTCGTCGGCGGCGACGAGTTCGACGAGCCGCGTGAACTCGTCGAGGCGGTCCGACACGTCCGTGATGTGCATGTCGCGGTAGTTGAGTTCGCCCAGCAGGTTGTCGGCAACCCACGTCGCGGCGAGGTCGGCGTCGAACTCGGCGGCCACGTCCTCGAAGAAGTCCGCGACCTCCTTGGTCGAGGTGAGCTTCGAGGCGGACTCCTCGTCGATGCCGTACTCGGTGTGGAAGCGCTCGCGGCGGGCGTCGGGAAGTTCCGGAATCGGAATCTCCTCCTTCCAGTGGGCGACCTGGAGCGGCGGGAGGTCGGCCTCGCGGAAATAGCGGTAGTCCTTTTCTTCTTCCTTCGAGCGCATCGAGACGGTGATGCCGCGGGACTCGTCCCAGTGGCGCGTCTCCTGTTCGACGGCGCGGCCGCGCTGGATGGCGTTCTTCTGGCGGGTGACCTCGTAGGCCAGCGCCTTCTCCGCGCCCTTGTGGCTGGAGATGTTCTTGACCTCGGTGCGGTTGGCCGCTTCGAGCGCGTCGTCGGAAACCGCGCCGTCGTCGTCGACCTCGTCGGCGGGGACGAGCGAGATGTTGGCGTCGATGCGGAGCGAGCCGTCGCGGGTGGCGTCGAACACGCCCAGGTATTCGAGCACCCCTTCGAGCTTGGCGAGGAACGCGCGGGTCTCTTGGGGGCTCCGGAAGTCGGGCTCGGTGACGATTTCGACCAGCGGCGTGCCGGCGCGGTTGTAGTTGACGAGCGTGTAGTCCGCCGTGTCGATGCTGCCGCCTTTGTGCTGGAGGCTCCCCGGGTCCTCTTCGAGGTGGGCGCGCGTGATGCCGATGTCGCGGCGGGTGCCCTCGACGGACACCTCCAGCGTCCCGTCGGCGCAGATGGGCGCGTCGTACTGGGTTATCTGGAAGTTCTTGGGCAGGTCGGGGTAGTAGTAGTTCTTCCGGTGGAAGCGGGTGTCCTCGGCGATATCGGCGTTCAGCGCCTTGCCGATTTTGACCGCCGACTCCACCGCCGCCTCGTTGAGCACCGGGAGCGCGCCCGGCAGCCCGAGACAGACGGGGCACACGCGGGTGTTCGGCTCCTCGTCCTCGGCAGGCTCGGTCGAACAGCTACAGAAAATCTTCGTGGCCGTCTCGAGTTGAACGTGGACTTCCAGCCCGATGACGACCGCGAGTTCGCGCTGTTCGAGCGCTTGCGCAGTCATTGGCCGCGCTTCGACGGCGGTGGGCTAAAGACTAACGGGACTGGTCGCGGCGGAGCCCGTTCGCGGGTCGGCGGCCCGACACCGAGCCCTGTCATACCCGACAGACAATCACTAACGAGGTTTTATATGCTGGCGTTTCATCACCACGATTTACGGAATTTGTTCACATATGACAAACGATACCACCTCGGATAGATGGGCACCGATTCGGACCGCCGGCCGGCTTTCGGCGCATCTCCGGACGCATCTGACGGTCCTTCTCATCGTCGTCGTCGCGGAACTCATCGGCACGATAACGTTCCCGCTCGGACCGGGACAGGTCGTGCTCCTACCGCTTCTGTACGCGGTCGTTCTCGGCCTCGTCCTCAGTTACAGCGTCCTCGGGTCGGTCATCGAACCCCTCCGGTCGGTCGTCGACGAGGACGTGAGTCGCATCGCCTCGCCGCTTCTCGTCATCGCGCTGATGCCGCTCGGCGTCAAATACGGGACGCTCGTCGCGCCCTCGTTCTACGACCTCGTGGCGGCCGGGCCGGCGTTCGTCCTCCAGGAGTTCGGGAACCTCGGCACGATTCTCATCGCGCTCCCGCTCGCCCTGCTGTTGGGCCTCAAACGCGAGTCCATCGGCGCGGCGGTCAGCATCGCCCGCGAACCGACCCTCGGCGTCATCACCGACAAGTACGGCATCGAGTCGCCCGAGGGCCGCGGCGTCCTCGGCACCTACATGACCGGCACGGTCCTCGGAACCGTCTTCTTCGGCCTGCTCGGCGGCTTCGCGCCCGCGACGGGGCTGCACCCGCTCGCGCTCTCGATGGCCTGTGGCATGGGGTCGGCAAGCATGATGACCGCCTGTTCTACGTCGCTGGCGGCGGCCGTCGGCGGCGCGGGCGTCGCCGAGGACCAGATTCTGAGCTTCGCCGCGACGAGCAACCTCCTGACCGGCATCACGGGTCTCTACATGGTCATCCTCGTCGGCCTCCCGGTCATCACGCGTCTGTACGCGGTCCTCGCGCCCGTGTTCGGCCGCGACACCGCCGCGGCCGACGGAGGTGAGTGAGATGTCGATGTCGACCCCGGAGTTCTCCGTCGAGTCGCTGAAGATGCTGCTCGTGGTGGCGTTCCTGACGCTGACGGCCAACTTCATCGCCACCGGTACGGGTTTCGTCGCCGCGCTCCCCGGCATGGCGCTCATCGTCGTCCTCGGCCTCGTCGCCCTGCTCATGGGGCGGCTGATTCCGCTGGACCTGCCGGCGTTCGCCTACGCGATGGTGCTCGCGTTCGCGCTCGCACTGCCGTTTTCGCCGGTGCAAGCGCCGTTTCTCGCCGCGGTCGGAGAAATCGACTTCCTCGCGACGACGACGCCGATTCTCGCCTACGCGGGCCTCTCTATCGGCCTCCAGACCGGGAAGATGAAGGAGGTCAGCTGGAAGCTCGTCCTCGTGGCGGTGTTCGTCTTCTTCGGGACGTTCTTCGGCTCGGCGCTCATCTCGCAGGCCGTGCTGTCCGCACAGGGGATTATCTGATGCCGCGCCTCACGGCCGCCCGCCGACCGCGCCGGGGTGAGATGCGGTGACCGACGACCGCACCGCGGCCCTCAAAACCCGCGTCTGCGACGCTATCGACGACCGCGCGGACGAGATTATCGACTTCGCGAAGGACGTACAGGCCGAACCGGAACTCGGCTACAAGGAGGTCAAAACCACGGCGAAGGTCGTCTCACTCTTCGAGGACCTCGACCTCGACGTGGAGACGGAGCTGGCGATTACCGGCGCTCGCGCCCGCGCGGGGTCGGGCGACTTCGTCGCGGCCGTCCTCGGCGAACTCGACGCGCTCGTCAACCCGGACCACCCGATGGCGGACCCCGAGACCGGCGCGGTCCACGCCTGCGGCCACAACGCCCAGCTCGCGCACCTCGTGGGGACCGCCTTCGGTCTCGTCGGAAGCGGCGTCGTGGACGACCTCGACGGCGCGGTCGAGTTCGTCGCTGTCCCGGCCGAAGAGTACCTCGACCTCGACTACCGGCGCGACCTGCTCGACGCCGGCGACATCGAGTTCTTCGGCGGCAAGCAGGAACTCATCCGCCGCGGCTACGTCGACGACTGGGACGCCGCCGCGATGATGCACGCCGGCAGCGACACGCCCGAGCGGACGATTACGAGCGACTTCTCGACCAACGGCTTCGTCGGCAAGTTCGTCACCTACCGCGGGACCGAGGCGCACGCCGGCGCGGCCCCCGAAGAGGGCGTCAACGCGCTCAACGCCGCGATGCTCGGGATGAACGCGGTCCACGCCCAGCGCGAGCGCTTCCGCGACGAGGACCACGTCCGCGTCCACCCCATTATCACCCGCGGCGGCGACGGCGTCAACGTCGTCCCCGCCGAGGTGACGATGGAGTCGTACGTCCGCGCAGCCTCGGTCGAAGCGGTCGCGGACGCCAACGAGTCGGTCAACCGGGCGCTCGCCGCCGGCGCAATGGGCGTCGGCGGCGACGTGGAAATCGAGGACTACCCCGGCTACATGCCGCTTCGAACCGACGAGACGATAGTCGCGTTCTACGACGAGAACGCCCGCGACATCGTCGGTCCCGACGCGGTCACGGCGGGGACGCCGCACCTCTCGGGGTCGACCGATATGGGCGACATCACGCAGCTCGTCCCCGGCATCCACCCGTGGACCGGCGGCTTCGAGGGCGCGGTTCACGCCCGCGACTTCCGCGTCGTCGACGAGGAGATGGCCTACGTCATCCCCGCGAAGCTCACCGCCTGCACGCTGGTCGACCTGCTCACCAGCCCCGAGGCGATGGCGGCGGTCCGCGAAGCGAAAGCCGAAAAGCGCAGTCGCGAAGAGTACCTCGACGCGGTCCGGTCGCTCCGGACGACGACGACCGAGTCGTACCGGGACTGAGGTGTCAGCGATGGGGGTTCCGCCCCGGGACTCCCTTCACACGTATCACATTTTCGGTGATTGTCTGACGCACATTTATGTCTCACGCGCGGGGCTATGTTACCCATGAGTAACCGGGTGGAGGAACTCGAATCCAAAGTCGCAGAACTGCAGGCCGCCGTCAACGGGCTCACCGAGGAGCTCGTCGAGACCAAAGAACGGCTCCGCCAGCTCGAAGACGCCAACGACGTGCAGGTCCCCTCGCGGGCCGCGACCCGTCGCGGCGACTGGGAGACCGAAGACGAGGCCGCCGCGGAGGCCGCCGCTGCGGAGCCCGCCGACGCCGACGAGACCTCGCCGGCCGACGGCGATGAGACTAAACCGGACGAGGCCGACGAGACTGACGAAGGCGACGGCGAGACGCCCGACGACGATATCATCGTCGCGTAATCGGGCGCGCCGTCCGAGCGAGCGCGCCCCGTGTTCATGCGGCGCGTTCCACCTGCGGGCGTGGCCCGCGTGAACACCAACCCATGCACATCAAAGAGCTCGTCCTTGACGGTTTCAAGAGCTTCGGGCGGCCGACTCGCATCCCGTTCTACGAGGATTTCACGGTCGTTACGGGCCCGAACGGTTCCGGCAAATCGAACATCATCGACGGCGTCCTCTTCGCGCTCGGCCTCGCCCGCACCCGCGGGATTCGCGCCGAGAAGCTGACGGACCTCATCTACAACCCCGGCCACGCCGACGGCAGCGACGAGGCCCCCGACAAGCCCAAGGAGGCCAGCGTCACGGTCGTCCTCGACAACTCCGAGGGGACGCTCGACCGCTCGCAGGTCGTCAACGCCGCCGGCACCGACAAAGTCGGCGGCGTCGAGGAGATAACTATCAAGCGCCGCGTCAAGGAGACGCCGGACAACTACTACTCGTACTACTACCTCAACGAGCGCTCGGTCAACCTCTCGGACATCAAGGACCTGCTCGCGCAGGCGGGTATCACCCCCGAGGGCTACAACGTCGTCATGCAGGGCGACGTGACCGAAATCATCAACATGACGCCCTACCAGCGGCGGGGCATCATCGACGAAATCGCGGGCGTCGCCGAGTTCGACGAGAAGAAAGACGCCGCCTTCGAGGAGTTGGAGGCGGTCGAAGAGCGCGTCGACGAGGCGGACCTCCGCATCGAAGAAAAGGAGACGCGCCTCGACCAGCTCGCCGACGAGCGCGAGACCGCGCTCACCTACAAGGGACTCCGCGAGGAGAAAGAAGAGTACGAGGGCTACCTGAAGGCCGCCGAACTCGAAGACAAGCGCGACGACCTCTCGCGGACCGAATCGCGCATCGAGTCCACCGAGGCCGACCTCGAAGACCTACAGGCCGAACTCGACGAGCGACAGGGCAAGGTCACCCGTCTCGAAGAAGACCTCGAAGACCTCACCCGCGAAATCGAGCGCAAGGGCGAGGACGAACAGCTCCGCATCAAGTCGGAGATGGAGGAGATAAAAGGCGACATCTCCCGGCTCGAAAACGCCATCGAGGCCGCCGAGGAAAAGCGCGACGACGCCGAGGCCGAGCGCCGGAAGGCGTTCGTCGACATCGACCGCAAGCAAGAGCAGATAGACGACCTCGAAGACGACATCCGCGAGGTCAAAGTCGAGAAGGCGTCGGTCAAAAGCGACATCCAGTCCAAGCGAGTCGAACTCTCCGAGGTGCAGGCCGAAATCGACTCGGTCGACACCGAGTTCGACGAACTGAAGTCCGAACTCGCGGAGAAAAAAGAGACCCTCGACGAGCTCAAAGACGAGAAGAACGACCGCCAGCGCGCCAAGGACCGCCTGCTCGACGACGCGCGCCGCCGCTCGAACCAGATTTCGGAGACCCGGGACGAACTCGAACGCGCCCGCGAGCGCATCCCCGAACTGAAGGCGACAATCTCCGACCTGCACAGCGAACTCGACACCGCAGAAAAGAACGAGGCGAAGATAGACGGCGTCATCGAGGACTTGCAGGCCGAGAAGGCCGACCTGAACGACGAACTTTCCGAGGTCACGGACGAACTCCAGACCAAGCAGTCCGAGTACGCCCGCCTCGAAGCCCGCGCCGGCAAGGACGGCGACAACTCCTGGCCTCGCGCCGTTACGACCATCCTCAACGCCGGCATCTCCGGCGTCCACGGCGCGGTCGGCCAACTCGGCTCCGTCGACGGCGAGTACGCGAAAGCCTGTGAGACGGCCGCCGGCGGTCGCCTCGCCAACGTCGTCGTCGACGACGACGGCGTGGGGTCGTCCTGTATCGACCACCTGAAGTCCCGCAACGCGGGCCGTGCGACGTTCCTGCCCATCACGAAGATGGACAACCGGAGCCTGCCGCGCGAGCCCAACAACCCCGGCGTCGTGGACTTCGCGCGCAACCTCGTCGACTACGATTCGCAGTACGAGTCGATTTTCTCGTACGTCCTCGGGTCGACGCTCGTCGTCGAGGACATGGAGACCGCCCGCGACCTGATGGGCGACTACCGCATGGTCACCCTCGACGGCGACCTCGTGGAGCGCTCCGGCGCGATGACCGGCGGCTCCGGCGGCGGCTCTCGCTACTCGTTTTCGAAGTCCGGCGAGGGCAAACTCGACCGCCTTGCGAAGGAGATTACGAAGCTCGAAGACCGCCGCCGCTCACTCAACGAGGAGATTCGAGACATCGACGACGACCTCGACGACGCCCGCGGGCGAGCTTCCGACGCCGCCGACCGCGTTCGGACCATCGAGCGCGAAATCGAGGACGCCGAGGAGGATATCGAGGAGGCCGAAGCCGAAATCGACCGGCTCGAAGACCGCCTCGACGAACTCCAGTCCGAACGCGAGTCGGTGGACGAACAGATGTCCGACCTCGACGACGAAATCGCCGACCTCGACGACGAAATCGAGACGGTCGAGGCCGAAATCGAGGACATCGAAGCCGAACTCGCGGACTCCGAGATTCCGGAACTCACCGCCCGCGCCGACGAGATTCGCGCGGACATCGACGACCTCGAAGAGCGGATGTCGACGCTCGACGGCCGGCTCAACGAGATTCAACTCGAAAAGCAGTACGCCGAGGACGCGGTCGACGACCTCCACGACACGGTCGAGGCCGCCCAGAACCGCAAGGCCGAGGCTCGGGAGTCCATCTCCGAGGCGGAATCGAAAATCGAGGAGCGCGAGGACGACCTCGAAGCCAAGCGCGAGGCGGTCGCCGAACTCGAAGCGGAACTGGTCGACCTGAAGGAGGACCGCACGGAGCTCCAAGACGACCTCCGCGAAGCTCGAAGCGCCCGCGACGAGAAGAAAGACCGGGTGAACGCGGTCGAATCCAAGCTCGAAAGCATGCGCTCGGCCGCCGAACGGCTCGAATGGGAAATCGACGAACTCCAGTCGCAGGTCGGTGACTACGACCCCGACGAGATTCCCGACCACGACACGGTCGAGTCGGAAATCGAGCGGCTCACCGAGGAGATGGAGGAACTCGAACCGGTCAACATGCTCGCTATCGACGAGTACGACGACGTGAAAGCCGATCTTGAGGCCCTCCAGGAGCGCCGCGACGTGCTGGTCGAAGAGCGCGACGCCATCGCTGACCGCATCGACCAGTACGAGTCGCAGAAGAAGGCGACGTTCATGGAGTCGTTCGACGCCATCGCCGAGAACTTCACGGACATCTTCGAGCGCCTGTCGAACGGGACGGGGCACCTCCAGTTAGAGAACCCCGACGACCCCTTCGAGGAGGGCCTGACGATGAAGGCCCAGCCGGGAGACAAACCCATCCAACGCCTCGACGCCATGTCGGGCGGCGAGAAGTCGCTGACGGCGCTCGCGTTTATCTTCGCCATCCAGCGGCACAACCCCGCGCCGTTCTACGCGCTCGACGAGGTGGACGCCTTCCTCGACGCCGCGAACGCCGAGCGCGTCGGCCAGATGGTCGACGACCTCGCGGGCGACGCCCAGTTCGTCGTCGTCTCGCACCGCTCTGCGCTCCTCGAACGCGCCGAGCGCGCTATCGGCGTGACGATGCAGGGCGACAACGTCAGCGCGGTCACGGGTATCCAGTTCGGCGGCGACGGCAGCGACGACGACGGCGACGACGCGGACGGTGGTGACGGCGGCGAGGCCGACGCGGACGCGGACGCGGAGGTTCCGGCGGATGACTGACGACCTCCCCGAACTGAACCTCTCTCGCGGGCGCGGCGAGCGAGACGGAAGCGACGGCGACGACGCTGACGACGGGGTCTTCTCGTTCGCCGGCGACGACGCCGCTTCGGACGCCGTCTCCGACGACTCTCCCGACCCTGCCGAACCCGACGCGATGGACGAGGTCCTCCCGGAGGACGTCTCCGAGACCGACGACGACGAGGTCGAACCGGTCGAACTCCTCGTCCAACTCGCCAAGGAGGGAACCATCGACCCGTGGGACATCGACATCGTGGAGGTCACGGACGCGTTCCTGAACCGCCTCGACGCGATGGACCTCCGGACGACCGGCCGGGCGCTGTTCTACGCGAGCGTCCTCCTGCGCATGAAATCCGACGAACTCCTCGCCCCGGACGAACCCGACGAGGAGGAACTCGAACCGTGGGAACTCGCCTTGGAGAGCGGCGGCGACGAGGGCCACCCCGGCGACGACGGCGGGGGGCCACCCGGGTTCGACCCAATCGACGCGCTGGAAGACGAGATGGACCGTCGGCTCGAACGCAAGCACGCCCGCGGGTCCCCGGAGACGCTGGACGAACTCGTCCGTGAACTCCGGGAGGTCGAACGCGGGTCGTGGTGGAAGCGCCGCCGCGAGTACGACACCTCCGAGTCGCCCCGCGGCTTCTCCCGCGGGACGCAGACGCTCGACTACCACACGCCCGGCGAGATGCGCGGCGCGGGCGAACCCACCGAAGACGACGTGACCGGGACCGCCCACAACGAGGACATCGAGGCGGTCGTCGAAGCCGTCGGCGACGTGCTCGCCACCCACTACGAGAAGGGCCGCGACGAGGTACTGTTCGCCGAGGTTCGTGACGTGGCCGACACCGTGATGACGACCTACCTCGCGCTCCTGTTTCTGTCCCACCGGAGCACGGTCTACCTCAAACAGGACGACCTGTTCGGCGACCTCTGGATTCGGAACCCCGAAGTGTTCGACGCCGACCCCGGCGCGGGGTCGGACGTGGATGCAGACGCTGAGGATGCCGACAATGCGGACGCCGAGGCGGCTGACGGCGGTGACGACGCCGACGACGCCGACAGCGACGACTCCGAACTCGAAGCCGAGGCTATCGCGGACGACTAGCTATTTTATCGGACGCGTCGTCACTCTCGGACGTGCCCCATCCAACCCTGCTCTCCAGCACGCTCCGGCGGTTGACGGTCGCGGTTTCGCTCGTCACGTCGACGCTGTTCGCGGCGCTCGCGGCGGCGATTCTATTCCCCCAGTCTGCTATCTGGACGTGGGCGCTCCTGTTTTTCTTGCCCATCTTCTGGCTGCACTGCTATTTCCCCGGTTACGTCTCGTACAGTCCGACCTCGTTCGGCCGCGTCCGCGAGGTGGTCACGTCGCCGCGGTCGGTCCGCGAGTGCGTCGTCTGCGGCGAGGCCGACGACAGCGGCGTCGTCCGGGCGTTCAGCACGCAGTTCGTCGTCGCGGGTATCCCGATTTCGACGACCGACCGCGGGGAAAACGAGTACTGCGCGCGCTGTCACGCGGTCGAGTTCTCACCGACTGATGAAGCGGCGCGTGACGAACGCGAGGTCGGGGAGTCGGAAGGCGACTCGGGAAAATCCGCAGAACTGAACGACTGAGGCCGGTTCAGTCGACGTACTCGTCGATGAGCGGCGCGAGCTTTGCTTTCGTCTCGGTGGGGATGGCCTCGTCGGGCGTGTTGATGGTCCCTTCGAGCGCGGCGTGGCTGTCGGTCTCGTGGCCGTCGGGAATCTTGCGGATGGCGGCCTCGACGGTCTCCTTGATGGCCTCCTCGTTGGCGGCGGCGTTTTTCAGCACCTCGTCGAGGGTGACTTCGCTGTCGTCCTTCCAGACGTCGTAGTCGGTGACGCCGGTGATGGTCGCGTACGCCATCTCGGCTTCGCGGGCGAGTTTGGCCTCGGGGATGGTCGTCATGCCGATGACGTCCCAGCCCTGTGCGCGGTAGTGTTCGCTTTCGGCTTTCGTGGAGTACGATGGCCCCTCGATGCAGACGTACGTGCCGCCTTCTTGGACCGTCGCGTCGGTCGCTTCGTCGGCGGCCTCTGCGAGGATGGAGACGAGTTCCTCGTCGTACGGCATCGCGAAGGGTTGGTGGACGACGATGCCCTCGTCGAAGAACGTCAGGGGACGGTGTTTCGTGCGGTCGTAAATCTGGTCGGGGACGACGAGCGTCTGCGGCGGCAGGTCCTCTTTGAGGCTCCCGACGGCGTTGCTGGCGAGGACGTGGGTGACGCCCAGTTTCTTGAGCGCGAAGATGTTCGCGCGGTAGGGAAGCGTCGTCGGCGAGTGCTGGTGGTCCGGGCCGTGTCGCGGGAGGAAGACGACCTCGCGGCCGGTGTCACCGAACTCGCCGACGACGGGTGTCGTCGAGGGCTCGCCGAACGGCGTCTCGACGGGTTCCTCGCGGGTGTTCTCCAGCGGGAGCGCCTCGTAGATACCGCTGCCACCGATGAATCCGATTTTCATACTCGAAGGTCGGGGAGGGCGCACAAAGTCGTGGCGAAACGGGCGCTACACCACGACGCCGTGGTCCAAGAGGTAGATGAGCACCGAGAGCGCGGGCACGCTGAGGAGCGTCGTCGCGAAGACGGCCGCGGAGACGAACTCGGCGAGCGAAGTGGCCGAACCGGCCCCCGAGGCGTCACCGAACTCCGCGACGAGGATGAGCGGCGTGACCGCGGCGGGCATCGCGGATTCGAGGACGAACGTCCGCGCGACCGCCGGGTCACCGAAGCCGGCGACGAGCGCGACGCCGACCGCGACCGCGGGCGCGACGACCATCTTGAGCGCGGCGACGACGCCGACCTCCGAGAGCGTCGAGCCGAGATCGGCCCCCGCGAGTTGGATGCCGAGGATGAGGAGCATCATCGGAATCGACGAGTCGCCGACGAGCCTGAGCGTCTCCATCGCGGGGACGCCCGTCGGCGGGACGACGCCGAGCCAGCGTGCCGCGAGCGCGGCGGCGACGGCGTAGACGAGCGGGATGCGGACGATGCGTTCGAGGCCGACGCGCCAACTCGGCGGGGCGTCGTCGCGGTCGGCTCCGCGTCCGGCGATATACACGCCCAGCGTGTAGATGAGGACGCTCTGGACGGCGAGGTAGACGACGGCCGTCGAGCGGCCGGTATCGCCGAAGGCAAAGGAGCTGACGGGGATGCCGTAGTTCCCCGAGTTCGGGAAGGCGGCGACGAGGACGAGCGCGCCGAGGAGGGGGTCGGAAATCCCCGCGAGTCGGGCGACGCCGCCCGCGACGAGGAGCATGGCGACGTGGTAGGCGACGACGCCGGCGGTGAGGGCAGCCAGCGTCTCGCCGGCGAGTTCGGTCGTCGCGAGGCTGTAAAACACGAGGACCGGCGCGAGGACGTACACCGTCACCGTGTTGAGCGGTTCTGGGTCCACGTCGCGGACGCGACCGAGGAGAAAGCCCACCGCACCGATGGCGAGAATCGGCAGGAGCGCGCCGGCGAAGATAGAAAACAACGACATGCGCGTGCCGACGACCGTCATGCAAACGAACGTTTCGCTTCAGTCGAGAGTCGGCGGTGGTCGATGTAGAGGGTGTCTGAATCAGAGTGATGGCACAATACAGGGCAGGTATCAACGGACTCGACAGCTATCACGGACGACGCCATATTTCTTAAGGAACAATTGTTATGCTTTGCCCGGAACTAATTACATCATGGACAAGTACGAGGCCGTGTTCGAGATCAATTCGAAGACGGACGCGCACGCCGTTGAACTACTGATGGAGCGTCTGTACAACTCACTCCGGGAGGAGTCACGGACGCTTCGCAAGGGGTCGAGTGACTCGACAGAGATGTTAGAACAGTTCGAGACGATTCGGAACGCCACGCGAAAGCCAATGCCCGGTAGATTGATTCTGCGGTACGAAGCTCGGGACGAAGAATTCGAAGGGTGAGCGGACAGAGCTGTTCTGGCCGTTTGCAGCACACGCGCGTTGTATTCAGCACGTCCTCAGCAACCCATCAGCGGCTGCGGATTTCAACGGAGCCAGAGAGATGAAACCGAGGTTCGAAGCAGTCCAACGGAACCGAAGGTTCGAACAGGTCGAAGCAGTCGAACGAAGCCGGGCGAACTAACCCCGTCGCGCTCAGGCCCCGACGCCGTCGTTTTCGAGGAGTCGCCACGCGCCGTCGCCGGTGGATTCGACGTAGCCGCGGCGCTCCATCTCGGACATGACTTCCGGCATTCGGTCGGGTTGGGCGATTTCCATCTCGATGCGGTCCACGTCGTGGAACTCCGCGAGGTAGTGACGGATGTCTTCGAGTTCGAACGTGTCGTCGTCGGCTTTCGCCATGACGCCCGAGGTGAGGTCTATCATGTCCTCGATGAAGTTCCACGGGTAGACGACCCACGCCCACGCTTCGAGGCGCTCGCCGACGTAGTCGGGTTCGAACTCGCTGGTCTGGAGGAGTTGGAGCGTCGCGGTCCGGACCTCGCCCGCGTTGCGCTCGTTGACGTACTCGTGTGCGCGCTTGATGGAGCCGCCGGTGTCGGCGATGTCGTCGATGATGAGCACGTCCTTACCCTCGACGCTGCCTTCCGGCATGGGGTAGCGGACCTCCGGCTCGTTCGACTTCTGGGCCGTCCCGACGTAGTGTTCCATCTTCAGGCTCGTCAGGTCGTCCAGCCCGAGGAAATCGCAGATACACCGGCCCGCGAACCAACCGCCGCGGGCCAACGCGACGATGACGTCGGGTTCGAACTCGGATGTTTTGACCTCGTCGGAAACGTCGCGGCAGAGGCCGTAGATGTACTCCCAGTTCGTGATAGTACAGTTAAACTCGTCGGGGAGGTCGCCCATATCTTCCGTTCACCGTGCGTACTGCCGCGCCTGACGCCCTTTAATCTGTACGACTCGCCCCGCCCGTGTGTCGGCGTGCCAAAACCGCCCGAACCGACGTTATTCGGTGACTAACCGGAGAACCAGACGTTCAGGCGGACACTAACGCATGTTAACAAGGGACATAGTTATATCGAGTGCCGGAGTATGCGGATTTGTAGGTGAAATAGAATGCACACGTGTGGTAACTGTGGTGAGTTCGTCTCCCGCGATTTCGTCCGCGTTTTCGGCAACGACATGGACGAGGTCGTCGGGTGTCCAGCTTGTATGAACATGCGCGAAGTGATGCAGGGCGACGGCGCAGCTCAAACGAGCGGCCGCGTCCGGTGGACCCGCGCGTGAATCGGCCGATATCGACCGGCCCGCGCTCCTCTCTTTTTCTCCGACTTCTCGCGTAATCCGACTGCCGACCCGCTGGTTTGATACATCGCCGTGTAGTGCGCCTTTCCATGGATAGCCGACGCGCCCTCCTCGTCGACGCCTTCACGACCGAACCGCTGTCCGGTAACGCGGCCGGGGTCGTCCCCGACGCCGACGGACTCGACGCGGAACAGATGCGCGCCATCGCCGCCGAACTCGGCGCGAGCGAGACGGCGTTCGTCTGCTCGTCGGCCGCCGCGGACCGCCGCATCCGCTATTTCACGCCCCAACAGGAAGTCGACCTCTGCGGCCACGCGACTATCGCGGCCCACGCCCACCTCGCGGCCGAACGCGACCTCGAGCCGGGCACGCACACCTTGGAGACGAACGTCGGCACCCTCGACATCGAACTCGGTGACCTCGGCGAGGTGTGGATGACGCAGGACGCCCCGACGGTCCGGCCCTTGGAGGTCGACTACGACCGCCTCGCGGCGGCGCTCGGCGTCGACGACGCCGCGCTCCGAGACGTGGGCGCGGACCTCCCCGTCGCGGTCGCCTCCACCGGGCTTCCTTTCCTCGTCGTCCCGGTCAACTTCCTCGAACACCTCTCGGCTGCGGACCCGGACGACGCCGCCATCGCAACCCTCGCCGCCGAACACGACGCGGCGGGCGTCTACGCCTACACCTTCGACGCCATCGACGGCGACTCCACGCTCCACGCGCGGTGTTTCGCGCCCGGCATCGGCATCTCCGAGGACCCCGCGACCGGAACCGCCGCCGGCGCGTGCGGCGCGTACCTCCGGCAGGTCGGCGCGTTCGACTCGATGCCCGACGAACTCCGCTTCGAACAGGGCCACTTCGTGGACCGACCGGGAACCGTCCGCGTGCAGGTAGGCGCTGAGATACGCGTCGGCGGCCGCGCGGTGCAGTCGCTCGACGGCGAAATCGTCGTCCCGGAGTTCGCGGACGACGACATCATCGAAGCCTGACTCTCCGGGCTGAAAACGAGACGGGCCGCGAGGGTCGAAGCAGCCTCAGCCGATGTACCGGAGGTCGTCGTCGCTGGCGATGCTCCCCTGCTGTTGCTGTTGCATCTCCTGAATCTTCGCGGCGACTTCCTTCATCTCCTCTGCGCGCTCTTCGAGCGACTCGAAGTCGACGCTGAACTGGAGGAGGTCCTGTAAGACTTCGATGACGACTTGCGCGCTCTGGGGGTCGACGAGGTAGCCGCTCGTCTCGCCCATCAGGCAGGTCGCGTCGAGGCCGCGTCGGCCGCCGAGGCCGAGAAGGAGCCCGGAGACGCCGACGACGCCGCCGGCGGGTTCGCCCTCGCGGAACTCGATGCCCGCCTCGTCGAGTTCGTCGAGGCGGGACTCGTCGGTGACGGCCCCGAGGACCGACGGCTCGTCGACGAGTTCACCGGTCGGGACGCCGCCCAGCGCGAACAGGCGCTCGACGCCGAACTCCTCGGCAATGTCGAGGAAGGTGTCGGTGAGGTGGTAGTGGCCCTCGTTCGACTGCGCCTGGTGGTCGCCCGTGAGAAGCAGCAGGTCCGGTCCCTCGCCGGGCGTCTCGACGGCGTGAATCGCGACGTGGGTCAGCTCGGCGACGCCCTCGTCGATGCTCACCTGCGGCGGGAACACGTCAGCGTAGACGCGACGGACCAGCGTGGCCTCCTCGAACTCCTCCAGCAGGTGCTCGACGGCGAGTTTGCCGACGTTGCCGACGCCCGGCAGCCCCTCGATGAGGACCGGGTCGGTGAGGTCGACCTCCTCGACAGCCTCGATTTCGATGTCGTCCATGCACGTAGTGGCGGCCGCGCCGGTTAAGAGAGCGTCGGTAGCCGGAGCCGGCTACCCTGACTCCTCGGCGAGGCGGCGCTTCCGAGCGCGGCGGTACTCGCCGTGGGGGTCTTCTGGGTTGTAGGGGGCGGGCGCGCTGTTCTCGGTGGCGGCGCCGCACTCCGGACAGGTCTCAGAAAGCGAGTACACCGGGCGGTCGTGGCGGTCGCGCCACGCGCTGCACACCCGGATGTCTGATTTCATTCGATTACTCTTCGTCGCCGCTGCGTTCGCGGTGGTACTCCGCGGTGCCGCCCGCGGCCTCGATGGCTTCGCGGGCCCGCGCGACGCTCGATTCGAGCTCCGTCTCGGCGGTCTTGTAGTCGGGCGCTTTGACCTTGACGCGGTACTCGGGCGCGCCGACGTACGTGACCGACAGTTCGATTTCGTCGCCGATTTCGCCGTCGCCCTCGGCGGCCTTGAGGGCCTCCTTCACGTCGTCGACGCCGTCGCCAGCGGGCGAGCGCAGGTCGACGTAGCCGGTGACGTTGACGTAGGGGACCGACACGTTCTGACGCGCGGTCTCGACGATGGTTTCGAGTTCGTCGTCGTCGAGTTCGACGCCGTCGAGCGCCTCGATACCGTGAATCGCGGCCTGCTCGAAGCCGTCGTACAGCGACTCGAACTCTGCGAGCAGGGCGTTGGCGATGGACTGGTAGCGGTCGTCGGCGATGTCCTCGCCGAACGCCAGCGCCATCCACTTGTCGGCCTTCTGCTCGTTTTTCCACTCCTGAATCTTCTCTTTACGCTGGTGCTCGTTGACGTCCTTAATCGAGAGGTCTATCTGCTGGGAACTCTCGTCGACTTCGAGCACTTTAGCGACGACTGTCTGTCCCTCGCGGACGTGGTCGCGAACGTTCTTAATCCATCCGCTGGCGACCTCGCTGATGTGGCAGAGGCCGCGTTTGTCTTCGTACTCTTCGAGGTCGACGAAGACGCCGAAGTCCGCGATGTCGTCTACCTTTCCGACGACGAGTTCGCCGGGGTCAGGCCATCCGCTGTACTTCATACGAGGTCCTCCAGGGGGTTACGCCTCAAGTTCGTCGCTGTCGCGACGCTCGACCGTCTCGACAACCTCGCCGTGGAACTCGGCGTTGCCGCCGGTCGGCGTGGCGAGGGTCGTCCCGCAGACGGCGCAGTTGACGACCGAGGAGGCTTTTCCGAAGACGACCTGTTCGTTCTCGCAGTCGCTGCACGCGACCTTGTAGAAGTTTCCTGCCATTGTTTACTCCTGGAACTCCAGGCGACCGGCGCGCCAGCCCTCGCGCATGTGGGCCTTGCCGCAGTCGGAACAGATGTACTTCAGGTGGGTCTTCTTCGTCGGCTTGTCGCCACCGGGAACCTTGGAGAACTTACCGGCGTTACCGATAGTGGCCTTGCCCCGTCGCGTCTGACGGGCGTTCCACTTCATTCCGGTCGGGCGTCCCTTCCGGACCTTCTCCACTTCGTGTTCGTGGTGACCCTTGCAGTTCGGGCAGTACGTGTTGAAACGGCGTGGCATCTGCATAGATATCGACCTTGTGGTGGGTTTTGGTGTGGCCCGTTAAAACCCGTTTGGTTCGACGCGGCCCCTGAACCCGCCGTGACCGGGCGTTCGCCGTGTTACGTGTGGGCAGCCCACGGTGACTGCACCGTCCGCGGTCTCCCCGTCGCACAGCGCACGCCGGAAGCCGAAGCGATTAAGCGGTGACTGTGCCAATCCCGGCACATGAAGAAGCTCATCATCCACGGCGACCCCGGCGTCCGGCGCGACGGCGTCATCGAGTACGACGGCGAGGAGTACGTCCTGTTTTCGGTCGACCGACAGGGCGACTGGCACGGTCCCGACCGCGTCCAGCTGTGGTGTACCGCCGGCACGGAAGACGAGCGCGAGACGTTCGAAAAGCGCGAGTTCGTCCCGCACTGGCTCGAAACCGAGGGCGTCGACGCCGAGGCCGTCGAGGTCGTCCGCGAGCGCGGCGCGGCCTAAGGTAGTCTCGCTTCTTCTACCTCGTAGACCACGACCGACCCCGACCGGTGGACCGGCGTCAGCCACGCCACGTCCGTCTCTATTTCCCCGTAGCGGGCGCGCTCGCCCGGCCCGACCCACACGTACTGTACGTCGTAACTCTCGACGAGCCGCGCCCGCGTCGACTCGTTGCCGACGTACATCGCGTCCACGTCGCGCACGCGGTCGTAGTACGCGTCGGGGCCGCGGTAGCCGACTTCGTGCGCCCAGCCGGCGACCGTCGGTACGCCCGTCAGGCTCGATTCGGGATTCCCGCGCCAGTCGTACATGACGTCCTCGCGTTTGTCTGTCACCGCCTCGGACCACTTCGTCCCCGGCGCGGTGAGCATCGTCGGGTTCCCCTCGACGGTCTCGTCGAGCCACGCGATGGCCGTCGACTCGTTTTCGTGCCGCCAGTCTGCGAAGGCCGTTGCGTCCAGCGTCGCCTCTTCTCTGGCCGAGCCGGCGTGCTCGGCGACGGCCAGCCCGCCGTACACCGACGTGGAGGCCACGAGGAGAACGACGAAGCCGACGCCGACGGCGCGGACCGCACCCCCGCGGACGCTGCGGTTGCCCCTCGGAAGCGACACGTCGCTCGCGGCGACCGCGTCGCCGACGAAGCCGGCCAACACGGCCCCCATTACGCTTCCCCAGAGCACCCACACCTGCATGTACGTCTTGAACACCGTGTTCATCCGACCGGGCCCGGCCTGCTCGTTCACGTAGACGAGTTCGACGAGCATCACGAGGCCCGCGCCGGCGACGACGAGCACCGTCTCGAACCGCGGGTCGTCGGCGAACCGGAGGAGCACCCAGCCGACGGCGACGAGGGGCGCGACGAGCGCGAGCGCGGCGAACGACTGAGCGGCCGCGACGACGGTCAGCGCCGCGAAGCTCCCGACGAGGACGGCCCACTCGCGCCCGCTGAGTCCGTCCTGCGCGCCGAGGCGGCGGACGTAGTAGCCCGCGAACGCCGCGAGGAACGCCCCGTGGACGAGCACCAGCGCGCCGAACCCGCTTCGCTGGTCGGGCGACAGAAGCTCGACCGTCCGGGCGCTTCCCCCGCCCGCGACCGCGCCGAGGAGGAACGGACTGGCGAGGACGGTGGCGGCGACGCCCGCGAGTCCGACCGCCGCGACCGTGCCGCCGAGGCGGGCGAGTTCGCCCGCGACCGCCGAGCCGCCGATGGCCGAGCGAACGCACTCTCGTCCCGGGAACAACGACCACGGGCGTGCGGGCGCGAAGATTATTCCGAGGAACAGCACGCCGAACACCGACGGGAAGCTCCACGTGTCGACGACGACTTGGAACGCGCCGACGAGCGTCGTCGCGGCGACGAGGAGCCGGCGCTCGCCGACCGCCTCTTCAGGCGTCCGGAAGTACGCGAAGGCGAGGCCGGCCGCGAGGAGCAGAAACGACGTGCCCATCATGTGGGCGTGGAGGTCGCCGTTGAGCCACGCGAAAAGCGGGAACTCGTTGATAGTCCCCGGAATCACGCGGCTCGCGCTCCAGTACGAGAAGTCCGCGGTCCCCGCGAGCACCTGTGAAACGGTGTATCGCGAGCGTTCGGCGACGGCCCGCGCGACGGGCCGGCGCAACCCCTCGGGGAGCGCGGCGAGGAGAAACCGCCCCGCGGTGACGAGGTTGCTGGCGAAGCCGACGAAGAACGCCGACAGCAGGCCGCCGAGCCGACCGTTCGCGCCCGCGGCAGTTGCGACGCCGCGCCCGAGTTCGAACGCCGCGGTGACGAGGATGCCGAAGAAGCCGGCGAGCGCGAGGTTGTAGGCGAACGACGGGTCGGTGACGGTGAGCCGAGCGAGGAGAATCGACGCGAGGTGACCGCCGTAGTAGTAGCGAACCGGCTCGCCGGCGAACCACATATCCTCCGGCGGGAGGACCGACGCGCGGGCGAGCGACTGGAGGAGGCCGAAATCGAGGAACTTCTCGCCGCCGCCGGCGTGGACCGCGGGGTCGAGCGCGCGGAGCGCCACGGCGAACAGGAAGGCGACGAGGAACACCGCGGCCGCGTCGGCGACCGCGCGCCGGTCGATGTCGAGGTCCGGCGCGAGTCGGAGCTCGCCGCGGCGGAGCGCGCCGAGGTCGAGACCGGCGACCGCCGACGCGACGAGGAGCGTCCCGACGCCGGCGACGAGGGCGGCGGGACCGAACGAGAGGTGGCCGACGTAGTAGGCCGGGAGGGTCACCGCGACGAGCGAGACGGGGAGGGCGAGTCCGGCGCCGCGGCCGGGGAGGCGGCGAAACAGGCGGGCCGAGAGGGGAAGGCCGACCGCCCAGAGGGCTGCGAACAGCAGTAACCACCGGACGACGAGGGCGTACTCCATCTATCCGTTGACTGCGCCGCGGATGCAATACGTTTTGTGATGGCCGGTGCGGCCAGAGCGGTTCGCTTTTTACCCCATTGAGTGAATGGTCGTGCATGTCGCAGTCTGTCGGGGTGGTGGTCCCCGCCTATCGACCAGACCCCGAGCGTCTGGTCCCCTACGTCCACGCCCTCGTCGAGTCGCTGGACCCCGATGCGGTCCGCGTCGAACTCGACGCGCCGCGGCCCGAGACGCTCGACGCCCTCGACGCCCTCCCCGCCGTCGCCCGCGTGAACGACGTCGACGCCCGCCGCGGCAAGGGCGCGGCCATCACCGCCGGGTTCGAATCGCTTCGCACGGATATCCTCGCGTTCGCTGACGCCGACGGGAGCACGCCGGCCGCGTCGATGGCCGATGTCGTCGCCGCCGTCCGCGACGGTGCCGACCTCGCGGTAGGGTCGCGCCGCCACCCGAACGCGACCGTCGCCTCCCATCAGACGGTCGCACGGCGCTACCTCGGCGACGGCTTCGCGTGGCTGGCCCGCCACTTGACCGAGGTCCCGTTGTACGACTACCAGTGCGGCGCCAAGGCCGTCACCGCCGCGGCGTGGAACGACGTTCGGACCCACCTGTACGAGCCGGGGTTCGCGTGGGACATCGAACTCATCGCCGTCTCGGGGGCGTTCGGCCACCGCGTGGCCGAGGTGCCGGTCGTCTGGGAGGACCAGCCGAACTCGACGGTCTCTCCGGTCGACACGACGCTCAAGATGGCCCGCGGGTTGCTCCGGTCGCGCCACCGCGCCCGGACGATTCGCGAGGACCGCCTTCACGAACTCATCGACGCGCGGAGCGACGAACGGACCCTCGTCGAGCAGTTCTCGACGGAGGTCGCGGATGACTGACAGGCTCTCGGCGCTCGTCTCCGGCACTCGGTTCGGCAAGTTCGCCTCCGTGGGCGCGGTCGGTGCGGTGTTCGACCTCTCTCTGAGCAGTCTCCTCATCGTCTTTTTCGGCGTCGCCAACGAACTCGCGAAGCTCGCGGGCGCGGAGCTCGCAATCGTCGTCATGTTCGTCATCAACGACCGCTGGACGTTCGCGGGTGCGGGCTCGGACCTGCTCGCCGCGAAGGTGCGGCGCTTCGTGAAGTCGAACCTCGTCAGGAGCGGCGGCCTGCTCGTGCAGGTGCTCGTCGTCCGGGCGCTCGGGGAGGTGCCGCTGTCGATTCCGGTCGCCGGTATCGACCTCTGGGAACTCATCCCGCTGCCCCTCGCTATCGGCGCGTCGATGCTCCTGAACTACGTCGCAGAAAGCCTGTTCACGTGGCGCATCGCGACCCGTTCGAGTCAGCGCGACTCACGGTGAAAATTGACACACGGCTCCCGAAACAGAAGTCTTAACAATAGCAGACTCGTTTGTTGATTCAGCGGGATGGGATAGCCAGGAGATTCCGCCGGGCTCATAACCCGGAGATCGGTAGTTCAAATCTACCTCCCGCTATTCTCCTGAAAACTACACCCCAAGCAGCACGTTTTATCGCGCTGCGGCGGCCCGTCTTCTGTGGTAATCGCAACAGGTAGATTTGAACCAGAGAATCGAGCGAAGCGAGATTCGCGTCGTTCAAATCTACCTCCCGCTATTCTCCTGAAAACGACGCCCCAAGCGGGGCGTCTCGGGCATGTTCTACTTCGCCGACAAAACTTATTCAGCTACCTTCGTAACCTCCTGTATCGACCCTGCCGCTTTGCGCCACCCATGCCCTCTGTAACACGTCTCGTCTCGTTTCCTCGCGTTTTCGCCGTCGAAGTCGTCCTCGCCAGCCTGTTTCTCGCGTTGGGCGTGGGTCCCTTCGTCCTGTTCTCGGAGACGGGGCTTTCCGCACCGGCTGGAGTCGGGTGGTTGTGGGGACCTGCCCTGTTCTCGCTCATGGCGCTCTGGGTTCTTCTCGTCGCGCACGCCCTCGGCGACGCGTGGCGACTGCTTCGGCGTCGCAAAACCGGCGTGCTTGACGGCCGAGAGCATCTCGTCCACGGCGTCTTTCGGACGGTCGAAACGCTCTCGGCACTCGCGGCACCGGTCGTTCCGTTCGTCGTCGTAGACCGTTCGTCGGATGCGCCGTTGCCACCGGGTGCAGCCGTGGCGATCGCCCTGTTTATCGCTGCGCCGCTGTGTGTCGCTGGCGTGGTCGTCCTCCTGCATGCCGTGTGGTTGCTGTGGCTCAGTACTGGCTCGTCGCGCGGTTCGGACACGGGACCGTACTGACCGCTTTCGAAGGAGATTTTCGACCCCGCTCCAACGAGAGCACAATGAGCGACCTCGAACGAATCTGCGCGGTCGGCGACGTGCCCGACGACACGACCTTTCTCTTTCGCGTCCGCGCGGCCGACGACGACGACGCCGAGGAGCGCGAGGCCATCCTCGTGCGCACCGACGACGGCATCCAAGGGTGGCTGAACTACTGCATGCACCTGACGCACATCAAACTCGACAAGGGGTCGGGCGCACCGATGCGCAACGGCGAGGTCATCTGCCAGAACCACGGCGCGTACTTCGAGGCCGACACGGGCTACTGCAACTACGGCCCCTGCGAGGGTGCGGTGCTCGACGACCTCGACATCACGGTCGACGGCGACCACGTCTTCCTCTCTGACGACGAGTTCGACTACGTCGGGCAGGGCGAAATCGAGACCGACCCGGCCGACCGGAGTTCGAGTTCGAACGTCGAGTTCTGAGGGCGAGCGCGGCGGGCGCGACAGCAGTTCTCAGTTCTCGTCGCCGCCGACGCTGTCGGCGTCGCCACCGTTGTCGGCGTCGTCGCTGCCCCCGTCGCCGCCGTAGTGGCGTCGCTCCACGTAGTCGTCGTAGAGCCGAGAGAGCAGTTTCGTCACCGGCCCGTCGCCCACTTGGATGCCGTCGACCGTCTCCACGGGTCGGAGTTCCCACGTCGAGTTCGTGAGGAACGCCTCGTTCGCGTCGCGCACGTCGTCCGGCGTGAAGCGGCGCTCTCGAATCGGGATGTCTTCCTGTCGAGCGAGGTCGAGGACGACGCGGCGGGTGATGCCGGGGAGGACCGGTCCGTCGAGGCTCGGCGTGCAGAGCGCGTTATCGTCGACGAAAAAGAGGTTGCTCGTCGCGCCCTCGGTGACGTAGCCGTCGGCGTCGAGCATGAGCGCCTCGTCCGCGCCGGTGACGCGGAGTTCGACGCGGGCGAGGATGCCGTTGAGGTAGTTGTGCGTCTTCGCTCGCGCGGGGAGCGACCGGTCTGGGATGCGCCGGGTCTTGACGGTTTGGACCGTCGCGGGGCCGTCCCACACCGGGTCGGAGCCGCGGCCGCCGCGAGCCAGCGGTTCCACGATGACGACCACGCGGGGGTCGACCGCCTCGGCCGGCGTGAGGCGGCCGCCCTGACTGCCGCGGGTGACCGAGAGCCTGACGTACGCCTCGTCGAGGTCGTTCGCCGCGAGCGTCTCGTCGATTCGCGCGCGGAGGTCGTCGTCGGACAGCCCGTGGTCCATCCCGAGCGCGTCGCACGTCTCGGCGAGTCGGTCGGCGTGGGCGTCCCAGTGGAACACCTCGCCGCCGTAGGCGCGGAGCGTCTCGAAGGCGGCGTCGCCGTAGAGGAAGCCGCGGTCCGTGACCGGAATCGACGCCGACTCGGCGGGGACGAGGTCGCCGTCGACGTGGTAGCGCAACGCGGAGCCGTCCGCGTCCGCTTCGTCGCTCATCGTTCTCCCTCCCACGCCGCTGCCGCCGGGCCGTCGCCCGCGGCGAGCGCGACGAAGTTGCGGACGATGTCCTTCCCCGAATCGGTGAGGATACTTTCCGGGTGGAACTGCACGCCGACGTGGGGCTTCTCGCGGTGGCGGACGCCCATCACCACCGCCGGTTCGTCGCTCTCGTCAGTATCGGAACCGCCGCGTTCGGAGCCTTCTGCGACCGTGTGGGCCGTCACCGCCAACTCGGGGGGCACGTCCCCGTGTTCGACCGCGAGCGAGTGATAGCGGCCGACCTCGATTCGGTCGGGCAGCCCCGAAAAGACGCCCGCGCCGTCGTGTTCGACGAGCGAGGGCTTCCCGTGGACGACGTGGGGCGCGTGGCCGACGCGACTCCCGAGGGCGGCACAGAGCGACTGGTGGCCGAGACAGACGCCGAGCGTCGGGTAGTCGAGGTCGCGGAAGACCGACACCGAGACGCCGGCCTCCGCGGGGGTTCCGGGGCCGGGCGAGACGACGATGCCGTCCGGGTCGATGTCGCGCACGTCGTCGGTCGAGAGCGCGTCGTTGCGATAGACGAGCACGTCGTCTGACCCGTCCGAACTGCTCCCATCCGCGCTCTCGTCACCACCCCGCGCCTCGGAGACCGCCTCGCCGACGTACTGCACGAGGTTGTAGGCAAAGGAGTCGTAGTTGTCGACCACGAGGATGCGCGTCATCGCTCCGCCCCCACGGTCATGTTCGCGCGCTCGCCGAGCGCCTCGTCGATGGCGGTGATGAGCGCCCGCGCCTTCGCCAGCGTCTCGTCGTACTCGCGTTGGGGGTCCGAATCGTGGACGATGCCCGCGCCGACGCGGAGGTGGTACTCGTCCTCGAAGCGGACGAGCGTCCGGATGACGATGTTCAGCACCGCGCGGTCGTCGAAGCCGACGGCGAACATGCTCCCCGTGTAGGGGCCGCGCCGGGTGGCTTCGAGCTCGTCGATTATCTCCATCGTCCGGGGCTTCGGCGCGCCCGTGATGGTTCCGCCCGGGAACACCGCGGCGATGGCGTCGGCCAGACTGGTCCCCTCGCGGCGGGTCCCCTCGACCAGCGAGACGAGGTGCATCACCTCCGAGTAGCGGTCGACCCGGCGGTATTCCGTCACCTCGACCGACCCGTACTCCGAGACTTTCCCGAGGTCGTTGCGTTCGAGGTCGACGAGCATCGCGTGTTCGGCGCGCTCCTTCTCGTCGGTCGTCAGGTCGGCCTCAAGCGCCTCGTCTTCCTCGGGCGTCGCCCCTCGCGGGCGAGTGCCGGCGATGGGTTCGGTGACGAGGCGGTCGCCCTCGACGCGCAAGAGGAGTTCGGGGCTGGCGCTCACGAGGTCGACGCCGGGGAGTTCGAGCAGGCCCGAGTACGGCGCGGGATTGACCTCTCGGAGCGCCGCGTAGGCGTCTACCGGATGCACCGCGGCGGGCGCGACGAGTCGCTGCGAGAGGTTCGCCTGAAACGTGTCGCCGTCGCGGATGTACCGCTTCGCGGCGCGGACGCGGTCAGCGAACGCCTCGCGGCCGCAGGCGCTCTCGAACGTCGCCTCGTCGGCCTCGACGGGCGCGGCGACCGGGGCGGGGTCGCCCTCGACGGCCTCGACGGCGAGGTCGGTCGCCCGTCCCCGCGCCTCGTCGTAGACGGCATCGAGGTTCTCGTCGGCCTCGACGGCCGGACAGCAGGTGACGCGAAGCGTCGTCTCGCCGTCGTCGGGCCGGGGTTCCGCCCACGACGCCACGAGGTCGTACAGGCCGAGTTGCAGGTGCGGGAGTCCCCGGTCGTCGGTCGTCTGCTCGGGGAGCGATTCGAGTTCGCGGGCCGCGTCGTACGAGAGCCAGCCGAACAGGCCGCAGGGGTACGGCGCGTCGCAGTCGCCGCGGACGAGCGTCTCCGAATCGACGAACGATTCGAGCGCGGCGAGGCTCGGTGCGGTGTCGACGCCGGGGTCTCCCCAGTCGTCGTCGGTCGGGGCGTCAGCGGTCAGGCGCTCCGCGGGGTCGACGCCGAAGGCCCCCCAGCCGGGTTGCCCGCCGGTCGTCTCGTAGAAGAAGCCGCCGGCATCCCGGCGGGCGCGTCGATAGGCGTCGAAGGGGTCCGAGACGGCGACGCGGACCTCGACGGGGACGCGCGCGCCGGGTGACGCGACCGCGGCGGTCGCGCGAAAGTCGTCGCGGTCGGTGACGACGGTCGGTGCGGTCATTACCCACACCAGTCCGTCCGCCGGGTAAACGGTTTCGCGACGTATCGACGAGCTGTCGAAAGCGGTCGTCAGTCGGGAGAACAGCCGCGTCGGTTACGCCTCGCCGGCGCGGTCGATCCAGCGCTGGACCCGCTTCGGTGACACGTCGATTTCGTCGCCGACCTCGTCGGCGTCGGCCGCCGCGAGGTCCGCGATGGTCTCGATGCCGATTTCCGAGAGGCGTTCGGCGTACGCCGGGCCGATGCCGCGAATCGTGTCGACGGTGGGCGCGTCGGCGTCGTCGGCCGTCTCGTCGTCGGACTCTTCGTCTTCGACCTCCGCGCCGTCGGATTCCTCGTCCTCGGTCGCGTCTTCCGCTTCGGTCCCTTCTTCGTCCGATTCCTCGGGTTCGTCTTCGTCCTCGTCCTCGTCCTCGTCGGCGTCGGCGGATTCAGACTCGTCCTCGTCTTCGAGTTCCGGTTCGCCCTCGACCTCAGGTTCGCCGTCGACTTCGACTTCGACCTCGGACTCGGACTCGGACTCGGACTCAGGCTCCGGTTCGACTGCTTCGCCCTCCGGTTCGGCTTCCTCGATGGCGTCGGCCGCCACCTCGGCGTCGTCGCGGGTGTCCTCGTCGTCCGCGTGGGGCTCCGCGTCGGCCTCGGGTTCGACCGCGTCGTCGGCCTCTTCGTCCGCCGTCTCGTCCGCCGATTCTGTCTCCTCGACCGACTCTTTCACCGCGGCCTCGGTTTCGGTGTCCGGCTCCTCGCGCTCGGTTCTGGTGTCGCGTTCGACCGTAACGGTCGCCGTGTCGTCACGTCCGTCCGACGAGGAGGACGACGAGTCGCCACCAACGAGGGATTTCAAGAACGACGAAATAGTGTCAAGCAAGCCCATGTTACCTTCTCCTATGCAATCCCGTTATTTAAAAACCGGCGGCCTCAGTCGCTTTCGAGGTGGTTCCGGAGCGCGGCGTTCATCGACTCGACGGGGGCGTCGCGGCCGGTCCACAGTTCGAACGCTTCGACGCCCTGCAAGAGGAGCATCCACGCGCCGTCGATGGTGACCGCGCCGGCCGCGGCCGCCTCGCGGAGGAGTCGCGTTTCAAGCGGCGTGTAGACCGCGTCGAGCACGGCGAGGTCGCCGTGGAGGTACTCCGCGGAGACGGGCGTCTCGTCGGGCGACTCCATCCCGACGCTGGTCGCGTTGACGAGGGCGTCCGCCTCCCGAATCCGGTCGAGCGTGTCCAGTCCGCCGCCGGTCGCACCGGGGACGGCCGCGGCGAGTTCGACCGCGGTTTCGGCGGTCCGGTTGGCGACGTGGACCGACGCGCCGGCGTCGGCGAGGGCGAACGCGGCGGCGCGACCCGCCCCGCCGGCACCGACGACCACGGCGTCCGTCCCGTCGAGGTCGACGCCGTGGCGCTCGAACGACCGGGTGACGCCCGCCGCGTCGGTGTTGTAGCCCGTCGGCGTCTCCCCGCCGAAATCGACCGTGTTGACCGCGCCGATGCGCTCGGCCAGCGGGTCGGGGTCGACCAGTTCGAGCACGTCCTGTTTGAACGGGATGGTGGCGTTCAGCCCCGCGACGCCGAGGGCGTCCGCGCCGTCGACGGCGGCCGCGATGTCGTCGCGGGCGGGTTCGAACGTGACGTACCGCGCGTCGAGGCCGGTTTCCTCGTAGGCCGCCTCGTGCATCGGCGGCGACAGCGAGTGGCCGACCGGGTTGCCGACGAGACCGTAGACTTGCATGGGCGGGAGGTGATCTGCCGACGATATAACTCGCCCGCCCGCGTCGGATTCCGCCGGGACTCGAACCCCGCTCGCGAGACCGGAGGGCGGCCGGCTTCGCGCTCCCGTGAGAGTTCGTCGCGGACGTACCGTGTACCGGCGCGCTTTTGGTCTCCCGTCGGTCTACTCCCGCGTATGTCGGCACTCGCAACCTTGCTTTCCTTCGATACCGCGCTCCTCGTGGCGGGTATCGTCGGGCTTTATCTCGGGGCCGAAGCGCTCGTCGAGGGCGCTTCCCGACTCGCAATCGGTCTCGGCCTCCGGGCGGCTATCGTCGGTGTGACTATCGTCGCGTTCGCGACGACGACGCCAGAACTGTTCGTCGCGGTCCTGAGCGGGTTGGGATACAGCGCCGACCTCGGACTCGGTGCCATCGTCGGCTCCAACATCGCCAACATCGGTCTCGTGCTCGGCATCTCGGCGCTCATCCAGCCGATGGGCGTCTCGACGACGACGCTCCGCCGACACGTCCCGTTTATGATCGCCGCGGCGGTCGCGCTCGTCGCGCTCGGCATGGACGGAAATCTCAGCGCCGCCGACGGGGTCGTCCTCCTGCTCATCCTCGTCGCGTTCACGGGGTATCTGCTCTACCGCGCGCGGTCCGCGAAGGCCGACGCCCTCGGCACGGACGAAATCGACATCGAGGACGAAGACGAGGTGTCCGCGCAGTTCAAGGACGTGCTCTATCTCGGTCTCGGGTTGCTCCTCCTGTTCGTCGGCTCGAACTGGCTCATCCAGGGCGGGCAGGGACTGCTCGAAGCCTTCGGGTTCGGTCCGCGATTCATCGGGCTGACCGTCCTCGCGTTCGGTACGTCGCTGCCCGAACTCGCGGCGTCGGTCATCAGCGCGGTCCGCGGCGAGTCGGAGTTCAGCATCGGCAACGTCGTCGGCTCGAACATCTACAACGTCGTCGCCGTCCTCGGCATCCTCGCCATCATGGTCCCCGTGAACGTCCCCGCGAGCACCATCTCGCTGGACTTCCCGGCGCTCCTCGCGTTCACCTTCGGGGTCATCGCGCTGATGCTCCGCAACCACAACGTGTCCCGATTCGACGGCGGTATCCTCGTCGGCGGCTATCTCGTCTTCTTCTGGCTCATCCTCCCGTAATCGGTGTCTGTCGCGGTGACATTCGTCACTCGCGCCCGTCTCGGGAAATTTCGGGGCCACGACCTCCGCGGTCGCCAATGACCGGCGCGTCCGCGGCGACGACGGCGCGACCGAGGTCCCGGCCGCGGTCGAGGACCGACCGGTCGCCCTCGCCGCTTCCGACGCCCTTTTCGCCGCCCTCGGCGACCCTCGTACCGTGATTGGAATCGTCGTCAGCCGCGCCGACAGCGCATCGGTTCACATCGGCGAGCACCTACTCGAACTCGCTGACTGGGACGAACGAACCGACGGGGACCGACCCGACGCCGACGGCGGCGGCACCGTCTTCGCACGGGACGGCTTCGAACTCCGCGAGTTCGACGACCTGCACATCGACCTCGACGACCCCGCCGCGGCGTTCGACGCCGACCTCGACCTCCTCGTCGTCGTCTCCCGGCATGCCGGCGAGACCGGCCCGCTTCTGACCGCGCACTTCACCGGGAACTTCGGCCCCGCCGACTACGGCGGCGAGCCGGGTCGATTCGCCCGCGCGTGTCCCAACGCCCAGCGCGCCGTCGTCGAGGCGCTTCGCGAGCGCGCGCCGGACGACTACGAGGTCGGCATCGAGGCGACTCACCACGGGCCGACCGAGCCGACGGTCCCCTCGATGTTCGTCGAACTCGGCAGCGACGAGGAACAGTGGGGAGACCCTGAGGGGGCCCGCGCGGTCGCGGCGGCCGTCCTCGACATCGAGGGCGTCGCGCCCGACGCGGACCGCCAGCTCGTCGGCTTCGGCGGCGGCCACTACGCCCCGCGGTTCGAGCGCGTCCTCCGCGAGACCGACTGGCGCGTCGGCCACATCGCCGCCGACTGGCAACTCAAGGCGATGGGCGCGCCCGAGGACAACCGCGACGTGCTCCGCCGGGCGTTCGAGGCGTCGGCGGCCGACCTCGCGCTGGTCGACGGCGACCGCGACGACCTCGCGGCCGCCCTCGAAGCCGAGGGGTTCCGGGTCGTCTCCGAGACGTGGGTCCGCGAGACCGCGGGCGTCCCCCTCGACCGCGTCGCCGCCCTCGAAGCCGACGTGACGACCGTCGAGGAGGGACTCCGCTTCGGCGCGCGCGTCGACGCCGACGACTACGAGGTCGTCTCGCTGCCCGACGGCCTGCTCGGCGAGGCGCAGGGCATCGACCTCGACGCCGCGCGCGATGCCGTCTACGAGACCACCGTCGCCTTCCACACGACCGAAGGCGGGACGCGCGCGGTGGGTCGCGCCGCGGTCGCGGGCGACGGCTACGACGAACTCGTGTCGCGGCTCTGCGACGTGCTGCGCGAGAAATACGACAGCGTCGTCCGCGACGACGGGGCGGTCACGGCGACCACGCGCGCCTTCGACCCCGCCGCCGCACGCGAGTTCGGCGTCCCCGAGGGGCCGGCGTTCGGCAAGCTCTCGGCCGGGCAGTCCGTCGAGGTCGACGGCGAGACCGTCGCGCCCGAGGACGTGTCGAAAGAGCGACTCGTCGAGTTCTCGGTGTAGTCGCCATCGGGACGCAGCCGACCGATTCGGCGGAGAGACGGTCCGTGCCGCGGGCTCACATGTCACGTTTCGGCACGAATCGGCGGCGCGTCGGACGGATGTCTGACGCGAGGGGGAAAGATAATTAGTCGTCCTCCGTAAACCGTCTCCATAAATATGGACTCTATCGTCGGCGACGCAATTGACGAGGCCGAGGCCGAGGACATGGGGGATGAGTCGGCTCAGGTCGACGGCGCGGCCAACATCAACCGGTCCGGGACGATGACTGACGACGAACTGAAAGCGGTTCTCAAAGACCTCCAGACCAACATCACGGTGGTCGGGTGCGGGGGTGCCGGCGGTAACACCGTCAACCGGATGCACGAGGAGGGAATCAAGGGGGCGAAGCTCGTCGCCGCCAACACCGACGTGCAGCACCTCGTGGAAATCGGGGCCGACACGAAGATTCTCATGGGCGAGCAGAAGACCCAGGGCCGCGGCGCGGGCTCGCTCCCGCAGGTCGGTGAGGAGGCCGCCCTCGAATCCCAAGAGGAGATCTACGACGCCATCGAGGGCTCCGACATGGTGTTCGTCACCGCCGGACTCGGCGGCGGCACCGGCACCGGTTCGGCCCCCGTCGTCGCCAAGGCGGCCCGCGAGTCGGGCGCGCTCACCATCGCCATCGTCACGACGCCCTTTACGGCCGAAGGCGAGGTGCGACGGACGAACGCCGAGGCCGGTCTCGAACGGCTCCGCGACGTGTCGGACACGGTCATCGTCGTCCCGAACGACCGCCTGCTCGACGCCGTGGGCAAACTCCCCGTCCGGCAGGCGTTCAAGGTCTCCGACGAGGTGCTGATGCGCTCGGTCAAGGGCATCACCGAACTCATCACCAAGCCCGGTCTCGTCAACCTCGACTTCGCCGACGTGAAGACCGTCATGGAACGCGGCGGCGTCGCCATGATCGGTCTCGGCGAGTCCGACTCCGAGTCCAAGGCTCAGGAGTCCGTCAAGTCCGCCCTCCGCTCGCCGCTTCTCGACGTGGACATCTCCGGTGCGAACTCCGCGCTCGTCAACGTCACCGGCGGTTCGGACATGAGCATCGAGGAGGCCGAGGGCGTCGTCGAGGAGATTTACGACCGCATCGACCCCGACGCGCGCATCATCTGGGGGACCTCCGTCGACGACGAACTCGAAGGCATGATGCGGACGATGATCGTCGTTACCGGCGTCGAGTCACCCCAAATCTACGGCCGCAACGGCGAGGCACAGGCGCAGGCCGAAGAGCGTCTCGAAGACATCGACTACGTCGAGTAGTCGAGTCGTCCCGCACTCACCGCGCTCGCGGTCTCGACGCGCTTCCTTTTCGCTCCGCTCAGGTTCCGCACAGCGGCGTCACGCCGTCGAATCCGGCGTTTTCGCCCGCGTTCGGCTCCGAATCCCACCCGCCGGTGCATCAATAGATAGAAAAAGCCCGACGCCGTAGGCCCCAGCAACATGGACGTCAAGTACGATCTGAACAGCTACGTTCGCGTGTTGAAACTCGCGAGCACCCCGTCCTGGCAGGAGTTCTCCCAAATCTCCAAAATCGCCGGCGCGGGTATCTTCCTCGTCGGACTGCTCGGCTTCATCATCTTCGCGGTCATGAGCTTCCTCCCCGGAGGGGTCTGAGATGCCCATCTTCGCCGTGAAGACCACTGCTCGCCAGGAGCAGACGGTTGCGGATATGATCGCGACGAAGGAGTTCGAACAGATTCACGCCGTCCTCGCGCCCGACTCGCTCACGAGCTACGTGATGGTCGAGGCCGACGACGACGGCATCGTCACGCGTGTCCTCGAAGAGATTCCCCACGCTCGCGGCCTCGTCGAGAGCGGCGGCGCGGTCGGCACCTCCAGCATGGCCGAAGTCGAGCACTTCCTCTCGCCGACGCCGGACGTGGAGGGTATCGCGGAGGGCGACATCGTCGAGCTCATCGCCGGCCCGTTCAAAGGCGAGAAGGCGCGCGTCCAGCGCATCGACGAGACGAAAGACCAGGTCACCGTCGAACTGTACGAGGCGACGGTTCCGATTCCGGTCACCGTCCGCGGCGACCAGATTCGCGTCCTCGACTCCGAAGAGCGGTAAGCGTCCGCCCCGACGAAGGGTTCTTCTCTCTCAGTTTTCGGCTCGACGCAGCGCGTGACGAGCGGTGTAGCCGCGCGTCCCCGGCGACTCCCATGTCCCCCGACAGTCCCCGACGAGCGCCGTCTCGGGCGAGCAGCGTCGCGTCCCACCGCGACCGCGACCCGCCGGTCTCGCGTGGTCTTACAGCGCGCCCCGCTCGCGGAGCGTCTCGACGACGCTGTTGAGGTCCGCGTCCGCCTCGACGGCGTCTTTCACGTCCTCGCGGATGCGGACGGCCGAGGAATCGGCGTCGTACGCGCGGACGAACTCGGCGCGGGTGTGCTCGTCGAAGGCGTGGCGAATCGCGAAGTAGCCCTCGGGAACGACCGTCCCACACACCTTGCACTCGTGGCGCTCGTGGTCCACCGTCTGGTGGATGACCGCGCTTTCCACGTCTTCGAACCGACCGTCACACCCTTCGATGCCGCACTTCCACCGGGACATGTTCCCCCCGACGGCCGTGAGCCACAAAACCGTTTCTTCGACCGGCCGCCGTTCGACAAATAGCAACCACTAACTGGTGGCTGACCCGACCGTATCGTGTGAGCGCGACCACGACGACGCGGGTCGATATGCACGTGAAGATTCTCGACGAGCGGGTGGTCTCTCGCGCGAAAGCCCGCGGCATCGACGTGCTCGTCTACGCGCCGCACTTCGTCCGCCTGCCCGACGCTCGCGCCCGCGCGGCGCGATTCTCCGACGACGACCTGCTCGTGGTCCCCGCCCGCGAGGTGTTCACGGGGTCGTGGCGCGACCGCAAACACGTCCTCGCGGTCGGGCTCTCGGACCCCGTTCCCGACTTCATCACTCTCGACGGAGCCTTCGCGGAGTTCGACCGGCAGGGCGCGGCGACGCTCGTCCCCCACCCGACGTTCCTGACGGTGAGTCTCACCGCCGAGGACGTGGCCGCCCGCCGCGACGACATCGACGCCGTCGAGACGTACAACACGAAGGCCCTGCCGCGGGACAACCGTCGCGGGCGCGACATCGCCCGCGAGACGGGGCTGCCCGGCTTCGCGTCGTCGTACGCGCACCTCCGTGGCACCGTCGGTGAGGCGTGGACCGAGTTCGACCGCGACATCGACTCCGAGGCCGACCTCGTCGCCGCGCTCCGCGAAGGGGCCGAACGTCGGGTCGTCCGCCGCACCGGCGTCTCCCACGGGTTCCGCGGCGCGGCCGAGTTCGCCCACCTCGGCTACGAGAACTCGTGGGGGAAAATCGACCGACTCCTGCTTTCGGGGATGGAGCCGACACATCCGAATCACATCGCCTACGACGGCCGGTTCGACGACGTGAGCGTCTACTGATTCGCAACATCTCTTCGAGCGCGCCCGACCGCGCCAGCGTCGCGGCCGCCCCGCCCTCAGACCACCGCGGTGAACGACGCCGCGGCGTCCGCGAGGGACACGTCGAGCGAAAAGACGAAGTAGTGGACGCCCGCGAGAACGCCGAGTTCGGCGACCGTGACGACGACGGTCACCGCATCGGCGTGTTTCGAACTGGTCGCCACGCCGGTCGGCAGGTCGTACTCCTGCGGTGACAGCGGGTAGAACAGCGCGATGCCGCGCTTCGAGCCGACCATGTCGAGGACGTAGTGGGTGGCGACGCCAATCCAGACGAACTGGAGGTTGTCGAAGACGATCGGGAACGCGAGGAATATCACCAGCACCGGGAGGTTGTGGAGCGTCTTGCGGTGTTTGCCGAAGGCGGTGTCCACGTCGGGAAACAGCGCGCCGAGGACGACCGGAAGCGACAGTTGGCCGATTTTCTGAGCGAGGAGGAACGCCGAATCCATCGTCGGTTCGAACGACCGCGGGTCCACGGTGAGGATGACGCCGAGCCCGAGCGCCAACAGGATGGCGTTGAGCACGTGTCCCTTCTTGTTCATGGATGCAGACTGGTCCGGCGGGATACAAAGCTTTCCCACGGAACCGACCGACGGCGGCCGTGCGGCCCGCTCAGCCGGTCGTGACGGACTCGGACTCGATTTCCTCGCGGAGGAGCGCCAGCGCCCCGCGCGCAATCCGTTCTTTCACCTGCGTCCGCGACCCGTCGTACTCGAAGCGCTCGACGCGGGCGTAGGAGTCGCCGGACCCCCACGGCGCGGCGAAGGCGACGCCGACGAAGACGGTGCCGACCGGTTTGCCGGGCAGGCCGCCCTCCGGCCCGGCGATGCCCGTCGTCGCCAGCCCCCACGTCGCGTCGGCCACGTCGCGGACGCCGGCGGCCATCTCGCGGGCGACGGCCTCGGAGACGGCCCCGTGTTCGTCCAGCGACTCCCGCGAGACCGCCAGTTCGTGGCGCTTGGCGTCGTAGGAGTAGGTGACGAGCGAGCGGTCGAAGTAGTCGCTGGAGCCGGGCACGTCGGTCAGGAGCGACCCGATGAGGCCGCCGGTGCAGGACTCCGCGACGGCGACGGTGTGGCCCGCCTCGCGGAGGGCGTCGCCGGCGCGGACCTCCTCGGGCGGGTCGGATGCGAACTCGCGCATACGACCGACGACGGGCGGTCGGGACAAAAGCGGTCGGGAGCGGGAAACGATGGTTGCGGTCGGGTCGGGTCGCGGCCGGCACCGACGCGACCGGGCAAAAGTCCTCCGGCGGTTCCGAGACCGAGAAGTACACAAAGCCCCGCGGTGTCGGGTCCGACATGGACATCGACGTTGAGCCGACGGAGCGACCCGACGCCGACGAAGACGACGCCGGCGACGACGGCGACGACGGCGACGACGGGCCGGCCGAAATCGAGGTGGAAGTCACTGACCCCGACGAGGTCACCTCGACCGACACCGAGGGCCTTCCAGATGGTATCGACGCGCCCGACTACGTCCTCTACGGCGGCAAGGGCGGCGTCGGAAAGACCACGATGGCCGCGGCGACGGCGCTCGCCAGCGCGGCCGACGGCACCGCGACGCTCGTCGTCTCCACGGACCCCGCGCACTCCCTTTCCGACACGCTCGGCGTGCCGGTCCCGAACAAGCCGAGTCGCATCCGCGAGGAAATTCCCCTCTACGCGGCCGAAATCGACCCCGACGCGGTCATGGAAGGACCGTTCGCCGGCGGCGACGGCGCGGACGAGGGCTTCGACGACGAGGCCGACTACGACACCGGCGAGTACGACGACGACAACCCCTTCGCCGGCGGCGGCTCGGGTGACGCTGACTCCCCGTTCGGCGGCATGGGCGGTCTCGAAGACCTCCTCGGCGGCGACGGGCCGATGGGGATGGGCGGGCCGATGCCCGGCGCGGACGAGGCCGCGGCGATGCAGCAGCTCCTCGAATACATGGACGACCCGCGGTTCGACCGCGTCGTCATCGACACCGCGCCCACGGGTCACACGCTCCGCCTGCTCGAACTCCCCGAACTGATGGACTCCATGCTCGGCCGCATCGCTCGCATGCGCCAGCGGTTCTCCGGCATGATGGACAACCTCAAGGGGATGTTCGGCGGCGGCCCCGACGACCCGCAGGCGGGGATGGCGGACCTCGACGACCTCCGCGAGCGAATCGAGCGCCTGCGCGCGGTCCTCCGGGACCCGACGCGGACCGATTTCCGCGTCGTCATGATTCCCGAGGAGATGAGCGTCGTGGAGTCCAAGCGCCTCGTCTCGCGGCTCGACGAGTTCGACATCCCCGTCCAGACCCTCGTCGTCAACCGCGTGATGGAGTCCGTCGAGGACGTGGCGAACGTGGACCCCAAGTGGATAGAGTCGCCCGACCTGGAGAACTGCGGCTTCTGTCAGCGCCGCTGGCAGGTCCAGCAGGACGCGCTCCGGTCGGCGACGAACCTCTTCCGCGGCCGCGACGTGAAACGGGTGCCGCTGCTCGCGGAACAGGTACAGGGCGAAGATGCCCTTCGGGTCGTCGCGACCTGTCTCGACTAGCGGCGACCGGGGCTGCGACGCGGATAGACGGCGCGTGTCAGGGTAGTTTGCGGGCGAAGCCGTAGAGCGCGTCGCGCCACGCGTCGGGAAGGAAGCGCGCGAGGACGCCGATGCGGGCGACGGTTCCGGGCTGGTAGCGCGCCCGCGGCTTGGTCGAACTCGCGGCGTTGACGATATCCTCCGCGACCCGTTCGGGCGGAATCGCGCCGGGGCCGCCCCCGCCGAGCGCCTGCGAGTCGTCGAACAGTTTGTAGAGTTTCTCGTACGCGCCCGAGCGGTCGAGGCCGTCGGCCTCGTCGCCGTCGCCGTTGACCTCGGCTTCGACGCGATTCGAGAACTGCGTCTCGACCGGGCCGGGCTCGATGAGGACGGCGTCGATGCCGTACTCCTCGACTTCCGTGCGGAGCGCGTCGGTCATCGCTTCGAGGGCGAACTTCGAGCCGGCGTAGACGCCGGTGCCGGGGAAGGCGACGCGGCCGACGACGCTGGAGACGTTGACGATGGTGCCGTCGCCCTGCGAGCGCATGTGGGGCAACACGGCGCGGATGAGCCGGTGGGGGCCGTAGACGTTCACGTCGAACTGGTCGTGGACCTTCCCGGTCGGCACGTCCTCGACGGGGCCCATCTGGCCGTAGCCGGCGTTGTTGACGAGGCAGTCGATGCGGCCCTGCTCGTCGACGATGCGGTCGACCACGCGGTCGACGTCCTCCTGGTCGGTCACGTCGAGCGTCGCGATGTTCGCGCCGCGTTCCCCCAGCGTCTCGATGTCGGCCGGGTTCCGGGCGGTAGCGTAGACCTCCCACTCCTCGTCGAGGAAGTCGAGCGCCGTCGCGCGCCCGATACCCGAGGAGCATCCGGTGATGAGGACCGTCTTTTGATGCACGTCGGTAGGTCGAACCGCGCGCTGTTAAGTGTACGCGGTTCGCCACGATTGGGCTGCGGTCGCGTCTCAGTCTTCGTACTGGGCCTTCGCCTCGTCGGCGTACGCGTCGGCCAACCGGGTCGGCTCGGGGAGCTTGTACGACCCCGACAGCCGGGAGACGAGGTCGACCGTTGTCGCCGCGGAGAGGCGGTGGCCGGGGCTGACGTACAGCGGGTTCACGACGGGCCGCGAGTCGTACTGCCGCGACTGGAAGGCGTAGCCGATGGTCGTCTCCGAGTCGGCGGGGTGGCCGCCGACCGGGTCGACCGAGTCGTCGGCGCGAATCGGCGTTCGCCAGCCCTCCGGCCGACCGTCCACGTCCTCGTCCGGCGTCCCACAGAGGAGGGACTTGGCGACGCCGATGCTCGGCGCGTCGCAGACGACGCCCAGGTGGGTGGCGAGCCCGGCCTGCCGGAAGTGGATGCGCCCGGAGCCGTCAAAGACGAGCAGGTCGGGGTCGCAGTCGAGTTCGGCGAGCGCGTTGAGGATGGGACCGCCCTCGCGGAACGAGAGCAGGCCGGGGATGTACGGCAAATCGAGGTCGGAGACGGCGTGGACGCGCTCGACGACCTCGCCGCCGCGGAGGACGACGACGGCGCTCAGCGCGCGGTCGTCCAGAAACGACTGGTCGATACCGGCGACGAGCGGCGGCGAGTCGGCCGCGGCGTCGGCGTCGCCGTCAAGCGCCGTCGCTTCCGTGAGCGTCTGGTTTTCTCGTTTCAGCGAGTCGAGCGAGACGCGCGTCGGGTCGAACGGGAGGTCGTCCTCGAAGACGGCGGCCTCGGCGACGCGGCGCTGAAGCGACTCCATCTCGTCGCGCGAGAGCCCGGGGCGGGGCGCGAGGTCGGGGCGGGCGGGCCGCATCTCAGAACCGACCGCGGCCGGGGCCGCCGGGACCACCGGGGCCGCGCCCGCCGAGCGAGAGCTGCGAGGGGACCTTCCGTTGGCCCTTCACGCGCTGGCCGTAGGCGAGGCCGATGACGAGCCCGATAAGGTGCGCGAAGTGGGCGATGCCGTCGGCGCTCTGGCTGACGAAGAAGAACACCGAGATGCCCGCGAACCCGAGCGTGAACAGCCACAGCGGCACGGGGATGATGAAGTACAGGTAGATACGGAGCCCCGGATTGAGGACCGTCAGGACGCCGAGGACGGCCATGATGGCTCCGCTCGCGCCGACGACGGCGCTCAGGCTTCCCGGCGACAGGAGCATCGACGAGCCGACCTGCGCGAGTCCGGCGAGCATCCCGCTGACGAGGAACAGCGCCGCGAACTTCCGCGAGCCGACGTAGCGCTCCACCAGCGGGCCGAAGAAGAACAGCACGATGGAGTTGCCGACGATGTGGTAGAAGCCGCCGTGGGCGAATATCGAGGTGACCCACGTCCAGACGTACTCGGGGTGGATGCTCGTGAGGTAGAACGCGCTAATCGAGAGGTTGGACAGTCCGAGGAACTGCTCTAAGACGAGCTGTGAGAAGAACGTGAGCCACATCAGCGCGAGAAACAGGTAGGTGACGTTCCCGCGGAAGTAGCCGAACACGCCGCCAGCGCCCGTGAGCGAACTCAAGAGGCCGCCGCCGCGGCCGCCCTCATTGTTCACGGAATCGTCGAAAGAGCTATCGAAGACGCCGGCCGGGTCGTCCCAGTCGGAGAGCCCCGCGCAGTCGTGGTTCTCGGGGAGGCGGTGTTCGGAACAGAACGTCCCGCCACACCGCGAACAGCGGTACGGCAGACTCTCGTCTTTGCCGCACACGTCGCAGATAGGCATTACCAACGCCTTGCGGCGGCGAGATAAAAAGGGGTTCCCTCATAGATGAGGCGTGTTGGCTCGCCTCTTGATTAGGAGACGAATTCGAACCGAAAACGCCTCACGCGGCCGGAATAGCCGATTTCCAGGTCGACTGTTGTCTATCGTCGGCGCGGGCGACGCTGTCGCTCTCGGCAGTCGGCGCGCGAGAAATGCGAGATTACGCGTCTTCGTCGGACGCTTCGTCGGCGTCTTCGGCCGCCTCGTCGGCGGGCGTGAAGTTCGTGGGAACGACGGTCGGGTGCTGAAGCCCGAGGCGGGGTTGCTTGGCTGCCATACTCGTCTCGACGTAGCCGACACAGGGACTAAAGATTACCCATGCGCATAATTTATCGGTCGGTGCGCCGGCCATAACTGTCGGGTATCTGTGGCGACGACGGCGGTCGGTCTCCTGCTCGGGCGGTCCTCGGGGAGCCGCGGACGGGCGCGGCGGCTCTCGGTCGAAGGCGGCGTCGAAAAAAGCGCGCGGTTGAAGTCGCTTACGCGAAGTTCTCTTCGTAGAGGTCCATCGCGTGTTCGATGGCGTCCTTGGCGGCCTGTTTGTCTTCCCAGCCCAGCGTCTCGACTTCCTTACCGGCTTCGAGGTTCTTGTAGGTCGCGAAGAACTCGTCAATCTCGTCGAGCGTCTGCTGCGGGATGTCGTCGAGGTCCTCGATGTGGTCGTAGCGGGGGTCCTCGACGGGGACGGCGATGACCTTGTCGTCCTGCTCGCCGTCGTCGTCCATCTTCATGAGCGCGACCGGGCGCGCCTCGATGACGCAGCCGGGGAACGTCTGGTCTTCGACGAGGACGAGCACGTCGAAGGGGTCCTCGTCGTCGTAGTACGTCTGCGGGATGAAGCCGTAGTCCGACGGGTAGTGGACGTTGGAGTGGAGCACGCGGTCGAGGACGACGCCGGGGATGTCCTTGTCGTACTCGTACTTGTTGCGCTCGCCTTTGAGGCACTCGACGACTGCGTAGATTTCGTCCGGCGCGTTCGGGCCGGTCTCCATGTCTTCCCAGAGGTTCACCATACCGAATCCATCCTCGATACGGGCAAAAGTCCTTTCGGGATTAGTCTCGTATCGCCGTCGTCCCGGTCTCGTCGGCGGCTTTGAACCCCTCTATATGTAGAGGTATTATCGACAGAACCCCGCGACGTTACCGCTGTGCGTGTGAGATATTCCCCGGGTATGACCGCTCGACTCCCGCGCGCTGTCTCTCGGTTCTCTCCGTGGCTCGTCTGTGTGCAATACTCGCCACTCGTGTCCGCTCCGCCCCGATTTCTTCGTATAATGGTACCTCGATTGGTAGTGAAACAGACTGCGCGTTGACAAAGTTTAAATAGGTCGATGACATTTCCATATGCATGTCAGAGGCACAAACAATTGGCAACGAATCCGGTGCGGCTCGGGACCTCACCGCGTTCCAACAGAACATCCTCGTCATTCTCGCCGAGGAGCCGATGTACGGTCTGGCTATCAAGCGTCACCTCGAATCGTACTACGACACCGAGGTCAACCACGGGCGTCTGTACCCCAACCTCGACGACCTCGTCGAGATGGGTCTCGTCGAGAAAAGCGAACTCGACAAGCGGACGAACCAGTACGAACTGACCGACGACGGCCTCCAGGCGGTCCTCGACCGCTTCGACTGGATGCTCGCGAAGTTCGTCACCGACGACGAGCGCGCCGAGATGGTCTCGGAACTCGTCGAAAACAAGCTGTAATCGGCTGCGTCCACCGCACGAACCGCGGGGTTCGCTCAGTTGTATTCGGGCACTTCGGCGTCTGCGGCGTCGAAGAGCAACTCGAGCGACTCCGGTAACAACGACCGCTGTTCAGCGGTCGGCCACGCGTTGCGTGGATAATATTCTTCGACGAACTCGCGCAGTTCGGGAGCGCCGGCCGTCTCGATTCGCCGGACGTAGTGGTTGCCGAGGAAGTCCGCGAACGCTCGGGCGTTCGCCGCGTGGGCCGCACCGTGTTCCTCGGCGACGGCCGCGACGCACGCCGCGTTGTGTTCTTCGACCGCGCTCCACTCGTGGTCCTCTCCCGTCCCCGACAGCGGTCGCTCGATTCCGCGGTCCACGTCGTCTATCTCCGCCGGGTCGACGATTCCGTCGTCGTCGACCCATTCGTCCGGGTGGAGCACCAACACGTCGTCTTCCTCGCGGTGTCGCGCGCGGAACTCGTACTCGCTTACGATGTCGTCGCGGGCGGACCGATACGCCGCGGTCTCGTCGGGGTCGACGGCGTCGCGGGCCAGTCGCGTCAGCCGCTCGGCTTCGGAAAGCACGTCTTCGGGGAGTTCTGACTCAGGCATCGTCGAGGGCCTCGTTGGCTAGGGAGTCCGCGCGGTCGTTTATCTCTCGCGGTACGTGCTCCAGCGACCAGCGGTCGAACGCCGACAGCAGCTCTCGGGCCTTCACGCGGCGCTCTTTGAGCCCGGGGTCGTTCGTGTTCCACTCGCCGCGTACCTGCTTGACGATTAACTGCGAGTCGCCGCGCACGTCCACCTCGTCGTAGCCGTACTCTTCTGCGACCGACAGCGCCTCCACGAGCGCCTCGTACTCCGCGCGGTTGTTGGTGGTCTCGCCGATTCGCTTCGAGCCCTCGGCGACGATGCCGTCGCTCGTTACGATGGCCCAGCCGATGGCGGCGGGTCCGGGGTTCCCCCGGCTCGCGCCGTCGAAGTAGACGTGCGCGCGACCGCCTTTCGGCCGGATGAGCGCGAGCAGGTCGGTGGGCCGCGACCCCTGTACGACGACTTTCCCGTCGTAGGCGACCGCGCTGGCGTCGCCGCGCTCGGCGCGCCAGCGCTCGTGGTCGGTGTTCCCGGGCGAGACGGACACGCCCGCGGCTTCGAGTCGTCGTCGGGCTTCGTCGGGGTCGCACTCGACGGTCGGCATACCGTCACCTCACCGGGGACTCGGTAAAGGCGCTCCGTTCGTCGCTGAGAGCGCAGCGACACTCCGACGAACCCCGGCAAAGGTTGAAGTGCAAGGAAATAGACAATATATAAATGCGATGAAACGGCCTACCCGCCAGCGGGAGCGTGAGCACGACCGGACTCGATGGGGAGACGAGTCACAGGACGACGAGACATCCGAAGAAGAGTTGGACCTCGACAACCTCGACCCCGAGGAAGTCGTTCGGACCGGCGACGGCGAGTTGATTCACGAGGAGACCGGCATCATCATCGAAGAAGAGCGCATCGACCCCGGCCCGGAGTGGCGGGCGTTCAACCACTCCGAGCGGCAGTCGAAGTCGCGCGTGGGCGCGCCGACCACGCAGACGATGCACGACAAGGGGCTGACGACGACCATCGACTGGAAGGACAAAGACGCCTACGGCCGCTCTATCTCCTCGAAGAAGCGGTCGCAGATGCACCGCCTGCGCAAGTGGCAAGAGCGCATCCGGACGAAGGACGCCGGCGAGCGCAACCTCCAGTTCGCCCTCAGCGAAATCGACCGCATGGCGTCGGCGCTCGGCGTCCCGCGGTCGGTTCGGGAAGTCGCCTCGGTCATCTACCGCCGGGCGCTCAGCGAGGACCTGATTCGCGGCCGCTCCATCGAGGGCGTCGCCACCTCGGCGCTGTACGCCGCCTGTCGGAAGGAGGGTATTCCGCGCTCGCTCGAAGAGATTTCCGAGGTGTCGCGCGTCGAGCGCAAGGAAATCGGGCGGACGTACCGCTACATCTCCCAGGAACTCGGCTTGGAGATGCGGCCAGTTGACCCCAAGAAGTACGTGCCGCGATTCTCCTCCGAACTCGACCTCTCGAAGGAAGTCCAGTCGAAGGCCAACGAGATTATCGAGACGACCGCGGAACAGGGGCTTCTCTCCGGGAAGTCGCCGACCGGCTTCGCCGCCGCCGCAATCTACGCCGCGTCGCTTCTCTGCAACGAGAAGAAGACCCAGCGCGAGGTCGCGGAGGTCGCGCAGGTGACGGAGGTCACCATCCGGAACCGCTACCAAGAACAGATCGAAGCGATGGGCATCCACACCTGACGGTCGCCCGCGCGAGTCGCATCCTTTTCTGACCCCGGACCCGTCGCCGAAGGTTCATATCCGCGGGCGACCCACGTCCGGTGAATGCGGCTCGACGAGTACATGGACATCGAGCGGGACGAGCGCGCCGAGCGGCGGCGACTCGCCGAGGAGAAGTCCTACGGCATCCTCGACCACCTCGAAACGTTCCAAGACCGGTTCGAGGAGACGGTGCAGGGAGACTCGCTGTACGGCGGCGTCTCCCCGTCGATTTTCGTCGGACGGTCGAACTATCCGAACGTCTCGACGGGTATCCTCTCGCCGGTCGGCCACGACGAGGACGCCGCCTCGTTCGAGACGAGCGCCGCGTGGTACGACGAGGGCGTGAGCATCGACGACGTGTTCCAGCGGCGCACCTCGCTTCTGAACTCAAATCGCGGGACGAAGGTGACGAACGTCGCCGACTCGTGGGACGGCTTCCTCGGAACGCAACGCGAGGTCGCCATCGCTGACCGCCCCGTGACGGTCGAAATCGGCCTCGACGGGAAGCCGTCGCTCGACCTCGACGCCAGCGCCGACGACGTGGCGACCCCCGTCGGCCCGCGCGCCCGCGCCCGCTCGGCCGACCTCGCGGAGAACCCGCACGTCCCCAAACTGGTACAGAAGACGCTCGAAGACGACGACTGGAACGCCGAGGGTGCGATGACGTACCTCTACCGCCGCGGCTTCGACGTGTACGACATCAACACCATCCTTTCTGCGGGCGCGCTCGGCCAGACCGAACAGCGCCGGCTCGTCCCGACACGGTGGTCTATCACCGCCGTCGACGACACGCTCGGCCAGTACCTCCGCGGACAGGTCAAACACGCAGAGAGCGTCGACGGCGTCGAAATCTACCGCAACGAGTTCATCGGCAACGCCTTCTGGGTCATCCTCGCGCCGGGGCGCTGGGAGTTCGAACTCATCGAGCTGAAAGCGCCGGGGAGCGTCTGGAACCCCGACCCCGAGGCGGGGATGTACCTCGCGGCCGACCGCGAGGGCTACGAGGGCCGGACCGGCTACGTGAACGAGACGGCCGGCGCGTACCACGCCTCCCGCCTCGGCGTCCTCGAACACCTCAAAGAGCGCGGCCGACAGGCGAAGGCGCTCGTCATCAGACACGTCTCCGACGACTACTGGGGCCCGGTCGGCGTCTGGCAGATTCGCGAGTCCATCCGCCACGCCTTCGAGGGCGAGATGGCCCAAGCCGAGACGTTCGGTGATGCCGTCCGCGACGTGACGGAGTACCTCCCCGTCTCGCTCGCGGCCCTCCGGCGGAAATCCACGATGGCCGCCGGCCTCCAGACGGACATCTTCGATTTCGGATAAGTGTATCTTTCGAGGATTTCGGGAAAGATAACTATTAGAACTGTGGGTTAGTTTGTTTACTGGATGGTCCAACGAAAAGCGGCGGCAGTTGCGGGTCTCGCGCTCCTTTTGGTTCTCGCCGGGTGCGCTCATGTGACGGTTCACTCGACGGTCAACGCCGACGGCAGCATCGCCGAACAGACGTACCAAGTCAACATGTCTCGCACGGCCTACGGCTACCTTGAAGAGGCGGCCGAGGAGGACGGTTACGACAGCGTCGAAGACTCCGTCCTGAGCGAGTTCAACGAATCCGAGCGGGAGCAGATATCCTACTCCGAAGAGTACAACGGCGACACGGTGACGATGACACTCTCGCGGACGGACTTTGTTCCGACCGCCGACGACGGGATTAGCGTCACCACGGAGGACGGAGAACTCGTGTACGAGGACGTGAACTTCGTTGACGAGGAGGCGGCCGCGAGAGACGGAACCGAGTTTTCGGGGTCGTTCACCGGCGGGATGTCCGTCGACTATTACCTGACGATGCCCGGCGAAATCACGGACTCGAACGCCGACGTGGTCGACGGTAACACCGCCGAATGGCACGAGAGCGGGTCCGAAGCGTTCAACGACAACCGCATCTACGCCCGCAGTGAGATACCGACCTTCTCGAACGTCCCCGGTTTCGGTGCGGTCGGTGCGGTGGTCGCGATTCTCGCGACGGCCTTAGTCGTGCTTCGGCGGACGTAGTTCGCCCACCTCGGTCCGACGACTGCCGAACATTTTTGTCACAAAATCCACTTTTTTCGTCCATGGTCCCCCTCCAGGTACCCGGCGGTCCCGAACTGCTCATCATCTTCCTCATCTACGGCATTTTCGCGCTCCTCCCCGTGGTCGCGGCGCTCGTCGCGCTCTATCTGCTGTACAAGATTCGCGGCGACGTGAAGCGCATCGCGGACGCGCTCGACGCGCGAGACGGATTGTAAGTCGAGCCACCCGAGGGCGCTCGGTGTCTCGCCTACGCGTCGGCCGCGTCGAGGTTGGCGAGCGCCTGTTCGACGAGTTCGCCCGTGTCCGCGATGATATCGGCCATCTCGTCGTCGTCGGGTGCGATGCCGATGAGTCGGGCGACGCGCATGATGCTCAGGTGGTAGACGACCTGCTTGCCCGGCTTTTCCTCCCAGATGACCACGTTGCACGGGAACAGCCCACCCATCTTCTTGTCAGTGGCGTCGAGCGCGCGGTCCGCCATGTTCGGGTTACACGCGCCGAGGACGTAGTAGGGGTCGCGGCCGGCGTTGACCTTCTCGTTGAGCATCTCGGAGGGCGAAAATTCGGTGGCGACACCGAACCCGGCGTCGGTGAACGCCTCGCGGACGCGCTCGATTGCCGCCTCGTGTTCCATCTCGAGGACGACGCGTTCCTCGCCGATGTCTTCCGGTTTGATGGCGCTGGGGTCGATTGGGAGTGCCATGACTCCCCGTTGACGCCCCGGCGGGGAAAAGCTATGGTAGTGTGCTTAGCCTACACGAGCGGGTCGTCGTCTTCCAACGACGCGGCGTCGTCGAGCACGGATTCGACGAACGACGCCTTCGTGTTCGTGTATCGGCTTCGCTCGTCCGGGTGCGCCTCGGCGAGCCTGCATTTGTGTCGCTCGTACTCGGCCGCGAGGTCGTCGTCCGCGCGGAGGGCGTCGCGGAAAGCGACCTGCTCGCGGTGGCAGTCGCTCCCGACTTCGGTCAGAGAGAGGTAGTGCGTCCGGCGCTCGGGCGGGCCGCGGACGAAAAACCGTCGGTCGGACACGTCGTCGTCGGGGCGCTCCTCGTAGCCTGCGGCTTCGAGCGCCCGCGCGACGCCCGCTGCGTCGTCGCGGTCGGAGACGAGGACGAGCAGGTCGACGATGGTTTTGGCGGCCAGTCCCGGAACAGCGGTGCTTCCGACGTGTTCGAACCGGACGCCGTCGGCGTCGCTACCACCATTTCCGGCGTCGTTGCTGTCGAGTCGCGGCCGCAGGCGCTCGACCTCGCGCTCGTACGCTTCGCGCCAGCGCGGGTCGTGCGCGACGACCTCGACGGTGCTGCGGGCGAGACCGAGCGACGGATACGACTCGCCGTCTCTCTCCCCCTCGACCGCGTCGCTATCGTCGCTCATAGCGGAATCGGGAGCCACTGGAGCGCCGTGGCGACTCGCTCGGGCGGGAACAGCGGCGGGTGAAGCACGAGCCAGTCCAAGAGGATGAGGCCGCCGCCGTGGGCGACGATGGAAGGGAGAATCGAGTCGCTCTCGTAGTCGACGAGGCCGAACAGCACGTCCGTCGGAGCCGACAGGAGAATCTCTATCGGGGGCTTGCCGACGTGGTGAAACGCGTAGAGAATCGGACTGATGAGGGCGCTCTTCCGACCGATTTCTCGGACGCCGACGCAGAGCAGGCCGCGGTAGTACGTCTCGGCGGCGACGACGACGAGCAGTTGCTGGGCGGCGTGCGGGAGGAAGTCAGCGAGCGCGGTCGAGGTGTGCCACATCGGGTAGTACGCCCGAATCGACGGGAGGCTCGACCCGACGAGGTAGAAGGGGAGGACGAACAGCGCGAGCAAAAGCGTGTTTCGGAGCGCCGCGCGGTCGACGTTCCAGCCGAGGTTGCGGCCGTGGGCGAGCGCGAGCGCTCCGGGTACGAGGATGAACAGGAGGGCGTCGTGGACCGCGCGGTAGGTGAGGTCGCCGGCGGGAAGCGGCCAGAGGCTCCACGCGGCCCCGACGACGCCCCCGACGAGGAGGGCGCGGGAGAGCCACGGGAGGCGGGCGAGCCGGCGGCGTAACACCGCTATTCCGTCTGGACCGGGTCGCGGCCGACGATGTCGAACACGTCGTCGAGGAAGGCCTGCCGGGTTTCGAAGTAGGTCTCGTCGGCCTCGGCGAGCACGTCTTCGAGGCTCTGGGGGCCGTCGGGCGTGCGGATGACCGCGTCGCCTTCTTTGTTCAGGATGCTGCTCTTTTCTTGGGGCCACGTCAGTCGGGAGGCGACGCGCGCGAGCGGCGCACCTTCGACGGACGCGCCCGTACCGAGTTCGACGGCGGGTTCCTCGTCTGCTTCCTCGTCAGCCATGCGCGAGGGTTAGCCACCGCGCATGATAATCCCTTCGAGATTCGCATGCGACCGCGACGCACCGCCGGCGCGCCGACGGGACGACGCGCCGATATCGATAGCCCGCGACGTGTCGAGAAGCAGACAATCGTCTGACGCATCGTTTTAGGGGCTGGTTTCGTAGTCGGGGCCATGACCAGTCTTTCGGAGGCGTACCACGGTGGCCGGGGCGGGCCGAGTCTCCGACGGCTGTCCCTGGGATTCGGGGGGTTCCTCCTCGGCGTGCTGCTCGTCGTCGCGGGCATCGTCGTCGCGACCACCGACGTGTACACGTCCGGCGGGGCGACCCTCGGCGAAGCGCGCGAACTCGGGGGCATCCTCGGAGGCATCGGCGTTCCCGCCGTCTTCCTCGGCGTCCTCGCGGTCCTCCCCGCGAGCCGTCGAACCCGCGCCGCGTCGCTCATCGGCGCGAGTATCGCCGTCCTCGGCGTCGCGCTCTTCTCGCACGCGTACCCCTGCCAGTGGACCGGCGCGACCTGCGGGGCCGGCCTTCCCGACCTCACGCTCGAAACCGTCGCCGTCTACTTCTTCGGCACGGTCACGACGTTCTGGTGTCTGTTCGTCGGCGTCGCCAACTTCAAGACGCGGAACGACCCGGGCGGCACGGCCACGGTGCAAGTGACGAAGAAGGGCGAGACCCGCGTCGTCGAAGTCGAGAACTCCGGCGATGGTGGACTCGGCGGCATCGGCTTCCTCGGCGGCACGCCCGACGGCGACGTCCAGACGCAGACGAACCAGTCGACCTCGACCGCGAGCGCCGGCGCGACCGACGGCGGCGCGTCGACGCAGGACATCACCCCGCTCGACGTCGAGCCCTCGGCGTCGCCCTCGTCCGACGGGGCGGACGCGACTCAGTCGGCGGGTTCGGCGGGCGCGGCGACGAACCGCTCCGGCGTCGACACCGTCCAGTCCAACGAGTCCGCGCGCTCGCCGGCCGGCGCGGCCGACCACCCCGACGCCGACCGCCCGGCGAACGCCACCGTCGGCGACCGCTACTGCGGCAACTGCACGTACTTCGAGTACGTCCGCACCTCCGACGGGCTCAAGCCCTACTGCGCGGCCCACGACGAGATGATGCAGGACATGGAAGCCTGCGACGAGTGGTTCCCGCGCCGCCGCGAGTAGTCTGTCGACGACCCGTCTGACCCGACCGACCCGGCCGACCGTTTCCGCCTACTGTTCTCCGCCGTCTAGCCTCGTTTCCACGTCGCGCCAGTGGCTCCCGCGCCAGAACACCTGCCCGCAGTCGCGACACCGCCACAGCGCCGTCTCCGCCGGGTCGGGCGCGTAGTCGGGAACTCGCTCGTCGCGGCCGACCGCCTCGACGGGGCCGTTACAGACGCCACACCGCGACGGCTCCTCGTCCAGCGAGACCGCGAAGCCGACCGCTTCGAGTTCGCGGAGTTGCGCGACTGGCTCCCGTCCGGCGAGGAGGACGCTCCGCGGGGCTCGCTCGGCCAGTCGCACGTCGCGGGTGAGGAGGACGCGCCCCTCGGCGTCCGCCCGCGCGAGTAGTTCGTCGTCGCCGGGGTCGGTTCGGCCGTCGCGCGCTCCGTCCGCTCCGTCTTCTGTTTCGTCCCCGCCGTCGAGCGCGTATTCGGCGTCGTAGCCGCACATCCGCAGGTACGTGGCGAGTTTGCCGAGCATCACGTCCAGAAGGAGCGCCGTGTCGCCGGGCGCGGCTCGCTCGACGCCCGAGGCGACCGTGCCGGGGTGGCCGGCTCCAACGTCGTCGGTCACGCGAGGAAGTCGGACAGTTCCTCGACCGACCGCGCGTTCAGCACGTCAGCGGTCTCGACCCAGCCGCGACGGGCCGTGTGGACCCCGTAGCGGGCGTGGTCGAGTTCACCCGGTCGGTGGGCGTCGGTGTCGATGGCGACGGTCGCGCCCGCCTCGACGGCGATTTTGAGCGCCTCGCCGTTCAGGTCGAGGCGATAGGGGCTGGCGTTGAGTTCGAGCGCGACGCCGTGTTCGACGGCGGCCTCCGCGAGTCGCTCGTAGTCGAGGGGCAGGCCGGGGCGTTGGTTGATGAGTCGGCCGGTCGGGTGGCCGAGGACGTTCACCGCGGGGTGTTCCATCGCGGTGACGAGTCGCTCGGTGGCCGTCTCGCGGTCCTGGTCGAGCGCGCTGTGGGGCGAGGCGACGACCACGTCGAGTTGGTCGAGCACGTCGTCGGCGACGGAGATGCCGCCCTCGGCGTCGATGTTGGCCTCGACGCCGGTGAACACCGCGATGTCGGCGTCGTCGGCGACGGCGCGGACCTCGGCAATCTGGTCGAGCAGGTCGTCGTCCGCGACGCCGACGCCGCCGACCATGCCGGGGCCGGTGGCGTGGTCGGTGACGGCGTGGTAGTCGTAGCCGCGTTCCGCCGCGGCCGCGACCATCTCAGCGATGCTGTTGTCGCCGTCGGACCAGTCGGTGTGGGTGTGGAGGTCGCCGCGGAGGTCGCCCTCCGCGAGGAGGTCCGGCAGGTCGCCGTCGGCGGCGCGCTCGATTTCGCCGGTGTCCTCGCGTAGCTCCGGCGGGACGAGCGGGAGGTCGAGCGCGGCGTACATCGACGCCTCGGTGTCGCCGGCGACGCGCGTGCCGGCCCGCGGGCCGTCGTCGGGGTCGTCCACGTCCGAGATGTCGAACATCCCGTACTCGTTCATCTTGAGGCCGCGGTCGATGGCGATGTTGCGGAGGTGGACGTTGTGGTCCTTGCTCCCGGTGAAATACTGGAGCGCCGCGCCGTACTCCGAGGGCTCGACGACGCGGAGGTCGACCCGCATCCCGTTCACCCGGACGCTCGCCTTCTGCTCGCCCGCCTCGATGGTGTCGCCGACGAGGTCCCACGCGAGGAAGCGGTCGATGACGGCTTCGGCGTCGGCGCTCTCGGCGAGCACGTCGATGTCGCCCACCGTCTCGCGCCACCGCCGCATCGACCCCGCGGGTTCGACCCGCCCGACGGCGTCGTAGTCACCGAGGTACGCCAGCAGGTCGTCGGCGACGGGCCGCGCCCTCCCGAGCAGTTCGCGGCCGGTCGCCTCGCGGGCGAACTCGATGCCGTCGAGGATGTTCGCCTCCGTCTTCGCGCCGAACCCCTTGACCGCCTGTATCTCCCCGTCGCGAGCGGCCGCTTCGAGGTCGTCGAGGTCGGACACGCCGAGCGCCTCGTACAGTTTTCCGACCGTCTTCGGGCCGACGCCCTCGACGCTCGTCAGGCCGGCCATATCGACCGGGAGGTCCTCGCGGAGGTCCTCCAACTCCTCGATGCGTCCCGTTTCGACGTACTCGACGATTTTCGCGGCGATGGCGTCGCCGACGCGGTCGATTTCCTGCACCGCGCCTTCGCCCTCCGCGGCGAGTTCCTCGACGGGCGTCGGGTGCTCGCGGACGTTCTCGGCGGCGCGGCGGTAGCTCGACGGCTTGTAAGCCACGTCCTTCGCCTCCAACAGGTCGGCGAACTCCTCCAGCAGGGTCGCTATCTCGTCGTTTCGGCTCATCGGCCGCCCCGCTTGCCCTTGCCGCCGTCGCGGCCCAGCGCCTTCTTCAGGAAGCTCATCCAGCGCTTCTGGTCCGCGGCGTTCTGGCGGTGTTCCTCCTGTTCGAGGTCGACCGGCCGAAGCTGTTCGAGGGCGTTCAGCGCCCGGTCGATGCCGACGATATCCTCGGCCAGTCGCCGCCCCTCGTCGTAGCTCACCTCGTTGTCCTCGATTCGCTGGAGCCGTTCGAGGCGCTCGCGGCGGAGGTTCCGCTTCGCCCGGTCGACGCGCTCTTTCTCCCCCGACGGGATGGTGTCGCGACGCTTGATTTCGAAGACGAACTGCCTGAGGTCTATCTCCTCGCCTTGGACCTCGATGCGGTCGGGAATCTGCGTGCCGACGGTCGCACCCTCCCGATTGACGCGCTCCAAGAGCTGTTTACGCTCGAACTCCTTCACGTCCTGTCGTTGTCCCGCGCGGCACTTCGCTCCTTCGCCCGGTTCGGTGTGTGCCTCGAATGGGCCACGCGTCCGATGTCGTCGTTCCTGCGGGCCTGATTCGACGTTGACAGGTCCCCGACGGGCCAGTGCCCCGAGGTCGCCCGGAGAGATTCGCCGCTTTCTCCGACAGCGACCCCGTATCCGTCGCCTCTCGTCGCAAGCCCCGGCGGAGAGACGAACCTTCTTATGGTTCGTCTCGGATACCGTGAGGTATGGGTTTGTTCGACCGTCTCCGCGGCAAAGACCACCCCCGCGTCGCCTTCATCGGCATCGACGGGGTCCCGTTCACTCTCCTCTCTGAGCATCCCGACGAGTTCCCCAACTTCGCGGCGCTGGCCGACGAGGGCTCTGCGGGCGACATCGACAGCATCGTCCCGCCGGAGTCCTCGGCGTGTTGGCCGGCGCTCACGACCGGCGTCAATCCCGGCGAGACCGGCGTCTACGGCTTCCAGGACCGCGAGGTCGGCTCCTACGACACGTACGTCCCGATGGGTCGCGACGTGCAGGCCACCCGCGTCTGGGACCGCGTCACCGACGCCGGCCGCAAGGCCACCGTGATGAACGTCCCCGTGACGTTCCCCCCCCAGCGCAACGTCCAGCGCATGGTCTCGGGCTTCCTCTCGCCCGGCGTCGACAAGGCCGCCTACCCCGACGACTTCCGCGATACGCTCTCCGAGATGAACTACAAAATCGACGTGAACGCGAAGCTCGGTCACGACGAGGACAAGACCGCGTTCATGGAGGACGCCCGCAAGACGCTCGACCGGCGCTACGAGGCGTTCGAGCGCTACATCGACCAGGACGACTGGGACCTCTTTTTCGGCGTCTTCATGACGACCGACCGCGTCAACCACTTCCTGTTCAAGGACTACGAGCGCGACGGGAAGAACAAAGACGCCTTCATGGAGTTCTACCGCACCGTCGACGACTACCTCGGCCGCATCCGCGACGCCCTCCCCGAGGACGTGACGCTCGTCGTCGCGTCCGACCACGGCTTCACCTCGCTCGACTACGAGGTCCACTGCAACACGTGGCTCGAAGAGAACGGCTGGCTCTCCTACGAGGACGACGACCACGACGCGCTGTCGGACATCGACGAGGACTCGAAGGCGTACTCGCTCATCCCCGGCCGCTTTTTCGTCAATCTCGAAGGCCGCGAGCCACGCGGGTCGGTCCCGCAGTCCGAGTACGAGGCGGTCCGCGACGAACTCAAGGCGGAACTCGAAGCGCTCGAAGGTCCCGACGGCAACAAGGTCGCAGACCGCGTCGTCGTCAAGGAAGACGCCTTCCGCGGCGACCACGACGACATCGCGCCCGACCTCGTCGTCATCCCGAACCACGGCTTCGACCTGAAGTCCGGCTTCAAGGGCCACGACGACGTGTTCGGCGTCGGCCCCCGTAACGGGATGCACTCGTTCGACAACGCGACGCTGTACGTCGACGACCCCGGCGCAGTCATCGAGGACGCCGACCTCTACGACATCGCGCCGACCATCCTCGACCTCATGGACGTCGAGTACAGCCGCACCGAACTCGACGGCGCGAGCCTCATCCAGCAGTAAGCGGTCGGCGGTTTCTCACTTTCGTTGCCGGACCGCGTTCCGAACGTCCCGTTCGAGCCGGTCCGCGTGGGTCAGTCGCAGCTCCCGCGCCTCCGCGGCCGTGACCGTCTCGCGGCCGTCGATTTCGTGCGACACCGGGTTGTACGCATCCACGTCGAACCCCATCCGGTCGAGATACGACCGCACCGCCTCCGAGCCGAGGCCGTCCTCGATGGCGGCGTTGACGTACCGGAGCACCGCGTCGAACTCGGGGAGCACGACCCGGTCGTCCGTCACGCGCCCCGTCTCGCCCTCGATTCTGAGCGTCGCGTCGTCGAGACGGTGTACCGCGTCGGCCACGCTGTTCGCCAGCCTGAGCACGTCGCTCGGGAGCGAACAGTCCGGCGAGCGCCACTCGACCGTGCCGAACTCGGCCCTGAGTTGCACCGGCGTCCAAATCGCGCTCTCGGGGTCGAAGTTCGCCTCGATGGTCGTCCGGTCGACGCCCTCCTCCTCGGCGCGCACGAGGAACTCCTCGAACCGGCGTTCGAGGCGACGCGACCACTCCCGCGTGTCGTCGGCGTAGCGCCACAGCCGACCCTGATGCGGCACGTCGTCGTAGGTCATCCGGCGGTACAATTCCGACCGCGCGCCCGCCGCCAACCGCCGCCCGTCGTAGTACGGCGAGGAGTTCACCAGCGCCAGCGCGGGGTCCAGCGCCACGAGCGCGTTGTACTGGTCGATTTCGCGGCCGGGCCGCTGTTCGACGTGGACGTGCGTCCCCACGCAGTGTCGCGCGTACTGGAAGTCCGACCCGACGACGCGGTTCTGGATGCGCGTCCGGTCGCTCTCCAGTTCCGTCACCGTCTCGTCGCTGACCGGCGTGGCGAGCGGGACGAGTCGCTTGCCGACTTCCTCGGCCCGCGAGAGAACGTCACCGAGCCGTTCGTACAGCTCTTGGCGCAGCTCGGCCGCCGAATCGCACGGCGTCGTCTTCACCTCCAACACCGGCTCGACGAACTCCCGTTCGGCCCCCGGTGAGGCGTCGACGAGCCCACCCGGGTCGGTGAACGACCCGTCCTCCTCGACGACCCAGTACTCGACTTCGATACTTCGCCGGAGTGGGTCCGAGGCCGACTCAGACATGGCGACTCCGGCGTTGTGCCGAGTTAGTTCTCACATGCATCGTTTCGCGTCCCCCGAGAGAATATATTGTTAACACACACCATGGATGGGAAGGGAGACGGAAAAAGCATTCGCAGACTGGGCAGTCGTCGCGGAATCGATGGACAATCGTCTTTAAAACGACTCGTTTGTTGGTCGTTCGTGCTGCCAACGACAGGTGTCGGTTGTCACAGCAGGTCGTCGAGGTCGTCGCTGTGCCACATCTCTTTGGGGTCTTCTCGGGGTTCGGTCTCCGCCTTGTCGATGGCCTCGCGGGCGCGCTCCATGAACGACTCGACCCGCTCGGAGCGCTCGACGCCGCCGAGGAGGACGAGCGACGCGAGTCGGCCGCTTTCCAGCGGGAAGTCGCCGCCGCGGACCTGCATACTGCCGGTCTCGTCTTCGACCCAGCGACGCGCTCGCTCGACGCCCTTCCGCGGGATAGTGTCGGGCTCGCCGGCGATGACGACCAGCGCGGCGTCCGCGTCGCTCGCGTCGGGCAGGCTCGTCCCCGTCAGGACGGCCCGGCGGGTCGTGCTCATGACCGCGTTGATGTTGTCCTCGGCGTTCGGGGAGGCCTCAGCGCTCGCGTAGCCGAGCGCGGCGATACCACCCGAACGGAGGGTGTTGATGACCTCGGAGGTGTCGACGACGCTCTCGCCGACGCCCTCGGTGGCTTCGCCGGCCGCGAGGAGCAGTCCGACGCGGCGAGCGATGGCCTCGTTGATGGCGTCGTAGCCCTCGCTCATCGATTCGCCGGCCGAGCGGAACGCGTCGTTGTCAACGAGGAGGACGGCGTCGGCCTCGCGGGCGACGGTCTTGAGCGACCGGCCGGCGTTCACCTGATACAGTGCCCCTTCGTCCGCCCCGGGCAGGATGCCGAGGACGTACACCGGCACGTCGTAGACGCCGGCGAGCGCCTTCGCGAGGACGGGCGCGCCGCCGGACCCGGAGCCGCCGCCGAGGCCGGCGACGACGAAAATCGACTCCGCCTCGGCCGTCACGCGGCCGTCGAGGGCGGACATGACCTCGGTCTGGTCCGACTCCATGACCGCGGCTCCGAGTTCGTTGTCGCCGCCGACACCGTGGCCGTTGACGCGGTCTTGGCCGATGAGCACGGTTTCGACGGCAAGCGACTGGAGGTCCGCTTTCGCGGTGTTCACCGCGACCGCGTCGAGCACCGCGCCGAAGCCCATCTGCCGGTCGAACGACTGGAGCGCCGACGCGAGCTTCCCACCCGCCTGCCCCACACCAATCAGGACGGTTTTCATACATGATTCACTCCGGCGACCGCCTTGAACATTCCTCACATGGGGACTGTTATCTCATCTGGCTGTTCGACTCGGGCGCTGACCCGGAGCTTTATGTCGGATGGCGGGACCACGCCGGTCTATGACGACCGACCCAACTCGCCGCGACGCCGCTGTCGACGCCGAACTCGGTTCGCCCGCTACCAGCGCCCCACCCGCGGCGGACCGTACGGCCGACCGTACCGCCGACCTCGCCGCGCGACTCGACGCGGTCGAGCGCACCATCACCGACGGCGACGCCGACTTCTCGTCGCTCGAAGACCTCGCGGCCATCGAACGCCGGGTCACCGAACTCGAATCGGCGGTCGAGTCGCTCACCGACCGCCTCGACGAGATGGACGCCGCGACGCAGGCGATGCGCGGCTACCTCGGCGGCGTCCGCGCGGTCAACGAGGACATCGAACGCCGGGCGAACGCCGCGCTCGCCAAGGCCGAGTCGCTCGAATCGGAACTCGTCGACGAGACGGCGTCGCCCGCGCCCTCGCGGTCGACCGACGCGCTCGCCTCGGAAGCGGCGTCGCACGCCGGACGGACTACCGACGGTGGTGACGGTAGTGGCTCCCAGCGCGCCGCGGAGACCGGTATCGGCACCGGAACCGCCGCCCCCTCACCCGAGTCTCGCGCCGCTCCCGATTCCGGCGCACCCACCGATTCCCGCGGCGACTCCGCCGACCGTGGACTGGCCGCCCGCCTCCGCGATGCGCTGTGATTCGCGTCGTTCTGACGTGTCTGCTCGCGGTCGCCATCGCGGGCGTCGTTTTCCCGGCGGCCGACGCGGCGAGAGCGGACGCGACCACGGTCAAAATCGGCTCGCTGGCCGACGATATCGCGCACGCCGCCACGACGCTTTCGGCCGCGGAAGACCCGACGCCGGCCGGCGTCGCGGGCGCGCAGCGGCACGTCGTCCTCGACGTTCCGTCCGGGTCGTGGCGGGCCGCCGGTGTCTCCAACCTCACGGTTCGCGGCGGCGACGGCGTCGAACTGTCGGCGAGTGTCACCACCGGCTCGACCGTCGTCCGTCGCGTCGGCGGTCCGCGAACTCGCGTCGTCGGCGACCGACTCGTCCTCGGACCGGGCGAGCATCGACTCAGACTGACGCTCGAAGCCGATACGGGCGGTTCTGTCGTCGTCGTCGCCCCCGCGACGGCCAACCAGTCGGCGGCGTAGGTTCAAATACCCGGACGGGACCACGACCCCGTATGCCCCTCGGCTCACCTTCCATCGACTCCCTCTCCGAAACCGTCGCCGCGGCGCTCCCGGACGCGCTCGGCGACCGGCTCGCCGACGCGACTGGCAGCCAGCGCGACTCCCGTGACTCCGCCGGCGACTGCGGCTGTGAACCCTCCTTCTCGACGCCCACCGACCGCCCCGACGACGACACCGTGACGCTCGCGGTCGACGCCGGCGACTGCCCGCACCGCGGGTCGCTCTCGACTTCGGCCCCCTGCCGCGCGGCGGTCGTCGAGGCGCTCGAAACCCGCGACGCCGACCGACTCGTCGTCCGCGCCGACGGGCTCGAACGCCGGTACGACGCCGACGCGACCGGCTTGCTCGTCGCCGCCGGCCGGTTCGCAGAGCGCGTCCGCTTCCGCGACGACCGCCTCGCAGACCGCGCCCGCGAGGACCCGCTCGGAGCCGCCCACGAGGCGACGGGTCGCGCCGGGCCGGTCCGCCGCGCCGCCGTCGAAACCGGGCTCGCGGAGGGCGCGTCCCGAAGCGCCGACTACGGCGACGCACTCAGGGCGGTGGTCGGGCCGACGCTCGCACGCTCCCGCGTCGACCCTCGCCCACCGGCCGACGGGCGACTCGTCGAGGCCACCGACCTCGACACCGGCGCAGTCGCCCGCCGCTACGAGTGCCCGCGCGGCCCCGTCTACCATCTCACACCGCCCGAATCGACGCTCGACCAGCGCGCCGCGCGGACGCTCGAAGCCGCCCACGACCGACTCGCCCGCGGCATCGTCGACGCCGGCCCCCGCGCGCCGGGTCGCGCCGTCCGACTCGCCGCGGACGCGGACGCCCCGGTCGAGACGCTCGCGGCGATTTTGGCGAAGCACACCACGGGTAACGGCGTTCTCGACGACCTGTTTTCGGACCCCGCGGTCTCGGACGTGTACGTCTCGACGCCCGCCGACGAGAACCCGATTCGCGTCGTCGCCGACGGCGTCTCGATGCCGACGAACGTCCGCCTCGCGCCCGGCGGCGCGGAGTCGCTCGCCTCCCGCCTGCGACGCGTGAGCGGCGCGTCGTTCTCTCGCGCCGACCCAACGCTCGACACCGTCGTCGAGGCCGGCGGCGCGAACGTCCGGGTCGCGGGCGTGACCGCGCCCGCCAGCGACGGACTGGGATTCGCGTTCCGCCGCCACGATGAGACGCCGCTGACGCTCCCCGCGCTCGTCGCCAACGGGACGCTGTCGGCCGACGCCGCGGCGCTCTGCTCGCTCGCGGTCGAACGCGGGGCCTCGCTCCTCGTCGCCGGCTCCCGCGGGGCCGGCAAGACGACGTTCCTCGGCTCGCTCCTGTGGGAACTCCCCCGCGACGTTCGCACGGTGCTCATCGAGGACACGCCGGAGCTGCCGGCGTCGAGCCTGTTGGACGCCGACCGCGACGTACAGACGCTCCGAACCGACACGACCGGCGGCCCGGAGCCGACGCCGCAGGAGGCGCTCCACGTGGCGCTCCGACTCGGCGACGGCGCGCTCGCGCTCGGCGAAGTCCGGGGCGAGGAGGCCGCCGTCCTCTACGAGGCGATGCGCGTGGGCGCGAACGCCAACGCGGTCCTCGGAACCATCCACGGCGACGGAGCCGCCGACGTGCGCGAGCGCGTCGTCTCCGACCTCGGCGTCCCGGCGTCGTCGTTCGCCGCCACCGACCTCGTGATCACCTGCGAACACGCTGACGCACACCGCGTCGCCCGGGTCGAGGAGGTCCGTCCCGTCGGCGACGACGCGGCGTTCGAGACGCTGTTCGAACACGACGGTCGCACCCTCGAACCCACGGGGGCGGTCGCGCGCGGCGACAGCCTCGCGGTCGAATCCCTGGCCCGCCCCGGCGAGTCGTACGCCGACGCGCTCGACGCGCTCGATGCCCGCGCCACCCGTCTCGCCTCGCTCGCCGAAACGGAGCGGACGGCTCCAGACGACCTCGCCGCGGCCCGCGCGGAGCGTGGTTCGGGATGCTGAACCCGGACACGGATGCGCCCGCGGACCCCGACTCGAATCCGGCGGTCCACACGGCCGTGACGACACTCGCACGGCTCTCGCCCGACTCCATCGACGCCGAGCCGAGCGACGAGCTTCGCCGGTCGCTGGCGTTTCTCGACGCCGGTTTCGACCCCGAGACGGTCGTCGCAGCGGGCTACGGCGCGGCGCTCCCAGCCGGACTGCTCGGCGGACTCGTCGCCCTCGTCGCTCGACTCCCGACCGTCACGGTCGTCTTCGTCGCGCTCGCGGCCGCGCTCGGCGCGACCCACGCGGTTCACACGGTTCCGGTCTGGCTGGCGACGCTCCGCCGGACGCGGGCGCTCGGGAACGCGCCGGAACTCGTCGGCCGCATCGCGCTTCGGATGCGCATCGAGCCCTCCGTCGAGCGGGCCAGCGCGTTCGCCGCGCGCGGCGGCGACGACCCGCTTTCGACCTCGCTCGCAGCGCACACCGACCGCGCCCGCGGAACGCCGACCGCGGGGCTCTCCGCGTTCGCCGACGCGTGGCGCGCGTGGTTCCCGGCGCTCGACCGCTCGACCGCGCTCTTGCAGACCGCCGCGGACGTTCCCGCCGGCGAGCGCGACCGCGCGCTCGACCGCGCCCACGAGGTCGTCCGCGAGGGGACCCGCGACCGCCTCGCCGACTTCGTCGGCTCCGTCCGCGGGCCGGTGACGGCGGTCTACGCCTTCGGCGTCCTGCTCCCGCTCGCGCTGGTCGGCGCGCTCCCCGCCGCCCGCGTCGCCGGCGTCGGCGTCACCGCGGCGCACGTCGCCTTCGTCTACGACGTGGCGCTTCCCGCGTGCCTCCTCGCCGCCGTCGGGTGGGTGCTCGTCCGCCGGCCGGTCGCGTTCGCGCCGCTCTCGGTCGACGCGTCCCACCCCGCGGTCGATGACCACCGACTCCTCGGCGTCGCCGGTGGCGCGGTCGCTGGCCTCGTCGGGTTCGTCGCCGCCGACACGCTCGTCGCACCGTGGCTCGCGCCGCTCGCCGCCGCCGGCCTCGGGACCGGCACCGCGCTGTTCGTCGCGGCCCGCCCGGTCGTAGCGCTCAGAGCCCGCGTCCGCGCGGTCGAAGACGGCCTCTCGGACGCGCTCTACCTCGTCGGCCGCGCCGTCAGCGAGGGCGAAGCCGTCGAATCCGCGCTCGCCCGCGCGGCGACCTCGGTCCCGGGCGAAACCGGCGACCTGCTCGACGAAGCCGTCGGCGTCCAGCGTCGCCTCCGCGTGGGCGTCGTCGAGTCGTTCTGCGGCGAGTACGGCGTCCTCGAATCGACGCCGAGCCCCCGGGTCGCGGGCGTGGCGACGCTCCTCGGCCTCGCCGCCAGCGAGGGTCGCCCCGCCGGCCGCGCCATCGTCTCGATGGCCGACCAGCTCTCGGCGCTCGCCCGACTCGACGCCGAGGCCCGCCGCGAACTCGCCTCGGTCACGGAGACGCTGTCGAACACGGCCGCCGTCTTCGGGCCGCTCGTCGCCGGCGCGACCGTCGCGCTCGCCGACGGGATGGCCCCCGCGAAGACGCTCGACCAGACCGCCGTCGCGACGCCGCTTTCGACCGCCGACCTCGGACTCGCCGTCGGCGCGTACGTCCTCCTCTCGGCGGTCATCCTGACGACGCTCTCGGTCGGCGTCGAACACGGCCTCGACCGCCACCTCGTGGCCTCCCGCGTCGGTCGCGCGCTCGTGTCGGCGACGGCGACGTTCGCCGTCGCGTTCGCCGCCGCGGGGACGCTCGTCTGAGCCGCCGCGAGTCCGTGCTGAGGTTTATATACCCGGACGGGACCACCCCGGTCTATGCTCGACGCACCGCTCGATACGCTTTACACGTGGACCGCGCTCTCGGTGGCCGCGACCGTCCTCATCGGGACGGTCGCCGGCCTCCCGGTGACGCCCGCACCCGACGCCTCGGGGGTCGCGGACGCCGTCGATACCGTGGCCGTCGCCGACTACGACGCGACCGCCGAACACGACCTCGACGCCGACGCCGTCCGCGTCGGCCCGCACCGCATCGGGCTCCGAAACGACGGCGGCGCGGCGCACGCCACGTTCGGATTCGGCCCGGTCACGCCGGCGACGCCCGACTCCCGCCTCGGGTCGGTCGCCGCCGGCGCGTCACCGAGCGCCGTCTTCGACACGGCCGCCGAGTTCGACGACGCGGCCGAGACCGCACGCGACCGGGACGCCTCGTGGCGGCCCGCCAGCGAACTGCTCGTCGTCCGCCACGTCAGTTGGGAGGGAACGGATGTCACCGTCGTCTCGGCGTAGAGCACAGGCCTCGCCCGTCGCCGCGCTCACCGCGTTGCTCGTCGTCTGCGCGGCGATTTCGGGCTACGCGACGGTGCTCGACGAGTCGATGCCGACCGCCGACCGCGACCTCGCGTCCGCGACCCTGTCGAACGTCGAGTCCGCGCTCGAAGACGACTCGGGCGTCGTCGTCGCCTCGCGGCTCTCGGACGCCCGTGACGCCTGCCCGGACGGCTTTTCCTGCCGCGTCGTCGTCGCCGTCGACGACGACCGCCGCGCCGTCGGCCCCGACGCGCCCGCCGACGCCGACACCGATTCGACTCGGGTCACCGTCCGCGCCGAGCCCGGACGCGTCGGCTTCGGCACGCTCCGCGTCGAGGTGTGGCGATGACCGACCTCGTCTTCGACGTGACGGTGTGTCTACTCCTCGTGAGCGCGAGCATCGGTCTCGTCGTCACCGCCGACGCCGATGCGGGCTCCGGCCTCGGCGGCGATGCCGCCGTCGACGCCGACGGGGTCGCCTCGTCGCTGGCGACGAGCACCGCGACGGTCAACTACTCGCTCGCCCCCGGCGTCGACGCGGCCGACCCGTCGTTGCTCGATGCCGACGACATCGACGCCCGCGAACTCGAACGGACCGCCCACGGCAGCCTCGCCGGACTCCTCGCCCGCTCGACGCTCGGCGCAGTCACCGTCGACGGCGTTCGCCTGACCCGCGCCCGCGACGACTTCCGGAAGCGGACCGCCGCCCGCGTCGCCTCCGAACTCCCGACGCGCGGCGTCTCCGTCGCCGTCTCGTGGACGCCGTTCCCCGGTTCGTCCGTCCGCGCGAACGACACGCTCGGTCCCGAGCCGCCGTCCTCGGCGACGGTTCACTCCGCGACGCTCGACGTGCCGAGCGGGTTCCCCGCAGCGCGCGAAGACGCCATCGCCGCCAGCGACGACGGCTTCGACGCCGTCGCTCGGCTCGTCGCGGACCGGACCGTCGCCGGGCTGTTCCCGCCGACGCTCGCTCGGCTCGCGCTCCGCGGCGACGAGCCGGTATCGTCGCTGATGGCTCACCGCTACGAGCGGGCCGGCGCGCTGGCGGAGGCTTCCGTCGCGCCCGAGGTCGCCCGCGAGGAGACTCGCGCCGCCAACGCCGACCTCGCCGCGGCGCTGAATCCGCGGTTCGCAAAGACGATGCGCGCCCGGTACGACACCCCGCGCGCCGCCGCCGAGGCTGTCTCCGTGGGACGCGTCACCGTCGTCGTCAGGACGTGGTCGCCGTGAGACTCGCCGCCGACGACCGGGGGCGGGTTCCGTTCGCCCTGCTCGGCGTGTTACTGCTCGTCGGGAGTGCGACGTTCTCCGGCGCGCTCTCGGCCCACGACCCCGTGGCCGACCGCCGCGTCGACGACGCGATGGACCGCGCGACCGCGCAGGCCGACGCCGCCGTCCGCGCGGCTGTGGGCGACGCGGCGCGCGAGGCCGCGGCGAACCCCGTCACCTCGCCCGCGAACACGACCGCCGGGCGACTGCTCTCCGACGAGCACACCTTTCGCGACTATCTTCGGCTCCGCATCGCGCTGGCCGCGACGGAGCGGCTCCGCGCCGTCTCCATCGGCCGCGGCGACGTGAACGCGACCGCGACCCTGCCGCGACCGACGAACGAGTCGAGCCTGCGAGACGCGATGGACCGCGTCTCCATATCGAGTCGCGAGAACGGAACCGTCCTCGTCGCGACCGTCGAGAACGTCTCGGTCGAAGTCGCCCGCGGCGGCCGCACCGTCGCCGCCGAGTCCGTCACCACGACGGTCGGCGTCCGGACGCCGGTTCTCGCGCTCCACGACCGGACCGAATCCTTCGAGCGCCGCCTCGACGCGAACGCGCTGGACGGCGGGACGCTCGACGCGACGGTGACGACCGCGATGTGGGCCTCGGCGTGGACCCGCGGCTGGAGCCAGTACGCCGGCGCGCCCGTTGACAACGTCGTCTCGAACGACCACGCCGCGCTGGCGACGAACGCCGGCGTCCTCCTCGCCGAACAGCAGGCGTTCGGGGCGACGGACGCCGACGCCCGCGGTGCGACCGGCCGCGCCGCGGTCAAAACCGGTGCCAAGAGCCTGCTGTCGCAGACCGGCGTCTCGGCCGCGCCCGAACTGGCGAACGCGCTCCCCGCACCGAACCCGGACGCGGAGTCGCCCGCGAGCGAGGTCCCGACGAACCGGACCATCAACGCCTCCGTCGGCTCCGCCGCCGACCACGCGCTTGTCGGCCTCCTCGACGGCCGCGGCGACGCGCCGGCCTACGACGACGTGGTCGCGGACGCCCACCGCGCCGGGGTCGAAATCGACGCCGAAACGGACGTCCTCTCTCGGACCGAAGACCCGCCGGAGAACTCCGGACGCGGATGGACACTCGTCAGCATCTCGACCGACACGTCGTCGTCGGCCGAAACGGTGCCGACGCGAACTCCGGCGGTCGCCGCCGACACCGTCGTCGTCGACGCCGGCTCCCGCATCGTGACGACGGTCGAGACGACCACTCGAACGTTCCGCCGGGGCAACGAAACGCTCCAGACCGAAGCGCGAACGGAGACGAGGACGCGCGTCGACCTCGCGGCCGTCGTCGACCCGGCCGCCGTCTCAGCCCCCGTTCGACCCATCGACCCCGCGGTCACCCCCGGCGGCGCGCTCGACGGCGAAAACTTCGCCGCGGCCGCCGACGCGGCCGCCGACGTGGTTGTGACGCGCGGCGGCTTCGACGACATCGCCTGCGATGTTGTGACCGGCACCCCGCCGGAACCGCGACAGACGACCGCACCGATGGCAGGCGGCCTCGACCGCTGGGTTCGCTCGGACCTCATCGAGCTCGCTGACCGGGTCAGAGACCGGCGCGTGACGGTGTCTGCGCGGCGAGTCGCCGCGGGCGAGGTGAACCCCGCCGCAGAGCTCGCGTCCGACCTCCGCGCCGACCGCAGCGACCTCGTGGACGCGCCGGCCGCCTACGACGGCGTCGCGGACCGGGCGCGCGTCGCGGTTCGCGCGACCTACCTCGACCGCGTGCTGGCGACGCTCGACCACCGGGCGAACCAGACCGCGGCGGCGAGCGACGCGACCAACAACGAGAGCAAGGACGCGGAGTTCGGCTCGCTCTCGGAGGCGGTCCGCGCCGAGGAGGTCGCCCGCGCGGCGCTCGGTGACTCGCGAGCCGACGGCGCGAACGGAACTGCCAACGAAAGCGGCGTCAGATTCGTCCCCGACGCGGAGCCGATGTACCTCTCGCTCGGCGGCCTCGATGGCGCTACGGTCCCGACGGTCGCCCGGGGCGGCACGTATCACCCCCTCGTCGCCCGCAACACGAACCTGTTTACGCTCCCCTACGGCGACGCCGCCGACACGGTTCTCGAACCGCTGTTCGGCGCGAACCGCCGCGTTCCCCTCCGCGTCGCGGCCCGCACGCTCCTCGCGGCCGACTCGACGCTCGAAAACACGAACGCAACGAACGAGACGCTTGCCGACCGCCGCGACAGGCTCGAAACCGCGGTCGACCGGTCGGTCGTTCCCGCGGAGGAGGCCGCCCGCCACACGCTTCGCGACCACACCAACCACTCCGTGACGGAGCGCCAGCGAATCTTGGAGCGCTCGCTCGGCGCGTGGGACGACCCGGCTCATCGGGCACTGGCGATTACGAACGGCTCCGCGGCGCGCGCAATCGCCGTCGAGGCCGCGGCTCCGGGAACCGTCGAGGCCGACCTCCTCGAACTCCGCCTCGACGATGCGTTCCGAGCCGTTCGTAGCGACCGCTCGACGACGGTCCCACAGCGGCTGACGAACCGGACCGTCGAGACGACGCGGACCGCCCGCCAGCAGGCCGTCTCCGACACCGCGACCGATGCGGCGATGAGCGCGACCGAGGACGCGGTCGCAGACCGCCTGAACGACACGCTCGACTCGCGGTTCGACACGTCGTTCAAGCGCATCCCCGCCGGAATGCCGGTCGCGCCCGTCCCCGGCTCCTGGTACGCCACGGTCAACGTTTGGGACGTGGCGGTCGCCGGCGAGTTCGCGCAGTTCCGCGTCCACGCCCGCGGCGACGCCGAGTCGCTGACGTACGCCCGCGACGGCTCGACGGTCACCCTCGACTGGGACGACGACGGCACCGCCGAGACGGTCGGCCGCGGCGACCGCGTCTCGTTCGACGTGGAGACGACGATCGTCGTCGCGGTGCCGCCGTCGGGCGTCGGCGTCGGTGACATCGACGGCAACGCGGACGAGCGCTCCGAGGGGTGGCAGGGCGGCCCCGGCTGTACCGTCGCGGCCGACTGCCCTCTCGACGAGTAGCCGCCAATACGACCCGAGTGGCAACCGTTTTGCCGCCGGAACGCCGAACCCGCGGTGTATGTTGCACGACGCCGCCGCGGAGCCCGGAACCCTCTCGGCCGACGAGTTGCGGGCCGCCTACGAGGACGAGATTCGCCGCGCAGTCGACGCCGCCGGACCGGAGACGGCCGCCGAGGCCGCGGGCGTCTCGGAAGCCGCGCTCTCGAACGGCGTGTTGGACCTCACGCTCGAACAGGCCGCCGCCGTCCTCGAACTCGCCGACGGCAACCCCGACGCCGACGCCATCGTCTGGGAGTTCCGCGACCACCTCCTCATGGGCATGACCAGCGGCATCCTCGACGTGGACACGCTCGCGTCCGAGGTCGACCTCGACCTCTCCGGACAGGAGATTCAGCAGGCCATCGAGGGTCGAACCGCCGCCACGCTGAACGAACTGGCCGCCATCCACCACGTCATCGCCGTCCGAAACGAACGATGAGGGTCGCCGTCCTCGGCTGCGGCTACGTCGGCCTCGAACTCGCCCGCACGCTCGTCGCCGACGACCACGACGTGTGGGGCGTCCGCCGCTCCGACGACGGTCTCGACGCCGTCGAAGCCACCGGCGCGGACGCGGTTCGCGCCGACGTGACCGACGCCGACTCCCTCGGAGCGGTCCCCGACGTGGACCACGTCGTCTTCGCCGCGAGCTCCGGCGGCCGCGGGGCCGACGCCGCCCGGACCGTCTTCGTCGACGGCCTCCGGACGGCAATCGACCAGTTCGCCGCCCGCGACTCGCCGCCCGAGCGCCTCGTCTACACGTCGAGCACGGGGGTCTACGGCGACCACGGCGGCGACTTCGTCGACGAATCGACGCCGCTGGACCCGACGACCGACAAGACGCGCGTCCTCGCGGAGGCCGAGCGCGTCGCCCGCGAGCACGCCGCCGAGCGGGGAATCGAGGGGACCGTCACCCGGTTCGCCGGCCTCTACGGCCCCGGCCGCTACCGACTCGACCGCTATCTGACCGGCCCGGTCACGGCGGGTTATCTCAACATGGTCCACCGGGACGACGCCGCGGGCGTCGTCGCGCACCTTCTCGAAACCGACCGCGCCCGCGACGACACCGTCCTCGTCGTGGACGACGAACCCGTCTCGAAACACGAGTTCGCGGATTGGCTGGCCGACGAGTGCGGCGTCCCGCGCCCCGAAAAGCGCACGAAGGAAGAGCGCCTCGATGCGGGCGACCTCTCGGCGGCCGCTCGCCGCCGCATTCTGACGAGCAAGCGCTGCTCGAACGACTACCTCCGCGAACTCGGCTATTCGTTCGCGTATCCGACGTATCGGGAGGGGTACCGGGCGGCAATCGACGCCTACCGAGCCGACGGCGACTGACCGTATTCGGGGGACGACAGGTTCGAACCGCCGAAATTCTGTCACTCAGGACAACTCGATTAGGGGGAATATTCATACGGTAGGCCCCGGTCGTGTTGTGTATGTTCGGTCCGGTGGGGCAGTTTGACACGGGTGCTATCTTCGAGTCTCTCGACTCGTTCGTGCGGACCCACCCCGAAATCGCGGCGGCGCTCGTCGTCGCGCTCGGTGCCCTCGCGCTCGTCGTCTACGCCGCGATTCGGTTCAAGCGGTCGATGGGCACGCGCTTCGCTGAGGCGCTGGAGGGCGTCGACGAAATCGCCGTCCTCATGCACCCGAACCCGGACCCCGACGCCATGGCCGCGGCAATCGGCGTGGCCTGTCTCGCAGAACAGGTCGGCACCACACCGACCATCCAGTTCGCCGGCCAGATTCGACACCAAGAAAATCGCGCGTTCCGAACCGTTCTCGACCTCGACTTAGACCCAATCGACCACGTGAGCGACCTCGCCGCCGAAGCGGTCGTCCTCGTCGACCACAACGAACCCCGCGGCTTCGCGGGCGCGGAGGGCGTCCTCCCCTACGCCGTCGTCGACCACCACCCCGGCGACGGCACCGGCGAGGCCTTCACCGACGTGCGGACCGACTACGGCGCGTGTTCGAGCATCGTCGCCGAGTACTTCCGCGACGTGGGCGCGAAACCCGTCCCGCCGGACATGCACGCAAGCGAGGTGAACGCCTCGTACACCGTCCCCTCGCAGGTCGCGACGGGCCTCGTTTACGGGATTCTCACGGACACCAAACACCTCACTGCGGGCTGTTCGGCCGCGGATTTCGACGCCGCGGGCTTCCTGTTTCCCGGCGTCAACGAGGACCACCTCGACCGCATCGCCAACCCCGAGGTCTCCCGCGAGGTGCTGGAGGCGAAAGCCCGCGCCATCGCCGGCCGCGACGTGCGCGGTCCTTTCGCCGTCGCCGACATCGGCACCATCTCGAACGTCGACGCCATCCCGCAGGCGGCCGACGAACTCATCCAACTGGAGGGCGTCACCGCCGCGGTCGTCTGCGGCGAACGCGAGAGCAACGTCTACCTCTCGGGGCGCTCCCGCGACGACCGGGTCCACATGGGCCGGACGCTGGAATCCGCCCTCGACCACTACCGCGGGGCGAGCGCCGGCGGTCACGCCCGGATGGGCGGCGGCCAGATAATCCGGCCCGACGCCGTCACCGACGGCGGCAACGGCGAGTCCGTCCCCCGCGACGAACTCGTCGAACATATCTTCGAGGCGCTGTCGGGCGATATCTGACTCTCGGACCGAACCGAACCGGGACCACTATCGCGGACCCGGACCGGTGGCCCTTAACGGCCGGCCGCCGTAGCCCCGCCCATGGCAACAGGACGGGCGACGTGGGCCTACCGCGACCGGTTCGGCGACAGTTTCGGCCGCACCTTCTACCGCCGGTTCGGTCCCGGCGTCGTCTCCAGTATCGGCATCGGAACCTACCTCGGCGAGCCGACGGACGCGGTCGACGACCGCTACCGCGAGTCGCTCGTCTCCGCGCTCGAACACGGCGTCAACCTCGTCGATACCGCGTCGAACTACCGCCACGGGCGCGCAGAGCGGGCCGTCGGCGACGCGGTCCGCGGGGCCGACGTCGACCGCGACGCCGTCGTCGTCGCCTCGAAGGCCGGGTTCGTCCCCTTCGACCGCGAGCGCCCGGACGACCCCGGCGCGTACGTCCGCGAGACGGTCCTCGACGCCGGCCTCGCTGACCCCGACGAACTCGCACACGGCAGTCACACCATCGCGCCCGCCTTCGTCGACGAGATAGTCGACCGCTCGCTCGACCTGACGGGACTGGACCACGTCGACTGCTACTACCTCCACAACCCCGAGACGCAGTTGGCCGTCACCGACCGCGAGACGGTGTACGACCGCGTCGAGGCCGCCTTCGAGGTGCTCGAACGCCGGGTCGCCGCCGACGACATCGGTCGGTACGGCGTCGCAACGTGGGAGGCGCTCCGGGTCGCGCCCGACCACGACGCCTACCTGTCGCTGCCCGAACTCGTCCGTCGGGCGGAGCGCGCGGCCGAGACCGTCGGCAACGACGACCACTCGCTCGAAGCGATTCAGCTCCCGTTCAACGTCGTGATGGCCGACGCGTTCACCGTCGAGGCCCACGACACCGACGCGGGCGAGGCGATGAGCGCGCTCCGGTACGCCCACGAACACGGCTTGCACGCCTTCACGAGCGCCAGCCTCGCGCAGGGCGACCTCGCCGCCGAGATTCCGGCGTCGGTGAACTCGGTGCTCGCGGGCGACACGGCGGCTCAGCGGGCGCTCAACTTCTCGCGGAGCGCGCCCGGCGTGACCGCGGCGCTCGTCGGCGCATCGTCGGTAGAACACGTCGCGGAGAACGTCGCGGCCGGCACGTTCGACCCCCTCGGGGCGCGGACGTTCGATTCGGTCTTCGAGTGAGCAGTCGCCCCAGTTCTCGGACGGCCGCTTTCGGTCGACTCGCGGTTATCTGAGCTCTTTCCACTCGCGCCCGCAGTCGGCGCAGATACGGACCGAGAACACCTCGTCGGGGTCGTTTTTCTTCTTCAGCGACTCGCCGCACTCGGAGCAGGTCAGCCGTCCGTAGGTGTCTTTTTCCAACTCCCCGTCTCGAAGCCCCTTCCGCGTTGTCTTCATACGCTCCCGTTTGTGCAACGAACATAAAAACCCGACGACAATCCCCGTTTTCGACCCGCACAACACCCCCGTTTTCGACCCGCACGACGCCCCGCGGTCTCGTTCAGTCGAAACTGTTGTCACCTCGCGGCGCGCGGTTCCGTCCGTGTCACGTGGTCGCCTCTTCGGAACGCTCTGCGGGATGGTGTTACTCGTCAATCTCGCTCGGGTCGTCTTCGCACCGCTCCTCGGGGAGTTCATTCTCTTTTTCGAGGTCGACCGGGCCACCGTCGGCATCGTCGCCACCCTCGTCTGGCTCGGGAGCGCCGCCCTCCGTGTCCCGACCGGCTGGCTGCTCACCCGCGTGCCGAGACATCGCGTGGTGCTCGGGACCGGCGTCGTCCTCGTCGTCGCCTCGGGCGTGACCGCCAGCGCGACCACCATCGAGGCGCTGATGGTCGGCGCGGTCTCGATGGGGCTGGCCTCGGGCGCATACTTCGTCGCCGCCAACCCGCTCGTGAGCGAGCTGTTTCCCGACCGCGTCGGCCGCGCGATGGGCATCCACGGCACCGCCAGCCAGCTCGCGGCCGTCGGCGTCGCCCCCTTCGTCACGCTCGTCCTCGCGGTCGGTCCCGACCTCGTCCCGCGGCTCCCGTTCGTCTCCGCGGCGTGGCAGCTCGTCTTCGTCTGCGTCGGCCTCGCGGCCGCCGTCGTGACGCTCGCGCTGTTCGTCACGGCCCGCTCGACGGACCTCCCGGACGCGGGCGCGGCCGACCGCGACCTCCTCGTTGCGGCCCGCACGGAGTGGCGGGTCATCCTCACCGGCATCGTCATCCTCGGCTTCACCGGCTTCGTCTGGCAGGGGCTGTTCAACTTCTACGAGCTGTACATGGTGTCGAAGGGCCTGCCGGCGACGACGGCGCGAAACATGCTGACGGTCGTCTTCGGCGCGGGCGTGCCGGCGTTTTTCCTCTCGGGACGACTCGCGGACAAGCTTCCGCGCATCCCCTACATCCTCGGCGTGCTCGTCTCCTTCGTCGTCTCGGTGTTCGTCCTCACGATGACGACGAGTCTCGTCGGTCTCATCGTCGTCACCGCGGTCGTCGGCTACGTCATCCACAGCCTCTTTCCGGCGCTCGACGCCTACCTGCTCGACACGCTCCCCGACGAGAGCCGCGGGAGCGCCTACTCGGTGTACTCGTTCGGCATGATGATATTCCAGGCCAGCGGGTCGGGCGCGGTCGGCACCCTGACCGACTTCGGCTACGCGTTCGACGAGGTGTTCTTCTGGTTCTCGGTCGGGCTGGCGGTCGTCGTCGCGGGCCTCATCGCGCTCCAACACGCCGGGCGCATCCCGAACTGAACGGGTCGGCTGCGGTCGCGCGAAGTCGGCAGCCGACTCGGCTCTCGCCGCACTTTTGCTCGCCCGGTCCCACGGCCGACACGATGGAGTACGTACAAGAGCGGGTCACGACGCTCCACGACCTCTCCGGCTCGGTTCCCGACGCCCCGACCGACCGCGCGGCCGTGGTCGTGCCGATGACGGAGCGGGAGTACGCCGGCCTCGCCGCCGAGCGGGTGCTGTCGACGCTGGAGTCGCTCTCGCCGGCGCGGGTCGTCGTCCCCCTCCGCGCGCCCGCCGACCGGGTCGCCCCCTTTACCGACTGGCTCGACGAGTACGACCTGCCGCTCGACGTGCTGTGGTGCGACGGCCCCCGCGTTGCCGACGTGCTGGACTCCCACGGTCTCGACGGCGAGCGCGGCAAGGGCCGCGACGTGTGGCTCGCGCTCGGCTGCGCCGCCCGCGAGGAGTACGTCGTCGTCCACGACGCGGACACGAAGACCTACGACGAGCGCTACGTCCCGCGGCTTCTGTTCCCGCTCGCCCACGGCCACGACTTCTCGAAAGGCTACTACGCCCGCGTCGAGGAAGAGCGGCTCTACGGCCGGCTGTTCAGGCTGTTTTACGCCCCGCTCGTCCGCGCGCTCGAAGCCGAGACCGACGCCCCAATCGTCCGGTATCTCGACTCGTTCCGGTACGCGCTGGCCGGGGAGTTCGCCGCCACGTCCGACCTCGCGGTGCGGATGCGGTCGCCGCGGAAGTGGGGCCTCGAAGTCGGAACCCTCGGCGACGCCTTCGCCCACGCCGGCTTCGACCGGAGCGCGCAGGTCGACCTCGGCGAGTACGAACACGACCACCGCTCGGTGAGCGGGCCGACCGGCCTCTCGGACATGAGCGAGTCGGTCGGACGGACGCTCCTCAGAGCGGTCGTCGAACACGGCGGGAGCGTCGAGTTCGACACGCTCGCGGAGCGCTACCGTGAGGCCGGACACCGGCTGGTCGAGCAGTACGCGGCCGACGCGGCGTTCAACGGCTTCGACTACGACCGCGGCGACGAGCGCGAGCAGGTCGCCACCTACGCCGATGCCATCTCGAAACCCGGCGAGGACACGCGGCTCCCGGCGTGGAACGACACGTCGCTGTCGCCCGACGAGGTGCTTGCCGCCGCGAGCGACGACCTCGACGACGTTCGGGAGGGCGCGGGCCGATGACCGAGGCGACCTACGACGACCTCGCGGGCGTCGTCGACCTCTTCGGCGCGCTCACCCGCGAGGAACTGGAGACCGCGCTGGACGAACTCGCGTTCAAGCAGGGCCGCGAGACCGACGGCGACGCGCTGTCGGGCGCGATTTCCGACGCGGTCGACGCCTACTACCTCGTCCCCTACGAGGACGACGAGACGGAGGCGGAACTCCTGACGGTCGGCCCGATGGCGTTTCCGACGCTCCCCGACCGGGCGGAGGACTTGCCGCACATCCTCGACTACCCGACCCGCGAGGTGCCGCGGGACGAACTCGCGACGCAGGTCGAATCCCGCCTCCGAGCGGCGGCCGCGAGCGCGGTGCAGACGGGCGACGCCGACGAAATCGAGCGACTGCTGGACGTGACGTACGACCTCGAGGCGTGGGCCGACACCGACGTGGGGTCGATTCGCGAGCGCCTCGACGCCGCGCTGGACGCGGAGGGGCAGGCCTAAGTCGCGGCATCGCTTTACGAACCGTGACGATGGACCTCGCGGGCGTCACTCGACACGAACCGGTGACCGTCGACGCGGGCCGGCGGGCGGCCGTCATCGCCCCCGTCGTGTTCCGCGACGAGCGGCCGCACATCCTGTTTACCAAGCGCGCCGACCATCTCGGCGAGCATCCGGGCCAGATGAGTTTTCCCGGCGGCGGCCGCGAACCGAGCGACGCCGACCTGCGGGCGACCGCGCTCCGCGAGTCCAACGAGGAAATCGGACTTCGACCCGAGGAGGCGGCGTTTCACGGCCGCCTCGACGACATCCGCACCGTGACCGACTACGCCGTCTCGCCGTTCGTCGCCACGGTTCCCGACCGCGCGTACGAACCCGACCAGCGCGAGGTGGCCGAAATCGCGGTGCTCGCGGTTGGCGACCTCATCGACCGCGCGAACTACGAGTCGGAACGCCGCGACCACCCGCAGTACGGCGAGATTCGGCTCCACTTCTTCCACGTCGACGGCTACACCGTCTGGGGCGCGACCGGGCGGATGCTCGTGCAACTGCTCGAACTCACGACCGACTGGCGCGTCCCCGAGGAGGTCGACCGCGTCGTCGACCCCGACGCCGACTACCCGGTGTAGTGCCCCTCGGCGCGTGCCGACCCGGCGCGGTCGCTCGCGGCGTCCGAATCAGTGCCGAAAAACAAAACAGCGTCACGGACGTCGATTCCGTCACTCTCTGCCCCTCTCAGTCCCGTGCCCGGCCCGCTTGTACCCCCTCAGCCGAGGAGGTACTTGAGCGCGGGGCGCTGGCGGACGAACTCCATCTTCTCGATGATGGCGTCGAGGCCGAGGATGCGGCCCGCCGCGAGCGTCCCGACGATGACGAACATCATCAGCCCGAACAGGTCGCCGTTGACCACACCGTGGCCCCACTCGGCGTTCCCGAGGTAGAAGAACACCATCAGGACGCCGCCGAAGAAGGCGGCGAGCCGGACGAGTGCACCCACGATGAGCCCGAGACCGATGAGGAACTCGCCCCACGGAACCATGATGTTCGTGAGGTCGAGGAGCCACGGGGTCGCGGCGGCCCACGCGAAGAAGCCCTGGAGCGGCGAGGCTGCGGGGGCGTTCGCGAGGTAGCCCGCGGCGCTGAACGGCTCACCGGTTATCTTTCCCAGTCCCGCGTGGAGGAACCAGTAGCCGGTGATGAGGCGGGTCAACACGAGCACGTAGCCCGTGACGCCCCGCGAGTAGTCGAAGTCCATTCTGTTCCCCAGCATCTCGATTTGTGCGTTAGCGGGCATCTCGGTTCACCTTACATCTGAATCGTCGGCCGCGAACCCCATATAACGGCGACGCGATTTCCGAATCCATAGAACTGGGAATGACCGAAAACGGGCGTCTGAGACTGTCACGATTCGTTTTCGACTACTAATCGAGACATACAATTGTGTCCCAAATACAATTGTGTCGAGACGCGGGTGAACACGGCGGTCTCTCGCAGTGCGACCGGCTGACACGCGCTGCGGAACCGGTCGCTGCCGGGGCGATGCAGGGTATATAAACACCCCCGCGACGAGCCATCGTCGCCGTCATCGACAGGGTTTTGCCCTCCTCCGCGCTACTCGTTCTCACATGGTCGCACAGACGATGGATCGCGTTCCGCGACGGTACTGAAACTTCTGTGGTGATAGCATGCTGACCGCCGAGCGTGCGGTCTCGAAAGCCGGTCTGGACGCAGTCGCGCTCAAACCCGCCGAGTGCGACGTGCGCGAGGCGCTTTCGGTCCCGCTGGATGTCGTTGCCATCGACTACGAGGGCCGCGAGCGGCTCCCCGACGAGGACGTACTGCGCGCCCTCGCGGCCGAAAAGGAGGTCCGACTGACCACGCCGGTCCGCACCGACGGCTTCGACCCGCTCGGCGACGACTCGCTGTACGAGTGGCTCCCCGACGGGGTTCGGCAGGTGCTCGTGGCCGGCCACGGCGCGTATCTGACGGACGACGAGGCGCGCCGCGCGGTCGCCCCCCGGCTCCGCGCCGCGAGAGAGCGCGCGTCCGACGCGTGGGTCGGCACCGAGGGCATCGAGCGAATCGCCCTCGCCGCCGGCGGCACCCAGTACGAACTCCTCTCGCGGTCGACCCGCAGAGACGTTCGGGCGCTCCGGGCGGCCGGCTTCGACGGCGAAGTCGCGCTCTACGCCCCGACCGCCCTCACCGACGACGACGACGAGATTCTCGACGCGGTCGGCGCGTACGTCTCCCGTCGCCGCCCCGTCGCTCGCGCGCTCCCCGACGACGCCGCGACCGACGCCTCGGCCGAGGGCCGCGCCCGCGAGGTGCTCCTGAAAGCCGCCCGCGACTACGCGCTCATCGGCTCGGTCGACGACATCCGCCGGCGAATCGACGACCTCCGCGACGCCGGTATCGACCTCGTGGTCGGCTACCCCGCCCGCGGCGTCGACGAGTTCGCCGAGTAGTCCGGCGCGCCGGCCGGTCGCCCGCTCTCCGCCTCCTGCGGTTCGCCCCGCCCTGTGCCGCGCCGAGCACCGGAGACCTTTTACGCGGTCGCCGGTGAGGACAGGTGACGGCACGGTCGGGTGGCTCCTTTCGGACCCACGTGATTTCCACGCGGGCCACGGCCGGCCGACCTACCCCGTCTCTCTACAATCCTGAGCGACCGCGCCGCGCAGTTCTCGACCACTCTCACCCCACGACCGGCGAGCAACTGCCATTCAAGTCGGTCGCCGACGCAGACGGGGTATGAACGAGTCAGCGCGCGTCGCGGTCGTCGGCGCGGGCGCGGTCGGCCTGACGACCGCCTTCGACCTCGCTGAGCGCGGGGCGCGAGTCACGCTGTTCGAGCGCGACGCCCCCGGCGGCGGGTCGACGGGCCGCGCCGCCGGCATCTGTTACGACGCCTACGCGGAGGACATCGACGTGGCCGTCGCCGAGAGCGCGATGGACCGCTTTCGGAGCCTCTCGGGCGAGGGCGGGTTCGCCTTCCACGAGACGCCCTACGTCTTTCTCGCGCGCGAGGGCGACGACGCGGCGGCCGCGGCCCTCGAAGAGTCGGTCGAGCGAATGCGCGTCCACGACCGCGCGGTGTCGCTCGTCGGAGCCGACGAACTGGGCGACCGGTTCCCGATTCGGACCGACGACGTACTCCTCGCGGGCGTCGCGGAGAACGCCGGCTGGGCCGACCCCGCGGCCTACGTGGACCTGTTCGTCGAGCAGTGCGAGTCGGCCGGCGTCGCGTTCCGCGTCGGCGACGCGGTGACGCTTCGAACCGACCCGCCGGGCGTCGCCGTCGACGACGTGGTGACCGCCCGCTTCGACGCCGTCGTCGTCGCGGCCGGCGTCCACTCGCGCCGCCTGCTTGCTGACGCGGGCCATCCAATCGCGCTCAAACCCTACCGGGCGCAGGCGCTCGTCGCCGGCTGCGACTACCGCGGGCCGACCGTCTACGACGCGACCGACGAGTCGTATCTGCGGCCGCATCCCGCCGGCGTCCTCGCGGGCGACGGCGTCGAACCGGTCGAACCCGACCCCGACGACTGGGACCCGTCCGCGGACGACTGGTTCGTCGCCGACGCCCTCGACGGGGTTCGACACCGGACCGGCATCGACGGCTTCGACGAGGCCGGCGAGGCGGCGGCCGAGGCCGACCAGCCGGACAGCGCGTGGGCCGGCCTCTGCGGGGCGACCCCGGACCGGAACCCGCTCGTCGGCGCGGTCACCGAGGGCGTCTACGTCGCCGCCGGCTGGCACGGCCACGGCTTCATGTGGGCTCCGGCAATCGGGGAACGACTCGCGGAGGCGGTGCTCGGAGACGGTCAAGAACGGATTCCGGCCGCGTTCGACCCTCGCCGCTTCGACGGCGACGAGGAGTTCGCGGTGGTCGAAGGGATGACGCTCGACGGCGACTAGCGCGAAAAAGAGGTTCGGAGGGGTCGTCGCGCTCGAACCCGGAGCTCAGGCGTCTTGGTCGTCCACGTCTTCGAAGTCAACCTCGTCGTCGGCCTCGGATTCGGCCTCGCCGTCGTCTTCGTCTTCTTCCTCGGTTACGGCGATGTCGCTCGCGCGTTCGTCCTTGGGAATCCGAATCTGGAGCGTGCCGTGCTTGCCGACCGTGGCGGTTCCCTCGGCGGCTTCGACCGAGGCGTCGGAGGGGATGGTCGCCGTCCCCGAGAGCGTGAGGCCGCGGCCGGGGAAGCGCATCTCGTAGCCCTCGTGGAAGTCGCGGAAGCGGTCGATGCGAATCTCGACTTCGCCGTCGAGGAAGCGGACCTGCACGTCCTCGGCGCGCGCGCCGGGCGCGTCGAAGACGACGAGGTAGGCGTCCTCGGATTCGAGCAGGTCGTGGGCGAGCGGCTTGCGCTCCTGCATCTGGCTGACGCCGCGGCCGACCCGTTCGAGGACGGCGTTCGCCGCCGACTCGCCGTACTTCCGCAGGTCGCTCATAGCTGAATCTCCTCCAGGGCGCGGGACTCGCCGCAGTACGGACAGGAGAAGTCCGCCACCGTCACGTCGTCGGGCATATCGTAGGTGTAGTGCAGCTCGAACATGTCGAGTTCGCAGTCCTCGTTGGCGCACTTGACTTCGAGGGTCGCGGGCATGGCCGTCAGTTACGCTCCCACGCTCATAAACGCGCGGGAGGCGGAAGCGACCGGCAGGGCGCGAGCGCCAACCGAGCGACCGCCGACCGGTTGCGTTTTCCGCGTCGAACCCGAACCGCGACCGATGACCGACCCCGCCGACCTCACCGTGACTATCGTCGACGGATACGTCGACGAGCCGGCACATTTCGGCGTGCCGCCGTACATCTCGACGTATCCGAGGTTCACCGCGGGTGCGGTGGTCGACGCGGGCGTCCCCGAGTCCAACGTCGTCTACCACACCATCGACGAACTCCGCGAGGACAGACAGAAGTGGCGCGACGTGGCCGACGCCGACCTCATGATTTACATCGGCGGCATGACCGTCCCCGGCAAGTACGTCGGCGGGACGCCCGCCGAGCCCGACGAGGTGCGCGAACTCGCGTGGGTCGCTGAAGGCACGGCCCTGATGGGCGGGCCGATTCGCTTCGGCGTCGGCGACGAGAACGCCGGCGGCCAGGACATGGAGCGCAAGAACCTCGACTACGACTTCGTCGCCAAGGGCGACATCGAGGCGGCCGCCTACGACCTCGTCGACTCCGAGCTCGAGGGCTTCGGCAACCGCATGCGCGACAACGAGGAGCTCGACCGCTGGGCCGCCATGGGCGCGTTCGTGGTCGAACAGCATCCGAACCACCCCGACCACCTCATCTGCGAGATGGAGACCTCGCGGGGCTGTGCCTACCGCTGTTCGTTCTGTACCGAACCGCTGTACGGCAACCCCGCGTTCCGCACCGCCGACTCCGTCGTCAAGGAGGTCGAGAACCTCTACGACCGCGGCGCGCGACACTTCCGGCTCGGCCGGCAGGCCGACATCCTCGCGTTCGGCGGCGACGGCGAGGCCCCGAATCCAGATGCGCTCCGCCGGCTCTACGGCGGTATCCGCGAGGTCGCGCCGAACCTCGGCACGCTCCACCTCGACAACGTCAACCCCATCACCATCGTCGGCTGGCCCGAGAAGTCCCGCGAGGCGCTCCGCATCATCGCCGAACACAACACGGCCGGCGACACCGCGGCGTTCGGCCTCGAATCCGCAGACCCCGTGGTGCAGGAGAAGAACAACCTCAACGTCACCGCCGACGAGTGTTTCGAGGCGGTCAAAATCGTCAACGAGGTCGCCGGCTGGCGACCCGGCGACGACCCCGCGGACGCGCCGACCCACGGCTCGGACGCCGCGAACCGCCTGCCGAAGCTCCTCCCCGGCATCAACCTCCTCCACGGGCTGAAAGGCGAGCGCGAGGAGACGTTCGAGCACAACAAGCGGTTCCTCCAGCGCGTCTACGACGAGGGGCTGATGGTCCGTCGCATCAACATCCGGCAGGTGATGGCGTTCGACGGCACCGACATGTCCGACACGGGTGCCGACATCGCCCGCGACCACAAACAGCTGTTCAAGACGTACAAAACGGAGGTCCGCGAGGAAATCGACCGCCCGATGCTCCGCCGGGTCGCGCCCGCGGGCACGGTCCTCCCGAACGTCCACCTCGAATACCATCAGGACGGCCGGACGTTCGGCCGCCAACTCGGGACCTACCCGCTTTTGGTCGGGATTCCGGGCGAGCGCGAACTCGGGAAAACCATCGACGTGGCCGTCGTCGACCACGGCTACCGCTCCGTCACCGGCGTCCCCTACCCGCTCGACTTCAACGAGGCGTCGATGGACGAACTCACCGCCATCCCCGGCATCGGGCGGTCGACCGCCGGCGACATCGTGGTGAATCGCCCCTACGCCGACGCGGCCGACGTGGGTGTCGATGCCGACGTGACGAAGTACGTTCAGTAGCGCTTTCAGTCCTCGAAACGCCGTTCTTCACCTGCAACCGCGCTCTCTCTGCGACCCCGGCGTGACCGTCGCGTTCACTCGCAAGCGTGGTGCGTCGTTCACTTGCAGCCGTGGTCTGTCGGTGCGGTGAGCACTGTCGGTGCGGCGGACGGCGTCGAACCGCGAAAAGAGCGCCGTCAGAAGTCGTCTTCGACGACTTCGCCGACGGCGAAGTTAGACTTGACTTCGGTGATTTCGACTTTCACGCGCTCGCCGACTTCGGTGCCGGGTACGATGATGACGTAGCCGCGCTCGACGCGGGCGATGCCGTCGCCCTGCTTGCCGATGTCCTCGATTTCGACGTAGCGGAGTTCGCCGGCCTCGACGGGCGGTTGCGGTTCGTTCGTGGGCGTCGGTCCGGCGTTCGGTTCGGACTCGGCGGGTTCGTTCGACTCGCGGGAGATGAGCGCGACGCGGTAGGTCTCGCCGGGTTCGACGGTCCCGGTCTCGACTTCGCGGCGCGGAATTTCGACGACGTAGCGGTCGTCCTCGGTGCGAACGTCAGCATTGAACAGACACAGGAGTTTATCTGAGATTTCCACCGTAAGACCTCCAATATGTGGTCAGGCCGGAGTGTTAAAGATGTACCGCAGTCAGCGGATTCGACTACTGAATTCGCGTCCCGTCGGGCCGTTTCGCGCCCTCCGAGTCGTGGACGATGACTTCGCCCGCCCCGGTCTCGACCGGCTCGTACGCCTCGGTGACGCCCCGCGCCTCGCGGAGCTCTCGGACCGCCCGCTCTTTCAGCGCCCGCGCCAGTTCCTCCGCGTCCGCCCGGGAGATGTCCCGGCCGAGGCCCTCGCACTCGTGGGCGCGGACGACGCCCTCCTCGTCGACGGCCTCGCCCATCGGCTGGCTCGTGCCGCCGAGGGCGACGCTGAACGGGTAGTTCAAGCACAATATGCTATCAATCGATAGCACTAAGGTCCCCGATGATAGACATATCTGTATGGCCCGAACCCAGGTGAACTTTCGCGTCGGTGAGGACCGTCGGGAACAGTGGGACCAACACGTCGAACAGTCACCCCACTATGACAAGGTGAGCGACCTAATCAAAGAAGCCGTCCGCAACCAGATTGAGCGGGACAACGGGAACGCTGGCGACCAAGGAAGTGGCTTCGAGATACCCGAGGTGAGTGTCGGCGGTGAAGCTCTTGAGCGGATTCAAGACCTTCACAACCGCTTTGACGACCTTGAGGGGGAGGTGAGCAACGCCGTGGACGCCGTACACGCCCAACAGGGCGTTGACCCTGACGTGCAACCAGATGTCTTCCAAGCCCTTCCTGTTGGCCGTGAGGATGCCGTCACAGCGGAGGAACTGGCCAGAACTACGGGACACCGTGATGCCGCAGTACGGTTCGCGCTTGAGAACCTTCGGCGGAACACGGGAACGGTGAGCAAGGTCATTCCTTTGGACCCTCACGAGGAACAGGGTGGGGGTAGCACCGTGGAAACGGAACACGGAACGGTTGACCTTGACCCTCAAGAGGCTGGCTACGAGGACGGCGTGGTTCAAGAGCCACGGTGGTACAAGACGGAAGGGGCCTAACCGATGTCCGACGCCGAAACGAGGGGCCACGTTGACCAATTCGTAGAGGAATACGTGAGAACCCACCGACGGAAGCGGGGGGAGGAAAGCACACGTCGGACCGCCATGCGGTACGCTCGTGCCCTCCGTGGAACAGACAACCGCCTGGGGTGGTTTGAGTGGTTGCGTGAGGAACACGACAAGTCACACGAGGACGCTACCTCGAAAGACGTAGAGCGGTATCTGGATTATCTCTACTCGAAGGGGTTTTCGGACGACTCTCAAAAGGGGGCAAGGTCGGCCATATCACAATACCACCAGAAGATGGAAATTGAGGGGGCCAACCCCGTGGACGGCGTCGAAGCCTCGTGGACCACCGAGTCGGACAAAAAGAAGGCAACGGGGCAAGAGCGATACTACTTGTCTGTGGGCCAGATGCGGGACCTAATCGATAACGTCCCGACGCCGACCCTCAGAAACGAACTCATCATCAAACTCCTGTACCACACGGGCTGTCGGCGGTCGGAACTCGCGTCAATGCGGATAGACAAAATGGACCGTGAGGAACGCGAGATTGATGTGTGGGACGAGAAAGACGAGGACTGGCGGACGGTCACGTTCCGCGAAGGTCTACGCGGCCCGCTCAATCTCTGGATAGAGGGACCACGGAAAGACGTGCCTGGATATGCGGAGGACAATCCCTACCTGTTTCCGTCGCCCACTGGCAGGGGAGAGAGGAGGCATATCAGTGGAGAGACTATCCGCAAGGTGGTCAAGACTGCGGCTGAGAACGCGGGGATTCAGAAGTGGTACAACACCGACGCACAGGGCCGTGAGCGGGCGCTTATCACGCCTCATGCCATTCGCCATACCTTCGCCGTCCATGCCGCAGAAAACGACGTGCCAGCACCACACCTAAAGAAGATTCTCGGGCACACGAAACTCGACGTGACGCAAATCTACCTTGAGGTATCGGGTAACGACGCCGCAGATGTACTCAAGAGCCGTGGACCATCTATCTGAGTAGTATCTTATTCCTGAATTGCATATACCACTCTCAACAATTACTCTGGGACATTATCTAAGCGCCTGAGCGGGCGCACACGGCGTTTGTTTTCGAGTCGAGAGGGAAACATCGTACCGACGCCGAAATGCCGATTTTCTATTCTAAGGTCCTGAGTGGCGTTCTGAGCGAGTGGGCTGTCTCGTCGTGCGATTTCTCCCTCTCTTTCTCTCGCTTCCCCCACGCGCCTGCCCCCGCACACACGCGCAAACCGGCCCAGGAGCGTGGTTTGCGACAGGAGCGTGAAAGTATCCATTATAGTAATAATCCATCCATTGTCGCGCGTACGCGCGAGGCATGGCCGTGGGCGTAAATCGCTCAGGATACCTCAGGAAAGATGCCCAGTTATTAGAAATACAACACCATGAAGGAACAGAACAACCCCGACGCCGAGGACAAACCCTGTGACTGCTCGAAGTCTGTTGTTGCTCTCGCGGTCTCCGAACATCTGGGTCGTACCATCAATACCCCCTGGTAGTAGAAACACGGCCCCTATCGCCAAGGTTTGGAAAGATGACAAAGGACCGTTCCACAGCGGGAAGGCCAAGATGGTGAGTAGGCCGCCAAGGTACATCGTCGTGCATCTCGCACATAGACCGAAGTAACGTCCATGATAGCAAAAAGAACGGTCAGGTCGGGAATGACAGAATGGATACGAACGTAGGACTTGTGAAGCCCTAAATATTCCCTCAATAAATTTAGACATCTATGTTTCCAATTGCTCACCACAGTCGTGGCAATAGTTGTTGCTTTTTGGGTTCCTCCACCCACAATTGGAGCAAACCACCTTCGGTTCCGAACTTGAGGAAGTCTGTTGTTGCTGTTGTTGCATATCGTCCATGTTTTCCATGAACTCCTTACGAAACGTCTTACCTGATTCAGTAGCGAACGCCCATGCTACTCCACCAACGATGAAGCCAATAACAAAGAATCCAGAAACAGGCTGTGCGGGATTGGCAATCGCGCCGAGAATCCCCCCTCCGAGAAAGGCTCCCGCTACGATACCCCATTGAACTTGTGAGGGCGTTTCTTCCTGAAAATCCCCACGCTCTCCACTTTCTCTCTCCCTTCTAATTTCCTCAACTTGTTCTCGAAAAGACTGGTCAGTATCATCCTGTGCTGGCTCATCTTCGGTGGAACTACTCTGTTCCCCACTCGCACGTTCTTCTCTTATCTCCTCAACCCGCTCACGAAAGGAGGGTTCTGAATCGTTACTCATCGCTATTGTTCCCTCCCGTCCCAAAGGAGAATCCACAGTCGCCACAGTGGTTTGCTTCTCGGGGGTTTTCCATTCCACACTCAGGGCAAACTCGCTTTGGCTCGTCGTCGTCACCAACATTCAGTATTTGTTGCTGTTGTTGCTGTGAGCCGCCACAACAACACCCGAGGAACCCGAGCGCCAAGAGGGATAGAGACGAACCGCCTAACCAAACAGCCTCAGTCACGACCATACTGGGGGCAATGTATGTTTACCAAATAAATCTGATTGACCAGTTTTAGTATATGGATACATACCACTCGCCTTGACCTGGTGTATCCACCCCTCACCCGCAAATGAGGGGGCCCATCTCGAACCTAATCTTGACGGGGCCAGGGACGTGGGGGGGTGTCTACGACTATTCCCCGCCTTCGAGCGGGGTTCCGTCGGGCCGCTTCTGCCCCTCAGAGTCGTGGACGACGACGCCGTCAACGTCCGTAGGTTCGTAGTTGTCGCGGACGCCGATGGCTTCCTCAAGTTCCCGTATCGCTCGTTCTTTGAGGGCGGCGGCCAGTTCCTCCGCGTCCTCCCGCGAGATGTCACGCCCCAGGCCCTCACACTCATGCGCTCGAACCATGCCCTCGTGGTCCACGACCCCACCCATCGGTTGGGTGGTCCCCACCCCACCTTTGCTATCATCTGATAGCGATTTGATTGAGAACGGGTAGGTCTCGCAGATGAGCGGGCGGTCCTCGTGGACCTGACAAGCGCCCCGCCCGGAGTCGTCTTCCTCGTAGAATCGGCAGTCGCCGCAGGCTGTCGTCTGGAGCGCCCACTCGAACGTCTCGCCCTCGGGGCCGTCGTCGCCCTCGACGAGGCCGTAGGGCATCGGTCGGGCCACGTCGCGCCACTCCGTCGGGGTTCCCGACTCGCCGTCCGAGTCGTCTCCGCCGGCCTCCTGCAAGGCGCGCACCTCGTCGGGGAAGACGGTCGCGGTGTGCGGTTCGGGGCCGTCGTCGCCCTCGTAGCCCTTACAGCAGGCCCCGCAGCGCGTGCACTCGAAGCCGATGGACTCGATGGCGTCGGCGAGTTCCGACACGTCGAGGTCGCGGGCGCGGGCCAGTTCGGCGTCGAGGTCCATACCCGCGATGCGGGCGCGAGCCCAAAGAGGGGCGCGGTTTTTCGCGGGAGCGCGGCCCCCGGCCACCCACGGACACGGACACCGACGACGCGCGCCCTATCGCGGTTCGACCCGTCCGGCCTCGGGGTCCCAGCGGACCCGCCGCTCGGCGGCGAGTTTCTCGATGTGGGCGACGACCGTCGCGCGGGCGAGGTCGCGTACGGCGGACACGTCCTTGTCGTAGGCGGCGTCGGTCACGGCGTCCGGCGTCGCGTTCCCGGCGCGCACCGCGTCGAGGACGGCGCGCTCGCGGTCGTTTCGGTGCGCGACGAGTCGCGCGAGCGCCGCCCGCGGGTCCGTGATTTCGGGACCGTGACCCGGACGCAGTCGTTCGGGGTCGCGCGCGTGGAGTCGCCGGAGCGCGACGAGGTAGGCCCGCACGTCGCCCTCGGGCGCGCCCACGACGACGCTCCCCTCGGCCACCGCGAGGTCGCCGCAGAGCACGTCGTCGCCGGCGACGAAGCTCACGTGGTCGCGGGCGTGCCCCGGCGTGTCGAGCACCTCGACGCCCGCGCCGACGGGGACGGTCGTCCCCTCGATGAACGTCCGGTCGGGGGCGATTCCGGTCGCGGCCGAGAAGGCGCGCTCGCGACCGCGACGACACCAGACCGTCGCGCCGGTCTCGCGGGCGTAGGCGGCGACCGCGCCGACGTGGTCCGCGTGGGTGTGGGTGACCGCGATGTGGTCGACGCCCTCGCGCGCGACGAGGGAGTCCAGTTCGTCGGTGCGGGCCGCGGGGTCGACGAGCAGCGTGTCGCCGCCGCCGGCGACGAGGTAGGCGTTCGTCGCGCCGGTCGGCGCGCGGGTTGCGACGGGGACGGAGACGCGCGTGACGTGCATGCCGGCGGCTACGCTCGCCGGCGGGTTAGGTCGTTCGAGAGAAGTGGTGGCTTGGTCTGCGGGAGTGCGCCCCCGCGGGCGGTGGTCTGTCGCGCTATCGGTGGGACCGCGCGCTTACGTGTTGAGGAAGTAGACCTGCTTTCGCGCGTCCTTGAAGGAGTAGCGCGAGCCGACGAGGTCGGACTCTTCGAGACGGTTGAGCGCGTAGCGGACGGTGCGGTCCGGCAGCAGCGACTCCTCCGCGAGCTGGCCCTGCGAGAGGGGCGCGTCGCTTTCGAGGACTTTTGCGACGAGCTTCGCGCTCGGGGGAAGCTCGCGGAGGCGCTCTCGGAACTCGGCTTCCGAGAGCAGGTCTTCAGTATCTGGCTCTGCGGTGGTGGTGCTCATACCCGTCACAGTCGGTTGCTCCGTGTTAAGGGTTAGCTACAAGTGTGTGAAAAGAATCCAGACACATAATACACATATTAATATCGTGCGTTTGTTGGAAAATCGACCGCGAGTAGGCGTCTCACTCCTCGTTTCGCATCGTATCGACCGCTGGAGTGCCGAGTCGATAGCTCCCGAGCGGCGCGTGACAGTCCGGGCAGTGGACGACGAGCCACCCTTCGCTGACGTGTCGTGTTAACGCGTCCGCCTCGCAGGTCGCGCCGCAGCTTCTACACGTTGGCATATACCATGGTACGCGCTCGGCGGACGAAAACACCTCCCCTTCGTCCGTCGAACCCCGCTTCCGCACCGCGTATCCAGTACCGTTTTACGGTCCCCCCCGCGAGTATGCGTAGCGTGAAAGGAAAGGAGTGGTACCAGGCCGACGAGGTCGCCCAGGAGTACGACTCGAAGCGGTTCTCCAAGGGCGGTCGCCTCATCGACCGGCGAGAGAAGGAGGCGGTCCTCGCGGCGCTCGGCCCCGTCGAGGACAAGAACATCCTCGAAATCGCCTGCGGGACCGGCCGGTTCACCGTGATGCTCGCCCAGGAGGGGGCGAACGTCGTCGGACTGGACATCTCGCGGGCGATGATGGTACAGGGGCGGGAGAAGGCCCGCAGAGCGGGCGTCGCCGACCGCATCGAGTTCCTCCGCGGCGACGCGGCGCGGCTGCCGTTCCCGGACGACCACTTCGACGCGGTGTTCGCGATGCGGTTTTTCCACCTCGCGGACACCCCGGCGAAGTTCTTAGCCGAGATGGCCCGCGTCTCGAAAGAACAGGTGTTCTTCGACACCTTCAACGACGGGAGCCTCCGGGTGGCCTACAACTGGCTGCTCCCGATGGGGTCGCGGCTCTACTCGGAACGCGACGTGCGGCGGCTGCTCGGCGACGCCGGACTCGACCTCGCAGACGCGAAGCACGACTTCGTCATCCCGTTCGGCTTCTACCGGAAGGTCCCCAACGGCATCGCACAGCCCTTCCGCTCGCTCGACCTCGCCGTCGGCGACTCGCCGCTCGGCGATGACCTCGCGTCCGTGTCGTACTGGAACGCGCGGGTCGAATCCGCCGACGAGTCGTCCCGCGCGGCGACTCGGGCGAGCGACGCCGAGTGAGGCGTTCTCACGGCAGATTTTAGCACGATTCTCGATTCACATTTAAGTACGTCCACCGCAACTGTCGGGTATGGACCTCTCGGTTGTGCTCCCGACGCTCAACGGTCGGGACCGGCTCGCCACCAGCCTCGACGCGCTGGCCGAGCACGCCCCCGACGCGGAAGTCGTCGTCGTCAACGGTCCCTCCGCCGACGGCACGACCGGGATGGTGAGAGAGCGCGACGACGTGGACGTGCTGGTCGAAATCTCCGACCGCAATCTCAACGTCGCCCGTAACGCCGGCCTCGAAGTCGTCGGCGGCGACGTGGTCGCACTCCTTCGATACGACCTCTCCGTCGAGTCGTCGTGGCTGTCGGCGCTCGAAGCCGGCATCGCAGACGCCGACGTGGTCACCGGGCCGATGCACCAGACGCTCCGCAACGGCATGACGACCGAGTCGCTCGAACGGAACGCCATCGGCGGCCGCTCGGTGACGTACTTCAACGGCGGCAACGTCGCGTTCCGCCGCGGGGCCATCGACGCCCTCGACGGCTTCGACGAGTACCTCCAGACGGGCGGCGCGCGCGACGCGGCCCACCGCCTCGCCGGTTTCGACCGCTCCGTCGCGTGGGCTCCCGAGATGTGCGTCCGCCGCGAGTTCGAGGCCGACGGCGGCGTCTCGGAGCGCGACTGGGGCTGGAAGTACCGCTCTCTGACCTATCGACTCGTGAAGAACTACGGCATCAGACCGGGGACCGTCAAGCGGACGGTGAAACACGCGGTTTCGGACGGCGTCGACGCCGCCCTCGGCGTCCTGCGAGGCGACGTGACGCCGTCGGGCTGGGTCGGAACCGGCCGCGACGTGGTCGGCGGCATCGCCACGGGCGTCTCCGACGGGTTGGTCGCCCGCGCCCGCGACCGAACTCGCACGCGGAACCCCCACGGCCGGTCGAAGCGCGCCGACCGCGCCGTCGCCCGATACGACCGGCGCTGATTCGCCGCCTTACCGTTCTCCGGGGCCGAGCGCCGCGATGACCCGCGCCGCGTTCTTCGAGAACGCCTTCGCCAGCGCGTCTTCCGACACGTCGAGCGTCAGTATCTCCATGACGCCCACGTTCGGGTGGGTCTCGGGCGCGCCGCTGCCGAACAGCACCCGGTCCGGGTGTTCGAGCAGCGCGCGTTCGAGCACGCTCCGGTAGCGGACGAAACTCGTGTCGAGATAGAGGTCTTCGTGGTCGTCGAGGAGGTCGATAGCCTCGTCCATCAGCCCGCGGTCGAGCGGGAAGCCGCCGAACCCCGACAGGATGACCGGGAACCGCCCGAGCAGCGACTCGGCGACGGCGCTCGGCTCGAAGGCCTGCCCGCCTTCGACGAAGACCGGCAGCCCCACGTCCTCCAGCATCGCCAGCGTCTCGTCGTCCGGGAGCCCGTCGACCGCCGGCGCGAGCGAAAAGCCGTGGAAGCGGTCGTCGTAGGCGTACTGTTCGATGTCGTCGGGGTCGGCGTGGTGGTCCGCCCGCGACGACCTGAGGTTCCGGAGTCGCGCCGAGGCCCGGCCGCTCGGGTCGCGCGGGCCGTTGATGCGGGCGAACGCCAGAAACGGGCGGTCGACGCTCATCCGCGCGACAGCGTTGTTCGGGCGGAGGTAGCTCCCCGCGACCCGCTGTGCGCCCGGCGAGACGACGGCGCGAACGACGCCCGCCTGATGCAGTTCGCGCTCCAGGCGCTCGGGGCTTATCTCCCGCCCGCGCACCGCGACCGACCGCTCGTCGGGGTCGAGGCGGGCGTTCACGTCCACGACCCTGAACCCGTGTTCCAACTCCAGCATTGTGGTGTCACTCTCCGGTGGCCGCCAAATAGGTTGTAGAATCCGCCGTAGTCGTTTCACCGCGCTCACAGTATCGGCCGCTCGCCCGCGACGTTCGTTCACCGGCGCGTGACGTTCATTCCTCCACGACGGTACTGAGAGAGCCTGAAACGCAACTTTTTGGCTTGGTACCCCTATCGTTCACGCGTGTGCCTCATCGCCGAGGTCGTCGCGCCGCTGTCCGCGCTCCCGTTCGGTTCCGCGCTCGCGGAACACGACGTGGAACTCGAACTGGAACGCTCCGTTCCGACCGGCTCGCAGTCGGTGTCGTTCGTCTGGGTTCGCGGCCCCGACGCGGCGTCGTTCGGGGACGCGGTGCAGTCGCTTCCGAGCGTCGACGACCTCACGCTCGTCGAATCCGTCCCGAGTCGGGCGCTCTACGGCGTCAGCTGGAACGTCTCTCGGGTCCCGATTTTCGACGCGCTGGTCGAACGCGACGCGGTCCTCTTGGAGTGCCGCTCGACCGTCGACTCGTGGTGGCTCAAGCTTCGGGTGTCGTCGCACCGCGCGCTCACCGACCTCAGACGCGAGTGGACGGCCCGCGGCATCGACACCGAGTTCGACCGCATCACCACGGTCGCGGCCGAGGAAGCGCCTGCGAGCGAGAGGCTGACCGACACGCAACTCGAAGCCCTGCTGCTCGCGCTCGAACGCGGCTACTTCGACGAACACCGGGCCACGTCGCTGGCCGAACTCGGCGCGGAGCTTGGCATCTCGCGGCAGGCGGTCGCCGCCCGCCTCAAACGCGCGTACCGGACGCTCGCAGAGCGAATTCGAGACGAGCGACCCCAACAATAGCGGGTTACATAATCAACCCACATCAATAGGTAGCCGACTACCCATTCGGACTGTATGGACGACCCGTTCGAAGATGGAGTTGGGTCCGTGGTAACCACCTCCGTCGACCGGTACGACGAGGTGGCGGTCGCCATCGCTTCGGCGGTCGCGACGGCCACGGAACTCAGCCCACTCGAACTCCCGCCGCTCTCGGACATCGGCGTCGACCCCGAAGCCCTCGACGTTCTCTTTCACCCTTCTCACGACCCGTCTCGGCGGTTCTCGTTCCAGTACGCGGGACACCTCGTCTCGCTGTTCGGCGACGGGACGCTCACCGTCCACCCGCTCGACGAGTAGTCCTGCACCCGTCTCGACGGAACCTCACCCGGTCGCTGACTCGGGCCGTTGACACCTCGGACGAGATTCGAAAACCGTCGCCCTGTCGTGCGATTTCGTAGCTCACTTCCGACGAAACGTATTTATAGAACTGCAATCGTTGATAGCGGTTGAGGTTTCAACATGGCTTCACGAATGCAGCAACCGTTATACATTCTCGCAGAGGGGACGAACCGAACGCACGGCCGCTCAGCGCAGGACTCCAACATCCGCGCTGGAAAGGCGGTCGCCGAAGCCGTACGGACCACACTCGGGCCACGCGGCATGGACAAGATGCTCGTCGACTCCTCGGGCGAGGTCGTCATCACGAACGACGGTGCGACCATTCTGGAGAAGATGGACATCGAGCACCCCGCCGCGCAGATGCTCGTCGAAGTCTCCCAGACCCAAGAGGAGGAAGTCGGCGACGGCACGACCACCGCGGCCGTCCTCACCGGCGAACTCCTCGCGCACGCCGAGGACCTCCTCGACGACGACCTCCACCCGACGGTTATCGTCGAGGGCTACACCGAGGCCGCCCGCATCGCCCAGGACGCTATCGACGACATGGTTCTCGACGTGACGCTCGACGACGACCTGCTCCGGAAGGTCGCTGAGTCCTCCATGACCGGCAAGGGCACCGGCGACGTGACCGCCGACGTGCTCGCCAAACACGTCGTCAAGGCGGTCCAGATGGTCCACGAAGACGACAACGGTGTGTTCCACCGCGACGACGTTCGCGTGCTCACCCGCACGGGCGCGTCCTCCTCGGCGACCGAACTCGTCGAAGGCGTCGTCCTCGACAAGGAGCCCGTCAACGAGAACATGCCGCGGTCCGTCTCCGACGCGACCGTCGCGGTCCTCGACATGAAACTCGACGTGCGCAAGAGCGAGGTCGACACCGAGTACAACATCACCTCCGTCGACCAGCTTACCGCCGCTATCGACGCCGAGGACAGCGAACTCCGCGGCTACGCGAAGGCGCTCGCGGACGCCGGCGTCGACGTGGTGTTCTGCACCAAGTCCATCGACGACCGCGTCGCGGGCTTCCTCGCTGACGCGGGCATCCTCGCGTTCAAGAGCGTGAAGAAGTCCGACGCCCGAGCCCTCGCCCGCGCGACCGGCGCGAAGCGCCTCGGCTCGCTGTCCGACCTCGACGAGTCCGACCTCGGCCGCGTCGACGCCGTCAGCATCCGCAGCTTCGGTGACGACGACCTCGCGTTCGTCGAGGGCGGCGCGGCGGCCAAGGCCGTCACGCTGTTCCTCCGCGGCGGCACCGAACACGTCGTCGACGAACTCGAACGCGCCATCGAAGACGCCGTCGACGTGGTCGTCGCCGCCATCGACAAGGGCGGCGTCGTCCCCGGCGCGGGCGCGACCGAAATCGCCATCGCCGACCGCATCCGCTCGGAGGCCGCCGGCATCGAGGGTCGCAAGCAACTGGCCGTCGAGGCCTACGCCGACGCCGTCGAGGCGCTCCCGCGCACCCTCGCGGAGAACACCGGCATGGACCCCATCGACGCGCTCGTCGACCTCCGCGCCCGCTACGAGAACGAGGGCATCGCCGGCATCATCTCCTCGGGTCGCTCCGGCGAAATCGGTGACCCCGTCGAACTCGGCGTCATCGACCCCGTCGCGGTCAAGCGCGAAGCCATCGAGTCCGCGACCGAGGCCGCGACGATGATCGTCCGTATCGACGACGTCATCGCCGCCAAGTAACCGGAACCGCCCGCAGAACACGCTCCCCCCCACCAAACCCACCTCCGGCGGCGTTTCCGCCGCCGGGCCACTTCGTGTCGCTTTTCGCGGTCGTGCCGCCCACAGCTACTCTCTCCGGAGCCGCGCCGCCGAATAATACCTCTCAACTGGCCGCTACGTTCTTCCGTCGCGAGCGTCGAACTGCACGCCATGTCCGACGAAGTCGGGCTTCCGGAAGCCGTGTCGATGGCGATTGGAGGCATGGTCGGCGGCGGCATCTTCGCCGTGCTCGGCGTCGTCGCCGGCGCGGCCGGAACCCTCGCGTGGGCGGCGTTCGTCGTCGCGGGCGTCCTCGCGGTCTGCGCGGGCTACTCACTGCTCCGACTGAACGGGCTGTGCGAGTCGCCGCGGTCGCCCGTCGGCTACGTCGAGCGCTTCACCGACGACAACACCACGCTCGCGGGCGTCGTGGGCTGGACGTTCGTCTTCGGCTACGTCGGGACGATGGCGATGTACGCCTACGCCTTCGGCGGTTACTTCGTCGAACTCACCGGCGTCTCGACGGTCGCGTCGGTCTCGATACAGCCGTTCGTCTCCGCGCTCACCGTCGCCGCGTTCGTGAGCCTCAACGTCTTCGGGGCGCACGCCTCGGGGCGGGCCGAAGACGTTCTGGTCGGCCTCAAAGTCGCCATCCTGCTCGTGTTCGGCGTCGGCGGCGTCGCCTACGGCGCGACCCACGGCGGCCTCTCCTTTGGGCTGTCGAACCTCGGCATCGGCCCGCTCGTCGCCGCCGCCGTCTCCTTCGTCGCCTTCGAGGGCTGGGAGCTCCTGCTGTTCGACCAAGAGAACATCGCTGACCCCCGGGAGACAGTCAGAAAGGCGATTTACATCTCTATCGCGGGCGCGACGGGGCTGTACATCCTGGTCGCGCTCGTCACGACCAACCTCGCCGGGGTTGACGCCATCCAACAGCACGCCGAGACCGCGCTCGCCGTCGCGGCCCGGCCGTTCCTCGGGCAGGCCGGGTTCGTTCTCATCTCCGTCGCGGCGCTGTTTTCGACGGGGAGCGCAATCAACGCCACGCTGTTCAGCTCCGCGCGGCTCTCGAAGCGCCTCGTCGCCGACGACCTGCTCCCGAGTCGCCTCCGCGACGAGTCCGCCGACGAGCCGGTTCGCCCGCTCGCGACCCTCGGCGTGCTCGCCGCCGGGTTCGCCTTTCTCGGGAGTCTGGACGCCATCAGTTCGTTCGCGTCGCTCGCGTTCATCAGCATCTTCGGCGGCCTCTCGTTTCTCGCGTTCCGGGAGCGCGAGGACCTCGCGACGACCGCGATTCCGGCCGTCGGAACCGTCGGCGCAATCGGCTCCGCGACCGCGCTCCTGTGGCATCTGTTCGACGCCGAGCGCGGGACGTTCTGGACCGTCCTCGCGCTCGCCGTGGTCGTCGTCGGCGTCGAGATGCTCTACTTCGAGCGCGAGAGCATCGTAAGCGAGGTTCGGTCGGCGGAACGGCGCGTCGAAAACGAGTTGTAGGGATTCCGTTCCCGGTGGTCTCCCAGCCCCGCCTCAGACCCGCGGTAACCGCCAGTCGTAGCGGAGCGCGAGCAGCCGAACCGAGAAGACGACCGCGGCGCACAGCCCCGAGGGGACGCCCGTCGGAGCGCCGACCGCGCGGGCCGCGAGGAAGGCGAGGCCGCCGACGACGGCGGGCGTCGCGTAGAAGTCGTCGCGGAGGACGACCGGCACGCGCCCGATGAGGATGTCGGCGATTGAGCCGCCGCCGACGGCCGTGATGGTCGCGAGGATAACGACGCCGAACGACGTGACGCCGGCGTCGATGCCGACGAGCGCGCCGGTCGCCGCGAACGCCGACAGCCCGACCGCGTCGGTGGTCAGAAACGCCGGGTGGTCGCGGACGCGCCCCTCCATCGAGTGGATGAGGACGATTGCGAGGGCGACGCCGACGAGCGCGACGCTCATGTCCCACGTCCCCGCGAGCGAGGCCGGCAGCCGGTCGACGAGCACGTCGCGGGTCGTCCCGCCGCCGAGGGCGGTCACGATGCCGAGCACGGAGACGCCGAACACGTCGAGGCCGGCCTCGGCGGCCTTGAGCGCGCCGGCGACCGCGAACGCGAGCAGGCCGACGACGTTCATCACCGCGAACGGGTCGATTTCGGGGACGGCGACGGCGGCGGGGGCCGAAACGAAAAGCAGCGCCGCCATCAGTCGACCCGGAGTTCGACGCGGTCGCCGGGCGCGAGGCCGAACGCCTCGTCGCCGCGACCGTGGTTCACGTCGCACTCGACGTTGCCGTGGCTGCCGACCGTGACCAGTTTCTCGCCGCGCGCGACGGCTTCGAACGTGCGACCGACGGGAACCGACTCGCCGTTCACCGAGACGGTCTCGCCCGCCGCGTCGCGGACGAACGCGCCCGGCACGTTCGTGATGCAGTTGCCGAAGCCGTCGACGACCAGCACCTCGCCGGTCGCCTCGCGGCCGTCGTCGGAGACGGTCGCTTCGGGGAGGCGGCACTCGGAGAGCGAGTCGACGGGAATCGGTTCGAAGCGGTCGACCGACCCGAGCGCCGACGCGCCGGCGACGTGGGCGTCGGCGGCCGCGGGCGCGAACACGTCCCGCCCGTGGAAGGTCGTCGACTCGGGGTTCGGAACGTCGATTTCGTAGGCTTCGACGGGCGCGTCGTCGTCGAGTTCGGCGGCCACGCGCCTCGCCGGCGGACGAAGGACGCCGTTGTCGGGGCCGACGAAGACGTGGCCACCGACCCGGAGGACCACCGCACGGCGGTCGGTGCCGACGCCGGGGTCGACAACGACGAGGTGGACCCCGGACGGGAAGTACGGAAGCGTCTCGCGGAGCCAGAAGGCGGCCGCGCGAACGTCCTGTCGCGGGAGGTCGTGGGCCACGTCCACGAGTCGCGCGTCGGTCCGCGAGAGGACGACGCCCTTCATCGCGGCGGGGTACGCCAGCCCGAAGTCGGACGCGAGCGTAATCATCTCAACAGGGGTTGGGGTCCTCGTCGTCGTCGACGCGCTCGGCCCCGTCGGTGGCCGTGACGCGCTGGAGGCGCTCGATACCGTCGATTTCGCGGACCACGTCGGCCACCTCGTCGGGGACGAGCGACTCCCAGTCGCGGTCTTCTATCATGCGCTGGCGGACCTCCGTGCCCTCCAGCACCTCGCGGTTGAACATGGGCGATTGGTGGACTTCGACGCCCGCCTCCGTGAACAGTTGAATGACGAGCGGGTTGTTGGAGTACGCCACCTCGAACGCGGGGGACATCGACTGGACGTGGCTGACCCACACCGAGTTGCGGTCGAGGTCCTCGATGGGGACCGCGTAGGTCGTGATGTCGAAATCCGAGACGGCCTTGTTGACCATCATGATTCGTTCGCCCGCGGTGAACGGGTTCCGCGGCGAGTGGGAGTCGCCCGCGGACCCGATACCGAGGACGAGCTCGTCGACCTCGGCGGCAATCTCTTCGACCATTCGGTGGTGGCCGTTGTGGTACGGCTGAAACCGGCCGATGTAGAACCCCCGCATGCGTCGGGCGTTAGTCCGGATTACTTATAAATACGCCGAGTTCGGAGAACTCCGGTATTCTGGTGGTAGGAAGGTCGAAACGCGAGATTACGGCAAGAGCCACCGGATGGTGACGGGGAGAAAGTATATCAGTCGCAGGGCCTACGTTAGGAGTAGCGACGACAGTTCTATGAGTAACGATACGAACACCGACGACAGCCTCCACGAGCGGGAGGATTCACCCGACGACGCGCCCTCGGAAGAGGGTATCGACGACGGGGGGTCGCTCCAGCACGACGAGGCCGAAGAGGTCGACAAGAAGACGATCGACGACCTCGGGAGCGATGTCGAAATCGACGCCGACGTGGCCGAGAACGTGGACGAGAACGACCTCCTCGGTGGTCTCCAGATAGAGACGACCGACGAGATTCCCGTCCCGGACCGCCTCGTCGACCAGGTTATCGGGCAGGAACACGCCCGCGACGTCATCATGAAGGCGGCCAAGCAGCGCCGCCACGTCATGATGATCGGCTCCCCGGGGACGGGGAAGTCGATGCTCGCCAAGGCGATGTCCGAGCTTCTCCCCCGCGAGGAGCTCCAGGACGTGCTCGTCTACCACAACCCCGACGACGGCAATCGCCCCAAGGTCCGCACGGTCCCCGCGGGCAAAGGTGACCAGATCGTCGAGGCGCACAAAGAGGAGGCACGCAAGCGCAATCAGATGCGCTCGTTCCTCATGTGGATTATTATCGCGGTCGTGCTGGGCTACTCGCTCATCATCGCCCAGCAGGTCCTGCTCGGCATCCTCGCCGCGGGTATCATCTATCTCGCGTTCCGCTACGGCTCGCGCGGCAGCGACGCGATGATTCCGAACCTCATCGTGAACAACGCCGACCAGAAGTCCGCGCCGTTCCAGGACGCGACGGGCGCTCACGCGGGTGCCCTCCTCGGCGACGTCCGCCACGACCCGTTCCAGTCCGGCGGCATGGAGACGCCCAGCCACGACCGCGTCGAACCCGGCGCGATTCACAAGTCGAACAAGGGCGTCCTGTTCGTCGACGAGATAAACACCCTCGACGTGCGCAGCCAGCAGCACCTGATGACGGCCATCCAGGAGGGCGAGTTCTCCATCACGGGCCAGTCCGAGCGCTCCTCGGGCGCGATGGTCCAGACCGAGCCCGTCCCGACGGATTTCATCATGATTGCTGCCGGGAACCTCGACGCGATGGAGAACATGCACCCCGCGCTCCGCTCCCGTATCAAGGGGTACGGCTACGAGGTGTACATGGACGACACCATCGAGGACACCCCCGAGATGCGCCGCAAGTACGCGCGCTTCGTGGCCCAGGAGGTCACCAACGACGGCCGGCTCCCGCACTTCACCGAGGAGGCGGTCGAGGAGCTCATCCTCGAAGCCCGCCGCCGCGCCGGCCGCAAGGGCCACCTCACCCTCGAATTCCGTAACCTCGGCGGCCTCGTCCGCGTCGCTGGCGACATCGCCCGCGGCGAGAACGCCGAGCTGACCACCCGCGACCACGTGCTCCAGGCCAAGCGCCGCGCGCGCTCCATCGAGCAGCAGATTGCGGACCAGTACATCGAGCGGCGCAAGGACTACGAGCTGTCGGTCAACGACGGCTTCGTCACCGGCCGCGTCAACGGTCTCGCCGTCATGGGCGAAGACTCCGGTATCATGCTCCCCGTGATGGCCGAAGTCACGCCCTCGCAGGGCCCCGGTCAGGTCATCGCGACCGGCCAGCTCAAGGAGATGGCAGAGGAGTCCGTCCAGAACGTCTCGGCTATCATCAAGAAGTTCTCCAACCAGGACCTCTCGGAGATGGACGTGCACGTGCAGTTCGTCCAGACCGGCCAGCAGGGCGTCGACGGCGACTCCGCGTCCATCACGGTCGCGACCGCCGTCATCTCCGCGCTGGAGGACATCCCCATCGACCAGTCGGTCGCAATGACCGGCTCGCTGTCGGTGCGCGGCGACGTGCTCCCGGTCGGCGGCGTCACCCACAAGATCGAGGCCGCCGCGAAGGCCGGCTGTTCGACCGTCATCATCCCCGCCGCCAACGAGCAGGACGTGATGATCGAAGACGAGTACAAGGAGATGGTCGACATCATCCCCGTCTCGCACATCAGCGAAGTCCTCGACGTCGCCCTCGAAGGCGAACCCGAGAAGGACTCGCTCGTGGACCGCCTCAAGAGCATCACCGGCTCCGCCCTCAACAAGGGGCAGGGCGTCAAAGGGCCGTCGAGCCCCAGCCCGCAGTAACGCCGGATGACCGACTGGGCGGCGTTCGCGGGCTTCACCGGCCTCGTCCTCGCCGTCTTACTCTCTCTCGCGTACTTTTCTCGCGGCGTCCCGCACGCTGAGGGGACCGGCTCCGCCGCGCCCGCCGCGCCCGACGACGCTGACTCCGCCCCCTCCCAAAACGCCCGAGTCGATAGGCCGGACGACGCCGCTTCGCGCCCCACCGAACCGACCGATTCCGACGAATCGGCTGCCCCCGACACCGTCTCGCTGGCCTCTTTTTCGGTCGATTCGACCGACGCGTCGCCGCGACCCGAGCCGCCGACGCTCGCGGCGGGCGACGCTGCGGACGACGCCGACCGCGACGCGGACCCCGACGCTGCGGCCGGTTGTGAGACCGAGACCGACCGGACGATACCCGGCGTCACCGCACGCCCCGCCTCGGCCGTCTCGGAGCGCTCCGCGTCCGCCGACGACCTCCCGCCGCACCTCCTGCTCGCCAACGTCGCGCTCTCGCAGGCGTTCCTCGGCGGCTTTCTCGGCCTCGGCGCGTGGTACGCCGGCGTGCCGGCCGCGGCGTTCGGCCTCTCCGCCACCGACCTCCCGACGAAGCTCGCTATCGGCGTCGGACTCGGGCTCGCGCTCTACGGGGCGAACCGGGTCGGCTCGTCGGTCAGCGAGCGGTTCGGCATCGCGCCCGACGAGGCGGTCCGCGAGTCGCTGACGCCGCGGACGACCGCGGGCTGGGTGTTCCTGTTCGCGGTCGCGCTCCCCCTCATCGCCGGCTTCGAGGAACTGCTGTTCCGGGGGGCGCTCGTCGGCGCGGTCGCCGCCGGCTTCGACGTGTCGCCGTGGCTCATGGCGGCCGTGTCGTCGGCCGCCTTCGGCGCGGGGCACGGCGCGCAGGGTCGACTCGGCATCATCGTCACCGGCCTCCTCGGGTTCGTCCTCGCGGCGGCGTTCGTCCTCACCGAGAGCCTGCTGGTCGTGGTCGTCGCCCACTACCTCGTGAACGCGCTGGAGTTCGCGGGCCACGAACTGTTCGGCTGGTAGCGGGGTCTCCCTGCGTCGGCGTCGGTGACGACCGCCGAACCACCCGCCGTCGCGGCCGCGGCGCGGGGATGCGTTCAAGTGTCCGCACCACGCGTAGCCGGTATGGACATCGACACGCGGCAGTTGACGCAGGCGGGGCTCATCGGCTATCTGGCGCTCGTCGTCGCGGCGTTCGCCACCGGCAACCCGACGCTCCGACTCGCCGCCGACGCCGCCTTCGGGCTGACGGCGGTGCTCCTCGGCGTCGTCACGCTCCGAATCCCCATCGAGAGCCGGCTCAAATACGTCGCCGGCGGCGGCTTCCTCCTCGCCGGCGTCTCGCAGTTCGCCGAGCTCGCGACCGGCGTCCAGTCGGTCGGACTCGCGAGCACGCTGTTCCTCCTCGCCGGCCTGCTCGGTTACCTCGCGCTCCGCCGCGAGACCGACGCGATGCCGTTCTGAGGGGCGGTCCGCAGAATCAGAGTCCTTCCGACTGCCGGAGCGCCTCGACCACGTCATCGGGCGCGGCGCTCGGGCCGTCTTTCACGCGGTGGTCGGGGACGACGACCGGCACCGGGTTCGCCGCGAGCGCCTCGCGGACGACGCGCTCCGAGTCGTCGTCCTCGGGGTCGAGGCCGGCCATGCGGACGAGAAGCGCCACGTCGACCGTGTCGCCCCGCGGGACGTTCCGAAGCGACTCCAGCACGCTCCGCTGGTCGGTCGGGACGGTCAGCCCGATGGGGACCGACGAGAGGTCCGTCTGGCCCCGGTCGATGGCGGCTAACACGGCGTCGAGGTGGTCGTGGTCCGACTCGGCGTCCGCCGGCAGCGACTCCGGAAACGAGACGTCGATGACCTTTCCGCTGACCACGCCGACCTGCACGGGGCGGCCGAGCGTGGACGATTCGCGCGCGTAGATTCCCGAGACGGGCATACGTTCGGCTCCCGTCGCCGGACGCTTGACCCTTCCGGCGACGGCGTGCGGTTGGGGTGACTGCGCTCGGTTCGTGTGGCCGATACCTCGCCGTGCGCTTTCGACCGCGCGCACGCGAGAGACGGTGAGTGTCCCCGCCGACGCAAGTCTTATGTACAGATACGTGCGTTAGTGTACATCAATGAACGCTAGTGGAGACGAATTAGCTCCCGACGTGCGCGCCATCTTGGAGGCCGCGCGGGAGCGACCCGGCGGGGAGACGCGCGTGTCGGTCGACGCGCGGTCGTTCCCCGAGGCCGTGGCCGAGACGGAGGCCGCGGGTCGGGTCCCCGTCATCGCCGAGGTGAAGCCCACGAGTCCGACGACCGAGGGCGTCCGCGAGGACGACCCGGTCGAACTGGCCCGCGAGATGGTCGCCGGCGGCGCGACGGCGCTGTCGGTCCTCACCGAACCCGAGCACTTCGGCGGCTCGGCCGAGTCGCTGCGGCGCATCCGCGAGGCCGTCGACGTGCCCGTCCTCCGCAAGGACTTCGTCATGAACGAGGCCCAACTGGACGTCGTCGAGTCCGACCTCGTGCTCCTCATCGCGCGGTTCGTCGGTGACGACCTGCCGGACCTCGTCGAGGCGGCCCGCGACCGCGGCTTCCAGCCGCTCGTGGAGGTCCACACGCGCGAGGAGTTCACGGCGGCGCTCGCGGCCGGTGCCGACATCGTCGGTATCAACAACCGCGACCTCGGGAAACTGGAAGTCGACCTCGGTACGTTCGAGGAACTCGCGCCCGAAGCGCCCGAGGACGTGCTTCTCGTGGCTGAAAGCGGCGTGAAGACGGTCGACGACGCGCAGCGGATGCGCGAGGCCGGTGCCGACGCCCTCCTCGTCGGGACCGCCATCATGGACGGCGACGTGCGACAGAACACGGAGACACTCACACAATGAGCGCAGACGGCAAATTCGGCGACTACGGCGGACAGTACGTTCCCGAGGCACTCATGCCGGCCATCGAGGAACTGACCGACGCGTACGAGCGGTACGTCCTCGACAACGAAGACGGCTTCATGGACGACTTCCGCGCGCGACTGCGGGACTTCGGCGGGCGACCGACGCCCCTCCAGCGCGCGGACCGGCTCTCCGAGCGCTACGACCGCGAGGTCTACCTCAAGCGCGAGGACCTGCTGCACGGCGGCGCGCACAAGCTCAACAACGCGCTCGGGCAGGTCTTACTGGCGAAGTACATGGGCAAAGAGCGCATCATCGCCGAGACCGGCGCGGGCCAGCACGGCACCGCCACGGCGATGGCCTGCGCGCACCTCGATATGCCCTGCGAGATTTACATGGGCGAGCGCGACATCAACCGCCAGCGCCCCAACGTCTTCCGGATGAAGCTCAACGGCTCCGAGGTGAACCCCGTTACCGTCGGCCGCGGCACGCTCAAGGAGGCCATCTCCGAGACGATGCGCGACTGGGCGACCAACGTCGAGGACACCCACTACGTCATCGGCTCCGTCGTCGGCCCGCACCCGTTCCCGAGCATGGTTCGGGACTTCCAGTCGGTCATCTCCGAGGAGGCACGCACGCAGGCCAGAGAGAAACTCGGACGGCTCCCCGACGCCGTCGTCGCCTGCGCGGGCGGCGGCTCGAACACGATGGGTGCGTTCGCGGAGTTTGTGGACGACGAGGAGACCGCGCTCTACGCCGTCGAGGCCGGCGGCTCGACGCTCGAAGTGGACGAGGAAGCCGGCGTCGCGCCCAACTCGGCGTCGCTCACGACCGGGTCGGAGGGCATTCTCCACGGCGCGCGCACCCGGCTCTTACAGGACCGCGACGGCCAGATTATGGAGTCGCACTCGGTGTCGTCGGGCCTCGACTACGCCGGCGTCGGCCCCGAACTCGCGTACCTCGTCGACACCGGCCGCGTCACCGCCGTCAACGTCGACGACGACGAGGCGCTGACCGCGTTCCACCGGCTCTCGCAGATGGAGGGCATCATCCCCGCGCTGGAGTCGGCCCACGCGTTCGGCTACCTCGAATCGGTCGTCGGTCCCGACGCGCCCGACTCCGAGGCGGCCGACGACCTCGGCGAGTACGTCGTGGTCAACGTCTCCGGTCGCGGCGACAAAGACCTCGAATCGGCCATCGAGGAGACCTACGAGCGCGACATCGATATCGCGCCGAACATGGACGAGTTCACGGGGGGGCTGTGATGTCGCTCGAAGACGCCTTTTCCGACGGCCCGGCGTTCGTCCCCTACCTCGCCGCCGGCGACCCCGACTACGAGTCCTCGCTCGAATACGTCGAGGCGCTCGAACGCGGCGGCGCGGACGTCATCGAACTCGGGCTTCCGTTCTCGGAGCCCATCGCCGAGGGGCCGACCATCCAGAACGCGGTGGTTCGGTCGCTCGAAGGCGGCATGACGCCGACGCGCTTTTTCGAGTTCGTCGAGGACCTCGACGTGTCGGTGCCGCTGGTCTGCATGACCTACTACAACCTCATCTACCGCTACGGCGATGAACCCGGCCCGCGGCCGTTCGTCGAGAAGGCGGCCGAGGTCGGCATCGAGGGCTTCGTCGTGCCCGACCTGCCGGCCGAGGAGGCCGACCCGCTCCGCGAAGCCTGCGACGAGTTCGGCCTCGACCTCGTGTTTATCGTCGCGCCGACGACCCGCGGCGAGCGCCTCGACCGCATCATGGAACGGGTCTCGGGCTACGTCTACGTGCAGGCGCGCCTCGGCACGACGGGCGCGCAGTCGAGCGTCTCCGACCAGACCGGCTCGTCGCTCGAACGACTCACCGACTACGACGTGCCCAAGGCGGTCGGCTTCGGCATCAGCAGCGGCGACCACGCCGAGCGCATCGTCGCAAGCGGCGCGGACGGCATCATCGTCGGCAGCGCGCTTGTGGACATCGTGGCCGAGGGCCACGACAACGGCGACGACGCCGAAACGGTCGCTAATCGCCTCGAAACGCTCGCCCGAGAGCTGAAAGACGGCGCGGTGGCTGGCGCGTCGCAACGCCCACCGCATCCGGAACGCACATAACTGCTCTGCCACCCTTTCTCATACATGAACACAGATATCGGACTCTCCGCACGACTCGACCGCATCTCCACAGACGGGCGATACCTCATCGTCCCGATGGACCACGGCATCACGCTCGGCCCGGTCACGGGCCTCGTCGACATCGAATCCACCATCGACGGCATCACGCGCGGCGGCGCGGACGCCGTCCTCACGCACAAGGGCACCGCGCCGCGCGTCCACCCGAACAAAAACGGCAAAGGCTACATCGTCCACGTAAACGGCTCGACGGATATCGGCCCGGACGAAAACGACAAGCGACTCACCGGCACCGTCGAAGACGCGCTCCGCGTCGGTGCCGACGCCGTCTCCTTCCATATCAACGTCGGCTCGGACTACGAACCCGACCAGATGACGCAACTCGCTGACCTCTGTTCTCGCGCCGCCGACTTCGGCGTGCCCGTTCTCGCGATGTCCTACGCCCGCGGCCCCGGCATCGACGAACAGGACCCCGAGGCGCTCGCCCACGCCGTCCGCCTCGCCGAGGAGGTCGGTGCTGACGTGGTGAAGACGGCATACAGCGGCGACGCCGACTCCTTCGGTCGCGTCGTCGAGGCCACGCGCCTGCCGGTCGTCATCGCCGGCGGCAGTCGCGGCACCGACCGCGAGACGGTGGAGATGGTCCGCGGCACGATGGACGCCGGCGCGGCCGGCGTCTCCATGGGTCGCTCCATCTTCCAGCACGAGAACCCCGAGGCCATCACCCGCGCCGTCAGCGCCGTCATACACGACGACGCAGACGTGGACACCGCGCTCGAACGCGCCGGGCTCGGCATCGAGGCGTAACGCGGCTCGCGATTCCGGCGTTCCGACGGGGTTCTGTTTTCCCGACATCGCTGGCCTACAACTAGATACCCGCCGAGCGCGAACGCTACCCATGCGCGTCACCATGTGGGGGTTCGCGGTCGAGGTAGACGACCGACGTATCGACTGTGCTGCCGACTCGCTCCGAAACCAACTCGTCGAGTACGAACGCGGGGAGCGCCGCGAGTTCGACGTGGACGTGCGATTTCCCGACTCTTTTACCGGCGACGTGATGCGCGTTATGGCGTCGATTCCGTACGGCGAGACCCGAACGTACGGCGAGGTTGCGGCCGAACTCGACAGCCACGCGGTCGCCGTCGGACAGGCCTGCGGACGGAATCCGGTCCCGCTCGTCGTCCCGTGCCACCGCGTCGTCGGCGCGGACTCCCTCGGCGGCTTCTCCGCGGCCGGCGGCGTCGACCTGAAGCGCGCGCTTCTCGACCGCGAGCGCGGCGCGGTCCAGACGGGACTGGGCCGATTTGACTGATTTCATATCGCCGTAATCGGTTTATCGACTGTCGAACCGGCCGGGCGCTGTCGTGGTCGGTGGGGCGCGAGCGCCGGCGCGCACCCAAGAATCAGTTTCTCCAGGTTCTGACGCGCCGTTCGCGGAACCGCGTTCGTGACGCGGTTCAGTTGTCTGGCCGGTCGTTGTCGGATTCCGCGGTAGAGTGAGAGAACGACGTTCGACCGACCGCGACCCCCGTCTTCCAGCCTCGAACCCCGGAGTTCCACACCCGAGACGGAATTCCACGCGGTCGATTTCAGCGACCTCCTCGGTACGGGTGTGTCGGTGCTGACGAATCGCCTCCGTCGTCGCTCTCGTGTGTCGGCGGTTGATTCGGTGTGGCCGCTGTGTTCTATTTTCGTGGATTGACGAACTCGATGACAGAAACACCGATGACGACGCACTCACGGGTCACGTTCGAGACGACTACCCCGTCGGTCGCAGGCGCACCACTCCGAGTCACGGCCCAACCGACGGCGACTCGATGAGAGTTTTGGGTGACTGAGCGAGGTGAGTCTCTCGTTCGACTCGCGTCGGTGGTTGGAAGCGTCGTCCAACCGCCCATGCTCTCCCGAACCCCCAATAAATCGTATCGTGCGATATGGAATTTGGGCGGGGCGCTCAAGCGTTCCGTCGTCGTCCGTTCGCTATCCGCTCGCCGTCCGTTGGTTCATTCGCCACGTTCAAGCCCGCCCACCGAGTGAAGTCGATAATGACACGAAGCGTCTGGCTCAAAGCCGACGACGCGGTCGGCGACTGGGAGACGCGGAAGCGACGCATCACGGCCGGACTGGAAGCCGGCGTCGACTGGGTCCTCGTCGACGAGGCCGATGTCGAGCGGGTGCGCGAACTCGGCGACGTCAACGTCGCCGCGTTCCGGACCGACGCGGACGTCCACGTGATGGAAGCAGAGGAAGACGACGCCGAGCCCTCGGCGCTCGCCGACGCCTACATCGTCGGCAAGGACGGCGAGGGCGACGCGACCGTCGAACTCCCCTCGGACTTCTCCGGGTCTGCCGACCTGACGACGCTCCGCCGCGGCGACGACCTCGCAAACGGCTCGTACGTCCGCATCCTGAGCAAGGACTACGAGGCGTTCGCTGAGGAGGCCGCCCGCGACGGCGATTACACTATCGTCATCGGCGAGGACTGGACCATCATCCCGCTGGAGAACCTCATCGCCCGCATCGGCGAGGAGACCGACCTCATCGCGGGCGTCACGACCGCCGAGGAGGCCAAGACCGCCTTCGAGACGCTCGAACTCGGCTCCGACGGCGTCCTCCTCGACAGCGACGACCCCGACGAGATTCGAAAGACCGTCGAGGTCCGCGAGGAGGCCGAACGCGAGTCGCTCGACCTCGTCTGGGCCGAGGTCACGGAGGTCGAACGCACGGGCATGGCCGACCGCGTCTGCGTCGACACGGGCACGATTATGGACCACGACGAGGGGATGCTCGTCGGTTCGATGGCCCGCGGCCTGTTCTTCGTCCACGCCGAGACGGCGAAGTCCCCGTACGTCGCGTCTCGGCCGTTCAGAGTCAACGCGGGCGCGGTCCACGCCTACGCGCGGACTCCCGACGGCGGCACGGTCTACCTCTCCGAACTCGAAAGCGGCGACGAGGTACAGCTCATCGACACGAACGGCAACACCCGCGAGGCCATCGTCGGGCGCGTGAAAATCGAAAAGCGGCCGATGTTCCGCATCTCCGCGGACTACGAGGGCGACCGCGTCACGACGCTCCTCCAGAACGCCGAGACAATCAAGGTCCACACCCGCGAGGGCCGGACCGCGGTCACCGACCTCGAACCCGGCGACGAGATGCTCATCTACTACGAAGACACGGCGCGCCACTTCGGTGAGGCTGTCGAAGAGAGCATCATCGAGAAGTAACGGGCGGAAACCGTTTTTTCGAACTCGAACGCAGCGTCGGGCGTTCGTCGACGCTCTCTATCCTTCGACCGTGTACCATTCGAGTTCCGTCGCACACCACGGACAGAAGTCGAGGTTCCGGTCGAGTTCGCCGCCGCAGACCGGGCAGGTCGGCTCGCCGTTCGCGTTGCGGCCGCGCGGGCGGCTTCCGACGCGGTAGGCGTCGAGCGCGCTCAGAAACAGCAGTCCGAGGACGGGGAACAGCACCTCTCTGGGAAGCGAGTCCACCGTCACGGTCGCAGGGTCGGTGAACGTCGAGAGCAACACGAGTCCCGCGCCGACGACGAAGGTGAACCACGCGATTGCGCGTCGCCACTCGCGGAGGTAGACGTGGCCCGCCCCGGCGATTCCGAGCGAGGCACCAACCACGCCGACGAGGGCGGCGACGAACGCGCGACGACGAGCATCGGGCATCGTTCGTTGGCGTCGTCGTCCGCGCTCTTAAACGTCTGGATTGTCGGACAGTCAGCAACACACTACCGAATTCCCCCGGTGGCGTCTGAAACCCTCGAATTCGAGTTGTCTGACCTCAGTCGGTCGTCGTCGCGTCTTCCGAGAGTTCGGGGCGCTCCGACGCCGCGGCCGCCTCGGTCCCGTCGAACGGCTCGTGTTCGACGGCGAACTCGCGGTTCGCGCCGTCGGCCGACGCCTCGACCGACGACACTCGGTACAGACGGATGCGGCGCTCCTGTTTCGTCACGACCGGGAAGTCGTAGTGTTCGGCGTCGTGACCGGGGCGCTCGTCGCGGCCGGCGACGAACTCGCGGTGGGCGTCGAGTCGGCGTTCGACCTCCGCGCGCGAGCGCTCCGGGAGGTCGTCGAGTCGGCGTTCGAATCCCGAGACGAGGTCGGCGTCGAGGTCGTAGCCGACGGAGTCCCGGCCGGCGAGCATGGCCGCGAGCGTCGTGGTCCCGGTGCCGACGAAGGGGTCGAAGACGGTGTCGCCGTAGACCGAGTACATCCGAATCAGGCGCAGCGGCAGTTCGACGGGAAACGCCGCCGAGCGCTCTCTGTCCCCCGAATCGAGGCGCTGGTCGGTCCCGCCGAACTCCCAGAGGTCGGAGAACCAGCGGTTGCGCTCTTCCCAGAAGAAGGCGCTCTCGTAGCGTCGGTCGTCGCCCGGCGGGAACGACCGCGGGTCGCCCTTCCGAACCACCAGCACGTACTCGTGTTCGAGGGTGACGTAGGCGTTCGTCGGGAGCGTCCCCGACCCCATGAACTTCGTCAGGCGGTTCGTCGGCTTCCGCCAAACGGCGTCCGGAAGCGGCGTCAGTCCGCGCTCGCTGAGCGCCGTGAGCACGCGGGCGTGGTTGGGGTACTGGCGAAACGACCCGTCGAGGCTCCGGGTCGCGTCACCGACGTTCACGCAGGCGACCCCGCCGGGCGCGAGCACGCGGGCCACCTCGTCCCAGACGGCGTCGAGTTGCTCGTGCATCGCCTCGAAGGCGGCGTCGCCGTCGCCCGCGTCGAGCGCCGCGTCTACGGCGTCGTCGCGCGCCGAAAAGAGGTCGTCCCACATCTCTATCATGGGGTAGGGTGGCGACGTGACGACGAGGTTCACGCTCTCGTCGGCGAGTCCGGTGTCGGCGGCGTCGCCCACCGTGAGGGCGTGCGTCGTGCGCATCGTACGGACGTATTTCCCCCGAAACAAAACCCTTCGCCTCGGTGCGGGGGCGGTCGCCGCGGTGCCGTCGGCTCGTGCGGTTCGATTCTGCCGTGACCTGTCGCTCGAGCGCCGTCGCTGGCGGGCGAATAAGCGAAAATCGAGGCGTTTCGTCCGGGTCGAACCGCGGTTCGGCGCGGGACCGTCTCGGTCCTCAGACGAGGCCGAGGTTCTCCTCGGCTTCGAGGAGTTCGTGGTAGCGGTTGCGGATGGTGACCTCGGAGATGTCGGCCACGTCGCTGACGGCGGCCTGCGTCGTCTTCTCGTTGGTGAGGAGGGCGGCGGCGTAGACGGCGGCGGCGGCGAGGCCGACCGGCGACTTACCCGAGTGGACGCCCTTCTCCTTGGCGTTCTTCAAGAGTTGGCGCGCGCGCATCTTCGACTCGTCGGAGAGGCCGAGCTCGCTGGCGAACCGCGGGACGTACTGCTCGGGGTCGGCGGGCTTGACTTCGAGCGAGAGTTCGCGGGCGATGTAGCGGTAGGTGCGGGCGACCTCGCTCTTCTCGACGCGCGAGACCTCCGCGATTTCGTCGAGCGAGCGCGGGACGCCGGCCATGCGGGCGGCGGCGTAGGTACACGACGTGGCGACGCCCTCGATGGAACGACCCGGCAGGAGATCGTCGTCGAGCGCGCGGCGGTAGATGACCGAGGCGGTCTCGCGGACGTTCTCGGGGAGGCCGAGCGCCGAGGCCATGCGGTCGATTTCGCCGAGCGCCTGCTTGAGGTTGCGCTCCTTGGAGTCGCGGGTGCGGAACCGCTCGTTCCACTTGCGGAGCCGCTGCATCTTCTGGCGCTGGCGCGCGCCGAGGGAGTTGCCGTACGCGTCGCGGTCGCGCCAGTCGATGTTGGTCGAAAGCCCCTTGTCGTGCATCGTGTTGGTCGTCGGCGCACCGACGCGGGATTTCTCGTCTTTCTCGCGGGCGTCGAACGCGCGCCACTCGGGGCCGCGGTCGACGGAGTCCGCGGTCACGACGAGGCCGCAGTCGTTACAGACGGTCTCGCCGTGTTCGTCGTCGGTGACGACGTGACCGCCGCACTCGGGGCACTGAAGCGTGTCGCCCTTCGTCTCTTCCTGTTCGGTCTCGGCCTCCTGTCGGCCGTTCTGCGTGTTTCGTTCCTGCTCCTGTGCGCCGGGGTTTCGGGTCCAGATTCGTTCACTCATGGATACGACGGCGGGTGCTCCGGGAATGGGTGGTTAGAGGCGGCTAGAACCCGGATGCTGTCCGTAACACCAGCAACCGCAGACGACCGCATAAATGGTTTGGTATCGCTTTCGGCGAGCGGCGGCGTTCACCCGTGCGAGGCCATCACACGAGTGATTGAGGTTCGTGAGGGATTCGGGACCTCGCCGGCGACTCATCGGTGACGCCCCGCCGGCGTCCCGGCGGCCGACGACGCGACACATACTTTTCACGAAGGGGCGTTGCTACGACTACACATGGCTGCGACCCCCCGCGTCGTCTCGCTCGCGCCGAGCGCGACGGCCATCCTCACCGCCGCCGGTCTCGACGCCCACGTCGTCGGGGCGACCGTTCACTCGTCGACCGACAAGCCGGTCGTCGGCGGCTGGCTGAACCCCGATTTCGACCGGGTCGACGACCTCGACGCCGACGCCGTCTGCACCTGCGACGACCTCCAGTCGGACGTCGCGGCGGCCGCCCGCGAGCGCGGCTACGACGTGATTCACGTCGCGCCCGCGACGCTCGACGAGGTGCTGGACTCGTTTCCCGTCGTCTGCGACGCCGCGGGCGACGCCGGCGCGGGGGCGGCGCTCGCCGACGACTGCCGCGACCACCTCGCCCGCGTTGCCGACGCGGTCGCCGGCCGCGACCGCCCGACCGTCTACTGCGAGGAGTGGGCCGACCCGCCGATGGCCGCGGGCAACTGGGTTCCCGACCTCGTCCGCGTCGCCGGCGGTACCGCTCCGTTCGTCGCGCCCGGCGAGCGGTCCGCCGAAGTCGACCCCGAGACCGTCGCGACCGCAGACCCCGACCACGTGATTCTCCACCCCTGCGGGAAGGGTGAGCGCGGCGACCCCGAGGCGTTCGACGCTCGCGGGTGGAATCTCGACGCCGCGGTCCACGCCGTCGACGACGCGCTTCTCAATCAGCCGAGCCCCGCCGTCGTCTCGGGCGTCGACCGCCTCGCGCGGCTGTTGCATCCCGACGCCGACCTCCCCGAGCCGTGGGCGGCTGCGTCCGAGACTGCGACCACGACCGCGACCCCGACCGAATCCGACGAAGGGAAATAACCGGGCGACGCGCTTCCGACATGGACATCGCGGTCGGAAGCGGCAACCCGGTGAAGCGGCGCGCGGTCGAACGAACCTGCCCCGACGCCTCCGTGGCGGCGGTCGCCGTCGATTCGGGCGTCTCCGAACAGCCGACGGGCCACGACGAGACCATCGCGGGCGCGGTCACCCGCGCGGAACGAGCCCTCGACGCGGGCGACTACGACTTCGGCGTCGGCATCGAGGGCGGCGTGGCGGCCTTCTCGGCCGGCGACGGCACAGACGAGACCGACCTGTACCTCGTGATGTGGGCGGCCGTGACCGACGGCGAGCGCGTCGGTCGCGCGGCGGGGCCGAGCCTCGCGCTCCCCGCCAGCATCGCGGACCGCATCGACGCGGGCGAAGAACTCGGGCCGGTGATGGACGACGTGCTCGGCACCGACGATATCGCGAAAAACGAGGGCGCGGCGGGCGTGTTCACCGGCGGCCGCCTCACTCGCACCGACGCGCTCGAATCGGCCGTCACGGGCGCGTTCGCGCCGTTCCGGTGTGAACTGTACTGAGTCGGACTGAGCCGACTGCGCACGTCACTTCGAGTCGGCGAGTTCGTGTTCGCGGTCGCGCACCTCGGCGCTCTCTTCGACCGCGGTCGTCAGCGAGACGTTAAGCGACAGCATCGAGCCGACGCCGCCGACGATGGTGACGGCGTTTTTCACCGCGTGGTCGAGGACCGCGGCGGCGAGCGCGGCGGCGGGCGTGACCGGCGCGAGCGCGGCCATGAACACCGTGAAGGCGATTTCGTAGAGGCCGACGCCGCCGGGCGAGAGCGGAAGCACCTTCGCGAGGTTGCCGACGCTCACGGCGAAAAACGAGACGCCGACGAGCACGACGGGGTCGATGTCGACGCCGAGCGCGAGCAGGACGACGACGGCCGTCACCACGTCGATGGTCCAGATGGCGAGGCTCGTCAGGCCGACGCGGGTGAAGGCGGCGCGGTTGCCGGCGACCGCCTGCAAGTCGGAGACGAACTGCTCGATGACGCCCGCGACGAGTTCGACGTAGGAGTCAGACGAGAACCGGCCGACGAACGCCCGGACGACGTTCCGGTCCGCGCGGGCCGACAGCGCGATGCCGATGACGCCGAGGACGGCGACGACGCCGACGCCGGTGGCGACGTAGGCGACGGTGCGCACGTCGTCGGCCGACACGTCGACCGAGCCGCCGCTCACGCCGGTCGCGAGCACCGTGGCGATGTCGTCGAGGCCGCCGGTCGCCGCGAGGCCGACGAGGACGACGCCCGCGAGCCCCGCGATGGTGAGCAGGTCGAAGACGCGCTCGACCGCCAGCGACGCGAAGCCCGAGGGATACGGGATGTTCCGCCGCGCCTTCACGACGTAGGCGCGGACGGCGTCGCCAGCGCGGGCGGGGAACACGAGGTTCCCGGTCTGACTGATGAATATCGCCCCCGTGAGGAAGCCCGCCTTCTCGCGGTAGCCGAGTTCGCCGAGGATGTCGCGGTAGCGAATCCCCCGGAGCGGCCACGAGACGACGTAGATAATCGCGGCGGCCGCGACGAGCGCGGGGTCGGCGTCGCCGAGCACCGAGATGACCTCCGAGGGGTCGATGTAGAGCGTCATCAGCGCGAGCGCGAAGACGGTCAAAAGCAGGCCGGCGACGATGGTCACCCGGCGGGTGATGCGCGGCCGGACCGTGAGCTGCCACCACGTCCGGAGAATCTGGCTTCCCATCCCAAGGACGTCGCGGACGAGGTCGACTTTCGTGTCGCCTTTCGGCTCCCAATCGACGGGGAACTCAGCGACTCGGAAGCCCGCGAGCTGCGCGCGGACGAGCATCTCCGTGTCCCAAAACCAGTGGTCGTCTTCCACATCGTCGCGGAGCGCCTCGAACGTCTCGCGGCTGAAGGCCTTGAAGCCGCACTGGTGGTCCCGGAGGTCGGAGCGGAGGAACAGGCGGACGAGACCGTTGTAGACGCGGCTCGGCACGCCGCGTTTCGGCGGGCGGTCGGCGACGCGGTCGGGCATCCAGCGCGACCCGGTCGCGGCGTCGTACTCGCCGGAGCGGACGCGCTCGACCAGCTCTTCGAGGTGGCGCATGTCCGTAGCGAGGTCCGTGTCGAAGTAGACGAGCGTGCCGCCGTGGGCGGCCTCGAAGGCGCGTTCGAGCGCGCCGCCGCGGCCGAGCCGAGCGTCGCTGTGGTAGTGGCGAATCCGGTCGTCCTCGGCGGCCAGCCGGTCGGCTATCGCCGGCGTCTCGTCGTCGCAGCCGTCTTCGGCCACGATGACCTCGAAGGCGTCGGCGGGGAGGAACGATTCGAGCGTCTCGACGGTGACGCGGACTGTGTTCTCGATGGTCCGCGCCTCGTTGTAGGCGGGGAGGACAACGCTCACTTCGACGCCGGCCGCGGTTGCGGCGGCCGGGCGTCGTTCTGTCGGGCGACCCATTGTCGTCGTATGGCCGCTATCCGCGTATGAATTTTCTGTCTTGGAGTCGGTACGCTCCGCTTAGACGGATAGTTCGGAGCGCTCGGGCGTTCGACGGCGTGCCGGTCTCCCCGAATGTCTCCCCGTTGATGTGTCCGCGTCGCGTGGCTGTTAGGCGACTGTACCTGCGACGGCGCGGTGGGGCCTCCCCGAGGGCTCGTTTTTGTGGAAAATCGCAGGACGGCGACGTGTTAAGCTCCCGTACCAAACCCCTGATAGGCGTCTCGTCTCTCTGTGTAGGTATGAGCACGACCGCCTCCGCCGCCGCGGTCGAGGGCGAAGCCCCCGACACCAAACCCAGCCTCTCGGAGAAACAGCGCCGCATCCTCGACTACCTCCGCTCGAACGCCGGCGCGAAGACGTACTTCAAGTCCCGCCTCATCGCCGACGACCTCGACCTCTCCGCGAAGGAGGTCGGCGCGAACATGCGTCCCATCCTCGACGGCGACTTCGACGTGACCGTCGAGAAGTGGGGCTACTCCTCCGGCACGACATGGAAGGTGACCGTCTGAGCCCCCGCTGACGCTTCACTCTGACCCCGCCGCACGCCGTCTCCGGCGTGCACCCCGGCGCGACCTCTCTCGCGCCACCCCACCCGGAACGCCGTCGTCTCCCACCCCACGTCGTTCCATCCCCGCTTTTTCGGGTTTCCTCGCGTCCCAGCGCCGCCGCTGAATGTTCTGGTTCCGAATCGACGGAGCAGCGCCGGCACCGACTCCCGGCCCGGTCAGGGGTCGAAGCGGATGAGTTCGGCCGCGTCGTCAGCGAACGCCGCGGCGTCGGAGCCGAAGGAGTCGGCGTAGCGAATCAGCAGCGTGATAACCGTCTCAGGGTTGCGGACCGCGTAGCCGTCCTCCCGGGAGAGGAGGCCCACGGCGTCGAGTTCCTTCGCGTAGGTGCTCACCGTCGCCCGCGAGACGCCCAGTCGGGCGGCGAGTTCGCTCCCCGTCGCCGCGGGGTCGCGAAGCAGGTGGACGAGCATCCCGCGCGGCGTGTCGCGGCGCAGGTAGCCGAGGGCGACCTGCTCGAACTCCGAGAACCGGCCCGCGGGGAAAAACCGCTTGTAGTCGCCGTCGCGGCTGACTTCGAGGGTGTCGTCGTCGACGAGGTTCCGGAGGTGGTACTGCGTCTCACCGGTTCCTAACTGGAGGTCGTCGCGGACCTTCGAGAAGTGCGCGCCGGGCGTCGACGCGACGTAGCCGACGATGGCGTCCCGCGCGTCGCTCGACCCCGACGAGTCGTCGTCGCCGTCGTCGCCGCCCCCGAGGCCCACGAGCGGAGTGGCGGCCCCGAGCGCGGCGAATCGACGGAGGGTCGCGCGCTTGTCTTCGTCTACCCGGCGGTTCGACATCTACCACCACATACGAGACGGCGCGAAGAAAAGGGCTTCGGCGTTTACACCCGTCCGAATCCGGGACGGTCCGGCGACGCGACTATTCGAGGTCCTTCTCGAAGCTCATGTCGTTTTCGTCGTCGTCGCCCTCGTCGGCGGCGTCGGCGGCCGGTTGGCCGTTGCCCGCGGAGTTCGCGTCCGCCGAGCCGTCGGTCGCGGCCGCGTCCCCTGCGCCCTCGCTTTCCCCGACGACCTCGTCGGACGACTTGATTGGCTGTTCGTCCTCGTCGGCCTCGGCGATGACCTCGTCGGGCGACTTGATGTCGTTGACCTCCGCGCCGGCCTTGATTGCCTCGGCCTCCTGTTCGAGCTGTTCGACGTTCATCTCCGCGGCTTGGTCTATCTGGCCGAGAATCTCCTCGATGTCGTCGAGGCCGATGAGCTCGCGGGTCTCCTCGTCGAACTGCTTGCTGGAGAGGCCCTCCATGTCCTGTACGTCGGAGCCGGTGAGCTGTTTGCCGTAGCGGCCGACGAGCGAGGTGAGCTCCTGCGGGAGGACGAACGTCGTCGACTCGCCCTGTCCGATGCGTTCGAGCGTCTCCATGCCTTTGTCGATGATGGCACGCTCGCCCATCGACTCGGCGGACTTCGCGCGGAGCACCGTCGAGATGGCGTCACCCTGCGCTTCGAGAATCTGCGACTGCTTTTCACCCTGCGCGCGGATGATGTTCGACTGCTTTTCACCCTCGGCCTGCTCGACGGCGGAGCGACGCTCACCCTGCGCTTCGAGAATCATGGCACGGCGGCGGCGCTCGGCGGAGGTCTGTTGCTCCATCGCCTGCTGCACGTCGGCGCTGGGGTTGACCTCGCGGACCTCGACGGACTCCACGCGGACGCCCCACTCGTCGGTCGGCTCGTCGAGCTCCTTGCGGATGCGGGCGTTGATTTCCTGGCGCTTGTTGAGCGTGTCGTCGAGTTCCATGTCGCCGAGGACCGCCCGGAGCGTCGTCTGGGCGAGGTTGGAGACGGCGCGCTTGTAGTCGTCGACTTCGAGGAACGCCTTCTTCGCGTCCATCACCTTGATGTAGACGACCGCGTCGGCCGTGACCGGCGAGTTGTCGCGCGTGATGGCTTCCTGCCGGGGCACGTCGAGCGTCTGGGTCCGCATGTCGAACGCGTAGGTCCGAGAGACGAACGGCGGGATGAAGTTGATACCCGGTTCGAGGAGCCGTCGGAACTCCCCGAACACCGTGAGCGCCTTCTTCTCGTAGGCGTCCACGATTTCGACCATCTGGTACACCGTCACGATGGCGAGGACGAGCACGAGGAGGCCGACGACGACGCCTCCGATACCCAGCCCCGCTTGGAGGGCAAGTAGGTCCATACGCCCGCCTTGGGTTGGCAGAATGATAAGTATTCGTGTGATACGGGCGTCACGTCGGACGGTTTCGGGGATGACGGGGCGTCAGATGGCGGTTCGGGTCGGTGGCGGTTCGGGCCGTCCGCGGCGTCGTGGCCGGCGGTCAGACGCCTTCCGTGCCCTCGCGTTCGAGTTCTTCTTCGTCTCGCTCCGCGGACTCCTCGTGTCGCCGCGCCCGTTCGCGGGCGAGTTCGCGGTCGATTTCGTCCTCGCCGGGACCGACTCCCTCGACGGTCACGACGTTGCCGCCGCCGGGGTCGACGACGATGACTTCGGTTCCCTCCTCCAGTTCGCCGTGGACCGACCGGGCGGCGTAGTAGGGGTTGAAGCCGCCCTCGTCGAGTTTGACCTCGCCGCTGGTCGGCGTGACGCGCTCCGTGACGCGCCCCATCTTGCCCGTCAAGGCGTCCGAGTCGCTCGTCTTCCCTTCTCCCTTCCCGCCGTAGATATCGAGCTCTCGGTAGCCGTAGAGCGCGAGCGCGCCGAAGACGAAGACGAGCAGCCCGAGAATGAGCGGGCTCGCGAGCGGTGCGATGAGGAGACCGGCCAGCCCCGCCGCGAGGAGGGCCACGCCGAGGACGACGAAGTGCGCACCGGGGGCGATGGCCTCCGCGAGCGACAGGCCGAGCCCCGCGAGCACGAGCAACAGCGGGAGCGTCTCGGGACTGACGAGACCGGTCTGTAACGGGAGCGGCGGGTATGCCATACCGGGTCTAGGGCCGTCGCCCGATTAAGGATTGAGGGTCGAACGCGGCGCGCGTTCGACGCGCCGGATTCGGCCGCGCTCAGTCGTCGCGGTTCGGGTCGGTCGAGACGGCGTCGTCGTGGACGAACGCCACAGTGTCCTCGTTGGTCGGCTGGACGAGGACGGTCCCCGTGGTTGCGTTCGTCGGCACGGTGAAGACGGTCCAGACGTGCACGTCCTCGCCGGGGGCGAACAGCCCGCCGTTGTCGAAGCCGGTCGCGTTCGACAGCGGTTGGTGCCCGTATCTGACGCCGTCCGATTCGAACACGAGCGCCGACTGCGACAGGGTTCCGGGCGAGTCGCCGGTGGCCGTCGCGTTGAAGCCGACGACGACGAACCGCTCTCCCTCCGGCGGGGCGTACGTCTGATTGCCGACCTGAAGCGTGTCGGTCGTTCGGGCGTTCCACCGGGCGACCACGTCGGCCGAGTCGGCGCTCGCACTCGACAGGGCGGAGACGGAGACGCCGTGGTCGCCCCCGGAACCGCCGCCGCTCGACCCGCCGAGCCCGTCCAGCATCGGCCCGAGCACGGCGACGGAGCCGAGCGCGAGGACGAGCAAGAGGACCGCGACGACGACGACGCGAACGCTCGGCGGCGACCCGGATTTCAGGTCGTCGACCGACGACGGGAGCCTGTCGCGGAGCGAGCCCGCCGAGGAGTCGCCGTCACCGCTGTTGCCGTTGTTGCCGTTGTTGCCGCCGTTGCTACCGTTATCGCCGTCACCACCACCGGCGTCGCCACGGCCGTCGATGAGTCCGGCGAGTCGCTCGCGGACGGCGGCTATCGGGAGCGACGCTAACGCGTCTTCCACGGGTTCGGGCAGGTCGAACGGCAGGCCGAACTCGACCTCGGCGGTCTCGAACACGTCGCCGTCGGTGTACTGCTTGACGGTCTGTTCGAGGCCCTCGTCGGCGACGGTCTCGCCGAGTTCGTCGCGGTCGAACAGCGTCACGTCGTGGTTCGTGGCGAACCCGCGGACCGCGTCAGCGAACTCGCCTTGCGTGGCGACGACGACGGTGTCGACGCCGCGCTTTTTCGCGTGCGCGACGAAGCCCTTGATGTGCTCGGTTTCGACGGTCGTCTCGACGGTCGGGAGCACGAGCATGAGTCCTTTCGTGCCGTCGCCGCGCTGGCCCTGCACGAGGTATCTCCCCTCGCCGCGGGGCTGGGCGTTCGTCTGCCAGTTCCGCTGCGTCCAGAGGTCCGAGAGGAAGCGGACGAACTTCGTCGGTTCGAGTTCGACGAGTCTCGTCACTGTTCGCGTCCCTCCGGGCCGTCAGGGGCGGGTTGTCGGTCGTGTCCGCGTCGTCGGTCGTGTGTCATCTTGTCGTCTGGGTGTTCGTCGGCGTCGCAGCCGCCGTGCGGCCAGTTCGGTGCGGAGCACGCGACGGCCGGGAGGGATATCGTCGCCACCGCGGGTGATTCCGTCGCGGGTGCGGGCGGCGCGACCACCGGCGTCGGAACCCGGCGTGCCGCAGAGAGCACCGACGCGGCGACCAACACGGAGGTGTGCGGACTGCGCGACTCAACTCGGCTGGGCCGGGGAGTTGGAGGTGGTTCCCCTCGGGGTCACATAAATCAACAGTCCCGATTATCAAAACGGAAAGTCGGACGGTCGAAGCCGGCTCTCACAGTGGGTCGCGGTCGGCGTCCGGCGGGTCGCTCAGAACGCGCCCGGGAACGCGGTGACGACGATGAGTCCGACCGCGAGAAGGACGCCGAGCAGGACGAACACGATGTTCTCCGCCCGCGGCGACCCGGGTTCGATGGGGAGCTGTTCGAACTCGGGCTCGTCGTCGATGATGCCGTCGGGGCCGACGTCGTCGACGCCGAAGCGCCACTCGCCGTCGCCATCGCCGTCACCGTCGCGGTCGTCGTCGGCCTCGGGAGAGGGTGCGCGGGACATCGATTCGTGCGTAGGCGTCGCGGCGGGAAAGGGCTACCGCACTCCTACCGGCTGTCGCGGTCGTGGTTGATGACGTCGCCCTCGTAGACGATGCCGCGCTCGGCGTGGAGCGTGACGGTCGCGCCCTGCGCGATGGTCTTCGGGAGCGGCGCGCCCGAGACCATCGGGATGTCGAGTTCGCGCGCGACGAGCGCCGGGTAGCCGGTCATGCCCGCGCGGGCGTCGACGATGCCGGCGAGCTTGTCGGCGTCGCCGTCGAACTCGCCGTCGAACTCGGCCGACAGCGCGAGAATCGCGCCCTCGGGGACCTCGGTGAGGTCGCCGTCCTCGGTTCGGTAGAGCGGACCGGCGACGCGACCGCTGACGATTTTCCGGCCCGTGGCGACGGGCTCGGCGGCGACGTGGACCTTGAGCATGTTCGTCGTGTTCGTCCCTTCGAGCTCCGTCATCATGCCGGAGAGGACGACGATGGTGTCGCCGGACTCCGCGACGCCGGCGTCGAGCGCGGCGGTGACGGCGTCGTCCATGACGCCCTCGACGCTCGGGCTGTAATCGGCGTACTGCGCCGAGACGCCCCACGAGACGGCGAGTTGGCGGCGCGTCCGGTCGTTCGGCGTGACGGCGACGACGGGCACGCCGGGGCGGAACTTCGCGGTCTTCCGGGCGGTGTAGCCGGACTCGGAGACGGCGACGACGGCCGCGGCGTTCACGTCGCGGGCGAGATAGCGCGCCGAGCGGGCCAGCGCCTCCGTGCGGGAGCCCTCGTCGGCGGTCGGGACGCGCTGTTCTTGGCTCTCGTCGTACTCGGGGCTTTCCTCGACTTCCTCGACGATGCGGGACATCGTCTCGACGACGCGGACGGGGTGGTCACCGACTGCGGTCTCGCCGGAGAGCATCACGGCGTCGGTGCCGTCGAGGACGGCGTTGGCCACGTCGGACGCCTCCGCACGGGTCGGGCGTCGCGAGCGGACCATCGAGTCGAGCATCTCGGTCGCAGTGATGACCGGCACGCCCGCAGCCTGCGCTTTGCGGATGGTGCGCTTCTGGATGATGGGCACCTCTTCGAGCGGGCACTCGACGCCGAGGTCGCCGCGAGCGACCATCACGCCGTGGGCCGCCTGGATGATTTCGTCGAGGTTGTCGACCGCGCCGGCGCGCTCGATTTTGGCGATGATGGGAATCTCCGCGCCGAGGGTTTCGAGGGTGTCGCTGATGGTGTAGACGTCCTCCGCGTCGCGGATGAACGAGGCGGCGACGTAGTCGACTTCCTTCTCGGCGGCGAGCTTCAGGTTCTCGTAGTCGGAGTCGGTGATGAGGTCGATGTCGAGGTCGACGCCGGGGACGTTCACGCCCTTGCGCGAGCTGAGTTCCCCGCCGGAGACGATGGTCGCGTGGACCGCGTCGTCCTCGACGTACTCGACGGTGGCCTCGATGCGGCCGTCGTCGAGGAGGATGGTGTCGCCGGACTCAGCGGCGGTGATGGAGTACGACAGGCCGACGGCCTCGGGCGTGGCCTCGTCGCCCTCGTAGAAGCGGACCTCGCTTCCGGTTTCGAGGTAGATGTCCTCGTCGATGTCGGCGGTTCGGACTTCGGGGCCTTGCAGGTCGAGCATGGCCGCGAGCGGTTCGTCGGTCGCGTCGTCGACGGCGCGGATGCTGTCGATGACGTCGGACCGGTGTTCGACGTTGCCGTGGCTCGCGTTCATCCGGGCGACGCTCATGCCGGCGTCGGCGAGCCCGCGAATCGTCTCTCGGTCGAACGACGCGGGACCGAGGGTGCAGACGATTTTTGCGTTTCTCATGGCGTCGCCTACGAGTGACTGGTAAAAAAGCCCGATGATGAACTCGGTGCCGAGTAACGGGTTCGCATACGTACTCGCTATAGTTCGCCCGTCGAACTGACCGCTCGGGCGGCCTCACGGAACTATAATGGTCGTTTGATAAATTCCCCCGTCGTATCTGACGTATCCCGGGTCGCGGAACTCGTTTCTGTCCGTTCCTTTCCGGAGCGTCACGGACTCGCCCCCGAGCGCCTGTCGGAACGCAGACTGTTGGTCCGGGGCGAGGTTCTGGTACGAGACGGCCCCCTCGCCCTGTGGGAGGTCGTCGACTCGGGTGACGCTCAGCCTCGCCGTCCCGCTTCCGCCGCCGAGACAGCCCGTCGAGAGGACGAGCGCCACGGCGAGCAACACGCTGACTCGCATGGACGGCGCTCCAGCGTCGCCGCTCAAATCGGCTCCGGTCTCGGGGCGGGATTCGAGCGCCGAACGCCGGCTCAGTCGGAGACGGTCGTCCGGTAGATGTCGCCGTCGTACCGGACGTAGCCGGGCTCGACGAACTCGTTTCGCGCCGATTCGTTCGGTAGCGCCACCGGCTCGCCGGTCGAGACGGCCTCCGCGAACGTCTCGCGCTGGTCGGGGTCGAGGTTGCCGAAGGCGACCGCGCCCTGTCCCTGCGGGAGTTCGTCCACGCGCTCGACGGTCAGGGTGCCCGCGCCGCCGCCCGTGACCGCGGCGACGACGCCCGCGAACACCGCGAGCGCGACGACGATTCCGACCGCTTCCCGTCTTCCGATTCGCATGGCCGACGCTCGGGGGTCGGCGCAGTTAGGCGCTGTGGTCCGCGTCTGACACGAGGACGGTATCGGCAGCGACACGGTGCGTCGAAAAACCGGGTCGCGGTCGGTCGCGTATCGGAGCTGAGCGGCCGTCTACTGCACTTTCGTGCCGGGGACGGCGTCGCCGTGGGTCGTCAGGATGTCGGCCTCGTCGCCCGCGGCCAACAGCATCCCGTTGGACTCGACGCCGAACAGTTCGGCCTTTTCGAGGTTAGCGACGATGATGACTTTCGATCCGGAAAGCGAGTCGAGGTCGTGGAGCTGTTTGATGCCGGCGACGATTTGGCGCTCTTCGACGCCGATGTCGACGGTGAGCTTGGCGAGTTTGTCCGCGCCGTCGATGCCCTCGGCGGCGACGATTTCGCCCACGCGGATGTCGAGTTCTTGGAACTCCTCGAAGCTGATGCGGTCGTCCGCGATGGGTTCGAAGTCGATGTCGGCGTCGGCGTCGGTGTCTGCGTCCATACCCTCCTCGGCGTCCCCGTCGGACTCGTCGCTTTCGGATTCCGTCTCGGCCACGCGCGCGTCGAGCTTCTCGTTGAGCTCCTCGACGCGCTCGTCTTCGATTTTCTCGAACAGCGCCTCGGGCTCGCCGAAGGACGCCGGCGGGGCCTCGAAGGCGTCGTCGACGCCGGTGTCGGCCACGGAACCGTCCTCGCCGAGCTGCTCCCAGAGCGCCTGCATCTTGCCCGGCGCGACGGGGAAGAACAGCACGGCGATGGCCTTCGCTATTTGGACGCAGTCGCGGATGACCTGCGCCGCGGCCTCGGGGTCCTCGTCGGTGAGCTTCCACGGCTCGTTGCGCTGGATGTACTCGTTGCCGAACTGCGCGAGGCGGACGGCGGCGTTGCCGGACTTCCGGACCGAGTAGTCGTTGATGCCGGCTTCGAACTCCTCGATGGCCTCCTCGATTCGGCTCTCGACTTCTTCGGACACCGCCGCGTCCGGCGTCCCCTCGAAGTTGCGGTACGCGAACAGCATCGACCGGTAGAGGAAGTTGCCGACCGTGCCGACGAGTTCGCTGTTCACGCGGTCTTTGAACTTCGACCACGAGAAGTCCACGTCCTGCTGGAAGCCGCCGTTGGTGGCGAGGTAGTACCGCAGCAGGTCGGGGTGGAAGCCCTCGTCGAGGTACTCGTCGGCCCAGACGGCGCGGTTGCGCGAGGTGGAAAAGCCCTTGCCGTTGAGCGTGATGAAGCCGGAGGCCATGACCGCGCGCGGTTCGACGTAGCCCGCGCCGCGGAGCATCGCCGGCCAGAACACGGTGTGGTGCTGGATGATGTCGCGGCCGATGATGTGGACGATGTCTCCCGCGTCCTTCCACGCGGCCTCCCAGTCGAACGTGTCGGCACCGACGCGTTCGGTGTACTGCTTCGTCGAGGAGACGTACTCGACGGGGGCGTCGACCCAGACGTACAGCACGAGGTCGTCGCCCTCGTCACGCCCAGACTCAGTCTGGTCTGCCTCCGAATCCTCGGCGGATTCGGAGACACCGGGGTAGTCGATGCCCCAGTCCATGTCCCGGGTGATACACCAGTCCTGCAGTTCGCCCTCTATCCACTCGCGGGGCTGGTTCCGGGCGTTCGAGGTGCCTTCGAGGCGGTCGATGAACTCCTGAAGGTAGTCTTGGAGGTCGGAGACGGCGAAGAACTTGTGCTCGCGCTCGCGGTACTCCGCGGGGTTGCCGGTGAGCGTCGAGGTCGGGTCTTCGATTTCGCCGGGTTCGAGGTGGCGGCCGCAGCCCTCGTCGCACTCGTCGCCGCGGGCGTGCGCGCCGCAGTACGGGCACGCGCCCTCGACGAAGCGGTCGGGGAGCCACTGGTCCGCGTCGGGGTCGTAGGCGACCGGAATCTCCTTTTCGTAGACGTAGCCCTCGGCTTCGAGGGTGCGGACGATTTCCTGGGTCAGTTCGGTGTTCGTCTCGTCGTGGGTGTGGCCGTAGTTGTCGAACTCGATGTTGAAGCGGGGGAACGTCGCCTCGTACTTCTCGTGGTGGCGGAGCGCGAACTCCTCGGGCGTGACGCCCTCCTTCTCGGCGTTGACGGCGACGGGGGTGCCGTGCATGTCCGACCCGCTGACGAAGGCCGTCTGTTGGCCGAGTGTTCGCAGCGAGCGACTGTATATGTCGCCGCCGACGTACGTTCTGAGGTGGCCGATGTGGAGGTCGCCGTTCGCGTACGGCAGTCCACACGTCACCACCGCTGGGTTCTCCGTGGGGAAGTCCTCGTGACTCATATATCTCGTGTATCTCGGAAGCGGGCCTAAAGCCCGCCGCTTCGGATGCGTCCGTCTGGCGGTACGATTCTGCCCCGAGGTTCGCCGGGTCCGACCGTCGGCTCACGTTACCGAGGCGACGGCCGAAAGCGGGTCCACCCGCGGCTAAAAGGGAGCGCGCATACGCATGTTGTCGGGGAGACCCGTCGCGGTCACACCGGTACTGAAGCCGAGCGGGCGTATAAATTGTTGGGACGCTCCGGCAACGCTCGGTGTGCTCGGGACACTTGGGGGCTCGCCCCTCGCCCCAATCAGAGGAACGCCAGCGCGGCTTCGATGCCGATGACGGTCACGACGAGTCGGCCGCAGGAGCCGACGAACGTCGCGGCCGCGAACTTGAGGTAGTCGTCTTCGAGGACCGAAAACGCGTAAATCGAGAGCGTGTCGGGAAAGCCCGGCACGCAGAGCGCGGCCGCGAGCCCGGCGAAGCCCCAGTTCTGTGCGATTTGGACGGCCTTGCGCTCGGTCCAGCCCATCACGTCGACGGGCAACCGTTCGAGCGCCCGCTCGACGTAGCCCGACTCCTTCGTCTGGCGGCCGATGTGGAACGCGAAGACGCTCCCGGCGGCCTTGCCCGCGCCGCTGACGAGGATGATGACCGCCAGCTTCGCGCCGTGGGAGAGGCCGAGGTCGAGCGGCGCGGCGAGGACGATTTCGCTCACGCCCGGGAGGGCGAAGGCGATGAGAAACGAGTAGGCGAAGATGATGACTAGCCCGACCCAGCCGGTGGCCGTCTCGACGAGCGACGAGAGCCACGAGAAGTCGGGGTACAGACTGAGCGTCAGGTCTGCGAGCGATGCGAACGCGGTGAGGGACACACGAGAGGGTCGAAGCCAGTCGGTTGTAAGTTTTCAGGTTCGGACCGCGCTCCGTTCGCGAACCGGGTCGGCCGCCCGCCGAGTCAGTTACGCGCCCGTCCCGACCGGAGGTCGTCGAGGTCCGAGAGGAACGACCGGAGCGACTCGCGGGAGACGTGCGGCATACAGACGATGCGGAGTTCGCCGCTCGCGGTCCGCGAGATGCGCCAGCCGAGGTCGCGGAGCGACTCGAACCGCTCGTCGGGGACGCTCGCGGCGACCAGCGGGAGTTCGGGTTCGACGGCGTCGTAGCCGCGGGCGCGGAGTTCGTCGTAGAGCCAGTCGGCGTTCGCTTGCTGGCGCTCGTAAACGTCGCGGTAGCCGTCGGGCCAGAGTTCGCGCATCGCGGCGGCCGCGGAGGCGACGCCCGCGCCGCTTCGGGTCCCGGTGAGGCTCGCCTGCGACGCGGATTCGAGGTACGGCGTGTCGACCGCCAGCGAGTCCACGACCGACTTCTCGCGGAACAGGAGGCCGCCGGCGGGGACGACCGCCTGCCCGTACTTGTGGGGGTCGATGGTCATCGAGTCGACCGGCGCGTGGGCGAACGACCACTCGTGGTCGGTAAAGGGGAGGATGAAGCCGCCCCACGCGGCGTCGACGTGCATCAGCGCGCCGGCGTCGTGGGCGACGGCCGTCAACTCGGGAATCGGGTCGACGCGGCCGAACTCGGTCGTGCCTGCGACGCCGGCGACGAGGACGGTGTGGTCGTCGACGGCCTCGCGGACGGCCGCGACGTTCGCGCGGTAGTCGTCGTCCACGGGGACGATGCGGAGCTCCACGTCGAGCACGTCGGCGGCCTTCTGGAAGCTGAAGTGGATGCTCTCGGGGGCGACGACGTTCGGGTCGTCGTCGCGGGCGTGGTTTCGCGCGGCCCGGATGGCCTGGATGTTGGCCTCGGTCCCGCCGCTCGTCACGTAGCCGTGGGGGGCCGAGAGGCCGGTAATCTCGCCGAGGTACGAGAGTGCGTCTTCTTCGAGGGCGGCGACGGCCTGATAGGTCGCCGGGTCGCCGGGGTTGGTGGCAAAGAACCGCTCTGCGGCCTTCCGGGCGGCCGGGTGCGGTCGGGTGCACATCGAAGAGAGGACGCGGTCGAACTCCTGCGGTGCCGCGCGCTGCATGCATCCCACTATACCCACGCCCAGTATATCGGTTCCGCTCCGGTGCGCCGCGTCGTCCACCCGACGGCCACCGCTACGGGGTCGAGAAAAAGCGGAACGCGGGTGGTCGGCCCTCGACGCTCGCCGGGGTCAGCGGACCGAGTCGAGGAGGAGTCGCTGTTCGACGCGCTTGACCTCGTGTTGCACGTCGCGGACGGCGTCGATGTTGGCCGAGATGGAGCTGACGCCCTTGTCGACGAGGAACTGGACCATCTTGGGCTTCGAGCCGGCCTGCCCGCAGATGCTCGTCTTCACGCCGACCTCGCGGCACGTCTCGATGGTGTCGCCGATGAGTTTGAGCACCGCCGGGTGCAGTTCGTCGTAGATGTCGGCGACGTGCTCGTTGTTGCGGTCCACCGCGAGGGTGTACTGCGTCAGGTCGTTCGTGCCGAAGGAGGCGAAGTCGATGCCGGCGTCAGCGAGTTCTTCGATGCAGAGCGCCGCCGCGGGCGTCTCTATCATGACGCCCCACTCGCGCTTTTCGGGGTCGATGCCGGCCTCGCGCATGTGCTCTTTCGCCCGCAGCACGTCCTCCGCGTCGTTGACGAGCGGGAACATGACTTCGAGGTTGTCGTAGCCCATATCGAACAGGCGGCGGAACGCCTGCAGTTCGAGGCGGAAGACGATCGGGTTGTCGAGGCCGCGGCGGATACCGCGGTAGCCGAGCATCGGGTTGTGCTCGCGCGGCTCGTTCTCGCCGCCCTCCAGCTGTCGGAACTCGTCTGTCGGCGCGTCGAGGGTGCGGACGCGCACCGGCCGCGGGTAGAACTCCTCCGCGGCCTCGCGGACGCCCGAGACGATTTCGTCCACGTAGGCGCGCTCGCCGTTCTGCTCGATGAACCGCTCGGGGGTCTTGCCGAGCGTGAGCACCATGTGCTCGATGCGGAGCAGGCCGACGCCGTCAGCGCCCGTCGCGGCGGCGCGCTCGGCCGCTTCGGGGATGGAGACGTTGACCTTGACTTCGGTCGCGGTCATCGGCTTGACGGGCGTCTTGGGGCGGGCTTCCTCGACGGGCTGGCGCTGTTTCTCCTCCGGCTCTTCGCCCTCGCGGACGGTTCCCTTGTCGCCGTCGATGGTGACGACCTCGCCGTCTTCGAGGGTCTTCGTCCCGTCGCCGGTGCCGACCACCGCGGGCACGCCGAGTTCGCGGGAGACGATAGCCGCGTGGGAGGTCATCCCGCCCTCGTCGGTGACGATGCCGGCGGCACGCTTCATCGCGGGCACCATGTCCGGCATGGTCATCTCGGTGACGATGATGTCGCCTTCGGCCACTTGGTCGAGGTGGTCGAGTTTGGTGACGATGCGGGCGCGGCCGGAGGCGATGCCGGGGCTCGCGCCGAGGCCGCGGATGAGCACGTCGTCGCCGGTCGCGGTCGCCCGCGAACTCCCGCCGCTGTCGCTTTCGCTTTCGGTTTCCTCGCCGTCGTCGCCCTCCGCGATGGTCGTAATCGGGCGCGACTGGAGCATGTACACCTCGCCGTCGTAGACGGCCCACTCCACGTCCTGCGGCTTCTCGTAGTGGTCTTCGACCAGCTCGCCGAGTTCGAGCAGGCGGGACACCTCGTCGTCGGTCAGGACGCGCTCGTGGCGGCGGCCGTTCGGCACGTCGCGCATGACGGTCTCGCCGCTTTCCTCGTCGCGGACGCACATCGTCTTCTTGTCCGCGATGGTCGCCGTTTCGACCTCGCCGGTCTCGCGGCTGACGACGTAGTTGTCGGGCGAGACGGTGCCGGAGACGACGGCTTCGCCCAGACCCCACGCGGCCTCGATGATAATCTCTTTCTTGCCGGTCGAGGGGTGGCGGGTGAACATCACGCCGGACTTCTCGGCGTCGACCATCTGCTGGACGACTACCGCGATATCGACCTTGTCGTGGGGGAATCCCTTCCGGTTGCGGTAGTAGATGGCGCGCTCGGAGAACAGCGAGGCCCAACACTCCTTGACGCGGTCGAGGAGGTCCTCTTCGGTGACGTTCAGGAACGTCTCCTGTTGGCCCGCGAAGGAGGCGTCCGGCAGGTCCTCGGCCGTCGCGGACGACCGAACGGCGACGAAGGAGTCGCCCTCGCCGACGCTCCGGTAGGCGTCGAGAATCTCTTCCCGCACGTCGTCCGGCATCGGCGTCTCCATGATAAGGTCGTGCGCCGCCTCGTGGGCCGCCTGGAGCGCCGCCGAGTCCTCGTGGTCGACCTCGACCGCGGCGAACAGCTCGTCGTCGATGCCCGCGTCCTCGATGAACGCGCGGTACGTGCTCGCCGTCACGACGAATCCCGGCGGCACGGGAAGCCCCGCACCCGTGAGTTCACCCAGCGACGCGCCTTTCCCGCCGACCAGGTCGAGGTCGTCGGCCCGTACGTCGTCCAGCCAGACTACAGCCATGTGATGTTCGTATGGTCCCGCACCCCGATAAAGAAGTTTGCGAACGAAACAAGTATGAATGAAAACTCACTCGAAGCCGAGTATGAAATTGCGGCGACGGCGCGGAGACGCCCGGTTTTAGGACTCTCTGCGCTCCCGCCCGTGTTCCTCGCAGAGCACCTCGCCGGCATCGGGGTCGAGGTAGAACGGCGACCCGGCTTCGACCGGCGTCCCGCAGACGCCACAGCCGTCGTCGTGGCGGAGGAAGTACTTCCCCTCGTCGCGGCCCGTTTCCAGTCGTCCGGCGGCGACGGCCGGCCGGGTCAGTCCCTCGCCGATTTGGGTGCGCTCGGCGCTGTCGGCCTCCTCGAATCGAATCGGTCGCATACCGTCGCTTGTGCCCCCGGCGGCAAATCCCTACGGGCAGCGAGGGGTTCATAACCGCTCGTCACTTGGGTGCTAGCGTGCTTCCGGAGTGGGTCTTTCTGCTCCCGCCGTGGCTCGTCGTCGGCCTCGCGGCGGGCGCGGTCGCCTCCGTCGTCGTCGCCGGCGTGTTCGTCGTCGGCGGCCGTGTGTTCCCGGAGCAGCAGGTCTCTCGCGGCCCCCGCGTCGACGGAACGGGTCGCCGCCGCGTCGAAATCCGCGACTACCTCAGCTCCATCGACGAGCGGTTCGTCGAGGACCGCCCGGTCCGCGGCGAGACGGTGGCGTTTTTCCTCCCCGACCGCGGCGTCGCCATCACCTTCGACGCGCAGGCGTTCTTCCGCCTCGAACGCGCCGGCGTCTACGCCGTCCTCTGCGAACACGAGATGCCCGGCGGCCAGCTCGGGCGACGGCTCCCCTTCGACGTGCCGGACGCCGAGCCCGAACTGGCCGACCTCGACGACCCGGTGTCGGCCGCGTTCGACCGCCTCGACCTCCCCGCGACCGCCTCCTCTGAGGCCGTTCAGGACGCCTACCGCGCACGGGTGAAAGACGTGCATCCCGACCACGGCGGCGACCGAGAGCGGTTCCGCGAGCTACGGGAGGCGTACACGATGGCGCGAGAACACGCCGAGGGCTGAGCGGCGAGTTCGACTTAAAAACTGAGACCGGCGCGGAGCTACGGCTCCGTCACTTCGAACAGCACGCCCGCGTCGCGGAGCGCGTCGGTCACGCGCCCGGCGGTGTCGGTGCTGGCGACGACCGCGGCGTCGAGGCCGCGGGCCGCGGCGTCGGCGGCGACCTCGCCCGGCGCGAACCACGTCCGCACGTCGACCGACGCGTGGCGGCAGGCGACGACGGCCTCGACGCCCGCGGCGACGACGATATCGGCGTCGTCGCACGCCGCCGCGAGCGCGTCTGAATCGACCGTGTCGGACTCGGCCAGTCGCGCCGGCGGCACTTGCAGCACGCGGACCGAACCGGGTTCCATCTCGATGACGCCCTCGAAGCCGGTGACGCTGGCCGCGCCGCCCGCCTCGGCGTCGGTGGTGGCGACGCCGATAGCCGGGCCGTCGTCGCCGGGCGTGGCGTGGAGCAGCCCCTCGCGGAGCGACAGCGTCACCGTATCGCCGGCCGCCACGTCGTCGGTGACGATTGCGGCGTCCTCGTTGACGCTCTCCAGCACGTCGTCGGTGACGTGTTCGGCGAATCGCTGGAGGGCGCGAGCCTCCTGAAACAGCCAGTCGACCCCCTCTTTCGTCACGCGGTAGCGCGACCGGCCCTGCTTTTCGACGAGCCCGTCTTCGACGAGGTCGCGGATGTACTCGGAGACCGCCTGACTCGTCACCCCGACCGCCTCGGCGATTTCGCCCTGGCTCACCGCCGGCTGTCGGTCGGCTATCTCGGCGAGGATGCGAAACCGGGTCGCGGTGCGCTTGTCCTCCAGTGCGCCGCTCATGTGCCGAAGGTGGGACGCACCGACTAAAAAGGCCCCTGCTCCGACGGCGGCACCGCCCCCGGTTCCGACGCCCGCTCGGGACTTCGGCGCGCCCCGTTCCATCCGGTGATAATTTGTCTCCGCCGACCCTCCACTCGGCCGTGACCAGCGTCTCCGTCCGCGAGCGCGCCGTCTTCCTCCCCGACGCCGACGCGCTCGTCCTCGCGGACCTCCACGTCGGCCGAGCCGACGCCTCGGCGGTCGATTTCCCGCTCGGCGAGGGGACCGACCTCGCGGCGCGCCTGCGAGCCTACTGCGCCGAGTTCGACCCCCGCGAAGTCGTCTTCGCCGGCGACGTGCTCCACCGGTTCGACCGCGTCTCGGAGCGCCACGTCGCGGCCCTCGAAACCCTCGCTGAGACCTGCGACGACGCCGGTGCCGACCCGGTGTTCGTCGCCGGTAACCACGACACGATGCTCGCGGAAGTCTGGTCGGGCGACGTACACGACGAGTACCGCCTCGCCGACGGGACGCTCGTCTGCCACGGCCACCGCGCCCCCGACGGCGACGCCGAGCGCTACGTCGTCGGCCACGACCACCCGACGCTCGCCGTCGAGGGCCGGCGGCGGCCCTGCGTCCTCTACGGCCCCGACGCCTACCGCGGCGGCGACGTGCTGATGTTGCCGGCCTTCACCCGTCTCGCCGCGGGCGTCGAAGTAAACGGGATGCGAGGGGCCGACTTCGACTCGCCGCTCGTCACCGACGCGAGCGTCTTCCGGCCGCTCGTCCGCGACGCGGAGGCGGGCGAGACGCTCACGTTCCCGCCGCTGGGGAAGCTTCGACGGTTGCTCTGAGAGTCCGAGGCGGACGGGTCGAAAAACGACGTGAGGCGCGCGATTACGACAGGTCGTCGCGGACGGCGTCGGCGGCCTCTTTCCCGCTCCACATCGCGCCCTGAATCGACGACCACGCGGTGTAGTCGCCGGCGAGGTACGCCCGGCCGGGGGCGTCGCGGGCGTCGGGCAGGGACTCGTGGACGCCCGGCGGCTGGGCGAACTGCGCGAAGGAGATGTAGTCGGTGTGGAGCAGTTCGAGGTCGTCGAAGTAGCGCTCGGGGTACCACGCTTCGAGCGTCCGGCGGGTCTTTTCGAACAGCGCTTCCTCAGATTCGTCCTGCGCGGCCGCGCCGAGGAACGTCGCGTTCAGGAGTTCTCTGCCCGGCGGGGCGTACTCCGGCGCGACGGTCGAAAGCGGGACGACCGTGTTGGGGTCGGGACTCGGCGCGTTGAGCATGATGCGCTTGCCCGCGTCGAGGCCGCTCCCGCTCGGGAGCGTGTAGTACTGGGTGACACAGCCGTGGGCCTCGGTCGGAATCGACCCGACGCCGGTCAGTCGGCGCGCCTCCTTGGGGTCGGTGGCGACGACGACCGCGTCGACTTCGAGCGACTCGTCGCCGGTGGTGACGACCGCGCCGTCGCCGTCGGACTGGACCGATTCCACGCGCTCGCCGAGGCGGAACGTCGCGCCCTCGTCGCGGGCGGCGTCCGCAAGCTGTTCGGGAACCGCCCCCATCCCCGCCGCGGGGACCGCCGTGCTCCCCGTCGAGAGCATCTTGAAGGTGTACTCGAACACCCGCTTCGACGACGAGAGCGAGCGGTCGAGCGTGATGCCGCCGTAGAACGGCGCGACGAAGTGCTCGATGTAGTCCTCGGAGAAGCCCCAGTCGCGGAGGTACGACCGGATGCTCCGGTCCGCCGAGGCGAAGATGTCCGCCTCGCCGCGGGTGCTCACGTCCTGTCTGAGCGCCAGCGTCCGGAGTTTGTCGCTCGTCGTCACCTCGGGGTTGCGGACGGACTCGAACAGGCTCCCGATGTCGCGGAGGGGGTCGGAGAGCACCGCGCGCCTGCTCGGTCGGCAGATGGTCGCGCCGGGCGTGAACCGCCGGAGGTCCAGCGCGTCGAGGTCGAGTTCCCGCCGGACCGCGGGGTAGTCGGTGAAGAGGACCTGAAACCCGCGGTCGAGCGTGAAGCCGTCTTTCGTCCGGGTGCGGACCCGCCCGCCGACGCCGTCGCGCCGCTCCACGACGGTCACGTCGGCCCCGTCGGCGGCGAGGTGTCGCGCGGCGACGAGGCCCGCGAGGCCCGCGCCGACGACCGCGATGTGGCTATCGTCCATACCTTGACTCTCGGACGGGTGACACAAAGCCGCTACGGGTGGCGGCCATCGACCGACGGGAAGGGCTTAGTCCCTCCCCCCGTAAGCCCCGGCCATGCAGACGTCCGACAGCTTCTCCGGGCTGGTGTGCACCGAGACCGGCGACGAGTACGACGCGGACGCGACCGGCGCGAGCGACGCCGACGCGCCGCTCGACCCCACCTACGACCTCGACGCGGTCGAGTGGGACGCCGAGACGCTCGCCGAGCGCCCCTTCGACACGATGTGGCGCTACCGCGAACTGCTCCCGTTCGCGGAGCCGGTGACGGCCAACGAGGGCGCGACGCCCCTCGTCGCGGCCGACGCACTCGCCGAGGAGGCCGAGGTCGGTTCGCTCTTCATCAAAGACGAGGGTCGCAACCCCACCGGGACGTTCCTCGACCGCGGCTTCTCGCTCGCCGTCACCGCCGCGCGCGAGGCCGACGCCGAGGTCGTCGCGCACGCCTCGCCCGGCAACGGCGCGCAGTCGGCGGCCTCCTACGCGGGCCTCATCGACGCCCGCTCCTACGGCTTCGTCCCCTCGCGGACGCCGTTCCCGAACAAGGCCATGGTGAACGTCCACGGCGGCCAGATGAAGGTCGTCGGCGGGCGCTACCCCGACGCGCTCTCGGCGCTCCACGAACAGCTCAAAAGCGACTGGCACACGCTCCAGGAGTTCGACAACCCCTACCGCCACGACGGCGCGAAAACCATCGCCTACGAGGTCGCAGAGCGCCTCGACTGGTCGGTCCCCGACTGGGTCGTCGTCCCCGTCTCGACCGGCGAACTCGCCTACGGCGTCTACAAGGGCTTTTCCGACCTCGTCGAACTCGGACTGGTCGAGTCGGTCCCCAAACTCGTCGCCGCGCAGTCCGTCGGCTGCTCGCCGGTCGCCACCGCGTGGGAGGCCGACAGCGACGCCCACGAGGCGTGGAACCAGCCGGACACCATCGTCGGTGAACTGGAGATTCCCGACCCCGCGGGCGGGTCGCTCGCGCTCCGCGCCGTCCGCGAGTCCGGCGGTGCGGCCGTCGCCGTCAGCGACGACGACGCGCTCGAATCCGCCGTCACCGCGGCCCAGACCGCCGGCATCGAGGTCGGTCCCGCGGGCGGCGTCGCGCTCGCCGGCGCGTGGGAACTCGCGGACGAGTTCGACGAGGACGACACGGTCGTCGTCGTCAACACCGAATCCGGGACGAAGAACGCCGACATCCTCCGCAGCCACCTGATGGGACAGGGCGTCTGAGCCCCGGTTCTGCGGACCTGATAGAACAGGGCGTCTGAGCCACGCGTCGGCCGACTGGTTCCCCGCTCGAACTCCCTCGTTACCTCCATCAGACTTTTACTTTAGACGCATCTAATCCGTGGTATGTTGAGCGACGTGATGGAGGACTATCTGAAGGCTATCTACACGCTCCAGATGGAGCAGGGACCGCCGGTTTCGACCTCCGACATCGCGGAGTATCTCGGGAAGACGCCGCCGACCGTGACGAGCATGGTCGGCAAGCTCGAAGAGCGCGGGCTGGTCGACCGCGAGAAGTACAAGGGCGTCGAGCTGACCACGGAGGGCGAGACGGTCGCGCTCGAAGTGCTCCGACACCACCGCCTCTTGGAGGCGTACCTCACCGAACACCTCGACTACTCGTGGAGCGAGGTCCACGACGAGGCCGACGCGCTCGAACACCACATCAGCGAGGAGTTCGAAAAGCGGGTCGCGGCCGCCCTCGGTGAGCCCGAGGTCGACCCCCACGGCGACCCCATCCCGAGCGCCGACCTCACGCCCCCGGACTCCTCGGGGCTGTCGGCGCTCTCCGACTGCGAGGTGGGCGACCACCTCGTCGTCGCCCGCGTCAGCGACCGCGACCCCGCGGAGTTGGAGTATCTCTCCGAGGCGGGCGTCACGCCCGGCACGACCATCGAAGTGACCGATATCGCCCCCTTCGGGATGGTGACGGTCCTCGTCGGCGACGGCGGCCGCGAGCAGAGCCTCCCGGAGTCGGTGGCCCGAACGATTCGCGTCCGACCGCCCGACGAGCCGAGTAACGAGGAGGTGTCGCCCGCGTGACCGGCTGGTGGGAGATTCTCGTCGTCGCGCTCGTCACCCAGCTTGCGGTGCTGCCGGGCGAGAAGGTCCAGTTCATCATCGCGGGGCTGTCGACCCGCTTCGACCCGAAGGTCGTCGTCGCGGCCGCGGGCTCGGCGTTCGCCATCTGGACGGCGCTCGAAATCATGCTCGGACAGGCGCTCAAGACCGCGCTCCCGCCGGCCGCGCTCGACGCCATCACCGCCGTCCTGTTCGCCACGTTCGCGGTGTTGCTCTACCGCTCCGCGCCCGACGCGTCCGCGGGGAGCGAGGTCGCGACCACCGACGGCGGGGTGTCCGGCTTCGACGACGCGCCGACGGTGTTCGGCCGCGAGCTGTCGACGCAGGGATTCGGCGGTTTCCTCCCCATCTTCGCCATGATGGCCGCCGGCGAGTTCGGTGACAAGACCCAAATCGTGACCATCGGACTGGCCGTGCAGTACGGCGCGACCTCGGCCATCTGGGCGGGCGAGATGCTCGCTATCATCCCCGTGAGCATCGCCAACGCGTACTTCTTCCACCGCTTCTCGGGCCGGGTCGACACGCGCAAGGCGTACCTCGGCGCGGCCGCCCTGTTCGGCTTCTTCGCCGTCGACACCCTACTCGCTATGGCCACCGACTTCTCCGTCTGGGAGACGCTCGTCGGCACCGTCAGCGACGCCGTCCTCGCGCTGTTCTGACCGGGCGCGCGCTCGCGCTCCGCTCGCCGGTCACGACCTCCGCACCGTCGCTTCCGCGCCATTTTTCACGGTATCGCGCCCAAGAGAGAGCCATGTCTACCCTCCTTCCGTCCCTCGGAGCCGGGCTGGTGTTCGGGCTGGCGCTCGCCGCGCCGCCCGGCCCGATGAACGCCGTCATCGCCGAGGAGAGCGTCGTCCGCGGCTGGACCGCGGGCGCCCGCGCCGGCCTCGGCGCGATGAGCGCCGACGCGCTGTTTTTCCTCCTCGCGGCGCTCGGCCTCGTCGCGTTCGTCAAGCAGTTCCCGACGGTGCAGGCCGTCATGGTCGGTGCCGGCGGCGTCCTCATGCTCTACTTCGCCTACGGCGCGGTACAGGAGATGGACACCACGTTCCGCGAGGCCGCCGACCCCGACGAGGACAGCGCGGGCTTCACGAAGGCGTTCGTGCTCGCGCTGACGAACCCCTACCAGATTCTGTTCTGGCTCACCATCGGCGTCGGCCTCTTGGAGACCGGCACCGTCGACGTGCTCGCCCACACGCCGTATCTCGGGGCGTCGCTGGCGAACCTCCTCATCGTGGAGACGGGAAGCCCGGCGCTCATCCTCGGCTTCTTCGGCGGCATCGCGGTCTGGGTGACCGGCTTCCCCGCGGCGCTCGTCGCGGCCGAACAGCGCGTCGACTCCTTCGCGCCGGCCGTCGCCGCCGTCAGCGCCGTCGTCCTCGGCGGCTTCGGCGTCGTCTTCATCTGGGACGCGGTGCAGTCGCTCGACTTCATCTGGGACGCGGTGCGGTCGCTCGTGCTCTGATGCACGAAAAAATGAGTTTCTGAGTCGCTACATATCGTCGACGATGTCGTCGGCAATCGTGTTCAGGTAGTTGCTGTGGTCGTCGCCGACCTGTCCCTCCACGTCGTGGTCGGTGTAGTTCGCGGGGGGCGTGTCGCCGTCTTCGAGGCCCGTCTCGCCGAGGGCCTGGTCGAACTCGATGGTGTTGTACACCCACTGGAGCACGTCGTCGGCCTGGTTGTAGTAGTTGTGAACGTGACCGGTCCGGTCGCGGATGGCCTCGTAGGTGGCCCGTCCCTCTTCCTCGCCGGGGACCTCGTTGTCGGTCGCGGCCCCGAACGGGTGGACGGTCGCCACTTCGTGGCTCGGGTCGGTCCAGTCGCTTCGGCCGTCGAGGGTGCGGAGGGCGCTGAAGACCACCTGTGCGCCGAGCGAATGGCTGGCGAACCGGAGGGTCGCGTCCGGACAGGTCGCCTTGAGGTCGACGGCGAACTGTGCGAGCTTGCGGCCGTTCGCTTGGGCGATGTCCTGCGATTCGCCCCAGCCGTAGTCCAGGCCACCGCCCTTGTCGTTGTCCCACGTGTAGCCGACGACCGTGCCGCCGTAGCCGGCGGCGTCGAGTTCGGCGTCGGCCGTCGCTATCTTGTCGAGGGCGGCCGCTTCGGGGTCGTCGCCGTCTTTGTCCCAGCCGTGGACGAACACGGTCAGGTCTGCGGCGCACTCGGCGTCGACGCCGGGCACGTCGCCGGAGGTGTCGTAGCCGCGGGCGGTGTGACCGGACGCGAGCGAGCCGTCGTCGACGAAGTGGTCGCGCGTCGAGACGTAGGGGACCGACGCGCCGGCCGCGGAGCCGCTTTCGAGGGCCGTGAGTCCGGAGAGCGCTGCTGCTGTCGTCGCGAGAAACTGCCGTCTACGTGCCATGAGTTATCTACCCACCCGTCTGTGGGCACCTTTTCTGCGAGCCGGAACGTGATAAATCAAACTACGGTCTGCTACGTTGAGATATTGTCCCAACGGTCACCCGAAACCGGACGACTGCCCCGCGGTCGAGGTGACGGAACCGACGGCGTTCCGGCCGGCGAGACGAGAAACACTATGAACCGTGGTGGTCGATTCCCGCGTATGTTCGATAAATCGACGTGGATTAAGCTGCCCCGGAACGTGCTTCAGGGCCACGGCGTGCTCGACGACCTCTCGGCCGCGGTCGACGAGCTGTACCTCTCTGGCGACCCGTTTCTCGTCACCAGTCCGTCGCCCGACCGCATCGCCGGCGACCGGGTCCGCGACCAGTTCGACGGCATCACGTCTATCTCTCTCGACCGCGCGAGCTTCGAGTCGGTCGAGCGCGTCGTCGACGCGGCCCGCGAGGCCGACGCGGGCTACCTCATCGCCCTCGGCGGCGGCAAGCCAATCGACGTGGCGAAGATGGCCTCCGACCGCCTCGACTGCGGCTTCATCTCGGTCCCGACGGCGGCGAGCCACGACGGCATCGTCTCGGGTCGGTCGTCGATTCCCGAGGGCGACACCCGCCACTCGGTCGCCGCCGACCCGCCGCTCGCGGTCGTCGCCGACACGGAACTGCTCGCGGAGGCCCCGTGGGAGCTCACGACCGCCGGCTGCGCCGACATCATCTCGAACTACACCGCGGTCAAAGATTGGGAGCTGGCTCACCGCCTGAAGAACGTCGAGTACTCCGAGTACGCGGGCGCGCTCTCGCAGATGACCGCCGAGATGCTCGTCGGCAGCGCCGACTCCATCAAACCGGGGCTCGAAGAGTCCGCCTGGATAGTGACGAAGGCGCTCGTCTCCTCGGGCGTCGCCATGTCCATCGCCGGCTCCTCGCGGCCCGCGTCGGGCGCGGAACACCTCTTTTCGCACCAACTCGACCGCATCGCGCCCGGGAGCGCCCTCCACGGCCACCAGGTCGGCGTCGGCTCCATCATGACCGAGTACTTCCACAGCGGCGCGCGCGGCGAGTGGACCGACATCCGCGACGCCCTGTCGACGATGGGCGCGCCGACGACCGCGGACGAACTCGGCATCGACGACGAGACGATTATCGAGGCGCTCACGACCGCCCACGAGATTCGCGACCGCTACACGATTCTCGGCAACGGCGTGAGCGAGGAGGCGGCCATCGAGGCCGCGACCATCACGGGCGTCATCTAAACCCATCTTTTTACGCCTCGGGTCGCGGGGCGACCACTCGCCGCAAAAACCGGGAGGGACAAAGCCACGAGACGCGGCTTCCGGCCTCGCTCGTGGGACCGCACGTTCGCATCACACGACGTGGTGCGCTCGGGACTCTGTGAATGGCAAAACGCGGATGCACGCCGATTCTACCGTGACACGGGGTTCCGACCGAAGCAAGTCGACTTCGCACAGTCGCTGGATTGCGTCGAGTATCGGTAGTACCACTCTCAAACGCCGTCCGGAACCCGAAGACGGAATACGCCGTCTTCCCAAGCCCCGTCCATGGCAACTGCGAGCGCAGACAACCCCCTGAAAGAACACCCCGCGGCCGCGACGGCCGTCCTCTCGGTCGTCGGGTACGCCCTCGTCATCGGGACGTTCCTCGGCGTCGTCCCCGGGAGGGTCTTTCCCGACCTGTCGCTCCCACAGGTGAATCTCCTCTCGGACGCCATCGCCGTCGTGAACACGGTGAACGTCCTCGTCATCGCGGCGGGCTGGCGCTGGATTCGCCGCGACGAGGTCCGGAAGCACGCGGCCGCGATGGTCACGTCGTTCGGCCTCATCCTCGTCTTCCTCGTGATGTATCTCGCGAAAATCGGCGGCGGCGGCACCAAGGAGTTCGTCGGCCCCGCGTTCGCGTACTATCCGTATCTTGCGATGCTGGCGATTCACATCATCCTCTCTATCGTCTCGGTGCCGGTCGTCCTCTACGCGCTCATTCTCGGGATAACCCACTCCGAGCGCGAACTGCGGACCGAGACGCCCCACCGGAAGGTCGGCCGAATCGCGGCGAGCGCGTGGCTCGTGTCCCTCGCGCTCGGCGTCGTGACGTACCTGCTTCTCAACCACGTGTACAGTTGGGAGTACACGGTCACCGCCGTCGAGTCCGCGGGCGCGCTCCTCGCGCCCGTCGTCGGGGTCTGAGGCGCGTCGCCCCGGCGAACCGTTCCCCCGCGGCGCTCCGGTTCCCGGTCGCGTCGCGTCCTCGAAAACTGTGGATTTTTATTGCGCGGCGTAGTGGCGGCGAATATGCGAGTCGCGCTCGTCTCGATGTACACGACGCACCACGAGGAGACGGGAGCGACCAGACGGCTCCGACGAACGGCCGAACTCCTCGCCGAGCGCGACCACGAGGTGACGGTGCTCTGTGCGAAGTGGTGGGACGGCGAGGTTGTCGAGTTCAAACAGGACGGGGTGACCTATCACCGCGTGACTGACACGCCCGCCGTCGGCGGCTTCGCCTCTCGCGTCCCCTTCGCCCTCCGCGAGGTCTCACCCGACGTGATTCAGGTCGCGAGCTACCCGCCGTCGCACGTCACGGCGGTCAGGACCGCGGCGCGGTTCCTCCGGACGCCGGTCGTCGCCGACTGGTGGACCCGCGACGACCGCGGCGGCTCGCGGGCCTACCGGCGGGCGGCGAAGTCCCCGAACGCCGTCTTGGTCCCCTCGGAGATGGTCCGCACGCAGGTTCGCGAACTCGGCGCGGCGGTCGATTCGACCCATCTCGTCCCCGAGCCCATCAACATGGACCTCGTCCGGAGCGCCGACGCCGATGAGCGCGCGGACGTGGTGTACGCCCGCGACCTCGACGAGCACGCGAACGTCGAGAGCTTCCTCCTCGCGCTCGCGGAACTCCGCGACAAGGACTGGTCCGCGGTCGTCATCGGCGACGGCCCCGAGCGCTCGACGGCCGAACAGACCGCCCGCGACCTCCGCATCGACGACCGCGTGGAGTTCCTCGGCGAACTCTCCGCGAACGAGGCGGTGCCAATCATGAAGGGCGCGCACGTCTTCGCGCAGACCGCGACGGTCGAGCCCTTCGCGACGAACCTGCTGTGGGCGCTCGCCTGCGGCTGTGTGTCTATCGTCGAGTATCAGGCGCGGTCGTCGGCCCACGAACTCGTCGAGGGGCGCGAGCGCGGGTCGCTCGTCACGAGTCCCCAAGAGCTGGCGGACGAAATCGTCGCCGCCCGCCGGTACGACCACGAGACGGTCGACGACGACTTCGCGCGCTACGACTTCCGACGGGTCATCGAGCAGTACGAATCGGTCTACGAGACCGAGCGCGACGACTACGGCTTCTTCTGAGTCGACCGCCGCGGCGGCTGTCGCGGTGGCGGCTGTCGCGGTGGCGGCTGTCGCGGTGGCGGCTGTCGTGACGCCGACCGAATTCGGGCGAGCGCGGCCGCTCGCGACTGGCAAAAGTCGAGAGGAGTGACGACCGCGTCAGTCCTGGACGTCGTAGTCGCCGCCGTACTTCATGAAGAAGTACGCGAGGCCGAGCGTCGCAATCATCGCGAACGTCGTCGCAACGCCGAGGGACTTCGCGCTGTCGGGGACCTGCGGGCGGCTCGGGCCGCCGCCACCGCCGGTGCTGACGGTCGGCACGTCGCCGCCGACGGCGACCGCGCCGAGCATCCCGAGCGCCTTGTGGGGCACGCAGTGGTACTTCGTGATGCCCGCGTCGCCCTCTTCGAAGGTGTACTCGTAGGTGCTTCCGGCCTCGGAGACGGCCGCGCCGGAGTCGAGCGACGCGCCCTCGCTCGCGACGACGTTGTGGCCGCCGCCCTCGCCGGTCCACTCCCACGTCACGGTCGTGCCGGTGTCTATCCAGACGCCCGCGGGGGAGAACGCGAGTGCGCCGCCGTTACCTTCTGCGCCCACTTCGATGGTGACCTCGCTTTGGCCGCGGAGGTCTTCGTACCCTCCGTCGATGCCGTCGAGGTGGCCGCCGAAGTCCGGTTCTTCCGTCTGCGCCGCGGCCGTGCCGGAAGTGGCGGCGACCGCCGCGCCGCCAGCGGCCGCCCCGAGGAACGCCCGCCGAGACATATCCACGTTGCCGTCGGTCATGTCCGCCGCTTGGTGTGGGCTTGTAGTGAATACTTTGGTTCTCGTCCGCCGGTCGGGGGGTGTCGCGCCTCGATATAGGGGGTGACCCCGCGATGTCGGCCGCGCCGACGAGGGTCGCTTTCGGGCTCGTCTTCCGAGGGTCGCTTACAGCGTGTAGTCGAACTCGCCCGTCTCGCTCTCCAGGAAGGCCGTCAGGAGGTCGATGTAGGCGACCACGTCGTCCTCGTGGACGCTCTCGGTGACGGTGTGGAGGTAGCGCGTCGGCATCGAAATCGCGCCGACCGGCTTCGCGCCGTAGCTGTTCTGGAAACCGCCGGTGTCGGTGCCGCCCGCGGGGAGCAGTTCCATCTGGTAGGCGATGTCGTTGTCCTCGGCCACGCGCCGGAGGCGGCGGTGGACCTTCGGGTTGGCGATGGCGCTCGAATCCTTGAGCTTGATGCCCGCGCCCGCACCGAGTTTCGTGACGTGGTCGGCGGGGTCGAAGCCGGGCACGTCGTTGGCGACGGTGGTGTCGAGGCCGAGCGCGAGGTCGGGGTCGAGGTCGACGCCGAGCGCCTGCGCGCCGCGGAGGCCGACTTCCTCTTGGACCGTCGCGGCGAAGTGAATCGTCACCTCGGGGTTCTCGATGCGTTTGGCGGCCTCCAGCATGGCGAACAGGCAGACGCGGTCGTCGATGGCCTTCCCCGTCACGTGGTTCCCCATGCGGACGGTCGTCTGTTCCATCGTCACGAGGTCGCCGACGGAAACGGTCTCCTCGACGGTCTCGGCGGGCAGGCCGAGGTCGACGTACACGTCCTCGACCTTCGGCTCCTTCTGCTTCTGTTCTTCAGTCAGCGTGTGCGGGGGAACCGAGCCGATGACGCCCGTGAGGTCTTCGTCTTCCGCGTGGACGGTCACGCGCTGGGCCTTCAGGACGCGAGGGTCCCAGCCGCCGAGGGCGTCGAGTTGCAGGAAGCCCTCGTCGTTGACGTGGCGGACCATGAAGCCGATTTCGTCCATGTGGGCGGCAACGGCGACCTCGTAGTCGCTCTCGCCCTCGATGGTGCCGACGACGTTGCCCATCCCGTCGATGCGGACGGAATCGGTCGTCGCTTCGAGGTCCTCGCGGACGAGCGCGCGGATGCGGTCTTCGTAGCCGGGGACGCCGCTGGTCTCGGTAAGCTGCTTCAGGCGGTCGAAGTCGAACTCCATGCGAGTGCATGAATTGCCGGTGTAGATAAGTCCATCAGTCCCGGGCGACCGTGCCGGCACTCGATGGTCCGCCGCGCCGTCTCGGAAGAACTCTAAATATAGTCATTGTTTTTCCGGAACGCTTTTCCAGTTCTCTCCGAAGGTACACCGTATGTCCGATACCGAATCTCAGCTCCGCGAGCAGTTCATGGACGCGTTCGAAAACGCGGATTTCCCCGTGGAAAATCAGATGTCGCTCGTCCCCGCGCTCCCGAACGGTCCGGGCACGAAGTTCAAGACGGACGACGTGACCGTCACGGCGATGGAGCTGGCCGCCAAGCTCGGCAAGCATCAGGACTTCCCGTACGAGGACGCCGAAAGCCTCGTCGACGACATCATCGCCGGTCTCAAGGCCGAAGGCATGATCTGAGTTCGGTCGTCGCGTGACCGAGACGAAACGCGCGCTCTGGGACCGCTTCGTCGACCGCTTCGTCGACGCCGCGGACCCGATTTCACTGTTCGAGACGACCGCCGACGGGACCGTCGACACCATCGCGTACGGTCGCTCCGGCCGGCGGACGCTCCGCCGCGGCGAACGCATGGAGCGGCGGCTCCGCGAGGCCGGCGGCCGCGTCGTCACCGACTACGACCGCCGCGAGGGCCGCTACGAAGGGCTCGTCTACATGATGCACACCCTCGACGGCGACGAGGTCGTCCCCCGATATCTCGGTAAGTGCGGGAAGTTCGGCGCGTCCGGCACCGACCTCAACAGCAATCTGCGGAACGTCGACACCAACGACGGCAAACTCGCGCGCTGGGGCTACGGGAACTACTACCACTTCGGAGACCTCTCGTCGGCCGCCTTCCGCGACGACGGGCCGGGGAAGTACGACCGCTGGGTAGAGGCGCTGTTCGATTCGACCGACCCGCCGCGGCTCCGCGAACCGGTGTACTTCTGGGTCGAGCCGTGGGCGGTCGGCACCGAGGGGCCGTACCCCGACACGCGACCGTACCTCGAAGAACTGGAGTACCAGCTCATCGGCATCGCCTTCGAACTGTACCCCGAGCGCCTGCTCAACACCGAGGGCGTGCCGACGAACCCCGAGGCGTACGCGAAGATGCGCGGCTGGACCGACCGCGAGGACACGCGACTTTCGGACTTCTGACACCCAAACCGATTTCTCGTCGCCGGGGCAATTCGAGGTATGCGAACGTACGACATCGAGGCGTACTCTCAGATAGCAGACTTCCTCGACGAGTACGTCTAACGACCTCTTTTCTCCGTTTATCTTCTCACTTCTGACGTATTCTCCGATGGAATATCAAAACCAATAGTTAGAGACGAACGCTTATGACGCCAAACAATCACTTTTCGTTCGAAGATGGAAGGTTACAACCACGAGCCGACTCGTGATGACACCGACATTCTCGGTGCCCGAATCGGCGCACAGCTCATAGACACTTTTGTCGGCATCTTCCTCGCGTACATCGTATTCACGGTGTTTGGTGTTCTCGGAGGTGCGACTGGCGACGCAGGCGGAGCAGCCGCCGGACTGGGAATCGGTATATTTGGGAGTCTGCTTACCTTTGTCGGGTACTTTTTCCTGCTCGAAGGACTGTGGGACGGTCAGACCGTCGGGAAGCGACTGCTCGGTATCAAAGTCGTGAAAGAAGACGGGTCGACCTGTGACATCGGGTCGTCGTTCATGCGGAATATCCTTCGAATCATTGATGGGTTCTTCTACTACGTCGTCGGGTTCATCGTGATGGCGATTAGTGACAAGCGACAACGCGTCGGCGACCGACTCGCGGGAACGGTCGTCGTCCGCGAGCAGAACTGACGAAACGCCGGCGAACAGTATATCCTTATTTTCCGTTAGAGTCAAAGCGCGGGACATCGAATCCCCGTCTATGAGCGCGGACTCCGAACAGCGAACGATCCGGTGTCTCATCGCCAAGGTGGGACTGGACGGCCACGACCGCGGCGCACACGTCATCTCTCGCGCCTTCCGCGACGCGGGATTCGAAGTCATCTACTCGGGGTTGCATCGCGCCCCGGACGAAATCATCCAGGCGACGGTCCAAGAGGACGTCGACGTGCTGGGTATCTCCATCCTCTCCGGCGCGCACAACACGCTCGTCCCGAAGGTGATGGCGGGCCTCGAAGAGTACGGCGCGCTCGACGACACGCTCGTCATCGTCGGCGGCATCATCCCCGAAGAAGACCGACCCGGCCTCCTCGAAGAGGGCGTCGACGCCATCTTCGGCCCCGGCACGCCGATGCAGGAGACCATCGACTTCGTGAAGGAACACGCGCCCGAGCGACCGTGACGATGAGTCGGGCGGTCGAATCCGACCTCGTCGAGCGACTCCTCGACGGCGAGCACCGGGCGCTCGCGCGCGCCATCACGAAAATCGAGTCGCAGTCGCCGGGCTACCGCGACATCGTCTCGGAACTCCACGCGCACACGGGCGACGCGTCCGTCGTCGGTATCACGGGCAGTCCGGGTGCCGGCAAATCGACGCTCGTGGACAAACTGGCGAAGTACTACCGCGACCAGGGCGAGACGGTCGGCGTCATCGCCGTCGACCCCTCCTCGCCGTACACCGGCGGGGCCGTCCTCGGCGACCGCATCCGCATGGCCTCGAACGTCGGTGACATGGACGTATTCTTCCGGTCGATGAGCGCCCGCGGCCAACTCGGCGGCCTCTCGACCGCCACCGCGGACGCCGTGAAGGCGCTCGACGCCTTCGGGAAAGACCGAATCATCATCGAGACGGTCGGCGCGGGACAAAACGAGGTGGACGTGGTGAAGACCGCCGACACGGTCGTCGTCCTCGTCCAACCCGGCAGCGGCGACGACGTGCAGATGCTCAAGGCGGGCATCCTCGAAATCGGCGACGTGTTCGTCGTCAACAAGGCCGACATGGAGGGTGCGTCGCGTACCGTCGCCGAGTTACAGGAGATGATTCACCTCCGCGACGACCCGCGGGCGAACCTCGATACGGGCCACCACGGGGCCGCGGCGTTCGACGACGGCCACGGCGGCGGTCACGGCGGGCACGCGGACGCGAGCGACGCCGAAAGCGACGCCGAGGATGACCCTTCCAACGCCGACGAACCCCTCGTCTGGACGCCGCAAGTCCTCGAAACGGTCGCCACGACCGGCGAGGGTATCGACGAGTTGGTCGAGACGCTGGACGACCACCGCGACTACCTCGACGCCTCCGGCGAACTGGACGAGAAGGCCCGCAAACGCGCGGGCGAGGAGATTCGACAGCTCCTCCGGAGCGACGTGAACCGGCTCCTCGAAGCCGAACTCGACCGACGCGGCGGAGTCGAGGAGTTCGCTCAGGCCGTCGTCGAAAAGGAGACCGACCCCTACGCGGTCGCTGAAGACGTGCTCGAACCGCTCCGGGAGTGTCTGGACGACCGAGCCGACTGACGCCGGCCGAGGCCAAGACGACGTTTGCCCCGCCCACCATCCCGCCACGGGCGGGCGAATTAAGGTCACCGCGCGCCATCTACGTGACATGAAACTCCGACGAGCCATCGGACTGGCCGCCGCCGGCGTCGGCCTCACCGCCGCGGCCAACGCGGCCCTCTCGAAACGCGTTGGGCCCCTCGAACCGCCGCTGTCCGGGACTCACGAAACGTACCGCTGGCGCGGCATGGACGTATCGTATGTCGAAGCTGGAAACGAAGACGACCCGACGCTCGTCCTCCTCCACGGTATCAACGCCGCGGGGTCGTCCGGCGAGTTCCGCGAGGTGTTTTCGACGCTCGCCGAGGACTACCACGTCGTCGCGCCCGACCTCCCCGGGTTCGGCCTGTCGGACCGCCCGGCGCTGTACTACTCGCCCGCGCTCTACGAGGACTTCGTCGGCGACTTCCTCGCCGAGTACGACGACCCCGCGGTCCTCGCCTCGTCGCTCACGGCCGCGTACACCGTCGCCGCCGCGGAGCGAGACGACGTGTCGGTCTCGCGGTTCGTCCTCGTCTGTCCCACGTCGCGCGGCGGCCCCGACCCGAAGGAGTGGCTCCGCGAACTCGTCCGCGCGCCGGTCGTCGGCGAGGCGCTGTTCAACGTCGTCGCCTCCCGGCCGTCGATTCGCTACTTCAACGCCGACCACGGCTACTACGACCCCGAGAAGGCCGGCGAGGAGTGGCAGGAGTACGAGTGGCGCACGGCTCATCAGGAGGGCGCGCGCTTCGCGCCGGCGTCGTTCATCTCCGGCTACCTCAACACCGACATCGACCTCGGCGAGGCGCTGGCGGCGCTCGACGTGCCGACGACGCTCGTCTGGGGCCGCGAGAGCGACATCACGCCGCTGAAGCGGGGCCGCGACCTCGCGGACGCCGCGGACTGCACGCTCGTCGTCTTCGACGACGCGATGTTGCTCCCGCACGTCGAGTTCCCGAACGCCTTCGTCGACACCGTCCGCGACGCCCTCGACTGAGCGTCGCCACGGCAATTCAATCACCGAACCGATGCTCGACCCCCTCTCGTTGTTCTCGCTGTTCCTGTACGGTGCCATCGCGCTCCTCGCGGCCGGATTCTGGGCGTGGATCCTCGGGTCGTACGTCTTCGGCTGGCGCTCGCCGCTGGAGGCCGCGGAGGCGCGCGACGAGTAAGTGGCCGCGCAGCGATGCGCCTACTCGCTCGCGGGCCGGAACACGACCAACCGCTCGTCGGTCGTCGCGTTCTCGCCCACGCCGACCGAGACGGTCGTGCCGAGGTCCACCTCGTCGGCGGGGAGGTCGCGGACGACGCCCGTGAGCTTGACGGGGCCGAACGACGCGACGGCCGTCACGTAGGGCGCTTCGTCTGCGAAGTTCGGCGCGGGGACGTGCACCTCGGTGAAGGTGCGTATCTCGCCCGTCGCCGGGAGCGGTTCCTCGGTCAACTCGGCCGCGCCGCAGTGCGGACAGGAGCGCCGCGGCGGGAGCGAGCCGTGGCCGTCGGGGCACGCGAGGTAGTAGCCCTCGCCGTCCGCGATTGCGGCCAGCCACTCGTCGTAGCCGGTGTCGGTCATCGGTCCACCTCCAAGACGTGGACGACCGCGCTGGCAACGGTCCCGCCCGCGTTGTGGGTGACGCCGACGCGGGCGTCGGGAACCGCGTCGCTGTTGCCGTGGTCGCCGCGGAGGAGCTTCGTCATCTCGACGACTTGGGCGGTCCCCGTCGCGCCGACGGGGTGGCCCTTCGCCTTGAGGCCGCCCGAGAGGTTCACCGGGAGGTCGCCGTCGCGAGTCGTCTCGCCGCGGGCGGCCGCGCCGACACCCTCGCCGTGGTCGTAGAGGCCGAGGGATTCGAGCGCGAGCACCTCGGCGATGGTAAAGCAGTCGTGGACCTCGGCCACGTCCACGTCGTCGGGGCCGATGCCGGCGTCCGCGTAGGCGGCGTCGGCGGCCTTCGTCGCGGCGGGCGTCCGCGCGAGGTGGGGTCTGTCTTGGAGCGCCGCCTTATCGCCGCCCTGTCCCGACCCGGTGACGGAGACGGGCGCGTCGAGGCCGTGGCGCTCGGCGTAGTCGTCGCTGACGAGGACGACCGCGCTCGCGCCGTCGGTGATGGGACAGGCGTCGTAGAGGGAAAGCGGGTCTGCGACGACGGGGCTTTCGAGCGCGTCGTCGACCGTGATTTCGCGGTGGAACTGCGCGTAGTCGTTCTGCATCGCGTTGGCGTGGTTCTTCACCGCGATGTGCGCGAGGTCCTCGCTGTCGCCGCCGAAGGCGTCGAAGTACGCGCGGGCCATGAGCGCGTACGCGCCGGGGAACGTGACGCCCGCGCGGACCTCGAACAGTTCGTCCGCGGCGATGGCGAGCGACTGGGTCACCTCGGCGGTGCCGAGGTTGTTCATGCGCTCCATGCCGCCGGCGAGGACCACGTCGGCCGCGCCGCTCCGAATCGTCGCGACGGCCTGTCGGAAGGCGACGCCCGCGGAGGCACAAGCCTGTTCGTAGCGGGTCGCGGGGCAGTCGAGGCCGGCGGCCTCGGCCATGATCGGCCCCTGATGGCCCTGTTTCTCGGCGAGTTCGCCCATGAAGTTGCCGTAGAAGAGTTCCTCGTAGTCGTCGCGGGAGACGCCGGCGTCCTCGCGGGCGGCGAGGGCGGCCTCCGCGAACAGGTCGCGGCCGGTTCGCTCGGGGTGACTGCCGAACTTCGTCAGCCCGACCCCGGCGATTCGCACGTCGGTCATGGATGAACGTACGTGATAGATGGTCCTTGAACCTGCCGCTCGTCCGCGGGCGGAGTCGCGGTTCGGCGCTCGCTCACCCGCGCTCGCGGCCGCGACACGACGAAGCGAGCGTCCCGCCGGTGTCGGCCGATTTCTCCGTCTCATCACCGCCGCGTTTTCGACCCATCGCAACGGTTACCACGGTCCCGCGAGACGGTCCACTATGAGTGACTGGATAGGCGACACGTTCACCAGCGAGGTCGGCTGGAACCACTTAGAGCGACTCGTCGACATCGGCAACCGGATGACCGGCTCGCCCGGCGAGCGCGAGGCGATGGAGGCGACGCGAGACGCCCTCGAACGCGTCGGCGCGCGGAACGCCCGAATCGACCCCTTCGAGATTCAGGGCTGGGAGCGCGGCAACAGCGCCGTCTACGCCGCCGACACCACCCAAGACTGTATCGCGCTCCCGCGCAGTCCAGCCGGCACCGCGAGCGGCGAACTGGTCGACCTCGGCTACGGCCTGCCCGAGGACTTCGACCGCGACCTCTCGGGGAAGGTCGTCGTCGTCTCCACGACGGTCCCCGACCACTACGACCGCTTCATCCACCGCCGCGAGAAGTACTACTACGCCGTCGAGGCCGGCGCGGCCGCGTTCGTCTTCGCTAACCACGTTCCCGGTCAACTCCCGCCCACGGGGAGCGTCGGCACCGCCGACGCGCCCATCGGTGACATCCCCGCGGTCGGCGTGAGCAAAGAGGTCGGCGCGCGCCTCCGCCGCCGGTTCGACGGCGACGAAGTGACCGTCGACGTGACCTGCGAAGCGCCCGCGGCCGAAAGCGGGAACGTCCACGCCGAACTCGGCCCCGACACCGACGAGGAGGTGCTCGTTACGAGCCACCTCGACGCCCACGACATCGCCGAGGGCGCGATGGACAACGGCGCGGGCACCGCGATGGTGGTCGAAGTCGCCCGCGCGCTCGCCGCCCGCGAGGACGAACTCGACACGCGCGTCCGATTCGTCTGCTTCGGCGCGGAGGAAGTCGGCCTCGTCGGCTCCGCGTACGAGGCCGAACGCCTCGGCGACGCCCGAAGCGACGTGAAAGCAATCGTCAACAACGACGGCGTCGTCGCCGGGCGGACGCTCAAGCTCACCACCCACGGCTTCGACGAACTCGAAGCCGCCGCCGAGACCGTCGCCGAGCGGTTCGACCACGACGTTTCGACGCTGCCCGAACAGCTCCCCCACAGCGACCACTGGCCGTTCGTCGCCCACGGCGTCCCGGCGTACATGGTCGGCAGCGAAAAGGAGGGCCGCGGCCGCGGCTGGGGCCACACCCACGCCGACACCATCGAGAAACTGGAGTCGCGGACGCTCCGCGAGCAGGCGATTCTCCTGACCGAACTGACCGTCGAACTCGCCGACGCCGACCGCGAAATACCCCACGCAGACCCCGCCGACATCGCGGCCGCGCTCGAAGCCGAAGACCAAGCGGAAGGCATGAAAGTCACCGGCGACTGGCCGTTCTGAGGCGTCGGCGACGCACAGCACCCGTCCGGCCCGCCCGACCGCCCGGTCCGCGCCCGGCCCGCGCCGTCCACCACCGGACCGAACCACGAGGGCTTTTATTCGCCGCGGCGTAGCACGGGACGATGCTACGGGGGCTCGCCGCGGGTGGACGACGATGAAATTCGGTATCGTCGGTGACGACTCGGTCGCCACCGCCGTCAGAGCAGCCGGTGCGTCGGTCGAATCGGAGCCGGCCGACGCGGACGCCGTCGTCGCGGTCGGCGAGTCGGCGCTCTCGACGGTCGCGCTCGGCTCCGAGTGGGCGTGTCCGGTCGTCCCCGTCGACTGCGGTGCGCCGTGGGCCACGCCGCGGCGCGACCTCGGAGCGCGGCTGTCCGCGTTCGCCGCGGGCGACGGCCGGGTCGTCGATCATCCGACGCTCTCGCTCCGCATCGGCGGCGACGCGGTGGGCCGCGCGCTCCTCGACGCGATGCTCGTCACGAGCGAGCCGGCGCACATCTCCGAGTACGGCGTCGCCCACGCGGAGGCGGCGGTCCCGTTTTCGTCCGACCCGCCCGACGAGTCGCGCGCGGCGACGCGCTGGACCTCGGTCGACGAGTTCCGCGCCGACGGCGTCGTCGTCGCCACACCGCTCGGAAGCTCCGGCTACGCGCGCGCCGCTGGCGGCGCGGTCGTCGGCCCGGCCGCCGGGCTCGCGGTCGTTCCCGTCTCGCCGTACGCGACCCAGACGAACTCGTGGGTTCTCCAACCCCCGGTCAGACTGTCGGTCGAACGCGACGACGCGCCCGTCTCGCTCGTCGCCGACGACGAGGTCATCCGGGAAGTCCCTCCGTCGGAGTCTGTGGTCGTCGACCGCGACGGAAGCGTCCCGATGCTGGTCGAGTGAGCGCCGCGTTCGACGCGACTGAGCCGTCGAGCCGCGGCGCTCGACGTGGCGAAAATACGTGTTCCTCGTGCGCGGTGCGAAGCGCGACGCGGAAAAGCGAGCGTCGCGAGCTTAGACGATGAGGCTCCAGTAGTCCGAGACGAGGAAGAAGAGACTCTGGAACCCGGCGTACAGGAGCACGAGCCCCGCGGCGACGAGCGAGCCGTTCGGGCGTTCGAGCGGTTTGTCGGTGCGGGCTTCGACCTTGCGCGCTTCGAACTCGAAGAAGTCGGTGACGAACATCCCGACGACCAGCACGGACAGCACCATGCCGCCGTGCGGCTCGACGACCAAGAAGAGGAACGAGGTCACCACGAGCGCGCCCGAAGTGATCGTGTGCGGGAGATACCGGGAGATGGCCTCCTCACCACCCTCCTCGGCCTGCCGGACGTGCGACCGATGGCCGAGGAAACGCGTCGCGAAGTTCGCAAGCACGAGCACGAGCGCCACGTGCGGGACGACCGGTTCGACCGCCGCCAACTGGTCGAGCGGGACGAGGAACTGTAATGGGTGCATACAGGACCGTCGGGGCGAGACTCATTAGAGTTTTTCCAATCCGACGCGGGAGACCGCGCCGAACGCGACCGCTATTCTGAGGGACTTTTCAGCGACGCGAATCGAAATGAGAGGAGCAGAGACGGCGTCGTGTCGGCTTACTGCGCGTTGCGGCGCTCTTGGAGCGCGTCCATGATCTGGTGACCCGCCGGGATGAGGACCCAGAAGGTGAGCGCGCCGAGGAGTGCGAACCAGAGGAACACGTCCATCAGGGTGACGCCGATGATGTTGAACAGTCCCTCGGTCGCACCGGACTCCAGCGGTGCGATGAGCTGTTGGGTGCTCTCGAAGCTGGTCGTCCGGTACCACGACGCCAGCACCAGCCACGCGAGTCCGGAGCCGGTCAGGATACCCAGACCCTTGATGAATTCGTCAGCCATTGTTCGAGTCTTCGCCGGAGTCCTCTTGAGACTTTCCCATTCCTTGGGCGCGAAAGCGAGTGCCGAGCGTGTAGACGACCGCGCCGAACGCGATGATGCTCAGCCCGACGACCGCGAGCGCCGTGCTGAGTAGCCCGTCTGCGACGCCGATGCCGAGCGCGCCGAGCGCGCCGGCGACGACCGCGCGGAGGGCGCTCACTTGTAGCGTCGCAGCGTCGAGGAAGACGAAGCCGAGGACCACGCCCACGACGGCGATGAGCGTCGAAAAGACGGTAATCGTCTTGTAGAGCCGCATGGGAACGACGATGTCGCGCCGGCCGCGGCGTCCGCGCTGCGTCCCGTCGCTGTCGCCGGTTCGACCGGTTGCGTCGCTATCTGTCATCAGTGACGCTAAGAAGGGACGGTTGGTAGTGGTTCCGCTCTATTTCGGCGGGCGAAGCCGGTAGTAGCGGCGGTTGAGGTTGTACATATACCCCTCACGCATCGTCTTCAACACCGCGTAGGTGATGGTCCCGAAGACGAACGGCAGCAGGAACGTCAGGTCGAACAGCAGGTCGACGTTCATGGGCATGAGGTTCTTGATGGCCAGTAGCGAGATGGTGAATGCGAACACCACGCCGAAGACGCCGACTGCGGACCAGAACGGCTGTTCGACGGGTCGCCGGGCCGAGCCCTTGTTGAGGAAGGGCACGATGGCGATGAAGCCGACGACGACGCCGTTGGCCAGCACGCCGTACGTGCGGTCGGCCATCAGCATCTGATCGCCCAGAATGGCGATTTCGGGGTTGAGCGGACCGAGTTTGAGCAGTCCGAACGACCAGTAGAGATACCAGTCGGGCAGGATGACCGCCGGCGTGCTCGACGGGTTCGCGGGGCCACCGATGTGCGGCGGCATCGTCGCCGAGAGGAACAGAATCATCCCGACGAAGAACGACGCGATAGAGAGGTTGCGGACGGTCTCGTGAGGCCACGTGGGGAACGCGAGCACGTCGCGTTCGACGTAGTCGGACTCCGTGCGGAGGTCCTGGTCTTCGCGACGTGCGCGTTCGAAGTACTCGTAGGTGAGCCGAGAGAGGCCGGTCTTGCGAGCCTTGCGCTCACTCCATGTCGGCGTCTCGTCGTCCGGGGCCACAATGCCCGCGCCGTCGGATCGAATCTCCTCGTTTTCGGGTTCGTTGTCGCTCATAGTTGTCACCTCAGTGCGGCTCCGCGATGCCCTGCACCCACACGATACCGATGTGGATCGCGATGAGCGTCGTCACGACGAACGGGAGCAGGAACACGTGAATGATGTACATACGCTGTAGCGTCGACTGGCCCAGCGAGAAGCCACCGAACAGGAGCTGTGCGACCCACTCGCCGGCGAGCGGGACCGACAGCGCCATCTCGACGCCGATCTGCCCGGCCCAGAACGCGAGCTGGTCCCACGGCAGGAGGTATCCGGTGTACCCGAACACCATCGTCAGACTGATGAGGACGATGCCGAGGAGCCAGTTCAGCTCGCGGGGTTCCTTGTACGACCCCGTGAAGTAGACACGGAGCATGTGCAGGAACACGGCGGCGACCATGACCTGCGCCGCCCAGCGATGGACGGAGCGGAGCATGAAGCCGAACTGCAGGTCGCGCATGATGAACTCGATACTGTTGTAGGCCGTGGTCGGGTCGCCGGTCGTCGCGGGGGAGTAGTAGAACCCGAGAAGGGCCCCGCTTATCGCCGCGACGACGTACGCGAGCGTCGAGAACAAGCCCAGTGTGTACAGGGGGTACCAGTACCAGAACTTGTTGTCGAGGTTGTACTGCTCGGTGTGGCTCTTCGGCATCTGGAGGTTGACTCGGTAGTAGAGCGTCTCCAGAAGCTCTAGATAATCGACGATGCGGAGTCGCTTATCCAGCCAGATGAGCGTGGTGAGGAAGGTGGCCTCGACCGGAGTGAGGTCCTTCTTTTTCATCCAGGCCTTGTGGTCGTAGTCGTCTTTGCGTTCGAGACTCATTGTTTATCGCTTGTAGTAGGGGTACACCGCGCGCTTGACCTGTTCCCACGCGTCATCGCTGCTGACGGTAACACCGTCGACGTCCTCTTCGCGGACGTAGAGGTCTTCCCACTTACGACGCCGCTTTTTGACGATCATCACGTCGGGGAGGAACTCCTTGCGGTACAGCGCGAGGATGAACGCGAGGTCCACGAAGATGACGGCGAGGATGCCGCCGAGGAACATGTTCCCCGTGTCGGTCAGTCCCCAGCCCGAGACGAAGCCGTACGTGAAGAGGAACACGAACACGACCTCGATGACCGTCAGAAGGACGATTGCGATGGCCGCGGCGGTGCTCTCTCGCGCCGGTTCGTATCGGTGAATGTCACCGTATGTGCTGCCGGTCGAAGACATTATTCGCCACCTCCGGTGTTACCCGTATTTGGGGACTCGCCGTACTTCAAGATGAAGAACGTGTAGATGATGGTGACGAGGATGCCGAGAATCGTCGCCGACCCGACCCAGTGGGCCTGAATCGGGACGCCGAGTTCGTGCAGTTCCTTCTCGCCGCCACCGCCGGTGCTGATAGTCGCCACGTCGTCGCCGACGGCGACTGCCCCGAGCATGCCGAGCGCCTTGTGCGGCACACAGTGGTACTTCGTGATGCCACCGTTCTCGAACGTGAACTCGTAGGTGCTCCCGGCCTCGGAGACGGACGCGCCGGAGTCGAGCGACGCACCCTCGCTCGCGACGACGTTGTGTCCGCCGCCTTCGCCGGTCCACTCCCACGTCACGGTCGTGCCGGGGTCGATCCAGATGCCAGCCGGTGCGAACGCCAGGTTCCCGCCGTTTCCGGACGCGCCGACCTCGATAGTGACCTCGCTTTGGCCGCGGAGGTCTTCGTACCCTCCGTCGATGCCGTCGAGGTAGCCACCGAAGTCGGGCTGAACCTGCGCTCCACCGCCGCCTTCCTGCGCAGCAGCGGTCCCGGCGGCAGCGGTCGCGGCGGCTGTCGCACCGCCAGCCGTTCGGAGAAACTCCCGCCTTTTCATACGGTCGTTCGTCAGGATGGGACGCGCTTAAACCCACCGACTATGCCGTCACGGAGGTGGTTTACGAGGTGGGTTCGGGTCGGGGTCAACCCTCAGAACTGTGGGCGTCTCGCTCGGGAGGCTCGATCAACGGCGCGGCGGTTTCGTCCCCGTCGAACGCGGGCACGAACTCGGGACGTGACCCGCCTTCGAGACCCATGACGCGGAGCCTATCCCGGTACTCCTCGGCGCGGAAGCGGTCCGAGAGCCGGGCGTTGGCCACGACGACGAAGAGGAAAAAGCCGATGACGAGAAAGCCCAGGCCGGCCAGCGGCGCGATAATCGAATCGAGGTCGGGGAGGACGACCCACGCCCCGATGAGCGCGAATCCGCCGAGCAACTGGCCGAACGCGACGATTTGGAGCATCCGGTTGCCGAAGTCGCCGGTCCCCTGTGCGACCTCGTCGGGTTCGGGGAGCCTGACGGTCTCGGGCGCGTCGTTCACCTCGAAGTCCTCCATCGAACAGAGCGCGACGGTCGGTTTCACGTCGCGGAGGACGGTGCCTTCGCCCTCGACGCTCCCGTCGGGGTAGACGACGGCGTAGCCCTCGTCGGAGTACGCGAGAATCCGCGGCTCGCCGTCTTCGGTCACGCGTTCGAGGACGGCGAACACCTCGCGAATCGCGACGCGGTAGCGGAGTTCCTGTTCGACGCGGTCGAGCAGCTCCTCGCCGACGATCCACGAGTCGGGGTCGAACGCGGCGTCCCACTCCTCGGGGGTCATCTTCGCCATGTCGGCCGGGCCGAAGTTCTCGAAGTCGTACTTGGCTTCGACCTCCTCGCGGAGGGCCGCGAGCTCCGCGTCGGACATCGCGGCGTCGGCGTCCGCGTCCGGTGACGAGCCGTCGTCGGCCGGGGCGGAAGACGAGTCTGACATCGGCCCGGAGTAAGGTCCACGCCGGTAAACGTGTTCCGACCCCGAGTCCCCCGCGAGCGACTCACCGCGCGACGCGCCGAAGCACGGCGTCCGGTTGGTCCGGCGCTCGAAAGCGTGGTTCGAGACTCGAATCTGGGGCGTCGCGGCCGGCGTTCGGGGGCCGCCGCGTGGTCTAGCGCTCGAACGGGACGCCGCGCATCGGTCCCTTTAGGCCGACCGGGTCCTAACGCCGTGCGATGGCAGACGAGACGACTTTCGCCACGCTCGCCGCGATTACCGTCACGGCCAGCTTTCCCTTCTACATTTACGGCGCGTGGATAATGATAGACGCCGAGACGGTGTCGTGGGACGTGCTCGTCTACCACCTCAAAATCATCTTCCCCGGCCTCGTGTTGAACACGGTCCCGGTCGTCACGTGGATGCTCCCGCGGCTCTTTCAGCAACTCAACGGCCTCAGCGCCCTGCACGCGATTCTCGGCCTGCAAGCCTACGCGATGCTCGTCTTCGCGCTCACGGGCATCGTCCGCATCTTCCAGGCCAAGTGGGGGGCCGACCTCTACCGCGACCCGGACCAAGACGTGTCGCTCGACGACCTCCACGAGAACATGGGCGCGTGGCGCGGCCGTCTCCGCGTCGGCGTCTTCGGCTACGTCGTCTTCTGGATCCTCGCGTGGCTGCTCGGCATCTATCGCTACCTGAGCGGCTACGTGTTCGGCTGATTACCACGCCTCGCCGCTGGCGAGGTCGACGTCGTGGTCGAGCTTCGACGACGGACAGACGTCTTCGAGCACGCACGCCTCGCAGTCGGGGTTGCGCGCGTCGCAGACGGCCCGCCCGTGGCTGATGAACAGATGCGTGAACTGCTGCCAGTCTCGCTCGGGGACGACCGGCATCAGGTCCTCCTCGATTCGCTCGGGGTACTCCTCTTCGGTCAGCCCGAGGCGGCGCGAGAGCCGCTGGACGTGGGTGTCGACGACGATGCCCTCCACGATGTCGTGGCCGTGCTGGAGGACGACGTTCGCGGTCTTCCGGCCGACGCCGGCGAGGTCGGTCAGCGCGGACATGGTGTCGGGGACTTCGCCGTCGTGTTTCTCGATGATGTCCGCGCAGGCGGAGCGGATGTACTTCGCCTTGTTGTTGTAGTAGGTGATGGAGCTGATGTCGTCGGCCAGCTCCTCTTGGTCGGCGGCGGCGTAGTCCGCGGCGTCGTCGTACTTCTCGAACAGTTCCGCGGTGACCTTGTTGACGCGCTCGTCGGTACACTGCGCCGAAAGCATGACGGCGATGAGCAGTTCGAGGCGATTCGAGTAAGAAAGCGAGATGGTGGTGTCGGGGTACTCCTCGTACAGTCGGTCGAGGACCTCCTCGGCCTGCGCCTCGCGGCTTTCGAGTGGCGTGCCCATACCTGTGGGTGCGACCCGGTCGGTTTCAGTCGTTCGGGTTCCGGTGGTCGCCGCGGCGGTCGTCGGAGCCGAAACACCGACGATTTATCATCTACGACCGCGACTGGGCGACCATGTCCGCGTTCGAACTCCCCGGCCGGCGCGAATCGTGGCTGACCGCGGCCGCGACGCTCGGCGGCTACGGGCTCATCCTCACGGCGATGTTCCTCGCGCTGTTCGTCCTGCCGTACGTCGCGTTCGCGGCGTAGTCACTCGCCGGTCGGCGTCGCGCGAAAAGTGAATCCGAACGGAGTCGAAATCCGAACTCGGGCGGAACGAAACGTGGCTCGCGCGTCGGTTACGCGAACGCGCGGGAGACTTCGGTCTCGTCCGAGGCTTCCTGCTGTATCTTCTCCCAGGCGTCGACGAAGTCCTGCATGAATATCTCCGTGCGGTCGTCGCGGATGGCGAACATCCCGGCTTCCGTACAGACGGCCTTGATGTCGGCACCGGAGGCGTTGTCGGCCATCTCGGCGAGTTCGACGAAGTCCACGTCGTCGGAGACGTTCATCTTCCGGGTGTGAATCTGGAAGATTATCTCGCGGCCGTCCTCGTTCGGCTTGGGCACCTCGATGAGGCGGTCGAACCGACCGGGGCGGAGAATCGCGGGGTCGAGCATGTCGAAGCGGTTGGTCGCCGCGATGATGCGGATGTTGCCGCGCTCGTCGAAGCCGTCCATCTCGGCGAGGAGCTGCATCATCGTGCGCTGGACCTCGGCGTCGCCGGAGGTCTTCGAGTCCGTGCGCTTCGAGGCGATGGCGTCTATCTCGTCGATGAAGATGACGGCGGGCTCGTTCTCGCGGGCGACTTCGAACAGGTCGCGGACGAGCTTCGCGCCCTCGCCGATGAACTTGTGCACCAGCTCGGAGCCGGCCATCTTGATGAACGAGGCGTTCGTCTGGTTGGCGACGGCCTTCGCGAGCATCGTCTTCCCGGTGCCTGGCGGGCCGTAGAGGAGCACGCCCGACGGCGGGTCGATGCCGACCTCAGCGAACATCTCGGGGCGGTCGAGCGGCATCTCGACCGTCTCGCGGACCTCCTGCATCTGCTCTTCGAGGCCGCCGATGTCCTCGTAGGTCACGTCGGGGCTGTGTTCGACCTGCATCACGCGCGCCCGGACGTCCGTCTCCTTGTCGAGTCGCTTGACGATGGAGAGGGAGTTGTTCACGGCGACGCGCGCGTCGGGTTCGAGCTCTTCGCGCATCTCGTCGGTCACTTCGGTGAGGGCCTCTTGGTTGTTACCGTGCTGCTTGATGATGACCCCCTCGTCGGTGATTTCCTGAACCGTCGCAACGAAGAGCGGCGACTGCTTGAGCTTCTTGTTCTCGTGGGTAAGGCGCTCGAGCTTCTGTTGATACTTGTTGTTCTCGGCGTTCGTGTCGAGGAGCTTGTCGCGCATCTCCTCGTTCTGCGTTTCGAGAACTTCGAGCCGCTCTTGAAGGGCGGTGATCTTCTCCTGCTGCGACGCCGAGTCCTTATCGTAGGGGAGATCGACGTCGTCCACAGTATCGGTCATCATCCGGCATAGGGTGCAGGTTCATAAGAGGCTTCGGGTGTGTGAGGGATTCGCCGCCTAGGGGGCGTCTGCCGCCCGGATGACGAGTCTGACGCGTGTCACACAAATTCTTACCAGTAATAAATCTGGATAGCAAATATTATCTAATAGCATTGCTTGGTGTATCGTACGATGAGCACTACGGAAGCAGTCGAACGCGAGTCCGAACCCGACGCAGACGACCGCTGGGCGTCGGTTCGGGACATGCCCCCGAGCGCCAAGTTGGTCGCGAAGATTCTCGACTACGAGGACACGCTCACCCAGAGCCAAATCGCCGAGGAGTCGCTTCTGCCCCCACGAACCGTCCGCTACGCGCTCTCCCGACTGGAAGACGAGGGCGCGGTCGACTCCCGGTTTTCGTTCTCCGACGCGCGCAAGCGCCTCTACACGCTCAACATTTAAACCCGAACGCGCGGCCACGTCGTCGTATGTCTTCGCCCGCTCCCGACGATGTCGGCCGCGCTCTCTCCGCGCTCGCCGACGCTGACGCCGATACCGGCGACCGACCCGAGTCGCGCCCGCCCGCCGCAGTCGTCGCCGAGGCGCGTGACGCCTTCCAATCGCTTTCTGCTGCCGCCCGCTTTCTCTCCGACGGCGGTGAACTGACGCTCCGCCGAGCGGTCGGTGAGGCCGCCCGACGGGGACACCACGACTGCGCGCGCCGCGGGCGGTCGCTTCTCGCGGACCTCAACCGACTCCACGTCGCGCTCGCGGACGCCGCCGACGAGTCGGACCGGGCTTCTCGCGCCGCCGAGCGGCGACCGCGGGACGCCGACCACTTCCGCTCCGGTCGCACAACCGTTTTCAGCGGCGGTGGCGAACCGAGTGATAGATGACACGGGTGATACACACCGGCGACACCCACATCGGGTATCAGCAGTACCACTCGCCGGAGCGCCGACAGGACTTCCTCGACGCCTTCGAGCGGGTCGTCGCGGACGCGCTCGACGGAGATGTGGACGCCGTCGTCCACGCGGGCGACCTCTACCACGACCGCCGTCCCGAACTCCCCGACCTCCTCGGGACGCTCGCCGCGCTCCGCCGCCTCGACGACGCCGGGATTCCCTTCCTCGCCATCGTCGGCAACCACGAGTCGACCCGCGGCGGGCAGTGGCTCGACCTCTTCGAGCGCCTCGGACTGGCGACGAGACTCGGGCGCGACCCCCACGTCGTCGGCGACGTGGCGTTCTACGGCCTCGACCACGTGCCGCGCTCCCGCCGCGACGAACTCGACTACCAGTTCGACCCCGCCGATGCCGAGCGTGCGGTGCTCGTCGCCCACGGGCTGTTCACGCCCTTCGCGCACGCCGACTGGGAGACCGAAACCGTCCTCGCCGAGTCGAACGTCGACTTCGACGCGGTCCTCCTCGGCGACAACCACGTCCCCGACACCGCCGAACTCGGCGGGACGTGGGTGACCTACTGCGGCTCGACCGAACGCGCGAGCGCGAGCGAGCGAGACCCCCGCGGGTACAACCTCGTCGAGTTCACGCCCGAGGCAGTCGACATCCGCCGGCGAACCCTCGAAACGCGCCCGTTCGCGTTCGTCGAGGTCGACCTCGCCGGCGACGAGGGTATCGAACGCGTCCGCCAGCGCGTCCGCGAGTTCGACCTCGAAGACGCGGTCGTCATCGTCGAACTGCGGGGCGAGGGCGAAACCGTCACGCCCGCGGCGGTCGAGTCGTTCGCCGTCGAGGAGGGCGCACTCGTCGCCCGAGTCAACGACAAGCGCGACATCGACGACGACGGCGAACTGGCGACCGACGTGACCTTCTCCGACCCCGACGACGCGGTGCGCGAGCGGGTCCGCGAGATGGGCCTGTCGAGCGCCGCTCTCGACGTGGACGAGACGGTCCGCGCGAGCAAGGTCGCCGACTCGAACGTCCGCGACGAGGTCCGCGAGCGCGTCGAATCGCTGCTCTCAGACGACCCGGACGCCTTCGTCGCCGCCGGGCGCGAGAGCGACGCCGAAGCCGAGGAATCGGAGAGCGTCGAGGACGCGGCGGACGCCGAAGCGGTGGCGGCCGTCGAAGACACAGCCGAGACGGCCGCCGAAGCGGCGACCGACACCGACACCGAGACGGCGACCGACACCGACTCGGAGACCGCCGCGGACCCCGCGGCGAGCCGCGACAGTTCGCTGGGTGATTTCGCGTGAGATTCACCCGAATCGCCATCCGGAACTTCAAACCCTACGAGGACGCCGAACTCGACCTTCGGGACGGCGTCACGGTCATCCACGGCGTCAACGGCAGCGGCAAGTCGTCGCTCCTCGAAGCGTGTTTCTTCGCGCTCTACGGCTCGAAGGCGCTTGCGGGGACGCTCGAAGACGTGGTGACGACGGGCGCGGACGACGCCGAAATCGCGCTCGAATTCGTCCACGACGGCGGCGAGTACCGTATCGACCGCCGGATTCGCGTCTCCGGCGACCGCGCGACCACCGCCAAGTGCGTCCTCGACGGCCCCGAGGGAACCGTCGAAGGCGCGCGCGACGTTCGCCGGCACGTCGCGTCGCTCCTGCGGATGGACGCCGAGGCGTTCGTGAACTGCGCGTACGTCCAGCAGGGCGAGGTCAACAAGCTCATCAACGCGACGCCGAGCCAGCGCCAGGACATGATAGACGACCTCCTGCAACTCGGAAAGCTCGAGACGTACCGCGAGCGCGCCGGCAACGCCCGGCTCGGGGTCGAAGACGTGCTGACGAAAAAGCGGAGCGTCCTCGAAGACGTCGAGTCGCAAATCGAGGCCAAGGAGGACGCGGACCTCCACGCGACGCTCAACGCGCTCGAATCCGAACTCGACTCCCTCGACGAGGAGATTTCGAACTACGAGAGCCAGCGCGACAAGGCGAAGTCGGCGCTCGACGCCGCCGAGGCGACGCTCGACGAACACGCCGAAAAGCGGGAGCGACTCGACGAAATCGAGTCGGCCATCGAGGACCTGACCGCGAAAATCTCCGCCGACGAGACGAAGCGCGACGACCTCTCGGAGCGCGTCCGGGAACTCGACGCCGCCGCCGACGAACTCGAATCGGACATCGACGACGCCCTCGGTCGGACCGACCTCGACGACGCGAACGACGAGGCGATAGCCGACGCGCGGGAGGCGCTGTCGGAGCGCGAATCCGAGCTGCGGGACGACCTCTCCGAGGCGCGGACGCGGGCACAGGCGTTCGAGACGCAGGCCGAGCGCCTCCGCGAGCGCGCAGACGACCTCGAATCGCGCGCCGGGGAGAAACGCGAGGCCGCCGCCGCCGACGCGGAAACCGCCGCCGAGGCCGAGCGGGAACTCGAATCCTTCCGCGAGACGCGCGCGGAGCTTCGGTCGGCGCTCGACGACGCCGAAGCGCGGTTCGAAGACGCGCCCGTCGAACTCGGCGAGGCCGCCGACCTGCTCGAAGAACGACGGGAGGCGCGCTCCGAGGCCCGCGAGTCGCTCGCGGAGACGGAGACCGACCTGAAGAACGCGCGCGAGCGCCTGGCCGAGGCCGAGCGCCTCCGCGACGCGGGCAAGTGTCCCGAGTGCGGCCAGCCGGTCGCGGGGTCGCCCCACGTCGACGCTATCAGCGAGCGCGAGGCCGCGGTCGAGTCGCTGGAAGCCGACCTCGAATCGCTCGAATCGGCGGTCGAGTCGCGCTCGGCGGCCGTCGAAGCGGCCGAGGCACTCGTCGAGGTCGAGACTCGCGCGAGTTCCCGGCTCGACAGACTCGACCTCGTGGAAGAACGCATCGCCGACCGCGAGGAGACGGTCGCGAGCCGCCGCGAGGCCGCCGAAGAAAAGCGCGAGGCCGCCGCGGAACTCGAATCGGAGGCCGAGGAGAAACGCGAGGCCGCGACGACGCAGGCCGAGCGGGCCGAGGAGGTCGCAGAGACGGTCGCATCGCTCGAATCGGACCTCGACACCCTCGGTGACCGGCGCGACCGACTCGACCGCGTCGAATCGCTGGTCGACGCGCGAGCCGAGAAAATCGACGCGCGGGACCGACTCCGCGAGAAGCGAGAGACGCTCGCCGAGGTGAACCGCGAACGCCGCGAACACCTCCGCGAGCGCCGCGAGCGCCGCGACGAACTCCGCGAGACGGTCGACGAGGAGGCCGTCGAGGGGGCGAAACAGCGCAAGAAAAACGCCGCGGCGTACCTCGAACGGGTCGAAGACGAGGTGTTGCCCGAGCTACGCGACAAGCGCGACGAACTCCAGAGCCGCGTCGGCGGCGTCGAGGCCGAACTCGAACAGTTGGACGACCTCCGGGAGCGGCGCGACCACCTCACCGAGCGCGTGGACGCCCTCAAATCGGTCCACGAGGAGGTCTCGACGCTCGAATCGACCTACGGCGACCTCCGGGCGGAGCTTCGCCAGCGCAACGTCGAGGTGCTCGAACGGATGCTCAACGAGACGTTCGACCTCGTCTACGCCAACGACGCCTACTCGCGCATCCGACTCGACGGCGAGTACGGGCTGACGGTGTTCCAGAAGGACGGCACCGCGCTCGAACCCGAACAGCTCTCGGGCGGCGAGCGCGCGCTGTTCAACCTCAGCCTCCGGTGTGCCATCTACCGGCTCCTCGCCGAGGGAATCGACGGCGCGGCCCCGCTCCCGCCGCTCATCCTCGACGAGCCGACGGTGTTCCTCGACGACGGCCACGTCTCGCGGCTGGTCGACCTCGTCGAGGACATGCAGAACCGCGGCGTCAAGCAGATTCTCATCGTCAGCCACGACGAAGACCTGGTCGGCGCGGCCGACGACCTCGTCCGCGTGGAGAAGAACCCGACGACGAACCGCTCGACGGTCGAGCGGACCGACGCGCCGATAGTCGAAGGCGCGCTCGCGGACGACTGAGGGCGGTCGTCCTCTCTTCGGCGCTTATTCGCTCGCCCGCAGCAGTTCGACCCCTTCTTTCGCGGTCTCGGTCGCCTCGTAGCCGCGCTCCCCGTAGACCGTGGTTTCGGCGACGAGGCCGGCGGCCCGGAACTCGGTCAGGAGACCGTGGAGGTCGCTCTCGCAGAGGTCGTAGGCTCCGAGGAGGTCGACCACGGGGAGCGGCCCGCGGTCGACGAGGTCGACGAGCAGGCCGAGGCCGCGCTCGGTCGGGACCGCGACGAGGATTTTCCGGACCGGTTCGGGGACGGCGCGCGCGGCGGTTTCGAGCGGGGACTCGCCGCTCACGGCTTCGAGGTCGTCGTTCGGCAGGTGCCGCTCCTCGCCGGTCTCCGGGTCGCGGACGCGACTGGCGTCGCTCGACTGCTTGATGAGGAGATACGTCCGGCCGTCGGGTCCGCGGACGGTTCGCATATGTCCCGGCGAAGGGCGCGGCGACTGTTAGCGGTTGCGCTCGGGGGCGTCTCCCTCGGGGTCGCTCGAATCACCGTCGTCCGCACCGTCCTCGTCGTCCCGCCACTCCCCTCGCTTGAACTTCCGGTAGATAGAGTAGACGCGGACGAGCACGACCGCGCCGAACAGAAACAGGCCGCCACCGAGGAGCGTGTCGCCGCGGAAGTAGACGAGCATCGGGCCGACCGTGAGCCCCGCGAGGCCGACGTTGGCGAGCACGACGCTCGCCCAGAACAACCGGGCGACCTCGGGGTTCACGTCGGGGGAGAACTCCGGCGCGTCGTCGCCGTCGCCATCCGGGTCCTCGCCGTCGTCGGCGTCTTCGCCGGGGATGCGGACGCGGGGAATCGTCGGGAGGTCCGTCTCGGGGTTCCCCCAGCGGGTTTCCGGGTCCCAGCGGGCCTCGGGGTCGCCCCACCGTTTTTCGGGGTCGATTTTCGAGGCCACGTCCTCCGACGGAGGCGTCGCGTCGTCGTCCTCGGCTGTCGCGTCGGCGGCCGGCCCCTCGCGTCGCTCGTCGTCCGTCACGCTCGCGTCGAGACGCCGTGCCGAGAAAAAGTGTCCGTTTCGGCCGAGTCAGGCGCAGTCGTCGAGGCGCATCGAACTCGAGGCCTCGACCCACGCGAGTGGGTTCTCCGCGTCGTAGAACACCACGCCACCGTCGATATCGTAGGATTCGACCGTCTCGGCTCCCGTCGGACCAGTCGGTCCGTCGCCGTCGATCGTGCCATCCCACCGCTCCGGAGTTGCGTGGTCGGTCATATCGTGTGCCAAGGAATGTCATACATAGATAAATGTCTTTCCGTGGTTCCGGGTGCGGTTCGCGGAAACGCCGGGGTTTTTAGCCGCGCCGCCGAAGCGATTGCCATGACGCAGACGGGTCTGACCGACTTCGGGGGAAACGACGCCGACGGCGCGGGCGACGCGCGGCCTGACGAGGAGGCCGCCATCGTCGCCGGCGACGCCGGCCAGCACGTCTCCGACGTCGTCGACACGGACGAGGTGCGGTTTCCCGACCCGGACGGGACGGTCGAACTGGCCGTCACGCAGGTCGATTACACCATCGAAGGCGCGGGCCGCGACGAGTACCCGGTGATTCACATCTTCGGTCGGACGGAAAACGACGAGACCGAACACGTCCGCGTACTCGGATTTCGGCCGTACTTCTACGCCCCCACCGACAGCCTCGACGACGACGCCCTCGACAAGGACGTAATCACCGGCAGCGAGGACGGCTACGAGAGTATCCGCGGCGAGGAGCTGACGAAGATTTTCGGCCGCACCCCCCGCGACGTCGGTCAGATTCGCGACGAGTTCGACCACTACGAGGCGGACATCCTCTTTCCGAACCGCCTGCTCATCGACAAGGACATCAAAGGCGGCGTCAGCGTCCCCGAGCGTCGCCTCGACGACGGGACGATTCAGATTCCCCACCAGGAAGTCGCGCCCGCGGAGGTCGACGCGAACCTCCGGGTGAACACCTTCGACATCGAGGTCAACGACCGGAACGGCTTCCCCGAGGAGGGCGAAGAGCCGATTATCTGTCTGACCAGCCACGACTCCTACCGCGACGAGTACGTCGTCTGGCACGCCGTGGCCGACGAGGGCCTTGGCAAGCGCCCCGACGCGTTGCCGAACTACGACTTCCTCGGGGAGGACGGAGACGTGGAGGTCAGGACGTTCGACGAGGAGGCCGCGATGCTCGACGCCTTCCTTTCGTACATCGAGGAGACCGACCCCGACATCCTCACCGGGTGGAACTTCGAGGACTTCGACGCGCCGTACTTCCTCGACCGCTTGGAGGAAGTCGACAAGCGGACCGACCTGAACCTCGACTATAACCGCATCTCGCGGCTCGGCGAGGTGTGGCGCGGCGGCTGGGGCGGCCCGGACATCAAGGGTCGCGTCGTCTTCGACCTGCTGTACGCCTACAAGCGAACCCAGTTCACCGAACTCGAATCCTACCGCCTCGACGCGGTGGGCGAACTCGAACTCGACGCGGGCAAGGAGCGCTACTCGGGCGACATCGGTGACCTCTGGGAGGAAGACCCCGAACGCCTGCTCGAATACAACCTCCGCGACGTGGAGCTGTGCGTCGAAATCGACCGAAAGCAGGACATCATCGCCTTCTGGGACGAGGTGCGGACGTTCGTCGGCTGTAAGCTCGAAGACGCGCCGACGCCCGGCGACACCGTCGACATCTACGTGCTCCACAAGGTCCACGGCGAGTTCGCGCTCCCCTCGAAGGGGAAACAGGAGTCGGAGGACTACGAGGGCGGAGCCGTCTTCGACCCCATCACGGGCGTCAAGGAGAACGTCACGGTGCTCGACCTGAAGTCGCTGTATCCGATGTGCATGGTGACCATCAACGCGTCGCCGGAGACGAAGGTCGACCCCGAGAGCTACGACGGCGAGATGTTCCGCGCACCCAACGGGACGCACTTCCAGCAGGAACCCGACGGCATGATTCGGGAGATGGTCGACGAACTCCTCACCGAGCGGGAGGAAAAGAAGTCGCTGCGGAACTCCCACGACCCCGGGTCGTCGCAGTACGAGCAGTTCGACCGCCAGCAGGCCGCGGTGAAGGTCATCATGAACTCGCTGTACGGCGTCCTGGGCTGGGACCGCTTCCGTCTCTACGACAAGGAGATGGGCGCGGCGGTGACGGCGACCGGTCGGAAAGTCATCGAGTTCACGGAGCAGGCGGCGAACCAAATCGGCTACGACGTGGCCTACGGCGACAGCGTGACGGGAGATCGCCCGGTCGTCGTCAGAGACCCCGGTGGGACTGTTCGAATCCTTCCTATCGAGGACTTGTTTGCCCGCGGAACGACTGAATCTGAGGTACTCATCGCTGCCGACGGGGACGTCGTCGCAAGTGCCACTCCCGGGAAGACCCGCCGAGCGCTCGACGGGTGGGACGCCCTCTCTGTGAACGAAGATGGAGAGGCGGAGTGGCAACCGATTGCGCAGGCGATTCGCCATAAAACGGACAAACCGGTGGTGAACCTCCAACACAAGTTCGGTGAGTCGACGACGACGAGAGACCACTCGTACGTCGTCCCCGGTGACGACGGCCTCACAACTGTCTCTCCGGACGACGTGGCGGAGCCGTATCGCGTCTCCGGGGTGCCCGACGTCGAGCCCGTCGAGCGGGTCGACGTCTACGAGGTCCTTCGTGGGTACGAACGCGAGTACGAGGACGGACGGAGCGTCGGGAGCGATAATTCGATAACGAAGCGGAAACAAATCCACGCGGACGACGAGTATGTCTGGTTCGGCCACGAGCACCACCGAGACGTCGACTCGACCGTCAAAGTCAAACGATTCGTCGATATCGACAGCGAAGATGGTGCAGCACTCGTTCGGCTCCTCGGTGCGTACGTCCCTGAAGGAAGCGCATCCACTGGCGAGACGGCGGCGTCGAAATTCGGGGCGAGTATCGCTGAATCCGACCGTGAGTGGCTAGCCCAACTCCAACGAGATTACTCTCGACTGTTCGAGAACACGACCGCCGGTATCACTACGAGCGACCGACGAGCGGAGCGAACCGCCGAGTATCAAACGGACACCGGCGGTGCGTCGGTCACGTACAATGACGAGACGCTGAAACTGCAGATGATGAACGAACTCGCTGCTGTGTTCTTCCGCGAGTTCGCAGGGCAGACGTCGCGTGGTAAACGGATCCCCTCATTCGTCTTCCACCTTCCTGAGGAGAAGCAAGACTTGTTCCTGACGTTGCTCGTCGAAGGCGACGGGTCTCGCGAATTCCCACGATACACCGAAGCGTACGCACAGCGGAACTTCGACTTCGAGACGACGAGCCGAGAACTTGCTGCCGGTCTCTCGATGTTGCTCACGCAACGGGGGGAAAAACACTCGCTCAAGTATCGGGACAGCAAAGACTCGTACACTATTCGGACGTGTCGCTCCTACCGGGAAGGCCGAGACCCCGTGCTGACCGAAGTCGACCACGACGGCTACGTGTACGACCTGAGCGTCGAAGAAAACGAAAACTTCGTCGACGGTGTTGGAGGTATCGTCCTTCACAACACCGACAGCGTCATGCTCGAACTCGGCCCCGACGTGTCGAAAGAAGAAGCCATCGAGCAGTCGTTCGACATCGAAGAGCACATCAACGCCGCCTACGACGACTTCGCGCGCGACGAGTTGGGCGCCGACGAACACCGCTTCCAAATCGAGTTCGAGAAGCTCTACCGGCGGTTCTTCCAGGCGGGGAAAAAGAAGCGCTACGCGGGCCACATCGTCTGGAAGGAGGGCAAAGACGTCGACGACATCGACATCACGGGCTTCGAGTACAAACGGTCGGATATCGCACAGATAACCAAAGAAGTCCAGAAGAACGTCATCGACATGATCGTCCACGGTGAGGACACCGAGGTCATCAAGGACTACCTCCACGGCATCATCACGGACTTCGAGGCGGGGAACCTCCCGCTCGAACAGGTCGGCATCCCCGGCGGCATCGGCAAGCGCCTCTCGGCGTACGAGACGCCGACCGCGCACGTCCGCGGGGCGCAGTACGCCAACGCCTTCCTCGGGACGAACTTCGGCCGCGGGTCGAAGCCGAAGCGGGTCTATCTCAAGAAGGTCCACCCGTCGTGGTTCCGCGAGATGGAGACCGGCGAGTTCGACCCGCAGGTCGACGACCGCTACCGCGAGTTCAAGCGCGACCCCGACGTCATCTGCTTCGAGTACGCCGACCAGATTCCGGAGGCGTTCGAAGTCGACTGGGACACGATGCTCACCAAGACGCTCGAGGGGCCCATCTCCCGCGTCATCGAGGCGCTCGGGATGTCGTGGGACGAGGTGAAAAGCGGCCAGGAACAGACCGGCCTCGGGAGTTTCATGTGAGCGGTCGTCTCTCCGACTAACGAAACTATATTCGGTTACACAGACGACGGGGTCGTAACGTCGTTCGGCTGTTCGAAACCCGGACGTGCGTCGCGAATCGGCGTGATTTTTTGCGGATTTGAAAACAAATTTTCTTTCTCCAAAAGGTGGTGGGGGTGAATGCGCAAGCATTATGGGCGACACTCCCCACCATTCGAGTACGAGGCAACGAACCAACGATGGCAACTCTCGAGATCAAGAACCTCCACGCACGAGTCGCGGAGGAAGACGGTGAGCAGATTCTGCGAGGTGTCGACCTGGAAGTCAAATCCGGCGAGATCCACGCGCTGATGGGTCCCAACGGGTCCGGCAAGTCTACGACTTCTAAAATCATCGCCGGCCACCCCGCCTACGAGGTAACCGACGGCGAAATCCTCCTCCACCTGGAGGACGACGACTTCGGCGACCTCGAAATTCCGGACGACGCCCGCACGTGGAACCTTCTGGAACTGGAGCCGAACGAGCGCGCCGCGCTCGGTATCTTCCTCGGCTTCCAGTACCCCGCGGAAATCGAGGGCGTCACCATGACGAACTTCCTCCGCACCGCGCTCAACGCGAAGATCGACGAGCGCGAGGAACTCCTCTTCGGCGAGGACGACGAGGAAGCAGAAGAGGAAGCCGGCTACGACACCTCCCCGATGGAGGGGAACGTCGACGACGGCGAAGTCGGTGTCGCAGAGTTCCAGCAGCTCCTCAAAGAGAAGATGGAGCTTCTCGACATGGACGAGAAGTTCATGCAACGCTATCTCAACGCCGGCTTCTCCGGCGGCGAGAAGAAACAAAACGAGGTCCTTCAGGCCGCGATTCTCGAACCGTCGATTGCGGTGCTCGACGAGATCGACTCCGGTCTCGACATCGACCGCCTGCAGGACGTCTCGAAGGGTATCAACGCGCTGCGCGACGAGCAGGGCACTGGTGTCCTCCAGATCACTCACTACCAGCGTATCCTCGAATATGTCGAGCCGGACCACGTCCACATCATGCTGGACGGTAAGGTCGTCAAGAGCGGCGACGCGTCGCTCGCGTCCGAACTCGAAGACAAAGGCTACGACTGGGTCCGTGAGGAAGTGTACGAAGCCGCGTAATTCCCCAACATCATGAGTTCCGACCAAGACCACCTCAAAGAGACAGACACGGAAGCTCGCTTCGAGTTCAAGAAGGAGCAGAAGGCCGCGTTCGTGGCCGAGAAGGGTCTCACCGAAGAGACCATCCGCGTCATCTCGGAGGACAAAGACGAGCCCGAATGGATGCTCGAGCGCCGCCTTCGCGCGCTCAAGCAGTTCCAAAAGATGCCGATGCCGACCGACTGGCCCGGCCAGCCGGACCTCTCCGAGGTCAACGTGGACGAAATCGTCCCGTACATCCGACCCGACGTGGAAGTCCGCGGCGGCGTCGACGACTGGCGCGACCTGCCGGACGACATCAAGGACACCTTCGACAAACTGGGCATCCCGGAAGCCGAGAAGAACGCCCTCTCGGGCGTCGGCGCCCAGTACGAGTCCGAAGTCGTCTACCAGAACATGCAGGAGCGCTGGGAGGAGAAAGGCGTCGTCTTCATGAACATGGACCAGGCGGTCCAGGAGCACGAAGACATCGTCAAGGAGTACTTCATGACGAAGTGCGTCCCCCCGAGCGACAACAAGTTCGCCGCGCTCCACGGCGCAATCTGGTCCGGCGGCTCGTTCGTCTACGTCCCCGAGGACGTGACGGTCGAGATGCCGGTGCAGGCGTACTTCCGCATGAACTCCGAGGGCATGGGCCAGTTCGAGCACACGCTCATCGTCGCGGAGAAGGGCTCCGAAGTCCACTACATCGAGGGCTGTTCGGCCCCGAAGTACTCCGCGTTCAACCTCCACTCCGGCGGCGTCGAAGTGTTCGTCGGCGAGGACGCCCACGTCCAGTACTCGACCGTCCAGAACTGGTCGAAGAACACCTACAACCTCAACACCAAGCGCGCCATCGTCGAGAAGGGCGGCCGCATGGAGTGGATTTCGGGCTCGATGGGCTCGAAGGCCACCATGCTCTACCCGGCCTCGATTCTGAAGGGCCGCGGCGCCTCCGACAACCACATCACCATCGCCTTCGCGGGCGAGGGCCAGAACATCGACACCGGCGCGAAGGTGTACCACAACGCCCCCGAGACGAAGTCGACCATCGAGTCGAAGTCCATCTCGAAGGACGGCGGCCGCACGAACTACCGCGGTCTCGTCCACATCGCCAACGGCGCGAAGAACTCCTCGACTGCGGTCGAGTGTGACGCGCTCATGTTCGACAACGAGTCCACCTCGGACACGATGCCGTACATGGAGATTAACGAGTCCACGGTGGACGTCGCTCACGAGGCGACCGTCGGCAAGATCGGCGACGAGGACATCTTCTACCTCCAGTCGCGCGGTCTCGACGACGACGACGCGAAGCAGATGATCGTCTCCGGGTTCATCGAACCCATCACGGAGGAACTGCCCATCGAGTACGCGGTCGAACTCAACCGACTCGTCGAACTCGAGATGGAGGGTAGCCTCGGATAACCAATGAGTGCGCAACTTCCCGCGAACCTGTCCGCAGAGACGGTACGAGAGATTTCGGACGCACGGGACGAGCCGGAGTGGCTCCTCGAGGCCCGCCTCGACGCCCTCGAAGCCCTCGACGCGCTCGAACTGCCGGACGTCATCCAGACGCCCGGTCGCCGCTGGACCAACCTCGAAGCGCTCGACTTCGAGTCGCTCGTCGACCCGCTGAACCAGGCCGACGAGACGACCCGCGAGTCGCCCGAGGGCGTCGTCGTCCTCCCCTTCACGGAGGCGCTCGACGAGTACGGCGACCTCATCGAGGAGCGCTTCGGCTCGGTCGTCGCTCCCGACACGAACTACCTCACCGCCCTCTCGGCGGCGCTGTTCACGACGGGCACGTTCATCTACGTCCCCGAGGGCGTCGACGCCGAGGACGTGAAGATTCGCGCCGAGATGAACTCTCGGTCGCTGTTCAGCCACACACTCGTCGTCACCGAGAAGTCCTCGTCGGTCACCATCTTGGAGGCCATCGAGTCCGGCGACAGCGTCGACGACGCGCGGTACTTCTCGAACCTCGTCGAAATCGACGCGGGCGAGAACTCGTACGTCCAGTACGGCTCCCTGCAGAACCTCGACGAGGAGACGTACACGTACTCGCTCAAGCGCGCCGACGCCGACACCTACTCCACGGTCAACTGGATCGAGGGGAACCTCGGCTCGCGGCTCACCCGCAGCGACGTCGAGACCGAACTCAACGGCGAGGCGTCGGAGACGAAAATCGTCGGCGCCTTTTTCGGTCACGACGACCAGCACCTCGACGTCAACGCCCGCGTCTGGCACAAAGCCGAAAACACGACGGCCGACCTCGTGACCCGCGGCGTCCTCGACGACGAGGCGCGCTCGGTGTACGAGGGCGTCCAGGACGTCGGCCGCGACGCGTGGAGTACGAACTCCTACCAGCGCGAGAACACGCTGATGCTCTCGGACCAGTCCGAGGCCGACGCGTCGCCGAAGCTCATCATCAACAACCACGACACCGAGGCGTCCCACGCCGCCTCCGTCGGGCAGGTCGACGCCGAGGATCTCTTCTACATGGTCTCTCGGTCCGTCCCCGAAGAACAGGCCCGTAACATGCTCGTGGAGGGCTTCTTCGTGCCCGTCCTCGAAGAGATCGAAGTCGACGAGTTCCGCGACGACCTCGAAGAGCTCATCGCGGCGCGCCTGCGGTAGTCCGGCCTCCGCGGCGCGACTTCGCCGAGCGTTTTTTCTCCGGTCCCGTCGACCCGCGAGGGAACCGCTTAAGTCGGTTACTCCCGGAGAGGTGTGTATGTACGTCGCGGGACCGTGTCTTCGAACGTTGAGGGGGACGAGTCCATGAGCGTCGGCTATCAGGTCAGCTCGGACCACCAGCTCGCCCGACTCCTCCAGATCGGTATCGTCCTCGAAGAGGTCGTGGAGGCGCGCGCCTACCACCACCACGAGGAACTCGACGAAGACGCGCTCGACGAGGAGATTCGAGCCCTGCTTTCGCACGCCGCCGAGGAGTCCGCGGACCACCGCGAGCGCCTCGAAGCCGTCATCGACCGGCTGGAAGTCGACAGCGTCCCCTTCGAGGAGATAGAGGCGCTGGTCGAGGCCCAGTACGGCCAGACGAAGCCCGAAGACTTCGACGGCGTCCTCTACGACCAACTCTGCAACGAGGAGACCGCATACAAGTTCTACGACGACGTCATCGAGGCCATCGAGGCGAGCGAGGCACAGTTCTCTATCGACCGCGAGGAACTCGTCGCCACCCTGTCGGCGATTCGCGACGAGGAGGCCGAGGGGGTAGAAGAAGTGACGCGAATCATGGAAGACCGCGAGTGAAACGATGAACACGGCAGACCAATACGTCAAGGCGATTTACCTGCTGCAGGAGATGGAGAACGGCCCGGCGGCCACCGGCGCGCTCGCGGACATGATGGAGGTGAGTCCCGCGAGTGCGAACGAGATGATCGGCAAGCTCGAATCCCGCGGCCTCGCCGAACACGAGAAGTACAAGGGCGTCACCCTCACCGACGAGGGCATCGTCCGCGCCCGCGACGCGCTCCAGACCTACTGCATCATCGAGCGCTTCCTGTCGAACGTCCTCGACGTCGAGGAGTTCCGCGCGGAGGCGCGCGAACTCGAACCCGTCATCGACGGGATGATTGCGGAGCGACTCGACACCATCATCGACCGCAACTCCGAGTGTCCCGACTGTTTCGACCCAGAGACGGACGCCTGCGAGTATCTCGACGTGTGCGGCGCGGAACCCGAGACGGAGACGGAAGTCGCCGATTAGTCGCCGCCGACCACCGACCGGAACCGAAGCGTTTTCATTTACCAGCGGACAACCGACGAGTGGACGACATCACCGAAGTCCCGTGGTGTAGTGGCCAATCATAGCGGCCTTTGGATTGGTACGGTTCAATGCGTGCCGAGAAGACAGCCGCTGACGGCGGTTCGAATCCGCCCGGGACTACTCGACACTTCTCCGACGACTACCGCGAAGAGCGTGGCGCTTCGCCGCCGAGCGATTTTTATCGCCGCACAATGACAATACACTAACGTGTCTCTGCTACATCCGGTGTCGGTCGCTCGGCACCTCGCGTACACCCTCCACTACGCGCTCGTCCGGACGAACTACGAACGACGGCTCGTCGCCACGAAGAAACACGTCGGGCGGACGAGTTTCCGGAGCTACGAACTGTACAACCGTCACGGTAACGACGTGCTCCTGCAAGCGCTGTTGCTCGACCTCGACGGCGGCGACGTGGTCGTCGACGTGGGCGCGAACACGGGGACCTACACGCTCGCGGTCGCGGCCAGCGAACCCTCCGCGCAGGTCGTCGCCGTCGAGCCGCACCCCGAGGTCATCGACCAGTTGCGGGCGAACGTCGAGGTCAACGACTTCGACGACCGGGTGGACCTCCTCGACTGCGGCCTCGGCGAAACCGACGAATCCCGAGCGTTCCACCTGTCGAGTTACGACGAGTTGGGGTCGTTCTCGCGAGACCACGCGAGCGCGTGGGGGGCGCAGGTCGTCGACACGGCGTCGGTATCGATGCGGCGGCTCGACTCGCTCGTCGATTCCGGGACGGTCCCGCCGCCGGACCACCTGAAAGTTGACGTCGAAGGGTTCGGCCTGAACGTGCTCCGGGGGGCGGAAACGGTCCTTCGGGAGCACCGGCCGACGGTGTATTTCGAACTGCACGACGCCCGCGGGAGCCACGACGAGGCGGCAGCGAAGGCCCTGCTCCGGGAGTCGGGCTACGAGCTGGTTCCGGTCAAGGAAGGTTGGGTGTGCGAGCCGCGGGCGCGGACCGAGGCGACCCAGTCGGCGTAGTCGCGAGCGGTCAGTCGGGTTGAGCGGGGTCGAATCGGCTATTCGAGGACGAAGTTCACGCGCTCGTGAGCCGAGCCTTGGGTCGTCCGGCCGGCGACGGAGACCGTGCCGATATCGCCCGTCTTCGAGACGTGCGTCCCCGCGCAGGCGGTCCGGTCGAAGGGGTCGTCCGCGTCGCCGATTTCGACGATTCGGACCTCGCGAATCGAGTCCGGAAGCAGGTGTAGTCTGGTGCGGTCGGGGTCGAGCGTCGCTTCGGCCTCCTCGCGGTCGAGGCTGTACCACCGGACGGGGAGGTCGGACGCGACGAGGTCGTTCAGGCGCGTCTCGATGGTCCGGAGGTCGTCGCCGTCGAAGCGGTCGTATGCGCAGTCGAGATGTGCGTGGTCGGCGTACAGTTGGTTGCCGGTCGTCTCGGCGTCGAACTCGTCGAGGAGGACCGCAGAGAGGAGATGCTGGGCCGTGTGGTAGCGGCTGTGGGCGCGCCGCCGCGCCGCGTCGACGGCCCCCGTGAGGGTCGTCCCCGCTTCGGGCGCGTCGCTCGCGACGACGTGTTCGATTCGGTCGCGTTTCCGGACGTCCGTCACGTCCCACGTCTCCCCGCCGGCCGAGAGCGTCCCCGTGTCGTGCGGTTGGCCGCCGCCGGTCGGGTAGAAGTACGTCCGGTCGAGGACGACGCGGTCGGTTCCGCGGACCGTCTCGACGGTCGCCTCGAACTCGTGTGTCGTCGCGTCGTCGAGGTATCGTGCTTCGGTCACGTCGGGGTCGACGCGGGCGGGCGAGTTAACTCTCATCGATGTGCCAGCGATTCACATTGGCGGCCACGAGACCCGGTCTGTTCGCCCGAGAGCCCGGTTCCCGCGACTCAGGGTGGTCGTAACGCCTAAGAGTGGAACGACCCTCATTCCGTGTAATGAGAATACGCACGTGCCAACACCGACGGAGGTTCTGCCGTGGGCGTTGAAATCAAAGAGTCGGCGGTCTCCGACGCCGAGTTCGAGGATATGAAGCGTTTCGTCTCGGACTATCTCTCTGCGAGCGTCGAAAACGAAGACGACGGCGGGCGGATGCGCTGGTACCCGTGGCACTCCGCGGAGTACCGGTTCAACCACATCCTCAACGTCGTCGACCTCGCGACGCGCATCGCCGACCGCGAGGGCGCGGACGTGAACGTCGTTCGCGTGGCCGCCCTGTTTCACGACATCTCGAAGCTCGAAGCCGACCAGGAGGTCCACGCCGAGGAGGGCGCTCGCGTCGCCCGCGAGTTCCTCAGCAGCCACGGCGACTACCCCGACTCCTTCGTCGACCAGGTGTGTCAGGTCGTCTCCGACCACTCGTATCAGGGGCCGCTGACCGACGTGTCGCTCGAAACGCGCTGTCTCATCGAGGCCGACATCCTCGACAAAATCGGCGCGAACGGCACCGCGCTGATGCTCCTGCGGATGGGCTACGAGGCTCGGACCCACATGGACGCCGCCGAGATGGTCGAACGCGTCTTCGAGCGCGGCCGCGACGCCTCCGACCGGCTCGAAACCGACACCGCCCAGAGCTTCGCTCACCAGCGGCTCAAGCGCGTCAAGTGGTTCCGGGAGTGGCTCGAAGAGGAGGTCCCCGAGATGGACCACGACGGCCAGTTCAGCGGCTGAGCTCGTCGGAACCGCCGCCGCGTTTTTTCGAGCGAACTACCCCGCCTCAGAGCGTGTCGAGAATCGAGAGCACGCGCGCTTCGGCGTCGCGGCCGGGGTCGTGTTCCGCGCCGTCGCGGTCGCTGTCGCGGTGGTCGGCGACCGACCGGCGCATCGCCTCCTCGACGGGGGTGGACTCCCAGCCGAGACGGGCGAGTTTGTCCGTCGAGAGGACGTGCGGGTAGTCGCGGTAGAGGATGAAGTCGTCCATCGAGAGGCCGGCCGCGGCGAGTTCACGCTCGCCCGCGTGGACGACCTCGACGCCGGTGCCGGCGGCGTCAGCGATGACTTCGACCATCTCTTCGAGCGTCACGAGCCGTCTGTCACCGACGTTGTAGGCCTCGCCCGCTTCGCCCTCCTCGGCGACGACGCGCATCGCGCTCGCCACGTCCTCGACGTAGGCGCGGTGCCAGACGTTCGTCCCGTCGCCGGGGACGACGACGCGGTCGTAGTTCAGCACGCGGTCGATCCAGTAGTCGAGGCGCTCGGTGTAGTCTTCGGGGCCGTAGACGATGCAGGGCCGGACGGACATCGCGTTGATGCCCCGCGAGGCCGCCTCGAAGACGACCCGGTCGCCCTCGGCTTTCCGCGGGCCGTAGCTCGCACCCGAGTCGTCTGTCGCCTGCTCGTCGGTACAGTCGCACAGCGGCGTCTCGCCCTCGCGCTTCGGAATGACCTCGCTTCCGTAGGCCGCGCCGCTGGAGATGTAGACGTAGGCGTCCACGTCGGCGAAGATGTCGACCGCCGAGGCGACCTCCGCGGGCTTGTACGCCACGCAGTCGAACACCGCGTCGGGTTCGACGGTCAGTTTCGCGGTCCGGAGCGCCTCGTCGTCGGTTCGGTCGCCTTGGACGTGCTGGACGCGCGGGTCGTCCTCGAAGGGGTTGTCGTGGTTCCCGCGGTTGAAGATGGTCACGGCGTAGCCGCTGTCGAGGAGTTCCGAGACGAGGTGGCGGCCGATGAATCGCGTACCGCCGATGACGAGTGCGTTGTCCATGTCCCGGTCGAAGGCGCGCGTGGTGAAAAACGTGAGAGAATCGGTTGCGGGTGCCGGGAACCGCTCGCCGTTAGCGGCGGTTCGAGACGGGCGGGTCCGTCTCCGTCTCCGTCTCAGTCGTCGCTCGTCGTCGCCGCGCCGACTCTGTCGGCTCCGGCGTCGACGATTGCGCCAGCCTTGGCGGGGAGTTCGTTGCGGACGTCCTCGCGGCCGTCTTCGGCGATGACCTCGGCGTAGGCGTCGGGCATCACCTTCACGAAGTCGCCGAGGACCGACTGCCAGTCGTCGAGCAGCTCGGCCGCGCGGTCGGAGTCGGTGTACGTGCGGTGGTTCTCGACGAGTCGGGTGAGCATCGCCTCGTCCTTGTCGTCGAGGTGGTCTTCGAGCGTCACCATCTCGGTGTTCGCCTTCGCGGCGAACTCGTCGTCGGGGTCGTAGACGTAGGCTACGCCGCCGGACATCCCCGCGGCGAAGTTGCGCCCCGTCTCCCCGAGGACGGCGACGACGCCGCCGGTCATGTACTCACAGCCGTGGTCGCCGACGCCCTCGACGACCGCCTTCACGCCGGAGTTGCGGACGCCGAAGCGCTCGCCCGCGAGGCCGTTGACGTAGCACTCGCCCTGCGTCGCGCCGTAGAGGGCGACGTTGCCGATGAGGATGTTTTCGGCGGCCTCGTAGTTGGCTTCGGCGGGCGTGTCGACGATGACGCGGCCGCCGGAGAGGCCCTTGCCGACGTAGTCGTTGGCGGCCCCGGTGAGCCGCATCGTGACGCCGCGGGCGAGGAAGCCGCCGAACGTCTGACCGGCGATGCCGTCGAACTCACAGCGGATGGTGTCGTCCGGGAGTCCCTCGCCGCCGTGGGCGTTCGAGATGCGGTTCGAGAGCATCGCGCCGACCGCGCGGTCGACGTTCGAGAGGTCGCGGCGGATGACGACCGGCTCGCGGTTCTCGATGGCGTCTGCGGCCTCGTCGATGAGTTTGTGGTCGATGTGGGTCTCGATGTCCGCGTGGACCTGGTCTTCGGTCTTGCGGCGCGCGCCCGTCTCGGGCTCAGCCAGCACCGACGAGAGGTCGAGGTGCTTCGCCTTCTCGTGGTCCGTCTCGACCTGCCGGAGCAGCGAGGGACGACCGATCATCTCGTCGAGCGAGGTGAAGCCGAGGTCGGCCATGATTTCGCGGAGCTCCTGTGCGATGAACGTCATGTAGTTGATGACGTGGTCGGGCTCGCCGGGGAAGCGGCGGCGCAGGTTCTCGTCCTGCGTGGCGACGCCGACCGGGCAGGTGTTCTCGTGGCACTGGCGGGCCATCACGCAGCCCGAGGTGACGAGCGATGCGGTCCCGAAGACGTACTCCTCGCCGCCGAGGAGGGCGGCGATGGCCACGTCGCGGCCGGTCTTCATGCCGCCGTCGACGGAGACGCGGATGCGGGAGCGAAGCCCCGTCGCGCGGAGCATCTGGTTGGCCTCGGCGAGGCCGAGCTCCCACGGGAGTCCCGCGTTCTTGATGGAAGTCTTGGGCGACGCGCCGGTGCCGCCGTCGTAGCCGGAGATGTGGACCACGTCGGCTTTCGCCTTCGAGACGCCGGCGGCGATGGTGCCGATGCCGGCCTCGGAGACGAGCTTGACGTTGATGTCGGCGTCGGGGTTGGCCGACTTCAGGTCGAAGATGAGCTGCTTGAGGTCCTCGATGGAGTAGATGTCGTGCAGCGGCGGCGGCGAGATGAGGCCGACGCCCGGCGTCGCGTAGCGGACGTGCGCAATCATCTCGTTTACCTTCTTGCCGGGGAGGTGGCCGCCCTCGCCGGGCTTCGAGCCCTGCGCCATCTTGATCTGAATCTCGTCGGCCGACGAGAGGTAATGCGAGGTGACGCCGAAGCGGCCGGAGGCGACCTGCTTGACGTTGCACTCCTTTTCGGTGCCGAAGCGCTCCGGCGGTTCGCCGCCCTCGCCGGAGTTGGACTTGCCGCCGATGCGGTTCATCGCGATGGAGTTGTTCTCGTGGGCCTCCGGCGAGAGGCTGCCGAGCGACATCGCGGCCGTCGAAAAGCGCTTGACGATGTCCTCGACGGGTTCGACCTCGTCGATGTCCACCGGCTCGCGGTCGGAGTCGAATTCGAGGAGGCCGCGGAGCGCCTTCAGCTGCTTCGACTGGTCGTTGACCAGCTCCGCGAACTCCTTGTACTTCTCGTAGTCGCCGGCGCGGACGGACTGCTGGAGCGTGCCGACGGTCTGGGGGTTCCAGCCGTGGTGGATGCCGGCCGAGCGGTTCTCGTACTCGCCCTGTCGTTCGAGCTTCGGGTCCGCGCCGAACGCGGCGGCGTGACGGGTCAGCAGGTCCTCTTCGATAACGTCGAGGCCGATACCCTCGGTGCGGATTTCGGTGCCCTCGAAGTACTCGGCGACGAAGTCGGATTCGAGGCCGACGGCTTCGAAAATCTGCGCGCCGCGGTAGCTCTCGACCGTCGAGATGCCCATCTTTGCCATCGTCTTGAGCAGGCCGTCTTCGAGCGCGTGGACGTACGCGTCGATGGCCTCGCCCTCGTCGGCCCCGTCGGGGCCGGCGACGACATCCTCGATGGTCTGGTAGGCGAGGTAGGGGTTCACCGCGCCCGCGCCGTAGCCGACGAGCGTGGCGAGGTGGTGGACCTCGCGGGGGTCGCCGGACTCGACGACGAGGCCGGCGTGGTTCCGGAGGCCGTTGCGGACGAGGCTGTGGTGGACCGCGCCCGTCGCGAGCAGGCTCGGGATGGCGACGCGGTCGGGGCCGACCGCGCGGTCGGAGAGGACGACGATGTCCGCGCCGTCTTCGATGACCGCCTTGGCCTCGTCGCGGACGGCCTCGATGGCCTCGCGGATGTCGCCGCCTTTCTCGTAGGTGATGTCGACGACTTCGCTCCGCATGTCGTCGTCGAGGTCCTTGATGGCCGCCGTCTCGGCGTCCGTGAGGACCGGCGAGTCGAGGACGAGCTGACGCGCGTGCTCGGGTGACTCGTCGAGGAGGTTACGCTGGCAGCCGAGCCGCGACTCCAGGCTCGTCACGAGCTTCTCGCGGATGTAGTCGATAGGCGGGTTCGACACCTGCGCGAACAGCTGCTTGAAGTAGGTAAACAGCGGGCGGTTGAGGTCCGACAGCACCGAAAGCGGCGTGTCGTCGCCCATCGAGCCGACGGGGTCTTTGCCGTCGCGGGCCATCGGCTCTATCATGTGGTTGAGCTGGTCGTGCGTGTAGCCGAACGCCGCCTGCGTCGCGCGGAGCGACTCGACCTGTCCGCGCGAGGTTGAGTCGGTGTCGCCGGCGATGTCGTCGAGATGGCGCTGCTGTTGGTCGACCCACTCGCCGTACTTCTCGTCGGTGAGGGAGTCGAACACTTCGGCGTCGGGGATGACGCGCCCCTCGTCGGGGTCGGCCATGAAAATCTCGCCGGGCTGGAGGCGACCGCGGGATTCGAGTTCCGCGGGGTCGGTGTCGAGCGCGCCGACCTCGCTGGCGACGATGAGGCGGCCGTCGGTCGTCACCTCGTAGCGACACGGACGGAGGCCGTTGCGGTCGAGGACGGCGGCGATGCGGTCGCCGTCGGTCGCCGCGACGAGCGCGGGGCCGTCCCACGGCTCGACCAGTGAGGCGTGGAAGTCGTACCAGTCGCGGCGCGCCTGGCCCATCGCGTCGTCGTTGCGGTACGCCTCGGGGATGAGCATCCGCAGGACGTGCGGGAGTTCGCGGCCGCTCTTGAGGAGCAGTTCGACCACGTTGTCCACGCTCGCGGTGTCGGACTGGTCGGCCTTCGTGATGGGCATGAGCGTCTCGATGTCGTCGCCGAAGGCCTCGTGCTGGAGGTCCGTCTCGCGGGCGCGCATCCAGTTGACGTTGCCGCGGATGGTGTTTATCTCGCCGTTGTGGATGACCTGGCGGTACGGGTGGGCGAGATGCCACGCGCCGAGCGTGTTGGTGGAGAATCGCGCGTGCACGAGCGCGAGTTCGGTCACCATCCGCTCGTCGCTGAGGTCGGGATAGTAGTTCGGGAGCTGTTCGGCCGTGAGCAGTCCCTTGTAGACGATGGTCTTGCGGTCGAGCGAGCAGACGTAGAACCGTCCCGCGCCCTCGATAGCGAGGTCGTCGACCGCCTTCTCTGCGGCTCGACGGGCGAGGTACAGCGCCCGGTCGAACTCGTCCGCGGTCATCCCGTCTGCCGGCTCGACGAACAGTTGCCAGACGTCGGGCTCCGATTCGAGCGCGGTCGCGCCGAGTTCTGCGTTGTCGGTCGGCACGTCGCGCCAGTCGAACACGGAGAGCCCGTGGTCGGCCAGCGAGTCCTCGACAACCGCCGAAACGCGCTCGCGAACCTCGTCGTCGGTCGGCATGAACACCGAACCGGCCGCGTAGAGGTCCGGAAGCTCGGATTCGAGGACGGCTTCGAAGAACTCGTCGGGTCGTTGCAGCAGGATACCCGCCCCGTCCCCGGTGTTTTCCTCAGCGCCCGTGGTGCCGCGGTGCTCGAGGTTCTCCAGGAGTTCGAGGCTGTCTGCGACGACTCGGTGCGAGGCGCCGTTTTCGAGGTCTACGACGGCCCCAACGCCGCAGTTCGACCGCTCGTCGGTCGGGTCGGCTAACCCGTCCTGAGCGAAGGGTGCGTCTATGTGTGGCTTGGTCATACGCCAATAGTACGGCTACCCGCATAAGCAACTTTTCCTGAAACCATAAGGGTGTTACAATGTCATATAAGGATGTATCCATACATAGTATGGAGACTAATGATGATTCGACGGACGACGAAAAATATGAACAATCGTGTAAAACTGGGCGGCCGGTTCAGTAGGACTTCGCGAAGTACGCCGTCTCCTCGGCGTCGTCGCCGCAGACCGCGCAGTCCTCGCCGTCGTGAATCTCCGCGTCCTCGTCGTTCAGGGGCACCATGACGATTTCGGCGGCGATTTGCTCCTTAATCTCGTCCTCGCAGGCCTCGTCGCCGCACCACGGCGCTTTCACGTAGCCGCCGTGCTGGCCGATGGTGCCGAGAATCTCGTTGCGCTCGGACGCCTCGCGGACGTTTTCTTCGAGGTTCTCCTCCGCGGCGGCGTAGAGCTTCGCGTACACCTCGTCGAACTGCGCTTGGACGGCCTCGGCGATGTTCTCGCGGTCGAGTTCGACCGACTCGCCGTCGGGGCGGTGGACGGCCGTGACGACGTCGTCGTCGACCTCGTTCGGGCCGATTTCGAAGCGGACGGGGACGCCCTTGAGCTCCCACTCGTTGAACTTGAAGCCGGGGTTGCGCTCGTCGCGGGCGTCGAGTTCGACGCGGACGCCGGCGGCTTCGAGCTCGTCGGCGATGTCCTCGGCGTACTCGAGGACCTTCTCCTGCGTGTCGGCCTGCCAGATGGGGACGATGACGACCTGTTCGGGCGCGATAGTCGGGGGCAGGACGAGCCCCTGGTCGTCCGAGTGCGTCATGATGAGCGCGCCGAGCGAGCGCCACGACAGCCCCCACGAGGTCGTGTGGGCGGGCTCTTCGTCCTCGTCTTCGGTCGTGTAGGTGAGGTCGAACGCCTCTGCGAAGGAGGTGCCGAGGTAGTGGGAGGTGCCGGCCTGCACGGACTTGCCGTCGGGCATGAGCGCCTCGACGGTCGTCGTCGTGTCCGCGCCGGGGAACTTGTCGTGTTCCGGCTTCGCGCCGCGGAGCACGGGGATGGCGAGTACGTCCTCGTAGAGCGACTGGTACTGCGAGAGGCGGGTCATCGTCTCGTCCCACGCGCCGTCGCGGGTCTCGTGGGCCGTGTGACCTTCCTGCCAGAGGAACTCCTTGGTGCGGAAGAACGGCTTCGTCTCGGTCGCTTCCCAGCGCACGACGGAGGCCCACTGGTTCACGCGGAGCGGGAGGTCGCGGTGGCTACGGACCCACTGGGCCATGTAGGGTGCGATGATGGACTCGGAGGTCGGGCGGACGGCGAGGCGCTCTTCGAGTTCTTCGTGGCCGCCGTGGGTGACCCACGCCACCTCGGGGTCGAATCCCTCGACGATGTCCTTCTCGCGTTCGAGGTAGCTCTCGGGGATAAACAGCGGGAAGTACGCGTTCTGGACGCCCGTCTTCTTGAACTCGCCGTCGAGGTAGTTCTGGATGGACTCCCACAGCGCGTAGCCGCGCGGGCGAGTCACGATGAAGCCGCTCATGCCCTCCGGGCCGTAGTTCGCGAGGCCCGCCTTCTGGACGACCTCGGCGTACCACTCGCCGGTGTTGTACTGCTTCGACTCGGTGATTCCGAGTTCCTGCTCGTCGCTCATTGCCCATCGGTAGCCGCAGCGAACCCTTAAACGCCCCGAAGGTGCCGGCGCGCCGCCCCGCCGCGCGGACCATCTCTCGCGGACGACGTTCGGCGGTTCCGGCGGACGCATAGATACATATCGCCGGCTACCCTACCAGTACGTGGTGGTTGGCGTGCTAACAATGGACACAATTGTACGCGGCGAACGGCCGACTCCTCGGGAGGGGACGGTCCGAATCGAACTGTGGGTTCCGAGCGGGCGGCGCGCGGAGTTCACACCGGTCATCGAGCGACTGGACGACGCCGTCGACCGCGGCCTTATCGAGGAGTACACCGTCGAGACGTGGGACCGGTTCGTGGACCTTTCAGGGAGCCTGAATCCGCGCGAGCGACGCGTCCGCGACCGACTCGCGTCGTACGCGCGGTGGGCGGCGACGCGCGGCGACCGACTGACGGGGTTGGGCGACCCCGGAGTGCGCGGCGTCGGACGGATGGGCCCGGAGCGGCTGACCCGGCGGACCCCGCGGGCGGTCATGGCGGAGTACGAAGACGGCGTGCTCACCTACGTGACCGCGTGCGAGGAGTGCGTGGGCGCGTTCCGCGAGCGCCTCCGCGAACTCGACACTGCGGGCGAACGCGAGTCCGAGACCTCGTCGGAGCCCGTCAGAATCGAGTGGTAAGCGCCCCGTCCCTCGTTTTTCCGTGATATCTTCGACCGTCAGCGCCGACTGTCGAACGGTGAGTCACCCTCGCGCCACGACCACCCCGGCAGGCGCGTCTGAAAGCCCGCGGCGAGCGCGGCGTCGAGGTCGTCGCGGCCGGCGGGACCGTCGGTGTGGACGGCCACGTCCGCGAAGTGGAACGTCGCCTGCGCGAGGAGTCGGAGCGGCTCACCGCCGGCGATGGTCGCCGCGAGTTCGCGGCCGAGCACCTCGTCCACGACGAACCCCGGATAGTCGTCCTGTACGTCCAGCCGCTTGAGGATGCGGACGTAGGCCGCGACGTTGACGCCGACCTCGCCGTCGGCGAACACCGTATCGACCGCCTCGCGGTAGGCCGCCTCGTCGACCGCGCCGACGCGCGTGTCGAACTGCTCGCCGAGTCGCCGTCGCGTCTCGTTGATGAGCGGGACGACCACGTCCGCGCGCGCTCGAACCCAGTCGTGTTCCGCCGAGACGGCCGCCGGTGTGAGTTCCATGGTCGTCGGTCGGCCCCGAGACGCTTCGGCTTTGCGAAGGGTTTTATACTGGCGACATGGTACTGTCGGGTAAGCGGGTTTTCCCTGCCTCTTCCCGCAGTCGAGATACAACCGTATTCAGTTCACTATGCTCTCTCCGCAGTCGGCCGAGACTGGCACTCGTACACGTGGACCGGCTCGCGTCGACGCTCCTGAGGTAGGGGTTCCCGAGACCTGCCGGCGCAGGACCGGACGGGTCGCTCGTAACTATGAGCTCCGTAGATAAACAACTCGAGAATCTGAAGGCAGAGATTACGAACGAACTCCCCCGCGACATCTCGGTTTCCGACGTCAAGTACGAGGGTCCCGAACTCGTCGTCTACACGCGCGACCCGAAGAAGTTCGCTCAGAACGGCGACCTCATCCGGAAACTCGCGAGTAAGCTCCGAAAGCGAATCACGGTTCGCCCGGACCCGGACGTGCTGTCCGACCCCCGCGAGGCCGAACCCAAAATTCTGAGCGTCATCCCCGAGGAAGCGGGCGTCACCGACCTTGACTTCCACATCGACACCGGCGAAGTCGTCATCGAGGCCGAGAAACCGGGCATGGTCATTGGTCGCCACGGCTCGACGCTCCGCGAAATCACGCAGAAAGTCGGCTGGACGCCCGAAGTCGTCCGCACCCCGCCCATCGAGTCCTCGACGGTTTCGAACGTCCGCAACTTCCTGAAGCAGGAACGCGAGGACCGCCGCCGCATCCTCGAACGGACCGGCCGGCAGATTCACCGCGAGCAGCTCTCGGACGACGAGTGGGTCCGCATCACGACCCTCGGCTGCTGCCGCGAAGTCGGCCGCGCGTCCTTCATCGTCTCGACGCCCGAGACCCGAATCCTCGTCGACTGCGGCGACAAACCCGGCTCCGACGACGTGCCGTATCTGCAGGTCCCCGAGGCGCTCGGGTCGGGCGCGAACTCGCTCGACGCGGTCGTCCTCACCCACGCTCACCTCGACCACTCGGCGCTCATCCCGCTTCTGTTCAAGTACGGCTACGACGGCCCCATCTACACGACCGAGCCGACCCGCGACCTCATGGGCCTGCTCACGCTCGACTACCTCGACGTCGCCTCGAAGGAGGGACGCACCCCGCCGTACGAGTCCGAGATGGTCCGCGAGGCCATCAAGCACACCATCCCGCTGGAGTACGGCGACGTGACCGATATCGCGCCCGACGTGAAGCTCACGTTCCACAACGCGGGCCACATCCTCGGCTCCGCCGTCTCGCACTTCCACATCGGTGACGGCCTCTACAACGTCGCGTTCTCCGGCGACATCCACTACGAGGACACTCGCCTGTTCAACGGCGCGGTCAACGACTTCCCGCGCGTGGAGACGCTCGTCCTCGAATCGACCTACGGCGGCCGCAACGACTACCAGACCGACCAGCAGGACTCCGAAGAGCGCCTCATCGAGGTCATCAACGAGACGTACGACCGCGGCGGCAAGGTCGTCATCCCGGCGTTCGCCGTCGGTCGCTCACAGGAGATTATGCTCGTCCTCGAAGAGGCGATGCGCTCGGGCAAGATTCCGGAGATGCCCGTCCACCTCGACGGGATGATTTGGGAGGCGACGGCCATCCACACGACCTACCCCGAGTACCTCCGCGACGACCTCCGCGACCGCATCTTCCACGAGGACGAAAACCCGTTCCTCGCCGAGGAGTTCAACCACATCGACGGCGGCGAAGAGGAGCGACAGGACGTCGCCGACGGCGACCAGGCCATCATCCTCTCGACCTCCGGGATGGTCACCGGCGGCCCCATCATGTCGTGGCTCCGCCACGTCGGCCCCGACCCGAAGTCCCGACTGGTCTTCGTCGGCTACCAGGCGCAGGGGACGCTCGGCCGCCGCATCCAGAACGGTTGGGACGAGATTCCGGTCAACGGCCGCGACGGCATGGGCCGGTCGGACACGCTGAAGCTCAAGATGGACGTGGAGACGGTCGACGGTTTCTCCGGTCACGCCGACCGGCAGGGCCTCGAAAACTTCGTCAAGACGATGAACCCGCGCCCGGAGAAGGTGCTGTGCGTCCACGGCGACGAGCGCTCCGTCCAGGACCTCTCGTCGGCGCTCTACCACGACTACAACATGCGGACGTTCGCGCCGAAGAACCTCGAAACGTTCCGCTTCAAGTAACGGCCTGCGCTTCCCGTTCGGCGGTTATCCTGTCCAGCTAGTATAATTACCAGCGGACAGATAGGTACTCGACGAGTATTCTCAATCGAAAACCGGACGGGAATCGCGTCCCGGGTATCATCGCTGTCGTTCTCGTCGGAATTGTCCTCGTCATCGTCGGCGCAGTGGTACTCACGGCGGTGTTGGGTATCTCGTACTCAACACGGCCGAACAGGTGGGTCCCACTCCGTCCGTGTCGTTTCAATTCGGCGTCAGCGACGGCGCGGCGACGATAGCACACGCTGGCGGTGACTCGTTTTCGGCGGGCGAGATGCTTGTGGTCGCCGGCGACACCGAACAGTCGTGGGCGTCGCCGTCGGGCGAAGACGGACCCGTCGAACGGGCGATTCGATTTCGTTCGACGTTGCGAGCGGCGAGACTGTCGAACTCGTCTACGTGGGTGGCGACGGACGCGAACTCGTCGGTCGGTTGAGCGCGTAGTCACCCCCGCGAACGAACTTCGATTGGCGAACATTAATCAGGACTCTCGAACGAGTGGTTGCCATGCGTCTCGCACTTATTGCGCACGACGAGAAGAAGCCGGACCTCATCTCGTTCGCTGAGGAGCGGCAGGACGACCTCGAACGCTTCGACCTCATGGCGACGGGGACGACCGGTCAGCGACTCATCGACGCCACGGGGCTCGACATCGAGCGCAAGCAGTCCGGGCCGCTCGGCGGCGACATGCAAATCGGCGCGGAGATTGCCAGCGAGACCTGCGACGGCGTCATCTTCCTCCGCGACCCGCTGACCGCCCAGCCCCACGAGCCGGACATCACCGCCCTGCTCCGCATCTGCGACGTTCACCAGACGCCGCTTGCGACCAACCTCGCCAGCGCGGACGCCGTCCTCGACGAACTCATCCGACAGCTCGACGGCGAGGAGTAGTCACCGGGACCGAACCGCGTCGGGACCGAGCCGCGCCGCGCCGCGACCCGCGCGTCCATCGCCTCGTTTCGCTTCGAGAGACGGTATCACGCCTGAGAATCGCGGCGTATCCTTAATTAGCAGCGCGCCGGAGGCGACGGTATGCACGCCGCGACTCGCGCATCCCTGACGCTCGCCGTGATTCTCACTGTGGCGACCGCCCCGGTCACCGCCGCGACTGCTGCGACCGGCCCGACCTCGCCGTGTTTTCCCGGCGAGGGCCACCAGTTCGACATCGGCGGCGAGGGTGCGGGCATCGACCTCGTGGTCTTCCTCTCGATGTTCGAGAACCTCGGCGGCGAGGGCGGCTTCGGGATGGAAGCCGGCGGCTCCGTCGGCAACGACTCCATCGTCCAACTCCGGGCGGGGGTTGCCTTCGACGGCGTCGGTCCCGCCGCGGCGTTCCTCTCTGACCCCTTCTCGCGGTTCAGCGTCGTCTACGACTACTCGATGAACCTCCCGATGTTCGCTGACTCGGGCATCGAATCGAGCTACGAGGACGACGGCTCGCCGGTGGGTGGACTCGACGCGAAATCCTGTTAGTCAGTCGTCCGCGGCCGCGGGGTCGGTGACGGACTGCGCCGCCGCGTCGACGCCGACCATGTCGCACACGTCGGCCATCGGGCACGCGTCGGGGCCGTCGAGACACGCGGGTTTTCGGGCCGTGCAGAACTCGCGACCGAACTGAATCATCGCGGTGTGGCCGAAGCCGCACTTCTCGTCGGGAATGTCGCGTTCGAGCGCCGCCCGAACGCCTTCGTGGTCGGCGTCGGCGGGCGCGAGCCCCATCCTACGGGCGATGCGGTGGACGTGGGTGTCAACCGGGAAGACGCCGCCGCGCCCGCCCGCAAAGAGGAGGACGCAGTCGGCGGTCTTCGGGCCGACGCCTTTCATCTCCAAGAGGCGGTCGCGGACCGTCGCGGGCGCTTCCTCGCGGACGTAGCGGTCGAAGTCGGCCTCGCTCCCGAAGTCGGCCAGCACCTCCTCCGCGACGCCCTGGATGAGCTTCGACTTCTGGTTGTAGAGGCCGCCGGAGCGGATGGCCTCGACGATGCCCTCGCGGTCGGCCGCCGCCAGCGACTCGGCGAGGTCGCCGCCGCCGTACTGCGCCATGAGTTCGTCGTGGGCGGGCTGGCTCGCCTTGTCGCTCGTGTTCTGGCTCAGGATGGTTCGGACGAGACACTCGAAGCCGCCCTGCCCGCCGTAGGCTTTCCGCCAGTAGCGCTCGCCGAGCCGGTCGACGACGACCTCGGCGCGCGTCGCGGTCTCGGGGTCGGCGGGGTCGAACGCCGTCTCTCGGCCGCCGCCGCTCGCGCCGCCGCTGATGTTCTCTGCGGGTTCGTCGGGCATATTCGGTGGTTACGACCGCGCGGTGAAAAACGCATCCCGTCGGTCGACTCCTCGGCCGACTGCGCCGAGTTACTCGACTTCGATGGTGACGGTCAGTTCCGCGCCGTCGGCGAGCGCCGAGACGAGGTCGCGGTCGAAGCCCGCCGCGGCGTGGGCCGCGTCGACCGCGCCGGTTCGGTCGTCCACGTAGTCGCTCGTGCGGAAGACGATGCTGCGGTCGCCCTCGAACGTGAGGTCCGGGTGTCCGCGAGCGCGGACGGCCTGCTCGTGGGTTTCGTCGCCCGCGTCCACGCGGACGTGCACGTCGATAGCCGCGTCGCGGGACTGGCAGGCCTCGACGAACGCCGGGTCGAAGTCGGCGGGCGTGCGGTCGGCCTCGACGCCGATGATGCAGTCGCCCGAGGGGGTGAGCCAGTCGTCCGTCGTCACCTCGAAGGTGCTCGCGTGTTCGGCGCGTACGTGTTCGTGGCCGCGTGCGCGAATGACCTCTCTCATGACGTGGCATCCGACCCGACTCGGTTTAGCCCCCACGATTCACATCCCATTTATATACGACTGTGGCAATGACTAACATGGAGAATACGGTCGATACGAGCGGTGTGGTAACTGTTTTCACCCGAATACCCACCGAAGTATTTATTAACTGGTCGCTTGTATGTGTATGTACCTGAGCGCCTCCGGCGTTCCGGCGGCATCGCACGCAGAATGATCGGGAATTCTTATCCACGGTCGGTCGCACTCCCACGAGCAGCCGCCACGCACGGAGTGGTGATGGTATCGAGGATTGATTACGCATGGTAACGAAGCAGGAAGTACTTAGCGAGTTCGACGTGCAGGAACTCGACGAGGCACGAAACATCGATCTCCCAGACGAAAAGCTCGAGAGCGGCTCGAAAGGCGAACTCATCAAACTCGCCGGTCAACTCCGTGACCGCCGCAATGAACTAAACCAGATGGCTTCCGAGCGCGCATCCAAGCGCGACGACCTCAACGCGAAGACTCGCGAGAAGGTCGACGAAGCCCAGAAGCACCGCGAGAAGCGCGACGAGATGAACTCGCAGGTGCAGGAACACAAGCAGAGCCGCAACGAGCTCAACGCGAAGGCCAACGAGCTCTTCGACGAGGTCGACGAGATGAAAAGCGACCTCGAGCTCGACGACGGCAAGGACATCGACGAGCTCAAAGAGGAGATCGAGCAACTCGAGTTCCGCCAGCAGACCGAAGTCCTCTCGACCGAAGACGAGCGCGAGCTCATCGAGAAAATCGAGAACAAGCGCGAAGAGCTTCGCCAAAAAAAGGACAAGGTCGAAGAGAGCGGTGACCTCGAAGCACTCATCGAAGAGGCAGAAGAGGTCCGCTCCGAGGCGTCCCAGCACCACCAGAAGGTGACCGAGCTGGCCGACGACGCCCAGGAACACCACAACCAGATGATCGAGGCCTACCGCGAGGCCGACGACATCCGCGACAAGGCCGACGAGATGCACGAGCTCTTCGTCGAAGCCCAGGAAGCGGCCGACCGTCACCACGAGGACTTCGTCCGCGTCCAGAAGCGCCTCCGCGAGCTGGACAAGAAAGAAGAGCGCCAGCGCAAGGACTCCCGCGCCGAGGAGCGCGAGGCCGCCAAGGCCGAGGCCGAGGAGATCTACCAGAAGTTCAAGGAAGGCGAGACCCTCGAGACCGAGGACCTGATGAAGCTCCAGAAGTCCGGTCTGCTCTAAACCCCGGTCACTTTCTCTCTCTTCGTCGCGCTTGCGACGTATCATTTTTATGCCGTTCGAAGCCCCAGCGACAGCCATGAGTGATTCACCGTGACCGACAGCTTCACGCGCGTCTACCGGCTGGCTATCGTGGTCGTTCTCGCCGTCGTCGGGGTGGCAGTCGGCTGGATTCTGTTCTACCGCGTCCCCGACACGCTCGCGGACCTCGCGGGCGTCCTCCTGTTCATCGGGACGGTCGTCGTCGCGCTCCGCGTCGGCGGCAGGCTCGCCGCCTCGGCGTTCCCCGACTACGACGTGGCCGAAGTCGCCGTCGAAGGTCCCATCTCCCGCGACGGCGGCGGCGGTCCGGTTCCGGGTCGCGGCGGCGGGACGCCCGCCGACGACATCGTCGAGCAGGTCGACGCCGCGGCCGACGACGACAGCGTCGACGCGCTGCTGGTCAAACTGAACACGCCCGGCGGCGAGGTGCTGCCGAGCGACGACATCCGCCGGGCCGTCGCGGACTTCGACGGGCCGACGGTCGCCTACGCCACGGACACTTGTGCCTCGGGCGGCTACTGGATCGCCAGCGGCTGCGACGAACTGTGGTCCCACGACGTGAGCGTCGTCGGCTCAATCGGCGTCATCGGCTCGTCGGTCAACGCCTCGGAGTTGGCCGACAAAATCGGCCTCTCCTACGAGCGGTTCGCCGCGGGGAAGTACAAGGACGCCGGAATGGCGCTCAAGGAGCCGACCGAGGACGAACGCGAGTACCTCCAGGGGCTCATCGACGACTACTACGACGACTTCGTCGAGCGCGTGGCCGAGGGCCGCGACATGGACCCGCAGGTCGTCCGCGACACCGAAGCCCGCGTCTACCTCGGTGAGGAGGCCCACGAACTCGGACTGGTCGACTCGCTGGGGACCCGCGACGACGTGGAAGACCGACTCGCTGAACGCCTCGGCCGCGACGAGGTGTCGGTGCGGGAGTTCACCCCCGAGGTCGGCCTCACCGACCGGCTCCGCGGTGGCGTCGAAGGGGCGGCGTACGCCTTCGGCGCGGGACTCGCCTCGTCGGTCGACCCCGACGACGGCTTCTCGTTTCGGTTCTGACGACTGGGAGGCTTTTTAGCCCGCGCCCCCGTTCGTCTTCCACGTGACAACGCTCGTCCTCTGTGTCGACCGGGCGAACGACATCGGCCGCAAGACCGGGCTCTCGACGCCCGTCGTCGGCTGGGAAGCGGTCCGGTCGCTCGTCACCGACGTGGGCCTCGCGGACCCGGAGGATTCGAGCGTCAACTGCCTTCTCGCGGCGCTTCGGACGACGCGCGAACTCAGAGACGAGCGCGAGGACGCCGAAATCGCGGTCATCTCGGGGACGAGCGACAGCGCCGTCGGAGCCGACCGCGCCGTCGCGCGACAGCTCGACGACCTCGCCGAGCAGTTCGACGTCGAGTCCGCCGTCGTCGTCATCGACAGCGCGGAAGACGAGCGGCTCGTCCCGGTCGTCGAAAGCAGGTTCCGGGTCGACGCGGTCGACCGCGTGGTCGTCCGGCAGGCCCACGACATCGAGTCGACGTACTACCTGCTCAAGCAGTTCCTTGGCGACGAGGAGCTTCGCTCGACGGTACTCGTCCCGCTCGGCGTCGGCCTGCTTCTCGTCCCGTTGCTGCTCGTCCAGTTCAGCCCCGAGGTCGCCATGGCCGGGCTCGCCGCCCTGATGGGCGCGGTGCTGCTCTACAAGGGACTGGCCATCGACGAGTTCCTCTCGGACGCCCCGGACCAAATCCGCGACGCCCTCTACTCCGGGCAGGTGTCGGTCGTCACCTACGCGGTCGCGGCCGGGCTGGCCATCGTCGGGCTGTTCCTCGGCGCGCTCGCCGTTCGGTCCCCCGGCGTCGGCGGGGGCGAGGAGGTGCTCGTCCCGTCGCTCCTGTTCGTCTACCACAGCGCGCCGTGGCTGGCGCTCGCCGCGCTGACCGCGAGTGCGGGCCGCCTCTTGGACGAACTCATCGGGAGCGAGCGCGTCTCCACGTCGTACATGAACCTCCCGTTCGGCGTCGTCGCCATCGGGCTCGTCGTCCGCGGGTTCGCCGGCTTCCTCCTCGAACGACAGGGCGAGCTAGCGAACCTCGAACTGCTCGGGCGACTCGCGCTCACGCCGGTCCAGCGGCTGGCGATGTTCATCGTCGCCGGCGTCGTCGTGAGCGTCGTGGGCGTCCGCGTCTCCGCGAGCGTCTCGGACGAGACGCTGGAGGACGTCGTCGACACGCCCAGAGAAAACGAGAGCTGAGGATTTCTGTCCCGTGTTTTCGTTTCGTCCCCGTCGTTAGTTCGACGCCCGGTATTCGCCGTGTTTGACGCCGATGGCGAGACAGAGAGCCCCGAAGACGAGCATCGACGGCGTCACCATCATCAGGACCGTACTCGTTGCCATCGCGTCCATTCCGACGAGGGCCGCGGTTCCGACGACGACGAGCGCGACGAGCAACGCGACTGTCTTGGGGAGGTCGAACTCCATGGGATTCTGTCGGGACTCGTTCGACAAATCCGTTGCGGCTCCGGGCGACGAATCGAGAGTCGAACCGGGATAAGGCGGGTTCAGTCGCTTACCAGGGCGCGAAGTCGGGGTCGACGCGGCGGTCTTCGATGTCGATGGCGTCGATGGCGGCCACGTCCTCGTCGTCGAGTTCGAGCGCGAGCGACTCCCAGTTGTCGCGGATGTGGGCCTCGCCCGTCGCTTTCGGAATCGCGGTGACGCCCTTCTCGCGGAGCCACGCCAGAGACACCTGCGCCTCGCTCGCGTCGTGTTTCTCCGCGATGTCGGACAGCACGTCGACGTCGAAGACCTCCCCGCGGGCGAGCGGCGAGTACGCGACGATTTCGATGTCCTCCTCGGCGCAGACCTCGCGGAGTTCCTCCTGCTGGAAGAGCGGATGCATCTCGATTTGGTTGGCGAAGACGCCGGACTCGGACAGTTCGACGGCCTCGCGGACCTGTTCGGGCTCGAAGTTGGAGATGCCGACGCGCTCGGTCAGCCCTCGCTCGACGAGTTCGTCGAAGGCCGCAAGCGTCTCCTCGGCGTCGTACTCACGGGACGGCCAGTGGACGTACAGGAGGTCGACGTAGTCGACGCCGAGCTTTTCGAGGCTCGCTTCGGTGCTCTCGATGACGTCGTCGTGGGACAGTTCGTCGGCCCACACCTTCGTCGCGAGGAACACGTCGTCGCGGTCGACGTCGGCGGCGGCGATGCCCGCGCCGACCTCCGCCTCGTTTCCGTACGCTTGGGCGGTGTCGATGTGGCGGTAGCCCATCTCCAGCGCCGTCTGCACCGCGTTGCGACACTCGTCGGCGTTCGTGTTCTGCCACGTTCCGAGCCCGAGCATCGGCATCCCGTTCGCTCGCGGTGCGTCGTCTGCTGAAGCGAGGTTCCCCGTCATGACCGATTCAAGGGCCGCGAGTTGAAAAGACGTTCCGGAAGGGCGGGCGAATTTCCGGCTTTCACGGCCTGAGGGTGTGTCACACGGGGTCTCAGACGCTCGCCACTCGATGCCGCTCGACGCCGCCCGACGCTTGGCGGCGGATAGTTTATATGTCATGTGGTAGCATATCTGACTGGTGGTCAGGAATGTCGTCCGCATCAGAGCCGTTGACAGAAGAGAACACGAACGCGTTCGCACACCGTATCGCGGGTGACTCGCTCGTCTACGAGTGTCCGAACTGCGAGTTCGGTGAGGTGCTGGTGACGGAGCTCATCGAGTCCGACGACGCGCGGTGTCTCGACTGCGGGACGCGCTACCGGCTCAACATCGAGACGGTGGCGTAAGAGCGGGTCGTCGGGAGACTCGGTGGCGGGTCGGTCGGCTCGGTCGCCCGGACCTCCTTGGTCCCGCTCGGACCGACTCGGTCAGTCGATTCTTTTTGGCGTGAAGCGTTCGCGGCGCTCGCGGGCCTATCGAGCAGTCGGGGACGATCGAAAGAACGGTCGAAGTTCGGTGAGCGGTCGGCGCGGCGTCAACCGCGAGTTCGGCGGTCGTCGTTAGTAGAACTCGCGGACGAGGTCCATCGCGTCGTCGGGCGCGCCCGACGGAATGTCCGACATGTTCTGGTCGACGCCGAACTTCTCCTCGTAGGAGACGGAGCTTTCGTCCTTGTAGATGATGCCCTCGTACTCCTTCGACGAGTCGAGAATCTTCTCCTTGGCCGCGTCGTAGTCGGTCGGGTCGTGGTCGGTGTCCGCGAGGTCAACGAGGTTGTCGCGGAAGTAGTCGTAGGTGTCCACGTCGTTGAACGTGACACAGGGACTGAACACGTTCACGAAGCCGAAGCCGTCGTGTTCGATGGCCTCCTGGACGATTTCCGCGTGGCGCTTGTGGTCCGTCGCGAACGACTGCGCGATGAACGTGCCGCCGGCGGCCAGCGACAGCGCGAGCGGGTTGACCGGGGGCTGCTGGGGCCCTTCGGGGGTCGTCGAAGTCTCGAAGTCCTCGCGCGAGGTCGGCGAGGCCTGTCCCTTGGTGAGGCCGTAGATGCGGTTGTCCATGACGGTGTAGGCCATGTCCACGTTGCGGCGGACGGCGTGGATGAAGTGGCCCGCGCCGATGGAGTAGCCGTCACCGTCGCCGCCGGCTGCGACGACGGTCAGGTCGGGGTTCGCCAGCTTGACGCCGGCGGCGACCGGGAGCGAGCGCCCGTGGACGCCGTGGATGGCGTACGAGTGCATGTACGTCCCGATTTTTCCGGAACAGCCGATACCGGCGACCATGAACGTGTTGTCGGGGTCGGTGCCGGAGTTGGCCAGCGCTTTCATGATGCCGTTCATCGTCCCGAAGTCCCCACAGCCGGGACACCAGGTCGGTTGTTTGTCTGACTTGAAGTCGGTGAAGCGGACGTTTGAGCTCATGCTGAGACCTCCTCTGCGTCGAGGGTGGCTTTGATTTCGTCTGCGAGTTCGTCCGCCTTGAAGCGGACGCCGTCGTATTTGTTAATGCGCTTGACACGGGTCAATGTGTCGTGCTCGACGACGTTGGCGAACTGCCCCGTCGCGTTACACTCGACGACGATGACCTCGTCGGCCGCCTCGATTTCCTCGGTAAGGTCCGGCCGCGGGAACATGTACGGGACCGACAGGAAGCGCACGTCGATGCCGTCTTCTTCGAGGAAGTCGAGCGCCTCGACGAGCGCGCCCTCGTTGGAGCCCCACGAGAGGATGAGCGTGTCGGAGTCGGCGTCACCGAACTCGCGCGGCGAGAAGTCCTCGGTCTCCTTTGCGGTCTCGACCTTCCGGTCGCGCTTGTCGACCTGCTCGACGCGCATCGACCGGTCTTCGGTCCGCCGACCGAGTTCGTCGTGTTCGAGGCCCGTCGACATGTGCGCGCCCTGTTCCGTACCGGGGAACGCGCGCGGGCTGACGCCGTCGTCGGTGAGCGCGTGCGGCTGGAAGCGACCTTCCTCGTCGAGCCACTCGTCGATGGAGTCGTCGTCGACGACCTTGCCGCGGTCGATTTCGACTTCGTCCATGTCGAACGTCTCGGGGGAGAACGTCTGTTCCGTGACCGCCATCGCGAGGTCGGCCGCGACGTACACCGGAACCTGGTACTTCTCGGCGAAGTTGAACGCCTCGACGGTCTTCCAGAAGCACTCGTCGATGCTCGTCGGCGCGACGACGAAGCGCGGAATCTCGCCGTGGCCGCCGTACAGCATCATGTTGAGGTCGCCCTGTTCCTGCTTGGTCGGCATCCCCGTCGAGGGGCCCGAGCGCATCACGTCGACGATGACGAGCGGCGTCTCGGAGGTGGCGACGAGCCCGAACGTCTCGGTCATCAGGTCGATGCCCGGACCGGACGTGGCGGTCATCGACCGCGCGCCGGCGCGCGCCGCACCGAGCGCGAGGTTGATGGCCGCGAGTTCGTCTTCCGCCTGCACGACGTGGCCGCCGTAGCGTTCGATGCGGCCGGTGAGGTACTCCATCACGTCGGTCGCGGGCGTGATGGGGTAGCCGGCGTAGAAGCGACAGCCGGCGGCGATGGCGCCCATGCCGATGGCCTGGTCGCCGTTGATGAGCACGTAGTCCTCGTCGGTCGTCTCGAGGTCGTAGTCGAACTCGTGGTCGTACTCGTCGTGGACGTATTCGAGGCCCGCGCGGGCCGCCTTCTTGTTGTTCTCGACGATGGCCTCGCCCTTCCCGCCGAAGCGCTTCTGGAGCGCGCTGTCGAGGTTCTCGATGGGGAAGTCCGCGACGGCGCACGCCGCGCCGAGCGCGACGACGTTGCGCATGATTGCGCCGCCCGCCTCCTCGGCGAGCGCCTTGAGGGGGATGTCCAGCCCGACCATTCCCTCGGGGATTTCGACGTCCGCCATGGTGGAGCGGTCGCCGTCGTAGATGATGACGGAGCCCTCGTGCAGTTCGTCGAGGTTCTCGTCGATTGTTCGTTGTGTGAGCGCGATGAGCACGTCGAGTCGGTCGACGACGCTCTGCACGGGGTCGATGGCAGTCCGAACCTTGTACGCGGTGTATCCGCCCCGGATTCGCGAAGCGAAATCCTTAGACGTGAACACGTGGCGTCCGGCCCGGGAGAGTGCCTGAGCGAAAATCTTCCCCGTGGAGTCGATGCCATCGCCAGCCTCGCCGCCGATGGCCCAGTTGAAGTCCGCAGGCATGCTGGGTGAAATCTACCCATAGCCGGGTCAAAAGCCTTCTGAAAATTGGTGTTAAACGACGGTACTGATAATAAATGAAAATTTGACGTGTAAGTTCTGTGGGTGCCTAAAATAGGCTGACCTACGGACTAATATACGAATTGTGGGGATAGAATCGACCAAATGTCTAATTGAGGTGTGTTTCACCATCTCGTGGCAATTATCTCCGGTTCACACTATGTGCACGGTCAGCACGGTTCGGGGCTGACTCCGGCGCGCACGTCCGGGAAGACAAGGCCCTTGTGAGCCTGCGACCAACTCGGTCGCATGGACGCAATCGTCACCGTCGCCGTAGCCCGCGATGTCGGTCCCGGAACGGTCGCCATCGAGTTCGAGACGCCCGACGGCTTCGAGGCCGCGCCGGGTCAGTTCGTCAAGCTCTCCGCCGAGGTCGACGGCGAGTCGTACGCGCGGTTCTACACGCTCTCGTCGCCCGGCGTCGGCGACACCTTCGAGGTGACCGTCGGCATCGACCCCGAGGAGGCAGGGCCGTTCAGCCAGCACCTCGACTCGCTCGCCGCCGGCGACGACGTCGAGATTTCCGGGCCGTTCGGGCAGAGCTACTACGACGGCGAGTCGCGCGTGGTCGTCCTCGCGGGCGGCCCCGGCGTCGGCCCCGCGGTCGGCATCGCCGAGGCCGCGGTCGCCGACGGTAACGAGGCCGCCGTGGTCTATCTCGACGACGCGCCCGCCCACGAGGAACGGCTCTCCGCGCTCCGCGACGACGGTGCGAGCGTCGTCGTCACCGGCGACGAGTCCGACCTCGCAGACGCCGTCGCCGACGCGCTCACCGGCGACGAGGGCGAACAGCTGTTCGTCTACGGCTTCGCAGACTTCGTCTCGCGCGCGACCGACGCCGTCGAGGCCGCCGGCGGCGACGCCGACGGCGCGAAGGTCGAGAACTTCGGATAACCGCTTCGCGCGCGCTGCCTGCGCCGGCCGCGGCGCTCGCGCCGACAACACTATTCTACCGGTCGCCACGCCGTCAGCACCGCGACCGCGAGCGCGACGACGACCCAGCCGACGAGCCCCGCGAGCGCCGCGGCCGGCGACCCGCCGCCGCCGGTCTCGACGGCGACACCGAGGACGAGCGACCGAAACGCGCCGTTCGGGCTCACCGCGAGCGCGAGTGGCACCGCGTCGATGCCGAGGGTCCCCGAGGCAAGCCCGGCGACGGCGGCGGCGTCGACACCGACGACGAAGGCGACGACCAGACCGACGGCGAGCGCAATCGCCTGTCGAGCGGTCCGCGCGGCGGCCGAGACGGCGAGCGCGACGGCCGCGACCGCGAGCGCGAACAGCACCGCGAGGACGGCAAACCGGAGGAACGCGACCGGCGAGTCGGCGGCCTCGTTCAGCGCGAGAAACGTCGGGTCCGGCGGCGAGAGCACCGGGACGGTCGCGCCCGCGGCGAGCAACGACCCGAAGACGACGAACACGAGCGCGAGCCCGCGGCCGAGGTAGACGCCGCCGACGTAGGCCGGGCGAGACACGTCGAACGTGCGGAGCACGTCGAGTTCGCCCGACTCGCGGTCCGAGAGCACCGCCCGGTAACAGAGCGCGACGGCGAGCAGCGGGACGAGCGCCTCCACGAACGGGACCAAATCCAGCACCAGCGGGACGTAGCCGCCGCGCGCGCCGGAGCCGGCGGCCGCGACCGCGACGACCGTCAGCCCGAAGACGACCGAGAGCGCGACGACCGCCGGAGTCCTGACGACCGTTCGAAGCTCCCGGGCCGCGATGGCGAACAGGTCGGTGAGGGCGTCGGAGCCGGCGTCGCTCATCTCCCCGTCACCTCCTCGGTCGCCACGAGGTCGCCGAAGGCGGTCTGGAGGTCGGCCGCGCCGACGGATTCGACCACCGCCCGCGGGTCGCCGTCGGCGACGAACCGGCCGCCGTCGAGGACGACCACCCGGTCGGCGGTCCGCTCGACGGGGCCGAGGTTGTGCGACGAGAGGACGACCGCGACGCCCGCGTCGGCGAGGTCGGAGACGATGTCGAACAGTCGCTCGACCATGCCGGGGTCGAGGCCGCTGGCCGGCTCGTCGAGGACGACCACGGCCGGGTCCCCGACGAGCGCCCGCCCGAGACCGAGGAGGCGCGTCATGCCGCCGGAGAGCGCGCCCACCCGGCGGTCCGCGGCGTCCACGAGGCCGACGCGCTCCAGCACGCCGGCCACGTCCACGTCCTCGTCCACGAACTGCGCGTAGAAGTCGAGCGTGTCGGCCGCGGAGAAGCCGGCGCGGAAGCCGGGCTGTTGCGGGAGGTAGCCCACGCGGGCGCGGCCGCCGCCGCTCTCTGTCGGGTCCACCGTGACGGTCCCCTCGTCGGGCGCGCGGACTCGCGCGAGAAACCGCAGGAGCGTGGACTTCCCCGAACCATTGGGGCCGACGAGCGCGACGATTTCGCCGGGCGCGACCGACAGCGAGACGCCGTCGAGGACGCCCACGTCTCCGAAGGCGTGACTGAGGTCGGTCGCGGCGATAGCCGGCCCGTTCGAGGCCGAGACGGCGGCTTCGCCCGTCGATTCGTCGGAGCCTGTCTCGGCAGTCTCGGCGGTCGTCGCGGGGTCGGGACTCGGCATCGTGGTTGGGTCGTCAGTCGTCGGGGGTGTCTGGTCGCGGTCAGTCATCGGTCTCCTCCGTCGCGTTCAGGGCGGCGAGCGTCTCCGGTCGAACTGGCTCTGTCCGGGGCGCGGCGTCGACCACGCCGGACCCGCGGAGGCCGGACACCGCGTCGCGGGCGCGGCGGAGCGCGCGCATCGCGGGGGACTCCGAGAGCGCGAGCGCGCCGGGTTCGCGGCCGAGTTCGGCGTCGACCGCCCCGGAGGGCTGGTACGGCCGGTCGTAGACCCCGTCGGCGTCGGCGTCTTCGAGCGGGAGGTCGCCCCAGTAGTTGCCCTCGCCGCCGGCGGTCCACGTCCGCATCGGGCCGAGCGACGACTCGACGCGCACGTCGTTGTCGACGATGTCGTTTCGGACGACGACGTTCGTCGGGAACGTCGAACTCCCGCGGATACCGACCCCGTTTCCGGCGACGACGTTTCGGACGTACACCTGCCGGTCGCCGCTCACGTCCATGCCGTAGTCGTTGCCGGCGAAGACGTTGTCCGCGACGTAGGTGTCGCTCCCGGCGGGCATGAACCCGAAGTCCGACTCGCGCACGTCGTTTCCGACGACGAGGTTGCCGACGGGCCGGGTCATGAGGACGACGCCGATGCGGTCCCCGCGGACGACGTTGTCGGCGACGAGCGCCTCGGAGGTGTACATCTGGTGGACGCCGTAGCGGCCGTCTTCCATGCGGTTGTCGCGGACGACGCTGCCGTCGGCGCGGTGGGTGTAGACGCCGTCGCGGCCGTCGAGGAACGTCGAGTCCTGCACGACCGCCCGCTCGCCGATGAGGACGACGCCCATGAAACCGTCGGACGGCTCGTCGGCCCCGCGGACGGTCACGCCGTCGACGACGCTGTCGGCGCTCTCGCGGGCGATGATACCGCTCGCGGGCGTGTCGATTTCGACGCCGCGGACCGCCGACTCGTTCGCGCCGTCGAGGACGACGCCGGCGTCGCCGCGGCCGTAGGCGAGTTCGACGCGGGTGTCCCAGTCCACGGACTCGTTGCTGGCGCGGACTCGTCGCGTCCCCACCCCGCCGACGCCGGCGAGTGAGAGGTTTCCGACCGCGCTCCGGTCGGCGCGGAGGTGGACGACGCTGCCGTTGCCGTCGCCGACGAGTCGCGTGTCGCGTCCGGCACCGCGGAGCGTCACCGAGCGGTTCAGGTCGACCGCGTCGACCGAGTAAGTGCCCGCGGGGACGTAGACGGTCGTGTTCGCGGGGGCCGATTCGACCGCCGCCTCGACGGTCGGCGCGTCCTCGCCGACGACGGTCGAAACGGGTCTGTCGAACAGCGCATCACTCGCAGCGGTGGTCTGGTTCGCCCACTCGTGGTGGGCCGCGACCGACGACTCGAAGGCGTCGAGGCGGGACGAAAGCGGGTCGCCGGCGCGGTCGCGGAGCGTCGCCCACCCGACCACCTCGCCGCCATGGGCGTCCGCGAACGAGCGCGCCGCGTCGGCGTCGGAAAACGGGACCGCAATCGGGCCGGAGGGGACTCGCGCGCCGGAGTCCACGACGAACGACGCCTCGGACGCCTTCGTCCAGCCGGGGTTGCGGTTGTGTTCGGTTCGGAGGGAGCCGTCGGCGTCGAGGTCGGGCGAGACGGTCGCGTAGTCGGTGACGAACACCGCGAGCGGGTCACCGAACTGGCGGGCGCTCTCGGGCGTGGACACGTCGGCGGCGGCGGTTCGCACGTCGTAGTAGCCGATGACGTAGCGGTACCGCGAGAAGTGGACCTGCGCGAGCGGGACTTCGAACCCCTCGACCTCGGCCGTGCGAACGTCGACCGACGTGCCGCCGGTCTTGACCGTGTCGTCGAAGGCGACCGGCGAGACGGACCCGGTGGCGGGGACGACGAAGGAGACGCTCGCGAGGACGAAGACGAGCGCCGTCGCGGCGGCGACCCAGCGGGTCGTCTCGGGCGTGAGAAGCGCCATCGGTCAGCGCCCGACTCCGACGGGCTCGGGGACTGCGGCGGGCTGAGCCGCCGCGTCGGGGAATCCCGCATCTGTCGCGCAGCCGTGCATAGCCGGTGCTAAGCGGTCCGGGGGTGATATGTGCGATGGTCTGTGCGTCGAAGCCCCGGGGCCGAGAGCGAACCGCCTTCGGGGCCGACTTCGACCCGAATCCTTAATCATCATCCATACGGATTGGTGGACATGTACGACGAGGACGATTTAGCGTCTATCCGCGAGGCGCGCGACGAGTGGGAATCGGAGACCCGCGACCCCTTCGTTGAGAAGGGCGGCGAGCGCAAAGACCGATTCGCCACCGTCTCGAACCACGAGGTAGACGACCTTTACACGCCCGCCGACGTGGCCGACCTCGACTACGAGTCGGACCTCGGCTTCCCCGGCGAGTCCCCGTACACGCGCGGGGTGTACCCCACGATGTACCGGGGGCGGACGTGGACGATGCGGCAGTTCGCCGGCTTCGGCACGGCCACGGAGACCAACGAGCGCTTCCACTACCTCATCGAGAACGGCCAGACCGGGCTCTCGACGGCGTTCGACATGCCCTCGCTCATGGGCAAGGACTCCGACGACCCGCTTTCGGACGGCGAGGTCGGCAAGGAGGGCGTCGCGGTCGACACCCTCCGCGACATGGAGGTGCTGTTCGACGGCATCGACATCGGCGAGGTGACGACCTCCTTCACCATCAACCCCTCCGCGCCGGTCGTCTTCGCCATGTACGTCGCGCTCGCGGACAACCGCGGCGTCCCCCGCGACCAAATCGGCGGGACCTTCCAGAACGACATGCTCAAGGAGTTCATCGCGCAGAAAGAGTGGGTGATTCCGCCGGAACCGTCGCTCAAACTCGTCACCGACACCGTCGAGTTCGCCGCCGAGGAGACCCCGCGCATCCGGCCCATCTCGGTGTCGGGTTACCACATCCGCGAGGCCGGGTCGACGGCGGTACAGGAACTCGCCTTCACTCTCGCCGACGGCTTCGCCTACGTCGAAGACGCGGTCGACCGCGGCCTCGACGTGGACGAGTTCGCCCCCCAACTGTCGTTTTTCTTCAACTCCCACAACTCCATCTTCGAGGAGGTGGCGAAGTTCCGCGCCGCCCGCCGCATCTACCACGACGTGATGTCGGAGTGGTACGACGCCGAGGACGAACGCTCGACGCAGTTGAAGTTCCACACCCAGACCGCGGGGCAGTCGCTGACGGCCCAACAGCCGCTCAACAACGTCGTGCGCGTGACGATACAGGCGCTCGCGGGCGTCCTCGGCGGCACGCAGTCGCTCCACACGAACAGCTTCGACGAGGCGCTGGCGCTCCCCTCGGAGGAGGCCGTCACCGTCGCGCTCCGCACCCAGCAGATAATCGCCGAGGAGTCCGGCGCGGCCGACGTCATCGACCCCCTCGGCGGGAGCTTCTTCGTGGAGTCGCTGACCGACGAAATCGAGGCCGAGGCGATGGCCTACATCGAGGAGATTCGAGAGATGGGCGACGGCTCCGTCCGTGACGGCGTCCTCGCCGGCATCGACGAGGGCTACTACCACCGCGAGATTAGCGAGGCGTCCTACGAGTACCAGTCGCGGGTCGAAGACGGCGAGGAAATCGTCGTCGGCGTCAACAAGTACGACACCGAGGGGGACACCCGTCCCGACCTGCTCCACGTCGAAGACGAGGTACAGGACCGACAGCTCGCGCGCCTCGAATCCGTCAAGGACGACCGCGACGACGCGGCGGTCGATGCCGCGCTCTCAGAGCTCCGCGAGACGGTCCGCGACGGCGGCAACGTCATGCCGGTGCTCGTCGACGCCGTCAAGGAGTACGTCACGATGGGCGAAATCATGGACGTGTTCGCCGAGGAGTACGGAACGTACCGCGAGTCCATCGGCGTGATGTGAGGGTCGTCGACGCGGCCACCGATCCCCGAAACGTCGGGGATGACATGAACGTTCGCTGACCGGAACGTGCGCCGGCGACGCGCGTAACCGACCGACAGCCCGGCGACCGCCCGTGCCGAAGTTCCCCACGCGGACGACTGGACTACATAGATTTATCATGGAGGATTGGTGTAGTTAGCACGTACTATGGCAGACGGTGACACCGAACTGGAGGCACGGCTGGTCGAGCAAGAGGAGTTCGAACCCTCCGAGGAGTTCGTCGCGCAAGCGAACGTCTCCGACCCGGCCGTCTACGACGAGTTCGAGGAGAACTGGCCCGAGTGTTGGGAGGGGGCCGCCGAGATGCTCGACTGGGACGAGGAGTACGACGAGGTGCTGGACGACTCGAACCCGCCGTTCTACGAGTGGTTCACCGGCGGCAAACTCAACGTCTCGTACAACTGCGTGGACCGCCACGTCGAAAACGGGGACAAGAACCGCGTCGCCATCAAGTGGGAGGGCGAACACGGCGAGACGCGAACGTACACCTATCAGGACCTGTATCGCGAGGTGAACGAGTTCGCGGCGGCGCTGCGCGACCTCGGCGTCGAGGAGGACGACGTGGTCACGCTCTACATGCCGATGATACCGGAACTGCCAATCGCCATGCTGGCCTGCGCCCGCATCGGCGCGCCGCACTCGGTCGTCTTCGGCGGCTTCTCCGCCGACGCGCTGGCGACCCGGATGAACTCCGCGGACTCCCGCTTCCTCGTCACCTGCGACGGCTACTACCGCCGCGGCGACCCGCTCGACCACCTCGACAAGGCCAACGAGGGTCTCGACGGCGTCGACCACGGCGTCGATGCCACGGTCGTCGTCGACCGACTGGGTGACGACGGCTTCGGCCACGACCTGAAGGGCAACCAGCACGACTGGGACGACCTCCTCGACGAGCACGCCGGCGAGCGCGTCGACCCCGTCGAGCGCGACGCCGAGGACATGCTGTTCCTCATGTACACCTCGGGCACGACGGGACAGCCGAAGGGGGTCAAACACACCACCGGCGGCTACCTCGCGTACGCCGCGTGGACCTCGCACGCCGTGCTCGACATCGAGAAGGAAGACACCTACTGGTGTTCGGCCGACATCGGCTGGATTACGGGTCACTCCTACATCGTCTACGGGCCGCTCGCGCTCGGGACGACCACGGTGATGTACGAGGGGACGCCCGACTTCCCCAACCGCGACCGCCTGTGGGACATCATCGAGAAGTACGCGGTCGACATCTTCTACACGGCCCCGACGGCGATTCGCGCGTTCATGAAGTGGGGAAGCCGGTTCCCCGAACAGCACGACCTGTCGAGCCTCCGTCTGCTCGGCACCGTGGGCGAGCCCATCAATCCGCGCGCGTGGAAGTGGTACTACAAGCACATCGGCAACGAGGAGTGTCCGGTCGTGGACACGTGGTGGCAGACAGAGACCGGCGGGATGATGATAACGACCCTGCCGGGAATCAAGAAGATGAAACCCGGGTCCGCCGGGCCCCCGCTGCCGGGCATCGACGCCCAAATCGTCGACACGAGCGGGAAGCAGGTCGACGCCGGGCGCGCGGGCTATCTCACGGTGAACAAGCCGTGGCCGGGGATGCTCCGGACGCTCTACAACAACGACGAGCGCTTCGTTCAGGAGTACTGGCAGGAGTACTCCGACACCGACAGCGACGACCCCGACGACTGGGTCTACTTCCCCGAGGACGGCGCGAAAATCGACGGCGACGACTACATCACCATCCTCGGACGGGTGGACGACGTCATCAACGTCTCGGGCCACCGCCTCGGGACGATGGAAATCGAGTCGGCCATCGTCGGCGTCGAGGGCGTCGCGGAGGCCGCGGTCGTCGGCGGCAACCACGAGGTGAAAGGTGAGGCCGTCTACGCCTACGTCATCACCGAGGAGGGTCAGGACGAGGACGACGAGATGCGGGGGCGCATCATCGAGGGCGTCGAGGACGCCATCGGCCCCATCGCTCGCCCCGAGATGGTCGTGTTCACGCCGGAACTGCCGAAGACGCGGTCTGGCAAGATTATGCGTCGGCTCCTCGAAGAGATTGCGAACGGCGAGGAACTCGGTGACACGACGACGCTTCGGAACCCCGAAGTCGTCGAGTCGATTCAGCGGCAGGTCGAAAGCGAGTAACCGCCGGTTCCGCCGCCGTCGGCCCTACCCTATCGCGGACTTTCTTCCATCCACGCCGACAGCGACGGCTCGTCGCGGAAGTAGCGTCGCTCGCGGACGCCGTCGCGTTCGACCACGGCGAGGAGATGCTTCTCGGAGAGCCGAATCTGCTCGCCGCTGTACGTACACGGTTCGATTCGCTCGTCGCCCGGCCGCCACAGCCGATGGGGGACGACGCGGACGATGGTCTCGTCCCGGCCCGTCGGCGAGCGTCCGGTGTAGTCTGAAAGCGCCATACGCGCGCTACGAACTCCACGAATAAGGTATTTTCCTGCATAGTTTGTGTAGTAATATAGTCTCTCGCGGCCCGAGTCGTGGGCTATTGTCCCTCGGTGTGTGAATTGTTCTCAATGATGCGTACCGCGGTAGCAGCCCGCACATTTATTTTGAACGTTAGTGAAGGATACCGCGTATGAAGAAACCACTCCTGGTGACGGAGTTCCTCGACCGCGCGCGGCGGTACTACGGGGACGAGGAGGCGGTCGTGGCGACGACCGGCGAGCGCTTTACCTACGACGAACTCGGGGAGCGCGCCGACGGCTTCTCGGCGGCGCTCCAGTCCCGCGGCGTCGGGAAGGGCGACCGTGTCGCGGTGCTCGACCCCAACACGCACTACCACCTCGAAGCCGCCTACGGGTCGATGCAGTTGGGTGCGGTCCACATGCCGCTGAACTACCGGCTCGTCCCCGCGGACTTCGAGTACATGCTGAACGACGCGGACGTGACGGCCGTCTACGCCGACTACGCCTTCGCCGAGAAGATAGACGAGGTCCGCGACGAGATTCCCGCTGAGATTTTCGTCACGAACGACCCCGAGAAGGCCGCCGAATCGACCGACGGGGAGTGGCTCGACTTCGACGAACTGGTCGCGGAGTCGACCGACTACGAGCGCCCAGAGATGGACGAAGACGACATCATCACCATCAACTACACGTCGGGGACGACCGGCGACCCGAAAGGCGTCTGCCGCACTCATCGCGCCGAGACGATTCACGCCTACCTCATCTCGATGCATCAGGACATCGCGGACGACGACGTGTATCTCTGGACGCTCCCGATGTTCCACGTCAACGGCTGGGGTCACATCTACGCGATTACCGGCCACGGCGCGAAGCACGTCTGCACCCGCGGGGTGGAGGCTGAGGCCGTGTTGGACGCCATCCGCGACGAGGACGTGTCGTATCTCTGCGCCGCGCCGACGGTGCTGAACATCCTGATGAAACACTACCGCGAGGAGGGGGGCGTCGAGACGACCGGCGCGAGCCCCGTCCGGGCGGCGACCGCGGGCGCGGCCCCGCCGGAGGCGACGATTCGGACCGTCGAAGACGAGTTCGGCTGGCGGCTCATGCACGTCTACGGAGCCACCGAGACCGGCCCGCTCATCACGACCTCGGAGGCCGGTCGCTACCTGACGGACGGCGACGACCGCTTCGGCGTGAAAAAGAAACAGGGCATCGGCTACCTCGGCACCGACGTTCGCGTCGTCGACGAGGACGGAAACGACGTGCCGAGAGACGACCAGTCCGTCGGCGAAATCGTCGTCGCGGGCAACCAGGTGATGGAGAAGTACTGGAACAAACCCGAGGAGACCGAGGAGGCCTTCTCGGCGCGGCTGGAGGGCTACTACCACATGGGCGACCTCGCGGTCGTCGACGAGAACGGCTTCATCAGCATTCAGGACCGCAAGAAGGACATCATCATCTCCGGCGGCGAGAACATCTCCAGCATCGAACTGGAGGACACGCTGTTCGACCACGACGCGGTCGCGGACGTGGCGGTCATCCCCGTCCCGTCCGACGAGTGGGGCGAGTCACCGAAGGCGTTCGTCGTGCCGACGAGCGGCGACCCCGATGCGCCGGGCGTCACCGCCGAGGCGCTCATCGCGTTCTGTCGGGAACGCATCGCGACGTACAAAGTGCCGAAGGAAGTCGAGTTCGTCGCCGAACTGCCGAAGACCGCGACCGGGAAGATTCAGAAGTACGAACTGCGCGAACGCGAGTGGGAAGACGAAGGGCGGATGGTGGGAGAAGGATAGGAACGACCGCGTTAAGCTCGCGTTTCGGCTGGTAGCAAGCTCCTAACCGCGGCCGCGGCGTCTCGTTTCGAGGAGGGGACGGTTCAGCGGTCGTTGCAGGGGCAGTCGAGGCCGAGCGACCCGGGGTTGTTGTTGAACGCGTCGAGAGTGTCTTTGAGCGGTTCGCCGTCGACCATGTCACCGCCGACGGAGACGTACCAGCTCTTTTGCTTGCCGCCGTTCGACCACGCGGAGTTACCGAGCCAGTTCCCGGCCCTGTTTTTGACCTCTTCGATGGTGTAGCCCGCGTAGTCGCCGTACTGGATGGTCGCGCCGTCGCTCGTGCAGCCCGGGTCGTCGCCCGGTCTGTTCCGGAGGTTGAGGACGATTGCGAGGTAGTGTTTCGCCATGATGTTCGCCTTGTCGCCCTTCGTGGGCGCGACGAGGAACTCGCGCCACTCGTCGTGGGTCATCGTGACGCCGCGGAGGGCGTAGTTCGTGTCACCGTTCGGGCCGAGGACCGCCCAGTTGTCGGTGGGGCTGCTGTAATCCGGGTTGTTCGCCCAGTAGCCGGGTGTCTTGGGACACATGGTCGCCGCCACCGAACCGGAAGCCGCGGGGATGCCGATACCGATGCCGAGCGCCGACATCGCGCCGAGTCGGAGCACGGAGCGCCGAGTCGGTCTGAATCCGTCGTTCGTGTCGTCTGTCATAGTGGTGCCACGGGCGTGGCTGCATCGGTGTTCGCGCGTTCCGGGGTTAGTTATAAATCGAACATTCACGACGGTGCGAGATTAACTGGTCAACGAACGCGCGGAAATGGCATTGAAACGGTGCTATCCGGGGATATATATCTAGTATTCTGATAGTTGTCGGCCGGCCGTTCGCGCCGCTCACGCCGGGGCCGCCGCGGTGAGATTGGTGCGGCGTGCCTCGAGACGAGACGGACTGCACGGCGGACTCGTCGCTCTCGACGCCTGACGGGGCGAACGACTGTGCGGGGCGAGTCCGACACCGGCCCGTATTTTGCGCCAGTGACACGTCCCGCGACGCGGAGTGGTCACTGCGGGAGCCGACCGCCGGTCGGGACGACGGACACCTTATATCATGTTGCGGAGCCCGCCAATCTATAATGATTGATTATACAAATATTAGGGAATCAATACATAACTATTATTAACGATGTATCCGCCGATGTGTCTATGGCACGGGATAGCAAGCCGCTCAATAGGCGAGACGTGTTAAAGGCGACTGGTGCTGTCGGAACCGCTGGCTTGGCAGGGCTGGCGGGGTGTACCGGCGGTGGCGACGGCGGCGGTGGTGATGGTGGCGGCGGTGGCGACGGCGGTGACGGCGGTGACGGCGGCGGCGATGGTGGCGACGACTACCCGGCGCTGGGCAACTTCCCCATCGAGGGCGACACGGCCACGTTCGGATTCAACGTCCCGCAGTCGGGACCGTACGCCTCGGAGGGTGAAGACGAGCTTCGAGCCTATCAGCTCGCGGTGAAGCACCTCAACGAGGGCGGCGGTTGGGTCGACTCGCAGTTCGACGACCTCTCCGGCGACGGCGTGCTCGGCTACACCATCGACCACGTGGACGGGGACACGGCCACGGACGCGGACCAGGCGCGACAGTCCGCCTCGGGGATGATTCAGCGCGACGACGCGATTATGATTTCGGGCGGCTCGTCCTCGGCGGTCGCCATCGCGGTCCAAGGACTGTGTCAAAACGAGAAAGTCATGTTCATGTGCTGTCTGACGCACTCGAACGACACCACCGGAAAGGACTGCGTCCGCTACTCCTTCCGGGAGATGTTCAACGCCTACATGACGGGACAGGCGCTCGCGCCGGTCGTTCGCGACGCCTACGGCGAGGGTTTGCAGTTCTATCAGCTCTACGCCGATTACAGCTGGGGCCAGACCCAGCAGGCGTCGATGGAGCAGTTCATGACCGACGTCGCCGGCTGGGAGCAGGTGGAGTCGGTCGCGACCCCGCTCGGCACCTCCGACTACTCGACGTACCTCTCGGAGGCCCAGAGCTCGGGCGCGGACGTGCTCATCTTGAACCACTACGGACTCGACGGCGCGAACTCCATGCAGCAGGCCATCGACGCCGGCATCGACGAGGACATGGAAATCATCGTTCCGCTGTACAACCGCCCGATGGCGGAGGCGGCCGGCGGCGCGATAGAGGGCATCTACGGCACCGTTGCGTGGGACTCGCAGATAGATAACACGCCGTCGCAGGAGTTCACGCAAGCGTTCCGAGACGAGTACGACCGGACGCCCTCGGGCCCCGCGCAGTTGGCGTACGCACAGACGCTCCAGTACGCCGCCGCCGTCGAGCGCGCGGGCACCTTCTACCCGCCGGAGGTCATCAGGCAGCTCGAAGACTACGAGTACGACAACATCGGCATGGGCGCGGAGACGATGCGCGGCTGCGACCACCAGGCACAGCGCGACGTGCCGGTCGTCCAAGGGCTTCCCGGCTCCGAACAGAGCGAGGGGACGTACTTCAACATCGTCAACATCACCAGCCGCGACGACCTCGGCTACGCGTGCGACGCCGGGCCGGCGGCCGAGTGTGAACTCGGGTCCTACGAGTAGCCACTCTCCCCACCGTTATCTTAATGAAAATTAATATCAGACAACCACGCACACGTAAATGAGTAAGATTAGCATACCCATGGTAGTTCACGCCTCGAATATCCGGAGGGGTGGTGGTCGATGAGTCTTCTGTCGGACGTGCTCGTCATCCTGCTTAACGGACTTCAGCAGGGGGCCATCTACGTCCTCTTGGCGGTCGGTCTCTCCATCATCCTCGGGACGCTCAAGTTCGTCAACTTCGCGCACGGCGCGCTGTACCTCGTCGGCACCTACGCGGGGCTGTTCGTCGCGCTGAACGTGCCGCTTTCGAACGGGAAGCTAGCGGAGTGGGGCTTTTCGAGCTTCGGGCTCGATATCGGCTTCTTCGCCGCCCTGATCTTCGTCCCGCTTTTCGTCTTCGGTGTCGGCCTGTTGATGGAGCGGTACCTCGCACGGGCGTTCTACGACCGTCCCGACACCGACCAGATTCTCGTCACGTTCGGGCTCGCAATCGTCGTTCAGGAGCTGTTCCGCGTTCTGTTCGGTAGCAACAGCCTGCCGTTCGAACAGCCCGAGCGAATCCTCTCGTTCGGCTCGTTCGCCGGGCTTCCCGTCTCCGGTCCGGTTGCCCTGCCCATCGTCGGCAACTTCCCGCAGTGGCGGCTCTGGGTCATCGGCATCACGGCCGTCCTCGTGGCGCTCGTGTACCTGCTCGTCGAGTACACCGACTTCGGTCTCGTCGTCCGCGCCGGGACCCGCGACGCCGAGATGGTCCGGCTCCTCGGCATCAAAATCACCCGCCCGTACATCGTCGTCTTCGGCATCGGCGCGGCGCTCGCCGGGGTGGCGGGCGTCGTCGGCGGCCCGCTGAACGTCGTCAATCCAACTATCGGGACGAACATTCTCGTCCCGGCGTTCCTGACGGTCGTCATCGGCGGGGTCGGCAGCATCGCCGGCGCGGTCGTCGGCGGCATCGTCTTCGGTCTCACGACCGCCGCCCTCGTCTCCTTCGCGCCCGCGTGGTCGCAGGTCGGCCTGTACGCCATCGCGGCCCTCGTCCTCCTGACGCGACCGCAGGGTCTACTCGGCGACGAGGAGGTGGCCCCATGAGCGAGAAGGACGCTAACCCGAGCGCCAAAGACGCGCTCGTCGGCGGCAGTCTGTTCGGTCGTTGGGAGAAGCTCCGCGGCCGCGAGGGGACGGTCGTCGGCATCACGGCTGTCCTCGTCGCGGTGTTCCCGTACCTCTTCGCCCGCGCCCCCGTCGTCTCGGGGTTCCTGCAGGGCTACCAGAGCCTCGCGACGCTCATCCTCATCTGGGGCATCTTCGCCATCGGCTTCGACCTGCTTCTCGGCTACACCGGGCTGCTCTCGTTCGGCCACGCGGCCTTCTGGGGCGGCGCGGCGTACGCCGCCGGAATCGTCGCTAAGAACGTCAGCGGCGACCCCATCGTGATGGTCGTCTCGGGGACGCTGTTCGCCGTGTTGCTCGCGTGGGTGCTCGGCTTCCTGTCGCTTCGCCGCGGCGGCATCTACTTCTCCATCCTGACGCTGGCGTTCGCCCAGATGTTCTACTACATGGCCGCGTCGCCGCTGGCGTTTCTGACCAACGGCGAAAACGGCCTGACCGGCGTCGAGGTCGGCAGTTTCCTCGGCGTCATCCACCTCGAAGCCGACATCCCGTCCGTCGGCGGGATGCTCCTCGGGACGTGGCTCTACGCCTTCGTCGGCGCGTTCTTCGTCGGCGCGGTCGCGGTCGCCTACCGCATCCTCAACTCCCCGTACGGGATGGTGTTCCGCGCCATCCGAGAGAACGAACAGCGCGCCGAGTTCGTCGGCCTCAACGTCTGGCGCTACAAGCTCATGGCGTTCATCATCTCGGGCGCGTTCGCCGGCATCGCCGGGAGCCTCTTTACCATCCACGGGGCGTACGTCCCCCTCCAGTCGCTGTTCTGGACGGAGTCGGGCGACATCGTCGTCATGACCGTCCTCGGCGGCGCGGGCTCGATGTTCGGGCCGGTCCTCGGTGTGGGCCTCTACCTCTACATCGAGAACATCGTCAGCACCATCCAGGCGCTGACGATTCCCTTCACGGATATCGTGCTCATTAGGGACTTCGGGTTCTACTGGCACCTCCTCTTGGGCCTCGTCTTCGTCGTGGTCGTCTGGGTCGTCCCCGACGGCCTGTGGGGCATCCTGACCCGCCTCCGCGAGCTCGCGGTCGACCTCGGTTCGAAGGCGGCGAACCGCGTCCGCTCGCGCTCCGGAAACGGGGGTGACGGCCGATGACGCTCCTCGAAACCCAGAACCTCGTCAAGGAGTTCGGCGGCCTCGTCGCGACCGACGACGTGAACCTCACCGTCGAGGAGGACGAGCGCGTCTCCATCATCGGACCCAACGGTGCGGGGAAGTCGACGCTCATCAACCTCATCACGCGACGGCTCGACCCCACCAGCGGCGACATCCGCTTCAAAGGCGAGTCAATCGTCGGCCTCGAACCGCACCAGGTGGTCCAACGCGGCGTCTCGAAGTCGTTCCAGACCGCTTCCATCTTCCCCGACCTCACCGTCAGGGAGAACGCCGAAATCGCGGCGCTGGCGGCCGAGCGCGGCGCGTTCGGCTTCGAGTTCCTGAAACATCGCGACAGCCTCACGGACGTACACGGCGTCGCCCGCGACACGCTCGACTCGGTCGGGCTGTTGGACCGCGCGGACACTATCGCGACCGACCTTCCCTACGGCGACAAGCGTCGCCTCGAAATCGGTATCGCACTCGCGAGCGAGCCCGACCTGCTCCTCATGGACGAACCGACCGCCGGCATGTCTCCCGAGGAGACGAAGTCGACGGTCGAACTCATCGAGCAGGTCAAACGCGACCACGGCCTCACGTTCGTCCTCGTCGAACACGACATGGAAATCGTCTTCAGCATCTCAGACCGCATCGTCGTCCTCAGCCGCGGCGGCATCATCGCCGAGGGGACCCCCGACGAGATTCGGGGCAACGAAGCCGTCCAAGAGGCCTACCTCGGAGGTGTCGAGCTATGAGCCTCCTCAAAATCGACGCCATCGACGCCTACTACGGCGAGAGCCACATCATCCGCGACCTCTCGATGAGCGTCGAGGAGGGCGAGATATGCGCGCTCCTCGGCCGCAACGGCGCGGGCAAGACCACCACGCTCCGGTGTATCGCCGGCGCGACGCCGCCCGACGTACGGAAGGGCAGTATCCGGTTCAAAGACGACGACATCACGGGCGTCCCCGCCGAAGACGTGTCGGTCCGGGGCATCTCGCTGGTGCCCGAGGAGCGGCGCATCTTCCCGAACCTCTCCGTCGCCGAGAACCTCCACCTCGCGGAGGTCGTCAACAACAAGTCGAACACCTTCGGCCGGTCGCTGTCGTTCGGCCACAAGGGGATGTCGACCGAGGAGGTCTACGAGCAGTTCCCCCGACTCGACGAGCGGCGAGACCAGCGCGCCGGGACGCTTTCGGGCGGCGAACAGCAGATGCTCGCCATCGCGCGCGCCCTGAAGCAGAACACGGACCTGCTGCTCCTCGACGAGCCCTACGAGGGGCTCGCGCCGAAGATTATCGAGGACGTTGAGGACGCGGTCGAGCGCATCAGCGACGCGGGCACGACCATCCTGCTCGTCGAGCAGAACGCCGCGGCGGCCATCAAGCTCGCGGACCGCGCGTACGTCATCGACCAAGGGGGAATCGTCTTCGACGGGACCGCCGAGGAACTCCGCGAGGACGACGAGACTCGCGAGCGGTATCTGGGGGTCTGACGATGGCTGCGACCGATATCGACGCCGACCCCGAGACCGCGCTCGAAACGCTCATCGCCGCCGGCGCGGTCGACGAAGCGCCCGACGGAACGCTCTCGACCACGGCGGAGTTCGAGAAGACGCTCGCCGTCTATCACGACATCTACGGGGCGGTCTCGACCGAGGAGTTCCACCAGACCGTCTCTGAGCTCTTCGGCGTCGCCCCCGAGAACGTCGAGGCGCGACTCGACGAGTTCGGCGTCACCAGAGCCGACGTGGTGGCCTATCTCGCGGCCAAGTCGTTCCTCGACGTGCCGGTCGACCAGGACCTCCTTCTGGTCATGGCGGGCCTGCTCGTCGAGATAACCCCGTCGTCGCCGGTGCCGGACGCCCTCGACGAACTCGACGACGACTCCTTCGAATCGTACCTCGCGGCGCACCCGGACGCCGTCGTCCTCGTGTGGCGACGCTTCTGTGAGCCCTGCGACGCGATGAAAGCGGACCTCGACGCCATCCTCGACCGCGTCCCAGACGGGGTCGCGGCCGCGGGGATCGACGGCGAGGCGGCCGACGAGTTCTGTCGGCGGTTCGACGTCGACTCTGCGCCGACGCTCCTGTGCGTTCGTGACGGCGAACTGCGAGAACGAGCGTCCGGCCGCCAGACCCCGGACGAGGTCGCGGCCGTCCTCGACCGGGTGTACTAGCTTTTCCGCTTCGTCGACCCCGTCACCATGACGGGTCGGTCGGAGTTCAGAATCACCGTCTGCGTGACGCTCCCGAACAGCGCCTTGCCCGCGGGCGAGCGCTTCCGCCCGGCGGTGACGATGAGGTCCGCGTCCTCCTCGTCGGCGAACTCGATGATGACCTCCGCGGGGTCGCCCGACGACTCGTTGACGTCGTACTCGATACCGCGGTCTTCGAGGAACTCGCCGGCCTCGCGGACCGAGTGAATCTGCGTCGCCGACGCCCCGCTCGGGTTGTCGGTGAAGCTGTGGACGAGCGTCACCTCCTTCTCGTCGGGTTCGCCGGGGAGTTTCGCGACCTCTTCGACGCACGCGAGCGCGTGTTCCGCGTCGTCATCGACACCGATTACCACGTGGTACATACTATCACGTCCCGGTCGTCGGGCTTAGTATTTGTGCTAAACGATAATGGTGAATTAGGCCGCGTCGTCGAGGCCGGCCGAGACGTAGACGACGAGCGCGAGCGGGACGCCGAGGACGAGCGCGATGGTCAGCGCGCCGTAGGCCGCGAAGCCGGCTGGCGTCGGTGGAAACGGCACCAAGAAGAGAAACCGAGGCGCGCTGAGGCCCGAGACGAACGTTCCGGTGAGGTAGCCCGCGACTCCGGCGACGGCGACGAGCGCGGCGTACAGTCCGAGGACGAAGCGGTGACCGCCGACGTTCGAACTCACGGCCGACGTTCGGGAGCGGACGCTGTTAGGGTTTCCGTTCGGCTCGTCGGGTCGGCGGCCCCGGCGTACCGATGCACCTTTTGCCGCACGCGCTAAGGTCGGAGTATGTCGGATACCGATATCCTCGGACTCGTGCTCGGGGCCATCGCGATACTGATGTTCGCGACGGGCATCCTCCTCGTCGTCTGAGCCCCCGCCGCTTTTCCGCGTCGCCGCCGCCGAGAGCGGCCGCTTCTCTCCAGTCGTGACTCCCGTCGCCCGCGAGCGGCGGCGCTGGCGAGCGCTCGAATACGGACTGCATCGAGCGACAATCCGTCTTCGAGCACGGACAGTCGTCGTCGCGCGCGTTCGCTCTCGCTCTCGAAAACAGCGTCCGAAAAATAACCCGAGCCGCCGGTGAGCGGCGTCGATTACGCGTCGTCAGCGGAGTTCGCGTCCGCGTCCGCGTCGTCGACCGTCTGCCCGCCGTCGGTGGCGAGTTCGGTCTCGTCTTCGCCGCCGTCGGTGACGGCAGTCTCCAGTTTGCGCTCGAACCAGGTCCACTCGGCGGTGGTGAGGTCGTCGTCGGCGAGGTCCCACGGGTCGCCGTCTTCGACCTTGCGTCCTTCGAGCCACGACTGGACGAAGTTCCAGACGAATATCATCTGGCCGACGAGCAGGATGAGCGCGCCGACCGTCGCGACCTGATGGAGCGTCGCGAACTGCGGCAGGTAGGTCGCGTAGCGACGCGGCATACCGCCGTAGCCGAGCAGAATCATCGCGAAGAACGTCAGGTTCGTCCCGACCATCGAGAGCCAGAAGTGCCACTTACCGAGCGTGACCTGGTACATCCGGCCGGTGTAGATGGGGAACCAGTAGTAGAGCCCGGCGAAGCCGGCGAAGGCGATGGCTCCCATGACGATGTAGTGGAAGTGCCCGACGACGTAGTAGGTGTCGTGGAGCACGAGGTCAACCGGAATCGACGCGAGGAAGACGCCCGTCACGCCGCCGATGATGAAGTTCGAGACGAAGCCGATACAGAACAGCATCGGCGTCGTGAGGCGAATCTTCCCGTTCCACATCGTCGTAATCCAGTTGAACGTCTTCACGGCGCTCGGTATCGCGATGGCCAGCGAGACGGCCATGAACGAGGCGCGAAGCCGGGGGTCGATACCCGTCGCGAACATGTGGTGCGCCCAGACGCCGAACGAGAGGACGCCGATGGCGAGCGTGGAGTAGACGACGAACTTGAACCCGAAGAGGCGACGCCCCGCGAAGCGCGGGAGGACGAGGCTCACGATGCCCATCGGGGGCAACACGAGGATGTACACTTCGGGGTGGCCGAAGAACCAAAACAGGTGCTGCCAGAGAATCGCGCCGCCGTCGACCGAGAAGAACATCGTGTCGAAGTTCCGGTCGAGAAGCAGCATCGCGATGGCGCTGCCGAGAAGCGGGAACGCGAAGAGGATGAGACCCGACTGGGTCAGAATCGTCCACGAGAAGATGTCGAGATTCGCCCACGAGACCTTCTCGTCGCGCTCCGTGAAGATGGTCGCGATGAAGTTAATCGCACCCATCGTGGCCGAGACACCCGAGAGGTGCAGGCCGAGAAGCATCAGATCGACGCCGGCGTTCATCTGGTTGCCGGAGCCGACACCGGCCGAAAGCGGCGTGTACATCGTCCAGGCGGTCTGCGCCGGGATGACGTCCGGGATGGGGAAGAACCCGGCCCAGATGAGCAGCGCCGCCGGCGGCAGGAGCCAGAAGGCGATGGCGTTGATACGCGGGAACGCCATGTCGTCCGCGCCGATGAGAAGCGGGATAAAGTAGTTCGAGAACGCGGCGATGATGGGCGTCCCGAACAGGAACAGCATCGTAATCCCGTGGCTTGTGAGCAACGAGTTGTAGAACGTGTTCGAGATGAGCGTCATCGACGGGTCCGCCAGTTCAATCCGCATCAGGACGACCATGAGACCCCCCACGGCGAACGCGACGAGCGCGTACGCGCCGTAGAGCATCCCGATGTCCTTGTGGTCGACCGTCGTCAACCAACGGATGACCCCGGATGGTTTCTCCTCCGAGACGTACTGCTCTGCGGTACCACCGACCGTGCCTCCGCCCGCGAGCGGGGTGTACGACCGCCAGTCTTCGACCCGCGCGAGCCACGCGGCGACGGCGATGAGGAAGACCCCCATGAGCACCGTCAGTGCTAACTGTCCGTTAACCTCCATGGAAGTGCCTGAGTAGTGCAGGGTAATGAAAGATTCGGGACCGCCCTGCGATTCGAGGTGCTTTAAGCCGTCTCGTCCGCGGCTTCGACGGCGTCGTCAGCCGGCGATTCTTCGAGTTCGGCCGCTCCCTCGCTCTCTTCTTCGTGAAGCGGCTTCGCACCGGGGACCGTCGCCCGACCCGGCGCGTAGACGGTGCCTTCCTTCTCGGAGCCGGCGATGGCCTTCCCCGAGAGGTAGGTGAGCGCCGCGAGGAGCACGAACGGCGCGATGAGGAGCGTGTACTGGAGCCCCGAGGTGAGCGATTCGAACCCAAACGGATTGACGAAGGTGAACGCCACCACGAAAAACAGGATGATGGCCAGCGGAACCATGTTGACCGTGAGGTCGAGGATGGTGTCCTTGTCGAACGTCTTGGTTGCCATATCGAGACAGTCGGGGACGCCGTTCAAATAGATTGTTGGTTTCTCGTCCGATTGAGGAGGGTGGGGACGGCCGCGGGGTCCCCCGTGGGTCGCCCGCGGTGGTCAGAACGTCTGTCGCTGTTCGCGGACGAACAGTTCGAAGACGACGCCGCCGACCGCCAGCAGAATCGCGGCCGCGATGACCGCGTAGCCCCGGGTCACGAGGGCGATGTCGGTGAACGCGAGCCCCGCGCCGAACGCGAGGAAGATGACCGCAAGCGCGGTGACTGCGCGAATCGTCGAGGTGACGTAGCCGGACTCCTTGAGGATGCCGACGACGCTCCCGCCGAACAGGAGCAGCCCGCCGACGGCGAGTGGAAACAGGCCAAACAACAGACCCAACTCGGAGATGGGTATCCCGAGCGCGATGAACACGGGCCACGGACTGGCCGTGCGGTACTGGTCGGAGAGTCCCGGCGCTTCGTCCATACGCGTCCGTTGGACTGTGTGGTAACAAGCCCTTCGGAACCGAGACTAGCGGAGAGAGATACCCTGCCGGGCGAGGAAGTCGCTGACTGCGCGAATCTCGACCGGGCTTCCGATAATCCGGCACGTCTCTCCGTCCGCTCGGTGGACGGAGACGACGAACTCCGCTTCGAGGTCGTCGCGCACGCTCTCCAAGAGGTCGCAGGGGAGCACGATTTGCGTGCTGTCGCGAAGCGTCCGGGGGTCGGGCATCGGTGTTCATCGGGCGGTCGAAGGGGTCGTGTATAACCGTGCCGATACTTGTTTTCCCGCGTACGCGCGACCACCACGATATCCGACGCGTCGCCCCGGCGGAATCCGCCGCGCGGAAGGAAAGGGTTTTTCGACGGACGCGGCGGAACTGTTGACGATGGGACTGGAGGAGGAGATCGAAGATATCCGCGAGGAGATATCTAACACGCCGTACAACAAGTCGACCGAGGCGCACATCGGTCGGCTGAAGGCGAAACTCGCGGAACTGAAAGAGAAACTCGAAAACCAGAGTTCGGCCGGCGGCGGCCAAGGGTACGCCGTCGAGAAGACCGGCGATGCGACGGTCGCGCTCGTCGGCTTCCCCAGCGTCGGCAAATCGACGCTCATCAACGCGCTCACCAACGCCGACAGCGAGACCGGCGAGTACGAGTTCACGACGCTCAACGTGAATCCGGGGATGCTGAAGTACAAGGGCGCGAACATCCAGATACTCGACGTGCCGGGCCTCATCGAAGGGGCCGCGGGCGGTCGCGGCGGCGGCAAGGAGGTCCTCTCTGTCGTCCGCACCGCCGACCTCGTCGTGTTCATGCTCTCGGTGTTCGAAATCGAGCGCTACGAGCGACTGCAACAGGAGCTTTACAACAACAAGATTCGGCTCGACACGTCACCGCCGAACCTCTCTATCAACAAGAAGGGGAAAGGCGGCATCAACGTCACCAAAAGCGACAGCGTCGACCTCGAAGAGGAGACCATCAAGGGCATCCTCCGCGAGCACGGCTTCGTCAACGCCGAGGTGACGCTCCGCGGCGAGACGACCATCGACGAACTCGTCGACGGCATCATGAAAAACCGGGTGTACCTACCGTCTATCGTCGCCGTCAACAAGGCCGACCTCATCGACAAGGACTACCTTCCGACGGTCGAGGAGAACCTCCGCGAAGTCGGGCTCGACCCCGACGAGGTGACGTTCATCAGCGCCGAGGCCGAAAAGGGCCTCGACGCGCTCAAAGAGGAAATCTGGGACGCCCTCGGGCTCATCCGCATCTACATGGACAAACCCGGCCGCGGCATCGACTACGACGAACCGCTCGTCCTCCGCGAGGGCGACACCATCGACGACGCCATCCACGAACTCGGTGCCAAACTCGACGAGCGGTTCCGGTTCGCCCGCGTCTCCGGCCCGAGCGCGAAACACGACGACCAGCAGGTCGGCCGCGACCACGTCCTCGCCGACGAGGACGTGCTCCGCATCATCGCCCAGCGGTGACGACCGACTCGGCGGCCCGGTCGGCGTCGCGGTCGCCCGCGCGCCGCCGCCTCCGGCTACTCCTCGTCTTCGTCCTCGGTCTCGTCCCGTGGTCCGTCCAGACGTTCACCGCCGGGAGCGACACGCTCCTGTTCCCGTGGGGCCTCGTCGGCCCCGCGACGGGGAGCGTGACGACCATCACCGACTTCTTTCTGCGCTTTACGATGGGGCTTCCGGACTACATCCTCGTCTGGCCGGTCGGCGTCGCCTGTTACCTCGTCGCGCTCGGAAGCGCGCTCTCGGGCGCCCTGTTCGGCCGCGAGGACGTTCGGCTCACCGCGGCCGGGCTCGCCCTCGCCGGCGTGACCCAGTTGGAGGTCGCCCGCGGCTTTTCGGTCCAACCCGGTCGAACCGCGTGGCCGGTCGGGACCGTTCTCTTGTGGGCCGTGGCGGGGTTCTTGTACTGGTCGCGTGCGTGCGAGCGCGACGCCGACGGCTCCTCGCGCTGAGCGCAACACACAAAGTCGAACGACGCGTCCGCTGCCCCCTCGCTTAGTCGTCTGCGGCCGTCTTCGGCCGGTAGCCCCGACTCACTACCTTCCACGTCCCGGTTTTGAACCGGTAGTAGTTCAGCACCGCCGGAATCGTCGTCTCGGCGAGGAACGCCAAGTAGAGCCCGGTGAGCCCGAGCGAAGTGATAGAGCCGATGTAGGTGAGCGGAATCGACCCGAGGAACATCCCGACGAACTGGCTGCCGAACGTCCAGCGGGTGTCGCCGCTGGCGTCGAGCGGGCCCGCGGAGCCGCCGGAGACGCCCTGTAAGATGACGGCGATACAGGCGACGTAGACGAGGTCGATGGCGATGGGGACCGCCGGGTCCGCCGGGTTATCGACGAACCCGAGGACGATGGGGCGGGCGAATATCGCCACGAGCGCCGCCGAGACGAGGTACGTGGCGACGGCGAACCGGATGACCTCGTTGCCGTAGGCCTCGGCGGTCCCTTCGTCGTCCTTGCCGAGCGCCTGCCCGACGAGGCTCGACGACGCCAGCCCGAAGCCCCAGCCGGGGGTGTTCATGAGCCCCCAGATGCGGCGGGCGATGACGAACGCCGCGACCACGTCGGGTCCGAAGCTGTCGAGGATGGCGAGCATCGGGAACTCCGCGACCGTCCAGACGAGGCTCCGACCCATGACGGGGACGCCGATTTTGACGAGGTCGCGTATCGTCTCGGTGTCGAGGAAGGGGCCGAACGGGTCGATGACGACGGGGAACGCGCCGACGCCGGGGAGCGACCCCCGCGACAGACCGACCGCGAACGCGCCGGTGACGACGACGTTCGAGAGGACGGTTCCGAGCGCCGCCCCCTCCACGCCGAGGTCGAGGCCGAAGATGAGCACCGCGTTGAGGACGATGTTGATGACCGCACCGCTCGCACGGAGCGTCATCGCGGTGTAGGCGTCGTCGCTGCCGACGAGAACGCGGCTCCCGATGAGGTTCAGGCCGGCGAAGGGGACGCCGAGGCCGACGATTCGGAGGTACGCCGCGCCGAGTTCGATGGCCCCTTGGTCGCTGCTCAGCACGGAGATGAGTTCGGTAGGGAACAGCCAGAAGACGGCCGTGACCGGGAGCGTGGCGACGACGGTCAAGAGCGCGCTCGACCGCACTGCGAGCCCCAGTTCGTCCATCGCGTCCGCGCCGAACCGCTGGGAGACGAGCGCGATGGTTCCGCCGGCGATACCGCCGCCGAGTGCGAAGGCGAGCCCCCAGTACGGCCCGGCGAACCCGACGCCGGTGATGGCGACGGTCCCCGAGGCGATACCCACCATCGCCACGTCGACGGCGTTCTTCGACATCCGGGCGAGGCCGGTGACGACGCGGGGCCACGAGAGCTCGGCGATGCGGACGGCGCGCTCGCGGTCGAGGAGACCGAGACGGGCGAGCGCGAGCCCGATGCCGAGGATGAGGAGGCGAACGGGGTTGGGGACCGGGAACACTGCCGAATCGTAACTTCGGGTGGTACTTATGTATCTCGTAACGGGCCGAAAACTCCCGTAGACGGCGTGTGGCAACCATCGACGGTGGCTTCCGCGTTCGGTACGTTTTTCGCCGGCGCGACACATCACTCGGGTATGTCCGGAACCCTCGACCACGTGATGATTCGCGTCGAAGACCTCGAGGAGTCGCTCGACTGGTACACGACCCATCTCGGCTACGAGGAGAAGGGTCGCTGGGAGGCCGACACGTTCACCAACGTCTACCTCGGCCCCGAGGACCTCCACGAGGAGGGCGCGGTTCTCGAACTCACCTACAACCACGGCGACAACACCTACGAGATGGGCGACGCCTGGGGTCACATCGCAGTCCGCGTCCCCGAGGACGAACTCGAATCCTCCTACCAGCAGCTGATGGACGAGGGCGTCGAGGACTACCGCGACCCCGAGTCCTGCGGCGGTCGCTACGCGTTCGTCAAGGACCCCGACGGCCACGAGGTCGAAATCGTCAAGCGCGACCACGGCGCGAAGTGGAGCCTCGACCACACGATGATTCGCGTCGAGGACGCCGACGAGGCGCTCGGCTTCTGGACCCGCAAGTTCGGCTACGAACACACCGGTCGCTGGGAGTCCGACACCTTCGCGAACTACTTCATGAAGCCCGAGGGCGCGGCCGAGGAGGCGATGGCCGTCGAGCTCACCTACAACTACGACGGCCGGAGCTACGAGATGGGCGACGCGTGGGGCCACCTCGCCGTCAGCGCCGACGACCTCCACGACTACTGGGAGACGCTCATGGAGCGCGAGGCCGAAGACTACCGCGACCCCGAGTCCTGCGACGACATGTTCGCGTTCACGAAGGACCCCGACGGCCACGAAATCGAGGTCATCCCGGCCGACTTCGAGTCGCCGGAGTAACCCGATTCGGTGCTGAGGCCGGCGTCTCGTTTTCGCATCGCTCTCGACTGTCGAGACAGCGGCGGCACTGCGGATTCGGACCGCCGGCTCGCACCGGCAGTCGGCGTCCGGAACGACAAGGGATTTAATCGGTCCACCGCATCCAATACGTATGCCCGGTCTCCTCTCCGACATCCTCGCGTGGGTGGCCATCGGAACCTTCGTCGCCGGCGCGGTCGCAAACGGGCGAGACCGCGAACTCGGGCGGCGGGTGATGTCCGCAGCGTGGGTGTTGTTCGCGCTCTTCTGGCTTCAGCTCATTCCGCATTTCACGCTCGTCCACAAGAGCTACATCGAGGGGCTGTTGACCATCGCGGCCGTCCCGGCGTCGCTCTACGCCGGCTGGCTCCTCTACAACGGCCGCGACACGCTGTTCGTCCTCTCGCGCGCCGTCGCCGCCATGGGCGTCGTCTACCTCCCGTTCGAGACGATTCCCGCGTTTACGCTCTTCGGGGTGACCGTCCCCGCGCCCCGCGGCGTCCTCATGGAGACCGTCGCGGCGCAGACGCGCTTCCTCATCGAATCGCTCGGCTACACGCCGCAGATGATTGTCGGTGATCAGGGGTACCTGAACACGTTCCTGTGGATGCAGGGCTCGCACCGACTCGAAATCTCGGTCGTCCTCGCCTGCACCGGCCTCGGGAGCATCGCCATCTTCGCCGGCCTCATCGCCGCCGTCGACGCGCCGATGGGCCGGAAACTCCGCGGGCTCGCCATCGCCGTCCCCATCATCTACGCGCTGAACCTGCTTCGGACGACGTTCATCGCCATCTCGGTCGGCAAGCAGTACTTCCACCTGTTCGTCGACGAGATTCTGTTCCTCTTCGGCTCGTCGGACCCGTACATGGTGTCGTTTTTTATCTCCGACCGCATCATCAGCCAGGGGCTCGCGGTCGTCGCGCTCGTGGGAGTCACCTACCTCGTCGTCCACGAGGTTCCGGAACTCCTCACGGTCATCGAGGACGTGCTCTACATGGTGACCGGCGACGAGTACGACCTCAGAAACGAGTTAGGACTCGACTGATTACGCCGTCGGAGTGACGTTCAGTTTTCGTCGTCGAACAGTTCTTCGGGCGCACCGCCGAGCGCCGACAGCGCGTCGGCTTCGACGTGGTGGACCTCGCCGGGGATGACGAGCATGTGGAGCGGGGCGCCGAAGTCGCGTTCCGCGAGCGCCGAGAGGCGGTCCGCGGCGACGACGGGGTCCGGACTTCCGGCCCGGCAGACGGCCACACCGAGGGCGTCGGCGTCCCAGTGTTCAGCGAACAGTTCCGCCGCGTAGTCGGCGGTCATGTACTGGTCGCCGTCGACTTCGACGCCGCGGCGGCCCTCCCAGTCGACCTTGATGTCGAGGTAGACGAGCGTGTGCAAGCCGAGGTCACGGTTCGCTTCGAGCGAGTCGACGACGCTCTTCGGCACGGGGTCGCCGCCGTGGACGTACGGGAACGGGAGCGTGACGGCCTTCCCGAAGCGGTAGTTCTGGAGTCCCGTCAGGCCGCTGGCCGCGGACTGGGCAGTCACGCCGTGGATGAGGCGCGTCTCGATACCGCGGTCTTCGGCGCGGAGCCGCAGGTCGACGTGCGTGGTCGAAATCATCGTATCGCCGGCGGTGAGGAACGCGACGTGTTCGTCTTCCGCGGCGTCGAGTATCGGTCCGGGGTCCTGTTCGACGCCGGCGCGGTCGCGGACCTCGATATCGATATCGTGGGAGGCTTCGAGTTCCTCGACGGTCGCGCCGACGAGGTGGCTCGTGTAGAACTCCGCGAACGCGCGGTCGGCGTCAGCGAGCGCCTCCCGCCCTTCGACGGTGACCGAGCGCTCGTCGTACAGACCGAGGCCGATGAAGGTGAGCATGTCCGTGTTCTGTCGCCGTCGGTGATAAGCGGCGTGACCCTCGGCGGAACGACGGATACCCATTGTGTGAGATTACCCAACACACTATTGTAGTTCGCCGGAAAATATTTCCTCCGTATGTCAACCGATAGTCGTACACTAGAGACGGAACTGTTCGGACGAGCGGTGCGGTTCGACTACTCGGAGCGCTGGGTCGGCTACTCGCTGTTTCTGCTCAGAGTGGTGATGGGGTGGACGCTGTTCCAAGGCGGCATCACGAAGCTCGTAACCTACTTGGATTCGGACCCCTCGAACAACTGGACCGCGGCGGGCTACCTCGCCAACGCGATTCCCGAGGGGAACCCCCTCATGGGACTGTGGAGTTCGATGGCGGGGAGCCCGCTCATCGACATGCTGAACATGTGGGGGTTGACGCTGGCCGGACTGGCGCTCATCCTCGGCGCGTTCGTTCGCTTCAGCGCCTTCTGGGGCGCGGTCATGATGCTTTTCTACTGGGCGGCGGCGCTCGAAGGCGGCATCCTCGCCGGCCTGCCGCTGGCTCACGGCTGGGTCGTCGACGACCACATCGTCTACGCGGTGCTGTTGTTCGGTCTCGGCGCGTTCGGCGCGGGCCGCATCCTCGGTGTCGACGCCTACCTCGAAAACATGGAGTTCGTGCGTCGTAACCGGTGGATGAGCCTCGTCATGGGCTGACCGCCGTGCGCAAGCGACCGCTTTTTTCGCCGTCCTCCGCGGACTGACCCGACGGAACTATCTCGACTGCCGTGTTCCCTTCGAGTGATGTCGACCCCTCGTGCGACGGTCGCTTGCCCGACGTGCGGGCTCGAAGAGCGCTTTTCGAAGCTCGCTGACGCGCGCCTCCGAATCGAAGAACACCGCGCCGAGACCGGCCACGACCCCGCGTGGGAGTTGGGCCGGTTCGCCCCCGGCGTGGAGAAGATGGGCGAGGAGGCGGGCGTCTGCGGCGTGAACCTCGACGAGAACGACTGAGCCGGTCGCTCGCCGGTTCGGGCTCTCGCTCCGAATCGCGCGAGCGTCGAGTTAGCGACTATGAGCTTCATAACAATACGACAGTCTCCCGAACGAGTGAGTATGTGGTGTGAACGGTGCGGACGAGACACGACGGTCCGGAAACACGCGGTAGACGAGTTCACGGGATTCCTCTGTCACGACTGTCGGGCGGTGTGGGACCGCTTTGTCTCGGCGTAACCGGCGGCATCGATGCGGCGTTCGTCCCCCGATGTGGGGCCAGTCGCGGCGTCGTCGATAGCTACTTTTCCGCTCGGTCGATAGCTGTGGCCGATGGTCGATGGAACCCGAGTCGCGGCCGTAGACGAGGTCCCCGAAAACGGGTCGTATCTGTTCACCGCGGAGGACGCGTATTCGCGGCCGACGGAACTCATTCTCGTTCGGTGCGACGACGAGCCGGGTATCGAAGCGTGGCCGAACACCTGCACCCACGAGAATCAGCGGTTCGACCGGGGGACCGGCGCGGCGGTGCGCGACGGCGAGATTATCTGCCCGAAACACGGGTCGATGTTCGACACCTGTTCCGGCGCGTGCGAAAACGGCGAGGCGGCGGGCACCAGCCTGCCGGACGTGGACATCGCGGTCACCGACGGCGACGTCTTCCTGACCGACGACGAGTACACCTATCTCTCCGCGGGCGCGGCGCGCGAGGACGAAGACGACGAGGACGACGACATCCCGAGTTCGACGTCGCACATCGGGTTCTGAGTCCTCCGGGGCCGGTCGCCGCCGCGTCGTCGCCAACGGCGAGATACTGGTCGCCTACTGGTCAGCGCCGTCCTCGTCGAGGAACCCGTGATACGGGCAGACGAACTCGTCGCGGATGAGTTGTTCGTCGACGATGTCGAGGCCGAGCCCGTCCAGTTCCTCGCTGATGCGATTGAGGTCGTCGTGGTCCGTCCCGATGGCGTTGACGTACACGTTCCGCTCGCCGGTCATTATCTCTCGAACCGCGGTCACGCCGTGGACATCGCGCGCCCGGTTCGCCAACGCGGAGCGCTCCGGGACGGGCGCGGTACAGATTATCTTCGTGTAGAGCGGGTAGCCCGCGAGGTCGTAGTCGATGTCGACGTGGTAGCCGCGAACGATGCCGGTGTCTTCGAGTCTGTTGAGTCGCGTTCTGACGGTGCTCGACGAGAGACCGAGTTGTTCCGCGATGTCGCTGGACGACGTTCCTCGGGCGTCCTGCTGGAGATAGTAGAGGATGCGCCTGTCTATCGAGTCTAACTCGCCGTCTTTCATGCGTGGGCTACTCTGGACGCGGTGCGACTATGAGTCTGTTCCATACGTCGTGTCCGTGTTCGACAGCCGACCCCCGACGAGTTGACCGACGACTCCAGAATATAATGACGGATTATGTATTTTAGGGACTTCTTTTGACGACTCGTCAAAATAATGCGCTAGTTTAAGCACTTCCGTCACCAACGAGGATGTACGCACGGTCGGAGCCAACTCCGGCCCACCACATTCAGCACACATGACGCCGAATCACTCCGTCGCAGACGAGCGACTCACGGACTGTGAACAGCGTACGTACTACGTCTTGGGTGGCGCGCACCTCGGCTCCGCCGTCGCCCGGCACTTGCGAGCGGACGGCCGCGCCGTCCGCGTGGTCGACGAGTTTCACGACCGTTCGGACACCGACGGGGTTCGCGGCGACCCGGCGGACGTCCGAACGCTGTCGGAAGCCGATGTCGCGTCCGCGTCGACGGTCGTCGTGGCCACGGCGTCGGACAGCCGGAACCTGCTCATCGCACAGCTCGTTCGCGCCCGCTTCGATGTCGAGCACGTCGTCGTGTTGGTCAACACGCCGGACCGCTTCGAGCTGTTCGCCGAGGCCGGCCACCAGCCGGTCTGTGCGACCTCCGTCCTGTCGGGCACGCTCGCGGGAGCCGTATGAAGGAGTTAGAGCGCGACCTCGGACTGCCGTCCGTCTTCGCCATCAGCATCGGTGCGATGATCGGCAGCGGTATCTTCATCCTGCCCGCGCTGGCGCTCGAAGTCGCGGGACCGGCGGTAATCGTCGCGTACGCCCTCGCGGGCCTGCTCGTCGTGCCCGCCGCCCTGTCGAAGTCCGAGATGGCGACCGCCATGCCCAAAGCCGGCGGGACGTACATCTACATCGAGCGGGGGATGGGCCCGTTGCTCGGAACCATCGCCGGCGTCGGTACGTGGTTCTCCCTGTCGTTCAAGGGTGCGCTCGCGCTCGTCGGCGGCGTCCCGTATCTGCTTCTCCTGTTCGACCTCCCGCTCCAGCCCGTCGCGTTGGGACTCGCAGCCGTGTTGATACTCGTCAACGTCGTCGGCGCGAAGCAGACGGGCCGTTTGCAGGTCGCCATCGTCGTCGTCATGCTGGCCGCGCTCGGCTGGTTCGCCGCCGGGAGCGCTCCCAGCGTCGAGCAGGCCAACTACGCCGGCTTCTTCGACGCCGGTATCGGCGGGCTCCTCGCCGCGACCGGCCTCGTGTTCGTCTCCTACGCCGGTGTGACGAAGGTCGCGAGCATCGCCGAGGAAGTCGAGAACCCCGGCCGGAACATCCCGCTCGGTATCCTCGGGTCGCTCGCGTTCACCACGGTGCTGTACGTCGCTATCGTGGCGGTGCTCGTCGGCGTGACGGACCCCGGAAGCGTCGCCGGGTCGCTCACGCCGATGGCGGTCGCCGCCGAGTCGACGCTCGGCCAGTTCGGCGTGGTCGTGGTCATCCTCGCGGCCATCCTCGCGCTCGTCTCGACGGCCAACGCGGGCGTGCTCTCCTCGTCGCGGTATCCCTTCGCCATGAGCCGGGACAAGCTCGCGCCGCCGTCGTTCTCGGCCGTGAGCGAGCGGTTCGGAACGCCCGTCGCCTCGATTACCCTCACCGGCGCGGTGCTGTTGGTGCTCATCGCGTTCGTCCCGATTCTCGATATCGCAAAGCTCGCGAGCGCCTTCCAGATTCTGGTGTTCGGCCTCATCAACGTGGCCGTCGTCGCCTTCCGCGAGGGGAACGCGGAGTACGAGCCCGAGTTCACCTCGCCGCTGTACCCGTGGGTGCAGGTGTTCGGCGTCGTCACCGCGGCGCTCCTGTTGACGCAGATGGGCTCGACCGCCCTGCTCGGGGCCGTCGCCATCACGCTCGGCAGCGTCGTCTGGTACGTGCTGTACGCCCGGTCGCGGGTGAGCCGCGAAGGCGTCGCCACGGACGCCGTTCGCCGGCAAGTCGGACAGAGCGCGCTCACCCGAACGGCGTCGGCGATGCACGATACCCCCCGTGAGGTCCTCGTCGCGCTCACGAAGGACCTCGACGACGAACGCGAACGGTCGCTCGTCGCCGTCGCCGCGGACCTCGTTCGCCCCGACGACGGCCGCGTCGTCGTCGTCCGCTTCGAGGAGGTCCCCGACCAAGTCCCGCTCACCGAAAACGCCGCGGCGCAGTCGTCGACCGACATCTCGTACGAGGCGCGAATCGAGGCGCTCTCGGCGGAGCTGGGCGTCGACATCGAAGCCGACGAAATCGTGAGCCACGACACGAAACACGCGGTCGTCAACTTCGCGGGCGGCCGCGGGGTCGACGCCGTCGTGGCCGAACACGAGCCGCTCCGACTCCGCTCGCGGCTGTTCGGCGACCCCATCGACTGGGTCGTTCGCCACGCGCCCTGCGACGTGCTCTTGGTCGATAACCTCGGTTACGACAGTCCGGAACGGGTCGTCCTCGCCGGCGACGGCGGGCCGTACCCGCCGCGAGCGGTCGGGGTCGCAGAAGCCGTCGCCGCCGCCAACGGGGGCGGCGTGCTGCTCCGACAGCCCGCCACTCCGAAGATGACCGACCAGCACAAACGGACGGTCGGGGAGTACCAGGCCGAGCTCTCGGAACTGCTCTCCGTGTCGGTTCACTCGGAGCCGCTGCGGGCCGACGGCGGCTGGTCGCAGGACCCGGACGTAGTGGTTCGCCGCGGTCCCGAACGGGGCGTTCGGAGCGCCCTGTTCACCGACCGACCGGCCGGCACGCCCCCGCGGTGTACGACAATCACCGTCTACCCGCACGACTCCCGACAGCCGACGTTCGCACAGCGGCTGCTCGAACGGCTGACGTTCTAGCAGGCGTCGCTCCGGTTTGCGTAACCTCGTCTTCGGCTCGTCCAACTCCCTCAGTTGCTCACATTCGTTCGCTCGCGAGCGGTCGCGCACACGGGATGCTCGACGAGTTAGTTTGCTGAAAAAGTAAGCCGGCGGAGGGATTGTGAACCTCGGTCGCAAATCTTCGATTTGCTCCCTGCTTCAAATCCCTCCACGCAGGGCTCCTCGTCTCACTTCGTTCGACAGAAAAAGCCGGTGGAGGGATTTGAACCCTCGGCCTATTCCTTACGAAGGAATCGCTCTGCCAGCTGAGCTACACCGGCGCGGTGGGCTTTCGAACGCATTCTTTCGTACCCCGGTTACGTAATTAAGACTTGCGAATCACCCCGGCGTCTGTCGGTCGGCACCAGCCCTCTCACGCCCGCTTCGTCAGGCGAACGTCGAGACAGACGTTGTACTCGTGGGGGGCGTACGACCGGACGACGTGCTCGTTCACGACTTCGACTTCGTAGGCCGGTTCGGCGGCGGTGCGCACGGCGGCGAGTCCCGGCCCGAACGGGTCGTCCTCGTGTTGGATGTCGTAGAGGTGAATCACGCAGTCGTCGCCCGCGAGGCGGACGGCGGTGTCGAGGAACTCGTCGGCGCTGTGCGGGAGGTTCATGATGAGCCGGTCGGCCCAACCCTCGTAGTCGGCGGCGACCTCGCGCACGTCGCCGTGAATCGCGGTGAGTCGGTCGGCCACGTCGTTCCGCGCGGCGTTCTCCCGGAGGAACGCGACAGCCGCCTCGTTGAGGTCGCAGGCGACGACCTCCGCGCCCGCGGCGGCGGCCGGGACGGCGAACGGGCCGACGCCGGCGAACATATCGAAGACGTGTTCGCCCTCCTGAATCGCCTCGACGACGCGGTGGCGCTCGGTGGCCAGTCGGGGCGAGAAGTAGACGGTGTCGATGTCGAGGCGGAACTCGTGGCCGTACTCGCGGTGGACCGTCTCGGTCGAGTCGCCGACGAGCACGTCCCAGTCGCGGACGCGGAGTTCGCCTTTGACCTTCGAGGCGCGGTTGACGACCGTCTCGGCTTTGAGGTCCGAGGCGACGATGGCGTCGGCAATCTCGCGGGCGCGGTCGGGGTCGTCCTCGTCGAGGATGACGATGTCGCCGAGACGCTCGTAGGAGGGTTCGAAGCCGAGCAGGTCGGCGGGCGTGGTCTGCGTTTCGCGGGTCGGGGGTTCGAAGTCGACGACCGCCAAGTCGTCGGGGACGGCGTCGGCGTCGACGACGGGGATGTAGAGCGTCCCCTCGTCGACGGTAATCTCGTGGTCGTGGTCGAGCAACCCGGCGTCGGCGAGGCGTCGGCGCGCCGCCTCGCCCGACTCGCGGGGCACGCGGACGCAGGGGACGTTCATACCTCGACCACTACACGGTCCCGAGTAAGCGTGACGCTTCGCTGCTCTCGCTCGACTCGCTCGGGGGCTATCGTCCGGCGAGTCCGACGGGGAACCGACGGCCGGTCCCCGGTTACACCTCGTCGCGGTCGACCCCGAGGGACGACCCCGCGGTCTCGACCCAGTCGGAGAGCGTTCGGAGCCCCTCGTCTCGCTCGTGCGGGTAGACGACCTCGATTTCGTCGCTCCGGAAGACGATTCCCAGCGTCGGCGGGAGGACGACCGCGTCGTGTTCGGGACCCATCCGTCCCGACCCGACCGTCGCCCGCTCGTCGAGCGTCGGGAGCGCGACCCCTTCCCTTCGCGCCCAGTGGCGACACTCGGCGAGTCGCTCGCGGACGACCGCGTCGCGCTTCGTCGGCGCGGCGTCGGACTCCACATCGACCTCTCGTCCCCACGTTCGGACGCACACGTCGTCGACGACCCCCTCGTCCGCGAGCCGTTCGAGTCGGACGACGAGCGCTTGGTGTTCCTCCCCGAGTCCGTCCCGAATCGGACGAATCCACAGTTCCACCCTCCGTTCACCGTCAGTCTGCATGCTCCTCACCACCCGGTGAAGGGTACGCGCGATTCGGGGATAAGGCGGACTCATCCTTCCCGGTGGCCGGGAATCGGGAACGCGAGCGAGCGCGACCGACGGGTGTGGTCGGTCCGGGGTGCGACGCGGAAGGCTCGGCCACCCCGGGTCCGGACGGGTTCGGTTTTATTCGCTCGGCGCGCGTCTGTGCGGGTATGTTCGACCACATTCTCGTCCCCACCGACGGCAGCGACCACGCGGTCCGCGCGGCCGAGTACGCGGTCGACCTCGCGGCGACCTACGGGGCCGCCCTGCACGTTCTCTACGTCGTCGACGTTCGGACCGGCCACGCGGACGCGCCCGTCGACGACGACGATGACCAGACGCGCGGGGAGACGGCGGTCGGTGTCGTTGCCGACCGCGCGGCCGACCGCGACGTGCCCGTCGAGACGGAGATTCGGGTCGGCCTGCCCCACGAGACCATCATCGACTACGGCGACGAGCGCGACATCGACCTCGTGGTGATGGGAACCCACGGGACGAGTGGACTGGAGCGCTACCTGCTCGGGAGCGTCGCGGAGCGAGTCGTCAGGCTCTCGGACGTGCCCGTCCTGTGCGTGCCGCCGGCTGACGACGACGAGTGACGTGACGTGAGACGCGTCGCTCGGGCCGACGGACGGCTGCGAGACGACCGCGAAGCCAAGCGCGAGTGCGCCCGTCAGCGGACGACCATCACGCTCATCGGGGCGCGGCCGGCGACCAACTCGGCGACGCTGCCGAAAAGCAGGTCCGTCTCGCCGGTGCGGCCGTGGCCGCCGAGGTAGACGGCGTCGACGCCTTCCCGACGAGCGAAGTCGACGATGGTCCGCGCGGGGTCGCCGCGGAGCGTCTCGGTCCTGAGTTCCACCTCGCTCCCGTCGGCAACCGCCGCGAGTTCCTCGAAGATTCCGTCCGCGAGTTCCTGCGCCCGCTCGTACCACTCCTCGGAGCCGTGGAGCGGTTCCGTGCTGATGTCCGCGTTCGACGGCGCGCTGTAACCCGGGTCCGTCGGGTCGATGACGTGCAGCGCGACGACCGTCGAGTCGGCGTGCGAGAGTGCCTGTTCGAACGCGCGCTTCGACAGCGGGGAGCCGTCGACGGCGACGAGAATCGTATCCATCACGATTATTACTACAACGCCTCGGGACAAAAGCACTCCCGCGGTCGTTGGGGCGCTCGCGGAGTCGCCGGGAGGGGTCGCGCCGGGCTTTTCACCGCGGCGTGCGAGTGGGTATCCGTGGTATCCGTCCCCGACCTCTTCGAATCGCGGCGCGACCGATGGCGGACGCTCGCGCTCGCCGTCGTCGTCGTCGCCCTCCTCGCCCTCGTCGGCACGGCGCTCGTCGACCGCTTTCCGTTTCTCGCCAATCCGACGGCGCTGCGGGCGTGGCTCCTCGGATTCGGGACGCTCGCCCCGCTCGCGTTCGTCGGCGTGCAAATCGCGCAGGTGCTCGTCGCGCCCATCCCCGGACAGGCGCTCGGCTTCGCCAGCGGCTACCTGTTCGGCGCGCTCTGGGGGACGGTTTACAGCATGGTCGGCATCGTCCTCGGCACGGCGCTCGCCGTCTCGCTCGCGCGGGCGCTCGGCCGGCCGTACGTCGAGCGCGTCGTCACCGCCGACGCGCTTTCGACGTTCGACGACGCGATGGAGACCCACGGCCTCGCCGTCCTCTTTCTCGTGTTTCTCGTCCCCGGCCTCCCCGACGACGCTCTCTGCTTCGCCGCCGGCCTTACTGACATCCCGGTTCGCAGGGTCGTCGTCGTCGCGGCGGTGGGCCGGCTCCCCGGCTTCCTGCTCGTGAATCTCGCGGGCGCGGCCGCCGCCGACGGCAACGCCGAACTCACCGCGATTTTCGTCGGCGCGTTGCTCGCGGCGTCGGTCCTCGGCTACCTCTACCGCGACCGGCTCATGGGCGCGCTCGGGTCGTTCACGGAGCGAACAGCCGGTCGTTGAGCCACACCAGACAGACGTTCGCGACGAGGAACGGGACGAACGCGCTCGCGACCCAACCCCACTCCGTGAGGCCGAGCGGGACGACGCCGAACAGGTCCGCGACCGGCGTGTAGAGGAGGACGAGGTGGAGCGCGAGCGACAGCCCGACCGCGCCGAGGAGCCACGGGTTCGACAGCGGCGACAGCCGGTAGCGGAGCCGAACCGACTGCGTGCGAACCAGCTCGGCGGTGACGAGGAACGTAAACAGCACCGTCTGGGCGACGACGAGGTCGCCGGACCGAAAGAGCGCGTAGAAGAACACGCCCAGTCCGGTCGCGGTGAGCGCGACGCCGATGCCGAGAATCGAGGCGACGGTCCGGCGGTCGAGGACGCCCTCGTCGCGGGGGCGCGGCGGCCTGTGCATCACGTCGTCCGACTTGGGGTCCGCGCCGAGCGCGAGCGCGGGGAAGCCGTCGGTGACGAGGTTGAGCCACAGGAGCGCGACGGGCGTGATGACGAGCGCCGACTCGGACGCGAACACCTCGGGGAACAGCGCCGCGCCGAGGAGCGTCCCGAGGAAGACGACGAACACCTCGCCGGCGTTGGCCGACAGCAGGTAGTTGACGAACTTGCGGATGTTGTCGAAGATGCCGCGCCCCTCCGCGATGGCGTCGCGGATTGTGACGAAGTTGTCGTCGCGGAGCACCACGTCCGACGCGCCCTGTGCGACCTGCGTCCCGCGGTCGCCCATGGCGATGCCCACGTCGGCGTTGCCGAGCGCCGGCGCGTCGTTGACGCCGTCGCCGGTCATCGCGACCGTGTAGCCCGCGTCCTGAAGCGCCCGGAGGATGCGGACCTTGTGCTCGGGCGCGACGCGGGCGAACACGTTCGTCTCCTCGACGACCCGACCGAGTTCCGCGTCGTCCATGGCGGCCACCTCGGTGCCCGTGACGACCGAGTCGGCGTCGATGCCGACCTCGCGGGCGATGGCGCGGGCGGTCCGCGGGGTGTCGCCGGTCGCCATCGTCACCTGCACGCCGGCGTCGCGGCAGTCGGTGACCGCCTCGGCGACGCCCTCGCGCGCCGGGTCGGTCATGCCCTGGAGTCCGAGAAAGACGAGCCCCGATTCGAGCGTCTCGTCGTCGGCATCGGGGTCGACCGCGGGCGCGTAGGCGAACCCGAGCACGCGGAGCGCGTCGTCAGCGAAGGTGGCCACGGTCGTCTCGACGCGTCCGCGGCGCTCGTCGGTGAACGGCTCGATTTCCCCGTCGACGAGGACGCGGTCGCACCGCGCGACGATTTCCTCGGGCGCGCCCTTCACGAGCGCGACGGGGCCGTCGCCGGGGGCGTCGAAGTCGTCTACGACGACCGACATGCGCTTTCGCTCGGAAGTGAAGGGAACCTCGCGAAGTCGGTCGTCGGGGTCGCGCGAGCCGTCGAGGCCCGCGTCGGTGGCGGCGGTCACGAGCGCGACTTCGGTGGGGTCGCCGCGGTGGTCGCCGCCGTCGAGTTCCTTGGTGTCGTTGCAGCGGGCACCGCAGGACAGCAGCGCCGCGAGCGCCGGGTCCGGGTCGGGGTTGGGCTCCGAGACCGACGCGTCGCCGTGCTCGGCCGCGGCCGACACGCCGCCGTTTTCGGACGCGGGCGGAGTGACGGCCGACGCCGCCCCGCCGTCCAGTTCGACCGTCCGGTCGTCGGGGAGCCACGCGCGGGTGACGGTCATGCGGTTTTCGGTCAGCGTCCCCGTCTTGTCGGTGACGATGTAGTCGACCGCGCCGAGGCTCTCGACGACCGCGAGGTTGCGGACGAGCGCGTTGCGCTCCATGAGCGTCCGCGACCCGAGCGCGAGGGTGAGGGTGACGACCGCCGGAAGCCCCTCGGGGACGGCCGCGACGGCGAGCGTGACGGCGACGAGGAGGACGACCACCGGGTCGGTCGCGGTGAGGAACAGCTGGACCGCCGCGATGAGCAGGATGAGCGCGACGATGCCGACGCCGATGCGGCGGCCGAGGCGGTCGACCTCGATTTCGAACGGCGTCTCGCGCTGGCGGGCCTGCCCGAGTTGGTCTGCGATGCCCCCGAGTTCGGTGTCCATCGCGGTGGCGACGACGACGGCCTCGGCGCGACCCCTGACCACGGTGGTTCCGGCGTGGAGGACGCTGCTCCGGTCGGCCAGCGCCGCGTCGGATTCGACCGGGTCGGCCGCCTTGTCCACCGGGACGCTCTCGCCGGTCAGCGTCGACTCGTCGGCGCGGCAGTCGACGGCGGTGAGGATGCGGGCGTCCGCGGGGACGGCGTCGCCCGCTTCGAGGACGACCACGTCGCCCGGCACGACCTCGGTCGCGGGGACCGCCCGAATCGACCCCCCACGACGGACCGTCGCGTCCGGCGTCGCCATCTCCCGGAGCGCCGCGAGCGCCTGTTCGGCGCGGTAGTCCTGCACGAAGCCGAACAGGCCGTTTCCGAGCAGGATGAGCAGAATGAGCGCCGCGTCGGTGTAGCCCGGGTCGCGGCCGGGCAGGAGGCCGACGGCCAGCGAGAGACCGGCGGCGACGAAAAGCAGGAGGATGAGCGGCCCGGTGAACTGCGAGACGAGGAGCGAAAGCGGCGAGACGCCCTCCTCGTCCGCAAGTTCGTTCGGCCCCTCCTCGTCGAGTCGGCGGGCCGCGTCGTCGTCGTTGAGGCCGTCTCGGCTCGCCCCGAGTCGCTCCAGCGCCGCCTCGCCTTCGAGTGCGTGCCACGGCACGTCCTCGCGTCCGCTCGCTTCCTCGGCTTCCCGATGCGCGGTTGCCTGCTCGTGCACAGTTCGACCGAACGACACGAGCGGACGTATGTCCACCGGCGATTTTCACCCCGCCGCAGTCGGCGGTACGATGAATACCGTCCGGACCGCACGTTCGACCATGTGTGTGGTGTGTCAGCGTGCCTGATCGGGTGGCGGCATCGAGCGAGAGCGTCTGTCCGTACTGCGGCGTCGGCTGCGGCATCCGTTACGACGCCGACCGCGGGAGCGCCGTCGGGTGGAACGGCCCGGTCAACACGCGGGGCGAACTCTGTCCCAAGGGGGCCGCGGCGTGGGACGTGGTCGACCACGACGAGCGCCTGACCACCCCGCTGGTGCGAGTGAACGGCCGGCTCGTCGAGGCGACGTGGGACGAGGCGTTCGACCGCGTCGAACGCGAGTTCTCCCGCGTCGTCGCGGACCACGGCCCGGACTCGCTTTTCTTCTTCTCGTCGTCGAACTGCACGAACGAAGAGAACTACCTGCTCCAGAAGACGGCGCGGGCGCTCGGGACGAACAACGTCGACAACTGCGCGCGGCTCTGTCACGCCTCGACGGTGGCGGCGATGGGCGACCGCTTCGGTGCGGGGGCGATGACGAACTCGCTTTCGGACCTCGGTGAGGCCGACGTGTTCCTCGTGACCGGCGCGAACCCCGCCGAACAGCACCCGGTCATCTTCCGGTCGTACCTGTTGCCGGCGCTCAAGTCGGGGACGACGATGATTCACGTCGACCCCCGGGCGAACCAGACGACGAAGGCGGCGGACATCCACCTCCCGGTGAAGCCGGGGTTCGACATCCCGCTTCTCAACGCGATGGCCGCCGTCATCGTCGAGGAGGGACTGGTCGACGAGGCGTTCGTCGCCGAGCGCACCACGGGGTTCGAGGCGCTCCGCGAGTCCCTCTCGGGCCTCGACATCGACGCGGAGGCCGAGCGCGCCGGCGTCGCCCCCGACGACCTCAGAGCCGCCGCGAGCGCCTACGGCGAGGCCGGCCGCGCGGCCGTCTTCACCGGGATGGGGATGAGCCAACACCACTGCGGAACCGACAACGTGCAGGCGCTCATCAACCTCCCGCTTTTGACCGGCAACGTCGGGAAGGCGGGCACCGGCGTCAACCCCCTCCGCGGGCAGAACAACGTGCAGGGCGCGGGCGACGTGGGTGCGCTCCCGAACGTCCTGCCGGGGTATCGACCCGTCACCGACGACGACGCCCGTGCCGCCGTTGCCGACGTGTGGGGGTTCGAACCCCCCGGCCTGCCGGGGCTCACGGAGGTCGAAGCGACCCACCGCTTCGGCGACGAGGTGCGGGCGGCCTACGTCTTCGGCGAGAACCCCGCCGTGACAGAGCCGAACGCGAACCGCGTCCGCGAGGCGTTCGAGGCGCTCGACTTCTGCGTCGTCCACGACGTGTTCCCGACCGAGACGGTCGAATTCGCGGACGTGGTGCTCCCCGGGAGCGTCTGGGCCGAGAAGTCGGGGACGGTGACGAACACCGACCGGCAGGTCATCCGGATGCACCGGAACGTCGCGCCGCCGGGGGACGCCCGCGCCGACCTCGATATCCTCCGGGAGTTCGCCGCCCGCGTGGCCGGCCTCGACGCGCCGGCGACCCCCGAGGGCGTCTTCGACGAACTCCGGCGGGTCGCGCCCATCTACGCCGGGATGTCGTACGACGGCATCGGAACTGGGAGCCAGCGCTGGCCGTTCCCCGAGGGCGCGACCGAGGGGACCGCAATCCTCCACGCCGACGCGTTCGAGTCGGGGTCGAAGACCGCCCCGTTCCGGGTGGTCGACCACGTCGACCCGGCGGACCCCGTCGCCGACGGCGAACTCGTCCTCGTGACGGGGCGCGTCCTCCAACAGTTCAACAGCGGCGCGCTCACCCGGCGGTCGGGCGTGCTGATGCGGATGCGCGGCGAGGATAGCTTGCAGATTCATCCCGACGACGCCGCCGCCCGCGGCATCGACGACGGTGCGACCGTCCGCGTCGAAAACGACCGCGGGGCGGTCACGGTCGCGGCCGAGGTGACGCCCGCCGTCCGCCGCGGGACCGTCTTCGCCACGTTCCACTACGCCGACCCGCTCGTGAACCGGCTGACCGGCGACGCGCTCGACCCGACCGCGAAGATACCGGAGTACAAACACAGCGCCGTCCGCGTGACGGTCGAACCGGAGGTGGCGGCCGATGACTGATCCGTCGGCGTCGCCCGCGCCGAGTGCCTCGCCTCCGACGCTCGCCGACGCCCTCGGTATCGGCCCGGACGACCTCGTCTGCGCCGTCGGCGCGGGCGGCAAGAAGTCGCTTCTCTACCGACTCGCCCGCGACCTCGACGGCGTGGTCACGAGCACCGTTCGCATCCCAATCTTCGACGACGAGGTGGCCGAGGTGGTCGTCACCGACGACCCGGAGACCGCCGTCGCGGAGACGCAGCCCCGCCCGCTCGGCGTCGTGCCGGAGCGCGAGCGCTCCGACCGCTACCGCGGCTACGACCCGGCGACGGTCGACCGAATCGCGCGCGCCACCGACGACGTGGTGCTGGTCAAGGCCGACGGCGCGCGCTCGCGCTGGCTGAAAGCGCCCGGCGAGAACGAACCGCAACTCCCGGACACCGCGGACCTCGTCTGCCCGGTCGCCAGCGTCCGGGTCGTCGGGGAGCCGCTCTCCGACGAGCGCGTCCACCGGCCGGAACTCGTCTCCGACGTGTCGGGGACGGCGGTCAGCGACGCGATATCCGAGTGGGACGTGGCCGCCGTGCTGTCGAACGACCGCGGCGGGATGAAAGGCGTGCCCGAGACGGCGCGGGTCGTCCCGGTACTCAACATGGTTGACGACGAGCGACTGGCCGAGACGGCCGCGGAAATCGCCGGTTGGCTCGGTGAGCATCCCCGCGTCGACCGCGTGGTTGCGACCTCGCTCGCGGCCGATGAGCCGGTCGTCGGGTTCTACTGACCCGACGGCCGACCGCCTCCGAGCCCGGAATCCCGACGCCCGCACGGCTCACCTGGCCGTTTCGCGGCCCGTCAACTCGTCGAGTTCGAGTTCGACGAGGTGGAATTCGAGGTCGTCGACTTCCTCGTCGAACACGCGGACGCCGCCGAACAGGTCGTTTATCGTCGCCGCGTCGGGGCGCTCGTCGTCCGGGAGGACGCGAATCGACCCGCGGGCCATGATGCTCCACGAGTCTTTGCCGGCGTCCTCGTAGCAGACGAACGTCGCCTCCTCCGTCTCCTCGATGAACGCGAACTTCTCGCTTTCGCCGTCGTCGGTCAGTCGGAACAGGAGTCGACCGCCGTCGGCGTCGTAGGAGACGTGCGCGGGAATCGCATACGAGCGGCCGCAGTCGGCCAGCGACAGCACGCCCGACGAGGCGTTCGACAGGCGTTCAGCGACCGTTTCGGGGTCGGTGCCGACGGTGTAGACGAATCTGATATCTCGCATACGTGACGTTCGCGGCCGCGACACATGAAACGGTGGTGCGACGGCGTCGGGGTCCCGGGCGTCGGGCCACAGGCGTCGAGGCCCGAGTGTCGGGCCACGGGCGTCGAGCCGCGGGCGTCGGGTCGACGCTCAGGGGAGGTAGAAATGCGATTTGGGGAACCGCCGGTGAATCTCCGGGGGTGCGTGGCGGACGATGTGCACGTCGTGGTCGTCGTCGCTCGCGACGTTCCCGCCGACGCTGACGAGCGGGACGACGACGCGACCCGCGTTCTCGCTCCCGACGAAGATGACGCTCGCGTCCGTCTCGGACGCGACCGTCCTGAGCTCCGCGACGATGTTCCCGGGCGCGGGGTCCCGACCGACCGTGACCGCCTGAAACGACGCCGACGGTGCGATGTCGACCGCGGTCTCGTGGAGTTCTCCGACGACCGTCTGCCGGTCGAACACCTCCCGCGACGGGACCCACCCCGCCTCGACGGCGTACGCCGAATCGTCGGGGACGACGGCAACCGCGAGCACGTCGTGGCCGGTGGCCGACGCGAACTGCGCGGCCCTGTCGAGCGCGGCGTTCGCCAGCCGAGAGCCGTCGTAGGCGACGAGGTACATGTATGCCGGTCGCGTAGCGACCGTGATAAATCAGTCGTCGGCTACCGATTCGATTCGCTCGCCCGACGACGCGAGCCGGTCGAGGGCGTCCTGTGCGGCGTCGCTCACGGCGTCCACGTCGCGGTAGGAGTCACCGAGGCCGACCTCGCGGCGGTGCCACTCGCCGTCAGCGAAGGCGAAGATGTCGACCCACCAGTAGAGCGTCAGCCCGCGCGCGAACTCGGTGATGGTGACGCGCCGGTCCGAGTCGGGCGACTCGTAGACGGTCTTAGCGCTCGCCTCGTCGGTGTCCACGTCGGTCTCGACGGTCCACCCCTCCGGAACGGCGAGCGAGAAGGGGTCGTCTGTCATTATCGTTCCCGACGAGACGGAGCGACTTGACTGGTCCGCTTTCGGTGATCGTCTCGGGAAGGTGACTCAGTCGAGCGACCGCGCCGAGTTGGCGACGACGAGCAGGCTCGACGTGCCCATGGCGACGGCGGCGAAAAGCGGGTTGAGCACGCCGAGGGCGGCAAGCGGGATGGCGACCGCGTTGTAGCCGAACGCCCACGCGAGGTTGCCGCGGATGCGGCGGTTCACCCCGGTCGAAAGCGAGAACACTTCGGGTATCGCGTCGATGTCGCGGCCGACGAGCACCGCGTCGGCGGCGTCGCCCGCGATGTCCGTCCCCGTGCCGAGCGCGATGCCGATGTCGGCGGCGGCGAGCGCGGGCGCGTCGTTGCTCCCGTCACCGACCATCGCCACGGTCCCCCGGGCGCGGAGGCGTTCGACCGTCTCGGCTTTCGCCTCCGGCGGCACGCCCGCGAACACGTCTGTCACGTCCGGGTGGTCGCGGAACCGGCGCGCGGCGCGCTCGGAGTCGCCCGTGAGGACCACGACCTCGCGGCGGCCGTTGTCAGCGACAGCCGCAACCACGTCGTCCCACGCCTCGCGCGGTTCGTCGCCGACGACGAGCACCGCCCGAGAACGCCCGCCCCAGCCGACGACAACCGGCACCGCGCCCTCGTCGCGGGCGGCCTCGACGGCGTCCTCGTGGGCCGGCGCGAGCGTCACGCCCTCGTCGCGGAGGAGCGAGGGATGACCGACGACGACGCGCCCGCGCTCGCCGTCGACTGCCCCCGAGACGCCGCGGTCGTGGACGGTCACGTCGTCGGCCGCAACGTCGGGAATCGACGCATCCGCCCCCGCCGCCTCGATTCGGTCTTCGGCCGCCTCCACGACCGCAGTCGCTATCGGGTGCGCCGAGAACCGTTCGAGTGCGGCGGCCGCGGCGACCGCGGCGTTCTCGTCGTCACCGACGACCCGGAGGACCGCCATGTCGCCGTCGGTGAGCGTCCCGGTCTTGTCGAAGACGACCACGTCCACGTCGGGGACGGCCTCGAAGACGGCCTCGGAGGCGACGACGATGCCCCGGCCCGAGGCCTCCTTGATGCCCGAGGCGACCGCCAACGGCGTGGCGAGGCCGAGGGCGCACGGGCACGAGACGATGAGGACCGTGAGGCCGACGAGGAGCGCGTCGGTCGGCGTGCCGCCGCCGAAGAGGGTCCAGCCGAAGGCGACGACGGCGAGGACGAGTACCGTCGGCACGAAGATGGTCGCCAGTTTGTCGGCGAGGCGCTGGACGCCCGAGCGGGCGCTCTGGATGTCCCAGAGCAGTTCGACCAGCCGGTCGAGCGTGCTCGTCGCGTCCTCGCCGACCGCGACGACGAGCGGGCGGTCGGTGACGACGGTGCCGCCGAGCACGTCGTCGCCGGGGCGCTTCGTCCGCGGCATCGACTCGCCGGTGACGAGCGCCTCGTCGACCGCGGCGGTCCCCTCGCGGACCGTCCCATCGACCGGGACGCGCTCGCCCGGTCGGACCTCCACGAGGTCGCCCGATTCGAGCGCGTCGAGCGCGACCGTCTCGACGGCGGTGTCGCCGGAGCCGTCGGCGTCGCCTTCGACCCTCCGGCGGGCCTCCGAGACGCGGGAGGCCGCGAGGTCCGAGAGCATCCCGGCGGCCTTCCGCTTGATGCGGTCCTCGTAGTAGTTGCCGAGCGTGACGACGAGGATGATGGCGACGGTCACGTCGAAGTAGACGTGGGTCTCGCCGACGAGGACGGCGGCCGTCGAGTAGACGTAGGCGCTCGTCGCCGCCAGCGAGACGAGCAGGTCCATGTTCGGCTGGCCGGCGCGGAGGCTGACGAGCGCCCCCCGGAGGATGGGAAAGCCGGTGTAGAACAGGACGATGGAGGTCATCACCCAGATGTTGCCGAGGATGTAGATACCGTCGAAGACGCCGAGTTCGACCACCGGCTGAAAGCCGACGTAGGTCGGGTACAGAAACAGGACGTACCACAGCATCACCATCATGCCGAAGACGCCGCCGCCGATGACGAACCGGGCGACCTGATTGTCCGAACGCTCGGCCGCCTCGCGCTCCTCGGGGTCGCGCGTGCCGTAGCCGTAGCGCGCGAGCGTCCCGGACAACCCATCTAAATCGGCGGCCTCCGGGTCGTAGGTGACGCGAACCATGTCGTTGGCGTAGCTCGCCTCGGCGGCGTAGACGCCCTCGCAGGTCCGCGCAGTCCCGGAGACGAACGCTTCGCAGGTGGCGCAGTGCATCCCCTCGACGGCCATGTATGTCCGCTCGGCGTCGTCGGGCACTTCGTCTGTCTCGCCCGCGAGTTCGCGTTCGACCGTCTCGGGGTCGGCGCTCGCGGCGTCACCGAGCGCGCGGGTGATTTCGAGACAGCCGCGACAGCAGAACTCGCCGTCCACCTCGTCGCCGGTGACGGGCGGCGTCGGCGTCGGCAGGCCGCAGAGGTCACAGCCTTCGCTGTCGCCGCCGGCGTCGCTCTTGCCGCCGGCCGACCCGCGGGACCGCGTCGAAGTCGACATCGTCACAACGGTTGGTAGAAGGGTACGTGAAGGTGCGGGACCGACACGCCCAGAAGCATCAGGCCGTGTGACAGCGGAATGTATCCGAGGACGAGGAACGCCGCCCCGAGCGCCCGGTGGAGCGTCGCCCGCCGGCGCGCCGAGACGCGACCGAGGAGCGTCCCGTAGAGGAACAGCGTCGGAATCGTCCCGAGGCCGAGCAGGCCGAGTAAGGCGGCGGCCCGGAGCGGGTCGCCCGTCGAGAAGGCGTACAGGTACGCCGGGTAGATGATGGGACACGGGAGCAGGCCGTGAATCGCCCCGAGCCCGAGGATTCGCGGCCCGCCGACGAGCCTATCGACGCGGGCGGTCGCCCACCCGCTGACGCGGCCGAACAGGCGCGTCACCGCGGTCGGAGTGAACCGGTCGATGGCGGCCGACTGGCCGACGAGGTAGCCGACGCCGGTGAGGATGATAGCGGCCCCGACGAGTAGCCCGGTCGCCCCGCGGACGCCGCTGCCGACGGCGACCACCGAGTCGAACGCGTCGAAAAACAGGCCGCCGACGAGGGCGAAGACGGCTCCGATGGCGGCGTAGCTCAGCGCCCGGCCGACGTTGAACAGGGCGTGTTGGCGGACCTGCCGGAGCGTGAGCGACCGACTATCGACACCCTCGCGGTCAGCGAGGCGGTCGGCGTAAACGCTGACGAGCGGGCCGCACATCCCGAGGCAGTGCGCCCCGCCGAAGAGGCCGACGAGGAGAAACGCCGCCGCCTCGGGGGTCGCGGCCGGCAGTCCGAGCGAGATGCCGCCGTCCATCTCAGGCGGCGTGTTCGGCGTCGGTCTCGGGGTCGGCGTCGCCGTCGTGGCCGTGTCCGCCCTCGGTCGGACTCATGAGGAGGTAGATGGTTGTCGAGATGAGAAGCACGTTGACGGCCGTGACGACCCCTGCGAGGGGGTTTTGCGTCACGCCGAAGATGACCGCTGGCAGGAGCGCGAGCAGTGCGACGGTTCCGGCGCGCCGTGGCGTGAGTTCCATATCGGTCCATTCGCGACCACGGTGTTTCTGATTTCGCCTATTCCCACCGCGTTGGAATGGGGTGTTGCGTTAAAGTCCCGTTATTCCTCATGACCGGGTATGGCCGTTGATTCGACAGCAGAGGGAGCCGCGTCCTCTGCCGCGCGCGCGTCCACCGATGGCGGCGTGCCAGCAAACGCGGATTCCCAAGGTGATTCCGGGCAGACTGACCCCCCGGTGGATTCTATCGTCGGGACGGCCGACGACGGTATCGTTCGCGAACTCGAACACGACGATTTCGACCCGGTCGGGACGCTCGTGCTCGTGCTCATCTACATGGCGATTCTCATCGGCATGTGGGTGTTCATGTACTTCGTCGAGTTCCTCGGACGTGGTCTCACGGTGGTGGGGTAGATGGAGATTCACGCCTACGAGAAGCTCTGGTTGGCGCTGGCGCTCGTCCTCATCGTCGGGTTCATCGGGACGATTACCTACGGGGCCGCCGGCGCGGGTATCGAGATGATAGACGACAAAGGCGGCACGGTCGACCCGGCGACGCTCGACCAGCACCCGAAGTTCGGTGACCCCGGCATCGAGCGGACCGGTGAGAACAGCTACGACGTGTACGTGGTCGCCCGCCAGTTCGTCTTCGAACCCGGGACGACCGAGCCGCTTCGCGTTCCCGCCGGCAGCACGGTCACCTTCCACGTGACCGCCGCCGACGTCATCCACGGCTTCGAGGTCGTCGGCACGAACGCGAACACGATGGCGATTCCCGGGCAGGTCTCGGAGTTCACCGTCCAGTTCGAAGAGGCCGGCGAGTACGGGATGTTGTGCAACGAGTACTGTGGCTCCGGCCACCACGTGATGGAAGGGAAGATTGTGGTTATGGAACAAGGAGAATTCGACAGTTGGTACGAACAGCAGCAGACGCAAGGGGAGGCTGAGAACTGATGGCGACCGCGTCCGGCGGCGGCAGCGAGTTCGTCGATAAGTTCCCCGACGAGGCGGCAATCATCAAGGCGAGTTTCCTCATCGCGTTCGTCTCGCTCGGCATCGGGGCCTTCTTCGGTCTCATTCAGGCGCTTCACCGCACGAACGTCCTCCGCGTCATCGACTCGGCGGACTACTACACGGTGTTGACGGGCCACGGCGTGCTGCTCGCCATCGTCTTCACCATCTTCTTCCTCTGTGGGGTGTTCCACTGGGCGGTCGCCAGAAGCCTCGACCGGCCCGCCGAGAGCGCGCTGTTCTCGTGGGCGTGGGTCGGCCTGATGACGACGGGCACGGTTCTGGCCACCGTCGCCATCCTCGGCGGCCTCGTCCCGAACCTCGGCATGAGCGCGGACGTGCTGTTCACGTTCTACGCGCCGCTCCAAGCCCATCCGATATTCTACATCGGACTCGCGATGTTCATCGTCGGGACGTGGCTCGCCGGCGCGGACTGGTTCCTCTCCTACCGGGCGTGGCGGCAGGAGCACTCCGACGAGCGCATCCCGTTGCAGACGTTCATGGTCCTCACGACCATGATTATGTGGTACATCTCCACCCTCGGCGTCGCCGTCTCGGTGGTGTTCTTCCTCATCCCGTGGTCGCTCGGCCTCATCGAGAGCGTCAACCCGCTTCTGACGCGGACGCTCTTTTGGTACTTCGGCCACCCCATCGTCTACTTCTGGCTGATGCCGGCGTACCTGCTTTGGTACACCGTGCTCCCCAAGCTCGCGGGCGGGCGACTGTTCAGCGACCCGCTCGCACGCGTGGTGTTCGTGTTGTTCCTCCTGCTTTCGACGCCGGTCGGGATTCACCACCAGTACCTCGACCCCGGTATCGCGGAGGGCTTCAAATTCATCGCCATGACGAACACGATGTTCCTGCTCCTCCCGTCGCTGCTGACTGCGTTCACCGTCGTCGCCAGCGTCGAACACGGCGCGCGCCAACGCGGCGGTGAGGGCTACCTCCGCTGGCTCGGCGCGCTCCCGTGGCGCGACCCCGCCTTCACCGGCATGGCCCTCGCGGGCGCGATGTTCGCCGCCGGCGGCTTCTCCGGCATGATTAACGCCGGGATGAACATCAACTACCTCATCCACAACACGCTGTGGGTGCCGGGGCACTTCCACCTCACCGTCGGCACGGCCGTCGCGCTGACGATGATGGCCGGGTCGTACTGGCTCGTTCCGCAGGTCACGGGGAGGAAGCTTTACAGCCGCCCCATCGGCCTCTTGCAGGTCATCATGTGGTTCGTTGGCATGGTGTTCATGTCGAACGCGATGCACCGCGCCGGCCTCGCCGGCATCCCGCGGCGCACCGCCGAACCGCAGTACCAGAACTTCGAGTTCCTGACGCCCATCGGGAGTATCTTCGAGCTTCGGGTGCAGATTGCCCTCGGCGGGACGCTCCTGTTCCTGTCGGTGGTGCTGTTCCTGTTCAACATCCTCCTGACCTCGCTCGGCGAGGAGTCCGACCGCCCGGTCGACTCCTACCTACCCGAGCCGCTTTCGGGGCCCGAGGGAAGCCCGCGCATCCTCGACAACCTGACGATGTGGACCGGTATCGCGGCGGTGCTCGTCGTGCTCGCATACACGCTCCCGCTGGCCGGCATCATCCAGAACGGCGGCGGGCTGTTCGGCGGCGGCCTCCCCGTCCCGGCGACCGTCTCGGCCGGCGTCGACCTCGTGTTGACGACGGTCACGAGCGCCTTTAACACCCTCTGGGGGGTGGTCGCGTGAAGCTCACGAAGGCGCGGGCGCTCGTCCTCATCGCGATTAGCGTCCCCATCGCTATCGAGCTGCGCACGGTCGCGGGGTTCTTCAACGTCGAACTCCCGCTCATCGCCGTGGCGGTCATCGAGTTCCTGTTCCTCGCCCTGCTGTTCGTGCTGTACGGGCTCTACGGCGAGGGGTCTGAGTCGGCGGCGTAGCCGACGACTCGGGCACACGTTTTCGACGCACGGTTTCGACCCTCTGATTTTCCGGTTCGTCGCCGCGGTCCCGTCGCGCGACGACCCGCGTGCCAACATAAATCCCCCGCGATAGCGTGGGAGACTCCCGGTCAGTTTCCCGGACGCTGGGAAGCAGTCTCCGTTTATATTCGGTCGTCTCGCGTAGGCTCAAGCGACCATGAGCAACCTCGACTTGATGAAAGCTGGCATCGGCCTCGCGGTCGTCATCGGCATCGCCCTCACGGCGGTCGCCGGCTACGCGCTGTTTACGACGTTCGGCGGCATCGACGGCCTGACCGTCGCTCCGGAACTCCTCGTGTCCGTCCTCTTCGGCGGCCTGCTCGTCGCGGCCGCCGCGAGCGTCCGCCGGGTCGCCCCCAAACCCCGCACCCGCGTCTGAGGGGCTCGACGCCGACCGCACCGCGGCTCCGCTGACCTCCGTGCTCCGTTTTCTCCCCGCCGAGCGACGGCGTCGCCCGCCCGTTCCGACGCCGGCACAAAAGACGATATCGTCGGGACGCCAATGAACTGATATGTACGATACCGTTCTCGTCCCCACCGACGGCAGCGCCCGCTCCCGCGCGGCGGCCCGCCGTGCCATCGACCTCGCGGGTACGTCCGGCGGATCGATTCGCGCCCTCTCGGTCATCGAGGTCGACGACCTCGGGCTGTGGACCGCCGCCGACGTGCCGGTCGAACGAGTGCGCGCGAGCCTCCGCGACGCGGCCGAGATGGCCGTCGAGGAAATCGCATCGCTCGCCGGAGACGCGGGCGTCGACTGTGCGACCGAAATCCGAATCGGCGTGCCGTACCGGGAGATTCTGGACGCAACCGCCGAGACCGACGCGGACCTCGTGGTGATGGCGACCCACGGACGAACCGGGCTCGAACACGCGATTCTCGGGAGCACGACCGAACGGGTCGTCAGGCTCTCGGTCGTGCCCGTGTTGACCGTCAGGGAGTGAGACGAGAGCGAAGCGAGGCCGACTCAGACCAGCGCCCTGAGCCCGTCGCGGAGCGCCCGCCGGCCGTAGACCGCGAGGCCGACGGCCCCGGCCGCGCCCAACAGGAGCGGAATCACGTCGAAGCCGTCGACCGCCAACCGGAGCGCGCCCCAGACGAGGAACGCCGCGGCCTGCGCGACGTAGAACGCGAGGGTTCCGTTGAACGGGACGAAGCCGCCGGCGAGGAAGACCACACAGAGGAGCGCGATGCCGACCACGTCGGCGCTCATCGGCGGGAGCCAGCCGAAGGCGACCGCGCCGACGGCGAAGGCACAAAAGACGACGCCGACCGCCAGACGGAACGGTGCGATTTCGGCGAACAGCGATTTATCCGGCGGAACGACGTTCGAGCCGCCGTCCGTGGGCGTCGTCGATGTCGGTGACACGGTCGTAGTTCGTACAGAACTGTCAAAAAATTATGCTCTTTCGGGCTCACTCACGAGGATGCGACTGCCGCCGCAGCCCCCGTCGTGCGACCGAAGCGATGCCGCGAGGCCCCCAATTTAATACGATATGTAGTAAACGTCGAGACAACGATGGTCGCACTCGACGTACACGAGGACATGCAACGACTCGCCGACAGCGGCGTCGTCGCGGTGATGCGCGGCGCGGACGCGGACACCATCATCGACGTGGCCGACGCGCTCCACGAGGGCGGCGTCACCGCCTACGAAATCACGGCCGACAACCCCGACGCGATGGACCTCATCCGCGAGGTGTCGGCGTCCTTCTCGGACCGCGAGGCGATCGTCGGGGCAGGGACCGTTCTCGACGCGCCGACCGCCAACGCGGCCATCCAGGCCGGCGCGGAGTTCGTCGTCGGGCCGAACTTCGACGAGGGCGTCGTCGAGACCTGCAACCGCTACGGGACGCTCGTCGCGCCGGGCATCATGACACCGACCGAGGCGACCGACGCGTACTCCGCGGGCGCGGACCTCGTGAAGGTGTTCCCCGCGTCTTCGCTCGGCCCCGGTCACCTCAAGAGCATGAAGGGGCCGCTCCCGCAGATTCCGATGATGCCGACCGGCGGCGTCGGCCTCGACAACGCCGCGGACTACATCGACGCCGGCGCGGTCGTCGTCGGCGCGGGCGGCGCGCTCATGGACGACGAGGCAATCGAAAACGGCGACTTCGAGGTCATCACCGAGACGGCCCGCGAGTTCTCGAACGTCATCGACGACGCTCGGGACGACTGAGGGAGAGCGGAGGGTCGTCCTAACTTAAATGGTAGAATATATAACATGTATTTAGCTATCCAGGACGAGATATAATATAATAACAAAAAGGAACGAAATAACGGCCGTTTGGAATGATATTATGTTTAGTTCTGAACCAAAATATAAAAATGCAGCAATAAATAAACTAATCTTATCATACCCCTTCAGGTTATACGGCTGACTATCTCCGCTTGGGCTGAGTCCGCTTCCTTCCATTTGCGTTAATCACCCTCCTGTGAGAAAATAACCATGCCGGATACGATTTCGGCTCCTGAGCACCCATCGATCTACTTAGAGCTGGTTTCTTAATTTCAGTTTGGGGCATATTGTTTCCCGTTTCTGAGGTCTTCTTGTTCGTAGGCCGGAGATACCAGAAATCACGGGTTCCAACGGATCAAATCTCCTCGAACTGCCCGCCAATCACCTTTCACCGAATCGACCGTACACGCTCTTCGAATCCATCGGGAACCACGTCCGCGAGCGCCTCGGGGTCCGACTCGCCGTTGGCCGCGACGAGGTAGGCCGCGCCGTCGTCGTCGCCGTAGACGCGCTGGAAGTCGTAGACGAAGCCCCAGCAGTCGGTCGATTCGGGAACCTCGGCGCTCTCGGTGAGATACTCCACCTGTCGGACGACCGCGTACTCGACGAGTCGGTTGACCGCCTCGCCGCCCGGCGTGTCCGCGTCGAACACGCCGAGTTCGCGGGCCTCCTCGACGAGCGGGACGAGCCGCGAGACGGCGGCTTCGACCGACGCGGGCAGGTCTCCGACACTCTCGCCGGTGGCCGTCGCGTAGGCGGCCGTCACCGCGCCACAGCCCGTGTGGCCGAGGACGACCACGTCGGTCGACTTGAGCGCCGACACCGCGTAGCCGACGGCGTCGTTGACGACGAGTCGCCCGTCGACTTCGGTCCACACTTGGTTGCCGACGTTGACCGACGTGAACAGCTCGCCGGCCTCGTCGGCGCTCCAGACCGCGTCGGCGGGGACGCGGGAGTCCGAACAGCTCACCGAGACGACCGCCGGCGACTGCGCCTCGCGGACGCCCTCGAAGTGGTCGACGCCGAGGCTCTCGACGTGTCGCGCGTTCCCGGTCAAGAGCGACTCCAGCACTGTTCGCGTCATTGGATTACGTTTCGTCCCGACTCTATATAGCATCCCGCTCGTCGCTCGATTCATCGGGGTCGTCCGCGTCTTCGTCGTCCTCGCCCTCAGACTCGACCGACTCGCCCCAGATGAAGGGGTCGTCCGCTCTCGCCGGCTCGTCGGCGTCGTCCTCGGTGTCTGCGTTGTCGTCGGTGTCAGCGTCGTCGGTGTCTCCAGTGTCCGCAGCATCTTCAGCGTCGGCGTCGCCCCCGGCGGCCGCGGGTTCGGCTTCCTCGACGAACTCGGGGGTCTGGCTCACGTCGGCCTCGGCGTCGGTGACTGCCACCGAATCCGATGCGTCGGCGTCGCGGTCCGGCTCCGCGGCGCGGATGCCGAGTGCGGCGTGTCGGGACTGCTGTCGGGCCTCGCGGCGCGCCGAAAGCGCCTCGCGGAGGCGGTCGTTCAGCGTCTCTCGAAGCTCCGCCGCGTCGATGACTTCGATGTCGACGGCGGTCGCGTCGCCACCGACGAGAGAGATGCTCCCCGCGGTGTCGGCCGTGACCGTCGAGACCCGCCAGCGACGCTGGAAAATCGTCCGGCGCTCGATGACCGTCTGCACCCGGTAGTAGGGGACGAAGCGCGTCTCGCGCTTCCAGAATCCGTTTCGGGTGACGATGTGGTCCTCGGTGAGCGCGTAGCCGCGGTGCCGCCACTGGAGCGCGCCGGCGACGACGGCCACCGGGACGAGCGCCAGCGGGACGAACCACGGGATCTCCTGCGGGAGGAGCCGGTCCGCGCCGTAGAGCGCGAGCGTCGCACCCCCGAGGACGAGCGAGTAGCGGACGGCGTAGCGCCGGCGGATGCGCGTCGGCGGCCCCTCGAACGTCGGCAGCTCGACGCCTTCGAGGTCGGCGACGAGGCCAAGCACGCGGTCGCGGGTCGCAAGCGGGATGGCCGCTTCGGAGCCGCGACCGCCGCCGCCGGACCCGTTTGTCCCGTCGGAGCTGGGGGCGTAGCCCGCGGTCTCGACGAGGAGCGTCGCGTAGCCGAACCGGCGCTTCAGGGGGTTGTCCTCGACGGTGAGCGTCTGGAGTTTGTCGAGCGGAATCGACCCGTTGTAGCGCTGGAGGAGGCCGCGTTCGTACTGGAGTTCGTCGCCGACGCGGGTCAGTCGGAAGCCGTAGTAGTTCACCACCGCGGAGGCGAAGCCGGCGGCCCACGAGACGAGCGCGACGAGGAGGCCCACCGCGAGGATGCCGACGCTCGCGGCCGCGGCGCTCCCGGCGGGGACCGGCACGTCCACGTACGACGCGACGATGGGGAAGACGGTCGACCCGAACACGAAGACGAGACCGGGCAGTCGGAGGTCGAACGACAGCGCGCCGACGATGGCCAACTCGCGGGGCGTCAGTTCGAACAGCAGTTCCTGTTCGGGTTCGGACGCGTCGCCGTCTTTACCGCCGCGTTTCAGGCGGGCGACCTCCGACTGGATGCGGCGGGCCTCCTCGTAGCTGACGAATCGGAGACTGCCTTCGGTCTCGCCGCCGCCCGCGGTTTCGAGGTCCACGGCGGCGATACCGACCAGCCGCTGGGCGACGTTGCGGGAGATGTCGACGTTCTGGATGCGCCGGTAGGGAATCTCGCGGTTGCGCCGGGAGAACACGCCCGACCGGATGTCCAGCGTGTCCGGCGTGAGTTCGTACTCGAACCGGCGGAAGTAGGCGAGTTCGTAGCCGGCGATGGCGACCACGACGACGCCGACGAGCGCGACCGCGCCGAGACCGCCGAGGAACCCGCCGAACGTGGTCCCGCCGGTGAACGCGAGGAACGCGAGCGCAAAGGCGATGCTGGCGCTGCGCTGGACCGCCCGATAGGGCACCGAGAGCGGCGACAGCCGGGTCATACCGCGTCGTCGCCCTCGGACGCGATTGCGAGGCGCTTCAGTCGGTCCTGAAGGTCCTCTGCGCCCTCCGGAGTGAGCCCCGGAATCGCCACGTCGGCCCCGCGGGAGCCGGCGGTGTAGACGACGGTCGATGCGAGGCCGACGAGCCGTTCGAGCGGGCCGCGGGCCGAGTCGACGTGCTGGACCCGGACGAACGGGACCACGGTGTTGACCTTGGTGAGGACGCCGCGCTGGAGGTACAGCGAGTCGTCGCGGACCTCGTAGCCCCACGCCCGATACCGGAGCAGGGCGACGGCGACGCCGACGACGAGGAAGACGCCGCCGACCGCGACGGGGACGAACGTCGGTATCGGGACGGGCGCGAACAGCGTCGCCGCGGTCGCTACGCCGCCGGCGACGAGCGCGAACACGACCGCTCGAGCGACCCAGAGAAGACGGATACGGGGGTGGAGGCGATTCACGGGAATCCCTCCGAGCGCGTGAACATCGTACACTCCGGCGTCTCCTTGAACGGATAAATAACTGTGGCCGCGCCCGAATCGGCTTACGGGGTGGCGGCGAGGTGGCGTTCGACCCGTCGGGTCGCGGTGGCGAGCGTCGAGCCGACCGCCGCGAGCGTCGCGAGCACCGGGTACCGGACCGACAGGTCGGCGTAGAAGAACTCCGTCACGTCCGGCACCAGCCCGGAGAGCGCCCGTCGGTGGTGTGAAATCGTCTCCTGTCGCGCCGCGACGAGTGCTTCGAGTCGCTCGCGGAGCGCCGATAGCTCCTCGTAAAGCGCCAACAGCGCGTCGAAGCCGCGGTCGGACAGCGGCGTCCGGTCGAGGTCGTCGAGCCGCCCGAGGAGGGATGCGATATCGTCGCGCATCGACGCCACGGACTCGGCCTCCTCGTCGACGACGTCGATGAACTTCCCGCGCTCGTCCAGCGACGAGGCGGCGGCCGCTGCAATCGTGCGCCGGAGCGGGGCCGAGAGAACGCTCGCGGACCGGAACGCGGTCGCAACGTCCGGGCCGAACTCGGCGGCGAAGCTCTCCCCGAAGTCGTCGCCGTACTCCTCGTCGTAGTGCGGGACGGACATCACGGTCCGCTCGTAGCTCCGACGCAGGCCGGAGAGCGCGGCGTCGGTTCCGCCCCGCCCGCCCCGCTGGCCGACGAGCGTCGCGGCCGCGGGGGTCTGATTCGGAGCCGACGCCGTCGCCTGCGACGCGGCGACCTCGCGGCGGAACGCCCGGAACGCCTCGCGTTCGTCCACGCAGCGGCGGCGCTCGGCGCGAAGTGCCTCGCGGGCGTCGTCGAGGCGGTCGAGGCTCACCGCCATCGAACCGCCCCCGGAACGTCCGAGCCGACAATCCGTCGCGGCGGCCTCCGCTCGTCGACGAGGGGGAGCGCCGACAGCTGCCCGCGGTCGGCGTGCGCGGCGATGCCCTGCCCGTGGGCGGCCCCGCTGGCGGCGAGGGTGTACGCCTCGGCCATGCCTTTCGGCCCCGCGAGCGGGACGTGTCGGACGGTCGTCCCGCGGCGGTCGATGTCGACCACGACGAACGACTGCGGGAACGAGCAGGTCGCCGGGGCGATGAGTTCGCGGACGCCGGCTCGCACGGCCGTCGCGGGCCAGTGGATGTGTCCGGAGAGCACGAGCGGCACGTCGTGATTCGCGAGCACCGCGGCGAGTTCGTCGGCGTTGCGGAGTTGGTAGAAGTCGGCGTCGGGGAACTGGCCGGTGTGGCGGCGAGGGTGGAAGACGTTGTGGTGGAGGACGACGACCGGGGTCGCCGCGTCAGCGAGGACGGTGTCGAGCCAGCGGAGTTGGGCGTCGGGAACGGCCCCCTCGTGGGTGTCGGTGAGAGCGAGGTCCGGGCCGCCGCTGGCGGAGTCGAGGCCGACGATGTCGACGCCGCCGACCCGGCGGACGAACGGGAGGGAGCCGTCGGCGTAGCGCGCCGCGAACTCGGCCGGCGTCGGGGCGTCGTAGTCGTCCCAGCGCTTCGGCACGTCGTGGTTGCCGGGCACCGCGACCCGCGGCCCCGGCAGGTCGCGGAGGAGTTCGTCGACCACGTCGTACTCCTCGGGGCGGCCGTCGCGGGTCAGGTCGCCGAGGAGGACCGTCGCATCGACGTCGAGGTCGGAGATGGTCGAGACGGCGGTCCGAAGCCGCGTCTCGCTCCGGTGGTAGGCCTTCCACGTACCGGAGCCCGTCGGCGTGACGTGCGGGTCGGCAACGACCGCGAGCCGGGTCGGCGTCTCCGAGACCGGCCGGCCGAGGCGTGCGAGCACGGGACCGGGACCGCGCTCGTCGGGGCACCCAACCGGCGTCTCCCCGATTATCGGCGGGGCGTCCGGACTCATCGGTCGATGGTCCGCGTGAACGTCCCCAGCGCGGTCTCCCGGTGGACGCGAATCCGCCCGGTGTCGGGACACAACTCGATTCGAAGCGGCGACTCGGTGGCGCGCGTCTCGTCCCCGTGCATACACGTGGATGCATCCGGAGCGAGATGATAAACATGTCGTACAGAATATATATTTTCGAACGTAGATATAGATACTCTACGGAGTCCTCGGGAGTCGGGGCCGGCGTCAGTTGAGGAGCAGGCCGGCGTCGACGAGGAGCAAGACGGCGACGAGCGCGGCACCGAGATAGAACGGTGCGGCCTTCTCGGCGGGCGTGCGGACCTTCTTCTCCGCGAGGCCGTCTTTCGCACGGGCGCGGCCGACTTCGACGAGGCCGGTCAGGACGAACCAGAGCGCGAGCATCCCGAGGACGAGGTGGCCGCGGCCGGTGCCCAGCAGGCTCTCGGCGGTGTAGCGCGTGCCGGCGAGGTGGCCGCCGGTGGCGAACATCACGAGCGAGGCCCCGCGGGACCACATCGTCAGCCGCGAGACGACCGATTCGAACGCGGCGGCGCGGATGTTCCCGGCGCGGGCGGTCGGCAACACGGCGAGCGCGAAAAAGAGGACGCTCCCCGTCCAGAGACCGCCCACGACGAGGTGGAGCGTTGCCATCACGGTGTCGATGAGTGCCATGTCCGTCGGGTTAGTTCAGCGATGCTTGAAGGTTTCACCTTCGCTCGGACGGGGGCGGTGGGTCGACCGCACGCGGTCGGCGGGTTCGCCGATACAAATCTATTTGTCACTCGGTCGAACGTTTCGAGCCATGTCAGGTGAACTCCCTCCCGAAGCGTTCAGCGACCTCTCGGTCACCGGCGAGGTCGCCGTCTCGCCGGACGGGTCGACGGTCGCCTTCACCGCGACCGAGTGCGACCCCGACGAGGACGAACGCGTCGCCTCCCTGTTCGTGGTCCCCGCCGACGGCTCCCGAGAGCCGCACCGGCTCACTCGTCTCCCCGGCGCGTCGTCTCCGACGTGGTCGCCCGACGGAAGCCGACTCGCGTTCGTCGCCGCCCGCGATGAGGACCTGTCGCGGCGAGTCGGCCGCGCGGACGACGAAACCGAAGAAGAGGCCGACGATGCTGATGATGCCGACGCCGATGCCGAGGAGACCGACGACACCGACACCGACGATACCGACGACACCGACGATACCGACGACGAACTGTCAGCAGGCGGCGAGGACGGCCCCAAGCCGCAGGTGTGGTGTTTCGACCTCGAACTCGGCGGTGATGCGACCCAACTCACCGACCTCGACGAGGGCGTCTCGGAGTTCGACTGGTCGCCGGACGGCGACCGCCTCGTCGTCTCCGCGCGCGACCCGACCGACGACGAGCGCGCGTATCTCGACGAGCGGAAGGACGGCGGGCCGGTCGTGACCGAGCGGCTCCAACACAAAATCAACGGCGTCGGCTGGACCGACACGGTGACGACCTACCTGTTCGTCGTGGACCTCGACACGGGCGAGACGGAGCGCCTCGACGACGCGACGGCCGCGGGCGCATTCGCCGACGCCGGCGGTCTCCAGCCCGCGTGGGGGCCGGACGACCGAATCGCCTACGTCTCCTGCGACGCCGACCGCCCGGACGACACGCTCGAACAGGACCTGTTCGTCATCGACGCCGACGGCGCGAACGACCGGAAGCTGACGAGTGGCGGCCACACGACCGGGACGCCGCGCTGGAGCCCCGATGGCTCCCGAATCGCGTTTCAGGCGGGCGACTACGAGAACTGGTACGTCCCGCGCGAAATCCGCGTCGCCGACCTCGATTCCGGCGAGGTCCGGTCCGTCTCCGCGTCGCTCGACCGGACGCTCGCGTTGGGGGCCTCGCTGTCGTGGGCGAGCGACGACGAACTCTACGCGCTCGTCGCCGACGAGGGGAAGTCGCGCATCGTTCGGCTCGACCCCGACGCCGACGACCCGGAACGCGTGTTCGACGCACAGGGCGAGTACAGAGCGATACAGGGACTGCACATCGCCGGCGATACGGCCGGCCTGCTCGTCTCCGACCCGGCCGACGGCTGGGACGCCTACGCCGTCTCGCTGGCCGACATCGACGCGGTCGACGCGGCCCACGCCGAGTCGTTCACCCGGCTGTCGGCGCTCAACGAGACCGTCACCGACGAGTACGAGATGCCGCAGGTCCGACGCGTCGTCTTCGAGAGCGACGGCTGGGAGGTCGAGGGCGTTGTCTACGCGCCCGCCGACTTCGACTTCGACGACCCCGACCCGCATCCGACGGTCGTCGCCATCCACGGCGGCCCCATCGCCTACGACGAACCGGCGTTCCGGTTCGACCACCCGGTGTTCACCTCCCGCGGCTATCTCGTCGTGCGCGTGAACTACCGCGGGAGCACCTCTTACGGCCGCGACTTCGCGGAACAGCTCCGAGGGAAGTGGGGGTCGGTCGAGGTGGACGACATCGTCGCGGGCATCGAGGACCTCGTCGACCGCGGCTGGACCGACCCGGAGCGCGTCTTCGGCTACGGCATCTCCTACGGCGGCGTCGCGCAGGGGTACCTCGTGACCCAGACCGACCTCCTGACGGCGGCCGCTCCCGAACACGGCATCTACGACCTGCGGTCGTCGTACGGTACCGACGACAGCCACCTGTGGACGAGATACGAGTTCGGCCTGCCGTGGGAGAACCCGGAGGCGTTCGACGCCTCGTCGGCCATCACCGACGCCGGCAACATCGACACGCCGCTTTTGGTGATGGCGGGCGGGCAGGACTGGCGCTGTCCGCCGAGCCAGTCCGAACAGCTCTACGTCTCCGCGAAGGCGCAGGGCGTCGACGCCAAACTCGTCGTCTACCCGGAGGAACAGCATTCGATTTCGACGCCCGAGCGGGCGACTCACCGACTGGAACAGATTCTCGACTGGTACGAGCGACACGACCCGGCGGTCGAGACAGTGGAGACCGACGACGGCCAGTAGGCGGCGTCACCGAAGCCACCGGCGTCACCGGAGTACCGCGGGCGATTTCGCCGTCACGTCGAGGTCGGCCGCGTAGTGGAGTATCGGGTCGCCGCCGGGGTGGTCGAAGCCGCAGGCCTCGAACATCGTGTTCGCGCGAATCTCCGCCTCCACGTCCTGTATCGGCCACGGGTCGTGGTCGATATCGCCGATGACGACGGGCCAGTCGTCCGTGTAAAAGCGGTAGTTCTCGACGAGGAACGCGTCGAGCGAGCCGGGGTCGAGGGTTCGGACCTCGCCGGTCGGTCGGTAGGTCGCCTCGAACCGCGCCGCCGGCGTCTCGGCGGTCGCCGGCCGGTAGCTCTCGTAGTCGACCGCGCCGTCTCGTTCTTCGACCGAGATGTTCGCGTAGTGGTACGGGAGCCGGTAGCCCAGTCGGGCCATCGTCACGCCGAGGCGGTCCGCGGCGTCGAGCGTGAAGAAGTAGACGCCGCGGGGGCCGCCGTCGGCGGGTTCGACGTAGGTCCGGAGGTTCACCTCGGGGAACCCCAGTCCGATGGGCGACCCGCGCGGGCGGATGTCCGTCATGTCGAACGAGACGACACCGAGCCACGCCCGCCCGTCGTGAGTGGCCACCGAGAGCCGGTCGGGGAGCCGCGGCTCCACGAGTTCGGGGTCGACCGGCCAGTGGGCGAACAGCGTGTGCCGCCAGCGCATCGACAGGAGGTCCATAGCGACCGTTCGGCCCGCCGACGGGTGTGGGTTTCGGCGGCTCAACACCCCCTGCTCCGCGGCGGGTTCCCGGCCGCTCCGCCGAAACGACCACCTGTCTGGCGACCAATCAGTACCCATGGGACTCGACAACGCCAGCGGCACGTTCGATATCGGCGGCGACCTCACGGTGCACCGACTCGGCTTCGGCGCGATGCGTATCACCGGCGACGACATCATCGGCGAGCCCGACGACGTGGAGAACGCGAAGAAGGTCCTCCACGAGTCGCTCACTCACGGCGTCGACCTCATCGACACGGCGGACTCCTACGGTCCCGCCGTCTCCGAGCGCCTCATCGGCGAGGCGCTCGCGCCCTACCCGGACGACCTCGTGGTCGCCACGAAGGGCGGCCTGCTCCGCAACACCGACGGCGACTGGAAGCCCAACGGCGACCCCGACTACCTCCGGAACGCCGTCCTCGGGAGCCTCGACCGCCTCCGCGTGGACACCATCGACCTCTATCAGCTCCACCGCCCGGACCCGCACGTCCCCTTCGAGGACTCGGTCCACGCGCTCGCGGAGATGAAAGACGAGGGGCTGATTCGACACGTCGGCCTCTCGAACGTCTCGGTCGAACAGCTCGACGAGGCGCGCGACATCGTCGACATCGCCACGGTCCAGAACCGGTTCAACGTCGGTGACCGCGAGTTCGAGGCCAGCCTCGACGCCTGCGAGCAGTACGGCGTCGGCTTCATCCCGTGGTACCCGCTGGGCGCGGGCGACCTCGGTGACCGAGCAGACGCCGTCGCCGCGGTCGCGGAGAAACACGACGCGACGCCCCAGCAAATCGCCCTCGCGTGGCTCCTGCACCGGTCGGACGTGATGCTCCCCATCCCCGGCACGTCCAGCGTCTCGCACCTCCGCGACAACGTGGCGGCCTCGCACATCGCCCTCGACGACGAGGACATGGACCGACTCGCCTGACCATGGAGTTCACCGTCGTCCAAGGCGATATCGCCGCCCAGTCGGCCGACGCGCTGGTGAACGCCGCGGGAACGAGTCTCCGAATGGGGTCGGGTGTCGCGGGCGCGCTCCGTCGCGGCGGCGGTCCCGAACTGAACGAGGCCGCGATGGCGAAGGGGCCGATAGACCTCGGCTCGGTCGCCGTCACCGACGCCTTCGACCTCGACGCCGAGGTCGTGATTCACGCCGCGGCGATGCCCCACTACGGCGACGCGCAAGCGACCGCCGCGAGCATCCGCGATGCCACAAAAACGCCCTTCGGGCCGCGGACGACCGCGGCTGCGAGTCGCTCGTGATTCCGGCGCTCGGCTGCGGCGTCGCCGGGTTCGACCTCGTCGACGGCGCGCGACTCATCTGCGAGGAGATTCGGGCGTTCGAGCCGACTTCGCTCCGCGACGTTCGGTTCGTCGCCTACGCGGACGACGAGTTCGAGACGATTTCGCGGGTCGCTGACGCGGTCGGTTCGGGCACGGGCGAGTGAGCATGAGCGACGCGACCGACCCGGAACTGTGTCCGGTCTGTGCGACGCCCTACGACTCGGTCTCGCTCCACGACCGCGGCCTGCTCGTCAACCTCCTCGACAACGAGCGCTACCGACGCGTCTGCTTCGAGCCGGTCGAACGCGACGGCCGGCCGCACGTCCGATTTTTCCACCACACGCACGAGCAGGTCGGCGCGGACGACTGACCGGGCGGGGATGAGGCGACACGAGCGCGTCTGATTCGTCTCGCCCCGCCTAACTCCACGGGCGTTCGGTAAACTCGCCGGCCTCGATTTCGCGCTCTATCTCGCGGAGCGTCGCGTCGTCGACGCTGACGAGGTGACAGAGCGGGTGGCCGGGCGCGGCGACCGGGTTCTGGAGGACGCCGGCGACGAGGCCGGTGAAGGGGGCCGAGACGCGCTTTTCTCTCGTCTTGAAGTGGTCCGAGATGGTGCAGATGGTGTCGCCCTCGTGGACCAGCGGCACGTCGCCGTACTGCATCTCGACGAGGCCGCCAACGTCGGCGCGGAGCCACGTCTTGTCCGTCGCGGAGTCGATGACGCGCGTCCAGCCCGGCCAGCTAACCGCCTCGTCCGGGAGGACGCCGTACTCTGCGAGGACGCTCTCGACGCCGTCGAGCGCGCGGTCGACCATCGCCGGCTGGAAGCGGTGGGCGCGGCCCATCTCGACGGTGATGGTCGGAATCCCGTCGTTGGTGGCGACGGTGCGGAGCGAACTCGCCTCGGCCTCGCCCGAGAGGATGAGGTTCGCGCCGAACGACCGCGCGAGGCGGGCGACCTCGGGGCGGCTCATGTCGGCGCGGACGTGGTACATGGTCGTCCGGTTGCGCGTCGAGGTGTGGAAGTCGATGCCGAGGTCGCAGGGCTCGACGAACCGGCGGTAGATTTGGTTCGCCATGCGCTCGGCCGTGTTCGCGCCGTCGCGGCCGGGGAACGACCGATTCAGGTCGAGGTCGTAGATGGGGATGTAGCGCTGTTGGGCGAGGTAGCCCGGGACGTTCGCCACGTGGATGCAGACGATGGTGCCGTGGATGTCGGCGGGGTTGTACCGGCTCGCGACCTCCTGCATCACCTTCACGCCGTTGAGTTCGTCGCCGTGGAGCGCCGCGGTCATGAAGACCGAGGGGCCGCCCTGCTCGCCGTTGATGACGGTGACGGGTATCTCGACGGGGTCGCCGAGGTACGTCTCGCTGATTTCGTATCTGAGGTGTCGCACCTCGCCCGGCGGCACCTCCGAGTCGTACCTGAACGGTTCGGGGTCCATGAGACGGTCATCGGCGGCGACAGGGAAGAAGGTTGACCGGCGGCCGACCGCCGCGTCGATTCGATTTACGTCGCTCGCGCGCCACTTCCACTCATGGCGACTCCTCGGCTCGACGACCCGCTCGACATCGGCGGGGTCACGCTCCGAAACCGGCTCTACCGCGCGCCGGTGCTCGAGTGCGCGGGCACCGGTCCCGACGCGCCCGAACGCCTCGCGGCCGAACTCGAACCCGCGGCGCGGGCCGGCGCGGGCCTCGTCTGTCAGGGGGCGACCATCGTCCGCGAGACGGGCGGCTGTGCCGCGCCGGGGATGACGCGAATCGCGGACCCCGAGTTCACGGCGTCGCTGTCGGCGGTGACGGAGCGAATCCACGACCACGGGTCGGCCGTCGCGGTCCAGTTGGAGTACGGCGGCCTGCGGAGCATGGAAACGTGGCACGCCGCGTACCGACGCGACCACCCGGATTTACGGCAGCTCGCCGTCTCCCGACCGCCGCGACCCCTCAGACTGCTCGACGCCCTTGGCTTCCTCGACTACGACGCGCACGTCATGACGACCGACGAGGTGTACGACCTCGCGGCCGACTTCGGTCGCTCCGCGGCGATGGCCGTCGACGCCGGCTACGACGTGGTCCACGTCGCCGGCGCGAACATGGGCATCGTCCACCAGTTCCTCTCGCCGTTCTACAACCGCCGGGACGACGAGTTCGGGGACGGCGTCCGGTTTCTGGAGGTCGTCTCCGACGAGGTGCGCTCGCGGGCGGGCGACGTGCCGCTCATGACGAAAGTGCCGGCCGAGACGGCCGCGCCGCCCGGCATCCGCAGACGCCTGACCGAGGACGACGCGGTCGGAATCTGTCGCCGCCTCGACGACGCGGGCTACGACGCGCTCGTCCCCGTCTCGGGGTCGGTGTTCTGGGACGCGAGCATCGTCCGGGGGTCGTTCCCGGCCCGCGCGTGGCGCGACGACCGCTACCGCGACGGCTACGCCGCGGCCTTCGGCGGCCCGCTCCGGGCGCGACTCGTCGAACTCGGCAACCGAATCGAGGCCGCGTGGTACGACTTCGACCCGGCGTGGAACGCCGACCTGTGCCGCCGCGTCCGCGACGCCGTCTCGGTGCCCGTGCTCTGCGAGGGCGGCATCCGCGAGCGCGGCGATATCGACCGACTGCTCGGTGACGCCTGCGACGCCGTCGGGATGGCCCGGCCGTTCTACGCCGAACCGGAACTCCCGGCGCGACTGCTCGGCCGCGACGTGTCGGCCGACACGCGGGTCGTCTGCGAGAACTGCAACAACTGCGCGGTGCCGCAGGCGACGGGCGCGCCGGGGGTCTGTCGAACCCCCGCGGTGTTGGCTCGCGCGGGGACCCTCAGAATGGAGGGCGCGTACGATACAGACGCCGAGACCGCGGACGGCGACGAGGCCGACCCGGAGGGTTAATAAGGCTCTCGCCGGAGTTCTGGATAATGGCGCGCGACCGGTCCGCGATGGAGTCGGCCGAACTGACGGCGGTGCTCGACGCGCTCGACGACGCGGACGCCCGAGCCATCATCAGAGGACTCGAAGAACCCATGACGGCAAGCGAAATCTCAGATACGTGTGACATCCCGCTTTCGACGACGTACAGGAAGCTGGACCTGCTCACGGACGCGGCGCTCCTCTCCGAGGGGACCCAGATTCGCGCGGACGGTCACCACGCGACGACCTACGAGGTCGCCTTCGACGAGGTGCGAATCGCCCTCAACGACGAGCGCGACTTCGACGTCGCGGTCGGCCGCCCCGAGCAGACGCCCGACGAACGCCTCGCCGATATCTGGTCGCGGGTACGGAGGGAGACCTGATGGGGCATCTCACCACATCGCCGACGATTGCGACGATGATTATCGTCGTCAAGACCGGCATCCTCGTCCTCGGCGGGCTCATCACCTACTTCAGCTACAAGGCGTACCGGAACACCGGAGCGGCGTCGCTCCGCGCGCTCGCGCTCGGCTTCGGCGTCGTCACGCTCGGCGCGATGCTCGGCGGCGCGCTCGACGTGATTCTCAACGTCGACCTCGCCACCGGACTGCTCATCGACTCGGTGCTGACGCTCATCGGCTTCGCGGTCATCACCTACTCGCTGTACGTCGACTGAGCCGGACCGAAAGACAGCCTTCGAACTTCCCGAGCCGCCTCCGAACCAACCCGTAACTCGCGGTCGCGTCGCCGCCGTTTCTGTCTCGTCTCTCGGTCGCAAGCCACAGCGGCGTCTCCGGGGTGTGCTGTCTGTCACCTCGAACCACTCTCTGCGGATATTATTGTCTAAATCGTGCAAAACTGTTATTACGTCGCGGCCGGTATCGGTAGGTATGTCCGACGACGAACTGACCGATATTCGGAAGCAGAAACGCGAACAGCTCGAATCCCAGACCCGCGGTGACGGTGGAAGTGCGGCGAAGGAAGCCTCGGATGGCCCGGCAGAGCCCATCCACGTCGATGGCGCGGACGGGCTGGACGACGCCGTCGCCTCGTACGACGTGGTGCTCGTGGACTTCTACGCGGATTGGTGTGGTCCGTGCAAGATGCTCGAACCCACCGTGAAGAAGCTCGCGGAGAACACCGACGCCGCGGTCGCCAAGGTCGACGTGGACGCGAACCAGGAGCTCGCCGCCCAGTACCAGGTTCGGGGCGTCCCGACGATGGTGTTGTTTGCCGACGGCGAAGCGGTCGAACAGCTCGTCGGCGTCCGCGGTTACGACGACCTGAAGAACCTCGTCGAAGCCCACCTCGCGTAAGCGTTCTCGGTCCCCGAGACTCGGGGTCGATTTATTGACTCTCTCGCCCGACCGTCGGGTATGCAACTCGTCGCCGAGCACATCGACATCGGAACTCGGTCGCCGACGGTCCTCCTGAACGAGAGCGACGCGGCCGAACTCGGGGTCCACGCGCTCGAACGCGTCCAACTGCGCCGGGACGGGCGGACGACCATCGGCATCGTTGAGCTGACGGACGAACTCGTCTCCGAGGGGACCCTCGGCGTGACGCGCCGCCTCGGCCACATCGAGGGCGACGTGGAGGTGTCGGTCGCGCCGCAGCCCGACTCGGTGTACTACATCCGCAAGAAGCTCGACGACATCGAACTCGAAGCCGACGAACTGTCCCAACTCGTCCGCGACATCTACGAGGAGCGCCTCGCCGACGTGGAACTCGGGGCGTACGTCTCCGCGACCTACACCAACGGGCTGTCCATGGAGGAGACGATGCACCTCACGGAGTCGATGGCGGACGTGGGCGAGACCATCGCGTGGGAGGAGCCGGTCATCGTCGACAAGCACTCCATCGGGGGCGTCGCGGGCAACCGCGTCACGCCGATTCTCGTCCCCATCGTCGCCGCGGCGGGGCTGAAGATTCCGAAGACCTCCTCGCGGGCCGTCACCTCCGCGGCGGGCACCGCCGACACGATGGAAGTCCTCTGCGACGTGGCGTTCTCCGTCGCGGAGATACGCGATATCGTCGGGAAGACCGGCGGCTGTCTCGTCTGGGGCGGCGCGGTGAATCTCTCGCCGGTCGACGACCGCATCATCCGCGCCGAGACGCCGCTTTCTATCGACCCCAAAGGACAGCTCATCGCCTCCGTTCTCTCGAAAAAGAAGAGCGCCGGCTCGACCAACGTCGTCGTCGATATCCCTTACGGCGAGGGCGCGAAAGTCGAGAGCCTCGCGGAGGCGCGCGAACTCGCTGAGGACTTCAACCGCGTCGGCGACCACCTCGGGATGGCCGTCGAGTGCGCCATCACGAACGGGGGCTCGCCGGTCGGCCGCGGCGTCGGCCCCGTGCTCGAAGCCCGCGAGGTCCTCGCCACGCTCGCCGGCGGCGGCCCGAACGACCTGCGGATAAAGGCGATTCGCCTCGCCGACCTGCTGTTCGAATCCACCGGCGTCGACGCCGACGCCGCCGAGATTCTGGACTCGGGTCAGGCCGAAGAAACCTTCCGCGAGATACTCGCCGCGCAGAACGGCGACCCCGACGTTGAGGCGGCGGACCTCTCACCCGGCCGGCACACCGTGTCGGTTCGCGCCGACCGCGACGGCGTGGTCACGCACGTCAACAACCGCCTCGTCAACGAGGTCGCCCGCCGGGCCGGCGCGCCGCGAGACCCCGGGGCGGGCCTCGAACTCCACCGCCGCGTCGGCGAGATGGCCGCCAGCGGCGAGACGCTGTTTACGGTCCACGCCGAGTCCGAGGACAAACTCGCCGACGCGAAGGCGCTCACCGAGCGCGTCGAGACCGTCCGGGTGCGACACCCCGACGAGGCGCTGGTCGAGCGGGTGTGAAACCCCTCGCCGCGGCGACCTTTTTCCATTCGACGCCCGTAGTTCTCGCATGGACGACCGCGTACACCCCGAGGTCCGGCGCACCGCGACGGAAATCGACACGATGGAGATTCGCGGCGCGGCGACCATCGCCGACGCGGCCGCGCGAGCGCTCCGGACGCAGGCCACGGAGAGCGACGCCGCCGACGCCGAGGCGTTCAGAAGCGAACTCCGCGCGGCCGCGAGAGCGCTCTACGAGACGCGGCCGACCGCCGTGAGCCTCCCCAACGCCCTCCGGTACGTCCTCCGCGGCATGTCGAGTACGACCGTCGAGGGACTCCGCCAGAACGTCGTCGAGTCGGCAGACGAGTTCTGCGCCCGCCTCGAACGCGCGCAGGCCGACCTCGGGGAGGTCGGCGCGAACCGCCTCCGCGACGGCGACACCGTCATGACCCACTGCCACTCGACGGACGCGCTGGCGTGCGTCGAGGCCGCGGTCGAGCAGGGAAAACACATCGAGGCCGTCGTCAAGGAGACTCGACCCCGAAATCAGGGGTACATCACCGCGAAGCGACTCGACGAACTGGGCGTGCCCGTCACGCTCATCGTCGACTCGGCGGCGCGGCGCTATCTCAACGACGTGGACCACGTGCTCGTCGGCGCGGACGCCGTCGCGGCCGACGGGAGCGTCATCAACAAAATCGGGACGAGCGGCCTCGCGGTCAACGCCCGCGACCGGGGGACGCCCATCATGGTCGCCGCGCAGACGCTCAAGCTCCATCCCGGGACGATGACCGGCCACACCGTCGATATCGAGATGCGCGACACCGCGGAGGTCATCGACGACGAGACGCTCGCGGACCTCGGCAACCCGACCGTACAGAACCCCGCGTTCGACGTGACGCCGCCGCGCTACGTGGACGCCATCGTCACCGAGCGCGGGCAGTTCCCGCCCGAGAGCGTCGTCATCCTGATGCGGGAACTGTTCGGGGAAGGTACCTCGGAGCCGTGGGTCGAACCGTAGTCAGGTCGATTCGACGCCGCCAATCGGAGGCGGTCACGGCCCGCCGACGAGGTCGCCCATGACTTTCATCTCCGCCTTTCGCAGGTGTTCCGCCGCGGTGCTCGTCGAGCAGTCGAGCCGCGCGGCCACGTCGGCGACCGCCCCGGTCCGCGGCTCGCGGTAGTAGCCGCAGTCGACGGCGGTCTCGACGGCCTCGCGCTGGCGGGGCGACAGCGACCCGGCGGAGACGCTCCCCGGTCCCGTGTACTCCCGCACTCGCACGACTTCGAGGCCGCGGCCCTCCGGCAGCTCCTCGACCGCCGACTGGAGAGCGTCGTCGGTGCCGACGAGCGTCACCGACACCGTGCCGTCGCCGTCGAAGACGACCGGCGGAACGACGATGAGGTCCCCCCGCGTGACGGCCGCCGTCTGTCTCGCGCCCGCGGCGTCGAGCCGCTCGTTCACCACGATGAAAAACGAGTCGCCGGGGAGCTGTGAGACCTCGTACGACCGGATGCGCTCTGTCTCCGCGAGCGCCGCCTCGTAGGCCTCGATGTCGGAGCCGACGACCTCGAAGACGATGGTGTTTCTGTCGGTCACCGTCGGGTTCCAGTGGTGGAGTTCGGTCCGCTCGAACGCCTCGTGGTCGACGACGAACTCGTGCATCGGATGCATCTGCCCGTCGTCGGGCGTGAAGCGAAGCCTGACCGATTTCATGCCCGCGGGTTGATTCGACCGCGACATAAAAACTGGCCGCACTCGTGAGGCAGAACGCCGAACCGGTGTTCGGACGAACGAACGGGTGTCAGCCGCCATGTCACTCGAACGCCCGCGACAGACCCCCGACTCCGACGACGACCCTGCCGCGCTCGCCGATGACGACGCCGGTCCCCTCGACGCCGACGCGCTCCGGCGGGCGTTGGGCGACGCCGTCCTCGCCACCGAGGAGCACGTCCACGCGCCCGCGGTCCAGATTCGCCCCGACGCGGTGCAGTCGTCGCTTTCGACCCTCCGCGAGGACCTCGGCCTCGACCACCTCTCGTGTGTGACCGCACAGGAGTACGAGGACCGCTACGAGTCCGTCTATCACCTGAAATCGTACGACGACCCGACCCGAGAGGCGAGCGTCGTCGTCCCGACGCCGCGCTCGGACCCGGTGAGCGAGTCCGCCGCGCCGGTGTTTCGGACGGCCGAGTGGCACGAGCGGGAGGCGTACGACCTCGTCGGCATCGAGTACGACGACCACCCGGACCTGCGCCGCATCCTCCTGCCGGAGACGTGGCAGGGTCACCCGCTCGGGCGTGACTACGACCGGACGCGCCCGCAGGTCGTCCGGTACGACGAGAACGCGAACCCGTTGGCGGAAGACGGCCGCGCCGACACGAACACGATGCTCCTCAACATCGGGCCGCACCACCCGGCGACCCACGGCGTGATGCACCTCCAGGTCGCGCTCGACGGCGAGCAGGTCGCGGACGTGGAGCCGGATATCGGCTACATCCACCGCTGCGAGGAGCAGATGTGTCAACAGGGGACCTACCGGCACCAGATTATGCCGTACCCCGACCGCTGGGACTGGGGCGGCGGCGGCCTCCTGAACGAGTGGGCCTACGCCCGAACCGCCGAGGCGCTGGCCGACATCGACGTGCCCGAGTACGCGCAGGTGCTCCGGACGCTGGCGGCCGAACTGAGCCGCATCCTCTCGCACATGCTCGCGGTCGGCGCGTACGCCCTCGACGTCATCGGTGACTTCACCGCGACGTTCATGTACGCCATGCGGGACCGCGAACTCGTCCAGAACATCCTCGAAGATCTCACGGGCCAGCGGCTGATGTTCAACTACTTCCGGCTCGGCGGGGTCGGCTGGGACCTCCCCGAACCCCGCGAGGAGTTCTTCGAGAAGATTCGGACGTTCGTCGACGGCCTCCCCGAGAAACTGCGGGAGTACCACGACCTCCTGACGGCGAACGAGATTTTGCAGGCCCGCACGGTCGAGACCGGAATCCTCCCGCCGGAGGTGGCCAAGGACTACGGCGTGACGGGGCCGGTCGCCCGCGGCTCCGGCATCGACTACGACCTCCGCCGCGACGACCCCTACGGCTACTACGACGAACTCGACTGGTCGGTCGCCGTCGAGGACGACTGCGACAACTTCGCGCGCCTGCTCGTCCGCCTCCGCGAGGTCGAGGAGTCGGCCAACATCGTCGCCCAATGTGTCGACCTGCTCGAAGACTGGCCCGACGACGAGCGGACCATCCAGTCGAACGTCCCGCGCACCCTCAAACCGGACGACGACACCGAGGTCTACCGCGCGGTCGAGGCCGCGAAAGGTGAGTTGGGTATCTACATCCGCGCCGACGGCACCGACACCCCGGCGCGGTTCAAGATTCGCGGCCCCTCGTTTTCGAATCTCCAGTCGCTCCCCGAGATGGCCGAAGGCGAGTACATCCCGGACCTGATCGCGGCGCTCGGAAGTCTCGACACGATAATGGGAGAAGTAGACCGGTAGTCGGCGGCGGAACGGCCGGCGTCGCGCGGTGTCGCGCGTCGCCGCCGGCTCAGTCGTCCGAGGGCGAGGCGGGACCGGTTCCCGAGCCGTCGGTGACCGCCTGACTCATCGACTGCGACGACGCGGCGGGACTCGTCTCGCCCGATGCGGCGTCGCCGCCGCGGTCGCTTCCGCCGGCGTCGCCGACGTCGAACCGGCCGACGAGGTCCTTGAGCGACTGGGCGGACTCCGACACCTGTTGGATGTTCCGCGTGACCTCGTTTATCGCGGCCGTCTGTTCTTCGGTCGCCGCCGAGACCGTCGCCGTCTCCGAGGTGGTCTCCTCGCTCACGCTCGACACGTCGTCGACCATCGAGACGACCTCCTCGGTCGAGACGGCCTGGTTCTCGGTCGCCTGCGATATCTCCTCGACGCCGTGTTCGGCCTCGCGAATCGCCCCGGAGATGTGGTCGAACATCTCGATGGCGTCGCCGATGGTCTCGGACCCGCTCTCGACGCTGTCCTGCATGGACTGCATGTCGTCGACCGTGTCGTCGGCGCTCTCGCGCACCTCGCCGATTCGGGACTCCACCTCGTCCGTGGCCTCGCTCGCCTCCTTGGCGAGCGCCTTGATTTCGTTGGCGACGACGGCGAAGCCCTCGCCGGCCTCGCCGGCGCGGGCGGCCTCGATAGAGGCGTTGAGCGCGAGCAGGTCCGTCTGCTCCGCGATGTCGTTGATGAGCTGGACGATTTCGTTGATTTCGCCCACCTGCTCGCCGAGGGCTTCGACCCGCTCGACCGCCTCGTCGGCCTCGGTCTCGATGGTCGATATCTCGGCTGTCGCCTCCGCGGCGTGGTCGCGCCCCTCGTCGGCGAGCGACACGGCCTCGTTGGCGGACTGGACGACGCCGTCGGCGGAGGCGGCGACCTCCTCGATGGTCGCTGAGAGGTCGTTCATCTCGTCGGCGACCGTCTGGAGCCGCTCGGTCTGCTGTTCCGCGCCGTGGGCGATTTCCTCGACCGACCGCGCGGTCTCCTGGCTCGCGGACTCGATTTCCTTCGCGCTCGACACCGTCTCGTTGCTCACCGCAGCGAACTCGTCGGCGACCGACTGCACCTCGACGAAGCCGTCTTGGAGCTTCTGAATCCCGGTGTCGAGGTCGGACATGATGGCTCCGAACTCGCCGGGGAGGTCGGTTCGGAGGTCCTGGTCGAGATTGCCGTCTCCGAGTTCCGTCCCGGCGGCCCGAAGCTCGGAGACCTGCCGTTGGAGGTTCTCCTGCATGTCGTCGAACGCCTCGACGAGTTCGCCGAGTTCGTCGTCGTTGGCGTCGATGTCCTCGTCGTCGTCGAACCGCCCGCGGGCGAGCGACTTGGCGCGGTCCCGGAGCGCCTCTATCGGCTCCGAGAAGTACCGCGCGGCGACGTAGCCGACGCCGACGACGACCACGATGATGCCGACGATTAACAGGAGCATGATGTTTCGAGCGGTGTCCGCCCGGTCGTTCATCGCCTGCCCGAGCTGTTCGACCGGGCCCGTCACGTCGGACTCGGGGACGGTGGCGACGAGTTCGTACTGCCCGTTACCGAAGTGGAGCGGCGCGTAGCCGACGAAGTAGCGAGCCGACTCGCCGCCGTCGCCGGTCGTCTCGTGGGTGGTCAGACCGGTCTGGCCGACAATCGCGGTCACGTTCCCCGCGATTTCGGACTCGGCGGAGCCGAGCGATTCCTGGGAGTCGGTCAACAGCGTCCCGCGCTCGCTCACGATAGTCAGGTGGCCGGTCTCACCGACCTGAATGTCGTCGATGAGCGTGTTGAGGAGTTCGAAGTTGAACAGGAGCGTGATGGTTCCGGCGAATTCTCCCCCGCGGTACACCGGCGCGGTGACGTACACCGCGGCGTCGCCGTCGACGGTCGTCACCTCGCTCACCTGGATTTCGCCCTTCTGAAGCTCTGTCGCGGTCTCGAACCACGCCTCGTCCGCGAACGAGGTGCCGGACACCGACTCGGTGGCGATGCCGTCGTCCGTGCGCGTCGCTTGGACGATGCCCTGCCCGTTCTCGTCGGTGAACAGAATCTCGTCGTAGGCGGGGTGTTCCTCGCCGTCGATGGTCACGGCGCGGGTTTCGAGGTAGCTTCGGAACGAGTCGTTAATCTGGTCGCGCGCGTCGGTGACGGCGGCCGTCTGGAGTTCGTAGTAGTAGACGCTCGGCGCGAGCACCCATTCGAAGTCCTCGTGGTAGGTGTACGCGACGAACTTCTCTTCGACGGGGTTGCCCTCTTGGGTGGTGTCTTCCCACTCGTACTCGACGATGCCCCAGTCCTCGCCGTTGCGGATATCGGCGTTCGACTCGATTTCGGCGGGCACCTGATTGAACGCCGCTATCCCGGCGTCGTCGACCGTGTTGACCCCGTCTTCGAGGCCGTGGTGGACGACGAAGTCGAGGTTCCTGTCGAGGATGAACGCGTAGCCGGTCGACCCGACGTAACCCGGTCGGAACGCGTCGGAGAGCGTCCCACTCTGTTGGACGCCGTCTCCGGCGGTTCCGGCGATTCGAGCCTCGACACGGTCTTTCACCTGCTGTTGTTGCGCCGGCGAGAGGTCCGCCCAGTCCTGCCCGCCGTACTGGTTCGCAAGGACGCTCTGTTTCGTGGTCTCGACGGTGGCGCGCATCTGGAGCGCCATGTAGCCCAACTGCGCTTGGCTCTGTTCTTGGACGAGCTCCATCTCCCCGTCGCGGGCGGCCTCGTAGTTCTGCACGGGTGCCGAGTCCGCCAGCGCGAGGGCGTCGATTCGGCGGGCGTCGAGGAGGTTCTGTATCTCCTCTTGCCGGGCGGCGACGGTCTGATTCAGGTCGCCGGTAATCTGCGATTCGAGCGTCGCCTCGCTTTGGTCTTGTGCGTAATTTCCAATGCTACTCATCCCCTGGACGCCTGCGACGCCGACGACTGACACGGGTATCAGCGAGATGGCGAGACAGAGCGCGATAAGTTTCGTTCGTATCTTCATGGTTTGATTGATATCGCCGGCCCCCGGAGTTCCTCAGTATGCGCCGTTTGACCGAGAAATCGCCCGGTTTACTCTGAATATAGCTCTGCAAAAACAACGGTATAAATCTCACTCGCCGGTTATTATTACCGATACTCGGACCCCGGATTTCCTCGTGATTCCCACCAAATAGCGGGTCGAGCCACTCACTCGGTATTGCAGTAATCACTCAACACGTTTCGAATCATTGTCACAAAACAGCAACAATTGCGAACGCGAGGAGACCGCGCCGTTCCTCTCCGCCTACCGCGGCGTCTCCGTCCCCCACTTATCGAGGGCGACGGCGAGTTCGGGCGTCTCTTCGGCGGCCTCGGTGATAGCGCGCCCCTCGACGTAGGCGTCGATGGCCGACCGGAGCGCGACCGCGCCCGCGCGGGTTCCGTCGGGGTGACCGTGGATTCCGCCGCCGAGCTGGACACAGACGTTCGTCCCCGTGGCATCGAGCAGGTCGGGGAGCAGACCGGGGTGGAGGCCGCCCGAGGCGACCGGCAGCACGTCGGTCGCGCCGTGGAGGTCGCCCGCGAGCCACTCGTTGATGCCGACGGTGTCCTCGTTGGCGAGCTTTCCGAGGCCGGCGGTGCCGGTGTGGAGCTGGTCGACGCCGCAGAGACGACTTATCTGCGCGAGCACCCGCATCGAGACGCCGTGGGCCGGAAGCCGGTCGAAGGCGGCGTGCATGGCGCGGTGGGCGTGGATGGCGAGACCGTGTTTCTCGGTGCGCTCGCGGACGGTCTGGAGGCCCGCCCAGCCCGCGGTGATGATGTCTACCATGACGTACTCGCCGCCCTGCGCGGCCACCTCGTCCACCCGGTCGAGCATCGTCCGAGTGTCGGCGGTGACGTTGATGAGGTAGGATTTCTTCTCGCCCGTCTCGTCTTCGGCGTCGTCGCGGAGCGACAGCGACTCGGTCAGGCGGTCCGAAAAGGGGTTGAACGCCTGGTCGGTCAGGTTCTCGTCGTCCTTCAGGAGGTCGACGCCGCCGACCCACGCGTCGTAGCCGACCTGCGCGTGCGCCGCCGTCGAGAGGCCGACTTTCGGCTTGGGGACCGTCGCCGTGATGGGGCGGTCGGTGACGCCGAATATCTCCTCGCGGACCGACGACCCGTACAGCGGGCCGGGGTACGCCGAGACGACGGACTCGGGCCATTCGCAGTCGAGGAGGCGAATCGTGTCGACCGCCTTCATCCCCATGATGTTGCCGGCGATGCACGACAGCACCTGCGGCATATTGCCGGGTTCGAACAGCCCGGCGGGGTAGGCGACCCGAATCAGGTCGCCGTCGATGTCGAACGTCGTCGCGCCCATGTCGGTGAAGTCCGCGCCGGTCTGGAGGGCCGCCCACGTCCCGTTGGAGGACTCCGAGGCAACGCGGCTCGCCGCCGCCTCCGTCGACATTCCCGTCGCGGGGTCGATACGGAAGGTGCAGACGAGGTCCTCGTCGGTCGGTTCGTAGTCGAGATCGAGGAAGTCTTCGTACGTGATACCCATAGCCTCGCCTACGCCCCCGCGAAGCTTAAAACGGCATCCCGAAGCGCCTTTCCCCCCGCGACGCGAAAGAAAACGGCTCGGCGCGAAGCGATGTCATCACGGGAGCGTCACGCGTCCTGGCCTCCGATTCAGGGCGACAGCAGCGCCCGGACCTCGCGGAACTCGGGTACGTCCGCGTCGAGGGCGGTACAGAGGGCGTCGGCCGCGCCCAGCAACCACTCGGCGCGCTCGACGCGGGACTCCACGTCGCCCGGTCCGATTCGGTAGCGCTCGACGAGTTCCTCGATGTCGGACCCCTCGGTCCACTCGTGGAGGATGCGGGCGGTCTTCACCGCCGTCAGCCACTCCTCGAAGGGGTCGGCGTCGTGCATCGCGGTGGTGAACTCCGCGGCGTGGCTCCGGGCGTACTGGTACATGAGCGCCCGCTCTTGGTTGCCGAGGTAGGTGTCGTGCATGTCGGGCGTGTCGCAGACGACTTCGAGGGCGGTCCGGGCGGTGACGCGGTCGTCGGCCATCGTCTCGATGGTTCGGATGCCAGAGACGATGCGCGCCCCGGTCGTCGGTGATACGTACTGTTTTGAGGTCTGTGCGCCCAGCGCCGTCGCCGACAGCGTCTCACCCGTCGCGTCGAGGAGTTCCATCGCTTCGAGGTCCGAGACCACCTCGGCGACGAGGTCCGCGAGGTCCACGTTCGGGTTCTGGTGGGCGTAGTACGTCGCCGAAAACACGTCAGCGACGCCGTCGAGACTGTCGGCGAAGCCGGAGGCGACGACCGAGAGGACGTGGGTCCGGAGCGCCTCGGGGTCAGCGAACTGCGAGTCCACGGCCTCGGCGTCGGCGGTGACGTAGCGGTCGACCAGTTCGGCTTTCGTGTCCGCGTCGCCGACGAGAACCGCCTCGCCGAACGGGTCGAGGTGCGGACGACCGGCGCGGCCGCACATCTGGTGCACGTCGAGGACGGGTATCCACTCCATCGCGTCGCCGGTGTAGCGCTTCTGGTCGCGGATGACGACCCGGCGAGCGGGGACGTTCACCCCGGCGGCGAGCGTCGGCGTCGCGCAGATGACTGCGAGCCGGCGGTCCCGAAACGCGTTCTCGACGGCGACGCGGTGGGCGCTCCGCAGCCCGGCGTGGTGGAAACCGACGCCGGTGCGGGCGCACGCCGAAAGCTGGCGGCCGGTCGCGGTGCCCCCGAGTTCGTCGAGCTCGTCGCCGAGGGCGGGCGCGGGCGACAGCTCCTCGTCGGCGAGGCGGTCGGCCAGCGCTTCGGCCTCGCGGCGCGACCGGACGAACGCGAGACACTGTCCGCCGGTCTCGACCGCGTCTTCGACGAGCGCGACGGTCGCCTCGGTCGCCTCGTCGTCGTTCGGGCCGGTCGGGGGGACGACCACGTCGAGGTCGGTGCCGTCGTCGAATTCGACGGTCTCGTCGGCGTAGACGCCGGTGCGGAGCGAGACGGGCCGCCACGTGCTCTCGACGAGTTCCGCGTCGAGCCAGTCGGCGATGGCTTCGGGGTTGTCCACGGTCGCTGAGAGGGCGACGAGTTGGAGGTCCGGGACGCGACGTTGGAGTGTCGAAAGCGTCACTTCGAGCGTCGGCCCGCGCCCCGGCGCGTCGAGCAGGTGGACCTCGTCGACGACGACGCACGCGAGGCGGTCGACCCACGGCGCGCCGTTTCGAATCGCGGAGTCGACTTTCTCGCTCGTGGCGACGACGATGTCGTGGTCGCCGAGTTCCTCCTCGGCCGCGTCGAAATCGCCGGTGGAGATACCGACGCTCACGCCGGGGAGTTGGTCGAACGTCTCGTACTTCTCGCGGGCGAGCGCGCGAAGCGGGACGATGTACAGCGCCGGCCCGTCGGCGGTGAGCATGGCGAGTTCCGCGATAAACGTCTTTCCGCTGGCGGTCGGAATGGCGGCGACGACGCGGCCGCCCGCCGCGACGCCGGCCTCGACGGCGGCGGCCTGCGGCGGATACAGCTCCTCGATACCGTTCGACTCGTAGTGGGAGACGAGGGCCGCCGACAGCGGGAGGTCGCGCACGCGCATCTGTCACAGAGGTGGCGGCGGACTCACATAAGTATCTTCGCCGGCGGGACGCCCTCGACCAGCGGTCGGCCCGGCGGGCGGTCGGGCGACGAGAAACCGATGTGGCAGGTGGCTAGTGCTGCCGGTGGCGGCGGTCCGACAGTCGGGACTCTCAGGCGAGCGCGCCGATAAAAAATCGAGGTCGTCGGCCGCGTGGTGACCGATTATCGTGGAGGCGTTTCGTGGTCAGTTACGCGTTAGGGCCGGACCACCGCTGGAGGGTCGCGGAACTCGACCCCGCTTCGTCGGTCCAGACGATGCGGACGGTCTGGTCGGAGAGCGAGTCACCGTCGGGTATGATGGTGACCGAGGTCCCCGCCGTCACGTCGGTCTGCGTATCACCGTTTAGTGCGGTCCAAGTTCGACTCTCCGCTGCATTAGTGGCATCCGCTTCGGCCGTCCCGTAGATGCTGACACCCGTCGTGATGTTCAACTGGTCCGAGTCGATTGCTCCACCGCTCTCGTGGGTGATGTTGAGGTAATCTGCGCTACTCTGGTTGTAGTCGAAACTAAAGCTCGCCTGCGGAGCGGTCGCGGTCTGTTCGCCCAGTCCCAACACGAACGTCCCGATGACGGCCGCGAGGATGACGGTAATCGCGACCATCAGGATCACACCGATGACCGGCGACACCGCGTCGTCGTCTGCGAATAGTTGTTTGAGTTTCATGTGTTGTCTCTCATATACATACGCGGTTTATCCGCGGAAATCCCACCCGGAATACGGTATGTATGGTTGCTACATGGGCGCTCTCGAACATAAATCTAATCGAGTATCAGACAACAAAAATTACGTTCATCGCTAGCACACAGTTCAGATAACAGTCACAGCTCGGCGGGGAACTCCGTCCGCCGCTCCGAAAAGAGACGGTCGCCGCGGCCGGCTCAGATGTAGTCGTGCTCGGCGAGGCGCTCGACGGCCTCGCGGAGTCGCTCTTCGCTCGCGGCGTAGGAGATACGGGCGTAGCCGGGGGCGTTGAAAGCGCTTCCGGGGACGGTCGCGACCTTCGCGTCCTGAATCGCGCCCTCGCACCACGCCTGGTCGTCGTCGTCGACGGGGAGCATCATGTAGAACGCGCCCTTCGGGACGGCCACGTCGACGTCGTGTTCGGCGAGGAGGTCCACGAGCATGTCGCGGCGGTTCTCGAACGCCTGGCGCATCTCCTCGACGTCGTCGTCGGTGCGCTCCGAGAGCGCCTCGACGCCGGCGTGCTGGACGAAGTTCACGGCGCAGGAGACCGAATGCGAGTGGAGCTTGCCGGCCTGCGCGATGAGGTCCGACGGGGCGTGGAGGTAGCCGAGCCGCCAGCCGGTCATCGAGAACGCCTTCGAGAAGCCGTTGATGGTGATGGTGCGGTCTTCCATCCCGTCGAGGGAGCCGAGCGAGGTGTGCTCGAAGCCGTCGTAGACGATGCGCTCGTAAATCTCGTCGGAGATGACGGCGAAGTCGTGTTCGACCGCGAGGTCGCGGACGCCTTCGAGCGCCGCGTCGGAGAACACGCCGCCGGTCGGGTTCGACGGGGAGTTGACGACGAGGAGCTTCGTCTCGTCGGAGACGGTCTCGCCGAGTTCGTCGAGCGCGGGTTCGAGCTTGAAGTCGTGCTGGGCGAGGTCGACGCGGCTGAGCGTGCCGCCGGCGAGCTTGACCATCGCCTCGTAGGAGACCCACGCGGGGTCGAGGAGAACGACCTCGTCGCCGTCGTCGACGAGCGTCTGGAACGTCTCGAACAGCGCCTGCTTGCCGCCGGGCGTGACGATGACCTCGTCGGCCTCGGCGTCGACGCCGTTCCCGCGGAGCTTCGCCGCGATTGCGTCCTTGAGTTCCGGAATCCCGTTCGACGAGGTGTAACTCGTGTGTCCCGCGTCAAGCGCGTCTTTCGCCGCCTGCGTGATGTTGTCCGGGGTCGGGAAGTCCGGCGCGCCGACCGAGAGGTCGACCACGTCTTCGCCCTGCGCTTCCAGTTCGCTCGCGAGGTTCGAGATGGCGAGCGTCGCGCTCGGTTCGACGCGGCCGACTCGGTCGCTGAAATCGAAGTTCATGCCAACGCCTCCACCATATCGGTCGCGGCGTAAACCGCTTCCGCACCTTTGCTGACGCGCTCGCGCGCTTCAGCGCCGCTCATACCGGGACCGGAGACGCCGAACGAGACGGGTTTGTCGCGGTCCAACGAGACCTCCGTCAGCGACTTCGCGGTCGCGTCGGCGATGACGCGGTCGTGGTCGGTGTCGCCGGTGACGATTGCGCCGATGACGACGACGGCGTCGATATCGTCGCGGCGGGCGAGTCGGTCGGCCGCGAGCGGCGAGTCGTACGCGCCGGGGACCTGAATCGTTTCGACGACCTCCGCGTCGCGCTCGGCGGCCGCGTCGCGGGCCGCTTCCTCCATCTGCTCCGTGACCGACGAGTTGAATCGGGCCACGACGAGTCCGAGAGAGACCATGGCCGACCCTTCCCGTCTCGGATAAAAGAACTACCGACACCGACCGGATTTGGCCCCGGCGACGGGCAAGCACAAAAGTTGTATTGTCGGCGTCGCGATGGGTGGGCATGAGTACTGACAGTGGGACCGAGGCGGTCGCTCGGTCCCGTGCCCTCCTGGCGATTCTCGGCGTGACGGCCCTCGCCCTCCTCGCCCGCCTCGCCGACCTCGGCGGCCGCATCTTCCACTGGGACGAAGGCCGCGTCGGCTACTGGATTCTGCGGTATCACGAGACCGGCGAGTTCTCCTACCGGCCCATCATCCACGGTCCGTTCCTCCCCGTCGTCAACGACTACCTCTTTGCGGTCCTCCCGGCAACCGACTTCACGGCGCGGCTCCCCGTGGCGCTCGTCGGCGGCCTGCTCCCGCTTTCGGTCTGGCTGTTCCGCGAGCACCTCCGCCGCGACGAGATGGTCGCGCTCGCGCTCTTCCTCGCGGCGAACCCGCTTTTGGTCTACTACTCGCGGTTCATGCGCAACGACGTGCTCGTGGCCGCCTTCTCGCTCGCCGCGCTCGGCTTCGTCGTCCGCGCGTACGACACCGGCCGCCTCGCCTACCTCATCCCCGCCGGGGCCTCCTTCGCAACGGGGGCGGCGACGAAAGAGAACTACGTCGTCTACCTCGCGTGTTTCCTCGGGGCGGCGTTCCTCGTCTTCGACCACCGGCTGCTCGCCCGCACGTCGGCCGGCGAGTCCGCCCGCGACATCCTCTTTTCCGAACTGCCCGCGAGTATCCGCGAGCGACTTCGCGCACGCGGGGCGGGAAGTCTCGGTTACGGCGCGGTTCGCTACGTCGCGGGCGTCCTCGGCGGCCTGCTCGCGTTCCTCGCCGTCTTCGTCTTCTTCTACGCGCCGCGGCCCGACCTCTGGAACGCGCTCGGCGGCTCCGCCTCGATGCTCCCGGTTCTCGAAGCCGGAAGCGTCGGCGCGGTCTCCGAGATGGTCGGCAGTTGGCTCGGCGGTGGCCACCAGTCCCACGAGTACCTCCCGTATCTGAAGGACTTCCTCGAAACGTTCGTCTACGGCGCGCCGGTGCTCATCGTCTTCTCGCTCGTCGGCATCGTCGTCGACCGCTACGGCGTCGTCGCGGGTCGAATCCGGTGGCTCGTCGCCTTCGCTACCTACTGGGGCGTCGTGTGTATCTTCGGCTACCCGCTGGCGACCGACATCCAAGCGCCCTGGGTCGTCGTCCACGCGGTCGTCCCGCTGGCGATTCCCGCCGCGGTCGGCGCGGCGTTCGTCTTCCGCTCCGGCGTGCAGGCCCTCGACGCCAAAGACACGGTCGGCGTCGGCCTCGCGGCGCTCGTGCTGGTCGCCTCCGTCGGCGGCGTCGCGGCCGCGAACGTCGACTACTGGAACGCCTCGACCGACGAGGACAGCGAGGTGCTCCAGTGGGCGCAACCCGCGAACGACTTACGGGCCACCCTCGACGACGTGGAGCGCGTGTCGGCCGCCAACTCCGGGACGGACGTGCTCCTGTACGGCACGCATCCGCCGGACAGCGACGAGACGCACTTCTACGTCGAAAACGAGTCTGCCCCCCTCGACGGGCCGTCGTGGCACAGTCGCCTCCCGCTCCCGTGGTACTTCGAGAGCGCGGGCGTCGAGCGCACCAGTAGCGCGCCCGACGCGAACGTCTCCGAGGTGACCGCCGACGCGCCGCCGGTCGTCATCGCCTACGAGTGGGACCGCGCCGAACTCGAATCCGAACTCGACGGCTACGTCGCGCGCCAACACGCCTTCAAGCTCTGGAGCGAGGACGTGGTCGTGTTCATCGACGAGGACGCCCTCGACGCCGCGAACGAGACGCGGGGCTGACGCTCGGTCGGGACGTTCGACCACCTCGATTTTTCCTCGCGTTCGACAGGGTGAGCGCCGCGAGCGCCCGGCGCGTTCGGCGTCGGCTTTTGCCCTATTATATCCACGCATGTGCATATCTAGGCGCAGAATGTGGCAACGTTTATGCACCGACGTACTGAATCCGCGACTGTGACCGTCACCGTACCCGGACCCACGCTCGGCGTCGTCGGTGGGGGCCAGCTCGGGCGTATGCTCGGGGAGGCCGCCGCACCGCTCGGCGTCGACATCGTCGTGCTCGACCCGACACCCGACTGCCCGGCGTCGGCCGTCGCCGACCAAATCGTCGGCGGCTTCGACGACCCCGAGGCGATGGCGGAACTCGCCGCGCGGGCCGACGCGCTGACGTTCGAAATCGAACTCGCTGACCCCGACCTGCTCGACGAACTGGCCGCCGAGGAGGGAATCGCGGTCCACCCGTCGCCCGACGCGCTTCGGACCATCGAGGACAAACTGGTCCAGAAGGACACCTTCGACGAGGCGGGCATCCCGATTCCGCCGTTCCACCGCGTCGACGACGCGGCCGACCTCCGCGACGCGCTCGACGAGTTCGGCTCGGTCATGCTGAAAGCCCGGACCGGCGGCTACGACGGCCGCGGGAACGTCCCCGTCACCGACCCCGACGAGGCCGAGGCAGCCATCGAGGAGGTCGGCGGCCCGGCGATGGCCGAGGCGTTCGTCGACTTCGAGCGCGAACTGTCGGTCATCGGCGTCCGCGGCGAAGACGAGATTCGAACGTTCCCCGTGGGCGAAAACGTCCACGAGGAGGAGATTCTCCGCGAGACCGTCGTCCCGGCGCGGACGACGGGCGAGGTGCGCGAGGAGGCCGACCGCGTCGCCCGCGAGGTGCTGTCGCACCTACCCGGCCGCGGCGTCTTCGGCATCGAACTGTTCGAGACCGCCGCGGGCAACGTGCTCGTCAACGAGGTCGCGCCGCGCCCGCACAACTCCGGCCACTGGACCATCGAGGGCGCGCTCACCTCGCAGTTCGAACAGCACGTCCGCGCGGTCCTCGGGTGGCCCCTCGGCGCGACGACCCGCCGGTCGCCCACCGTGATGGCGAACGTCCTCGGCACGGTCGACGAGAGCCAGCCGGCGCGACTCGGCGGCCTCGACGACGCCCTCGCTGAACCGGGCGTCTCGCTGCACTGGTACGGCAAAGACGAGGTTCGGCCCCTCCGCAAGATGGGCCACCTCACCGCCGCCGGCGACGACGACGCCGACCTCGAAACGCTTCTCGAACGCGCACGCGAGCTTCGCGACGGACTGCAGTTCGACTGATTCACCATGACGACAGAACGGGACCTCATCGACGACCTACACGCACAGGCCGACGCCGACCGCGACCCCGAGACGACGCCCGACGTGGGCATCATCATGGGGTCGGACTCCGACCTCGACGTGATGTCCGGCGCGCACGAGGCGTTGGACACGCTCGGGTTCGGTGAACAGACGGACTTCGACGCGCCGCCCGCAGAGCGGTTCACCTACGAGACGTACGTCGTCTCCGCGCACCGGACGCCGGACCTGATGTACGCCTACGGCGACACCGCGCGCGACCGCGGCGTCGAGGTCATCATCGCCGGCGCGGGCGGCAAGTCCGCGGACCTCCCGAACATGACCGCCTCCATCGCGTACCCGATTCCGGTCGTCGGCGTCCCCGTCCAGGAGAAGTCGGTCGACTCGGTCATCGGGATGCCGACGGGCGCGCCCATCGTCGCGGTCGACGCCGGCAAGTCGTTCAACGCGGCGCTGTCGGCCGTACAGGCGCTCTCCCGCGGCTACCCCGAGCTCGAAGACAGACTCGTCGACTACCACGAGGACCTCGTGTCCGACGTGGCCGAGACCTCGGCCGCGCTCCACGACCTCGGCGTCGCCGGCTTCCGCGAGTCGCGGTAGCGGGGCGCGTTTCGCGGTCGGTCGCCGCCCGGTCGTTTCCGCGTCTGTGGGGGTCGATTCCGGCGGCGAAACCCCGCCCGTGCGGGGTTCCGGGCGTCTCTCGCGTATTTTCCAAATAGAAGCTCTCTCGCGCCCGAAACACACAAATCAATGTTTATAGGGGAGCGCTTCTAACCGCCGCACGTCAGGGAGACACGGCATGAGTGATTGGATTGCAATCGGTGCGATGGGGCTGGTTGGTGTCGGCATACCGCTCGCGATGATGGCGGTGTCGGCGCTGCTTCGCCCAAGCGTACCGGAACAAGGAAAGAGTGCCACGTACGAGAGTGGTGAGGTGCCGACAGGCACGGCGCGCGTCCAGTTTAACATTCAGTACTACATGGTCGCGCTGCTGTTCCTCGTATTCGACATCGAGACCGTCCTAATTTTCCCCTGGACGGTCATCTACCGCTCGGCCCTCGAACAGGGCGCGTCGCTGGCGACGATTCTGACGCCGATGCTCGTTTTCATCGGTGTCCTCGTCGTCGGCCTCGTTTGGGCGTGGCGCAACGGCGCTGTCAAGTGGGTCAAAAGCCCGCAGGCCAGTCGTCGTAAGACAGAGAGGCAAGATGCATGAGTAGCGAACAGAAGCCATTCGTCACGGACGACACACAGGTACAGACCGAGACTCGCGACGCCCGCATGGCGGGGGCGGACGACCGGTTCAACTCGAAGCTTCGGGAGGCGTTCGGCTCGTCACCGTTCATCCTCACGAAGTTCGACAAGTTCATGAACTGGGTCCGCGGGTCCTCGATGTTCATGCTGCAGTTCGGTATCGCGTGCTGCAGCATCGAGATGATGCACACCTACTCGGTGAAACACGACCTCGACCGCTTTGCGGCCGGGGTCCCGCGTGCGTCGCCGCGGCAGGCCGACGTGATTATCGTGCCGGGGACCATCGTCTCGAAGTTCGCCCCGCGCATGAAGCGCGTCTACGACCAGATGCCCGAACCGAAGTTCGTCGTCGGCATGGGGTCGTGTACGATTTCCGGCGGCCCGTTCCAGGAGGGCTACAACGTCATCAAGGGCGCAGAAGAGGTCATCCCGGTGGACATCCACATCCCCGGCTGCCCGCCGCGCCCGGAGGCGCTCATCTACGGTATCGCGAAGCTCCAAGAGCGCATCGCCAACGGCGAGTCCAGCCCGGTGACGGTCAAGCCGTACGAGCTGGAGCAGTTCGGCGACCTCGAACGCGACGAAATCGTCGACAAGCTCGCCGCTGAAATCGACGAAGAGGACCTCGTTATGCGGTACAACTGGGCTGATTCGCCATGAGCCTCGAAGAACAGCAGTCCGACGACCCCGCGGAACTCGAATCGGGCGTCAGCCGCGGCGACGAACTCGCAGAGCTGCTCGGCGACCTCGTCGTCGGCCGCGAAGAGCACCTGAACGCGCCCGGCCTCGTCATCCGTCCCGACGAGGTCCAAGACGCGCTGTTCAAGCTCCGCGACGAGGCGGGCTTCGACCACCTCTCGTGTGTGACCGCACAGGAGTACGAGGACCGCTACGAGTCCATCTACCACCTGACGAAGTTCGACGACCGGACCGACGAGGTCTCGGTCGTCGTGCCCACGTCGAAGGACAACCCGGTCAGTCAGTCCGCCGAGCCGGTGTTCCGGACGGCCGACTGGCACGAACGAGAGGCGTACGACCTCGTCGGCATCCAGTACGAGGACCATCCGGACCTGCGTCGCATCCTCCTGCCGGAGACGTGGCAGGGTCACCCGCTCGGGCTTGACTACGACCAGGACCGCCCGCAGATTGCGACGCTCCGCGAGCACGCGAACCCGCTCGAAGAGGACCACCGCGCCGGGGACAGCAACACGATGTACATCAACATCGGTCCCCACCACCCGGCGACCCACGGCGTGCTGCACGTCGAGACGGTCGTCGACGGCGAGCAGGTGGTTGACCTCGAATCCGACATCGGCTACCTCCACCGCTGCGAGGAGCAGATGTGTCAACAGGGGACCTACCGGCACCAGATTATGCCGTACCCCGACCGCTGGGACTACATCTCGTCGGGTCTCCTGAACGAGTGGGCTTACGCCCGCGCAGCCGAGGACCTCGCGGACATCGAGGTGCCCGAGTACGCCCAGATTATCCGCACGATGGGTGCGGAACTGTGCCGCATCGCGTCGCACATGATCGCGCTCGGCACGTTCGCGCTGGACGTCTACGGCGACTTCACGGCCATCTTCATGTACGCCATGCGGGACCGCGAGATCGTCCAGAACATTCTGGAGGACCTCACGGGCCAGCGCATGATGTTCAACTACTTCCGGCTCGGCGGGGTCGTCTGGGACCTCCCCGAACCCCGCGAGGAGTTCTTCGAGAAGATTCGCGACTTCATGGACGGTCTCCCGCAGGCGCTCGAGGAGTACCACGACATGATTACCTCGAACGAAATCCTGCAGGCCCGGACGGTCGGCACGGGCGTCCTGCCGCCGGAAGTCGCAAAGAGCTACGGCGCGACCGGGCCGGTCGCCCGCGGCTCCGGTATCGACTACGACCTCCGCCGCGACGACTCCTACGGCTACTACGACGAACTCGACTGGGACGTCGTCGTCGAGGACGGCTGCGACAACTTCTCGCGCCTGCTCGTGCGTATGCGCGAAGTCGAGGAGTCGGCCAAGATTATCCAGCAGTGCGTCGACCTGCTCGAAGACTGGCCCGAAGACGAGCGGAACATCCAGGCGAACGTTCCGCGCACCCTCAAGCCCGACGAGGACACGGAAATCTACCGCGCCGTCGAGGGCGCGAAGGGCGAACTCGGCATCTACATCCGCGCGGACGGCACGGACAAGCCGGCTCGCTTCAAGATTCGGAGCCCGTGTTTCTCGAACCTCCAGACGCTCCCCGAGATGTCCGAGGGTGAGTACATTCCGGACATGATTGCCTCGCTCGGCAGCCTCGACATCGTGCTCGGAGAGGTGGACAGGTGATGCATCTGCAAGCGGTCCTTCCGGACACGGTCAGCGGCCTCCTCGGTCTCGAAGGCATCCTCGGGGATGTCGTCGGCGGCCTCGTCGGCGCGTTCCTCGTGGCCAACATCATGCTCATCATGACGGCGTTCGCCGGGCCGTGGGCGAAGCGGAAAATCACGGCCGCCTTCGCCGACCGCATCGCGGTCAACCGAATCGGTCCGTTCGGTCTCCTGACCATCGTCACGGACGCGGTCCGTCTGCTGTCGAAGGAACTCGTCGTCCCCGAGGGCGTCGACCGTCCCGCCTGGGACCTCGCGCCGATGGTCATTCCCTTCTCCGCGCTGCTCGGATTCGCCGTCATCCCGATGGGCAACGGCATCCAGCTCGCGGACCCCGAAACCGGTCTCGCCTTTGCCTTCGCCGCGGCGTCTATCGCCTCGCTCGGCATCGTCATGACCGGCTACGCATCGAACAACAAGTTCTCGCTCATCGGCGCGCTCCGCGCCGTGGCGGCGAACATCGCCTACGAGATTCCGCTGGTCGTCACGGCGGCCTCGGTCGTTATCTTCGCCGGGTCGCTCCGCATGAGCGAAATCGTCGCCGTGCAGGCCGAACCGCTGCTTTCGGTCGCCGGCGTGACGATTCCGACCTGGTTCGCGTTCGTGAACCCCTTCGCGTTCGCGCTGTTCGTCATCGCGAACCTCGCGGAGGTCGGCCGCAACCCGTTCGACATCCCCGAAGCGCCGACCGAGATTGTCGCCGGATACCAGACCGAGTACTCCTCGGTCTACTTCGTGCTCATCTACCTCGGTGAGTTCATCCACATCTTCCTCGGCGGCGCTATCGCGGCGACCCTGTTCCTCGGCGGTCCGGCGGGCCCGGTCCTACCCGGGTTCGTCTGGTTCACAATCAAAATCTGGGCGTTCTTCCTGTTCACCCAGTGGGCGCGCTCCGCAGTGCCGCGCCTTCGCGTCGATCAGTTCCTCGAAATCGGTTGGAAGGGGATGCTCGTGCTCTCCTTCGCCAACCTGGTTCTCACGGCCATCATCGTGGGGGTGATTGCATGATCGGAATCCTGAAAGGCATGGCAGTGACGCTGAAGCACGCGCTCGACGGGCAGACGTTCACGGTCGAGTACCCCGAGACCGCGCCCGAAGTGAGCCCGCGTTTCCGCGGCGTCCACAAGTTCAGCCAAGAGCGGTGTATCTGGTGTCGCCAGTGTGAGAACGTCTGTCCGAACGACACGATTCAGATCGTTCAGGACGACCAGCGCAACGGCGAGCAGTACAACCTCCACATCGGCCAGTGTATCTACTGCCGGCTGTGCGAGGAGGTCTGTCCCGTCGACGCCATCCTGCTCACGCAGAACTTCGAGTTCACGGCGGACACGAAAAACGACTTCGTCTACAACAAAGAACAGCTCAAGAACGTCCCGTGGTACAAGGATATCGACCCGCTCAACTCCCGCAACCCCGACCGCAACGCGTGGGTCGGCGAGGGCGAAGGAGAGGTCGACTACCAGTAACATGACCGCGAGTGAATCGTTCGAGTCCCGTCAGCCCGCGTCCGCTACCGGACGCTGAGGACGTTCTCGAAATGTTCAAAGGGATATCTCAAGGAGACACACACAATGGTTTATGAAACCATCGCGTTCGCGCTGTTCGCCCTCGTCACCGTGGGTTGCAGCCTGGGCGTCGTCCTCGTGCGGGACATCTGGCATTCCGCACTCCTGCTCGGGGGCGCGCTCTTGAGCGTCGCGGTGCATTACGTGATGTTGCAGGCGGAGTTCCTCGCCGCCATGCAGGTCCTCGTCTACGTCGGCGGGGTCCTGATTCTCATCACGTTCGCCGTGATGCTGACGCGTATCAATCCGGAGGTGAGTAGTACATGACAACCAAACCGCAGCTGAAACTCGGTTCGCACCTCGTGCCCGGACTCGCTGCCGTCGCGCTGTTCGTCGTGATGGCGGTCGTGTTCCTCGGCGCGTCGTTCCCGAACCCACAGGGGTTCCCGGAGGGAGCAAACATCACTGCGAGCATCGGCTATTCGATGTTCAACCTCGGGTTCGGAAGCGTCGACGGCGAGAGCATGCTGGTCGCGTTCGAAATCATCGACCTCGTGCTCGTCGCCGCGCTCGCCGGCGCGGTGCTCCTCGCTCGCCGCGAGGACACCACGGGGCAGATGCGGACCATCCTGACCGACGGCGGTCGGGAGCTCAAGCAGACGCTGTTCGACGACGAGGAGGGTGACAACTGATGGTGCCCGCGCAGTACTACCTCGTTCTGTCGGCCGCCGTGTTCTGCATCGGTATCTTCGGCCTCTTGACCCGTCGGAACGCGCTGTTGTTCCTGATGTCGGTCGAACTGATGCTGAACGCCGCGAACATCAACCTCGTCGCGTTCTCCTACTACTGGGGTAACGTGACGGGCCAGACGTTCGGGCTGTTCACGATGGCGCTCGCCGCCGCCGAGGTGGCGGTCGGTATCGGCATCATCCTCGTACTGTACCGCAACTTCGACGGCGTGGACGTGACCAACGCGACCACGATGAGGTGGTAATCTATGGCAGGTATCTTAGACTTCGCTCCGGCCATCGTCCTCCTCCCGTTCCTCTCGTTCCTGATCGCGCTCGGGGCGGGACGGTACATGCCGAAGGGAGGCGCGCTGGCGGGTATCGGCGCGACGGCGGGCTCGTTCGTCCTGTCCATCGCGACGTTCTTCGCCGTCAGCGGCGGACAGACCTACAACCAACACATCTACACGTGGGCGACCGGCGCCGGCGACGCGGTGACGCTCGACTTCGGCCTACTCATCGACCCGCTTTCGTCGATGATGCTCGTCATCGTGACGCTCGTCGCCGTCCTCGTCCACATCTTCAGCCTCGGCTACATGAACGACGAGGGCGAGACGGGCCTCCCGCGCTACTACGCCGGGCTCGGCCTGTTCACCGCGTCGATGCTGGCGTTCGTCGTGTCCAGCAACCTCCTCATGGCGTTCATGTTCTTCGAGCTGGTGGGGCTGTGTTCCTACCTGCTCATCGGCTTCTGGTTCCGCCAGGAGGGCCCGCCGAGCGCCGCGAAGAAGGCGTTCCTCGTCACCCGATTCGGTGACTACTTCTTCCTCATCGGCGTCGTCGCGGTGTTCGCGACGTTCGGCTCGGCGGCGTTCGCCGGTCCCGAGGCGTTCCCCGTCCTCGCCGAGGAGGCGCTCCACGGCGAGCACGCGGTCAACACGTTCCTCGGCATGGGCGAACAGGCGTGGTTCACCGTCGTCGGCCTCCTCGTTCTCGGGGGCGTCGTCGGCAAGTCCGCGCAGTTCCCCCTGCACACGTGGCTTCCGGACGCGATGGAAGGCCCGACTCCCGTCTCCGCGCTCATTCACGCGGCGACGATGGTCGCCGCGGGTGTCTACCTCGTCGCCCGGATGTACGGCTTCTACGCGCTGACCCCGACGACGCTCGGTATCATCGCGCTCGTGGGCGGCTTCACGGCCCTCTTCGCCGCGACGATGGGCGTCGTCAAGAAAGAAATCAAGCAGGTGCTCGCGTACTCGACCATCAGCCAGTACGGCTACATGATGCTCGGGCTCGGCGTCGGCGGCTACGTCGCCTCGACGTTCCACCTGCTCACCCACGCCTTCTTCAAGGCGCTTCTGTTCCTCGGTGCCGGTGCGGTCATCATCGCGATGCACCACAACGAGAACATGTGGGACATGGGCGGTCTCAAAGACAAGATGCCCGTGACGTACTACGCGTTCCTCTCGGGCTCGCTCGCGCTCGCCGGCATCGTTCCGTTCGCCGGCTTCTGGTCGAAAGACGAGATTCTGTACGAGGCGCTCAACCACGGTCTCGGGACCGACGGCGGTCTCGGAACCGTCTTCCTCATCGCGTACGCGATGGGGCTCATCGCCGTGTTCTTCACCGGGTTCTACACCTTCCGGATGGTGTTCCTCACCTTCCACGGCGAACCGCGTAGCGACACCGCGCGCGACCCGCACGGCTTCGGCTGGAACGTCAAGTTCCCGCTCGCCGTCCTCGGCGTGCTCGCGGCCGTCACCGGCCTCGTCAACATGGCTCCGGTGGAGGACCTCACGGGGATTCACCTCACGTTCCTCCACGACTGGCTCGACGGCGGCATTTCGTCGCTGACCGCGCACCACTACCTCGAAGTGCTCGAAAGCGGCGTCGGTGCGGGGCTCCACCCGGCCGGCATCGGCTCTATCGCGCCGGGGCTGGTCTCGCTGGCCCTCGCCCTCGCGGGTGCCGGGCTCGCCTACCGCCTGTACAACGTCCCCGAGCCCGTCGAACACACGGACAAGCTCGGGAGCATCAAGACCGTACTGTACAACAACTACTACCAGGACGAGTACCAGGTCTGGATTGCGACCGGCGTCGTCCAGCCCATCTCGCGCGCCCTCGATAAGTTCGACCAGGGCATCGTCGACGGCGTCGTCAACGGTATCTCCAGCGTGAGCCTGTTCGCTGGCGGTCGCGTTAAGCGCGTCCAGACCGGTGTGGTGAGCAACTACGCGGCGCTCCTCACGCTCGGTCTGACCGCGCTGCTTCTCGGTCTCGGTCTGCTCGGAGGTTGGTTCGCATGATAATCGAAGCGCTCATCGCAGTCACGTTCCTCGCCGCGCTGGTCACCTTCGTCCTGCCGGACCGGTACGCCGGCAAGGCGGCCTTCGCGCTGAGTCTGGCTCCCGTCGTCGGGAGCCTCTACATGTGGCAACAGTACGACGCGAGCGGGAACGCCCTCCTGGGCGGGAACATCGCGTTCGAGACAGACATCGCCTGGCTGCAACTCGGCCAGTACGACATTCACTGGATGGTCGGCGTCGACGGCATCAGCATGCCGCTTGTCGTCCTCACAACCATCCTCACCACGCTCGCTATCGTCAGCGCGTGGACGCCCATCTCGGAGCGTCAATCCCAGTTCTTCGGCCTGATGCTCCTGATGGAGGCAAACCTGCTCGGCGTCTTCACGGCGCTCGACTTCTTCGTCTGGTTCATCTTCTGGGAGGCCGTGCTCCTGCCGATGTACTTCCTCATCGGCGTCTGGGGCGGCCCACGCCGGAAGTACGCGGCTATCAAGTTCTTCGTCTACACGAACATCGCGTCGCTCGTGATGTTCATCGGCTTCATCTCGCTGGTGTTCGGTCTCGGCGACTCGATATCGTCGTTCCGCCTGCCAGAAATCGCGCAGGCGTTGCAGGCCGGACAGCTCGGGAGCTTCGCGGGACTGTCGGCCGGCGCACTCGCGTCTGTCGCGTTCGTCGCGATGTTCTTCGGGTTCGCGGTGAAGGTCCCGGTCGCCCCGCTTCACACGTGGCTGCCGGACGCACACGTCGAGGCCCCCACGCCGGTGTCGGTCATGCTGGCGGGGGTCCTCCTGAAGATGGGTACGTACGCCCTGCTCCGGTTCAACTTCACGATGCTGCCGGAGACGGCGCGCGCCTTCGCGCTGCCCATCGCCCTGCTCGCCGTCGCGAGCGTCATCTACGGCGCACTGCTCGCGCTGGCCCAGCAGGACCTCAAGCGCATCGTCGCGTACTCCTCCGTCTCGTCGATGGGGTACGTCATCCTCGGTCTCATCGCCTACACCACCTACGGCGTCGGCGGTGCGACCTTCCAGATGGTCGCCCACGGCCTCATCTCCGGACTGATGTTCATGGCCGTCGGTGTCATCTACAACACGACCCACACGCGCATGGTGTCGGACATGTCCGGCATCGCGGACCGGATGCCGGTCACGGCGGGTATCTTCGTCGCCGGCGCGTTCGGGTACATGGGCCTGCCGCTCATGGCCGGCTTCGCGGCCGAGTTCTTCATCTTCAAGGGCGCGTTCGAGTCCACGGTGATGGAGGCGATGCCGCTGTTCACCGGCGCTGCGATGTTCGGCATCGTCATCGTCGCCGGCTACCTGCTGTTCGCGATGCAGCGGACGCTGTTCGGACCCTTCCGGTTCGACGGCGACTACGACGTCACGGAGGCACCGTTCCACGACGTCGCACCGCTCGCGGTGCTGCTGCTTCTCACCATCGTGCTCGGCGTCTCGCCGGACATCTTCTTCACGATGATTCAGGACGCAGTTACTCCGATTCTCGAACTGGGAGGTGCGTTCTAGATGACGCCCCTCCAGTCCGCTCCCCAGTGGTTCGCAACGGCTCCCGCCATCGTGCTCGCGTTGACGGGGCTCGCGCTGCTGCTCATCGACACCATCGACCCCGACTCCACGAACAACGGCCTCCTGGCCGGCACGGCGACGCTCGGCGCGCTCGCCGCCGGCGGCATCGCCGGCTGGTTCCTCATCGGCGGAACCGGCATGGAGTCAACCGGCGGCGCGATTTCGCTGTACGGCGACGCGCTCGTCGTCGACGGGATGAGCCTGTTCTTCACGCTCATCTTCACCAGCGTCGCCGCGATGGTCTCGGTCGCCTCGTACGACTACCTCGCGGACCAGCAGTACCAAGGCGAGTTCTACGCCCTCGTGCTGTTCGCCGCGACCGGCATGACCCTCATGGGGATGTCGAACTCGCTGGCGACGGTCTTCGTCAGCCTCGAACTGGCGTCCCTGCCCTCGTACGCGCTCGTCGCGTTCCTCAAGAAGGACCGCGGCAGCATCGAGGCCGGACTGAAGTACTTCCTCATCGGCGCGCTGTCGTCGGCGGTGTTCGCGTTCGGTATCAGCCTCGTGTTCGCCGTCACCGGCTCGCTGGTGCTCCCAGAAATCGCCGCGACGCTCGCTGAGGGCACCGAACTGGTCGGCGTCCTCGGCCTCGGCGTGCTGATGATTGCCGGCGGCTTCGCGTTCAAGACCGCCTCCGTCCCGTTCCACTTCTGGGCGCCGGAGGCCTACGAGGGCGCGCCAGCGCCCGTGAGCGCGTTCCTCTCGTCGGCGTCGAAGGCGGCCGGCTTCGCCGTCGCCTTCCGCGTGTTCACCGTCGCGTTCCCCCTTGAGACCGTCACCGCAATCGGCGGCGGGAGCGTCGACTGGTCGCTGCTCTTCGCGGTGCTCGCCGTCGTCACCATGACGCTCGGTAACTTCGCGGCGGCGACGCAGAACAACGTCAAGCGGATGCTCGCATACTCCTCTATCGGTCACGCGGGGTACGCGCTCATCGGTCTCGCGGCCATCACCACCGGCGGCGGTGCCGCGAACGGTGACGTCCTCGGCGCAAGCATGGCCCACCTGTTCGTCTACGGCTTCATGAACACGGGCGCGTTCCTGTTCATCGCCATGGTCGAAAAGTGGGGCCTCGGCCGCACGTTCGAGGACTACAACGGCATCGCGTCGAAGGCGCCCATCGCCGCCTCGGCGATGACCGTCTTCATGTTCTCGCTCGCGGGGCTTCCGCCGTTCGGCGGCTTCTTCTCGAAGTACGCCCTGTTCGAGTCGGCCATCGGCTCCGGCTTCTGGTGGCTCGCCGCGGTCGGCGCGGTCAACAGCGCACTGTCGTTGTTCTACTACAGCCGCGTCGTGAAGGCGATGTGGATCGAGGAGCCGTCGAAGCCCCTCGAAATCGGCAGTCAGCCGGTCGGTCTCTACGTGGCGATCATCTTCGCCGCGGTGGGGACGGTCCTGCTCCTGCCCGGATTCCAGCCCGTCATCGAGACGGCTCAGACCGTCGCCGCCGCGCTCTTCTGAGCGTTCCGGCGATTCGGTTCAACTCCGTTCGGTCTCTTTTATTCCCGCAGTAACTCGCCGAGCGCCGACGCCAACTCCTCGGAGCGCCTGAGCGTCAGGCCGTCGGTCGTGACGAACACGCCCTTGTCGTCCGCGGTCACCCGCGTCAGGTAGCCGTGGTCGAACGCGCGAACGGTGTAGCGGTAGTTACCGAGTTCGGAGCCGCGATAGGCGGTTCGGGCCTGAAACCCGTCGGTCTCGTGTTCGACGAATCCGGTGAGGTCGGCGTCGGCTTCGAGGTCGTTCCGGAGGTATATCTGCTCGCAGCGGTCGTGCGTGAAGTACGTCACGCTCCTGAGGTCGTCGCCGACGACGGTTCGACAGGTTCGGACGAACGACTCGGCTCGCGATTCGGGGAGCAGTTGCGTCTCGAGTTCCATCGTACATATGCCATGACACACCATGACATAATATCATCGCCGGATGGGAGGACGGTAGGGTTTTGCGGCCGGAGTTCGACCGTCCGTGTATGGTACGTCGCCTGGTTCTCGGCTGCGGGTCGCTCGGTGGGGGCCTCGTCGGGCAACTCGCCGGCCGCGGCGGGACGGTGACGGTCGTCACCAACCGACAGAGCCGCGCCGAGGACCTCCGCTCGGACGGCATCGCCGCGCGAGAGGGCGACCCCGCGGACCCGTCGACCTACCCCGACGAGGTGGACCTCGTCGTCGTCGGTGGACAGTCGCCGCAGGGGAATCTTGATGCGGCGCGCGCGGCCCGCGACCACTATCCGGACGCGCCGCTCGTCGTCTACCTCGGCGACGACGCCGCCCCGTCGGTTCGCGCCGACATCTACGCCCTCGCCGACGAGGTCATCGACCCGCGCCGAGTGGTCACAGAGCGCATCCTCGACGCCGTCGGCACCTCGCACACGGAGCGGCTGAACCGGCTGATGCGGGTCCTCCGGAACGTCGACGGCAGGCTCGCGGTCGTGATGCACGACAACCCCGACCCCGACGCCATCGCCGCGGCGCTGGCGCTCCAAGCCATCGCCGAGCGGGCGGGCGTCGACGCCGACGTGTGTTACTTCGGCGATATTTCTCACCAGGAGAACCGCGCGCTCGTGAACCTCCTCGAACTGGACCTCCGCGTCCTCGACGAGGTGCCCGCGGACGACGAGTACGCCGGCTTCGCGCTCGTCGACCACTCCCGGCCGGGCGTCAACGACCGCCTGCCGCCGGAGACGACCATCGACGTCGTCATCGACCACCACCCGCCGCGCGCGCCGGTCGAGGCGGCGTACGTCGACCTCAGACGCGGCGTCGGCGCGACGAGCACGCTGCTGGCGGAGTATCTCGAACGGCTCGGTATCGTCCCCGATACGACGGTGGCGACCGCGCTGTTGTTCGGGATTCAGGTCGACACCAACGACTTCACGCGGGAGGTGTCGACCGCCGACTTCGAGGCCGCCGCCTTCCTCATCCCGCACGTCGACGTGGACCTGCTCGAACGGGTCGAGACGCCGAGTCTGACCTCCGAGACGATGGAGACGCTCGCGCGCGCCGTCTCGAACCGCGACGTTCGGGGGAACGTCCTCACGACGAACGTCGGCGACATCCGCGAGCGGGACGCGCTCGCGCAGGCCGCCGACCACCTCCTCGGGATGGAAGGCGTCGAGGTGACGGTCGTCTACGGCCTGATGGACGGGACGGTCTACGTCTCCGGTCGCGCCCGCGGAGCGCGGGTCGACCTCGGTGAGGCGTTCCGAGAGGCGCTCGGCTCCATCGGGAGCGCCGGCGGCCACGCCGACATGGCGGGCGCACAGATTCCGCTCGGCATCCTCGACGACGTGGGCGACGACTCTCGGGAGTCGCTCGCGACGATCGTCACCGACATCGTCGCCGGACGGGTGTTCGAGACGCTCGAACACGCGACGCCGACGCCGAGTCTGGACACCGACGTTGCCTTCGAGTACCCGTTAGATGAGTGAGCGCCCACACGTTTTTGCCGACGGTGGCCCTATCAGGTGGGAGATGACTACTAAGGCGACCGTCAAGGAGTACATGACGCGCGAGGTCCAGACCGTCTCTCCGACCGACACGGTCGCGGACGTCGCCCAGCGCATCGCGGAGAGCGACGGGCACAACGGGTTCCCCGTCTGCGACGGACGCAAGGCCGAGGGCTTCGTCACGGCCCGCGATATCCTCCTGTCGGCGGACGACGCGCCCATCGAGACGGTGATGGCGACGGACCTCGTCGTCGCTCATCCCGAGATGGACGTGAACGACGCCGCCCGCGTCATCCTCCGGTCGGGCATCCAGAAACTCCCGGTCGTCGACGACGCGGGTAACCTCGTCGGCATCATCTCGAACACCGATGTCATCCGGAGCCAAATCGAGCGCGCGACGCCCGAGAAGGTGGGCAAACTCATGCGAACGCTCGAACAGATTCACGGCATCACGGTCCACCAAGAGCGCCGTACGGTCTCGCTTTCGGCCCTCATCCCCACGCAGGCCCGCGTCTACGCCGACGAACTCGACGGTCGCCGGTACGAACTCGAACGCGGCCTCGCCGAACCGCTCGTCGTCATCGACAACAACGGAACACTGCTCCTCGCGGACGGCCACCACCGCGTCCTCGCGGCCGACCGCATCGGCATCGAGGAGATGGACGCCTACGTCATCGTCGTCGACGACCCCGTCGAACTCGGGATGCAGCGGACCGCGGAAAAGGAGGGCCTCAGTTCCATCTCGGACATCGACATCGTCGACTACGCCCGACACCCGCTTGTCGAGACGACCCGCCGACTCCAGTAGTCCGGCGTCAGTCGTCCACGTCGTACTCGGTTTTCCACGCGTCGACGGTCTCGCGCGCCTCGGCTTCCGACTCGAACCGCTTGCCTTCGTAGCCGCGGCCCTCGGCGGACTGGTAGAGCCGGTCGACTCTGACGTGCCACGTATTCGGCCCGCGTCGGAGCCGAATGGTCGCGTGACCGTCGCTCCGCTCCCACTCCACGATGCGGTCGTCCCGACGGACTTCCGTCCAGCTCATACCGGTGAGTGGCGGCGAAGCCCGAAGTGTCTACCCATCCACCGGCGTCGAGGCGTCGGCCATCGCCGCGGCCGCCGGGCGCGTCTCCGCACCGCACCCCGGACAGACCGCGTACCCGAGTCGGTCGTAGGGAACCTCCGGCGACGGGCGCTCCAGCCCGCACTCCTCGCACGTGAAGTACGAGACCCATTCGAAGGACATACCGAAGCGTAGGATTGTCAACGTATTAATTAATCACCGCTTACCACCCGAGTCGGTCGCGTCGGCGACGGCGCGAAAAACGAAGTGCGACGGGGATTTCGGGGTGTGACGACGGCGCGCCCCCCGAGATTGGAGCGCGAGTCGTGGCGAGCGAGTCGCCGGTGTTCAGGCGGGCGTCGGGCCTTCCGGGGCCGACGAGTCGTCGTCGGACCGGAACTGCGAGACGAGGTCGAGCGAGTCGTCGGCGCTGCCGAGCAAGAACAGCGAGTAGTACCGGAAGTACGTCACGACGGGCATCTGGACGACCGCACCGACCGCGATGGCCGCGAGGACGAACAGCACGCCGAGCGCGCCGAAGACGACCAGGCCGACCGTCGAGAACAGCGCGACGTTCGCGGCGTTGAGCGCGAGGAACGCCGCGCCGCCGACGATGGCGAAGGGGATGGCGACGACGAGCACGGCGAGGAGCGCCGCGATACCGACAGCGATGCTCGCGAGGATGCCGAGGATGAACCGGACGATGACGTACAGGCCGAACTCGGAGAGTTCGGCGCGGAACACCGGCACGACCCGTCCCCACGACGACAGGAGCGCCCGGTCTTCGGCTATCATCGTCGGCACGACGAAGTCGGTCGTCAACTGCACGACGATGGCGGCGACGAACAGTAGCGCGATGGCGAGGAAGACGAGCGGAATGGCGAGGAGGCCCACCGCGGGCGTGACCGCGACGGAACCGAGAAGCACCGCCGCGACCGGGAGCAGGATGACCGCGAGGACGGCGACGAACAGCCCGGCCTGGAAGCCGAACAGCCTGACGCCGAGCCAGAAGCGCTCGCGGAACGGCTTGCGGATGCGCACGTCTTTCGTGACGACGGCGTCCACGAGGACGAACTGCATCACGGAGCCGACGAACATCCACACGAGCCAGAGGGCGATACCGACCGCCGCGAGCGCGATGACCGCGGCCAAGACGTTTTCGGGCGTCACGAACCCGGGCAGCGAATCGGTCGGGATGTCGGTCGAGCCGCCTCCGGTGGGGGTGGTCGTGCCGGTGTTGCTTCCGGCACCACCGCTCCCGCCGAGACCACCGATGAAGAGGGCGATGAATGCGAGACGCGCCCATCGACCCGCGTCGAACGGGAGGAGGAGCGACGTCGTGGCGTCACGAGCGTCGTCGAGGGCGTCGATTGCTTTCCAACTCATGGCCGACAATGCGACGCCCCGCGAGATAAAGCTGTTCGAGCGCTAAGGTATCTCTCGCACGCCGGTCGCGTCTACCGCCCGGAAGCGCCACCCATCGGCGTCGTCCGCGAGGCGTTCACACCGCGGGGCCGAGCCGACACCCTCAGGGGAGTCCGGTTCGAACGCTCGCGTCACATGGTAGGTGTCGAAACCGCGCTTCGCCTCGGCGGCGGTCTGGTGTTGTTGCTCGCGAACGCCTTCTTCGTCGTCTCCGAGTTCGCGATGACGCGCGTCCCGCAGTTCGACGAGTCCGCTTTCGAGGGCTCCCGCGGGCTCGAACTCGCGTGGGAGATGACGGAGCGACTCGAAGTGTATCTCTCGGGCTGTCAGGTCGGGATTACCATCGCCAGCGTCGGCCTCGGCGTCGTCGCTGAACCCGCGGTTGCGGCCACGTTCGACGCGGTCCTCGGCGGCGGCGGGGCGGCGGGCTCCCACACGTCGCTTTCGGTCGGGCTGTCGCTCGTCGTCATCAACCTCTCGCACGTCGTCCTCGGCGAGCAGGTGCCGACGTACCTCGGCGTCGAGCGCTCCCGCACGGTGGCGAAGTACACCGCGCCCGTCCTGTACGGCTGGACGAAGCTGATGTACCCGGTCATCGTCGTCGCCGACTGGCTGGCGAAACGCCTGCTGTCGCTCGTCGGCGTCGAGATAACCCGCTCGTGGCAGGAAGCCGAACTTGACGACGAGGACGGCGACGGCTCCGCGGGTGAGGGCACCCGGCTCACGCGCGGCGAGGTCCGCAGCCAGATGGGGGACGTGCTCTCACAGGGTTCGCTCCCCGAAGACCGCCGCGAGGAAGTGCTCAACGCGCTCCGAATCGGTGAGTTGCCCGTCCGCGACGTGATGGTCCCCGCCGACCACGTCGTCGCGCTCTCGGCCGACGCGACCACCGACGAGAGCCTCGAACGCGTCCGGTCGAACCCCCAGCACTCGCGGTTCCCGCTCGTCGGGGACTCGCTGGACGACGTACGGGGCGTCGTCTACGCGCCGACGGTGCTCTCGAACATCGACCGCCTCCAGTCGGGCGACCGCCGCCTCGACGACATCGCCGCGCCCCCGCTTTCGGTCCCCTCGGACCTCTCGGTCAGCGACCTCATCGACCGCTTTCAGGAGGAAAATCAGGAGCTCGCCATGGTCCGCGACCCCGAAAGCGACTCCGTGGTCGGCCTCGTGACCGCCTCCGACGCCTTCGAATCCATCACCGGCCAGCTCTACGACCCGCTCGACCTCGGGGCGTAGGACGCCCGCGGCTGGCTTCCCGCCGCGCTCGCGGACCGCCCACGCTTTTCCCCCGGCGCTCGTATCGACTCGCATGACGCCCTTCGAACGACGGACCCGCGCCTGTCAGGAGCGACTGGCCGACGTGGACGCCGACGCGACCGTGCTGTTCCCCAGCCGAAACCTGCTGTACCTCTCGGGCTTCGACGAGGAACCCGCAGAGCGCCACCTGCTTCTGTTCGTCCCCCGCGAGGGCGCGCCGGCGTTTCTCGTCCCCGACCTCTACGAGACGCAGGTCCGCGCCGAGTCGTGGGTCGCTGACGTGCGAACGTGGAGCGACGACGACGACCCGCGGGACGCCCTCGCGGACATCGTCTCGGACCTCGGCCTCGCCGGCGGCCGCGTCCTCGTCGACGACACGATGTGGGCGCGCTTCTCGCAGGACCTCCGGGCGGCGCTCCCCGACGCCGACTTCGGCCTCGCCAGTGAGGTCGTCGCGCCGCTGCGCGCGCGGAAGGACGACGCCGAACTCGACGCGCTCCGCCGCGCCGGGGCGACCGTCGACCGCGCGGTCGAGCGCGTCCGCGACATGGGCGAGGACGCCGTCGGCATGACCGAAACCGAACTCGCCGCGGAAATCGAGCGCCTCCTCGCGGACGAGGGCGGCGAGGGGATTCCCTTCGGCCCGCTCGTCGGCTCCGGCCCGAACGGGGCGATGCCCCACCACAGCCACGGCGAGCGCGTCATCGAGTCGGGCGACCCGGTTGTCCTCGACTTCGGGACCGTCGTCGACCACTATCCGAGCGACCAGACGCGAACCGTCGTCTTCGCCGGTGAGCCGCCCGCGGCGTTCGCGGAGGTCCACGGCGTCGTGCAGGCCGCCCGGACGGCCGCCGTCGAGACCGTCGAACCGGGAGTCGCCGCCGGCGACGTCGACCGCGCGGCCCGCGAGGTCATCGAGGAGGCGGGCTACGGCGACCGCTTCATCCACCGGACCGGCCACGGCGTCGGCCTCGACGTGCACGAGGAACCCTACATCGTCGCCGGAAGCGACCGCAAACTCGAAGTCGGCCACGTCTTCAGCGTCGAACCGGGGGTCTACCTCCCCGACGAGTTCGGCGTCCGAATCGAGGACCTCGTCGTCGTCACCGACGACGGCGCGGAACTCCTGAACGACACCGACCGCGGCTGGCGCTGCTGACCGGGCACTGGTAACGTGACCTGGAACTATTAACTTCCTGACCACCGTAGCGGGCGTATGGTCTCCCGACAGACGCTCGTCGTCACCGGGTTCGTCCTCGCCGCCCTCCCGGTTGCCTACCTCGTCGAAGCGGCTACCGGACAGTTCGCGCTCTCATTTTTCGCGCTCCTCGGCGTCGGCGTCGGCGCGCCGTCGCTCGTCAACGACTACCTCGATAGCCGCGAGGGTGGACAGAACGGGGTCTGAATTCAAAAAACGGCTCCGTTGACATACTCGGAACTTGGCAGAATCGGCGTGCAACACTCGGAGAGTGAGTTCAGCACGTAATCGAAATTAATTCCGAGATACTACTTGTGAAAATTGTTGGAAAGATGTGTTCGTTTCCCGACCCCAGAGAGGGATTTCGTGACGTTCATTTTCTATCAATGAGGCTATATTAAATATGAGTCAAATAGACTGGGCCGCTCTACTGACGGTTGGTGGTTCATTTCTCGTAGGTGCTGTCGGCTTCCTCCTGCTTGGTCCGGTCGGATTCTTTATCGGACTCGTCGGCACGATATTCGTCGGATTCCCACTCAAATCTGCCTATGAAAACTACCAATCTCGAATGGCAGCGCTAGAGGAGCGAGTTGCGAAAACGGAATCAACAGTTGAACAGCTCAAGATAGATAACAGTCCGGACGGGGACGAATGATCGCAAGAATCTGTTAGAATCTTTTTCAGACTCTACCTCTCGTGAGACTACCGTTCACTCCAGTTGCGTGCTGAGATTGGCGATTTGATAGCCTCACTGATGGCCGACTTGCGCGCTGTATTCCGCACGGCCTCAGTAAACGATCAGTAGGTAAGGATTCCAACAGGGCTAAAAAAGCGGATTCGGTGACGCCGGGACGCGGCCGGTGACGCCACCGCGGAATCGTCGGCCGTGTCGTCGGTCGTTACTCGTCGTCGCCGTCGGCCGCGCCGTCACCGGATGGTGCAATGTTCCCGATGATGGCGTCGATGTCGGCGTGTTCGTACAGCAGGTCGCGCATCCGGTTGACCGTTCGCTCGTCGCGGGTGCGGCCCGTGCTGACGATGTCCTCGGCGCGGTCGGTCACGGAGAGCGTGTCGCCGTTGACGAGCAGCACCGGGACGCCTTTCTCTTCGGCCTTGCCGATGACGGCTCCGACGGGTCGGTGACCGCCGGTGAGGATGATACATTTGACGCCGGGGGCTTCGAGCGCGGCGCGCTGGATGTTCGCGCGGTCGCCGCCGGTGATGACCGCGGCGTTCTTCGTGCGGCGGAAGTAGCGGAGCGCTGCGTCGCCGCCCATCGCGCCGACGAGGAAGCGCTCGACGAAGGCGTCGGTCGGCGCGTCGGTCGCGAGGTCCGCGCCGAGTTCGTTGGCGAGTTCCTCGACGGTGACGCCCGCGAGGTCCTTTTCGGTCGGGACGACGCCGAGGACGGGGACACCGCGGGCTTCGAGGAACGGCGCGACCTCGGTTTCGAGTTCGTCGTAGGCGGAATCGCTCACGCGGTTGAAGACGACGCCCGCGAGGCGGTCGGGGCCGATGTCTTCGACCGCCGCGACCACGTCGTCGAGGTCGCTCGGGTGCTGGTAGTCGGCGACGAGGACGACTTCGGCGTCGAGGAGGTTCGCCACGTCGCCGTCGGTGAGGTCCACGATGCCGCCGGTGCGGTAGGAGCCGCCGCCCTCGACGAGCATCAGGTCCTTGCCGGCCGAGATGTCCTCGAAGTGGTGGGAGATGACCTCCGAAAGCTCCTCGGCATTTTCCTTGCCGCGGACCGCGCCCTGGATGAACGTCGGGGAGTAGACGACGGGTTCGAGCTGGTGCATCTCCGCGTCGATGTCGAGCAGTTCGCGGGCGAGCATCGGGTCCTCGTCGAGGGTCTTGCCGGTGCTGGACTGGAGGCGGGTGCCCTTGGGCTTCATGTAGCCCACGTCCAGTCCGCGCTCCTTGGCGAGGACGCCGAGTGCGAGCGTGATTGCGGTCTTCCCGGTGCTTTCTCCGGTCGAGGTGACGAGTACCGTGTTCATTGTTGAGTGATAGGGTGGTGAAGTGTTTAAAGTTCGTCCGGGTCGACGGTGAGTCGAACGTCGACGGCCTTCACGCCGTCCGGCAGCGCGACGAGCGGGTTGATGTCGAGTTCGAGGATGGCCGGGAAGTCGGTGACCAGTTGGGAGAGCCGCTGGATGGTCTCCGTGATGCCGCCGATGTCGACCGGGTCGTTCCCGCGGGCACCGCGGAGCATCGGCGCGGCGTCGATTTCCTTCGTCATGTCTTCCGCTTCCGTCTCGGAGACGGGCGCGACGCGGAACGTCGTGTCTTCGAGGATTTCCACGAAGATGCCGCCGAGTCCGAACATCATGAGCGGGCCGAACTGCGGGTCGCGGTTCATGCCGACGATGGTCTCGACGCCGTCGTCGAGGTTCACCATCTCTTGGACCTGCACGCCGAGGATGTTGGCGTCGGGCTGGTAGTTCTTCGCGCGGGTGATGAGGTCCTCGTAGGCGTCGTAGACGTCCTCGTTTTCGACGCCGACCTTGACGCCGCCGATGTCGGACTTGTGGAGGATGTCCGGGCTGACGATTTTCATCACGACGTTGCCGTCGATGTCCTCCGCGACTTCGAGCGCGTCGGCGGGGTCGTCGACGATGTCGCCGGCCGGCGTCTCGATGCCGTAGGCGTCGAGCAGCTCCATCGCTTCGACGCCGAGACGGGTCTCGTCGCGGTCCTCGACGGTTTCGAGGATTTCCCGGGCGCGCTCGCGGTCCACGTCGAACTCGGTGGGCGCGTCGTACTCGCGCTGGCGGATGTCGGCGTACTCCGAGAGGGCTTCGAGGCCGTCGACGGCGCGCGAGGGGTCGAAGTAGTTCGGGATGCCGGCGTCTTTCATCACGTCGGAGGCGGCGTCGACGCGCTCGCCGCCCATGAAGCAGGCGGCGATGGGTTTGTCGTACTCCTGTTGGAGTTCGACGGTGTCGGCGGCGAGCTGGTTGTAGTCGAGGACGGCCGTCGGACAGGTCAAGACGAGCGCCATGCCGACGTTGTCGTCGGCGAGCGCCACGTCGAGGGCCTCCTTGAACCGGGCGTTGTCGGCGTCGCCGACGATGTCGACCGGATTGTAGATGTTCCCCTCGGCGGGCAGCGACTCGGAAAAGGCTTCGAGCGTCTCGTCGGTGAAGTCGGCCATCTGCAGCTCCGACTCACCGATGGCGTCGGTCGTCATGACGCCGGGGCCGCCGGCGTTCGTGATGACGGCCACGTCCTTGTTCTCGGGGAGCGGCTGGTCGCCCAGCACGCGGGCGGTGTCGAACAGGTGCTGGACGGAGTCCGCGCGGATGACGCCCGCCTGTTCGAGGCCGGCCTCGTAGGCGGCGTCCGAGCCGGCGATGGTGCCGGTGTGCGAGGAGGCGGCCTGCGCGCCGGCGTCGGTCTTGCCGGACTTGACGAGGACGATGGGCGTGTCTTTCGTCACGTCGCGGGCGGAGTCGATGAACTCGCGGCCCGCCGAGATGCCTTCGAGGTAGCCGATGATGACCTCGGTGTCGGGGTCGTCGTTCCACGCCTCGATGAAGTCGGCCTCGTCGAGGACGGCCTTGTTGCCCAGCGAAACGATGTCCTTGAAGCCGATGTCCTCGTCGTTGGCCCAGTCGATGACGGCCGTGATGAACGCGCCCGACTGGCTCATAAAGGACATGTTACCGTCGAGGGCCATGTCGGGGCCGAACGTCGCGTTCATGCCCACGTCCGTGTTCATGATGCCCAGACTGTTCGGGCCGACGACGTTGAGGTCGTACTCCTCCGCGATGTCGCGGAGTTCCTGCTCGCGGGCGGCACCCTCGCTGCCAGTCTCGCCGAATCCGGCGGTGATGACGACCACGTTCTGGATGCCCGCCTCCCCGGCGGACTTCATCGCCGGCAGGACGACCTTCGGAGGGACGACGATGACCGCGAGGTCGGCGTCCGTCTCGCCGACGTCGCCGTAGCACTGGAGGCCGAACAGTTCGTCGTACTTGGGGTTGACCGGAACGACCTCACCGTCGAACTCGTCGATGAGGTTGTCCATGATTGCCCGCCCGATTGCTCCTTCGCGCTCGGTCGCACCGACCACCGCGATTCGGTTCGGCGCGAACAATTCGGATAGCTCTCCCATTGGTTAATGGTTCCCGTCATTTACTGATAAACTCGGCGGTGTGGGCGGTCTCTCGGCCTTTGGTGGCACGCTACAGTAGCGCAATTAATCGGGATGGTTCGTGGTTTATACCACAGAATTGGGCCGATTACGCTCGTCAGTCGGGGATGTCGCCGCCGACCCGTGGCGGCCAAACACATAACTCCGTCACCTGAAAACAACGGGCCATGTCCCCACCACCGGACGACACGCCACTCCACCGGACCGCGGGTGCGAAAGTCGCCGTCGCGGTGTTCCTCGCGCTGACGCTCGCCTACGCGCTTCTCATCGCCCAGCAAGTCCTCGCGTGGGTGTTTCTCGTCGTCATCGTCGTCGTCATCTGGTACGCCGCCAGACTCGTCGTCGCCATGGAAGAGATCGCAACACAGCTCGGCCATCTCGCCGACGAACGCACCGATTCTCGCGGCCGCGGCGACGAATCAAGCCGAGATTAAATCACGGCCGACGCGCTCGAACCAGAGACCGTCCCGCGAGCGGGACGGTCGAACCGAACGAACCGAACCGTGACGCACCGACCCTGTGACTCGGCGCTTCGTCCGTCTTTGCCGAGTATCGGAGAAATCGGAGGGTTCCGATTACGAGATAATTTCATTCACGGTTCTTGTATTCTTAACTAACTTCGGGGAGCGCGACGTTCCACCCGCAACAATGTACCCGTTACAAGTCACGCTGACCGAGTCCGTCGCAGAGTTGACCAACGCCGTGCTCGCGTTCGTCCCGCGGCTCGTGGGCGCGCTGTTGATTCTCATCGTCGGCTGGTTCATCGGCAGCATCGCGGCCCGACTCATCACTCGGGTCGCCGACCGCGTCGAAGTCGACAAGGCCGTGTTGGCGACGCCCGTCGGGAAGATTCTCGGCGGAACCCAAACGGCCGTCTCGGGCGCGTTCGGGACGCTCGGCAAGTGGTTCGTCTACGCCATCGCCGTCCTCGCAGCCGCCGACGTGCTCGCGGTGGACCTGTTTTCCGAATGGGTCTCGACCGCGGCGTCGTACGCGCCGTCGTTCGTGGCCGGCCTGCTCGTCATCGTCCTCGGGTTCGTCGTCGCCGACTTCATCGGTGACGCCATCACGCGGACCCGCGCGGCGACCGAGACGCCGTACACGAGCGTCTTCGCGGTCGGTACCCGGATGTTCCTCTACTTCACCGCCGTCGTCATCGGCCTGAGCACGATGGGCATCGACGTAGCCATCCTGTTCACCATCGCCCAAGCGTTCGCCTGGGGCATCGCCGCGGCCCTCGCCATCGGCGTCGGCGGCGCGGTCGCCTTCGGCGCGCGCGACTACGTCTCGGCCAACGTCGAGCGCTGGATGGGGTCGGCCCGCTCCGTCGCGGCCACGCCCGTCTCCCCGATGGGTGGCGACGGCGACTCGCCCGAAGGCGCGTCGGCGGCCGACGACTGAGCGCGCTTGGTCCGGTAGGCGCACACCGCGGACGCGACACCTTTCTTCGCGGACTACCGCCGTCGAACCGCCGCCTGCACCGACATATATCAGAAAATCTATTCTAACCCCGAACCGGACTTTTTGGCCCGTCTAAACTACTTGAGGCCTTCTACTCGATATTCAATTGTTTAGGCAAGCCAAAAATATCTAAGATATGATAATACTTATCGGCGCCGAGTGGCTACGTTCGGTATGGACCAGTTTGCCGCTCTCACGTTCGTCTTTCTCGCGGGGCTCGTCACGGCCATCGCGACCGGGGTCGGCGCGATTCCGTTCTTCTTCGTCTCGGACGTGAGCGACCGCTGGAACGTGGCGCTGTGGGGCATCGCCTCGGGCATCATGGTGTCGGCGTCGCTGTTCGGACTCGTCTTCGAGGGGCTCGCTAACGGGACGCCGCTGCAACTCGGTATCGGGATGCTCGCGGGCGTCGCGCTCGTCCTCGTCGCCCACCGCGTCATCGAGGGCGCGGAGGTCAACCCCAAGCAGTACGAGGAGGCCGACTTCCGCAAACTGCTGTTGATTCTCGGCATCCTCACCGTCCACAGCTTTCCCGAGGGCGTCGCCGTCGGCGTCTCGTTTGCCGACCTCGGCCTCGACGGCGGCTTCCAGCTGTTCGGCTTCGTCGTCCCGCTGCTCGCGGTGTTCATGACGATCGCCATCTCGATTCACAACGTTCCCGAGGGGCTGGCCATCTCCATCCCGCTGCGGTCGATGAACGTCTCGAACTGGAAGCTCGTCTGGTGGGCTATCTTCTCCAGTCTACCCCAGCCCATCGGCGCGGTCATCGCGTTCTACTTCGTCCGCATCGCCCGGGAGTTCCTCCCGTTCGGCTTCGGCTTCGCGGCCGGCGCGATGGTCTTTCTCGTCCTCACGGAGTTCATCCCCGAGGCGCTCGAACTCGGAAAGCGCCTCCCGCGCGGCGGCCGGGTCGAACTGCTCGCCGGGCTCGTCGCCGGCTTCGCCGTCATGGTCCCGCTGGCGTTCATCTGACCCCGGCGGACCCGCCACGACGGCTCAGACGCGCAGCTCTCTCCTTCGACTCGGAACGACAGAGAAAACCGCGTAGCCGCGACCCGCGACTTCGACTTAGTGCGAGTGGCCGAGCGCGTCCGACAGCGGGACGCCGAAGCGCTCTTCGAACAGCTCTTCCATCTTTTCGTTGATTTCAGCGATGTCGGCCGGCGCGCCGTCCTCGCTGTGGTGCGCGACGACGTGGGCCTGCTGTGCGAACGCCTGCACGACCACGTCGGCGACGACGTCGGTCGGGTCTTCGCCCTGCTCCGAGAAGATGTCGACGAGGCCCGCGGGGAGTTCGAGCGCCTCGGTGTCTCCGTCCGGTCCCTCGATGGTGTACGTCTCAGTTTCGACCATGCCACCACGTGGGGCCGGCCGCGGGTTAAGGCTTGAGTTTGCGGGCGCGTCGGGGGCTGCCGAATCCCCCCGCACCGCAAGCAGGCGGCGCGAGTCGCCTCAGTCGGTCCGCGGAATCGCCAGCGTCCCCGCCGCGAAGAAGGCGACCGCGAGGGCCGCGAGCACCGCGAGGTTGGCGAGCCAGTCGCCGCCGCTGTAAGTGAGCGCCCGGACGCCGCGGGCGAAGTACGTGAGCGGCGAGAGGTTCAGCGCCGGCACGAACCACGCCGGCAGCAGGTCGGGCGTCACGAACGTCTCCGAGAGGAACAGCAGGGGCAGCGCGATGGCGTTGCTCGCGGCGATGACGCCGTCCTGCGAGTCCGCGACGCTCCCGATGACGGCCCCGAGGCCGCAAAACAGCGTCACGCCGAGCGCGACGAAGGGGACGATTGCGAGCGTCGCGGGCGTCAGCGGAATCGACGCGCCCGTCACGAGCGCCGACAGCGCGAGGAGCAACAGCGCCGCGAGGCCGATGACGACGACGTTGACGAGCGAGTGCGCGAGGAGCCACTCGGCGCGCGACAGCGGCGTCGTCGCCAGTTTCTCGAAGCGACTTCCCTCGCGGTGACGGGCGATGGTGCTCCCGACCCGTGACAGCGGGGTGAACAGCACGACGACCGCGAGGTAGCCGGCGATGTAGTACTCCTTCGGCTCGGCGAACAGGCCGCCGCCGGTCGGCTGAGTCTGCACGAGCGCCCCAAAGATGACGACGATGATGGCGGGGAAGAAGAACGTGAAGAAGACCGCCGTCCGCCGCCGGAGGAACGAGTGCCACGAGGCGACGAACTCCGAGCGGACGCGGGTGGCGAGGCTCATCTGTCACCTCCGACCGCGGCGGCCGCGGCGGGTCGGGCCGCCTCGAACTGCTCGCCGGTCAGAGAGAGGTAGACCTCTTCGAGACCGGGCTGTTTCCAGACGAGCGACTCGTAGACGACGCCCGCGTCGTCGAAGGCGGCGACCACGTCGCCGATGTCGCGCGGGCCGACGCCGTGGACGGTGATGCCGTCTCCCGACACTGTCGCGTCGAGCGCGGCCGGGAGCGACACCGACCCGAGGGCCGCGTCGGCATCGGCGTCGCCGTCGGTTCGGACGACGAGGCGACTTTCGCCGCCGTACTCGGACACGAGGTCGTCCGGCCGGCCGACCGTGACGAGTTCGCCCGCGTTGAGCAGCCCCACGCGGTCGGCGAGGCGCTCTATCTCCTCCATGGAGTGGCTGGTGAGAAACACCGTCGTCCCGCCGGCCGCGAGGTCCTCGACGAGCCCCCACAGCGACCGGCGGCCGGCGGGGTCGATGCCGGTGGTCGGCTCGTCCAAAAACAGCACGTCGGGGTCGTTGACGAGCGTCAGGGCGATGCAGGCGCGGCGCTGTTGGCCGCCCGAGAGGTTCTCGTACCAGGTGTCGGCGGCGTCGGCGAGGCCGACCTCGTCGAGCACCGCGTCGGGGTCGCGGGCGTCGTCGTAGAGTCCCGCGTAGTAGGCCACGAGTTCGCGGGCGGAGAGCCGACCCGCGGGCCGGAACTCCTGCGGGAGGACGCCGAGGCGCTGGCGGTCCACCTCGGTCGGGTCGCGCCCGAGGATGGCCGCCGACCCCGAGTCAACCGCGGTCGTGCCCGTGAGGGCGCGAACCAGCGTCGTCTTCCCCGCGCCGTTCGGACCGATGAGGCCGAAGACCTCCCCCTCGGCAACCGACAGGGAGACGCCCGAAAGCGCCTCCACGTCGCCGTAGGACTTCCTGAGGCCGTCGGCGGCGAGTACCGCGTCCATGTCGTACCCGTCGTCACTATCGGGTGGTAAGGGATTCGGAATCGCCGCTTGATTCGAGTTGTGGGGGCGGCGGGGGAGCGGGGAGGCCCAGCCGACCCGACCGGAGCAAACCTTACTCCGGTCGCGCCGCTCTACGTTGACATGAACGGGTCCCGACGCGAGTTCCTCGCCGCGACCGGCGCGGCTCTCTTGGGCGGCTTCGCGGGCTGTGCGAGCGCCCCGACCGACGACACCGGAGCGACGACGGACAGCGACGCGACGACCGGCAAGGGCGACGGCTCGACCGCGACCGCGGACGCCGAGGGCGACGGCTCGCTCGAGGGCCTCGAAGTCGCCTACGAGACGGTGGCGACCGGGTTCGCCTCGCCGGTCGATGTAGCCATCCCCGAGGCGTTCGGCGGGAGCCGACGGTTCGTCGTGGACCAGCCCGGTCGAATCTGGTTGCACGACGACTCGGGACTGCGAAACGACCCCTATCTCGACATTACCGACCGTGTCGTCGACCTCAACGGCTACGACGAGCGCGGCTTCCTCGGCGTCGCCTTCCACCCCGAGTTCGCCGACAACGGGCGGCTCTACCTCCGGTACAGCGCCCCGCGGCGGCCGGGAATCCCCTCGAATTACAGCCACACGTTCGTCCTGAGCGAACTGACGGTCGACCCCGAGGCGACGACCGTCTCGGCAGATTCCGAGCGGACGCTCCTCGAACTTCCGCAACCCCAGTCGAACCACAACGCCGGGGCCGTCGCGTTCGGCCCGGACGGCTACCTCTACGTCGCCACGGGGGACGGCGGCGGCGCGAACGACGAGGGCCGCGGCCACGTCGACGACTGGTACGACGCCGTGTCGGGCGGCAACGGACAGGATGTGACCGAGAACCTCCTCGGGAGCGTCCTCCGCATCGACGTGGACTCGACCGGCGGCGTCTCCGGCGACGACGACCGGCCCTACGGCATCCCCGAGGACAACCCGCTCGTCGGCTCCGACGGCCGCGACGAGCAGTACGCGTGGGGCTTCAGAAACCCGTGGCGGCTCTCGTTCGACGGCGAGGACTGCTACGTCGCCGACGTGGGACAGGGCGCGTGGGAGGAGGTGAACCTGCTCGAAGCGGGCGGCAACTACGGCTGGAACGTCCGCGAGGGCACACACTGCTTCCGCGCGGGCGACTGCCCGACCGAGACGCCCGACGGCGCGCCGCTCATCGACCCGGTGCTGGAGTACCCCCACAGCGGCGACGGGCCGTCCGGGGTGGCCGTCATCGGCGGCCACGTCTACCGCGGCGAGGCGATTCCGGACCTCTCGGGCGCGTACGTCTTCGCTGACTGGCAGTCCGAGGGCAGACTGTTCGCCGCCCGCCCGAGCGAGTCGCGCCCGTGGGACATCGCGGAGCTACCCGTGGCGGACCGCGACGACGGCGGGACGAACGTCCTCGCGTTCGGCCGCGACCCCGACGGCGAACTGTACGTCTGCACCAGCGACCGAGGGGTCGTGACCGGGTCGTCGGGCGCGCTGAACCGGCTGACCGGCGTGTGACGCCCCGAGTTGAGAACGCAAATCACACTCTGCTCAGGCGTCGCCGTCGACGTTGACCCGCCTGCCCGTCGTCGCTGACTCGTAGGCCGCCTCGGTCAGCGCGGTCACCCGCAGGGCGTCCTCGGCCGGGATGGCGAGGTCGGCTTCGTCGCGCGCGGCGTCCACGAAGTTCCGGAGCTTCTTCCGGGTCAACTCCTCGAAGTCGGGCGTCGGCGGCGTCGCGGTGTAGGTCGTTCCGCTCTCCGTCACCTCGATGGTCTCGCCGTCGAAGGCGACCATCCCTTCGGTTCCGATGACGCGGAGCGACTCGCCCGGCTCGGGGACGCTCTGTCCGTCGCCGGAGACGCCCACGCTCGCGGTGAGGCGGTCGCCGTCGCGGTCGAGGACGACCGCGAGCGCCGAGTTCACGTCCACATCGTGGCCGCGGTGGTCGACCGCCGCGGCGACGGTCATCGGTTTCGACCGCGTCACCCAGAGCATCGCGTCGAGAAGGTGCGACCCCGAGTCGTACAGTTGGCCGCCGCCCGACAGCGACGGGTCGCCGCGCCACTCGTCTTTCGTCCAGCGAATCCACTCCTGTTCGAGGTGGCAGACCACCATGTGCGGGTCGCCGATGCGGCCGCTGTCGACGACGCGCCGGAGTTCGTGGAACCGCGGGTCGAAGTGGCGCTGGTAGCCGACCGCGAGGGTGAGGCCGCGGTCCTCGGCGCGGTCGATGAGCGCCCGCGCGCCGCCGAGGTCGGTCACCATCGGCTTTTCGAGGTGGACGTGGAGGTCGGCGTCGAGCGCCGCGAGCGCCTGGTCGAAGTGCTCGGCGTGCGGCGAGGCGATGGTCACCGCGTCGAGGAACTCGGCGTCCAGCAGTTCCGCGGTCGTCTCGTAGGTCGGCACGTCGAACTCGTCTGCGAACCGCGCGCGCACCTCGTCGGCGGGGTCGACGCCGGCGACGACGCGCACCCCCTCCAGTTCGTTGAGGAGGCGGCACTCCAGCAGCCCGAGGCTTCCGAGGCCGATACCTGCGACTCTGAACATGGCGTATCAGTCGCGCGGAAGCCGCAAAAGCGTGCGGGCGAGTCGCAAGGGATTCCCGGGGGACGGGCGTGGGTCGGCCATGGACGACGCAGTCCTCCGGCGATTCGCCGTCGTACTCGCGTTGGTCGGTGTGGCCCTCCACGTTACGGCCCTCGCCGCGAATCCGTCGCAGAGATACGTCACCGTCGGGGTCGGAGTTCTCCTCCTCGCGCTCGCGCTCAGCGGCGGGCCGGTCGCGCGCGACCTGCTCGCGGCGGACGTGGCCCCCGCCGAATCGCCCGACGCCGACGGAAAACGGTGAATGCCTCGCCGCTACTCACACGCTTTAGTCGCCGGCCGTTGTGGGGTCTCCCATGAGCCTCGACTATCGACGACTCGGGTCGACCGGCACCCGCGTCTCGGAACTGTGCTTCGGTACATGGCGATTCGGTCGGAAGAGTAGCGGCGTCCTCGAGACCGACGAGGAGGAGGCCCACGAACTCCTCGACGCGTTCGAGGAGCGCGGCGGGAACTTCATCGACACTGCCAACGTCTACGGGAATCCGAACGGAACCTCCGAGGAGTACATCGGCAACTGGCTGGCCGAGCGCGACCGCGAGGACTACGTGCTCGCCTCGAAGGTGTACTTCCCGTTCGACGAGGACAACCCCAACGGCCGCGGCCTCTCGCGGACCCACATCCGCAACCAAATCGAGGGCACGCTCGACCGCCTCGACACCGACTATCTCGACCTCTACTACATCCACCGCTGGGACGAGGAGACGCCCATCGAGGAGACGCTTCGGGCGCTCAACGGACTCGTCGAGGAGGGGAAGGTCAACTACCTCGGCGCGTCCACGATGGCGTCGTGGCAGCTCACGAAGGCGCTGTGGATGTCCGACGTGCACGACTACGCCCGCTTCGACGTGACGCAGCCGCTGTTTCACGCCGGCTACTACGAGGACGTGAAAGACTACCTCGACGTGTGCGGCGACCAGGACATCGCGGTCTGTCCGTACTCGCCGCTCGCGGGCGGCTTCCTCACGGGCAAATACGAGCGCGCCGACCCCGACGACCCGACCGAGTACGTCGCGCCCGACGGCGCGCGCGGCTCGTTCGACGAGCGCTTCGACCGGTTCTACGTCTCCGAGCGCGGCTGGAAGGTGCTCGACGAGATTCGCGCCGTCGCCGACGAGGTCGACGCCAGCCCCGCGCAGGTCGCGCTCCGCTGGCTGATGGACTACCCCGAGGCGACGGTCGTCCCCATCGTCGGCGCGCGGACGACCGACCAGCTCGACGAGAACGTCGGCGCGGCCGACGTGGACATCTCGACCGACCAGTGGGAGCGCATCATGAACGCCCGCTACGACGAGGACGGCCGACGCTGGGGCCACTAAGCGGCCGTCAGAAACGCGCGCAACCGCCGACCCGGACGATTCCGGCTTTTTTCACGCGATTTCGAGGTCTCGCAGGAAGTCGCAGACGACGTGGACGTAGAGCACGACCGCGAGGAACGCCGCGAGCGACCCGAGTCCCGAGAGCGCGAGCGAGCCGACCGCGACGCCGCCGACGAGGTGGTGGCTCAGGAGGCGTTTGCGGTCGAACTCGGTGTCGAACTCCTCGAACACTCGCTCTTGGTCGAGGAGGCCGACCCGCGGGTTCGTCACCGCGAGCCGCAGGTTCGCCCAGTCGCCGCGCTGGACGCGAGCGATGACGAAGTGGTCGAGGTCGACGAAGACGCTCGCGGACACCGCGCCGGCGACGAGAAGCGGCAGGCTCCCCGGCGGGTCCAACGCGACTGCGGCGGCCGCCCCGGCGACCGCGCCGACGGCGGCGTGTTCGAGTGATTTCACGGCTCGGCCCGGTCAGCCGACGTGCGGGCGGACCCGCCGGAGCACGAGGTCCGGGTCGAACTCGTCTTCCGATTTGTCCCAGACGCGCTCGCCGTCGACGGTGACGGTGAGAACGCCGTGGTCGCCCGTGACGAGCGCCACGCGGTCGAGTCGGTCACCGAACTGTTCGAGCAGCGCGTGCTGGAGCTGTTCGGCGCGGTCGAGGAAGCCGCAGGGGACGCAGTATTCGATTTCGACCTGGGTCATACGCGGACGTTCACGGCGCGCGGGTAAAAGCGAGTTGGGCGGGCAGCGAGCGCGCCCGCGGGCGCAAACCGCGATTACTTCCCGAATCCGGGTCGCCACCGGAGCAGGACCACGGTGACGAGGAAGACCAGCGTCGAGAGGTCGTACGAGAGCGTCGTCACGGTCGCCGCGACGGCCGTCCCGCCGCCGAAGACGCTCGTGGCGACCGACGCGAGGACGGGCCACGAACACGAGACGCAGGAGAACAGGCCGACGACGCCGGAGACGGCCGCGCCCGCCGCCTCGACGACCGTGTCGTAGACGAGGAACGCGAGCGCCGCGTAGCCGACCACGCGCGCCGGCATGAGCACGAGGTTGAACAGGTCGCCACCGTAGACGAGCGCCGGGCCCCATCCCGGCGGGAGGAAGGCGACGCGGACGCCGCTCGTGCCGCCGGGCACGGGCGAGGTGACGAGGCCGCCGGCGACCGCGAGGAGCGCGAAGTAGCCGACAGCGACGGCGGCCGCCTTGCGCTTCGTCGCGGTCGAGGCGGGTGCCACGTCGGTGTCGAACAGGACCCAGAGGCCGACGATGACCCACGCGACGCCGTAGACGGCGTAACGCGGCGCGCCGACGCTCGCCTCGGTGAAAAGCAGGTAGACGAACGCCAGAATCAGCGTCGTGTTGACGGCGAAGGCGGCGCGGAGCAGACTGGCACGCGAGGGGCGGGGAAGTGCGGATGCGGTTGCCATGTGTTTGGATGGTGTCGAAGGCGGTTCTCAGACGGCGAGCGTGTCGACGACGATAGCGAGCAGCAACATCCCGAGGTAGGCGTTCGAGGCGTGGAACGCCCGGAAGGCGGCGGTGTCGTCGCGCTCGTAGTGCAGGCGAACGACGAAGTAGAGGAACGCGCCGCCGAAGAGGATGCTCGTCACGAGGTAGACGACCCCGAGGGCGTCCATGACCGCGAGGCCGGCGGCGGCGACGAGCGTCGCGCCGAGCCACCAGAGGATGTGCTTTCGCGTCTCGGTCTCGCCGCGGACGACGGGCATCATCGGGAAGCCGCCGCGGGCGTAGTCGTCCTTGTAGGCCAGCGCGAGGTTGTAGAAGTGCGCGGGCGTCCACAGGAAGATGACCACGGCGAGGACGACGCCGCCGAGGCCGACGTCGCCGGTGACGGCGACCCAGCCGATGAGCGCCGGGAGCGCGCCGGCCGCGCCGCCGATGACGGTGTTCTGGACCGTGTTGGGCTTCAGGATGAGCGTGTAGACGACGCTATAAAAGGCGATGGCGACGACGCCGAGGACGGCCGCGAGCCAGTTGACGGACGCGAACAGCGCCACCGACGCGACCGTCAGGAGCAGGCCGAACGCGACCGCGTTGCGGACGGGCACGAGGTCGACCGCGAGCGGTCGGTCGCTGGTCCGCTGCATCCGGCGGTCCACGTCGCGTTCGAGGACGTGGTTGAACGTGCCGGACGCGCCGATAGAGAGGACGCCGCCGCCGAGGGTCGCTGCGATGACTTCGGGCGTGAGGCCGGACGAGACGGTGCCGGCGAGCGCCATCGCCGCCGACGCGACGAGACAGAGGAGCCACATCAGCCGCGGCTTCATGAGCCGGAAGTACGCGTTGACCGTCGCCTTCGCGCGGGCGACCGGGTCGGTCGGGACGGACGGTCGCTCGCCGTCGTCGGCCGGAGGGCTCATCGACGGGGTGCCGACCGGCGCGTCGTCGGGGTCGCCGGTGGCCGCTTCGAGCGTCCACGCGAGGGCGGCGACGAGGCCGCCGAAGATGACCATCCCGAGGACCAAGTGGAGCGTCGAGAGCGCGGGGCCGACGCCGACGGTGGCGACGACCGCGCCGAGGCCGGCCTGCGCGGGATAGAGCACGGCCGACGCAGTGACGGTCGCTCGCACCCGGCGAGACGTGTCGGTCCGCCACGCCGAGACGAGCGTGGCGACCGTGAGGAGGCCGACGAGGACGGCCGCGACGCGGTGGCCGAGGGCGACCCAGCCGTCGAGCGTCGCGGGGAGCGAAAAGCCGTCGCCGCACGCGGGCCACGCGCTGCACGCGGCGGTCGCGTCCGTGAGCGCGGTCGTCGCGCCGACGATGAGCAGGAGATAGACGCCCATCGCGGTCGCCGCGAGCAGGCCGTGGAACGTGTTCGAATCGCGATTCGTGGCCACGAAATTCACCTACGGACGTGTTGGGCCGTCCCGTATTTAGGACCCGCGCTTTCCCGCTTCGCGTTCGGGCGCCGCTCCCCGTGATATGAGGGGGAGGGGTTGATAAACGGCGGGCCGAGAGTCGGTACGCATTTATGCGGTTGTTCCTAAGTCTCGCTCAGCATGAGAAAGACGCGTTTCGCGCTCGCGTCCCTGCTCGCGACGGCCGCGATGGCGCTCGTTGCCACCCCCGCCGCCGCGCAGGCGTCTGCCACGTCGGAACTCATCAACCAGCTGAACGGGGAGCTGCTGTACGTCGCTATCCCGATCACCGTGCTGGTGGAGGTCATCCTCCTCTACACCGTCATCAAGTTCCGCAACAGCGAGCGCGCACTGCCGACCAAGGAGAACCGCCGGCTCGAAATCACGTGGACCATCGCGACAGCGATTATCCTGCTTTTCGTCGGCGTCGCCTCCTACGGCGTGCTGGCCAACGAGAACGTCACGCACCAGGGCAACGACATCGCCATGGACGACGACCCGGTCGTCGTCACGGCGGAGGCCTACCAGTGGGGCTGGAACATGTACTACCCCGAGGAGGGTAACTTCTCGTCCGGAAACGAGATTGTCATCCCCAAGGACCGCCCGGTCTACTTCCAGGTCACCTCAACGGACGTGATACATGGATTCCACGTCCCCGAACTCGGCCTCAAGCAGGACGCGATGCCGGGTTCGACGAATACCATCAAGACCGTCGCCTACGAGGAAGGCACCTACCAGGGCTACTGTACTGAGTACTGCGGCGTCGCGCACTCCCAGATGTACTTCACCGTCGATGTCGTCTCGCAGGACGAGTACCAGAACTGGCTCGACGAACAGCAGTCGGCCAACAGCGAGTCGTCCGGCACCTCGAACTCTACCGCGACGAACTCCACGCAGTAACGCTTCCTCCCTTCTGTTTCGACGCTGCTCCCGAGTGACGACGCTCGCGTTCGTCGCGGTCGGTCGTCGGAAAACTCGTCGCGGGCCGCAGTGCAGTCGGCTATCGGCCGGACGAACGGTGACTCAACAGCGCCGTTCGACGATGCGGTCGATGATGCGACCCGTCGAGAGCAGTTCGTCGTCGTGGCGGGACTCCCGGGGCGTCGCGCGCGTGACCTCGCAGTCGATGCCGCGGGCGTTGAGGGCGGCTTTGATTCCGTCCTCGTCGTGGTGTTGGTCGTAGCCGAGGACGATGACGTCGGGGTCGATCTCCTCGATGGGGACGAATATGTCTTCGGCGTGGCCGAGATGCGCCTCGTCGACCACGTCGAGCGCGGCGACCATGTCGCGGCGCTGGCGGCCGTCGAGTATCGGTTTCGGCTTGTGCGTCACGTTCTCGCCGCGGGCGATGATGACGTGGAGTTCGTCGCCGAGCGACGCGGCGTCCGAGAGGTAGTGGACGTGGCCGGGGTGGAGGATGTCGAAGGTGCCCTGCGCGATGACCCGTCTCATCGGTCCAACTCCGCGTCGATGTCGTCCTGCGTGAAGTCGAAGAACGATTCGGGGTCGGGGAGGTCCGCGTCGAGCACGTCGAGGTCGCGGACCTCGCCGGACTGGTCGAACGCCTCCCAGTCGTCGGGGCCGTACGGCGAGCCGATGATGATGTGGACCCGGCCGTTCCCGAACGTGTCGAGGTCAGCGTCGCTCGGGCGGAGGACGCCGTTCGGGTGCGAGTGAATCGACCCGACGGCGCGGAAGTCGTTCGGCACGAGGTCGTTCCTGACGGTCGCGCTGTACGGGTCCGAGACCGTCCCCGGGATGATGAGCACGTCCGTCACGACGTAGCCGTCGCGGTCGACGCCGACGCGGCGGGCCTCCTCGCCGCGGAGGAGTCCCATGTACTCGTTCGGATGCGTCTCCGCAGAGGCTTCGAGCGCGAAGTCGAGGGCGTCGGCGGCGATGCCGACGACCTCCCGCGACCGGAAGAGTCGCATACCGAACCGTCCGCGGGCGCTCCATCTAAGGGTTCCGGAACGCCGAGTCGGTCGCCGCAACGAAACGCGACGGACCGCGACGGACCGCGACGAAACGGAACCGTCATACTGAGGTCGGCGCTCGCCCGAACTCGGGTGTGACGCTCGATTCCGACCTCGTCGCCCGCGTGACGGACGCGCTCTCGGCGGACGCGCCGCCGACCGCGATAACCGAACTCGACAGCGGACACGTCGGCCGCGTCTACCGACTCGATTTCGACGGGCGCGACCCCGTCGTCGCGAAGGTGGGCGACACGCCGCTCGACGTGGAGGCCGCGATGCTCGACTCGCTCGCCGCGGCCGGCCTTCCGGTCCCCGCGGTCCACCACGCCGACCCCGACCTGCTCGTCCTCGACTACGTCGAAGGCACGTCCGAGTTGACCGCCGCCGCCGAGCGCGACCTCGCCACCCACCTCGCCGCGCTCCACGAGACGACCGCGCCGGCGTTCGGCTTCCCCTACGACACCCTCTCCGGACCGTACCGACAGCCGAACCCGTGGACCGACTCGTGGGTCGCGTTCTTCCGCAACCAGCGCCTCCTGCCGTGGACCGAGGCGGCGCTCGACGCCGGCTTGCCGGCCGCGACGGCCGAGCGAATCGAGTCGGTCGCCGCCGACCTCGACGCCCTCCTCGTCGAACCGGCGGCCCCGCGACTCGTCCACGGCGACGTGTGGGGCGCGAACCTCCGCGTCCGCGACGACCGCGTCGTCGCCTTCCTCGACCCGGCGTGTTACTACGGCCACCCCGAGGTCGAACTGGCCTACATCGACTGGTTCGACGCCGCGGGCGACGCCTTCTTCGACGCCTACGACGAGCGCCGACCCATCGCCGACGGCTTCTTCGAGTCGCGGTCGCCCGTCTACGCGCTGTTTCCCCTCCTCGAACACGTCCGCGTCTTCGGGGCCGACTACGTCCCGTCGGTCGAAGATGCGCTGGACGAACTCGGTTACTGACCGCCCGCGAATGCGAGTGTCGGGCCGAACCGAGCCGTGCGAACCGGCCGCGCACGCGAGATGCTTTTGTAAAGCTTAACACTACCCCCTAACCTAGCGGGACTATGAGCGACGAGCACGCCGGGGATTCCGGCGACGACTCGGGTCCGAATTCGGACGCGCGACCTATCGTCTATGATCTCGCACCGAACTGTACCGCTGACGACGTCGAGACCGACGCGTACTACCACGCCGTCGTCAACGGCGTCGTGGAGTACGGCATCTTCGTCGACGTCTCCGACTCCGTCTCCGGACTCATCCACGAGTCCAACCTCTCGGCCGACTACGAGGTCGGCGACCGACTGGTCGTCCGCCTCGAATCCGTCCGCGACAACGGCGACATCGCGTTCGCCGAGGACACGCCCGACGACTACCGCACCCTGACCGTCGACCACGAGCCGACCATCACGCCTATCTCCAGTCTCTCGGTCGGTGAGTCGGTCACGGTCGAGGGCGTCGTCACGCAGATTAAACAGACCGGCGGCCCGACCGTCTTCCGCATCGCCGACGACTCCGGCATCGTCGCCGCCGCCGCCTTCGAAGAGGCGGGCGTCCGCGCGTTCCCCGAAGTCGACCTCGACGACGTGGTCCGCATGGCCGGCACCGTCGAGGACCACGAGGGAACCCGTCAGCTCGAAGTCGACGGCCTCACCGTCCTCGACGACGAGGCGGCGGCCGACGCCCGCCAGCGCATCGACGCCGCGCTCGACGAGCGCGCCGAGCCCGAACCGGTCGAACCGCTCGTGGAGTGGTCGGCGTTCGAGAAGCTCCGCGACGACCTCGAAGACGTGGCGCGCCTGCTCCGTCGGACGGTCCTCGAAGGCCGCCCGATTCGCGTCCGCCACCACGCCGACGGCGACGGCATGTGCGCGTCCGTCCCGGTCCAACTGGCCCTCGAACGGCTCATCACGGAGGTCCACGACGACCCCGACGCGCCCCGTCACCTGTTCAAGCGCCTGCCGAGCAAGGCCCCGTTCTACGAGATGGAGGACGTGACCCGCGACCTGAACTTCGCGCTCGAAGGCCGCGCCCGCCACGGCCAGCGGCTCCCCTTCCTGCTCATGCTCGACAACGGGTCGACCGAGGAGGACGTGCCCGCCTACGAGAACCTCGCGCACTACGACGTGCCCATCGCGGTCGTCGACCACCACCACCCCGACCCCGAGGCGGTCGACCCGCTTCTCGACGCGCACGTCAATCCGTATCTCCACGACGAGGACTACCGCATCACGACCGGCATGATGTGCGTCGAACTCGCGCGGATGATTCACCCCGACGTGACCGACGAACTGCGCCACGTCCCCGCCGTCGCCGGGCTGTCCGACCGCTCGAAGGCGGAGGTTATGGACGAGTACATCGCACTCGCCGAGGACGAGGGCTACGACCGCGAACAGCTCCTCGACGTGGGCGAAGCGCTCGACTACGCCGCCCACTGGCTTCGCTACAACGACGGCGCGTCCATCGTCAACGACGTGCTCAACGTCGGCTGCGACGACGAAGCTCGCCACCGCGAGCTCGTCGAGTTCCTCTCGACGCGCGCCGAGCGCGACGTGGACCGCCAGCTCGAAGCCGCGGAGCCGCACCTCGAACACGAGCGTCTCGACAGCGGGGCCAACCTCTACCGCATCGACCTCGACAAGTGGGCCCACCGCTTTACCTACCCCGCGCCGGGTAAGACCACGGGCAAGCTCCACGACCGCAAGGTCCAGGAGACGGGCGAGCCGGTCATCACCATCGGCTACGGTCCCGACTTCGCCGTCCTCCGCTCCGACGGCGTCCGCCTCGACATCCCGCGGATGGTCGCTGAACTGAACGAAGAGGTCGTCGGCGGCGGCGTCTCCGGCGGCGGCCACCTCGTCGTCGGCTCCATCAAGTTCGTCAGCGGCATGCGCGAGGAGGTCATCGACAGCCTCGTCGAGAAGATGGCCGAAGCCGACATCGACGAAGAGCTGTCGACGACGGCGTAAGCCGGCGTTCGACTCTCAGACTGCGACCGCTCAGTTTTCGAACTCCAGTCGCCTGAGCGCCGCGAGTCCGACGACGACCGCGAGGGCCGCCGCGGCGACGAGTCCAGGCTTCGGCTCCGCTCCGCGCCCGCTGGCTCGCCAGTCGGCCGCGAACGCCTCGCGGAAGTACGCCGCGGCGGCCGGGTCCGACAGCGCGAGGACGACTTCGCGGTTCTCGCGGGCCGAGTGTCGGTTCCAGTTGAGACTGCCGACGAGCGCGGTGTCGTCGGCGACGACGCCCTTCGCGTGAATCGCGCCGTACCGCCCGCCGGGGCGCGCGAGGCGGACCGAGAGCGGGCTGCCGGTTCGGTCGGCCCACTCGTTCAGGCGCTCGGCGAGCGCGCGGTTCTCTTCCTCGTCGTACCACGCGCTCCCGAGGAGGAGTCGGACGCTGACGCCGCGGTCGGCGGCGCGCTTGAGCGCGCGGACGAACGGGCCGTCGGCCTCGACGGTCGGTTGTAGCACGTCGATTCGGCTCTCGGCGGCATCGAGTCGGGAGACGACCGCCGACTCGGCGTTGTCGGGCGCGCGGAGGACGGCGACGCGGTCGACTCGAAGCGTCTCGGGCGCGATGCGCGACGGATACGAGCCGTTCGCCGATTCGGTGCGGACGAACGACCGGCCGACGCGGTACGTCTCCCACGGGGCCGTCTCCGGGAGCGTCGCATCGGTTTCGAACGTGGCCGCGAGGTCGGCCGCGACGGCCGGCGAGCGCGCGACGACGCCCCAGCCGCGGCTCTTTTTCCCGCCCGTTCCGGCGGGTTTCCAGTTTTCGGTCATCACGAGCGCCGCGTCGTCGACGACGGCGTACTTCGGGTGGTGAAACGAGTGCGGGTCGCCGACGACGCGAACCGACACGCCGGCGTCGACGAGGCGGTCGAGGACCCGCGCCGACCGCCGCGGGAAGCCGCCGACCGGGCTGTCCTCGACCAGTACCTCGACCTGCACGCCGCGCTCGCGAGCGGCGACGAGTTCGTCGGCGACGCGGGCGGAGGCGACGACGTAGCCGGCGAGCAGAATCCGCTCGTCGGCCGCCCGGAGCGTCGCTATCGGACGCCCCGGCGAGTCGGGGAGCACGAACAGCGTCGCGTTCGCGGGGCCGTGGGTCGTGACGTTCCGCCGGGGGAGCGTCCGCGGCCACCACGACCACGCGCCGTCCCGCCGTTCGAGGAGCGCGCCCTCGCGGCTCCGGTCGTAGCTGAGGCGGTCCGCGACGACGCCGTTGCCGGCCGCGTCGCCGTCGCCACCGACGACCCGGAGCGTGACCGTCTCGCCGCCGTTGGCGAGGCCGAGGCCGGGCGCGACGACGGGGTGGTCGGTCAGGTTCGCCGCCGCGGCCGGGTCGGCGGCGACGGCGACCGTGCCGCCGGGCGCGGCGAACGAGACGGTGTCTTCGCCGTCGGACAGCGAGAGTTCGGTTCCCGCGGGCGCGGCGACGGCGACGAACTCGCCGCGATCGTCGGGCGTCGTCGGGTCGGGCAGCGCGGAGACGATGCGAGGGCCGCCGGACGCCGACGGGTCGGCGGCGGTGGCCGAGTCGGTCGCGTTCGTCGCGCCCGGCGCGCCCGGCGCGGCCGCTATCGGCGCGGGGACGACGGCCGCGACCGCGAGCAGGACGGCGAGCGAGGCGGTGAGCGCGGCGACGAGGGCGCGACGGGACACACCCCGCGGTGGTCGCGTTTCCCTACAAAAACGTTCGCGACCGGGGACTCAGCGCGAGCGACTGCGAGAGAAAGAAAACGAAAGGGGACCGCAGAGCCACCGGGCTGCCGCGTCGGTCGTGCGGTCTCAGACGGTCGCTTCGGCTTCGACGTCGTCGCCGAGGAACTCGGCGGCGAGTTCGGCTTCGCGCTGGACGAGGAACGAGCGGTCGTCGGCGTAGCCGGCGGCCACTTCGAGCGCGTCGTTCGTGCCAATCTGTCGGAGCGCCCACGCGGCGCTGGCGCGGACGGCGTCCTCGTCGTCGTCGGCGACGACGTCCGACAGCGGCTCGACGGCGCGGGTGTCGCCGATGAGACCGAGCGCGCGCGCGGCGGCCGAGCGGACGTTGTCGTTTTCGGTGACGAGCTTGTTCGCGATGGGCTGGGTCGCCTCCTCGGAGCCGATTTCGCCGAGCGCCTTGAACACGACCTTCTGGAGCGCGGGGTCGCTGTCGGTGTCGACGTAGTCGACGAGCATCTCGACGCCCTCCTCGGCGGCCATCTTCCCGATGGCCTTGATGACGCCCTTGTCGCGGCGCTTGGCCTGCCCCTCGATGGTCTCGTAGGCGCGGTCGTCGTTCATCCGCGTGAACGCCTCGATGCAGTACTCCTGCATGAAGTCGGACTGGAAGCTCTCGAACGCGAGCGCAATCATCTCGACGTTGCCGCGCTTTTCGTGTTCCTTCAGCGCCGACAGCTCCGGCGGGTAGTCCTTGTAGTGGCCGAGCACGTCGTAGAAGCCCTGCACTTGGAGCTTCTCGCGGGTTTCGAGGTCGTCCCACTCTTGGGCATCGTCGAGGCCGTCCGCGAGGCCGTCCGCGACTTCGATGAGGTCCGCGATGGTTTCCGCGTCCTCGTCGGCGTCGAGGGCGGCCGCCTCGACGGCCGAGACGGCGTCATCGACGGCGGCGGTCAGCGCGTCCTCGTCGTCGCCGTCGACCGAGACGCCCGCGTCGAGCACGCCGTTGAACTCGTCGGCGAACGTCTCGACCGCGGCGACGATTTCGCCTTCGCCCTGCTCGGTCCACCGGGTGTCCGTAATCGTGGACTTCGCTTCTTCGAGCGTCTCGACGGCGTCGTCGGCGTAGGGACCGCGCTGGGATTCGAGGTCGTCGCGCAGGTCGGACAGGCGCGATTCGAGCTCCTCGGCGGGGTCTTCGTCGTCTTCGTCGTCCGGTTCGGGCAGGTCCGCGGCCTCCACGTCGGCCTCGATGTCGTCGAGCGTGGCCTCGACCTCGTCGAGGTCGGCTTCGGTCTCGGCCGCGTCGAGAGCCTCCTCGGCCTCGGTCAGGCGCTCGTCGAAGCTCTCGGGCGAGAGTTCTGTCGTGTCGTCGTCCCCGTCACTCATATGCCGGAAGTCCGTTCGACTGTAAAAAGAGCGTTTCCCTTCGCTCCGCGTCTCGGACCGGGACCGACCGCCGATTCCATCCGGGTCACTTTTTCCCGACCCGTCCGTTCCTCCGAGCGTGACCGGTCCCACTATCGCCGTCCCGCAGCGCGCCGCGTTCGACCTCGACCCGGCGCGAAACGAGGCAGACGTGCGCGCCCGCGCCGCCGACCTCCCCGAGTCGGTCGATATCGCGCTGTTCTCCGAGTACGCGCTCACGGGCTTCGTCGCGGACAGCCGCGCCTTCAGCGGCGCGATACCTCGGGAGCGCGCGACCGACTTCCTCGCCTCCGTCGCCGCGGAAAACGGCTTCGACGTACTGGCGGGCTACCTCGAACGCGACGGCGAGACGCTCCACAACGCGGCCGCCTACGTCCGACCCGACGGCTCGGCGACCGTCTACCGCAAGCGACACCTCTGGGGCGGCGAGACCGATATCCTCACGCCGGGCGACGAACTCGTCGTCGCGGACACGCCCGCCGGACGGGCCGGCATCCTCACCTGCTACGACCTGAACTTCGTCGGTGACAGCGCCGCGCTGACCGACGAGCGAGTCGACGCCTTGTTCGTCGTCGGCGCGTGGCCCGCCGCCCACTCGACGAACTGGCGACTGCTCTGTCGCGCCCGGGCCCTCGACGGGGTTCGCTGGCTCGTCGGCGCGAACCGGACGGGGAGCGGGTCGATTTCGGGAACCGCGGGTTCGGAGTACGCGGGTCGCTCGCTCGTCGTCAGGCCCGACGGCGTGGTCGCAGCCGCGCTGAACCGCGGCGAGCGCGATCTCGTGTGGACGCTCGACCGCGACCTCTTGGCCGAACAGCGCGCGTTCGTCGGCTCGGTCGAGTAGCCGAAACCGGACTGCATCACCGGAACCGAGGGGGGTTTTTCCGACCGCGCCCAATCGGGGGCGATGACGGACTCGCTCTTTACGCCGCTTTCGCTCCGCGAGACGGAGGTTCGAAACCGAATCATGGTCTCGCCGATGTGTCAGTACTCCTCGACCGACGGGTTCGCCGACGACTGGCATCTCGTCCACCTCGGCAGTCGCGCCGTCGGCGGCGCGGGCATCGTGATGTCCGAGGCGACGGCCGTCTCCCCCGAGGGGCGCATCACGCCGAACGACCTCGGCATCTGGTCGGACGACCACGTCGAGAAGCTCAGCCGGATAACCTCGTTCGTCTCGTCGATGGGGAGCACGCCGGCCATCCAACTCGCCCACGCGGGCCGGAAGGCGAGTAAGACCCGGCCGTGGGAGGGGAGCGAGCCGGTCGCACCCGACGACGGCGGGTGGACGACCGTCGCCCCGAGCGACGCGCCGTGGCCCTACGAGGGCGAGGCACCGCCGACCCGAAAGCTCTCGGCCGACGGTATCGAAGGCGTCGTCGACGACTTCCGCGCGGCGGCCGAGCGCGCCCTCGACGCCGGCTTCGAAATCGCCGAGGTCCACGCGGCCCACGGCTACCTCCTCCACGAGTTCCTCTCGCCGGTGACGAACCACCGCGACGACGAGTACGGCGGTTCCTTCGAAAACCGGACGCGACTCCTCCGCGAGGTCACGGACGCGATCCGCGGGGTCTGGCCCAACGACAAGCCCGTGTTCGTCCGCATCTCCGCGACCGACTGGCTGGACGACCGCGAGTCGTGGGACATCGAGCAGTCGATTCGCCTCGCGGCCGACCTCGACGACCTCGGGGTCGACCTCGTCGACGTGAGCGCCGGCGGCATCCACCCCGACCAGCGGATTCCGAACACGGGCCCCGGCTATCAGATTCCCTTCGCGGAGGTCATCCGCGAGGAGACCGACGCGATGGTCGGCGCGGTCGGCGGCATCCGAACCGCGCGCCACGCCGACGAGGTCGTCAGAAACGGGCGGGCCGACCTCGCCATCGTCGGCCGCGAGCATCTCTACGACCCGTACTTCGCGCTCCACGCCGCGGACGACCTCGACGCCGACGCGGAGTGGCCGCCGCAGTACCAGCGCGCCGTCCCGCGGCGGTAGCGACGGCGGTACCCTCGAAACGCACCCCGCGTTCGCCCCCTCGAACGCTTATCCCCGCGGCGACCCAACCGTGGGCCATGAGCGACCGACGACGCGACGACGACATCCTCGACGTACTCGACGAACTCGGGGACACGCTCGACGAACTCGGCGCGGAACTCCGCGAGGAGCGCGACCGCAACCGCGGCCGTGGCCGCGACCGACGCGTCACCGGCGACGACCGATTTCGCCCCCCGCGCCCGCCGACGTTCGGTGAGGTACTGCGGTTCACCGAGTCGTACACCATCCCGACGGTCATCGCCGTCCTCGAAGCGACCATCGCCTCCCTCGAACTGCTCCGCCGCCTCATGCGGCTTTCCGACCCCGGCCGCGCGATGGACGACGCCAGAGACGAGACGGAGGCACGGATGCGAAACGTCCCGAAGAGCGCCGTCTCCGGCGTCGACCGCGCCCTCGACGAACTCAGAAACGCGCTCTCGGAGGCCGACCTTCCGTCGAACCCCGAGGCGCGCGACGTGATGGACCGCGCCCGCTCGCTGGCCGACGAACTCGACGCGCGACTCAGCGAGGCCGAACGCGAGCGAACCGCCCGCGAGCGTCGCTGGCGCGAGGACGAACGCACGTTCGAATCCGAGTGGCAACGGCGCGACGACGCCCGGCGCTCCGGTGACGGGACCCGAGCCTCACGCGACGCCGAACCGGTCGGTACGGGGCCGGTCCGCATCGACGTGACCGAGGAAGCCGGCCCGGACGGCGGTGACGACGGGAGCGGGAGCGACGAGCCGACTGTCGATGTCGACGCCGAACTGGAGTCGATTAAGCGCGAAGTGAACGGCGACGACGGGGGCGACGAAACCGACGGAACCGACGCCGGCGCGGGCGACGAGTCGAGCGACCGCTAAGCGGCGACTCCAGGCACCAGCGGTCCAGACGCGAGTGAAAAAGACTCTCGACGCGCCCGCTCAGACCGGCTCGAAGCGGTAGCCGTCCCACTCCTGACTCGCTGGCTCGCGGATGCCCGCGCCGGGTTCGCGGAGTTCCTCGCAGTAGACCGGGCGGACCTCGTCGCCGATGTCGACGTCGTCCTCGCCGGTGACTTGCCCGATGGCGCGGACGGGCTCGCCGTCCACGTCGAACTCGACGATGGCGAGCGTGTTTGGCTGGCGGACGCCCGGCGGCGTCGCGGTGGAGGTGGTCCACGTCAGCACCGTCGCCGTGTAGTCGCTGAGGTCGACCGTGCCGACCGGCTCTTCGCCGCCCGGACCGACCGGGTGGCCGGGGTAGGTGATGCTCCCGTCGGGGTAGCGGTACGCCTCCATCGCGGGTTCGTCGTCGGACATTATCGGGACTCCATGATGGTCGTGGTCACGCAGTTGCCGAAGCCGCCGACGTTGCACGCGAGGCCCACGTCGGCGTCGACCTGCCGCTCGCCTGCGTCACCGATGAGCTGTTTGTAAATCTCGTACACCTGCGCGACGCCCGAGGCCCCGAGGGGGTGGCCCTTCGACTTCAGGCCGCCGGACGTGTTGATCGGGAGGTCGCCGTCGCGGTCGGTGACGCCCTCCTCGACGGCCTTCCAGCCCTCGCCCTTCTCGAAGAAGCCGAGGTCCTCCGACTGGAGGAATTCGAGGATGGTGAACATGTCGTGGAGTTCCGCCACCTCGATGTCGTCGGGTTCGAGGTCGGCCATCTCGTAGGCGATTTCCGAGGAGTTGACGACGCCGCCCATCGTGGTCGGGTCGGCGCGCTCGTGGACGACGTGGGTGTCCGTCGCGCCGCCGATACCGGAGATGACGGCGTAGTCGTCGGTGTACTCGCGGGCGACCGACTCGGGGCAGAAGACGAGCGCCGCCGAGCCGTCGGTGATGGGACAGAAGTCGTAGAGGCGAAGCGGGTCGGCGACGACCGGCGAGTCGAGGACGGTGTCGAGGTCGACTTCCTTACGGAACTGCGCGTGCGGGTTATCGAGGCCGTTTTTGTGGTTCTTGACGGCGACCTTTCCGAGGGACTCCCGCGGGGCGTCGTAGGTGTCGAGGTAGAGCCGGGCGGTCAGCCCCGCGAAGGAGGGGAGCGTGACGCCGTGTTTGTACTCCACCGGGTGCGTCAGCGAGGCGATGACGTCCGTCGATTCGGCGGTCGAGCGGTGGGTCATCTTCTCGCCGCCGACGAGCATCGTCATGTCGGACGCGCCGGAGGCGACCGACTGCCACGCGGCGTAGACGCCCGCGCCGCCGGACGAGGAGGTCTGGTCGATTCGGGCGGTGTAGGCGGGCATCGCCGCGAGGTCGTGGGCGAGGGCGTTCGGGACGCCCGTCTGGCCCTCGAACTCGCCGCTCGCCATGTTCGAGACGTAGAGGTGCTCGATTTCGTCGGGCGAGACGTCGGCGTCCGCGAGCGCGGCCTGCCCCGCCTCCGCGAGCAGTTCGCGAATCCACGCGTCTCGCTGCCCGAACTGGGTCATCGATGCACCGATAATCGCTACGCGGTCCATACGCGCACGTCGTCGCAGCGCGATTTAAAACCGGGCAATCCCTCGCCGGCACGTCTCAAACCGTTTATCAGTCGGTCGCCCGAACGACCGGCCATGGACGCCGAACGCCTCGCGCCGACCGTCGGAATCGTCGGCGCGCTGCTCCTCGCAATCGCCGTCGCGATTCCCGCCGTCACCGTCGAGGGCGGGGACGGACAGGTGGCCGCCTACTACGCCGCGGGCCCGGTCGGCATCTCGTTCGTCGGACTGCTCGCGCTCCTCGAAACCGTCGTCTTCCTCTCGGGCGGACAGGAGCGGACCGACCCGGCGACCGCCGCCGGCCTCGCCTTCGTCCTCTCGCTTTCGATGCTCGGCATCGCCGCGCTGTGGTCGTTTTCCATCGACCAGACGCTCCTGTTCAGCTTCGACCAGCAGTACTCGTGGCTCTCGTACCACCGCTGGTCGGTCGTGGCCGCCGCGTTCGTCACGTTCGTCGGCGGCGCGTGGTACGCCAGCGACGTGTTGTGAGTCGGGAGCGACCGACCGGGACCGGCGACTCGCGGGGCCGCCGCGTCGAACCACCCCGACGGTGTCCCCCGATTTTCCCGCACCCGAGTCGAAAGGCCCTTAACAGTCGGTGGATAATGAGGGAGTGGACTAGGTCGGGCAGTTAGGCCCTGCTCTTCACCCGCGAAATAGGTCTTTAGCGGGGACCGAACACGGGCGCGTCCGGTCAGACCGGCGCGGGCCCCGGAAGCCAACGTAGAAACCTCGTCCTTCGGGGACAGCGGTTCCGCGTACCCCTTCCGCAGGGAAGGGTTCGCGCGGTTCATCGGTGGTACCCCGCCAGGCGCGGAAGCGAGCAGCGGACCATCGGACGTGCGTCGCTCGAGGGATCGCGGGGTGGAGGAGGCAACCGGGATTCCCCACGTCGGAACGCCGGGCAACCTCGCTGTCCACCCATTCATACCTCATGTAGTTACTTGCCGACCGGCCGGTCTCTCGGTCGCAGGCTCGCCGTCGGCCCTCGAAGCCGCGGTCTGGCGTCGTTACCGACCTCGTGAGCGACTGCAAACAGTAGACACTCGCGACCGTAAAAGACCGCACAAGGGGTCCGGTTCCCCGGGGAGACGCGTACTATCTGTTCTCGGCTTCCGTCTCGGTCGCGTCGGCTTCGTCCGTCTCGGCCTCGTCTTCTTTCTCGTCCTCGTCGTCGCCCTCCTCCGCGCCCTTCTTCAGTTCCTCTTCGATTTCTTCGCGGCCGCGACGGAACTCGCCCATCGCCTGCCCAGACGACCGGGCCAGTTGGGGGAGTTTGTTCGCACCGAACAGGAGGACGACGATGAGCAGGACGATGAGCAGTTCTGGGCCGCCCGGCAGTCCGGGGAACAGCGGAATGGAATCCAGCATTACGTTCGGTTACGTTCGGAGGGAAGATAAGAGAGACGGTCCGTCTCGGCGTCTCGAAGTCGCCGTAGTCTCCGTATTTCGGCACTCGTGGGCGTTCAGACGACACGGCGCGGGCGGGCGGAGCCGACCGCGTCGGCAACCGAACCGACACCGCGTCACTCCCGCGTCACCGCCAACTGGTCCAGCCGCCGTCGACGACGATGGACTCGCCGGTGACGTACTTCGAGAGGTCGCTGGCGAGGAACACCGCCACGCCGGCCACGTCGTCCGGTTCGCCCTGCCGGCCGAGCGGAATCATGGCGGTCAACTGTGCGGTCTGCTCCTCGCCCGTCTCTTCGGCCCCCTCGGGGCCGATTTTCGTCCTGATAGCGCCGGGGTGAATCGCGTTCACTCGGACGCCGTCGCCGCCGAGACCGTGGGCGAGCGAGTACGAGAGCGTCCGGACGCCCCCCTTCGACGCGCTGTACGACGGGTAGTTGCCGTTGCCGAAGATGCCGTTGACGCTGGAGACGTTGATGATGCTCCCGCCGCCGGATTCGACCATCCGTTTCGCGGCCGCCTGCGCCCCGAAGTACACGCCCTTCAGGTTGATGTCCAGCATCCCTTGGAACTCGTCTTCCGTGACTTCGAGGAACTCCTCTGGCCGCCAGATGCCGGCGTTGTTCACCATCACGTCCACCCCGCCGAACGCCTCGGCGGCGTCCATCGCCGCCTCGAACGCGGCCGGGTCGGTCACGTCGAGTTCGACGTACGTCGCCGACGAGTCGGTGTCCGACTCGATTTGTTCGTGGGTGGGCGCGCCGCCTTCTTTCGGCTCTTCGCGGATGTCGCAGACCACCACGTCCGCGCCCGCCTCGGCGTAGGCCAGCGCGATTCCCCGTCCGATACCCGAACTACCGCCGGTAACGACCGCGACGCGGCCGTCGAGTAGGCTCATCTGTAATACACCTCACACGGATATCGGCGGAATGATAGTTAATGGTAGATGCCGATTCCGACGGTGTGAGAGCCGCTGAGTGCTCTCCGCGGCGAGTAGCGATTCGGAGAAGATGCACCGGCTGGGAATCGAACCCAGATAATTGGCTTGGAAGGCCAATGTCTTACCATTAGACCACCGGTGCTCATTGCATTCGCACCGTGCATCGACGGACTCCGTCCGTCTCAACACCGGTGCACTCGTTCGTCCCTCACTCGCGCACCGAGCCTTGGACTCGTTTCACTCGTCCAAGACACCGGTGCTCGTGTGCGGTATCTATCCCTTCATTCTCGACGCCCCAATAAGGATGTTACCTTTTCGGTCAGGCGGCGAGGGTGGTCGATTCGCCGCCCTCGTCGGGGTCGTCGGGGGCGCTCCCGACTACTTCGAACTCGAACTCCGCCTCGGCCTCGGACTCGCCGTCGACGGCGACCACCGTCACGTCTCGCTCGTCGGGGATGGCGACGCCTAGCTCGCCGTCAGCGTCGGTTTCGCCGGCGGCCTCGCCGTTTATCGTCACCGTCGCGTTCTCCACGGGCGTCCCGTTCCGCGTGACGACGACCGTCGCGTTCTCGCCGGCGGAGACGTTCCCGTCGAAGCTCACGGAGAGGTCGCCTTCGGTGTCGGATTCGGCGTTCTCACCGGCCTCGTCGGTTTCGTTTTCGCCCGCGTCGACCGCAGCCTCAGCTTCGGTGTCGGCTTCCGCTCCCGCGCCGACCTTCGTAATCGGCACGTCCGTCCCCGACTCGCTCACGACGGGCTTGAGGATGTACTTCCCGCTGTTGCCCGCGTTGAACGCCGTGATGTCGAAAACGAAGTCCACGGACTCGCCGTTGCCGACTTCGAAGTCCGTGTTGAGCTGGAGCTTGTTACTGGGGAGCTTCACGTTGACCTGTTCGCCGGTCTTCAGCGTCCCGTTCACGTCGCTCACGTGCACGAAGACCTTCGTGTAGTTGCCTTCCGGCACGTCGTATTCGCCCACGAGACTCGCGTTCTCGCCCTGCAGTTCGGTCAGGTCGACGGTCACGTTATCGACCTCGTAGGTGACGCTCGACTCGCCTTCGGCCGCGTCGGTGTCGTTCGCGTCGTCCGCTTCTTCGGTTTCGATGTCGGCCTCGGAGTCGGCGTCGGCGTCAACCGACCCGTTGGTTGAGGCCGACCCGTTCGTCGTGTTCGCCGTCGCGTTAGCTTCGATTTCCACCTCGACGCTCGCGTTCGCCTCCGCGTCGGTGTCGTTCGCGGTGTCGGTCTCGGTTTCAGTTTCGGCCCCGGTCTCATTGTCGGCCTCCGCGTCGTCGGTGTCGGCTTCGGTCTCCGAGTCGGCGTCACCGCTCGCGCGGATGAGCGTCACGCGCTCGATGGTGACGTTGAGGTGTTCGAAGTCCGCGATGGCGTTCTGCTCGTCGCTCACGTAGAAGTTCACGGTTCCCGTCCGGGCCGCGTCGTCGCCGCCGTCGGACGACGTGGTCGTCGTCGCGTCGGCGCTTCCGTCGGTCTGCGTTTCGGTCATCGTGCCGGCCCCGCCCGCACAGCCGGCCAGTACGACCATGAGCGCGAGCAGGACAGTCGCAAGTCCAGTACGTTTCATCGTGGGAGACCGTACTGGCCGCGAGAACTTTAGAAGGGTGTTCGTAGACTTCGGTTTTCACCGAATTTCGCTGAATTACGGCCTCAGTCGTCCGCGTGCGACTCGTTGAACTGCTTGGCCTTGTCGAGCAGGCCGGGCGAGATACCGGGCACGTCGTCGACGCTCACCGCGCCCTCGGCGCGAATCTCGTCGAGGCTCTTGGGGAACTCGCGGAGTTCCATGTGGATGGCGATGCCTGCCTTCGCGCCCTTGCCCATCGCCACCGGAATCTGGTTGTGGCCGGGGGTGATGTCACCGACCGCGAACACGCCGTCGACGCTGGTCCGACCGTGGTCGTCCACGGGGACCGTTCCGTCGTCGTCGAGGTCCACGTCGAGCGCCTCGAACAGCGTCGTGTTGTAGTTCGAGCCGTACATGGCGAAGCCGCCCTTGTACTCGCGAACGGTGCCGTCTTCGAACTCGAAGCTCTCCAGCCAGCCGTCGTCGCGCTTCGTCATGCCCGAAAGCTCCTCCTCGACGATGTCGACGGGGTGCGCGCGGACGAGTTCGTCCGTCTCGTCGGACCACGTCGGCTCGTCGCCGCGGAGCAGCAGGTCCACCTCGTCGGTGAAGTTGAGCATAATCATGGCGACGTAGGCCGCGGAGTCCGAGTGGCCCATCACGTACACCGACTCGTCGACGAACATGTAGGCGTCGCAGTGGAGGCAGTAATGCAGACCCTTGCCGGTGCGGGGCAGCGGCGGCTCGGGGCGCTCGTCGTTGAAGCCGACGCCGAGCACGACGCGGTCGGCGACGAACTCGCCGTCGTTGCCGACGAGGCGGAACCGGCCGTCGTCCAACCGTTCCGCGTCGGTCACGAAGTCGCGGTGGATGTCAGTCCCGTAGTCTTCGAGTTGCCCGCGCGCGGTTTCGAGGAACTCGTTGCCCGAGGTGTCCTCGGTGATGCCGATGACGTTGTGCGTGTCGAGCATCATGGCCGCGCGGCCGCCGCCGCGGTCGACGAGCGCGGTGTCGTGGCCCAGCCGCGTCGTGTAGAGCGCGGTCTGGAGGCCCGCGGGGCCGCCGCCCACGACGACAACCTCGTACTCCCGTGGTTCGTCGGTCTCGGTCATACACGGGAATTCGTCGCGGCGCTCTTAAGCCCACATCACCTGTGCGCGGCCAGTATCCACCCGAAACACGGTAGCAACCAACACGATTTCGTCCGTGACGCCCGCAGTCCCAACCAACGCTCAGCAGCCGGCGACGACGGCGTAGCAGTTCCCGCTGGAGACCGTCGACTCGACCACCGTGAGGTCGCTCGCGTCGAGGTCGGCGTCGAACTCGTCGGGCGCGTAGATGTGGTAAAATCGGGGGACAGTCTCGCCGCCGGGGAGCGTCCAGTCGACCGTCGTGTCGAAGCCGTCCTCGCGGTCGAACGTGTCGTGGGCGGTGCTCCACGCGCTGACGACCGCGCGGCCGTCGGCGTCGAGCACGCGCGCGAGTTCGTTCAGGCTCGCCACGCGCGCCGCCCGCGGCGCGAGGTGGTGAATCGTCGCCACGTACACCGCGAGGTCGAAGGCGTCGGCGGCGAAGGGGAGCCGCGAGGCGTCGCCCTGCACGAGTCCGGCGTCGAAGCCGCGGTCGGCCGCTCGCGCGACCGCCTCGTCGAGCAGGCCGCGGCTCACGTCGAGGCCGACGACCCCGTCGGCGTGCTCGGAGAGCAGTTCGACGTGCCGGCCGTTACCGCAGCCGAGGTCGAGCGCGCGGGCGGCCGGTCCCGACTCGGTCGCGTCGGCGACGAACGACTCGACTTCGGGCCACGGATACTCGCGGGTGGACGCGAAGTGCGACGCGATGCGGTCGTACGTCTCTCGGACCCCGTCTCGGGGTTCGTCTCCGTCCATGCCGGTCGGTCGAGGCCGCGGGACAAAGACCGCACGGGTCGCGGTCGGCGGGCGGGGGCCGGCGTCGTCGGCCGAGCCGCGCGCGCTCAGATGAACAGGAACGTCACGTAGGTGATGACGAGCAGGACGGCGGCGTGTTTGACGCCGTCGGCAATCTGTCCCTCGCCGAGCTGTCCGGCGATGACCCCCGAGCAGAGCCCCTGGATGGCCGTGACGTGGAAGAACAACAGCGTGTACGACTCGGTGTCCACGTCGCGCAGGCCGGAGAACGCGCCCGAGGAGACGCCGGCGACCTCGCCGGAGCCGACGCCTCCGGCGCTGGCCTGCTCGACCGCCGGGATGAACGACACCGTCAGCGCGGCGATGATACCGAGGAAGACGAGAAACGAGATGTAGATGACGAGGAGGTACGTGAGCATCTCCTGGTTCCGCTCGCGGGCGAGACGGCGGCTGTCTTGGGCCTCGTTGGCCGCGATGCGGAGCACGGGCGCGAGGTCGCCGCTCGCGCTCATCGCGTTGGTGATGAGCGTCACCGACCGCGACACCATCGGGCTGGCCGTCCGGCGGTCCATCCGCCGGAGCGCGGTCTGTGCGTCGGCCCCCCAGTCGATGTCGCGGACGGCGCGCTCGACCTCGTCGCCGAGCGGCCCGAGGTCGGACGCCGACACCCGGCGGAGGCTCTGGACGACCGTCAGCCCGGCTTCGTTGACGCTCGCGAGGCGGTCGAGGAAGTCGGGCATGCTGCGCTCGATGGCGCGGATTCGGCGCTTTCGAAGCTCGTGGAACATCGAGACGACGACGAGCGAACCGATTGCGGCCTCGACGACGTGTTCGTCCACCGCGTCGACGACGCCGAGTATCGTGGGGTCCGCGGGAATCGTGGCCCGCAGCGCGACCCAGACGAGCCCCAGCGGGACGGTGAGCGCGAACGCGACGAGCGGCTTGCGCCCGAGGGTGTCGAGGGGGCGTTCGAACCAGTTGCGGAGCGCGCGGAGCCGGTCGTAGGCGGCGAGCCGCTCGCGGTTCGCGCGCCACGGGTCGCCTCGGGCGTCGGTCTCGCCGCCGTCGGTCGCGGGGGCTGAGCCGACGCCGCCGGTCGCGTCGATGCGCCGGGCCGACTCGGCCGCGGTGTCAGCGCCGTCGTCGGCAACCGCCGCGCCCCGAAGCGACTCGGTGATACTGTCGATGTAGACGACGAAGCCGAAGCTCGCCAGCGGGATGCCGACGTAGCCGACGACCCGGATGAGCGTCAGCGTGTCCGCGAGGACGAGACCGATGACGACGAGAACGGTGATGAAAAACAGCGGGCCGGCGACGAGGACGGTGACGTACACCTCCGCGAACGTCGAAAGCAAGTCGAGGTACTGCTGTTGTTGGGCTTCGGCTTCCTCCTGAAACCGCTCGTACTGCTCTTGGAGGAACGACGAGAGGTTGCGACCGCTCCCGAGGACGCTGGCGAGGTTCTCGGCGAACTCCTCGAGGCTCGGACTCGGCGTCCGCGTGGCCATCGTCTGGAGCGACGAGAGCACGTCGGTGCCGAAGGCGTCCATGTCGCGGACGACGATGGAGACCTCGCGCGCCGCCTCGCCGTAGATGGCCTCGTTTCGCGCTAGCGTCTCCAACACCTGTGGGAACGGCATCCCCGACCGCGACAGCGCGAAGACGAACGCGACCGTCCGCGGGAGCGTCGCCTCGATTTCCGACGAGCGGGTCCGCGCCCGTTCGGTGAGGACGTACCACCGACCCCAGTAGACGCCGAGCGCGAGGAGTGCCCCGAGCGTCGCGCTCGAAAGCAGCAGTGCGAGAAACAGGTCGCGGAGCGGGAGCGCCTGAATGCTCGTGAGCCCGCCGAGGAAGCCGAGCGCGCCGGGGAGAACCTCCCGAATCGTCTCGGACTGGACGGCGAGGGTGTCGAGCGTCACGGCGGCGAGGTAGACCCCGAAGACGCTCCCGGCGACGCCGAAGACGGTCGCCATGAGGAGCGTCCGCGAGGCGTACACGCGGTGGGTGACGCTCACGTGCGCCGCCCGCAGCTGCGTTCGCTGTTCTCTGCGCCGGGGGTTCTCGTTGGCGACGTAGAAGCCGAAGACGGAGAGCGCGACCCGCGAGACGAGGAGGTTCGCGGAGCGACTTACCGGCGACAGGACGACGGGCAAGACGAGGAGGATGGCGAGCACGAGCGGGAGCAGATACAGGTACTGTGCGACCATCTCAGGCCTCCGAGCCGGCGTCGACGATGTCCTCGTCGGCCTCGACGCGCCGCATCACGTCTGCGGAATCCGCGTAGTACTCGTTGATGAGCGCGGTAAAGCGCCGGTAGTCGGTGACGCCCTTGTCGAGGAGGTACCGAAGGAACCCCTCGCGCCGCCGGAGTTCGCGCCGGAGTTCGGTCCGCGACCAGCCGTTTTCGCGCTGGATTTCGGTGAGCAGCGAGCTGTCGTTTTGACTGAACGTGTCCGTCTCGGGCTCCCACGCGAACGCCGACGAGTAGTCGAGCTCGCCGGTCCGCTGGTCGATGTCGCCGATTTCACCGATGGTCTGCGAGCGGCGGACGCGCTCGCCGCCGTGACGGGTGAGCGTCTGGACGCACAGCAGGTCGAGCGACTGCACCATCGCGCGCGGGACGTTGATTGGCTCGTTTTCGAGGCGGTTGATGACGGTCTCGATGCTGTCTGCGTGCATCGTCGAGAACGTCGTGTGCCCCGTGTTCATCGCCTGGAACAGCGTCACGGCCTCGTCGCCGCGAACCTCGCCGACGATGATGTACTCGGGGCGGTGCCGGAGCGCCGAGCGAAGCAGGTCGTACATCGAGATGTCGGTCCCCTCGTGGAGTCGTTCGCGGGTGACGGACGACAGCCAGTTGTCGTGGTAGAGCGCGAGTTCGCGGGTGTCCTCGATGGACAGCACCTTCGACCGCGGCGGGACGAACATCGACACCGCGTTCATCGAGGTGGTCTTCCCCGAGGCCGTCCCGCCCGCGAAGATGAGGCTCTTGTTGTGTTCGATACAGAGCCACAGGTAGGCCATCTGCTCGATGGAGAACGTGCCGTAGCGCACGAGGTCGATTGGGGTGAACGGCTCTTCGGCGTAGAGGCGGATGGTAAACGCCGACCCGCGCGGCGTGACTTCCTCCCCGAGGGCTAACTCGGCGCGCGCGCCGTTCGGGAGCGTCGTCCCGAGGACGGGGTCACCGACGCTGATGTGCTGGCCGGAGCGCTGGGCGAGGCGGATGACGAAGTTGTCGAGTTCCTCGGCGGCGAACGAGACGTTCGTGGCGATGTCGGTGTACTCGTCGTGGTAGACGAAAAGCGGCAGGTCGTAGCCGTCACACGAGATGTCCTCGATGTGCGGGTCCTTCATCAGCGGGTCGAGGGGACCGTAGCCGTGGAAGTCCCGCCGGAGGTAGTACAACAGCGTGTAGAAGGTGTTCATATCGAGTTCCAGCCCGTACTGTTCGAGAATCGACTGAAGCTCTTCGACGAGCGCCGACTCCGTCCGCGGGTCCGCCTCGCGGCGGTACAAAAGCGGGTCGCGGATGTCGGTGCGGACGCGTTCGAGCAGCGAGGCCTCGAACTCGTCGAGGTCGGGTTCGACGGTGTGGTACTGGTGGGCGGTCGCGTCCGTGTCGTAGGTGACGACGACGTAGGCGAAGGGGGCGTTCACCCAGTAGCGCTCGACCTCCTCGTGGCCCTCGGGGACCTCGTACGTTCCGAGCGGCGTGTCGTCGGGCGAAAGCGGGTGCACGTCGAGGTCCGACCCCCGAAGCATCTCGGCGGTTCGGCGCAAGAGCCGCTCTGCTTCGGCGGCCGCGGCGTCGAACTCCCCGCTGGCGAGGAGTCTCCACACCCCTCGTTCCACCGACGGGTCGCGCATCCCCCTCGTCTCGCTCGTCGTATCTCGTGGCATCGTCACCCGGTCAGTTGGTCGAGGATATGGTGGGTCGAGACTTAAAAGGTCCGCGCGGGAGACTGTTATTCGACGACCACGACCGGTCGCGACGCGCCGTCAGGTCCGGTCGACGGTCAGGAGGACGCCGGCGAGGACGAGCGAGATGACGACGCCGAGCGGGAGCGGAATCCCCGGAAGCCCGCGCGTCACGAGGAGGTACGTCGCGGCGGCGAGGACGACGCCGACGACGCCGAGGAGGCCGCCGAGCACCCGAACGGGGTCGACCGGGCCGGCTTCGACCCGCTCGTCGCGCAGATAGTAAACGAGGGAAAACAGGACCGCGAGCGCGAGGACGGCCGCGCCGACGACCCACGCCTGATACGCGACGGCGACGGTCTGCCCCGATTGGAGCGAGAGCGCGGACAGCGGGCTTCTCATCGCGACACGGTTGGACAGGCCCCACGAGAACTGCACCTCCGCGAAGGGGAACCGGACGAAAAGCAGGCTCACGCCCGAGAGGTTCGGCGTGTACGTGACGTTCCACGGGAGGAGCGCACAGAGCCACGTCGAGACGACGGCCAGCGCACCCGCGTGTTCGGAGCGGACCCAGACCATAGGACAATCGCACGGTCTGACAGGTAAAAACTACCGACAGTCCGGGGCGCGCCAGTGGGGTGGCAGGACGGGAGCGGACCCGCCCGGTCGAGTTCTCAGGAGAGCCGCTCGGGGTCGCCGTGCGTCAGGTCGCTCTCCGCGGCGTCGCCGGTGTTGAGCGTCTCGGTCGGCTCGACGAGCAGCACTTCGGTCGGTTCGAGCGCCACGGGGCGGTGTTCGACGCCGCGGGGGACCACGAGGAGGTCGCCCGGGCCGAGGTCCGCGTCGTCGCGGTCGCGGAACTCGATTCGGAGCCGTCCGTCGCGGACGAGAAACAGTTCGTCGGTCTCGTCGTGGGCGTGCCAGACGAACTCGCCGTCGAGCTTCGCGACTTTCACCGCGTGGTCGTTCAGCTCCGCGGCGATTCGCGGGGCCCACGTCTCGTCGAACGACGCGAAGCTCTCGTCGAGGTTGACGGGTTCCATGCGGTTCGGTCGCGGCGGCGGCCGATAACCGTTGTGCCGAGCGCGCGTCGAACCGGCGTAATCGGCCGGTTTCGACGCCGGAACCACGCTTCGGGCGGCGTCACGTTAATAGGCGGCGCAGTACAACCAACGGTACGGAATGCGGCGTGACTACTTCGAACTCGATGTCCGCGATGTCGATTGGTACGAGGACGACGGCGACCCCCGCCAACCGACGGTATCTATCGACTTCTACGGCCCGGCCGAGGAGCTTCGGTCGCGGTTCCTCTCGACCAGCGGCGACGTGCTCGCCGCGGAGGAACTGGACGTCTCCTTTCGGCTGCAAGACTCCGTCGACGCCGACGACGCCCGCGGCGTCGTGAGCGTGACGGACCGACTGACCGGCGACTACGTCCTCGAACTCAACGCCCGCGCCGACGACGTGCTCGACTTCATCCGCGCGGCCCGCGAGTACGGCCGCGCCGCGGGCGACGACGAGGGGCGCTACCGCGTCGACGTGGCCATCGAGGGGGACCACTTCGAGACCTTCGAGAAATCGACGTTCCTCGTCTACGACGGCGACGGGACGCTCCTGCGGAGCCAGAGCCTCATCCCCTCGGGCGTCGAACTCTGAGCCGGAGCCCGTCGGTCGACGGTCGACAGCGCGGACGACGTTTTCTCTCGATGCGTTTCTCACGCTCGTTCGTGTACGATATCGGGCCGAACCACGTCTTCTTTACCGACCGCTCCCACAGAGAGTACCGTGAGAAACGTAACCGACCGCACGAGAAACCCGTTCGACATGCGACCGTCGTGTGACCGGTACGTCCCCGGCTACGGCGACGCCAACGCCGACTTCCACGTCATCGGCGACCACCCCGGCGTCCACGGGGGCGTCGAGACCGGCGTCCCCTTCGCGGGGGGCGCAGGCGAGAAGCTGTTTCCGGCGCTCGAAGACGGCGAGTTGCTGGCCGAGGCCGGCGACGAACCGACCGTGAACAGCACGTTCTTCTCGTATCTGCATATGTGCGTGCCGGACGGCACGCCGTCGGCGGCCGACTACACCGACATGGAGCGCTTTTTCGACGCGGAGCTCCGCGCCATCGCCGCGCACGTCCTCCTGCCGGTCGGCGCGGTGGCGACGAAGCACGTCCTGAACAACTACACGTCGGTCGGCTGGAAGACGGACATCGACATGGAAGAACTCCACGGCGAGGAACTCCGCGGGAGCGGCTTCCTCGTGTTGCCCATCAAGGACCCCGCCGAGTGGGACGACGGCGACCACGACGAACTCGTCGCCGGTCTGCTGGAGCTTCAGTCGACCGACTTCCGCCGCGAATCCGACCTCGGCCGCTTCATGCCCGGAGCGGACCCGTATCTGGTCAGATAGCGTATTTTCGGCCGCGTTCGACTCTCGTCCGCGGATTCGATAGATTCTTCACCATTCTGGCGTCCGTTCGTCCAGTAACAACCATGAAGGTTACTAGGTGTCCAGTTAATGCGGCTAAATGAATCACATAAGAGCATATTTATCCAGTCGTTCTGGAGGCCGTGGTTCTAATTGGCGATAACAAAGGACTTTTTACAACTAGTGTCCAACGTGGTGTTGACGCGCGTGGTTCGATTCACTTCCGCCGGGCGCGTCAGGCAGCTGTGAGACTGGTGCTCCTCACAGTGGCTTGGTCAGTCCGGGGACCTGCGCTCGGCCGCGGTCCCCGCTCTTAACTCAGACACGAGCGATAGCTCGGCGTCTCGTCACGGAGAATCGCGCTCCGAAAGCGACCGCGCTCCGATTAGAGTTTGTCCGCGAGTCGCTTGAGCGCGCCGTATCCGTACTCAGTGACCGGCTCGCCGTGTCCCATGGCGACCACGTCGACCGGCGGGCAGCGCGCCGCGAACTCGCGGACGCTCCGTCTGTTCTCCGCGGCGTCGGTCGCGAGGATGCCCGGCAGCAGCCCGAGGCTCCCGTTCGACTCGCGGACCATGTCGCCGACGAACGCGACGCCGTGGTCCTCGTGGACGAACGCGGTGTGGCCGGGGGTGTGTCCCGGCGTCCGGTACGCGACGAAGCCGCCGAGTTCGTCGCCGTCGCGGACGACCTCCACGGGGTTCGTCGGTCGCTCGACGAACGCCGCGAGCGCGCGCTGTGCGACGCCTTTCAGCGAGCGAGGCGACGGCTTCGACGCGCCGGTCAGGTGCGAGGCGTCCGGCTCGGCGAGGTGAATCGGCACGTCGTCGCGGAGGCTGAGCGAGGCGAGCGTCCCGACGTGGTCGAGGTCGAAATGCGTCACGAGCACCCGGTCGATAGCGCCGGGGTCGAGGTCGGAGCGGGCGAGGCCGCGGAGGAGTCGGTCGCGGTCCCACGGCGTCCCGGCGTCGACGAGCACCGTCTCCGAGCCGTCGGAGACGAGGTACGCGTTCACGCCGCGGAGTCGGAACCGCCGGACCGAGTCGGTCGGGATGGCCATACCGGCCCGTCGGGCGCGGGCGACAAAAATCGTGGGCGAGGGCGGCCCGCACGCCGCGACTTCCGAGGGGACCGCCTGCCGGGACGCCCCGCACCGCGCCAGCTATCGCGAGGCGAAGAGATACCACCCGGCGTCGACGACGAACCCGCCGGCCCCGAGAAGCGGGCAGACGACGAAGCCGAGGAGGTCGACCGCGACGGGGCGGCCGACGCCGACCGCGCCGGCTACCACGAGTGCCAGCGGGACGGCCGCCGCGAGCGCGTAGACCCACGTCGTCCACGCGTGGCCGAACCGGGCGATGACTCCGGCGACCGAAACCGCGAGGAGCGCCGCCGCGACCGGGAGGACGACCACCGTCGGCGTCGCCGCCGCGGTCCGCAAAGCGGCGAGGGTCGGCACCGACAGCGGCGACGAAGCGAGAAGCGCCGCGGCGGGCGCGGCGGTGTCGAGCGACGCGAGCGCGGTCACGAACCCCGCGCCGTCGCCCGAGAGGTGCCACGCCAAGCCGCCGAGATACGCCAGCAGCGCGCCGAGCGAGACGCCCCAGCCGTACCAAAGCGGGTTCGTCTCCTCGGACGCTGACGCGGACGCCGACTCGGAGCCGTCGCGTTCGCGTTCGAACCGGCCGGTCGTCCCCGTTCGACTGGACTGCGTGTTTCGGGTGCGGCCGCGCGACGCCCCGCTCGCGGCCGACGACTGCGATGCGCCCGTAGTCCGCGACGACGACCCGGAGGCGCGCGACGAGGAAGCCGACCCCGAGCGGCGCGACCGACCCGACCGCGACGAACTCGCGGTCGAAGACGATGCGCGCCCGGACGACGAGGAGGACGACCGACCGGAAGAAGACGAGGAGGACGAGGACGACCGGCCGGTCGAGGACCGCGACGAACCTGACCGCCCGCCGGCGTCAGCGCTTCCAGAGCCGCCGGACCCGGCCTGCTCGTCGGCCTTGCCGGGGTATCTGAACTTCGTCAGACCGTCGAGGCGCTTTTCGACGTACGTCCCGTGGCCCATCCGGTCGTAGTCGGCGCGCTCGGCGTCGTCGGTGAGGACTTCGTAGGCCTTCCGGACGACGGTGAACTGCGCCGTGGCTCGCTCGTCGTCGTTGACGTCGGGGTGGTACTCCCGAGCGCGCTGACGAAAGGCCTGCTTTATCTCCGCCGTCTCGGCGTCGCGTTCGACCCCGAGGAGTTCGTAGAAGTCCACCGGCATTCGACGTGCGATTCGATGCGACGCCGGCCTTTGAATGTACCGGGCGTTCGCCCGGCGAATCGAGCCGGTAACCGACCGTGTGCCGGCGAGCGCGCGACAAACCGCGGGACGCCGCGCCCCCGCGACCATTCGGAATAATCATGCACCTCGGCGGTCAGGTGGCCGCATGGAACGGATACGGCTCGGCAACACCGTCTTCGAGGGCCTCAACAACGCCTATCTCCTCCCCGGCGACCGACCGACGCTGGTCGACGCCGGCGTGGCGACCGACTCGGTCCGCCGCGACCTCCGCGAGGGACTCGACGCGGCCGGGTACGGGGTTGCGGACCTCGACGCCATCGTCCTCACCCACTGGCACGCCGACCACGCCGGACTGGCGGGCGAACTCCAGGCCGAGAGCGGCGCGCCGGTCTACGTCCACGCCGACGACGCGGGCATCGTCGCGGGCGACCCCGACGCGGTCGCGGCCGAGCGCGAGATTCGCGAGCGGCGCTTCGACGAGTGGCGTATCCCCGACGAACCGCTCGCCGAGGTGACCGCGTTCCTCGACGGCCACGACGGCCTCCGGGGCGACCGCGTCGACGTGACGCCCGTCGAGGACGGCGACCGCATCGCCGCCGGCGACGGCGAACTCGAAGTCGTCCACCTCCCCGGCCACGCCGCCGGCCTGAGCGCCTTCGCCTTCGACGGCGAGCCCGGCGCGGGTCGCGAGGCGTTCGTCGGCGACGCGATTCTCCCGAAGTACACCCCGAACGTCGGCGGCGCTGACCTGCGGGTCAACCGCCCCCTCGAAACCTATCTCGACAGCCTCGCGCGCCTCGCGGCCCTCGACTTCGAGCGGGCGTGGCCCGGCCACCGCGACCCCATCTCCGACCCCGCCGGCCGGGCGCGCGTCATCGCGGAGCACCACCGCGAGCGCACCGAGCGCGTCGTCTCCGTCCTCGACGACCACGGCCCGGCCGACGCGTGGACCGTGAGCGCGCGCCTGTTCGGCGACCTCTCGGACATCCACATCCTCCACGGCCCCGGCGAGGCGTTCGCCCACCTCGACCACCTCGTCGCCGAGGGCGTCGTCGCGTCCCCGGACGGCGAGGACAGATACGAACTCCTCGACGCGGACCCGGACTTCGACGAACTGGTCGCGGTCCCCGAGACGAAACGTTAAAACGCCGCTGGAGGGAACGGAGAGCCATGGAACTGCGGGTCATCGACAAGACCGACGAGGAGCTCCGCATCGAAATCGGCGGCGAGGACCACACCTTCATGAACGTCCTGAAGGGCGAACTCCTCCAGACCGACACCGTCACGGCCGCGACCTACGACGTGAACCCCGAGCAGTCCGGCGGACAGACGGACCCCGTCCTCTCTATCAAGACGGAGTCCGGCGTCGACCCCCTCGACGCGCTCGCGGAGGCCGCCCGCGGCGTCCAGCGCACCGCCGACGACTTCACCGACGCCTACCGCGCCGGTATCGACGCGTAATCTGCGGGTTCTCTCTCGTTTCTTCCGGCCGCGAGCGGCGCGTCTCTCAGTTCTCGGCTTCGGTTACTCGTCGCTACCCGGCCCTTCGTAGTCCTTCTCGCCGGCCTCGATGCGGACTTCGAGCCAGTTTTCCATCGGAACCAGCGGGCACTCGTAGCGCGGCGAGTAGGCGCAAAACGGGTTGTACGCGTAGTTGAAGTCGACCACCCAGCGACCGTCGTCGGCCCGGTCCGCGGCTTCGAGGTCGAGGTAGCGACCCGCTCCGTACGTCTCCTCGGCGTTCGTCTCGTCGCGGAACGGAACCCACAGGCGGTCCTCGTCGGCGTCGGCGCGGTAGGCGTCGAGCGCGTACGACTCACCGTCGACCTCGAACTCGAAGCGCCCCCACGCGAGGTACTCGCGCTCGCCGTCGGTCGAGGTGCCGATGGTGATGCGCTCGGGGTCGTCGTATTCCCGGAGTTCGAGTTCGAACCGGAGGTCGGGGTCGGGGTCGAAGTAGTCGAGACCGTCGAAAAACTCCCGCTGGTCCGGCGGAATCGGTGAGTTGCGGTCCCCAGCGAGATAGCGGTCCTTCTGTTCGCGGTGCGTGCGGAGGGCGTCGAGCCACGCGTCGTCTGTCATCTCGGCCGAGATACGACGCGCCGCCGGGTTAAGATTGGTTTCGACTGCGCGAGCGGCGCACGACCGGTGAACGGAATCGGTGTGTAGAGTCGGTAACGGGGCGCGAAAAGAGAGACGAAGAGAGGCGGCGCAGAACGGTTGTGGAGGCGGGGCTTACAGGCGAACCGGCACGTCGCGCTCGTCGAGGTACTCCTTGACGTCTCGAATCGTGTACTCGTCGAAGTGGAAGATGGAGGCGGCGAGACCCGCGTCCGCGCCGGCCTCGGTGAACACCTCGTACATATCCTCGGGGGCGCCGCAGCCGGAGGAGGCGATGACGGGCGTCGAGACGCTGTCGCAGACGGCCTTCGTCAGCGGGATGTCGTAGCCGTCTTTCGTGCCGTCGGCGTCGATGGAGTTGATGAACAGTTCGCCCGCGCCGCGGGACTCGGCCTCGTTGGCCCACTCGACCACGTCGACGCCGGTTCCCTCGCGGCCGCCCTTGACGGTGCACTCGAACCAGCAGGACTCGCCGTCGACCTCGGCGTAGTGCTCGCCCTCCTCGTCGAAGCGCCGGCGGGCGTCCACCGAGATGACGATACACTGGCTGCCGAAGGAGCGCGCGCCCTCCTCGATGAGGTCAGGGTTCTGGAGCGCCGCGGTGTTGATAGAGACCTTGTCCGCGCCGGCGCGGAGCGTCTCTTTGATGTCGTCGCGGGTGCGGATACCGCCGCCGACCGTCAGCGGGATAAACACCTCGTCCGCGACCTTCGAGACGGTGTCGAGCATCGTCGCCCGCCCCTCGGCGGAGGCGGTGATGTCGAGGAAGACGAACTCGTCCGCGCCCGCCTCGTTGTACCGTTTGGCCATCTCGACCGGGTCGCCGGTGTACTTCAGGTCCTCGAAGTTGACGCCGGTGTAGACCGCGGGGTTCCCGTCCTCGTCGAGGTCGACGTCGATACAGGGGATGATGCGCTTCGTGAGCATTCGCTACCGGATTGTTTGCGAAAGAGCCGTTTCACCGTTTCGACTACGGCAGGTGGTGGCCGAACGCCGACCACGTCTCCGAGTCGTCCGATGACCGCGAGACCCCCTCGGGCCTCGTCTGGTCCCGGTGTGGAGTCAGCTTGATGACCCGTCCGCGAAAAGCCCGACACGGGTTCCGATTCGAACGATGCCGGATTCAGCCGAACTCCTCAGCCTGCTCGTGGTCGTCGAGTTCGTGGTGATGGCCGCGATAGTGGCGCTGTTTGTCCCACTCGACGCCGCGATTCCGTTCCTCCCGCTCGCGCTCGTGTTTCTGGTCGTGCTGTACCTGTACCGGTCCTGACCCGTCCGGCGCGACGCCCGCCCGCCAGCCCGTCCGCGAGACCGGTCGCAAGCGATGCAGTGGCGGGGCTCGCGGACGACGGTTAGGTGCGTTTTTGTACCGCGAACCCGTCGCCCCGCGTATGAGCGACGACCACGACCACGGACACGACGACCACCACGAAGGCGAACAAGAAGGCCGCGTCACCTCCCCGATGCAGGAGTTCTCGATGAGTCAGGTCACGACCGGCGTCCTCGTCTTCGTCGTCGGCCTCGTCGTTACGTTCGGCATCCCGCTGGCGCTCGCGTAAGCGTCCCCGGAACCGTTCGAGACCGCTTGGAACCGGCAACCCGCACGAACTTCCGCGTTCTCTCCCCTTTTCAAGCCCCCGCGGCTACGGCCGGTGTGAAATCTATCGTCGTCACCGAGTACGGGAGCACCGACAGCCTCGAACTGCGCGAGACCGAAACGCCCGAACCGGCTCCGGGCGAGGTCCGCATCGACGTCGAAGCCGCCGGCATCAACTTCGCAGACATCATGCAGCGGCGCGGAACCTACCGAGACGGCCCGGAACCGCCGTACACGCCGGGGATGGAGGCCGCCGGCACCATCGACGCGGTGGGCGAGGGCGTCGACCGCGAGGTCGGTGAACGCGTCGTCGCCATGACCGGCGGCGGGGCATACGCCGAGTCCGTCACCACGCCGGCCCCGACGCTGTTCGACGTGCCCGAGTCGATGTCGTTCGCTGAGGCCGCCGGCTTCCCCGTCCAGTTCCTCACCGCCTACAACTGCCTCCACGAGTGGGGCGGCCTCGACGACGACGAGCGCGTGCTGATTCAGGCGGCCGCCGGCGGCGTCGGTACCGCGGCGGTCCAACTCGCCGCCCACGCCGGCGTCGAGACGTTCGGCACGGCCAGCACCGAAGAGAAACTCGACCTCGCGGCCGACCTCGGACTCGACCACGGCATCCAGTACACCGAGGCGGACTTCCGCGAGGTCGTCGCCGACGAGACCGACGGCGCGGGCGTCGACCTCGTCCTCGACGGCGTCGGCGGCGAGACGTTCGAGCGCAGTCTGGACGCCCTCTCCGACTTCGGCCGACTCGTCACCTACGGCGCGGCCTCCGGCGACTCTGCCGCGGCGGACCCGACGCGCCTGCTGTTCGAGAACAAGTCCGTCATCGGCTTCCACCTCGGCAGCGCCATGGAGCAGCGCCCCGAATCGATTCTCGGCGCGGTGCCGGAGCTATCCGAACTGCTCGCCGCGGGCGAACTCGACGTGGTCGTCGGCGAGACGTTCGACCTCGAAGACGCCGCGGCGGCCCACGAGTACATCGAGGACAGAAAGAGCAGCGGAAAAGTCGTCCTCGAACCGTAACGAGCGTCGCGCGACGCGGGACCGCGCTTTTCGTTCAGTCCGGGTTTCGGCTCAGTCGAGTTCGCGGGCGAGCACGTCGCGCAGGGCTGCGATGTCGCCCGCGCCGTAGGCGACCTCGTCGCCGTCGACCGTAAGCGAGAGCGTCGCGTCGTCGGTCGTGGTCCCGAGTTCGACGACGGGCACGTCGCCCGCGAGGTCGCGCAGCGCGGCCTCGTCGGTCGTCTCGACGACGACCCGACCGGGGGTCTCCTCGAACAGCGAGACGTAGTCGGAGACGGACACGTCAGCGCCGACCTCGTCGGTGACCATCTCGGCCAGCGCGACCGCGAGGCCGCCGTGGCTCACGTCGTGGACCGCGACGGTCGCCTCGTCCGCGGCGACGGTCCGAATCGTCTCGACCGCCGTCGCGGCGTCGGCGTCCTCGGGGAGCGTCGGGAAGGCGTCGGAGCCGCCGGCGTGTTCGAGCACCGCCGAACCGCCGAGCGCGCCGCCGGAGTGGCCGACGAGGAACAGGTCGCCCTCGCCCGAAAGCGAGAGGCCGGGCGAGGAGCCGTCCGCCTTGCCGACCATCGCCAGCGTCGGCGTCGGCGGAATCGGGCCGGAGACGGAGTCGTTGTACAGGGAGACGTTGCCGCCGACGACCGGGACCGAAAGCGCCCGGCACATGTCGGCGAGGCCGTCGACGATGCCCTTGAAGCCGCCGTACACGTCGGGTTTCTCGGGGTTGCCGCCGTTGAGACAGTCGACGGTCGCGAGGGGCGACGCGCCCTTCGCGGCGAGGTTGGTCGCGTTCTCGAAGGCGACGGCGCGCGCCCCGTCGTAGGGGGCGGCGCTCGTCCAGTTGGGGTCCGCGCCGCCGGTGAACGCGAGTTTCGTGTCGGCTTCGGGCACGTCGAGGAGCGCCGCGTCGTCGCCGGGGCAGCGGGCCGTCCGCAGGCCGACCTCGTGGTCGTACTGGCGGTAGACCCAGCGCTTCGACGCCGTGTTGGGGTCGGAGACGACCGCTTCGAACGCGTCTTCGAGGTCGAAGGCGGGGAGGTCGCGCGCCGCGGCTTCGGGTTCGACCGAGTCGAGGTCGTTCATCGGCGCGCCCTCCGCGAGGAACTCCGGCGGCACGTCGACGACCGGTTCGCCGTCGAAGGTGCAGACGTAGTTGCCCTCGGCGACCTCGCCGATGACGGCGCTGCCGAGGTCGAAGCGCGCGGCGAGTTCCTGCACGCGCTCGACGTTCTCGGGGGTCACCTCGTAGCACATGCGCTCTTGGGACTCCGAGAGGAGAATCTCGAAGGCGTTCATGTTCGGCTCGCGCTGGTGGACCTTCTCGAGGTCGATTTCCGCGCCGAAGCCGCCCTTGGCGACGAGTTCGGAGGACGCGCCGCCGAGACCGGCGGCCCCGAGGTCGCGGGCGGACTCGACGAGGTCCTCGTCGATGAGCGCCTCGTTGCACTCGATGAGCAGTTTCTCCGTGTAGGGGTCACCGACCTGCACCGCGGGCCGGTCTTCGGTTTCTGCGTCCTCCGCGAGGTCCTCGCTGGCGAAGGACGCGCCGCCGAGGCCGTCTCGGCCGGTCGAACTGCCGACGAGGACGAGCTTGTTGCCGGCCTCCTGGGCTTCGGCCGTGACGAGGCGGTCGGCCGACAGCAGGCCGACGCAGGCGACGTTGACGAGCGGGTTGCCCTCGTAGTTCTCGTGGAACGAGGTCGAGCCGGTCACGGTCGGGACGCCGATGGCGTTGCCGTAGTCGGCGATGCCCTCGACGACGCCGTCGAGGAGGTACCGCGAGTGCTCGCGGTCGAAGTCGCCGAAGTAGAGGCAGTCGGCGAGCGCGATGGGGTACGCGCCCATCGAGAGGGTGTCGCGGACGATGCCGCCGACGCCCGTGGCCGCGCCGTCGTAGGGGTCGACGTAGGAGGGGTGGTTGTGGCTCTCGATACCGAGCGTGATGTAGGTGTCGTCGTCCAGAGCGACGACCGCCGCGTCGTCACCGGGACCGATGACGACCTGGTCGCCCTCCGAGTCGAACGCCGAAAGCAGCGGGCGAGACGACCGGTAGGCGCAGTGTTCGCTCCAGAGGTTTTCGAAGAGTATCTCCTCGGCCGGCGTCGGGTCTCGACCGAGTTCGGCGACGACGAGGTCGCGGTCCGCGTCGGAAAGCGTCATTCACTGGTATGGTCAGAACGCACATTGTAAACCCTTTCTATGTGCACGAACGTGCGCAAAATATGGTCGAAGTCGCCGTCGCCCCCCGCATCCGACTTACGCGGGCGTGTACGGCGGCGACTCGGCGCGGATTATCTCCGTCAGCTCGTGCATCTCGTCTTGGAGCAACACGAGCAGGTCGTCCATCGTGACGATGCCCGTCAGCCTGCCGCCGTCGGTTATCGGCGCGCGCCGGACGCCGTGTTCCCGCATCTGCCGGAACAGGTCGAAGACGCCCACGTCGGCGTCGACGGTGAACGGTCGCTCGGTCATCACGTCTCGCGCCGTCATCCCGCTCGTGTCGCCGCCGGCGGCGACGCACTTGAGCGCGATGTCGCGGTCCGTCACGATACCCCGGATGTCGTCGCCGTCTGCGACGACGACCGAACCGACCTTTCGGTCCTCCATCAGCGTCGCCAGCTCTCGAATCGGCGTGTCTTCCCTCGCTGTCACCAGCTCGTCTCTCGGTCGTGCGATATCTCGTACGGTCATCTTGCTCACTCCGGTGGAACCACGCGCTGTGGGTTCGCCACCGGTCGATACGTTCGTCGCCCGCGATATTATCTCTATATTCTTACATTTCGTCCAGTTTCGGCGGTATGTCGGCACGCGCGGAGTGTCTGCGGACGCGGACGGTCTCTCGCGTCGGCGTCATCTGCGGGCGAAGCGCTCCGATACCCCACCGAGAGCCGTGCGTGAGGTCGACACGCCAATCACACCGGGACCGGGGCGCTTTTTTAGCCTCCATCGTTAGGAGACGGTGTGTTATCGGTCGAGTTGCACTCGCATTCGTCTCTGTCCTACGACGGGCGGGACCCAATCGAGTACCTCCTCGAACAGGCGGTCGCGGTCGGCTTGGACGCCCTCGCCGTGACCGACCACGACGAGATAGACGCCAGCCTCGAAGCCGCGGAGCTCGCGGCCGACTACGGGCTGGTCGGCATCCCGGGGATGGAAGTCACCTGCGCCGCGGGCCACGTCCTCGCTTTGGGCGTCGAGGAGCTGATTCCCGCGGGGCTGTCGTACGACGAGACGCTCGACCGCATCCGCGACGCCGGCGGCATCGCCGTTGTCCCGCACCCCTTCCAGAAGTCGCGTCACGGCGTCGCTCCGCACATCTCCAGCGCGCAGCTCGCCAGCGCCGACGCCATCGAAATCTACAACTCGCGGCTCCTCACCGGCATCGCCAACCAGCGCGCCGAGCGGTTCGCCAAGCGGCGGAACCTCCCGATGACCGCCGGGAGCGACGCCCACATCGCGGAGATGGTCGGACAGGCCGTCACCGAGGTCGGCACCGACACCCGAAGCGCCGACGCCATCCTCTCGGCCGTCGCCGAGGGCCGAACCAGCGTCGTCGGCAACAAGACCCCGTGGCGCATCTCGTTCCGGCAGGCCGCGGGCGGCGCGACCCGGCGCCTGAAACACGCCCTGACGGACCTGTTCTGATGCGCGGCGCGTCCCCCGACCTCGTCCGGCGCGCCCTTACCGAGCGCGACCCGCTTCCCGGAACTGCGGGCTTCGCGGGCGAACTCGACGGCCGACTCGTCCGCGACGTGCTCGGTCGCCAACCGCTCTTCTCCGAGCGCGCCGACCCCGCGAGGTGGTCGTTCGACCACCGCGACCTCGACGACCCGGTCGCCGTCCCCGCGGGCCACGCCCGCGGGACGACCGGCGAAGCCGCCGGCGACGACGAACGCGTCTGGTCGCTTCCCGACCCGTCGGCCGCCACCGACCGCGACGCCGCGCTCGACCGCGTCCGCGACGCGGTCTTCGAATCGGTCCGGTCGGTGGACGACGACGGCCTCGCCGTGGCCTTCTCCGGCGGCGTCGATTCGTCGGTCGTCGCGGCCGGCGTCCCCGACGCCCCCTGTTACGTCGCCGGTTTCGAGGGCTCTCACGACGTGGCCGCCGCCCGCGAGGCCGCCGCCGCGATGGACCGCGACCTCACCGTGGTCGAACTCACTCACGCGGCGCTCGAACGCGCCGTCCCGGAAATCGTCGCCGCGCTCGGCCGAACGAACCCGATGGACGTGCAAATCGTCCTGCCCCTGTACCTGCTCGCGGAGCGGGTCGCCGCGGACGGTTACGACCGCCTCGCGGTCGGGCAGGGCGCGGACGAACTGTTCGGCGGCTACGCCAAAGTCCAGAAGGCCCCCGACGACCCGCGCGTCGAGGCCGAAACCGTCCGCGGGGCCGCCCGCGAGATGATTCTCACGCTCCCCGACCAGCTCGAACGCGACCTGCTCGTCCTCCGCGCCGCCGGGGTCGAACCCGTCGCGCCGCTCCTCCACGACCGGGTTGTCTCGGCTGCGCTCCCGCTCCCCGGTGCGTTACTCGTGGACGGCGACCGGCGGAAGGTCGCGCTCAGGGAGGCTGCAAGCGGCGTGCTCCCCGAATCAGTCGCCGAGGCGGACAAGAAGGCGGTCCAGTACGGCACCTACGCCTCGCGCGAACTCGACAGACTCGCCCGACAGGCGGGGTTCAAGCGGCGGATGGAGAACCACGTTCAGCAGTACGTCGAATCGCTCATCGAGTAGGTCGGTTCCGGTTGGGTTTCGCTAGTTTTCCCGTTCGTCGCCGCCGACGACCTCGATGGCCTCCAGCGCGAACTGCACCGTGTCGGGGTCGAGGTCGCTCTCGCGGAGGTCGGACTCGTCGTACCACGCCCAGACCTCGGGGTCGGCCTCGCCCGGCGCGGGGTCGATGTCGCGGGAGTCCACGCGGGCGTAGAAGACGTGGTCGATGTGCTGGTGGCCGACCGAGCCGTCGCCGTGGACGTTGATGTCGTAGAGCATCTGCTGGCGAGGCTGGGGGAGCGCCCGGCCGGCGGGTGCGGGGACGGATGCCGTGTCGTCGACGAGTTCCGGATCGAGCCCCGTCTCCTCGCGGACCTCGCGCAGGCCGGCCTCGTGTGGGAGTTCGTCGCGGTCGACGTGCCCGCCCGGCGGGATGCGGATGCCGAGGCGCTCGTGGCGGTGGAGCGCCACCGCGCCGTCGTTGACGATATACACGGTCGAGGTGAAATGTCGCGTCGTCTCCATGGCTGTGGCTCCGGAGCGAGCGGCATGGCTGTTGCGAAACGAGGCGGGACGGAGCGAGGCAAGACGGAACGGAACCGCGGAACCGAGCGGGACGAAACGGACGAACAGACCGGCCGAGTTAGGGCAGTTGGACCTGCTCTTCGGCTTCGAGGAGTTCGTGGTAGCGGTTGCGGATGGTGACCTCGGAGATGTTGGCGACCTCGGAGACCTCGTTTTGCGTCACCTTCTCGTTGGTGAGGAGGGCGGCGGCGTAGACGGCGGCGGCGGCGAGGCCGACCGGCGACTTGCCCGAGTGGACACCCTGTTCTTTGGCGTTCTTCAAGAGCTGTCGGGCGCGCCGCTCGGACTCGTCGGAGAGGCCGAGGTCGCTGGCGAACCGCGGGACGTACTGCTCGGGGTCGGCGGGCTTGATTTCGAGCGAGAGTTCGCGGACGACGTAGCGGTAGGTGCGGGCGATTTCGTCCTTCTCGACGCGCGAGACGCTCGTAATCTCGTCGAGCGAGCGCGGGGTGCCGGCCATCCGTGCGGCGGCGTACAGCGCCGAGGTGGCGACGCCCTCGATGGAACGACCGGGCAGCAGGTCGTCGTCGAGCGCGCGGCGATAGATGACCGAGGCGGTCTCGCGGACGTTATCCGGAAGGCCGAGCGCCGAGGCCATGCGGTCGATTTCACCGAGCGCCTGCTTGAGGTTGCGCTCCTTGGAGTCGCGGGTACGGAAGCGCTCGTTCCACGTGCGGAGCCGTTGCATCTTCTCGCGCTGGCGGGACGACAGCGAGCGCCCGTAGGCGTCTTTGTTCTGCCAACCGATGTTGGTCGACAGCCCCTTGTCGTGCATCATGTTCGTCGTGGGCGCGCCGACGCGGGATTTCTCGTCTTTCTCCGAGGAGTTGAACGCGCGCCACTCGGGGCCGTGGTCGATTTCGTCTTCCTCTACGACGAGGCCACAGTCGTCGCAGACCGTCTCACCGTGTTCGGTGTCGGAGACGAGACTCTCCGAGCCGCATTCGGGACACGTGGGCGTCTGCTCCCGCTCGGTGTCGGTCTGCTCGGTATCTTTCGTATTCTCATTGCGCACGCGCGCGTTACCGGTCGTGAAACGTCGGACACTTTCTGTCATTGTGTGCGAGAGAAGCAACTGGGAACGGTCGTTCTCCGTCTATTCGTATTGACCCTCGTTACTTATATCTGACGGCGACGAGAGGACGGAATGAGCCGTGTTCGCACGGTCGGAGCCGGCCGTCTCGCCGGCGGTCTCGGCCGGGCGGGCTCGCCCGGGGACCGGACGAAACGACCCACACCGAAACTCTTACTCCCGGTCTCCCATTCCTCCGATACATGAGCGATACGCCCGTCGACGCCGACGAGGTTCGACACGTCGCCGAGTTGGCGCGGGTCGACCTCGACGAGGACGAGGTCGAGGAGTTCGCGGCGCAGTTCGCGGACATCCTCGGCTACTTCGACGCCCTCGACGAGGTCCCCGAAGTCGACCGCGAGGACGAACTGGTGAACGTGATGCGCCCCGACGAGGTCCGCGACGGCCTCACCCAAGAGGAGGCGCTGTCGAACGCCGCAGAGACCGAAGACGGCTTCTTCAAGGGCCCGCGGGTGTCGTAGATGTCGCTGAACGCCTTCATCACGAAAGAGACGCTCGACGGCTCCGACGACGGCCCGCTTTCGGGCAAGACCGTCGCCGTCAAGGACAACATCTCCACGGAGGGGCTGCGGACGACCTGCGGCTCCGCGATGCTCGAAGACTACGTCCCACCGTACGACGCGACCGTGGTCGAACTCCTGAAGGACGCCGGCGCGACCATCGTCGGCAAGGCCAACATGGACGAGTTCGGCATGGGCACGACGACCGAGACCTCGGCGTTCGGCCCGACCAAGAACCCCGTCGACGAGTCCCGCGTCCCCGGCGGCTCCTCCGGTGGCTCCGCGGCGGCCGTCGCCGCCGGCGAGGCCGACCTCGCGCTCGGCACCGACACGGGCGGCTCCATCCGCTGTCCCGCCGCGTTCTGCGGCGTCGTCGGCATCAAGCCCACCTACGGCCTCGTCTCGCGCTACGGCCTCGTCGCCTACGCGAACTCCCTCGAACAGATCGGCCCCATCGCGCCGACCGTCGAGGACGCCGCCGCGCTCCTCGACGTCATCGCCGGCCCCGACGACCGAGACGGCACGACCCGCGACGCCGGTGCCGACTCGAACTACGCCGCGGCCGCCGACGGCGACGTCGAAGGCCTCACCATCGGCGTCCCGACCGAGTTCGTCGAGGGCGCGGACGAGGGCGTCGAGGAGGCGTTCTGGGCCGCGCTCGACGAACTCGAAGCCCAGGGCGCTGAGTACCGCGAGGTCAGCATGCCCTCCGTCGAGAAGGCCGTCGCCGCCTACTACGTCATCGCCATGTCCGAGGCGTCGTCGAACCTCGCTCGCTTCGACGGCGTCCGCTACGGCAAGTCCGGCGGCTACGACGGCAACTGGAACGAGGCGTTCGCCCGCGCCCGCGAGGAGGGCTTCGGCTCCGAGGTCAAACGCCGCATCCTCCTCGGCACGTACGCCCTCTCCGCGGGCTACCACGACAAGTACTACGCGAAGGCGCAGGACGCCCGCGCGTGGGTCAAACAGGACTTCGACGAGGCGTTCGAGGACGTCGACGTGGTCGCCTCGCCGACGATGCCCGTCCCGCCGTTCGAACTCGGCGAGAGCCTCGACGACCCGCTCCAGATGTACCTCGCAGACGCGAACACCGTGCCGGTGAACCTCGCGAACCTCCCCGCCATCTCGGTTCCGGCGGGCGAGACCGACGGCCTCCCGGTCGGCCTCCAACTCATCGGCCCCAAGTTCGGCGAGGAGACCATCGTCCGCGCCGCGTCCGCGGTCGAGAACTGAGTCGGCCGAGTCGGCCGCGCGGCTCTCGTTCGGTTCTCACGCGGTTCTCTCGCGTTCGAGGATTCGAGCGACGGAACGCCATGCCGATAGTTTTTCCACCGCCCCACGCCCACGCCGGAACGTCATGTACATCATCGTCGTCGGCGCGGGCAACATCGGCACGCCGCTCATCGAAATCGCCACCGAGGGCGGCAACGAGGTCGTCGTCGTCGAGCGCGACGAGGCGAAGGCCGAGGCGGCCGCCGCGACGTTCGACTGTCTCGTCCTCAACGACGACGCCACGGTCAAACAGACGCTCGACGAGGCCGGCGCGGACCGCGCCGACGCCATCATCACGACGACCGACAAGGACGCGACCAACATCATGGTCTGTCTGTTGGCGAAGGAACTCGACATCCCCGACATCGTCTCGGTCGTCCACAATCCCGAGCACATGAGCCTCTACCGCCAAATCGGCGTCAACACGATGGAGAACCCTCAGCGGCTCATCGCGGAGTATCTCTATCGGGCGGTCAAACGCCCCTCTATCGTCGACTACATGCGCATCGGTGAGCACGCCGAGGTGTTCGAAATCCGCGTCGACGAGGACGCGCCGATAACCGGGATGACGATTCAGGAGGCGGCCCAGGAGAACCTCCTCGACGGCGACACCCTCATCGTCGCCGTCGAGCGCGAGGGCGACGACGACCCCGTGACGCCCCGCGGGAACACCACTATCGGGTCCGGTGACCTCCTGACGGTCTACTCCGCGAAGGGCGCGACGCCCGAGGTGACTGACGTGTTCGGCCACTACGAGGACCACTGATGCCCCGCCGCGGACGAACCGTCTCGGGGTGGCCCGCCGACCTCGCGGTCATCGGCCGCGACGTGGGCTCGCTCCTCGCCATGGAGTCGGCCCTGATGACCGCCTCGGTCCTCGTCGCGGTCGGCTTCCGCGAGTGGTACGCCGCGCTCGCGTTCCTCGCCGCCGGGGGCGCGACGGCGTTCGTCGGGCTGGGCGCGCGAAAGGCGTTCGCGGACGCCCCCGCGCCCCGGATGAAACACGGGATGATAATCGCCGCCGCGGGCTGGTTCGCCACGGCCGCCTTCGGGTCGCTTCCCTTCTTCCTCACGGCGCAGTTCGCTCCGCAGAGCGTCTTCACGGCGCTCGTGCCCGCCGGCGTCGACTACGCCCAGTCGAGTCTCGTCTACTTCCGCGACCCGTTGCACGCCCTGTTCGAGAGCATGAGCGGCTGGACCGGGAGCGGGCTGACGATGGGCATCCACGAGCCGTCGCTTCCCCGGACGATTCAGTGGTGGCGCTCGCTCATCCAGTGGGTCGGCGGCGTGGGCGTCATCGTCCTCACCGTCTCCATCCTCTCGCGGCCCGGCAGCGGGAGCTACGCGCTGTACCGCGGCGAGGCCAGAGAGGAGAAGATTCACCCGAGCGTCGTCTCGACCGTTCGGACGGTCTGGAAGATTTTCGTCGGCTACACGCTCCTGTCGGTGGTCGTCCTCTTCGTCGCCATCCGCGCCAGCGACTACGGGGCGACGCTCCCGCTGTGGGAGGTCGCGTGGCAGGCGCTCAACCACGCGATGACCGGGCTCTCGACCGGCGGGTTCGCCGTCACCGACGGCTCCATCGGCACGTACGACTCGCCGCTCATCGAGACGGTGTTGCTCCCCATCATGGCGCTTGGCGCAATCGCCTTCCCCGTCCACTACGCCGTCCTGAAGAACCGCGATATCGACCGCCTCTGGGGCGACCTCCAGACGCGCTGGCTTCTCGTTCTCTTCGCCGTCGGCGCGGTCGCGCTCGCCGTCCAGAACCTCGTCAGCCTCCCGGCGACCGCGGGGTCGGCGTTCGTCGAAACTGCGGATTACTTCGGGCTTTCGGGCGTCGTCGGCGGGGCGCAGGCGGACGCCGTCCGCGACGCCGCGTTCCACTGGGTGAGCGCGCTCACCTGCACCGGCTTTCAGGCCGCGCCGCTCGGCGCGTGGTCAGACGGCGGGAAGATTCTCCTGTCGGGGGCGATGACCCTCGGCGGGGCTGCCGGGTCGACCGTCGGCGGCATCAAAATCATCCGCGGCTACACCATCTCCCGCGGCATCCGCTGGCAGTTCTCCCGCGTCTTCCTCCCCGAGAGCGCGGTCGTCAACATCGAGATGAACGGCCGCCGCCTCTCGCGGAACGAGATGGACCGTGAGTTCTCCGAGGCGGCCATCGTCTCGATGCTCTGGCTGTTGCTCCTCGTCGGGTCGAGCGTCCTCCTCGTGAACCTCGCCGGACCGGAGTTCACCTACGCCGACGCGCTGTTCGAAGTCGCGTCCGCACAGGGCAACGTCGGCATCTCGACGGGCATCACCGGCCCCTCGATGAACCCGTGGGCGGAGACGATGTTCCTGTTTAACATGTGGGTCGGCCGCCTCGAAATCATCCCGGTGTTGGTGTTCGCTCGCTCGGTCATCTACGGGCTGAACCCCTGATGAAAAACGGGTACTGACCTCTGTTTTCCGACGCTATCGACGCCAGTACTCCGGCGTGAAGATGACCAACACGGGCAGAATCTCCAGCCTGCCGACCCACATGAGAAGCACCATATACAGCTTCGAGCCGTTGGAGAAGTCGAGATAGCTCCCCATCGGGCCGACGACGCCGAAGCCCGGCCCGACGTTCCCGAGGGTCGCGGCGACGGCGCTCATGGTTTCGAGGATGCTCACGTCGAAGCCGATGCGCGCGGCGTCGAGGTGGAGCAGGCCGGTCGAGACGAAAAACAGCACGAGATACAGGAGCGTGAAGGCGTAGATGCCGCGGATGGCCCGCTCGTCGACCGCGCGGCCGGCGAGCCTGACGGGGCGAACCGCCTCGGGGTGAGCCGTCGTGAACAGCTCCCGGCGGAGCGACTTCACGATGACGTACCAGCGGACGATTTTTACCGCGCCGCCGGTCGACCCCCCGGAGCCGCCGATGAACATCGCGAACAGCAGGACGTACTGCGCCGGCGCGCTCCACGCGTTGAAGTCGATGCTGGCGTAGCCCGTCGTCGTGACGATGGAGACGACCTGAAACACCGACTGCCGGACCGCGGGCTCGACGTTGCCGATGATGGCCGTTCGGATGCCTTCGAGGTAGAGTTGGTCGTAGGTCTCGCCCGCGGGCGCGACGGACATCAGCCCGTCACCGAGGAACAGGATTCCCGCGAGGATGGCCGAGACGACGCCGATGACGCCGAGGTAGGACTTGAACTCGGTGTCGCGGAACAGTCGCTTCGGGTCGCCCGTGAGGACGTGCCAGAAGAGCGCGAAGTTGGTGCCGGCGGCGACCATGAAGGGAATCACGACCCACTGTGCGGCCGCCGAAAACGCCTCGATGCTGCGGGCCTCCGGCGAGAACCCGCCGGTCGGCATCGTCGTCAACCCGTGGGCGATGGCGTTGTACACGTCCATGTTCGGGGCGTGGCCGGTGACGTTGAGTCCGTAGAGGAGGACGATTTCGAGGACGGTGAGGCCGAGGTACGCGCCCCAGAGCGCGCGGGCCGTCTCGGCGATGCGCGGGGTGAGCTTCTCGATGCCGGGGCCGGGCGCTTCCGCGTCCATCAGCTGTGCGCCACCGACGGAGAGTTCGGGGAGGATGGCGACCGCGAGGACGACGATACCCATCCCGCCGAGCCACTGGGTGAGCTGTCGCCACATCATGATGCCGCGGGTGTGGGAGTCAAAGGAGATGTCGCCGAGCACCGTCGCCCCGGTCGTGGTGAAGCCGCTCATCGTCTCGAACAGCGCGTTCACCGGGTTACCGAGGGTCGATTCGGGGTGGATGGGCGACGCGACGAAGGGGATGCCGTGCGCCTCGATGAGAAACGGTATCGCGCCGACTATCGTCACCGCTAACCACGTCACCGCGACCATCAGGAAACCTTCGCGGGCCCCGATGTCGGGGTCGTCGGCGAGCCGTTCGAGCCCCGTGCCGACGAGGACCGTCACGGCCATCGTGACGACGAACGGGAGCACCGACTCGCCGTAGTACAGCGCGACCACGAGCGGGAAACAAAGAGGGACCGCGAGATACTTCAGGACGGTCCCCACGAGACGCAGGCTGGCTCTGTAATCGACCCGCAATTTCATCCGTGGACTAACGTACCGAGCGCCGGGTTCTTCCGTGTTCGGGTTCGCAGTCGGGGGCGCGACACCGTGACGCGGTGGGGATTCGGCGCACCCGTGGGTCGGCGGCGACGGGGGTGGCGGCGACGGGCCGGGTTACAGATTGGGTGTCACGTCGTCGATGACGCAGCTATCGACGAAGACGACGACGTGGTCGCCGGGTTCGATGACGGTGTCGCCGCGGGGGGTGATGAACTCGCGGCGGCGGGTTATCGCGCCGATGACGACGCCTTCGGGGAGCGTCGCCACCGACTCCCGAATCGGTTTGCCCGCGAGGACGCTCTCGGCGTCCACCTCGATTTCGAGCACTTCGGCCTTGTCAGACTCGATGAGCGCGACGTTCTCCGCGCCGCCCTCGCGGGTAAAGCGGGTTATCTCCTCTGCGACGACCTCGCGGGGGCTGACGCCCACGTCGACGCCGACGGCCTCGAACAGGTCCACGTACGGCGTCGTGTCGATGACGGCGACGGTGCGCTCGACGCCGAGGCGGGCGGCGAGAAGCGACACGAGCAGATTTTTCTCGTCGGAGTCGAGCGCCGAGACGAGCAGGTCGGCGTCGCCGATGTACTCGCGTTCGAGGAAGTCCACGTCGGTCGCGTCGCTCTCCATGACGATGGTTCCGGGGAGCATCTCCGCGAGTTCGCGGGCGCGCTCCGCGTCGTGCTCGATGAGTCTGGGCTTGAAGCCGCGCTCTTCGAGCAGGCGGGCGACGTGGTAGCCGATTTCGCTGCCGCCGACGATGACGACCTCCTCTGCGGTGCCCGGCGGTTCGTCCGGCGAGACGGAGCTTGCGAACCCCTGGACGCTCTTGGGGCTGCCGATGACGACGACGCGGTCGCCGGGGCCGATGACGGAGTCGCCGCGGGGAATCGTCACCTCGCCGTCGCGGAGGATGGCCGCGAACGTCAGCGAGTCGAAGCGGTCGGCCTCGCTTACGGTCTGGTTGGCGACGGGGCTCTCCTCGTTGACTTCGAACTCCGCCATCTGGACCTGCCCGCCCGCGAAGGGGTCGACATCGCGCGCCGCGGGGAGGCCGACGACGCGAACGATGGACTCCGCGGCGAGCAGGTTCGTACAGACCATGAAGTCGATGCCGAACGCCTTCTCGGAGCGCTGCCACGTCCGGAGGTACTCCGTGTTCTTGACGCGGGCGATGGTGAAGGCGTCCGAGATGGCCTTGGCGGTCGCGCAGGCGACGATGTTCGTCTCGTCGTCGTCGGTCGAGGCGATGACCATGTCGGCGCGCTCCACGTCGGCCTCTTCGAGCGTGTCCACTGAGGTTCCGTCGCCGTGGAGCGCCAGCACGTCCAGCGAGTAGTTCAGTTCGTCGACGCGCTCGGGGTCGCAGTCGATGACGACGACCTCGTGGGTCTCGTCGAGGTCGGCCGCGATGGACGACCCGACCTGTCCGGCACCGATGATTATCACGCGCACCAGAGACCAGCCCCTGTCATACCCCTGTGTTGGTCCGCGGGCGCGTATGTGCATTTCCCTTCACGAATCGCCCGTACACCGCCGCTCACGACCCCGGTTTCGAGTGTACCGTCAGTTCCACGCGCCGCGGTCGCCCCTCGATGTCAGCGACGATACGCTCGACGATTCGCTCCGCCTCCTTCTGGAGCACCGGCCGGAGCTTGTCGATGACCCACCCCAGCGAGACGAACCGCGGCAGGTCGATATCGCCGGCGGAGACGCTGTCGGGGTCGTACTCGACCTCGAAGAAGACGCGGCAGGCGGCGTCGGCGTCCGACGGGGCCTCGGCCGGCAGGTCGTCGAGTTCCTCGACTCGCCAGCGGCCGACGGCGTGTACGTCTTTGGTGATGGTCCAGTCAATTCGTGTCGGTGGGGTGACATCGGTCACCTTCGACTCGGCGGTGTAGGTGAGCTTCCACCACGAAAAGTACAGGGCGTACCGCGTGCCCGGCGACCCGTCGCCCGACTGCCGAACGTCCCGCAGGTGCTTCGAGTAGTCGGCGTACCGCGGGAAATCAACGAGGAACTCGTATATCTCCTCGGGCGGCAGGTAGACGACGGTGCTGACGGCTATCTCGTCCACGAGCGTCGAATGGAGTCGGCGGGACCAAAGCCTTGTGGGCCGTGTCGCTCGCTCGCGCGGCGCGGACGCCCTCGCAATCGCAACCTATAATCGGTCGGTGTCTCGACATACAGCCGAGATGGTGGGGGGGACGCTTCGGGACATCAGAGCCGAGATTCGGTCTCTGGCGTGTTCCGACGGCGACTACGCAGTTGTGTGCGGCCGCACGGGTTCGCCGCCTGGAGCCGCCGCAGGACAGCGGTTTCCGGACCGGCGCGCCGCCGGCGACGCCGCGGAACTGACTCGGGACTACCGGGCGGCGCTCCGGCGCTACGACCCGAACAGCCCGTACGACGACCCGCTCGTGTACGAGGTGGCCGAGGGACCGCCGCGGGCCGCCGAGGCGTCGGCGGACGAGTACGCCCGATACAGCGCGTTCTGCCACGACACCGCGGGCGCGCTGTTCGAGGCGCTGTCGGAACTCGGCTATCGGGAGGCCGAAACCGCCGCGATGGAGACGTACCTCACGCTGGCCGAGGTCGTCGACGACCGCGACGACTTCTGTCTCACGCTGGTCTGGAGCCTGATGAGCGAACTGGATGTTCGCCTCTCGGCCGCCGAACAGCGGGCGGTCGTCGAGACGGCGGCCGGGCTGTTCTGTCCGACCCCGACGCCGAACCCCGTGGACGCGGCGCTTCAACATCTCGAAGCCGTCGGCTTCGTCGAGGGCTACTCGGTGCGGCCGATACCCGACGCCGAGGCGGCTGGAACTGCCGGTGCCGACGCCCGAACCGACGCACGGACCGACGGCGACGACAGCTCCCGGACGTGGGAGCTCACCTTCGGTGACTACGCGCTCGCGGAGCGGACCGGCCGGATTCCGACGCTGCCGCTCGCCGTGGCTCTCGTCCGGCGGACGCCGGAGCGAACCGTGCGCTTTCTCGACGGCGAGGCGCTGTCTGACGGGCGCTGGCGGCTCCGGCTTCGAATGTCACCGAAGAACGGAGCGGGGCACGCACCCGGCTCGGCGGGCCTCGTCAGCGTCGAGGCAATCGAGAACCGCTGGCTCAACGACTCAAGCGCGTCGCTGGGTCGGTAGCCCGAACCGCCTCCGGGCGGAACTCGGCAGCGTTCAGCGACATCCGTACGGTTTTACTCGCCGCTGAGCTATCGCACGACATGAGCCAGACGATTCCACGAGACGCACTCGTCGTCGGCGGCGGCGTCGCCGGCCTCACCGCCGCGACGTTCCTCGCGCGCGCCGACCTCGACACCCTCGTCGTCAACGACGGCGAGCCAATCGTTCGCCGGAACGCCCACCTCGAAAACGTCCCCGGCTTCCCGGCGGGCGTCAACAGCCGGCTGTTTACCGACCTCCTCTCCGAGCAGGCCGACCGTAACGGCGCGGGCCGACTAACCGGCCGCGTGACCGACCTCGACGTACTCGGTGACGACGAGGACCCGCTGTTCCGGGCGACCGTCGAGACCGACGACGGCGAAGAGACCATCGAGGCGTCCCGAGTCGTCGCGGCCTCGTGGTCCGACGCCTCGTATCTCGAAGACACGGGCGTCGACCTCCGGGCCGCCGGGTCGAAAACCTACGTCGGCGTGGACGACCTCGGCCGGACCGACGTGCCCGGCATCTACGCCGCGGGTCGGCTGACCGAGATTTACCATCAGGCGGTCGTCGCCGCCGGCGACGCCGCGGAGGCGGCCATCACGCTCGTCCACGACTCGGGGACGGCGTTCTACAACGACTGGGTCGCGCCGACCGGCTACTTCACCGACCGCGGCCGCGAGGTGCCGCCGGCCTGCGAGGAGATAGACGCCGACGAGCGCGCCCGTCGCGAGCGCGAGTCCCGCGAGGTCATGCGCGAGTTCTTTGCCGAGCCGCACGACGAGCCCCAGCGCACCCACCCGAGCCTCGTCGACGACGAACTCGGGCGGCTCGACGAGTAACCGACCCGACCGCGCCGCGGGCGGACCGCCCGTCGGTCCCGCGGCCGCCCGCGGACGCGAATCCTTTTAGCGGGTAGCGGGCGCAGAGACGAGTGAATGCTCGAAGGTGTGAACGTCGCGCTCGGGGTGACGGGGAGTATCGCGGCCGTGAAAGTCGTCGAGTTGGCGCACGAACTCCGCCGCCGGGGCGCGTCGGTCCGCGCGGTGATGACCGACGCCGCGACGGGAATCATCCACCCGTGGGCGGTCGAGTTCGCCACCGACAACGACGTGGTAACCGAAATCACCGGCCGCGTCGAACACGTCGACCTCTGCGGCCGCGACGGCTGGGCCGACGTGTTCCTCGTCGCGCCCGCGACGGCCAACACGGTCGGTAAGATAGCGGCCGCCATCGACGACTCTCCGGTGACGACCACCGCGACCACCGCCCTCGGCGCGGGCGTTCCGGTCGTCGTCGCGCCCGCGATGCACGAACCCATGTACGACCACCCCGGCGTCCTCGACGCCATCGAGCGGGTGCGGTTGTGGGGCGTCGAGTTCGTCGACCCGCGCATCGAGGAGGGGAAGGCGAAACTCGCCACCGAGGAGGCCATCGTCACCGGCGTGGCCAAAGCGACGACCGACCAGACGCTCGCCGGGAAGTCGGTCGTCGTCACCGCCGGCGCGACGACCGAGTCTATCGACCCCATCCGCACTCTCTCGAACCGCGCCTCCGGTCGCACGGGCCGCGCCGTCGCCCGCGCGCTCGCGGTTCGCGGCGCGGACGTGACGCTCGTCCACGACGGCTACGACGCGCACTACGCCGACGTGCTCGCCGTCGAGTCGGCTGCCGAGATGCTGGACGCCGTCGAGGCCGCGGTCGACGCCGATGCCGACGCGCTCGTCTCCGCGGCCGCCATCTCGGATTTCACCGTCGAGGCGGCCGACCAGAAGATTCGCTCCGGCGAGGCGCGCACGCTTGACCTCAAACCCGCGCCGAAGCTCATCGACGCCGTCCGCGAGTCGCACCCGGACCTCCCCATCGTCGGCTTCAAGGCCGAGACGACCGGTGACGACGAGGCGATGGTCGGCGAGGCCCGCCGTATCATGGACCGCGTCGGCCTCGCGTTCGTCGTCGCCAACGACGCCTCCGTGATGGGCGAATCCGAGACCCGCGCGCTCGTCGTCCGCGCCGACGAGACGAGCGAGTACGTCGGGTCGAAAGACGGACTGGGCGCTCGCGTCGCTGCCGAACTGGCGACCGAGTTGGAAAAATAGGCCCTCGGTGGGTCGTCAGTCGTCGCCGCCTGCGGCGTCGGCGTCGGTGCCGTCCGCGCCGTCGGCGTCGGCCGACGCGACCTGCTTGGGCCACGTGACCCCGTCGAGGAACGGGACGCCCATGCGCTGGGCGGCCTGCGAAATCATGTGCGCACCCGTCGGCGCGGTGAGGAACAGGAACAACACCGTGACGAGCGCCATCAGTCCGTCGCCGTGGGGCAGGTAGTACACCGTCGCGGCGAGCGCGATGGACGCCGCCCCCAGCGTGGTCGCCTTCGAGGTGGCGTGCATCCGGTTGTAGACGTTGGGGAACCGGAGCAGACCGATGGTCCCGACGACGAGGAAGAAACTCCCCACGAGCGTCAGGAGGATGACGAGCGCCGCGCGGACGGGACCGACCGTCGTCGCGGCAGCTGCGGTCTCTGCGGCGGTCATTCGATGATGTCCCCCTCCGTGACGTACCGAGCCACGGTAATCGTGCTGATGAAGCCGATGATGGCGAGCACGAGACTGACGCCGACGAAGTACCCCTGTTGGCTCCAGATGGCGTACAGCGCCGCGATGGCGACGACGTTCGTTCCGATGGTGTCGAGCGCGACGACGCGGTCGGGCACCGTCGGCCCGCGGATGACGCGGTAGCTCACGAGGAGCGTCAGCCCCGCGGCGAGCGCGAGGCCGGCGAAGAGCACGGAGTCCATCCACGCGAGGTACGCGGGCTCAGCCATGTTGCTCACCTCCCGTCGCGGCGGCGGGCGCGTCGCCGCCGTCCGCGGGGCCCCCCTCGACTTGCGGCGCGGGGTCGCCCGGTTTCAGTTCTTCGTCGAAGATGACGAGCGCGTAGTCCTCCCAGCGGCGGATGGGTTCGAGGATGCCGTCGGGGTCGCTCCCGTCGATGCTGTGCACGTACAGCGAGTTGGTTTCGTCGTCGTAGTCCATGGTCAGCGTCCCCGGAGTGAGGGTGATACTGTTCGCGATAGTCGTGATGGCGAGTGGCGTCCGCACGCGGAGCGGCACCTCGACCACGGCGGGGTCGATGGGCATCGACGGCGACAGCGTCCGCACCGCCACGTCGACATTGGCCGTGAGGAGTTCCCAGAGGAACGTCGCGAGGTACAGCGCCGCGTAGGGCGCGACGCGGAGGCTCCGCGTGATGGGTGCTTCGTCCCCGTAGAACCGCCGGAAGAAGAAGGCGATGCCCATCCCGACGCCGAGGCCGATGATGAACTCCTCCAGCAGGCGCTGCGGCGTCAGTTCGACGCCGCGGACGAACAGCCAGAGGACGGCCATGACGAGCCCCGAAACCGGCCAGCGGCGGCTCATCAGTGGCCACCCCCGCCGGATTCGAAGCCGACACCCGGACCGTGCAGCACGGCGTCGACGTAGCCGTTCGTGTCGACGGCGGCGCGGGCCGCGGCGTCGGCCGCGCCGAACAGCGCCTCGAAGCCGATACCGAAGCCGATGGCGGCGACGGCGAGCGCGACGACGACGGTCACCTGCGTGGTGAGTTCGAGCCGTTTGAGGCCGTCGTCACCGCCGTCGGTCATCGCCACGTCGCCGGAGCCGACCGACCAGCGCTCGGGGAGCGCGGCGTCGACGAGGTCGCTCGGGCGACCCCAGAACACCGCGTTCCACGCGCGGGTGTAGTAGGCGATAGTCAGAATTGCGCCGGCGAGCGCGACGGCGAGCGCGAGTCCCGCGCCGGCCCCGCCCGCGGCGAACGACTCCGCGGCCGCCTGGAAGACGAGATACTTCCCGAAGAAGCCCGACAGCGGCGGGACGCCGATGAGCGTCAGCGCGCCGAGCAGGAAGCCCGCCGCGAGCACCGGCGCCCTGTCGGCGAGGCCGCCGAGGTCGGACAGGCGGTCGCTGCCGACGACGTCTTTGAGCGTGCCGCTCGCGAGGAACAGCAGGCTCTTGGCGAGACCGTGGTTGAACGCGTAGACCAGCGCGGCGGTCACGCCGAGCACGCGAACCGCCTCGGACGGCGCGGTGGCGGCCACCGCCAGCGGGAGGACGATAAAGCCCACCTGACTGATGGAGGAGTACGCGAGGATGCCGTCCACGTCGTCGCGGCCGACCGCGCCGATGCCGCCGAGGACGATGCTGACCGCGGCCATGACGAACATGACCGGGCCGAAGAAGCCGAGGAACGACTCCCCGGTGATGCCGAGGAAGCCGATGTCGATAGACGCCGCGGCGAAGATGGTGAAGTAGAGCCGAACGATGGCGTAGACGCCGACCTTCTTCACGACGCCGGCGAGCATCGCGGTCACCGGCGACGGCGCGGCGCGGTAGGCCGCGGGAACCCAAAACTGGAAGGGCGCGAGGCCGGCCTTCAGAGCGAACACCGAAAACAGCACCGCCGACAGGCCGAGCGTCGGCAGGAGTTCGATGTCGTAGGCGGCGGGTTCGGCCAGTCGCCGGGCGATATCGGCCATGTTGAGCGTCCCGGTCGTGCTGTATAGACCGCCGATGGCGACGAGCATCACCGCGCTCCCGATGAGGTTGAGCACGACGTAGTTGAGCGCCGCGCGGGTGTGCTCGCGACCGGAGTAAAACAGCACGAGGATGTAGCTCGACATGAGCATCACCTCGAACCAGACGAACAGGTTGAAGATGTCGCCGGTGAGGAACGAGCCGGTGACGCCGACCACCATGAAGTGGAACAGCGTGTGGTAGCTGAGGCGCTGGCCGAACGAGCCGACCGACGCGACGGAGTAGCCGAGCGTCAGGAGCGACACGAAGCCGGTGAGCGCCAACAGGAACGCCGACAGGGCGTCGGCGACGAGCGTGATACCGAACGGCGCGGCCCAGTTCGACACCAGATAGACGAGCGTGGTCGACTCGCCGCCGAGCGGCAGGACCACGGCGTCGAACAGGGCGGCGACGGCGACGAGATAGGCGACGCCGCCGAGCAGGCTGACCGTCCGTTGGAGTATGTCGCTCGGGCGCGTGAGCAGCGTCAGAATCGCCGTCACGAGCGCCACGAGGAGCGGTGCGATGACGAGCGTGCTCATCTGCTCCCTCCGAGTTCGTACATATCGATTGTTCCGTGTTCCTCGTACACCCGGTAGGTCAACACGAGCGCGAGCGCGGTCGTCCCGAAGCCGATGACGATGGCGGTGAGGACGAGCGCCTGCACGATGGGGTCCGAGGGCGCGGGCCCGCTCGCGCCGTGGCCCGAGAGGATGGGCGCGAGGCCGTCGAATCCGCCCATGGTGACGAGGTAGACGTTGGCCGATTGGCTGATGATGCTGATACCCCAGACGACGCGAACCACGTCGCGTCGGAGCACGAGGTACGTGCCGATGCTGAACAGGACGCCGAGCGTGGCGGCGAGGAAGAACTGGGTCATTCGTTACCGACCTCCGCGACGATGGTGAGCAGGCCGCCGACGACGGCGAAGAAGACGCCGAGGTCGAAGGCGAACGCGCTCGCGACCTCGAGCTCGCCGTAGAGGGGCAGGTGCTCCAAGAAGAGCACGCCCTGCGTCAGGAACGGCGCGCCGAACGCGAGCGGGGCGAGGCTGGACCCCACGGCGATTGCGAGGCCGAGGGAGGCCATCCAGCGGTAGGTCTCGACGAGTCGGTGTTGCTCCGAGCCGTCGGGTTTGATGGCGAGCACCTCGCGCTGGATGAACTCCAGCCCGAAGATGATGTAGACGAGCGCGAAGGCGGCGGCCGCGAGGACGGCCCCGATGAAGCCGCCGCCGGGGAGGTTGTGCCCGCGGAACAGCAGCGCGATGGCCGTCACCAGAATGATGGGGACGACGATGCGCGCGACGGTCCGCGAGATGACGGTCGTCCGACCGGACGAGCCGTTCATTGGGTCTCACCCCGCGTTCGCATGCGAATCAGCGTCAGGATGGCGATCGACGCCATCACGACGACCGAAATCTCGCCCATGGTGTCGATTCCACGGAAGTCGACGAGGATGACGTTGACGATGTTCGACCCGCCGCCGTAGTCCGCGAAAAAGGGCCCGTGTTCCGCCGGAACGCCCGCCCGTGCCACGATGAACTCCCGGAGGAGCGGGTCGGGCGAGGCGTCCGTCGACAGCAGCACGGTGAGGAACACCGTGCCGCCGACGGCCAGCGACAGCAGGCCGTCGCGGACGGAGACGAGCCGGTCCGGCGCGTCGCCGTAGAACGCCGGCAGGCGGTCCAAGACGAGCAGGAAGATGACCAACACGAGCGTCTCGACGACCAGTTGGGTCAACGCGAGGTCGGGCGCGTCCGCGAGGATGTAGAAGATGGCGACCATGAAGCCGACGATAGACAGCGTCAGGACGCCGGCGACGTGCGACGGCGCGACGTCGACCGCGAAGGCGGCGACGAGCGCGACGAGCAACACGAGCACGATGGGAATCGAGACGCTGAGCTCGCTGAAGCCGGGCATCGAGACGCCGGCGGCCGCGTAGCCGCCGAGCGCGAGCACGACGAAGCCGAAGAGGCCCCACGTCGCGTAGGTGCGCAGGAGGCCGGTCTGAATCTTCGGCGTGACGGCGACGCTCGTCGTCGTCAGCCCCTCGACGAAGTTATCGTACCACCAGTTCGCTCGAACGGGGCCGCGCAGGGCCGCGTTGATGGCGTCGTGGATGCGGTCGTAGAACGGGAAGGCGGCCGCACCGACGGCGATGGTGATGAGACTCATAATCACGTACGGGGTGAGTTCGGTCGGGAAGTGGACCGAAAAGGAGTGGGCCTCGCCGGGCACGACGCTGCCGTACACGTCGCCGATGAGCCCCTCGATAAAGAGGTTCGGCTGGGCCGAGATGGCGAGGACGAGCGCGCCGAGAATCGCCGGCGGGACGAGCATCGCCGCGGGCGGGCGGTGGACGTGACCCAGGCCGTCGGGTTCGTCGCCGAAGAACAGCGAGGCGAACTTGATGGAGTAGAGGAACGTGAAGACGCTCCCGAACACCGCGACGACGGGGAAAATCCACGCGACGCCGCCCATGTGTTCGGCGGCGTAGTACGTCGACTCGAACAGCAGTTCCTTCGAGTAGAAGCCGTTGAACGGCGGGAAGCCGGCCATCGACAGCGACGCGACGACCGCGATGACGGCCGTCACGGGCAGATGTTTTCGGAGCCCGCCGAGGCGGTCGATGTTCCGGGTTCCGGCCTCGTGGGCGATGATGCCCGCGACCATGAACAGCGCGGCCTTGAAGCTCGCGTGGTTCAGGATGTGGAACGCGCCGGCCTCCGCGCCGTAGCTGTTGGCGAAGCCGAAGGCGGCGATGATGAGGCCGAGGTGCGAGGCCGTCGAGTACGCGAGCAGTTCCTTGATGTCGGTCGCGCTCACCGCGAGCATGGCCGCGACGGTCATCGTCAACAGGCCGAGCACGGCGAAGATGAGCGTCCATTCACCGAGCACCGCCGCGTCCTCGGGGAGGAAAAGCGGGCGGAATCGGCCGACGAGGTAGACGCCGGCTTTGACCATCGTCGCGGAGTGGAGGAACGCCGAGACCGGCGTCGGTGCCTCCATCGCGTTGGGAAGCCAGACGTGGAACGGGACCTGTGCGGACTTCGTCGCCGCGCCGAGGCCGACGAGGACGAGCACGGGGACGAGCAGGCCGGAGGCCGTCAGGACCTCGCGAATCGCGCCCGCGTGTTCGACCAAAACCGGGATGCTGTACGTCGTTGCCTCGATGGCTCCCGTCTGGCCGGACGCCCAGACGAGAAGCAGGAAGCCGACCAGCATGAACAGGCCGCCGGAGACGGTGATGAGCATCGACTTCCGGGCGGCGTACTGGGAGGCCTTCTCGCCGGTGTAGTGGCCGATGAGGATGAACGACGAGAGGCTCGTCAGCTCCCAGAAGACGAACAGGGCGACGAGGTCGCCCGCGAGGGCGACGCCGAGCATCGAGCCCATGAACGCCAACAGAGTCGCGTAGTATTTCGCCTGGCCCGGTTCGCCGTGCATGTATCCTCCGGAGTACGTGAGGATGAGCACGCCGACGCCGCTGGCGAGGAAGGCGATGAGAAGCGCCAACCCGTCGACGTGAAACGCCAGCGAGATTCCGAGCGAGGGAATCCAGTCGAGCGACACGGTTCCGTGCGCCCCCGCGAGATACAGGTCCGTCACGAGGCCGAGCGTGACCAACGCGACGGCGGCCGCGAAGTACGCCGTGCGCTCGCCCAGGAGCCGGTAGACTACCGGGGTGAACGCCGCGGCGAGAAACGGCAAGAAGACGACCGCGAGGACGACTTCCGGTGTGGGTTGCACGGGGCAAATTGCGGGGACCGCCGACTTAGGTGTTGTCAAACCCGTTGGCTGTTCGGCGTCGAAATCTGACGGTCGGTCGATTTCTTCTACGTTTTTTGATTTTCATGATTTTCTCTGGAGGGCGAAATTTATATCCTCAGCCGACCATACTACGTCTCAGAGTACATTCGTCCGTTCGAGAATATTTGTCGCGCCGGCGGGATTCGTCCGCGCGCGACTCGGCCGGCGCTGTACTCACGCGTCGCGGCGGTCCTCTCACCGACGACCGCGCGCGACCCCACCGCGTCGTTCGCGAGGGAGCGGTCCCGTTGTCAACCGTCTTCGTCCGCACGCGAGGTGTTACGTAAGCAGTGTCGTTTGTCATAGTCGCGGAGTCCCCGGTTCGGCCCTCTCTCACCCCGCCTGTTCGCACCGAAGGCGGTCACGGTCGCAGGGGCGCAACTACTTTGTACGCTCATTCGGAGGCTTTCATCAGGATGGACGGATGTGTGTCGAGCGACGAACTTCTCGATATACTTGGAGACACCGAGTCCCGGGCGCTGCTCGTGACGCTCCGCCGCGACTCTCGCACCGCGAAGGAGCTCGGTGAGACGCTCGACCTCTCGCTTCCGACCGTGTACCGACGGCTCGACCGGCTGTGCGAGTGCGGCCTCATCACCTCGACGACCGAGGTTCGCGACGACGGAACCCACTGCCGCCGCTACGAGTGCGACTTCGACGAGACGGTCGTCTCCCTTTCGGACGAGGGGTTCCGGACCGAACCCCGCTCGACACCCCCGGTATCGGGCGATCAAGTCGAGTCAGAGAACAACTGACGACGCGGAGTCGAATCAATCATGGTTCCTCACGATATCCGGTGTCGAGTCGAAACACGCTCGACGTAAGTGGCCGAAAACAGCCTTCATACCCCACGTAGCGCGCTGTTTTTCAACGAGCGAAATTCCACCTCCACATTTATAGCAACAACTGACTATCTGAGATTCATGATACGTCCAGGCGCGCGCTCCGGGCAGGGAGACGCGCGGCGTCAGGGCAAGGGGGGAAACGAATGATAATCGACCCGTCACGGATGGCATCCGTCAACGGACCGGGACCCGATAGCGAGGTCGCGATGGAGGCGCTCCGGGGGACTGCGAAGGGGGCAGTCTCGCTGGTCGCCGTCTACGGTGCGACGGCGTTCGACCTGTTCCACGTCGGCGAGACCGTCCGTGAGGACTTTCGGAGTCGCGACGAGCTCGTGGCGCACCTGAGTTCGCTCGCCGAGGAGACTCGGCGCGAGTTCATGGAACGCGGGCTGTTTTCCGGGCTGAGCCCGGTGCAAAACAGCGTCGAGTACCGCTTCGAGGAACGCGACGGCTACGGCGTGTTACAGGTCTACTGCGGCGGCCGCGGAATGTTGCTTTTCGTCGAACCCGACGAGAGCGTCGAGCCGCTGGTGAAGACCGCGTCACAGCTTCTCGGCGGGATGTAACCGCCCTCGGAGCTCCGCGCCCCGAGTCGCGAACACGGCCGTGAGCGGTTGCGCTCGACTGCGTTCGACCGCGAGACGCGATACCGCACGGCGTGGGTCGGCGTGTCCGAGAGCCTTCGAACCGCCACATTTTATGCCCGACCGGCGGAACGAGCGCCATGGACCAGTTGCGGCAGTCCCTTCTCGACGCGCCGATCATCGAAAAAGGAGATTACGAGTATTTCGTCCACCCGATCAGCGACGGTGTTCCGATGCTGGAACCGGGGCTCCTCCGCGAAATCGTCATCAAAATCATCCGCAAGGCGAACCTCGAAAACGTCGACAAAATCGTCACGCCGGCGGCGATGGGCATCCACATCTCGACGGCCGTCTCGCTGATGACGGACATCCCGCTCGTCGTCATCCGCAAGCGCGAGTACGGTCTCGACGGCGAGGTCTCGCTCCACCAGCAGACGGGCTACTCCGAGGGCGACATGTTCATCAACGATGTCAACGAGGGCGACCGCGTGCTCGTCCTCGACGACGTGCTGTCGACCGGCGGTACGATGAAGGCCGTCCTCGACGCGCTCGACCACATCGGCGCGGACGTCGTCGACACCGTCGCCATCATCAAGAAGGCCGGCCCGAACGAACTCGACGACTCGGACCACCACGTCAAGACGCTCATCAACGTCACCGTCGAAGACGGCGAGGTCGTCATCGTCGACGAGCACGGCGACGACTGACCCGACACCGACGCGGCCGCGGTGTCAGAGTCAGAGCCGCGCCACCTTCGCCCGCGGATTTCCGCCTCCGCGGGGCCTTTTTGTGCCCGGGCCGTACTCGGGAGCGATGACATCGGCGCTTTTCATCGTCAGCGAAGACGGCTACTGGGGAGAGGAATGCATCGAGCCGCTCACGACTCTGACCGACGCCGGCGTGGACGTAACCGTTGCGACGCCGACGGGCGGCGTCCCGGTCGTCGACGAGCGCTCTGTCGACCCCGAGGAGGTCGGCGAGGAACTCGCAGAGCGCGTCGTCGAGGTCCACGAAAACGACGAGCGACTCCAGAACCCGAAGCCGATTGCACAGGTCGACGCCGACGCGTACGACGCCGTAGTGTTCCCCGGCGGTCACGGGACCGCGTGGGACATCAATCAGGACCGACACGCCCGACAGGCGCTCTTGCAGGCGGTCGCCGGCGACGACTCGAAGGCGCTCGTCGTCTGCCACGCGGTCGGCATCCTCGGGTTCACCCGCGAGGCCGACGGCTCGTTCCTCGTCGAGGGGCGCGAGGTCACCGGCTTCCCCAACGAGTGGGAAGAGGGCATCGTCGACGACGACGACCTGATGCCCGACGGCCGGAAGCTTCCGTACTGGGTCGAAGACGAGGTGAAGGCCGCCGGCGGCGTCTGGGACGCCGAACTCGACAGCGACACCAGCGTCACCGTGGACGGCGACCTCATCACCGCGCGCGGCCCCGGTTCCTCGGCGGCGGCGGCCCAGACGCTGTTGGACGAACTGTAAGCCGCGAACGAGTCGGTCCCACCCGAGGACACCACCCATCCAGGAGAACGTTTTTTCGTCGGTCGGTCGTCGGAACTGCTGTGGAACTCGCAGCGCTCTCGCTCGACCCCGGCGAACGGTTGAGCGGGTCAGAACTCAGCTCCCGGTTCGACCGCGGCATGACGGGACGAGGCATCGAAATCTGTTACGACGACGACGACCAACGGTATCTCCGTCTCTTTTCGAGCGACACCGGGCCGTACGGTGACGACGTGACCGGCGGCGAGTTCACGTACATCGGAGAAGGACGGACCGGTGACCAGACGCTCACCGGCGGAAACAAGTTTCTGGCGCGGGCGAAACGCCACCCGTTACCGATATTCTTCTTCCACCGCGAGTCGGGAGAGGCCGACTGGGAGTATCAGGGCCAAGTCGAAGTCGTCGATTACGCGTGCGGACCGTTCGAAGGCGACGGCAGGGACGTCTATCGATTCGTGCTCCGCCGCCGTCACGAAACGCGAGAGCGAGTCGACGACGAGGAAGCCGCCGCGGACCTCGCGCCCGCGGAACGCACCGAGACGACGCGGAGCCGAATCATTCGAAACACGGCGCTCGCGACCGAGTTGAAAGCGCGGTATTCCCACACGTGCCAAGTCTGTGGGGAGCGTCGTCGCCGGGGGGTTCACGACGGGTACGCCGAGGCGCATCACCTCAGACCGCTCGGTCGGCCTCACGACGGCCCGGACGCCGAGGCGAACCTACTCGTTCTCTGCCCCGACCACCACGCGGACTTCGACTACGGCATGATTGCGGTCGACCCAGAGACGCACACTATCTCTCACGCCTACGAGCGCGAGTTAGACGGGGCTTCGCTCTCTGTCCGCGGGGACCACGACCTCGATGCCGCGTTTCTCGACTACCACAACCGAACTATCGCGTCGTTTTAACCGCGCTCGCTACTCGATTTTGAACACGGCTTCTTCGATGCCCTCGCTTCGGCACTCCGGACACCGCGAGGGGTAGTTCACGGGGTCGTCGAAGGCGGTGAAGCCGCAGTGTTTGCACTCCGGCGGCGCGACGAGGAACTGCTCGCCGTCCGCTCCGTGGACCGTTCGGGCGACGTGCTGGAGGTGGCCGTACACCGACGACACCGAGACGCCGACGCTCTCCGAGAGTTCGGAGGCCGTCGCGGGGTCGTCGCGGAGGGCGTCGGCGATGCGCTGGCGGGCCGTCGTGTCGGATTCCCGGGCTGTCATATCGCCGGGTTGGGAGCCGAAGGGAAAATCCCTTGCGCCGCCGCCGGGCGAGAAATGTCAGCAATATAGAGAGGATGCAAAAAGGCCTTGTCAACGTGGCGGGATTTGGCGTGTATGAAGGCAGTCGTCCTTGCCGGTGGGTACGCGACGCGTCTGTGGCCGATTACCAAACACCGACCCAAGATGTTCTTACCCGTCGGTGACCAGACGGTCATCGACACCATCTTCGAAGACCTGGAGGCCGACGACCGGGTCTCGGAGGTGTTCGTGAGCACGAACGAGCGCTTCGCCGGCGCGTTCGAGGAGTACATCGACGAGTCGCCGTTCGACAAGCCGACGCTGTCGGTCGAAGACACGAGCGAAGAAGACGAGAAGTTCGGCGTCGTCGGCGCGCTCGCCCAACTCATCGACCGCGAGGAGGTCGACGAGGACCTCGTCGTCATCGCGGGCGACAACCTCATCAGCTTCGACGTGGGCGACTTCGTGGACTTCTTCTACGAGAAGAACGCGCCGTGTCTCGCCGCCTACGACGTGGGCGACAAGGAGCGCGCGAAGGCCTACGGCCTCGTCGAACTCGACGGCGACCGCGTCATCAACTTCCAGGAGAAGCCCGAGGACCCCAAGAGCACGCTCGTCTCCATCGCTTGCTACGCCATCCCGGCGGACGACCTGCCCAAGTTCGACGAGTATCTCTCCGGCGACAACAACCCCGACGAGCCCGGCTGGTTCATGCAGTGGCTCCAACAGACGGGCGACCTGTTCGCCTACACGTTCGACGAGGCGTGGTTCGACATCGGAACGCCCCAGAGCTACCTCGACGCCGTGGCGTGGTATCTCGACGGGGAGAACTTCATCCACGAGTCGGCGACGCTCACGAACACCGAGGTCGGCACCAACGTCCACGTCATGGCCGACGCGGTGGTCGAAGACTCCGTCCTCGAAGAGTCCGTGGTGTTCCCCGGCGCGGTCATCCGAAACGCGGAGCTCAAGAACTCCATCGTCGACGAGGAGACGCACATCGAGAGCCTCGACCTCTCGAACGCCCTCATCGGGGCGCACTCGCGGTTGACGAACGGGCAGTAACGCGGTCCCGCGGGCCGAACCCGCAACCCGGCCGCGAGTTCTTATCCTGATTCTTCCCCGAGGAACGCGTCGGTGATGCGGAGGCGACCGTGGCTCCCCTCCCACTCCGTCTCGTACTCCAGTTCGATGGGGCGGTCCATGTGCGGCCCGTCGGTGACGAGCGTCTCGAACTCGCCGCCTTCGCCGAGGATGTGGACGCCGTACCGCTCGTTGAGCGCCTCCAGTTCGTCGAGCGCGTCGGCGTCGAGCGTCCGGCCGAGCCACGACTCGTCGAGGCCGTGAGCCGCGACCTGGATGATGGTGATTTCGAAGCCCGCCGCCAGCATCGCGTTACCCAACTCGCGGGGGTTTTCCTGCCACAGCGGCGCGAACAGGTCGATGTCGAGGCGGTCGCACATCGCCTGAATCCGGTCGGTCTGGAACTCGCTTTCGATGGCTCCGGCGGTGACGCCCGCGAGGTCCATCTCGGCTTGGAGGTCCGACAGCGCCGCTTCGAGGGGTTCGAGCTCGGCGTCGCCCTGCGCGCCGGAGTCGGCGGCGGCGGTCGCTTCGAGGTCGCCGGGATGGACCTCGACGAGTTCGATACCGGTGCTCTCGGCGGCGAGCGCGGCGAGGTCAGTCGCCGGGACGTGGTACATGTACGAGTCGTCGCTGGGGTGGACGGTCAGGAGGCGGGTGACGTTCAGACCCTCCTCGAGCGCGCGGTAGAGCGCCCACGAGGAGTCCTTTCCGCCCGAAAAGAGACTGACCCACTCGGCTGTCATTGGAAGCGATAGCGCGTTGGGGAAGATAGGCGCTACGGTGTGAGCATCAAGATGACGGGAGCGTCGGCGGCGCAACCGGAGAGATGCGAGCGCCTACGATACCAAGCGTCCGGCGTAGTAACAACAGAGCGCGCCGGCCGCGGCGAGCCAGACGCGAGGAAAGACTGTTGTGCCGTCCATCCCTCCGCGACCCGTGTGGCCAGCGTATCGGGCGTACCCGCCGTCGTATGCGACGATGGCGTTCGTCTCCTCCCAACGCGCCATCCCCGCGAGGTCGTGGCCCGACCGGACCGACCCCGATTCGGCGACTCGCTCCACCGCGCTCGGGAAGCGCCACGCGGGTGTCGACGCGAGTTCGAGCGCGGTGGCGTTCGAGACCGGCGCGAGGTCGACCCGGAGCGTGTCGTTCTCGTATCGCGTGACATTCGGCCGGTAGAACGGACCGTCTCGGTCCCGCAACACTACCAGACGATGCTCCGAATCGAACGCGTAGCTGGCCCTGTACGTCGCGTCTGAGACGACCCGTGGGCCGTCAGCGCTAACGGTCTCGGCGAGGTCACAGGTGTCGACACACGCGGCAGTCGAGTCGGCCACACCGACGACCTCGGCGAGATGTTCGTCGCTCGGCGTGACCTGTTCGGCCCTGTACTCGTACGTCCAGAGGATTGACCCCCACGGCGCGAAGACAGCCGCGGCGACCAGTATGACGCCGACGAGACCGACGATGGTGGGCCAGAAATCGGGAAGTGAGCGGGACACGCGTGCACGTCCCGCTCGCAATCATATTAGATTTTCTACAATATTGGCGACGGCTATCGTCAGACCCTGTTCACATATACCCCAAATCCCGGAGTCGACCCATCAGGTCCTCTTTGTCCTGTGCGCGTCCCTCGCGTTCCGCGCTCGCGCCGAGGTCCTGAACCCACGCGGGTCGGTCGTCGGACTTCGCGGAGCCGGATTCGGTGCCGAGCGAGCGGTAGCCTTCGAAGTACTTCGGCGAGACGGGGAGGTCACCGGGTTCGACGCCGTCGGGGAGGTCGTCGGACGTTTCGGGGACGTGGCCCGCGGGATAACCCTCGACCGAGTCGGGGACGATGTACTCCCAGAACGCCGCCCACACGTCGGCCTCCTCGAACTGGAGAATGGGGTGAACGCGGTCGTGCGGCGGGTACTTCTCGGAGTCGTGGCGGGGGCTGAAGAACGTCTCGTCGGCGCGGGACTCCTGTTCGTCCCAGCGGACGCCCGAGAAGACGCCGTCGAAGTCGCGGGCTTCGAGCGTGTCGTTGAGCGCGACGGTCTTCAACAGGTGGTTGCCCTCGAAGGAGTCGGCGTCGAGGACGACGGTTTCGCCCTCGTAGCCGAGGCGGGCGAGTTCGCGGCGGGTGTCGTCGTCGAGGTCCGAGACGGGAATCTCGTCGCCGGGCGACGCGCCGAGGCGCGCGAAGTCCCGGTTGCGGGCGACGACCAAGTCGAGGCCCCAGCGGTCGGCCCTCTCGCGGACGAACACCTCGGTCTCGTCGAAATGTTCGAAGTGGTCGATGAAGACGACCGGCGGCACGGGAACGCCCATGTCGGCGGCGACCTCGCGGACGACGTAGAGGACGAGCGTTGAGTCCTTGCCGCCGGTCCACATGACGGCCGGGCGCTCGTACTGTTCGAGGGCGGTCGCGGTCACTGTCGCTGCCTTTTCGAGTTTGTCTTCGAGCGTCGGGTAGTCGGCGGCGGTCGCCTCGCGGCCGTCGTCGTAGTCGAGGTCGAGGTAGTCGGAGAACGTGTGAACCATACAACAAGACTCGGCCGCGGAGACTATCGCTGTTTCCGCTGTGGGACGGTCGCAGTCGCTCTCGAAGCGGGGCCGCGAAAAAGTGGCCGCGACGCGGCGTTCGCGTCAGGTGTCGGCCGTCGTCACATGTAGCCGAGGTCGCGCAGGCGCTCCATCAGGTCCTCTTTGTCCTGGGCGCGGCCCGCGCGCTCGGTCGTGTTCTCCATGTCCTGCAGCCACGCCGGTTCCTCGGCGGACTTGTCGGTCGAGACCTCGCTGCCGAGACTCCGGAAGCCGGCGAAGTACTTCGGCGAGACGGGCACGTCCTCCTGCGTGACGCCCTCGGGGAGGTCGGTGTCGCTCGTCGGGACGTAGCCGTCCTCGGGGTAGTTCTCGACGGTGTCGGGGACCGCGAAGTACCAGAAGGCGTCCCAGACGGCGCTCTCTTCGAACTGGAGGATGGGTTGAATGCGGTCGTGCGGGGGGTAGATGTCGGGGTTGTGACGGGGGCTGAAGAACGTCTCGTCGGCGCGGGCTTCCTGTTCGTCCCAGCGGACGCCGGAGATAACGCCGTCGATGTCGTGTTCTTCGAGGGTGTCGTTGAGCGCGACGGTCTTCAGCAGGTGGTTGCCGACGTAGGTGTCGAGCAGGAAGGGGAACGTGTCCTCCTCGTACTCGAGGATGTTACGGATGTGGTGCTGGTTGTGCTCCGAGAGTTCGGAAACCGGGATGTCGTCGCCGGGTTCGAGGCCGTTTTCGTCGACGTACGCGCCGACGTCCTCGTTGCGCGCCCAGATGACGTCGAGGTCCCACTCCTCGGCCCAGTGCTCGACGAAGTCCATGATTTCGTCGAAGTGCTGGTAGTGGTCGATGAACACCGCCGGCGGCACTTCGAGGTCGTAGCGCTCTGCGACCTCCTTGATGAAGTAGAGCGTGAGCGTCGAGTCCTTCCCGCCGGTCCACATCACCGCGGGGTTCTCGTACTGTTCGAGACCCTGCTTCGTGACCTCGATGGCCTTCTCGATTTTGTCCTCGATACTCGGGTAGTCCTCCGGCGTCTCACCTTCGCCGTCGGTGTAGTCGACGTCGAGGTAGTCCGGGAAGGATTCGGCTTCCGACATGATGTGTAATTACATCTAATTAGGCGGTGTAAATGCTTTTTGCCCGAGGCGTAGTGTGACGCGTGATACCGCCGAGCACGATTTGGGCCGCTAGCTCACGCGGTTCGGCGGTGACGGGATGAGGAGATACGACGCGTTTAGGAGATGAACTTGTTGTCGCGCCAGTTGATTCCGCTGTCCGAGGAACCGTTCTGCTGGGGGTTCTCGACGACTTCGACGGAGGCGGCACGCACCTCGCCTTCGACGATGCGCGTCGCTTGCAGTTCGTCGCTTTCCTCGGTGATGGCGGTTAGCGTCCCCTTCTCCGAGAGCATCGCAATCTCGCGGAGGACGAGGAACATCGGGTACTGAAGCGCCGTGTTCTGGAGCACGGTTTCGAGGTCGCCTTTGAAGCAGGCGAACTCGACGAGTTCGGAGGGAATCTCCTCTTCTTCTTCGTCTCCCCAGTTGGGCGCGCCCGCTCGGGGCGGCTCTTCTTCGTAGACGCGATTTTCCGTCACGCTCGCCTTCAACTGGGCCGTCGGCGTGTACTTGCTGAGGTTGTCGTCGGCGGAGACGGCTTTGATGATGAGAGTGTTGTTTCGGCGGGTGATGTCTACGTTCTCGACCTCAGGCGGCAGTTCTGGGTCGTTTTCGAAGTAGTCCATCACGTCTTCGAGTGGCAGTTCCAACGTCGAATGGAGTCGATATACGCGGCCTGACATTGTTGGCTTCGGTATCGACGAGAGCCACGGTGCGAGCGCACCCGGATGGCGATACCTGTGTTCGTGTACGAGTTCGAGGCTTATATGGCCTCCCCTTCTCGGTAGGCGAGAGCAACAAAGTCGGCGTCGGGCCGCTGTCCGGCGGTCTGTCGGGGGCGCTCCCGGGGTCAGTTCGCGCCGGTCAGCGTCGCTTCGAGGTCGCCGCGCTCGTCGAGTTCTTCGAGGATGTCGCTGCCGCCGACGAACTCGCCGTCGACGAACGTCTGGGGGATGGTCTCCCAGTCGCTTTTCTCCTTGAGCGCCTCGCGGTAGTGCGGGAGCGCGGGCAGCACGTCGACGGTTTCGAACTCGTCGACGTACTGGGAGATGAGATCGACCGCCTTCGCGGAGTAGCCGCACTGCGGCATCAGGCGGTTGCCTTTCATGAACAGGACGACGCGGTTGTCAGCGACGGCCTCGTCGACGCGGGTCTGCACTTCTTCGGGGTCCAAACTCTCCGGTTGGAACGTCATGCACCCAGATAACGGCCGGGCGGACAAAGGAGTTGCGTCGCGGGTGGGTCGACAACGACACGACACGACACCGACGGCCCGCGACGACCGAGCCGACGCTTACTGCTCGCCGACGCGGACGACGTTGATAAGCGAGTGGACGGGGACGCCGTCGATTTCCTCGACGCCCTGTTTGTCGACGATGACCACGCACGCGAGGGGTTCGCCGCCCTCCGAGCGGATGGCGTCGATGGTCTCGCGGAGCGTCGTACCGCTCGTCACCGTGTCGTCGACGATGAAGCAGTCGCGGCCCTCGACGGGCGAGAAGTTCCGGGAGAAGCCGCCGCCGAGGTCTTCGAGGTCGCCTTCGTCCCACTGGTGTTTCGCGGGCGAGTACGCGCCGAGCGTCGTTTCGAGTTCGCGCGAGACGGAGGTCGCAAGCGGGACGCCCGCTTTCTCGATGCCGACGGTCACGTCGGCCTCGCCGTTCGTCTCCATGAGGAGGTCGGCGAGCGCGCGCCCGACGTAGGTGAGGCGCTTGCCGCCGCTCCCGATGGCGTTCCAGTCGACGTGGATGTCGTCGGGGCCTTCGGGCTCCGCACGGGGTTCGGGTTCGGTCGCCGCGCCGCTTCGTTCGACCAGCCAGCTGGCGGTCTCGCGGGAGACGTTCAGCTCGTCGGCAATCTCGCCTTTCGAGAGGCCGCGGTCCGCGAGCTCAGCCGCGCTGGCGATGAGGTCGTCGACGTTCTTCATACAGTACTGAATTCGATGGCGGTTTTTATAGTGGTGTCGTCGTCTTCGAATGCTGCTTCGAACTCCGAAAGCGGATGGACGCCCGTGACCAACTCGCGGAGGAACCACCGGGGAAGCTTGGTGAACGTCACGGTCGCGGCCTCGAAGTGCTTGACGTGGGAGTTGACGCTGCCGACGAGCGCCTTGTTGTGGAGCACCATCTCGCGGTGGAACGCGCCGGCGTCGACCTCGAACTCCCAGTCGCTCGGGACGCCGAGGAGCGCGGCCACGCCGTTGGGCGCGAGCGCCTGCACCGACTGGATGGCGTGTTTGGGGAAGCCGGTCGCCTCGTAGATGAAGTCCATGTCTTCGTGCGCGTCCGGAATCTCCTCGACCGGCGTCTCGCGGGAGTCGACGTAGGTCGCGCCGAGCTTCTCGATGATGTCGATAGTCGGGTCCGGTCGGTCGCGCCGACCGAGGCAGTAGAGGTCCTCGTAGCCCTTGTCGTCGGCTCTCAACATGGCGAGCGTCAGGAGTCCGAGGCTCCCGTTGCCGAGGACGAGCGCCGACGAGGGGTTCCAGTCGAACGCCGACCGGCTCGCGTAGGCGTGCTCCCGCGCCTTCTCGGTGATCGAGATGGGCTCGATGAGGAAGCCGAGTTCGGCCTGCGAGCGCGGGATGCGGACGAGGTAGTCCGACGGACTCGTGAAGTACTCGGACATGAAGCCGTGCGCGCCGACGATGCCGCGCTCGGCGTACATCCCGTCGGGGGCCATGTCGGGTTGGTTCTTCTCGAAGTACTCGTTCGTCCCCGACGCCGGCGGGCGGCGGACCGTCGGCACGACGATGTCGCCTTCCTCCAGTTCGGTGTCGTTCGGGTCGACGACGACGCCGACCGCCTCGTGGCCGAGCACGAGGTGGTCTTCGCCCTCGGGGAATCCGCCGTGGCCGCCGGCGATGACCTCGTGGTCCGTCCCGTCCACGCCGACCCGAAGCGTTCGGACCAGCGCCTCCCCGGCGTCGGGTTCCGGTCGCGGCTTCTCGATGACGACCGGCTTATCTTCCCCGCGCTTGACGGCGATTGCTTTCATACCTCCACCAACGCACCACCCCACCAAAAGACTTATTCTATGGTGAGTAAATAATTCAGCCACGGTGAGCGCCCTGCGTCGTCGTACCAGCCCATGACGAACCGCACTGCGCGGACCAGCCTGTCCAGCCCACCCGTGCCGGCGCTCGCCGCCGAACCCGTGCCCGAACCGCGCCGAGGCCGATGTCCCGTGCCCGTCGGCCTCTGAGGCGGTTTCGGTTTTCTCCTGACGCTCGCTCGACTCAGCGGCGCGTTCGACCGACCGCGGAAAAAGAGCGCGTCGCTTCGTCGGGCCGCCGCCTGCCGACCCGACGACTCGACCCTCAGTTCAGTTGTCGATATCGTCGACGAGTTCGTCCGCGAGCCCGACGTACGTCGCGGGCGTGAGCGCGAGCAGTTCCTCGCGGGTTTCTTCGTCCACGTCGAGGTCCGCAAACAGGTCGTGGAAGTCGTCGAGGGTCACCTCGCGGCCGCGGGTGAGCTCCTTCACCCGCTCGTAGGCCTGCGTGTCGCCCTCGCGGCGGAGAATCGTCTGGACGGCCTCGCCGATGATGGCCGGCGTGTCGTCGAGTTCGTCGCGCATGACCTGCTCGTTCGGGACGACCTTTCCGAGGCCGGTCTGGGTCTTCTTGTAGCCGATGAGGCAGTGGGCGAACGCCGCGCCGACGTTGCGCTTGACCGTGGAGTCCGAGAGGTCGCGCTGGAGGCGCGAGGTCGTCACGTAGTCCGCGAGGAACGTCAGGTCGGCGTTGGCCTTCGAGAGGTTGCCCTCGGAGTTCTCGAAGTCGATGGGGTTGACCTTGTGCGGCATCGTCGACGAGCCGGTTTCGCCTGCGACGGCCTCCTGTCCGAGGTAGCGGTCGGAGACGTACAGCCACGCGTCGCGGTCGAGGTCGACGAGGACGTTGTTGACGCCGCGGACGGCGTCGAACAGCGCCGCGAGGTCGTCGCAGGGGTTGACCTGCGTGGCGAGCGCGGTGTGGTCGAGGCCGAGCGACCCGACGAACTCGCGGGAGAACGCCCGCCAGTCCACGTCGGGGTAGGCGGCGACGTGGGCCGCGTAGACGCCCGACGCGCCCGCGAGCTTGCCGGCGAGGTCGTCGGTCGCGGCCTCGACGCGGGCGAGCGTCCGGCCGAGGCGGGCGGCGTAGACGGCCATCTCCTTGCCGAACGTCGTCGGCGTCGCGGGTTGGCCGTGGGTCCGCGCGAGCATGGGCACGTCGCGGAACTCCCGCGCGAGCGAGACGAGTTCGTCGCGGGTGTCGCGGAGTTCGGGCACGATGACCTCCTCGACCGCGCCTTTCACCATGAGGCGCTGGGCGAGGTTGTTCACGTCCTCGGAGGTGAGCCCGAAGTGAATCCACGGGTGGACCGTCTCGTCGGTCTCGGTGCGGATGAAGTACTCGACGGCCTTCACGTCGTGGTTCGTCGCCGAGAAGCCTTCCGCGCCCTCGACTTCGAGCCGCTTCACGAGGTCGGCGTCGTCGGCGTCGAACGCCTCGTAGAGCGCGCGGAGGTCGGCGCGCTCGGCCTCGGAGAACGAAAGCGGCGTCGCGTCGAGGCCGGCGAGCGCGAGGAGGTATTCCACTTCGACTTCCACGCGGGCGCGCATGAGCGCGGCCTCGCTCACGTGCGGCGCGAGGGGTGCGGTTCGGGAGGCGTATCGCCCGTCGAGCGGGGACACCGCGTACAGCGGGTCGTGCCGGTCGGCGTCGGTCATGTCTGAGTCGTCACGATGGGGGAGGTTAAACGCCGGGGGTTCGCCGCCGCCGCGGAAGCGACGAGTACGCATGAGTGTGCGCACTCAGCCCCCATCTGCGGCCTCGGTGGGTAAGACATATACATAATCAAGTACACTCCGGCGTCGAGGACCGCAACCACTTTGAGGGCCGCGAGTCGCCATCCTCACATGGTCACCATCGCCGGTCTCGCGAGCAACCGTGGACGAAACCTGCGCAACATCTCCGACCGCGCCCCCGGCGGGGCGGAACTCGGCGTCGTCGTCTCGAACCGCGCCGACGCGCCCGTCGTCGACTGGGCGGACGAACACGGTATCCCCAGCGAAGTCGTCGAACGCGGCGACGACGAGTCCCGCGAGTCCCACGAAGAGCGCATCCTCGATGCCCTCGCGGACTACGACTTCGACCTCGTCTGTCTCGACGGCTACATGCGCGTGCTCACCTCGACGTTCCTCGACGCCGCGCCGACGACGCTCAACGTCCACCCGTCGCTGCTCCCCGCGTTCCCCGGCATGGACGCCCACGAACAGGTCCTCGACGCCGGCGTCAAGACGACCGGCTGTACGGTCCACGTCGTCAACGAGGAGGTCGACGCCGGTCCCATCGTGACACAGGAGGCCGTTCCGGTCTACACCGACGACGACGCGGACGACCTCAAATCGCGCGTCCTCTACGACGCCGAGTTCAAGGCCTACCCCCGCGCAGTCCGCTGGTTCGCCGAGGACCGCGTGACGGTCGAAGACGATTCGGTCACCGTCGAGGGCGACGTGGACGCCGGCCTCCCCGAGCGCCGCGTCACCTCCGAGGACCGCTACGACGAACTCCGCTACGGCGAGAACCCCCATCAGGACGCCGCGGTCTACGTGGACGAGACGTGCGACGAGGCGTCGGTCGTCGGCGCGCCCCAGCTCAACGAGGGCGCGAAGGGGCTGTCGTACAACAACTACAACGACGCCGACGGCGCGCTCAACCTCATCAAGGAGTTCGACGAGCCCGCCGCGGCGGTCATCAAGCACACGAACCCCGCCGGCTGCGCCACCGCCGACACCCTCGCGGAGGCCTACGCCGACGCCCTCGCCACGGACCCGATGAGCGCCTTCGGCGGCATCGTCGCGCTCAACCGCGAGTGCGACGCCGAGACGGCCGAGCTCATCATCGACTCGTTCAAGGAAGTCGTCGTCGCGCCCGGCTACACCGACGACGCGCTCTCTGTGCTGACCGAGAAGAAGAACCTCCGCGTCCTCGATGTTGGCGACCTCGGCGACCGGACCGAGACCTACACGGAAAAAGCGCTCGTCGGCGGGCGACTCGTCCAGGAGCGCGACCTCTGGACGCCGACGCTCGACGACCTCGAAGTCGTCACCGAGACGGAGCCGACCGACGAGCAGTTGGAGACGATGCTGTTCGCGTGGAAGGTCCTGAAGCACGTGAAGTCCAACGGGATTCTCTTCGCCAAGGGAACCGAGACGGTCGGCGTCGGCATGGGGCAGGTCTCTCGCGTGGACGCGGTCGAACTCGCCGCGATGAAGGCCGAGGAACACGCCGAGGACAAGGACGCGCAGGGAGCCGTCATGGCCTCCGACGCGTTCTTCCCGTTCCCGGACGGCGTGGAGAAGGCGGCCGACGCGGGCATCGAGGCGGTCATCCAGCCCGGCGGCTCGGTGAACGACGAGGACGTCATCGAGGCGTGCGACGAGCGCGGGATTGCGATGGTCTTCACCGGCCAGCGGTGCTTCCGTCACGACTGAACAGCGTGAAGGAGTGACGGAAGTCAGTGAGACGAACGAAGTGAGTCTCACGCGATTTTAGACACGACTGAGCGAAGCGAAAGAGAGCCTAAAGCTCGAAGCACGACCGGTGGGAGCGCTCCGGTGCTTCCGCCACGACTAGTGCCTGAAATTCGCGGCCGCGCGTCTCTCTGATACGACTCACGACCCGTTCCCACGTCCTAACACCGACGGTGTCCCTTCAAGTGTCGGCGAGGCGAACACAGAGGTATGTACGAACACATCCTAGTGCCGACCGATGGGAGCGAGGGGACGATGCAGGCAATCGAGCACGCGCTCGAACTCGCCGGTGCGGAGTCGACGATTCATGTGCTGTCGGTCGTCGACCAGCGGGTGTACCTCGCCGCCGGCGGCGACCAGCAGGACGCCGTCATCCAGTCGCTCCGCGACGACGCGGTACAGGCGGTCGAGGCGTGCGCCGAGAAGTGCGAGGGGAAGGCGTCGACGACGACGGCGATTCGAGACGGCGTTCCCCATCGAGTCATCCTCGACTACGCCGACGAACACGACGCCGACGTGGTCGTGATGGGGACCCACGGGCGGACCGGTCGCGACAAGCTCACGTCGCTCGGGAGCGTCACCGAGCGCGTCATCGAGAACGCGAAGCGTCCGGTGCTCGTCGTCCACATCGACTGAGCGCGGCGCTATCGAGCGGTTGTCGGTTCGTCGGCGGCGGCCACCGTGGGCGACCCCGTCCGGCGTCGTGTCGCAGGAGTGACGTGGAGCGTTAGGCCTAAGCCCACCGTCCGGTTTCTCACGCGTATGGAGTACCACGAGGCGGTGAACTTCCTTTTCGACCTCCGGCGGTTTCAGGTCAAGCCGGGGACCGAGTCGATTCGGCGGTTGCTCTCTCACCTCGGCGACCCCCACGAAGACGTGTCGTTCGTGCAGGTCGCGGGGTCGAACGGCAAAGGAAGCACCGCCCGGATGGTCGACGCGATGCTGCGCGAGTCGGGCGCGCACGTCGGCCTCTACACCTCGCCGCACTTCGACGACGTGCGGGAGCGCGTCCGCGTCGACGGCCGGAAGATTCCGAAGTCCGCGCTGTCGGCGTTCGTGGCCGAAGCCAAGCCGTACCTCGTCGAGCGGGCCGCCGACGGCGAGCCGCTGACCTTCTTCGAGACCGTGACCGCGCTCGCGCTGTGGTACTTCGACCGCGCGGACGTGGACGTGGCGGTGCTCGAAGTCGGGATGGGCGGCGAACTCGACGCGACGAGCGCGGTCGACCCGGTCGCCAGCGCCGTCACCAACGTCTCGCTCGAACACACCGCGGTCCTCGGCGACACGGTCGCGGAAATCGCGAAGACGAAAGCCGCCGTCGCGCCCGCCGACGCGCCGCTCGTGACCGGGACGACCGGCGAGGCGCTGTCGGTCATCCGCGACGAGGTCGGTGACGTGTTGACCGTCGGGGACGCCGACGCCGACGCCGACTCGGACGCCGACGTTCGCGTCACCTACGGCGGCCGCGTCAACCACCAGGAGGCCGCCGTCACCGTCGAGACCGACGCCGAGGCGCTCGACGTTCGCATCCCGCTTTTGGGCGCGTATCAGGCGCGAAACGCCGGCATCGCCGTCTCGCTCGCCCGGCAGGTCCGCCCGGATATCGACGCGGAGGCGATTCACCGCGGCCTCCGAAACGCCCACTGGCCGGGTCGGTTCGAGGTCATGGGCACGGAGCCGACGGTCGTCCTCGACGGCGCGCACAACCCCGACGCCTGCGCGCAGGTCGCCACCGTCCTCGACGAGTTCGACTACGAGGACCTCCACCTCGTCTACGGCGCGATGCACGACAAGGACCACGGCGAGATGGTCGGGGCGCTTCCGGAGGTGGCGTCGGTCGTCACCTGCAAGGCGGACATCTCGCGGGGCGAAGCCCCCGAGATACTGTCGTCCGTCTTCGAGCGACTCGACGGACCTGCGGTCGAGACCGGCGGCGCGGTCGCCGCGGCGCTCGACCGGGCGCGCGCCCGAGCCGACCCAGACGACTGCGTGCTCGTCGTCGGCTCGCTGTACGTCGTCGCCGAGGCGCGGACCACGTGGACGCGGTCGGTCGTCCCGAAGACTCACCGCACACTCGACGACGCTCGACAGACCCTCGAACGCGCGAACGTCGCTACCGCCGCCGAACGGAGCGAACGCGCGAAGCGGGCGGTCAACAGAACGGTCCACACGCGCGTCCAGCGCCGGCAGGCGCGGGTGCTCCGCGAGGAACTGCTGTCCGTCGGCGGCGACTGCGCCGTCTCGGGCCACGAGTTCGGCGGCGAACTCGTCGACGTGGTCCTGACCGGGACGCTCGACCAGTTCGAGCGCCTGACGGCGGCCCTCGAAGACCGGCCGTACGCGCTCGCAGGTGTCGCTGGGGAAATTCGTGCGGCGCTCGACATCGAGGCGGCTGACGCCGGCGAAGACGACGAGGGCGGCGCGGGCGACGCGAGCGACGCCGGCCACGACGCCGACGACTACCCGTGGGACGACGGCACGGCTGTCATGGGCATCCTGAACGTGACGCCGAACAGTTTCCACGACGGCGGGGAGTTCTACGACATCGACGACGCCGTCGAGCAGGCGCGGGCGATGGTCGACGCTGGCGTGGACATCATCGACGTAGGCGGCGAGAGCACCCGCCCCGGCGCGGACGAGGTCCCCGTCGACGAGGAAATCCGCCGCGTCGCGCCCGTCATCGAGGCCATTGCCGACCTCGACGTGCTCGTGTCCGTGGACACCCGCAAGGCCGCGGTCGGCGCGGCCGCCCTCGACGCCGGCGCGGACATCCTCAATGACGTGACCGGCCTCGAAGACCCCGAGATGCGCTTCCTCGCGGCCGAGCGGGACGCGCCGGTCATCGTGATGCACAGCATCGACGCCCCGGTCGACCCGACCCGCGAGGTCGACTACGACGACGTGGTCGAGGACGTCATCGACGAACTGACCGAACTGGTGTTACTCGCCGAGAAGGCGGGCATCCCCCGGCGGAACCTCATCGTCGACCCCGGCCTCGGCTTCGGGAAGTCGAAGGCCGAGAACTTCGAACTCCTCGGGCGCGCCGACGAGTTCGCCGCGCTCGGCTGTCCGATTCTCGTCGGCCACTCCCACAAGTCGATGTTCTCGCTCGTCGGCGAGAAGCCCGGCGACAACCTCGCGGCGACCGTCGCGGGCACGGCCATCGCCGCCGACCGCGGGGCCGACATCGTCCGCGTCCACGACGTGCCGGAGAACGTCGCGGCCGTGAACGTCGCGCTCGCCTCCCGGGACCCGAGTCGGTTCGGAGCCGACGCCGAGCGCGAAGACTGAGACCCGACGCGCCGGGCGTCGGGGTGAAACCGACGTTTTTCTGCGCCGAGTGCCTACCCCCACCTCGTGTGCACACTCATCCTCGCGTGGCAGGTGTTCGAGGACGCGCCGGTCGTCGTCGCCGCCAACCGCGACGAACTCCTCGGCAGGCCCGCCGAACCGCCCCGGCGGTGGGACAACGGCGACGGCCCCGCAATCGTCGCCCCGCGGGACGCCGAGGCCGGCGGGACGTGGGTCGGCTACAACGACGCGGGCGTCTTCGTCGGCATCACCAACCGCTGGGTCGATGTCGACGGCGGCGGCGAGCGCTCCCGGGGCCACCTCGTCCGCGACGCGCTCCGTCACGAGACCGCCGAGGACGCGGCCCGGTTCGTCGAGCACGCGGTCGAGGACGACACCTACGACGGCTTCAACCTCGTCGTCGCCGACGAGAACGCCGCGCTGTTCTTCGAGTGGGACGGCAGTCTGTCGGTTCGGAACGTCGACCCCGGCGTCCGCGTCGTCGTCAACGTCGGCACGCCCGAGTCGTGGTTCGTCCCCGAGCGACGGCCCGAGGTGGGCGAGGCGCAAGCCGACAACGCCCGGCGACTGGAGGAGGCGCTCCAACCCGAACCGAGCGAGTCGGTGGAAGCGTGGCGCGAGCGAGCGAAGGCGGCGCTGGGCGACCACGACTTCGGCGTCTGCGTCCACGACCCGGAGGGTCGGTTCGGCACGCGCTCGTCGTCGGTCATCACGCTCGGCGGGGCGGAGTTCGCATACGAATTCGCCGACGGCCCGCCGTGTCAGACCGCCTTCGAACCGGTCGAACGTCAGGATTAAACCGCTCGCACGACGTGTAGATGGTATGAGCGCGAGCGAAGCCGAGCAAGACCTTTCTTCCGACGAGCGCGCGGGACTGGACCTCATCCGCGAGTCGGGCGGCATCCACCAGAGCGACTTCTGGAAAGAACTCGACATCTCCTCCCGGAAGGGGAGCCGCATCGCCGAGGTGCTGGAGTCGCTCGGTCTCATCAAGCGGACCGAGACCGTCTACAACGGCCACACCACCTACTACCTCGAACCCGCCGCGCGCGACCTCGACTTCTCGATGCTGATGGCGGGCGACATGCTCTCGCCGCTCATCGGAGAGGAAGAAATCAACGCCAACAGCAACGCCTTCTCGCAGTGGCTCATGAACCTCGCCTACGAGGAGTACTGAGCCGCCCGGGGTCGCTCTCCGTGGCCCGCTAGACGACCGCGTTTCCGGTTCTGTTTCGGTTTTCGTTTTCCGTTCCCGCCTCGTGTTCCGGCCGTGAGCGACGCCACCGCCCCCCGTCGCGTCCGAGACGCCGGCGCGGTCGCTCACCGGGCGGGAGTCGAAGAAGACCGCGCGGGAACCGGGAACGAGAAACGAGAACCGCGGGACGCGGCTTACTCGTCGGACTGTTCGTCGTCGTCCTCGGTCGCCAACAGGTCGTTGGCTTCGAGGTAGCTCTCGATTTCGTCGTTGGATAGCTCGACGAAGCGCTCGGACTCGGCGGAGACGGTCGCCACGTCGACGCCGTCGGGCGCGGTGCCCTCGTCGCTGGTCGAGGCGATGGCCTCCAGCGCGAGTTCGATACCCTCGTCGAGGGCCAGGTCGTCGCGGAAGTTCTCTTCGAGGTGCTCCTGGTGGTCGCCGCGGTCGGCCCCGATGGAGACGGCCTTCCACTCGTAGGGGGTCCCCGAGGGGTCGGTCTCGTAGAGGCGGGGCGTGCCGTTTTCGACGCCGCCGATGAGGAGCGCGACGCCGAAGGGGCGCGCGCCGCCGACCTGCGTGTACTGCTGGATGTGGTCGGTGACTTCCTTGGTCAGCGTCTCGATGCCGATGGGTTCGCCGTAGCGGAGGCGGTTGACCTGCGACTGGCGGCGGGCGAAGTCGATGAGCTGGCGGGCGTCGGCGACGTGGCCGGCGCTCGCGATGCCGATGTGGTCGTCCGCCTTGTGAATCTTCTCGACGCTCGTCGGTTCCATCAGCGGCGAGCGAGAGCGCTTGTCCGCCGCGAGGACGACGCCCTCGGGCGTTCGCACGCCGATACTCGCGGTGCCGCGCTTGACGGCCTCACGAGCGTATTCGACCTGATAGAGTCGACCATCCGGCGAGAAGATCGTAATCCCGCGGTCGTACGCCTGTTGTTGCGCTTGTCCCTGCATGGAATATCACTCGAAATCGAGTTGCGTCGCGCCCGTGAACCCGTCCGAACCGCGAACGTCGAAGAGGGAGTCGCGGACGACGGCGGTTCGGGAGTCGTTCTCGAACACGACGGTTCTCTCCTCGGAAATTCCGGCCCGGCCGTGTAAATACCTTTCCGAACAGGCACGCACTGTCCCCGAGACGCCTCGCACTCTCACCCCGACGGGGTCGCCGCCGACGGCGTCGATGCAGGCGAGGGCGGCCCGGGCGTCTTCGACGTGGCCGCGCCGGGCGCGGACGATGGTCTCGGCGACGCCGTCGGCGTAGTCGAACCCGAGGACGGTCAGGTCGGCGTCGGCGCTCCCGGCGTCGCCGTAGAGGTTCTGGGCGGCGTACCAGAGTTCGCGCTGGAACGGCCCGCGGGCGAGGTCGGCGTCGGGCCACGTCTCGACTTCGACGGCGAGATACCGCCGCCGCGGCCGGAGGTGTTTGGGAAGGTGTTTCATCGGGTCAGTTCACTCGTCGGCGGTCGGCGCTCGCTCGGCGACGAGGACGCCCACCTGCTCGTGGACCGATTCGACGGCCGTGAGGACGAATCCGGCGTCCGTGAGCGCGTCGGCGAGGAAGCCGACGGTCGCGGGGTCGTCCACCTCCGGTGAGTAGAACGGCTCGTCGGGGTCGGGCGTGCCGAAGAACATCACGTCGCCGAGGACGAACCGCCGCGGTTCGAGGTCGGCGATAACGTCGATGGCCTCGCGCTTTTCCTCGTCCGAGAGGTGGTGCATGGCGAAGTTCGTCACCACGATGTCGATTCGCTCGTCGTCGCCCGCGTTCGGGTCTCGGAACCGGCCCTCGTCGAACTCGACGTTCTCGATGCCGACTTCGGCGGCCTTGGTTCGGGCCTGTTCGAGCATCCCCTCGCTGATGTCGCGGCCGACGACGCGCTTCGCGTCGGGGGCGAGCGCGAGGGCGATAGCGCCCGTGCCGGTGCCGAGGTCGAGCACCACGTCCTCGGGGGAGGGGTCGGCGTAGTGGACGACGAGCGAGACGCACGCGCGGTACTCGTCGCTGTCTTGGGCGTCGTCGTACTCCGCGGCGATGTGGGAAAAGCGGGCGGCGTGTTCCTCAATCGTCTTCTTCATACCGTCCCCGTTTGACGCCGGGGGCTATGAACGACTCGGACGTGCGCTCGCGGTTGCGCGCCGCGAGGCGACCCCACTCGCGGAGGCCGTCGAGCACCTGCTCGCGGTCGAAGCCGATGACCTCGCCCAGTCCCGCCAACTCGCGGGGGCTCCGCAGTTGGAGATGCGACGACGGGGTCGCGGAGACGACGTAGGGGGCGTCGTAGTACTCGACGAGTTCGCGGAGTTTTCGGAGCGCCGAGATGGCCTGCACGCGGGTTCCCCCGTCGCTTCGGAGCACCGGCCCGAAGTCGAACTCGACGCGGACGCCGTTGTCGCGGGCGGCCTTGGCGAGGACGTGGTTGAAGTTGCCCTCGCCCGCCATCGGCCGCGAGAGCACGTCGACTCGGGGCTGTTCGACGGCGAATCGGTTGAGCGCGTTCGTCCCCCCGCGGACGATGAGCAGTTCGCGCTGCGGGCGGTAGTTGCCGACCGCGCCGCTGGCTTGTTCCGGGTTGGACGCGTCGATTTCGACGGCGTCGACGAGGTCCACGTCGAGCGCGTCGCGGAGGCGGTCGTAGTCGGGGCGGGCGTCGAGCGCGCGGACGACGACCCCGTCGTAGTCGTACCGCCCGGCGGCGACGGCGACGCGACTGACCGTGCTCTCGCCGTCGGGGTGTGCGTAGACCGCCTCGTACATACGCCGACTCAGGTGCGGGTGGGAAAAGGGCGTTGCGTTCCGGAGCGACGGGGCGGCAGGACGGTGGGGCGGTCGGCGCGGGCGAGCGAGCGAACGAGTGAACTGGCGAACGCGGGACCGTGCGCTTAGAGGCCGCGGGCGGCGACGAACGACGCGACGAGGAGCGCGGCGACGCCAACTCCGGCACCGAAGCCGGGGACGTCGATTCCGGACGACGAATCGGCCGTCGTCGCGGTCGACGCGGACGTCGTTTCGGCCGTTGCGGCGTCGTCGATATCGGGCGTGAGCGTCGAATCTTCGGGCATATCGTACGTCACGAGCGTGGCGTTCTCCTCGTAGATCGGCTGTTGGTCCCGGCGAACCGAGACCTGCACCGGCCCGCCGCGGAGTTGGGCCATCTCCGAGAGGTCGAACGTTACATCGAAGCTGCCGTTTTCTCCGACGCGGACGGCCTTCGAGACGAGAAACGGATGGGTATCACCGACGGATTTCACGCGGACGCCGATGAGCGTCCCGGGCGCGAACGGGGTCGTCCCGTGGACATGCTCGCCGTCGACCGCATCGAGCGTGAGTTCGTCGCCCGCGTGGTCGATAGCGGTGCCGCTGTCCGCGGCGACGACGCCCGACAGCGACAGCGCGACCACGACGACGAGGGTGACGATGAGATATGGAGGGCGCATCGTTCGAAACGTATCGTCCGGATAACAAGTACGTTGTGATTAATCGACACTTAGGCGGCGAGCGCGGCGACCGCGGCGCGGAGTGCGGCGGCCGCGGTCCGCACGTCGTCGGTCCGGACGTACTCCCTGTCGGCGTGCGCGACCGCGCCCTCGTCGTCGGCGAGGTGGCCGGGTCCGAAGACGACGACGGGCGCGGGAGAGAAGTAGGAGGCCTCGGTCGCGGCCGTAAAGGGCCGAACGTCCGCCCGGCCGCCGGCGTCTCGGGAGGCCGCGGCGAGCGTCGTCACGAGTTCGTGGTCGGGGTCGGTCGCGAACGCTTCGAGGAACGGCGTCGGGCGCTCCGTGAGCGCGAAGTCGATGCTCACGTCGTCGGACACGCCGTCCGACACCGCGGCCCGGAGCGTCGACCGGAGTTCCTCGCGGAAGCCGTCGGCCGTCTCCGGGGGGACGCTCCGGCGGTCGACCACGAGTCGGCAGTCGGCGGGCACCTGATTCGAGTTCGCCCCGCCGTCGACCATCGTCGGCGTCAGCGTCGCCGGGCCGAGTTCGGGGTGGACCTCGCGGTCGTCGTCGAACGACCGGAGGGCGTCGAGCACCGGCGCGAGCGCGTCCACGGCGTTGACGCCCGATTGGGGTTCCGCGGCGTGCGCGGCGACGCCCGACAGCGACACCGTTCCCTCGAACCGGCCTTTCGCGGCCGTACACACGTCGAGGCCGGTCGGCTCACCGACGATGTACATATCGCCGTCGAGGTCGAGGGCGGCCGCGCCCATCGAGAGGAGTTCTTCGTCGGGCGTGACGGCCAGCGTGACTCGGCTGTCGGGTCCGGGGTCGACGGCGAAAAAGGCCGCCAGCAGGCCCGCGAGCGGCCCCTTCGCGTCGCAGGAGCCGCGGCCGCGGATGACGCCCTCGTCGCGTTCGTACGGGACGTGCGGCGAGACGGTGTCGATGTGCGTGTTGAGGACGAGGTGCGTCGTCGGCTCCGCCGCTCCCTTCGTGGCGACGGTGTTGCCGGCGTCGTCCACGGTGGGGGAGACGCCCTCGGCTTCGAGCGTCGCGACCAGCAGGTCGCGCATCTCGCCTACGTCGTCGTTCGACGCGACGGGGACGGCCCGTTCGAGGAACGCCACGGGGTCGAACCCGTCGGCGTCGCCGCTCATCGCTCGCGGAAGACGATGTCGGCTTCGCCGTCGCCCTCGTAGACGGCCGGGCCGCCGAGGAGCGCCGCGCCCTCGTCGGGGACGGTCACGGAGAGCGCGCCGCCCGGCGGGGTGACGGTCACGGGGTCGTCGCCAGAGACGCGCCCGAGGCGCTTCGCGGCCGCGACGACCGCGACCGCGCCGGTGCCGCAGGAGCGCGTTTCGCCCTCGACGCCGCGTTCGAAGGTGCGCTGGCGGAAGCCGCCCTCGCCGTCGGGAGAGGCGAGCGTGACGTTCGCGCCCTCCGGGAACACCGACGCGTGGCGGACCGGCGGCGCGACGGATTCGAGGTCCACGTCGTCCACGTCGTCGACGAAGGCGACCGCGTGGGGGACGCCCGTGTTGACGGCCGTGACGGTCAGGCCCTCGACTTCGGCCTCGACGAGTTCGTCGTCGGCCGCGAGCGGCACGTCGCGGGGCGCAAACGAGGGCGTGCCCATCTCGACGGTCACGTCGGTGCCGTCGAGGCTCGCGCGGCGGGTGCCGGCGGGCGTGTCAATCATAACTTCGTTCGTGCCGGTTCGCTCGGCGGCCCACGCGGCCGCGACGCGAGCGCCGTTGCCGCACATGGCGGCGACGGAGCCGTCGGGCTGGACGAGCGTCATGACGACCCGCGGCGGGTCGTAGCGCGATTCGAGCGCGAGAAACAGGACGCCGTCAGCGCCGCGTCGCTCGCTTTCGCTCAGGGTGATTCCGGCCTCGCGGTCGCAGTGGGTGCGCGCGAAGGCGGGGCGGTCCGGGACCGGGTCGTCTGCGTCAACGACGAAAAAGTCGTTTCCAGTGCCGTGGAACTTTTCGAAGGGAACGGTGTTGAGTACGCTCATGGTTCTGTGTGGGTGCTTGGTCAGTTGGGGATGTGCTCGGATGCGGTTCGTTCGAGGGCGGTGACGTCGTCGAGGGTCTCGCGCCGGCGGGCCACTCGGGGACCGTCGGCGTCGAGGACGACTTCCGGGGGGCGCGGTCGAGAGTTGTAGGTGCTCGCCATCTCGTAGCCGTACGCCCCCGCGTTGCCGAGCGCGAGACAGTCGCCGCGCTCGGGGTCGGGGAGGTCGCGGCCGTCCGCGAACACGTCGCTCGTCTCGCAGACGGGGCCCGCGACGATGGCCGAAACCGGGTCGGCGTCGGGCCGAGAGAGATTCGAAATCGCGTGGTACGCGTCGTACATCGCCGGTCGGAGCAGGGTCGTCATACCGGCGTCGATGCCGACGACGGTCGCCTCGGGGGCGTCCTTCACGGTGTTGACCCGCGAGAGGAGCACGCCGGCGTCGGCGACGACGTAGCGCCCGGGTTCGATTGCGAGTTGCGCGTCAACCACCCCGAGCGCCTCGCGGGTCGCGTCGGCGACGGCGGCGAGGTCGAGCGGCGGTTCGTCCTCGCGGTAGGGGACGCCGAAGCCGCCGCCCACGTCCACGAATTCGAGGCCGCCGACCTCGCGGGCGAGGTCGCCCATCCGGCGGACCAACTCGCGGTGCGCCGAGAGGTCGTCGCCGGAGATACCACTTCCCGCGTGGGCGTGGACGCCGACGAGGTCGAACTCCTCGCGCACGTCGGCGGCGAGGTCGGGGACGCGGTCGATGGGGATGCCGAACTTCGCGTGGCCGCCGGTCGTGACCTTCTCGTGGTGGCCCGCGCCGACGCCGGGGTTCGCCCGGAGGCAGAGGCGGCCGTCGAAGCCGCGCTCGCGCAGGCGGTCGATAGTGTCCGCCGCGCCGACCGTGACGGTCATCTCGGGGTTCGACTCCCAGCGCGAGACGACGTGGTCGAGGTCGGCGTCCGGCGGGTTGACCGCCGTGTAGCGGACGCGCTCGCCGGGGAAGCCCGCGTCGAGGGCGCGCTCGACCTCGCCCGCGGAGGCGCACTCGGCGTCGACGCCGGCCTCGCGGACGGTTTCGAGCACTGCCCGGCCGGCGTGGGCCTTGACGGCGTAGCTGACGTGCGCCTCGGGGAACGCCTCGCGGAGTCGGTGACAGTTCTCGCGGACGCGACGGAGGTCGGTCACGTACAGCGGCGAGCCGAACTCGTCGGCGAGCGACAGCAGGTGCTCGCGGTCCCAGTCCGAAAGCCGCCGGACGGCCGGCCCGCCGCCGCTCATTCGCGCAGCGCCTCCTCCCGACGGGTCGCGTCGAGGGTGTCGTCCTCGATGTCGAGGGCGACGACCGCGGGCTTGTACGCGCCGCCGGCAAAGAGGTCGTGGTCGCCGAGCGACGACTCCACGAAGCGCGTGAAGGCGCGGCGGTTCGCGGGCAGGTGGCCGTAGTAAATCTCCTCGTCGACGAGGTCGTAGACGGGGATGCGGGGCGTCAGAAGCGTGTTCTCACCGACGATGGAGTTCTCACCGACGACGAAGCCGGAGGTGACGCGACAGCCCGCGCCGAGCGCCGCGCCGTCTTCGACGACGACCGGGGCGTCCTCGACGGGTTCGAGCACGCCGCCGATGAGCGTGTTCGCGCCGAGCTTGACGTTCGCGCCGATCTGCGCGCAGGAGCCGACGGTGTCACAGGAGTCCACGAGCGTGCCGTCGCCGACGTGCGCGCCGACGTTCACGAACGAGGGGCTCATCATGATGCAGTCGGAGCCGAGGTACGCGCCGCGCCGGATGGCAGTGCCGTCCGGGGTGTTGCGCGTGCCGCGCTCGCTGAGGTCTTCGGTGTCGCGCAGGGGGAGCACGTCGTGGTAGCGAACGTCGCCGTACTCGCGGGCGAGCGTCTCGCGCAGGCCGAAGTTGAGCAGGATACCCCGCTTGACCCACTCGTTGGCCTCCCACGAGGTCACGTCGGAGCCGGTCTTCTCGGCGGCGCGCACCTCACCCGCTTCGAGGGCGTCGAGGAACGCGTCGAGCGTGTCGAGTTCGTCGACGGTCGCCGATTCGGCGTCTACGTCGCCGTCATCATATCGCTGCCACAAGTCTCGTACGTCGGATTCCAGATTCATTCGAGTACCTCGGTGAAGTCGTACCACCCGGCGTCGCGACCGGAGAGCCACGCCGCGGCGTCGAGTGCGCCAGCGGCGAACACTCCCCGCGACCCCGCGCGGTGCGTGAGTGAAAGAGACTCGTGATTTCCAGCCAGTAATACTTCGTGCTCACCGGCAATATCCCCCGCCCGACGAGCGTGGACGCCCACCTCGCCTTCGGACCGGGGTGCTTCGCCCTCGCGGCCGTGGACGCGCTCGGACTCGCCGCGTACATCGTCGACATCTTCGAGGATGGTCAGCGCCGTCCCGCTCGGGGCGTCGCGCTTGGCGTTGTGGTGCGTCTCCGTGAGTTCGATGTCGTAGCCGTCGAGCGCCGGAACCGCCTCGCGGACGGCCCGGCGGAGCGCCGCGATGCCGCGCGAGAAGTTCGAGGCGTACAGCACCGGGGTCTCCGATGCGGCCTCGCGGAGCGCGTCGAAGCCGCCCTCGCTCAGGCCGGTCGTGCCCGTGACGAAGGCGACGCCCGCCGCCGCGCAGGCCGACGCGTACTCGATGCAGGACGCCGGGCCGGTGAAGTCGACCACGGCGTCGGGGTCGTGCGAGGCGAGCAGGTCCGCGAAGTCGGCCGCGTCCTCGACGGCGACGCCTTCGACCTCGTCGCCGGGCGAGCGACTGACCGCGAAAGCGACCGAGAGGTCGTCGCGGTCGGCGGCCGCGGCGAGGACTTCCCCGCCCATGCGCCCGGTCGCACCGGTGACGCCGACGGAGACCGTCACTCGCCCGCACCCCCGTCCGGAATCGCCTGTTCCGCTTCGAGGTCCGACAGCAGGCGGCGCAGTTCCTCCGCGTTCTCCTCGGTGAGTCGGGTGAGCGGCGGGCGCAGGCGCGCCGGGCCGTAGCCCCGAATCTCCATGGCCTCCTTGACCGGGATGGGGTTCGTCTCGGAGAACAGGTGGCGGTTCAGCGGCGCGAGGTCGTGGTGGATGTCGCGGGCGCGCTCGTAGTCGCCTTGGAGCGCCGAGTGGACCATCGCGCCGACGCGCGCCGGTTCGACGTTCGCCGTGACCGAGATGGCCCCGACGCCGCCAACAGAGAGCGTCGGGAGCGTGAGCGCGTCGTCGCCCGACAGCACCGCGAACTGCTCGTCGCGGGTCCGCTCGACGACCTCCGAAATCTGGCCGAGGTCGCCGCTTGCAGCCTTGTAGCCGGTGATGTTCGGGTGCTCTGCGAGCGTCGCGGCCGTCTCGGGCAGGATGTTGCTCCCGGTGCGGCCGGGGACGTTGTAGACGATTTGCGGCAGGTCGATTTCGTCGGCGATGGTCCGGTAGTGGTCGACGAGCCCGGCCTGCTCGGGCTTGTTGTAGTACGGCGAGATGAGAAGCAGCGCGTCGGCCCCGGCGTCGGCGGAGCGCCGGGAGAGTTCCAGCGCCTCGCGGGTCGAGTTCGACCCGGAGCCGGCGATGACGGGCACCTCCTCGACGGCCTCGACGGCGGCTTCGACGACCTCGACGTGTTCGTCGTGAGTGAGCGTCGCGGACTCGCCGGTCGAGCCGACGGGCACGACGCCGTCGACGCCGGCTTCTTCGAGGCGTCGCACGTCGGCCTGGAACTGTTCGAAGTCGATACTGCCGTCCTCGTGGAACGGCGTGGTCATCGCGGGATAGACGCCGCGGAAGTCGAATGATGTCATGTGTCGTTGGTGGATGTGGTGACGGTCGCGAGAGCGTTGATACGGTCGTGTGACCGGAACGTGCGTCAGCCGAAGGCCGCCCGAGACGGGGTCGCTACTCCCGCAACGAGCGATTCAGTACGCACGTTTTTTCGAAAAGAAAGCGGCACGCGACGCTGTCGAAGGTGTGGTGACCTGCGAGGGCCGCGTCGCGTCGTTCACACCGGATGCAGGTGCTGGAAACGTAATATAACTTGCGCCGTCTGCAGGACCTGCCGGACCCGACGGGCGGGCTGAGGCACGATTCGCGGCGCTCTCCGTCCGGTTTCCGGCCGCGACGGTGGACGCCCGTCCGCCGCACCCCCGTCTCCCCGGACGGTTATTAGCCCGCGCCGCCCAAGCGTCGTACGAATGACTGAGATTCACCCCGACCAACGCGTCGCCATCCTCGCAGACGCGCAGAACCTCTACCACACGGCACAGAGCCTCTACTCGCGGAACATCGACTACTCGTCGCTCCTCCAGAAGGGGACGGCGGGCCGCGCGCTCACCCGCGCCATCGCCTACGTCATCCGGGCGGATTCGCCCGACGAGGTGAGCTTTTTCGATGCACTCGTCGACATCGGTTTCGAGACGAAAATCAAGGATATCAAGACGTTCGGTGACGGCTCGAAGAAGGCCGACTGGGACCTCGGCATCGCGCTCGACGCGGTCAGCCTCGCCGACCACGTGGACACGGTCGTCCTCTGTTCGGGCGACGGCGACTTCGAACGACTCTGTACGCACCTCCGCCACGAGGGCGTCCGCGTCGAGGTGATGGCGTTCAAGGAGTCCACCGCCGAGGAACTCGTCGCGGCGGCGGACACGTTCATCGACCTGTCGGAGCGAAAAGAGACGTTCCTGCTGTAATCTCCGCCGACTACTCGAACTGCGGAATCGCCGCGTCCCCGTCGATGTCGGGACCGGCCGTCCCGGTCGGTCCGTCGGTCCCCGCGTCGTGAGCCTCGAAGAAGGCGACCGCGTAGGTGTACTGGAACGCCGCGAGAATCGTCTGCGTCGCTATCGAGAGGACGGCGATAGCGGCGATTTCCATCGGCGCGAAGCCGACCCCGGCCTGCGCCGCCGCCGGGTTCGCCGCCTCCTGGACCTGCTGGACGCTCTGGAACGACACAAAGAGGATGACGCCCGTGGCGGGGATGCTGACGACGAGACCGACCACGAACCGGATGACGGAGTAGCCGAGCGTGGGGACGACGTTGTGCCGGACGAGTCGATAGCTCTCGCCGAACGATTCGATGGGGCCCTTGTCGCCGACGACGACCGCGACCGGGTAGAACTGGATGAGGAAGCTGACGACGAGGTACACCAGTCCGAGGAGGCCCAGGACGGCGATGCCGACCAGGAAGCCGCCGCCGAGGGCGAGATTGGAGACATCGCCACCGCTGGCTGCGAGGCCGCCGAGACCGAGCGAGACGGCCACGGCGACCACGATGATGACGAACACGATGCCGAAGGCGAGGACGATGCCGAGTTGGACGAAGTTCGCCAGGAGCACCGAGACGTACTTCTCGCGGCCGACGGCCGTGAGCGTCGACAGCGAGGTCGAGCCACCGCCCCCGCGGCCGACCGCCTCGTCGGCCATGCCGTAGAGACCGGCGGCGACGAACGGCGTGACGAAGAACGTCGCCGCCATGAGGATGGTCGGAACGAACGGTATCTGCGCCAACTGCGTGGCGAGTTGCGGGAGCGTGATGAGGCCCAAGGCGAGACTGCCGAGGAACAACACCGGGTTCGACCGGATGCCTCGGAGGGCGGTCTGGAGGGAGCTAATCGCAGCCATAGTTCGACCTGTCGATGCGACAATACGTAAAACGGGAGGGTCGAGACGCCGGCGTGGTCGGGGTCGTATCCGGGCCCGCGGGTGGGAACTCAGGCCGTCGGCGTCGCCAATCGGGCCACGGTGGCGACCGCGCCGAGCGCCGCGATGGCGGCGAGCACCGTCGGGAGCCGCCAGTCGAGCGCCGTCTGCGTGAGAAGCACACTGCTCGCGAGCAGCAGCGCGGTCCCCACGGCGGCGAGTCGAACGTCCACAGACATACTCTGAGGGCGGTCAGTCCCGTACTTAGGGCTTTTTGTCTCGAACGGGCGTGGTAGCTCGGCGCACGCGGCCGGCCGGGACCGCGACCCACTTTAGCCGGCGGGGCGAACGGCGGGGTATGACCGAAGGCCACGCGACCGATTTGGACGACCTCCGGGTCGTCGCCGACTACCAGTTCGGGGCCGGTGCGGGCGACGCGCTGTTCCCGGCCGACGCGGACATCGAACTCTCCCGCTCGCGGAGCGGCCGTCCGCGACAGGTGTACGTCGAGGGCGACCGCGTCACCTCCTACGGCACGGACGGCCGGTTCACCCTCGGCGTCGCCGGGGGACGCCGCCTCTACGACGCTCTCGACGGCGACGCCTACGTCGTCCGCGTCGGCGACGAGTCGGTTCCGTTCGTCAGCGACGGCAAGAACGCCTTCGCCAAGTTCGTCACCGCCGCCGACCCGGCGGTTCGCTCGGGCGACGAGGTGTGCGTCGTCGGCCCCGACGGCGACCTGCTGGGCGTCGGTCGCGCGGAACTCTCCGCGGATGCGATGCTTGACTTCCAGGCGGGGATGGCGGTTCGCGTCCGCGAGGGCGCGGACGAAGAGTGAGGTGAAGTCGGGGGAGACTCGGCCGGTACGCCGCTGTTGGGATTGAGGGGTGGGAGAGATGGCGTGCGAGACGTAGAGAGAGTTCAGCACGACAAAGAGGCATCTACCCACAGACAACGTTCTAAACCTCTCCAGTTGGGGTCCGTATCAACCACCGTCTTAGCGTACTGATTTCGCCCAAATCGGTTCAATAATGTTACTTGATTGGGGCGTCGTTGTTTTCTATGGCTTCTGGGCGCTACCCCCGTATCACGGTTACTGAAGGACCTCAACCCAGCAAGAAACCCTTCCAGCTCAGTATGGAGAAGCTACGCGATTTCTCATCCGATGCACCTGCTCAGATTCGGGGTTCATTTGAGAATCGTTCCTCCGAAGAGCAAACGGTTGGCTTCGGCGCAATCCAGCCGTACTCCAGTATTTGGAGTGAAGGCCAAGGATGGCTTGTTCTCATTCCGAGTGACCGTCGGGTACAGAAACACGCCTTCGGAACAGACGAACAGATTATCCCGGACCGCCCGGTCGAGGGGTGCTGGCAGACGAATCTTGTTCACTTCGTTCTTCCTGACGTGCTTAGATGGCAGTCACTCGATGCGGGGGAGTGCATTCAGACCGAATACACTGTACTGCATTACCCGGAGCGAGAAATATTGGAGGCCACGATGGACAAGTGGGTGAGCAATCGACCCGAAGATGTGGGCTGTCTTCCCGCAGGGGAACACCACTTTACCGAATCATTTGTGCCGAAAGTTAGAGCGGACACGACATGGGAAGCGTTTGAGTGGAGCTATACACTCACGATCGACGGGTAGCTCTCTATCTACCGATTCGGACGGCCGAAGCCCGGTAAGTTCCCGTGACCGATTCGCGCTCTATCCAGCACAGCCGCAACAAACAATCACCGGACGAGAACTTCGACGGACCCGCGTTTCAGAGGTACGGTGCGAGTCCGAGCGCGGAGACGAGCGGGACGCCGGCGACGACCGAGCCGACGAGGTAGCCGCCTATCGCGCCGCCGTTGAGAAGCGGCAGGCCGGCGTGCGCCCGCCCCTTCATCACGGCCCACATCAGCCCGGCGAACCCGGCGAACGTCCCGACCATGGCGAGGAGCGCCGGGAGGTTGAGCGCCGGGAGCGTACCAAATCCGAGGGACGGCGCTTCGGAGAAGAACGCGCCCGAGGCGACCATCACGGTCGGCATGACCGCGTCGCCGAGGCCGATGAAGAAGGCGTCTCGCTCGCCGGACTCGGAGTCCTCGGCGTCGTCATTGGCCGTCTCAGTTTCCGTATTGGCATCGGCCGTCTCCGCCGGTTCGCCCCCGTCGGTCGCGTTCTCGCCGTCGCCGACTTCGTTGGCGTCGCGGGCGAACTCGTCGTCGAGAATCGAGTACGACAGCGTCGTCGGGATGACGAGCACGACCGGGATGCGGAGGTCCATCACGCCCTCCGCGAGGTCGAGCATGTGCTTGGTCTTGTAGACGCTGATGGCGTCGTAGACGGCGAGGACCGAGAGGAGCACGATGGCGGGCAACAGGCCGAAGCTGATGCCGAACAGGGCGGCCGCGCCCGCGCCCATGAGCACCCCCGCGGCGTCGATGACGTACCACTCGGGGTAGACGAGCAGCGCGAGCGCGACGGCCGCCGAGAGGCCGACCGCGACGAGCGCGCTGGGAATGAGCGCGGCGAAGACGTACCACGCGAGCAGGCCGCTCGTGAAGACGATGACGAGTCGGATGAGCTGGTCGAGGTCGTACTTGAACGCCGCGAGCATGAACGCGGTCATGGCGATAATCGCGCCGATGTAGAGCAGGCTGTTCGTCGGGTCCGAGGGGTCTTCGACCGTCTGGTACCCCTGTTCGAAGAACGTCGGCACGAGGGCGAGCGCACCCACCTGCACGACGAGGAAGATGAGGGCGGCGAGGGCGACCCCCCGATAGGCGCGGCGTGACATAGAGGGCCGTTCCCACCCGAGGAGTATGGGGGTTGCGCTCTGGCGTCGTCAGCGAGCGTAGAGCTTGCTGCCGACGAGGCGGGCGGGTGAGCCGCTGTCGGCCGTGACCGCGACGTAAGGGCGGTCGACCGGGCCGAACACGTCCACGATGCGACCCACCGTCGACAGCGACTCGTCGAGGACCATCGTGCCGATGTCCGGCGTGTCGTCGTCGTCGAGGCGGACGATGGCGAGGCCCTGCGCCGTCCGGGAGACCGTGCCGATTCGTCGCATCAGTCGCGGAGGATTCCGACGTAGGCGGCGACCGCCTGCACGATGTCGTTTTTCGTGGCGTCGTCGGCGTTGTTCACGAGGACGCGCCCGCGGGTTTCGAACTCGCGGGAGTACCGTTTGTCCCGTTCGATGACGGCGTCGTAGCCGACCTGCTGGACGGCCTTCGCAATCTCGTCGACGGTCGGCGCTTCGACCGCCGCGGACTGGGCGACCCGCCGACCCTCGCTGCGCGAGAGAGAGGCGTCGAGGTAGGCGGGGTAGATGACGTTCTCGACCATACTCGTGTGTCTGCCACCCGACGGTAATACGGTTGTGGTCTCACGGAGCCGAGCGCGTGCGGCGGAGAAACGGAGCCGGCGTGGGTGTCTGTATGGTTATCGGCGGCGCGCGAGCAGGACCGCCGCGCCGATGGCGGCGAGGCCGGCGACGACGCCGAACCCGGGCGCGTCGCTTTCTGTCGTGGACTCCGACGACTCGGTTGTCGTGGTTGCCTCGGTGGCGTCGGTCGCAGTCGCGTCCGCGGTCGTGGTCGTCTCGGTCGCGGACTCGGTCGACTCCGTCACCGACTCGTTTTCGAGTTGCCGGTAGCGCTCGTAGGCGTCGGGGTGGACCGCTTCGAGAATCGCCTCGCTCGCCTCGATGGCTCGCGGGGCGGGCTGTTGGAGCTTGTGCGCCTCGATGACGATGACGTTACCTTCCTGTACCGCCGTCGTGCTGTTGTACGCCGGGCTGCTCGGGACGGGCGCGTGGTCGGGGACGACGATGTACTCGGGGTTCATCTCGACGACGAACTCCTCGTTAATCTGGGCGAAGCCGGTGAGGTTCGCCTCCGCCGCGCCGTTGCGCAGCCCCGCGGTCGTCATGATGTCGGAGATGAACGTGCCCGACCCGGAGGAGTAGCCGAAAAAGGAGTTGAGGCCGACCGGGCGCTCCGCGCCGTCGAGGGCCTGCTCCATGTTCGCTATCGAGTCGCGCATCTCCGCGGCGCGCTCGACGCCGGCCTCGCAGTTGCCCGTCATGCGGCCGACACGTTCGGTCTTGTTGGCGACGGCGGCGAGCGACTCACCGGACTCGAAGACGACGACCGAGATGTCCGCCGAGCGAAGCTGTTCGATGCGGTCGGGTTCGGCGTTGTACGAGGAGTTCGGGACCAACACGAGGTCCGGTTCGAGACCGATGACGGCCTCGACGTTGAGGCCGCCGGAGCCGGAGACGTTCCCCTTGTCGGCCGCGCCGTCGAGGTACATGGCGTACTGCGAGACGCCGACGACCTCGTCGCGCGCGCCGAGTTCCCACATGGTCTGGGCGGCGCTCGGGTTGGTGGTGACGACCCGCTCCGGGTCGTCGGTGATAGTGACTTCGGTCCCCGTCGCGTCGGTGACGGTCACCGGGAACGTACAGGCCGCGGTCTGCTGCGGTGCCGCCTGACCTACCGCGGCCGCGGCCGGTGCCGGAATTCCGGCGAGAACGGTCGCGAACGCGAGCAGGGCGACGACGAGTTGTCGGTTCACGGTAGTGGCCTCAGCGGCTGTTCAATAAATATTTACCTACTGAAAGCGCGGTTGTGCCCAATGAGCGTTCGAACGCGGGCGACCTCGTGGTCGCTCGGCCTCGCCGGGCTCCTGTTTTTCGTCGTCGTCGTGAGCGCCGGCATCGGGGCCGTGACCATCCCGCCTCGGACCGTCGCCGCCATCCTCGCGGACGCGGTTTCCGTCCCCGTCGGCGTCTCGCTCGGCGGCGCGACGGCCTTCCCCGTCGTCGGGTCGGTTCCGACGCCGACGCTGGAGTTCGTCTCGCCGTTCGAGTTTGCCGTTCCCCGCCCCGCTCGCATCATCGTGCTCTCAGTCCGCCTGCCTCGTATCTTCCTCGCGGCGCTCGTCGGCTTCGCGCTCGCGGCGGCGGGAACCGTGATGCAGGGCTTTTTCCGCAATCCGATGGCCGACCCCTCAATCGTCGGCGTCTCCTCCGGGGCCGCCGTCGGCGCGGTGGCGACTATCGTGCTGTCGCTTTCGATTCCGTTCGGGCTGGAGGGCGCGGCCTTCGTCAGCGCCGTCGTCACCGCTTTCGTCGTCTACCTGCTCGCCAGCGAGGACGGCCGAACCCCGGTTGCGACCCTGCTTCTCGCGGGCGTCGCCATCCAGACGTTTCTCGGCGCGGTCATCTCGTTTCTCCTCCTCCAGAGCGGCGAGAGCCTCCGACAGGTCGTCTTCTGGCTCATGGGCCACCTCGCGGGCGCGACGTGGAGCGAGGTCTGGATGCTCTCCCTCGTCCTGCCGCTTCCGTTTTTCCTCCTCGTCGTCCACGCCCGCGACCTGAACGTCCTGCTGCTCGGGGAGGAGGACGCCCACGCCCTCGGCATCGAAGTCGAGCGGACGAAACAGCTGCTTCTCGCCACCGCGAGCGTCGTCACCGCCGCGGCCGTCTCGGTCTCCGGCGTCATCGGCTTCGTCGGCCTCGTCGTCCCCCACATGCTCCGGCTCCTCGTCGGTCCCGACCACCGGGTGTTGCTCCCGGCGTCGGCGCTGGCCGGCGCGTCGTTCCTCGTCGCCACCGACACCGTCGCCCGCTCGGGCGGCGCGGAGATTCCGGTCGGCGTCGTCACCGCCGCCGTGGGCGCGCCCTTCTTCCTCTACCTGCTCCGCACGCGGGAGGTGCACTCACCGTGAGCGACCCCAACCGCGTCGGCGACGCGGACTCCGCTGACTCCGACTTCGCCGGTCCCGACTCCGACGGCTCCGACCCCTTCAGCGACACCGAGCCGGCGATTCGACTCGACGGCGTGTCGCTTTCCCTCGGAAACACCCGGATTCTCGACTCCGTCTCAGTCGACGTGGGCGAAGGAACCTTCGTCGGACTCATCGGCCCCAACGGCGCGGGGAAGACGACCCTGCTCCGGACGCTCAACGGCGCGCTCGCGCCCGACGAGGGGTCGGTTCGCGTCGTCGGGGAAGATGTCCACGCCCTGTCGTCGAAGGCGGCGAGCAGGCTCGTGGCGACGGTCCCGCAGACCACGAGCGTCACCTTCGACTTCCCCGTCCGCGAGGTCGTCAGAATGGGCCGCACGCCCCACCGCGGGCGCTTCGAGGGCTGGCGCGAGCGCGACGACGCCGCCGTCGAGTCCGCCATGCGCCGGACCGCCGTCGAGTCGCTCGCCGACCGCCCCGTCACGGAAGTCAGCGGCGGCGAGCGCCAGCGCGTCCTCATCGCCCGCGCGCTGGCGCAGGAGACGCCCCTCTTGCTCCTCGACGAACCGACCGCCAGCCTCGACATCAACCACCAGGTCCGCACGCTCGAACTCGTCTCCGACCTCGTCGCGGACGGCACGACCGCGGTCGCGGCCATCCACGACCTCAACCTCGCGGCCCACTACTGCGACGCGCTGGTGCTCCTGTCGGGCGGGCGCATCCTTGCGGCGGGCGACCCCGAGACGGTGCTCACCGAGGGGAACTTACGCGAGGCGTTCGACGCTGAGGCGGTCGTCTCGCGGCACCCCGTCACCGGTTCCGTCTACGTGACCGCCCTCCCGCCGTCGTCGGACGACGCCAACGGCCGGGTCCACGTCGTCGGCGGGGGCGGCACCGGCGCGCGGGCGCTCCACCTGCTGTCGGCGGCCGGCTACGCCCTCTCCGCCGGCGCGCTCAACGAGGGCGATACCGACGCCGAGGCGGCCCGCCGGGTCGGCGCGGACCTCGTGACCGTGCCGCCGTACTCGCCGGTCGACGACGCGGCGCGGGCCGCGGTCGAATCCCGAGTCGCCGCCGCCGACGTGACCGTCGTCGCCGACGTGGAGGTCGGAGACGGCAATCTCGCCAACCTCGAAGCGGCGGCCGAGGCCGACCGGCTCGTCCTCGTCGAACAGCGACCGTTCTCGGAGCGGAACTACGCCGGCGACGACGGCTTCGCGGTCTACGAGCGCCTGCGGGAGCGCGGCCGCGTCGTCGAACCGGGCGACCTCCTGTCGGCCGTCGGCGACCTCGCCTGCGACGCGTTCGCAGCGCGCGACGACGGCGCGACCGGCGACGCCGACCGCGAGACGGGAGCGACCGCCGACGAGTCCGGCGCGACCGACGCCGAATCGACCGACGCCGACGCTGTCAGCGACGACAGAGTGTCGGACTTATTTTCCAGTTAAACTGTCGTTGCGCGGCCCTACGCACAGCATATTCAATATCTGAGCGCACGTCTAGTCGGTCGGATTTCTGAGAGGAAGACGGACATGAAACTCGCACTCATCGGTATCGGACAGGCAGGCGGCAAAGTCGTCGACGCCCTCGTCGACTACGAGCGACGGGCGAAGACGGGGTTCGTCGTCGACGCAATCGCGGTCAACTCGGCCCGCGCGGACCTTCGGGGACTCCGAACCGTCCCCGAGTCGCGGCAGGTGCTCGTCGGCCTGACGCGCGTGAAGGGCCACGGCGTCGGCGCGGACAACGAACTCGGCGCGGAGGTCATCGCGGAAGACGTCGGAGAGGTGCTCTCGATGATTGACGACCTCCCGGTCCACGAGATTGACGCCTTTCTCGTCGTCGCCGGACTCGGCGGCGGCACCGGCTCGGGCGGCGCGCCCGTCATCGCGCGGGAACTGAAGCACATCTACACCGAACCCGTCTACGGGCTCGGCATCCTCCCCGCGCGGGACGAAGGCGGCATCTACACGCTCAACGCCGCGCGCTCCTTCCAGACGTTCGTCCGCGAGGTCGACAACCTCATCGTGTTCGACAACGACGCCTGGCGGAAGACCGGCGAGTCGCTCGAAGCCGGCTACGGCAGTCTCAACGCCGAACTCGCCCGTCGGCTCGGCGTGCTGTTCAGCGCCGGCGAGGGCGACGGCTCCGGCGCGGTGGCGGAGTCCGTCGTGGACGCCTCCGAGATAATCAACACGCTCGGCGGCGGCGGCGTCTCGACAATCGGTTACGCCGCCGTCGAACTCGACCGCCCGAAGCGGGGCCTCCTGTCTCGGCTCTCCGGCGGGAAGGCCGAGGCCGACGACGGCGGCGATTCGACGAACCGAATCACCAGCCTCGTGCGCCGCGCCGCGCTCGGGCGGCTCACGCTGCCCTGCGAGATTTCCGGCGCGGAGCGCGGCCTCGTCGTCGTCGCCGGCCCGTCGGACGTGCTGTCGCGCCGCGGCATCGAGCGCGCGCGGACGTGGCTCGAAGACGAGACCGGGACGATGGAGATTCGCGGCGGCGACTATCCCATCGACTCGAACTTCGTCGCCGCGGTCGTGCTCCTGTCGGGCGTCTACGACGTGCCACGGGTCAAGGAGTTACAGGCGGTCGCCATCGAGACCCAACGCGATATGCTCGCCAAACGCGAGTCCAGCGCGGCGTCGCTCGACGACCTCATCTCGACCGGCGACGACCGCATCGAACCGCTGTTCTGAGCCGTCTTCGTCCGGTTTCTCTCACCGGTACCGCTCACCCTCGACCGCGGGGAAGGGTCATAGTGCCGCGGTACCAACTACCGAACGATGGCCGAGTACCCGCTGAAACAACGCTTCGTGCTCGACACCTCGCTGTTTCTCTCCGAGGAGATTCGAGACGACGACGAGACGTTCGAGGAGGGCATCGAACGGCTCCTCGACACCATCGCCGCCGCGCGACTGGACCTGAACATCTCGTGTTACATGCCGCCGTCTATCGCCGCGGAGTTGGAACACATCCTCCGCGAGCGCGGCGTCTCGGAGGACGTGCTCGGCAAACTCGATACGTGGGTCATCAAGAAACACCCCGACCGATACGAGGTGTACATCCCCGCCGAGGTGGTCTACCGCTTTATCGATGAGATGTCCGACCGGGTCAACCGCGGCCTCCGCGTCTCCGAGAAGGCCGTCCGTAAGGCCGAGGAGTCGAAACAGCGCTCCAACGGGGGGTCGAAGCTCTCCGACGTTGACAAGGTCATCTCCGACCTCCGCGAGGACTACCGCGGCGCGCTCAGACAGGGCGTGCTCGACTCTCGGGAGGACTTCGACCTCCTCATCCTCGCGCGCGAACTGAACGCCGGCGTCGTCACCGAAGACACCGGCATCATCAGTTGGGCCGCCGACTTCGGCCTGCGGAACCTCCGCGGGCGGGCGTTTCCGACCCTCTTAGAAGAGTATCTCATGGCGCTCGACAGCCCGCGCCCGTGGACCAGGGGCGACGACGGCGTCGACCCCGACCGACTGTAACCCTCCGGTCTCTCTCACCCCGACGCCTACTCCATCGCATCGAGGTCGACGAAGCTCCCCTCGAACGCCGAAATCCACCGCGTCAGTTGGGCCTCGGGCGTCGCATCGGACGGGTAAATCGTGCACTCCTCGCGCCCGTCGGGATGGGTGGTCAGCCGAGACGCGAGCCGCGGGCGAGTGTGGTCTTCGTTCCCCGAATCCGGCGGATGTACCGGCCCCGAGCCCATCAGCGGTCCCCGCCGAGGGCGACTTCGAGTCCCCGGTCGTCGTTCAGCGAGACCGTGACCGACTCGACGTTCGACCGGTACTGGTGGGTGTGCGTCCCGTTCGCCCGCAGTTGGAGCGTCTCGTCGAGCAACGCCGCCTCCGAGAGCTGTTCGACCTTCCGGTAGGTCGTCGACAGCGGCACGTCGCACGCCTCCGAGAGGTCCTGTGCGGTCATCGGCTCGGTCGCGCCTTGCAGGGTCGTGAGAATCTGCCGGCACGCGCGGTCCGAGAGCGCTTCCAGCACCTGTTCCGCCTCCAACTCGGCGGGCTTCGGTCCGGTCGGCGTGCGTCTGAGGCCGGTCTGCATGCTCACTCGTACGTTCGGCCGCGTCGTCCGTCGAAGAGCACCCCGAATATGCGGGGCGCTTTATACCTCCCCACCGACCGGCCGCAGCCCACCTGTCGACGGTGGCGGCGGTGACACGAACCACGATATAAAGGCCCGGTGTATCGGGGGTGTTTATATCAGGGGCTGGGGCGACTTCGTACTCTTATGACGAGCGCAGCGGGCATCAGAGCGGAGTTGAAGGTGACGGGGCCGGACGGCTGTCCCGTCGCGACAGTCTCCGAGGGCGACACCTCGGGCTACGCGCTCTCGCGGAGCATGGCTCCCAACGAGCGCGGGTCGGTCGTCGAGGAGTTCGTCTTCGACGACGACGACGAGGTTCCCGAGGAGATGGAACGGCTGTTCGAGTACGGCGACGGGAGCGTCTACCGGTTCGACCGCGAGGGGGGCATCGGCTGTCCCTGCGAGCGCGTCGAGGCGTTCGACTGCCCGGTCGTGGACGTACAGACGCGCGATGGCGCGCTGTTTCTGACGTTCCACGCGCCAGACGTGGAGACGCTCCGCGACGTGGTCGCCGCCCTCCGAGAGTCGTCGGGGGCGGTGGACGTGCGCCGGCTGCTCCAGTCGTCGACCGACGAGTCGCGGGACCTCGTGTTGGTCGAGCGGGGCCAGCTCACCGACCGCCAGCGCGAGGTGCTGGAGATGTCCCACGAGATGGGCTACTTCGACCACCCGCGGCGCGCGAACAAAGGCGAGGTCGCGGCCGAACTCGGCATCACGACCTCGACGTTCTCCGAGCACCTCGCCATGGCGCAGAAGAAGCTCATGGGTGCCATTCTCCAGGAGTGACGAGATGAGACGTGTCGCCGGGGTATCAGTCCCCCGCGAATGCAGGGTGCGCCACCTCGGGGCCCCGCGGCGTACCGCTAGCCGGTGAGCAACGATGCGCGAGTTCGACGTGACCTGTCCCGAGTGCGGCGAGCGCTACCGGGTCAACGAGCCGATGATGCGGACGCTCCGGGAGACCGGCTGCGTCCTCTGTACCGCGCCGCTGAACGACGCCGCGAAGTCCGCGTGACGACGCCACCGGACGACCTGCCCGCGGACTGAGGGGGTCACTCGTCCGGAACGAGCCGAGGATAGTGCCGACGCTGCGACCGCTTACGCTTACTCGACGACGACGACGCCGACCATGCCGAGCGTCTCGTGGGGGACGCAGACGTACTTGTACTCGCCGGACTCCTCGAACGTGTACTCGAAGGTGTGGCCCTCGGAGACGGTGAGTTCCGACTCGAACAGGCCGTCTTCGCGGTTGACGACGTTGTGCGTCCCGCCGTTTCCGGTCCACTCCCAGACGACCGTCGTTCCCGGCGAGACCTGCACCGCGGCGGGGGCGAACGCGTAGCCGCCGCCGTTGCCTGCCGCGCCGACCGCGACCGTCACGCTGTCCTGTCCCGTCAGGTCGTGGACGCCGTCGTAGTTTTGCGTCCGGTCGAACCAGCCGCCGAAGTCCCGCATCTCGTGGTCGGCCGCGTCGTCCCCGCCGGACGTGTCGCCGCCGGCTCCGTCCCCGTTGCCCGCGCCGCCGGAGCCGTCGCCGGACGAACTCGAACAGCCCGCAAGCAGCGCGATACCAGTCGAAGCCGCCGTTGCGTGGAGAAACGACCGCCGGGAGAACCGTTGCGTCATTAGCTGGCTCTAGTGAGCGGCCGAACAAGTCGAAAGCTTCGATTCCCACGCGCTGAAAACGGGCGAAACGAGCGTGACCGTCCCGCCCGAAGGCGACGGCATGGACGACGACGACCCGAGGCGACGACCGCGAATCGACGGCAGCCGCCAGTGGGAAGTGTTCTACCGCGACGTGCCGACCGAGCCGATGCGCCACGTCGGGGGCGTGAGCGCGCCCTCCGAGGACCTCGCGACCGAGCAGGCGCGGACGCTGTTCGGCGGCGGCGACGCGGACCTCTGGCTCGCGCCGGCCGACGAGTTCCTCCGACTCGGGGGGAACGACCTCGCTGCGAAAGGCGAGGAGTCGAACGGCGGGGCGGGAACCGGCGACGATGCGGGGGACGCCCGCGGTGCCGAAAACGGGGTGTCCGCCGAGTGATTTCCATCAGCAAGCTCCTCTGCGGGCAGGGAGCCGAGGGCGACGGTCTCCGCTACGACGACCCCGACGCCGACATCGAGCAGATACGCGAGGAGAAACAGCAGCGTCCGGTCGTGGTCTGGAACACGACGCGGCGCTGTAACCTCTACTGCGAACACTGCTACGCCGGGGCCGACCTCGACCCCGCGCAGGGCGAACTCTCGACCGCCGAGGCGAAGGGCCTCATCGACGACCTCGCGGCCTACGACGTGCCCGTGCTTCTGTTCTCGGGCGGCGAACCGCTCGTCCGCGAGGACCTCGTCGAACTCGTGGACTACGCCACCGACGCCGGCATCCGGGCGGTGCTTTCGACCAACGGGACGCTCATCACCGAGGAGAAAGCCCGGGCGCTCCGCGACGCCGGCCTCTCCTACGCCGGCGTCTCCGTCGACGGGTTAGAGGAGCGAAACGACCGCTTCCGCGGGAAAGACGGCGCGTTCGACGCCGCCGTCCGCGGCATCGAAAACTGCCTCTCGGTGGGGCTCAAGACCGGCCTCCGGTACACCATCACCGAGCACAACGCCGCCGACATGGAGGACGTGGTGGACCTGCTGTACGACGTGGGCGTCGACCGCTTCTGTTTCTACCACCTCGACTACGGCGGCCGCGGCGGCGACATCGCCGACGCCGACCTCGACGACGAGGCCCAGCGCCGCGCCGTCCGCCGGCTGTTCGACATGACCCGCGAGTACCACGCCGAGGGCGAGGAGATAGAGACGCTCCTGGTCGGCAACTACGCCGACTCCGCCTACGTGGTCGAGTACGCCCGCGACGAACTCGGACGCGACCACGCCGAGCGGATTCACCGGTATCTCCGCGTCAACGGCGGCGACCCGACCGGCGAGCGCGTCGCCGACGTGGACTACCGCGGCGACGTGCACCTCACGCAGTTCTGGCAGGGATACAGCCTCGGCAACGTCCGGGACCGCCCGTTCGGTGACATCTGGGACGACGAGTCGAACCCGCTTCTCGCCAAACTCCGCGAGCGGGAAGAACACCTCACCGGCAAGTGCGCGACCTGCCAGTATCAGGACGTGTGTCGCGGCTCCTCTCGGCTTCGGTCGCTCGCTGCGACCGGCGAACTGTTCGGGCCCGACCCGCAGTGTTACCTGACGCCCGACGAGCGCGGCGCGGGTGCCGACGCGAGTCCGGGCGCGGCCGACTGACGACTGCGGGCGGGCCGCGTCCGTCGGACCACAACCGCGTCCCGTTTCACCCGCTGGGAACGCTCCGTACGCTTATTTTTCGTCGACTCCAACCGCGGCTATGGAAACCAAACGGGGAGTTCCGAACATCCTCGGGAACGGGCTCGTCGGCGTCGGTCTCGTCATCTTCGCCGTCGCGGTCGCGGACGCGGTCGGCGTCGTGGACGCGCGCTTTTCGCCCGGCGTCTACCTGATTTTCGTGGCGATTAGCTTCGTTCTCGCGTGGCTGTTGCGGTCGCTGACGTAGGGAGCACCGAACGAAAATCGAGAGAAACCCGAAAAACGAACGCCGAGCGCGAGCGCGCGAGACCGCCTATTCGGCCGCGCCCGCGGCCGCCCGCTTCTCCTCGCGTTCGAGCTCTTCGAGGTAGTCGTCGGCGTCGAGGGCGGCCTTCACGCCCATGCCGCCGGCCGTCGCGGCCTGCTGGTAGTGGTAGTCGACCACGTCGCCTGCGGCGAAGATGCCGGGTACGTCGGTCGCCGTCTGGCCGCCGCCGGAGCCGCCCTTGGCGACGATGTAGCCGTCGTTGTCGCGCTGGACGCCCGTGCCGTCGAGGTAGTCGGCGTTCGGCGTGTGGCCGATGGCGTAGAACACCGCGCCCACGTCGAAGTCGAACTCCTCGGTCTCGGGGTCGTCGAGCTTGTCGCTCGGGTGACCCCCGGGGTTGCGGACGAGCGTCACGTGGTCGACGCCCTCCTCGGGCGAGCCGTGCAGCTCCGTCGCCTCGGTGTTGAGCATGAGTTCGATTTCGCCCTCGTCGACCTTCTCCATCAGGCGGTCGACCCAGTAGTCCTCGGCGCGGAACTCCTCGCGGCGGTGGACGAGGTAGACCGTCGAGGCGAACTTGGTGAGGAAGTTGGCCTCCTCGACGGCGGCGTCGCCCCCGCCGATGACCATGATTTTCTCGTCGCGGAAGAACGCGCCGTCGCAGGTCGCACACGTCGAGAGGCCGTAGCCCATCAGGTTCTCCTCGCCGGGGATGCCGAGGGTGCGGGCCGACGCGCCCGACGCCGCGATGAGGGCGTCGGCGGTGTAGACGTCGCCGTTCTTGAGCGTGACCGTGAAGGGTCGCTCGGAGGCGTCCACGTCCTCGATGATGCCGTGGCGAATCTCCGTGCCGAAGCGCTCGGCCTGCTCTTTCATGTTGTTGATGAGCTCCGGGCCGGAGATGCCCTCGGGGAAGCCGGGGTAGTTGTCGACCTCGGTCGTGAGCGTGAGCTGTCCGCCCGGCTCGTCACCCTCCAGCACCAGCGGCTCGTTGTTGGAGCGGGCCGCGTAGATGGCCGACGAGAGGCCGGAGATACCCGAGCCGGCGATGATGAGTTTCCTGTGTTCCACGAACGAATCGGCGTCCTCTGTCATAGCCGATAGTTCGCTACACCGGCGTCTTAAGGTTTCGCTGTATTGCGAGGCGCGCTACACCACCGACACGACAACGCATGCCACAGTTCTCGCGGCGCGCGGAGCGAAAGACCGGTATCCGTCGCGGACGCACGACTCCGCATGGCCGCCGACTTACAGGAGAAGACGAACCGCTACGAGGGAATGCTCGCCGACGCGCTCGACGAGGCGGTGCAGGCCGTCCCCGACGAGACGCACCTCGGCGACGCCGCCGCCGACTGTCTGGAGATGGCCGAGTCCTACCTCGACGACGGCCGGCACTTCAAAGCCGACGACGACTGGGTGAACGCGCTGGCGTCCTTTTCGTACGGCTACGGCTGGCTGGATGCGGGCGTCAGAATGGGGCTGTTCGACGTTCCCGACGACTCGCACCTGTTTACGATGTGAGCCGGGGAACCGGGAGGATTACTCGAACCGGAACGTCGCGCCGTCGGGGCCGTCTTCGACCTCGACGCCGAGCGCCGTCAGGTCGTCGCGCAGGTCGTCGGCGCGCTCGTAGTTGCCCGCCTCGCGCTCGGCCTCGCGGACGTCCAAGACGAGCTGGACGAGGTCCTCCGCGACCGACACGTCGCCGCCCTCGCCCGCGTCACCGAACGAGAGGCCGAACACCTCGCCGCCGAGGTCCTCGAACGCCTCGACGGCCCGGCGGAGCGCGCGGTAGTCGTACTCGTCGGCGTCGGCGACGTGGCGGTTGACCGCGCCGGCGAGGCCGAGCAGTTCAGCCATCGCCTCGCGGACGTTGAAGTCGTCGTTCATCGCCTCGCGGAAGTTCTCGCGGGTTTCGGTCACGGTGTCGCGGAGGTCGGTCGCCTCGACTTTCGTCCGGGCGTCGGGGCTGTCGACCGCGTCGACGGCGGCCTCGTAGGCGCGTTCGAGGCGCTCCCAGCGTTCTTCGGCCTCGGCGATGGTCTCCTCGGAGTACGTCTGTTCGGAGCCGTAGGCCGTCGAGAGGTAGAACGTCCGAATCACGTCCGCGCCGAACTCGTCGAGGGCGTCGCCGACGGTGAAGAAGTTGCCGAGGCTCGAACTCATCTTGTCGCCCTCCGTCTGGAGCAGGCCGACGTGGAGCCAGTAGCGGGCGAACTGCTGACCGGTCGCCGCCTCAGACTGGGCGATTTCGTTTTCGTGGTGCGGGAACACGAGGTCGCGGCCGCCGACGTGGATGTCGAGGGTGTCTCCGAGGTGCGTCATCGACATCGCGGAGCACTCGATGTGCCAGCCGGGGCGGCCCTCGCCCCACGGCGACTCCCACGTCTGACCGCACGGCTCGTGGAGCGGGTCGAGGTCGGGGTCGCGGTGTTCGGCGGCCGTCTTGGGGTCGACCGCGCCGGCCTTCCAGAGCGCGAAGTCGGTCGGGTTGCGCTTCTCGGAGCGCTCGTCTTTCGTCGCCCGCGACTCCAGTTCCTCGAGCTTCTGGTTCGAGAGCTTCCCGTAGTCGTCGAACGTGGACACGTCGAAGTACACCGAACCGTTGGACTCGTAGGCGTGGCCGCGGTCGACGAGCGTCTGCACGAGGTCGATAATCTCGGGGATGTGCTCGGAGACGCGCGGGTAGACCTCGGCACGCTTCAGGTTCAGCCCGCGCATGTCGCGAATTACGTCGCCGACGAAGTGCTCGGCGACGCCCGCCTCGTCGCCGCCGAGGTCGTCCTCGCCGATGCGGGCGGCTATCTTCTCGTTCACGTCGGTGAAGTTCTCGACGTGGCGCACGTCGTAACCTTCGTAGTCCAGCCAGCGGTGCATCAGGTCGGCGTGCATCCACAGGCGGGCGTGGCCGAGGTGCGCGTGGTCCGAGACCGTCAGTCCGCAGACGTAGAGCAACACTTCGTCGCCGTGCGACTCGAACTCCTCGCGCTCTCCCGTCAGGGTGTTGGTCACGGACAGGGTCATCACACTCGGCTACTTCCGGGACCGCTTTCAACCCGTCGGAAGCGCGGCCGGTTCGGGGTCGGTGTGCCGCCGTCCTCACGGGCCGGCCGCCGCGCCGTCGTCACCTCATCGCAGCAGTTACTTCGTCCACTCCGGGCGGTCGGCCTCGCCGCGGCGAATCTTCGCCAGCGTCTCCTCCGAGAGCAGTCGCTTGACGAACGCCGGAATCCGGTCGGTTGGGTCGGCGGTTGCATCGTCGCCGGTCGGGGTGGACTCCGCGCCGCCGACTCGGTCGCCCGTCGGACTTGCAGGTTCCGTCTCTCCTCCGACCGCGCGGTCGGCGTTCGCCGCCGACGCGAGCGCGTAGTGACCGCCTCTGGTGGCGACGCCGCCGTCGGTCGTCGTCTCCGCGCGCCGGCGGAACGATTCGAGGTCGGCCTCGCGGTCCAGGTCCTCGACGGCCGTGTCGAGGTCGGCGGCCTGTTCGGCCTGCTCGGAGACGCTCTCGGAGATGCGGTCTATCTCCTCGGTCACCTCGTCGACCTGCGTCGCCGCGTCGTCGACGAAGGTGGCGATGTCGGAGGTGAGCGTCGCCTGCTCGTCGGTCGCCCGCGCCACCTCGTCGATGCCGTCGGTCACGTCGGCGACCGAGTCGGTTATCTCGTCGAGGCTCTCGACGGTCGATTCGACCCGCTCGATGCCGTGGTCGATGTTCTCGTCGGCCGACGACAGCGCCTCGGCGGTGTCCTCGATGTGGTCGGTCACGTCCTCTATCATCTGGCCGATGCGCTCGGCCTGCGACTTCGACTCGTTGGCGAGCGATTTCACCTCGTCCGCGACGACGGCGAAGCCGGAGCCGGCCTCGCCGGCGCGAGCGGCCTCGATGGAGGCGTTGAGCGCGAGCAGGTTCGTCCGGTCGGCCACCTCGTCGATGACCTCGACGATGTCCTGAATCTCGTCGATGGCGGCCACGAGCGCCTCGACGTTGACGGTTATCTCGTCGCGGTCGTCACCGACCTGCCGCATCGCGTCGATCGCCTCGCCGGCCTCGGCGCGGCCCTCCTCGGCCCGCGTGGTGGCCTCGTCGCTTCGGGAAGACACGTCGTCGGCGGTGGCCGCGACCTCCTCGACGGTTGCGCTGAGGTTCGATAGCTCGGCGGCGATTTCCTCGGTCATGTCGGCCTGTCGGGCCGCCAGTCCCTCGATTTCCGCGATGCTCTCGCTCGTGTCGGCGGTCTCCTCGTGAAGCTGGGACGCGACCGACTCCAGGTCCCCGCGGCTCTCTCTGGCCCGGCGGACCTCCTCGCGAACGTCCAGCGAGTACGAGTAGAGGTAGGTTGCGTTGACGACCTGCCGGTCGAGGTTGAGCCCGCGGACGACGGCCATCATGTCCGCGAACGCCTCGTCGATGGTGTGTTCGACGCGGTCGGCGTCGTCGCCCGACAGCGACTCGGTGGCGTCGGCGACGGCGCGCCCGCGGAGTTCGTCCGCGAAGATGCCGGTGACGTTGGCGAACATCCCGCCGAAGTAGTGCAGCGGCATGTCGAGTTTGTCGTGGAGCAGGCCGATTCGGGTGCGCGCCGCGTAGTGGTTCCGGTCGTAGTTCCCGTCGGTGAACGAGCGGTAGTAGCCCGAGACGACGGCCCGCAGGCCGTCGAGGTCGGTCTTCGAACGGTCGATGACGTCCGTCGTCCGCTCGTTCGCGAGAATCGGCTCGACGAAGCCGTCGACGAGCGCCTCGTCGCGGGCCTCGACGACATCTCGGAGGTCTGCGAGACGCGCGGCGTCCTCGTCGTCGAAGCCGACGAACGACTGCCGCCAGCCCAACTCGTCGCCGTCGAGGTCGAGTTCGGCGAGGAGTTCCGTGGATGAAAGCGAGATGTTGCCGGCGTCGTCGCGAGGGCTGGGCGAAACCATTGAGGAACTCACCGACTCCGAGGTAATAAGCGCCGGCCGCCGGCTATCACGGTTGATAGCCGAGACTCAGACGTATAAATCGCTGACGGCCGCTTCGACGACGCGGAGGGCGGCGGCCCCCTGTCGGCGCGGTACGACCACGGCGAGCGCGTCGCCCGCGACGCCCGCGGCGTCGACGACGACGGACTCGGCGTCGAGTCGGGAGAGGACGGCGGCGAGGACGGTCGAGTCGACCTCGCCCTCAGCGATGATAGCCGTGAGCGGGCCGCCGCTTACGAGGTCGACGCCGGCGACCGAGAGCACGGGGTCGTCGTCGGTCTCCTCGACGTCCTCGCCGACGAGGCCGACGCCGCTCCGCATCGTCACGGACGCGTCTCGGGGGTCGGCTTCCAGCGACGGGAGGTCGTCAGCGAACCGGCGGAGCGCGGCCGCGACCGCCTCGTCGTCGCCGAGGTCGAGTTCGGCCGCGGCGGCGGCGTAGTTGACGACGCCCGCGCGGAGCGCGGTGAGGAGGTACGGTCGTTCGCGGACTGCGTCGCGCGCGTCGGCGGCGAGGGACATGCCTCAGCCGTGGTCGGGCGCGCGCAAAAAAGCGCCGCTCGCCGGGCGCTGTCGCGGCCGTCTCGGAGGCGACTCCCCGCCCCACCGCGTCGCGCCGCCTGAACGAGTAGTGAACGCGAGTTGGCCGAACCCGAAGATTCCTTTCTCCGATGCGAAGTTCATAAGACACTCCCCTCGTAACCCCCGGACATGCAAGCTCTGGTCATCGTGGCGCACGGGTCGCACCTGAACCCGGATTCGAGCGCCCCCACCTACGACCACGCGGACACGGTCCGCGAGGTGGGCGCGTTCGACGAGGTACGGACCGGCTTCTGGAAGGAAGAGCCGTCTATCCGCGAGGTGCTCCGGACCGTCGAGGCCGACGAGGTGTACGTCGTCCCGCTTTTCATCAGCGAGGGCTACTTCACGGAGCAGGTCATCCCGCGGGAACTCCGCCTCGACGGGTGGGACGTGGCCGACTGGGACTCCGACGGCCTGTCGGCGTCGCACGTCACCCTCACCGCGAACGACGTGCCCGAGAAGACGATTCACTACTGCGGGCCGGTCGGGACGCACGCGGCGATGACCGACGTGTTGGTCCGCCGGGCCGAGACGGTCACCGGCGACCCGAACGTCGGTGAGGGCTTCGGCCTCGCCGTCGTCGGCCACGGGACCGAGCGCAACGAGAACTCCGCGAAGGCAATCGAGTACCACGCCGACCGCATCCGCGAGATGGGCCGCTTCGACGAGGTCCAGGCGCTCTACATGGACGAGGAACCCGAGGTCGACGACGTGACCGACTACTTCGACTCCGAGGACGTGGTCGTCGTCCCGCTGTTTATCGCCGACGGCTTCCACACCCAAGAGGACATCCCGGAGGACATGGGCCTGACCGACGACTACCGAACGGGCTACGACGTGCCCGCCGAGGTCGAGGGCCACCGAATCTGGTACGCCGGCGCGGTCGGCACCGAGGGGCTCATGGCCGACGTGGTACTCGAACGCGCGGCCGACGCGGGTGCCGACATCGGTAACAGCCTCGAAGTCGTGCGCGAACGCACCCGGAAGACGCCGCAGGAGGCGAACTGATGGAGCACCACCGCGACGCCCTCGTCGACGCCGCGACGACCGGCGGCGGCGTCTCGCTCGACGGCCTCACCGTCGCCCCCGACGGCGACGGCGGGTTCCGCCTCGAAACGCCCGACGCGACGCTCTCGGGGCTCACCGAAGACGGACTCCGCGAGGCTCTCGACGACTGCGACGACTACGCGACGAACTGGTACTTCTGGTCCGAGGTCGTCGGCGCGTCCAGCCCGCAACGACGGGCGTTCCTCCGCTGGGTCGAGGGTGCGCCGGTCGATACGGGCGGCGACGGCGACGGAAACGGAAGCGACAGCGCCAGCGACGCCGACGCTGACGTCGCTTCGGTCCCCGAACGGTACGACGATCTCCGGGACGGCGTCAGCCGCGAGTGGGGCCAACTGCTCGTCACGGTCACGGTCGACGACCACGGCGAGCGGTCCTACGAACTCCGCCACGCCGACGAGGCCGCCGCCGACCGCGACGACCTCGACGCCTACCACGAACCGCTCGCGGCCCGCCAGTTGGCGACCTACGACGAGAAGGGGCGGTACCGCCCGCTGAAGTCCGGCAGCAACCTCGCCGGCGGCTGGCTGTTCCCCGCCCTCGACGGCCGCGACCTCGTGGAGACCGTCGAGACGTTCTACCCCGCGTCGGTTCCCAACTGGTACCGCGAGCGCCGGGGCGAACTCGACGTGACCCACTGGGAGGACGCCATCGGCCGTCAGACCGGGATGTACAGCGTCGTGAAGACGTGGAACCGCGGCGACGGTCACGAACACGTCGACTGGGTCGCGGAGGCCTGCTGTGCCGACAGCCAGTGCGTCAAGCGCCGCGAGTGGCAGTACGACGACGACACCGACCTCGACGTGGACGGCGGCGACGGCGCGTTCCCGTGCCGCGAGCCGTGTTCCGTCGTCATCGCGGCGTCCCGAAAGTGGACGCGGCTGGAGGGCGAGGAGACCCGGACCTACGAGTTCGAACTCACGCCCTCGGAGAAACAACAGGTCGAGGACATCATCGACGCCGTCGCGGACGGCCGCATCGACGACATCCGCGAGGCCGACGTGTACGAGGGTGCGAACCGCTACCGGGCGCGGTTCCTGCGCGCGAAGCTGTTCGACGACGAGGGCAACCTCGGCGGCGTCCCGACCGACGCGCCCGACGACGAGTAGGCCGCGCCGCGGGCGCTCCGCGTTTCGTTTTTCGATGCCGTCACCGCATCGTCAGCACCAGCGCCGCGAGAACGCCGCCGACGACGACGCCGGCCCCGAGGGTGATGGCGAAGCTCTCGAACAGCGAGGCGAGCGCCACCGCAAGAACGAGCGCGACGAGCGCGAGGCCGAAAAGCGGGGCGGCCCGCGGGTCGACGCTCGGGAACACGTCGGCGATGCTCTCGGTCACGCTCGGCTCGGGTTCGGGCTGTTTCGGCTTCGATAGCGTCTCGTCCACGTCGACCGGCGGTTTGCCGCCGGAGCCGGGTTCGACGGTCACGTCGACGTATCTCGTCTCCGAGCCGTGGCCCGAGACGATTTTGAGCTTCCCCGACACCGGCTCGGACGGCTGGGTGACGAACACCTCGACGGTCTTGGTCTGGTCGCCGTCGACGAAGTGGTTTCCTTCGGACAGGCTCGCCGCGCGCGAGAGTTCGTCGTCGATGTGCAGGTGGACGTGCACCGCCTGCCCCTCGTTCGCGAGTTCGACCGAGAACGGCCCGTTCGTCGAGAACGACGGCGCTACCGAGAGATCGTGCGGGCGCTCGTCGTTCAGCGTGACGGTGAGCGGCGCGTTCGACACGGCTTCACCGTCGAGACGAGAATAGAAAAACGTTCAGGTCCGATGAGGTGTCTCCTCAGTCGTCGCGCATGTCCGGCGGCAGGAGGTTCGGGATGCCGTCCTCGATGGGGTACACCTCGCCGGTGACCGTACCGATGAGCCGCCCCTCGATGATTTCGTCGCCGTCGCGCTCGTCGACTTCCAACTCGAGTTCGCTCTTGTCGAGGGGGTCACAGAGGATGTCCATCAGGGATTCTTTCATCGTCGTGACGGTGGATTGCGCGAAGTAAAAGCGTACGGGTTCGCCGCCGTCACGGCGGTGGTCGGCGGGCGGAAGCGCGCCGTCACCGGGTGGACGACTGCGCGGCGCTCAGTCGTCGAACGGGTTTTCGAGGTGGACCGTCTGCTCGCGACCGGGGCCGACGCCGACGGCGTAAATCGACACGTCGAGTTCGTCCGAGAGGTATTCGAGGTAGTCCTGTGCGGCGTCGGGGATGGCGTCGTAGCCCTCCTCGGCGACGGCCGCCCAGTCGACTTCCGGCCACGTGTCGAACTCCTTGAGGACGGGTTCGCACTCGCCCCAGCGCTCGGTCGTCGCGGGCATCGTCAGGCGTTCGTCGCCCTCCAGTTCGTAGGCGTGGCCGACCTTGACCTCGTCGAGGCCGGCGAGCACGTCGAGGTGGTTGACGGCGATGCCGGTGAAGCCGCTGACGCGGGCGGCGTGGCGGAGCATCGGCATGTCGAGCCAGCCGATACGGCGCGGGCGGCCGGTGACGGTGCCGAACTCGCCGCCCTTCTCGCGGATGAAGTCCGCGAGCTCCTCGTCGCGGTCGTTGCCGTTCAGTTCGGTCGGCATCGGGCCCTCGCCGACGCGGGAGAGGTAGGATTTGACGATGCCGACGACCTCGCCCTGTCCGACGACGGTCGGACCGACGCCGGTGCCGGTGGCCGCGCCGCCCGCGGTCGGGTTCGAGGAGGTCACGTACGGGTAGCTCCCGTGGTCGATGTCGATGAGCGTGCCCTGCGCGCCCTCGAACATCACGTTGTCGCCGGCCTCGCGGCGCTCGGCGAGGAAGTCGCCGCAGTTGACGGCCATGTCGTCCTCGCGGAGGCGGCGGCCGATTTCGGTGTACTCCTCGACGAGCGCTTCCACGTCGCACTCCTCGCCGGCTTCGAGGCCGTACACGTCCTCGATGAGCGCCTGCTTCTGGGGCACGACGTACTCCAGTCGCTGGCGGAGCACGTCGGGGTCGAGCAGGTCGCCGACGCGGATGCCGCGGCGGCCCGCCTTGTCCTCGTAGGTGGGACCGATGCCGCGGCCGGTCGTGCCGACGGTGAGGTCCGAGTCGGCCTTCGCCTCCTCTTCGATGTTGTCGAGGCGGCGGTGGTACGGCATGATGACGTGCGCGCGCTTGGCGAGGCGCACGTCGGGGTCGAGGCCGCGCTCGCGGAGGTCGTCGATTTCGGAGAACAGCGTCCGCGGGTTGATGACGCAGCCGTTTCCGAGCACGCCGATTTTGTCGCGGACGGCCCCGCTCGGGACGAGCGAAAGCTTGTACTCCTCGCCGTCTTCGACGACGGTGTGGCCGGCGTTGTCGCCGCCCTGATAGCGGACGACGATATCAGCGTCGCCGCCCCACAGGTCGACGAGCGCGCCTTTGCCCTCGTCGCCGAGTTGCGAACCGACGATGGTAACAGTCATACGTCGGCCGTTCCCCGCGCCGGACTAAACAGATTACGGTCGCGGCCGACTAGCAATGCACGTTCGTGTCTAATTCCCGAACCGTTTCCGAGGAATACGCCATGAACACGCATTGGCGTGGCGACGGATAACACAACGGTTAATTAGTGTCCTCGTTAAGGTCGCGTTATCTCATTTTTCGCCGGCTCGGAGGGCAAGGCTTAAAGCCTCCCAAGAAGAGTTAACAAATGGCATGATAGACCGACTTGAGAAGGAAGTCGATATGTTGGAGCGCCATCTCCAGGTCCTGAAGATGGTCATCGAAAGTGAGCCGATCGGCATCGTGAAGATGTCCAACGAGACGGGCTACCCGCACCACAAGGTTCGCTACTCCCTCCGCGTTCTCGAAGAAGAGAACCTCATCGAGCCCTCCAGCCAGGGCGCAATCACCACCGAGCGCACCCAGGAGTTCGTCGACGAACTCGACGACAAGCTCGACGAAATCGTCGGCAAGCTCGAATCGATGAAAATCGAGGAAGCGGCCGAAATCGAGAACTAACCACACTTCAGGCGCACGCGGTCGTTCTATCCTGTTTCGTCCGACGAGTCTCTCCGGGCACGACATCGGACCGACCGCGTTAGCGACGCTTCGACGCGGTCGGAACCGAACGGTACCGACCCGACACCACGGACACTCGCCGCGGACGCTCTCCGAGCCCCGCGGTCGTTTCACTATCGCTTAGTACCGCCGACAGCCGCGGCGACCGCGGGCACAAACTAACACAGCGACAGCGACCGCGGGCACAAACTAACACAGCGACAGCGACCGCGGGCACAAACTAACACAGCGACAGCGACCGCGGCGACGGTCGAATCTGGGCCGACTCAGAGGTCGGGCACGTTCAGGTGGAACTCGCCACCCCGCGCTTCGACCAGACAGAGGTGGTAGCCCTGTTTCCGCGAGAGCTTCACGAAGCTCTTGCGTTTCGACCGGCTCAGGAGACCCCCGCCGGTCTCCTCGGTGGCGGCCTCCAGCGCCCCCGGCTCGAAGAAGCTCTTCGTGACCACGAACGCCGAGCCGAGCGTCTCTTTCGCGTTGGCGACGCTCTTCGAGTCCTTGATGAGTTGGGTGACCATCGGCCGGGTCGCCGGGTCCCGCGAGTCGTTCAGGTTCGCCACGAACAGCGGCTCACCCATCTGATCGCGGACGATGATGTCGAACTGCCGGGACTCGGCTTCGCCGTCGCCGAGCGGTATCGAGACGCTCCCGTACAGTTCGATTCGGTCGGCCTTCGGAATCGAGTCGAAGACGCCCGCGAGGCTCGACCGGTTGCCCGTCTCGCCGATTTCGTAGAGCAGGTCGGTGACGACCCACTTGGCGAAGCCGTACTCGGGCGTCTCGTGGAGGAACTCCTCGTAGGGCTGGCCGTCGATGCCGAGCCCCTCCGTGTCGAACGTGGTGTGGTGTTCGAGCCGGAGGTTCTCGACGACCTCCTCGCGGGAGGCCTGCCCGTCGTGGGCTTTCTCCAGCGTCGCCTCGCCCTTGCGGGCGTAGCGAACGAACAGGTTCGTCCCGCGGAGCGCCTCGTCGGCCGACATCGAGCGGTCGGTCGACCGAATCCCCGCCTCGTCGAGCTGTCCCCGAAGCCGTTCGACCTCGGATTCGAGTTCCGCGACGCGGTCTGCCAGCTCCTCGGCGCGAGAGCGGTGTTCGTCGCGCTCCTCGCGGAGTGAGTCGCGCTCGGATTCGAGCCGGTCGCGCTCCGACTCCAGCGCCTCGACCTGCTCTTTCAGCGACTCGGCTTCCGCCGGGTCGGCGGCGGGCTCGTCCGGCGTCCCGTCGGCCGGCTGGGCCTGCCGCTGGTTCGGCCGCTGGCTCTGGTCTTGCGGCGACGCCCGCGATTCGCCCTGTGACTGCCGGCGATGCGTCGCCTGCGTCGTGTTCCGCTGGTGGCTTCGAGGCGTCCCGGGGCGGCCGTCGACGGACTCTCCCTCGGCGTCGCGGGGGTCGAGCGACGGAATCGACCGGGCGTTTCGCCACTGCGCCTCGGCGGAGAACACGTCGTCGCCGGTCGCGCCGCCCTCCGGATTCGGGTCCGGGTCCGGGTCCGGGTCCGGAGACGCCGCCTCGCCGTTCTTCTGTGGGGCGTCGGTGACGACCGGTCCCTCGCCTGTCGGCGGCCGCGACTCCTCCGGCACGGGCCGGCTCGTGGGCGACGCGGCCGCCTCGGTTGACTCCGGAGACCGCGACCCGCCCGGAGTCACAGACGGTCCGGACCCCGTCTCGGTCCACTCGTCGTCGGGGCTCGTCGACGCTGCCGGCTCGGCGTCGTCCGCGGTCGCGTCAGCCGCGGCCGCCGCGGGGTCCGGTTCTTCGTCGGCCGGAGCGTCGGCCATCGCCGGCTCGCTGTCGACGGGTTCGCCGTCGTCGCTGTCTCCATCGTCATCGCCGTCACCGTCGGCGGGCTCGGGTGCGGTCTCGTCGGCAGCGGTTGCCGCCCCCGACTCGTCAGGAACCACCGGTTCGGGCTCCGGCTCCTCGGACGGGTCTGTCGCGTCGGTCTCGTCGTCCGCCGGAGCGACGCCGCCCGCGGCGGCTCCCGTCGCATCGTCGGCTCCCTCGTCGGAGTCGGCCTCGGGAATGTCGACGAGGTCGATATCCACGTCGTAAACCTTGTAGATGCCAACCTCGTCGCTCGCGCGCTCGAACGCCTCGTCGCCGGTGATGAGCCGCTTGCTGTTGCCGACGAAGGCGGCGCTCATCGACTTCCCCCCGTGGTAGACGACGAAGTAGTCGCCCGAGAGCACGTTCTCGGACAGTTCGACGTAGCCGGTGAAGCCGCCCGACGAGAGCGTTCCGTTTGCGTCTTGCAGCGGCGTCTCCTCCGTGTAGTACTGCGCGCGGACGTCGCCGCCGGTCTCCTGCATCGCGTACAGAAGCGGCAGCGCTGGGTCCGGTGCGCGGTGCGCCTCGAACGATTCACCCTCGAAATCTGCAACCGCCCCGTCGAAAACGCCGAGGAGACGGCCGTTGAGCATGAATCCCCACGTCATGCCAGCGACGACGGCTCCTGTGAAGCCGTCGTCCGCGAGCGACCGGAGGCCACCGTAGCCTCGTTCGGCGGGCGCGGAGTCCCACCCGGTCACCGCGTCAATAATCTCGCTATCCATTTGGGGTTACATCACCGGAACCGAATCAAATACTTTCCGGGCGAATCGAGCGAATGTTTAGCTCAGTTCACACTTCAGCGTGTCTGCTGTGACCGATTCGCTCGCCGCGGTCGGGACCGAGCCGGGAGAACGGTTATACGAGTCCGCCGAGACGGGTCGGTCGTGACCAGCCACGACGACCGGTTCGTCCACTACCTCCGCGCGAAGGAGCCCGTGGACGACCGCGCGCTCCACCGACCGACGCTCGCGAGCCTCATCGACCGGCTGGAGGCGCGCGCCGAGTCGCGGTCGGGACAGCCGCTCCGCGTCGTCTCGGTGGGGGCGGGGACGGGCGCGATGTGTCGGCGGCTCCTCTCGTGGGGCGTCTTCGACGCGCACGACGAGATAAAGTACGTCATGGTCGACCGAACGCGCGGGATGGCCGACCACGCGGCCGCGGCGTTCGCTGAGTGGGCGCGCGCCGCCGGCTGGACCGCCGAGCCGACGCCCGACGGCTTCCGCATCGAACGCCACGGCCGCAGCGTCTCGCTGACCTACGTGACGAGCGACCTCTTCGAGGCGATGACGGTCCTCCCGAAGGCAATCGACCTCGTGGTCGCCCACGCGGTCTTCGACGTGCTCCCGCTCCGACGGGCGGTTGACGCGCTCCTCTCGCGGCTCACCGACGACGGCCTCTTTTACGCGCCCATCACGTTCGACGGTCGAACCGCGTTCCGCCCGAGCCACCCCGACGACGACGCGGTGCTCGGTGCGTACCACGAGACGATGCGCGGCGGCGACCGCGCGGGACCGAACACCGGCTCCGACCTCCTGTCGACCCTGCGGGAACTCGGCGCGCCGGTCGTCGCGGCCGGCGGCTCGGATTGGGTCGTCCACCCGCCGCACGACGACGAGGCGCGAATCTTCCTCGACCGCATCCTCGGCTTCGTCGAGGAATCCGTCGGCGAGTCGGCCGCGGTCGACCGCGCGACGCTCGACGGGTGGCTCGACGCCCGACACGACGCCCTCGCGGGCGACGAACTCACGTACGTCGCTCACAACCTCGACGTGTTGGCCGAACTCGACTGATTACTCCGCGACTGGCGCGTCTCCGTTGCTCTCGCTCCCGAGTCGCCCCGAGACGTAGCCCCAGTCCCGAGCGAAGCCGCACAGGAGCGCCGCGGCCGCGACGCCGGTCACGAGCGGCATCCACGAGTCGAAGACGCCGGGCGCGAGCGCCAGCGGGACGACGGCCATCTGGACGCCGGCGAGGACGCGCCGCGAGGCCCGCGGCGGGAGGTCGAACGTCGGCCGGCCCGCTCGCTCGCGGAGGCGGCGGCCGACGAGAAACACGTACCGCGCCGCGCCGACCGAGAGATACCACCACGCGAGTTCGCCGAGGAGGACGCCCGCGAGCGGGGCGACGAGGAGGCCGAAGGCGTCGACCGCGGTGTCGAGTCGCGCGCCGAGGCGGCTGACGCGGTCGAGTCGGCGGGCGAGCGCCCCGTCGAGCGCGTCGAGCGCGGCGGCGACCCCGTAGCCGGCGGCGGCGGCCCACGCCCACGGAGGACTCAGCGACCCGTGGAGCGCCACACCGACGATGCCCGCGACGCCCGCGACGAGAAACCCGCGGACGAGCGTGACGGTGGTCGGGACCCCGAGGTCGTCGTAGGCGCGGGCCGACCCCGCCGCGGGTTCGGCCGTTCCGGCGTTTCCGGGCGCGACGTTCTCGTCCGCGTTCGCGTAGGCGTACGCGCAGAGCCCGACGACGACGAGCAGGGTCCCGGCGGCCCACGTCGCCGCGGCGGTCTCGGGCGAGGGGGCGGCCCGCGAGACGAGCCAGAGCCACTCGACCGCGAGCAGTCCCCCGACCACCAGCGTGGCTGCAGCCGCCGCGCCGCCGGTTTCGAGCACGCGCCGTCTCGTCCGACGTGTCGTCCGCGGCGTCGCCGCGCTATCTCCCGAAAGCGTCACGGCCGCCGACTGTCGCCTCGGCGGTCGGACGGTGTGCTACACATACCCGTACAGGGGGACGGGCGGCTGTTAAGTATTCCTCGCGTAACAGGTCTGCGGGGCAGAATCACGGGCGGCTCTCCCCTCGGCCGCGACTCCGAAACTCGACCGCCGCGAGGAGGAGCGGATAGGTCGAGAGCCCGGCCGCGACGGCGAGGAGAGCCGACCCCGCGAGCGCGGCGTCTCGACGGCGGCTCACGGAACGCCTCCCGCGTCAGGACGCTTTTAGCCACCGGCGGCCATAGCGGGTGTATGTCTATTTCGGGCGACGGCCCCGGGTTGTCGAAGGCGAAGCGGCGACTCGGCCGCTATCTCGCGGGTGCCGGGCTGTTGATGCTCATGTTCTCCATCGCCTACCAGTGGGCGGCGGGCTTTTTCGCCGGCGAGGACATCACCTTCTTGCAGGCGGTCCACGTCGTCGTCGAGACGTTCACGACGACGGGCTACGGCGAACAGACCCGATTTTGGGTCGACCATCCGCCGTTACTCGCGCTGTCGATTCTGATGCAACTCACGGGCGTCACGACCGTTTTCCTCACGCTCCCGCTATTTCTCGTCCCGCTCGTCGAAGACGCCCTGCGGACCGCGCCGCCGACGGCGTCGACGCGCTCGGACCACGTCGTTATCTGCACGTTCACCCCTCGCGGCGACGCCCTCGTGGACGAACTCGATTCGATGGACGTGCCCTACGTGATTCTCGAAGCCGACCGGGACCGCGCCGAGGAGCTACACGGCGCGGGCTACGACGTCGTCCACGGCGACCCCGAGGACGTCGAGTCGCTGGACGCGGCGAACGCGGCCGAGGCGCTCGCCATCGTCGCCGACGACGACGACGAGACGAACGCGAGCATCATCCTCGCCGCGAAGCAGGCCGCGCCTGACGCCCGCGTCGTTAGCCTCATCGAGGACCCCGATGTCGCTGACTACCACCGCTACGCCGGGGCCGACCGGGTCGTTTCGCCGCGCCGGCTCCTCGGCGAGAGCCTCGCGGGCAAGGCGACCACGTCCATCTCCTCGGAACTCGGCGACGCCATCGAAATCGGCGAGGACTTCGAGGTCGCGGAGCTGCTCGTCCAGCGCGGCAGCCCCGCCGAGGGTCGGACCATCGCCGAGAGCGGCATCGGGGACGTCACCGGCGTCAACGTCATCGGCGCGTGGTTCACCGGGGAGTTCGTCTCCCCGCCGGCCCCCCACGCCGTCATCGACGAACACACAATCCTGCTCGTCGTCGGCCGCGAGAAGCAACTCGAAGAACTCCGCGCGCTGACGCTGTCGTCGGCGCGGCGCTTCCGCCGCGGAACCGTCATCGTCGCCGGATACGGCGAGGTCGGTTCCACCGCGGCCGAGAAGTTGGCGAGCGCCGGCGTCCCGCACCTCGTCGTCGACAAGCAGGACAAGCCCGGCGTCGACCTCGTCGGCGACATCACCGACCCGCAGACGCTCTCCGAGGCGAACGTCTCCGAGGCCCGCGGCGTCCTCCTCGCGCTCGACAACGACACCACGGCCGTCTTCGCCACGCTCGTCTCCGAGCGCGTCTCCGAGGAGACGGAGGTCATCGCCCGCGCCAACGAGACCGAGAGCATCGCCAAACTCTACCGCGCCGGCGCGGACTACGTGCTCGCGCTGTCGACGGTCGCCGGCCGGATGCTCGCCTCGACGGTGCTCGACGAGGAGGTCATCGCGCCGCAGTCGCAGATAGAAATCGTCCGGACGAACGCCCCCGGCCTCGTGGGGCGGACCCTCGCCGGGGCCGACGTTCGCGCCCGAACGAACTGCACCGTCATCGCCGTCGAGCGAAACGGTGCACTCGTCACCGAGGTCGGCCCGAAGTTCCGGGTCGAAGCCGACGACGACCTCGTCGTCGCCGGCGTGGACGAAGACATCTACCGCTTCAACGAGCAGTTCGGGTGAGCGGCCGCTGACGGGTCGGTCCGGCCGTCGGTCGACGTGCGCGGCTCTCGGGAAAAGAGCGGTTCGAAAGAATCGGTGCCGCGGCGTCGCGGCGACGGACGGTGACGTTACGCGCCGACTTCCGCGCCGACGTAGAGGACGACGACGAGGAAGATCCAGACGACGTCCACGAAGTGCCAGTACATCGAGGCCGTGCTGACGGAGACGTGGCGCTCGGCGGAGTACTGCCCGCGGAGCGCGCGGACGAAGACGATACCGAGAAGCACCGCGCCGAGGCTGACGTGGAGGCCGTGCAGGCCGGTGAGGCCGTAGAACGCCGACCCGAAGATGCCGTCGGTAATCGAGAAGTTCGAGTGGACGATGAACTCGTAGTACTCGTACACCTGCCCGCCGATGAATATCACGCCGAGCAGGAGCGTGACCGCGAGCCCGAGGACGAAGTTACGGTGGTTCTCCTCGCGGATGGCGACGTGCGCCCAGTGGAGCGTGAGACTGGACACGATGAGGATGGCGGTGTTCGCTAGCACTAACGACCCCGTGAGATGCGGGAGTTCCTGCGGTGGCCACGTCCCCGCGCGGATGAAGAAGTAGTACGCGAACAGCGCGCCGAACGTCCCGAGTTCGGAGCCGAGGAAGGCAATCATCCCCCAGCGGAGCTTCGACGCGCTCTTCTGGCTCGCGTCGCGCGACCAGAAGTGGCTCACGAACGCGTGGTACAACCAGCCGTAGAGTCCGGCCAGGAAGAGGAAGATGCTGCCGATGAACACGGCGGGGCCCGCCGTCTGGCCGACGATTCCGTCCTGTCCCATGACGTACAGCCCGGCACCGGCGTAGATGCCCGCGCCTCCGACGGCGGTGACGAACGGCCACCAGCTCGCCTCGCCGAAGCCGCGCGGCCAGTCCTGAACCGCCGGCAGGTGATGGCCGTGGTCGTCGTGTGCTTCTTCGGTACTCATAGACGCCCGTTATGCTTGGGTTACTAAAAATCCTCCCAAACCGCGTTCGTCACGGGACCGCATGGCCCTCGAATTCGGTTCCGACGGGGTCGCGGCGGGTGCGAAGCGTGGCGTTCACGGGAGAGGAACTCACCGCCGCGTTCGGCGGCGCTCGAAGCGAACGGACGGAGAAGAGACGCGAAAACGGAACCGAGGCCCGACCGACGGCGCGGCGTCGTCTTCAGTCGAGGTTCGTCGTTGCTCGGTGGAACGGCTGGCGCGAGATGATTTCGCGCATCTCGGCGAGCGACTCGGAGCTCGCGCCGTTCATCTCGGAGACGACGGCGAACACCTCCTGTCGGGAGATTTTGACCCCCTCGCCCGTCACCGCGTGTTCGGGGTTGGCGACGAGTTCGCGGAGCGTCCCGACCGCGAGGAGGAACGGAATCGCCCACGCGGCGAGCGTGTTGCCCTCGCGGAGCGGCACCGTCTCTAAGTAGGTCTGCGCGTCGTCGAGGAACGATTTCGCGTGGTCGGCGGTCCGCGCGACCACCGAGGCCGTGCGGTCGTTGTGCTCGGGGTCGACGACCTCCTCCTGCGGGACGCCCGCGTCGTCGAGCCAGTCGGCGGGGAGGTAGACGTTGTTCTCGGAGGTGTAGTCGTCGTGCACGTCCTTCGCGATGTTCACGAGCTGGAGGAGCAGGCCGAACTCCTCGGCGGTGTCGTAGAGCCGCGACCGGCGCTCGCTGTCGACGTTGCCGCGGGTCACGAGGTTCGTGATGAGGTTGCCGACGGTTCCGGCGGCGTAGTAGCAGTACTCCTCTAACTCCTCGCGGGACTGGATGCGGAGCCCGCCGGTCTGCGAGTAGCGTTCGACGAACATCGCCATGCCCGAGACGAGTTCGCGGACCGGCGGCCTGACCGCCTCCCGCACGTCCTCCGGCAGCGCCTCGAACGTCCGGAAGACCCGAGCGGTGTTGGCGACGACCATCCAGTCGTCGGACTGTTCGCCCTCCGCGGGGAGGTGCGGCTGTACTGCGGTCACGAACTCGTCGACGGTGGTGTCGTCGTCGGGGTCGAGCGCGCGGTCGTAGAGTCGAAGGAGGTGTGCCTGCTCGTCGGGCGCGATTGAAGACGAATCCTCCACGGTGTCGGCGATTCGACAGAGGAGATATCCGATACAGATGTGCGACGCCATCGGTTCGTCGAGGACGTCGACCGTGAGGGCGAAGGTCCGAGAGACCCCCTGAACTGCATCGTGACACCAATCGAGGTCGTCATCAGTTGCCGGTGGCCGGGCATCGGCGTGTCGAGACATTCGAAGCGTACCCGTATTACGGAAGGGGGGATAAAAAGTCTCGTGGGGGGCCGCATCCGCGGACGGCCGGGACGACGCAGGAGAAAACCATAAGCATAGTCGATGAAAGATTCAGATATGGACTTCGCGCTCACTGCGGAGCAGAAGCAAATCAAGGAGATGGTCTCGGAGTTCGTCGACGAGGAAGTCAAACCTCGCGCGGCGGAAATCGACGAGACCGACGAGTTCCCCGCCGACCTCGTGGCCGAGATGGGCCAACTCGGCTTGATGGGCATGCCCTTCCCCGAGGAGTACGGCGGTGCCGGCCTCGACTACCACTCCTACGCCATCGGCCTCGAAGAGATTTCCCGCGGCTCCGGCGGCCTCGGGACCATCGTCGCCGCCCACACGAGCCTCGCCGGCAACATGCTCTACGAATTCGGGAACGAAGAGCAAAAGCAGACGTATCTGACCCCGCTCAACGAGGGCACCGACATCGGCGCGTTCGCGCTCTCCGAACCCGGCGCGGGCAGCGACGTGCCGGCCATGGAGACCACGGCGGTCAAAGACGGCGACGAGTACGTCGTCGACGGCGGCAAGCTCTGGATTTCGAACGGCTCGGTCGCGGACACCGTCGTCGTCTTCGCCAAGACCGACCCCGACGCGGGTAACAAGGGCATCTCGTCGTTCGTCGTCCGGCCCGAGGTTGACGACGGCTTCGTCGTCGAGGGCACGGAGCACAAACTCGGAGACAAGGGCTGTCCGACCGCCGAACTCCGCTTCGACGACATGCGAATCCCCGAAGACCGACTCCTCGGCGACGAGGGCGACGGCTTCGTGCAGGCGCTGAAGACGCTCAACGGCGGCCGCATCACCATCGCGGCGCGCTCTATCGGCATCGCCCGCGCCGCCCTCCACGACGCCGTGACGTACGCCGGCGAGCGCGAGCAGTTCGACCAGCCCATCGGGGACTTCCAGGCCATCAAGCACAAACTCGCGGACATGGACACGAAGGTGCAGGCCGCGACGCTCCTCATGCACAAGGCCGCGGACCTAAAGATGCGCGACGAGACGTTCATCAAGGAGGCCGCACAGGCGAAGCTCTACGCCAGCGAAATCAGCCGCGAGGTGGCCAACGAGGGCATCCAGATTCACGGCGGCTACGGCTACACCAAGGAGTTCGCCGCCGAGCGCTACTACCGCGACGCGAAGCTCAACGAGATTTACGAGGGGACGAGCGAGATTCTCCGCAACACCATCGGTGACTGGCTCCAGAAGTAACGTCAGTCGACGACCGATTCGTTCGTACCCTCCGCGTCCTCCGCGCCCCGCGCCCCGTTTGCGACTCGCTCCGCGAGCCACGCGTGGTACGACTCGACCCGCTCTGCGCCCGTGTCGGTGAGGCCGTACACGTCGTAGATGCCCTCGGTCCGCCGTTGGAGGTGGCCCGCCTCCACGAGCGCGTCGAGCGTCCCGTAGAACGACTGGGGGTCGATTCGGAGGTCGTAGTAGCGTTCCAACCGGGTCTTCAGCTTCTGCCCGCGGAGTTCGCCCGCGTCGTAGAGGACGGCACACAGGTCGCGCCGGCGGCCGCTCTGAAACCACATAGCTCCCGTCTCGTGGGAGAGACACACGTCACTTTCGTTCCGCCGGCCCGCCGGTCTGCCGGCCCGTCACGTCCAGCCACACTCTCCCACGCCAGTCCGCCGGAACCGATAGTTTAGACAGCCCGTGCTCCCTAGCGCCTCGCATGACCGACGCAACCGCAGAGGCGAACGGCGTCACCGCGCGGTACTACGTCACCGACGCCGAGCGCGTCCTCGAATTCGACCGCGACGGGCGGACCGCCGCCGTAGCCCAGAACATCGACGGCTACGCGATGTTGAAGGTCCGACCGACCGCCGACGGCGACGAACTCGAACGCTACTACGGCTTCGACATGGCGCTGGACCACGTCGCGGAACTCCTCGGCGTCTCGCCGCACGACCTGCCGGTCCCAGACGACGCGGCGGACATGGGGATGTAAGCGGGCGCGTTCCGTTCCGCCGCCCCGGTCACGCCCAGTAGAAGCGCGGCCCGAGAAACAGGTAGCCGAGCGCCAAGAACAGCAAGCCGAACGAGAAGCCCTCACCGAGCGTCCCCGAGCAGACGATTGCGAGGCCCTGAACCACACCCATGACGAGCGCGTCCTGGGCGTGGAGGTCGGGGTAGGTCACGTCCGAGAGCATCAGCGCGGCCATAACTGCCGAGAGGCCGACGAGCAACATCGGCTCGACGAAGCCGACGAGGACGCCCGCAGACAGAATCGTCGCGGCGAGCGTCGTCGGCACCCCGACCGTCTCGTCGGACCCGCTGTCGTAGGCGGTGTAGAGCGCCAGTCTGACGACCGCGGCCGCGACGAACAGCGCGGCGACGGCGACGCCGGCGACGACCCGAACCCGGTCGAAGCCCCACATCTCGCGGACGACGGCGACGACGAGCAGGGCGGGCGCGACGCCGAAGGAGGCCACGTCCGCGAGGGAATCGAGGTACGGCCCTGCGTCGGTTCCCCCGTAGCGCCGGGCGACCACGCCGTCGAGGCCGTCGGCCATCGCGGCGAGCAGGATAACCTTGGCGGCGAGGTGCACGTCGACCGCGGTTAACACCGCCGCGACGAATCCCAGCGCCGCGTTCCCGGCGGTGACCACGTCGGCGGGGCCCAACCGACCGACGAATCGGGGTCTCATACCGATGCGATTGCGTACCTGCCCTTTCCCTCTTACGTTCCGTCCGTCGGCGGCCGGCTTCGCGTCGCTGCCGCTCGAACCGGCAGTCACGGCGTGTTCCGCCCCGTTCGGCGGTTCGGCGGGCGAACCATGCGACATTTATCGGTCGCGTCCCGAGAGGCGACCATGCGAGACCACGGGTCTTCGGACGACGGTCGGACGCGGCGTCAGTTCCTCGCGGCGGCCGGTGCGGCGGCGACCGCCGGCCTCGCGGGCTGTGCGACCCTGACGGCGTCGGGCGACGACTTCGACATCGGGATGACCGCGGTCGCGTTCGACCCGCCGACGCTGACCGTCGAGGCCGGCGACGAGGTCGTCTGGCGCAACACGAGCTCCCGCGGCCACACCGTCACCGCCTACGAGGGCACCCTCCCCGAGGGAGCCGCGTTCTTCGCCAGCGGCGGCTACGAGACCGAGCAGGCCGCCCGCGACGCCTACTCCAACTCGCTCGGCGGCCTCATCGCCAGTAGCGAGACGTACTCGTACACCTTCGACGTGCCCGGCGAGTACGAGTATCTCTGTGTTCCCCACGAGCAACAGGGGATGGTCGGCACTATCGTCGTCGAGGAGTAGCCCGGAACTCACCGCCCGCCGTCTGCCCCGGATTCAACACCCGACAGCGGCGTCGCTCATCGCGCAGGTGGGCCGCGTAAAAAGTCGAAATTCGAAGTCGAGCCGTCGGCGAGACGGGCTTACGCTTCGGTCTCGTCGTCGTCGACGTCGACTGCGACGTCGCCTTCGTCGACGCTGACGGCGGCTTCCTCTTCGGCCTCGACCTCTTCGGGACGGGCTTCGAGGGAGAACTTCTTGACCTCGACGCGGCGCAGGGGGTAGATGACCTTCGCATCGCCGTAGATGGCCGACGAGAGGCGACCCTCGACGACGCTCTCGGTGAGCGCGTCGTAGGTGTGGCCCGTGATGGCCTCGCGGGTGAGCTTCGTCATGATGCGACGAATCTCGTGTTCCTGGCTCCGGTCGGCCTTCTTCGTCGTGAAGGCGACGGGCTGGAGCTGGACGCGGTAGTCGTCCTTGGTGATGGCCGTGACGTTGGCTTCGATTTTGGACGCGCCGCGGCGGACGAGACTACGGAGGTAGTCTCGGGTGAGCTCCTGCTGGATGAACTCGGTGTAGGCGGCGTCGCTGCCCACGTCCGTAATCTTGAACGTGAGCTTGACGTTGTTCGCGCCCTGGTCGTCGTTGAGGTCGCCGAGGGTGGACTCGACGGTGCGACCGTTGATCTTCTCGGGTTCGTCCGCGAAGGTCGAACCGAGTTCCTTACGGTCGAAATTCTCGGGAGCGATGACGGTGTACCATCGCTTTCCGCGCTTCTGCTTGGAGACGGATCGTTCACTCATGGTTAGTGTCTGTGTGCGTTCGTGTGGCTTCGATGACGGTCTCGGCGACCGTCACGTTGACGACGTAATCATCGACCGTGGCGTGCAGGCCGCCGGTCGAATCGCGTTCGATTGTGGTGATGAGTTCGTCCCCCTCGACTCGGGTGCGCATCGACTCCGTGTTGTCCGGTTCGAGCGCGCCGGCGACGATGCCGGGGTCGTCGTGGGTCGTCCGCAGGGTCGCACGCCGGGTCATCGGCGCACCTCCCTGACGGCCGCGACGACGTCGCTCGACTCCACCGCGGAATCGAACGTCATCGTCGCCTCCGACGGCGACCCGGTCGCGGACGCGGCCGGCAGGTCGCTCGCGGCCGCGGCGAGGTCCTCGTCCAGTCCGGCTGGGCCGGTCGAGACGAGGGCCGCGGCACCGACGCCGACCGCGAGAACGGTCGGCTCGGGCGAGCGGAAGTCGCGGGCGAGCCTCGCCACGGTGGCGAGTCGCCCCGACGACGACAGGTCACACGAGAGCGCGTAGAGGCTCTCGTAGCGGCCCGTCGTCGCGCCGCGGAGCGCGTCGTGGGTCGCCTGCGCGTGGTCGCGCCACGCGTCGAGCGCGGCGTCTCGAACGTCGTGTCCGAGCGCCAGCGCGACGGCGGTGCCGGGCGACTCTCTGACGGTCGCGTCGAGCACGTCGGCGAAGCCGCCGACGGTTTCGAACGGCCCGTTCGGAGTCGCTTCCGAGCGCAAGACGCGCTCGACGGCGGTCGCCGCGCGGGCGGTCGCCTCGCCGGTCGTCGCGTCGATGGCGACGAGGGAGGCGACGCGTCTGCGGGCGTCCGCGTCGAGTTCGGCCGGGAGCGACAGTTCGGCGAGGTTCGCCTGTGCGCGCTCTCTGTCGGCCGAAAACGGCGCGTGGACGAGCGTCGAGTGCGCCAGCCCGTCGGCGAGGTCGCCCGTCGGGACGGCCACGCCGGGTCCGGCTTCGACGCCCGCGTCGGCCGCGGCGTCTGCGAGTTCGGTGTCGTCGTCCGGCGTCTCGCCGGCGGCGTGGAAGCCGGCCAGCGCGACCGCCGGGTCGGGGTCGACACCGAGTTCGCGGACGACCGAGACGGCGTCGGTCGGGTCGAGTTCGAGGTCCGCAGCGGCGTCCGACAGCCCCACGACTGCCACAACGTCGTCGTTTGCGACAGTGTCCGGGGCGTCGGTCGCGCGGATGCGGAAGGGGACGTCGAGTGTCCTGAGCGCCCGTCCGACGACACCCGCGGCCGCGACGGCGGCGCCGCTCCCGTGGACGCGGAGGCGAACGAACGTCGCCTTGCGCAGGGTCGCGGCGGCGTCGGCGGCGGGTGTCTGTTCGGCGGGGCTCACGGACATTCAGTTATTCTTCGAGGAGTTCGACAGCGACGTCGTAGCTGTACGTGAAGTCGTCGTCGAGCTTGTCGCCGCGGTAGTACGAGACGAGGCGGCGAATCTTCGACTCCGTATTCTGGAGTGCGCGACGGTTGGACTTGTCCTGCTGGTTTTCCTCCATGTGCTCGCGGAGGCGGACGGCGCGCTCCATGAGGTTACGGAGGTCCTCGGGGAGGTCGCCTGCGGCGTCGTTCTCCTCGAGGATGGTGGTGACCTTCTTGCCCGTGGCGAGCTTGACGTCGGGGACGGGAACGCCCTTGACGCCTTCGTCGCGCAGGGACAGGCCGATTTGGCTCGGGTCCTTGCCCTGTTCTGCAAGTTCGACGACGCGGGCTTCGATGTCAGCCGCGTCGACGTCGCTCCACTCCGGTGCTTCGTCTGCCACCGGCTTGTCCGAGCTGGACGAGCCACGGCGGCGGGTGTGCATTCGTGCCATTGTTGCGGGTTGGAACCGCACTGACCGCAGAAACGAGTACCCCGCAGTCGTGTCACCGACTACCGGGGCACTACCGCAATCCCAAGCCCAAATCGGGCGAGTCAGATTTGCGGCCGTGCTGGATTCCCATTGGGTTGTCCACGCGCGCCGGGTTAAACCGTTTCGACTCGGGCCCAACTCGTCCCGGTCGGAATCGAAGGGCTTCTAAACGGGCGACGGCTATCAGAAGGTGCGGGCTCGTAGATCAGGGGTAGATCACTCCCTTGGCATGGGAGAGGCCCCGGGTTCAAATCCCGGCGAGTCCATTTCTGAACGAAGTGAAGAAATGGCGAGCCGAGCGCTCGCTGTAGCGAGCGTGTGGATTTGAATCCCTGGAAGTCGCGCGGAGCGAACATCGTGAGCGAGCACGTCTTCCTCCGGGTTCAAATCCCGGCGAGTCCACTCACTTCCTTTTGGTCACTTCGTTCCCTCCAGTCGTTCGTGGACTCGCCGACGTCCCACTCGCTGCGCTCGCGGGACCCCCGGCGAGTCCACTAATTTCTCTCTGGACTTCCGACGAGCGGAGCGAGTCGCGAAGCCAGAGTAAATTGGTCCTGTTCGAAACGCGATTTGAGCAGCGAGCAAATCTTCGATTTGCGAGTGAGTTCAAATCCCGTGAACTCCGTTTACGACCGTCGCAAACCTCCGGTCTGCTTACTCCCGGCGAGTCCTGCAATCGCACTCGAACGACTGATGGATTCCGGGTCAGCTGTTTGCCCCGCTATGGGCGTCCCACAAGTCCGCAATCGGTATCCGAGCTACCGCGGCTGAAAAGAGCCGATACGACGCGACAGCGCCTCTCAGTTGCCTCACGCCTCGTCTTCGTCTTCGAACACGCTCATGTCCTTCGCCGCGAGGTCGGTCACGTGCTTGACGATTTCGGGGTCGACCTGCGCGATGTCGTCGCCGTCGTGGACCTGGTCGTTGTGTCGCTCGATAGCGTCCGCGACCCCGGAAAGCGAAACGCGCGTGGTCGTGTCGCAAGCCTCGCACACCACCGGCACTTCGGGAGCGTCGTCGTCAGTCATACCGAATCGTTCCGGCAGCGACGGAAAAAACGAGTCGGTTCGTCGCCGACGGCATCGAATCCGCGGTGGTCCACCCCGATTCGCTGCACGTCGTCGCCGTCGCGTTCCAGCGTCGCTGTTCGTCCCACGCGCCGACATGCGTTCGGGAACACCCGCGTATTGGCTGTTTCTCGAGACAATCACGCACTAACTCCTGTCTTCCGAGATAGTCTTCCAGTCATGTATATATACAGACAATAATTATGCTGTTTGTTAGCGTACCCCATTGCGATGATGATACGAACGGACGGCCGCCGAGCGAGTCGATTGCTTCTCGTCGCGCTCCTTTCGACGCTCACCGTGGCGACTGCCGGGTGCATCGGAGACGGTTCGGGTCTGGTTCCTGAGGCGAACGCGACGACACAGGAGCAGGTAACCGAGCAACCGACAGACGACCCGACTGCGACCGCAGAGTCGACTGACGCGCCGACCGAGACGGGAACGGCCGCCGGCGGCGATGACGGCGACTCCGGCGGGGGCGAATCGAACACCCAGACGCTGCTCCTGTTGGGTGCGCTCGCCGTGTTCGCCGTCGGATTCGTCGCGGCGGGCGTTCTCAGGGGGCGCAACAACTCCCCACCGGCGTCCTCGTCCACGGAACCGGCCGCCACCGCGACCGACACTCGCTCCGACGCCGACCGCGTCGTCTCGCTCCTCCACAAGAATAACGGACGAATGTTCGAAGACGTGCTGGGAGAAACGCTCGACTGGTCACCGACACACGCCCGCCGCGTCATCGACAGATTGGTCGCCACCGGCGACGTCGAACGCCGCGCGACCGACGGCGGGACGTTGGTCGTCTTCACCGACCCGAACCGAGCGACTGACGAGGAGTGAGTCCCCACCAAATCGAGACAGCGGTCGACCGCCCCCCGCGCGACCGCCCCACGGCCGTCGAACGATTCGAAGCCCTTATTTATTCGACCGGGGAATGAATGATTGCGTTTGAGGGCTCGTAGATCAGGGGTAGATCACTCCCTTGGCATGGGAGAGGCCCCGGGTTCAAATCCCGGCGAGTCCACTCACTTCTTTCCGTCGCTTCGCTCGGTCAGTCGTTCGTGGACTCGCCGACGTCCCGTTCGCTGCGCTCGCGGGACTCCCGGCGAGTCCGCTAATGTCTCTCTGAACTTCCGACGAGTCCACTGTTCTGCTCGACGGTCGCGTGAACACGTCTCTCGAACGATTCTACTTACCAGACTGTCAGGTACCCCGCGAGGTTTTCACCCCGCATCTCCTTCAGGTAGGTAATGAGCGGTCGCCCCCGGGTTCCACTGGTCTACCGCGTCGTCAGAGACCGGACGGCGCAGACCTCGCCAATCGCGGTGGTACTCCTGTTAGCAATCACGGTCGCGGGAACGACCGCCGTCGTCGCGCTCGGCGGCCCCGCCCTCGACGAGACGAAACAGGCGTCCCAACTGACGCGCGCCGAGCACTCGATGACGCTGTTCGACTCGCAGGTCGCTATCTCCGCGCTCGGCGAGGGCGAAACGCAGTACGTCGACCTCAGCGGCACCGGCGGCGGTTCCTACGTCGTCGACGACGACAGCGGCCGACTGAGCATCACGCACAAGAACTACACCGACGCCGGCGACGACCAAGAACTCTATAACGAATCGCTCGGGAGCGTCGAGTACCGCAACGGCGACGCCCGCATCGCCTACGAGGGTGGCGGGGTCTGGCGCACGCAGGACGGCGGCACGACGATGGTCTCGCCGCCGGAGTTCCACTACCGCGGTGCGACGCTGACGCTCCCGGTCGTCCGTGTCTCCGGCGACGGGTCGTCGTCAGGTGACGTGTCGGCGCGGGTCGCGGCGACCAAACGTGCCCGGAGCATCTATCCGAACGAGACGGCGGCGTACAACGAGACAGCGGGCAGTTACGACAACCCGGTCAGTAATGGCACAATCGTCGTGACGGTCCACAGCGACCACTACCGGGGGTGGGCGGGGTTCTTCGAGTCGCGGAGCGAGGGGACCGTGACGGTCGACGACGCCAACCAAACCGCGAGCGTGGAACTGGAGACCCTCGGCCTCGTCGGCGAGTTCCAGATGCCGAACGAGGGCACCTCGGTCGACGTGCGCGGAATGGCCGGGAATCACAACGTCTCGGCGTTCACGCTCACGCTCTCGAACGACCAACACCTCCAGAACATGGAGTGGGGGATGTACTACGACGGCGACCAGCGCGACCTCGAACTCCACGTGCAGGCGGACGACAAGTGCAAGGGCGGTAGCTACGACGGCACGTTCGACCTGACGCTCTACTACGCCACCGAAGACGGCAAGTACCACGGCTGGCAGGCGACCGACCTCGACCCGGACACGAGCGACGCGGTGAGCATCGACTGCTCGCTGAGCAACCCCGAACTCAGCGTCGACTTCACCAGTTCGGAGACGATGACCTACGGCGACATTCAGTCGGACAAGGGCTTCGGTAACCAGAACAAGTGGCAGTTCGCCCCCGAAATCACGGACGGCGAGGCCTACGACAGCGTCACCTTCGACGAGCACGCCGCAGACAGCGGCCAGACGTTCTCGAAAGCCGACGGCGACACCGCCTCGATGGAGTTCGTCGTCAACCACTACTTCTCGCTCGCCGCGCCGCAGTTCGAACTGACCGTCACTGACGGGCCGGGCAACAGCCAGAGCGTCGACGAGTCCGGCTCGCGCGGCGAACTCGACTACGACCAAGCCGAGGGCGGCCAGTTCATCACCTTCCTGCACGTCACGGAAAACGAGGTCGAAGTCGACGTCGAGTGAGCGGGTCCGCCCACCCACCCGACGGTCGCGGTCTGAGTCGGGTCCGGTTTCGACTCAGTCGGCGAACGTCATGTCGACCGATGTCGAGACGACGTGAACGCGGGCCGTCCCGTTCACGTAACACGAGACGCTCGGGTACGCGTCCGGCGGCTCAACCACATCGTCGCAGGTCACGTCGGGGCGACTCGATAGCTCTCGTTCCCAGAGCGCCGCACGCGGGGAGCGAACGGTCAGGTTCACATCGTACGAGCCCTCGGTCCGCGCGGCCAACACGTTGCTCGCGGCCTTGTCGGCGCGGATGAGGAACGTTCCCGACCCGCCGACGGCGGTCGTCGCCTCCTCGTCGGGCCGCGTCACGAACGCCGGAATCAACACCCGCTCGTCGGTGAGCACAAGCGAGGGTCGTCGGACGAACGTCCCGGTGTCGCCGCGGGTCCGGAAGAGCGCGTCGAACGCGTAGACGACCCGCTCGTCGCTGGAATCGCTCTCGTAGACGATTGGCGACACCTCGTACGTGTTGGTGAAGTTGACCGACGGGTCTCCCGTCCGCTCGCCGGAGACGACGAACTCGACGGGGCGGTCGAGCGTCAGGCTGGCGTCCTGAAGCTTCACCTCGGTCGCCCGACTCGGCGCGCCGCGGTCGGAGATGTCCTCCATGTTGTCCCCGAGGATGTCGAGGGCGCGTTCGGCGTTGTTGACGCGCTCGACGTCGCGGGCGTCTTGGAGGCCGGTCATCCCGACGGCGGTGACGAGGCCGACCATCGAGAGGACGATGGCGAAGACGAAGACGAACCCGAGCGTGTCGCTCACGGCGCGGTCGCTCACGACGCCACCTCCACGCCCGAGGCCGGGTCGTAGGTGATGGTCACGTCGCCGCCGTCGACCCGGCTCGCGGCCAGCGAGGTCTCCGTCTCCACGGAAACGCGGACTATCACCTCGGGGTCCGTCGAGGTAAGTACGAGTTCGTTCGACGCCGGCAGCACCTCGATGGTGTATGTCGTTCCAGCGACCCTCGGTGGCAGCCGAACCGTCGCCTCGACCCGGGACTCGCCGGGGGCGGCCCCGATTCGGTCGACCGATTCGATGCCGGCCGCGAGTCGGTTGCCGACGACGTCGAGTTCCGTCTCCGTCACCCGCTCGCGCTCGTCGGAGACGAACCCGCCGGCGGCGACCAGCAGCCCCGAGATGAGGACGACCGTGATGGAGAGCGTGAGGACGTAGCCGAGCGCCGTCGAGACGCCGCGGTCGGCCCCGGTCGACCGACCGACGTGCGCGCCCACCTCGCGTCGACCGCGGTCTCCCCGGTCGTCCGGAAGCGTCGGCGGCGTCACGCAACCTCACCCGGGGCGACCCGAAGCTCTCGGTAGACGTACGTCTCGCCCGACTCGTAGACGTACGAGACGGTGACGGCGTACAGCGCCTCCTGTGCGACCGGCGACGACCCGCTTCCCGCGGGTTCGTACTTCGTCGCGTCGAAGACCGTGGCGTTCGTCTCGTTCACGTACAGTTCGTAGGTCCCCTCGGCCTCCGCCGCGTTCCGATACGAGACCGTGACCGAGCCGTCGAGGTCGGTGTGGACCGCGTCGAGCGGGTCGCAGGCGGTCCCGTTGAGTCGGCCGTCGGCGACGTCAATCGTGACGTAGTCACCCGCGTCGGCCGCGACGCTACAAGTCGTCTCCACGCCACCGCTGTCCTCGACGGCCACGAAGACCCGAGACGAGTCCCGGTAGACCGCGGTTTCGACCGCGTTCGTCTCGTCGTCGACGACGAGGTGGAACGACGACGCGTTCGACGTCGAAAGCGAGTCGCGCGAGACGTTGAACCGGACGCCGCGGACGCCGACATCGCTCGCGAGCGTCCAGTCGGCCGTCTCGTTCCTGTCCGTGAAGTTCCGCGCCGCGTCGGGCTGGGAGATTCGCGTCCCCTCGACGGGGTCGGCGTGGTCGACGTACGAGGCGTCCGTCGCGGCCCCCCTGACTGCGGCGAGCGTCGCGGCCCCGTCGCTCCAGTTGCCGAGCGTCTCGTCGAACCCGTCGGCGAGTTCGCCGTACGTGCCGCCCTCGCGGTTGACCTCGTCGAGGAGCGTCCCCGCTCCCGCCTCGACTGCGCCGCCGTGGTTCACTGCGCCGTCGAGGTCCGTGTCGGTCGTGCGCGTGGCGAGGTTCTCCGTATAAATCGCGGTGTTGAGCGTCAGCGCGAGGCCGACGAGGAGCACCGCGATTGCGAGCGCGGCGACGAGCATCAGCTGGCCGCGGTCGTCGCCGCCGAGACGCGGGAGGTCGTCAGCCGCGTCGCTCGCGCGCTCGACCGCGTCGGTCACATCCGCCATACGACCACCTCCACGTCGACGACGGCGTAGAGCGGCCCCGCGCTCCCGTCCTGTATGAAGTACGTCTCGTCGGTCTCGGCGGCGACCGATTCGAGCGTCTTCGTCGTCTCGACCGCGCGGGGGTCGCCACCCGGCGACGTGCCCGGTTCGGTCAGCGCGTCGTCGTCAGCGAGCGTCACGAGTCGGGTCCGCGAGACGGCGTGGTCGCTCGGCTCGCCCATGTACACGAGGCGGGTCGTCCGCCTGACCTCCCGGTCGCGCAGGTAGTGCAGGTAGACGTTGAACGCGATGCCGCGGTCCAAGAAGGACTCGTCGAGCATCTCCCCGAAGGCGGTCGGCGGGCCGCCGTCGACGTAGTAGCCGCGCGCGTCGATGTCGTAGAAGCTCCCGTTTTCGGGGTGCGTGAAAAGCACCGTTCGCTTCAGCGCGCCGGTCTCGGCGGCCGCCGTCAGGACGCCGTCGGCGACGGCGGCCTGCTGGTTTTCGATGTGTTGGCTCGACGTGCTCGCGGTCAGGGGCGTCACCGCGGTCACCTGCAGCGCGAACGTGACGCTGGCGAGAAGCACCATCGCGGCGACGATGGCTTCGAGCGCGTGGGCCTGTGCTCGGGACACGGTCACCACACCCTCACCGCGAGTTCGTGGAGGTCGCCGTCGAGGAGGACGGCCCGCCGCGCGGCGACGACGCTCCGGGTGGTCGGAACCGGTTCGCCGGTCGTCCCGACGACGCTTCTGTTCTGTGAGAGCGTGACGTTGAGCCCGTAGGACGCGCCGATGCCGGTCGCGGTGTTGGGGTCGGCGCTGCCGTAGTCGCAGTCGCCGGGGGGCTCGTCGGGCGAGTCTCCGTTGAAGAACGCCTCGGTACAGACCGGGTCGAGCACGTCGGGGTTCTCGTCGTCGACGAGCAGGCGCTGGGTGAGCGAGTCGGCGGCGCGGTTGGCGACCAGCGGGCGGTCCTGTTCGGCCTCGAAGGGGTCGAGAATCTGCGGGATGGTGCCGACGACCCACGCGACCGCGAGGAGGAAGATGCCGACGCCGACGGCGAAGTCGATGGTCGTCTGGGCGCGGGCGCTCCGACCGCTCGTCTCGCGGGCGTCGTCGCCGCCGCGTCGCCGCATCAGCCGACCACCATCCACACCGCGAGCGACAGCGTCTGGAGGATGACGACGAACTTGACCCCCGAGAGGAGGTCCGCGTTGCGGATGTAGCCGCTGATGAACCCGGACAGCATCGCCTGGATGGTGACGCCGTGGAAGAACAGAAGCGACAGCAGGTCGGGGTCGATGCCGCCGCCGAAGCTCGGGCCGCCGGTCGTCGCGCCGCCGGAACTCGACGCCTGCGACGAGAGTCCGGCCATCACGTCGAGGAACTGCGTCTTCAGGATGGCCATCACCGCGAGCAGCGTCACGTACGTCATGAGGATGATGGCGACCTGCATCCGGGTCCGCGAGATGCGCTCGCGCTCGATGTCGTCTTGGTTCTCGGAGGCTTGGGCGGCGGTCGTCAGCACCTCGGTAATCTGGCTCGACGCCTCCTGGGCCTTCGTGATGAGTTTGACCGTCCGGGCGAGCCGTGGGATGTGGTATTTGTTGTTGAACTCGACGAGCGCCTCCTTGAGGCTCATCCCGTAGTGGACCTTCGCGTGCATCACCTCGAACTCGTCGGCGAGTTTCCCGGAGGAGGTGTCGGAGACGGTCTTGATGGATTCGAGGAGCGTCTGGCCGGTGTCGTTCGCGCTCGACAGCTTGCGGAGGTTGTCGGAGAGCTTTCCGGTGATGGCCGCCCGCGAGTGGACGTTCCACTCGTGGAAGACGGTCAGCGGCACCGCGACGAGGTAGACCGGGACGTAAAACCAGATGAACGTCCCCCAGACGGGATTCGCTATCATCCCGTCCCACGTCGTCGGAGCGGCCCCGCCGACGACGGCGACGGCGAGGAGCGCCAGCGCCGCGGGCACCGTCAGCGCGAGGGTGAAAAGCGGATGCTGTTTGAAAAACAGATGCGGCCGGCGCAGGAGCTCTTTCGTCTTGAACGTCCCCTCGCGGGACTTGATGCGCGAAAAGAGGCTGAACTCGCCGACGTAGCTCTCGATGAGCCCCATGTGGACGAGCCCCTCGCGCTGTTGGCCCTGCAGGCGGTCGCTCTCGCCGTCGGGGTTGAGGAAGCCGTCGCCGATTTCATCCTGTTTGACCGTCGAAACGAGCACGAGGAAGCCGACGCCGGTGAGCGGAATGAGTCCGTAGACGGTCGCGTACAGCAGCCTCGACTGGGCCTCCCCGAGCATACTCATGATGACGAGGATGATGATGAGAAGTAGCGGAAACAGCGACAGCGTCATGTACATCTCGCCGAACAGCTCCATCGTCTCCAGCGTCTGTTCCTGCTGTTGTTTGGCGGTTCGGAGGTGCTTGTCCTTCTTGTCGTCGAGGAAGCCTTGCATGTCGCCACCGGAGTTGACGATAGAGAGCATGTCCGTCAGGAACTGTGAGAGTTCGTCGGAAGGGGTCAAAATCGCCTGCTGGCGGATGGCGTTTCGGTAGTCGGTCCCGAAATACTCCGTCTCTTGGACGATGCTCTGGAACTCCCGGGAGACCTCGCCGTAGGTGTCTTCGGCGCGGGCCATCGCCTCCAGTATCTCCAGTTGGTTCAGTCCGCCCACTGAGAGGGCGTACATGAACGAGACGGAGTCCGTCAGGAGCATGTTTATCTCGCGTTTGCGGGCGGACGCCGTCGAGTACGGGATGGCGACGAGCGTCCCGAACCCGCCGGCGAAGCCGAGGGACCCGAAGACCAGCCCCGAGAGGACGACGGCCGCGGGCATCGCGAGCGACCGGAGCGTGGCCGCGGTGGCCTCGCTTCCGACGGGAATCCCGAGGCTCACCGAGTCCGCCGAGACGAGTCCGAGCGCGAAGACGCCGTAGCCGACGAGCATCCCGACGAGCCACAGCACGAGGCCGACGAGGACGCCGACCGCGAGCGCCCGCGAGAGGTAGAGTTCGACGGTGTCGGGCATCCGGGCCTGCTGGAGTTTCTCTTCGACATCGGCGACGAACTCGCCGTCCGTGTCGAAGATGAGCTGAAACAGCGGGTAGAACGCGTCGCCGAGGGTATCGGTACTGCGGTCGAGCCCGCCCGAGGTCTTCGAGTCGAGATTGCTCATCTACGCTCCCTCGCCGGAGTCGGAGCCGCGCCCGTCCGCGTCGTCCGGGGGGTCGTCGGCATCGACCGCCTCGAACCCGCCCCACGTCTCGTCTTCGTGGCCCCCCTCGTCGTTTCGGCTCGGTTCGTCGTCCGGGTCCGCGGTCGACCCGGACTCCGACCCCGATTCCGGCCCCGGTTCCGCTCCCGACTCCGATTCCCCCTCGATACCGAACGCGCCGAAGAAGTCGTCGAGGTCTGCGCCGTCGTTGGGGTCGGAAAACGAGACGCCGTCGTCGTTGAACCCGAACGGGCCGTCGTCGTCTCCGAAACCGCCCGGTTCGTCGTCAGGGTCGGTGTCGTCGGTGTCGCCCTCGTCGGCGTCGCGTCCCGCTTCCAGCGCCGGCGTCTCGCTCTCGCCGTCGAGCGACGAGGGGCCGCGGTCGCCGTCGATTTCGGGCGTGTCGTCGCCCGCGTCCAGTTCGGCCCGGTCGCGCCCCTCGTCGAGTTCTGGGTCGCCGCTCGACGCGTCGAGCGAGTCGAGTTCGTCCCGCTCGCCGGGGGTCGCCTCCACGTCCGGGGCGTCGCGCATGTGGTTGAGCGCCTCGGCGACCTCGCCCACGTCGCGGTTGCGGTAGTCGGGGAACAGTTCGTCTTCGGCCCGGCGGAGGATATCCTTCGCCAACTGCCGGACGTGTTCGGGCGGGTCGGGCCGGGGGACCATCGCCTCGCTGTCGGGGTCGATGTTGATGTGCACCGATTCCATCTCCCGGAGGTCTTCGAGACTGCGTTCGAGGTCGTCGGTCGCCATCAGCCCGAGGATGGTGTCTTGGTCGTTGATGAACGCCTGGAACGTCGCGGCGACCTGCGTGTAGGTGTTGAGCCCGCGGTCGATGAGGTACGCGAGGATGACCTGTCGCTTGAATATCTCCAGTTCGACCGTCTCCTGATTCCAGCCGCGGTCGAACTTGATCTCTTCGAGCGTGTTCGACGAGCCCATCTGGAGGAACTCGTCGGTCTCGGCCTGCCACTGGTAAACGTCTTGGACGTTAATCTCGTCGTTTTCGGGGTCGTAGTGGTTGATTTCGGTGAGCGATTTGTTCCGGCGCACCTTGTTGCCGCCGACCCGCGTCGAGGTCTGGATGGACACGAGGTCGAGGGCGGTGAACATCGTCTTCGAGACGTTGATGGGCGCGGTCGTAAACCGCTTGAGCACCTCCCCGACCGAGTCCGCGTGGAACGTCGTGTACGTGGTGTGACCCGTGGACATGACCTGAAACAGCGTCCGCCCCTCCTCGCCGCGAATCTCGCCCATGACGATGTAGTCGGGGCGCTGGCGGAGGGCGGCTTCGAGCAGGTCGAACTCGTCCACGTCGCCTTTGTCGTCGTCCGCGAACGACGGCCGGGTGACGGAGGCAATCCAGTTGCGCTGGGGCAGTTCGACCTCGCGGGTGTCCTCGATGGAGACGATTTTCGTGTTCGACGGAATGAAAAGCGAGACGGCGTTGAGCGAGGTGGTCTTCCCGGACGCAGTCCCACCGGCGAAGATGAGGCTCTTGTCGTTCTCGATGCAGAGCCAGAGGAACGCCATCTCCTCCAGCGAGAACGTCGACCAGTTGATGAGGTCGATTGGCGTGAAGGGAACGTCCTTGAACTGGCGGATGGTGTAGTTCGTCCCGTGGTCCGACACCTCGCGGCCGAGCGTCAACTGGGCGCGCGACCCGTCGGGGAGCGTCGCGTCCACCTGCGGGCGGCGCTTCGAGATGCCCTTCCCGGAGCGCTGGGCGAGTTTCACGACGAAGTCGTCGAGTTCGCCCTCACCGTGGTAGATGTTCGAGATAATCTGCTCGTAGTCGGAGTGGTAGACGAACACCGGCGAGTTGTAGCCGTCGCAGGAGATGTCCTCGACGTTGATGTCGTGTTTGATGCCGTCGATGCGCTCGTAGCCGATGAAGTCGCGACGGAGGTAGTACTGGAGCTTCCGCACCTGGTAGTCGTTCAGGACGTCGGCGTCGTCCGCGAGGACCGCGGACTCGGGCCGGGCGGCGATGCCGTCGATGCCGCCGAGCGGTTCGTCCTCGTCGGCGGTTCGTGCGCGACCGCCGAAGACTGAGTTCAGCCCCAACCGAGAACCGAGACCGCCGAACCGCCCGGAGGTCGTCGCGGTCGTCGAGGCGTCAGCCGCCGAGGCATCGGCTCCCGGGCCGTTGCCGCCGCCGAAGAGACCGCCCAGTCCGAGCCGGGACGCGAGGCCCGACGATTCCGCCGCGCCGTCAGCGTCAGCGGCCGCGTCGGCGGTCGAACCGTCGTCTCCGGCCGCCGCGGACGCAGACGCCGACGCCGGCGGGTCGTAGAGGTCGTACCGCGAGAGCAGTTCGTAGGTCTCGGCCTCGATGACCCGCCCGCGGTTGTCGCGGCCGCCCTCGACGACGCTGTCGTCGCCGTACTTGATGGCGGTTCGGAGCTTGTTCGTGAGGAACTCCGTCAGGTCGTCTTCGATGCGGTTCAGGTACGGCTCGATGACGTAGTACTTCTTTTCGTTCTCCTTGACGGAGTGGAAGATGATGACGAACGCGTAGGGCTTGTTCACCCAGTAGCGTTCGACCTCGCGGAAGTGCGTCTTCTTCTCCATCGGGACGGCCTTTTCGAGGTCGTAGCGGTTCGCCAGCGTGGTCGTGCCGTCGACGCTGGAGAAAAATGCGTCCTCGTCGAACTCGGGGTCGACGTCGACCGTTCGCTCGTCGACGACAGCGGCCAGTTCCTCGGCGCGTTGGCCGGCCCGCGCGACCGCGCTCTCGATGTAGTCGGGGTCGAATCCGAGCGCCTCCTCGCCGTCGAAGGGGACGATTTCGCCCGCCGAATCCCGGGGGCGAGAGCCGTCGTCCTCGTAGTAGTACTCGCGTTTGTAGTGTTCCCACAGCCAGTCGCCCTTGACGACGGGCGTCGTCTCGGGGTCGCAGAAGGCTTCGAACTGCTCATTGAGGTTCTTCGCGTGCGCGCCGCGGTCGCCCACGAACGCCGCCACGTCGACCGGGTGACAGTCGAGATACTCCTCGGGGTCGAGGTCGACGCGGTCCCAGTCGGCCCGGGTCGGCGTCGACGCCGACCCGTCGTCGTCTTCCCACCGGGACGTGCCGGGCGCGTCGCGCTGCGTCCGCGGGTCGGTCCCGTAGAGGGATTCGACATCGCCGTCGCTCCCGTACTCGTCGAGAAAGTCGGCCCACGTGTACGACCCGACGCGCGCGTTCGACGCCTGCTTCGGAGCGGCGTCACTCTCCGCCGGCGACGTCACATCACCGGATAACGCCTGTTGGTCTCCTCCGTCGGCGTCGTCGGTTGCCATTGTCACCGGGTATTCGGGCCGATGGAAAAGTCTTTTTCCCAATTAACTCACAATTTAAGATCTGTTTAAGTTCTATTTTTATACTCGTTTATGTAACGTCGGTTCTGGCCATCCCCCGGACGCGCCGTTAAAGTAGGGGTTTATCTCCAGCGGAGTCGGCGTATGGCGCGAGTCCCGCGAGTGAAACGAGTGGAACGCAGGAACGGCAGCGTCAGGAACGACGTAAGAGAGTCTGGCGTGGCGAATTGAGCAAACACGGAGCGTTTGCGATGTCCATCACGGCCGCGGAGCGAACGCAGTGAGAGAAGCGGGCGTGACGGGATTCGAACCTCGGTCGCAACTCTGCGAGTTGCTCCCTGATTCGAATCCCGGAGGGCGTTCCGACACGCCTCGCTGTCACTCGGCGGTCTCCACGGGCGTGACGGGAGTCCCGCGAGCGAAGCGAGTGGAACTCAGGAACGCCCGCTGAACGAACGCAGTGAGAGAAGCGGGCGTGACGGGATTCGAACCCGCGATCGAGAGGTTAGGAACCTCTCGCCCTGTCCACTAGGCCACACGCCCCACGGCGCTGTCTCTCAGGATCGGTCAAAAATCGCGTGGTTCGCGCTGGGCGGACAGAAGAGAGAAAGTGAGCTGTGATCAGTTCGACGATTCCGTCGAAACCGAGTCGGTCGAAACCGAGTCGGCGGAACTCTCGCTGGTCGCGTCGTCTTCGTCTTCGTCGTCGTCGCCCGTCATGTCCTGCAGTTCGTCTTCGATCTCTTCGCGGCCGCGCTGGAACTCGCCGATGGCCTGCCCGGAGGACCGAGCGAGTTTCGGAATCTTGTTCGCGCCGAACAGCAAGACGACGATGAGCAGCACGACGAGCAGCTCGGGCCCGCCCGGGAGTCCCGGGAACAGTGGGGTGATGGTCTCGAACATCTATTTCTGCGTTACCTAGTGGCAATTATAGGCTTTTTGCCTTCTACGGGTTCTGGAAAGACGGAATATCGGCGCGTCGGAACGCCCGCATCCGCCGAATCGACGCGTCTCGGCGCGTCACTCCTACGAAAAGCTTGTGGCCGGTGTGTCGAGCGCAGTCGGTCGGCCGCTGCGGCGGCGACCAGCGAGTCCGCCGTCGGTGAAATAATGTGGGCGGAGTCGAATGCCTTCGTATGGTATCAGTCGGCGACGCCGCCCCGGACTTCACCGCACCGCTCACCGACATCGACGGCGACATCGAGTCGTTCACGCTCTCCGAGAATCTCGACGACGCGCCCATCGTCCTCGCGTTCTTCCCCGCGGCCTTCACCGGGACGTGCACCACCGAGATGTGCACGTTCCGCGACCAGATGGCGAACTTCGAGGACGTCGGCGCGACGGTGTACGGCATCAGCATCGACACCCCGTTCACGCTGACGGAGTTCGCTGAGCAGAACGGCCTCAACTTCGGCCTCATCAGCGACACGAACCGCGAACTCGTCGACGCCTACGACGTGGCGATGGACTTCGCGGGCCTCGGCGTCAACCGCGTGGCGAAGCGCGCGGTGTTCGTCGTCGACGGCGACGGCGAGGTCACCTACGCGTGGGTCAGCGACGACCCCGGCGTCGAACCCGACTACGAGGCGGTCGAGGCCGCCGCCGGAAAACTCGAAGAGCCGAGCGAGGCCGCGTAGGACTAAGACACAGCGTGACGCGGTAGCGCACCTGATTCGGAGCCCAAGTCCTTTTCTCTCCGTGCGACTAGCTTGCGGGTCATGAGCGATACCGAAGATACCCTGAACGGCGGCCGCGTCTACGACCCAGAGGCGGACCACGCCTTCCCCGACGAGAAGCTCAACGAGGTGCTCCCCGTGCTCCTCGACGACGAGGAGGTGACGACGCTCCTCGAAGCGCAGAACGTCAACGCGGTGACGCGCAAGGGCTACAACGACCACGGCCCGAAGCACATCGAAATCGTTCTCAACCGCGCACTCCGGCTGTACGACCTGCTCAAGGCCGGCGGCTGCGAGTTCAACGGCGCGGCCGAACAGGGGCTCGACGAGGCCGACGAGGCGGTCATCATCGCCCTCGCGGCGCAACTGCACGACATCGGCCACATCGTCCACCGCGACAACCACGCCTACTACTCGATTCCGCTCGCGTCGGACGTGCTCGACCGCTTCCTCCCCGAGTTCTACGACCTCGCCGACGCGGTCCGAATCAAGGCCGAAGTCCTTCACGCCATCCTCTGTCACCACCGCGAGGAGGACCCGCTCACGCTCGAAGCCGGCGTCATCCGCGTCGCCGACGCGCTCGACATGGAGCGCGGCCGGTCGCGCATCCCCTACGAGAAGGGCGGCCGCGGCATCAACACGCTCTCCAGTCGCGCCATCAAGGACGTCGTCCTCAAGCCCGGCGACGAGTCGGCGGTCCTCGTCGAAATCGAGATGCTCAACGCCGCCGGCGTCTATCAGGTCGACAACCTCCTGAAGGCGAAACTCGACGGCTCGGGCCTCGAAGACCACGTCCGCATCGTCGCGGTCAACACGAAGTCCGACGACCGGCTCGTCGAGCGCATCGAACTCTAAGCGCCGCTGTCGCGGCGCTGTCGAATCGGGTATGAAAAAGGTGAGTCGGTGTGTGAACCGGGCGGGGCGGTCCCCCGCGGTCGGTCGTGTGCCTCAGTCGGTGGACTGCGCGAGGCGCTCTGCGCCGCCGACCGAGAGTTCGCCGCTGAGGGTGCGGTTCGGGTAGGGGATGTCGATGCCCTCCTCGTCGAACCGCTCTTTGACGGCGGTAACGTACTCGCCGCGGGTCTTGACGAAGTCGGCGCGGCTGGGCTGGGAAATCCAGATGCGCGACTTGAGTGTGACCGACGAGTCACCGAGTTCGGTCAGCCTGACCGACGGCTCGGGCGTCGTCATGATGCCGTCGTGCGCTTCGGCCTCGTCGAGGATGATGTCTGTCGCCTGCTGGATGTCGTCGTCGTAGCCGATGCCGAACGGCACCTGCAAGCGGAGTTTGTCCTTCGCGACGGGGTTTTTGATGACGCCGTCGGTGAGCTGCGAGTTCGGCACGGTGAGCAGTTCGTTGTCGAACGTGCGAACCCGCGTCACGCGGAAGGAGATGTCTTCGACGATACCGGAGTTGCCGTCCCATTCGATCCAGTCGTTGATGCGGAACGGCTTGTCGGTGAAGATGAAGATGCCGGCGACGAAGTTGGCGATGACGTCCTGCATGGCGAAGCCGATTGCGAGCGTCGCGGCCGCGCCGATGGTGGCGAGCGACTGCAGGATGTTGCCGAGGCCGGCGAACGCGAACCCAGCGCCGAGGGCGACGAACGCCACGACGAGGGTCGCGATTTTCATCAGGGGCTTTTTCGCGTGTTCGTCCGCGCCGCGCCGGTCGAGGACGCGGTTGAGCGCGGACGACACGACGGCCTTGCCGACGATGTAGACGACGGCGAAGCCGAGAACGAGACCCAAGAGCGTCCCGAGCGTCTCGGCGTACGGGACGTTCTGCTGGGTGAGAATCCGGCCGACAGCACCGCCGTCACCCTGCAGTTGGAGCGGGACCACGAGCGCGTTCATCGGTGGTAGACCGCTGTCTTCCCCCGCGTCTCTATCAGGTCCGCGTTCACGCGCTCCGCGAGATCCGCGGCGGCCTCGTCGACCGTCGTGCCCCCGAGCGCCGCCCGGAGGAACTTCGCTTTCACGAGGTTTCGGTCTGCCAGCTGGTCGTTGAGTTCGCCGACCACCGATTCGATGCCGCTCTTACCCACCCAGACGGTCACGTCGAGGTCGTGGGCCTCCTTCCGCAGCTCCTGCGTGTTCATGTGTGGCCTCCACTATGTGCCAGAGGGCTTCAATAGTAAGGCTTTGGCGGCCGTTTGGTTGTCGTACACACGCGGGAACGGGGCGATTCTGCCGAAATCGCCGTCGGGCGGTCAGTAGGGATAGCGCTCCGTCGCCCCGCAGTCGCACCTGACGACGACGTGGCCGCCGGCGCGAGTCCGGACGCGGGCGTTGACGCCGGGGCGGAGGTAGGCGTCGCAGTCGTCGCAGGTGAACCGGCGGAACGCTTTGGGGAGGCCGCAGCGGTTCCGCTCCGCGACGCGACGGGCGAGGCGGACGTACTCCCGGGCGCGGTCGTGGTCGCGGTCGCTCGCCGCCTCGCGGGCGAGGGCGTGGAGTCGGTCGATGCGCTCCTCCGCGATGTTCATACACGTTCGGGCGAGCGGCCCGGACAAAGACGTTCCGAACCGCGACGCGGGACCGACACCGAGGAACCGAAGCCGATACTGTGATACCCCGGCCGGAAAAACGGCGACTGTGCGCGTCCTGAACTACCTCGAGTTCGCCTCGCAACTCGAACGCAGCGGCATCGGCACCGCCACCGACCAGCAGCGGGCGGCCCTCGCCACGACCGACGTGGAGGTTGTCACCTCCCCGTGGCCCGAGTCGGCCGCCGCGGGTGCCGCGGGCCTCCTGCGGGGCGACGGGGTCGTCCGCGACTACGACGTGGTCCACTGCAACCTCATCGGCCCCGGCTCGCTCGCCGTGGCCGGACACGCGAAGCGAAACGACATCCCGCTCGTCCTCCATTCGCACGTCACCCGCGAGGACTTCGCCGAGAGCTTCCGCGGGTCGACCGCGGTCGCCCCCGCGCTCGGGAAGTACCTCAAATGGTTCTACTCGCAGGCCGACGTGGTGCTCTGTCCCTCCGAGTACACGAAGCGAACGCTCGAATCCTACCCGGTGGACGCGCCGATTCGCCCCGTCTCGAACGGCGTCGACACCGAGGCGCTCGACGGCTTCGAGGACCTCCGCGAGGAGTACCGCGCCGAGTACGACCTCGACGGGATGACGGTCTTCACCGTCGGCAACGTCTTCGAGCGCAAGGGGCTCACGACGTTCTGCACGCTCGCACAGGAGACCGACTACGACTTCGCGTGGTTCGGCCCCTACGACACCGGTCCGCACGCCTCGAAGAAAGTACGGTACTGGGTCGAAAATCCCCCCGAGAACGTCACGTTCACCGGCTGGATAGACGATATCCGCGGCGCGTTCGGCGCGGGAGATGTCTACCTCTTCGCGACGAAAAACGAGAACCAGGGCATCGCGGTCCTCGAAGCGATGGCCTGCGGGAAGGCGGTCGTCCTCCGCGATATCCCGGTGTTCGAGGAGTTCTACACGCACGGCCACGACTGCCTGAAGTGTTCGAGCGACGCGGAGTTCCGCCGGGCGCTCGATTTGCTCGCCCGCGACCCCGACCTCCGGCGGCGACTCGGCGAGAACGCCCGCGAGACGGCCGCCGAGCACAGCCTCGACCGCGTCGGCGACAGACTCGTCGAGACGTACGAGGACGCGCTGGCCGGGCGACTCGAAGGCTGACCGGCGAGATACTCGACTACCCGGAAGTTGGCACGCTAACACACGACAGTCCAGCGGGAAGTCACAACGGTTTATCCCGTCGGAGTCGCACGAACGGCCATGCAGTCGGTCGCCGCGTTCACGGACACGTACCTGCCGACCGTCAACGGCGTCACCTACACGATTCAGACGTGGCGCGAGCGGTGGCACCGCCGCGGCGGCCGCATGGACGTGGTGTTCCCGGCGGACGACGACTACGACCCCGAGCCCGGCGAGTACGGCGTCCGGAGCCTCCCCTTCCCGTTCTACGAGGGGATTCGAATCGGCGCGCCGCGGATTCCGGGGGCCGTCGACGACGTGGATGTCGTCCACGCCCACACCCCGTTCGGACTCGGACTGGCCGGCCTCCGACTCGCCCGCCGGCGCGACCTCCCGCTCGTGGCGACCTACCACACCCCGACCGGCGAGTACGCCGAGTACCTCAGTTCCGTCGGCGCTATCGAGCGCGGCGTCGAGCGCACCGCCGAGCGCTACGAGCGGTGGTTCTTCGACCGCGCCGACGCGGTCATCGTCCCGAGCGAGGACGCCGAGCGCCGCCTGGTCGACGAGGTCGGCGTCGAGGCCGAAATCGTCGTCCTCTCGAACGGTATCGACGTAGAGCGGTTCGAACCCGTCGAGGGCGGCGACTTCCGCCGGCGCTACGACCTCGGTGACGGCCCGCTCATCGGCTACACGGGTCGGCACGGCTACGAGAAGCGCCTCGACGAACTCGTCCGCGCCGCGGCCGATCTCGACGCGACGCTCGTCTTCGGCGGCGACGGCCCCGCCCGCGAGGAACTGGTCGCCCTCGCCGACGACCTCGGCGTGGACGCTCGCTTCCTCGGCTTCCTCGACCGCGAGGAGCTGCCGGCGTTCTACTCCGCGCTCGACGTGTTCTGCTTCCCGAGCCCCGTCGAGACGCAGGGGCTCGTCGCGCTGGAGGCCAACGCCTGCGGGACGCCCGTCGTCGGCGTCAACGAGGGCGCGCTGGAGGACACCGTCCTCGACGGTGTGACCGGCTATCACTACGAGTCCGGGGATTTGGAGGGCTTCCGCCGCGGGATTCGGCGGGCGCTCGCGGAGCGCGAGGCACTCAGCGCGCGCTGTCTCGACCGCCGCGACGAGGTGAGCGTCGACCGCTCTGTCGACCGACTCGCGGCGCTCTACGACCGATTGGCGTCGAAATAAAACAGCGAGACCGACTGCGAAACCGCGTTAGTCGCGGTCTTCGAGCGCGTCGGCGATGCGGCGCAGTTCGCGGTTCACGTCACGGACCTCGTCGCGGAGCTGTCGGACCTCGCGGACGAGCTGTTCGTCGCTGCCGCTTCCCTGCTCGGGGTCGCGCGGGCCGCCGCCCATGCCGCCGGGGCCACCACCCATACCGCCGCCACCGCCCATGCCGCCGCCACCGCCCATGCCGCCGGGGCCGCCGCCGCCCATCATGCCGCTCATCATCTGCGCGAAGGGGTTGCCGCCGCCGCCCATGCCGCCGGGACCGCCGCCGCCCATCATCTCTTCGGGGTCGGGGCGCTCGCCCTCTTCGCGCTCTTCCTCGCGGCGCTGTCGAATCTCTTCGACCCGCTCGCGGAACGACTTCTCCTCTTCGCCGTCGTCGCCCTCGTCGGGCGTCTGCGTCTCGTCTGCGGGTTCGTCGTCAGCCATGGGAGCGAGTTGGCCGTCCTCCCGGAAAGTGCTGACGGTCTCTGAGAACCGCACCGCTCACCCGAACGCGCCGAGGCTCGACTGGAGGTCGCGGTCCGTCCCGCCGTCATCGAGTTCGTGGCCGACGAGGTCGCGCAGGTCCACCGCGTAGGTCGTCCCGCGGTGGTCGAGGACGAGCACGCGCCCCTTCACGCCGCGGACGGTCCCCGTGGCGACGGTTTCTGCGACCGGCGAGCCGTCGAGGTCGAGGCCGTAGTCGAACGCGAACGTCTCGATGGGGTCGAACTGGGCGAGGAGCGCGTCCCACGCCGCGGCGTCGACCGACCGGCCGAACCCCTCGATTTTGGTCGGGACGCGGATGCGGTCGGGAATCTCGGTCGCCAGTTCGGCCTCGTACTCGCGGGCGACCCGGCCGTCCGAAAACGTCCGGACGTGGGCCGCGCGGTCCGCCCCCTGCTCGCGCAGGCGGGTGTCGAGTCGCCACTCGCGGGTGACGCCGACCTTGAACGTGTCGGGGGCGAACGCCGCGAGGTAGACCGCGTGGTCCTCGTAGCAGTCCATCTCGTCTTTCAGGCACGTCCCGGTACACTTCGCGCAGACCCACGTGTGGCGGTGGTCAGAACAGTACGGCGCACGAGTATTGTCGCAGGCGACGTGGCGGTCGTCGTGGATGGTGCCCGCGCAGTGGCGCTCGCCGAGGCGGTAGTCGAGTTCGGTGCCGGGGGCGAGCGCGACCGAGTCGATGCCGTCGCTCGCGCTCACGAACAGCGCGGGGGTTCCGGTATCGTAGCCGACGACCTGCACGCTCCGGGGTAGGGAGTCGCGGTAGAAAGGTGGCTCGCTCCGGGGGCGGGTTTCGGGGTCGCCCCGGGCGTCGCCCCGCGGTGTCGGTGTTGGTCGCGGGTGTCGCCCCGCGGTGTCGGTGTTGGTCGCGGGTGTCGGTCGGCGCTATTCGTACTCGGCGCGAAGCTCCTCGGCGAGTTCCTCGGCCGCGCGGCGGACGGCCTCGTCGCTCGACCCGTCGGGCTCCCAGCCGAGCGCCGAGAGTTTCTCGATGGAGAGGCGCATCTTCGGCACGTCGCCGGTCCAGCCGCGGTCGCCGCCGGTGTACTCGAACTCGGGGTCGAGGTCCAGCACGTCGGCGACGATGTTGGCGATGGTCGTCACGGAGGTGGTCGTCCGCGTGCCGAGGTTGTAGACGTTGTAGTCGCGGTCGGCGTGTTCGACGACGTGACACATCGCGTCGATGCAGTCCTCGACGTGGAGGTAGGATTTCTCCTGTCGGCCGTCGCCGAGGATTTCGAGCGTCTCGGGGTCTTCGAGGAGCTTCTCGATGAAGTCCGGAATGACGTTGCCGCGCTGGTTCGGGCCGACGATGTTGGCGAAGCGGTACATGTAGACCGTGAAGTCGTAGGAGTGGGCGAACGTCGAAAGCAGGCCCTCGTCGGCGAGCTTGGAGGAGCCGTAGATGCTGATGGGTTCGAGGGGGGCGTAGTCCTCGGGAGTCGGCCGCGGGGCCTCGCCGTAGATGGTCGACGAGGAGGTGAAGGCGATATCCGACACGCCGACCTCCCGCATCCGTTCGAGGACGTTGTACGTCATCTCGGTGTTCTCCTCGAACAGCTGTCGGGGGTTGCCGTAGTTCGTGTCCGTGTAGGCCGCGAAGTGGAAGACGATATCGAGGTCCTCGGTGACGGCCTCGGCGACGTCGTTCTCGTCGGTCATGTCGGCCTGTACGAACTCGACGCCGTCGGGGACCTGCTCCCGAGCGCCTTTCGAGAGGTCGTCGGCGACGACGACGTGGTTGTCCTCGGAGAGGTGTGCAGCGAGGTGAGACCCGACGAGTCCCGCGCCCCCGGTCACGAGGACGCGCTTGTCGGAGAGTTCCAGCGACATGGCACAGATGATTCGGCCGAGTGATAAGTCCGTTTCCCCTCCGGGCCGCCGACGGGCAGCGGTGGCGACCGCCGACGCGACCCGCGCCGCCCGCGTTCCGAAAGCGCCACTTTCCCCCGCCGTCTTCGGAGAGACATGCACAACGAACCCGAGGTCGCCGTCCTCCGGTACGGACACCGACCGGGGCGCGACGACCGGATGACGACGCACGTCGGCCTGACGGCCCGCGCGCTCGGCGCGGACCGGGTCATCCTCCCGGACAACGCCGGCCATTCGATGGAGACGGTCGAGGACATCACGGGCCGGTTCGGCGGCCCCTTCGAGGTCGAACTCACCGAGGCGCTCAACGGCGTCATCCGCAACTGGGCGGGGAAAGTCGTCCACCTCACGATGTACGGCGAGCGCGTTCAGGACGTGGAAGCCGACATCCGCGAGGCGCACGCCGAGGAACCGCTCCTCGTCGTCGTCGGCGGGGAGAAAGTCCCCTTCGAGGTGTACGAGGGAGCCGACTGGAACGTCGGCGTCACGAACCAGCCGCACTCGGAGGTCGCGGGTCTCGCGGTGTTCCTCGACCGCCTGTTCGACGGGCGCGAACTCGACCGCGAGTGGGAGGACGCCGAAAACCGGGTGGTTCCGATGGCGACGGGCAAGAAAGTCGTCCCGGCCGACGAGGAGTAATCGGAGCGTCGGCACGCCCGCTTGCGGTTCTCCGCTGCCCGGGAGTAATAAGACTTAATGGCGTTCCTGACGCCATTTCGCACAATGGCTTTTGAGGAGTTACTGAACGACCCTGTTATCCAGAAGTACCTCCACGAGTTGGTCGGGCCAACCGGGATGCCGGTCGCGGCGGCACCCCCGGACGGCGAGGTCACCGACGAGGAACTCGCCGAGGAACTGCGGCTCGAACTCAACGACGTGCGCCGCGCGCTGTTTATTCTCTACGAGAACGACCTCGCGTCGTACCGCCGCGTCCGCGACGAGGACTCCGGCTGGCTCACCTACCTCTGGACCTTCCACTACGAGAACATCCCCGAAAACCTCGAAGAGGAGATGTACCGCCTCCTTGACGCGCTCGAAGAGCGCCTCGACTACGAGCGCAACCACGAGTTCTACCTCTCGGAACCCGCCGGCATCCGCTTCGAGTTCTCCGAGGCGATGGAACACGGCTTCCAGTGCCCCGAGACGGGCGCGCAGCTCGAACCGATGGACAACGACGACCTCGTCGACGCGATGGAGCGACGCATCGAGGAGCTTCGCGACGAGCTCAACGTCGAAGTGACGGGGACGAACTGAATGGTCGTTCTCGCAACGAAGTGCTACATCGACGGTGACGCCCGCGAGCGGGCGCTCGACAGCCTCACGTCGCTCGTCGCCAACGACATCGGCGACCTCGACGTGACGTACGACATCGGCGTCCGCGACGACGGTTTCATCTCCGTGACGGTCTCCGGCGACGACGAGACGGTCGCGCGGAACGTCCTCCGCGAGGAGTGGGGCGAGGTCACGCCGCATCTGTCGGCCGGCGAGACCTACGTCGGCACCCTCGAACACTGGGACGACGACGGCTTCGTCCTCGACGCGGGCATCGAGGTGCGCATCCCGACCGAGGAACTCGGCCTCGGCCGCGGCTCCGCGACCCAGATTCGCGACCGCTTCGGTCTCGTCCAGCATATGCCGCTGACGTTCGTCTACGGCGGCGACGAGGGGCCCTCGCGGCTGGCCGACGAGCAGGTCGACCGCCTCTACGACTGGACCCGCGGGAGCGGTCGCGTCAACGTCAACAGCGCGACCCGCGGCGAGGTCCGCGCGACGGTCAACCGCGCCGGCCACGCGAAGGACATCGTGACCGTCGAGCGCCTCGGCCTGCTCGAACAGAGCATCGTCTGCCGGGACGAGACCGACCCGCCGGGGCTCCTTGCCAGCATCGGCTCGTACCTGCCGGCGGAGCTGAAGTGCGTCATCGGCCAGTAAGACGATGAACAGGCGACTCCTCGTCGGTATCGCCGCGCTCGCCCTCCTCCTCGTGACCGCCGGGTGTCTCGGCGGCACCTCCAGCGTCTCGAACGACCGGCTCGACGCCGCGCCCGACGGCGACTACGCGTGGACCGCCGAGACCGACGCGCACATCACGGTGCAGGACAACGGCCGGTTCCGCGCGGTCTACGAGGTCAACAGCTCCTCGGTCGAGCTCTACCGGTTCGACGGCTTCGGCAGTCGGACGCCGCTTTCGGTCGAGGCGGTCCGCTACCGCTACGACAACGGGACCGTCCTCAACGGGACCGAACTGAAGGCCCGCGGCGGCGACGTGACGCAGAACGACCGCATCACGAACGTCACGCTCCCCGAGGACGCCGGACGCGACGGAAAGCTCGCGTTTAGCTCGTCCTCGACGCCGAAGCGGTTCTCGCTGCCCGTCTTCGTCGAGGGGAGCTACGAGGTCGTCCTGCCCGCGGACCGCCGCGTCGACTTCCCGATATTCGGGTCGGTCCGGCCGTCGGGCTACGACACCGAAGTCGTCGACGACCGGCTTCACATCCGGTGGGACGAAGTGACCGATGGGAACGTCGTCGTGCAGTTCTACCTCCAGCGCGACCTCGGTATCTTCGCGGCCGTCGCGGCCGTCTCGGTGCTGGTCGGCGGCGCGGGGATACTCTACTACCGCCGGCAGATTCGGGCGCTCCGCGACCGCAGACAGGAACTCGGCTTGGACGTGGAAGACGACGACCGCTGACGAACGACGACCGCCGACGGACGACTGAGCCGCGGTATCGCCCGGCCGACCCGGTTCGCCGGTGTGAACGCTTTTTTGCCTCGCAGCGCGCTACCTCGGGGTATGCAAGTCGCCGTGGTCACCGTCGGGGACGAACTCCTCGCCGGCGACACCGTCAACACGAACGCCGCGTGGCTCTGCGAGGAACTGACGGCGCGAGGCGTCTCCGTCGAGCGCGTGACGACGGTCCCCGACCGCGTCGCCGACATCGCCCGCGTCGTCAACGAGTACCACGCCGAGTACGACGCCGTCGTCGTCACCGGCGGACTGGGGCCGACGCACGACGACGTGACGATGGAGAGCGTCGCGGCCGCGTTCGGGCGCTCGCTGGAGCGGCACGCCGACGCCGAGGAGTGGCTGGAGACCAACGGCGGCTACTCCGCGGCGGACCTCGTGGAGGGGACGACCGACCTCCCCGCGGGGTCGCGGATGCTCCCGAACGACGAGGGCGTCGCGCCCGGTGCGGTCGTCGGCTCGGTGTACGTGCTCCCCGGCGTCCCCGGCGAGATGAAAGCCATGTACGCCCGCGTCGCCGACGAGTTCGCCGGCGAGCGGACCCACGTCCGGTTCGTCCACACCTCGGAGCCCGAAAGCTCGCTCATCGAGCGGTTCGAGGCCGTCCAATCGGCGTTCGACGTGACCGTCGGGAGCTACCCCGGCGACCACGTCAGAATCAAACTCGCCGGAGCCGATGAGGAGACGGTCGAATCGGCGGCCGCGTGGCTCGAAGCGCGAGTCGACCTGTACGAAGAGTAGGGTCGGTCGGCCGGCGGGTCAGCGCTGGAGGTACCAGAGCCACCCGGCGGTCATGAGAATACCCACGAGAAGCACGGTCGCGGCCGTCTCCGAGGTCGGCAACACCTGCTCGCTGGCTGATAGCGGAATCATAGGTGACAGTTCCCACGTCCGGTTCTTAAACGGTGAGGTTCTGGCGACAGTTGTCACGGCGTGAGCGTCAGCGAACCCGTGGGGGCGCGCCCCAGTCGCCTCTCGCCGGCTACTCTCTCGCCGGCTACCGCGTCGCTTTTCCCCGGGGCGCGGGTTCGTTCAGTCATGCGAATCGGTGTCGTCGTCAACCCCGTCGCGGGGATGGGCGGCCGGGTCGGCCTGAAGGGAACCGACGGGAAAGTCGCGGAGGCCAGAGCGCGCGGCGCGGAGCCGCGGTCGCCCGAGCGGGCGCGACGGGCGCTCTCTCGGCTTTTCGAGGCCGCCCCCGAGACGGAACTGCTCGCGTGGGGCGGCGAGATGGGCGCGTCGGCCGCCCGAGACGCCGGCTTCGACCCCGAGGTGCTCGGCGAACCGTCCGGCGGCGAGACGAGCGCGGCGGACACCGTCGCCGCCGTCGAGGCGTTCGTCGACGCCGACGCGGACCTCGTGTTGTTCGTCGGCGGCGACGGCACCGCGGCGGACGTGGCCGAGGCGCTCGACGGGACCGACGTGCCGATGCTGGGCGTCCCCGCGGGCGTGAAGGTCTACTCCTCCGTGTTCGCCGTCTCTCCCGAGGACGCCGCCCACGTCGTCACCTCGTTCGAGCGGACCGAGGCCCGCGAGGTCATGGACATCGACGAGGACGACTACCGCGAGGGCGAGGTCAGACCGGAGCTTCGGGCGGTCGCGCACGTCCCCGTCGCGGAGGACCTCCAGTCGTCGAAACAGACCGGCGGCGGCACCGTCGAGGCGCTGGCCGCGGGCGTCGCCGACGATATCCGGGCAACCGCGGGCGTCACCTACGTCCTCGGCCCCGGGAGCACCGTCGGCGCGGTGAAAGCCGAGTTGGGCATCGACGGGTCGCCGCTCGGCGTCGACGTCTACCGCGACGGCGAGGTGCTCGCCCGCGACGCGACGGAGGCCGAAATTCTGGCGAGCCTCGGCGAGGAGAACGTCATCGTCGTCACACCCATCGGCGGACAGGGGTTCGTCTTCGGTCGCGGCAACCCCCAGCTCTCCCCGGCCGTGATTCGACGCTGCGACGTGTCGGTCGTCGCCTCGCGGTCGAAACTCGACGGGATTCCGGTCCTCCGGGTCGACACCGACGACCCCGACCTCGACGCCGACCTCCGCGGGTGGACGAAAGTCCGCGTGGGTCGCGTCGAGCGCCGGATGATGAAAATCGGGTGAGCGGCGCACGTCGGATGCGGCCGGCTCGGCGCGTCAGCACAGAAAAATCGAGCGAGAGGCCGCTCCAGTCGGCCGTCTCGTCAGTCGTCCGCCGGTGCCTGTTGTTTCGCGATGTACTCGACGATTTCGTCCGTTTCGGCCTTGAACTCGTCGAGGTCGGTCTCGTTCCCGTGGAGCACCGTCGAGAAGTACTTCGTGTCGGCGGCGAGGTTGACGGACTCTCTGAGTTCCTCGTCCGTGACGCCGCTCAACCGCGCTTCCTCGGTGTGGAAGTAGATGCAGTACGGACAGTTAATCGCGGCCGCGACGCCGACGCCGATGAGCGCCTTCTCCCGCCCGGACAGTTCGGTGTCCTCTCCCAGATTGAGGTCGCGGAAGAGCCCCCAACTGTGTTCGCTCGCCGGTTCTGCCAAGTCCTCCATCCAACTCGGGACCTGTCCGAGCATTCCCTCCATCTCTTGTCGTGTGTTGTTCGATACCATCTCTCTCCCCGTACCTCCGCAGTCCCGTCGCTATGGAGGCGCTTATTACGAGGTTTCGGAGCAGTAAAGTTATGAACAGTCTGGAAAATCATAATCTGCCCGTATCGACGACGTTCCGGGGAAACTCGGGGTTAATACGCCGGTGTACGGGACGATCAGCCATTTCCATCCCGCCCGCTCGACGTAGATGATTTAATATTCGGAATCGTGTGCAATGAGAACCACTACCCATTATTCACACGGGGTGTAATATAGTGAGATTTAAGGTCATTGGATGGGTTCTGACTGGCATGGAAACCCGGAAAGTCCAGCGTCTCGGTCCCTCCACGCTGGCGATGACGCTTCCAGCGGAGTGGGCCAAGGAACACAACGTCGAGAAGGGCGACGAGGTGACGATTCGGACGAGCGGCAAGGGAACGCTGACGGTTCTCCCCGAATCGGTCAACACCGAAGACTCGAAGGCGACGATTCGCGCCGACAGTCTGAACGCGGAGGCGCTCGAACGCGCCATCGTGGCGCAGTACGTCCTCGGGCGACGCGTCATCCACATCGAGAAAAGCGAGGGCGCGCTCGATTCGGACCACATCAACGCCGTCTACAAGGCCGAGACCCAGCTCATGGGCCTCGGCGTCATCGAGGAGACCCCCGAGCGAATCGCGATTCGCTGTTCGGTCGACGCGGAGGACTTCACCCTCAACAACCTGCTCGAACGCCTCGAAAACACGGGCAGCACGATGCGCGGCGAGGCCGTCAAGGCGCTCGCCCACGGCAACCCCGACCTCGCCCAGCGGGCGCTCAACCGCGAGCGGCAGGCGAACAAGATTTTCGTCCTCCTGCTCCGGCTCATCTTCACGTCCTACCAGAACCCCAACCTCGCGCGGGCGGTCGGCCTCGATTCGGGCTTCCCGCTCATCGGCTACCGCTCGGTGGCGAAAAATCTCGAACTGACCGCCGACAACGCCGAGGACATCGCCAACATCGTCATGGACGCCGAGGGCCACACCATCGACGTCGACCAGTCGACGATGCGGCGCATCCGCGAGTTCACGGACCACGTCGACGAGATTACGACGACCGCGGTGCGGGCCGTCGTCGAGCGCGACTACGACCTCACCATCGAGTGCCGAGAGCTGTTCCGCGAGATTAGCGACCGCGAGCGCGACATCCTCAACGACCTCCCGGAGATGGAAAACCAGAAGCTCCTCCAGATTCGCGAGGTGCTGGTGAGCCTCCAGCAGACCGCGCAGTACGCGATGCGGAACGCGGAAATCGCGTCGAACCTCGCGCTCAACGAGGAGTCGGACCACGTCACGATAGACTGAGGCTGCGGAACCGAAGACGGAAGCGAAGGGGGGTCACGGTCGGCGCACCGACGCGCCGTCGTACCGCCGCGCTCAGTCGGCGATGACTTCCATTGCCTCGCCGTTTTCGGTCTCGGACGACTCTTTTTCGCCCGTCAGCGGGTTCCGACTGGCGATGCGGCAGTCGAACCCCGGATGCTCGCCGAAGTGCCGGAGTATCATGTGGCGGCGCGACCCGGTGATGCCGGTGCGACCGATGTCCTCGGCGGTGAAGCGCTCGGGCAGGCGGTCGTACAGGCGGCGCAGTTCGTCGAAACTGGTGAACACCTTCGCGTTGCCGGTGGAGTCCGCGCCGCGGCGGGAGACGACGTAGCTGCCGTCTCGGCGGTACTCGCCGGCCGTGCGGAAGAACTCCCGTTTCTCGGTCAGCGCCGAGCCGATGGCCTCCTGCAAGTCGGCGGCGGCGTCTCGGGACAGTTCACAGGACTGGTCGCCAAAGGAGACGACGATGGTTTCGTCGTCGCTCTCGACGGACACAGGGTTCTCATTACGGGAGAAGAACTCGATCAGGAGCGTGGGTACTCCGCGTCATATCATCGACTATCGTAGCCGACGGTAAAGAGTTATCGGCTGAGTCAGGATTCACCGACGATTCTTCGATAGACGCCGGCGGTCGAACGGTCTCCGACGCCGCGACTGACGCGGGACTGTTATAGGAGGCCGTCGTCGGTGGTCGTGGTCCCGTCGTTTGACGAGGGCGTCGTCGCTGTCGTGGTCGTCGTCGCTGTCGAAGTCGTGGTTGCCGTCGAAGTCGCGGTCTCGGGCTCGGCTGTCTCAGTCGCCTCGGCTGTCTCGGCCGTCTCCGTCGCCGTGGGTTCGTCCGCCGTCTCGCTTCCGTCAGACGCCGCCTTGTTCCCGAAGATGTCCGTCTCGAACGTCTTCTCGTAGGTCAGCGGGTCGAGGGGGACGCGAAGCGTCGTGCCGCCGGCGTCGAGGTTCGCGTAGAAGTCGATGCGCAGGTCGGTCGTCTGGTCGCGTTCGAGATGCGTGACCCACCACTCGTCGAGCCTGTCGTTTTCGATGTGGGTCGTCGCCTCGATGGTCTCCGTCGACCGCGGAGGGATGACGTACTCGGAGTTCGTGGTCCCCTCACCCGCGGCCACGTCGTTCATGGAAATGTCGTAGCCGAGTTCGGAGACCGCAATCGGGTACGGCTTGGGGTTGTGGACGACGAACGTGAGTTCGAGCGCCGTGCGCTCGTCCGTTGACTCGCCCCACTCGGCGTTCGTCTCGTTGACGTACAACACGGGGTCGGAGACGACCGGCGACTCCGCGTTTATCTCGCGGGTCTCCGTGGAGTTGAACGCCGACAGCAGGTCGGTGTCGATGCTCCGGGTAATCTCGGGCGCTTCGAAGGTCCGGCCGAGCGTCTCCGAGGAGACGGTGGCGTTCACGGCGAGGTCGGTGTGCTCGCCGTTCTGGATGTGCGAGACCCACCACTCGGGGATGCGCTCGTTTTCGAGCGTCGTCCGAAGCGGGACTGCTGTGGTCCCCTGCCCGACAGAGACGCCTTCCTTCTCGCCGGTCGCCATCCGAATCCCGTTCATCTCGACGCCGTAGTCGACGGCGAGCCCGGAGAGGTTCGCTGAAAGCGGGTTCGGGTTCGAGACGTACAGGTCGGTCTCGATGACCGTCGCCGTCTCGTTGACGCCGCCGAACCGGTTGTCGACCCGGTCGACGCTCGGCGCGCCGATTATTCCGGCCGCGAACGCCCCGCCGATGACGGCCGCGACGAGCACCAGCGCGACGAGCGCGATACGGAGTCTTCCGCCGAACAACGCGGATGTCAGTCCCATCTTGTGGACACACGAGACTGGTGGTACATATGTCGAACGGCCGAGCGCGACAGCGGTTCGCGGGACCGTCCCGCACGCCTCGACCCCGACACGTCGCCCCACGGCAGGCGGTGTCGAATGAACTAAGTGCGCACCCGCGAAGGTCGGAAACATGGAAACCAAGACGGTGCAATCCGACAAGTCCATCGGCTTTGCGGCGTTGTTCGGCGTACTCACGCTCGTCGGCGCGGGGCTGATGGTCGCCGGACCGGACCAGTTGACGAAGGCGCTCGGGTTCATGGTCGCGATTATCGCGGCCTCGCTGGCGGTCTGCGGCGCGCACCTGTTCCAGTAGCGTCGAGTATCAACGCTGAGGAACACGGGTAACCGTTAATAACGCCCATTCCCTAGACGGTCCGAGGATGACTGAGTACACCGACGAGGAACAACGCATTCTCGCCTATCTCCGCGACAGCGTCAGCCGCGGGGAGGGCTACTTCCGGGCGAAGAACATCGCCGAAGCCATCGGTCTCACCGCGAAGCAGGTCGGGTCCCGTCTGCCGCGGCTGGCCGAGAAGTCCGAAGACGTCGAAATCGAGAAGTGGGGACGCGCCCGCTCGACGACGTGGCGCGTCACCCGAAGCTGAGGCGATTCCACGGATTTTTACTGTGGAGGTGTGATGGTATCTCATGACCGTCCGCGTGAAACGAACGTTCGAGTTCGACGCTCCCGGCGAGCGCGTCTGGGAGTTCATCGCCGACCCGGCCAAGCGAGCGGGGGCTATCAGCGTCGTCGACCGCTTCGACGTGTCCGACGACGGTCGCCACGCGACGTGGTATCTCGAACTCCCGATTCCGCTCGTCCGTTCGACGGTGACAGTCGAGACGGAAGACATCGAAGTCGACGAGCCGACGCACGTCAAGTTCGTCGGCAAGTCGCGGGTGATGCGGGTGACGGGCGAACACACCATCGAGGAACACGACGGCGGCAGCCGCCTCATCAACGAGTTCACCGTCGACGGCCGACTGCCGGGCGTCGAGGCGTTCTTCGAGCGCAACCTCGACCGCGAACTCGACAATCTCGAAGCGGAGCTCCGACGCGAGTTCGAAGCGACCGCGTAACGCCGGCGACGACCGTCAACGCTCGGTGAGACAGGGCGAGAAACCGCGAGAGCCGTGCGCTCACGGGGTGTGAGAACGGCTGTTGCGGTGGCTTTATACATCGTGGCTCCTAAGCGAAAGTCGCCGACGCAATAGGCGCTTTTCTCGCCAGTCGTCGGCGACTCCACATCCGCCGCACCCGCCGCAACGTTTCGGGGTCCGTTGTGGCATCCGAAACGACGTGGCCACGTCGTTTCGCGCTCCCAAGCCCGGTGGGAGCGCACTCCCCCTCGTCTCACTTCGCCAACTGGTGACGCGAGATTCGGCGGGAGGCGAATTCGCCTCCGCCTTTTGACGACCGCTTCGCTCCGAGCCGCGGCGTCGTCGCGCCTCGGCGGCGCCCCCCCGACAGTCCGAGAGCGCACGCTTCTTTCCCCCGGCCCTCGTGGAACCACCATGACCGAGACGATTCGAGGCGACGTGCTGCACGCCATTCCACCGGACGAACTCGACGACGAGGACCTGTCGCCCGAACTCCGGGCGCTGGCCGACTCGCGTCACGTACTCGTCGTTCGGAAGGGCGGTCATCCCTCGATGCTCGACCTCGTCTGGGCGTTCGTCCGCCGCGACCCAATCGAGGCCGTGACCGTCGTGACCGACCGCCCCGCCGAGGAGAACGAGGAAGTGGCGCTGACCGTCGAGGAGACGGGGATGCCCGGCGTCTACGTCGCGACCGGCGCTCACGGGGAGGCTGAATCGACCGACGGACACTGAAACGGCGGACGGAAAAAGCAGGACTGCTGCGGGGCCGTGACGCGGTGACAGGCTGGACGACTTCAGTCGTCTTGCTTGGTCTTGATGTCCGCCGAGAGGCCCTGCGCCATGCGAATCTCCTTGGAGTTGTTGAGCGTCCACGCGGTGCGCTCGGTGACGGCCTCGATGATTTCGCGGGCCGAGGGGTAGCCGTTGCCGGACTTCTTCACGCCGCCGAACGGGAGGTGGACTTCCGCGCCGATACACGGGAGGTTGCCGTAGGCGAGGCCGACCTCGGCGTGGTCGCGGAAGTAGTTTATCTGGCGGTAGTCCTCGGAGATGACGGCACCGGCCAGCCCGTAGTCGGTGTCGTTCTGAATCTCGACTGCGTCCTCGATGTCGCCGGAGTACTTCAGCAGGGCGACGTGGGGGCCGAACACCTCCTCGTGGGTGCAGCGGAGGTCGTCGTGGGGGTCGGCCTCGTAGACGAACGGCCCGACCCAGTGGCCGTCTTCGTGGCCCTCGGGAATCTCGTCGGCGTCGAGCTCGGTGCGGTCGACGAGGACGTTCACGCCCTCCGTCTCCGCGAGTTCGTTGTAGTTCGTGACCTTCTCCTTGTGGCCCTCCTCGATGAGGGGGCCCATGAACGTGTCCTCGCGGAGCGGGTCGCCCACGGAGACGTTCTTGGCGTTCTCGACGAAGCGCTCCTTGAACTCGTCGTACACGTCCTCGTGGACGACGATGCGCTCGGAGGAAACACAGCGCTGGCCGGTGGTCTTGAACGACGACATCGTCGCGGAGTGGACCGCGATGTCGAGGTCCGCCTTCTCCGTGATGACGATGTTGTTCTTGCCGCCCATCTCGCACGCGGCGAGTTTGCCGGGCTGCTGGGCGACCTTGCTCGAGACCTCGTGGCCGACCTCGGCGGAGCCCGTGAACAGCACGGAGTCGACGCGCTCGTCGTCGACGATGCTCGCGCCGGCGTCACCGAAGCCCTGTACCATGTTGAACACGCCGTCGGGGATGCCGGCGTCCTCGAACATCTCGGCGATAATCTGTCCGCACCACGGCGTCTGCTCGGCGGGCTTCCAGACGACGGTGTTGCCCTCGACGAGCGCGACGGCCATGTGCCAGAAGGGGATGGCAACGGGGAAGTTCCACGGGGTGATACAGCCGACGACGCCGCGGGGCTTGCGGCGCATGTAGGCGTCCTTCGCGGGAATCTCGGAGGGGACCACGTCGCCTTTGGGGTGGCGGGCGTCGCCCGCGGCCCACTCGACCATGTGGTACGCCTCGATGACGTCGGCGCGGCCCTCGGAAATCTCTTTGCCGCACTCTTTGGTGACGATTTCCGCGAGTTCCTCCGTGCGGTCGCGCAGTTCGTGGTAGATGTCCCAGAGGTACTCCGCGCGGTCGATGTGGGAGAGTTCGCGCCACTCCTCGTACGCCTCGTCGGCCGCGGCGGCCGCCGCGTCGATGTCCTCGGGCGTGCCGCGTCGGAACGTCCCCAGCGACTCGCCCGTCGCGGGGTTCGTGCTCTCGAACGTCTCGTCGCCGGTGCCGTCCGTCCACTCGCCGTCGATGTAGTGCTGATATTCGTCCTGCGCCATATGACCCTAGACTCACAACTAAGATTAATAACCCCGGACCCTCCCATGGAAGGGGGCGCGCCCGAACCGACGCATCACCGCGACGCCGAGTGACCACAGATAACATCTTACGTAACGACGTATTACCCGGTGTATGAGCGAGCGCACGGCAGGTGAAGGCACGCGCCTTACGCTCGACCTGTGGCATCCGAACTGCTGGGCGATCGAATCGACGAGCGAATACGACGGCGGCATCCTCGCACACGCCATCTACGACGCTCCCGCCGCGGGCGTCGAGCGGTCGAACGGGTTGTTCACCGCCTACGGCGAGTCGCTCGACGAGGTCGAGACGCTCCTCGACGCCATCGCTGACTCGGAGCTCACGGGCGAGGTGTTGGAACTGCAAGAGCGGTTCGACTCCCGCGGGAAGCACGTCGCGCCCGGCCCGGTCGCCCGCGAGTTCTTCTTGGAGTACGACCCGAGCGACATGATGTGTCCGGAGCTGCTCAAGCAGGGCTTCGTCCACAGCGCCCCCACGCGGATAGAAAACGGCCGCGAGCGGTGGGAAGTCTGGTTCGCCGGCGCGCGCGAGGAGATACAGCCGCGCATCGAGACCGTCATGGACGAGACCGGAGCCGAGATTCGCGTCGCCTCCATCTCCACGTCCGAGGGCGCGGAACCGGAGCGCAGTCGGCGGCTCGACACGCTCACCCGGAGTCAGCGAGAGGCGTTCGAACTCGCGCGCGAAGAAGGCTACTACCGCTGGCCCCGCGAGGTGTCGACCCGCGAACTCGCCGCCGAGATGGACATCTCGAAGACGACGCTGCTCGAACACCTGCGCAAAGCGGAGTCGAAACTGCTCGACCCGCAGTAGCGCGGGGCGAACCGAGCCCGTCTCGGCTCAGATACCGGCGACGGCGCGGAGCGCGAACAGCGCGTTCGACTTCCGCTCGCGGACGCGTCGGTAGAAGTAGGAGAACCATTTGTCCCCGTAGGGGACGTACTGCCACGTCTCGATGCCGGCGTCCGCGAGGTCTCGCTGGCCGTCCTCGCGCACGCCCATGAGCATCTGCACCTCGTAGGGCGTCCCGTACTGTTCGTGGAGGCGGCGGGCGTGCGCGATCATGTGCGGGTCGTGGCTGCCGACCGCCACCCCGTCGTCGAACTCGGTGAACATGTATTCGAGGAGTTCCTTGTACACTTCGTCCACCTTCGACTTCTCCTTGTACGCGATGGACGCCGGCTCGTTGTACGCGCCCTTGACGAGGCGGACCTTGCCGGGTACCTCCGCGAGGCGTTCGAGGTCGTCGCGCGTGCGTTTCAGGTTCGCCTGCACGCAGACGCCGACGTTCCCGCCCGTCCGGTGGCCCAAGTCGTCGACGGCGTCGAGGGTCACGTCGGTCGTCTCGTGGTCCTCCATGTCGACCCAGACGAACACGCCTTCGGCGTCCGCGGCGTCGACGACGCGGTCGAGGTTCTCCCGGAACGCGCGGTCGCTGATGTCGAGACCAATCTGCGAAGGCTTCACCGAGACGCAGCCATCGAGGTCCGTCGCGCCGAGTTGACGGACGAGGTCGACGTACGCGTCGGCGTCGGCGTCGGCGGCCGCCCGGTCGGTGTAGTGCTCGCCGAGCAGGTTCAGTATCCCCGCGATGCCGTCGCGGTTCAGCGACTCGACGTGCGAGACCGCTCCGTCGGCCGTCTCGCCCGCCACGAAGTTATTCGCGATGGGGGGTATCACGACCCGCTATTGTGAGACACGTACCCTAAAGAGAGACCCTACCAAATCATTCTGAAAAATATTCCTGAAATAATCACGGAACGCTCGTTTCGTCCGACGGGGTCCGGGGTCCCGACCATGGACGGTCACAGGTATATTTACGATAGCTGGAGAGCAATGCTTGTTATGTCACCACACGACATGGACCGCAGAACGCTGCTGAAGCTGTCGGGGCTCTCGCTCGTCGGGGCGACCGCCGGCTGTCTCGAAGGGGAAGAAGAGACTCCCACGGCAACGACTACCGAGGAAAGCGGCGGCGGTGGCGGCGGCGACGACGGGACCACCACGACTACCGAGGAAAGCGGCGGCGACGAATCGTCGTACACCATCGGTATGGTCGACTCGCTCACCGGGTCGCTCGCGCCGTACGGCGAGCGTAACACTCGCGGCCGCGAACTCGCGCTCGCGGCCATCAACGAGGTCGGTATCGGCTCCGAAGGGGCGTCGCTGAACATCTCCGTCGAGGACGACGAGAGTACGAACCAAGGCGGGGTCAACGGCGCACAGGTGCTCGTCAACCAAGACGGCGTCCCGCTTCTCATCGGCTCCGTGGGCTCCGGCGTCTCCATCGCCATCCACGACAGCGTCACGAGAGACGCCGGCGTCGTCCAAATCAGTCAGAACAGCACGAGTCCCGAACTCACGACGCGGCCGGAGCTGCTTCGGATGAGCCCCTCCGGTTCCGCGAAGGGACAGGCGCTCGCCAGCCTCGTCAACGACGACGGCCACGACACGGTCGCCGTCACGTGGATCAACAACGACTACGGGACGGGGCTGTCCGACGTGTTCGCCGAGACGTTCGAGTCCGAGTTCGACGGCACCGTCGCCTACAACGAACCGCACGACCAGGGTCAATCGTCGTACAGCGGCATTCTCACCGAGATGGCATCGACCGACGCCTCGGCGTGGATTTTCCTCACGTACGCGAACGAGTACACGGTCATGGTCAACGAGGGTTTCGACCAGGGCTACAACACGTCCGTAGACTACTACGGCGCGGAGTCCACCGTCGCCGACTCCATCATCGAAAACACGCCCGAAGGCAGCATGGACGGGATGACGGGCATCACCGAGAGCGCCCCGCAGGACCAGGAGAACTACCAGAACTTCGTCGCCGCGTTCGAGGAGAACTACGACGGGACGCCGACGGTCTGGTCGGCGTACGCCTACGACGCCGTGACGGTCGCCGCCATCGCCATCGAGGCGGCAGACGAGTTCACCGGCGAGGCGCTCGCGTCGGTCGTCCGCGACGTGACCCGCCCCGAAGGCGAGGAAGTCTTCAACTTCGAGGAGGCCGCGGCCATCCTCCGCGACGGCGGTTCCCCGAGCGACATCAACTATCAGGGCGTCAGCGGCCCGGTCGACCTCGACGAGAACGGCGACCCGCCGGGCTACTACCAGATTTACAGCGTCGAGGACCACGAGTACGTCTTCGGTGACTACATCACGAGCTAACTATGCACGCACGGAACGGACGGCGAACGACCCACGGGAGGGCCCCGGAGCCGTGATACCGCTCCAAATCAGCCCCTTCCAGTACGTCGCCAACGGCGTGGTGTTTTCGAGCATCATCGTCCTCGCGGCCATCGGGCTGTCGCTCGTGTACAGCATCGCGGACTTCGCGAACTTCGCCCACGGCGACCTCATGACCGTGGGGGCGTTCTCCGCGCTGTTCTCGGTCGGCTTCTTCCGACCGATGCTGGGCGACGCGGGCGTGTTCGGCCTGCCGCTTTGGTTCTTCCTCGCGCTCGCGTTCGGCATGGGTGCGGCGGCGGTCATCTCCGTCGTCACCAACCGCGTCGTCTACCGCCCGGTGAAGGACAGCGGCTCCATCGGACTTCTCATCTCCAGTATCGGCGTCGCGCTCGTCTATCGCGCGCTCGTGTTCCTGTCGTTCGGAACCGAGCCCGAGCGCTACGGCGTTCCCCGACAGGGGCCGGTTCCGTGGGTCCGCGAGACGCTCGGCATCGCGGTCACGCCGCGCAACCTCGTCGTCGTGGCGCTCACCGTCGTCCTCGTGACGGCGCTGCACCTGACGCTGACGCGGACGACCCTCGGCCGGAAGATGCGCGCGACCGCCGACAACGCGGACCTCGCGCGGGTCAGCGGGATTCGGACCAGCGAGGTCATCTTCGCCATGTGGCTCATCGGCGGCGCGCTCGCCGCGGCCGGCGGCGTCTTCCTCGGACTGGAGGAACTCGTCCGCCCGCGCATGGGCTTCGACATCCTGCTCATCGTCTTCGCCGCGGTCATCCTCGGCGGCATCGGCTCCGTCTACGGCGCGATGCTCGGCGGCCTCGTCATCGGGATGGTCCACGAACTGGTCCCGCTTTTCGACCAGTTGGGCGTCCCCTTGGTCAGCACACCGTACGCGGAGGCCGTCGCGTTCGTCATCATGGTCGTCATCCTGCTCGTTCGCCCGAGCGGAATCGCGGGTGATAGCGGATGAGCGCCGTCACCTCGTGGGTTCGTGAGACGCTCGTCCGCGACGCGACCGAGCGACGCATCTTCGCCGCGCTCGGCCTCATCACGGTGCTGCTCGTCGCCGGCGTCCTCACCGGCGTCGTCGGGCTGCGATTCCTCCTGTTCCAAATCGCGCTCGTCGGGATGTACGCCCTGCTCTCGCTCGGACTCAACGTCCAGTGGGGCTACGCCGGGCTCATCAACTTCTCCGTCGCCGCGTTCTGGGGCATCGGAGCCTACTGCGCCGCGCTGTTGACCGCGCCGAACTCCCCGCTCGGACTCGGACTCCACCCGGTGTTCGGGTTCCTCGCGGCAATCGTCGTGAGCGCGTTCGTCGCGGTGCTCATCGGCATCCCGACGCTCCGCCTGCGCGAGGACTACCTCGCCATCGCCAGCCTCGGACTGGCCGAGGTCATCCGCGCCATCATCCTCAACGAGCGGCAGTGGACCGCCGGGTCGAGCGGTATCAGCGGCATCCCGAACCTCATGTCGTGGCTCCCGCTGACCGACTCTGCGACGACGGCCGCCATCGTGGTCTTCCTCATCGCCGTCGTCTACCTGTTCCTCCGGCGCGTCCACCGGTCGCCGTGGGGGCGCGTCCTCCGGACCATACGGTCCGACGAGAACCTCGCCAAGGCGCTCGGGAAGAACACCTACCGGTTCAAGATGCAGGCGTTCGTCCTCGGCTCGGTCATCATGGCCGTCGCCGGGGCGTTCTACGCCCACCTGAACCTCTACATCGACCCCTCGGACCTCGTTCCCCTGACGACGTTCTATATCTGGATTGCCGTCATCCTCGGCGGGACCGGGTCGAACCGCGGAGCGGTCGTCGGCGCGGCCGTCGTCATCGCCATCCGAGAGGGAACCCGATTCCTCAACGACATCGGCTTCATCCAGACGCTCGGCGTCGACTTGGCCCCGCTCCGACTGCTGTTCGTCGGCGGGCTCATCATCCTCATCATGCGGTTCCGGCAGGACGGGCTCCTGCCGCCGAAGGACGAACTCATCTGGCCGGCGGCGCGCGACGGAAGCGGTGCCGGCGGCGCGTCTCCCTCCGGTGCCGCCTCCGACGGCGGGACCTCCTCGAACGGGGGTGACGACCGATGAACGACGACGCGTACGAGGGTGCGCGCCTCGACAAGGACGACGTCGTCCTGAAGACGACCGGTTTGGAGAAAGCGTTCGGCGGCCTCGTCGCCACCGACGACGTCTCCATCGAGGTCGAACGCGGGACCATCACCGGGATGATCGGACCGAACGGCGCGGGCAAGTCCACGCTGTTCAACCTCATCTCCGGCTTCTACGAGAACGACGCCGGTCGCGTCACCGTCAACGGCGAGGACGTGACCGACCTCGAACCGCACGAGCGCGCCCGAAAGGGGCTCGTTCGGACCTTCCAGACGCCCCGGCGACTGGAGGGGATGTCCGTCCGCGAGGCGATGCTCGTCGGCCCCGGCCCGCAGAAAGGCGAGTCAATCTTCTCGCTTTTCTTCTCCGGCTCCGACGTGACAGAAGAGGAGCGGGCGAACATCGAACAGACGCGAGAGCTGCTCGAACGGTTCGAAATCGGGCATCTCATCGACCAGCCGTCGACCGACCTCTCCGGCGGGCAGATGAAGCTCGTCGAGCTCGCGCGGGCGTTCACGACGAACCCCGACATCCTGCTTTTGGACGAGCCGGTCGCCGGCGTCAATCCGACGCTCGCAAACGACATCAAGCGGTTCATCCGCGAACTCAACGAGGAGGGACAGACCTTCCTCATCATCGAACACGACATGCCGTTTATCATGGACCTCGCAGACCCCATCATCGTTCTCGACCAAGGGAAGGTGCTCATGGAGGGCTCGCCGGACGAAGTCCGCTCGGACGACCGCGTCATCGAGGCGTACCTCGGGGGGGCCGGCCCGTGACCGAGCGCGCCCTCGACGTCAGCGGCGTCGACAGCGGCTACGGCGAGGTACAGGTGCTCCGCGACCTGACGCTCCACCTCGCATCGGACGAAATCGTCTGCATCATCGGGCCGAACGGCGCGGGGAAGTCCACCGTCCTCAAGACGGTGTTCGGCCTCCTCAAGCCGTGGACCGGGACGGTCGAGCTGAGCGGGCGGGACATCACCGGCGAGGAGCCGGAAGACCTCGTCCGCGTCGGGATGGGCTACGTCCCGCAGGTGGACAACGTCTTTTCGTCTCTCACCATCGACGAGAACCTCAGGATGGGCGGGGTCGCCCGCTCGGAGGGCTTGCAGGCGCGAATCGACGAGCTGTACGACCAGTTCACGATTCTCGACGAGAAGCGCTCTGCGAAGGCCCGGACGCTCTCGGGCGGCCAGCGGCAGGTGCTCGCGTTCGCCCGCGCGCTCGTGATGGAGCCCGAAGTGCTCCTCATCGACGAGCCGTCGGCGGGCCTCGCGCCCAACATCGTCCAGTCGGTGTTCGAGGACGTGAAGAAGGTGAACGAACTCGGGACGGCGGTCCTGATGGTCGAGCAGAACGCCCGCGAGGGGCTCGGCATCTCCGACCGCGGCTACGTCCTCGACCAGGGGACCGTCGCCTACGAGGGCGACGCCGACGGCCTCCTCGACGACCCGGAAGTCTCGCGGCTCTACATGGGCGGCGCGGACTACGAGGGCGTCGAGGGCGAGTAACGCGCGACTCGCCCCGCGTTCGCGGCTTTTTTCCGACCGCGTGCTACGCCGCGTGTTTCTCGATTTCGCCTTTGAGCGACGCGGCGTCGAAGTCGTGGTCGGGCCGGATGTTGACGAAGTCGAGGAAGTCGACGGCGTCCAACAGCGCGTCCGCGTCGTAGGAGTCGAGCGCCGCGGTGACCGCCGCCTTGGGACCGACGAGCGGTTCGAGCGCCGCCAGCCCGCAGGCGAGGTCGTACGCGCGGGCGTCGCGCATCCCCTCGTCGTTGACGTTCGTCGCGTCGATGAAGTAGATGCCGTCCTCGCGGACGAGGACGTTCTCGGCCCGGAGGTCGCCGTGAGCGAGGTGGTTGTCGTGCATCTCCGCGAGCGCCGCGAACAGTTCGGGGGCGAGCCGTTCGACCTCCTCCCGCGGGGCGGTGTCGAGGGTGTGGAAGTTCGGCAGGTATTCGAGGACGAGCACGCCGAGGCCGTCCACCTCGAACGCCTCGACCGGCGCGGGCGCTTGCAGGCCGATGTCGCGGAGTCGCTTCGTCGCTTCGAGTTCGTGTTCGGCCATCTCCAGCGGCGTCCCGAAATGCCCAAAAAAGCCCTCCGTCCCGCTGGAGAACGCGCCGAGGTTCCGGCCGGTGGTGAAGACGGCGTGGACGAGCGAGTTCTGTTTGGAGATGACCTTCACGAACCACTCGTCGTCGACGACCATCGGGGTCGAAAGCCAGTTGTCCGCCTCGAGAAATCGGATGTGGAGGCTGTCGCGGTCGTATCGCCGGGCGAGTTCGCGGGCGACCGTCTCCAGACGCGGCCACCCGAGGCGGCCGCGGACGAGCCGACGGAGGTCCATGCACCCCCGTAAGACGAGGGGCGGCTTAACCTCGTGGGCCTACGCCGAGTCCTGTCGGACGGTCAACACGGGCGCGTCGGAGCCGCGGACGACGCGCTCGGCGACGCTCCCGATGAGGTAGCGGTCGATGCCGCTGCGGCCGTGGGTTCCCATCACGACGAGGTCCACCTCCCGCTCGTCGGCGTGGCGGATAATCTCGCTCGCGGGCGTGCCCTCCGTGACGACGGTCTCGACCTCGACGCCGGCCTCGCGGGCCGCCTGAGCGACGCGGTCTAACACCTGCTCGCCGCTTTCGAGGAGCGCCTCGCGGACCCGTTCGAGCGAGAGCGCGGGCGCGGCGTAGCCGACCTCGCGCACGTCCGCGACGTAGAGCGCCACGAGCGTCGCGTCGTAGGTGCGGGCGTGTTCGATGGCGTGGTCCAAGGCGGCGTCCGCACAGTCGCTGCCGTCGGTCGGAAAGAGGATGTGGGAGTACATACGAGAACGTCGGGCCGCGGCGCAAAAAGACCCGGATGCCTATTCCCACGCGATGGGAGTACCCGATGCGGGCTGCCGCCTTCGCCGGCCGCGACGCATGTCTTTCATGGTCGTTCGATTAGTTTATGTCCGGCACGACGATAGTTGGTCGCATGGACTTCGACATCCCGGCCGAACACCGGATGATTCGGGATACCGTCCGCGAGTTCTGCGAGGAAGAAATCGCGCCCATCGCGCAGGACATCGAGGACGAACACCGGTTCCCCGCGGAGATATTCGACCAGTTGGCCGAGTTGGACGTGATGGGCGTCCCCATCGACGAGGCGTACGGCGGCCTCGGCGGCGACCAGTTGATGTACGCGCTCGTCGTGGAGGAACTCGGTCGTGTCTCGGGCGGTATCGGCCTGTCGTACGCCGCCCACGTCAGCCTCGCGTCGAAGCCTATCGAACTGTTCGGCACCGACGAGCAGAAGGAACGCTGGCTTACGCCGCTGGCGACCGGCGAGCACCTCGGCGGCTGGGCGCTCACCGAGCCCGGGTCCGGGAGCGACGCCAGCGACATGGACACGGTCGCAGAGCGGGACGGCGACGGCTACGTCATCGACGGCACGAAGCAGTTCATCACGAACGCGAACGTCGCCGGCTCGGTCCTCGTGAAGGCCGTCACGGACCCCGGCGCGGGCTACGACGGCATCTCGACGTTCATCGTCGACCCCGAGAACGACGACGGCTTCGAGGTAACGACCGAGTGGGACAAGATGGGGCTCAACTCCTCACCGACCTGCGAACTCTCCTTCGACGACTGTTGGGTGCCCGAAGACCGCCTCCTCGGCGAGGAGGGTGAAGGCTGGACGCAGACCATGAAGACGCTCGACGGCGGCCGCATCTCCATCGCGGCGCTCTCGGTCGGGCTCGCCGAGGGCGCGTACGGCCACGCCAAATCGTACGCCCAAGAGCGCGAGCAGTTCGACCGGCCGATTTCGAAGTTCGACGCCATCCGCGACAAACTCGTCTCGATGCACCGCAAGACCGAGCGGGCGCGACTGCTCACCCACAAGGCCGCGACGCGGTACGACGCCGGCGAGCGGGTGAGCCGGGAGTCCGCACTGGCGAAACTCGACGCCTCGGAGGCCGCCCGCGAGGTCGCAGAAGACGCGGTGCAGGTGCTCGGCGGCTACGGCTACACGACCGATTTCGCCCCTCAGCGGTTCTACCGCGACGCGAAGCTCATGGAAATCGGCGAGGGGACGAGCGAGATTCAACACCTCATCATCGGCCGCGAACTCGGCCTCTGAGCGGCCGTCGAAGCCGGCGGTGACTCACTCCGACTACTCCGACTCGGCCATCGCTGACAGCCGAGCGACGTAGGAGAAACTGCGGACGTGGTCCTCTTCTGTCGGCGCGTCCTCGAAGTCGGCGGGGACGGTAAAGGAGACGACGCGCTCGCGAATCGTGTCGTGCGGCTCGTCGCCTATCCAGCCGATGTCGCGGTAGTACGACGCCATCTCCAGCGCGCCGCGACCGCCGAGTCGCTCGACGAGGTGGACACACCAGTCGAGCAGCACGCGCTCGGCCCGCGGCGTCCGCGGAATCTCGTCGAGGAACGGCTCGCCGTCCGAGGTGACAGCCGCGGTCGTCGCGAGGAGGCGCTCGTGAGCCACGTCGCTCCACGCCCGGTTCGTCGGTGCGTCGACCCAGTCGAACGACCGAGCGCCGGAGTTCCGTCTGAGCCCGGGCCCGGTCGGGCCGTCGGCGTCAGTCGGGTGACGTGGCTCGCGCGGCATCTACCCCTGCGTGTGCGCCCATCCGAATTAAGCGTTCGGGCGAACGTCCGACATATGACAGCCACACGAACGTTCAATCCGAGAGAGTGGGTGAACGGTATCGTTGATAACTCCGAACGAGACTACGAGTCGAAAGCTGATTTGACGGGCGTTTTACTCGGTGTGACGTGATTTCTCTCTTCGCCCCGTGTGCTATCAATTTTGATATGTGGGGCGAATCGCTTAAGTTCCGTACCAGCTACACGTTTGATATCGCTCCGATGTGACACTCATCGGAAAGAATAGTTCCAAGAGAGTCACAGATGCGAGCCACGACCCACATATGACCAGCGTCGGGCAGTACCCACACGCGTACGCGCTGTTCGCCGCGGGCATCCTTGCGGGGGTCGTCACACTCGTTGTTCTCGGCCGGTTCCGACGCTACTCGCGGCGCGTCCGCCTCCCGTTTGCGCTGTTGACGCTCTCCGGGAGCATCTGGGCCACGGCGTACGGGTTCCTCTTCCTCCCGATGACGCCCAGCGCAGAACTGTTCTACGCGCAGTTGGCGTGGGCCGGCGCGGCCGTCATCCCCACGGTCTGGCTCGTCTTTGCGCTCGTCTACGCCGGCGAAGACCAGCTCCTCTCCACGCAGATGCTCGGCGTTCTGGCCGTCGAGCCCGCCGTCGCTATCGCCCTCAAGTTGACGAACGCCTCCCACGGGCTGCTCGGGTCGTCGCTCGGCCCCTGGCGGGCCATGCAGCCGGACCGGTTCGCTGTCCCTGGAGCTGACTTCTTCGGCCCGCTCGGTCCGGACCTCGTCCTCGTCGCACACGTCGTTTACGGGTTCGGCGTCGCGGTCACCGGGGTGAGCGTCATCGCGAGAACGTACCTCAAAAGCTCGAACATCCACCGGCGACAGGCCGGGTTTCTCTTCGTCGCCGGGGTGATTCCGCTCGCCGCGCTCGGCGGCGAGTTCTTCTTCCCGTTCCGCATCAATCCGGTCCCCGTCTCTATCGGCGTGAGCTCGGTCGTCGTGCTCTGGGCGCTCTTCAGACACCAACTGTTCGATATCACGCCCATCGCCCGCGATGCGATTCTCTCGGAGATGCGCGACGCCGTCGTCGTCCTCGACGAACAGGACCGAATCGTCGAATCGAACGGGGCCGCCTCGGAACTGTTAGCGCGGCCGGTCGCCGAGTGCGTCGGCGAGCCCGTCCTCGAAAGCGTTCGCGTGCCGTCCGAGGTTCAGGCGGTGTTAGCGGGTCGAGACAGGGCGCAAGCGGTCGTCGAAGACGACGGGACCAACCGCTATTTTGAGGTCCGTTCCGAACCGCTCGGCGACCAGACACGCGACCGGACGCGCTTGCTCGTCTTCTACGACGTGACGGAACGCCGCCGCACCGAAGAGGAGTTCCGCGCGCTCATCGAGAACTCGCGGGACGTCATCACCGTCCTCAACGAGGACGGCGAACGGACCTACACGAGTCCCTCGATGACCGAGGTGCTCGGCTATCAGACCGACGCGCTCGTCGGTGAACCGGTGCTCGACCTCGTCCACCCCGATGACAGAGACCGGGTCGCTGACTGCTTCGACGAGGTGGTCTCCGGCGACCCGCCCGTGCGCGCCGAGTTCAGAGTCCGCCACAAAAACGGTACGTGGCGGCGGTTCGAGACGGTGGGCGTCAACCTCCTCGACGACCCCGCCGTCGGCGGCGTCGTGTTGAACTCGCGGGACGTGACGAGTCGCCATCGCTACGAACAGCGCCTCCGAGTGTTGAATCGCGTCCTCCGGCACGACCTCAGAAACGACATGAACGTCATCCTCGGCCACGCCGACCTCCTCCTCGACGAACGCATCCCCGCCGAGTCGAAGGACCACGCCCGAACGATAAAGCGAAAGGCGTCGTCGCTGGTCGAACTCGGCGAGCAGACCCGGCACATCGACACGACGCTCACCCGCGGGCCGTCCGGACTCGAACCCGTCGAGGTGGTCGAGCGCATCGAGGCGCAGTTAGACGACATCGAGTCCGACTACCCCGAGGCAATCGTCCATCGAAACCTCCCCGACGAGATGTGGGTCACCGCGGACGACCTCATCGAGTCGGCAATCAAACACCTCATCGACAACGCGCTCGAACACAACGACCGCGTCATCCCGGAGGTCGGCGTCACCGTCGAGCGGAGCGCGACCTCGAACGACTACGTCGAGATTCGAATCGCCGACAACGGGCCGGGCGTCCCCGACGCCGAACTCTCCGTCCTCGAATCGGGGACCGAGACGCCGCTCCAGCACATCAGCGGACTCGGCCTCTGGCTGGTCCAGTGGATAATCGACCGCTCGAACGGTCGGCTCCGGTTCACGGAGAACGAGCCGCGGGGGTCCGTCGCCATCGTCGGCCTCCGGAGCGCCGACCGAGCAGCCTCCGCCAGCGACGGCGGCACGATAACGGGCGAGTCGGAGACGGACTGAGAGTCGGGCTGAGCCGCGCAGTAATCGAGTCGCATAATCGGCGCGTCAAAGGCGGAACACGAGAACGAGACAACGAGCGGAGCCGAGAGCCGAGCGTGTTCAGGTCGCGTTTCGGTCCCGGAGCCGCACCGCGAGCCTGTGTGCGCCCGCGGCCGCGGCGGTCGTCGGGTCGTCGGGAACGACCACGTCTACGGGACGGTCGAGCTCCGCGGCGAGGCGTGATTCGAGTTCTGCGACCAAGCCGGGGATGCACGCCATCCCGCCGGTGACGACCAGCGGGCGTGCGCGAGCGAGCTGATAGGTCTTCATGTGCGAACTCGCCAGCCGCGAGAAGAAGTCGCCGAGTTGGGCGACCGCGTCGTCGAGGTAGTCGTCCAGCGGCTCCATCACGCCCCGTTCGACGGTGAACTCGTGGACGCCGTCGCCGCCGTCTCCGTCCCCGCGTTCGACCGCGTCGGTGAAGGGTTCGAACCCGCCGAAGTCGGCGTGGGTTTCCTTGTACTCGCGGGCGGTGTCGGGGTCGATAGTCGCGCGCCCGTCGGTCTCGGCTTCGACCGCCTCGGCGATGCGCCGGTCGACGCGGTCGCCGGACACCTCTGCGGAGACGAACGGGAGCACCCGCGTTCCGTGTCGGTACGCGCACGCTTCGAGGTTCGTCGAGCCGAGGTCGAGGGCGACGAACACCTCGCTGACCGCCTCGATTCCGTCACCGAGCGCCGGAATCGACGCGCACAGCGATTCCGGGAGCCCTCGCGTGAGCGCCCCCCCGATGCCGCACTCACCGACTGCGGTGCCGAAGTTCGCGAGGCCGACCCTGTCGTCGACGGTCGACATCGCGTAGACGACGGCGCTTTCGGCGGGGAGGTCGTGTCGCTCGCAGAGTTCGCGGACGAACCGCTCGAACAACTCGGCGTCGCGGGCGGTCGCGGGCACGCCCGAGCGAAGCATGAACTCCGCTCGGTCAGCGGACCGCCGGACCGCCTCCTCGTCGTCGCGGACGCGTTCGTCGCCGGGGAGCGCGTCTTCGCCGTCGACCAGACACGAAGGGACCTGAACGGTCGTCGTCGCGTCGCCGTCGTCGAAGACGAGCGTCGTTCGGGCGCTCCCGAACTTGACGCCGACGGCGGTCGGAGCGTCGCGCTCGCCGGACTCGGGCGTCGCGTCAGTGCCGTTGGCCGTGGCTGCGTCGTTCGTCATACGGTATCAACTCGATTCGGACTCGGCGGGGTGGTTCGCGCAGTCATGGGATACACTCAGTTGTCGGAAGGAGAGACCGTGTTCGAGACCCGGCGGTCGGCGTCACACCATCGAGGAGAGGCGGGCGACGTAGACCAGGCTCAGCAGGTGGTCGTCGACGTCGAGGTCGGTCGGTTCGTCGACGTCGGCGGAGAAGCCGAGGAGATAGTCCCGGAGCGTCTCCTCGACGTCCGGCGTGACCCAGCCGACCGTCTGGTAGTACCGGAGGGCGTCCATCGCCCGCTTGAACCCGCTTTTGAGGACGAGGAACTCCAGCCAGTCGAAGACGACGCGCTCCGCGCCGTACTTGTCCGGCAGCGAGCGGAGATACGGCTTTTCGACGCCGTCTTCCTCGCCGCGGGACTGGTGGACGAGCAGGTGTTCGAGTTGGCTCGACCGGAGCGCCTCGGATGCCTCCTGTCGGCTCCGGTCGAAAAGCGGGTTATCGAACCGGAACGGTCCGCGGTCGTCGAATCGGCCGTCGTCGAATCGGCCGTCATCGAATCTACCGTCGCCGTTCCGTCTGGCTCGTGGTGCGTCACGCGCGATACGTCGAAGTTCGTCTGGGTCGTATTCGTCCGGGTCCAGGTACATGGGTCACCTCGTTCAGGACGGCACGAATCCCCTGAGTCCCCCGACTCGGGGCGGCGGAGCGCGCAGCGCGCTGTCCGCGATGTCACACGCGATATCGTACCGTGTCGGTGAAAGCATTCGAAGGAGGCGACATAAATCTATTCGAGACATTATCACTCGTGATATCGTGATGTGCGAGCGCTCGAACTCGGTCGTCGTCATTCGACAGTCGGTGTCGCCGGCGTCCGGGCGGCGAGTGCGGGTCCGTTTCCGACACCGTCGCACCGAGACCGAGAGACAAGGAGCCGAGCCGCTCAGAGAACGTGGGTGCCGCTCTTCGCGCTTCGCACGCGGAGGTCGCCGGTCTCGCTGTCGAGTTCCAGCGAACGGCCGTGGGAGCCGCCGACGTCCTCGGCGACGATGTCGATGCCGAACCCGTCGAGCGTCGTTCGCGTCGCGGCGACGTTTCGGTCGCCGATACTGCCGTCGCCGTCGGCCGAGGTGAAGTCGAACATGGTGCTTCCCCCGGCGATTTTGGCGACGATTCGGTCGGTGTCCGCGCCGACTGCCTGCATCTCTGCGATCAGGAGTTCGACGCCGGTGTCGACGAACTTCGCCGGTTCGCTGCCGTCGTCCGCCTCCGGAAGCATCGCGTGTGCGAGCCCCGAGACGCCGGTCTCGGGGTCGTACAGCGCGACGCCGATACAGGAACCGAGACCGCTCGTCGTCAGCGTGCTCTCGTCGCTGGAGACGGCGAAGTCGGCGATTCCGACCTTGATTCGGCCGGAGCGGGCCGCGGGCGTGTCCGTGGTGTAAACTTGCATTGAGATTCCTCTACGGAGGGGTCACGCGGCGGGCGAGAGTTGCTTGAGCGCCTTGCGCAGCTCCGTCTCGTCGGGGAGCGCGTAGATATCGCAGGTGAACTCGTCGTCGTCCGTTCGAATAGTCGAGTCGATGAGGAACGCGTACTCTTGGGACTGCGCGAGGTCGGTCGCGAGCGGGTCGATGATGGCCGACCCGATGTCGTGGACGTGCTTCGGCGGCGAGATGTCGATGGTCGTTTCGAGCGCGTTCGCCCAGCCGTCGAGGAAGCCGGAGGTCGTGATGTTCCCGATTTCCTGAATCGCGCTCTGGCGCATCGCCTCGTCGCCCTCCATGCCCGGGAGGAGGCTACTGGCGATGTTCTCGGCCGACGGCTCGTCGAAGAGGATGGCGATGTAGCCGCTCGGCGTCCCGCTGAACTCCAAGACGACGCCGCGGCGAACCGCATCGGTCAGCGACATCGGCACGCCCTCGATGGGGACGAAACTCAGCCGACTCACCTCGACGGTCGTGTCGATGCCCGTCATCGCGGTGATGTCCTCGGACGCCTGGGTCGCGCCGTCGTTTATCATCTCGGAGAAGGCGGCGAACGACTCGACCGGGAGCGCGCCATCGTCGCCGCTCGCCTCGACGATGGTCCCGATGGACGCCGCGGTCGGTACCATGTACAGGTCGAACTCGATGGCGTTGTCCGCGGCCTCCAACTGGTTGCGGAAGACGAGGACGTGCTCGTCGTCGCCGCCGTTTTCGAACCCCTCGGCGTCGACGCGGTCGAGCGGGCCGTCGTTCTCGTCGTCGACGTAGGTCGGCGTCGTGATGTCGACGGTGGTGTCGAGATAGTCGGCCCAGCCGTCGATGAAGCCGCCGAGCATGATGTTCGCGACCTCTTTGAGGCTACTCTCAGCGAGTTCGCCGTCGGCGTCGGTGGCGTCGATACCCGGCATCAACGCGTCGACTAACCGCTCTGCGGACTCGGGCGAGAACGCCAACACGGTGTGGCCGTCTAAGCCGCCCGAAAAGCCGATGTGGACGCTCACGAGGTCGCGCTCGGCGAACTCGTTTTCCACGTCCGACTTCGTCCCGAGTTCGACCTTGGTGACGTTGACGTACGTGTCGATGCCCGCGAGCGTGGTCAGCGAACCGGCGGCTTTCTCCGCGCCCGAGTGGGCGAGCCGACTGAACGTGCGGAGCGACCGGACGTCGAGATTCATGCCTCTGCCTGAATCACGTCGGCGATAGCTTGGAGCACGTTCGGCTTCTGGAACGGCTTCGTGATGTAGCCGTCCGCCCCCGCCTCGACCGCTTCGCGCATCTTTTCTTCCTGTCCGACCGACGTGCACATGATAACCGATGCGCCGGCGTCGAGCGACTTGATCTCGGACGTCGCTTCGATGCCGTTTCGAATCGGCATCACGACGTCCATCGTGACGACATCGGGTTCGAGTTCGCGGTAGAGTTCCACCGCTTCGACCCCGTTTTCGGCCTCGCCGACGACTTCGTGTTCACCCTCGAGGAGCTGTTTGAGGAGATTCCGCATGAACGCGGAGTCGTCCACGACCAGTACCTTGCTTGCCATACCTCCAGATTTCCGAAAATCACACCATAAACCCTTCCTCCCCATTATCAAGGCTGATATGGTATGTCGAGGACGAATCACCCGCGTCGCGTCGTGCAGACCGCAGCTATCGTTCCAACGCCCACCCGGGCCGCGTCACCGACGCATCAGCGTCGGCGCGGCGGGAACGACGCGCCGGTGTCTTCGACGGCGTCGAGGAGGTCGCCGATGCTGTCGTCTCGGTCGAGTCCGTTGGCGGTCGCGAGCGCCTCGACGGCACGAACGGGATAGGTAACCTGCACCTCCGAGGCTAAAAGCAGGATACCGAGCACCTCGTCGCGCGGGGTGTCGGCGTTGCCGACGGCGTCGGCGTACCACGAGAGAAACGAGTTGACGACTTCGGTCACGTCGTCGGAGACGGTCTCGTGGCGAGCGACGTTGCCGTCGACGAGCGCGGTGGTGACGAGCGCGTGGTCCGCGCGGACCGCTCCGACGCGCTCTGCGAGCAGGCGTCGAGCGAGCACGGCCCGTTTTTTCGGGTCTTTCGGGAGGACGAGTTCGGGAGCCGCGGCGTCCTCGTCGCGCTCGTCGCCCTCGCCGGAGGTCTCCGTATCGGACCCTGTGGTCTCACCCGAATCGGAGGGCTGGCTCTCGTCGTCTGCCGCGTCGGCGGCCGGCGGCTTGGCCTCCCCGGTCGAGATGACGTACCGGCCCGTGTCGAGCGCCGCGACGTGCTCGTCGCGGCTGATATCGAGTTCGTCCGTCCCGACGACCCCCTGTTCCCGCGGATGATTGGGGGGACGTTCGTCCTCGTCGTCCATCGACGAATGCTCGGTGCCGTGGCATATAATCCCATCGTCACCGTCCGTGGCGGACTCACTACTATGACTGAGAACGTGGCAGATAGCCAACCAACACATTGACAAGCCGCGCGTCCTGATAAATCTCCATCTATGGAGTCTGACAGGACCCTCTCCGCACTGGGAAACGAATACAACCCTGACATCCTCCGTGCCGCGGACGAACCCCACTCGGCACAGGAGTTCAGCGAGATGTTGGACATCCCCATCGCGACCTGTTATCGCCGGATCGAGGAGTTGACGGCGGCGGGCCTCCTCGAACTGCACGACCGGGTTCTCTCCGACGAGCACCGACGAACGAACGTCTACCGCCGTGAAGTCGACGAAATCGTCGTTCGGTTTGAGGGCGACGACTACACGGTCAGCGTGACCGAACGCCCGGAGGTGAAGAACAAACTCGACGACGTGTGGCGGAAGATTACGCAGGACTGAACCGCTCCGACTCCGGACTCTTCTCTTACGTTTTCTGAGACGAGCGCTCGCTGATCGCCCGCGTGAGCGCGCGGAGAATTTTACGTATTGACGCACCGACCCTCCGATATCAGTCTTGATAGTGAGGGCCGTAGCGTTATGTAGGACCTCTCCAAGTTGACGAGTGACGGTTCCCCGCTCCCCACCGAGTGTGGGACCAAACCCACGAAATCTATGTTCGAAAACATCAACGAAGACCGGGGTCAGGTCGGTATCGGGACCCTCATCGTCTTCATCGCGATGGTTCTGGTCGCCGCAATCGCGGCGGGCGTCCTCGTGAACACGGCTGGCTTCCTGCAAGCCACCGCCGAGGACGCCGGACAGCAATCTGTGAACAAGGTCACCAACCGCGTCGACGTCGTCAACGCCCACGGCTTGGTTAACAAGACCGGCGAGGAACGCACCGTCGACCAGATTTTCCTGACGGTCCGCCTCGCGGCCGGTTCGGGGAGTGTCTCTCTCGAAGATACGACGGTCAAGTACCTGAGTGAGACGACCGCGCGAACCCTTACCTACAACGACACCGTCACCGGCTCCGACACGGCAGACCCGGCTAACCTGACGACAGGGAACAACTTCACCGCGGGCGTCCTCGAAGACGGGGACGACTCGTTCGAGGTTCTCAACGAGCAGTCCGACCGCGCGGAGATCGTCATCAACACCTCCACGGTCGAGGGTGCCAACACCACCGGGACGGCCACGGGTCAGACCGTCAAGCTCGACATCACCAGCCGCAACGGTGGCACGACGCAGGTCATCCTGACGATGCCCCAGCAACTCGCCGGCAAGGACAACAACGACCCCATTGCGCTCTGAGGAGATTCAAATGTTCAACAACATCACTGACGACGACCGCGGTCAGGTCGGTATCGGTACGCTCATCGTCTTCATCGCGATGGTTCTGGTCGCCGCAATCGCGGCGGGCGTCCTCGTGAACACGGCCGGCTTCCTGCAGGCGACTGCCGAAGACGCCGGAGAGCAGTCCGTGAACAAGGTCACCAACCGCGTCGAAGTTCTCAACACGCACGGCACGGTCGGCGGCGAAGAGGACATCGACAACATCACGCTCACCGTTCGTCTCGCCGCCGGTTCCGACGCGGTGGACATGAACGAGACCTCGATTAAGTACCTCAGCGGCGACAGCGTCGTCACCCTGACCAACCAGACGGTGACGTCCGGAGCGAACTCCGCGACGAACGACTCCGCGGAAGGCGTCGCAGACAGCGACGAGTTCGGCCTCTCCGAAGTCACCGACGACGACGGCTCGTTCGGCGTCCTCAACAGCATGAACGACCGTTACGAGGTCACCATCGACACGGCCGCAATCGAAACCAGCGACGGTGACGACACTAACCTCACCGGCGGTCTCTCGACGGGCGAGCAGGTCACCCTCGAAATCACCTCTCGCACGGGCGGGACGACGCAGGTCATCCTGACGATGCCCCAGCAACTCGCCGGCAAGACGCAGGGCGAACCCGTCGAACTGTAACCCGGCACCGAAACTTTCCTTTCATTTTATCGACGCCGACTGCCGAGCGGCAGCGCTGTCGTTTGTTCGGAGTGTACGGCCCACAGCGCGACTCGGCCGAGTGACGCTGTCGGTCGCGGCGCTCACGTGACGGGCAACGCCGCAACCGAGTCGCGACGATGAGCCGAGACGAACTGCAAGGAGACAGTAGCTGGTGAGACGAACACGAACAAATCGACGAGTCGGGCGCGTTCTCGTGTGCGAGCGAGTCGAAAGAGCCCGACGGCGAAAACAGAAAGAGCGCAGCGAGACCGGGACAACCGGCCTTCAGGACCGACCCGTTACTCGGTCTCTTCGCCGAACCACGGCGGCGACTCCCCGACCATGGAGAACCCGGCCGCCTGCTCGTATATCTTGATACCCCCCTGTGCGATTTCCAGCGGGAACATGGAGTTCTTGATGCTCTGCTTGCGCATTTTCGCGACCCAGATGTAGCGGTTGCTCGTCGCGCCCGCGGGACTCTGGATGAGGTAGATGTTCCCGTCGGTCAGGAAGTTCTCGAGGCCGATGTCGGTCTCGGGGAAGATGGCCGACTGCTCGGTCGTCAGAAGCGAGGTGAGACCGCTGTCTTTCAGGATGTCGATGAACTTCAACAGATACTGACGCTGTTCTTTCTCGTCGTCGAAAAACAGCTGGAACATCGTCAGCGAGTCGAGGACGAGACGGTCGTAGTTGGTGTCCTGGAGGTCGCCGAGGATGCGGTCGAGCGTCGTCGAGAAGTCGCCGTCGCGAAGGAGCGTCCGCTTGTCGTAGACCTTGATATCGCCGGACTCGACGTACTCGTGCCAGCGGTCGAAGCCGATAGACTCGGCCGCCTCGCGGATGTCGTCTTCCGTCTCTTCGAAGGTGAGATACAGGCCACCCTCATCGAACTGGTCGACGCCGTTGTAGAGATACTGGAGGCCGAGGATGCTCTTCCCTGTCCCCGGGTTGCCGCTGATGAGCACCGCGGCGTTCTTGACGATACCGCCGTTCAGGATGGAATCGAGTCCTTCGACACCGGTCTTGACTAGTTCTGTCATGGTTGTGTTGAAACGGGTGTTGGCTGTCGGGGGAATGTCCGTGCCGACGCCGGATAATTCTTCTTACCGCCGCTACGCCGTCGTCTGACTTTTATTACACGTTCGTCGCACAGAAATTCATGGCCGCGAAAATATCGGGACTGATAACGGGACGGGAACTTTCTTGTACCGACTTACGTACCTTGCACCAATGTTACCTGCTCCCCCGAGTGCGTCGGACCTCCCCGGCCGGTTCGCCGCTCGGCCGGGTGACAGGCCGTCGCTCGAACGAATCGCCCCGCAGACGGTGCGGAGGTGCTCGCCGCGAGCATGATGGAGTGGCAGAACGACGAAGACACGGCCGACGCCGGGGACGAAACGGACACGGAAGAACAACATATGTCATCAGACGATGGACTTGGATTCGAGGAGGGAATCGACGACCTCTCCGACGAGTTTGGTGACTTCGGCGACGACCTCGACGACGGATTCGACGACGACGAATTCGGCGGATTCGGTGACGACAACAGCGAGGAACTCGCAGAGCTCGAAGATCGCGTCGGCGAACTCGAGAACGAAGTAAGCGCCATCTCGTCGGGGATGAACACCGTCCGCGAAGAGAACAAACAGATCGGTGAGACAGTCGAAGAGCTCGACGACACGATTCGCAAACTGCTCGACATCTACGAGATGGTCACCCGCGGCATCAACCCGTTCGTCGACGACGCCCGCGAGATGGGCGGCCTCGACGGCGGCGGCGCGTTCGGCCTCTTCGAGGCGGAAGCCGAGGACGAAGAGCATCTCGACCCCGAGGTGGCGAACGCCGACGCCGAGTCGTTCTTCGACGACGACTTCGGCGAACTCGACGCCGAGGAGGGCGCGAAAGAAGCGGAGCTCGCCGCGGAGGACGAACTCGCGGAAGCGGAGCGCGAGAGCCCCGCGGACGTGCTCGACGACGAGGACGGCGAAGCCGACGAGACCGACGACGCGGGCGGTGCGGGCGGCGCGAGCTTCGACGACCTCAAAGAACAGTACGAGGAGGGCGACGGCTGGGACGATGAGGACGACGCGGCGGCGGACGACGCCGAAACGGACCTCGACGACGCGGCGGTCGACCTCGAAGACGAGGACGACGAAGCGCTCGACGACGCCGACCCGCTCGACTCCGAGACGGCGGACGACGCGGAGGAAGACGACGAGCCGGGCGACATGGTGTCCGACGAATCCGACCGCGAATCCGAGACCGACCCGGCCCCCGAGATTGAGGACGGCGAGCAGGACGCCGACGGCGACGTCCGCAAGACGCTCGACGAACTGGAGGCCGAGTACGCCACCGCGGCGGGAACCAAAGACGAACTGTCGGACGACGACGAGGACGGCACAGTCGCGGAACCCGAGTCGTCCGCGTCGGTCGAGGAGTCCGACGCCTACCTGACGACGCTCCCGTCGAACTACGTCTCCGAGGTGCTCGTCCTCGAGTGGGCCGAACACCTCGTCGCGGTCGGCGGCGCGCTCGGCGCGTCGCGTGCGCTCCGCCAGTATCGGGAGCAGGACTGGATATCGCGCGCCGTCGAAAGCGAACTGAACGCCCACGTCGGACAGATAGCGCCATCGGTCGAAGACGCCGACGACCACGAACTCCGCATCGACGACCACCAGACGAGCCTCGCGTACGTCTGCCGGCTTGCGGAGGACGTTCCGCGGGGACAGCTGTACGAGGAGTTGGTCGCCTACGGGGGGAGATTCGATGGGATTCGGTGTTAGCGGCTCGACCGCCATCATCTTCCTCGGCGTCCTCATCGCCACGGGAACGCTGTACACGGCGACATCCAACGCGTCGGAGAACGTACTCGAAGCGCAGGACGCCGACGCGGAGCGGGCGCTCGAACGGACGAACACGGACATCGCCGTCACGAACGCGACCTACGACACGAACAACACGAGCCTCACGGTGAACCTGACGAACGTCGGTTCGGAGACGCTCTCGGTGAGCGAGACCACGTTGCTCGTCGACAACGCCTACGTCGACGTGCCGTCGGCCAACGCGAGCGTCGACGGCGACGCCGGAACCGACCTCTGGTACGCCGGCGAGAACCTCTCGTTCGTCGTAGGGGTCGACCCGACCCCCGAACGGGTGAAAGTCGTCACCGGAAGCGGCGTCGCAGCCACGGAGGCGGTGAGCTAGATGGCCGACATCTCCGTTCCGAGCCTCATCCTGTTCATCGCCAGCATCGTCGTCGCCGCCGGCGTCTCGGGCGTCCTCATCGACACCGTGACCGGTATCAGCAGTTCGCTCGACGAGCGCGGCGGCGACGTGAGCACAGAGATCAGAACAGACATCGAAGTCATAAGCGACCCGCAGGCGGGCGTCTACGACGGCGGGAGCGACAACCTCTCGATATACGTCAAGAACACCGGCCTCAGGACGCTCCCGGCGGCCAGCGGCGGCTTCGATATCATCGTCGGCGGACAGTATCAGACCAACGTCACGGTGAACGTCGTCGACGGCACCGAGTGGCGGCCGAGCAACGTCATCGAACTCACGGTGACGGACATCGCGCTGAGTTCGGGCGACTACCGGATGACCATCGTCGTCGACGGTGACGAAGAGGTGTTCGAATTCCGCGTACCATGAGCAGTCAATTCTCTCTCGGGCTATCCGGGCACGACCGTCTCGAAAAGGAACTCGGCGGCGGCATCCCCAAGGGTGCCATCGTCCTCATCGAAGGGGACTACGGCGCCGGCAAAAGCGTGCTGTCGCAGCGATTCAGCTACGGCCTCTGCGACGAGGAAACGGTGGTGACGCTCGTCTCGACCGAGCTGGGCGTCCGCGGCTTCCTCGACCAGATGCACTCGCTTTCGTACGACATCGTCAAGCATCTGCTCGACGAGCAGATTCTGTTCCTTCAGGCCGAAATCGACAGCAGCGGCGCGCTCTCCGGCGGAAGCAGCCAAGAGGAGCGCAAACAGCTCCTCCGGCGGCTGATGGACGCCGAGACGCTCTGGGACGCCGACGTCATCATCATCGACACGTTCGACGCCATCCTGCGCAACGACCCGCAGTTCGAGGCGCTGGTCCGGCAGAACGACGAGCGGCAGGCCGCCCTCGAAATCATCTCGTTTTTCCGCGAGCTGACGACGAAGGGCAAGACCATCATCATCACCGTCGACCCGTCGTCGGTCGACGAGGGCTCTATCGGCCCGTTCCGCTCTATCGCCGACGTCTACTTCGAACTGGAGATGGTGGAGGTCGGCAACGACGTTCGCCGGAACATCTTCGTGAAGCGCTTCGCGGGGATGGGCCAGCAGGTCGGAGACCGCGTCGGCTTCTCGGTCCGGTCGGGTATCGGGCTCGTCATCGAGTCGAGGAGCGTGGCGTAGATGGCGACCGAACACGGCTCCGCCAGGCTGTCGGACGACCTCAAGCGCCTCGCGATGCAGTGGCCGCACCTGCGGGACCACCTCAAGCGGTTCCGGCAGATTACCGGCGAGTTCCCGATGCTCGTCGACGAGCCGGGCGACTACGAGTCCCGGCGTCCGAACATCATCTACCCGCTGGGCGGCCCCGTGTTCTGCCAGATATACGGCAACTTCGGCGAGACGACGAAGTACTACACCATCGAACCCGAGATGGACGACGACGAACTCGAGGTGTTCGGCCGGGTCAAGGACAAACTGCTCGAACGCAGCGTCTCGAAGCCGGCACCCGAAGAAAGCGCCGACTACGAGGAGCGCATCGAGGAGTTGCTCTCCGAAATCGTCCACATCGAGGGCGACGACCGCGGGCCGCTCGGCTCCGTGGCCAAGCGACTCGACGTGGCCGGCATCGAAGTCTCGCAGACGACGTACGACAAGATACAGTACCGGCTCGTCCGCGACATCGTCGGCCTCGGGCCGCTCGAACCCATCATGCGCGACCCGGAGAACGAGGACATTCACGTCATCGGTCCCGCCCAGGTCGACGTCGACCACGGCACGTTCGGCCTCCTGGAGACGAGCGTCGAGTTCGACAGCACGGAGCAGTTCGACAACTGGCTCCGCAACATGGGCGAACGAATCGGTGACCCCGTCTCCGACGCCCACCCCATCGTGGACTCCACGCTCCCCGACGGCTCGCGTATCAACATCATCTACTCCGACGACGTGTCGCTGAAGGGGTCGTCGCTCACCATCCGTCAGGGCGACGACGTGCCGCTTTCGATCTTCCAGATTACGAAGTGGGGAACGCTCTCGCCGGAGTTGGCCGCGTACCTCTGGATCGCGCTGGAGAACGAACGAACCATCTTCGTGGTCGGGGAGACGGCGTCGGGCAAGACCACGACGCTCAACGCCATCCTCTCGTTCATCCCGCAGGACTCGAAGATTTACACGGCGGAGGACACCGCCGAGGTGCTCCCGCCGCACGACACGTGGCAGCAACTGCTCACCCGCGAGGGCCGCGGCTCCGACTCCGAAGTCGACATGTTCGACCTCGTCGCGGCCGCGCTCCGCTCTCGCCCCGACTACATCATCGTCGGGGAGGTCCGTGGCGAGGAGGGGCGCATGGCGTTCCAGGCGGCCCAGACCGGCCACCCGGTGATGCTGACGTTCCACGCGTCCGACATCGTCTCGATGATTCAGCGTTTCACCGGCGACCCCATCAACGTCCCCGAGACGTTCATGGACAACTGCGACATCGCGCTGTTCCAGAACCGCGTCCGCCGGGGCAACGACATCCTCCGCCGGGTGACGAGCGTCCAAGAAATCGAGGGCTACTCGAAGGAGATGGGCGGCGTCGTCACCCGCGAGGCGTTCTACTGGGACCCCGTCCAAGACGAGATCGTCTTCCAGGGGATGAACAACTCCTTCATCATGGAACAGAAGGTGGCGACGCTCCTCGGCTACGACGACACGCGGAAAATCTACGACGACATCCAGTTCCGCGCCGAACTCGTCCGCCGGGCGATTCAGGAGAACGTCCTCGGCTACCACGAGGTGAACGAGCTCATCGAGGACTACCAGCGCGACGGCGTCGAAGGACTGCCGTTCGACATGGCGAGGGTGTAACGAGATGGCAGGGGAACAGAGCACGTCGATGCAGGCGGTGCAGGTCCGGGACTTCATCAGCGACATCATCGAGTCGTACGAGCAGATGCCGATGGAGCTGCCGCGGTACCTGCTCGCGGTGCTCGGCCCTGCCATCGTGTTTTTCTTCCTCTCTGTGGCCGGTGCCATCGCGCTTCCCCTTCCCCTCCTCGTCCGCATCCCCGTGTTCCTCCTCGGCGTGTTGCTCTTGGGCGGGGCCGTCCTCTACCCGCGGCTCCTCGTCGAACAGACGCGCCGCAGCTTGGAGAACCAACTGCACCTGCTTATCACGCACATGACCGTGCTCTCGACGACGAACATCGACCGCGTCGCCGTGTTCCGAACGCTCGCGCGCGAAGAGGAATACGGCGAGTTGGCGACCGAGATGAACCGCATCGTCCAGCTCGTCGACGCGTGGAACCAGTCGCTCGACGACGCCTGTCAGCGCCGGGCGCGGGAGGTTCCGTCGAAGCCGCTCGCTGACTTCCTCGACCGGCTCGCGTACTCCATCAACGCGGGGCAGAGCATCGACGACTTCCTCCTCGGCGAGCAGAACGCGATGATTCAAAAGTACATCACCGTCTACGAGAGCGCCCTCGGGAACCTGGAGGTCATGAAGGACCTCTACCTCTCGATGATCCTGTCGATGACGTTCGCCATCATCAACGCCATCGTGCTCCCCATCCTGACAGGGACCGACGCGACGATGACCATCGGCGCGGTCATCGTGCTGTTCGTCTTCGTGCAGTTGGGTTTTTACTTCGTCATCCGGACGATGTCGCCGCACGACCCGCTGTGGTACCACCAGCGGGAGTACCGGACGAAGGCGAACCGGCAGATAGACATCACGCTGTACGGTGCGGTCGGCCTCTCTATCACGATGGTGCTCGTGCTCGCGTTGGGCACGTTCAACCTGACCCCCGTCGGCGCGACGGTTCGGCCCATCATGATTGAGCTCCCGATTCCGCTTCTCATCTCGACGCCGCTGACGCCGCTCGCGGTCCCCGGTATCGTCGCGCGCCGCCACGAGAAACGCATCGGCGAGCGCGACGAGGAGTACCCCGGCTTCATCCGGGCGCTCGGGGCCTCGGAGACGGCGAAACAGAGCACGACGACGGCCGTCCTGAAGACGCTCAAGACGAAGGACTTCGGCGTCCTCTCGCGTGAAATCGCCCGGCTGTACACGCGGCTTCGGATGCGACTCGACCCCGACCGCTCGTGGTTCTTCTTCACCGCGGAGACGAACTCCTACCTCGTCCAGAAGTTCTCCGAGATGTACAACGTCGGCCGGTCGATGGGTGGCAAGCCGAAGCTTCTCGGTGAACTCATCAGCCGCAACATGAACGAGATTATCAAGCTCCGCCGGCAGCGAAAGCAGTCGACGGTGACCCTCATCGGCGTCCTCTACGGCATCACGGCCTCCGCGTCGTTCGCCTTCTTCATCGGGCTGGAAGTCGTCGAGATTCTCGCGTCGTTTTCGACGGAGATGAACCTCGACAGCCTCCAGTTCGGGACGCTCATCTACGCCGGCGTCTACGACGTGCCCTTTATCGAGTACATGCTGACGCTCATCATCCTGTTCAACGCCCTCCTGTCGTCGCTCATGATTCGGATGGTCGACGGGGGGCACAAGGCGAACGCGTACCTCCACTTCGTGATGCTCGTCTGGGTTGGCTCCCTGATGGCGGTCGCGACCTCGTCGCTCGCAGGAGCGCTGATTAGTGTATGACTGACGACGGACCACAGAGACAGACCCGAGATACGATGCCAGACACAGGAGGCGAACAGACCGCACAGGAGGCCCGTTCCCGCGCGCCCGAGGGGGGCGACGTGGCGAAAAGCGATCTCCTGCAGGCGTACCGTCGGAAGAAGTCCGAGCCGTCGGACGAACGCGAGGAACAAGAACGGGAGCGCTCGAAGAAGCAGACGGAAAAACAGACCAGCGACGGCGAGTCAATCGTCGTCGACTTCGTCGCCAACTTCGTCGCCGGCGGCAACGCCTCGTTCGAACCCGTCAAGGGCCGCGTCCTGATGAGCCAGCGGCGGCTCATCCTCGCCACGTCGAAGGCGAAGACCGTCATTCCCATCACGTCCATCTTCGACATCGCCGTCGGGCAGGTTCCCCCGGAGGTCGAGGAGTTCTTCGACTACACGGTGATGGTCGGCTACATCATCGGCCGCCAGCGACGGACGACCGTCATCGGCGGCGACCGCGAGACCATCGAGAAGTTCTCGCTGCTGTTGTTCCGCGCGGCGCTCAACGGCTCGCGCGCGCAGGTCACCCACCCGGCCCGCATCGGCGGCCGCGTCCTCGACACGGAGCGCCGACCCTCGGGCCTGCATCTCGACTACGAGGCCGTCACGTTCCCCGACGACGACGGCCCGCTCACCGAGAACGGCGAGCCGTTCCACATCGACCTCGCGAGCGTCATCTTCTTCGAGGTGCTCGAACGGACCGTCGACGGCGAAACGCGACTGGTGCTTTCGGTCCAGCACGTCAAACAGGGCCAGACGGTCACCTCCGAGATAACGCTCGACTCGCGGCGGAAGATGAACATTCTCGGGCGCTACCTCAGACTCGTCTACCACTGGATAAAGTCGGGCGTCCGCGACGTCGAAATCACCGAACAGGGCCTCGAAGTCCTCGTCGGGCTGTACTCCGCCGGCGAGATGGCCGCCGAGGTCGACTTCAGCGAACTCCTCGGCGTCGAAGAGGAAGTCCTCGAAGCGGAACTGGAGACACTCCACGAGGAGGAACTCATCGGCGACGACGAACTGCCGACCTCGCTGACGCCGCAGGGCCGGTTCGTCGTCAACGAGGAAATCGAAGACGTGAACGTCTGACGCTGTTTTTCTGGCGGAAGCGGTTCCGTCCGTGGTTGGGAATAACTATCAACCACACAACCAATCCAACCTCCATGCGGACACGGACCTCGGCGCTCGTCGGGCTGGGACTCGGAAGTGCAGTCAGCTACTCCTTCGGCTTCCGACACGGCGACGTGTTGGTCGGTGTCGTCTTCCTTCTCACGTACTCTTAGCCGGGGTCTGGTTGGGTGGCGTCTACGCCGGAATCGCGCTCGAACGCGCCTCGCGGCGCGCGAGCGACGACTGACGAGCGCGACGCGTCGCTCCGGATTCGACGACTGCGCCGCGAAAAACCGAGTGCTGGCTACTGCTCGTTGATTGCGTCGGAGGCGATGCTGCGGCCGCGGGCGTTGAGCTGCACCTCGTGGCGCACGCGAATCTCCTCGACGACGTTGTGGTCGATGAGCCGCTGAAAGAGTTCCTCGACCTCGTCCACGTCGAGGCCGAGGAAGTTGGGGATGTCGAACGGCGAGACGCCGGAGTACAGCGCCGTGAGGACCTGTTTGTCCGTCTCGCTCAGTTCGATGGAGGTCTCCGAAAGCTCCTCGCCCTCCCGGAGGAGCGTGTAGAGGAAGCTGACGGCGCGGTCGGAGCCGGAGATGTACGTCTGGAGGCTCGTCCCCTCGTCGTCGGAGTGTTCGACCTCGATGACGCTGCGGTGTTCGTCGACGATGGTCCGCTCGCCGGTTTTCACGTCGCCGATGTCGTCGAGGCGGATTTCGACGAACTTGCCGCCGACGGTCGCCATGCTCACGGCCTCGGTTTCGACTTTGAGCCGGGACTTCTCCCACTCGGTGTTCTGGACGACGCCGCCGGCGACCGCGGGGTGTCGCGCGAGGAACTGCTCGGTGTTGAGCAGCGCGCCGAAGAAGTCCGTCTCGAACTCGTCGTAGTCGACGGGCGCGAGCAGGACGACGCCCGACGGGATGTGGACGCTGAAGTAGTCGGAGACGGTCGCGATGCGTTGATTCACGTCGTACCGGCCGCCGAACTCCTGTATCTTCGAGAGCTGAATCGTCCGCTTGCCGCCCGTGCCCGCGAGGATGAGCCGCCGGTTCGAAAGCAGGATGCGGCCGCTCGTCCAGTCCACGTCGTGCATCTCCCGGCCGTTCTTGACGACTTGGAGGAACCGCCCGCGCGTGTCCCCGAGCTTTTGCTCACCGGGTTTCATCGCTCACCTCCCGACCGCGGCGTCGCTCGCGCGGTAGATGCGGAGTCGTTTCTCGACGGGGTCGAACTGCTGTCTGCACGTCGGCGGGATGGTTTCGGTCATGCCGATGGTGAGGTAGCCGTCCGGGTTCAGCGCGGAGCCGAGCGTCTCGAAGACGGCGCGCTTCGATTCCGCGTTGATGTAGATGAACAGGTTCCGGCAGACGACGAGGTCGAACGTCCCCGGCGGCTCCTCGCGGATGAGGTCCCGCCGCTCGAAGCGGACCATGTCGGTGACGGCGTCTTTCACCCGGAAGGTGTCGTCGTCGCGGTCGACGAAGCGCTCCCAGCGGCCGATGGGGTCGAGCTGTTCGGCCACGTCGTTCGTCTCGGAGGCGCGGTACTCGCCGGCTCTGGCGGCGCGCAGAATCTCGCGTTTGATGTCCGTGCCGACGATTTCGATGCGGCGCTCGTCGACCCGGTCGTCGTCGTGGGCGAGCATCGCCAGCGAGTACGCCTCGCGGCCGTCGGAACACGCCGCGCTCCAGATCTTGATTGGGTCGTGGCGGCTCCCCCGCGAACTCAGGTCGCGGAGCACCTCCCGGAGCGCCTCCCACACCTCAGGGTTGCGGAAGAAGCTCGTCACGTTGACCGACAGCGCGTCGAGCAGCGCCTGCTGTTCGTCCTCGTCGTCGGTGAGGAGGTCGTGGTACGGCCCGTAGTCGTCGACGCGTCGTCGCCGCATCCGCGCGGAGATTCGGCGGTCGAGGTAGGCGTCGTTGTACGAACTCGTCTGGAACTGCAGGGAGTCTTCGATGTAGTCCAAGAGCCGGTCGAACGCCGGGTCGTCGGTCGCCGACGACGGCATCAGTCGGCCGCCTCCTCGGCAGTGTCGGGGAGCTGGCTCGGGTCGAACTCGCGCATCGCCTGCTCGCCGTCGGCGGGAAGTTGAAGCGTCGACACGTCGAGAATCGGGATGACGTTCCCGTCGCCGATGACGGCCGTCCCCGACAGCCCGCCGACGCCCGACAGCGGTCCTTGGAGGGGCGTCACGACGACCTCCTCCTGTTTCGTCACGCCGTCGCAGTGCAGCGCGACCTGCCTGTCGTCGGGGCGGATGCGGACCACCATGCCGTCGTCGGGCTCGGGCGAGTCGATTTCGAGCGCCTCGCGGAGCCGAATCAGGGGGAAGATGGTCTCCTCGTGGACGATGACCTCCGCGCCGTTGACCGTCTGGACGCGGTCGCGGCGGCTAATCTCGTCGATGTACTTGATGGGGACGCCGAACTCGCGGTCTTCGACCTGCACGAACAGCACCTTGATGATGGCGACCGACACCGGCAGCCGGATGTTGAACGTGCTCCCCTCGCCGGGTTCGCTCTCGACCGACACCGAGCCGTCGAGCGACTCGACGGTCGTCTTCACCACGTCCATGCCGACGCCGCGGCCGGACACGTCGGTGATTTCGTCGTTGGTCGAAAAGCCCGGGTGGAAGATGTAGTCGTACACTTCGCTGTCGGGCATCTGGTCCAGTTCCTCGCGGGTCGCAACGCCCTTATCGATTGCCTTCTCGCGGACGGCGTCGGCGTCGATGCCGCTCCCGTCGTCCTCGACGGTCACGATGACGGTGTCGTGTTGGCGGCGCGCGGAGAGCCGGATGGTCCCCGTGCGGGACTTGCCGTTCGCCTCGCGAACGTCGGGGTCTTCGATGCCGTGGTCGACGGCGTTCCGGAGGACGTGCATCAGCGGGTCGGAAATCTCGTCGAGGATGGTGCGGTCGAGTTCGATGTCCGCGCCCTCGACTTTGAACGAGACGCGCTTGTCCTGCTCGCGGGCGAGGTCGCGCACCAGTCGGGGGAACTTGTCGAACACCTTCTTCAGCGGGATGAGCCGCATGTCCATCACGGTGTTCTGGAGGTTCGACGAAATCTTGTCCAGTTCGTCGAGCGTGTCGAGCGCGGTCGTCTGCCCCACGTCGATGGCGTTTCTGAGCTTGATTCGGCTCGTGACCAACTGCTCGACGAGTTCGTGGAGTTCGTCGAGTTGGTCGACGTCCACGCGGACGGACTTGACCGCCGAGATGGAGCGTGCCTCCTTTTTCTGCTCCGCGCCGTCGCCCTCGTCCGCGTCGTTCGCGTTGTCTTCGCCGTCGCCGTCGGTCGATTCGGCTCCGTCGGCGTCTCCCTCGGAGCCGTCGTCGCCCACCTGTTCGTCGGTGGCCGCGTCCGCGCCGGTGTCGCCGGCAGCGTCAGCGTCAGCGGCGGCGCTCGGCTCGGTCTCGTCCGACGCCGAGGCGTCTCCCTCGGCGTCCGCGTCGGAGTCGGCGGCCGGCACGTCGCTTGCAGTCGCGGTCGCGTCCCCGGCGGCGAGCGCGTCGGACACGTCGGTCGTCTCGACCGCGGAAACCTTCCAGAGGCCGTCGAGTTCGCTTTCGACGACGGCGGCGTCGCGCTCCGCGACGAACAGGTCGAAGCCGTCGCCGAACTCGCCGTCTTCGATGGCGTCGCGGGTCGGGTTCGCCCCGACCACGTCCAGGTCCTCGGGGATGCTGCTGAGGAAGATGCCGGCGTCGACGCCCTTCATCTGGCCGGCGTCGAGTTCGACGTGGGCGTGGGTGAGCGTGGTCGCGTCCAGCGCGTCTGCGTCGACGCAGTCGGCGGCGAGAGAGCCGAGGTCGACCGACTCGCGGTCGGCCTCGTCAGACGCCGCCGGATTCGAGTTTCCCGCGTCACCGCCGTCCTCGACGGCCGCGCGAATCTCCTCGACCGTGTCGCTCGGGTCGATGGTGGACTCGCCGTTCTCCTCGATGTCGTGGAGGATGTCCACGATGAGGTCCATCCCGTCGAAGACGAGGTCCATCCGCTCGGCCGTCACGTCGAGTCGCTCGTGGCGAATCTCGTCGAGGAGGTCCTCGACGGCGTGGGCGACGGTCGCGGCGTTGTCGAAGCCCATCGCGCCGAAGTTCCCCTTCAGCGTGTGGGCTTGCCGGAAGATGTCGTCGATGGCCTCGGTGTCGTCCGGGTTCGACTCCAGCGACAGAAGCGAGTTGTTCAACTGCGTGATGCTCTCTTCGCTCTCGGTGATGAATGCTTGGTAGAGTTCTTCGTCCATGGTCAGGTAGTGAGCCCGCTGAGTGCTTCGTCCGCGATTCGCCCGTCGGCCGCGACGGTGTCGACACAGCCGGCCTCGATGGCCCGCTTCGGCATCCCGAAGATTGCAGAGGTCTCTTCGTCTTGTGCGACCGTGTGGCCGCCCGCCCGCTTGATTCGGGTCATCCCCTCGACGCCGTCGCGGCCCATACCCGTGAGCAGGATGCCGGCCAGCGGCGCGTCGACCGCCTCCGCGGCCGACGCCATCGTGAGGTCGATAGCCGGTTTGACGCCGTGCAGCGGCTCGTCGTCGGAGAGTTCGAGCCGGAGGCGTCCCGCGCGGTCGCCGGTCACGAGGAGGTGCGAGCCGCCCGGTGCGATTCGAATCTGTCCGGGGCCGATTCGCTCGCCGTCTTCGGCCTCGCGGACCTCGTAGTCACAGCGGCCGTCGAGCCGCGCCGCGAAGCGCTTCGTGAAGCCGGCCGGCATGTGCTGGACGACCAGCACGCGGAGTCCGGCCTCCGCGGGAAGCGCCGCGAGCACTCGTTCGACGACGTTCGGCCCGCCCGTGGACGCGCCGATAATCAGCGTCGAGCCTTCGGTCGGGAGCGACTCGGTCGTCCCCGACGCCGCCGATGTCGACCCCGCGGTCGCCGGCGACTTCGACTCCGCCTTCGGTGGTCGAGAGCCCCGGCGCGTCGCCGAGAGGTCGACCGCCGCGGCGGACTGAATCTTCTCGACCAGTTCCCGCTTGACGCGGGGCATCTCGGAGGTGACTTCGCCGCCCGGTTTCGTCACGAAGTCGACCGCCCCCCGGTCGAGCGCTTCGAACGTCACGTCGGCGTCCTCCTCGGCGTGCGCCGAGAGCATGAGGACGGGCGTCGGACACTCCTCCATGATGGCCTCGACCGCGTCGAGGCCGTTCATCTCGGGCATCTCGATGTCCATCGTCACCACGTCCGGTCGGTTCTCCTCGACCACCGAAATCGCCTCGCGGCCGTCGGCCGCCTCGGCGACGACCTCGACGTCGGCGTCTTCGAGGAGCGTGCGAATCAGCGTCCGCATGAACCGCGAGTCGTCGACGACGACCGCTCGCGTCGGCTCCGCTCCGGTGGCTGAACTCATCGCCCCCACCCGCCGGTGCCGGGACGAGGGGCGCGCTGGGTTGCCGAGCGGACCCCCCGCCGAGGGCTCGGTGGCTTCGTTAGTGTGCCGTTTCGTTGACCGCTCATCTACCTCCGTGGTTCGGAAATCGGGTATATAAACACTCGGCGGGGATAATCACGGCTGATAATCGAGTACGTATCTTTATACGCTGAATCTCACCACTCTGAAGCAGACAGGTGGCGGCGGATGTCGCCGCCGGGGTTGACCATGCGACAAGATGCAATCACGACCGAGATGAACGCGGACGAGACCGACGCGGAGGACTCCGCCGAAGAAGTACAGGTGCTGGAATTCCAACTCGGACCGGAGACGTACTGCGTCGACATCGAGTACGTGAGCGAAATCGTCGACAAGGGCCAGCTCACGGCGGTGCCGAACGCGCCGGACTACGTCGAGGGCGTGATGGACCTCCGCGGGCGGACCACGTCCATCATCAATCCGAAGTCGCTTCTCAGCATCGACGCCGAGGGCGAGTCGAAGCGCATCGTCATCTTCGACCCGAACAAGTTCGAAGACGAGGCGGCGACCGGCTGGCTCGTCGACGAGGTGTACCAGGTCGTGCGCGTCTCGATGGACGACGTGGAGGACCCGCCGCTCGAAAAGGACGACTCCATCGAGGGCGTCATCAAGCGCGACGGCGACCTCGTCGTCTGGATTTCGCCGGTGCACGCCATCGAGTAAGGCGGTTCGACGACCGGCCCCGCTTTCGTTTTCGAGACCCTAATCGGCGAGCGACTGCTCTCCCGCCGCGACGCCCTGACCGCCGGTGAGCAACACCACGACGAGCGCACAGCCCACGACGACGCCCGCGAGCCCGAACGCCGCGACGTAGCCGGCGGCGTCCGCGACGAGGCCGCCGAGCGCCGAGCCGACCCCGCCGCCGAGGCTCGAAAGCGCCGTGTACGCGCCGAGGGCCTCGCCGCGAATCCGGTCGGGCGCGAGCCGCGTCACCAGCCCCGTCGCGGTCACCGCGATGACCGCCCACGTGACGCCGATGACGAGGAACGTCGCGCCGAGCGTGACGAGCGCGGCGAACGCGGCCAACTGCGTGCCGACGACGGCGACCGCCGGGAAGGCGAGGCCGCGGGTCGCCAGCGCGCCGGCCTGGAGGCGACGGGGGTCGTGTCGCGCCGCGAACGCGCCGACCTTCGCGTAGCTCGCCGCCGACCCGAGACTCGACAGGACGAACAGGGCGAACACCTCGTCGGCGGTCCGTCCGGCGTCGACGAGGTACGCCGGGAGCGGCCCGAAAAACACCGAGAAGCCGACGAAAAACAGCGTCGCGGCCGCGAGATACCGGAGGAGTTCGGGGCTCATCCGCGCCCGGAGGTCGTCGAGGTCGAGGCTCTGGAGCGCCCAGTAGAGCCGCGAGGGACCGTACGGGACCGCGCGGACGGAGCGCCCGACGAGGCCGCTTTGTCGACGGATACTGCCCGAGACGCGGGTGAACCGTCGCGTCGACACCGTCGAGCGCTCGGGGTACCAGACGCGGACGAGGACGGCCCCGAGGGCGGCGGCGACCGCGGCCGCGACGAGGAACCGCCGCTGGACCGACAGCGCGTCGAGGCCGAACAGCCGCGGGGCCAGCGCCGACCAGACCGCGCCGACGACGAGGCCGCCGAGCCAGCCGTAGCCCTGATAGTGGTTGAGGACGCCGAAGCGGCGGTCCCAGTCCGTCGACGGGACGCCCTCGACGACGATGAGGTTCAACACCGGCGCGGCCGCGGCGACGGCGAACCACAGGAGGGCGTTGGCGACGAGGACCGCGACCGGCGATGCGGCGACGGCGGTGAGAGCGAGCGCCCCCGCGGTCGCCGCGAGCGCGACGAGGATGAAGGGCCGTCTGCGCTTCGCACGGGCCGCCAGCCGACCCCAGAGTATCGCGCCCGGCGCGCCGGCGAAAGCGGCGGTCGCGGCGATGAGGCCGACGAACAGCGCGCTCGCCCCCAGTTCGATGGCGTACAGCGGGACGACGAGCGACGACGCGCCCACCGCGGCGTAGCCCAGCGCCCAGCCGAACAGCCATCGGTCGCGGTTCCCCGCCGCCGAAGCGCCGTGTCGGTCGGTCACACGTCACGAATGAAACCGGTGAAACAAAGTCGTTGCTCCCCGAACGCGCGCGAAAAGCAGGACATATATAGTCTGAACAAAATCCTCGGACAACTATGCTCGGGAGCGAACCGCCACATACGGGGGGATGGTCGTGACGGACGACTCCTCTCCCTCCTCGTTCGTGCAGTACGGTATCGACGACAAACCACCTCTTCCGACCGCTCTCCTTCTCGGCGCCCAACACTACCTCACCATGGTGGGCGCGAACATCGCCGTCCCCCTCATCCTCGCCGGAGCCCTCGGCATGCCCGCCGACGTGATTCCGCGGTTCGTCGGGACGTTCTTCGTCGTCTCCGGCATCGCGACGCTGATGCAGACGACGTTCGGGAACCGCTACCCCATCGTGCAGGGTGCGCCCTTCTCGATGCTCGCGCCGGCGCTCGCCGTCATCGGCGTGGCGACGGCGACCGACCAGTCGGGCGTCGCGTGGCAGAGCGCGCTCCTGCAACTCCAGGGCGCGATTATCGTCGCGGCCGTCGTCGAGGTGTTCGTCGGCTACTTCGGCCTGCTCGGACGCCTCCGGAAGTTCATCTCGCCGGTCGTCATCGCGCCGACCATCGCGCTCATCGGGCTGTCGCTGTTCAACGCCTCGCAGGTCGCGTCCGCCACGAACAACTGGTGGCTCCTCGGCCTGACGCTGGCGCTCATCGTCCTGTTCTCGCAGTATCTCGACACCGCGCACCCGGCGTTCAAGCTGTTCCCGGTGCTGCTCGGCGTCATCGTCTCGTACGTCGTCGCCGCCGGCCTCTCGGTCGCGGGCGTCATCGCGCCCGGCGCGGCGGGCTACGTGAACCTCCAGACGGTCATCGAGGCCCCGGCGCTCATGCCCATCTACCCGCTTCAGTGGGGCTTCGCGGGCGGCGCGGGGACGACGACCGTTTCGCTCCCCGTCGTGGGGTCGGTCGCCTTCGGCATCCCGCAGTTCACGACCTCGTTCATCATCGGGATGCTCGCCGGCGTCGCGGCCTCGATGGTCGAATCGTTCGGTGACTACCACGCCGTCGCCCGGCTCTCGGGCGTCGGCGCGCCCTCCGAGCGCCGCATCAATCACGGCATCGGCATGGAGGGCGCGATGAACGTCTTCTCGGCCGTCATGGGCGGCAGCGGCTCGACCTCCTACTCCGAGAACATCGGCGCAATCGGCCTGACGGGCGTGGCCTCCCGCTACGTCGTGCAGGTCGGGGCGGTCGTGATGCTCGTCATGGGCTTCGTCGGCTACTTCGGCCAGCTTATCGCGACGATTCCCGACCCCATCGTCGGCGGCCTCTACGTCGCCATGTTCGGCCAAATCGTCGCCGTCGGCCTCTCGAACCTGAAGTACGTCGACCTCGACTCCTCCCGGAACGTGTTCATCGTCGGCGTCGCCATGTTCGCCGGTCTCGCCGTCCCCGCCTACATGGGGAACGTCGGAAGCGCGGCGGCGTTCCGCGAGGGGATGCGACAGGTCGCGCTCGTCGGCCCCGTCCTCGGGACCCAACTCGTCGCCGACACCGTCTTCGTCATCGGTTCGACCGGCATGGCAGTCGGCGGCCTCATCGCCTTCTTCTTCGACAACACCATCGCGGGGACCCGCGCCGAACGCGGCCTCGAAGAGTGGGAAGACACCGTCGAAGACGACGACGATTTCGAGTCGGCGCTGGACCGCTTCCGCGGCGACGAGTCCGCGACGGCCGACTGAACCGAGCGACGCAAGATTTTCGGCCTGCCTAAAAATCGACGCGTTTTTCTATTATTAGGCGCGCCTAAAACCATGGGATACAGCAGACGACGTCTCTTGCAGACGACGGGACTCGCAGTCGCGACCGCCGGGCTCGCCGGCTGCAACGGCCAATCGAGCGATGATACGACCACTGCCGCCGAGACCGATTCGGAGACGGAGACCACGGCCGAAACGACCACCGAGGACGCCGAGTCGTCGGTGAGCGTCGACGCCGCCGTCGCCGTCGCGGCCGAGTGGAACGCGATGCGCGCCCGGCTCTACGACACCGTCGCGCTGGCCGCCGCGGGGCGACTGGGCACCGCCGCCCGCGTCACCGGCGACGTGTTCGCCCGCTTCGAGCAGTCTTCGGGCGAGTGGGGCGCACACGAGCAGTTGGAGACGACGAACGAACAGAACTACGAGACGTTCGAATCGCACCTCGGCGGCGCGAGAGAGGCGTACGCCGCCGGCGACGCCGAGCGCGGGTCGGACCTCGCGGTGCAGGCGTCCGACAACCTGCTTGCGGCCCAGCGCGGCCGGGTCGACGCCGCCGTGGTCGACGCGCTGGAGGTCCTGCTGTTCGGCGCTCGCGCCCGCGACGCCGGACTGCTCGCCGCGGCCGGCGAGGTCGACGCCGCGGCCGAACTGGCGAACGCGGTGTACGAGGACTTCGAGGACGCGCCCGCGCACTCGTCGCTTGAGTCCGCCTCGGGCGAACTGTACGAAACCTTCGAGGCGGCCGTCGAGGGCGCGGCCGACGCCGGCGACGCCGAGACCATCGCCGCCTCGGCCCGGACCGCCGCCGGCGCGACGGTCGATGCGAGCTACGAACTCGCCCCCGAATCGGTCGCGGGCGCGGGCCACCTCGCGCTCATGCAGGCGGTCGGCTTCGACGCGGAAGTGCTGGCCGGCCTCGGCGGTCCCGGCGACGAGTTCGCCCACGCGGCCGCGCTGTCGCTCTACCGCGCCCGCGCCGCCGACGTGCCCCGACTGGTCGCCGCGGGCGAGGCCGACTTCGCCGCGACGGTCGCGAGCGACGTGTTCGCCCACTTCGAGGGCGCGCGGGCGCACGAAGCGCTGGAGGAGGCCGACCACGACGCCTACGAGGGCTTCGAGGGCGGGCTGGAATCGCTGACCGAGGCCGCCGAATCGGGCGACAGCGCTGCGGCCGAGGAGGCGGTGGCGACGGTCGACGAGAACCTGCTCGCGGGAATCTCGGCGCTCGTCGGCGGCGAGGCCGCGACGGTGCTCGAAGCGGCGTTCTTCCGCGCCCGCCTCGGCGACGCCCGCGAGCTGGTCGCCGTCGGCGAGACGGACCGCGCCGCCGCGGTCGGTGAATCCCTCTTCGCCCGGTTCGAAGAGAACGAGGCGAACCTCCACGAATCCGTCGAAGAGGAGTCCGAAGAGCTCTATCACCGCTTCGAAGAGGAGCATCTCGCCGGCCTCGTCGAGGACGCCGCCGCCGGCAACGCCGACGCCGCCGCGGCCCACGCCGAGGGCGCGATGGACGCGCTGTTCGAGTTCGAGGCGGCCGTCGGCGCGACCGCCGAAGTGTCGGCCGCGGAGGCCGCGTTCTTCGGTGCCCGCGGATTCGACGCCGCCGCGCTCGCGCAGGTCGGCGCGTCGGCCCGCGCCGGCTCGGTCGTCCAGTCCACCTTCGCCTTCTTCGAGAGCGGCGCGGGCGGCTATCACGAGACCTTGGAAGAGGCCGACCACGACCTCTACGAGTCGTTCGAGGGCGCGCTCGGGTCGGTCCGAACCGCGGCCGAGGAGGGCGGCGACGCCTACGGCGCGGCCAAGACCTACGGTCAGAAGGCGGTCGATTCGATGTACGCCGTCGTCGCCACCGCGGCCGCGGACGCCGGCCTCGGAGCCGCCGCCTCGGAGCGCATGACCGGCGTCTTCCAGACGTTCGAGGAGGCCCGCGTCCACGAGGCCTTAGAGGGGGCCGACCGCGACGCCTACGAGGGCTTCGAGGCGGCGCTGTCGGACTACGTCGCCGCGCTGGAGGACGGAAGCGCGGTCGACGCCGCCGCGGAAGCGTACGCGACGGCGACCGCCCGCGCCCAGTTCGCCGTCGTCGGTGAAGTCGGCAAGGCCCCCGAGGCGGGCAGTGCCGGCGAAAGCGGCTCCGCCGACGCGGCGCTGTCCGGCGGGCCGAACGTCGTCGAGGGCGTCCCCGAGGACGCCGACCACGTTGTCGAGATGACCGCCGTCGCGTTCGAGCCGGCGGAACTGACGGTATCGGCCGGCGACACCGTCGCCTTCGAGCACGTCGGCGGCGAGGCCCACTCGGTCACGGCCTACGGCGACGAACTCCCCGAGGGCGCGGCGTACTGGGCCTCAGGCGGCTTCGAGTCCCAAGAGGCGGCCGAGACCGGCTGGAGCGAGGGGAAGGGCGCGGTCCAGTCTGGCCAGTCCTACGTCCACACCTTCGAGACGGCCGGCGAGCACGCGTACTACTGCGTGCCTCACGAGGCCGCGGGCATGACGGGTACTATCGTCGTCGAAGAGTAGATTCAACTCCCGTCGCGCCCGGTCCGCCCGAGCGCGACGAGCACGAGGTAGCCGACGAACCCGGCGGCGAACAGCAGGACCGGAATCGCGAAGGGACCGAACGTCTCGATGAGCCCGTCCACGGGACCGAGTTGGAGCATATCCGAGCCACGGCCGCGCCGCGGTTAACGTTCCCGGCGGCGACCGAACCGGGCGCTCGCGGCGGGCGCACCCACCGAGCGACACCGGGCGCTCACTCGTCGTAGGCGCTGTCGTCCCCGTCCGGGTCTGCGTCCGCGTCCGCGACATCGCCGGCCACCACTTCGTCGGCCGCCTCTCGGGCGCGCGTCGGCTTCCGGACGCCGCCGTTCGAGAGCCCGGCCGCGGCCGACTGCCCGGTCGCCTCGGCGTCCGCCGAGTGGACGTGCACGTCCCGCTGGGGGAACGGAATCCCGATGCCGGCGTCGTTCAGGCGCTTGTATATCTCGCGGTTGAGGTTGTGCGTCGCCTTCCCGCGCTTGAGCGGACTGTTGACCCAGCAGACGAGTTCGTACTCCAGCGCGTCGGGGCCGAACCGGCGGAGCCGCGGCCGCGGCCGCGGGCTGTCGAGGACCAGCGGTTCGTCGAGGGCGATGTCGGTCAGGAGGTCTTCGAACTCGTCCACGTCGGTGCCGTAGGCGACGCCCACCGGGACCTTCAGCCGGCGGCGGCGGTTCGGCGCGGACTCGTTGATGATTTTCGCGGCGTTGAGCACCGAGTTCGGCACCGTCACGAGCAGTTCGTCGCGGGTGAGAAGCGTGGTCGAGCGGATGCCGACCTTGACGACGGTGCCCGCCTCGCCGGAGTCGAGGACGACGTAGTCACCGATTTTGTAGGTGTCGTCGAAGTACAGCGCGATGCCGCCGAAGAAGTTGGCGACGGTGTCCTTGGCGGCGAAGCCGACGGCGATGCCGGCGATGCCCGCACCGGCGAAAAGCGGCGTGATTTCGATGCCCCAGATGTACAGCAGCGCGCCGATAGTGCCGACCGAGACGACGATGGTCCAGACGTTCGAGAAGACGGGCGCGAAGTCGTAGCGACTGCCTTTGTCCTTGACCGCGTCGACGAGGCGGTTGACGAGGCGGTTGAGCGCCCACGCCCAGACGACGATACCGACCGACAGCGACGGCAGGCCGAAGAAGTCGTTGAGCGTCGCCGCGTCGACGACGAACGCCTCCGCGACCGCCGGGGCTCTGGAAAACAGGAAGATGCCCGTCAGCGAGACGGTGACGACGATGGGCCACCGAAGCTCTTGGACGATGATGTTGTCGAGAGAGGTCTCGGTTCGGCTGGTGTACCGAAACAGGAGGCGGATGACCACTTTCTCCATGACGAACGCGCCACCGACCGAGATGAGGAGCACGAGGGCCGTCACCTCAAGCGCCGACAGACCCGAGAGGAACGACGAGAGGTGTTGGCTCATGCCGCGAAAGTCGCGGCCACCGGAGATAACGATTGCTCCGCTGACGGTCGCGGCGGCCGAAAGGTTTTGTTCGCCGGGGGCGCGAGGGCACACCAGATGTACCGATTCGGTCACTGGGGCGTCTCGCTCCTCGTGTTCGCCCCGCTCGGCTTCGCGCTCGTGCAGGCCGGCCGCCCCGAACTCGCCTTCGTCGCCGGCGCGGCGATGTGCTGGCTGGCGATGCTCCCCGACTACGACATGCGCGTCCCCGGCATCTCCCACCGCGGGCCGACCCACACCGTCCTCTTCGCCGCCCTCGTCGGCGGCGTCGGCGGCGGCGGCGCGTACCTCCTCGCCAGCAACGCGGGCCAACCCGAGGCCGCGGCGACCGCGCTCGGCGCGTTCGGCTTCGCCGTGGGCGCGCTCACCATCCTCGCGCACCTCGCGGCCGACGTGCTCACGCCCGCCGGCATCCGCCCCCTGTGGCCGCTTTCGTCCCGGAAGTTCACGCTCTCGCTGTGGACCGCGGACAACACCGTCGCCAACTACGGCCTGTTCGCCGTCGGCGTGTTCGCCGTGGCCGCGGCGGCGTACCTCTCGGTCGCGCTCTGAACGCCCTGAAACCCGGAGTCGAACACCCCGGATTCGGGACGGCGAGCGCCCCTCGAATATGAGGAATCATTAAGGTCTGTCCGGGAGACCGGGGACGCATGGACGACGACGCCATGCGCCGCTTTCCGGTGCCCGACCGCGACGACCTCCCGGACGACCTGCGGGAGCGCATCGACGACGAAACCGAGCGGGCCGGCTTCACGCCGAACGTCTTCGCCGCGTTCGCGTACAAGCCCTCGCACTTCCGGCCCTTTTTCGAGTACCACGACGCCCTCGTCGAGGACACCGACCTCGAACGCCACGAGGTAGAGATGATTATCGTGGCCGTCTCCGGCGTCAACCACTGTTACTACTGCAACGTCGCCCACGGCGCGCTGGTCCGCATCTACGCGAAAGACCCGCTGCTCGCGGACCAACTGGTCGCCAACTACCGCACCGCCGACATCCCCGAGAAACACAAGACGATGCTCGACGTGGCGGTCAAACTCACCGAGTCGCCCGTCGAAGTCGGCGGAGACGACCTCCAGCGACTCCGCGACGCCGGCTTCTCCGAGGAGGCGATATGGGACATCGGCGCGGTTACCGCCTTCTTCAACCTCAGCAACCGCATGGCGATGTTCGCTGATATGCGGCCGAACGAGGAGTTTCACACGCTCGGCCGGGAGCCACGCGACGACTGACGCGAAGGAGAGTAAACGAGTACCACGGTCATTGGTAGCAATCGGCGGAATCCTTATGCCGCCAACCGATGAGTTTCGACACGCAATGGCGAAAGGTAAGGTTGCGTTCTTCAAGTCCTCCGGCGGCTACGGCTTCATCGAGACCGACGACCACGACGACGACGTGTTCTTCCACATGGAGGACATCGAGGGTCCCGACCTCGAAGAGGGCCAGGAAGTGGAGTTCGACATCGAGGAGGCCGACAAAGGCCCGCGGGCGACGAACGTCACGCGACTCTGAGTCCGACGCGTTCCGACCGGCGACGACTCGACAGCGAAGCAGAGTTCTGCATTATCACCCCGCTAGCCGCGGCGCTCGCGGGTCGTAGCCGTCAGCCTTGGACGGTCGGCCGTCGCCCGCCTCAGAGCGTCCCCGCCCGGCCCATCCGCCGAATCTCGTCGGCCCGCGCCCGGATAGCGTCCCACTCCTCGTCGTCCTTGCGGTCGACGTGGGAGTACATGAGTCCCATCCGACCCGTCCCGCGGAGGCGTGCTTCGTTTTCCTTCAGGAAGTCCCAATAGAGCGCGTTGAACGGGCAGGCGTTCTCGCCGGTCGTCTTCGACACCGCGTAGGGACACGACGAGCAGTAGTCTGACATCCTGTTCACGTAGTTGCCCGACGAGGCGTAGGGCTTCGACGAGAGCACGTCGGTGGCGAACGAGCCCATGGCGACCACGTTCGGCGTCGTCACCCAGTGGAACGCGTCGACGAAGCCGAGGTGGAACCAGCGGTCGAGTTCCGCCGGGTCGACGCCGTAGACCAGCGCGAAGTTCGAAAGCACCATCAGGCGCTCGATGTGGTGGGCGTAGCCGCGGTCGCGGACGTGGCCCACAGCCTCCGAGAGACAGCGCATGTCCGTCTCGCCGGTCCAGTACGCCTCCGGGAGCGGTTCGGTTTGGTCGAGTTGGTTCGCTTCGGCCAACTCGGGCATCGACCGCCGGTAGACGTGCCGCACGAACTCCCGCCAGCCGAGGACCTGCCGCACGAACCCCTCGGCGCTGTTGAGCGGGGCGTCGCCTCTCTCGTACGCTTCCTCGGCCGCTTCGACCGCCTCGCGCGGGTGGAGCAGACCGAGGTTGATGGCCGCCGACAGGAGCGAGTGACACAGCGCCCACTCGCCGTCGACCATCGCGTCCTGGTACGGGCCGAACTCGGGGAGGCGGACCTCGACGAAGTGCGACAGCGCCCGTCTCGCCTCCGAACGCGTCACCGGCCAGCCGAACGGTTCGGGCGACCCCCACGCGTCGGGGTAGCGCTCGCGGACGAAGTCGATGACCTCTCGCGTCGTCTCGTCCGGCTCGAACCGCGGTGCCTCGGGCGGCGTCCACCCCTCCGGCGGCGTCTCGCGGTTCTGGTCGTCGTAGTTCCACTCGCCGCCGACGGGGTCGTCGCCGTCCATCAGGACGCCCGTCTCCCGGCGGGCGTGTCGGTACCAGTGTTCCTGTCGGTAGCTGTCGGCGTCGCCGGCCCAGTCGTCGAAGTCGGCGGGCGTCGTGAGAAACAGGTCGTTCTCGACGAGCGTGAGCGACCCGCCGCGGGCGGAGACGAGCTCTCGAAGCCGCTCGCCCGCACCGTGGCTCGGCGGGTCGAGCATGACGAGGTCGTCGCCGGGCGCGGCGTCGAAGTAGCGGTCGAGCCCCTCGCCGAACGTCTCGGTTTGGAGGTAGGTCACCTCGTAGCCGCGCTCGCGGAGGTCGTCGCGGAAGTGCCGCATCGCCGAGAAGACGAGCGCGAGCTTCTGGGGGTGGTACGGCAGTCGGTCGCCGAAGGCGTGCGCCTCTATCATCAGCACGCGGTCGTCGGACTGGAGCGGCGCGGCCGACGGGTCGAGTTGGTCACCGAGGACCCAGACGGTCATGGGCGTCCCTTCGGCGGTAGAGAAAAGAGCGTGTCGGCCAGCCGATGAGTTAGCGACGCGACCCCGGTTGCGGGTCGACGTGCGCGGGTGCGAGCAGGTCCTCAATCGGCTGGTCGTCGAGCCACGACAGCAGGCGAACGAGCTGGTCGGTCGCGGCCTCGAACAGTTCTTCGCCGGCCTCGGGCGACGCGTCGGTCTGGTCGCCGAAGACGCCGTTTCCGGAGTTCTCGACGGCGTCGTAGAACGTGCGCGCGCCGTGTTCGCGGAGGTGGGCGTCGCTCAGGTCCACCACGCCGCCGTCGCGGGCGGCTTCGAGTTCGCCCTCGCGGACGAGGTCGCGGGCGATGTGCATTATCATCGAGGTCTCCTTCGGTCCGCCGTGGGGGCCGGGGTGGTCGAACAGGTCGGTCACGAGGTCCGGAATCGACTCGTCCCACATCCACTCGATGGCGTACATGGTACCGTCGTCGCGGAGGCGGCGACCGACCTCGCGGAGGTGTTGGACGTTGCCGCCGTGGGCGTTGACGAACACGACCCGGTCGATGCCGTGGTACGCGAGGTTGCGCGTCATCGACTCCACGTAGTCGCGGAACTGCGGCGGGTCGACCCACATCGTCCCGTGGAACTGGCGGTGGTGGGGGCTGACGCCGACGTTGACCGTCGGGGTGCAGAGGAAGCCGGTCCGGTCGGCCGCCTCGCGGGCCAACGCCTCCGCGATGAGGTGGTCGGTGGCGAGCGGCAGGTGCGGGCCGTGCTGTTCCGTCGAGCCGAGGGGGACGACCGCGAGCGACGATTCGGCCACGTAGTCACCGAGTTCGGGCCACGTCTGGTCCGCGATGTACATGGGCGTCACCAAGCGACGACGCCTAAAGAAAGGTGACAAAGGGGAAATGGGTTCCCCGGCGGACGCGACTCAGTCCCGTTCCTGCGACCGCAGTTCGATGCGGCGAATCTTCCCCGAGGAGGTCTTCGGCAGTTCCGCGACGAACTCGATTTCGCGCGGGTACTTGTACGGGGCCGTCTGTTCTTTCATGAACGACTGGAGTTCGTCCACGAGGTCGTCCGAGCCCTCGTAGCCGTCGGTGAGGACGACGAACGCCTTGACGATGCTACCGCGTTCCTCGTGGGGGCTGGCGACCGCGGCGGCCTCCGCGACCGCCTCGTGGGAGACGAGCGCGTCTTCGACCTCGAAGGGGCCGATGCGGTAGCCCGCCGAGATGATGATGTCGTCGGCGCGGCCCTCGAAGAAGAAGTAGCCGTCCTCGTCGCGGGAGGCGAGGTCGCCGGTGCGGTAGTAGTCGCCGGAGAACGTCTTTTCGTCGAGGTTCGGCTTCTCGTAGTAGCCGTCGAAGATGCCGGGGCAGCCGACCGGGACGGCGATTTCACCGATTTCGTCGACGCCGACTTCCTCCTCGTTTTCGTCGATGATGGTCGTGCCGAGGCCGGGCGTCGGCTTGCCCATGCTGCCGGGTTTCACGTCGATACCGGGGTAGTTCGTGAGGAGCGCGACCGTCTCGGTCTGGCCGTAGCCGTCTCTCGGGGTGACGCCGAACGCCTCGCGGAACGCCTCGATTGGCTCGCGATTGAGCGGTTCGCCCGCCGACAGCGCCTCTTTCAGTCGGAGGTCGTACGAGCCGAGGTCGCGCTGGGCGAACATCCGGTACTGGGTCGGGACGGCGCAGAGGCGGGTGACGCCCTCTTCTTCCATGATATCGAGGAACGTGTCCGGTTCGAAGTCGCCGCGGTAGACGAACTGGGTCGCCCCGGTCGTCAGGCCGACGCCGACGGGGCTCCAGAACCACTTGGCCCACCCGGTGCCGGTCGTCGCCCAGAGCAGTTCGTCGGAGAGGTCGTCGTCGGCCGTGACGCCCCACCAGTAGGGGGCGTTGACGAGTTCGAAACACCGCATCCAGCGGTGGCGGTGGCGGACCGGCTTGGGCTGGCCGGTCGTCCCCGACGTGTAGTTGATGGACATGGGGTCTTCGGCCCGGAGGTCGGGGCCGTCGTGTTCGGCGGACTCGTCGGCGACGAGGTCCGAAAACGAAGTCCAGCCGTCGGCGTCGCCGCCGAGGACGACGAAGTTCGAAAGCGGCGTCTCGTCGCGCACCTCGTCGACCATCTCGACGAGCGACTCGTGGACGACGGCGGTCGTCGCCTCGCAGTCGTTCGCGCGGAACGCGATGTCCTTGGGCTTGAGCATCGACGAACTCGGCACGAGCAGCGCGCCGCGCTTGAGCGCGCCGAGTTGGACGGCGAACACGTCGGGGTCGCGGGGGAGGAGGTGGATGAGCCGGTCGCCCTTCCCGACGCCCATGGATTCGAGCGCGTTGGCAAAGCGGTTCATGTCGTCGCGGAGGTCGCCGTAGGTCCGCTCCTCGCGGCCGCCGTCGGCGTCGCGGAACCGGAGGGCGACGCGGTCGCCGAAGGCGTCGGCGTGCGACTCGATGACCGCGGGGATGTTGTAGTTCTCGGGGATGTCCCACTCGAACGATTCCGACTCGGCCGCGTAGTCGACTGCCATGGCTCGACAGACAGAACAGACCATAATAATTGTTCGTCCGGGTTTCGCGGGAGAGGCGCGCCGTCAGGCCATCGGCGAGCCTTCCTGCGGGCCTTCGTCGGTGGCGCTCAGGCTGTCGTCGCCGTCGTCGGCGGACTCCCCGCGGAGCGCCAGCGCGAACGCGCCGAGCCCGACGAGCAGGACGACGAACTCGAGGACGCCCCCGAGGGGGACGAAGCCGAGCACGGCGAGGACGAACAGGCCGGCGAACAGCGCGGCCCAGCGGTTGTCGTAGTCCGCGAGCGACAGGAGCCACGTCCCGAGGACGAGCGCGCCGTAGATGCTCGCCGCCCAGAGGACGAGCAGGAAGCCGACCCCGCCGGCCAGCGAGAGCGGGATGCCCACGATGGTCAACAGCAGGAGCAACAGGACGATGGGCACCGCGACGATGGCGAGGAGGCCGACGCCGCCGCTCCGCACGGCCTTCTTCGTCCCGAGGCCCGTCACGCGGCGGGCGAAGTCGGGGGCGACGAGGACGATAATCGCGCCGAGGACGAAGTTGGCGAGCAGCCAGTAGCCCGAGACCACCCAGCCGGGGATGACGAAGTCGGACTGGCCGAACTGGAACGGCGTCCCGGCGACGGCGGGCGCGGCGACCGCGAGGTCGTCCACCTGCCGCACGCCGCCGTCGACGACGGCCGCGGAGTCGACGGTCGCGGTCGTCGCGTCGTATTCGAGCGCCCCGCCGACCCGAGCGGTCGGGCCGACCGCGAGTTCGTCGGCTCCGACGCGGACGTTGCCGGCGACCGCGCCGTCGAGTCGGACGGTGCCGCCGGCGGCGTCTACCGACCCGCCGATGTCGGCGGTGTCGCGGACGAACACCGCGCCGCCCGCGAGGCTCACGTCGCCGCCGACGCTGCCTTCGAGGGTCGCGGAGCCCGCGACTGCGTCGAGGTTCCCGTTGATAACGCCCGTCTCCGTCACGAGGACGGTCCCGGCCGTCGCGGACACGTCGCCGGTTACCGTCCCGGCCACGACGACCGTGCCGCCGACCGCGTCGAGGTCGCCGTCGACGGTCTCGCCCTCGTCGACGACGACGGCACCGCCGGCGGACGGTCCCTGTTGTGCGGCCGCGACGCCCGCGAGCGACCCCACCACGAGGAGGCTCACGAGGAGCGCGACCAGTTGTTTGGTTGTGAACATCGGAATCACCGAGGCTACGCCTCGGATTAATGATACGACTCCGGAGAGCATAAACCGAGAGAGACGGTTTCAGACGCCGGGAAACGGCTGACCCACCGACTATCAGCGATGCCAGCCGATTGGCGGAGTCGAGGCTTCGGTGCCCGGAGGTGACCCACCGCGGCTACCGCTTGGTCCATCTTTTTGCCGACTCGCGGGGATGTTCGCACATGGAGTACACGACGCTCGGAGACACCGGCATGGAGGTCTCCCGCATCTGTCTCGGCTGTATGAGCTTCGGCACCCCGGAGTGGCGCGAGTGGGTGTTAGACGAGGAGGCGGGGCTCGAACTGGTCGACCGCGCCATCGAACTCGGCATCAACTTCTTCGACACCGCCAATATGTACTCGAACGGCGAGTCCGAGCGCGTCCTCGGAAAGGCGCTGGAGGGCCGCCGCGACGAGGCGGTCGTCGCCTCGAAGGTGTACTTCCAGATGGACGACGACGACCCGAACTCCGGCGGTCTCTCACGGAAAGCCATCGAACAGGAGCTCGACAACTCGCTTTCCCGCCTCGGGATGGACACGCTCGACCTGCTCCAGATTCACCGCTACGATTACGACACGCCCATCGAGACGACGATGCGCGCGCTCGACGACGCGGTTCGGCGCGGCAAGACGCGCTACGTCGGCGCGTCGTCGATGTGGGCCCACCAGTTCGCGGAGGCGCAGTACACCGCCGACTCGCTGGGGCTGGACCGCTTCGCCACGATGCAGAACCACTACAACCTGCTGTACCGCGAGGAGGAACGCGAGATGCTCCCGCTCTGCGAGAAGCAGGGCGTCGGCGTCATGCCGTGGTCGCCGCTCGCCCGCGGCTACCTCACCCGCCCCCACGAGGAGTTCGAGGCGACGACCCGCGGCCGGACCGACGAACACGCCAAGGGCCACCCGTACTTCGAGGGCGGCGGCCGCGAGGTGAACGAGCGCGTCGAGGAACTCGCCGACGAGAAGGGCGTCAAGATGGCGCAACTCGCCCTCTCGTGGGTGCTCCACAAGGACTGGGTAGACGCACCTATCGTCGGCACGAGCAGTATCGAACATCTCGAAGACGCGGTCGAGGCCCTCGACATCACGCTCTCGGACTCCGACATCGACTACCTCGAAGAGCCCTACCAGCCGGTCCGCGTCTCCGGCCACGACTAAGCCCAAGGGAAACAGCCTTCAGCGCCCGCAGTGAGGGACGACCGTGTACGGGACACTCGCACGAATCGCCCGCGACGAGCCGGAAACGGCGATTCTCGGCGTCGAGTCGCTGCTCGCGGCCGGCGTCCTCCTCGGCGTCGCGCTGACGCTCGTCTCGTCGCTCGCGCCGACGCTCCCGCTCGCCCACGTCGGTTTCACGCTCGCGGCGGCCGCGACGCTCCTTCTCACGGCCGTCTCGCTTGTGGCCGCGTCGCGGCGAATCGCCCTCCTGCTCACCGGCCGCGGCGGCCTGCGAATCGAGACGTTCTGGCGGCTGCTCGAACTGATGCTCGCGTTCCTCGTCGCCGGTATCGTCGCCTTCGCGGTCCAACTCGGTGAGTTCGCGCCGACCGTCCCCGACCCGCGGGGCGGCGGCGTCTTCGTCGGCCTGTTCCTGGCGTTCGTCCTCGCGGGCGTCGGCCTCGCCGTCATCGTCTGTCTCCGGGGGATGTGGCTCGTGGTGAACGCCGAACTTCAGTCGGCGCTCGACGGGGTCTGAGTCGCGCCGAGACCGTCGAGTCGCTTCACCGCCCGGAGCGCGACGACGGCGATGGCGACCTCTGCGAAGCCGACGACGAGAAACGACGGGAGGTAGCCGACCACGTCGGCGACGACGCCCCCGATGAGAAAGCCCGCGAGGAAGCCGAGGCTGCCGAAGACGTTGAAGCCGCCGAGGGCCGCCCCGCGCTCGCCCGACTCTGCGAGGTCAGTGACGAGCGCCATCGTCGCGGGCGCGACGAGCGCGCCGAAGACGCCGACGACGACCATGAGAGCGGCCGCGAGTTCGAAGACTGGGGCGACGCCGACGGCGACGATTGCGACGCCGTAGAGCATCGACCCCGCGACGACGGGGACGAACCGGCCGACGCGGTCGGACAGCGAGCCGAGGGGGTACTGCAAGAGCGCGAAGGGGACGAAAAAGAGCGCGAGCACCCCGCCGGCGACGGCGGCGTTCACCCCGAACGCCTCGCGGAAGTAGTACACCCCGACGAGGGCGAAGAAGCCGGCGGTCATGCGGTCGATGAAGCCGAAGGCGTACGGGACCGCGAACGCCGGCCGGGCGGCCAGTTTCTTGAGGACGACGCCGACGCCGACGCGGGTCGAGTCGGGCGTCCGGTCGGTGACGGTCGTGACGAGCAGCGCGACGGCGGTGAGCGACGCGGCCGACGCGTACAGCGGCGCGAGCGGGTCGATGGTCGTGAGTTGGCCGCCGACGACCGAGCCGAGCGCCGCGCCGAGGCCGATGGCGATGCCCGCCGCGCCCATGTTCCGGCCGTTACCCCCCGAGAGGTCCGCGAGCATCGTAATCGACAGCGAGAACGCGCCGATGGTCATCGCGCCGCCGAGGAGGCGGACGACGAGCACCGCGCCGAACGTGGCGTCGAGCCACGGGAGCGTGGCGAGCGCGAGGAGCGCGACGTAGCTGGCCGCGCCGCCGAGCGCGCCCGCGACGATGAGCCACGTCCGTCGGCCGAGCGCGTCCGAGAGCGCGCCCCAGACGCTCGAAAAGGCGACGAACGAGGCGAACTCGGCGACGAGAAACAGCATCCCGGCCGAGAGGTCGTACTCCCCTTGCCCGCCGCCGAGGGCGGTCACGAGGTCGGAGACGCCGGGGTAGAGGAGCACCTGCGAGACGAGGACGCCCCAGACGGCGAGCGCGAGCGTCGCGCGTTCGCGGCGCGTCGAGTCCATACGGGGTCGGTCGGCCCGGACGGAAATAGCCCTGTCCTTGTTCGATTCGATTGCCGTTACCCGAGGCGGACGGGGTCGAATTCGAGGAAGGCCGTCTCGTACCCCTCGTGGCGGGCAACCTGCGGCGGCACGTCCACCGCGAGGTCGACGGTCGCGTCGTCGCCAGCGAGTTCCGGCACCGACGCGCCGTAGTGGAAGCCGAGGTCGGCGTCGAGGCCGGGTTCGAGGCGGCCGTCGAAGCGGGTCGACCCGCCGGATTCGACGGTCGCGGTGAGGCCCAGTCGGGGGACGAGAAGCCGGTTATAGGGCGTCAGCGGGAAGACGGCGAGGTACGGGTCGTCGCCGAAGCGGTCGGCGTCGAGGGCGGTGCCGACGAGTCGGAGGCTCCCAGTCGTCGCGCCCCCCAGCGCCGTGCCCGGAAGCGCCTCGGGGCCGCGGCCGAGCGGAAGCCCGTCCATCTCCATCGGCCTGACCGCGCCGGGGTCGCCCTGCTGGTCGTCGAGCATCGTGTACGGGATGTCGTCGCGGTCGCCGGCGCTGTACTCGAAGTCGAGCGTCGCGCTCGCGGGGGAGTCGAACCGGCCGACGAGGTCACCGAAGAGGCGCAGCGAGGGCGCGCCCACGTCCACCGTCACCTCGTAGGTGCCGTCGCCGTCGAGACCGAAGTTCGAGCCGTAGTGAAAGCCCATCCGCTGGGAGAGCATCGCGTAGACGACCTCCTCGCTCACGAGGTCGCCGTCGCGGGCGATTTCGAGAGAGAGGCCCGTGTCGGGGACGACGACGCCCGTCTCGGGGTCCCAGACGGTCGCCATGAGATGCACGTCGTCGCCGGCCTCGACCGACAGTTTCGACGTGCCGAAGCCGTCGCCCTCGTCGGCCATCACCCAAAAGCGGTGGGGGTAGCTGTAAAAGACGCCCACGCGGAGGTCGCCGGCGTCCGCGCTCCCGACCATGCGCATCCCCTCGGTGTGGGTCGGGACGTACACCTCGTCCGGGCGGTTCGAGACGACCGGCGGCTCGTTCGACGTGTAGAGCCGACCGAGCTCGGCGAGACAGCCGGAGAGACCCGCGGCCGCGACGGTCCCGCTCGCCGCGAGGAACCGACGCCGACTCGTCATGCCTCCCGGAGCGCGGTGAGGTCGTCGATGAGCGTCTGTTCGTCCGGCTGGTTACCGCGGTAGGTCCGCTCGACGTATCCGTCGCCGTTGACGAGCGAGATGAGGCCGAGATGGGTGAACATGTAGTTGCCCTCGTCGTTCGGCTCGTTTTTCTCGAAGAAGACGCCGAACTGGTCTTCGACGACCGACTTCGCCTCGGCCTCGTCGGCGGGCCGGAGGAACTGCCAGTTGCCCGCATCCATGTCGACGTTCATCTGGTCGGCCTCCGCGCGGAAGGCGTCGGCGTCGTCGCGGGCGGGGTCGAACGTGATGGGGTAGAACGACACCTCGTCGGCGTAGCCCTCGCTGACCGAGTGAATCTGGACCTCGCGGAGCGCGCTGATGAGCACCGGACAGACGGTCATGCAGTTGGTGAAAAAGTACGTGTGGAAGTGCGGCACGTCGATGTCGCGCACCGACACCTCGGCCCCCGCGATGGGGTCGGTGAGCGTCACGTCGGGGACCTGCTGGCCCCACGCCGGATACGGGAGGTCCTCGCTGGACACGTCGTTTTCGCGGTCCGGCTTCGACAGCGACACGTTCGGGTTGGCGTCGCCCCCGCCGAGACAGCCCGCGAGGCCGACGGCCGCGCCCGCCCCGGCGGCGCGGAGATACGTGCGTCGTTTCATTACCCTCGCTAGCGCCCCGGCACTCAAATGCCGTTTGGTGTGCGTTTCGAACGGTAGCGCGCGTGTTCTCGTCCCGCACGCCCGAGGCGAAATCTTCGACGCACACACCAGAACGGACTTCCCCGCGAGGTCCCTAGCCGGGCGTATGTTCGACGGGTCTCCGTCCCGCCGGGAGTTCCTGAAGGCCGCGGTCGCCGCCGGCGGCGCGGCGGCGCTCTCCGCCTGCCTCGACAGGGCACCGGACGACCCCGTTCCGGCGGGGACCGACGCGTTCGAGTCGCTCCCGAGCAGACAGCACGCGTGGAACGAGTTCTGCCGGGCCGACGACCACGGCAACGTCGAGATGCCCCGCCATCAGGTGCTCCTCTATCTCGACCTCGACGGCGAGGGCCCGCCCGACGAGGCTACCCGCGCGACCGTCGAGGACGCCTTCCGCGTGCTCGACCGCGCCTACGAGCGGAGCCACGAGGGCGTCATCTGGTCGGTCGCCTACTCCCCGCGGTACTTCGCCCGCTTCGACGACCCGCTTCCCGACAGCGTCGACCTGCCCGAACCGCGGGCGCTGTCGCCGTTCGAGACGCCCGAGTTCGACCGGCAGGACGCGCTCGTCCACCTCGCGTCCGACCGCGCCGACGCGGTGCTCGAAGCCGAGCAGGCGCTTCTCGGAGAGGTCGAGGAGGCCAACGGCGTCGCCGTCGACGCCGACCTCTCGGGCGTTTTCTCGGTCGCCTCTCGGCGGACGGGCTTCGTCGGGGCGGGCCTCCCCGCGGACCACCAGTCCGACCTGAACGGCATCCCGGACGGGAACCCCGTCCCCGAGGAATCGCCGCTGTTCATGGGGTTCAAAGCGGGCTTCGCCGGGAATCAGGCCACCGAGGAGTACGTCACCATCGACGAGGGGCCGTTCGCGGGCGCGACCACGAAGCACGTGGCGAACATCCGCCAGCGCCTCTCGGACTGGTACGACGAGGAAGACCGCTACCACCGGGTCATGAAGCTGTTTTCGCCCGCGCACGCCGAACAGGACCTCGTCGACGGCGTCGGCGACAACCTCGGCGACGACAGCGGTATCGACGCGATGCTCGACCGCCTCCGCGACGACGCCTTCGAGTTCGGCCACGTCGGCCACGCCCAGAAGGCCGCCCGCGCCAACCGCGACGACGAGGGGAACGTCAGACTGCTCCGCCGGCACTTCGAGTCGGCCGACGACGGCGTGGCGAGCCTGCACTTCCCGTCGCTCCAGCGCGGCATCTCCGCGTTCGAGGAGGTCCGCGAGGCGATGAACGGAACCGACCTGACCGACGTGCCGACGGTCCGCCAGCGCGTCAACAACGGGATTTTAGAGTACATCTTCGTCAAGCGCCGCGGCAACTTCCTCGTGCCGCCGCGGGGGATTCGGTCGTTGCCGACGCCGACCGGCGAAGTTCCGGGATTAGACGACTGAGTCGGCCGCCGAATCCGGTTACCTGTCCTGCTGACTGCGCCCTCAGACGTGTCCCAAAAACGACAGCGCCAGCCAAATCTGCCAGAGGCCGGCGAGCACCATCGCGACCGCGGCGACTTTCTGGACCCATCCGACGTAGCCCGAAAACGAACGGGCGAGTCCGTCGCCGAGCGCGGCCGCGACGGTGACGACCGCCAGCGGGAGCGCCGCGGCCGCGGCGTAGGCTCCGAGCGAGACGACCGCCTGCCCGGTCGGGAGCGCGAGCGACTGGGTGACGACGCCGAGGAAAATCGGGACGACGCAGCCGGCCGCCGCGAGGCCGTACACCCCGCCGAAGACGGCGAAGCCGGTGACTGACGACCGGTACTCCGGGAGGACGACGTGGAGGCTCGGCGCGCGCCCGGTGAACATGAGGACGCCGAAGCCGACGAGCGCCGCGCCGACGAGCGGTTCGAGGAGCGCGAGGTGCGAGGCGATGCGGCCGCCGACGACCGCGAGCGCGCTCCCGATAGCGCCGAGAACGACGAGTGCGGCGAGCGAGGCGACCGCCCCGCGGACGACCGCGCCGCCGAGGTCGGCCTCCTCGCTTGAGAGGTAGTAGCCGACGTAGCCCGGGAGAAGCGGATAGGCGCAGGGCGCGAAGAAGGTGGCGACGCCCGCGCTGACGGCGAACGCGAGCGTGCCGGCGAAGGCGGAGTCGAACCCCAGCGCGGGGCCGAGACCGAACCCGAGCATCAGGCGATGTCCCCGACGGCGGCGCGGAGGTTCTCCTCGCTGGCGAGGCCGCGGTGGGTCCACGTCGCCTCGCCGTCGGCGTCGAAGACGACGAGATACGGGAGGCCGTTCGCGCGGACCGCGCGCATCAGGCTACTGTCGGGGTCGTGGCCGACCGTCCAGTTCCCGTCGTGTTCGGCCCACCAGTCGCGGATGTCGTCCATCGTGAGGCCGCCGCCGAGGCGCTCGTTCGTCACCGAGACGAACGCCACGTCGTCACCGAACTCCTCGTGGAGCGTCCGCAGCGACTCCATCTGGGCGACGCAGGGAGCACACCACGTCGCGAAGAGGTCGAGGACGGTCGGCGTCCCCTCGGCGGGGATTCGAACCTCGCCGGTCGACGACCCCTGCGCGTCGACGGTGTCGATGACGAGCGGGAGGTCGCCGGAACCGGACCCTGACGACGCGGGGGCGGAGGCGGGGTCGGCGGCGTCGCTCGTCGTCTCGGCCGCGTCGCCCGCTTCGGTGGGTGCGGACCCGTCGCCGAGACAGCCCGCGACGCCGGCGACGCCCGCGCCCGCGAGCAGCGAGAGGAGGGCGCGTCGTCTCACCGGGCGTCACCTCGTCGGGGTCGGGAGCGCGGTCGCGTCGTGTGCATACTCGTGGCTAGTGAATCCCGTCGTAAAGCATCGCTGGTGTCGTGCGCGAATCCCGCGCGAGAGGTAGTGTGGGCGTCGAACCACGCGATTCGCGTCCGATTACCGGGCGTTCTCGACGGCGCGCTGGAGGTCGGACCATCGCGGCGCGACCTGCTCGCCGTCGACGAGAACCGTCGGCGTGCCCTGGAAGCCGCGCTCGTCCACGGCCTCGGTCCGCTCGGCTTCGACGAGCGGGCGGTAGCGTTCGCGCGAGGCCGCCGCGGCGACCGAACAGCCGTCGAGGCCGGCGTCGTTCGCGAGCGACTGGAGCGTCGACAGCGACCCCTCGGCGTCGCCGCCGCCGAACTCCGATTGGTTCTCGTAGAGCGTGTGGGCGAAGTCGAAGAAGGTCTCGTCGTCGGCCTCGTCCTGGGCCGCTCGGGTCGCCGAGGCCCCCTTCCACGACCACCATTCGTCCACCGGAATCGGGAAGTCGTGGTGGCGGTAGCGGACGATTCCTTCCGAGACGTACTCGGACCGGAGTTGCGGGGCAACGTCGACCGCGAACGTCGCGCAGTGGGGACAGGCGAAATCCTCCCAGACGTCGACGACGACGCTCGCGTCCTCGGACCCGATGACGGGCGTGGGGAGCGAACTGACCGTGTCGCGTTCGGGGACCTCACAACCGATGGCGGCGACGGCGTCGTTTCCGGACCCGCCGCTTCCGCCGCCGAGACATCCGGCGGTGCCCAGCGTCAGCGCACCCGCCGTGGCGGCGAGGTACGCGCGTCGTGTGTTGCGCATGGTCGAGGTCGGAGACGGACGAACTTAGATTCTCCGAGGCGAATCGCGGGGTTTCGGAGGGCGTTGCCGCTTTTGGTGGTTCGATTCGGGAACACGGAACTCCGGCGACTCACGGCCGACGACCGCGATTTCAGTCGTCTCACAAACGACACTGATTAAGCCTCCTGTGGCGTCACCCAACACGTGCCAACCGTCCACTTCCGCGGCCGGGAAATCGAGTGCGACCGCGGGGACGTCCTCCGCGACGTGCTCCGCGCGGCCGGCGAATCGCCGCACAACGGCCACTCGTCGTGGTTCAACTGTCGCGGCGGGGGCTCGTGCGGTACCTGCGCCGTCCGGGTCCGCGGCCCCGTGACCTACCGGACGAAAAAGGAGCGCCGCCGGCTCCGATTCCCCCCGCACGACCCCGACTCGGGGCTTCGACTCGCGTGTCAGACGGTCGTCCTCGGCGACCTCTGGGTGGAGAAATATCCCGGGTTCTGGGGGCAACACGTCGACGACGCGGAGAGCGACGCGGACGAAGCCGGCGAAGCGGAGGGCGCGCAGGACACGGCGGACACGCCGGACACCCGAGAACGGCGCGAAGCGACCGACTGAGCCGGCCGCCCGGTCAGTCGCCCGCGACGTGGTCGTACCACGACAGCAGGTCGTCGCGGTCGCGGGTGTCCGCCGGAAGCTCCGAGACGCGGAACCACCGCGCGGCCGAGATTTCCTCGTCGGGGTCGTTCACGCTGAGTTCGGCGGCCCCGTCGACTCGGGCGCGGTAGACGGGCATCACGCCCCACGTCTGGTGGCCGTCGCAGCGGATGTCGATTCGGGTAGCCATCGCGAGGCCGCCGTAGTCGGCGGTGATACCGGCCTCTTCAGCGAGTTCGCGCCGGGCGGCCTCGGTGAAGCCCTCGTCGTCCGCGTCGACGCCGCCGCCGGGGAGGACCCAGAGGTCGACGCCCTCGTGGCGGACGAGCAGTATTTCGTCGTCGCGGCGGCGGACGACGGTGTGGACGCCGTAGGGCGTCCCCGTGGACTTCACGCGGGAGGCGAGCGTGCGGAACCGCGGGCGGGAAACGCGGCGGGTGTGAACCGGTTCGAGGTAGTCGGCGTCGGCGTGGTTCCGGCGCAGGCGGTGGTACGCCTGCTCGGCGCGCTGTCGCGCCTCGTCCGCGAGGAACCACAGGTCGTCGACCGTCATCGGCGCGCGGCCGGCGGTCGATGTGCGAGCGGGCGACTCGGCATAGCTCACGGTTCGGTGCGGCTCCACAAATCGGCTTCGACACGCGTCGTCGCGAGCGGCGGAGCCGGCGACTTCGCGGCCAATCATCGCCCTTTTATCCGGTGACGCGGAACCTGTGGGTATGAGCTTCGAGAAAGACGACAAGGTCGTCCTGAACGACAAGCACAGCGAGTTCGACGGCGAGACCGGCACGGTCACGCAGGTCATCGAGAGCATGTTCGGCGAGCCGACCTACACCATCAGCTTCGACGAGGGCCAGGAGGTCGGCATCGCGCAGGACCAGCTCGAAGCCGCCGACGGCGACGACGCGGACGAAGCCGACGAAGAGTAAGCGACCGACACCGACCGACGCCTCTCAGACCCACCATGCCACGCGTTCCGTTCCACTACATCGACCTCCGAACGTTCTGCTACGAGACGGAAGACGAAAAACGGGTCGAGGAGGCGCTTCGGACGTTCCTCCCCGACGAGTTCGACGTCGACCGCGTCGAGAGCACCGGCCACCACGGCGACCGCATCATCGTCTTCTCCGCGCGCGTCGAGCGCGCCAACGACGTGCGGCACGTCCTCGACAAGATACGCGACCTCCCCGACTTCGAGACGCTCCTCGACGAACTCGACCAGCGCGTCACGGACAACACGGAGTTCTTCCTGCGGCTGGACAAACAGGCCGCGTTCAAGGGCGAGGCCCGCCGCGGCGGGGGGCTCACCCTTCGCGCGAAAGTCGAGGCCTACCCGGCGAAGAAGGAAGCCGCGGTGGAGAACGCCCGCGACGCCCTCCTCGGCGACGAGTAGGGTCGTCCGCGAGCCGGTCGAATCGCTTCCGATTTCGCTGTGTTACTCGTCTTTCCACTTGATGGAACAGCCCTGCGAGGGGTACTCCTCGACGGGGATGTCGTCGCCGGCGAGCAGCGCCTCGACGGCCGTCCGCATCTCGTAGTCGGACACCTCGTCGTCGGGGCTCATCGCGTCGTCGATGCGGGAGTGGAACGCGAGTTCGAAGCCGTCGCCGGTGTTCTCGAAGAGGAACGGGTCGGGCGTGCAGACCGCGCCGTACTCCGCGGCGACCGTCTGCGACTCGTCGCGGAGGTAGGCGGTGTACCCAATCGTGCCGTCCGCGACGAGTTCCTGCATTCGTTCGAAGGAGTCCTCGGGGCGGTCCTCGGCGTCGTTGGGGTTGATGCCGACGACCGCGAGGTCGTCGTAGGCGCTGGCGAGGTGGTTCAGCTCCTCGAACTTCGCCTTCGCGTACGGACAGTGGTTGCAGGTGAAGACGACGAGGAGCGCGTCGTAGTCAGCGAACGACGAGAGGGAGTACGTCTCGCCGTCGGTGCCGGGGAGTTCGAAGTCGGGGGCGGCGTCGCCGCGTTCGAGTTCGGAGTCGGATTCGAGCAGTACCATGTCGCCACGTTGGCCCGCGAACATGAAAAGCGGTTGGCCCGCGGCAGTTCCGCGTCGCCTTCGGCGGCTCCGAGACGCCCCTCAGTCGATGGAGACGAGGGCGATTGCGAGGACCGCGAAGCCGATGCCGGCCACCTTGCGAACCGTCAGCGGTTCGCCGAGCGCGACGATGCCGACGACCGACGAAATCGCGAGGAACATCCCGAAGATGGGAGCGACGATAGAGACGGGGCCGAGCGCCAGCGCCCGGTAGTACGAGAGGATGCCGACCGCGAGGCAGGCACCGGCGGCGAGAACGTAGGGAAGTTTCGGGCTGATGACCGAGTCCGTGACGCTCTGCCCGGAGACGACGATGACCCCGACGGTTCCCACGACGAGCACGCCGTTAGCGACCAGTGCGGCCACGTCGCTCGGGATTTTGGCCTGGCCGGTCGTCGCCACTTTCATCAGCGGCGCGACGAGCGAGTAGGCCCCGAGCGCGACGACCGCCCACGAGAGATAGTTCACGGGTAGAACGCCGCCCCGAGTCGTGTATAGGGTTACGATTCGACCGCAAGCCGACGGGAGTGAACCGCGATAACACGGTGACGGCCCGATATCACTCGATTTAGAATCGAGTATGTGTTCTCCCCGGAGATAGACAAATGAGACTAGATAGCGCCATCGACCAAATTTTTATCAAGTATTATCGCGTATTGGTGCGTATGTCTCAGGAAGTACAACCCTCGGTCATCGCGCACACGTGGGACGACCCGACTCGCTGTCCGTTCTGTCTCGACGAACTGGAGAGCGAAGGAGAGGGGTTCATGGACCACCTCGAAGAGAGCCCCATCTGTCAACAGGGGTTCGGCATGTGGCGCGATGCGGTCGCCGACGACGTCCGCGGCGAGTGGTCCGGATAGGCGGCCAAAAATCGGTTGTTTTTCGCGGTGCAGTCGGTTCACTCGGGTGCGACGCCGAGCTGTGACAGCATGGTCATGCTGTCGGTGCTGTTCCACTCCTCGACGCACAGTCCACCCTCGTAGCGCGCTTCCACGAGTCCCCACGTGTCCAGCTTGCGGTGGGTCGCCGGAATATCGCCGCGGGCGCTCCGGAGCGTCCCGTCGTGGGTGCCGGTCAGCCGATACCGACCGTAGACGCGGTCGTCCCGCGCCGTCACGTCGAACAGCTCGACGTGGAAGTCGGAGAAGGCGTCGTGGTACCGCCGCGCCCACTCTTCGACCGCGTCGGTCCCGATGATTCCCTCGGGGTCCGAAAAAGCGTGGACCTCGACCAGCGGGTCGTACTCCTCTCTGATGACCTCGTAGTCGCGTTTGTTCCACAGTTCGTCCGCCACGCGCATGAACGAGTCCCGGTGCTGTTGTTCTCGCTCGGATGTTGCTGCCATTTCCACCACCGTCCGGAGAGACGGCCGACAGCGGCTTAGTTATGGATTCTTGGCATCACGAACGTCGCGAGCGAAGGGAATGACGAACCGACCACCGGCGAGTTCGAAGCGTCAATAAGGTTATGGGTTCGGCGTCAAAACCCCGTCGTATGACTACTCGCGTCTCCCCGATTGCGGTGTTCGTTCCGGGGCTCGTCTTCGGCGGTGCCGGCTTCGCGTTTCTGGGGCCGTTCGGTGCCGGCTTCGGCGCGGTCGTCGGCATCGCGCTCGGGGTGCTCGTGGGTCGAGGAGACGAGTACTGAGCGCGACGCACCGGTGGACCGCCGCGCACGAACGCGCCACTCTCAGTCGCTCGGGGTCGCCTGCGGCCGTCGCGCCGACCCGTCGACCCGGCCGAGGAGCCACCGGGTCAGCCCGAACGACAGCAGGCCGAGGACGGCGACGACGCCGAAGGTGACGCGCACGCCGGCGAGGTCGATGAGCGCCCCGAACGCCGGAGGTGCGACGGCCCCGCCGAGCGAGATGCCGACGGTAACGACGGCGAAGTTTTTCCCGAGGTCGGCGCGCTCCGAGAGGCGGTCCGCGAGCGTCGAGCGCGCGGGCCGAGAGACGCTGATGGTCCCGCTGAAGGGGAGAATCAACGCGACGAGCGCGAGCGGGAGCGACCCGGTCGCCAAGAGCGCCCCCAGTCCGGCGAGCGCGGCGTAGCCGCCGAGGGCGACCGTTCCGGGGCCGACGCGGTCGGTGAGCGCGCCGCCGACGAGAATCGTCCCCGCGCCGACGACGAGCATCGCCGTGACGAGGAGGTTCGCCGTGCCCGGCGCGAGGCCGTAGCCGGCGGTGAGCAGTTGCGGCGAATACGTCCGGATGCACCACGCGGCCGCCGAGGTGAGAAACGAGAGGAGCGCGAGCCCCATCAGCCCCGCCGACGAGAGGAGTTCCGACGCGCCCCGCCGGACCCCCGCGAGCGTGGGGCGAGACGACGGACGGTCCTCCGCGGCCGGTTTCCGGATTCGCTCGGGGAAGCCGCGGGCGACCGGGAGCGCGACGAGCGCGAACGCCGCGCCGAAGACGGCGATGCCCGCGACGGTCCAGCGCCAGCCGAGGCCGACCGCGCCGACGCCGGCGGCGATGGCGTACGAGACGGCGAAGCCGAGCGACCCGCCGAGCGCGTGCAGCGAGTACGCCCGCCCGCGGTTCGTCTCCGAGGAGGCGGTCGCTAACAGCGGGTAGTGCGCGGGGTGGTGGCCCGCGATGCCGACGCCGAGGAGCGCCTGCGAGGCGAGGAGCCACGGGTACGAGGGCGCGAGCGCGGTGGCGACGATGCCCGCCGCGCCGAACCCGAGCGAGATGGCGAGGACGAGCGTCCGGCTTCGCGCGTCGGAGAGGTAGCCGAAGGGGAGTTGCAGGAGCGTCACGACGCCGCCTTGGACGCCGATGGCGAGGCCGACGGCGGCGATACTCACGCCGAAGTCGTCGGCGACGAGGCCGATGACGGGCGCGAGCGCGACCAGATAGGCGTGGTTGACGACGTGCGAGCCGGCGACGAGGCCGACCACGCGGCGCTCCTGTGTCTCCGTCACACCGACTACTGGGCGGTGGGCCGTGAAAAACTCGCGGTCCGCGGCGACGGCGGTCCGGCGCGTGGGTCAGCTGTCACCGGGGTCAGCTGCCACCGCGGCCACCGCGCCGTTCCCCGCCGAGCCGCGCGCCGAGCCAGAGGTCGGAGAACGTGTCGAAGAACTCCGCGCCGGTGTCGACGAGTTCGCGCTCGATGCCGAGCGCCTGACACCGCTCGTCCACCGCCGCGAGATGCGATTGGAGCCGGTCTGTGTACTGCCGCGCCGCCGACCCGCCGAAGTAGGTCCGGCGGGTCGCCTCGGACTCGGGGTCCTCGAAGATGGCGTCGCCCGTCGCCTCCGGGCCGAGTTCCTCCGGGGTGAGCACCTGCGCGACGAGCACGTCGTTTCGCGCGAGCGCGGCGAGGCCGGACGCCACGTCGTCGGGGTCGAAAAGCAGGTCGCTCACGACGACCACGAGCGACCGCGAGTGGATGGTCTCGGCGTAGGTCGAAAGCGCCGCCGTGATGTCGCCGTCGCCGCCGGGCGTCGTCTCGTTGAGCCGCTCGACGAGTCGGAGCACCTCGCCGCGGCTCGACGCGTCGGTGTCGATGCGGTCGGGCAGGTCGCCGAGGAGCGAAAACCGGAAGTCGTTGTTCTCTTCGGCCGTCAGGTGGCAGAAGCCGAGGCCGAGCTTCGCGCCGTACTCGAACTTGTTCGCGCCGGCCTCGCCGAAGTCCATCGACGCCGAGGCGTCGAGGAGGACGTGGACCGTCAGGTTCCGCTCGGCCTCGAACCGCTTGATGAACAGCTCCTCGGTGCGGGCGTACACCTTCCAGTCGATGAGCCGCGGGTCGTCGCCGGCGGCGTACCGGCGGTGGTCGCTGAACGTGAGCCCCTCGCCCACGTCCGGCGACTCCTGTTCGCCCTGCCGCTGGGCGTTCGAGACGCGCTTCAGCGAGGTGTCGAAGCGGTCGAGTTCGTCGAGGAAGCCGGGGTCTATCATCGCTCGGTCACTCGTTCAACAGCCGTTGAATCACGTCGTCGGGGTCGAGTCCCTCGCGCTCCGCCCGGAAGTCGAGGATGATGCGGTGTCTGATGACCGGCGGGGCCATCTCGACCACGTCCTCCCACGAGACGTGGGTGCGCCCGTGGACGAACGCCCGCGCCTTCGCGGCGAGGACGAGCGCCATGCTCGCGCGGGGGCTGGCGCCGAACTCGACCTGCTCGTCCTCGCGGGTGCTGCGGACCAGTTCGATAGTCCGGTTGCGGATGTCGTCGGAGATGGGCACCTGCCGGACGAGTTGCTGCGCGGCGAGCAGGTGCGTCCGCGGCAGGACGCGCTCGACCTCGGGCGACTCGCCGCCCTCGGCGTACTGCTTGACGATGGTCCGCTCCTCGTCGAACTCGGGGTAGTCGACGAGAATCTTCATCAGGAAGCGGTCGGTCTGCGCCTCCGGGAGCGGGTAGGTGCCGCCCTGGTCGATTGGGTTCTGCGTGGCGAGGACGAAAAACGGGTCCGGAAGCTCGTAGGTCTCGCCCGCGGCGGTCACCTGTTTTTCCTGCATGGCTTCGAGGAGCGCGGCCTGCGTCTTCGGCGTCGCGCGGTTTATCTCGTCGGCGAGGACGACGTTGGCGAAGATGGGGCCGCGCTCGAACACGAAGTCGCGGCCCTCCGGCGTCTCGCGGATGATTTCGGTGCCCGTGATGTCCGAGGGCATCAGGTCGGGCGTGTTCTGCACGCGCGAGAACCCCAGGTCCGTCGCGTCCGAGAGGGCTCGCACGAGCGTCGTCTTCCCCAGTCCGGGGTTCGATTCGAGGAGCGCGTTGCCGTCGCAGAGGACGCAGACGAGGAGTCGCTCGACCACGTCGTGCTGGCCGATGATGCGCTTTCCGACCTCGTCTCTGACCGCGCCGACGCTCGCTTGGAGTTCCTCGATGCTGAGGTCGTCGTCTGTCGGGACCGCGGCGTCGGCGTCGACCGCGGTTCGCTGTCCGTCGTCTCCGAATCGGTCTGGGTTGTCACTCATCTTCGTTCTCTCGTATCTCTAAGGTGTAGTCGCGAATCAGGTCGGCCTCTTCGAGCGTGTCGTCGGCGAGGTAGCCGGCGCGCTGGCTCTCGACGGCGCTGTCGCTGCCGTAGCCGGTCGAGTCGTAGGCCGCGGCCGACGAGTCCGGCCCGTCGCCGTCGCCGCTGCCGCCGGTCCCGGCGACGGTGGCGTTCAACTGCTCCGAGCCGGCGGCCACGTCTTCGGGGTCGCCGAGGATGGAACTGCCGTTCTGGAGCCGCGTCTCCTCGTCGGAGACCTGGTCGGGGCGGTCGCCCGCGGAGACACCGTCCCCGGCGAGTCCCTCGAACTGGATGTCCGAGATGGCGACCTGGATGCTCCCCGCCGAGAGGAGCAGGGCGACGAGCAGCGCGCCGACGATGCGGCGGGTCGGCAGCAGTTCCACCGACGACGACTCCCGCAGACGGGCCAGTACGTCGTCGTAGAGCGCGACCGACATGCGCGAGTCGCGGTTCGGGTTCCCGTCGTCGGCGACGAGGTCGCGGGCGGTCCGCAGCGCCTCGGCGACCGACGGGTTCACTTCCTCGAACTGCTCGACCGCCGGCACCCGCATCAGGATGAGGTACTCCGCGACGCCGACGAGGAGGCCCACCGCGAGAGCGAGCGGGACGGCGACGTGGACCGAGACGGCCGGGTCCACCCGCGGGAGGAAGCCGAGCGACACCGACGACCGGACGGGGAGTTCGACGACCCGGAACGCGACGTTCGCCAACAGCGTCGCGGCCGCGGCGTCGACGACGCTGGAGACGACGGCGGCCTTCGCGGCCTCGCGGCGAACCTCGCTCACGGCGTCGGCCATTTCCTCGCGGCGAGCGGCTCCCGCGTCGTCCGGCGAACCTCCCTCGTCGGCGGCGGTGTCGGGTGCCTTGTCAGACATCGCTACACACCGCCGGTTCGCTGCCGTCTTGGTAGCCGGCACAGGCCTGCTGGAGTTCGGCCCGGAGTTCGTCGACCCGGTCTTCGAGGCGGGAGACCTCGGACCGAAGCGAATCAATCTGGTTTTCCAGTCGGTCGTTCGTCGCTTCGAGCTCCTCGTTATCCGTTTCGAGGTCGTCTATCCGGTTTTCGAGGCGGTTGCGCTGTTCTTCGAGGTCGTCGAGCGTCGCCGTGAGTTCGCTGATTCGGCTCCGGGCGTCTTCGAGGTTGTTTTCCGTCTCCTGAAGTTCGCCCCGGGTCGACGACAGCTCGTTTTGCGTCGACGACAGCTGCGACTCCGTATCTTCGAGGCTGTCGGAGACCTGCGACACGTCGCCCCGGGTGCGTTCGAGGCTGTCGTTCAGCTCCCGTAGCTCCGTCCGCGTCGCCGACAGGTTCTGTCGGGTTTGCGAAAGGTCCTCTTCGAGCGCCGCGTTTCGCTCGCGCAACTGCTCGTTCTGTTGGTCGAGCGAGTCGACCGAGTACTGGTAGAACATCGTCGCGCCGACGGTTCCGGCGGTAAGAAGGACGACGATAGCGACGAGACCGAGGTTCAGGGACCGACCCAGGGCACTCATATCAGACCACCTTCACTTTGCGTTCGACCCCGATACACTTGAAGACGCCGGGCGAGCACCTCGGCGAGATACAGGAGGAACGCGGCGGCGACGAACGCGACCGCCCAGTCGTCGCGCACGGGTTGGACGCCGGCGGCGTTGTCGCGGGCGGAGGCGGCGATTTCGGCCGCGTCGTTGGGGCCGTACATCGTCCCGCCGCTGTCGGAGACGGCGGCTTCGAGCGCGGCCGACCGGCCGAACCCGGCGTGCTCGACGGGGTAGTTCACGGCGAAGGCGGTGTCGAGTACGTCCCGATAGCCCGTCTCCGTGGGGACGACCGTCGCCTCGTAGACGCCGGGGCTGACCGCCGAAAAGCGCAGTCCCTCGACGCCCTGCGGGCGCTCGCCGCCGCGGTAGACGACGGTCGTCGACTGGTCGACCCGGGTGTCCGACACCTCGGTGACGCCGGACGCCTTCCGCTCGGGGTCACCGATGACGTAGTTCGTGGACTTGGTGAGCAGGAGCGAGTCGGGACTTTGGAGCAGGCCGTCGAGCGTGCCGTCGCCCGCGTAGGTGGTGACGGTGGCGACGCGACCGAGCCCGTAGCGCCACGACGCGACCGCGGGAGTGCCGTCGTCGGCCGCGACGAGGAAGTTCGCACCGCTCCTGACCGACACGTCGTTGACGCTGCCGGGGTTCGCGGTCAGTTCCACCCCGGCGGTGACGAAGTCGTTCTGGTCGACGACCGTGAGGCCGTCGCCGGCGTACTGGCGGTTCGACCCGCCGAAGAGGATGCGGAGCCGGTCGGTCTCGTCGGCTCTGAGGTAGTTCCCGCCGGACGCCCGCGCGATGGCTCGGAGGGTCCGTTCGTTCGGGTTCGGCCCGGTTCCGATGGTGATGACGCTGACCCCGTCGCGACCGAGTTGGTCCGCGAGCGTCGCGGCGTCTTGGAACCGGTCGTGCCCGTCGCTGATGAGGATAATCGTCCCGCGCCTGTCGCCGAGCTGCTGGGCCGCGCCGTCGAGGCCGACGGCGATGTCGGTCGCGCCGCCGGACTCGAGGCGACGGATGAGGTCGGCGGTCGACTCGCGGTTCGGCCCGAGCGGGCGGAGCGGCGAGACGTCGTAGGCGCGGTAGTTGAAGCCGACGATGCCGACCCGGTTTTCGTCGCCGAGTTGGTCGAGCGCGTCGAGCGCGACCGACTTCTGGACGCGCATCCCGCTTTCCGCGCTGCCGGAGACGTCGATGGCGAAGACGAGGTTCGTCTGCTGGGACGCGCCCTCGCCGGTCGTGACCGGCAGCATCGACGCGAGGCTCGACCCGTCGTAGCCGCCGTTTTCGAACGCGTTGCGCCCGCCGACGGTCAGCAGACCGCCGCCGTCGATGACGAACCGCTGGAGCGAGTCGGTGTTGCCCACGTCCTCGGCGCGGAGGTCTTGGAGGACGACGGCGTGGTACGACGAGAGGTCCGCGGGGACGGTCTCGGCGGTCTCCACGTCGTACAGCTGCGAGAGGTAGTCGCGGAACGGGTAGTCGCCGCGGGAGACGTACAGCACCCGCGGGGGCTCGACCACGCGGACCGTCTTGCGGAACACGTCGTTCGTCTCGAAGCGGTCGTCGCCGTCGATGCGGGCGGTGACGCGGTGGGTGCCGGTGGTCTCGAACGTCCGGGAGAACTCGATGCCGTCGGTGGTGTTGACCGTCTCGCGGGCGACCTCCTCGCCGTCGACGTCCACGACGAGTTCGACGGTCGCGGTCTCGACGTCGTCGGGGACGACCCCGTCGACCTGCGCGAGGAAGGAGTTCTCGACGCCGACGCTGGTTTTCGACGGGCCGCTGACGGTGACGTACTGTTCGGTCTCGGTCGGTTCGACCCCGACCGCGCTCACGGTCGCGTTGAGGTCGCGGGCGAGCGTCGTCGCGGACGCGAGGCTCCGCCCCGAAGTGACCCGCCCGTCGGAGACGAGGACGACCGTCCCGTTCGGCCTGAGGTTGGCCGCGACGGCGTCACCGATGGGCGACGACCCGCCGCGGGCAACGGTCGAGGTGGTGACGGGGACGCCTTCGTCCTCGATGTCCGACGCGAGCTGCGACGCCACGTCCTCGGTGACGGCCATGCTGTCGGAGTCGTCGACGAGGAGCGTCACCTGCGGGTCGCCGTCGGTCATCCGGGTCGTGACGGTGTACGGTCCCGCGGCCGCGACGACCAAGAGGACGACGACGAGAAGCCGGGACGCGAACAGGAGCCGCCGGGAGCGCCCGCCGGCGGTCCCGTCGGCCCCGCGGAAGATGAGCGCCCACGCGAGGAGCGCGGCCACCGGGAGCGCGACGAGAAACAGCGGGCGCTGGAGGCCGAGGGTCCGCCCGGCGGCCTCGACCGTCCACGCGAGGGGCGTCGTCGCGGCGGCGGGAGTCGTGGCGGCGACGCCGACATCCGCCAGCGCGGACAGTACGGCCGACGCCGCTCCGAGCGCCGCCATCAGAGGTCACCCCGCCGGCGCAGGTAGGCCAACTCGACCATCGTCGCCGCGAGCGCGACCAGCGCGGCCCACTCGGTGAGCGGGTCCGGAACCTCGCGCTCTTCGACCCGCGTCGGGTAGTCCGCGGGGGCCGACTCGCCGTCCAGCGGCGCGGCGGCCACGTCGGACTCGGCCTCGCTGAGCAGCGACGCCGAGAACCGCTCGTCGCCGACGCGGTAGAAGCCGGCGTCGTCGAGGCGGACCTCCGGGCCGGTCGCCTCGCCCGCGGGCGTCTCGACGGTCTGGTTCGCGCCCGCCGCGAGCGACCCGCCGGTCGCCCGGTTCAACTCGGAGAGCGTCGAGCGCCCGGCGAGGTAGAACACCGAGCGCTTCCAGAACACGGGGTACTGGTAGTTGTACTTGAACGCGGAACTGTCCTCCATGAAGCCGTAGTAGAGGACGCGGCCGGCCCCGCGGCGCTCGACGGCGACGAGCGAGGTGCCGTCGGTCGTGTTCACGAGCGACTGGCCGGACCGGAGGTCGCCCGCGACGTACTCGGTCGGCGGCGGGAAGGTGATATCGCGGGTTATCGGATGGCTCTCGACGGTCCCGATGGTCGGATTCGTCCCGACGCTTCCCTGCGAGACGAGCCGCAGGTCGCCGTAGCTCGGTGACTCCTCTTGGGCCTGAATCGCCACGCCGCCGCCGTCGGCGACGATTTCGCGGCCGGCCTCGACGTTGCCCGCGAGCAGCCGACCGGGGTTGACGTTGCTGTAAATAACCACGTCGTAGTTCGTCGAGACGGCCGTCGGCGGGTTGTCCACGGTCAAAGACACCTCGGGGATGACCGACAGCGCGGCCGTCAGATATCGGTTCTCGTCGTTCGTGAGGACGAGCACGTCCACCGAGGCGTCCTCGGGGGCCGCGACGTACAGCGCGTCGTCGGTCGGGAAGGCGTCGCCCGGCGAGAGTTCGGCGCGCCCGCCGCCCGCGGGGACCGGGAGCGTCGCGGTCGCCACGTCGCCGGGGTCCATCCGGACCTCTCGGGTGGCTCCGGCGAGAGAGAGCGTCCGCGTCGCCGCCGAGTCGCCGTAGTTCTTCACCGTCACGGTGACGTTCGCGCCGGAGAAGCGCCGGTCGACGATGCCGACGTTGCCCGCGCCGCCGCCCGCGAACTGCTGGAGTTCGACCACGAGGCCGCGGGCGCGGGCTTCGCGGACCGCGTCGCTCCACGGCGAGTCGTCCGCGAAGTCGCTCAGAACGACGACGCGGGCGTCCTCGCCGGCGACGGAGGCGGCGGCGGTAATCGCGGAGCGCAGGTCACCCGGCGCGTCGCTCGCTTGCAGGCCGTCGAGGGCGGCGCGGGCGTCGGTCGCGCTCCCCCGGCGGAGTACCACGTCCGCGTTCGCGCCCGCCGCGATGACCGATGTCGTGCCGGACACCTCGTCTCGCGCCGCGGCGAGGGCGCTGTCGAATCGGGTCCCGCCGCCGTCGCGGACGCCCATGCTCGCGCTCGTGTCCACGACGAGGACGGTCTCTTGGACCGTCTCCGACTCGGGGACCATCACGTACGGCGTCGCCAGCGAGCCGACGAGCGCGACGAGCGCGACCAGTTGGATGAGGAGAAGCAGGCTCCGAAGCAGCCGGTCGAAGATGGGGTTCGAAGCGCTTCGCCCCGCCGCGTCCGCGAGGAACCGGAAGGTTGGGAGGGTCCGCCGGACCGGCTCCGGCCGCAACAGATAGAGGATGATGAGCGGGACTGCCCCCAGGAGGGCGACCAACCCGAGGGGAAACAAGAAGAACTCGGTGAGGGCCATGCCCAACTCGTGGCGCGCCTCCGGTATGTCTGTTTCCCTATTTGTTGACACGTTCCGCAATACCGACCTATCGGAGTGCGTGACTGTTCGGCGCAACCGACCGGGACCGCTCGCCCGAAAGATTACCGTTGAGCATTATATTGTCAACTAAAAGTACGTCATTGCATAACAATGCACTTGAATCATAACACGACACAATTTTATGCTCTAAAGTTATTTGTTGAGCCACGATGGGAACTGATAGGTACACACCGCGGTCGTACGACGACATCGCCCCGGACCAGCGTCCGACGCTGAAACAGGCGCTCGTTCCGGTGCTCGGACTCGTCGCCTTCCTCGGTCTCGGGTCGGCGTGGCTGGGGCTCGACCCGCACATCCCGCTCATCTGGAGTATCGCGCTGGTCGGCCTCCTCGGTCGGTTCGTCTGGGGCTACACCTGGGAGGACCTCTACGAGGGCATCGAACGCAGTCTGGCGATGGGGTTACAGGCGATTCTCATCCTGTTTACCATCTACGGCGTCGTCTCGACGTGGGTCGCCGCGGGGACGATTCCGACGCTGATGTACTACGGCCTCGACCTGCTGTCGCCGCAGGTGTTCCTGCCCGCGACGGCGCTCCTCGTCGGCATCGCCACCTTCGCCATCGGTTCGTCGTGGACCGCGGTCGGCACGCTCGGCGTCGCCTTCATCGGCATCGGCTCGGGGCTCGGCGTCCCCGAACCGATGACGGCCGGCGCGATTCTCACCGGCGCGTACGCGGGCGACAAGCAGTCGCCGCTGTCGGACACGACGAACCTCGCCGCCGCCGTCACGAACACCGACCTCTACGACCACATCCGCGCGATGCGGAACGGAACGGCCGTCGCGTTCGGCCTCTCGCTCGTCGGCTTCGTCATCCTCAGCCTCGGCATCACCGGGACGATTCCGGCCGGCCAAATCGCCGATATTCAGACCGCGCTCGCCTCCACCTACGACATCACGCTCCTCGCGTTTCTGCCGCTCGCGGTCACCTTCGGCCTCGCCGCGGCTGGCTACCCCGCGCTGACGGTCCTCCTCGCCGGCGCGTTCGCCGGCGCGTTCACGAGCATCCTCGTGCAGGGCGCGTCGTTCGTCACGGCGTGGCAGACGTTCATGAGCGGCACCGGCCCGGAAACCGGCTCCGAACTCGTCAACAGCCTGCTCGCGTCCGGCGGCGTCTCCGGCTCCGCGTGGACCATCGCCATCGTCGTCGCGGCGCTGACGCTCGGCGGCCTGCTCGAACAGACGGGCGTCCTCGCCGTCCTCGCCCACCGACTTCAGCGCGGCATCCGGAGCCCGCGTCTGCTCGTCGCTTCGACCGGCATCTCGGCGATGCTGACCAACGCGCTCACCGCCCAGCAGTACATGAGCATCGTCGTCCCCGGCATGACGCTCCGCGACACCTACGACGAGTTCGGCCTCGACAGCTCGGACCTCTCGCAGGCCATCGAGTCCGCCGGGACGCCGACCGGCGCGCTCCTCCCGTGGCACGCCGGCGGCGCGTACATGGCCGGCGTCCTCGGCGTCTCGACGCTCCAGTACGCCCAGTACTACTTCTTCGGCTACCTCTCGCCGCTCGTGCTGTTCGCCTTCGTCCTCGCGGGCGTCGGCTTCTCGGGCAACAGCGCGGCACAGCCCGGTCCCGCCGCTACCGCATCGGACGACGACTAACGCGACGAAAACTCGCGCCGCGATATCGAACCGACTTGCGCTTTTTTACCGCTCTACCGCCGCTCTGAGCGCCCGCACCTCGTCGCGGACGGCGGCCCACTGCTCGACCGTGCCGGGGAGTTCGTCGCGGTCGTCGTGACCCTCGATTCGGTCGCGGAGAGCGCCGGGGTCGTCCACGTCCTCGAACCGGATTGCGCCGCCGCCCGCGGCCTCGACCGAGACGGTCCCGTAGCCGAACCACGACCCCGTGACGCCCTGCGAGAGCGCGCTGTTCTGGACACGGTCGAGCGAGACGCGCTGGACCGTCCGAGAGAGGACGCCCGTCTTCCGGTAGAGCGCCCGGTCGGTGACGACGTAGCGCGTGTTGGTGACGCTGAGATACGACCACGCGGGCAGGAGGGGCCCGACGAGAGCCACGAGGGCGAGCGCCGGCACGCCGTTCGCGACGGCCACGGCGACGGACACGACGGCGATGGCACCTCCGACGACGGCCGCGGGGATGACGGTCTGTATCCGCGGCCGACCCTCCCAGCGGACGGTCTCGTCGTCGCCGCGTGCCAGCCAGTCGTCGATGGCCGCGACGGTCTCCGAGCCCGTCGCTGCGTCGGCCGCCGACTCGGTCGCGGCGCGCTCGGATGGCGAGTCCGCGGGGCTCGAATCGCCGTCCGTCATCGCTCGTCGGTCGCCGCGTCGAACTCGAAGTCGCTCGGTTCGAGCGCGTCGTCGCCTGCGGCGTCGGGGTCGGGGACGGCGTCGGGTTCGTCGCCCGCTCGGTCGGTCGCGTCGTCGCCCGCATCATCGCCCGCGGCGACGCCTTCCTCGCCTTCGACGGCCTGCCGAATCGCGCGGAGTTCGGTCAGGATGTCGTCGAGGACGGCCGCCTTCCCCGCTGCGTCGGTTTCCGACCCGGAGCGGCGCTTGATTCGCTCGTTGACGAGCGTCTGGAGCGACTGCGGGTCGGCGACGTTCTGGAAGCTCATCTCGATGCCGCTTCCGCCGGCGGTGCTGATGTCGACGGAGCCGTAGCCGAACTGTCCGCCGAGGAACGTCTGGCTGTAAGAGGTGTCCTGCACCTTGTCGAACTCGATGCGCTGGACGTTCCGGGAGAGGACGCCCGTCTTCCGGTAGAGCGCGTCGGAGGTGACGACGTAGTTCGTGTTCTTGTGCGAGAGATACGACCCGACGAGGAGCGGGATGCCCACGAGGACGAACGACAGCGGGACGCCGACGATGAAGGAGGGCACGAGGCTGTACGGGTGCGGGGTGTCGGCCCAGAGAACCTCTTCGTCGTCGTCGAGGGTAATCCAATCGAACTCGGTATCCATCGCTGACACGTTTTCCCCGGCGATGGAATAGTGTTCCGCCGGCTGCGGCCGCCGCCAGTGAGTATCGGTATCAACCAACATGACAATTCCACCCGGTTGGGCAAACCATTTTACCGATGCCTGCAACGGAGTGTCCATGGACAAGCAGTCACTGCTCGACTTGCTGCGTCACGACGCTCGCGAGAGCGTAGATGACATCGCCCGCCAGCTGGGCGCAGACGCCGAAGCAGTGGCAGCAGCGCTCGAAGAACTCGAAGACGACGGGGTCATCCGCGGCTACCAGGCGGTCGTCGACTGGAACAACGTCGACGAGGAACGCGTCCGCGCGCAGGTCGAAGTCGACGTCGAACTCGACCGCGAGACGGGCTACGAGGAGATTGCCCGCCGCATCGCGCGGTTCCCCGAGGTCGCCACGCTGCGACTCGTCTCCGGCGACTACGACTTCTTCATCGAGGTCGAAGGCGAGTCGATGCACGCCGTCTCGAACTTCGTCTCCGAGCGCATCGCCCCCATCCCCGAGGTCACGAAGACGGTCACGCACTTCGTGATGGACTCCTACAAGGAGGAGGGCATCGAACTCGGGGACGGCGACGACGACGACCGGCTCTCAGTGTCGCCATGACGCTCGGCGACCAGCTTTCGGACCGCGTCGAACAGGTGCCGCCGTCGGGCATTCGGAAGTTCTTCGAACTCGCCGAGGAGGTCGACGACGTCATCTCTCTCGGCGTCGGCGAACCCGACTTCTCCGCGCCGTGGGCCGCCCGGACGGCCGCCATCGACTCGCTCGAACGCGGCAAGACCTCCTACACGTCGAACCGCGGGATGCGCGAACTCCGCGAGGCCATCTCGGAGCGCGTCACCCGCTACGGGCAGGAGTACGACCCCGAAGACGAGATTATCGTCACGACGGGCGCGAGCGAGGCCGTCGACCTCGCGTTCCGGGCGTTCGTCAACCCCGGCGACGTGGTGGCGATTCCCCAGCCGTCGTACATCTCGTACACGCCGGGGGCCATCTTCGCCGGGGGCGAGCCGCTGCCGGTCCCCACGCGCGCCGAAGACGAGTTCACGCTTACGCCCGAGGCGCTCGAAGCCGCGGGGGCCGACGAGGCCGACGTGCTGGTGCTCTGCTACCCGAACAATCCAACCGGCGCGGTGATGACCGACGACGAACTCGCCGACGTGGCCTCGTTCGTCAGGGACCACGACCTCGTCGTGCTCTCCGACGAAATCTACTCGGACCTCCGGTACGAGGACGACCACGCCTCTATCGCCACCCACCCCGGCATGCGCGAGCGGACCATCGTGTTCAACGGCTTCTCGAAGGCCTACGCGATGACCGGGCTGCGTCTCGGCTACGCCATGGCTCCGGCGGGGGCCATCGACGCGATGAACAAGGTCCACCAGTACGCGATGCTTTCCGCGCCCACGACGGCGCAGTACGCGGCGCTCGAAGCGCTGCGGTCCTGCGACGACTCCGTCGAGGAGATGCGCCGCGAGTACGACCGCCGCCGGCGGTTCGTCCTCGCCCGCTTCGAGGAGATGGGACTCGACTGCTTCGAGGCGAAAGGCGCGTTCTACGTCTTCCCCGAGGCCCCCGACGGCGACGACGAGGCGTTCGCCGAGGGCCTCCTCGAAGAACAGAACGTCGCGCTCGTCCCGGGAAGCGTCTTCGGTGAGGGCGGCGCGGGCCACCTCCGCGTCTCCTACGCGACGGGGATGCGCGAACTCCGCGAGGCGATGGACCGCATCGAGGCGTACGTCAGCGACTGAATCGACCGAGCGAAACCCGACTCGACCCCGTCACCCGCTTTTTTCCGAACGAGCGCCACCATGAGTATGCGAAGCATTCACACGGGTGGGACGCGTACGGTCAGTGATGTACGACGAAATCCTGCTCCCCGTCGACGGGAGTCCGGCGGCCGAACAGGCGATGCCGCACGTGTTCGACCTCGCGGAGCGGTTCGACGCGACGGTACACGTGTTGTTCGTCGTGAACACGACGCGGGACAGCGCGGGTGTTGTCGGCGGCACGGTCCTCGACACGCTCGAACGGGAGGGCCGACGCGTCGTCGACGAGGTCGAAGCACGCGGCGAACGCCGCGGTATCGAGACGCACGGCGTCGTCCGGCGGGGCGCACCGCACGACGCAATCCTCGACTACGCGACCGAACACGGCGTCGAAGTCATCGTGATGGCGACGCACGGACGGACGGGCGTCGAGCGCGTGCTGCTCGGGAGCGTGACGGAGCGCGTCGTCCGGGCCGCGCCGGTTCCCGTGTTGACGGTCCGCGCAGCCGAGTAGTCGGGTCGTCGGGGCGAAGCGGCCACGACGGCTCGACCGGCCGAAACGCACCGCGATATCGCTGACCGAGCGCGTCATCGACGCTGGCCACCGTTGGGACAGTTCGAGAGACCAACACGCAAAGTATTATTAAATGCGCTTTCGTCGTGCAATACGAATGGATTCGGGAGGTGACACGGACATCGCCGTGACCGAGGACGCGTCCACGTTTCAACTCGGACTGGACGACCTCAAGCGGCGAGGGAGCGCGCTTCTGGTCGTCGGGTCGGTCCCGACTGAACTCTACTCGCGCGCGTCCAAACAGATGCTCGGTGCCCCCGACGAGCCGCGACGCCGTCTGTTAGTTCTCAACGACTCGACGCCGCTCGCCGACCGACTCGACGACGACATCCAGCGCACCAAAGAGTGGACGCGCGTGGTTCGGTACTCGACGCTCGAACGGAGCGCGGCGGCATCGTCGGCTCCCGACGCCGTGCCGACCGCTGCGGACACCTACGAGCGCCGGATTGGCGGCGGTCTCGGCCAGCTCGGTGCGGAACTCGCCAACGACGTGACCGAGTTCGACAGCCTCTCCGGCGGGCTCTCTCCGGCCGAACTCCGCGTCGCGTTCGACTGTCTGCCGTCACTCCTCTCGCGGTACCGGCGAGACCAGGTGTTTCGGTTCCTCCACGTCATGACCAGCCACGTCCGCGCCCGAAACGGGATGGTCCACGTCTGGTCGCCCGGGGACCGCGAAGACGAGCGCAACCGGCTGCTCGAACCGCTGTTCGACGCCGTCGTCGAACTCGACGTCGAGGGCACGGAGGCTCGCCAGCGCTGGCATCTCCGGCGGCGAGACGCCTCCTCCGGCTGGTTTTCGTTGGAGTCGTGAACCTCGCACGACCAGTACGTTTTTCACCTTAATCGTGTCACATAGACACAATGGAACCGTCCGGGCAGGACCAGCGGGCTGACGCGTCTTCCGCGTTGGAAGTCGGTTTTTCGCTCCCTTCAGATGGCACGGGGTTGGTCGTTCGAGACAACATCGAACGCCACCAGTTCATGCTTCGAACGCCGTCGTCAGTCGCGCCGGAGCCGACCGACCGACGCCGGTTTTCGCTCCCGACGGACGCCGCGGTCCGCATCGAGACCGACCGTATCGGGTTGGCCGCGAACACGGTCGTCTGCGTCCGCGACGAGGCGGGGTCGATGCTCGCACAGGTCGACCAGCAGGGTCGCGAGGAACTCGACGCGGCGACGTACAGCATCGAGCTTTTCGGCGCGGTCAAGACGTATCTCCGAGTCGACGGGGCAGTGACCGTCGACGCGCAGCCGCTCGAAACCGTGCTCTCGTTCGAGGAGTCCCAAACGGTGTTCGTCGGCGCGCGGTCGTCCCACGAGAGCCCCGCGACGACGATTACGACGACCGACGACCCGATCGACGTGATGGAGGCCGTCTCGGCGTTCAGCTCCGCGCTCAAGACCACGAGCGTCGAGCGGTCGTACCCGACGCTCCGGGGCCACCCGCCGCTTCTCGAACTGGGCGACGAACTCGATATCCCGGCGGAACTCCGCGTCCCCGACACCGGCGTCCGAATCGAACTCCCGCCGACGCTGAGCCACGTCTTCGTGGCGACGCCGCTGGCGTACTATCTCGGCGCGAGGCTCGTCCCCGGCGACTCGCCCCGACTCGTCACCGAAGGGGGGTTCATCCACGACTTCGACGGCCCACACGGGTTCGAGGAGGCGGTCGCGCGCGCGCTCAAGCGCACGTTCTTCCTCGACTGCGTCGTTCGGACGGAGGGTATCTACGACGTGCCGCTCCACGAGCGCCAGACCGTCGAGTCGCGGACGGATATCGACGCCGAGGGGCTGTACGACGCGCCGCTCGACGAACGGCTCGCGGCGTACTTCGAGCTTCCGTACGACCAGATTGCCGACCTCGTCCCGGAGTGGAAGCTGACGACGCACGTCGCGCCGCAGACCGACAACATCGAACTGCTCCCCTTCGTCACGAACGACCTCGCGGTCGTCCGGACCCCGTCGGGGACCGAAGTCCCGCACTCGGAGGTACAGGCGGCCGTCGTCGACGATTTCCTCCGAGACGACGCCGACGCCGAGGACAGCGACGCCGAGACCGTCAGGAGCGCCGGCGCGACGACGCCGAGCGAGACGTATGTCAAGCCCAGTTCGACCGATTCGGTCGAGCAGGCGTGGATTAGCGACGGAACGCCCGTCGGCGCGAGCAAGACCACGCCCGCCGCCTATCGGAACCGCCTCCAGCGCGAACCGGCGCAGGGTGACATCGGTATCACGGTCGTCTGTAACGACCCCGAGATGCTCGACGAGACCGACATCGTCGACGAGGTGTACGGCTCGCGCGACGGACTGTCGTTCGACGTCGACGCCCACTACGACCTCAGCAGGGCGGAGCTTCGGCAGACGCTCGCGGAGCCGACCGACTTCCTCCACTACATCGGCCACATCGACGACGACGGCTTCCAGTGCCGCGACGGCAGGGTCGACGCGGAGACGCTCGACCACGTCGGGACGGGCGCGTTCTTCCTCAACGCGTGCCAGTCGTACGACCAAGGGCTCGCGCTCGTCGAGGCCGGCGCTATCGGCGGTATCGTCACGTTCAGCGAGGTCATCAACAGTCAGGCGGTCGGCGTGGGTCGCACGCTGGCCCGGCTGCTCAACGGCGGATTCCCGCTCCAGGCGTCGCTCGACGTAGTCCGAATCGACAGCGATGTCGCACACCAGTACGGCGTCGTCGGAGACGGCGGGTTGTCGGTCGTTCAGACCGAAAGCGGAGTTGCAGTCTACTGCGAGGTTCGGGATGTGTCGAGCGGGGCGTTCGAGATATCCTATCACGCATTCAATACTTCTCAGGCAGGGATCGGGTCCCTAATCAGGCCTGCGCTCTCGAGTGATATGCCGTATTATCTCTCTTCGGGAGGCGTTTCGAGCACTGAGCTCTCTGAGGACGAACTTCGAGAGTTCCTCGCGCTAGAACAAATTCCGGTTATCTATGACGATGCCGTCTACTGGGATTGCGAATTCCTCGCGTGATTACGGCCCGTAGATGACACTGGTGTTTCCGGCCGCCACGCTGCCGGCCTGTGAGAGCAGGAGCGTGAGCGTGAACAGGACACCCATCATGCGGGGATTCTGACGGAGGTACGTTACCATCTGGTTGCTGTCGTCGGACATGTGCACTCACCCCAAGGCGCGAACAGAAATTATAATTTTTCGTGTATATCTGATATGAAATTAACTTAATTAACGGAGCGGGTGTCGCAAGTAACCGTCAGTCTGGCGAACGGTTCCCGTAACAGCGTGCAAACTACCCGTAGCCGCAAGGGCTACGCGTCGGCTACGAGAACGGAGACGAGAGAAGACGTTCGGCGTCCGAAACGGTTGCCCGGTCTGGTCAGGAGTTGTCGATATCGGCCTCGCCGCCGATGTCTCGGTACACCGCGGAGATTCCTTCGGTTTCGTCGAGCTGCCCGAGCGTCTCGTCGAGCTCGCGCCGGAGCTCGGTCAGGCGGGCGGTGAGCCGCTGGTACTCCTCGTTTTCTTCCAGCGCCGCCTCGTCTTTCTCCGACTCTAACAGCGCCTTCTTCGACGCGAGGGAAAACAGGTCTTGGATACCCACGTCGTAGGCGTTTCGCAAGATGAGGTTAGAGACGGTCTCGGTCAGCGCTTCGCGCGAGACGGGTTTGACGAGGTAGTCGTCGAAGCCCATTGCGATGATGTCGAAGTCAGGTTCGACCGCGGTCACCATCGCGACGCGGCACTCGAAGCCACGGTCTCGAATCTCCGAGAGCGCCTCGTCGCCCGAGAGGTCGGGCATCCGACGGTCGAGGAGAACAACGTCAACCTCGTCGTCGAGCTTATCGAGCGCCTCGCGGCCGCCGTAGGCGACACGAACGCCGTAGTCGTTCCTAAGCCAGGTTGCGTACAGATCGGCGAGGTCAGGCTCATCTTCAACGATGAGCACCAGTGGCTGTTCTGCGCTCATTGGTAGTGGAGTGGTGTTCCGGAGACGCTCACGAAACTCAATGTCGTGCAGTGGTATATCAAAATACCTCTTGTCTAACGCCGTCCGAAACCGCGCTTGTGGGCACTAATTGCCCCCCGGAGTTGTTATACATTCCGGCGAACCGAACAGATACTAACTGTCGGATGTCCCCGAAATCGACTCGACGGTGATGCGGTTCGCCTCGACATCCTCTAACACCGCGCCCCACCCGCCGACGGTGTAGGTCTCCCCGTCGGTCTCGACGGTCAGACAGACCTGCCCCGCGAGTTCCGAAAACGACAACGCGTCCGTCGGCGCGGAGACCGCCGTGTAGTACATGTCAGTCACTTCGCCGGTGAACTCGACGGGGTCGCGCTCGTCGGTCTCGTAGCCCTCGATGTGGGCGGTGATTCGGTTCCCGTCGCGGACGAGCGGCTCTACGTCCTGTACGAAGTGTCTGATGTCCGAGTACACTATCGGCGGCTCGTCGGTCTGTGCGTCGTAGACGACCTCCCAGACCTCCCACAGCGCCGTCTGGAAGTACCAGTGGAAGACGTACGCCAGCGTGTAGTCGTCGACGAGGACGCCGTACTGGTTCACCGAGTTGTCGTGCGGCGCGAAACACGCGCCCGTCCGGTCGACGATGGCGACGAACGGCGTCGGAAGGGTTCGGTGTCTGACCTCCGTGGCGACCCCGCGGTACTCCCGTTCGGCGGGTGGTTCGAGTTCGTCGGTCCGCTCGGGGTGGAGCACGACCTTCACCAGCGCGCCGTTCTCGTACGCCTCCGCGAGCGCCGGCTTGAGCTCGTCGAACTGCTCGGGGGTGACGGACAGTTGAACCTCGCCGTCGGCCTCCCGAATCATCTCTTCGGCCCGATTGAACACCGTCTCAAAGCGCTTGACGATACTCAGCATGTGTCGGTCGACCGCGGGCTGTTGCCAGCGCGCCTCGATTTCCTCTGCCGCGTCGTCCAGTTGGACGGCGCGACTCTTGAGGTCCTCCATCATCGATTGCGGGTCGCACGCCCGCGCGTGAAGGCTATCCTGCTCGTAGGTCTCGATGTAGCCCTTCGCTTCGAGGTCGCGGAGAACATCGTAGATACGGGCGGTCGGCACGGCGCAGGCGTCGGCGAGTTCGGTCGCACTCGCCGCGCCGAGTTGCAGCAGCGCGACGTACGCCTCGGCCTGATACTGAGACAACCCGGCGTTCCGGAGTGCAGTGCGTAGCTCCGCGGTATTCATCGCTTGTAGATGCACGACATACATCCCTATTAATTATCGTATGTTCCTACCTCGCGTTCCCGCCGGGAGACGAGCCGAGAGCGGAGAGAAAGAGCAGTGAGGAGACGGACACAGCGCGAAAACGAAACGGCCGGGTGCGCGTTACTCGCTCGGGCTGTAATTCGGCGCTTCGTCGGTAATCATCACGTCGTGGGGGTGGCCCTCGGTCTGGCCGGCGGCGGAGACGCGGACGAAACGGGCGCGCTCTTTGACCTCGGGGATGGTCTCGGCACCGACGTAGCCCATGCCGGACTGCATACCGCCGACGAGCTGGTGGAGCTCGGACGCGAGCGAGCCCTTGTACGGCGTCGCGGCCTCGACGCCCTCGGGGACGTACTCCTCGTCTTCGTTGTCCTCTTTGAGGTAGCGGTCGGCACCGCCGGACTGCATCGCGCCGACCGAACCCATGCCGCGGTACTGCTTGTACTTCTTGCCGTTCATCGTGATGACGCGGCCGGGGGCCTCGTCGGTGCCGGCGAAGTAGGAGCCGAGCATGACCGCGTCGGCCCCGGCGGCGACCGCCTTGATGGCGTCGCCGGAGTAGCGGATGCCGCCGTCGGCGATGACGGGGATGTCGTAGTCGGCGGCGACGTCGGCGACCTCCGCGACGGCCGAAATCTGGGGCATGCCGGAGCCGGAAACGACGCGGGTCGTACAGATGGAACCGGGGCCGATGCCGACCTTGATGCCGTCCGCGAAGTCGACGAGTTCGGCCGCGGCCTCGCGCGTGCCGACGTTCCCGACGACCACGTCCGCCTCGACGGACTCCTTGATGTCGCGGGCGGTGTCGATGACGTTGAGGTTGTGCGCGTGGGCGCAGTCGATGAAGATGACGTCGACGCCGGCGTCGTCGGCCATCTGCGCGCGCTCGTCGTCGAACGGGCCGACGGCGACGCCGCAGACGAGGCGGCCGTCGTCGTCGCGGGCGGCGTTCTCGTGTTCGCGGCGCTGGAGGATGCCCTGCATCGTGACGAGGCCGACGAGGCGGCTGTCGTCGTCGACGATGGGGACGCGCTCTATCTTGTGGTCGTACATGAGTTCGAGCGCGTCGCGGGCGGTCACCTCGCGTTCGGCCGTGATGACCTCGTCCGTCATGGCCTCGCCCACCTCGTCGGACTCACCGACTTCGAGGTACGGGCGGATGTCGGTGCCGGAGATGATGCCGAGGACCACGTCGTCGTCGTCGACGACGGGTGCGCCGGAGACGCCGGCGCGCTCCATCATCTCGTCGACCTCGCTGATGGTCTGGCCGGGGTTGGCCGTGACCACGTCTTCGCGGCGGATGACGAGCTCGTCGGCGCGCTTGACGCGCTCGATTTCGCGGACCATCTGCTCGGCGTTCATGTTGCGGTGGAGCACGCCGAGGCCGCCCTCGCGGGCCATCCCGATAGCCATCCCGCTTTCGGTGACGGTGTCCATCGCCGCCGAGAGGATGGGAATGTTGAGTTCGACGTTCTTCGAGACGCGCGTCGACACGTCGGCGTCGTCGGGTTCGACGCGGCTCTCCATCGGGCGGAGCAGCACGTCGTCGAATGTGAGGGATTCGGGTACCCGTAGCTTCTCGGTGAAGGGTTCTCGGTCAGGAACGTCGTTCGCCATATCAAGCGTGGTTGCGGCGACGACAAAAGGGTTGCGAGATAGCACGGGCGTGTCGATGTATCGCAAACCCGACCGTCGATATACCCACATACGTGAGTATTCTCTGCATCGCCGGTCGACAGAGACGACCGCCGAAGCGTGATGACGCCCGTGAACGACGGACGCCGCCGACCCCCAGCTACGCCGGGGTGTTCGTCCCCTCGTCACGGTGTACCGAACCGCAAGACCATCGTGAATAATCACCATATTCACGAACGTGTACCGCGAGATTTCCGAGATTTCAAATTATAACCGACGAATCGTCAGTGCTTTTTATAATGAAGGCAGAAATACTCGTGTCCCGTGCGGGCGCATCCCACACAACGTTTAATACTCCTGTCCTATTGTAATCCCGTATGGACTCCACGCGTCCCGCCGCATCGCGCATTGCCGGTCAAACGACCTCCGACTCCGGCATTCTCTTTACAGCGATGTGGCAGACATTTAAACGGGAGTTCAATATCGGACGAAATGGGCTTCGCGTGCGGAGCGCCCGCACCCCGCTGTCCGAATTGCGTCCCTATCGCCGCTTGGGCCATGGTGACGGCCAGTAACATCGAATGAGTGTCTCACGCCACCCAGTCGCCCTTCGCCTCGAGCAACAGGTAGGGGGTGCCACCCGTCTGCTCGCAACCGTCATGGGGCTGCCCCTCGTCGACGGCATCTTCCCCGCGCTCATCATCGCGGGAGCGATGACGACCGCCGCGGGCGACCCCTCGATTGCGGGCATCCTCCAGACCGGCCTGCTCATCTTCGGCGGCTCCGCGACGGTCGCGGTCATCCTCGCCGAGATGGACGGTACGCGCCGCGAGCAGCTCACGTCCATCCTCCTGCTCGGCGTGCTGCTCATCCCGGTCGCGGTCGCCGAGGCCGCCGTCGCCGAGACCATCGAGACGCTCCTGAACTTCGAGGTGTTCCACCGCTTCGCCGGCCTCGTCATTCTGGCCGTGGCGGCGAAGACGGCCTCCTCGAAGGTCGGTGAGTACCTTCCCTCGCCGAGCATCATCATCGGTCTCGGCCTCGTCGCGAGCTTCGAGCCCGCCGGGTTCGAACTCATCGTCACCCCCGACCCGATGCGCCTGCTCAGCGCCGGCGCGGCGGCCGGCACGGGCGTCGGCTTCGCCGGGGCCGTCGCGCTGTTCGCCCCGCGGCTCCGCGGCAACGTCGACATCGACCTCTTCCGCTTCGGTAGCTCGGTCGCCCTCGGCATGCTGGCGCTCGACGTGCTCGGCCTGATGCCGACGCAGGCGCCCGTCGCCCTCGGCGTTCTCGGCGTCACCGCGCTGTTCGCGTTCGACCCCGGCTCCGACGGCGCGGACCTCGACGAGTTCGTCGACGACGCCTCCGCCGAGTCGGCCACGCCTAACGCGAACGCCAACGGGGCGGTCGCAGACGGCGGCGACGACGCCGACGCGGCCGACTACGACGCGCTGGTCGACGACGCGAACGAGACCGACGACGACTCCGAGCCGGGGTACGGCTATCCCGGCGAAGAAGAGTCGCGCGCCCCCTGGCTGTAACCCGCCGGGCGACTTTTTCTCCCGGCCGGCGAACCACGTCGTATGCGACAGCGTTTCGATATCCGAACCGAGCGCCGGCTTCAGGTCGTCGACGTGACCGACGAAGTCGAGGCGGCGCTTCCCCGGAAGTACGACGGCGTCTGTACGGTTTTCTCGAAACACACGACGACCGGCGTCTGCGTCAACGAGGCCGAATCACGGCTGCTCGGCGACATCGAATCGATGCTCACCGAGGCGGTCCCCGACGACGGGTGGGACCACGACGAACTCGACGGGAACGCCGACTCGCACCTCCGCGCGCTCCTCGTCGGCAACGGCGTCTCGATACCCGTCGCCGACGGCGCTCTCGACCTCGGGCGGTGGCAGTCCGTCCTCCTCGTGGAGTGCGACGGTCCGCGCACCCGGACCGTGACGGTTGCGACGCCCTGAGTCGACCCGGGGCGCGGCCCGCGGACCTCGGGAACGTCGAACCCGAAACCGACGCCGACCGCTGGCGGAGGGCTTACTTACTTCGGGACGGTTGCACGGGTATGAGCAACCGCGTCGTGCAAGGACGGATGGTCACGCCCGAGACGCTCGCCGAACTCGTCGAGGGCGAGCGCCCGATGGACGCCGAGCCGATTCAGGACGCCGACTTCGACTGCCCGGAGTGCGGCGAGAACGTCATCCAAGTGGGTTACATGCCGAGCGTGACGGAGTTCGTGACGGCCTACAAGTGCCAGGAGTGCGACTGGGCCGACGACGACCGCGACGAGTAGAATCGAAACCCCTTTAAGAAAAATCGCCATACGAGAGAGTGCAGACAGAACGAATCGGGGCTGTGGCCAAGCCCGGCATGGCGACTGACTCCAGAGGCTTGGCGCCCGGGACGACACTCCAGCTGATATACTGAGCGACCGACTGATCATCGGTCGTGTTGACGACCCTCTGGAGTTCCGAGGTGCCCACCGGAGATATCAGTCGATCGGGGGTTCAAATCCCTCCGGCCCCACTCTAACCTTAATCCTTTCGCAGGGTTTTATTACGGAGTAACGACGCTCTCGCGTGGGTTCTCTCCCACACAGGAGGTGCGTCTCCGTGAGCGATTCGCCACCAGAGAACAGCGACTGCGACGGCGAGAACCAACGCGCCGTCGCGGCAGCGGTCCCGCGGCTGTGTCTCTCTGCACCGAGCCTCTATCACTCGTTTGAAAAGGAGTGGTGTTCGGTCGGAAGAAATTACCACAAGAATACCAACTGATTATAGTTGCCCGGGGTGACGGGGCGGTATGGTACGGGACACAGCGCACCGACTCGCCGAGTATCTGAGCAGGCGCATCGGTGACGGGCTTCGGACGGTCGTCATCGCCGACGACGGCGGCTACGAACTGGAATACATCCGCGACGACCTCTCGGAGCGGTACACCGAACGGACGCTAACGGCGGCCGTCACCGACCTCCGGGTCGAAGCGTCGTTTTCGTCTCCCAGTAGCGACTCGTCCCCTGCCGGCGAACGCCGCGCGGTCGTCTACTACTACGAGAACGCGTTCGTCCTGCAGTTTCCCTTCTCCGAGGCGGAGCAAATCATCATCAGCATCGGAACCGGCGTCGGGACTGACCTCCTGCGGTTCATCGAGGACTGCCGGCGCATCGTCGACCGGGAGAACTGAGCGCCGGGGTGGTCGCGGGCGGGGGTGAGGTCGGTGCCGGGCGCCGACGACGGGAGGCGACGCCGCTGCTGCACAACGATTTTCTCTCGTGCGCCCGACGTGGGAGTGATGGAACTCGTCTCTGTCGCCGCGCTCGCCGAGAACCGCGTCATCGGCCGCGACGGCGAACTCCCGTGGCCGAGCATCCCCGCCGACAAGGAGCAGTACCGCGCCCGCATCGCCGACGACCCGGTCGTCCTCGGTCGGACGACGTTCGAATCGATGCTCGACGACCTGCCGGGGAGCGCCCAAATCGTCATGAGCCGAAGCGAACGGTCGTTTTCGGTCGACACCGCCCACCGCGCGGCGAGCGTCGAAGAGGCGGTCGACATCGCGGAGTCGCTGGGCGCGGAGACGGCCTACGTCATCGGTGGTGCCGCCATCTACGCGCTGTTCCAACCCCACCTCGACCGGATGGTGCTGAGCCGCGTCCCCGGCGAGTACGAAGGCGACACGTACTACCCCGAGTGGGACGCCGCCGAGTGGGAACTCGACGCCGAGACCGACTACGAGGGTTTTACGCTCCAAGAGTGGGTCCGGTCGGCGTAGGTCCGGACGGCCGACGGCCCTAGACTCGCTCGGCTCCGGCGACTCCGGCGACTCCGGCGAGGCCCGCTGGGGCGCGTAGCTTGATACGCCGGAGGGCCGTAGCGGGCGACCATGCGTCCGAACCTCGACACGCGGATTCTCGCGCTCGCGCTGGCTCGGATGGTCGACGCCCTCGCCAACTCGTTTCTGGTCGTCGTCCTCCCGCTGTACATCGGGAGCCAACTGGTGTCGATGCCGTCGTTCGTCGGGACGACGCTTTCTCTCGGGGTCGTCGAGGTTCCCCTCTCGACCGAACTCCTCATCGGAGTCGTGCTCTCGCTGTTCGGGTTTCTCAACAGCTTCAGCCAGCCGTTTACGGGGTCGCTGTCGGACCGCACGGGCCGCCGCCGAGTCTTTCTTTTGACCGGCCTCGCGCTCGTCGCCGTCGGGAGCGCCGGCTACCTCGTGTTCGCGGACTACGGCTCGATACTCGTCATGCGTGCGCTCCAGGGTCTCGGCGCGGCGTTCACCATCCCGGTCACGGTGGCGCTGGTGAACGAACTCTCCGACGAGGACGAACGCGGCGGCAACTTCGGCCTGTTTAACACCTTCCGACTGCTCGGGTTCGGGACCGGCCCGCTCGTCGCCGGCGGCGTCGTCACCGCCGGCCCCTACTCGCTCGCCGGCGTCGCGCTTTCCGGCTTCGACGCCGCGTTCCTCGTCGCGGTCGTCGGCGCGGCGGTCAGTTTCGTCCTCATCGCGCTGCTCATCGAGGACCCAGAACGGACCGACAGCGAGGCGGCCGACGACATCTCGATTTCGGTTCGGAACCCCGACGGCCCCGGCCTCGACCCCGTGTTCGCCCTCGGCGTCGCGACCGTCGTGATGGCGCTGAGCATCGCCATGTACGCCCCGCTCGCAAACGTCATCAACGAGCGCCTCGACCAGGGGACGTTCCTGTTTTCGGTGCAGTTCGGCGCGACCGTCCTCGCCAACGTCGTCTTCCAGTACCCCATCGGCCGGCTGAGCGACCGCTACGGGCGGCGGCCGTTCCTCGTCGGCGGCTTCGTCCTCCTGCTCCCGACGACGCTCGCACAGGGGTTCGTTCAGACGCCGGCGCTGATGATTCTCGCGCGGTTCCTGCAAGGCGTCGCGGTTGCGGCCGTCTTCGCTCCCTCGCTCGCCCTCGCAGGCGACATCGCCAAGGCGGGGCAGTCGGGGTCGACGCTCTCGCTTCTCACGATGGGGTTCGGCCTCGGCGTCGCCATCGGCGCGCTGTTTTCGGGCGTCCTCGTCGGCTTCGGCTTCGCCGTCCCCTTCGTGGCCGCGACCGCGCTGGGCGCGGTCGGCCTGCTCCTCGTCTACACGCAGGTCGGAGAAACCGTCGAGGTCGGCGGCGGTGGCGGCGGCAATCCCTCGCCCGCCCGCGGCGACTAACGCCGATTCGAGGCTGTTGATGGGGGCGACGCCGCATCAGGCGTCGGTGTCGGCGTCCTCGTCGGCGTCAGCGTCAGTCGGCGTCACCACCGATATCGAGCAAAAGCGAGCGAACCGTCGCCGCCGTCTCGTTCCACGTCGGGTGCGCGAGAAAGCGGTCGCGGGCCGAGATAGCGAGCGACTGCAACCGCCGGCGATTCCGACACAGCGGGGCTACGGCGTCGGTGAGTTCGGCCGGGTCGGTCGGGTCGACGAGGAAGCCGTCTTCGCGGTGCGTGACGAGTTCGCTCGCGCCGCCGGCCGACGAGACGAGCGCCGGGAGGCCGAACCCCATCGCCTCGACCGCGGCGATGCCGAACCCCTCGTAGTGGGAGGGGAGCGCGAACAGGTGTGACTCCCGGAGCGTCGCGGCGAGGTCGGCGTCCGAGAGCCGGCCCGCGAACGTCACGCGGTCGTCGATGCCGCGGGCGACCGCGAGGGCCGAAAGCGAGTCGGCGTAGTCGGCGTCGACCGCCGCGCCGACGACGGTTAGCTCCCAGTCGTCGCGGACGCGAGCGAGACCTCGGAGCAGGCCGTCGACGTTCTTCCGCGGTTCGAGGTTGCAGACGGTGATGACGCGGAGCGGCCCATCGGCGGCGCGCGCCCGTATCTCGTCGTCATCGAGGGGCGCGCCGAACGACGCAAAGCGGTCGCCGGCGGGGTGCGCCACGACGCTCGGGTCGGGGTCGGTGACGGCCGCGACCGTCCGTTTCGTCGTCTCGCTGTTGAAGACGAACGCGTCCGCAGAACGGAGATACCGGCTCTCGACGGCACGTCTGGCGCGCCGTCGCCACCACCGAAACCGCTCCAGCGAGTTGAGGTGGTGGACGACGGAGACGACCGGGGTCTCGTCGTCGAGCAGGGCGTTCGCGCCGACGAGCGAGGGGTGACACAGTTCGTCCTGCAAGAGCACGTCCACGTCGAGGGCGCGGAGGCGGCGGACGGCGGTGAGGTTGTCCCGGAGTCGCTTTCGGTACGGCCGCTCGGGGAGCGAGACGACGGTCACGTCGTCGCCGGCGGCGCGGAGTCCGCCGACGAGTTCGGAGTCGTAGCGATAGCCGCCGGAGCGGTCGTCGAGCGGGCCGTAGACGACGAGGCCGACACGCACGTCAGAGCGGGGTCTCGTAGGTCGCGCTCGCCGCGTCGTCCTCCCAGACGCGGACCGAGACGTGCTGGGGCGCGTCGAGGGAGGTCGCCTCGACGAACCGCTCGCACACCTCGCGGGCGAACCGCTCGACGCTCGGGTTCTGCCCCGAGAACTCCACGAGTTCGTTCATCGTCTCGTCGCGGTAGCGAGACAGCGTCGCGTCCAGCGCGGCTTTCACGTCGTCGATGTCGACGAGGTAGCCGTACTCGTCGAGCTCCGGCCCCGACAGTTCGACCTCGACGGTGAACGCGTGAGAGTGTAACTCACCCTCCGGGCCGGGGTTCGGAACCGTCAGGTAGTGCTGGGCGATGAGGTCCCTGCGAACCGAGACGCGGTACATGAACTGTCAACAGTTCCGGTAGGTAAAGAGGATTTGGACGGCCTCGTCGGGCGCGTCCTCGAGGAGTCGGTAGGCCCGCGCGGCTTCGTCGACGCCGATTCGGTGGGTCACGAGCGGGTCCAGCGGGAGGTCTTCGAGGTGGTCCCACGCCAGCGAAAAGCGACGGTCGGCGTCCCAGCGGCCGCGAAGGTCGGGGTCGATGGTGCTGACCTGACTGCTCTCGACGCTGATGCGTGAGCGGTGGAACCGCCCGCCGAGGTCGAGGGTGGCGGGCTTGGTGCCGTACCACGACCCGACGACGACCCGGCCGTCGTACCGCGTCACCGACAGCGCGTCGTCGAGCGCGTCGGGGTCGCCCGAGAGTTCGAGCGTCAGGTCGGCCCCGTCGGCGGGGGCGTCAAGCGATTCGGGGTGGACCGCCTCGTCGGCACCGAGGCCCTCGGCGATTGCTCTGCGCTCGGCCACGCAGTCGACCGCGGTCAGACTGCCGAGCGGGAACTGCGCGAGGAGCGCGGTGGTCACGAGGCCGACGACGCCCTGCCCGAAGACGACGGCGTGCTCACCGATGAGCGGCCGGCCGTCCATCACGAAGTTGAGCGCGGTTTCCATCGTCGGCAACAGCGCGGCGCGCTCGTCGGTCACGTCGTCGGGGACGGCAATGAGTTCCGAGGGGGACGCGAGAAAGCAGCTCTCGTGGGGATTGAACGCGAAGACGCGGCTGCCGAGCCGCGAGTCGGGCACGCCGTCACCGACGGCCTCGATTTCGCCGACGGCGGCGTAGCCGTAGCGGAGCGGAAACGAGAGGTCGCCCTCCAGCGCCGCGATTGACTCGTCGGCGGCGAGGTCGGTCGGCGCCTCGCCGCGGTAGACGAGCCGCTCTGTCCCGGAGCTCACCGCGGAGGTCAGAGTACGGACGCGGACCTCCTCGGGACCGGGTGCGGGCACGTCGCGGTCGCGGACCTCGACGCGTTCGGGGGCCACGAAGTAGACCGCGCGACCCTCCATCGCTCAGTCGTCTGCGGTCTCGACGGCGGCGTCGGCGTACTCGACGGTCGTGCCGCGGTGGCGACAGTCTTCGAGCGCGTGTTTGGCCGCGAAGCCGGCCTCGTGAGCGTTCGACGCCGTGCCGACGCCGACTTTGAGTTCCACGTCCGCCTCGGCCTCGACGTGGGCGATGGCGTCGCGGTACTGGTCTTCGGAGAGGTCGGGCGTGACCGAGATGATGTTGTCGCCGCCGACGAAGAACGACAGCGCGCCGTGTTCCTCGCGCAGGTGGCGCATGAGCGACGCGTAGCCCTGTTCGATGTGGATGAACGTGTCGAATTCGTTGAGGCGGTCGGTGTACTTGCCCGTCGCGTCGTTCACGTCGAAGTGCGCGATTTGGAGGTCGGTTCCCGTGCGGTCGGCGTCCGCGAGGGTCTCCCCGGAGAGCACTTCGCGGCGGTCGCCGTCCTGTGCGCTCCCGACGCGCTGGATGCGGTCGGTGGCGCGTTCGAGCGCGACTGCGGGCGACCGGTCGACGCCGATGCCGAGACTGAGCGTCACGGGATAGCGGTTCGCGATGGACTCCTGCAGCAGTTCGTGGTCGTCGCGGTCGAGACCGTTGGTGACCGCGACCATGTTGTCGAATCGGGTGAAAAACGCGTACCCGTCGCGAGAGCCGACGAACTGGGCCAAGTCGGCGAAGAGCCGCGACTGGAGCGTCTGGAGGTCCATCTCCCGCCGCGGGTCCGGGGTGACCGTCCACGGCCCGTAGTTGTCGATTTGGACGAGTGTCAGCTGCGTGTTCGTCACGGTAGACGAGTAGGGCGACGCGCATATTGGTCTTTGGTTCTGTGACGGTTCCGCCGCAACCCCGAGTCGCTCAGCCGCCCGACTCCCGGAGCGTCCGGCTGGCGACCACGTCGAGGACCGCCCACGTCGCCAGCCACACGCCGACCGACAGGAGGGCGATAGTCGTCGTCGACAGAAGCGGGACGACGACGGAGATTGTGGCCACGATGGAGTACGTCAGAAACACCGCGACCATCGCGGTCACGAGCCCGTAGACGCCGACGGCGCTGTTGCCGGTCGCCGGCCCGCGAAGCCACCCGACCAGCCGCTTCGAAGAGACATCCATGCGACGACATATGTCACCAATGAGCATAATAGTTCTCTCGGGCGAACGTTCAACAGCCCCGGCTCCCTACCGAGGACGATGGACTACCGAGGTGTCGTTCTCGACGTCGACGGAACCGTCGTCCGCGGTGACGAAGCGATTCCGGGCGCACTCGACGGGCTCGCCGCCGTCGACGCCGCCGGACTCGACCGACTGTTCGTCTCGAACAACCCGACGAAAGCGCCCGTCGCCTACGAGGCGCGGCTCCGCCGAGCCGGCATCGAGGCGACCGCCGACGAGGTCGTCACCTCCGGCACGACGACGACGGCGTACCTCGCAGACCAGCACCCGGGCGCGCGGACGTTCGCCATCGGAGAGTCGGGCTTCCGCGACCAACTCCGCGACGCCGGCCTCGAACTCGTCGGCCCCGGCGACGAGCCCGAAGTCGTCGTCGTCTCCGTCGACCGCGAGTTCGACTACGACGACCTCCGCGACGCCAACAGCGCGCTCCGGTCCGGGGCCGCCTTCTACGGCACCGACCCCGACGTCATCATCCCGACCGCCGACGGCGACATCCCCGGGTCGGGCGCGATTATCAACGCCGTCGCGGGCGTCGCCGAGCGCGACCCCGAGGCGATTCTCGGTAAGCCCTCGCGGTTCGCGCAGAAACACGTTCTCGACAGGCTCGGCCTGCCGCCCGAGGAGGTGCTCATCGTCGGTGACCGCCTCGATACCGACATCGCGTTCGGCCTCGACGCGGGCATGGGGACCGCGCTCGTCCGAACCGGCGTGACCGACGACGCGGCTCTCGCGGCCAGCGAGTACGAACCCGACCACGTCCTCGACGACCTCGGTGAGGTCGAGCGTCTCGTCTCGAAGTAGCCCGGGGCGGCCGCGAGAGCGGTCGAACTGCGCCGTCCGCGCCGCAGGTCCTCCCTACACAATCATTATCGTTCTGACGCGACAACTACCGACCGGGTGAAGCCCATGTCCGGAAAGAAGATTCTGCTCCTCGCCGGCGACTTCGTCGAGGACTACGAGATTATGGTACCGTTCCAGGCGCTCCAGATGGTGGGACACGAGGTCCACGCGGTGTGTCCCGAAAAGGAGGACGGCGACCGGTGTAAGACCGCCGTCCACGACTTCCGCGGCGACCAGACGTATCTGGAGACCCGCGGCCACGACTTCGCACTGAACGCGACGTTCGCGGACATCGACCCCGCGGACTACGACGCGCTCGTCGTCCCCGGCGGCCGCGCGCCGGAGTATCTCCGCGGCTACGACGAGGTGCTCGACGCCGTCCGGCACTTCTTCGACGAGGGAAAGCCGGTCGCCGCAATCTGCCACGGCCCGCAAATTCTCGCCGCCGCGGGCGTCCTCGACGGCTACGAGATGACCGCCTACCCCGCCGTCCGCGCGGAAGTCGAGCGCGCGGGCTGCTCGTGGGTCGACGAAGTGACCGTCGACGGCAACCTCGTTACCGGCCAAGCGTGGCCGGACCACCCCGAGTGGCTGGCGGCGTTCCTCGACGTGCTCGGCACCGAAATCAGCCACGAACCGGCCGCAGCGGCCGCGGACGACTGATTCGTTGAGTCGCTCACACGATATCGCGTGTGAGAATGTCTGACAAAGATTTTTATTAGGGGCGACGAAGGGAGAGGTATGGAAGAGCCGAACAGCCCGTACTTCCGCGAACAGGTCGACGACGTCGTCGAATCGGACCCCCAAGACCGCGAGGTTATCATCGTGGAAGGCGAGGCGATGAGTCTTCGAAGCTATAAGAAGCGCCGCGACTGACCCGGCGGGGCGTCTCCGAATCCGAATCCGAATCCGAACCCGAGCCTGCCGCGATACACGTCGCTGGCGGCGTCGGTTTCTGCGAAAAGAATGAGTACGTGTCGGCGCAGCCGCGAGCGACGCTTAGAACGCGTCGCCGACGACGGTCACGTCGGCCTGCAGCTCGTCGCGGAGCGCGTCGTGGACGTGGCAGATGTCCTCGGCGAGTTCCGTGATTTCAGCGAACTCGTCGTCCGAGAGGTCGGACTCCACGTAGACGTCGAAGCTGATGCGTTCGAGGTCGTCGCCGTCGTCGAGGTCGGCGTCGGCGTCGATCTGGACCTTACCGAGGTCGTCGAAGCCCGTCTTCTGCCCGCCGACGCGGAAGGCGGGGAGGAAACAGGAGGCGTACGTCGCGACGAGCGCGGCGTTCGGGTTCGGACCCGTCTCGTCGGTGGCGTCGATCTGGAGGTCGAAGTCGCCGACCTGGCTCGTGCATGCGAAACCGTCCTCGCTGACAGTAGAGGTCTGGATGTCGGACATTCACTCCGAAGAAAGAAGCGACCGACCCTAAAAGTTCCTCAATAGGACAACGGTGTGCACAAGCGCCGACCCCAAACGGGTCGCCGCCGACCGAGCGGGGTTATTCGAGCGTGAACGACTCGTCGCCGTCGAGCGCGTGGACCTCGGCCCGGCTGCCGGCGGCTTTGACCTCGCGCTCGAAGTCGCGCACGTCGATTTCGATGGCCGGGAACGTGTTGTAGTGCATCGGGAAGGCGTGGTCGACACCGAGCCAATCGGCGGCGACAGCGCCCTGCCACGGCCCCATCGTGAAGTGGTCACCGACCGGGAGCGCCGCCGCGTCGGGCTCGAAGTACGCGCCGAAAATCTCGCGCATGTCAGTCATGAGCCCCGTGTCGCCCGCGTGGTAGAACGTCGTCGAGTCGGCGTCGGACTCCTGTGTCGGCAGCGCGTCGCTAATCATATAGCCGCCGGGCATCCCGGCCTCGTGCTCGTAGCCGGTGTTGATGCCGTTGGTGTGGTCGGCGCGGACCATCGTGACGAACGCGTCGCCGAGTTCGACCGTCCCGCCGATGTTCATCCCGATGGTGTCGTCGACGCCCATCTCGGCTTCGACGTAGCCGGTGAGTTCGGGCGTGCCGACGACCGTCGCGCCGTCGAACTCGCCTGCGTGGGCGATGTGGTCCGCGTGCCCGTGGGTGAGAAGCACGTAGTCCGGCGTCTCCACGTCGCTCGGGTCGAGAGACGTGGCGGGGTTGTCGAAAAACGGGTCGATGAGAAGCGAGGTGTCTCCGACCGTGACGTACCACGTCGAGTGACCGTGCCAGGTGAGTTCCATAGCACTCGGTTGTTACAGGCGAAATACACAAAAAGCTATTCGCAGGGGGTGGTGTGACCGCTTTTCGGCGGTGCCGCTCGTCGGGCTTTCTCGGCGTCGTTCGACGGCACAGCCCCGCCGCTCTCGTGTCAGGTTCGATAGCAGAATCGGCCGCCCGAGTCCACTCGAACGAACTGTCCGGGACGGCCGATACACGTCCGTCACCCCACGGCCACAAAAGCGATGAGAATCGTGCAACACTGTCCCGCGTCACCGGGTGACTCGCGCGATGTAAAAGCCTATCACGCCACCCGCCGACGCGTGGGGCATGCATCACGTCCGATTCCGCGACCCCGCGGGCGCGGTTCGAACCGGCAAGTGGCACGGCGATTCGGTCTCCTTCGGCGGCGAGCGCTACGACCTCGACGAGGTCGACGTGCTCCCCCCGTGCGAGCCGTCGAAAATCGTCTGCATCGGCCGCAACTACGCCAAGCACGCCGAGGAGCGCGACGAGGAGGTCCCCGACCGGCCGCTTTTGTTCCTCAAGCCGCCGAACGCGGTCGCCGGCCACGGCGACACCGTGACGCTCCCCGCGGGCAAGGAAGATGTCGAACACGAGGCCGAGCTCGCGGTCGTCATCGGCGAGCAGTGCCGGAACGTCGCGCCCGAGGACGCCGCGGAGGTCATCGCGGGCTACACCGTCATGAACGACGTGTCCAACCGCGACGACCAGGACGTCGAGACGAACTGGGTCCGCGGGAAGGCGTTCGACGGCTCGGCCCCGCTCGGGCCGGTTCTCGCTGACCCCGACCACCTGCCCGACGACGCGAGCATCTCGCTGCGCGTGAACGGCGAGACGCGACAGGACTCCAGCATCGAACACCTCATCTTCTCGATTCCCGACCTCGTCTCCGAAATCACGACCTACATGACGCTCGAAGCCGGCGACGTCATCTCGACCGGAACGCCCGAGGGCGTCGGCCCGCTGGAAGACGGCGACCACGTCGCGGTCGAAGTCGAGGGCGTCGGCGTCCTCGAACACGACGTGCGACAGAACTGAGCGCGACCGATACCCCGTTTTTTCATCACCGAGTCGCAATCCGACCGTATGCGTGTCCCTCGGTTGACGCTCGTCGGCATTGCGATTCTCGCACTGAGCGCCGTCGCCGGCGTCGCCCTCCTTCCCGCGCTCCCATCCTCGGTCGCGATTCACTTCGGCGTCGGCGGCGACCCCGACTCCTTCGTCGCCGCCCCGCTGGGCGTGCTTCTCGTTCCGGCAATCGGCGTCGGCGCGCTTCTCATCACCCGTCTCGCGGACGCCTCGGGCATCGGAACCGGCGCGCCGCCCGTCTTCGACACGATACTGGCGACGTTTCTCGCGTACGTGCAGGCGCTCGTCCTCGCGTACAACCTCGGCGCGCGGTTCAACATGGTCGTCGCGGTCGTTCCCGCCGTCGTCACGTTCGGTGTCGTCGCCGTCGTCCTCGACCGCGCGGGCTGAGAAGGCAAGCCCTAAGATTAGGCTGGCCTAATTCCCGCCGAATGCGACTGACGCGACGGGACGCGCTGGCCGTGCTCGCCGGTCTCGGCGTCACCGGCGGGGCCGTGTCGCTGACCCGGTTCGACCCGCCGACCGCCGAGTCGACCGGTGAGAGGGGTGATTCGTCCGGAGAGGACGGCGCGGACGGCGACGACGCCCCGCCGGCCGCGGTGCGCGAGACGATGGTCGCCGCGGGCGAGGTGGTCTTCCCGAGCGCGGCCGAGGGCGTCTCGGAGTTCGTCGAGACCTACGTCGTCGGCCGCGCGAGAGACGACGCGCGCCGGGATGCGATGGTCGACGCCGCGACCGAGTTAGACGACGTGGCCCGCGACTGGGAGGGCGCGGCCTTCGCTGACCTGCCGGCGGGCGACCGCGACCGCCTCCTGCGCGAACTCGGCGTCGACACCGCCGACCCAGTTCAGGATGGGACGCTCTCCGAGCGCCTCCGGTTTCACGTCGTGAACGAACTGCTGTACGCCTTCTACGCCTCGCCGACCGGCGGCCGTCTCGTCGGCATCGAAAACCCCATCGGCCACCCCGGCGGGACCGAAAGCTACCGGCGGGCGACGATGGACGCCCCCGTCGAACTGCCCGATTCGGGCGGTGAGCACGATGGATAGGTCGCCCGTCTCGGATGCCGACGTGTGCGTCGTCGGTGCCGGCCCAGCCGGCGGTATCGTGGCCCATCGCCTCGCAGAGTCGGGGGCGTCGGTCGTCGTCCTCGAAGCCGGGCCGCGGTTCGACGGCGACAGGCGGGAACAGCTGGAACAGCACATCCGCCCCGGCCTCGGCGGGCCGTGGGAGATGGGCGGCCCGCGGGACGCGTTCTCCTCGACGGGCGACTCGTTTTACCCGCTGAACGCCGCCCGCGTGAAGGGCGTCGGCGGGTCGACGCTCCACTGGCAGGGGATGGTGATGCGCCTCCACGAGCGCGATTTCGAACTCGACTCCAGACACGGCGTCGGGGCCGACTGGCCCGTCGGCTACGACGACCTCCGGCCGTACTACGCCGCCGCGGAGCGCGAGTTGGGCGTCGCCGGCGCGGCCGACAACCCCTACGCGCCGCCGCGGGAGGAGCCCCACCCCCTCCCCGCCTTCCGGCCGTCGCACTCCGACTCTATCTTCGCTGCGGCCTGCGAGCGCCTCGGCATCGACATGCACTCGGTGGGCAACGCCCGCAACTCCGAGCCCTACGACGGCCGGTCGTCCTGCGTCGGCTACGGGACGTGCAAGCCGGTCTGTCCCTCCGGCGCGAAGTACACCGCCGAATCACACATCGAGAAGGCCGAAGCCGCGGGCGCGCGGGTCATCGACCGAGCGCGGGTCCGACGGCTCGAACACGACGAGACGGGCGAGCGCGTCGTCGCCGCGGCCTACACGACGCCCGACGGCGAGACCCACAGGCAGGAAGCGACCCAGTTCGTCCTCGCCTGCGGCGGCGTCGAGAACGTCCGACTGCTCCTGCTCTCCGACTCCGACCGCTACCCCGACGGCCTCGCCAACTCCTCGGGGGCGGTCGGTCGGTACTTCATGGACCACCTGTTCGCCGGGGCGGGCGGCCGCCTCGACCGCCCCACGCGACAGAACCACGTCGGGTTCAACACCAGCGAGTGCCACCAGTTCTACGACGACGCCGAGCCGGTCAACGGCCTCAAACTGGAGTTTCTCAACTACGCCGGCCCGTCGCCGGTCATCGACGCCCTCCACGCCGACACGTGGGGCGACGACCTGCGCGACCAGTTGGCCGAGGGGTACGGGACACACGTCGCCATGGGCGCGCTGGTCGAACAGCTCCCCCGCGAGGACAACTACGTCGGCCTCGACCGGGAGACGACCGACGACCTCGGCGACCCCGTCCCCGAGATACACTGGTCCGTCGACGAACAGACGGAGGCCGCGCTCTCGCGGGCCAACGAGATTCAGACGCGGGTGCTGGACGAACTCGGCGTCGAGGACCGCTGGACCGTCGGTCCCGACGAGACCGGCCCCGCGTACCACCACATGGGGACGACGCGGATGGGCGACGACCCCGACGAGAGCGTCGTCGACGCCGACTGCCGCGCGCACGACCTCGACAACCTCTGGATTTCGGGGTCGAGCGTCTTCCCGACCGGCGGCGCGATGAACCCGACGCTCACCATCGCGGCGCTCTCGGTTCGACTCGCCGAGTCGCTGCGGGCGGCGCTCGAATGAGGACCGCACCGACCCGGAGTACGCACGCTTAAGAACCGCGACCCGCATTTTCCGACCATGCAACCACGGGACCTCTCCGCGCACGCTCCCTACGTACCCGGCCGCGGGACAGAGGAGGTCGCCCGCGAACTCGGGATGGACCCCGAGGACCTGACGAAACTCTCCTCGAACGAGAACCCCCACGGCCCGAGTCCGAAGGCGGTCGCGGCCATCGAGGACGCCGCGCCGACCGTGAGCGTCTACCCGAAAACCGCCCACACGGACCTGACAGAACGCCTCGCCGACAAGTGGGGCCTCGCACCCGAACAGGTCTGGGTGTCGCCCGGCGCTGACGGCTCTATCGACTACCTGACCCGCGCGATGCTCGAACCGGACGACCGGATTCTCGAACCGTCGCCCGGCTTCTCGTACTACTCGATGAGCGCCCGCTACCACCACGGCGACGCCGTCCAGTACGAGGTGTCGAAGGGCGACGACTTCGAGCAGACTGCCGACCTCGTCCTCGACGCCTACGACGGCGAGCGCATGGTCTACCTCACGACGCCGCACAACCCCACCGGCTCCGTGCTCCCGCGGGAGGAACTCGTCGAACTGGCCGAGTCCGTCGAAGAGCACACGCTCCTCGTCGTCGACGAGGCCTACGGCGAGTTCGCCGAGGAGCCGTCGGCCATCGACCTCCTCTCGGAGTACGACAACGTCGCGGTCCTGCGGACGTTCTCGAAGGCGTACGGGCTGGCCGGCCTCCGCATCGGCTACGCCTGCGTGCCCGAGGCGTGGGCCGACGCCTACGCCCGCGTGAACACGCCGTTCGCCGCCAGCGAGGTCGCCTGCCGCGCCGCGCTCGCCGCGCTCGACGACGAGGAACACGTCGAGAAATCCGTCGAGTCGGCCCGGTGGTCCCGCGACTACCTCCGCGAACACCTCGACGCGCCGACGTGGGAAAGCGGGGGCAACTTCGTCCTCGTCGAGGTGGGCGACGCCACAGCCGTCACCGAGACCGCCCAGCGCGAGGGCGTCATCGTCCGCGACTGCGGGAGCTTCGGCCTGCCGGAGTGCATCCGCGTTTCCTGCGGCACGGAAGCCCAGACCAAGCGCGCCGTGGACGTGCTCAACCGCATCGTCTCGGAGGTGCCGACGGCGTGAGAGTCGTCGTCACCGGCACGCCCGGCACCGGAAAGACCACCGCGACGGAGCGCGTCGCCGCCGACCTCGACCTCGACGTCGTCCACCTCAACCGACTCGTGAAAGACGAGGGCCTCTGGACCGAGCGCGACAAGGACCGCGATACGCTCGTCGTGGACCTCGACGCCGCCCGCGACGAGCTCGGTGATTGGGACGGCATCGTCGAGAGCCACCTCGCACACCATTTCGAGGCCGACCGCGTGGTCGTGCTTCGCTGTCGCCCCGACGTACTCGAACAGCGTCTCCTCGACCGCGGCGAGTCCGAGGCCAAGGCACGCGAGAACCGCGAGTCCGAGGCTCTGGACGTGATTCTCGGCGAGGCCGTCGAGTTCCACGGCAAGGACGCGGTGTACGAAATCGACACGACCGACCGCGACCCCGACGCCGTCGCCGACGACATCGCGGCGGTCGTCTCAGGCGAGCGCGAACCCTCGGCGGGAACCGTCGACTTCATCGACTACCTATGACGCTCGACCAGTACCGCGACACCGCCGACAAGCTGCTCGCCCCGTTCGTCTCCGTCGCCGACGCGGTCGGCCTCTCGCCGAACGGCGTGAGCGTCGTCGCCTTCGGCTTCGCCGTCGCCGCCGGCGTCGCCTTCGGCCTCGCCGACCCGCTTTGGTACGGTCTCGGCGCGGTGTTCGTCTTCTGTAACGGTTGGCTCGACCTCGTGGACGGCGCGCTCGCCCGCGAGCAGGGCGTCTCCTCGAAGGCCGGCGACCTGCTCGACCACGTGCTGGACCGCTACGCCGACATCGTCGTCCTCGTCGGCCTCGCCGCCGGCATCGACTCGTTCGCGCTGGGCCTCGCGGCCGTCACGGGCGTCCTCATGACCTCCTACCTCGGCACGCAGATTCAGGCGGTCGGCCTCGGGCGCGCCTACGGCGGCCTCGTCGGGCGCGCCGACCGACTGGCGCTCATGGGCCTCGTCGGCCTCGCGTCCGCCGTCTACCCCGACGCCGTCGGCGGGCTGACGCTCGCCGGCTGGCTCCTCGTGTTCTTCGCCGTCGTCGGCCACCTCACCGCAGTCCAGCGCTTCTGGGGCGCGTGGGGCGACCTGACCTGACCTTCCCCGCCCCGTCAAACTTCGACTCAGCCAACCACGCCCCACGCCCGAATCGACTCAGTTCGGCGCGGGGCGACGCGACCCCGAGCCGGTCGCCGCGGCGCGCTCTTTCGGTCCGCTCTAGCATCCGTTTCTCTCCCGTAACCAAGTGGGACCGCCCCGCGTCGGGTGTGGATGTTGCCCGCTAAACCAGATTTATATGATTGAGATTATCACCAGTTACCGTCCTCAAATGATTTTGAATTATACTCCACATCGTCTGTATCGGGGACGATACCGGCGTTCGATTCGGTTATCCTCAGTTTTGAATCTGGAGCGTGTTCGGCCGTGACGCGCTCGCACGACGGAGTTCTCGACGTGGGGTGCGGCCCGAGACGCGCCGGCGGAGCCGATATCGCCCGCGACGGCGCGGCACAGTCCGTCGAGTTCGTGACCGAACCGGCGGGCGTCTCGGTGGCGACTCGCCGGCTCCGAACGCGGGACCGACCGCCGTACGCGACGCTCAGCGACTGATGTTCGTCGTCGACGCGGCGGGAACCGTAATCCACGCGAGCGACGAGTTCGCGGCGCATCTCGGCGCGGACGCCGCGGCGCTCCGGGGGCGACCGCTCTCCGACTTCGTCGGCGACGGGGACTGGCCGGGCGTTCGCGGGACGCTCGACGCCGTGCGAAGGGCGAGCGGGTGGGACAGCCGTCGGTGCCGCTGTCGGCTCTCGGCGGGTGACGATGGGCCGGCGGTCGGGGACGCGCCAGCCGAAATCGACATCGAACTCGAGTTCGCCCCGTACCGCGGCGGCGACGGCGGTGGTTATGGGGACGGGGACGGCGACCGCTTCGACTCCGACTCCGACGCGAACCGGGTCGTCGGCGCGGTCTGCCGCGAGCCGTCCGAACCGACGACCGCGCGACTGGACACCGAGCGCGACCGCTTCGACCACCTGTTCGACCTCATCGACGACGCGGTCATCGAGTTCGAAATCGTCGGCATCGAGCCGGTCGTTCGGGCGGTCAATCCGGGGTTCGAGAGCGTCTTCGGCTACGACGCGGACGAGATTCGCGGCGAGTCGCTCAACGACTTCATCGTCCCGCCGGACGCCGACGACGAGGCGGTCGACTTCGACCAGCGGACGGCCGACGGGAAGGCAAACCACGCCATCGTCACCCGGCAGACCGCGTGGGGCAGACGCGAGTTCCTCTACCGCGGCATCCCGTACAGTCGCGGCGACGGGAAGCAGTACGGCTTTTCCATCTACTCCGACATCACCAGCCAGCGCCGGGCCAGAGAGCACTTACAGGTGCTCCAGCGCGTCCTCCGGCACAACCTCAGAAACGAGATGAACGTCGTCCTCGGGATGGCCGAGGAGATACGCGAAGCGACGGCCGACCCGCGCGTCGACCACGGGGCGGCGCAAATCGCCGACCACACGGAGACGCTCCTCCGAGTCAGCGAGAAGGCCCGGACCGCCGCGGCGGTCCTCGACGACCAGCGGCCCGACGAGGTGGTCGACGCGACCGAGACGGTCCGCGCCGTCGTCGAACCGCGGCGGACTCGGTACCCCGCGGCGACGTTCGACCTCGACCTCCCGCCGTCGCTTCTGGTGTCCGTCGGGCCGAAACTCACGCAGGCGCTCGCCAACGTCGTGGAGAACGCGCTCGAACACACTCCCGAGGACGTGACGGTTCGCATCGAGGCGAAGCGCTGCGAGAACGACGCGACGCTCCGCGTCAGCGACGACGGCGACGGCATCCCCGAAATCGAGTGGGCCGCCGTCTTCGGCGACGAGGACATCACCCAGCTCAGCCACGGCTCCGGGCTGGGGCTGTGGGTCGTCAAGTGGGTCGTCGAGTCCGCGGGCGGCCGCGTCGACTACGACCGGCGCGACGGGTGGAGCACCGTCCAACTGGCGCTCCCGCTGGCGGACGAGGCGCGGTGCTGACTGTCCCGAAAGTCCGCCAAAACCACTATGAAGTGACACGAATAACGACGATTCGTGCCATCCATCGTTCCGTCGCCCGCGGAGGCGACGCTGTTTTTCGTTCCGGTCGTCGTCCTCGTCGCCACGTCGCTTTGGGTCTCGCAGAACGCCGCCGCCCGCGGCCACGGCTTTCCGAACCTCCTCGGGGCGCTCGTCGCCTTCGTTCCGGTCGGACTGGTCGCGTATCTGCTGTTTTTCGTCAGCGGGTCGTCGAGACGGCGACCGCCGTCGAGGACCGAACGCGCCGCGCTCGCCGTGATGCTCGCCGGTGCGGCCTCGTACGTCGCCGGCGCGTTCACGCTCCCACCGGACCCGTTCACACAGGGGCGCGGGCTCATCGTCGCGTTCGCCGCGGCGCTCCCCGTCTCGTACCTCGTCGTTTACCGACGGGGCCACCGGGTTGTCACGGAACCGCTCCGACGGCAGGTTCGGCAGCGTCTCGGACGCCAGTAAGCCGGAAGGGCCGCGTTCCGGGTACGGTTCCGTCACAACCCGACCGCGTCGATTCGGTGGCCGGTGGCGTGCCTTTTATACGCGGCGGGCGGGTACGTGAGTGTATGCCTCAGTGCGAGATGTGCGGCTCCGACCAAGCCTCTCTGAAGACTGTGAAGGTCGAAGGCGCAGAACTGCAGCTGTGTGACGACTGCGCCGAGTTCGGCACGGAGGTCCGCACCGAGTCGACTTCCAGCGCGAGCACGAAGTACTCCACCTCCTCCTCGTCGGGCTCGAACTCCTCTCGCTCCTCGGGGTCGTCTTCCTCCTCGTCGTCGAAGACGCGCCGCCGCGACATGTTCGACGACATGGACGAAATCGCGACCGACTACGACGACCGCATCCGGCAGGCGCGGGAGTCCCGCGGACTGAGCCAAGAGGAACTCGCCCAGTCGCTCAACGAGAAGGCGAGCCTCATCCGCAAGCTCGAACGCGGCGACATCATGCCGCCGGACTCCGTCCGGAAGAAAATCGAGCGCAAGCTCGACATCTCGCTGGTCGAAGGCGAGAGCGACGACGATTCCGAGTGGTCCGGCGGCGGCTCCACGACCACCACCCTCGGCGACGTAGTCAAACGTAAGGACTAATCGGAAGCACCCGACGCCGACCCGTCGCGGGAACGACGCGCCTGCGTCTCCGTTTCGTTTGTCACGATTTTCCGCCCGCGAGACGCCGTCTCGTGGCAATCGCGTCCACGAAAACCAATCTATTAGTCTCGCCGGACGCGAGTTCGATTGTGTTCATCCTAGTCAACCTCAAGGCGTACCCGTGTGACCCCATCGAAGTCGCCACCGCCGCGCGCGACGTGGCCGAGGCGTCCGGCGTCCGCATCGCCGTCTCCCCGCAGGCGGCCGACATCTCCCGCGTCGCAGACACCGGCGTCGAGACGTGGGCCCAGCACGTGGACCCGAACGGCCACGGCAGCCACACCGGCAGCACCCTCGCCGAGGCCGTCGCCGAGGCCGGCGCGGTCGGCACGCTCATCAACCACTCCGAAAAGCGCCTGAAGCTCGCTGACATCGACGGCTCCGTCCAGGCCGCCGAGCGAGCGGGCCTCGAAACCTGCGTCTGCGCCAACAACCCCGCCCAAATCGGTGCGGTCTCCGCGCTCGGCCCCGACTCGGTCGCCGTCGAACCGCCGGAACTCATCGGCGGCGACGTCTCCGTCGCGACGGCCGACCCCGGCATCGTCACCGACGCCGTCGACGCCGCGGCCAACGTGGACGAGGACGTGGAGGTCTACTGCGGCGCTGGCATCTCGACCGGCGACGACGTGGTGACCGCCGAGGAGCTCGGCGCGTCCGGCATCCTGCTCGCCTCCGGCGTCGCCAAGGCCGACGACCCGCGCGCGGCGCTCGAAGACCTCGTCTCCGGGCTGTAAGCGCGTCGAAAACCCGCCCTGACTCCGGCCGACGGCCCGAGTCTCCTCGCCTCGAGCCTACTCGCCGTCGGCCGCTTCTTCGACGAACGACGCCTCGATAGCCGCGACCGTCTCTCGGAGTTCGTCGTCGCCCAAGAGGTCCGCGTACTCGTCGCTCACGAGGTCCGGCAGCGCGTACTCGTATTTCCCGCGGCCGGCGTGTCTGATGAATCCCGCCCGACGAAGCGACCGATTTCGCCCGTAGGCGAGGTGCTGGTCGCCGGTCTCGCCCGCGGCGACGTGGGCCGCCAACGGGTCGGAGACGCCGCGCTCGCGGTAGTGCGCGAGCATCCCGTGGTGGGCGTCACCCAACGCGTCGATGATGGCCGTCATGCGGTCGACGACATCGCGGCGGCTCTCCGCGCCCGGCGCGGGATGGAGTTCGGCCGGTTGGAAGTCGCCCATCTCGGCGTCCGCCAGCCACGACTCGTCGTCGGCCGGCGGGGCCGCCTCGCTCGCCGTGCCCGCGCCGCTCGGCCCGCCCGTGCCGTCGGCCGCCGCCTCGTCGCGCTCGGAGAGCAGTCCGTGAGTCGGCCACGGCGGTCCGGAGGGCGCTTCGAGCTGTCGAGACGGCGCGTCTGCGTCTGCGGCCCCGTCGTCGCCGGAGTCGGCGTCGGCCGCGGCGTCGGCAGCCGCGTCCCCCACGTCGCCGTCGGCACTTCCGTTGTACTCGCCGAGGGCGGCCTGCTTGTCGGCGGGGCGGTTGAGGTTGCGACCGTCGCCGCCGCGGTAGGGCGCTTCGGCCTTCTGGAACATCGCCTGCGCGAACTGGTCGGCCATCCGCGAGAGGTCCCGCGCCTCCTCTAACTCCCGTTCGAGCTGTCGAATCCGAGCGTCCTTCTTGTCGATTTCCTGTCTGAGGTCTGCGATGCGGCTCTCCTGTCTCGCCTTCTCGTCGGATATCTCCTTGAGGTCGGAGACGAGGTCGCCGTCGACGGACTTCAGGTCGGGGCGCTCGAAGTCGTCGAGGCCGGGGGTCGCGCCCGCGTCGAACGTCTCTTTTTTGTGGAACTGCACGCGCCGAATCGACTCGGACCAGTCGGTGACGAGGAAGCCCTCGCCGTTGCCCATGTCCTCGATGGCGTCGGCGTACTCCGAGCCGAGGATGCGCCCGACGACCTTGGTGTCGTTGCGCCAGGTGAGGCGGTGCCAGACGAGCCAGTCGCACTGGGTGATGAAGTCCTTTTTCACGTCGGCGGGGCGCTGGGAGATGCCGACGACGCCGAGGCCGTGTTTGCGGCCGCGCTTCCCGATTTTGATGAGCATCTTGCCCGCCTCGTCCATCCCGCCCTTCTCCGGGATGTACTCGTGGCACTCCTCGATGAGCATCAAAAACGGCTTCTTGAGCTTCTTTTCCTTCGCGAAGAGGTGTTTTGCGACTTCCGTCACCAGTTCGTCGGAGGCCGCGTCGTCGAGGTAGCCGGACACGTCGAGGATGATGGGCACGTTCTGTTCGAGCGCGAGCGTGGCGAGTCGCTCGGCGTGTTCAGGACTCACCTGGATATCGCACTCGTCGTCGGCCCCGGCGTGGAGCAGTTCGAACTCCTGTTTGAGGCCGTAGTACTCGCCGTCGGTGTCGACGATGAGCACCGGAAAGTTCGCCGACAGCAGGTTCTCGATGATGACCGACGCCGTGTTCGACTTGCCCGACCCCGACTTGCCCGTGACGAACCCCCGACCGGTGAGGATGTCGACCACCGGCAGGTCGACCGTCGTCCCCGGTTCTTCGGTTCCCTCTCCCCCTGGACCGTCGCTGATCTCGGCGACCGAGATGGTTTCCGTGTCCGAATCCGTCATCCGATTTGGTGGACTCCCTCGGACGCCATAGTTCCTCCCCCTCGCCCCGTCGGTCCCCGGAGTCAGTCGAACTCGACGAGCGACGACTGGCCGCCCCGCGAGGGGGCCTCGCCGCCGGTGTTCGGGGACTCGTCGTCACCGTCGTCGCCGGCGGTCGCTTCGGTTCCGTCGCTCACGCGCTCGTCGCCGTCGCCGCCCGTCTCGTCCGCCTCCGCGGACTCCCAGCCGTCGAGGCTCGACTGGTCGGCGTCCGCGAAGGAGAGCTTCGAGACGCGGACGCCGAGTTTTCGGACGGTCGTCTCCGCGAACTCGGCGTCGAGCAGGTCGAGCGCGACCGACTCGACGAGTTCGGGGTCGTCCACGGGCCCGGAAAGCGACGTTGCTCGCGTGTTGATGTCGAACGGCGGGACGACCACCTTGATGCCGATGGTCCGGTACATCGCCCCGCGGGAGCGCGCGCGGTCGGCCACGTCGGCCGCGAGGGCGCGGACGACCTCTCGTTTGTCCTCGATGTCAGCCGTCGGGTCGGTGAACGCCGACTCCCGCGAGAGGCTCTTGGGCCGGCCCGTCGGCGTGACCGCCCGGTCGTCGTAGCCCCGCGCCCGCTCGTGGAGTTCGCGGCCGCGGGAGCCGAACTCGGCTTCGAGGACCGACGCGTCGGCCGCGGCGAGGTCGCCCGCCGTCTCGATACCGAGCGACCCGAGTTTCCGGGCCGTCACGGGGCCGGCGCCGTGGACCTCCTCGACCGGAATCGGTTCGAGGAACGACCGAACCTCGCCGGGGCGGACGACGACCAGCCCGTCGGGCTTGTCGAAGTCGGAGGCGATTTTCGCGGTCGACATGTTCGGCGCGACGCCGATGGAGGCCGCGACGCCGACCTCGCGGGCGATGCGCTGTTTCACGTAGCGGGCGAAGCCCTCCGCCAGCGTCCGGTCGCCCGAGGCCGCGAGGTCCCACGCGGTCCGGTCGGTCACGTCGAGGTAGGCCTCGTCGATGCTCACCTCGCGGACCACGTCGGCGCAGTCGTGGAGAATCGCCTTCACGTCGGCGGCGACGCGCTTGTAGAACTCGAGGTCGACGGTGCGGTAGCGGCCCGCCGCCGCGGGGTCGTCGTCGGGGCCGAGGTCGTCGATGCGCGGGAGGCGTTCGAGCGCCGTCGAAATCGGCTGGGCGCTCTCGACGCCGAACTCGCGAGCCTCGTAGCTCGCGGTGGCGACCGCGCCGTGGCCCTCGCCGGGCTCGTAGCCCATGCCGACGACCACCGGCTCGCCTTCGAGTTCGGGTTCGCGCAGGCGCTCGCAGGCGGCGTAAAAGCAGTCCATGTCGACGTGAAGGACGATGCTGTCGGGACCGTCGTCGTCGTCGGCCGTGCCCGGCAGCGTCTCCTCCGCCATGGTCGAGTGGACGGGCGCGACGCACCTGAAGCTTCAGATAGCGCGGCGAAAGTAAAGCGGGAGGGAACGGACGCGGCGAGTCGGTCGCGGTCGTCGGCTTCTCGGCCGAGCCGGTCGCGTTACTTCAGTCGCTCTTGGAGGAACGAGGGGTGTGCGGCCGTGACGCCGTCGATAGACAAAATCTCGTCGGAGATGACGTCGCCGAGGGAGTCGCCGTCGACGGCGCGGACCTCGGCCATCAGCATGTGGTCGCCGGAAGAGGTGTAGAGCGCCTCCACCGAGTCGAGTTCCTTGAGAATGCGCGTGACTTCGACGTAGCGCTCGCTGGTCGCATCGATGCCGACCATGGCGATGGACTGTCCGGCGAGTTTCTTCGGGTCGATGTCGGCGGAGTAGCCGATGATGACGCCGTCGTCTTCGAGTTTGCGGATGTACTTCCGAACCGTCGGCTTCGACACGTCCGCCCGGTCTGCAATCTGGGCGTACGACGCTTTCGCGTCTTCCTCCAAGACCGCGAGGATGCGTCCCTCCGTGGACGTGGTTTCCATGCCCGTTGGTTTTCCTACGGGAGAAAAATATCTTGCGAATCCGAAAAGGGTTCTCGGTCACATCGAACCGGCGCGGCTACCGGCCGAAAACCGAGCGCCGAGACGGCGTCGGCGGCGTTACTTGTGCTTGTCGAGGAAGTTGTCGAACGTCCGCTCCCACTCGTAGGAGTCGTCGAAGTAGCGCTCCGCGAGCGGCTCTTCGGGCATCTCGCCGATGCGCTGTTTCTCCTGCTGGTAGGACGGGCGGTCTTCGTCGACGTAGTACCGGCCGGTGAGGACGGTTCCCTCGTGGAGGGCGTTCTCCGTCTCGAACATCATCTCGGAGGCCTCCGAGCGGTTCGTGTTGTCGAACTCGTAGTCGTCGGAGTCGTTGATGTCGATGTACGGGACGTACTGACGGGCGTCCTTGTTCCACGTCGGACACTGCGTGAGGAAGTCGACGTGGGAGAAGCCGTCGTGCTGGATGGCTTCCACGATGATGTCTTTCGCCTGGTTCGGGTTGACGGCCGCGGTCCGCGCGACGTACGACGCCCCGGCGTTCAGGGACATCGAGAGCGGACGCAGCGGCGTCTTGGCCGAGCCGTGGGGCTGGGTCTTCGACTTGTGACCCATCGGCGACGTGGGCGAGGTCTGACCCTTCGTGAGGCCGAAGATCTCGTTGTTGAACACGATGTAGGTGATGTCGTGGTTCTCACGGGCGGTGTGCATGAAGTGGTTGCCACCGATGCCGTAGCCGTCACCGTCGCCGCCGGCGGCGACCACGGTCAGGCCGGGGTTCGCCAGCTTGGCGGCGCGGGCGATGGGCAGCGAGCGGCCGTGGATGGTGTGGAAGCCGTAGCTGTTGAAGTAGCTGTTGAGCTTGCCGGAACAGCCGATGCCGGTCGTCACCATCATCTCGTCGGGCGAGAGGCCGAGTTCGGCCGCCGCGCCTTTGAGCGCCTTGAGGACACCGAAGTCACCGCAGCCCGGACACCACGTCGGCTGGGGTTCGAGTCCGGGGGTGAACTCGTTTTGGTCCTGCTCCGTTTCTTCACCGATTGCGCTGAATGCACTCATGATTTATTCACCCACCTTGGGGACGAACTTCGTGCGGTTGTCTGGGAGCTCCTCGCCTTCGAGGAGCGCCGTCTCGAAGCCCTCGACGATGTCGGCGGGCTCGAACGGATTGCCGTTGTACTTGAGGAGACTCGACATCTGGTCGCCGTAGCCGCCGAGTTCCTTGGAGATGAGTCCGCGGAACTGGGCGGAGGCGGTCATCTCGACGACGAGCGCCTCGTCGACGCTATCGAGGAACTCCGCGACCTGCTGCTTCGGGAACGGCATCATCTCGGAGACGCCGAGGACCTTGACCGAGTGGCCCTTCTCGTTGAGGATGTCGGCGGCCTCTTCGACGGTGCCCTGCTGGCTGCCGAAGGTGATGAGGCCGAGGTCGGCGTCCTCGTCGCCGTGGACCGTGTTGAACTCGCCGTCGGCGTCGAGTTCGGCACGGATGTTGTCGACCTTCTGCATGCGGCGGTTCATCTGCGCGACGCGGTTCTCGGGGGACTCCGAGATGTGACCCGCGGGCATGTGCTCGTTACCCGTTGCGAGGTAGCGACCGCCCTTCTGGCCCGGCAGCGAACGCGGCGAGACGCCGTTTTCGGTGTCGTGCTGGAAGCGCTGGTACTTGCCGGAGTCGTCGTGCGGCGCGTCTTCGAGTTCCGCTTCCGTCAGGACCGAGCCGAGGTCGGCGTTCGGCTCCTCGTCGAAGACCGACGCCGGGACGTTCGAGAGCTCGCCGCCGAGCTTCTGGTCGTAGAGGACGATGGACGGAATCTGGTACTCGTAGGCGATCTGGAACGCCTTGCGCGTCTGGTAGTACGCCTCGGCGGCGTTGCCGGGCGCGAAGACGATGCGGTGGGAGTCGCCCTGCGAGGTGTAGAGGACGTGTTCGAGGTCGGACTGCTCGGGCTTCGTCGGCATCCCCGTCGAGGGGCCGGCGCGCATGGCCTCGACGAGCACGAGCGGCGTCTCGGTGATTTCCGCGAGACCGAGCGGCTCGGACATGAGCGAGAAGCCGCCACCGGACGACCCGGACATCGCCTTGACGCCCGCGTGAGAGGCACCGATTGCCAGCGCGGCCGCGGCGATTTCGTCCTCCACCTGCTCGGAGATGCCGCCGAGTTCGGGGAGGTTCTGGGTCATGATGGTGAAGACTTCCGTCCACGGGGTCATCGGGTAGCCCGCGATGAAGCGGCAGCCTTCGTCGATGGCACCGTACGCGATGGCGTCGGAGCCGGAGAGAAGCACCTGCTCTTCGTCGTGTTCGCCGGTCGGCGCGGACACGTCGGGAGCCTCGACGTCGTACTCCTCTTGGACCATCTCGTAGGCGTCGTCGAAGACGGTCAGGTTGGGTTCGAGAATCTTGTCGGGCATCGCGTCCGACATCAGGCTCTTGATGACGTCGGGTTCGATGCCGGCGATGGCGCACGTGACGGCGACACCGGCGGTGTTGCGCATGACCTCGCGACCGTGCTCGCGGGCGATGGTGCGCAGGTCGATGTCGTAGACGTGCCAGTTGTTCTCTTCGACGCGCTCGTCGAAGTCCTCGATTTCGGAGGCGTCGAGCAGGCCGGAGTCGTAGACGATGACGCCGCCTTCGTCGAGTTCGTCGAGGTTCTCCGACAGCGGCTTAATCTCCTCGTTGCCGTAGTAGGCACCCTCGCTCGGGTTGCGGGCGAAGGAGTCACCGAGCGCGAGGAGGAAGTTGTACCCGTCACCGCGGGACTTGACGGGGTCGGCGCTGACGCGCACTTCCGTGTACGTGTGGCCACCGCGGATGCGCGACGGATAGTGTCGATGCGTGAAAACGTGTAGCCCCGCTCGCATCAGGGCTTTGGCGAAGTTCTGGCTCGTCGAGGCGATACCGTCACCGGAACCCCCTGCGATACGCCAGATAAGTTCGTGGTCAGTCATATGTTGAGCTCACGGCCCCGCTGGGGCGCTACCTGAAAAGTTGGGGAGGGTCCGATTAAAGACTTTGCTATGGATTAACAAGTAAAGATAATGAAGGTCTTAATATTGTTAAACTGACTCACTCTCCCACCGTCGAAAGTGGACGAACGGACTGTCACGCCCGCGGAATAGAGTGAACGATAACTCGGAATCGGGTTCGCTACTCGTTGTCGGGACTCGACGGGTGGTACGGCGTGTCGTACTCGCCGGCCTGCCCGTCGAGGCGGTCGGGGTTGATACGTCCGCCGAGGAGCATGAAGTCGAGGACGGTCACGTAGAGCATCGCCTCGACGACGGGGACGCCGCGGGGCGGGAGCACGGGGTCGTGCCGGCCGACGACCTGAATCTCCTTTTCCTCGCCGGTCTCCCAGTCGACGGTCCGCTGTTTCTTCGGGATGGACGTGGGCGCGTGGAGCGTCAGTTCGCCGTACACCGGTTCGCCGGTCGTGATGCCGCCCTGGATGCCGCCGTGTTTGTTGCCGACCGGTCGGGGGTCGCCGTGCGCTCGCGGTTCGTCACCGCTCGCGTCTTCCGAGTCGCTTTGCGACTCGCCCTCGTCAAACTCCCAGTTCTCGTTTCGGTCGTGGCCGGTCCACTCGCGGGCCTCGCGGCCGAGGCCGAACTCGAACGCCGTCGCAGCCGGCACCGACATGAGCGCCTGTCCGAGTCGCGCCGAGAAGGAGTCGAACCGCGGCGCGCCGAGGCCGCGCGGGACGCCCTGCGCCTCGAAGTAAATCGAGCCGCCGATGGAGTCGCCTTCCTTCTGGTACTCCTCGATGAGTTCCTGCATCTCCGCCGCCGTCTCGGGGTGCGCACAGCGCACGTCGTTTTCCTCGGTGTGTTCGCGCAAGTCGTCGAACGACACCTCGGGCGCTTCCACGTCACCGATCTGGTTCACGTGCGCCTTGATTTCGATGTCGTAGTCGCTCTGCTCGATGACCTGCTTCGCCACCGCGCCGGCGGCGACCCAGTTCACCGTCTCGCGCGCCGAGGAGCGCCCGCCGCCGCCCCAGTTGCGCGTGCCGAACTTCGCGGAGTACGTGAAGTCGCCGTGGGAAGGCCGCGGCGCGGTCACGTACGGCTCGTACTTGCCCGAGCGGGCGTCCTTGTTCTGGACGACCATCCCGATGGGCGTGCCCGTCGTGTAGCCGTCCTGCACGCCGGAGTTGACGACGATGGCGTCCGGTTCGCCGCGGCTCGTCGTAATCATCGACTGGCCCGGCTTCCGTCGGTCCAGTTCGTGCTGCACGTCTTCGACCGACAGCTCCACGCCGGCGGGGCAGCCGGATATCGTGACGCCCATCGCGTCGCCGTGGCTCTCGCCGTAGGTGGTCATCCGAAAGAGACGACCGAATTCGTTGCCGTTCATTACCCGCCCCTCGAGTGGCCGCCCATTTAGTGTTTGTAGAAAGGTGCAATCGTGGGCGGGGGTTCGGCGCCCCCACGTTCATGCTCGACGCGGACGAACCGAGCGTATGGATTCACCGCCCTCCACCGACCCCGCCGCCTCCGCTCTCGACTCCGACCCCGCCGCCGCCGACGCATCCGCTTCCGGCCTCCGCGACCGCTTCGAAGCGACGTTCTGGGAGCGCCACGCCAACCCGTGGAGCGCCGGCACGCGCATCCTCGTCTACCCGGTGTTGATGTACGCCGTCTACCGCCGGGACCGCCGGCTCTTTCTCGCCGCCGTCGCCTTCACCGCAGTCAACCCGGTGTTGTTCCCGCGGCCCGCGCGCACCGACAACTACCTCAGTCGAATCGTCCTCGCAGAGCGCGCGTGGCTCGACGCCGGGCGGGGGACGATGGGGTTGGACTACCCGAACGTGCTCAACGTGCTCAACGTCCCGGTCACGGTCTACGCCGTCGTCTCGGCGCTTCGGCGCAGGCCGGTCGGCACGCTCCTCGGCACGCTCGGCGTGATGGTCCTCAAACTCTGGTGGGTCGACGCCGTCGTGAAGGAGACGGGCGTGACGGGTCGCGGCCCCGACGCCGACTCAGCGGAGTGAGTCGAGCGTCGCCGTGGCGAACGGAATCAGCATCTCGTCGGGGTGGAGACCGCCGTGCATGGCGACGAAGTCGAGTTTGCCCCCGTCCTCGTCGCCGTACCAGACGCCGAGGTCGCGGTGGACGACCACGAGGTCACCGAGTCGCCGCGTGAACGTCTCGGACGGGTCGGAGCCGAACAGGCCGGCGTCGAGTATCTCTCGTCTCCGAAGGACTCTCGCGTCCAGTTCCGCCGTGAGCGTCTCGTAGACCGGGTCGATTCGGTCTTCCTTCAGGTGGAGGTGGACGTTTCGCGGACTCCCCGAGAACCGAATCGGCGTCCCGTCAGTGAGCGTCCGCAGGTCCGAAACGAGGTCGAACGGCGGCTTCGAGAGGTCGGGGTTGCGCTCGGGGTCGGTGTCGACGAGGCCGTGGTCGGCGGTGACGCAGACGAGCGTCTCGCCCGCGCCGTCTTCGTCGGTCGTTTCGACGAGCGTCTCGACGGCTTTAGCGACCCGGTCGAACGTCTCGGCGGCCGTCTCGCGGTACTCGCTGGAGTCGACACCCTCGGCGTGGGCCACGGCGTCGGTCTGGGGGAGGTACGCGAAGATGTACGACGGGTCCGCGGCCTCCTCGGCGGCCTCGGTGAAGGCGTCCGAGAACGTCGAGAGGTCCTCGGAGTCGTAGGTGTGCGGGACCGTCTCCGCCGACGGGAACGGCGTCACGTGGTGCGTCTCGACGCCCGCCGCCGCCAGCGCGGGGTATATCGGGTCCGCGTCCGCAACGTCCTCGAAGTCGAGTCCTTCGGGTCGCGTTCCGTCGCTCTTGAGAAACGGAAGCGCTTCGAACTGTTCGTCGGCGTCGGGGTCGTAGACGTACCACCCGACGACGCCGTGTTCTGCCGGGAGCGCCCCCGAGTGGAACGTGTTCAGCGCGGCGGCCGTCTCCGAGGGGAAGACGGAGGTGAGCGGCGTGACCCGGCCCGCGCGCTCGAACTCCCGGAGGAAGGGAATCCGGTCGCGCTCGCCGTCCCATTGGGCGAGGCCGAAGCCGTCGACGAGGAAGACGACCACGCGCGACACGCCGTCGTAGCCGTCGGTCGCCGGCGCGGGGAGTCGCGGGCCGGCGTCCGCGCCGAGCAGGTCTGCGACGGTCCCCGGAATCCGCGAGAAACACCAGTCGTCGTAGGCCGGCAGAAGGTACTCGCCGTCCGACTGTCGCTCGCGGAGCGCCTGCGCGTCGGCGTCGAACATACCACCGTCGGCGTGCGTGCGGGCGAAAAAAGTTCTGTCCGTGCGGGTCGCTGTGGGGTCGCGCCTTCAGTTCTCGGTCATCTCGGCACCGAGGTCGCGCATCGCCTCGAAGAAGTTCGGGAACGACACGTCGACGTGCTCGCTGCCCGTAATCGTCGTCTCGCCGTCCGCGACGAGGCCGGCGACGGCCAGCGACATGACGATGCGGTGGTCGCCGCGGCCGTCGACCGCCGCGCCGACGAGGTCTGTCTCGCCGCCGTGAATCGTGAGGCGGTCTCGTTGCTCGGTGACGTTCGCGCCCATCTCCGCGAGTTCCTCCGCCATCGCGCTCACGCGGTCGGTCTCCTTGAACCGGACGTGCTCGCAGTTCTCGATGACCGTGTCGCCGTCGGCGATAGCGCCGAGGACCGCGATGGTCGGCAGCAGGTCGGGCGTGTCGCCCACGTCCACGGTCGTGCCCGTGAGGTCGGCCGCGGAGATCACCAGTTCGCCGGCGTCCTCGTCCCAGTCCACCGTCGCGCCCATGTCGCGGACGATGTCGACGATGGCGCTGTCGCCCTGCGCGGACGGCCGCGCGCCCTCGATGACAACGTCTTCGCCCTCCGCGCCGGCGACCGCGCCGGCCGCGAGCAGATAGGAGATAGACGAGAAGTCGCCGGGGACGCTGTACGCGCCGCCCTCGGGGGCGTACGACTGGCCGCCGGGGACTGAGAAGCCATCGTCGGTCCGGGTTGCTTCGATGCCGAAGTCAGAGAGGAGTTCGAGCGTGATATCGACGTACGGCGAGGACTTGAGTTCCGTCGTGAGTTCCACGTCGATGCCCTCCTCCGTGACCGCGCCGGCCATGAGGAGCGCCGTGATGAACTGCGAGGACACGTCGCCGGGAATCTCGACCGTGCCGCCGGTCATGCCGTCGCCGACGACGAGCGGGGCCTGTCCGTTTCGGCGCGTGCTCTCGGCGCGGCCGTCGAGGTCGAAGACGGCGTCGAGAAGCGGGCCGTGGGGCCGCGACCGGAGCGACGCGTCGCCCGTGAGGACCGTCAGGCCCTCTCCGAGGGCGGCACAGCCGGTGACGAGGCGCATCGTCGTCCCCGAGTTTTCGCAGTTGACCACGTCGTCGGGCGTGCCCGGGCGGCCGCCGAAGCCGGCGACCTCGACCGTCTGGCCGTCGCGGTCGACCGACCCGCCGAACGCCTCGACCGCGCGCATGGTCGCCTTGGTGTCGGCGCTGACGAGCGCGTCGCGGACGACCGCCTCGTCGCTGTAACCCGCAGCGAGGACGGCTCTGTGGGTGTAACTCTTCGACGGCGGCGCTCGGGTGCGTCCGGTGACCCGAGACGGGGAGACGTGCGCGTCCATACGCGAGGGGTCGGCAGGGTCCGGTATCAGGGTACCGGACGCGGCGACGTTCTCCCGGACGGCGACGACGGCGCGGTCGTTCGATTTCGTGTCTGCCAACAAACATATATCGCGGGAGAGCGTATCGTACGGCCGGCGGCGAACCGCCGCAACCGCGGACGAGTCGTGCCGGGATTGCGGCACTCAGTCACCGCCCGCGGCGAGTTCCGGCGGTCTATCCGCGGCGCGTCTCTCGCCCGAAGAGGCGTGTCGCGGTGCCGATACCGGAACCCGCCGACCGCGACGCGAGAGCTTTACTATCGGCCGGGCGAACCCCGGAGTATGGAACCCGATTTCTCACCGTTGGCCGAGTTCCTCGGCGACGAGTTCGACGGCTATCTCATCTCGGCCGACGGCAGCGACTCCAACCAGCTGTATCTCTCCGGGTTCGACGCGCCGGACCCGTACGTGACGCTCTACACGCCCGCGGGAATCCACCTCCTCGTCTCGACGCTGGAGTTCGGCCGCGCGAAAAAGGAGAGCCGCGCCGACACCGTCTCTCGACTCTCGGACTACGACTACCGCGACAACCACGCCGAACACGGCGCGGTCGTCGGGAAGGCCAAGACGGTCGCGGCGTTTCTCGCTGACCACGGTGTCGACTCGCTCGCGGTCCCCGCGGACTTCCCGCTCGGCACTGCCGACGCCCTGCGCGAGGAGGGCGTCGCGGTCGACGCCGAGACCGACGACGTGCTCACGAACATCCGCGCGGTGAAAGCCGACGAGGAAGTCGAACATATCCACGCCGCACAGGACGCCAACGAGGCCGCGATGCGCGCCGCCGAGGGCCTCATCCGCGACGCCGACGTGGCCGACGACGGCACGCTCACCTACGAGGGCGAGCCGCTGACGAGCGAGCGCGTCAGAGAGGAAATCGAGGTGACGCTGCTGCGCCACGGCTGCGCCCTCGACGAGACCATCGTCGCCTGCGGAGCCGACGCCGCCGACCCGCACGACCGCGGGAGCGGCCCGCTTCGGGCCGACGAGCCCGTCATCATCGACATCTTCCCGCGCGACAAGGAGACGAAGTACAACGGCGACATGACCCGGACGTTCGTGAAAGGCGAGCCGTCGCCCGAAATCCGCGAGTGGTTCGACCTCACCGAGGAGGCGTTCGAGGCCGCCCTCGACGCCGTCGAACCCGGCGCGACCGGCAAAGACGTCCACGACGCCGTCTGCGACGTGTACGAGGCGGCCGGCGAGAGCACGCTCCGCGCCGACCCCTCGGCGGAGACCGGCTTCATCCACAGCACCGGCCACGGCGTCGGCCTCGACGTGCACGAACTCCCGTCTTTGAGTCCGAGCGGCGAGGAGCTTCGGACCGGCCACGTCATCACTATCGAGCCGGGGCTGTACGACCCCGACATCGGCGGCGTCAGAATCGAAGACCTCGTGGTCGTCACCGAGGACGGCTACGAGAACCTGACGGAGTACCCGGTCGAGCTCGTCGTCGAGTAGTCGGTTCTGAAACGAGAGCGCAGAGCGGGAGCAGAAACGGAAACGGAATCCGGACCGGAAGCGGAATCCGACTCGACCCGGACCCGGAAAATCAGCTGTCGAGGGCGTTGTCGCCGGTCGGGCTGCCGGCGGGCGACGCGTCGGTCCAGCCGGAGTTGGCCTCGCGCCACTGTTTCAAGAGGTCCTCCAGCGCGTCGCCCGTCTCGGGCGTGAGCACGCCCGCGGCCTGCCGGACGACCGTCCCGTCTTCGATGAGAAGCGCGTAGATGTTGCCCTCCCCGAGCAGTCCGAGGCGGCGCTGGAGCGCGGTCTTGTCCACCCGCGCGATGAGCGCGTTGTCGTGGGGTCGGCTCCGGGCCGCCTCCGGAGACATCCCGCCGCCGGACATCGGCGGCATCATCCCGCTTCGCCCGCCGAGGACGAGCAGTTCGTAGTACTCGAAATGCCCGTACGTCTCGCACAACTCCTTTGCGAACCCGCGCCACGACCCGACCAACGACTGCTGGCGGCGGTCGAAGCTGATGAGCACGAGCGTCTGTTCACCCTCTAAGTCGTCCGGGAGGACGACCTTCTGGCCGCTCGTGTCGCGTGTCGGGAGGCGAGGGAACTCCATGCGCTATGCGATTCCCCACCGGTAGTTAAGTCTAATTGCCGATTCGGTAGAATATCGCGTCGGAGAGACCGGGTTCACAGCGCCGACGCATGAACTCATCGCACAGTATTTCGAGTTCATTGAAGATAAACGTCCGGCTCCGAGTCTCACCGCCGATAATCGGGGTCAGCGTTCGTACGCCGGGTCGAACAGCTGGGCCGACATCGGACCGGGGTCGCTCCCCTCGACGACGGCGTACGGCGAGAAGTCGTCGACGCCCGCCTCGGCCAGCAGTTCCTCGTCGTAGAACGCGTTGCCGGTGCAGTCGGTCGGGTCGCGCGAGAACAGTTCGGCGACGGCGTCGCACATAATCTGCGGGGTGCGCCAGTCCTCGGGCGTTCCCATCCCGAAGTGTCGCGTCGCCTCGGACTCGATGGCCGCGACCGGCCACAGCGCGTTCACGCCGATGTCGTCGGCGTCGAGTTCGCCCGCGAGCGACTGCGCGATGAACGTCATGCCGTACTTCGAGAGCGCGTAGGCCACCTTCCCCGGCGCGGGGCGGGCGGGCATCGGCGGCGAGAAGGTGACGACGTGAGCGTGGTCGCTCTCGCGGAGGTGCGGGAGTGCGGCGTGCGTCGTCGCGTACGCGCCGCGGGCGTTCACGTCCATGAGGAGGTCGAACCGCTTCGGCGGCGTGTCCTCGAAGCCGGCCATGTGAATCGCGCCCGCGTTGTTGACGACGAAGTCGATGCCGCCGAAGGCGTCGACCGTCTCGTCGATGGCGGTCTGCACGGAGGCGTCGTCGCGCACGTCGAGTTGACACCAGATGGAGTTGCCGCCGCGCTCGCGTATCTCCTCCGTCGTCTCGACGATGGTTCCGGGGAGGTCCTCGCGCCCGTCGACGGTCTTGCCCGTCGAGACGACGTTCGCGCCCCGGTCGGCCAAGTCGAGCGCGATGGCCTTGCCGATGCCGCGACTGGTTCCCGTGATGAAGGCCGTCCGACCCTCGAAATCAACATCATCGAATGCCATGGTTTCCTATCGGCTAACGACCACTTGACGGTTCGGACACCGGGAGTCGGTTGAACGCGGTTTGCGGGTCGGGCGCGGGTGAGCGTCTCGCCACACCCGCCGCCACCGATTCCCTTTTGCCCGCCGCACCTCCACACCCGTACCGATGGACGTGCTCATCGTCGGCGCGGGCGCAATGGGACGCTGGTTCGGCCGCACCGTCGACGCCGACCTCGCGTTCGCCGACGCGGACCCCGAGAAAGCGGTCGCCGCAGCGGACGCGCTGGGCGGGCGAGCGGTCCCACTGGACGGCGACGAGCGGTTCGACGTGGTCTGTCTCGCGGTCCCGATGCGCCTCGCGGCCGACGCCGTCGCCGGCAACGCCCGCCGCGCGGACGCCGCGATGTGCGACGTGACCGGTGCGATGGGACCCCCGGTGGCGGCGATGCGCGACCACCTCCCCGACCGCGAGCGCCTCAGCCTCCACCCGCTTTTCGCCCCGCACAACGCCCCCGGCAACGTCGCCGCCGTCACCGACGAACCGGGCGCGTACACAGACGCCCTGCTCTCCGACCTCGACGCGGCCGGCAACCGCGTCTTCGAGACGACGCCCGAAGAACACGACGCGGCGATGGAGACGGTGCAGGCGGCGGCTCACGCCGCCGTCCTCGCGTTCGGCCTCGCCGCCGACGACGTGCGCGAGGAGTTCGCCACGCCGATTTCCGCCGCGCTCGACGAACTCGTCGCCTCCGTGTCCGGCGGTACCCCGCGCGTGTACGCGGACATCCAATCATCGTTCGGCGGCGGGGCCGACCGCGTCGCCGACGCGGCCCGCGACCTCGCGGCGGCGGACGACGAGGCGTTCGCCGACCTCTACCGGCGCGTCTCCCGTGGCGACGACGCCGGCGTCGGTTCCGCGGGCGATGCGGGCGACGCGAGCGCCGACGACCGCACCCGCGACCAGACCGACAAGCACGACCCCGTCGAGTGACGAGTGAAGGGAGACGCCGACGCCGACGCCCCGCGGCGGGCCGACATCCTCCCGCGCGGGCGACGGCGACTCGCTCCACAGCCCACCGATGATAGACAGAGACGCCGTCCGCGACAACGCGAAGTACCTCAGAAACGTCCGCCCCATCGACCCCGACGAGATAGCCGACTACATCGAGGGCGCGCCCCACCCCGCCGTGGTGAAACAGACGCTCCGCGAGGAGGCCCACGACCTCGGCCTGTTCGAGCGCGACGACGGCACGTTCGTCCCCGCGAGCGACGACCCCGCGCCGCTCCAGCGTTGGTCGCCCGAAGCCTTCCCCGACGACTACTCCTTCGCCCTCGAAGACCTGCTCATCGGGCGCTACGGCGCGAACTGGCACGTCGGTGAGTCGGGCGACCGCCTCCGGGAGCGCGTCCGCCAACTGAAAGAGGACTACTACCGGGGCAACCCCGTCGAGTACGACGAGGACGCCGCGCTCGGCTACGCGATATACCACCTCCCCGACTACTACGCGGCCGTCGGCTACGTCCTCTCCGACCTCGCGGAGCGGAGCCTACTCCCGCGAAACCCCCGCGTGCTCGACGTGGGCGCCGGGACGGGCGGCCCCGCGCTCGGCCTCCACGACTACCTCCCCGACGATTCGGTCGTAGACTACCACGCGGTCGAACCGAGCGCCTCCGCGGACGTGCTCGACCGGATGCTCGGCGAGACGCGCCGGAACTTCCGGACGACCGTCCACCGCGAGACCGCCGAGGCGTTCGCCCCCGACGGCGAGTACGATATCGTCCTGTTCGCCAGCGTCCTGAGCGAACTCGACGACCCCGCCGCGGTCGTCGAGAACTACCTCGACGCGCTCGCCGCCGACGGCGCAATCGTCGCCATCGCGCCGGCGGACAGAAACACGAGCATCGGCCTCCGCGAGGTCGAACGCGAGGTCGCGCCGGCCGACGGCGACGTGACGGTGTACTCGCCGACGCTCCGCCTCTGGGACGGCTACGCGCCCTCGGACCGCGGCTGGTCGTTCGACGTGCGGCCCGACCTCGACGTGCCGGGGTTCCAGCGCCGCCTCGACGAGGGCCGCGCGGGCGACGAGGACGAGGGCATCTTCGTCAACGTGGACGTGCAGTACTCGTACAGCGTCCTCCGCACCGACGGCGAGCGCCGCCTCGACGTGCGCGGCAACCCCGCGCGGTTCGCCAAGATGGCCGAGATGGAACGCCACGTCACGAACCGCATCGACCTGCTGGCGGTCAAACTGAGCCACGACCTCTCGGAGGGGAACAACCAGGTGTTCAAAATCGGCGACGGGAGCGAGGCGGTCGACCACTACGCCGTCCGCACGCGCGACACCGTGCTGAACGCCGATGTGGCCGACGCCGACTACGGCGACGTGCTCGTCTTCGAGAACGTTCTCGCGCTCTGGAACGACGACGAGGAGGCGTACAACCTCGTCGTCGACGACGAGACGCTCGTCGACCGCGTGGCCTGAGCGGGCCGTGCCGGCGAGGGGTCGGCCGGACGGGTCGTGTCCGACGGATGGCTTTTTGCGGGTTCCGTCCCCAGACGGACCATGAGCGAACCCAGCATCCTCCTCACTAACGACGACGGCATCGAGAGCGTGGGCTTCCGCGCGCTCTACGACGCCCTCTCGGAGTTCGCCGACGTGACCGCGGTCGCGCCCGCGACGGACCAGAGCGCGGTCGGCCGGAAGATGTCCACCGACGCGGTCGTCGCCGAGCACGAACTCGGCTACGCGCTGGAGGGGACGCCCGCCGACTGCACGGTCGCCGGCTTGGAGGCGCTGTGTCCCGACGTGGACATGGTCGTCTCCGGTATCAACAAGGGCGCTAACATCGGCGCGTACGTCCTCGGCCGGTCGGGAACCGTCAGCGCCGCCGTCGAGGCCGCGTTCTTCGACGTGCCCGCCATCGCCCTCTCGCTGTACGTCCCCGCCGGCGGCGACCTGCCGTGGCACGAGAAAGCGACCGACTCGCGGGACTTCCACGAGGCGACCAGCGCCGCGTCGTACCTCGTCAAACACGCCGAATCCGCCGGCGTCTTCGAGCAGTGCGACTACCTCAACGTCAACGCGCCCATGTCCGGTCCCGACGGGGGACCCGCGGACATGCAGGTGACGGTTCCCTCGGAGCTGTACGACATGACCGCGGAGTTCGAAAACGGCACCGTGAAGCTCCACGACCGCGTCTGGGAGCGGATGGAAACCGGCGACATTCCGGACCCCGACGGCACCGACCGTCGGGCCGTCGTCGAGGGCCGCGTGTCGGTCTCGCCGCTGACCGCGCCGCACACGACCCACCGCCACGAGGCGCTGGACGCGCTCGCCGAGACGTATCTGGAGTGAGCGAAGCGGGCAACAAAGCGTATCGCGGAGGGGCCTGAAGCACCGACGAGACCGATGTCTCCGTTTCTCCGGGCCGCGGCCGAGTCGGGAAGCGTCACCGGCTTCCTCGTCACCATCGCGGTGCTGTTCAGCCTCCCGCTCGTCATCCTCCTCCACGGACGCCTGTTCGAGCCGTTCTTCTGAGGCCGCGAGTCCGTGCCGTGGCGAACGGAGCGACCTATCGACGATTCACGGGCTCCCTCGCACGCAACAGCCAGACAGTCATCGCAGTCTTTTCATCGGCGTGATATCTTTAGCTGATGTGAACCGCGACGAACTCAACGACTACCTGAAACAGCGGCCGCTCTTGGGAGGCCTCTGGGTCGTCGCGGTACTCGGTGTGGGTATGCTGCTGTGGCTGAAACTGCTCCGACCGGCGCAGTCGGTCGTCGACATCGTTTCGAACACCGGCTACCAGTTCGGCTTTCTCGTGATGGGCGGGCTCTGTTACGTGGCCTTCGTCGGCCTCTCCCGGGCGGTGAACTGATTTCTCACTCCGACGCCGCCCGTCGGCTATCCACCAGCAGTTTGTACGCGAGGCCGACGACGCCGGCGAACACCGCGAGCGCCCCGGCGAGCGAGGCGAGGATTCCGAAAACGGACATCAGTCCGAACCCGTAGCCTGCGAAGGCGAAACTGCCGACGGTCAGCAACACCCACCCGCCGACGATGACGGCGAACAGCGCGATGGCGTCGTCTTCGGTCGCGTAGCGGAGGGCGTCGCGGGCGGAGACGCGTGACATGTCGAACGCGTCACCGGGGTCGGAGTTGGTCCTTTCGGTCGGCCGACACCAAAGATTGAATCCCGACCCGGCTGACGAAGGCGTATGTCCGAAGCAGATGCCGTCGAGCGCGTGGACGAACCCGGAAGCGTGGATTCGCTCGCCGCGGACCTCCGCGCGCTCGGCGTCGCGGCCGGCGACACCCTCCTCGTCCACTCGTCGCTCAGTTCGCTCGGCTGGGTCGCCGGCGGTCCGCAGGCGGTCGTCGACGCCCTCCAGACGGTGCTGACCGACGACGGAACATTGGTCATGCCGACCCACACCGGCCAGTACACCGACCCGTCGGCGTGGGAGAACCCGCCGGTCCCCGACGACTGGGTCGAAGTCATCGGCGAGTCGATGCCGCCGTTCCGTCCCGACGTGACGCCGACCCGCGGGATGGGCGTGGTGCCCGAGTGCTTCCGCACCTACCCCGGCGTCGTCCGCAGCGAGCATCCGACGGTCTCCTTCGCGGCGTGGGGCGCAGCCGCCGAGGAAATCGTCGGTGGCCACGAACTCGATTACGGCCTCGGCGACGGGTCGCCGCTGGCGCGAGTGTACGACCGCGGCGGCGACGTGCTCTTACTCGGCGTCGGCCACGGGAACAACACCTCGCTCCACCTCCCTGAGCATCGCGCGGACTTCGAAAAGACGCGGACGAGAGAGCGCGCGCCGCTGCTCCGAGAGGGCGAGCGCGTCGTCATCGAGTACGAGGATATCGAGGTCAGGACCGACGACTTCGAGGCGGTCGGCGAGGCGTTCGAGAGGCAGCGCGGCGCGACCGAGGGGTCGGTCGCGGCCGCGACGGCGACGCTCCTCGACCAACCCGCGCTGGTCGACTTCGCCGAAGACTGGTTCGAGTCGAACCGCTGAGACGGGGGCGCGGTCGACTCGGTCGGGTCACGAAAAACGGCGGGCGACGCGCGCCCTCAGGCGAGCGTCGCGGTCAGCGTGATTTCCGGCCCGGCGAGCGCCTTCGACACCGGGCAGTTCTCCTTTGCGCGCTGGGCGAGGTCGGCAAACGTCTCCTCGTCGATGTCGGGCACGTCGGCGTCGAGCGTCAGGTCGATGCGAGAGATTTCGAAGCCGCCGCCGTCGGCCGGGTCGAGGTGCACGTCGGCCGCGGTGTGGAGGCTCGTCGGCGCGTAGCCCTCGCCTTCGAGGAACGCGGTCAACTGCATCGAGAAACAGCCGGAGTGAGCCGCGCCGATGAGCTCCTCAGGGTTCGACCCGAGTTCGTCTTCGAACCGCGTCGGGAACGTGAACGTCCCCTCGACGGTCCCGCTCTCGGTCGAGAACTCGCCGCTCCCGTCTTTGCCGCCGGTCCACGTCGTCTCCGCCTTGTGCGTGGGCATGACACGTGTACTACGGTCGCAAGCGATATGGAGATAGCGGCGGCGAAGCGTTCGAGGGGACCGAACCGGCGGGATGCGGAGGTGCCGGGTGGCCCGTCACAGGCCGCTCCAGAGCGCCGCGACGCCGAACCCGACGATGACGACGCCGGCGAGTTGGTTCACCCGGCGGAGGACCGCCGGGGTGACTCGCTCCCGGACACGGTCGACGGCGGCGCTCAGGACGAACCACCAGAGCGCCGACCCGGCGAAGACGCCCGCGACGAGGACCGCCGCCGCGAGGTAGTCGCCCGAGACGCCGACGCCCAAGCCGGCGAAGATGCCGACGAACGCCAGTATCGTCACCGGGTTCGTCAGCGTCAGGAGGAACGTCGACCCGAAGTCGGCCGCGAGCGTCCGGGCAGTCGAGTCGGGCGACACGACGGCCGACCGCTCGGTCGTCGGAGCCGATGCGACCGACGCCGGGTCGCCCCGAATCGACTGGATGCCGACGTACAGGAGAATCGCCCCACCGGCGAGCGCGATTGCGTTGCGGTGGCCGAGCAGCACCGACGAGAGCGCGGCGAGGCCGAACCCCGCGATGGTCCCGTAGACCGCGTCCGCGGACGCCGCTCCGAGTCCGCTGACGAAGCCGGAGCGCCGGCCCTTAGAAAGCGTTCGCTGGATGCACAGGACGCCGATTGGACCGACCGGCGCGGCTATCGAGACGCCGAGAACGAGTCCGCGGACGAAGATTCCGATTGTGGCGGTTAATAGACATCACCTTCGTGACCGCTCCGATGCGTCGCCGGGTGATAGCTCTATCGCCGGAGCTGAACGGACCGCCGGGGCAATCGGCGTCGGTGTCGGTTCCGGTGGGCCGGACCCGCTCAGAACAGCCCCGTGATGAAGCCGAGACCCATCAGGACCAACACGGCCGCGGAGAACGCCGGGAGATACGGCGTGTACGTCTCGACCTCGTCTTCGTACTGCTCGTAGCCCGCAATCAGCAGCATCGTCAGCCCGACGATGCCGACGACGACGGTGACGGCGTAGGCGCTCATCAGTTCGAGACAGTAGTTCGACCCGGCGCAGAGCGCGATAATCTCGAACTCCTCCTCGTGGGCGAAGCCGAGGACGAACGCGAACCACGCGATACCGAGGAGACCGCGGTCCGCGGCGTCGTCGAGGTCGCCGTGCGAGTGGGAGTGCCCGCCGACGAAGGGGACGAAACGCTTCAAGCGGGCAAACAGCCCGTTGCCGTCGTGGGTGTGACCGTCGTGGTCGCGTGAATGGCTCTGGTCGCCGTCGTGCGAGTGTTCGTGGCCGTGGTCATGGCCCTCGCCGTGGTCGCGTGAGTGGCCGTGGTCATCGCCGTGGCTGTGGCCCCCGTGGTCGTCGTCGTGCCCGTGCGTGCCGTGAGAATGCCCGTGGGTGTACTCTCGGATACCGAGTACGATGAGCAAGACGCCGGCGACGAGACTGACTGGGCCGCCGATTTGGACGCCGCCGAGTATCGTAATCGACTCGTTGACCCGCGTGAGGTCGAAGTACGCCTTCGCGTAGAAAAACACGCCCACCATCGCGATACTGCTGACGAGGTGGCCGACCCCGAGGATGAAACTCGCCGCGAACCCGTACACCCACTTGTTCGCTTGGTCGAGCGCGTACGACGCGGCGACGGGCCAGCCGTGACCCGGTTCGACGCCGTGGACGGCTCCGAGGAGTACCGCGCCGGCGACGAGGCCGAGCAGTTCGTTCGTGGCCATGTGCTACCGTATCCGTGGCAAACGACGGGTATAGGGGTTGTTAATACCGAACCGCGGGTATCGTCATAACGAGCACTCTTGTAGCTGTACGCGTCAGTTGGAGGTAATGCGGACGAGTTTCAACATCCCCGACGAACTGGTCGCTGAGTTCGACCGGGCGTGGCGCGACGAGGGCATCGAAAACCGGTCGCGGGCGGTTCGAGAGGCCATGCGCGAGTTCGTCGAGTCCCACGCCCGACTCGAAGACGTCTCCGGCGAGGTCGTCGCGCTCGTCGGCTTCGACTACCGCCACCACGACGTGATTCGCGAGCTTCACGGGACGCAACACGAGTTTCAGGACGTCATCCTCAACACGAGTCACACCCATCAGGGCGAGTGGTGCCTCGAATCGCTGTTCTGCCGCGGCCCCGCGGCGCGCGTCCGGGCGCTGACCTATCGGCTCCGCGACTTCGACGCGGTCCGGCGGGTGAAGGTGATGGTCATCCGCGAGTGACGCGGCGTCGCGGCTCCGAATCGGAGCAATCGAGCTTCGTTCGCCGCGCGCTGTCCGTGGTGAGTTGTGGAGCGTCTCCGCGCTGGCGAGGGACACGGCGATTTCGACTGCCGGATCGTCGCCTCCGCGAGGGAACGAACCGGCGTTCAGTTCGACGACTCGGATTCGACGAGTCGCTTCATCCGTTCGAGGTCCGCGTCGGTTCCCCGCTTGTGTCGCCCCCAGTGCTCGTCGTCGACACCCTCCCAGCGAACCGCCACATGAACGAGTTGGCAGGCGTCGTCGGTCACGTCGAACAGGCGCGAACGCGACCGTTCGACGTGTCCGTCCGCCTCGACATCGAAGTCCGCGACGCCGAACTCGCGGTTCAGTTTCGGGCGGATGATGAACTCGTCACCCTCCGGGCCCGTGCCTCGGTACGTCGCGTCGTCTATCTGCTGCACGTCGGCGGTCCACGCGGGATACATCTCCGGGAAGGTGCTGGGGTCGGAGATGCGCTCCCAGACGGCGTCGAAGTTCGCTTCGATGAAGACACTCGATACGTACGTCTCGGCTTCGCCGGGGAGGGACATGGGAGAAGTGAGTCGGGAGGTTCGGTGAATATGCCGGTCCGGTTCGGGTTCGACGACCGCCGACTAACTGAACAACAGCCGCTGATTCTGCATACTCGCCGGCTGAGAACGAACGCCGCCGTGGGTTTCGACTACCGGTTCTGCCGCTGTTCGGCCTTGTTCATCTCGATGAGCAGTCGGAAAATCGCCTTCACGAGGTTCGAATCGACCTCGAAGTGGGCCGCGTTCTTCCCGGCGCGCTCCATCACGCGCTCTTCTTGGGACTCGTCGGTCGTCGGCAGGTCCTTCTCGGCTTTGACCTTCGCCACCGTGTCGGCGACGTAGGTTCGGCGGGCGATGAGTTCGACGATGCCGCGGTCGATATCCTCTATCTCCTCGCGAAGTTCGTCGAGGGACATGTCCTGAAACGATTCTGCGGCGGCGTCTACGGTGTCGTCTGTCATTGGATTCGTGCTCCGTCGGTTCGGGTGGTCGTCAGTCGGGTCTCCCCCTCGCGGGCGTCCCACAAGTCCGCGACGCGTTCGAGGTCGGCGCGGTCGCCGACGGCGACGACGCTCGGGCCGGTCCCGGACAGCGAGACGCCGTCGGCGATGGGCATCGCCTCGACGGCGGGGTCGGTCGGGAAGTCGAGCGCGGCCGAGAAGGCGAGGCCGTTGACGGTCATCGCCTCGGCGTAGCGGCCTTCGAGCGCGAGGTCGGCCACGAGGTCGGCCATCGGGGCGACGTTCTCACAGCGGCTCACGTCGGCGTCGGCGCTGTAAGCGCGCTCCGGGGGCGTCCACACGAGCACGTCCCAGTCGACCTCGTCGCGGGCGATGAGGTCGTCTTCGGTGTTGTCGGTGACGACGACGCCCCCGACCATGGAGGCCGCGGCGTCGTCGAACGCGCCGGTGGCGGTGACGCCGACCTCGCGGGCGGCGCGGACGCCCATCCGGCAGGCGTCGAGGCGGGAGATATCGGCGTCCGGGCCGGGGCCGACCGAGCGACCGAGCGCCGAGAGCGTCGCCAACACCGTCGCGTTGGCGGCGGCGCTCGAACTCTTGAGGCCGGCGGCCATCGGCAGGTCGCTTTCGGTCTCGACGGTGCCGCCCTCGCCGTCACCGAACGCCTCGACGACGAGTTCGACACAGCGCTCGATGAGATGCGCGTCGTCGTCGGGGGCCTCCGCGATGCTGCCGCGGACCTCGCCGGAGTCGTCCAGTTCGACCGACGCAGTGGTCTCCGCGTCGATGGCGAACGCGGAGCCGGTCGCCGTCGCGAGGGCGTTCAAGACGGTGCCCGCCCCGAGGGCGGTGGCTCGGCCGTGCATACTTCGGGGAGGTCGGCACACCGTGTTATGTGTGGCGGTCCGTGCCGTTTTCGCCCGTAGGTTCGGGGACGCGGCGGCGGAAGCGACGCCCGGCGCGAGTCGTCCCGAGACGCGACGCTTTTGCCGTCCCCGAAGCAACGGTGAGCCATGCGCGCCCGCAACGACATCGCCCCGAGCACGCTCGGCGTCGAACTCCACGACTACGGCGTCGAAGTGGAGTACCTCGACAACCGAACCACAGTCTACCGGGGCGTCCCCCAGGCGGTCACGGGCACGCTCGCCACCGCCCCCGGCAAGGAGGTCCACGTCCTCGTCACCGACCCCACCGAGACGGAGGGCGTCATGATGTACGTCAACGACCTCACGAGCCACGACGAGGTGCTCGAATCGAGCGGCGTCGGCCGCGTCATCCTCGGTGAGGACGAAGAAGAGGAGCTGTTCCCCGGCGTCCTCGTCCGGCGGGTGCCCGGCCACCGCTTCGAAATCGAGGCCGACCCCGAGGTCGCCCGCGGCCGCGTGTTCGTCTTCGTCGAGGACGACTGGGGCGAAGACTCCTACGAGTTCGTCGCCGAGTGATGCTCCGGAAGCGCTGGGAGCCGCTGGAAACGCGGACCATCGGCAAGGCTCCGGAGGCCTACGGCTACTACGAACTCGGCGACGCCGACGGCGACCTCGTCGGCCGCGGCGTGGGCGTCCTCCGCGACGAACTGAAAGAGGCGCTCGCCTACGGCGACGCCGAGCGCGTCCGCTGGGAGCGCGCGACCTCGCTGGACCACGCCGAGCGACTCGCGGACGAACACGACCCGGCGTAGCTCTCGCGCTCGCCGCGTAACCCTCGCGCTCGCCGCCGTCGCCGCCGACGCTCTCGCTTCCCCGCTACTGCAAGTACGACGGGCTGTCCGTGTCGCAGTTCTCCTCGTGAGCCTCGGCGTCGGACCGCACGTCGAACAGCATCCCGCACTCTTCGCACCGGTACCACGTCGCACCGTCTTTCTCCGTCGTGGCAACCATGCTTAGTGTTACCGCGCCGTCCGGGAAAACCGTTACTCCGGGCGAACCCTCAAGGGTCGAGCGGGCGAACTGGGTGGCATGTCAGAAGATGGGGTGACGCTCGTCGTCCGCGCCGCGGAGAAACGCGACGCGGGCCGCGGCATCGCCCGCCTCCCCGAGGCCGCCCGCCGGGAACTCGGCGTGCTCAGCGGCGAGACGGTCGTCATCGAAGGGTCCCGAGAGACGGTCGCGAAGATGTGGCCCGCCCGCCCCGGCGCGGCGGTGGGCGAGATGCTCGTCGATGCCGACACGCGGGCCAACGCCGGCGTGAAAATCGGCGACAGCGTCCGCGTCAGGAAAATCGACGTCGAGGACGCGCGCTCCGTGACGCTCGCCGGCCCCAGCGCCTTCGAGCGAACCAGCGTAGACCGCGAGACCATCGAGGAGGTCGTGAAGGCGGAGCTTCGGAACCGCCCGCTCCGCGAGGGCGACCGCGTCCGCGTCGAGCGCCTCGGCGGGGCCGCCCTCGTCGTCAGCGAAACCGCCCCGGAGGGTGTGGTCCGCGTCACCGACGCGACGACCGTCTCCGTGACGGCGACGAGTTCGAAGGGCGCGAGCGAGGCCGTCCGTGACGCCGTCAAGAGCGTGACGGGCGGCGACGACGGCGGCGACGACGGGAGCCGCGGGCGAGCGACGGGCGTCACCTACGAGGACATCGGCGGCCTCGACGACGAACTCGACCTCGTCCGCGAGATGATAGAGCTCCCGCTGTCCGAACCCGAGGTGTTCGCCCACCTCGGCATCGAGCCGCCGAAGGGCGTGCTCTTACACGGCCCGCCGGGCACGGGGAAGACCCTCATCGCCAAGGCCGTCGCCAACGAGGTCGACGCGAGTTTCACCACGATTTCCGGGCCGGAGGTGCTCTCGAAGTACAAAGGCGAGTCCGAGGAGAAACTGCGCGAGGTGTTCCAGTCGGCCCGCGAGAACGCGCCGGCCATCATCTTCTTCGACGAAATCGACTCCATCGCGTCGAAGCGCGACGACGGCGGCGACCTCGAAAACCGCGTCGTCGGCCAACTGCTGTCGCTCATGGACGGGCTGGACGCCCGCGGCGACGTGGTCGTCATCGGCGCGACGAACCGCGTCGACAGCCTCGACCCGGCGCTCCGCCGCGGCGGCCGCTTCGACCGCGAAATCGAAATCGGCGTCCCGAACGAGGCGGGCCGCCGCGAGATTCTCGACGTACACACCCGGCGGATGCCCCTCGCCGAGGGCGTGGACATCGACCGGCTCGCCTCTCGAACCCACGGCTTCGTCGGTGCCGACCTCGAATCGCTGGCCAAGGAGGCCGCGATGACCGCGCTCCGGCGCGTCCGCCGGGAGAGTGGGGGCGGAAGCGGAAGCAGAAACGAGGGCGGAGACGAGGAGGGACGCGTCGCCGTCGCGGACATGACCGTCACGCGCGCCGACTTCGAGTCCGCGATGGCGACGGTCGAACCCTCGGCGATGCGCGAGTACGTCGCCGAACAGCCGACCGAGGGGTTCGAGGGCGTCGGCGGCCTCGACGACGTAAAGCGGACGCTCGAACGCGCGGTGACGTGGCCGTTGACCTACGCGCCGCTGTTCGAGGCGGCCTCGACTGACCCGCCGACGGGCGTGCTCCTCCACGGTCCGCCGGGGACCGGCAAGACGATGCTCGCCCGCGCCATCGCGGCCGAAAGCGGCGTCAACTTCATCCACGTCGCCGGCCCCGAACTGCTGGACCGCTACGTCGGTGAGTCCGAAAAATCCGTCCGCGAGGTGTTCGACCGCGCCCGACAGGCCGCGCCGAGTATCGTCTTCTTCGACGAGATAGACGCCATCGCCACCGACCGCGACAGCGCCGGGTCGGACTCGGGCGTCACCGAACGCGTCGTCTCGCAACTCCTGACGGAGATGGACAACGCCGCCGACAACCCGAACCTCGTCGTCCTCGCGGCGACGAACCGCCGGGACGCGCTCGACCCCGCGCTCCTCCGACCCGGCCGACTGGAGACCCACGTCGAGGTGCCCGCTCCCGACATCGAGGCGCGCCGCGCCATCCTCGACGTGCACGTCCGAAACAAGCCGCTCGGCACCGACGTGGACCTCGGCGACGTGGCCGCCCACATGGACGGCTACACCGGGGCCGACGTGGCCGCGGTCTGCCGCGAGGCCGCCCTCCGCGCGATTCAGGACGTGGCCGACGCCTACGAGGGCACCGAGGCGAACGACCACGCCGACGAGGTGCGCATTACCCGCGCGCACTTCGAGGCAGCGCTGGAATCGGTCTCACCGACGCGGGTCTGACGGGGGCGAGCGCGGGAGGCGACCACGCCCCCGCACCACCTGCGAGATTATCTCGTTTCGCCGCGTACCGTGTCTCATGTTCACTCGCAACAGAGGTGTGTCGTGAACGCGGCGTGGCGGCGGAAGGTCCGCCGGGAGTGGGGCGCGCTGACCGGCGGCCCGCTCTCCGCGACGTGGTGGGTGACGAAGGCCGGCCTCCGGGTCGCGTTTGCCGAGGCGATGTTCATGTTCCTCGTGTTGCTGAACAACGACCCGGGTGCGGTCTCGGCCGTCGCCGCCGGCGAGGCCTCGGTGTTCTCGCTCGTCGCGGTCGTCCTTGGGACGCCCGACTACCTCGCCATCGCGGGTATCGTCTTCGCCGTCGCGCTGCTCCTTCCGTTCCTCCCGCGGCGCAACGAGGCGACCAACCGCTGGGAGTAGGGGTCGAGAAGCGGCCCGACCGCATCGACCTCGCTCGCAGAGCCACCGCGACCGCACCGACTCACGCCAGTCGCGCCCGGTAGTAACTCGACTCGGTGTTCGGCACGGTCACCTCGTGCACGTCGAGGCCCGCCTCGGCGGCGACCGCCCGGAGTCGGGCGGGCGAGACGAGAACGAAGTCGAGCGTCGGCCCGCGCAGGTTGCCGTACTCGACGCGGAACGACCGCCGAGCGATGCCCTCCCGCGGGTCCGACCGGTAGCCGAAGAATCGTTCGAGGTCGATGCGCGTCGGGTCGTACGAGTCAACGACGACCTCGCCGGTGGACGAAACGAGGTCGGCAAACAACGCGAGGAGGTCGGTGAGACCGTCCAGCGAGCCCGCGAGGCCGACCTGCGTCCCGTTGTCGAGCACCGTCTCGAAGCCATCTGCCGACGACTCCGACTCGCTCGCATCGAACGGCGGGTCGAACATATCGGCGACGACCGCCGTCTCGACGCCGCGCTCGCGGGCCGCGCGCACCGCGTTCGGGCTCACGTCGAAGGCGACGACCTCCCCGCGCTCCTGTACGGCGAGGGCGTGCTGGCCCGCGCCGCACCCCACGTCGAGGACGGGTGTCCGAAGCGAGTCGACGAACTCGCGCTTCGCGGCGGGCCACCGCTCGAAGGGAACGAGATAGTTCTCGTAGACGTGCGCGTCGCCGGCGGCGGCTCCGGCGTCGTCGGCGGCGCGGTAGACGCACGGGGCGCGCAGACAGCCGCGAACGCGGTCCAACATCGCCAGTCCGAGGGCGTCGTCGGCCATGACGACTCGTTCGTCTCCTCCGTGTGAATTATAATCAATGTGCTTGAGAGTAACAATCAGAATTAGCACAGCAATCCGGTCGGTTCCACGTCTCATCCCGACCGGACCTGTCGAAGCCGCCGCCTATTTGGCACTCGCTCCCACAGGCTGAAGCGATGTCCAATCTCCTCCCCGAGGAAGCAGAGGAAAAGCTCGTCACCGTCTGCCGCACGGCCGTCGGTGATAGCCTCCGCTCGCTCACCTACTTCAACCGCTTCGACTACGTGCAGGTGTACCTCCGCGAGGACCTCGAACAGGAGGCCGACCTGAACTCCTTTATCGGCAACGAGTGGCACGACTTCAAGATGACCCAAGACGCCTACCGCGGGTCCGAACTCGGTGACTACGAGTACACGATTCGCGTGTTCGAAAACGGCTATCTCGTCCGCATCACCGTCGAGGACTTCGGCGTCTTCGTCACGACCGACGGCATCTCGATGCAGGACTTCGAGGCGCTGGCGGCCGCGACGACCGAGATTCTCGACGAGTGGGCCATCGAGGAGTAAGCGTCGAACCCGGAACTGGCCCCGTCAGTCCCAGAACGACTGGGTTCGGGCGTACTCCCGCTCCCGTTCGAGGATGTCGCGGTAGAAGTCGTCTTCGTCCTCGCGGAGTTTGTTGATGATGCGCGCGGCGTTGTGCGGGCCGACCCCGCGGGCCGCGAGCGCGACGACCGCCCGCGTGCCGTGGGCCTGCACCAGACTCGCCGAGCGGTAGGCTCGCTTCGTCAGCCGCTCCTGTTCGTCGTCTTTCTCCGGCGCGCGGACCGCCTTCACCGTCTCGTCGTCCCACGGGTTGAGCGCGGCGACGCGGGTCGCGCCGCATTCGGGGCACTCCACGGGGTCGCGGACGCGCTTTACCTTCGTCTTGCGGGTCCAGTCTTTGCAGTGGAGACACGCCAACAGCACGCGGTCGTTCTGAATCCGGTCACGGACCGTCTCGATGACGCTCGCGTCGGCGTTCTCGGGGACGAGCAGGTCGGTCCCCGACCCGCGGCCGCCGGTTCCAATAGCGGTCGGTTCGCGGGCGACGGCCAGTTCCACGTCGCCGTCGCGGACGCGGCGGAGCAGTTCGACCGTCTCCTCGACGGCGAGGTCGGTGTGGAACACCTCGCGGACGGCCTCGTCGTAGACGGGCGTGTCCTCCAGCGCGGCGAGGAGGCGGTCGCCGCCAAAGCGACCTTTCCCCTGATAGCGCTTGAGCGCGCCGAACTTCGCGGCCACCTGCGCGAGCGTGAACTTCAGCGAGTCCGACCGCTTGAGCGCGAGTTCGAGCAGCGCCTCGACGTGGTCGGGGTCGGTCTCGCGGAGCACCTCGGCGAACGTCGTCGGGCGGACCTTCCCCGGCACGTCGAACTCGACGCGGTAGGGGTCGACCTCCATGCCGACCGACGAGCCGGTTCGCTGGCCGATGAGCGCCGACAGGAGTCGGCCGAGCGTCTCGTTCACCCGGTGGCCGTACGGCGAGTTCAGCGTCACCTTCCGGGGCGAGCCTTCGAGGACGAGCCTGTTCGCCGTCGGAATCGGCGCGTCGGCTTCGACCTGTCTCTCGATGGGGCCGAGCGCGGACCTGACCGTGGCCTCGTCTGTCGGGTAGCGCATGGCGATGTCGCGGGCGACGGCCTCGCGGTCGGCCCCGGATTCGAACTGCGGCGCGGCCACGTCGCGGAGTTCGCCCACCTCGCCGGCGACCGGCGCGGGCACCGGAATCTCCGAGCCGACCCACGACGGCACCTCGCCGCCGGGGTCCTCGATGGGCGAGACGTTCACCCGCGCCTCCTCGTCGTCCACGTCGTTGACGCGCCACATCTCGCCGCGCTGGATGAACGTCGCGCCCGGCGCGGCGAAGTTGAGGACGAACTTCTCGTCGAGCGTCCCTATCTGCCGGCGCGAGGAGATGTCGTGCACGTCGTAGGTTTCCTCGTCGGGAATCATCGAGAGGTTGGCGTAGAAGTACTGCCACGTGCCGCCGGACTTCTCGAGGAGGTCCTTGTCCTCGTCGAGCCAGAGGAGGCGGTTGCCCGAGAGTTCGCGGACGACGGCGCGGAAGTCGTCCTCGTCGAGGTCGCGGAAGGGGTACGCCCGCGTGATAATCTCGTAGGCGCGGCGGGCCGACACGTCGCCGTAGTCCATGACGACGCCGACGATTTGGTTGGCGACGGTGTCGAGACTGCCGTGGTGGACGCGGGCGGGTTCGACCTCGCCGGAGACGGCCCGCCGGGCGATGGCGAGCGCTTCGAGCGTGTCGTCGGGGTGGTCGGTGACGACGGTCCCGCGGGAGACGACGCCCAAGCGGTGGCCCGCGCGGCCGACCCGCTGGAGGAGCCGCGACACCTCGCGGGGGCTGTTGTACTGGACGACGTGGTCGACTCGTCCCACGTCGATACCGAGTTCCATCGACGACGTGCAGATGAGCGCGTCCAACTCGCCGGCCTTGAAGCGGTCTTCCACGTCGATGCGAACGTCTTTCGACAGCGAGCCGTGGTGGACCTCGATGGGGTCACCGAGCGCCTTGAACCGCGAGCCGAGCGCCTCCGCGGTCTGCCTGGTGTTGACGAAGACGAGCACCGACTCGTGGTCGCGGACGATATCTCGAATCGTCCGGACGTGACTCGCTATCTCGGGGTCGGTGGCGAGTTTCCCGGCCAGCGCCTCGTCCTCGTTCGTCACCTCGGGGCGGACCACCTCGAACTCGACGCGGTTGTCCACGTCGACCTCGATGACCTCGAACGGGCGGTCGCCGGTCAGGAACTTCCCGACCTCGTCGGGCGACCCGACCGTCGCCGAGAGGCCGATTCGCTGGAACGCCCCGGCCAGCTCGCGGAGGCGTTCCAACCCGATTGTCAACTGCGCGCCGCGCTTGGCGGACGCGAGTTCGTGGACCTCGTCGACGACGACGTGGTGCACGTCCGACAGCGCCGTTCTGAGCTTCTTTCCCGTGAGCATCGCCTGCAGCGTCTCGGGCGTCGTCACCAGCACGTCCGGCGGGTCGTTCGCCTGCTTCTGGCGCTGGTACTGCGTGGTGTCGCCGTGGCGAACGTCGATGTCGATGTCGAGCCGTTCGCCCCACCAGTCGAGTCGCTCGCGCATGTCGCGGTTCAGCGCCCGAAGCGGGGTGATGTAGAGCGCCGAAACCCCGAATCGGTCCTCGGCGTCGGCGATGGCCGAAAACACCGGCAGCATCGCCGTCTCGGTCTTGCCGGTGCCCGTGGGCGCGATGATGAGGCCGTGTTTCCCGTCCGCAAGCGGGGGAATCGCCCGGCGCTGCGGCTCGGTGGGCGTCGTGAAGCCGCGCTCCGAGAGCGCGTTCCGAACGGGCGACGAGAGCGTCGCGAAGGCGTCCATTCCGGCGGCGGCCTCGCCGTCTGGCATCGCCCGAGGTTACGGTTCGAGGCGATTAAGCGCACCGCTCGGGGCGGTCCCCACCGGGAGATTCATGTCGTCCGTGAATCAATTTCGGGCGTGTCCCCGAAACGAGCCTACTGGTTCGCGTTCGTCGTCTTCGGACTCTCGGCCGCCGTCGGCGTCGCGCTCGACCTCGCAACGGGAGCCGCCGATATCGGCACCGCGGCGGCGGCCGCCGGCGCGGTCACCGTCATCTATGGGGCGGTCGTCGCCCTCCGCGACCCCGACCGCGCCCGATTTCCGTCCGATTGGGGGCCGCTCGTCTACCTCGTCGTCGCCGCCGCCGGGCTCTACACGGTCGGCATCGCCTTCCAACTGTACGCGGTGGTGACGTGACGCCCGAACGGTCCTTTTGGCTGTCGCAGGCGGGCTTTACCGCTGGAAACCTCTTCATCGTCCTCGGCAACCAACGGGGCGACCTCGCGGCGTGGCAACTCGTCTTCGCCGCGGTGCTCGTGCTCTCGACGCTCTGGTTCGTCGGCTACGCCGTTCGAGAGCGGGAGAAGGGTGTGCCGGAGTTCTTCCGCGAGTGGACCGGCTGGCAGCGACTCGCCCGCGTGGCGAGCGTCACCGTGTTCGTGCTCGGTACGCTCACGTTCGTCTTCGCGTAGGCGGGTCGGAAAAACGGGAAGCCGCGGTTAGCGACCGCGACGACCCGAGTCAGACGTTCCGATAGTCGCCCAACCGCGTGCCGTCGAGCAGGTAGGCCTCGCCGTCCGCGAGGCCGTCGGGTAGGAACGGCGAGAGAAAGCCCTGCCCGGGGACGTTGACCCACGTCCCGCCCGAGGTGTCGTTGAACGCCGGGAACACCACGAGTTCGGCGTCGGCTCGCGCGACTTCGGCGGGGGCGACCTCGTGGTGTTCCGCGAACACTTCGGGAGCGAGAGCGCCGCGGAGCCAGACGCGCTCTTTCCGCGCGCCGCCGACCTCGTCTTCCAGCCTGACCGCCGGGTGTTCGTGGGCCGAGCAGACCACGTCGGCGGCGAGCACTTCCCGCGAGGGCCACGTGTGGCCGTGGCAGAATCCCACGTCGCCGAGGCGGACGCCCGCGGGGTCGGTCACCTCCACGTCGTCGTCGTCACCGAAGAAGTCCGCGAGGCCGCCGTCGTGGTTGCCGGGGACGACCGTCAGTTCGGCGCGGTCGGCCACGACGGCCGCGAGGTCGCGGAGTTCCTCGGCCTCGTCGCCGTCCGGGTCGCCGATGCGGTGGCCGAGGTCGCCGAGGACGACCAGTCGGTCGGCGTCGGTCCGGTCGAGAAGCGACAGCAGGCGCTCGCGGCGGACCGCGGCCTTCGACGGGAGTTCCACCCCGCGTTCGTACCGCAGGCCGGCCTCGATACCGGCGTGGTAGTCAGCGACGACGAGCGACCGTTCGGGGAATCCGCGCCTGCTCGTCCGCGCTACCGCGGCGGGATGGCCGGGAATCGGTTCGACGAGCGGTTCCGGCACGGCCTCAGATGGCCTTCAGCACGCCGTCCTGCGGCTCGTAACACCGGCCGCCGAGGAGCGCCTCCTGGATGGCGTCTTCGACCGCGCCGGGGTCCGCGCCGTGCTCGTCGACGACGGCCGCGACGACCTCGTCGCGGGTCGCGCCGTCGCCGTCGTCGAGGTCGTCCATGGCGTCCACGACGACCGATTCGAGGTCGATGTCCTCGGCGGACTCGTCGGCGTCGGCGTCAGCGTCGGCCTCGTCTTCGTCCCCGTCCGACGCCGCGTCGGGCGTCGGCTCGGGTTCGGAGTCGACCGCTGGTTCGGGTTCCGCGGCGGCGGTCGCGGGTTCCGGTTCCGGTTCGGCGGCCGCGGCGGATTCGTCTTCGAGTTGCTCTGTGAGGTCGTCCGCGTCGGGCACGTCGATGTCCGCCTCGCCGGCGGGGTCGACGTCCGCGCCGGAGGTGAACTCCGTGCCGAACTCGGATTCGATTTCGGCCCGCTCGTCCTCGTCGAGTTCGTACATCCCGTCGGGGTCGACCGAGTCGTCGGCGTCGGCGGACGCTGAGTCGGTCGAATCGGTCGAATCGGTCGAACTGGTCGAATCGCCAGCCTCGGGGTCGGGGTCGTCGAAGCCGTCGTCGAAGTCGCCGAGGGTTCCGCTTCCCGAGTCGTCGAGCGAACCGGCGTCGGTCGCGCCCGCGTCGGGGGCGTCGTCTTCGAAATCACCGAGCGCGCCGTCGTCGGTCCCGGCGTCGAAGTCGGGCTCAGACTCGGTGTCGAGCGAGTCGGTCACCGGTTCGGGTTCGGACGTGAGGTCGGGTTCCGCGGCGGGTTCGGATTCGGGTTCTGCCGCGGGTTCCGGCTCCGGTTCGGCATCGACCGTCGCGGACGGCTCAGACGCCGGTTCCGGCTCGGACGCCTCCGGATGGTCCTCGGTCGAAGTCGTCGTCTCGGCGGCGACCGGCTCGGGGTCGGATGCAGACTCCGGCTCGGAATCGGGTTCTGCGATAGGCTCGGATTCGGACTCCGGCTCGACGGCCTCGGATTCGGCACCGTCGTCGAATTCCGGCTCCGAATCGAGCGTTGCGGCCGGTTCGGAACCGGATTCGTCCTCGAACTCGCCCGCGTCGGCTTCTACCTCGCCCGCGTCCGCCTCGTCGACCTCGATATCGACGCTGTCGGCCGGTTCGAGGTCGAGTTCGGGGAGCGGGCCGAGCACCGCGTCGCCGCCGTCGCCGGGTGCGACATCGAGTGGGTCCACTTGGTCGCGGTCGCCCGCGACGAGTTCGAGCGCCTGCACGGCGACTTCCCGCAGGGCGTCGAGGTAGGTTCGGGTCGTCCCGTAGTGGTCGATAGCGCGGGGGACGCCCGCCGCGAGCGTCGAATCGACGCCGCGGGCTTCGAGCGCGCGGGTCAGGTCGTCGCCGCGGTACGGCATCGATAGCGCCTCGTCGAACACGGCGATGCGGCGGAGCGTCGCCTCGGCGGCCGAGACGATCCACCGGTCGCGCACGTCGGCGTCGACGGTGTTGACGCTCTCCGGGCGGACCGAGGAGTAGACCACGTCGGCGTCGTCAGGTTCGTACGTCCGGGCCTTGCCCGCGAGCGAGACGAACGCCGGGGGCGTCGCCGCGTCGAGGTAGGCCATCGGCTCCGGTTGGTACTGCCCGGCGTAGGTGACGAACGCGCCCGTCGGGTCCGCGATGCGCCCGCGGAGCACCTCGTCGTTGACGTGTTCGACCTCGGTGAGCACGCCCGCGACGAACGTCCGGTTGAGCCGCGCGCCGGTGGGCGTGACCACGTAGTTGGGCGCGCGCTCCTCGTCGCTCTCGGAGTACGACAGCGACGCGTCGTCGAACTCGGCGGCGAAGACGCGGTAGGCGATTTCCCGCGTGCCGACGACCGGCGAGGCGCTCATGCGCGCACCTCCGTGAGGAGGGCGGCCGCGCGTTCGGCCGGGTCGTCGTCGGTCTCCTCGAACTCGTCAGCTTCGAGGTTCGCGCCGTACTCGTCCACCGAGAGGTTCCCGCGGACGCGGTACTCGCGGCCGACGAGCGTGTCGGCGATGTCGTCGGCGACGACTTCCTTGTCCATCGCCTCGCGGGCGGCCTCCATCGCGTCGGCCATCGTCCCGCCGTAGATTTCCTCGGTGAGGTCGCGGTCGAGGATGGCGGTCACCGTGCCGGTGCCGTCGTCGAGAATCGCCTTCACGCGCATGTCGTCCTCGCCGTCGACCTCGCCGTGCTGGCGGCACTGGCCGTTCTGGACGACGCGGCTACACTTGGGACAGCGCTCGATGAGCCCGGAGCCGTCGCGCACTTCGAGGACGTTCCCGAGCAGTTCCACGTCGAACATCCCGCCGGCGTCGACGGCCTCACCGATTTTCAGACGCGGCGCGGAGTCCGTCACGGAAACGGGGTCGTCGAGCACGTCGAGCGTCGTGAACTCCGAGAGGTTCACCTGCGGCACGCCGCGGAACTCGCGGACGTACACGTCCGAGAGACGCAGGCTCGCGCCCTCCTCCACGTCTGGGCGGGGAGCCCAGTCGGTGAAGGGAAGCCGGCCGGTTTCGTCGGCGACGACGCCCGAGAGGATTGTCGTCTCGCCGTTGCGGCCGTCGATGGTTCGCGAGTCGACTTCGAGGACGCGGACCTCGACGGTTCGGCCGCGGTCGCCGGCTTGCAGGTCGATGAGGTCGGCCTCGCCGCCGATGCGGTCGTCGTAGGGCGTCTCGACCGTCTCGGACTCCACGCCGACCGTCGAGGACGCGCCGATGTTCAGTTCGGGCTTGCCGTCCCACTCGCGGACGCCGGCGTTACCGATGACGACGGAGTCGCCCGGTTCGAAGCCGAAGTCCTGCCACGCGGTGTAGGAGATGACGCCGGACTCGTCTGCGAGTTCTCCCTCGCGGATGGTCTGTTCGTCGCCCTGATAGACGATAGAGCGCGTGCCCACGGTGAGCACGCGGACCGTCACGGAGACGTTGCCGCCGTCGGGGTCGATGTCGGCGATGCGCTTCGTCGCGGGCGCGCCGTCGCTCCCGCCGGAGCTGCCGCCGCCGTGTTTCCGTCGGACGCTCTGTTTCGCCTCGTCGAGCGGGACGCTGTACTGCAGCAGGTTCTGCAGGTCGGATTTGACCTCCTCTTTGTCGACACCGAGGGCGGAGGCGAGCTCCTCGGCATGCTGGTCGAGTTCCATCGAGTCGGGATTCGCCCCCGTCGGATAAAAAGTGTTGCCGGGCGACCGGCCGCGGGCGAATCACTAAGTGCTCGCGTGCCAGTTGGACTCGTATGTCGAACGACGAGGGGCCGGACGCCGGCGACGCCGACGAGGAGGTCTCGTTTTCCGTGACCATCGAGGACGGCTGGACGACCATCGTGATGGAAGGTGACAAGGACTCCGCGGTCGTCGTCCAGTCGGCGTCCGGCGAGCGAATCTACCTCCCGCCGGAGGGGTTCGACGCCGAGGCCGCAAGCGACAGCGCCTACCAGTCGTCGGACAGCCCCTACCAGTCGGCGTACGACTCGCCGTACCAGTCGGTCCAGACCGACGACTCGCCGTACCAGTCCGCCCGCGGGACGATGCCGCGAGAGGGGATGGTGCCCACCCGCGGCGGCTACCGGATTCGCCACCCCGAGCCGGTGACCGACGTGCGCCTCCTCCGCTGAACGCGGGGCGACCGGCCGGACGAATTGCCAAGTGCCGACTCCTCGACTCCGATTTTGCGTCAGTTCGCGTCCGATTCGGCGGCGTCCGCGTCGGTGGCGTCGACTTCGTTGTCCGCCCCGGCCGACGAGTCAACGTTCCCGTCGAGGATGCTGTGGTAGTACTCCACCGTCTCGTCGACGACGCGGTCCCACGTGTACGGCTCGTACTCCGGTTTCCCCTCCAGCGAGAGGCCGTACTCGATGCCGTCGGCGATGGAGCGCGAATCGGGTTCGACCTCGATAACGCAGTCCTCCGGGAGGACCTCGGCTGCGCCGCTTTCCGTGGCGACGACGCGGGTGCCCGTCGAGAGCGCCTCGACGATTGTGATGCCGAACGGTTCGGACAGCGACGGCGAGACGAACAGGTCCGCGGAGGCGTAGTAGTCACCGAGCGCCTCCTCGGGGACGTAGCCGGCCCACTCGATGCGGTCTTCGACGCCGAGCAGCTCTGCGAACCGCTTGAGCTGGGCGGTGAGGTGGCCCGACCCGCCCATGACGAGCGTCACGTCGTCGCGGGCGAGTTTCTCCATCGCGTAGACGAGGTGCGAGATGCCCTTCTGGTCGGTGTGGCGGCCGACGAAAAACAGCATCTTCCCGTCGATGCCGAGTTCCGCCTTGAGGTCGCGACCCGTCGTCTCGCACTCGGAAAAGCCGTTGTAGATGACGTGGCAGTCGCCGCCGTACTCCCGTTTGACCTTGTCGGCGAGGAGTTCGCTCACCGCGAGCAGGTGGTCACACCGCTCGGCGATGCGGCGCTCGGTTTCGACTTCCCGCTGCGGCGGGTCGATGTTGCGGTCCGACGAAAGCGAGTGGAACGTGGTCACCCACTCCACGTCCTCGTTGTTCGATTTCGCGCGCGACCCCGGTCCGTAGCCGAACCAGTCGTGCGTGTGGACGATGTCGGCGTCGGCGGCGCGCTCCGCGAACGTCGACCCCAGCCGTCCGATGCGGGTGATGATGTCGCCCTCGCCCGTCGGGACCCCGACGATGCCTTCGCGGTCCGGCGCGTACTCGGCCGGGAGCACGAGTTCGATGTCCACGTCCTCCCGGTCTTCGAGTCGCTCGAACATCTCGCCGACGTGCGTGTCGAGCCCGCCGCTGACGTTCGGCGGAAACCCCCACCCCAGCATCAGGACCTTGGCAGTCATAGATGACACAATGTACCACAGAGGCCTATTTAATTCCTGTCCGGCAACACCGTGAGAGCGCCTCACCGAAAGGCGTTTTCGCCGCGGCGACGACCCGCGAGTATGCACGTCCACGTCAACGCCGCCGCGAGCCTCGACGGCAAGCTCTCGTCTCGACGCCGCGAGCAGGTGACGATAAGCGGCGACGACGACTTCGCCCGCGTGGACGAGATTCGCGCGGCCGCCGACGCCGTCGCCGTCGGCGTCGGAACCGTCCTCGCAGACGACCCGCATCTCACGCTCGACGACCCCGGCCTCGTCGCCGCCCGCGAGGACCGCGGCGACTCGCCGCATCCCGCCCGCGTCGTTGCTGACTCGCGCGCCCGAACCCCGACCGACGCCCGGATTCTGGACGACGCGGCGGCGACCTACCTCCTCGTCTCCGAGGCCGCGCCCGGAGGCCGGCGCGAGGCGCTCGAAGCCGCCGGGGCGGAACTCGTCGTCGCGGGCGCGGAGCGGGTGTCGCTCCCCGACGCCTTCGACGCGCTCGAAGCGCGCGGCGTCGACCGACTCATGGTCGAGGGCGGCGGCGAACTCATCTTCTCGCTGTTCGAGGCCGGCCTCGTCGACGAACTCACGCTCTACGTCGGCTCGCTGGTCATCGGCGGCCGCGACGCGCCGACGCTCGCCGACGGCGATGGGTTCGTTTCCGACTTCCCCCGGCTGTCGCTCCGCGACGTGGAGCGGGTCGACGACGGGGTGCTTCTGACCTACGACTGCTGAGTCTGCGCCTCCGCCTCCGCCTCGTCCGCGAATCCGACCGTTTTCGCCGCGAATGCGGCGTTTCGCGGTCGTGCGTCGCCGCGCAAACAGGCGCAATGGGTAAGAGTGTCGCGCCGATACGTGGAGATATGAGCACTCCGAAGACAACCGACGCGCCTATCCATATCGAGAGTTCGGACCAACTCGACGAACTCGTCGCCGACAGCGCGGTCGTTCTCGTGGACTACCACGCCGACTGGTGCGGCCCGTGTAAGATGCTCGAACCCACCGTGAAGGAAATCGCGGAGGAGACCGACGCCGTCGTCGCCAAGGTCGACATCGACGAACTCCAAGAGCTGGCCCGCGAGCAGGGGATTCGCAGCGTCCCGACCCTCCAGTTCTACGCCGGCGGCGAGCAGGTCAAAGAGGTCATCGGCGTCCAGAGCAAAGAGGACCTCGTCGACATCATCGACGCGGCCGCGTAAGCCGGCGTCAGCTCCGCTCGGCTCGAGTCTCCGTTTTCCATCACGGCGAGCGACGCCGCGGCGCGCGCTTCGGGCGGCGTCGCTCGCTGGGACGGTCCAGTCGAAAATCGGAGTTTGAAGCCGGTTCAGAAGGGCGCGTCGGACACGTCGGGTTCGAACCCCGCGCCCGGCTCGTCGTCGTAGAAGTCGCCGGTCGAGGCGTGGACCGCGTCTATCTCCTCGAACTCGGCGACCATGCGCGACTTCAGCGCCTGAATCGTCATCGGGGAGATGCCGCAGCCGGAACACGCGCCGGTGAGGGAAATCCACACCTCGCCGGTCTCCTCGTCGATGGCCTCGATACCCGCGTCGCCGCCGTGCATCTCGATTTGGGGGAAGTTCCGCCGCATGAACAGGTCGAGCCGTTCTTCGAGGGACTTCTCCGACGCCTGCGAACTCATACGAAGACGTGGGGCGCGGGCGAGCATAACGATTGCTCCGAACGGAGTCGCAGCGAATTTTGCGTGACGCCGCCGAGGGCTTTTTACCACGGAGAGAGAATCGGAAGCTATGATTTCACTCGACGAGGCAGTCACGGCCCGCCTGGAATCTCACGGCGCGCGGTTCGAGGTGCTCATCGACCCGGACGCGGCGCTCTCGATAAAGCGCGGCGAGTTCGACGGCGACCTCGAAGAGGTCATCGCCGCCGAAGACGTGTTCGAGGACGCCTCCCGCGGCGACCGCCCCGCCGAGAACGACCTCGAGAAGGTGTTCGGGACGACCGACCCGCTGGAAATCATCCCCGAGGTCGTCAAACAGGGGGAGATTCAAATCACGGCCGAACAGCGCCGCGAGATGCAAGAACAGAAGCGCAAGTCGCTCATCAACCGCATCGCCCGCAACGCGGTCAACCCGCAGATGAACGACTCGCCGCACCCGCCGGAGCGAATCGAGCGCGCGCTCGAAGAGGCCGGCTTCAAAATCGACCCGATGGAGCCCGTCGAGTCGCAGGTCGACGACGCCCTCGACGCGCTCCGCCCCGTGTTGCCCATCAGGTTCGCCGAGGTCACCGTCGCCGTCCAACTCCCCGCCGAGTACGCCGGCAGCGGACAGGCGCAGATTCGGAGCTACGGCGACCTCGAACGCGAGGAGTGGCAGAACGACGGCTCGTGGGTCGGCGTCATCACGTTCCCCGCGGGGATGCAAAACGACTTCTACGACAAGGTGAACAACATCACGAGCGGCACGGCCGAGACGCGCATCGTCAAGGACGAAGACGAACTCTGAGACGGGACGGTGCGTCTTCGAGACGCGTCGATTATCCTTTCTTGAAGCCGACGAGAAAGCCGCCGGAGAAGCCGGCGGAGATGGACAGCGTCGAGAGAATCGTCGAAATCCAGTCCGGCGGCGCGCCGGTCGCGGCGTCCTGCGTGGCGCTCACGAGGCCGCCGGTGAGGCGCTCCCAGTCGACGGTGATGATGCCCCGCGATTCGAGGAATTTGAACACGGCGAGTTCGAGGCCCACGATGACGGCGATGAGCTTGGCGATTTTCTTCGCCGCGAAGCCGATGATACCGCCGATGACGGCCCCGCTCCCGAACTCGATGCCGAGCTGTTGGGGGTCGATGCTCAGTTGTAAGGGGTCCATACGGCGAACATCCCGCCTATCGGCATAAGTGATTTGTGAGGAGACTGTCGCCATCGCCGCACTGTCAGGTCGCGCCCGGGCAACCTACAAGAGTCCCGGCGACCAAACGCGGCCATGGAACGGGAGGTGACGGGACGCCATCTCGACGCGTGACCCCGGCCGAGCGGGGCTTAAGTGCCTCCGGCGGCTAGTACCGACTGACACAGTGCAGGCAACGTACCCCACAATCGAGGTGCGGCGATGAGCCGCGTCGTCGTCGCGAAGCGCGTCGACCGCGGAGACGCCGACCTCACGGAGATATCAGACCTCGCCCGCGCGGCGGGCTACGAGGTGGTCGGTGAACTCACGCAGACCCGCGAAGAGGACGCCGCGTTCCACTTCGGCGAGGGGAAGGTCGGCGAGTTAGCGTCGCTCGTCGCCCGCGAGGACGCCGCCGCCGTCGTCTTCGACAACCGGCTTGGCCCCTACCAGACGTACAACATCGCCCAGAAGCTCCCGGACGACGCGGAGGTCATCGACCGCTTCACGCTCATCCTCGACATCTTCGGCCAGCGGGCGAACACCCGCAAGGCGCAGTTGCAGGTCGAACTCGCCGAACTCCGTTACGAACTGCCCCGCGCCGAGGCGAAGGCGTCGCTGGCGAAGCGCGACGAGCGCCCCGGCTTCATGGGCCTCGGCGAGTACGACGAGAGCCGCGAGCAGGACATCAAGGCCCAGATTTCGCGCATCAAGAACGAACTGGACGCCATCGCGGACAAAGAGGAGACCCGGCGCGAACAGCGCCGCGAGTCCGGCTTCGACCTCGTCGCCCTCGCGGGCTACACGAACGCCGGGAAGTCGACGCTGATGCAACGGCTCGCCGCCGACCTCGAAGTCGGCCAGAACGACGACCTCCACCCGGACCTCGACCCGACCGCGGAGTCCCAAGACAAGCTGTTTACGACGCTCGGGACGACCACGCGCCGCGCCGAGACGGGCAAGCGAGACGTGCTTCTCACCGACACGGTCGGGTTCGTCTCGGACCTCCCCCACTGGCTGGTGGAGTCGTTCAAGTCCACGCTCGATTCGGTCTACCGGGCCGACCTCGTGTTGCTCGTCGTGGACGCCTCCGAGCCCGTCGAGGAGATGCGCGAAAAGCTCGTCACGAGCCACGACACGCTCTACGAGCGCAACGAAGCGCCCATCGTGACCGTGTTCAACAAGGTGGACAAGGTCGACGCGGCGGAACTCGACGAGAAGCGCGCGGCGCTGTCGGCGCTCGCGCCCAACCCCGTCGCCGTCTCGGGGCTGACCGGCGAGAACGTCGAGGAACTGGCCGCCCGCGTCGAGGACGAACTGCCCGCGTGGGAGCGCGAGCGCCTCCTGTTGCCGATGGCGGACGACACGATGAGCCTCGTCTCGTGGCTCTACGACCACGCCCACGTCGAGACCGAGGAGTACGAGGGCGAACAGGTCCACGTCGAGTTCGAGGCGCGCCCCGCAATCGTCGAGAAGGCGCGGGCGAAGGCCGCCGACCTCTCCGTGCCGGCCGACTCGGCCTGAGTCGCGCGCCGGGACGCCCCCTCTCAGCACCCCTCTCAGCACCTCACGCGAGCGTGGTTTTCTCCTTCGTGACGACCTCCACGTCCGAAATTCGCGTCCCCGGATACTGACCGTCGTCGTCTTTCTCCGCGGCTTTCACCATGTCCCAGACGACGTTGAGTCCGGTCGTCACGCCCTCTAACGCCTCCATCTCGCAGCCCGTCTTTCCGGTCGTGCCGACCGTGACCGAGAGCGTGACCGACTCGTCGGCCACCTCGAACTCGGTGTCGACGTTCGTGATGGGAATCTGGTGGCACATCGGAATGGTCTCCCACGTGTGCTTGACGGCCTGAATCGCGCCGATTCGGGCGGTCGCCAGCACGTCTCCCTTCCCGATTTCGTCGTCGCGGATGGCCCGAACCGTCGCGGCGCTGAGGTGGATGGTGCCGCGGGCGACCGCCCGGCGGCGGCTGTCCGGCTTCGCGCCCACGTCGACCATCTGGACGTTGCCCTCCTCGTCGACGTGCGTCAGGTCGCGGTCGCCGCCGTCAACCGACTCGTTCGAGTCCGAACCGGCGCGCTCGTCGCTCATTCGTCGTCACCTCGCAGGGCCGCGGGCAGTCGTTCGAGCAGGTCGGTGGCGACGAGGCCGCCGCCGAACTCGTCGGCGGCGAGGTCGCCCGCGCGGCCGTTCGCGTAGGCCGCGACGGCGGCGGCGTCGAGCGGGGGCAGGACGGCCGCGAGCGCGCCGGTCGCGCCCGCCAGCACGTCTCCGGTTCCCCCGACGGTCATGCCGGGGTTCCCGGTCCGGTTGACGCGGACCGCGTCGCCGTCCGAAACCACGTCGTACGCGCCTTTCACGAGGAGCGTGTGGCCGAGGTCGGCGGCGAACTCGCGGACGAGGTCGCGCCGCGTCTCCCAGTCGGCGTCGGTTTCGCCCCCCATCTTCCGCAACTCGCCCTGATGGGGCGTGCAAATCAGCGTCGCCTCGGTGTCGACCTCGGGGACGACCTGAAGCGCGTCGGCGTCGACGACGGCGGTCCCGTCGTAGGCGGCGAGGAACTCCCGGACCGCGGCGAGCGACTCGTCGGCGTCGCCGAGGCCGGGGCCGAAGACGACGGCGTCGCGGTCGGCAGCGAAGTCCAGCAGGTCGGGAACGTGTTCGGGCGCGAGTCGGTCGCCCGAGAAGCCGCGGACGATGAGGTTCTCCGAGTAACCCTGCACCTCGCGGGCGACGGCCTCGGGGCAGGCGACGCGGGCGAGGTCCGCGCCGGCTCTGAGCGCCGACTGCGCGGCGAGCGCGGGCGCGCCGGTGTACGGGCCGCCGCCGACGACGAGCACGTCGCCGTGGTCGCCCTTGTGGCTCTGGGCGTCGCGGTCGAGCGCGAGGAGGTCGCCGGGACCGGTGAACAACTCCGCGGCCTCGGGGATGCCGATGTCGACGACGACGACCTCGCAGTCGAGGTCACCGAGACCGGGCTTGTCGTCGTGGAAGGTGACGACCCGGTCCGCATCGACCGCGAGACCCGCCGCGTCGCCGGTGTCGGCGTCGACGCCGGAGGGCACGTCCACCGCGAGAACGGTCGCGGATGACTCGTTGATTGCGCGCGCGGCCGTCGCCTCGGGTTCGCGGAGCGCGCCGGTGACGCCGGTTCCGAGCATCGCATCCACGACGAGGTCGGGGTCACCGAGGTCGACGGCGGCCGAGTCGGTGACGGTCCGGCGGTCGGCCTCGCCCGCGACGAGGGCGTCCCAGTTCTCGCGGGCGATGTCGGTCGAAATCGTCTCGGGGCGGCCGAGCAGGTGGACGGTCACGTCGTACTCTTTCAGGAACCGCGCGGCGACGAGCGCGTCGCCGCCGTTGTTACCGCGGCCGGCGACGATTGCGACCGACGCGCCGGGGTCCGCGAGGTCGCGGCAGGCCCGCGCGACGGCGTTCCCGCTCGACTCCATGAGCTGTTTCCGCGGCACGCCGAGCGCCTCGGCGTTCAGGTCGACCGCGGCCATGCGTCGACTCGTAATCATACGCCCCCGTTCGCCCGGCGGCGCGTTAACACATGTGGTCGCGGGTCGGATTCGCAACGTTTGACTCGGGGGCGACTGAATTCGAGGCAGTGACTCGCCGCCTCTTCGGAACTCTCTGCGGACTCGTCTTCCTCGTCAACTTCGGCCGCGTCGCGTTCCCGCCGCTCGTCGAGACGCTCCAGACCCAGTTTTCTGTCGGCCCGGCGACCATCGGCGTCGTGACGAGTCTCGTCTGGCTCGGGACCGCCATCCCGCGCATCCCCGTCGGCTACCTCCTCACGCGCGTCTCGCGGTCGAAGGTCGTCCTCGGGTCGGGGACGCTCCTCGTCGTCGCCGCGGCGTTCACCGCGAGCGCGACGTCGGTGCTGACGCTCCAAATCGGGGCGTTCGGCCTCGGCCTCGCCTCGGGCGCGTACTTCGTCTCCGCGACTCCGCTCGTCGGCGAACTGTACCCCGAGCGCGTCGGCCGCATGGTCGGCATCCACGGCGCGGCCAGTCAGGTCGCCGCCGTCGTCGCCGCGCCCGTCGTCGTCTTCATCCTCGCGTCGTACTCGTGGCGCGAGACGTTCTGGGTGCTGGCGGCCGCCGGCGCGCTCGTGACGCTCCTCTTCTACGCCGTCTCCCGGGACGGGAGCGCGGGGGCCGGCACGGGCGCGGACCGCGATTTCTCCGCCGCGCTCGGCCACTGGAAGCTCATCCTCACGGGCATCCTCCTCATCGCGCCCGCGGGGTTCGTCTGGCAGGGCCTGTTCAACTTCCTCGTGTCGTACATGACGCAGGCGAAGGCGTTCGACGCCGCCACCGCGAGCACGATGCTCACCATCGTCTTCGCGGCGGGCGTCCCCGCGTTCTCGCTGTCGGGCCGCCTCGCGGACAAACTCCCGCACGTCCCGTACATCTTCGGCCTGCTCGTCGCCTTCATCGGCGCGCTCGTCGCCCTGACGTACGCGCAGGGCTTCGTCGCCGTCGCGGCCGTCGTCGCGGTGCTCGGCTACGTCATCCACAGCCTGTTTCCCGCGCTGGACACGTTCATGCTCTCGTCGCTGCCGAGCGACGCCCGCGGGAGCGCCTACGCCGTCTTCAGCGGCGCGGCGCTCCTCTTGGAGGCTAACGGAAGCGGCGCGGTCGGCTTCCTGACCGAGGCGAACTACGCCTTCGAGGCGGTGTTTCGGACGCTCGCGGGGGGGCTTGCGGTGTTCGTCGCCGCGCTCGCTGTCCTCTACGCGGTGAACCGGCTCCCCGGTGTCGACCGGGCCGAACTATCGAGTAACTGACAGACGAAACGATTTACTTCCCCCTCCCGTGATGTCAGTTGTATGTCAGGGTCGCGGCCGACTGACGGGAGCGTCGATACGACCGGTGAGTCAGACCCCCGGGTTCACTGGCTCGACGACGACGAGACGGCGCAACTCCTCGGGAGCCTCTCCTGTGACACCGCCCGCGACCTGCTGTCGTGTCTGCAAGAGTCGCCCGCGACGGCGACCGAACTCGCAACGCGGGTCGACACCTCCGTCCAGAACACTCGCCACCATCTCGGAAACCTCATCGGCGCAGACCTCGTTCGCGTCGCCGACACCCGCTACTCAGAGAAGGGTCGCGAGATGAAAGTGTACGCCGCCGCCGCGCCGTTCGTCGTCTGCATCGGCGGCGATGGGGACGACCGCGAGGCCTTCGCTGAGGCCGTCTCCGCGTTCCTCGAATAGCTCGGCGCGTCCCTCGCCCCGTGCGCCGCCGGCAGGCTCGCTCTCGCGCGAACGTTCAAGTACGGGTCCGCGACCAGTCACCGACACCCCTATGGCCGTCGCAACTGGACCACAGAGCGTGACCTGGCAGGAGGTGTTCGGCCACCCGGAGGCGTACCCGGAGCAGGCCGACGGAATCGAAACCGCGATACAGACCGCCCGAGACGACGGGTTCGCCGTCGTTGAGGGCGCGTGCGGGACCGGCAAGACGATGCTCGCGCTCACCGCCGGCATCGACCTCGTCCGCGACCCCGACTCCGACTACGAGCGCGTCTTCGTCCTCACGAGCGTCAAGCAACAGCTCCGGCAGTTCGAGGCCGACCTCCGAACCATCAACGAGAACCTCCCGACCGACTGGAAGCCCGTCTCGGGGCTCACGCTCGTCGGCAAGTCCGACGTGTGTCCTTATAGCCGCGAGGGCTGCGGCGGCATCGACGACGCGACCGTCTACGACCGCTGTGAAGCCCTCCGCGACCGGACCCGCGGGCTCGTCGGCGACGGCGGCCGGACCAGCGCCGAGGCGCTCGCCAAAGACGCCCGCGAGCAACAGACCGGCCTCCTCGACACCGGTTCGACGGCCGCGGGCCCGGACTACCTCGAAACCGCGGGCGACCCGACGCCGTACCCGACATCGATGCCGGAGTACGAGGACGTGGAGTACTGCCCCTTTTACGCGAACTTCCTCGCGGACCTTCCCGACGACGGCGACCCAATCGAGGCCGTCCCCTTCGAGTTCGACGACAAGGGACTCATCGGGACCGAAGACCTCGTCTCGCTGGCCGCGGGCGCGGGGTCGTGTCCGCACTCCGTGATGGGCGCGCTATTGGCCCACGTCGAGGTCGTCGTCGGCAACTACTACCACGCGTTCGACCCGACGACCGTCGGCACGTTCACCGGCGCGCTCGTCGACGACTCGACGTTCGTCATCTGCGACGAGGCGCACATGCTCGAACCCCGCGTCCGCGACCTCGTCTCCGTCGGCGTCGGCGACCGAACGCTCCGCGACGCCGAAAGCGAGTTCACGCGCGTCATCCAGCCGGTGAAGTTCGACGACGCCGGCAAGTCCACCGTCGACGCCGACCTCGTCCGCGGGGAGCTTCAGGAGGCCGACGTGACGCTCCGCGAACTGGAGGAGACCCGCGACTTCATCCGCGACCTCCGCGAGGAGCTCGACCGCCGCGTGACCGCCCATCTCGACCGCGAGTACGTCGGCTGGCGCGCCGACCTGACCGAACTCGACGACGAGGAGCTCCCGCTTCGCGACCCCGAGGAGCCCGGCGTCGACGAACTCACCGAGTGGGCCGAGGAGAGCGGCCACGACGAGGGAACGTGGGTCCGCGCCGAGGCGACCGGCTCGGCGGTCGCCCGCATCCTCGACTCGGTCGAAGAGGACGACAAGCGCCGGGCCGCCCCCGCGGCGGGGCGGGCGCTTTCGACGTGGGCCTACGCCGACCACGAGAAGCACTTCCGCGAAATCGAACTCGAACGGACGTGGGACGAGATGGAGCCGCCGGAGTCGTGGCGGCGCGCCTACAACGCCCGGCTGTCGGTCCACAACTGCGTCCCCGGCGAGGCCATCGCGGAGCGCCTCGGTGACTTCGGCGGCGGCGTCCTCATGAGCGCGACGCTCGAACCCATCGACGTGTTCCGGCGCGTGACCGGCCTCGACGCCCTCGCCGACGACGGCCGCCCGGTGGCCGAGCGGACGTTCGGCCTCGGCTTCCCCGAGTCGAACCGCGCGAGCTTCGCCGTCGACGTGCCGAAGTTCACCCACAGCAACCGCGGGCCGCCCGGCGAGGAAAACGAGACGCGACTGGCGTACACTGACGCCGCCGTCGAGGTGTGCGAGCGGTCGCCGGGCAACGTCCTCGTCGGGATGCCGAACTACGCCGAGGCGGAGTGGATGGCGGGCGCGCTCGAAGCCCGCGTCGACAAGCCCGTCCTCCTCGACGAGTCGTCCGACGACGGTGCGACGGAGCGACTCAAGCGCGACTTCTTCGGCGGCGAGGGGAAAGTGCTCGTGACGAGCCTCCGCGGCACGCTCACCGAGGGCGTCGATTACAGCGGCGACAAGCTCTCGGCCGCCGTCGTCTGCGGCGTCCCGCTCATCAACACGTCGTCGCCGCGGACCCGCGCGGTGAAGACCGCCTACGACCGCGAGTTCGGAGACGGCTTCGAGACGGCCTTGACCGTCCCCGCGGTCAGAAAGGCGCGACAGGCCATCGGGCGCGTCATCCGCGGCACCGACGAGGTCGGCGTCCGCGTCTTCGTCGACGCTCGGTACGCCCGCGATTCGTGGAACGGCGTCCGCGACTACCTACCGGCACAGGAACGCGAGGAGTTCAGGCCGGTGAGTCCAGATATGCTCGGCTTCGGCCTCGACCAGTTCTGGTCGTCGGTCGAGTAGTCGCGACCGGGGTCGCGTCGCGGCGGCGAGCGGACAGTCGTCAGGAGAGCGTCAGCGTTCGTCGTCCCACGCGTCCCGGCAGTCGTCGTCGCAGAAGTGCCGCGCCTGCACAGCGTCGTCTTCGACCCACGTAACGACGTGATGCGTCGGGTTGTTCGCAATCGGCTCCCCGCACGTCGCGCAGGTCGGGGCGTCTTCCGGGTCTACGTTCGCTTCCAAATCGGACGTGGGATCGACCATTGACACCCAGATGGCGGTTCCGGGCACTTCAACCCGTCTCCGGCGGCAGAAGTCGCCCGACGGCGCGCCAGACAGCGCGCCCGACGCAACGAAACTGTGGAATCCACACCTGCGCGTCGGTGAGCACGGCTATGTATCACTCCGTACTCCCACTTGGTGCAACGTTTTGTAACCCACGGATATTGTCAATGCCTACCACACTTAGTGAAGGTTATGTAATCACGGTCGCGTTTGTGTACGTGACGGCGAATGTCCGAACTGCCCGCATCTCAGAACTCGGTTGCAGGGACTGCTGACCGCGCCGGCGCGGATACCACCGGAGACCGCTTCCTCCATAGCGTCGTCGTCTCCTATCGAGGGAGCCCGGACCAGGTCACCGTCTACCCCCGACGCGATAGCTGCTGCGACCGGATGGAGGCGTGGTTGACCGCCGACGCCGACGCGTTCGTCTCGCTCGACGAGATGTGCTGAGTCGTCGACCCCGACGCGGTCGATGCGCCGCCGCCAAGCGTTTCCGCCGCCGTTCGCCCCCCTCCGACGCCGCGTCGGCTCAGTCAACGAACTCGGCGTCGGACAGCGTTTTCTGTACCGCTTCTTCGCCCACAGCCGCCGCCAGCGCCTCGAAACCGGCGCGCTCGGCGCGGTCGCGGGCGTTCGCTACCAGCCGCGAGACGATGAACTCCGGCGTGGACTTGCCGACCGTTCCGAATCGCGGCTGGTAGTCAACGCGCAGTTCCAACTCGTCGGTCAGGCCCTCGGCGAAGATGCCGTCGATGCGGGCCTCCGGCGGCAGCGGGCTCAGTTCGTCCGCGAGGTGCGTGACGTAGACGCCGAAGGCGTCGCGCTCGACGGTGAGGTTCACGAGGCCGTTGAGCAGGTCGGCCGCGCGGCCCGGCTCGGTGATGGCCTCGAACTCGTCGACGAGCATCAGCGTCCGCCCGTCGCCCGAAAGCGGCGGGACGATGGACTTGAGCGTCGATTCGAGCACGCCCGCGTTGAAGCTCGCGTGCCGGCGGTGGAACACGACCGAGTCGAACCGGCCGACGACCGCCGACTCGGCGGGGACCGGAAGCCCCATCGACGCGAGGATGGCGACCTGCGAGAGCGTTTCCAGAAGCGTCGTCTTCCCGCCGCTGTTGGCACCCGTGAGGACCGACACGCGGTCACCGACCGGCGGCGTCGGCCCCGTCGCGCACGCGAGTTCGTGGTCACCGACGGCGTAGGAGACCGGCTGTGGGTCGTCGATAAAGAGGTTCCGCGCGCCGCAGACCGCCAGCCCCGTCTCGGCGATGTCCGGCGGCGTCAGGTCGTACTCGTCCGCGAACCGCGCGAGCGACAGCGACAGCGCAACCTCGTCGACGGCCTCGACCGCGAGGTCCACGTCGTCGCGGGCGGCCCAGATGCGGTCGCGTAGCTCCTCCGCGACGGTCTCCTCGCGGGCGGCGGCGTCGGCTTCGAGGTCCTCGACGAGCGCCCGGAGCGACGCGCTCACGAAGTCGGTCGCGTCGCGGGCGTCCTCGGCGGCGACCGCCTCGACCTCGCCGCGCGAGAGGTCGGTCTCTTGGGCGACGTACTGGACGAACGCGGCGCGGAAGTCGTCCAGCGAGCGGACGCCCCGCGACTGGATGGTTTCGAGCACGTCGAACGAGCCGGATTGGAGTTCCTTCGCGGTGTCGAGTCTGCTCCGCAGGCTGTCGAGGCGGTCGTCGGCACCCGCGGCGACCGAGCCGTCGTTGTCGACGTAGCCGAGCGCCCCGAGCGCATCGCGGAGGGCGTCGGGGTCGGCTTCCGCCAGCGCGTCGAACGGCTCGCCGCGGAGTCCGGCCTCGCGGAGTTCGAGCGCCGCGCGAACGGCGGCGCGCTCGGTCTCGCCGGCCTCGTCGTACTCGCGGAACGTCGCCTCGATGGCGTCGCGGGCGTCGTCGTCGAGGTCGGCCCACGCCTCCCGCGCCGCGAGGATGCGGTCGAGGCGGTCGCGCCGGGCCTCGACGGTCGGCAGCGGCGTCAACACGCGGATGCGGTCGGCGGCGTGTTCGGTCAGCGCGCGGTCGCTCGCCAGCGACAGCAGGTCGTCGTACACGTTGCGGGCGTCGCGGGTCGCCAGCGCGTCGATGCCGGCCTGCCCGTCGGCGCGGCGGAGGATGCGAACCGCCCGCCCGCGGGTGACGCCGGCGTCGACGAGCGCCCGCACGTCGGCCGACTCGATAGCGGCGACCGCCCCCTCCCTGCCGAGCGCCGATTCCAGTCGGTCCGAGGTCTTCGGGCCGACGCCCCAGTAGTCTTCGAGTCGCATACCGGGGGCGTCTCACCGGGCGCTCTTAGGTCCACCCGTCGGGCGGTGCCGCCGCTGTTCGAGGAGCGGGCCGCGAAGAAAACTCAGTACGAGGGGGCGCGCTGGTCGGTGTCCGCGCTGGCCGTCTCGTCGGACCGGAGCAGGTGTCGGCCGGGCACCGCCTCCGCGTCGCGGTCGAGGTCGCGGGCCGCACAGACCGCGAGGGTGGTCGTGAGCGTGCGGACGGCGCGCTCGTGGTCGGCGCGGCAGTCCCGGAGGGCCATCGGGCCGATTCCCAGTCGGTTGTACGGTTCGAGGTCGCCGCTCGTGAGTATCCCGCTGTCGCGGTAGTCTGTGGCGATTTCTACGAGCAGCGAGTGGACGTGGATGAGCTCGTTTTTCTTCATTGGTTGCACGTATGTGCTCATCGGGGGTAAATGACGCGGTGAAGCGTTTTTTCGGTCTTGTATCTGCCTCGGCTAGAAATGAATGTATCTGTCGGAGACACGAACGAAACACCCGCGGCTCGTCGGTCGATTCCGCGGAAAGGGAGTTGGGGTTTGGGCAGGGACACGTCCCCTGGGCGGAGAGAGGGGGTGGGTTGTCGATTCCGCCGTGGGGGCGTGCGGGCACGACGAGTGACCCGGGCAGGTCACTGTGGCCATATAGTCGAATGGAACGGTTAGTAGTAATTTACAACCCTACGTGGTTAGGGCCGATTCGAGCCGACCGAGAAACGCACAAGTCGGTGGGGGTTAGAGTCGGGGTATGCACGCACGACGGGACGCCGGTCCGCGGGGGGGTCGAGAGGGATGACAGACGGCTCTCCGCGGTCGGTCGACGAGCCGTCGGCGGCCGAGCGCGAACTGCGCCAGCGGCTCGACATCCTCGCGACGTTCAATGAAGTGATTGCGGACGTGAACGAGACCATCGTCGACGCCGCCGAGCGGGCGGACATCGAACGGCAGGTCTGCGAGCGACTCGTTCAGACCGACGAACTCCGATTCGCGTGGGTCGGCGTCGTCGACGAGACGACGGGCGACGTGGAGCCGACCGCGTGGGCCGGCGACGAGGACGGCTACCTCGACGAGATAGACGTGTCGGTGTCGGCGGACCGGCCCGAGGGTAACGGTCCCGTCGGCCGCGCGGTCCGGTCGAACGCGGTGCAGGCGACCCACAGCATCCCCGACGACCCGGCGTTCGGCCCGTTCCGAGAGCCGGCGCTCGAACGCGGCTACGGCTCGGCGGCGTCGGTGCCGCTCGTCTACGACGACGCCCGCTACGGCGTGCTCACGATGTACGCCGAACACGAGCGGGCGTTCACCGCGGAGCTCGACGAGCCGATTTCGAACCTCGGCCACGCCGTCGCCCACGGCATCGACACCCACGTCCGGCGGGAGCGCGAGCGCGAACTCGAACGCCGCGAGCAGGCGTTTTCGCGCATCGTCGAGAACATCGAGGAGTACGCGCTGTTCCGCCTCGACGCCGCGGGGCGCGTCGAGAGCTGGAATCGCGGCGCGGCGGCCATCAAGGGCTACGACGCCGACGAGATACTCGGGAAACACATCGAGACGTTCTACACCGACGAAGACGCCGAAGACGGCCTGCCCGAGCGCCTTCTCGACCGGGCGCGGACCGAGGGCCGGGCGGAAAACGAGGGGTGGCGCGTCCGGGCCGACGGCACCCGCTTTTGGGCGTCCGTCACCATCACCGCCCTGACCGACGACGCCGGCGAGGTCATCGGTTTCGCCAAGGTAACGCACGATATGACCGAGCGGAAGCGCCGCGAACAACAGCTCGACGCGGTGTTCAACAGCACCGTCCAGTACATCGGGCTGGTCGAGCCGGACGGCACGGTCCTCCGGGTGAACGACGCCGCACTCGACCTCGTCGACGCCGACCGCGACGACCTGGTGGGGACGCGGGCGTGGGAGACGCCGTGGTGGCGCGGCGACGACGAGCGCACCGCCGACCTCCGGGCCGCCCTCGACCGCGCGGCCGACGGGGAGTTCGTCCGCTACGAGGTCGAAATCGACCGCGAGAACACCGACCGACTGGTCGTCGTCGACTTCTCTGTCACGCCGGTCACCGACGACGAGGGCGAGGTGTCGTTTCTGGTCCTCGAAGGCCACGACATCACCGCCCGCAAGGAGCGAGAGCGAGAGCTGCGACGCGAACAGGAGCGACTGGAGTTCGTCAACCGCATCATCCGCCACAACCTCCTCAACGGCTTGAACGTGGTCGGCGCGCGGGCGGACATCGTCGAGGACTTCGTGGACGATGCGGGGCTGACCCACCTCGAAACGATACAGGGACGCGTCCGCGAGATGACCGAACTCGTCGGGACGATGCGGACGTTCATGAAAGTCATCGTCGAGCGGGAGTCCCACGAGTTCCGCCCGCGTCGCATCGACGAGGCGGTCGGCCACGGCGTGGAGTCGCTCCGGCGGGAGTCCGACGCCGCGAGCGTCGCCGTCGGGCGACTGCCGGAGATTTCGGTCGTCGCCGACGACCTGCTGGACGAGGTCGTCGAGCACCTACTGAAAAACGCCGTCCAGCACAACGACAAACCGGACCCCGCGGTCGAAGTCGAGGTGGCCGCCGGCGACGACGCGGTCGAACTCCGCGTCTCCGACAACGGGCCGGGCGTCCCCGACGAGGAGAAACACCGCATCGTCGACCAGCGCATCGAGGACCTGTCGAACCCGGGCAACGGCTTCGGGCTGTTTCTGGTCCGCGAAATCGTCGAGAGCTACGGCGGCACGGTCGAAATCGAGGACAACGACCGCGGCGGAGCCACGTTCGTCGTCACGCTCCCGCGGGCGTGAGTTCGCCCCCGGACTGGACCGCTTCAGTCGGGGAGTAATCCGACGGCGAAGACCGCCGACTCGGGTCGCCGTACCGCCTAAATTCCACCTGTTTCGATGGGCAGATATATTACCGTCCGCCGTTACTGTGTGTTCGATACGATGGTCACCGAACGCTCGGCGCGCGAGAGCCCCGACCAGCGGGCCGCCGAGCAGGTCGTCCTCGTCGTCGACGACGACGAGGACCTCGCGGACACCTGCCGGTACTGGCTCGACGGCGAGCGGTTCGCCGTCGAGACAGCCTACGGTGGAGCGGAAGCGCTCTGCCGACTCGACGACACGGTCGACGTGGTCCTCCTCGACCGCCGGATGCCGAACGTCACGGGCGACGACGTGCTCGAAGAGATTCGCGAGCGCGGCCTCGACTGCCGCGTGGCGATGATGACCGCGGTCGAGCCGGACACCGACATCGTCGAGATGCCGTTCGACGCCTACCTCGTCAAGCCCGTCTCGGAGTCGGAGGTCAAAGAGACGGTCGAAGAGCTGCTCGTTCGGTCGGGGTTCGAGTCCGGGGTCCGCGAGTACTTCGCGCTCGAATCCACCGAGGCGGCGCTCGACAGCCGCGACGTAGAGGAGCTTCGCGAGCCGGAGGCGCTTTCGGACCTCCGCAGTCGCTTGGAGGCGGTGCGGGCCGAACACGAGGCGGCGATTCGAAACCGCGAAGCGCAACTCGACCGCCTGAACCGAACGAACGAACTGCTCCGCGACGTCGACCGGGCGCTCATCGACGCGCGGACCCGCGACGAAATCGAACAGACCGTCTGCGACGTGGTCGCGGACGCGCACGAGGCCGCCGTCGTCCTCAGGCGCACCGCCGCCGGCACGCTGCGGTGTACCGCGGCGGCGGGCCACGGTCTCGACCCCGCGGGCATCGACCTCGACTTCGTCGACGAGGCGTTCGGCGTCGACGGGGCGGTCGAAGACGGCTTCGTCTTCGAGGATATCTCCGAGGCGCACCGCGCGGCCGTACTCGGCGACGACGCCGACGACCTCGACGCGGTCTCGGCGCTCTGTGTTTCCATCGACTACCGCGAGACGATGTACGGCGCGCTCGTCGTCTACGACGAGACCGACGGCTTCGACGACGAGTCCGCGGGGCTGTTTTCCGACCTCGGAGCGACCGTCGGCAACGGCATCAACGCGACCCAGAGCAAGCGGCTTCTCAACGGCGACAGCGTCGTCGAACTGGAGTTTCAGGTCGGCCGCGACGCCGGCGTGCTCACCCGCCTCTCGGCGGCGCTCGACTGCCAACTCTCGCTCGACGGCGTGACCCGCCTCGACGACGGTCTCGCCTGCTTCGTCAGCGTCGCGGGCGCGTCGGGCAGCGACGCGGTCGCGGCTGCGGTCGACGCCGACGGCGTCTCGCAGGCCCGCGTCGTCTCCGAGGGCGACGAGGAGTCCGTCGTCGAACTCCGCACCGACGCCGAGGCGGCGCTTTCGACCGCTATCGACCACGGCGCGAGCGTGGAGCAACTGACGCTCTCGGAAGGGACCGGCAGTCTCGCACTCCGCGTCGCGGCCGACGCCGACCACGGCGCGCTCGTGGAGGCGGTGGCGACGGCCGCACCGGGCGTCTCAGTCGTCGCGAAGCGCGAGGTCGAGCGGTCCGTCCAGTCGCCCGACTCCTTCCGGCGGGCGCTCGACTCGAAGCTGACCGACCGGCAGCGGACGGTCCTCGAAACGTCGCTCGTCTCCGGCTACTTCGAGTGGCCCCGGGGGAGCACGGCCGAGGAGGTCGCGGACTCGCTCGGTATCTCGCCGCCCACGCTCCACGAGCACCTCCGGACGGCGGAGCGAAAGCTCATCGAGACGTATTTCGACGAGCTGAATCCAGCGCCGGCGGACGACTGAGGCGGTCGGGGGCGAGCGACCGAGGAGAGTTAGTCGAGTGTTGCTTCGGGGGTGTCGTCGATGAGTCGAGCGGCGGCGTCGAACACGTCGCCTTTGGTGACAGGTTTCGTGAGCACGTCGTCGACCGGGAGGGCGGTTAGCTCGTCGTCGGGCGTGGCGCTGAGCATGACGACGCCGAACGACGCCGGGTCGGCTCGGCGGCGGAGTTCTTCGAGGACGGACTCGCCGGAGAGACCGGGGAGGTTGCGGTCGAGAAAGACGAGGTCGACGTCGTCGTCGAACGACTGGAGCGCCTCGCGCCCGGTGTAGGCGACCCGGACGCGGTAGCGTCGTTCGAGCCACAGCGCGAGGCTGTCGGCGAGGGCGGCCTCGTCGTCGACGAGGAGGACGGTCGGCGCGTCGTGAGTGTGAGTCTGTGTCATGGCTCGGACCGTGGCTACGGTGTCTCGGGGGCGGTCGTGCGGACTCGGAGGCGGTCGGTCGAAAGCGGTCGTCGAGCGGCGCGGGTGTCGCTCACGCGTCGTTCATGCGCTTCGACTGCGTGTTGCCACAGCGCGTACAGCGCGTGACGCGGTACGGCTCGCGGGAGAACTGACGGTTCTCGCGCTTCCGACTCTCCGTCTTGATTTCGATGGAGACGTCGTGCGGCGTCCGCGACTCACACGACGGGCACTCTTCGACGAACTCGTTGTTTCGGGGACTGCTTTTACTCTTCGACATACGGTGGTCGTGGCAGTAGCTATGGACTCTATGCCGTTGAATACGGAACCTAATTGATTTGGGACGCGAACCAATCGAGGGGCGGCGGCCGCTCGTCGGCCGAGAGGACTACTCCGCGGGGACGATTTTCTCGTCGTACTTGTCGCGGAACTCCTGGATGAGCGTGCCCATCTGGGCGTACCAGTCGTTGAGCATCCGCTGCATATCGTCCGCGACCTCGTTGGGGTCGGTCGGGTGGTAGACGTGGTAGTAGCCGCCGTGTTCGTAGTTCACCTGTTGTTTTTGGATGAGGCCCGCCTGCAACAGGCGCTGGATAGAGCGGTAGGCGGTCGAACGCTCCCGTTCGACCGCTTCAGCGACCTCGTCGACGGTCAGGCGGTCGTCGGTCTCGACGAGCACCTCGAAACACCGTCGGTCGAGTTGCTTCAGTCCGTGGAGACATTCGAGGAGTCCCTCACACTCCATGTCCGATTGCAGATATTCGACCATCGAGCTAGCCATTGTCGGTTCGGGCTACGTGGTCAGCCCTGAAAAGGGTTTGTATAGTTTGCACAACACCGAGTGGGAGACGGCGACCCAGTGTGGCGGATTCGCGTTCGATGCGAGTGCGGTTCGCGTTCGAGTCGGTGCGGTCAGTCGGCGGTCGAACTCCCGGCAGTCGAGGGCGCGCGCATGGACTTGACGGCGCTGTAAAGCACCGCGCCGGAGACCATGAGCGCCGACCCGAGGATGAGCGCGAGGCTGACGTAGTCGAGGACGCCCACGCCGAGATAGTTCCCGGCCTGTCGCACGGCGACAGCGAGCGCGCCGAGAAGCAGCATCAGGCCGAAGTAAATCTTGATTTCGTCCTCGTCGACGATGGAGGTCGCCGCGGAGCCGACGCGCGCGCCGAGCGCGGAGCCGGCGAGCAGCGGCGCGACGATAGAGAGGTCGACGCCGCCGGACTGCGCGTAGAGGAACGAGCCGATGCCGCCCGAGAACATGATTTCGAACAGGTCGGTCCCGACCGCGATGGGTACGGGGACGCCGATGAGGTAGAACAGGGCGGGCATCCGGATGAAGCCGCCGCCGACGCCGAGGAACCCCGAGAGGAGCCCCGTGGCGAACGCGACGAGCAGAATCATCCACAGCGAGACCTGCACGCCGCCGCGGAGCGTTATCATCGGCGGCAGCGAGTAGCTCTGAATCTTCTTCGCCAGCTCGGGGATGTCGTCAGCGTCGACGTCGGCGTCGCCGTCTACGTCGTGGCTGACGCCGCCGCTGTCGCCGCCTTTCAGCGCCTCGTAGGTGACGAACAGCCCGATACCGCCGAGGAGCAGCACGTACGTGACGCTGATGATGTTGCCGGCGAGTCCGAGTTCTTCGAGGTAGAGGACGATTTCCTTCCCGACTTCGAGGCCGACCGTGGTCCCGATAATCATCGAGATACCGAGTTTGTAGTCGACTTGCCCGAGGTCGCGGTGTTTCAGCGTCGCGATGACGGAGGTCCCGAAGACGAACGCGAGCCCGGAGCCGACGGCCACGCGCGAGGGATAGCCCATGACGAGCAGCGCGGGCGTCACGAGGAACGACCCGCCCATGCCGAAGAAGCCGAACAGGACGCCGATGAGGACGCCGAACGCGACGAAAAGCGCCAGCAGCCCGGCCGACATGCCGAATAGCTCCAGCACGCTCACTCACCACCGATTGCTTTCCGCACGGTCGGGCCGAGCGCCGCGGTCAGCGCGCCGTAGCCGACGTACAGCACCATCGCCTCGACGAGGACGACGCCGACGAGCGCGGCGGCCTGCGCGTTCCCGCCCAGCGTCTCGATTCCGAACATCTTACCAGCACCCCTCGGGGCGCCCGGAGTGTATTGCACGCATCATACTTTCTTGTACATGGCTGGCTAACCGGAGTGAGGATATAACGCTTTTGGGAATACTATACAAGACCATATTGCTATCGCATACGTATAAGTTACAGGGTGAACACACAGATACCACTCAGCCGAGTCATATTTTGTATCAGGCGACGTTACGAACATATTTGTCCGCTATCTATGACAAAAATAGTTATTTGATTATTGTACAATACTATCTTCTCAAATGTCGAATTGGAGATATCACACCCGAGAGACGCTCACAGCGTTGTTTTCGGGGGCTACGGCGAGCGTCGAACGGTCCGCGGCTGGCGACGACAGACGCCAACCGCTCGACGGCGCGCGCGAGTCGAGTCGAGTCGTCGCCCGGGACAGCGGTTCACCGACGGGGGCGTCGGGCACTTCGTCGCCGTCGCTCTGCGGTCGAGAGGTGAAAGCAGGAGACGAGCGAAATCCGATTCGGCGGGGCGGCTCAGTCGGCGGCGGTGCCGGTCGCGGCGCTGTCGGCGCGGCGGGCGCGCCAGAGCCCCTGGAGGTACGCGCCGACGAACATCCCGCCGATGGCGATGAGGATTGGGTAGTTGCCGACGCCGAGGCTGGCGTAGGCCGCACCCGGGCAGATGCCCGAGATTCCCCAGCCGGCACCGAAGACGACCCCGCCGACGACGACGTTCTTGTCGAACGACTTCAGCCGGCGGCCGTAGTCGCGTCCGGTGAGGGGCGCGCGGTCACCGAACGCCTCGGCGAGCGCGAAGACGGTCCCGGTGACGACGGCGGCCCCGCCCATCACGAAGACGAGGCCGAAGTCGTCGAACTGGAGGAAATCGAGGACGACCTCCGGGCGGGCCATGTTGCTGACGGCGAGACCGAACCCGAATATCAGGCCGCCCGCGACGACGACCAGCATGAACCCGAGTCCGCGTTCGTCGTCGCTCACGGCGACACCCCCAGCGCGCTCAGGAGCTGTGCGACCCCGATGGCGACGAGCATGAAGGTGGCGACGTTGACCAGCGAGGTCCGCGAGCGCGAGCCGACGCCGCAGACCCCGTGGCCGGACGTACACCCCTTCCCGATGCGGGTGCCGACGCCGACGAGCACGCCGCCGACGGCGAAGCGCCACGGCTGCACGTCGGAGACCCACCAGCCGTCACCGAACAGGACGGTGTAGAGTGCGGCCCCGGCGACGATGCTCAGGGTGAACACGACCCGCCAGTCCCGCGAGGCGACGTACTTCGCCTTGTTGAACCGCGGGAGGTCGGAGACGTACGACAGCGTCGATTCGAGGAAGGTGCTCGCGCCGGCGATGACGCCCGTCCCGAGGTAGATGACGGCGGTCCCGAGTCCGATGAGGAGGCCGCCGAGCGCGTAGTGCGCGATACCGTTCGGGAAGAGCCCGTCGACGAGGAGCGGCGTCAGACCCGACATTTAGTTCGTCAGAGCTTCGTTGCTGGCCGCGCAGTTGTTCGGCCCGAGTTCGAGCTCGAAGGCGCGGTCGTCGTCCGACTCCTGCACGCCGAGGTTCGTCTCGATGATATCGACGTAGTTGGCCGGCCGCGGCGGCATATCCGAGAGGATGAACTCCACGAACTCGTCTTTGGGCATCGACAGTGCATTCATCGTCTCCTTCAGTTCCCCGAGCGTGGCGGTGTAGCTGCCGTCGTCGGCCGGGATTGCCGCGTCGCTGAAGTGCGCGGAGGCGACGATGGCGTCGTCGTCGTGCGAGAGGACGCGCTCTTGAAGCGAGTCGTAGAGCAGTCCGGCCGCGTCGGGCGCGCCCTCGTCGCCGTCTTCGAGGTCGGGGCGGGCGACCGATTCGATGAACAGGCCGTCACCCGTAAAGAGCACGTTGTCGACCTTGTAGGTCGTCATGCCGGTCGTGTGACCCGGCGTGTGGATGGCCTCGATGTCGGTGTCGCCGACGGTGAGCGTCTCGCCATCCGCGATTGTGTCGTAGGGCGTGTCGTAGTCGACGCCGCGGTCCTCGGCGGCCTCGGGGATGACGCCCGTGACGCCATGGTCTTCGACCAGCGTGCGGACGCCGCTGATGTGGTCCGCGTGGATGTGCGTGTCGACGGCGTACTTGAGTTCAGCGCCGAGCGCCTTCGCGTCGGCGACGTACTCGTCGGCGAAGTAGCGGAGCGGGTCGACGACGGCCGCCTCGTCACCGTCGACGACGAGGTACGCCAGACAACCGCTGGAGGGGCGCTGGTACTGCGCGACGAGCGCGTCGCCGTCGGTCTCCAGTTCGGTGTACTCGTAGACGCTCGCCCAGCCGTTCATGCCGCGTTCGAGCGCCACGGCGTCGTAGCCCTCCTGAATCAGGAGCCCGGCGACGTACTCCGAGGAGTGACCCTTCGCACAGAGGACGACGAACTCCTCGTCTTCGGGCAGCTCTTCGAACAGCGACTCGTCGAGCTCCTCGTCGAGGAACTCGAAGTAGGGGATGTTGACGTGCGAGACGTTCTCGCCGTCGATGCGCCAGTCCTCGTGTTCCGACGGCACGCGGTTGTCGAGGATGGTGAGCGCCTCGCCCTCGTCGATGCGGGCTTTCAGCGCCTCGGGTTCGATGACTGGCACGTCGACGTCGAGTTCCGGCAGGTCTGGAACGGTCATGTATGCATCACCCACTATCGGGTGATTAGACTTAAGCTTTCGGATGGTAGTTTGGATTTTCTGCAATATTCATCCCGCAGATATCATCCAAATATAGTGCGATTTTGCACCCACGTGAGCGCACAATGGTTCTTAAGCCCGTAAAACGTCCGAATACCCCGGATAGACGCAGCTGATTAGATATTGTGTAGTCTACCCAAGAAGCGACACACTTTTACGAAGCACCCTTATATTGTGGAACACACCCAACACAGGTGACCTCGAAAATGAGTACATACGAACCCACCGAGACCCTCGACGTGAAAGGACTGTCCTGCCCGATGCCCGTCGTCAAGACCCGCGGCGCGGTCGACGACCTCGAAAGCGGCGAGATTCTGCGGGTCGTCGCGACCGACTCCGGCAGTATGAGCGACCTGAAGGGCTGGGCCGACGCCACCGACGGCGTCTCCATGCTCGAACAGGAAGAGGCCGAGGAAGACGGCGACGCGGTCTTCCGTCACTTCATCCAGAAGGAATGAGTTCGGACGCCGACGCGCCCGTCGACGCGGGAGCCGCCTCCGTCGAAGACCTCCGCGCGCAGGTCCAAGCCCTGCAAGAAGACGTCTCCGACCTCCGGGAGGCGACCGACGACGACGGCCAGAAGTCGATGACCATCATCGCGACCAAAGGCACCCTCGACATGGCGTACCCGCCGCTCATCCTCGCCAGCACGGCGGCCGCATTCGGCTGGGACGTCGTGGTGTTCCACACGTTCTGGGGGCTCGACATCCTCCACGAGGAGAAGTCGAAGAATCTGAAGCTCAGCGCGGTCGGCAACCCGAGCATGCCGATGCCGAACGCCGTCGCCGCGTTGCCCTTCATGGACTCCGTCGCCACGAGCATGATGGAAAAGAAGATTCAGGAAAACGGGACCGCGACCGTCGAGGAACTCATCGAGACCTCCCTCGACATGGGCGTCGACCTCCAGGCCTGCCAGATGACCATCGAACTGATGGGCTACGACGAAGCCGAGTTCTACGACGGCGTCACCACCGGCGTCGGCGCGGCGACGGCCCTCCAGCACATGGCCGACGCCGACGTACAGCTCATGATTTAGGCCGGGCCGTCGTCTCCCACAGCCAACCAATCCTCCAACCCCTCCCCCACTCCACCCGCCTCACCCACCCATTCCCACCATCCCTGAGGTTCCCCTTTTCACCCTCTTCGGACGCGACGAGAGCGGTCGCCGTCGGCCGGCCATCGAATGAATCCAGAAAATCAGAATCCGACGCGCGCGCCGTCGTCCGATTCAGACGTTCCAGCCCGCGCCGAACGACTCGAAGCGGGCGAGGTCGTGGCCGAACAGCACGTCGCCGCCGGTCCGGCGTTCGAGTTCCTTCACCGTCTGGAGGCTCTCGAACCAGTCGCGTTCGCTCCACAGCAGGCCGGGGCCGAGCGGCACTTCGTCCGCGTAGTTGCCCTCGACGTAACACTCGTCGCCCGCGACGAGCACGTCGCCATCGGGCGTTTCGATGTGCGCGCCCAGCACGCCGGGAGTGTGACCCGGCAGGTGAATGAGCCGGAAGCCGTCGAACAGCGTGTGTTCGTCGCCGTGGACGACGTGCCAGTTCAGGTCGCGGTCGAAGTCGGAGGCGAGGTACGCGATGGAGCCCTCTGTCGTCTTCGCCGAGTAGTAGGCGAACTTCAGTTCCTCCTCGTGGACGTATATCGGCACGTCTGTGCCCGCGAACTCGACGAGGCCGCCCGCGTGATCGAGATGCAGGTGGCTCATCACCACCGCGTCGATGTCGGCGGGGTCGTAGCCGACCGCGCCGAGGTCGCCTTCGAGCGTGTGGTCCGCGGCATCGACGTGCGAAAACGCCTCGTACAGCGGGTCGGGCCAGTAGCCGTCGGCGGCGGCCGGGTTCGAGCCGGTGTCCCACAGCACCGTCCGGTCGGGGCCGTCGACGACGGCGTTCCAGACGACGAACTCGCTCATCTCGTGGTCGGGGTTCGGGTTCGACGCGCTCCCCATGGAGTAGCCGTCGAGGACGTAGCCGGTGTCCGCGTGAACGCGGCCGCGGTCGACCAGGTGGACGCTGATGTCACCCATATTCCGGGGTTAGGACGGAGCCGGCATAACCGTTCAGGCAGTCAATATATCTCCGTCGGGCACTAGAGATACGCGTCGTTTCGGCCCGCGCCGTGTCGGCCCGCGCGGCGAACGCGGTCGACGAGCGACGGTGAAAACCCGGAGCGAACGGTCGCTACGCTACTGACTGGGGCCGACTTCCTCGAACGGTTGGACGATGACGAAGCCGCCCTCGTCCGCGAATTCGAGCTGGTAGGACTCGCCCGACGAGCGGCCGAGCAGGCCCTTGATGTTGATGTCGCGGTTCGACGACGGCGAGACGTTGCCGCTCCACGCGACGGTCGCGTTGGGGTCGGTCTTCGCCGGCGTCTGGAGGACGATGGGTTCGCCGTGGGTCGTGAGGGCGACGTGGCCGGGGCCTTCGAGGAAGACGTTGAACAGGCCGCCCGAGGAGGTGCCGGCGACGCTCGTCAGCATCTTGATGTCCCAGTTCACGCTCGACTCGAACGCGAGCACGTCGTTGCCGTTGACGCTCAGCTCCTCGCCCGCGTCGAGTTCGAGAATCTGGACCTCCTTGGCCTGGTCTGCGAGATAGAGGTGGCCGGTTCCGGTCGCCTGCATCATGACGTCGCCCTCGCCCGTGGCCTTCTTCTTGAGCATCCCTTTTAGGCCGCCGGCGGACTTGCGCTCGAAGGAGATGTCGCCGGTGTAGCCGACCATCGACCCGGCTTTCGCCATGACGTTCCCGTCGAGGGCCACGTCGAGGAGCTTCGAGTTTTCGAGTTCGAAGGAGTCGCCGCCTTCGGACGGTGCGTGCGCGCTGACGAATTCGTCTAAGTCCATTGAGTCACCGAGTCGCGGCCGAAAGCGACTCTACCGGAGAGGCGACTGTCAGGGATATAGTTCTGTTTGCCGCGAAAAATCGGCCCGAACGGTCGACGTGGTCAGTCAGTCCCGACGGCTTCGGTGGCCGGGGGTCCAGTCGGCGTCGAGCGCCTCGTGGGTGAAGGGGACGGCGTCCTCGCCGGCGTAGGTGGCGACCAACTGGCCGTCGCCTTCGAGGTAGTACTTGTAGGTCGTCAGCCCTTCGAGACCGACCGGGCCGCGGGCGTGAATCTTGCCCGTCGAGATGCCCACCTCGGCGCCGAGGCCGTAGCGGTAGCCGTCGGCGAAGCGGGTCGAGGCGTTGTGGAAGACGCTGGCGGCGTCGACGCCGGTCATGAACGTCTCCGCACGCTCGGCGTCGTCGGTGACGATGGACTCGGTGTGTTTCGAGCCGTGGGCGTTGATGTGGTCGACCGCGTCGTACAGGTCCGAGACGACCTTGACGGAGAGTTCGAGGTCGCCGTACTCGGTGTCCCAGTCGTCGTCGGTCGCGGGGTCGATATCGACGTGTTCGCGGGTCGCCTCGTCGCCGCGGAGGACGACGCCCTCGTCGCGGTAGCGCTCGACGACCGTCGGCAGGAAGTCGGCGGCGACCGACTCGTCGACGAGGAGCGTCTCGACGGCGTTGCAGACCGCGGGGTACTGCACCTTCGCGTCGAGCGCGATGTCCGCGGCCATGTCGAGGTCGGCCGCCTCGTCGACGTAGACGTGACAGATACCCTCGGTGTGGCCGAGGACGGGAATCTGGGTGTTGTCCTGGATGTAGCTGACGAATTCCGAGGAGCCGCGGGGCATCACGAGGTCGACCATGTCGTCGAGTTCGAGCAGGCGGTCGACCTCCTCGTGGGCTTCGATGAGCGTCGCCCAGCCGTCGGGCAGCTCCTCGGTGGCGGACAGAATCGTCTCGTACAGCACGCGGTTCGACTCGCTGGCCTCGCTGCCGCCCTTGAGGATGACGGCGTTACCGGACTTCAGCGCCAGCGCGGCGATTTGGACCAGCGCGTCGGGCCGCGACTCGAAGATGGTCGCCACGACGCCGATGGGGACCGAGAGTTTGTACAGTTCGAGGTCCTCGTCCAGTTCGCGCGCTTCCAGCGTCTCGCCGAGCGGGTCGTCCTGCTCGGCGACGGACTCGACCATCCCGGCGATGTCGTCCAACTTCGCCTCGTCGAGTTTGAGGCGGTCCACGAGCGCCTGCGTGTACTCGCCGGCGGCGAGCATCGCCTCGGCCTCCTCGACGTCCTCGCGGTTGGCCGCGAGAATCGCCTCGCTGTTGTCGCGGATGGCGTCCGCGATGGCTCCGAGCGCGGCGTCGCGGTCGGCCGCGTCGACGTTGGCGAGGCGGAGCGCCGCCGACTGTGCCCGTTCGACCTGCGCGGTCGTGTCTCGCTCAGTCATCGAGTTCACCATCGAGGGGGAGGAACATTGTTCCCACCGATTCGCGCTCGGCTATCTTCGCCAGCACGTCGGGCTCGGTCGACCGCGCGATGACGGCGGGGATGCCGTACTCGGCGGCGTCGCGCGCGCCGCGGACCTTCGTCTGGATGCCGCCGAAGCCGCCGGTCGAGCTCGCGGTGACGATGTCCTCCACGTCGCTGTAATTGTCGCCGACGACTTCGATGCGCTCGGCGTCGGAGTCCTCCTTCGGATTGCCGGTGTAGACGCCGCCCACGTCGGTGAGCGTCACGAGCAGGTCGACGCCGATGCCGACCGCGATGTCCGACGAAATCATGTCGTTGTCTCCGATTTGGAGCTCTTCGGTGGCGACCGCGTCGTTCTCGTTGATGATGGGCACGACGCCCCACTCCAGCAGCGTCTCGACCGTGTTCCGGAAGTTGGTGAAGCGCTCGGGGTTCTCCAGGTCGTGCTGGGTGATGAGTATCTGGGCGACCTTCCGGTCGTAGCGCTCGAAGCTCTCGGTGTAGCGGTGCATGAGCAGGCTCTGGCCGACCGTCGACAGCGCCTGCGACGCTTCGAGAGTGTCGCGGTCCGCCGTGGGGTGGTCGAGCCGTCCGATGCCGGCCCCGACCGCGCCCGAGGAGACGAGCAGCACCTCCTTACCGCGCGAGAGCAGCGACTCGATGTCGTCGACGAGCTTGTCGAGTTTGTCGTCGTCGAGGTTGGAGTCCTCGTCGGTCAGCGAGTTGGTGCCGGCCTTGACGATGACGCGGTCCGCCTCGGCGGCGGCGTCGCGGGCGGCGGCGACCGCATCGGGGTCGACGGCCGCAGTCGACTCGGACGCCTCGGACGCCTCCGCCGTCTCGCTCAGTTCACTCATCAGCGAACTCCTCCGCGAGTTCCTTCGACCGACGCTCGGCCGCGACGACCGCCTCGGTGACGGCGTCGTCGGCGTCGCTGTCCCAGAGGACCTCCATCCCCTCGATGGTCGTCCCGTTCGGCGAGCAGACCGCGTCGATGAGTTCGTCGGCGGTGCGGTCGTCCTGGACGACGGTCTCGGCCGCGCCCTTGAACGTCTGAGCGGCGAGAATCTCGGCGTCTTCCTCGGAGAGTCCGCCCGCGATACCGGCCTGCGTGACGGCCTCGATGAGATAGAAGACGAAGGCCGGCCCGCTGCCGTTGACCGCGGTGGCGATATCCATCTGGGACTCTTCGACCTCGACGAACTCGCCCACGTCCGAGAGGAGTTCGCGGACCTCGTCGGTCAGGTCGCCGGTCGCCGCCGCCGCCATGTCGCGGGTCTCGGCGGCGAGGTTCGGCATGATGCGAACGACGCGGGCGTCGGTGTGCGCCTCGACGAACGCGGTCGGGACGCCCGCGGCGATGGTGACGAGAGTCTGGTCGGGAGACAAATCGAGTTCCGAGAGGACGGCCTCGACGATGTCGGGCTTGACCGCGACGAACACCACGTCGGCGTCGGCCGCGCGCGACACGTCGTCCGTCGTCTCTTCACAGTAGTCGGCGACCGCGGCGAGGGCCTCGGGGTCGAGGTCGCAGGCGACGACCGAGTGGCCGCCCGCCTTCCAGAGCCCGGTGAGGAGGGCGCTCCCCATGTTTCCGCAGCCGATAACGCTCGTGCGTACCATTGGTGCTGACTCAAGGTACGACGCTCAGATAGTAACTGCGTTCCGGTCAAGCCATGCCAAACCGGAAAACGAGTTGTCAGTTCCGGGGGCCGTGCCGGGGCCTGCTCACAGCCCGCCCTGTCGGTAGATGAGGTTGCGCTGAATCTCGTTTGCGCCCTCGTAGATGACCGGGATGCGCGCGTCGCGGTAGACCCGCGAAATCTTGTACTCGTTGAGGACCGACCGGCCGCCGTGGAGCTGCATGCCACGCTCGGCCACGTCGACCGCCGTCTCGGTCGATTTCGTCTTCGTTGCGGCCGCCCAGAAGCCGGCGTCCTCGCCGTTCGCGACCTTCTCGGCGGCGCGCCAGTTGAGCGCGCGGGCCGCCTCGAACTCCATGCGCATATCGGCGAGGATGTGCTGGACCGCTTGGAACTCCGAGACGCTGCGCCCGAACGCTTGCCGGTCGTGGACGAATTCCCACGTCTCCTCGATGGCGGCGGCCGCGAGGCCGAGGCTGTGGCCGCCGACGATGACGCGGCCGTGGTTGAAGAAGTCCGCGAGCATGTAGAAGCCGCCGCCCTCGGTGCCGATGAGGTTCTCCTCGGGCACCTCGCAGTCGTCGAAGACGATGTGGCCCTGCTTGGAGGCGCGCATACCCATCTTCTCGGGGATGTGTTCCGCCTCGTAGCCGGGCGTGTCGGTCGGCACGATGAACATCGAGTAGTTCGAGTAGCGGTCGTCGGTGTCGGCGGTCTTGGCGTACACCGTCAGCCAGTCGGCCTCGACGGCGTTGCCGACCCAGTACTTCTCGCCGTTGAGGACGTAGCCGTCGTCGGTCTTCTCGGCGGTCGTCTCCATGCCGGCCATGTCGGAGCCGGTCTGCGGCTCGGAGACCGCGAGCCCCGAAAGCTGCTCGTTTTCCGCGACCGGGCGGAGCCACTTCTCTTTCTGTTCTTCGCTGCCGTAGTGCTCCATAATCTCGCAGCCGAACGAGGCGAGCTGGAGCGTCAGCGCGATACCGGCGTCGGCGCGGTAGAACTCCTCGGAGATGGCGAGCATCTGCTGGAGGTCGAAGCCCTTGCCGCCGTACTCCTCGGAGATATCTTGGGCGACGAGCCCTGCGTCCATCCCCGCTTGGAGCACTTCGTGCGGGTACTCGCCGGACTCGTAGTAGTCCGCCGCGACCGGTTCGATGTGCGCCTCTGCGAACTCGCGGGCCTCCTGCTTGAGGTCGCGGGCGTGTTCGGGCACGATGGAGTCGTCGAGAAGTTCCATACCACGCCATGGAATCGTACAGTAAAAATAGGCATGGAACCAGTCTAAACTTCAAACTTGTTTTTTGTTAAAATAGCCGTTGCCCGACGTTCATTCGTCCGACGGAGCCTCCGAATTGGGCGTCTTGCCCTCGATGAGCGACGAGTCGTCGTACCGGTCGCGGAGCACCTTCTTGTCGAACTTGCCGGTCGCGGTCTTCGGCACCTCGTCGATGAACACGACCTCGTCGGGGGCCCACCACTTCGGGAACTCGTCTTCGACGCGCGCGACGAGGTCGGCCTTGAGCGCGTCCTCGTCGACGCCGCCCTTCGGGACGATAAAGGCCACGGGGCGCTCCTGCCAGCGTTCGTGGGGGACGCCGATGACGGTCGCCTCGGCCACGTCGTCGTGGGCCATGATGCTGTTTTCGAGTTCGAGCGACGAAATCCACTCCCCGCCGGATTTGATGACGTCTTTCGCCCGGTCGACGATTTGGACGTAGCCGTCTTCGTCCACCGTGACCACGTCGCCGGTCTTCAGCCAGCCATCCTCGTAGTCCTCCTCGTTCGCGTCGGGGCGCTCGAAGTACTCGGTCGTCACCCACGGGCCGCGGACCCACAGCTCGCCGAACTCCTCGCCGTCCCACGGGACCTCGTTCCCGTCGTCGTCGACGACGCGCATCTCCAGCCCCGGCGCGAGCAGGCCCTGCTTGGCGCGCTTTTCGTACTGCGCTTCGGCGGGGAGGTCCTCCATCCCCGGCTTGAGGTGGGCGACGGTCCCGACCGGCGACATCTCCGTCATGCCCCACGCGTGGAGCACGTCCACGTCGTGTTCCTCGTCGAACCGGCGGATGACCGACTTGGGCGCGGCCGACCCGCCGATGATGATGCGTTCGAGCGACGAGATGTCCGCGTCGTGCTCGTCGAGGTAGTCGAGCAGGCCGAGCCACACCGTCGGCACGCCCGCGGTCATCGTCACGCCCTCCTCTTCGATGAGTGTCGCGAGGTCCTCGGGCGTCGGCGACGGGCCGGGGTAGACGTGTTTCGCGCCCGCCGCGGTCGTCGAAAACGGCAGGCCCCACGCGTTGACGTGGAACATCGGGACGACCGGCATGATGACGTCTTTCGCGCCGATGTCGAGGCCGGATTCGGGGAGCGTCGCCATCGTGTGCGCCCACAGCATCTGCTGGGAGTACTCGACGCCTTTCGGCTGGCCCGTCGTCCCCGAGGTGTAACACATCCCCGCCGGCTGGTCCTCCGGGAGGTCCGGCCAGTCGTACTCGTCGGGGTGGTCAGCGATGAACGACTCGTAGTCCGTCACCGGGGACAGGCCCACGTCGTCCGGTACCTCGGAGGCCATCACGACGAACTGCTCGACGGAGGCGAAGGCGTCCTCGTCGACCGCGCCGGCGAGTTTCGGCGCGAGCGACGGGTCCACGAAGACGATGCGGTCTTTCGCGTTCTCGACGATGTACTGGATGTGGTGGTCGGGCAGAAGCGGGTTGATGGTGTGCAACTGCGCGCCCATCGAGGGGACCCCGAAGTACGTCTCGAAATGTCGGTTGTGGTTCCAGCAGAACGTCGCTACCCGGTCGCCGTCCCCGATGCCGGCGTCCGAAAGCGCCCCCGCGAGCCGTGCCACGCGCCCCTCGTACTCCGCGTACGTGTAGCGTTCCAGCCCTTCGGCGGTCCGAGAGACGATTTCGCGGTCCGGATAGAGCTTGCCCGCGCGCCACAGAAACGGCCGAAGTGTCTGGTTGGTAGCACCTACCATAGTGTCCTCTTGTGGTAAAACGTAATGATTGTTTGGAAACGACTCGGCGTGGTGCGGGCTGTGGATTCGGCGTCACCCGCGGGCGCGTTCACTCACTGGTCGCGGTCGGGAACGAACTCGTCACCACGGTCGCCGGCGTCGGCGTCTCCGTTATCGGTGTCGCCTTCCGCGCGCTCGGCGTCGCCGCGTTCGGCTCCGTCGACGCTCGCTTTACTATCGTCCTCGGCTTCGTCGCGGTCGGCGTCTCCGACGGCCGCGCCGTCTCCGGCGTCGTCCTCGGCATCGTCGATGGCGTCCCCGTCGGTGTCGTTCGCGGGCGTCGCCTCGCCGGAGTCGGTCTCGGCTTCGACGGATGCGTCGTCGTCACCGGCATCGTCGTCGGTGTCGTCGTAATCGGTCGCGCGCCCCGGTTCGGCCTCCGCGACGGGCTCGGCCGCGACCAGTCGCTCGCGGACCGCCTCGCGGTCGACGGTCCCCGAGACGGTCCGCGGGAGTTCGTCCGCGGTCGCGACCAGTCGCGGGCATTTGAACCCGGCGAGTCGCTCGCGGCAGAAGTCGTCGAGGTCGTCGTCGTCCGGTGGGTTCTCCGGGTCCGCGGGAACGACGAGGGCGGCGACGCGCTCGCCCCACTCGGCGTCGGGGACGCCGAGCACGGTGGCGTCGTCCACGTCGGGGTGGTCCCGCAGGACCGCCGCGACCTCGCCGGGGTCGACGTTCTCGCCGCCGGTGATGATGCGGTCGTCCTTCCGGTTCAGGACGTACAGGAGACCGTCGTCGTCGCGGTAGCCGATATCGCCGGTTCGGAGGCCGGCGTCGGTGAACGCCTCGGTGGTCGCCTCGGGGTTCCGGTAGTAGCCGGGCGAGACGGTCGGCCCCGACACGACGAGTTCGCCCAGCGTGCCGGATTCGACGGGGGTTCCGTCCCCGTCGACGACCCGGAGGTCGGTGAAGTAGAGCGGCCGCCCGACGGTCCCCACGTCGTCGAACGCCTCCCGCGGGGTCGCCGTGGCGACCTGCGAGGCGGTCTCGGTCATGCCGTAGGTCGGGTGGACCGGCACCGAGTAGTTCCGACAGCGCTCGATGAGTTCGTCGGGAGCGGGCGCGCCGCCGAGGAGCACCACGCGGAGCGAGTCCGAGAGCGTCCCCCTGCTGTCGAGCATCCGCGTGAGCATCGTCGGCACGAGCGAGACGCCCGTCACGTCGTACTTGCCGATGTCGTCGGCCGCGCCGCCGGCGTCGAACCCCTCGCGGAGGACGACGGTCGTCCCGTACAGCGGGCCGCGGAGAATCGGGCCGATGCCGCCCATGTGGTGCAACGAGAGCGTGACGAGCCAGCGGTCGTCGCGCGAGACGCCGAGTCGGAACGCCCCGGCGACGGCGTTGGCGAGCAGGTTGCCCATGGTGAGCCGCACGGCCTTCGGCGTCCCGGTCGTCCCCGAGGTGAAAAGCAGGAGCATCGTCTCCGAGAGCGACCAGCCCGCGGGTTCGACCCGCTTGGGCGCGATAGACGAGAGGTTGATGACGCCCTCCCAGCGCGGGTCGTCCACGGAGACGACGGGCACGTCGGTCGTCGCCTCGACCGCCGTCGACTCGGTGGATTCGCCGCAGACGAGCGTCGTCACGTCCGCGAGTTCGACGTTGCGACCGATTTCGTCGGCGGTGAGTCGGTCGCTGAGGGGCACGAGCACCGCCCCGAGCCGCGTCGCGGCGTGGATGAGTCGGACGTAGTCGATGCCGGGGGTCAAGACGACGCCGAGGTGGTCGCCGGCCTCGACGCCGAGGGCGGCGAGCTGGCCGGCGGTCTCGTCCACGAGCGCGTCGAGTTCGCGGAAGGTCCACGAGTCGCCGGTCGCAGCGTGGATGAGCGCCTGTCGGTCGGGCGTCGCGGCGACCCGATGGGAGAGCCAGTCGCGCATCGGCCCGGCGAACCCGCGGGCGTCGGCGGCGGTTGCGTCGTCCTCGGTCGACTCGGAGTCGTCGCCACCGGCCGCGTCGTCAGGAGCGCCCGTCATCGCTCAGTGCGAGACGAACTCCACGAGGACGCCGCCCGTGGACTTGGGGTGCAGGAAGGCGACCTCGTGGCCCCACGCGCCGGGGCGCGGCTCCTCGTCGATGCGGTCGACGCCGGCGGCCTCGGCGGTCCGGAGCGCGGCCTCGATGTCGTCGGTCTCGACGGCGACGTGGTGAATGCCGCCGCCGCGCTTGTCGAGGAACTTCGAGATGGCACCCTCCTCGTGGGGTTCGAGCAGTTCGAAGTAGCCGTTTTCGAGTTCGAGAAAGACGACCGACATGCCGTCGAACGTCTCCTCGTGGGCCACGGGCGCGTCGAACAGCTCCGCGAACAGCGCGGCCAGCCCGGCGGCGTCGGGCGTGGCGATTCCGACGTGGTCGAAATGCATGCCTCCAGTTCGTCGGGCGCAACGGATAAACCCAAACGGTTCGATACTCCTGTCATGATAGTAACTACAACGGAGTCGGTCGTCGGCCGCGACATCGAGGAGACGCTGGGAGCAGTCCGCGGGAACACGATTCGCGCCCGGAACGTCGGCCGCGACATCACACAGGGGCTCCGCAACATCGTCGGCGGCGAACTCAAGTCCTACACCGGGCTGATGGCCGAGGCGCGCGACGAGGCGACAGACCGGATGGTGGCGGAGGCGGAGGCGATGGGTGCCGACGCCGTCGTCGGCGTCCGGTACGTGACCGCCGAGGTGGCGCAGGGCGCGGCGGAGATTCTGGCCTACGGGACCGCCGTCACACTCGGCGGCGGCACCGCCCCCGACGCCGACGCGGAATCGGCGTCCGAATCGAACGCCGACGTGGCGTGAGTCGACGATGACGCCGACCCGACGCGCCGACCGCGACCCGCGGCGGCTCGCACGCGGAGTCGTCCGGCTCGCCACGGACCGGACCACGCTCGCCGTCTTCGCCGCGCTCGCGGCCGTGTGGGCGGTCGGCTTCTTCGGCGTGGTGCCGATAGAAATCTGGGCCCTCGACTACCCCGCGTTGGTGGCCGCCTTCTTCTTCGACACGCTCGCGGCCAACGAGTTCGGCGTCCGCGAGACGTCGATATTCTACCCGGCGCTCGCCGTCTTCGGCTACCTCCAAGCGATGCTCGCCGTGACGGTCGCTCGGGCGCTTCGGCGTCGATTCGTCGAATCCGGGGAGTGACGGGAGCGGAGCGAAACGAGTCGGGGACGAGAAGAACGCGAGCGCGGAGGGGCGCGTCAAGAGCGGGACGCGCGAGGCGAGCGGGCGTGGGGATGCGAGGGCGCGAAATCGTGCAGGCGGGGTCGGCGTGGAGTTCACGTCGTCAGGTCGGGCCTCAGTCGCGGGCGGTCCGGGCGACCGTGACCTCGACGGGGACGCCGGGCACGTCGACCGTCAGCATCGAGCGGTCGGCCCGGGTGACGACGACGCGGGCGACGGCGACGATGGAGGCGACGGTGACGGCGACCGCGAGCGACGCCACGGGGTAGGTGACGACCGCGACGACCGCGGCCATCGAGGTGAGCAGGACGGCCTGCGTCGCCAGCGAGGGCGCGGGCCGGTGATGCGAGGGGTGGTAGTCGGAGCCGGTACGACTGTCTCTGGAGCGTTGTCGTGACATTCGTCTGGTGAGGGGGACAATCGGATGCGATACCGGGGGCTCTCCGGTCGAAGAGCCCCGCAACGCGACGGCCGCCGCTCGAAAGTCGAGCGACTGGTGGCGCGAACCTCGCGCCGACAGACGGCGGCCGGGCGTGTGACGGGTTTAGAACGCGATAAGCGGCATCATAAGCCTCGATTGTCTTCACTCGGGAGGTGATAATAAAAATTGTTGGTCGGGTGAAAGTATAGAATTTGTGACCCGTTGGCACGGGGAGCGGGGTGCGAGGTGCGGGGCGGTCGCCGGCGCTGGTCGTTCGGGAGTGTAGGGGCGGCTCAGGCCATGCCGGGTTCGTACTCTCCGAACTCCTCGCGGAGGACGCCGCAGATTTCCCCGACCGTCGCGTAGGCCTTGACCGCCGTGACGATGAGCGGGAGGAGGTTCTCGTCGCCGTTCGCGGCGGCGCGGATGTCTTCCAAGGCGACCTCGACGGCCTCCTCGTCGCGGTCGTCCTTCCGGGCGTCGAGCGACTCGACCTGCTTTTGCTCTTCTTCCTCGGAGACCTCTTGGACCTCGACGGTCGGCTCCTCGTCCACTTGGTACTCGTTGACGCCGACGATGACGCGCTCGCCCTCCTCTATCTCGCGTTGGCGCTCGTAGGCCACGTCCTGAATCTCCCGCTGGACCCACTGGTTTTTGACGGCGTCGAGCATGCCGCCGCGGTCGTCCACCTCGTCGAGCAGGTCGAACGCCTCGTCTTCGATGTCGTCGGTCAGCGCCTCGACGTAGTAACTGCCAGCCAGCGGGTCGATGGTGTCCGCCGCGCCCGACTCGTGGGCGAGAATTTGCTGGGTGCGGAGCGCCGTGCGGACCGACTTTTCCGTGGGGAGTGACAGCGCCTCGTCCTTCCCGTTGGTGTGCAGCGACTGCGTGCCGCCGAGGACGGCCGCCAGCGCCTGATAGGCCACCCGGACGACGTTGTTCTCGACCTGCTGGGCGGTGAGCGTCGACCCGCCGGTCTGGGTGTGGAACTTCAACTGCATCGACTTCGGGTTCTCCGCGCCGAAGCGCTCTTCCATGATTTTCGCCCACATCCGCCGGGCGGCGCGGAACTTCGACACCTCTTCGAGGATGTTGTTGTGGGCGTTGAAGAAGAAGGACAACTGGGGGGCGAACTCGTCCACGTCGAGGCCGGCGTCGACCGCGGCCTCGACGTACTGGATGCCGTTGCCGAGAGTGAACGCGACCTCTTGGGCGGCGGTCGACCCGGCCTCGCGGATGTGGTAGCCGGAGATGGAGATGGTGTTGAACTTCGGCGTCTCCGCCGCGCAGAACTCGAAGATGTCCGTGATGAGCCGCATCGATGGCTCCGGCGGGAAGATGTAGAGGTTCCGCGCGATGTACTCCTTCATGATGTCGTTCTGGATGGTGCCGCGAAGCTCCTCGCGGGGGACGCCCTGCTTGTCGCCGAGGGCGACGTACATCGCCAGCAACACCGCCGCCGGGGCGTTGATGGTCATCGACGTGGAAACCTCGCCGAGGTCGATGCCGTCGAACACCGTCTCCATGTCGTGGAGGCTGTCGATGGCGACGCCGGATTTCCCCACCTCACCGGCGGCCATCATCGCGTCGGAGTCGTAGCCCATCTGCGTCGGCAGGTCGAACGCGAGCGACAGCCCCGACGAGCCGTTGTCGATGAGGTAGCGGAACCGCTCGTTGGTCTCGGCGGCCGTCCCGAAGCCCGCGTACTGCCGCATCGTCCAGAGCCGCCCGCGGTGCATCGTCGGATACACCCCGCGCGTGTAGGGCTTTTCGCCCGGGAAGCCAACGTCCTCGTCGTAGTCCACGTCGGCGTCGTCCGGGGTGTAGAGCCGCTTGACGACGTTGCCGCCCGTGTCGGTCGTGAACTCCTCTTTCCGCTCCCCGAAGCGGTCGAGCGTCGGCCCCAGCGTCTCGTCTTCCCACTCGGCTTTCGCCTCCCGAATCTCTTCGAGCTCGTCGGGATCAAACATGGTCGAAGATGTGGTTTGTCCCTACTTAAGCGTACGCGGGTCGGCGGATATCGGTCGCTGTCTCCGGCCGTGAGCGCGCGACCGAGAGAGTGACGGCGTCCCCGCGAACGCGGCCGCGGCGACCGATTTTATGTCGCTCGCGCGCCCTGCTTCGCCATGGATATCCTGACCGACGAGACGCGGCGGTTCCTCGCGGCGACCGCGCCCGAACACGACGCGGTGCAGTCCGAGATGGCCGCCTACGCCGACGAGCACGGCTTTCCCATCATCGGCCCCGAGGCGGGCGGCGTGCTCCGCGTCCTCGCGCACCTCGCGGACGCGACGCGGCTGTTCGAGTTCGGCTCCGGCTTCGGCTACTCCGCGACGTGGTTCGCGGAGGGAATGGCCGACGGCGCCGAGCTCTTCCTGACCGAACACGACGCCCACGAACTCGACATGGCGCGGGACTTTCTCGACCGGGCCGGCCTCGCCGGCCGGACGACGTTCCTCGAAGGCGACGCGCTCGACCTGTTCGAGGGCGTCGACGGCGAGTTCGACCTCGTGTTGTTGGACCACCAGAAACACCGCTACGCCGAGGCGTTCGACCTCGTCTCCGACCGCGTCGCGGTCGGCGGAGTCGTCGTCGCTGACAACGTGATGCGCGGCCCGGTCGATTTCGACGCGCTCACCGACTGGAGCGAAGGCCGGGCCGAGGCCCTCGACGGAGCCGACGCCGACACCCGCGGCATCGCGGCGTTCCTCGACGCGGTGCGGGCCGACCCGCGGTACGAGACCATCGTCCTCCCCGTCGGGAGCGGTCTCGCGGTCAGCACGCGGGTCGAGTGAGCCGGCGACCGCCGGGACGCGCGCCGACCGCCGCGCACCGACGTTCGCCACGCTTTTGAGCGCTCACCCCGACGCTTCGGGTATGTTTGGAGGCGGCGGGATGAATCCGCGTAAAATGCAGCAGATGATGAAGCAGATGGGCATCGACGTGACGGAGCTCGATGCCGAGGAAGTCGTCATCAAGACGGGCGACGAGGAGCTCGTCTTCAGCGACGCCCAGGTCACGCGCATGGACGCGCAGGGCCAGGAGACCTACCAAATCGTCGGCGAGCCCGAGACGCGAGAGCTCGGTGCCGGCGACGACGGCGGCGACGAGTCCGTTGAGTCCGCCGAGGCCGCCGACGCCATTCCGGCCGACGACGTGGCCATCGTGGCCCAGCGCGCCGGCGTCCCCGAGGACGAGGCCCGCGAAGCGCTGGAGGCCGAAGACGGCGACCTCGCCGCGGCCATCGCGCGACTGGAGTGATACTCCTCGTCCACGGCGACCGCGAGTACCTTCGCGCGCCCGGCGACGAGTTGCACACCGACCTCGGGATGCTCACCGTCCCCGAGGACGTGGAAGCCGGCCAGACGCTCGAAACCCACATCGGCGAGGAGTTCCTCGTCCGCGAGCCGCGCGGCCCGGACCTCTTCAACCACTTCGAGCGCACCGGCGCGCCGATGATGCCGCGCGATATCGGCCTCATCGTCGGCCACACGGGTATCGCGGCCGGCGAGCGGGTCCTCGACGCGGGCACCGGCACGGGCGTCCTCTCGGCGTACCTCGGCCGCCTCGGCGTCGACGTGACGACGTTCGAACGCGACGCCGAGTTCGCGGACGTGGCTCGCGAGAACATGCGTCTCGCGGGCGTCGAACAGCGCGTCGACGTTCGAACCGGCGACATCACCGACGAACTCGACGACCTCGCGGACTCGGGGTTCGACGCGCTCACGCTCGACACCGAGAACGCGCCCGAGGTCGTCCGCCACGCGCCCGACCTGCTCGTGACCGGCGGCTACGTCGCCGTCTACTCCCCGTTCGTGGAGGGCACGCGCGCGGCCGTCGAAGCCGCCAGGGAGGCGGGCCTCTCGGACGTGGAGACGTTCGAGACGATTCAGCGACAGATGGACTTCAACGACCGCGGGTCGCGCCCCTCGACCGCCGGCGTCGGCCACACCGGCTACCTCGTGTTCGCCCGCAACGAGTGAGCGAGTCCGACCCGGACGGGCCAGCCTCTCTTTCGGCCCGCCCGCTTCGCCTCACCCGACGCGGCGAATCACGCGAAACAGCTCTTCTCTGAACCGCTCCGGCTCGATGACCTCGCGGAGCGACGCCGCCGTCTCCGCGTCGCCGCCGCGGACCTCGCGGGGGTACGCGCCGCCGGTCAGGAGGAACTCGCCGTCGACCGGCGTCACCGCGAGGTAGGCGTCGGCCGCGAGTTCGACCCCGGCGAGTTCCACGGTCGCGGCGTAGCGAATCACGTCGGCCTCGGCTTCGTTTTCCGCGTCGTCGCTTCGGTCGTCATCGTCCCGGGCATCATCGCGCTGGCCCCCGCCGACTCGTACCCGGAGTGTCCGCGACTCGACGCGCCGAACGTCGGAAAAGCCGCGGGCTTCGAGGCGCGACCGAAATCCGGCGCTCGCGCGCTTGCCGACGAGTTTCGTCAGCGACTTCGACGGCGGCGTCCGCGGGCGGATTTCGAGACGGCTGGCGAACAGAAAGCGCCACGGGCCGTCGGCGGTCGCCGGCACGCGCTCGCGGATGGCGGCGTCCTCGTAGACGACCGTCCGGGCGACGACGCTGACGGGACCGAGTTCGAACGGGCGGTCGGTCGCGTCGTCGACGCGGACCCACCCCTCGAGCGGCGGGAGGGCCGGCGGGGCGAGCGCGTCGGGCATACCCCGCGTTACGGACGGAGGGCTGAAAAAGGCGAGTCGCTCAGTGGTCGTCTTCGCGCCACTTGTGGTCGCACTCGACGCAGGTGAAAAAGCGCGTCTCGGACTCGTCGGCCGAGCGAATCTGCTTCATCTCGTAGCGCGCCACGTCGTGGCCGCACTTCGGGCAGATGGCCTTCGTCGTCGGGCCGATGTCGGCGTTGTCCACGTCGGACATGTCGACGACCTCGCTGGACTCCTGGCCCTCGGTCGTGACCATCGACTTCTCCTTTTCGCTGTCGCGGGCTTTCTCGTGGCCGTTCGGACAGACCCAGACGCCGTCTTGCGGCGTCATCAGGGACCCGCAGTCGTCGCAAAACTCCATGATAGTACGTCCTACCGCTTGAGGGACTTAAGCGTCAGGATTGCGCCGCGCTCGCGGGGTGAGCGCTGAACAAAGTCGGCGCGAAACGGCGGTTCAGGCGTCGCCGTCGGACTGCCCCGGCTCGCCGAGCGCCTCGATGGGCATCGCGTTGTTCAGTTCGTAGTACAGGTCCTTCGCGTCGGAGAACTCGCTCGTGAGGCAGTTCCGCACTAACTCACCGAGGTCGGCGTTCCCGTCGGCCATGAGCACCGTCACACCGTCGAGGGAAGTCGCGGCGTCCCGGCGCGAGACCGGGTACGAGAGGTCTTCGAGGAGGGATTCGACGCGACCGAGCGTGATGGAATCTTGCACAATTATTCATTATACATGGGGCGTATTAGCAGTTGTAGGAGCCGTGCTAGCACACCAATTCAGGAGAATGGAGGCTCTAATCGTCCGTATTAACCGGATAGCGGCGCTCTCTATCGGTTCTATTCGAAGTCGGGGTCGCGCTTGTCGAGGAACGCCTCCATCCCCTCGCGCTGGTCGTGGGTGCCGAACAGGCCGCTCCAGACGCGGGCTTCGAAGTCGAGCGCGGCGTCCCGCGGCGCGTCGTGGGACATGTTGATGGCGGCTTTCGCGCCCGCGAGGGCGTGCCGCGGCTTCGACGCGAGGTCGGCGGCGAGGTCTTCGACGTGCGAGTCGAGCTGGTCGTGGGCGACGACCTCGCCGACGATACCGTACTCGTGGGCGTCGCTGGCGTCGATGCGCTCGCCGAAGAAGATGAGCCGCCGCGCGACTTCGTCGCCGACGAGCGCCGGCAGGCGGACACTCCCGCCCCACCCGGGCATGATGCCGAGGTCGATTTCGGTCTGGCCGAGCAGCGCGCGCTCGGAGGCGACCCGGAGGTCGCACGCCAGCGCGAGTTCCATGCCGCCGCCGAAGGCGTAGCCGTTGATGGCCGCGACGGTCGGCGCGGGGAACTCCTCCAAGCGCGTGGCGATGCGGTGGCCCTGCTCGGCGTACGCCTGCGCGGCGGGCGTTCCGATGTCTTTCATGTAGCCGATGTCCGCGCCCGCGATGAACGCCTCGTCGCCCGCGCCGGTGAGGACGACCACCCGCGCGCCGTCGGCTTCGACCTCGTCGAGGGCGTCTTCGAGCGCGTCGAGCGTATCCGCGTTGAGCGAGTTCATCTGCTCGGGGCGGTCGATGGTGATGGTCGCCACGTCGCCGTCCCAGTCGAGTCGGAGGGTGTCCCAGCTCATACTCGGGGCGACGCGAGACACAGGGATAATAATTAACGTTCGCCGGTCGCGCTGAAGAATCCAGAACAACGTTATAGCCCCTCCGTCGAATCCACCGATATGACGCTCTCCGACGAGGCGAAAGAACGCCTCGCCGACATCGTCCGGCTCCAGCCGACGAAGAACAAGGAGTTACAGAACCGCTGGGACCTCGAAAGCGGGAGCGAGGTCCACCGCTACCTCGAATCCGAGCTGAAAGACTACTACTACCGCGACGACAACAGCCTCATCCGCGCGACGGCCGAGGCGGCCGAACTCGTCGGCGTCGAACCCGGCGTCGAGGGCGACGACGAGGCGGAGTCCGTGCCGAGCGTCATCCGCGTCCCCTCGCTCGAAGCCCGCGTCTTCGAGGTCGTCGCCGGCCCCGACGAGCGCTCCGAGAGCGTCGTCAGCGTCCTCAACAAGCTCCGCGACGAGTTCGACATCGACCCCGACGTTGACGACGTGCGCCGCGCGCTCCAGAGCCTCCGCCGCAAGGGCGTCATCGAAGTCGTCTACCGGACCGTCCCCACGTTCCGCCTCGCCGTCGAGCGCGACGAGGTCGACGTGGAAGTCGTCTAACCGCCCGCCTCCGCGGTCGTTATTCGCGCGGCTCGAACACCAGCGCGTAGTGGTACGGCGGGATGTCGATTTCGGCCGTCACCGCGAGGTCGGTCGCCGCCTCGACGATTGACGCGGTCTCCTCCGGGCCGAGCCGCAGGTCGGTCGGCGGACCGCGGGGCTCGCCGGCCACGGTCGTCCCCGACCGGGGGAGCGGTCGCCAGTTGACGACGACGAACCGGCCGTCGTCGGCGAGGACCGACTCGACTTCCGTCAGGAACTCGTCGCGGTCGTCGACCCCGTGGAACGCGTTCGCGAAGAGCGCCACGTCGACTGGCTCGGAGACGTGCGCCGAAAGCTCGCGGGCGTCGCCGCGGACCGACACCACGTTGTCGATGCGTTGCTGGGCGGCGAGGTGGTCGAGTTCCGCGAGGAGGTCGTCGTCGAGGTCGACCGCGTAGACGGGGGCGGGCGCGACGATTCGCGCCGCGGGGAGCGCAAAGTAGCCGTTTCCGCAACCGATTTCCACGACGGTGTCGCCCGACGACACGCCGAGTTCCCGAAGCGTCTCGCCCGGGGTCGGCCACAGTTTTCCCCACCAGTCCCAGTCCGGCAGGCTCGTGTTCTGGAATCGGTCCATACCGCCCGGTCGGCGGGGTGCGAAGTTAGGCGTTCTCACTGCCGCGCTCGGCGCGGTCTCGTTCGCGCTCGCGCCGCGCCTCCAGAATCCGGCGGACCCCTTTACCGGGGCCGCCCTCGATGGGCCAGCCGTTCATCCGCCACGCCGGCGGCTCCGGCTCGAACGACGGACACGAGTGGGCGCACTCGCGCTGGCTCTGATAGCAGTCTTTCGCGGCGCACCGCGGGACGAGCGCCCGGCCGCGCCGGTCGAGTTCGAACTGTCGGCAGTCGGGTCGCATCGTATCCACGTAGTTTCGCCAGCCGCGGTCGTAGGCGCGCTCGGCGAGGACGAGTCGCCGCCGGGCGTCCGCTGGGTCGGGCGACAGCGAACTCGGGTGCCACAGCACCTCCGCCGAGTCGCCGTCGACGCCGAGGATGCCGACCTCGACCGGCAGGTCCTCCAACAGGGCGGGTTCGACCCGCCGGCCCGTCACCTCGGTTGCGACCCAGACCTCGTCGGCGAGCGCCCGCGACACGTCGTGGTCGAGTTGGTCAGCGAGCGCGCGGGCGGCGCTGGCGTCGAGGTTCGGCTTGTTCTCGATGGCGACGACGCGCTCGACCCAGTCGGGGTACGGCGCGGTCCGGCGGTACTCGACGCGGTTCCGCGAGCCGCGGCGTTTCTCGACGAGGCCGAGCCCCGCGGCGCGGTGGACCGCGGGCACGACGTGTCGCCACGGGAAATCGGGTTCGGGGATGGCGTCTCTGTACCACGCCCACTCGGCGGGCGCGTGGCGGACGACGCGCAACAGGTCCGAGTCGAAGCCGTCGGTCGAGAGGGCGCGCCGGGCGGCGAACGCCTCGGGGTCGACCTCGACGACGACGGTGTCCCAGCGGCGCTGTCGGGTGCCGAGCTGTCGGGCGACGAACGCGGGGCGCGGGCCGTCGGGATGCCACGCGCGCTCGGCCCAGCGACAGACCCGGAGCTCGAAGGCGAACTCGGGGTCATGGTCGCGGTCGCGGTCGGCGGCGTCGCTCACGACCGGGAGTTGCGGCGGGAGGCCGAAGGCGTTTCGGTCGGGCGGCTTCGGCGTTCGTCCCGACGATGACGCAGATGATACCGCGGCTGTCGCCGCCCGCGCCGCCCGCGCCGCCCCGCCGACGCGCGGCGCTGTCGCTCGCTGGCGTCGCGTCTCGGGCGTCGGCCGGTTCGGCCGACGCTACTTCAGGTACTTGTGTTCGCCCTCGTTTTTCGCGGCGAGGTCGTCGAGGAACTCGTGGGCGCGCTCGAATATCTCGCGGGGGCCGTCCTGCGTGATAGTGTTGATGGCCTGCTCGTAGTCGCGCCACTGGAGGTCGCGGTGCTCCGTCGAGAGCTCCGCGGACGCCTCGAACGACCGCGCGATAAAGAGGTGGACCGTCTTGTGAATCGTCGTCCCGTTCGCCTCGAAGACGTAGCTGTAGTCCTCGCGGAAGCCGTCGATGAGGCGGAAATCCTGGATTCCCGCCTCCTCTTTGACCTCCCTGATTGCCGTTTGCTGAAGCTCCTCGTCCCCTTCGACCCCGCCCTTCGGGAACTCCCAGTCCCCGGGACGGCTCTTCAGGAGTAAGTACTCCCTCCGGCCGCGGGTGTCGCGGAAGAGAATGGCTCCAGCGCTGACCGCTTCGACTGCCATTACCCGAAATAAACGTGCCACCCTTTAAGAGGGTATCGGAGGATGTAGCGCGTTCGCACGGTTTTTCACTCGGGATTCGGGGTGTGGGACCCCGAGTTCCCGGTTCGTGTAGATGCGCTTTTACCGTCGGAGCGTGCAACAAGCAGTAGTACCCAGCTATGGCCTTCGTCACAAAACTCACCTTTCAAAGCGGTGATAAGGCGGTCCTCGACCGAGTGGTCGACGACCTCAAGCAGTTCATCGAGCGGAAGGGCGCGGAGTGCCGCGGCCCCCACTCCGACCAGCCGAAACAGGTGAGCGTCCCGCAGTACCGGACGCTCCAGCCCGGCGACCAGTTCTCGTCGTGGTCCTACCCCGTCTACACCCGCCGACTCGAAATCCACGGCGCGGACCAGATTGCCCGCGAAGTCGGCCTCAGGGAGTTCCCCGACAGCGTCCACGTCGAAATCGAAGTCGAACAGAAAAAGCCGCTGGGCCACCGTCGCTGACGGCGGCCGCGGAACGCGAACGAAGACGCGGGTCCGCGCTTTTTGTCCGTCTTTCGACCGCTCAGGCGTCCGGCCCGAGCAGTTCGACCACGTCGCCGGTGCCGACGTGGTTGGTCGCGTCGAACGACGTGACCTTCAGCCGAACCTTGTCCTCGACGGCCGCCCCTTCGCCGTCTTCGACCCGGATAACCGAGTCACCGATGCGGACGGTGAGGCCGTCGCCGTTGCGCTCGCTGATGTAGGCCGTGATGACCTCGCCGGGTTCGAACGTCGGCGTCGCGGTGCGGAACGTCCAGCCGGCCAAGAGCTTGTCGAGGCGGCTCATACGCGGCTCACCTCCTCACTCGTGCGGTCGGAGACGTACTCGCGGCCGTAGCCGGTCCACGCGGCGAGCAGGAACACCGCCACGAGGAACCAGCCGTGGAACACGTAGGGGAAGACCGACGCGGGGTTCACGAGCATCTCGGCCGTGAACCACGGCGTCGCCTCGCCGCCGACGAGACCCTGCATGGCCCCGTAGCCGGCGAGGAGGCCGCCGCCCCACGGGAAGATGTAGCCGAGCGCCGAGGTGTTGGCGTCGAGGATGTTGGCGCGGCGGTAGCCGTTGATGTTGAAGCGCTTGCCGAGCGTGGCGATGTACGGCGCGATGGCGATTTCGGCCGCCGTGTTGATGGTGACCGTCGCGTTGACGAGCGCCGTCCCGACGACCATCGTGGTCTCCGCGCGGCGGACCGTCGTGGCGACGCGGTCGATGACGAGTTCCTGAATCGCGTCGAAGCCGCCGCCGGCGCGCATGATTTCCGCGCCCGCGACGAGCAACAGCGTCAGGACGATAAGCGGGAAGAAGCCGGCCGCGCCGGAGTAGACGCTGCCGCCGACGCCGACCTGTCCCGCGGGGACGGTCTCGACGACGGCACCGAGGAGCGGCAGCGCCTCGACCGCCTGCGTCAGGCCGTTCTGCGGCGCGCTGAACAGGAGCATGCTCCCGGCCGACACGTCCACGAGGTTCGCTGCGCCGAGCGCGACGTTGAACGCCGCCGCGAGGAGCAGCCCCCACGAGACGGCCTCGATGATGTGCCGCCCGCGGACGGCGAGGGCGATGACCACGGCGATGTCGAGCAGGTGGACGAGCCCCCACGGCGACACCGACGCCGAGACCTCACCGGCCACGTCGACGTGCGGCATGCCGCCCCAGACGCCGGGGATACCGAAGCCGGCGACGAGGTACGCCGCGATTGCGAGCGCCGCCGCGACGACGGCGTACTTCACGCGGGAGGCGACGACGCCGCCGATGTCGGCGTCCTGCGTGACCGCGGAGACGATGGTGGTGTCGCTGACGGGCGCGAGGTTGTCCCCGAACACCGCGCCGGAGAGAATCGCGCCGAACAGCAACACTGGGTTCGCGCCGAGGAGCAGCCCCGCCGGGAAGACGAGGCTCGTGAAGGCGATTGCGGTGCCGTAGCCGGTGCCGATACCGGTCGCCAGGAGCGCCGCGAGCAGGAACGTCACGGCCGGAAACAGCCCCGGGCCGACGTTCAGGACCGTGGCCGCCCAGACGAGGCCGTCGACGAAGCCGCCGACCTGAATGGTCTCGGCAAACATGCCCGCCCAGAGCCACGCGACGACCGCAGTCGCGGCGACCCGGCGGGTCATGCCGGCGAAGATGACGTCCGCGTAGTCCTTCCAGTCTCCCCGGACGAACAGCAGTCCCGCGATGAGTCCTGTCAGCATCCCCGCGACGAGGCCGGTCGTATCGCCGATACCGAGGATACCACTCTGGAAAATCGCCCACGCGATGAACAGGGCGATGGGCAGGGCGCTCACGAGGCGCCCGCCACGGAAACTGAGCTCGATGTCCGGTTCTTCTGGCATCGTTTGTCAGAGATTGACTGGGATATATAATAGGCACGAATTTCCTCCAACTATTTCTTCCAAACTTGCGTTTCTTGCCCACGAAACGTCGGGAGCGTTTATCATCACCGGGGGAAAAGAGTCCAGACATGAGCCACCGAGCGACGATGGACGACCTCGTCTCGCTTCGCCGCGACCTGCACCGCCACCCCGAACCCGCGTGGTGCGAGTTCTACACCACCGCCCGCCTCGTCGACGAACTGGAGACGCGCGACCTCGACACGCTCTACGTCGGCCCCGAGACGCTCGACGCCGACGAGCGTATGGCCGTCCCCGACGACGCCGAACTCGACGCGTGGTTCGAGCGGGCGCGCGAGGCCGGCGCGCGCGAAGACGTACTCGACCGCCTCGCCGGCGGCTACACCGGCGCGGTCGCGGTCGTCGAGCGCGGCGAGGGGCCGACCGTCGGACTCCGCGTCGACATCGACGCGCTCCCCATCCCCGAGTCCGAGGCCGACGACCACCGCCCGGCCGCCGAGGGGTTCCGCTCCGAGAACGAGGGGTTCATGCACGCCTGCGGTCACGACGCCCACGCGACAATCGGCCTCGGCGTCCTCGACGCCGTCATCGACTCCGACTTCGAGGGGACGTTCAAGCTGTTCTTCCAGCCGAGCGAAGAGCAGGTCGCCGGCGGCAAGGCCGTCGCCGAGGGCGGCCACCTCGACGACGTGGACTACCTGCTCGCGCTCCACGTCGGGCTCGACCACCCGACCGGCGAGGTCGTCTGCGGCATCGACGGCTTCCTCGCGGTCTCGCACTTCCGCGCCGAGTTCACCGGCGCGCCGGCCCACGCGGGCGCGAAGCCCGAGGAGGGGAAGAACGCGAACCTCGCGGCCGCAGCGGCCACCCAGAACCTCTACGGTATCTCCCGGCACTCGGACGGCGCGACCCGCGTCAACGTCGGCCTGATGGGCGGCGGGACCGCCACGAACATCGTCGCCGAGGAGGCGTTCGTCGAAGGCGAGGTGCGCGGCGCCACGACGGAGCTCATGGAGTACATGGAAGACCGCGCCCACACGGTCATCGAGTCGGCCGCCGCGATGCACGACTGCGAGGTCGAAATCAACGTCGAGGGCAAGGCCCCGAGCGCCCGCAGCGACGACGCGCTCGCGGCCATCGTCGGCGGCGTCAGCGAGGGGGTCGAGGGCGTCACCTCGGTTCTCGACCGCGACGACCTCGGCGGCAGCGAGGACGCGACCTACCTCATGCAGCACGTCCAGGACCGCGGCGGGCTGGCAGCCTACGTCGGCGTCGGCACGGACCACCCCGGCGGCCACCACACCCGGACGTTCGACGTTGACGAGGAGACCATCCGCATCGCCGTCGACGTGCTCGCCGAAAGCGTCGACCGAATTGCGACCGAGCGTCCCTGAGACGCGCCGAGCGCGTCGTTCGGGCCGTCTCAGACCGCGTCACCGCGGCGGGAACGGCGCACGACCGACCGACCCGCCCGCGACGAACCGCCAGCGGTTATTTGTCCCCTCCGTGCATAGCCGGCAGCGATGGGGTTCCTCGGCGGTGAATCGACCGAAGACACAGACCTGCGTCCGGGCCTCGCAGTCGTCGGCATCGCCGTCGGCGTCGCGGTCGTCCAGGTCGCCGTCTTTCCCCACAGCTCCGAGGTCCACTGGCTCCGGTTCGCCGTCGAACTCCTCTTGATTCCGATTCCCGTCGCCGGCGCGTTCGTCGTCGGCGGCGTCCGCGACGTGTCGGCGGTTTGGCGGCCGCTGTACGCCGGGACCGCGCTGTTCGCCGTCTACGCCGTCACCGACGCGGTCGACGAGGTCGTCGCCCAGCCCGAGGCGGTCACGCTCGTCTTCGAGGACGGGACGCTCCTCGTCGGGTCGGTCGCGCTCGCGGTCGGCGCGGTCCGGTGGTCGACCCACCGCGACGCCCGCGAGACGGAACTGCGCCGCCGCAACGACCGGCTCGACCAGTTCGCGTCGGTCGTCACCCACGACCTCAGGAACCCGCTGAACGTCGCCCAGATGCGACTTGAACTCGCCCGCGAGGGGCACGGAACCGAACACCTCTCGACGGTCGCTGACGCCCACGACCGGATGGAGGCGCTCATTCAGGACGTGCTCCAACTCGCCCGCGTCGGTGAGGAGGTCGGCGAGGTCGAACCCGTCAGCCTCGCCACCGTGGCCGCCGACGCGGTGACGAACACCAGTCTCGGGGCGTCCGGACTCACCGTCGAGGCCGACGCGAGGCTGCTCGCCGACCGGGGCCGGCTCACCGCCGTCTTCGAGAACCTGTTTCGGAACGCCGTCGAACACGGCTCGACGAGCCGCCGGGAGTCCCCAGACGAGACCGCGAGCCGCGACGTTCCGACCGAGACCCCGTCTCCCGCCGCCGACAAGAGCGCAGCCGACGCGAGCGGCCGCCGGGCAAGAGCCGACGCCGACGGGGGGATGCCGGGCGTCAACGTCCGCGTCGGCCCGCTCGAAGACGGCTTTTTCGTCGAGGACGACGGCCCCGGCATCCCGCCGGAAGAACAAGACCGCATCTTCGAGTCGGGATACAGCACCGACTCGCGGGGGACCGGTCTCGGCCTCGCCATCGTCGCCGGCGTCGCCGACGCTCACGGCTGGGAGGTGACGGCGACGACCGGCAAAAACGGGGGCGCGCGGTTCGAGTTCCGGGGCGTCTCGTTCGCGGCGGCGTCCGAGGTCAGTACTTCGGGTCCGCGCCCGTGAGTTCGTAGATGTCGTCCATGATGCGGTCCCGCTCGACTTTCCACCCTTCGAGGGCGCTCGGCCGACTCGGATAGCGGCCGTAGTGGGCCAGCAGTTCGTCGGCCAGACGCTTGATTTTGAAGAACTCGTAAATCTGGCTCCAGTGACCGTAGCTCGACGCCGCGGTCTGCGCGAGGAGGACCGGGCCGAACGAGGTCGTCCCGGAGTAGAGCGCTTCCGCCAGCTTCTCGCCGGGAATGGAGGCGATGAGACCCATCAGGTCGTCCACGTCGACGGCGGTCGAGAGGATGTTGTACACGTCGAGGCTGGCGTAGCGACCGCCGAAGTGGTCCATGACGCGCTGGTTGTAGCGCCAGAGCATCTCTTCGCTCACGTCGCCCGCGTCGAGTGCGATAGCGGCCTGCTCGCCGGCGTACTTGCCGGCGTAGGCCGCGCCGGCGATGCCGCCGCCGGTCGTCGGGTTGACGTGGGCCGCGGCGTCGCCGACGGCCATGTAGCCCGGCGCGGTCGCAGAATCGTAGGGGCGGCGGGTCGGGAGGGCGGCACCGAGCTTGTCGACGACTTCCGCGCCCTCGAACTCGGGGCGCTCGCGGAGGTCCCGCTTCAGGTCGTCGACGAGCTTCATCGGCTCCTCCGTCATCTGGAAGCCGAGGCCGGCGTTGATGGTCGTCTCAGTCCGCGGGAAGTACCAGACGTAGCCCGCGGCGACCTCGGCGGGTTTGAACACGAGCGCGTCCGACCACTCGACGGGCTCGGGGACCTCGACGACCTCGCGGTACGCCGACGAGAAGTGCTGGTAGGAGACGTTCGTGTCGAAGGTGGCGTCGGAGAAGTCCACCTTGTCCTGGAGGAGCGACAGCGAGCCCGCGCCGTCGATGACGATGTCGGCGTCGTACTCGACGACCTCGCCGTCGTGCTTGGCGACGATGCCGGTGACGGTGCCGTCGTCGTCCTGTTTCACGTCCTGGACGACCGTGTCGTAGTGGAGTTCCGCGCCGGCTTCCTCCGCGCCCTCGATGATGAGGCGGCCGTACTCCCAGCGGTCGATAACGGCGAGTTCGCCGGGGACCGGGATGTCGAGGACGGTGTCCTCCTGCGGAATCTCGAAGCGGCCGTGGTCGACCTCGGTGTTGGTGAACGCCGGCTCGATTTTCGACTTCGGAATCGCCTCGGGGAAGGCGTCTGCGCCCTTCAGGGCGTCGCCGCAGGCGATGTGGCCCGCTTCCTCCTCGGGCTTTCGCTCGACGATGGTCACGTCGTAGCCCGCGTTTGCGATGGTGGCGGCGGCGTAACAGCCGGAGGTTCCCGCGCCGACGACCACCACGTCCACGGACTGGGTCCGTGGGCTCGCCGAGGAATCCTCGGCGGTGTCGTTCTCGTCTGTGGACATGGTATCACCTCCATATCGCGGGCTGAAAACTCTTTACTCCCGTACCGACCGCGCGGGGTGAGTCCGACGGGCGTCGACCGCGACGAGACGCGGCGCTCGACGGGGAGAAGACGGACAAAAGGCAAGAGAAAACGGAACGGCGAGGATTTCGGGTCGCTCAGCGGTTGTCGTCGCCGGTGTCGTAGTGTTCGCCCGACGCGGCCGGGATGCGGGTGCGGCCGACGAGCGCGAGGACGACGAGCACCGTCACGTACGGAATCGTCTGGATGAGCGAGTCGGGAACGCCGTAGCCGGGCACCTGCTGGAGGCGAATCTGGGCGGCCTCCAGCCCCGCGAAGAGGAACGACGCGCCGAACGCGCCGACGGGGTTGTAGTTCCCGAAGAGGAACGCCACGATGGCGATGAAGCCCTTCCCGTTGACCATCGTCTGGTTGTTGCCGACGAACTGGCCGAGGCCGAGCGACAGTGCGGAGCCGCCGATGCCGGCGAGGAAGCCCGACAGGAGCACGCCCGCGTAGCGGACGCGGCTCACGTCGACGCCGACGGTGTCGAGCGCCTTGGGGTTCTCGCCGGACGCGCGGACGTGGCGGCCGAACGCCGTGCGGTTCAGGACGTACCACGACGCCGGGACCGCGACGAGCATCATGTACACCGCGGGGTCGGCGTCGAAGAACGCGCCGAAAAACGGGATATCCGAGAGGACGGGAATCGTCCACGTCCCGAGCGTCGTCCCGAGGTTGTCGGTGTTGACGCCGCCATAGTAGACGGTCGCCGCGAACGGCGCGAGGCCGAGCGCGATGAGCCAGACGGCGAGGCCGGCGATGATTTGGTCGGCCTTGAAGCGGATGCAGACCACGGCGAACAACGCCGAGAACAGCACCGACGAGAGGACGCCGGCGAAGAAGCCAATCCAGATGGCCGGGAGGCCGACGACGGTCATCTCGGGGCCGACGATGGCCGTCGTGATGACCGCGGTGAACGCCGAGATGATGAGCAGCCCCTCGAGTCCGATGTTCACCACGCCGGCCTTCTCGGAGAAGATACCGCCGAGCGCGGCGAACGTGATGGGCACCGAGAGCCGCAGCGCCGACGAGAGCGTGCTCCGACTCGTGAGGATGGCGAGGAAGTTGCCCCAGATACTGGTTGGGAACGCGAGGCCGAGCAGCGCGATGAGCAGGAAGACGCTCACCGCGCCGCCGACGAGGGTCGCTCTGTAAGACAGTTCGGTGTCGCGGAGTCGGTCGATGGTGGTCGTGCTCATTCGTCGTCACCTCCGAGGCGGCCGCCGTCCGTGGCCACGGTCTCGCGGTCCGGTTCGAGGTCGATGGCGGAGCCGAGCATGCGGAAGAACTCGGGCATCGCGACGAACAGGATGATGAGCCCGCGGAGGACGCCGACGAGCTGTTTCGGGACGCCGGTCCCGAACTGGACCGCGAGGGAGCCGGACTTGAGCGTCCCGAACAGGAGCGCCGCCGGGACGACGCCGAACGGGTTGTTCCCCGCGAGGATGGAGACGGTGATGCCGTCGAACCCGAGCGAGGGGACGCCGGCCTGCCACTTGCCCATGACCATGAGCACCCAGATAGCGCCGCCCATCCCGCCGAGCGCGCCCGAGAGGAACATGCTCGTGACGGTCGTGTGCTTGGCGTCGACGCCGCCGTACTCGGCGGCCTCGGGCTGTTCGCCGCTCGTCCGGAGGTCGTACCCGAACGAGGTCTGTTCGAGCAGGAACCAGACGGCCACGACGAGCGCGAGGCCGAACGCGAGCGCGAGAAGCGAGAAGTCGCCGCCCTGCGGGAACGCCACCGGAAGGAGCGTCGCCCAGTCGGGAAGCGGCGTCGTCTCGACGACCTGCGAGTCGGGGTTGCCGAAGAACTCGCTGACGAGGACGAACGCGATTTGCGCCGCGATGAAGTTCAGCATGATGGTCGTGATGACCTCGTTGGCGTCGGCGTACGCCTTGAGCGCGCCCGGAATCGCCCCGTAGAGACCGCCGACGAGCGCGCCGACGATGACCGCGAGCGGAATCAGGATGAGGCCGCCGACGAGCCCGGACGGGAGCAGCGGCGCGACGAAGAACGAAAACAGCGCCGTGGCGAGGCCGCCGAGGACGAGCTGTCCCTGCGTCCCGATGTTGAACAGGCCCGCGCGGAAGGAGACGGCGACCGAGAGGCCGGTGAAGATGAGGAGCGTCGTCTCCTTGAGCGTGAGCGCGAACCCGAAGTTCAGCGGGTTCCAGTCGGGGTTGAGCGGTTTGAGAATCCCCGGGCTGTTCACGAGGAACGGCTCGCCGAGCGCCCCGTTGAACAGCACGAGGTACACCTCGACGGGGTCGTAACAGAACCCGGTCCCGAACAGCGTCGTCGCCGCGGTCTGGCACGTCGTGACGCGGCCGGAGACGAGGATGATGACCGCGCCGACGACGACCGCCAGCACGAGCGCGGCGAAGCTGATGAGGATGCGCTCCGTCGCGGAGGCGGCCGTCAGCCGCCGGAGGACGGATTTCGCCGTTTCGGCCGCGCTCATTTGGCGTCACCCACGGGCGGTTCCGCATCGGTCGCGTCGGCGTCGGGGCGTTCGCCGGCCATGAGCAGGCCGATCTCTTCTTCGGTGGTGTTGCGTGGGTCTACGATGTCCATGAGTTCGCCGTCGTGCATGACGCCGAGGCGGTCCGAGAGGCCCTGTACCTCGTCGAGCTTCGAGGAGATGAGGAGAATCGCCTTCCCCTCCGCTCGGAGGTCCAAGAGCCGCTCGTGGATGAACTCCATCGCGCCGATGTCCACGCCGCGGGTCGGGTGGGTGGCGACGACGAAGTCCGGGTCGCGTTCGAACTCGCGGCCGACGATGAACTTCTGTTGGTTGCCGCCGGAGAAGGACTCGGCGTCAGCGTCGGCGTGCGGCGGTCGAACGTCGTACTCGTCGATGATTCGCTCGGTGTGCTCGCGCGCGTCGGACCAGTGTATTCGGCCGGCGGCGGCGAACGGCGGGCTGTGCTGGCTGCCGAGGATGCCGTTTTGGACGAGGTCGAAGTCCATCACGAGCCCGCGTTCGTGGCGGTCCTCGGGGACGTACGCCATCCCGTCGTCGATGCGGGACCGACGCGAGGCGTCGGTGATGTCCCGGCCCTTGTAGGAAATCGAGCCCTCGGTCGGCGTCCGCAGGCCGGTGATGGCCTCGACCAACTGCGACTGGCCGTTGCCGTCGACGCCCGCGATGCCGAACACCTCGCCCTCGCGGATATCGAACGACACGTCCGAGACGGCGGGCACGCCGCGGTTGTCCGTGGCCGAGAGCCGCTGCACCGAGAGCACCTCGTCGCCCGGCTCCTGCGGTTCGGCCTTCGGTTCGAGGAGGACTTCGCGGCCGACCATCAGTTCGGCGAGTTCCTCGTTCGACGTTTCGTCGGCCTTCACGGTGCCGACGTTCTTCCCGTTTCGGAGGACGGTGATGTCGTCGGCGGCGTGCATGGCCTCACCGAGCTTGTGGCTGATGAAGATAATCGTCTTGCCCTGTGCGGTCAGCTCCTCGAAGACGCGGAACAGCTCTTCGACCTCCTGCGGGGTGAGGACCGCGGTGGGCTCGTCCAGAATGAGGATGTCGGCCCCGCGATAGAGTGCTTTCAAGATTTCGACGCGCTGTTGAACGCCGACGCTCACGTCCTCGATGGCGTCGTCGGGGTTCACGTCGAATCCGTATCGGTTCGAGAGGTCGATGACCTCCTGGCGCGCACGCTCCCGGTCGACGGTCGTGCCGAACCACTTGCGCGGTTCGTTGCCGAGGACGATGTTCTCGGCGACCGTCATGGGGTCGACCAGCATGAAGTGCTGGTGAATCATACCGATTCCGGCGTCGATTGCGTCCGCGGGCGAATCGAAGTCCCGCGGTTTTCCGTCCACGTGGACGGTCCCCTCCGTGGGTTCGTAGAGCCCGTAGAGGATGTTCATCAACGTCGTCTTGCCGGCCCCGTTTTCTCCCAGAAGTGCGTGCACCGTGCCGCGCTCGACGGTCAGGTCCACGTCGTCGTTCGCCACGACGCCGGGGAACCGTTTTGTGATTTCGTCGAGATGAACAGCGGTGCTCATCTTGAGCCTTTTTTCGGGGGGGTTCGCTTAAACTCGTGGGATTCGACTCGACGCGGGAGTGGTCCACACGGAGCGTTGCGGCGGTTCTCGGGGAGTTCGAACCGTTCAACCCGCGAGCAGATTCGACCGACTGCGGTGTGAAAGCGGCAACATTGTCCTCGATATTCGGGGGTCCTGTCGCTCGGCGCGCGGGGTCGAAAGAACTGCGTGTGTCGAGTGTGGCGTTACTCGGTCGTCGTCGGAATCTCGATGTCGCCGGCGATGATGGCTTCGCGGGACTCCGAGAGTGAATCCTTCACGTCCTGCGGAATCTCGGACCCGAGTTCCGCGCCGTAGACGGCGGCGACGCCGTCCTCTTCGAGGCCGAGGGTCGTAGTGGAACCACCGTTGAACTCGTCGTTGACGACGTTCTCGACGGAGGCGTACACCGCCGACTCGACGCGCTTGACCATCGAGGCGAGGATGACATCGGCGTAGTTCGGTTCGGTCTGCGACTGGTCGGAGTCGACGCCGATGGCGAACTTACCCTGCTCTTTCGCCGCCTGGAAGACGCCGAGGCCGCTGCCGCCGGCCGCGTGGTAGACGACGTCCGCGCCGTTGTCGTACATCGAGGTGGCGATTTCCTTCCCCTTCGCGGAGTCGGAGAACGACCCGACGTAGGCCACGTCGACGGATATCTCCTCGTCCGCGTGCGCCACACCGGCCTCGTAGCCGGCCTGGAACTTACGGATGAGGTCGGTCTCGGTGCCGCCGACGAAGCCGACGCTCTTCGAGTCGGCCGTCGTCGAACCGGAGCCGGCCGAGAACTCCTGGGTCGTGATGAGGCCGGCGAGGTAGCCGACCTGGAACGAGCCCTGCTCCTCGCGGAACAGGTAGCTCGCCACGTTGTCCTCGTCGACAACGTCGTCGACGATCATGAACTGCTGGTCCGAGAAACTCGGCGCGGTTTCGGAGAGCGCGGAGCGCTGCGCGTAGCCGATACACGACACGAGGTCGTAGTCCGGGTTCGACGACTGCGCGAACCGGCGCTGGAACTGCGGGAACTCCTCGGCCGCCGAGGGCTGTGCCTCGTCGTAGGCGATGCCGAGTTCCGACTCCGCCTGTTCGATGCCGCGCTTCGCGGCGTCGTTGAACGACTTGTCACCGAGACCGCCGAGCGCGTAGACCATGCCGACGTTGGCCGCCGGACCGGACTCCTCGGTCGTCTGCTCGCTCGTCGTGGTCTCCTCGCCGCCGGAACCCTCGGTCGTCTGCTCGGCCGTCGTCGTTTCTTCGCTTCCCTCTGACGGACCGCCCGTACAACCTGCGAGGCCGGCGATACCCGCGACCCCTGCCGCTTTAACAAAAGAACGTCTGTCCATATCTATGAACTCCTATTGAGACAGGGGCCTCGAAAATTGCATAAAGGTGTCGTTTCGCGGTTTCAGCGGCGTCGCATCGCCACGTTTGCACATCCCAGTCGAGAACCGTCGGCTCACGGTCGCGGGCGTCGACCCCCAACCGTCGGCGGCGGCGACCGCGCCGAAGTCGCTCGGCGTCCGTCAGGCGGCCTCGATTTCGCCCTCGACGACGGCCGTCACCTCGTCGACGAGCGCGTCCACGTCGTCGGCCTCGGCGTACACCCGGATGTATGGCTCCGTGCCGGACGGGCGGACCAGCGTCCACGACGCGTCGGCAAACTCCAGTCTGACGCCGTACTCGGTGTCGACCGACTCGGGGGCCATCGCCTCGGGGAGCGAGGTTTCGAGCGCCGCCATCGCAGCCTGCTTCTTCTCGTCGGGGCAGGAGACGCTTACCTTGCGGTACGGGCGCTCCGTGACCGGTTCGCGCAGGCCGGCCATGCCGGACTCGGCGGCGAGGCGAGCGACGAGCGCCGCGGAGGCGACGCCGTCTATCCACCCGCCGAGCGACGGGTGGACGTGCTTCCACGGTTCGGCCGCGAACACCACGTCGCCGCCGTCGGCGCGGGCGCTGGCGATGCCCTCGTGGAGCGCGCCGAGGCGGACGCGTTCGACGCGACCCCCGGCCTCGCGGACCCGCTCGTCGATGCGGCCCGAGGCGTTCGGCGTCGTGACCACGACGGGGTCGTCGGCGTCCGAGTCACGGACGTAGTGCTCGGCGACGATGGCGATGACGGTGTCCTCGTGGACGACCTCGCCGTTCCCGTCGATGATGACGATGCGGTCGGCGTCGCCGTCGTGGCCGATGCCGAAGTCGAAGTCGCCGTCGGCGACGAACGCGATGAGGTCCGCGAGCGTCTCGGGCGTCGGCTTCGACTCGCGCCCGGGGAAGTGGCCGTCTATCTGCCCGTTGAGCGTGACGACGCGCGCGCCGAGGTCGCGGAGCACCTGCGGCGTGCCGAGCGCCGACATCCCGTTGCCGCAGTCGACGGCGACGGAGAGCCCGTCGAGGGCCGCCCCGTGCTGGCCCGCGAACTCGACGATTGCGTCGCGGTAGGCGTCGAGGACGCCGCCCGTCCCCGTCGCGCCCCAGTCGTCCCAGTCGGTCGGGGGCGCGTCCGCCCCGACCCGCGTCTCGATGTCGCGTTCGAGGTCGCGGTCGTACTCCTGCCCGTCGACGAACATCTTGATGCCGTTGTCCGTCGGGGGGTTGTGGGAGGCGGTGAGCATGACGCCGCGGCGACCACGCGAGGCGAACGCGAGCGCCGGGGTCGGGACGACGCCCACCCGGGTCACGTCCGCGCCGGCGGAGAGCAGGCCGGCTTCGACGGCGGCGGCGAGGCCCTGTCCGGTCGTCCGTCCGTCGCGGCCGACGACGAACTCGGCGGAGGCGTCCGATTCGAGCGCGGCGCGGCCGGCGGCGCGGCCGACGCTGAGGGCGAGTTCCGGCGTGACTCGCTCCGTCGCGCTCCCGCGGATACCGGCGGTGCCGAAGAGTTCCATAGTCCAGCGTTGACGGGGTCGTACTTAGATGCTGACGGTTCGGGGGACGCGTGCGAGGCGGCCGCACGGGGCGGTCGAGGGGACGCTTCGGAGACGAAAACCGGCTCCCGGACGAACCGCCGAATCGACCGCCCGAGGCAGCACGCCTTTGAGGGCGGGCGTCGAATCGGGAGCCATGAGCGAACACGGTCGAACCCGCGCGCACGTCTACGTCTCGGGACACGTACAGGGCGTCTACTACCGGGCGACGACCCGCGACACCGCCCGCGACCGCGGCGTCGACGGCTGGGTGAAGAACCTCTCGGACGGTCGCGTCGAGGCCGTCTTCGAGGGCCCCCGCGACGACGTGGAGGCGATGGTCGAGTGGTGCCACGAGGGGAGTCCGATGGCGACCGTCGAGGACGTAGACGTTACCTACGAGGAACCGGCCGGCGAGACCGGGTTTCGCATCGAGCGCTGACCGGGGGAACTCGACAACCGCGCGATAACATCAGCGAGACGGCCAAATCGTTCAAGCGGGGTTCGGGGGACGTGTTCCCATGCGCTTCCGGACCGACACGCGGGGACTCGGCGTCGCAAAACTGTTCTTCACGCTCGTGACGAGCGTCGGCCTCGGCCTCTCGATGGGCACCTCGTTTCTCATCGTCCGCGGGCCGTTCCTCGGCGGACCGTCGCTCGACCCGTTTCCCATGATGGCGGCGCTGGCGGTGTTCGTCGCCGGTATCGTCGTGCTTACGTGGGGGTCGACGCGGCTGTTCGGCGTGGGAACCGGCGCGTGAGCGGGGGCCGACTCACGCGGGTCGGTCGACGCCGAGTTCGGCCATCGACCGGACCACGACGTGGGCCTCCACGAGGTCGCGTTCTTCGACCATCGGGTCGTCGGCGTCGTCGATGACGGCGCGCGCCTCGGCGAGCAGACGGTCTTCCTGTTCGGTCTGGTCGGGTTCGTCGCGGGTGCTGTTCAGGAGCGCCTCGAAGTCCTCGCGGATGCTGAAGTCCGCGCGGGCGACGTTACACCGCGAGAGGGGGTGCATGCCGAGGTCCAACACCAACTCGGTGACGAGTTCCCAGTCGCTCTCGCAGAACTGGAGCGTCACGTCCCCGACGATGTCGCGCCACGCGATGGGAGCGGCGTTCTCCATAAGCGTCACCGCCCGCGGGGGGACCGCGATGCGAGCGACGGTCTTCGGGTCGTCGCAGAGACAGCAGGGCTGGTCCGTCCTGCCGGTGTACATACGCGGGGTTAGGATGGGTCGTAGATGTAGATTCGGGCCGGACCGGCGGTTTCGCGTCGGAACGGAACGGGGCGACGTCCGACCGCGGCGGCCGCTCGGGACGTGGAAACGGTCGGGTTCGAGCCCGGGGCGGGGTCGTCGAACCCGAGTAGAGGCAGCGGGAGGCGCGGCCGACTGCGTGCTGGCACTGAATCACGCATTGGGCTGGGCTGGGTATTCTGTGGTGGCGGCAGTAGCCGCGCCACCTATTCGATTGAACACCGTGCATAAATATCTTCTCCTCAGGGAATACCACACACTATTGTTGACTATATACTAGTGTGTTTCAAGATATCGGAGACACTTGTGCGAGATTGTCAAACTTCGAATTCGCTCGCGAGACGGCTCGTCGGGACGTGAATCGCCATCTCCAGTCCGCGGGCGTCCGTCGGCGGGTCGCTCGGGAGCGTCGTGAGGGGGCGGCGGGCCGCGGCGGCGAGGACGAGCGCGTCGAGCACGTCGTCGCGGGCCACATCGCGGCGGAGCGTCCGGTCCAGCGTCTCGCGGTAGGCGCGCTCGGCGTCGGACTCCCGGTCGTCGGTCGCGTCGGCTTCCGAACCGCGGTCGGTGGACCCGCATCCGCCGAACGCCGTCCTGAGTACGTCTAGACGGCGGGCGCGCCCCTCGGGCGTCGACTTCGGTTCCGGGAGGGGCTCGCCAGCGAACGCGGCGAACGCGAGTTCGGGGTGGGATTCGAACACTCGGGCTCGGGCGCGCGGCGCCTCGCGGAGAACGGCGTCGGCCTCGCGAATCTTGGGCACGAGGTGCCACGCCTGAATGGAGAGGCCCGCCCCGGTCCGCTCGCGGTTCGCCGCGCTGGCCGCCTCGTGGGAGTCGGCGTCGAGGACGGACCGAACGGGCGCGAAGAAGACGGTTGCGGCCCGAGAACCGAGCCGCTCGCGGGCCGCCCGGTCGCACGCGCGGCGGTCGGATTCGGGCAGCCCGATGGGGATATCGACGAGCACCCGCCGGGCGTCTCGCTCGCGGGCGAGGTCCCAGACGGCGTCGAAGTCTGCGACGACTCGCACGCTGAGGCCGTCGCCGGCGACGGCGCACACCCAGCCGGCCCGACAGCCGTCGACGCCGACCGCGGGGGAGACGCATCGCTGTGGCACGGACCGAGCTACGTCGTGGAGCGAGAGAAAAACTGGGGTTATGAATCGAGCACCGCGGCCGTCATCTGCCGGCAGGTGTCGCGGAGTTCGTTGAGCGTCACGTCGATGCTCGCGTCGAGCGAGACGAGCAGTTTTACGCCGTCGTCGAGCGGCACCCGGACGATGAGCGTGTTGTCGATGGCGAACGCGACGAGCTCCGGCCCGCCGATAGGTAGGCCTTCGAGCGGTTCGTCGATGGCCTCCTCGTTCGTGAGCGTCGCGACGAGCGTCTTGACGGTGTCGTCGTCGTAGCGGTCGAGAAGCGACTGCTCGAAGAAGCGAATCCGCGTCTGCACCGGCTCACACCACGCGACCGCTCGGAGTGCGTCCCCGTACGCCTCCTGTAACTCCGAGGCCAGTTCGGGCGCGGGAAACTCGCCGTCGTCGACGACGGTAACCTCGGCCTCCTGGTCGAGGGCGACCCGCTCGTAGGCGAGTTCACCGAGGTCCGTCAGCCCGTAGAGCCGCCCTTTCTGTTGCGACTCGGGGACCAACAGTTCGACGATGCCCCGCTCCCGAAGTTCGGAGAGCGCCCGAGACACGTGCGGCTGTGCGAGGTCGGACTCCGCCGCGATTCGAGACGGCAGTCCCGAACCGTGCTCCGAGAGATATCGGCACACGGCCAGTCGGTACCGTGAGCTTGCGATATACCCCGCGGAATCCCACGTCTCGGTCATAAGTGAGACTCTCCGCTGGTCGTTTTCATCATGATTGACACGTCCCATACTGGTATGCAATGGCAAGCGGGGTATATCTTTCGAGGGTTGGACAATACTACCATATACGTACCATATAGCGCACGGGAGCGAAACGTTCTGGCACTCTCTGCGGCTAAACGAGCCTAACTCGACAGTAACTACCAGTACGTACTCATGCTGTGAGAATCAGATGACGCCGACGTAACCGGATACCCGAGCGGTTACCCGGTGGCGTGTATGTCAGCAAACACATATATCGATTCGGTCTCGTACCAGGTAACGCGATGATAGTAGTACTCCGGACGACGGACCGCCGCACGACCGCCCTCGCGACGGAGGTGCCGAGATGAGCGTCGCGCTCCAGTTCGCGTCCCCCGGCGCGGATATCGCGTTCCTCCTCGCGCGCGTCCTCTTCGGCGCGGTGCTCGCGTTCATGGGGCTCAACCACTTCCTGAACCTCGACCACATGACCGGCTACGCGGAGATGAAGGGCCTGCCCGCACCCCGCCTCGGCGTCGTCGTCTCCGGCGGGATGCTCGTCTTCGGCGGCCTCGGCATCGCGCTCGGCGTCTTCCCCGCGCTCACCGCCGGAGCCGTCGCCGTCTTCCTCGTCGTCGGGACGCCGGTGTTCCACAACTTCTGGGCCGTCCCCGAGGACCAACGGGAGTCCGAGATGACCGGCTTCCTGAAGAACCTCGTCATGCTCGGCGGCGCGCTCGTCTTCCTCGCGCTCAGCGGGACGACGTGGTCATACGCCGTCGGTCTGACGCTGTTCTGACCGCGACGACGCGCCCGTGGCGCGAGTCCCGACACGAACCCGAACACGACACCCGAACCGACGCCGTCCCACAGATTCATCGGCCTCCGAACCCACCACACACTCATTCGTGACCGACCCAAGACCGGATTCGACACGCCCTCGTCGCCCGCCGAGTAGCCGACCACGCCCGCCCGCGGAGGCGAGTCGGTGATGGACGGCGCGCCCGACGCCTTCGGCTCCCCGTACCGCCTGCTTTCGGGAGCCGTCGTCCCGCGGCCCATCGCGTGGGTGAGCACCCGCGGCGACGACGCCGACAACCTCGCGCCGTACAGTTTCTCCACCGTCGCCAGCGTCGACCCGCCGGTCGTCGTCTTCGCGCCGGTCGGCCGCGGCCCGTCGCTGAAGGACACGCCGCGAAACGCCATCTCGCGCGGCGAGTTCGTCGTCAACGTCGTCACCCGCGACCTCGTGGAAGCGATGAACGAGACCGCCGCGACGGTCCCGCCGGGCGTCGACGAGTTCGACCACGCCGGCATCGAGAAGGCCGAGGCCGTTCGGGTCGACGCCCCGCGCGTCGCCGACGCCAACGTCGCCTTCGAGTGCACCCTCTACGATAGCATGGAGGTCGGCTCCTCGACGCTCGTCCTGGGGGAGGTCGTCCACGCGCACGTCGCCGACGAGGTGCTGACCGACGGCAAACTCGACACGAGGAAACTCGATGCGGTCGGCCGCCTCGCGGGCGACGAGTACGCGACGACCGACGACCGGTTCGAACTCGTCCGCCCGGACTGACCTGTTCCGACGAACCCGCTCCGTCCGCCCGCCCGTTATCGAGAATTGTAATGGGGCGCGAAGCTTTATCGCAGGATACGGAGTCTTTCGAACCAATGAGCGACGTGTCGTTGTCGAGCGTACTTTCGTTTCTCGATACTGATGACGCGGCAACCGTCGTCGAGCGGGTCCGTGCGACCCGCGGGGAGCGGACGAAACGGAGCGACCGCGACGGGCGGACGTTCCTCTTTTCGGCCCCCGGAGACGAGTCGCAGCCGACCGAAGTCGTCTGGATAGACGTGGAAGCCGCGTTCGACGCCCGGAGCGTCGAGGCGTTCGCCGAGCGCTGCGCCGACCGCGGCATCGACGGGACGCTCCTGACGACCGGCGACGAGGAGCAGGCCGCGGAGACGCTCGCGCTCGCGTTCGCGACCGACGAACAGCTCGACGAGCCCGACGAGGACGGCGACCGGGCGCTCCTCGTCGACCCCGCGGAAGTCGAGCGCCCCATCGACCTCGTGGCGCTTCCCGACCTCGTGGCTGCGCTCGAAGACGCCGACCTCGACGAGGACGTCATCGACGAGTATCACGAGCCGCACGAACCGGAGTTCGAGGAGATTCTCGACGAGATAGACGCCGAGGAAGCCCGCGCCGCGGCGGAGGCGGACGAAGCCGAAAACGCCGGCTCCGGTCGGGCACTCGCGCTCCTCGTTGCGGCCGTCGTCGTGGTGGCGGTCGTCGCCGCGCTCGTCCTGTTCGCCCCGTTCTGAGCGGCTCTAGCTCGGTTTCGAACTCACGCGCTCCCGTGTTCTCGACCCGCCTCACCCGCGAGCGCGCCGCTTCGCGAGTCGCTCGATTCGGCGCAGCGCGACCGCACAGACCGCGGCGTACGGCCCCGCGAACACGGGAACTTCGAACGAAACCGAACATCGTTCGGGACCGACCGGGTCGACGCGGTGCCCCGTCGCCGGAACGCCGGCCACGCGCCACGTCCACCGACGGGACTCGTCGTCGCACGTCTCGATGCTGAACGGGACCCAGACGCCGGCGACGCGGACCTCGCCTCGACTGCCCGCTTCGATTCGTCCGTCGACGCCGCGGACGCCCAACACGCTCGGTCCCCAGTCGGGCCAGTCTGCGACCGACACCAACACGTCCCACGCCGCCGCCGCGGGAGCCGAAATCCGCCGAGCGACGACCAGACGACGCCCGTCAGGCGTTCGCTCCACGCGCGTTCGGGTCCGGCTCGACGCTCGCCTCATATCTCCTAGTATGCTAATAAGTCGTAATATAACACCGCCGAAATCTTTATCCACGAATCGTGGTAGCAACTACCAAGGCAACACATGAGCAACACAAGTGACCGCCCAAATGCGACGATGCGAGACGTCAGCCACACACCACCCACAGGCGAGAGCGTCACGAACGTCTGGGAGCGAGGACACGAATCCGAGTCCACAGAATAAGCCGGCAGACTCGGCCGACGCGACGAACAGCAACGAACCGACCGCACCGTAACGAACCACCCGCATCGAATCCGACCGACTAACCAACCAATCGGAGCGAATCCAGCTACTCAACCACGATACCGTCACCACGATACGACGACACACATAACCGACCGACTGCATCGAACTCAACCGTCTCCCGCGGGAGAGGGAGACCGTGCCACCTTCCTGTGCACCGATTGCGACCGACCCGCGCCGGCGGGACCGCCGGCGCGCACTCGATTTCCGACCGATTCTTTCCGTGAGCCGCCGGAGCCGACGCCTATCGGGACGTTTAACCCCGAGTCCGACGGGCGTTCGAACATGAAGGCCACCGCCAAGGCCCACCCGATTCAGGGCCTCGTGAAGTATCACGGGATGCGAGACACGGAGCGCCGAATGCCGTACCACGACAGCATCAGCGTCTGCACGGCACCGAGCCACACGCAGACGACGGTCGAGTTCCGCCCCGACGCCGACGAGGACACCTACGTCATCGGCGGCGAGGAAGTCGAGGGCCGCGGCGCGGAGCGCATCCAAGCCGTCGTCGACCGGGTCCGCGAACTGGCCGGCTTCGACCACCGGGTCCGACTGGAAAGCGAGAACTCCTTCCCATCGAACATCGGCTTCGGGTCGTCGGCGTCCGGGTTCGCCGCCGCCGCGATGGCGCTCGCCGAGGCGGCCGACCTCGACATGACGCGCCCCGAAGTCTCGACTATCGCCCGCCGCGGGTCGGCGTCCGCCGCCCGCGCCGTCACGGGCGCGTTCTCGCATCTCTACTCGGGAATGAACGACACCGACTGCCGCTCCGAGCGCATCGAGACCGACCTCGAAGACGACCTGCGCATCGTCGCCGCGCACGTCCCCGCCTACAAGGAGACCGAACAGGCCCACGCCGAGGCCGCCGACAGCCACATGTTCCAGGCGCGGATGGCCCACATCCACGCCCAGATAGACGACATGCGCGACGCGCTGTACGACGGCGACTTCGACGCCGCCTTCGAACTCGCGGAGCACGACTCGCTGTCGCTCGCGGCGACGACGATGACCGGCCCCGCCGGCTGGGTGTACTGGCAACCGCGCACCATCGCCGTCTTCAACGCCGTCCGCAAGCTCCGAAACGAGGAGGACGTGCCGGTCTACTTCTCGACCGACACCGGCGCGAGCGTCTACATCAACACGACCGAGGAGCACGTCGACCGCGTCGAGGAAGCCGTTTCCGACTGCGGCGTCGAGACCGACGTGTGGGGCGTCGGCGGCCCCGCCGAAGTGCTCGACGAGTCCGAGGCGCTGTTCTGAGCGCGCGGCCGACCGCCGCGTACCGCGCCCGCGACCGCCGTCACCCTCTTTTCTCTCGCGCCCGACGGAACAGCCATGCGTGTCCTGGTTCTCGGTGCCGGGTACGCGGGCCTCACGCTCGCCCGCGACCTCGAACGCCGACTCCCCGCCGACGCCGACCTGACCGTGGTGAACGACTCCCCGCACCATCTCGTCCAACACGAGGTCCACCGCGCGATTCGGCGGCCGGCGGTCGCCGACGCGATTCAGGTCCCTCTCGACGAGGCGCTCGACCGCGCCGAAGTCGTCGTCGACCGGGTGACGGGCGTCGACCGCGACGCGCGAACCGTCGAACTGGCCGCCGGTGACGCCCTCGACTACGACTACTGCGCGGTCTGTCTGGGCGCGCAGACCGCCTACTACGGCATCCCCGGCCTCGAAGCCCACTCGGTCCCGCTGAAGCGCGTCGCGGACGCCGAAACCATCCGCACGCGCTTCTTCGACGACTGCGACGAGGGCGGCACCGTCGTCGTCGGCGGCGCGGGGCTGTCTGGCGTGCAGGTCGCGGGCGAACTCGCCGCACTCCGCGACGAGGAGGGCGCGCACGCCGATATCGTCCTCGTCGAGCAACTGGACGCCGTCGCGCCGTCGTTCGACGCGTCGTTCCAGCGGGCGGTCCGCGACGAACTCCTCGACAGGGGCGTCGAGATTCGGACCGAGACGACCGTCGAGTCGGTGACTGATGCGACCGTCGAGGCGGACACCGGCGACATCGACTACGACCTGCTCGTCTGGACCGGCGGCATCGCCGGCGACGACGCGATGGGCGGCGAGCGCCCCGCCGTCAGGGCGGACCTCCGACTCGACCGGCGGACGTTCGTCGTCGGGGACGCGGCCCGCGCGGTCGACGCCGACGGCGAGCCCGTGCCGGCGAGCGCCTCCGCGGCGCTCCGCGAGGCGAAGACCGTCGCCGGCAACATCGCCGCGCAGGTCGAGTTCGAGACCGGCGGCGACGAAGACGAGTTCGCCCCGCGGCCCGACCCTTATCGCTTCGAAGTCCCCGGCTGGATTGTCTCGGTCGGCGACGGCGCGGTCGCGCAGGTCGGCCCGAGCATCTTCCGCGGGAAGGCCGCGAAGGCGATGAAAGCCACCGTCGGGGCGGGCCATCTCACCTCGGTCGGCGCGATTTCGCGGGCGGCCGACCTCGTCGACGAGGAACTGCACGCCTGACGGGTCGGCGGCGGGCGACCCGCTCCCGCGGTCCGCCGGCCCGACCCTGAGAAGTTCTTTATCCGATGCCGGAGTAGCTCCAGCTATCACCGACGATACCGGGAACGACCGAGACTGCGCCAGCGATGCCGCGATTCGAGACGTGACCGCTGAGCGAGGCGCTCGATGAACTGGCAGCACAGCGTGTACGCCTACCCGATGGTGTTCGCGGCGGTCGTCGCCGCCATCCTCTCGGGCTACGCGCTCCAGTCCGTTCGCCGCCGGGGGCGGACCCCGACGGTCGTCTCGTTCGCCGTGCTGACGGCCGCCGTCGCCTTCTGGACCGCGACGACGGCGGTCAAGCTGTTTCTCGTCGCCCCCGGCGCGAAACTGCTCGCGTACAAGCTCCTCCACGTCGGCGCGATGACGGCCGCGCCGGCGTTTTTCGTCTTCGCCCTCGCGTACACCGACCGGCGCGAACTGCTCGACCGGCAGGTCGTCGCGGCGCTGTACGTCGTCCCCGCGGTGTTCCTCGTCGTCCTCTTTACCAACCCGCTGGAACTCGGCTACACCGGCTGGGAGCTGTCGGCCGTCGACGGTGGGGTGACGCTCTCCGTCACCGACGGCCCGGTGAGCGTGTTCGGCCTCGTCTACGCCTTCGTGCTCCTGTTTCTCGGGCTCGGCGTCATCGGCCAGTACGCCCTCGAACTCGACCGCCCCTACCGGACGCAGGCGACGCTCCTCATCGTCGGGATGGTCGTGCCGTCGGTCGTCGCCGCACTCGAACTCACCGACTCGCCACCGCTCGCCGGCGGCGTCAACCTCATCCCCGCCTCGCTCGCGGTGCCCGCGGTGACGTTCGGCATCGCCGTCTACCGCTACAAGCTCCTCGACATCCTCCCGCTCGCCTACGCGGCCGCCGGCGCGCATTCGACCGACGGGCTCGTCGTCCTCGACGCCGACGGGGTCGTCGTCCACGTCAACGACCACGTCCGGCCCCTCTTGGGGACCGACGACCCGCTCCTCGGCCGCCCGGCGGGCGAGGTCATCCCGAACTACGACGACCTCGCCGGCGACCCCCCGACGTGCGACGCGCTCGTCGCGGGCGAGCGCTACGTCGAACTGACGCGCATCCCGCTCGAACAGGCCGGCGAGCCGCTCGGATGGGTGGTCTCGGTCCGGGACGTGACGCCCCGCAAGCACTACGAACTCGCCTTGGAGTCGAGAAACGACGAGCTGGAGGTGCTCAACCGCATCGTCCGCCACGACATCCGAAACGACATGCAGCTCGTGACGGCGTACATCGACATCGTCCTCGACCACGAGCCGCTGTCCGACGAGGCGCGGTCGCAGTTGGAGACCGCGCTCCGGCGGGCGCTCAACACCGTGGACCTCACCGACGTGCTCGGACAGTTGATGCGCGCGACGAACGACGACGAGCGCCGCCGCGCCCTCGACGTCGACGACGCGCTCCGCGAGGCCGTCGACGACGTGCGCGAGGGCTATCCGAACGCGGCGTTCACGGTCGATAGCCTTCCGCCGGCGACGGTGTTCGCCAACGACCTGCTCGACTCCGTGTTCGTGAACGTCCTGAAGAACGCGGTCGTCCACAGCGACCGCGACCGCCCGTCGATTGCCGTCTCGGGCGCGGCGGACGACGAGTGCGTCACCGTCCGCATCGCCGACGACGGCCCCGGCATCGCCGACGACCGGAAATCGGTCGTCTTCGGGAAGGGCGCGAAGGGACTGGGAAGCCCCGGCACCGGAACCGGCCTGTACCTCGTCGACACCATCGTCTCGAACTTCGACGGCACCGTCCACATCGAGGACAACGAACCGCGGGGGAGCGTCTTCGTCATCGAACTCCCGCTCGCGACCGTCGAGGCCGCGGACTGAGCCGCCCCGTTCGACTCGCGGACCGTCGCCGCCGCGGTCGGCGCCGCCCGTGGACGAGGTTTTACCGCCGCCGCTCCAAGAGTGAGCGTGGCACCGTTCGACGCGATTCTCTTCGACCTCGACAACACGCTCTGTACGAACGACCAGAGCGGCGAGACCATCTACGCCGGCGCGTTCGACGCCGCCGGCCTCGACCGCTTCGGCGAGCCGTCGGACCTCTGGGCCGCCCTCGACGGCCCGCCGGACCACGACGACCACGAGGGCTACCTCGCCGACGGCTTCGAGCGCGTCGCCGCGAAGCACGACCGCGAGGGCGTCGACGCCCGGGCGCTCGCCCGCGGGTTCGTCGAGACGGTCGACTACTCGGCCGTCTCGTTCCGACCGGGCGCGAAAGAGGCGCTCGCCGCCGCCCGCGACCACGCGTCGGTCGCCCTCGTCACCAACGGGCCCGAGCGACGGCAGTCTATCAAACTCGACGCGCTCGGCATCGTCGACGCGTTCGACGCGGTCGTCTTCGCGGGCGATATGCCGCGGCGAAAGCCCCATCCCGACCCGTTCGACCGGGCGCTCGCCGCCCTCGACGCCGAGGCGAACGCGAGCCTCCACGTCGGCGACTCGCTGGAGTTCGACGTGGACGGAGCCCACCGCGCCGGTCTCGACGCCGCGTGGTGCCCGGTCGAGACGGGTGGCGAAGGCGACCCGGACCCGACCTCGTACGCCCCGGCGTACGTCCTCCGGTCGCTCACCGAGTTCTCGACGATTCTCGACGGCGGGCCGTGACTCGGCTCCCGCGGCGTCGCCATCGCCATCGCCATCGCCATCGGCCGCCGCGAGCCGTCCGCTGGACCTTTGTTCGCGTCACCCGTAGAGTGGTTCCATGAACCCCGTCGAGGGCGTGCTCGCCCGCGAGTTTCCCGAGCGCCGCGTCGCGGCGACGGCCCGCGTTCCGAACGGGAACCACAAGCGGACCGCGGTGGCGACGTTCGCTGACGGCGGGGAAGTCGTCGTCCAAACGGCGGCCGACGCCGCGGCACTGGCCCTCGAAGCCTCCCTCTCGCGGGCGGTCCGCGAGCACACGTCGATTCCGGTCCCCCGCGTCCTCGCGTCGGGCGCGCTCGACGGGGTCGGCTACGTCGTCACAGAGCGCGCCGCCGGCGACGAACTCCACGAGCGGTTCGTCTCGCTCGATGCGACGGCCCAGCGGCGGGTCGCCCGGTCGTTCGGCGTCGGCCTCGGCCAGCTCCACGAACAGTTCACTTTCGACGGCTACGGTCGGCTTGCGGGCTCTCCTCGCGGCGGACAGCGAGCCGACGGTGGCGAAGCGACCGCGGGCGGAGCCGCGTTCGAATCGGAACCGGCGACCAACCGCGGATTCGACGCTGCGAGCGCCGACGACAGCGATTGGGAGGCGTGGTTCTCCGCCTACGCCCGCGAGGGAATCGCCGCGCTCCCGGCCGCGTTCGACGGGTGTCGAAAGCGGTTAGCGGACGCCGTCGCGGCCGCATCGCTTCCCGCGAACCCGCCGGCTCGGCTCTATCCGTGGGACTTCAGACCGGGGAACGCGCTCGTCGAGGACGACCGGGTCTCGGCCGTCCTCGACTGGGGACAGCCGATGGCCGCCGCGCCGGGACTCGCCGTCGCCAAAGTCGAACACCTCGTCGCTGACTGGTACGTCGAAGACGGCGCGCCGCTCCGCCGGGCGTTCCGCGCGGGCTACGAGTCGGTCCGGCCGCTCCCGCCGGTCCCGCGCGCCTATCGGGTCGCCGCCGTCGTCCACTCGGCCGTCGATTCGGCGGGCGAGGTGACCCGCCCCGGCTACCCCGAGCGAACCGGCGCGGCCGCGGTCGACTTCCACCGGGCGCGACTCGACGCGTGGTTGTGAGTCGTGGGGGGTGTGGCGTCGACCGGAACGAACCGCCCCGTCGACGGCGCGCCGTGACCGTCGCGGCGACACGAACTACTAATTCGGAGTGCGTGGTATAGGCACGCATGGTACGAGAAGACGGCAAGCGAAACTTCGTCCTCGTCGAAGACGGCGAGGAGACGAGCGTGTTCAGCGGAACGTATCCCCGGCAGGCGGCGCTGAAGGCCGCCCGCCGGCTCCATCCCGCTCCCAGCCCCGACGACATCGACGGGAAAGCGACGCTCAGGCTCCGCGAGCGCGGAACCGACCGCGTCCACATCTACGAGGGCTGGGCGTGGACCGAGGAGAAAGACGACGACGCCCCCGAGTGGATGGACGACCACGTCACCCGGGCGAACGTCTCGAAGCAAGGCATTGAACATCTCGAAGCGTAACCGGGGGTTCGGCGGGTCCGGTGGACTCCGGCTTCGGTTTTTCGGGCGTTTCGGCGTGCGTCGCGCACGCGCTCCGACGGCTCAGTCGCCGGCCTGCGCCGCCTCGCCGTGACCGCCGTGGCCGTCATCACCAACTGACTCCGAGCGGTGGAGCCAGTAGAGGACGCCGAACAGGCCGGTCGCGAACACGTTCAACACGAGTTTGTAGTCGGCCTCGATGCTCACCTCCGCGATTTGGACGCTCTCGGGGGCCGGGATGAGCCCCGCGCCGAGGAAGACGAAGTGGATGACGACGCCCGTCAGGACCGCCGCCACGAATATCATCCCCGAGAGGACGGCCGCGAACGTCGTCCCGTAGTACTCGCGGTAGGCGTCCACGATGGGCGGGACGATGAGGTCGGCGTAGATGTAGCTCAGGACGCTCCCGAACGGCAGGCCGTTCGAAAACAGCACCGCCCCGAACGGGACGTTCCCGACCGAGCAGACGAAGGTGGCGACGCCGATGACGGCCCCGAGGACCGCGGTCCAGAAGACGTACACCGGGAGCCCGAACGTCGGCCCCGAGAACACCGAGGTCCACACCGCGTCGGGGATGAAGCCGGCGATGAGGCCGGCGAAGACGAAGCCGATGGCGATTTCGTCCCAGAGCATCCCCCACTCCTTCCACTGCTTGTCGGCCAGCGCCTTCCACCCCGACAGCGACGTGGCCCGCTCGCGAACCGTCGTGTTGGCCTCCTCGGGGTCGAAGCTCTCCTTGCACGACTTCGAGCAGAAGTAGAACGTCCGGCCGTCGCGTTCGACGCTGTACTCCGTCTCGTCGGGGTCGACTTCCATCCCGCAGACGGGGTCGCGGACGGTCTCGCTTCCCTCGTCTTGAACGTTCCGTCGGGCCTGTTCGACCACCTCGTCGGGCACGAGGTAGACGAAGCCGAACGCCATCAGCCCGATGAGGATGAACCCGCCGAGGATGTCGGCCACGAGGAACTGCCAGCCGAGCAGAATCCAGATGACCGCGCCGATTTCGATGACGAGGTTGGTCGAGGCGAACATGAACGCCCCGAGAGTCGCCGCCGCGGAGCCGCCTTTCTTAAAGAGGTTCTTCGCGGTGGCGATGGCGCTGTACGAACACGACGAGGAGACGAAGCCGAACAGCGAGCCGTAGCCGATTTCGCGCAGGCCGTGGCCCTCCAGTAGCTCCGAGACCTCCTCACCCGAGGTCCACGCCTCCACGCCGCCGGCGATGGCGAAGCCGACGACGAGCGCCCACCACGTCACCCACGCCATGGCCGCGGTGGTCGAAAGCGCCTCTCTGGCGCTCTCGACGAGGAACGTTCCCAGCGGTTGTGTGGTCGTGAACACGCCGAGTCCGACCGTCGCGGCTGCGATGACCGCGAGTATCGCGTATTCGCTCCGGTCCATGTGATTGAGTATGAGGGGAGCCGTACCTAACTGGGTTGTGCCTAGGAGAATCGGGGTCCCGGCGCGACGCGATTTTGGGTTGTGAAGTCGAGTCCGCCGTCGATTTTGGAGCGGAAAGCCGAGCGCCGGTGCGACGACTCCAACGACTGCTCGGAAGGTGCGTGATGCGTGCGATGGCGGGCGATTCTCTTGACCCAGAAGATTGTGAACCGCAGTCGCTCACTCCCTTCGCTCCCTGGTTCAACTCCTTCGGCCCAGATTCCGCTCGTCACCAAGTTCCTCGCAAAATCATGGGCGCTACAGGATTTGAACCCGTGGCAACTTGGTCCGAAGCCAAGCACTCTGTCCAGACTGAGCTAAGCGCCCTACATGACTTCGTCTGTTGTGGATTGCTTTAAATGGATTGATTCGGGGCGGCGACTCCGCGCGATTTATACGCGGTCTCCGAACAGTACGTGGTATGTCTCTCGGAACGCGGGCACGCGGGTTCGCGGAACTCACCCGGCCGGGAAACGCGGTCGCCGCGGGCGTTCTCACGTTCACCGGGGCGTTCGTCGCCGGGGCGGCCCCGAGCGACGCGCTCGTCGTCGTCGCGGCGATGCTCGCCACCGTGTTCGCCACGGGCGCGGGCAACGCCATCAACGACTACTTCGACCGCGATATCGACCGCATCAATCGCCCGGACCGGCCGATTCCCCGCGGCGCGGTGACCGCGCCCGAGGCCAAGTGGTTCAGCGTCGCGCTGTTCGGCGGCGCGGTCGTCTCGGCGCTCGTCCTCCCGGTCGTCGCCATCGCCATCGCCGTGGTCAACCTCGTCGCGCTCCTCGCGTACACGGAGTTCTTCAAGGGTCTCCCCGGCGTCGGCAACGTCGTCGTCGCCGCGCTCACCGGCTCGACGTTCCTCTTCGGCGGCGCGGCCATCGGCGAACCGTTGGGCGCGGTCGTCCTCTGTGTGCTCGCCGCGCTGGCGACGCTGACCCGCGAAATCGTCAAAGACGTCGAGGACATCGGCGGCGACAGAGAAGAGGGACTTCGAACGCTCCCCATCGTCGTCGGCGAGGCGGCGTCGCTGTGGCTCGGCGCGGTCGTCCTCGTGGTCGCCGTCGGCGCGAGCGCGGTGCCGTTCGTCCGGGGGGAGTTCGGACTGGCGTATCTCGGCGTGGTCGTCCCCGCCGACGCGCTCATGCTCGCCGCCACCGCGCAGTCGTTCGGTAATCCGGCCGCGGCCCAGCGCCGACTCAAACACGGGATGTTCTTGGCGGCGTTCGCGTTCATCCTCGGACGGGCGACGGCGCCAGCGGGAAGTCTCTTATAAGTGATTGTGGACGGGAAATCGGCAAGTTCCCGGAGAACGCCCCGACGAGCCGGAACTGTTCGATCCTCCAATCAAAAAGAATATTACCGGCTCACTGTATCATCGTACTATCCGATGACCCCCGGCGAGCGGAAGCGTCACGCGAGCGCGTTCCTCGGAGTCGACGACATCGAGCCGAGGTACCTGTATGTATAATCTGGGCGCTGATCTCGACGTCGAGGTCGAACCGGGCACGAACCTCCTCCTCGTCGGACCGGCGTTGACCGGCAAGCGTTCGCTGGCGCTCGACATCCTCGCGGAGGGGACCCGGAGCGGTGAGGGGGCCGTCATCGTCACGACCAAAGACGGCGCGGACCGCATCCTCAACGACTTCGGCAAGCGACTCGACTACGAGGGCAAGCCAGTCGCGGTCGTCGACTGCGTCACGAAACAGCAGGGCGTCGGCGAGGTCCGCGACGACGACCGAATCCGGTACACGTCGTCACCGGTCGACATGACCGGAATCGGAATCAAGCTCTCGGAAATCCTCCAGGAGTACTACCAGGACCGCGGGCTGCCGGAGAACCGCATCATGCTCCACTCGCTTTCGACGCTGCTGATGTACGCCGACCTCCAGACCGTCTTTCGGTTTCTGCACGTGTTCACCGGCCGCATCCAGAGCGTCGGTGGCCTCGGCGTGTTCACCATCGACGCCGACGCCCACGACGACCGGACGATGAACACCATCAAACAGCTGTTCGACGGCATCATCACGACCCACGAGGACGCGCCGCCGGACATCCGCATCGCGGACCACTAGCCGGCTCGGCGCGCGCGCCGGACTGGGACGGCGGCCGCGCCGCACAGCCGCCGGACGTTTTTATCCGCAGACGGCCACGTCGTAGGTATGCCCATCACCAGCGACGACGACATCCGCGCGCTGTTCGACGCCGAGACCATCGCGGTCGTCGGCTGTTCGGCCACGGCCGGCAAGCCGGCCCACGACATCCCGGCGTACATGCAGCGCCACGGCTACCGCGTCGTCCCGGTCAACCCCTTCCACGACGAAATCCTCGGCGAGACGGCGTACGACTCGCTGGCCGACGTGGACGAAGACGTCGACCTCGTGGACGTGTTCCGACCGTCCGAGGAGGCGGGCGACATCGTCGACGCCGCAATCGAGCGCGCGGCCGACCGCGGCGACGTGGCGGCGGTCTGGCTCCAACTCGGCATCCGCGACGACGACGCGGCCGCCCGCGCCGAGGAAGCCGGACTCTCGTTCGTTCAGGACAAGTGCTTCAAGGTCGAGCACTCGCGGCTCGCCTGAGCGCCCGCTGAACCGGCGATTCGACCGGGATCAGCTTCCGGCCGGCCTGTTCTACCCTTCCCACGACTCGAAGTCGCCGTAGACGCCCTTCGAGAGATATCGTTCCGAGGAGTCGGGGAAGACCGTGACGACGGCGTCGTGCGGGAGGTCGAGGTCGCCGGCGGCGGCGCGCTCGGCCACGTCGACGGCGGCCAGCGAGTTGGCGGCGGCGCTCGACGCGACGAGGTGGCCCTCCTCGGCGGCGAGGCGCCGCATCTCGTCGTGGGTGTCGCGGTCAGCGATTTGGACGATTTCGTCCACCAGCTCGGGGTCGAACAGCTCGTTCGTCGCGGGGTCGTGTGTGCCGATGCCCTCGGTCTTGTACGACGCCTCCGCCACGTCGCGGCCGTGGAGCCGAGCGTAGAGCGACCCCTCGGGTTCGACGGCGGTGACGAACGTGTCTTCGTTGCGCTCGCGGCCGTAGCGCGCCATCCCCATCAGCGTGCCCGCGGTGCCGCAGCCGGCGACGAGCGCGCCGACCTCGCCGTCGAGCGCGTCGTAAATCTCGGGCGCGGTCGTCTCGTAGTGCGCCTCGGGGTTGAGCGGGTTGGAGAACTGCTGGGGGACGACGGCGTCGTCGAGTTCGTCGGCGAGCTTGTGTGCGCGGTCGATAGCGCCGCCCATCCCGTCTTCGGTGGGCGTGTTCACCACGTCGGCTCCGAGCGCGCGCATGAGCGTCTGTTTTTCCACGCTGAACCGCTCGGGGACGACGAACACCGCGCGGATGCCGAGCTGTCCGGCCGCGACGGCGAAGCCGATGCCGGTGTTACCGGCGGTCGGCTCGACGATGGTGCCGCCCTCGGGGAGTTCGCCCGATTCGAGCATCCGTTCGAGCATGTACTTCCCGATGCGGTCTTTGACGCTCGCGCCCGGGTTGAACGATTCGAGCTTCGCGTAGACGGGAACTTCGTCGGGCGACGCGTGGACCCTGACGAGCGGCGTCTCGCCGACGGTGTCGAGCACCGAGTCGAAGGGTTCGCGGTGCGTGGTCATACGCGGGCAAAAGTTGCCCCTGACCCTGAACGTTTTCATCCCGTTGTCCCCCTCGTCGGAGGTCGGCGCGTGGGTGGGTCGGGTCGTATCGGTCGAGCACGGTCGCCTCTCGGGGACTCCGAGACGAGGCTAGGGCTGGGTGCGAAACCGACAGAAAACGGGGAGAGTCGGAGAGTCGGCGTGCTTACGCGTCGTCGGTGGTGGCGTCACTCGACGCGTCGGCATCGGCGTCGGCGGTCTCGTCGCCGGCCGCGTCGTCCTCGGCCTCGGAGATGTGCGCCTGCGCGATGGCGGCGTCGAGGTCGACGCCCTGTTCCTCCGCGATGGCTTCGAGAATCGCCCGCTGTTCGGCGTTTTCGGCTTCGAGCCGGTCGACGCGCGACTTCGTCTCGTTGACCGTCTCGCGGACCTCGACGATCTGCTCGCGCAGTTCGTTGAGCTTCTTGTACACGTCTTCGGCCATCTCTGCGACCTTCTGGAGCTTCTTCGCGGTGCCTCCGAGTGCCATGTGTCGCCTCTCGGACTCGGGGCATGTACGACTTCCGGTGCGGTGTCGCGAGAAAGCCGGCCACGAACACCGAGAGCGGGGCGGGACACCGGGTCTCAGCCGAGTTCGTTCGGGTCCACTCGGTCGACGACGACCCGGAGGCCGACGAGCGCGACGACGCCGACGAAGACGAGCCCCGCGACGGCGGCTCTCGCGCCGACGCCCGCGGTCCCGAGCGCCAGTCGAGCGGCCGTGTTCGCGGGGTTCAGCGGCAGCAACGACGTGCCCGCGAAGACGAGGAGCACGCCGATGGAGTACAGGAGCTGTGCGACCCGGCGGTCGGGCGAGGTAATCGCCACCGCCGCGCCGAGGGCGACGACGACGGCCGAGAGCCCGGCGACCATGCCGAACAGCCAGGGCACGCTCTCGATGGCCGTCCCGTTCAGGTGGAGGAGCAGCATCCACGCGACGGCCTGCACCGGAGCCAGTCCGCCGGCCGCGAGGAGCTTTCCGTCCACGACGGCCGCGAAGCTCACGGGCGCGACCCGCAGGAGTTCGAGCGTGCCGCGGGCGACTTCCTCGGTGAGCGAGTCGACCACCAGCGACCCCGAGATGAACACGGGCAGGAACAATAACAGCGGGACGAGCACCGTGTAGGTGAAGCCGAAGTACGGGCTCGACTCCGCCGCCGGCGGGAGGGAAAGCGGGTCCGTTTCGAGGAAGGCGCGCCGTTCCGCGCGCTCGTTGCGCTCCAGTTCGCGGAGCGCGTCGCGGAGGCGGGTGACGACCGCCGTCGTCTCCACGCCCGTGTCGGGCGCGACCGCCGCGACCCGTATCCTGCCGTCCTCTCCCGTCGACGCCTCTAAGACGGCATCGACCTCCCGCTCGTGGAACGCCGTCATCGCTGCCGACGTGGAGGCGTACGGTCGCCCGCTGAGCCCGTCTTCGGACCCGACGGCCCGAAGCAGGTCCTCGACGGCCTCCTCGTCGCCCGCGACGGCCACGTCCACCTGATAGCTCGCCGCGCCGGGGTCGTACAGCGAGACGAGGCCGACGACGAGGAACGACGAGAACGCCGCGACGAACAGCTGGATAGCCAGCGCCAGCACGATGGTCTTCTCCTTGCGGAGACTCCCGAGTTCGCGCCGAGCGATGGCGAGTCGCGGGCTACCCAAGGGCGTTCACCACCTGAAGGTTGTAGCCGAGGTGAATGGCGATTGCACCCACGAGCGCGACGCCGTAGGCCGAGCGCCCCCGACTCGCCCCGAAGGCGGTCACGCTGGCGGTCACCGCGTGGAGCACGAGCGGCGCGAGGAACAGGCCGAGGACGACGAGGGCGCTCACGCCGGTGCCGCCGGCGATGCCGACGCCGGAGGGCGCGAAGGCGGTCTGCCCGAGCGTGAGCGACTGCAACCCGGCGAGTTGGGCGATGGCGGTGAACTTCTCGCCGACGAAAAAGCCGAGGCCGGAGAGCCCGCCGAGGACGAGCGACGACCGGAGCGTCCGCGAAAAGCGCGCCTTCTCGAAGGCGGCGAGGACGTGGAAGCTTTTTGCCAACTCCTCGATGACCGCGACCGCGACGAGCACCATCGGGACGGTCAGGTCCACCGGGAGGACGAACAGCACGGCGATGGCCAGCAGTTCCGCGATGAAGACGAACGGAATCGACAGCGCCGACAGGGTCGCAACCGAGCGCGCCCGGGAGATGCGGCTGTCGAGCGCGTCGAGGAACTTCAGCGGGACCGGTCGCTGGGTGAACATGTCTTCCTCGCGGTAGACGCCGACGCCGAGGAGGAACAACACGCCCACGGCGAGGAGAATCGGCCCGACCGAAAACAGGAACTCGCCGAGTGGAATCGACTCGCCCGCGAGGTCGCGCACGACGAGCGTCAACGGCGAGATGAGCGCGATGGGCGTGACGTTCGTGAAGATGGCCGGGACGAACGTGTACGTCGTCAGAAACACCGACACCGTCACCGTGACGAACGTGAGTTCCTTGAACGAGCGGGCGAACATCGCGCCGACGAACGTCGACGCGAGGAACAGGAGGCCGACGGGGACGACCGCGGCCACCGAGACGACGCCGCCGCCGACCGCCGCCGCGATGGCGACGGTGATGCCGACCGTGCCGAGCAGATACGGCAGCGTCTTGCCGGCGACGATGTCGCCCGGCGAGATGGGCGCGACGAGGAGCAGTTCGCCGCGGCGGTTGATGCGCTCGTTGAGGATGCTCGACCCGTACGCCTGAATCACGAAGTTCATCGGCACGAGGAAGGCGAAGGCGAGGACGAGCGAGGCGAACGGGAACGGTGGACTGATGCTCGCCGGCGACCCGCTGGTGTCGCCGCCGAAGAGGCCCGCCATCCCGCCGAGCGACGGGGCGTCGACGCTGCCGTCGTCGGCCGCCGCGGCGTCGGACGCGCTCGGGCCGCCGCCGGCTGTCCCGCCCGCACCGTCACCGGCACCGGACGCGCCGCTCCCGGCTCCGGTTCCGGCGTCGGCTCCGCCGCCGTCACCGGTCCCGGCTCCGCCACCACCTCCGCCCGCACCGCCGTCGACGCGGCTTCCGGCCGGGACGAGCGCGTCGCGCTCGCGGTACTGGAGGTCCACGACGACCGGGAACGCGGCCGACTGGTTCTCCTCGCGGGCCATCTGTCGTTCGTTGTACGACTGGACCGCGTCGCGGAACGCGGCGTAGGCGGCCCGGCCGGTCTGCGTGTCGACGACCGAGACGTGCGTCTCGCTGACGACGAGTTCGACGTTCGGGTCCGAGACGGGCCGCGGGTCGAGCGCCGACGACCGGTCGACCGCGTCGTAGTAGGGGCTGTCGCCGGCGATGCCGACGCGGTAGAGGTCGCGGTCGAGCGCGACCCCGCCGCCCGCCGCCCCGGCCGCGATGCCGCCGGCGACGAGGACGGCGACGAGACCGATTGCGGCGGTCCGGCGGTCGAGCGTCCCCGCCGAGCGCGACACCTCCCAGCGGGCGATGCGGAGGATAGTCCGGGCGTGCGCGACGAGTCGGGTTCGGAGGTCGGTCACGACTGCCCGCGACCTCCGGCGACGCGCTGTTCGCGCTCGTCGTCGGCGTACTCGCGCTCGCCGTCAGCGGCCCGCCCGCGGCCGCCCTCGGCTTCGCTCGTCGTCGGTGCCTCGCGGGCGAGGCGGAGGAAGATGTCCTCCAGCGACGCCTCGTCGGTTCGGATGTCGGCGACGCGGCCGCCGGCGGCCTCGGCGCGCTCGCGGAGCGACTCGACGGCCGACATCTCGTCGACGACGGCGACGTGGCGCTCCTCACCGTCGATTTCGTCGTCGGCGGGCAGGGTCTCCGCGAGCGGGACGGTCGTGAACACGCGGTAGGTCGTCTCGCCGTGTTCCGCGCGAATCTCGGGGACCGTCCCGCGGGCGATGATTTCCCCGCGGTTCATGATGACCACGCGGTCGCAGATGGACTCGACGTGAAAGAGGTTGTGCGCGCTGAAGACGACGGTCTTGTCCTCGTCGCGGAGTTCGCGGACGAACTCCAAGACGACGTTCGTCGTCAGCGGGTCGAGGCCGCTGGCCGGTTCGTCGTAGATGAGCAGGTCGGGGTCGTTGACGAGCGACCGGGCGATGGCGACCTTGCGCTTCATCCCCTTCGACATGTCCCCGAGTCGGCGGTCGCGGTATTCGAGGTCGAGGCGGTCGAGCACCGCGCCGGTGCGCTCGTCGGCCACGTCGCGGGGCACGTCGTAGAGGTCGGCGAAGAATCGGAGATACGACCGCGCGGTCATGTCCTCGTACAGCGGCGACTCCTCGGGGAGAAAGCCGAGTTTGCGCCGCATCGCCGGCTCCTCGGGGTCGTATCCGAGCACCGACGCCGACCCGCCGGTCGGTTCGACGAGTCCGGCGAGCATCTTCAGCGTCGTCGTCTTCCCCGCGCCGTTGGGGCCGACGATGCCGAACACCTCGCCCGACTCGACCGAGAAGTCGCTTCCCACGACGGCGGGGAAGTCGCCGTAGGTCTTCCGCAGGTTCTCGACCGTAATCATTGAGAGAGTTTCACGCGGGACGGCATAAAAAGCGTTCGCGCAGGGTTTCAGGATTGATAGCCTTCCCCTTCGCGGGGCAACAGTTTCGCCGCCCCGCGGCCGGGAGTGAACGAATGCCCGCGCCGCCGAGAACCGACGCTCGTCGACTTAGTCGTACTCGTAGAAGCCCTTGCCCGTCTTCTTGCCGAGGTCGCCCGCCGCGACCTTGCGCTTGAGCAGGTACGCCGGTTTGTAGCGGTCTCCGAGCTCCTCGAACAGCGTCTCGGAGGCGTCCAGACAGATGTCGAGGCCGATGTGGTCCGCGAGGGTGAGCGGCCCCATCGGGACGTTCGTGCCGAGAGTCATGCCGCGGTCGATGTCCTCCTTGGAGGCGACGCCCTCGTCGTAGGCGCGGATGCCCTCGTTGAGCCACGGCATGAGGATGCGGTTGGTGACGAAGCCGGGCTTGTCGTCGGACTCCCACGTCTCCTTGCCGAGGGCCTCCGAAAAGTCGTGGGCGAACGCGACGACGTCGTCGTCGGTCTTCTCGCCGCGGACGACCTCGACGCCCTTCATAATCGGCACGGGGTTCATGAAGTGGAGGCCGACGACGAGTTCGGGGCGCTCGGTCGCGGCCGCGATGGTGGTGATGGAGAGCGTGCTGGTGTTCGTCGCCAGCACGACGCCCTCGGGGACGATGTCGTCGAGGTCGGCAAAGATGTCGCGTTTCACGTCCATGTTCTCGACGGCCGCCTCGACCACGAGGTCGCAGTCCCCGAGGTCCGCGAGCTCGGTCGTCCCCGCGACGCGCGCCTTCGCGGCGTCGGCCTCGTCCGCGGTCAGTTTCTCCTTCGAAACGAACCGCGAGAGGCTGTCGTCGATGGCCGACAGGCCGCGCTCGACGTACTCGGGTTCGAGGTCGCGCATGACCACGTCGTAGCCGGCCATCGCGGCCACCTGCGCGATGCCGTTGCCCATCGTTCCCGCGCCGACGACGCCCACCGTGTCGATATCTTCGGTATCGTACATATCGGGGTCTGCGCGAGGGAGGGTGGTAAAACTTGCCGATGCGTTCGGAATAGTGACAGACTCGTGACTGTCACGGGAAGACTCAAGTCGGGGGCAAGAATGGGGATATGCAACGGTGACTGGGGTGAACGACGCCGGCAGATACGACGAAGACGACGCGGGCGGGGACGGAGGGGAAGCCGTCTCGGACGCGCGCCCGAGCGACGCCGAGGGCGCAAACCGGGGGAACGGGCCGGACGAGGGGCCGAAAAACCCTGCTGAGGCGCTGACCCACCTGCTCAGACCGCGGGGCGACCGCGCGAGCGACGGCGTCCCGACCGAGTTAGAGGCCTTGAAATACGTCGGCCCGGCGACCGCCGACTGTCTCGCCGAGGCGAACATCGACGCGGCCGCTATCGTCGACGGCGAGGTGTGTTACCGGGACCTCGTCGCCGCCGGGACGAACCCCGGCGTCGCGGCGAAGATTCGGCGCTGGCACTCGCTTTCGTGGTCGTTCAACTCCGGCGACGACCTCGACCGCCGCTCCTCGCAGGTCCGCGGACTGGGCGACGACGAGCGCGCGTGGGTCGCCGCGAGTTCGGGCGACTGGGACGCGAGTGACGATGCCGACAGCGACGACAGCGACGGCGACAGAAACAGCAACACCGGCGATTGGACCCCGGACGGCCGGGGCGAGGCGACGGAGACGAGCGGCCCGGCGCGAGACGGAGACTGGACTCCGTCGGGGTCGGGGACGACTACGAGACCGGAGAGCGAAGCGGACGCCCCCTCGGAGCCCACGGCGTCTGGCGATTGGACGCCGACCGGGCGGGGGGCGACCGACGCGTCGACCGACGGGTCGGGAGACGCGCTCGCGGCCGAAGAAGCGTGGCGCGAGCGGTCGAAGCCCGAACCGCTCACGACGCTCGCCGGCATCGACGAGGCCGACGCCGAACTGCTCGCCGAGGCGGGCGTCCGCTCAGTCAGGCGACTCGCCACCGCCGACCCGGAACACGTCGCCGACGCCCTCCAAATCGACCCGACCGTCGTCAGCGCGTGGAAGGGTCAGGCGCGCGACGCCATGGAGTAACCGCCGGTTCTGACTGCCGCCCGAATTTTTACTATCTGAGTAGTAATTTCTATTCGAAGTGGATTCTCCCGTAATATTTTGTTACGACCCTCATAACGACTGGATTCGGCAATATCTCCTAAACCACTCTAGACGCAGTTTTTATATAGGTGGTTACACCATTTTGAATCAGATGATGCCCGGTTCCGACACGGCCGTCGACTCCCCGCAGACGGTATCTCCCGCCCCGACGACGCTCGGGGTCAGCGCTCGACTCGCCGACGACTCGCCGACGACCCGCCGACGCCCGGAGGGGTGGGCCTGATGGCGACGACCGACGTCAACACCGCCGACACCGCCCGCGACGTGCGGACCATCGACGGCGTGGTCGACATCATCGCGAGCACCGCGCCCGAGATTCGGACCGGCCTCCCCGGTCGCCGCGTCACCGCCGAAGACGAGAACCCGAGCGGCGAGACGCAGATGGCCGCCGACGTGTTCGCCGACGACCTCCTCTGCGAGCGCATCGGCGCGCTCGACGGCGTCGGCGAGTACGCCAGCGAGGAGCGCCCCGAGTCCGTGGACGTGGGCACCGGCCGGCTGTCGGTCGCTGTCGACCCGCTCGACGGCTCGTCGAACCTGAAGCCGAACAACACGATGGGGACCATCTTCGCGGTGTACGATGGCCCGCTGCCGGCCCACGGGCGCGACCTCGTCGCCGCCGGCTACGTCCTCTACGGCCCCGTCATGACGATGATTGTCGCCCGCAACGGCACCGTCGACGAGTACGTCATCCACGACGACGCGAGCCACGAACTCGTCCGCGAGGACGTTTCGCTCCCCGACGAGGGGTCGGTGTACGGCTTCGGCGGCCGCGTCCCCGACTGGACCGACGACTTCGAGGCGTTCGCCCGCGAGGTCGAACAGGACCCCTCGCGCAAGCTCCGCTACGGCGGCTCCATGATCGGCGACGTGAACCAGATTCTCACCTACGGCGGCATCTTCGCGTACCCGACGCTGGAGTCCGCGCCCGAGGGCAAACTCCGCGTTCAGTTCGAGGGCTACCCCATCGGCTACGTCATCGAGACGGCCGGCGGCGCGACTTCCGACGGCACGAAGTCGCTCCTCGACGTGGACAAAGACGAACTTCACGCGCGGACCCCGATGTACGTCGGCAACACCGACCTCGTGGGGAAGCTCGAAGCCGCGCTGGACTGAGCGCGCCCGACCCGTCGGCCCCCGGGTCCGAAGCATCAACCGCGTCGAGCGAACCGAACCGACCGGGCACCTCGTTTTCTCCGAACTCCGCAGTCGATAGCGACCGGTCTCCAAACGGACTACGGCCGGGCTGCCGCCGGTCCCGTTCGACCGACCGGCAAATCGTGCATGGAAAACCATTTTGAATACGGTGGTGCATCACCGAGTATGAAGGTCAGAATCGGTGACGGCGCGACCGGCGACGAGGCCGAGGCCATCGCCAACGCGCTGGCGCGACACCTCGGGACGGACGTGAACGTCTTCGTCGGCGACGGCGAGGAGGCCGTCGCGGACGCCGAACCGCCCGCGGACACCTTCCCGCTGGACGACGACATGGGACCCACCGAGCGCGAGGAGCAACTCCGCGAGGAAATCGCGGACATCCTCGGCGGCGGCCCCGAGAAGTACAAACAGCGCCTGCCGGAATCGGGAAAGCTGTTCGTCCGCGACCGCCTCGACCTGTGGTTCCCCGACGGGCTGGCGTTCGAAGACGGCAAGTTCGCCAACTTCGACTCGTGGCACGAGAACTCCCCCGAGGTCGACGAGGCGGACCCGAACACCCGCCTGCCGGGCGACGGCCTCCTCACGGGAGCCGCCGAGTTCGAGGGCCGCGACCTCCACGTCATGGCCAACGACTTCACCGTCAAAGCCGGGTCGATGGCCCGCCGCGGCGTCGAGAAGTTCCTCCGCATGCAACAGCGGGCGCTCAAGACCGGCAAGCCGGTGCTCTACCTGATGGACTCCTCGGGCGGCCGCATCGACCAGCAGACCGGCTTCTTCGCCAACCGCGAGGGCATCGGGAAATATTACTACAACCACTCGATGCTCTCGGGGTACGTCCCGCAGATTTGCGTCCTCTACGGGCCGTGTATCGCCGGCGCGGCCTACACGCCCGTCTTCGCCGACTTCACGGTCATGGTCGAGGGGATGTCCGCGATGGCCATCGCCTCGCCGCGCATGGTGAAGATGGTCACCGGTGAGGAGATATCCATGCAGGACCTCGGCGGCGCGCGGATGCACGCCGAGGAGTCCGGGAGCGCCGACCTCGTCGCCCGCGACGAGGCGCACGCCCGCGAACTCGTCGCCCAACTCGTCACCTACCTCCCCGACAAGGCCGGCGAGAAGCCGCCGCGCGCCGAGTCGAAACCGCCGCGGTACTCCCCCGACGGCATCGACGAACTCATCCCCGAGTCACCGAACCGCCCCTACGACGCCCACGACCTCATCGAGCGCGTCGTCGACGCCGAGTCGGTGTTCGAACTGAAACCCGACTACGGGAAGGAAATCGTCACCGCGTTCGCCCGCATCGACGGCCGGCCGGTCGGCATCGTCGCCAACCAGCCCACCGAGCGGTCGGGGGCCATCTTCCCCGACGCCGCCGAGAAGGCCGCGGAGTTCATCTGGACCTGCGACGCCTACGAGATTCCGCTCCTCTACCTCTGTGACACGCCCGGCTTCATGGCCGGGTCGCAGGTCGAAAAGGACGCCATCCTGGAGAAGGGCAAGAAGTTCATCTACGCCACGTCGTCGGCGACGGTGCCCAAACAGACCGTCATCGTGCGGAAGGCCTACGGCGCGGGCATCTACGCCATGGGCGGCCCCGCCTACGACCCCGAGAGCGTCATCGCGCTCCCCTCGGGCGAAATCGGCATCATGGGCCCCGAAGCCGCCATCAACGCGGTGTACGCGAACAAGCTCGCCGAGGTCGACGACCCCGAAGAACGGGCGCGGATGGAAGACGAACTCCGCGAGGAGTACCGCGAGGACATCGACGCCCACCGGATGGCGAGCGAGGTCGTCATCGACGAAATCGTCCCGCCGTCGACCCTTCGCGACGAGCTTGCGGCCCGCTTCGAGTTCTACGCCGACGTGGACAAATCGCTCCCCGACAAGAAACACGGGACCGTCCTCTGAGCCGAGTCGGGAGTTAATGCTCCGTTTTTTCGGCGGGTAATCTCACGGTAACTGACCTAAGCGGTTCGTACTGAGGACGGCGGGGGTGGTACGGACCTCATCGTCGGCCGACTCCCGCCCCGTCCCACTCATCGCATCCTGCCCTGTCTCGTCGCGGCTTCGGGAGTCGTCGCCTGCCGATAGCCAGCCATGAGCCACGAAGTCCCACTCCCCGAAACACCCCGCGCGGTACTCGCACACGCGGTGAGCGACGAGCACGTCCTCTGGACCGTGACGATGCTGGCGTTCGTCCTCGACGTGCTGACGACGCTCTACGGCCTCGGCCGGGGGCTGGCCGAACTGAACCCCGTCGTCCTCGCGCTCATCCCCGCGCTCGGGCCGGTGGGCGCGCTCATCTCGCTGAAACTCGTCGTGCTCGCGGTCGCGGTCGTCGCGTGGCGCGTCCTCCCGAGTCGCTACCGCGGGGCGATTCCAATCGGCGTGGCCGTCCCGTGGGGCGTCGCCGGGCTGATGAACACCCAGCTCATCCTCGTCACGGTGTTCGGGTAGGCCGCCGGAGCGAGTCGATAAGCACGGCCCACGCGAGCCCCGCCAACCCGATGTCGCGGGCGAGCACGTCGCCGAACAGGCCACCTTCTGCGACGAAAACGACCGCGAGGTAGAGACACGTCACCGACAGCGAGACGGCCGCGACGGCGCTCGCGAGGGCGGTGTAGCGGTCGGCGACGATGGCCGCGCCGAAGCCGACTTCGAGGACGCCGTTTGCGAGCATGAACGTCACCGGCGAAACGACGAACAGCGGCGCGAGCCACGGAACGACGTAGGCCGACCACGAAAGCGGGTCCAGGAGCTTGTGGACGCCCGCGGCGAACACCATCGCGCCGAGGCCGACCCGGGCGACGGTCGTCGGGTCGGGGGCGCGGGCGGCGACCGCGGCGGCCCGGTCAGCGACCGACGCGGTCAGCGCGGAGAGGCCGTCGAAATCCATGACCGGCCTAGCGACGCCGGGGAGAAAACGGTGCGGGTGGGTTGCGGAGGCCGGAACGGGCCGCCGACTCAGTCGTCCGCGTCGTCCACGTCGTCGGCGTCGGCGGCGAACTCGCGTTTCAGCGACAGCGCCGTCCGCTCGAACTCGCAGACGAGGTCGTCGTCCTGGTTGAACACTTCCACTTTCATCGTCACCACGCCGCGCTCGCCGTCGGAGGTCTCGCGCTTGTCGAGGACGGTCGTCTGCGCCCGGAGCGTGTCGCCGTGGAACACCGGGTTCGGGTGGGACACGTCGTCGTAGCCGAGGTTCGCCACGATGGTCCCGTCTGTCGTGTCGGGAATCGAGAGCCCGACCGCGAGGCTCATCGTGTAGAGGCCGTTGACCAGTCGCTCGCCGAACTGCGAGTCGGCCGCGAACTCGGCGTCGAGGTGGAGCGGCTGCTGGTTCATCGTCATGTCGCAGAAGCGCTGGTTGTCCGACTCCGAGACGGTGCGGCGCTTCTCGTGTTCGATGGTCCGGCCGACCTCGAACTCCTCGTAGTACAGACCGGTCATACTGGTGCGTGTGATAGACCGTGATAAAATCGTGCCGGTCGACCGTCTCGTGTGACAACTATTGCCCCGAACAAAACTAGATAACAACCATTATAATTATCCACAATAGAGGATTGCGAAAGCGCCCGATGGCGGCTGATTCGGTCGGCCGGTCGGTCGGTGATTCGGCCGTCACTGCGGGCGCGGGACGACGCGTCTGTCCCCCGGCACAGCCGGCGCTCGGCCGGCACGACAATCATGGCATCCGCAGCACCATCCACCGCGACGGACGACGAACCGACCGAAGAGACAGCCCTCGAGACGGCCCGCCGACAGCTCGAACGCGCGGCGGCGCACCTCGACGTCGACCCCGGCGTCATCGAGCGGCTCCGACACCCGAATCAGGTCCACCGCGTCTCGGTGCCCCTCGAACGCGACGACGGCTCGACCGCCGTCTACACCGGCTACCGCGCCCAGCACGACAGCGTCCGCGGCCCGTACAAGGGCGGCCTCCGGTTCCATCCCGACGTGACCGAAGCCGAGTGCATCGGCCTCTCGATGTGGATGACGTGGAAGTGCGCCGTGATGGACCTCCCGTTCGGCGGCGGCAAAGGCGGCGTCGTCGTCGACCCCAAGGACCTCTCGACCGACGAGAAAGAGCGGCTCACCCGCCGGTTCGCAGAGGAGCTTCGCCCCTTCATCGGTCCAACGAAAGACATCCCCGCGCCCGACATGGGAACCGACGCCCAGACGATGGCGTGGTTCATGGACGCCTACTCGATGCAGGAAGGCGAGACGAAGGCGGGCGTCGTGACGGGCAAGCCGCCGGTCGTCGGCGGGAGCGAGGGCCGCGACACCGCGCCCGGCCGCTCGGTCGCCATCATCGCCCGCGAGGCCATCGACGACCTCGGCTGGGACATCGAAGACACGACCGTCGCCGTCCAAGGCTTCGGCTCGGTCGGCGCGCCCGCCGCGCGACTCCTCGACGACGAGGGCGCGACGGTCGTCGCCGTCTCCGACGTGAACGGGGCCATCTACGACCCCGACGGCCTCGACACGCACGACGTGCCGACCCACGAGGAAGAGCCCGAGGCGGTCATGAAGTACGACGCGCCGCGGAAGCTCTCGAACGAGGAACTGCTCGAACTCGACGTGGACGTGCTCATCCCGGCGGCCGTCGGCAACGTCCTGACCGCCGAGAACGCCGACGACGTGCGGGCTGACCTCGTCGTCGAGGGTGCGAACGGCCCGACCACGTCGGCCGCGGACGAAATCTTCGAGGCGCGCGAGCTTCCGGTCGTCCCCGACATCCTCGCCAACGCCGGCGGCGTCACCGTCTCGTACTTCGAGTGGTTGCAGGACCTCAACCACCGCTCGTGGTCGCTCGAACGCGTCCACGACGAACTGGAGACCGAGATGCTCCGCGCGTGGACCGCCGTCCGCGAGCGCGTCGAAGAACACGACGTGACGTGGCGCGACGCCGCCTACATGGTCGCGCTCGAACGCGTCTCCGAGGCCCACGAACACCGCGGCCTCTGGCCCTGAGCCGGGCCGGTGACGCGTCGATATTTCACCGCCCCCCTCGATACACACACCATGCCCCGACGAAGCGTCCTGTTTTCCCCCGGCGACCGACCCGAACTGCTGCGGAAAGCCCCCGGCGCGGGCGCTGACGTGCTCGTCTTCGACCTCGAAGACGCCGTCTCGCCCGACAGGAAAGCCGAGGCTCGGGAGGCGGTCGCTTCGGTCCTCTCGGACCCCGAGTTCGACCCCGACGCCGAAGTCGCGGTCCGCGTCAACCCCGGCGACGCCGGCCGCGACGACATCGCCGCCGTCTGCGCCGCCCACCCGCCTGATTCGCTCGTCGTCCCGAAGGCCACGAGCGCCGACGACGTGACGAGCGTCGCCGGCGCGGCTCGCGAGGTCGGCGCGGACTGCCCCGTTATCGCCATCGTCGAGAGCGCGGCGGGCGTCCTCACCGCCCCCGAGGTTGCCGCCGCGCCCGACGCCGCCGCGGTCGTCTTCGGCGCGGAGGACTTCGCCGCCGACGTGGGTGCGACCCGGACCGACGACGGGACCGAGGTGCTGTACGCCCGCGAGCGCGTCGTCGTCGCGGCCGCGGCCGCCGGCGTCGACGCCATCGACACGCTCCACGTCGATTATCGGGACGAAGCGGAACTCCGCGAGGACGCCGCGTTCGGCCGGCGGCTCGGCTACGACGGGAAACTCGCCATCCACCCCGCGCAGGTCCCCGTCATCAACGAGGCGTTCTCCCCCGACGACGAGGACGTGGCGTGGGCGAAGAAGGTGCTCCGCGCCCGTGACGAGGCCGCGAGGGAGGGCCGGGGCGTCTTCGGCGTCGACGGCGAGATGATAGACGCCCCGCTCGTCAAACAGGCCGAGAACATTCTCGACCGCGCCGGCGAGTCGTACTGAGCGCACCCGGACCGACGCGCCGGCGCGAGACCGACCCGGCCGAACTCCCGACGACTGCCACATTTTAGCAAGGGGTATGTGTATCAATAGTGTGGTATGCTACAATCCCCGCTACGCTTAACCGGATGCCCTGACCGTATTAGGGCATGGCACAAGAGGCGAATCCCTTCGAGAGTCTGCAGGAGCAAATCGACGACGCGGCCACCTACCTCGACGTGCGCGACGACGTTATCGAGCGGCTGAAGAACCCCGAACGAGTCCTCGAAACGAACCTCGCCGTCGAGATGGACGACGGGGACATCGAGCTGTTTCGCGCCTACCGGTCGCAGTTCAACGGCGACCGCGGCCCGTACAAAGGCGGGATTCGCTACCACCCGAACGTCAGCCGAGACGAGGTGAAGGCGCTTTCCGGGTGGATGGTGTACAAGTGCGCCGTCGTCGACATTCCCTACGGCGGCGGCAAGGGCGGTATCGTCATCGACCCCAAGGCGTACTCCGAATCCGAACTCGAACGCATCACCCGGTCGTTCGCCAAAGAGCTTCGCCCCCTCATCGGCGAGAGCCGCGACATCCCCGCGCCCGACGTGAACACCGGCCAGCGCGAGATGAACTGGATTAAGGACACCTACGAGACCCTCGAAAACACCACCGCACCGGGGGTCATCACCGGCAAGGCGCTCTCGAACGGCGGGAGCGAGGGCCGCGTCGAGGCGACGGGCCGCTCGACGATGCTCACCGCCCGCGAGGCGTTCGACTACCTCGGCCGCGACATCGAGGGCGCGACCGTCGCCGTCCAGGGCTACGGGAACGCCGGCTCCATCGCCGCGAGGCTCATCGAGGACCTCGGCGCGACGGTCGTCGCCGTCTCCGACTCCTCCGGCGGCATCTACGACGCCGATGGCCTCGACACCCGCGCGGTCAAGGAGTTCAAAAACGAGACGGGCACCGTCTCGGACTACGAGGGCACGGAGGCCATCACCAACGAAGAGCTGCTCACCCTCGACGTGGACCTGCTCGTCCCCGCCGCGCTGGAGAACGCCATCGACGGCGAACTCGCCCACGACGTGAAGGCGGACGTCATCGTCGAGGCCGCCAACGGCCCGCTCACGCCCGACGCCGACGACGTGCTCACCGAGCGCGAGGTCCACGTCTTCCCCGACATCCTCGCCAACGCCGGCGGCGTCACCGTCTCGTACTTCGAGTGGGTCCAGAACCGCCAGCGGTTCTACTGGACCGAACAGCGCGTCAACGACGAACTGGAGCGCGTCATCGTCGATGCCTTCGAGGAACTCGTCGACGCCTACGAGAGCCACGACCTGCCGAACTTCCGTACCGCGGCCTACGTCGTCGCCATCCGGCGCGTCGTGGACTCCTACGACTCCGCCGGCAACTGGCCGTAGCGTCGGAGCCGGTCGTCGTCTCGGCGTTTTCGTCCTGCCGCCTCGGCGTTTCGCTCTGCCGCCTCGTCGCCTCGTTTTTGACCGGTTCGCCCCGCTTCTGTGTCCGCCGCGACCGCCGGCGCGGTCGCAGACGCTGCCGATTCTGTGCATGGTGGTGAATATCACTCGAAGCGTCCGATGCCGGGGGATTCAAGTCGGTGTAGGTCGCGTCATTCATCGATGCGTCAGGACCACCTCATCTCCGCGTCGCACCTCTCGCGGGAGGACATCGAGGCGGTGCTCGACCGCGCGGCCGACATCGACGACGACCCGGCCGCGTTCCGGCAACGACACGCCGGAAAGGTTCTCGGGCTCTGTTTCTTCGAGCCGAGCACGCGAACTCGGATGAGCTTCGACTCCGCGATGAAACGCCTCGGCGGCCAGACCGTCGATATGGGACCGGTCGAGTCGTCGTCGGTCAAGAAGGGCGAGACGCTCGCCGACACCGTCCGCGTGGTCGAGGGCTACGCCGACGCGCTCGTCCTCCGCCACCCGAGCGAGGGTGCGGCCACGATGGCCGCCGAGTTCGTCGACGTGCCGCTCGTCAACGCGGGCGACGGCGCGGGCCAGCACCCGAGCCAGACCCTGCTGGACCTCTACACCATCCGGGAGAACGCCGGCCTCGACGACCTCACCATCGGCATCATGGGCGACCTGAAGTACGGGCGGACGGTCCACTCGCTGGCCGAGGCGCTGACGAACTTCGACGCCAGCCAGCACTTCATCAGCCCTGAGAGCCTGCGACTCCCCCGGAACGTCCGCTACGACCTCCACGCCTCGGGCGCGCAGGTCAGAGAACACACCGAACTCGACGAGGTGCTCCCCGAACTCGACGTGCTCTACGTGACGCGCATCCAGCGCGAGCGCTTCCCCGACGAAAACGAGTACCGCAAGGTCGCGGGACAGTACCAAATCGACTCGGAGACGCTGGAGGCGGCGGCCGACGACCTCACTATCATGCACCCGCTGCCTCGCGTGGACGAGATTTCGCCGGACATCGACGACACCAGCCACGCGACGTACTTCGAACAGGCCCACAACGGCATTCCGGTCCGGATGGCGCTGTTGGACATCCTCCTCTCCCAAAACGATGACTGACGACCACCAACTCCGCGTCTCGAAGATTCAAAACGGCACCGTCATCGACCACGTCGCCGCGGGGCAGGCGCTCAACGTCCTCGCCATCCTCGGCATCGACGGCACCAGCGGGGAGGCGGTCTCGGTCGGGATGAACGTCCCCTCCGACCGCCTCGGCCGCAAGGACATCGTGAAGGTCGAGGGCCGCGAACTGAGCCAGTCCGAGGTGGACGTGCTGTCGCTCATCGCGCCCGCCGCGAGCATCAACATCGTCCGCGACTACGACGTGGTCGAGAAGAACCGGGTCGTCCGCCCCGACGCCGTCGCGAGCATCATCTCGTGTCCGAACAGAAACTGCATCTCGAACGCCGACGAGCCCATTCAGTCCCGCTTTACGGTCCTCTCGGACGGCGTGCGCTGCGACTACTGCGAGACCATCGTCCGCGAGGACGAAGTCGCGGCCAACCTCGACGTGAACTGACCGCGTTAGGAGTCGTCCGACCCGCTTTTTCCCGCGGCGCTCGCCGGACAGCGGTGGCCCTCGCCGGCGGGCTCGACGCCCGCGAACTCGACGCCCGCGAACTCGAATCTCGCGCCGCCTGTCGCCGCCGACCCGACGGAGACCGACCAGCCGTGGGCCTCCGCCAGCGACCGGACGATATCGAGGCCGAAGCCCGTCCCCTCGGCCGAGGTGGTAAAGCCGCGTTCGAACACCCGCGTGACGATGGCGGCGTCGATGCCGGTCCCGTCGTCTTCGACCGCGAACGTCTCGTCGGCGGCCGATGCGGTGACGCGAACGGTCAGCGGCGAGCCCCGACCGCCCGCGGAACCGTGTTCGACCGAGTTCCGAAACAGGTTCTCGAACAGCCGCTGGAGCCGGCCGGGGTCTGCGTGAATCGTCGCGGTCGACTCGACGACGAGCGTCGCGTCGCCCGTCTCGACCGTGTCCCACGCGCGGCGGGCGACCGCCTCGACGGCGACGGGCGTGAACTCGACGACCGCCGTTCCGCGGCGGGCCGCGGTCAACACGTCGTTGACGATGTCGCTGATGCGGGTCAACGAGGTCGCGACCCGTTCGAGATGTTCGGAGTCGTTGGTCTCTCGTTCGAGGTCGAGAAAGCCGATTGCGACGGAAAGCGGGTTTCGCAGGTCGTGCGAGAGAACTCGCGCGAACTCGCCCAGTCGCTCGTTTTGCTGTGCGAGCTGTTCTTCGTGCTGCCGGTGGGTCGTGATATCGCGCCCGACGCCGCAGAAGCCGACGACCTCGCCGTTCGGTTTCGTGAGCCGACGGCCGGTGAGTTGGAACAACAGCATGCCGCCGTCGGTCGGCAACCGCGCTTCGACGACCGTCGTCCCCGTTCGGATGGCCTCCTCGACGGCGCGTTTGACCGCCGGGCGGTCGGCCTCGTGGAAGAACGCGTCGGCCGACATCCCGGCGAGGTCGGCGTCCGTTAGGCCGGTGAGCTCCGAGAGCCGCTCGTTCCACGAGACGAGGTGTCCCTCGCCGTCGTAGACGTAGAACACGTCGTCGAGCGCGTCGAGCGCGTCCTCGATGAACCAACTCGCGTCGGCCGGGGGGTCCCCATTGAGCGCGTCGATGGCGACCCGCGCCTTGCGGTGTTCGCAGGCGAGTCGCCGGACGCGCGGCCCGAGTGCGTCGTCAGGAGACGCGCCCGCGGGGGTGTCGCTGTCGCTATCGTCGCTGTCGTCGCCGTCGGCGCGCGCCGCCCTCCGAAGGACCGCCCCACGGTCGAGGTAGGCGTCGATACCCAAATCGACCAGTTCCGTCACGGCGTGGTCGGCGTCGCCGGACGCGAGGACGACCACCGGGAGGTCGTCGTCGGTCGCGCGAACCTCGCGGAGCAGCGAGACGCCGTCGCCGTCGGAGAATCCTGCGCCGAGGACGAGACAGTCGTACGCGTCGCCGTCGAGGGCGCGACGGGCGGCGGCGAGCGTCGCGGCCGAGTCGACGACGGCGTCCGAGACCGCCCGCTGGACGGCGCGGGAAATCGCGCGGTCGCCGTCGGCGGAGAGGACGCGAATCGAGGAATCGGATGGCATCGGGCGGAAGGGAACGAACTGAACGACCGACAGGATGGTCTCAGATACTATAACGTTTCTGTGACTATCGTCACTTAATCAACGCCAGTAGGAAACGTGTATCCAGTTTCCCGTCGGCGTCCGCGAACGCCCCGGTGTCGTAATCACTTAGTGCGGTGCGGTCGAAGTCCTCGGTATGTCCAAGAAGGCCAAACTGGTCCTGGTACTGGCGCTCGTCGCGGTCCTCTACACCGTGTTCTCCGGCAGCGGAGAGACCGTCGAAGTCGAAATCGAAGAGTAACCGCTTTTCGGCGCTCGGTCGCCACCGACCGAGTCAGCCCCACTCCCGCCCGTCCAGCGGCCGCGCCGGAGCGGCCCACACGCCCGAGAGCGAACGACTTACCCGACGCCCGCGCGAAGGCGAAGCCATGTACGGGGTCGTCACGCGCAACGAGGAGGAAGTCGACTGGCCGGAGTTCGACCGCGGGTTCTACGAGGTCAAAGACGTCACCGGCCGGGCGGCCGAACCGCTTTCGAACGCCGTCAACATGATTTCGTGTTTCGGTGACAACGCCGCCGCCAACGAGAACCCCGAGTTGGTCCCCGTCGACGGCGAGGGAAACCCGGCGACGCGCGACCGCACGTACTTCGACTGGGCGTACATCTGCCCGACGAACGAGAAGTACCGCGCCGGCCTGCTCGAAATCGTCGCGGACGCCGCCGCGGAGAACGGCGACGTGCGCCTCGACGACGTGGGCTTTCCCCGCGACGAGTACTGCCGGTGTGACCGCTGTACCTCGCAGTTCGAGGCCTGGGCCGCCGACCGCGACCGCGACGCCGACGACGAGGACGCGTGGTTCGAGTGGCGCGCCGAGGTCATCACCGACTTCGTCGCCGACGCCGCCGAGCGCGTCCCCGGCCGCCTGTATCTCACGCTGTACCCCGACCCCTATCCGGGCCACCTCTACCGCCGCGCCGGCCTCGACATCGAGGCGCTTTCGGAGTACGTCGACGAGTTCGTCGTCCCGCTGTACGACACCAACTACGGGACGACCTACTGGCTCGAAACCATCGCCCGCGGCTTCGTCTCGCTTCTGGACCCCTACGACGCCGACTTCTCGCTCGAACTGTACGCCGTGAACGTTGACGTGGACGACCTCATCCACGCCATCGAGGTCGCAGACGAGTACGCGAAGGACGTGCTGTTCGGCTACGACGCGAGCAACGCCGCCGCGACGCTCCGCCGGATGACCGCCGACGGGTCGCGCGGGAAGACCTACCACCCCGACGACGCGACCCGCTGAGGGCGGGGCTCACCGGCGCGGCGACCGGGCGATTGGGCGGTCGCCTCCGACCGATTTCAGAACGCGCCGGCGAGGTAGCCGATGACGACGATGCCGAGGAGGAAGACGAGCGTCGCGAACGCGAACAGCGCGAACATGAGTCGCCGCTGCCCGCTCGTCGGTTGTGCCATGGACGTTTTCCGGACCGCACCCACTTATCATAGTCGGCGCTCCGGACGGTCCCGCTGGGTCCACCCCCGTCTCAGTCGAGGTCTTCGATGGGCTCCGCGTTGCCGAAGTACGGGTCCGGCCCGTCGCCGGGGGCCGCCCACGCGACGGCGTTGTCGAGGACGGTCCGAACCTCCTCCTGCTCGTAGATTGGGTAGGTCTCGTGGCCCGGCCGGAAGTAGAAGACGCGGCCCTTGCCGCGGGTGTAACAACAGCCCGAGCGGAACACCTCGCCGCCCTCGAACCACGACGTGAACACGAGTTCGTCCGGCGCGGGGATGTCGAACCGCTCGCCGTACATCTCGGCGCGGGGGACCTCGAACGACTCGGGAAGCCCGTCTGCGATGGGGTGGCCCGGCTCGACGACCCAGACGCGCTCTGTCTCGCCCGACTCGCGCCACTTCAGCGAGCAGGTCGTCCCCATCAGGCGCTTGAACGGCTTGGAGTAATGCCCCGAGTGGAGCACCAGCAGTCCCATCCCGCCGCGGACGCGGTCGACCACGCGGTCGACGATGTCGTCGTCGACCTCGTCGTGGGCCTTGTGGCCCCACCACGCCAGCACGTCGGTGTCGTCGAGGACCGACTCGGTGAGCCCGTGTTCGGGTTCGTCCAGCGTGGCCGTCTGCACGTCGTAGCCGGCCTCGCGGAGTCCTTCGGCAATCGTCGCGTGGATGCCGTCGGGGTAGACCGCGGCGACCTCGTCGTCTTCTTTTTCGTGTCGGTACTCGTTCCAGACGGTGACGGTGACCATACTCCCGGCGTCGCCGGGTGGCGACAAGTATGCATCGAACCCGAAGCCGGCCCGTGGCGGTCGCCCGACGGCCCGGCTACGTCCCCTCGAACTCCGGTTCCCGCCGACTCGTGAACGACTCTACGCCCTCGGCGTGGTCGTCGGTCTCGAACATTACCGCCTGCGCCGACGCCTCGTGTTCGATGGCCGCCTCGATGGAGTCGTCGGGGCGGCGCAGCAGGCGCTTCGAGGCGGTGAGCGCCGTCGTCGGGCCGCCGGCGATACGTTCCGTGAGGGCGGCGAGTTCGGACTCAAACTCGTCCGCGCCGGCGACACAGTTCACGACGCCGAGTTCCAGCGCCCGCTCGGGACCGAGTTCCTCGCCAGTGTAGACGAGTTCCAACGCCACGTTGCGCCCGACGAGTCGGGGAAGGAGATACGACACCCCCGAGTCGACCGCGAGGCCGACCCGACGGAAGCCGAAGCTGACGGCGGCGTCGTCGCGGAGGAGTTGGAGGTCACAAGCGATGGCGAGCGCAGCCCCCGCGCCCACGGCCGGGCCGTCGATGGCCGCGACCGTCGGTAGGTCGCACTCGTAGACGCGGCGCACGCAGTCGGCGGTGTCGCGGACGACGTGGTCGACCGCCTCGGGGAGCGTCATCGCGTCGGCCTGGAGTTCCAGCATAGCGTTCACGTCGCCGCCGGCGCAGAACGCGCCCGCGTCGTCGCTCCCGCGGACGACGACGCAGCGCGCCGCGTCGGGAAGCGAGTCCAGCGCCTCGCGCACGCCCGCTGTCACCTCGACCGTCAGCGCGTTCCGAACCGCCGGGGCGTCCAGCGTCACCGTCGCCACGCCGTCGTCGAGCGAGAGCCGTACCGCGTCGGAGTCGAGTTCGACCTCGGTCATCCCCCGGTTCGACGTGCAGAATCGTGAAAAACGTTTGGACCGTGGAGAGTTGAATCGTTGCCGACCGGCTCAGGAGAACACCGCAGACACGTCGATACCGAGGCCCGGACCCTCGGGGACGCGCATCCGGCCGTCGCACACGGGTGCCGGGTCGGCCGCGAGGTCGGCGTCGAGGAGCGAGGCGGTCGCCAGCCCGTGGGCCCGGTCGCCGGGGAGCGACGCCGCGACGTGGAGCGCGCCGAGTCGGGCGACGACGGCGTCGATGGTGGTCGTGACGACGGTTTCGACGCCGGCGTCGCGGGCGCGAGCCGCGAGGTCGCGGACGCGGTCCGGGCCGCCGAGCGCCATCGGCTTGCAGACGAGCACGTCCGCCGCGTTCGAGGCGAGCGCCCGCCCCGCCGGGACCGCCGAAAGCGACTCGTCGAGCGCGATAGGCGTGTCGTGGAGCCGTCGGAGGACGGCGTGGCCGTCGAGTTCGTCGGCCGGAAGCGGCTGTTCGAGGTAGTCGAGGGCGAGGCCGAGTTCCTCGACCGAGTTCAGAAAGCGGTCGGCGGTCCAGCGGTCCCACGCGGCGTTCGCGTCGGCCCGGAGCGCCACGTCGGGGCCGACCGCCTCGCGGACCGCCCGGAGGCGCACCACGTCGTCGACCGGGTCCCGCGCGCCGACCTTCAGTTTGAGGCAGTCGTACCCGGATGCGACGGCGGTTTCGGCGGCTTCGACGGTCGCCTCGGGGTCGTCGTCGCCGAGGGTCGCGTTCACCGGAAGCGAGGTGTGCGGGTCGGTGGCGAGGGCCGCGGCGAGCGGCCGGCCGGCGGCGCGAGCGCGGGCGTCAGCGACGGCGAGCGAGACGGCGTGTCTCGCGGCGGGCGCGTCCGCGAGCGCCCCGTCTTCGAGCGCCGATTTGGGGTCGCCCGCGACAGCCCCCTCGGCATCGCCTTCCGTGAGACCGGCGAGCGCGTCGCGGCAGTCTTCGAGCGACTCGGTCCAGCCCGGAAGCGGCGTCGCCTCGCCGACGCCCGTCTCGCCCGCGGCATCGACCGCGACGAGAAGTCCCTCGCGGCGCTCGATGTCGCCCTTGGCGGTCGAAAGCGGCGTTTCGAGGTCGACGGCGAACTCGCGGACGCGCATCGTCACGCGAGCACGAGGCCGACCGAAAAGAGGACGGCGTAGAGCGCGAGGAGTTTCCCCGTGTCTTCGAGCGCGGGGTTGAGCTTCTCGCCTTTCGTCTCGGTCACGACGGTCCGTGCGATTCGGGCCGCGACGGGCATCGAGAACACGGGCAACAGGACGTACCAGTCGAAGCCGGCGCGGGTCCAGAGATAGACGGGGACGGCGTAGGCGAGCGCGAGCATGGTGACGTACTCGGCGCGGGCGAAGCCGTAGCCGAACCGGACCGCGAGCGTCCGCTTGCCCGTGGTCGCGTCTTCCTCCTTGTCGCGGACGTTGTTCACGACGAGGATGTTCGTGGAGATGGCGGCGATGGGGAGGCTGGCGAGGACGGCGACGAGCGTGACGGTTCCCGCCGGAATTCCGACGGAAAGCGGGGCGGCGAGGACGCTCGCGGCCTGCACGTAGAACGTGCCGACGACGGCGACGAGGCCGAAGAAGACGAAGACGAACAGGTCGCCCAGACCGTGGTAGCCGAGGGGGTACGGGCCGCCGGTGTAGGCGATGCCCGAGGCGACGGAGAGCAGGCCGATGACGAGGATAGCCACGCCGCCGACGTAGACGAGATAGGTGCCGAGGAGGACGGCGGCGGCGAAGGTGAGGTACATCGCGCGCTTGACCGCGGACGGCGGGATGAGTCCGCCCGCGGTGACGCGAGTGAAGCCCTCTCGAGCCTCGGTGTCAGCGCCCTGCACCGCGTCGTAATAGTCGTTGGCGAAGTTGGTCCCGACTTGGATGAGAAGCGCGCCCACGAGCGCCGCGAGCGCGGGCAGCGGGGCGAACAGGTCGGCGTGGACGGCCACCGCGGTGCCGACGACGACCGGCGCGGCGGCCGCCGGAAGCGTCTGCGGCCGCGACGCCATCACCCACGCCCGCCTGCGAGAGATGTCCTGCGTGCTCATGGTCTGCATACGAGTGCCGGAGCAGTGAGTAAGTTCCTATCCGAAAGCGCGCGACGCCGAGGCGGTGAGTGGGAGAACACGGTCGCTCGGCGGTCGCGCCGGCTCCGACGCGGCACTCGCGTCCCGCGTCGGCGACGACGTGGTCATCGCTGTCGGCCGACGGGGATTGGGGAGCACCCCGCTACTCGGGACCGGCGTCGGACTCGGAATCAGAGGCGGACCGGGCGTCGAAGCCGAGACGGGCGGCGAGCCGCTCGCGGCCCCGTTCAGCGCGCGCTTCGACCACCTCCTCGGAGACGTACATCTCGCGTTGGCGCTCCACGTCGGCCTCGCGGAGTTCGCGGAGTCGCTCTTCGGAGAGGTCGCAGTCGTCGGGAACCCGGCTGTCGAACCGCTCGCGCCAGTCGTCGCGGGCGGCCGCGTCGTCCGCGAGTTCCGCTTCGGGGCGTATCCAGTCCCAGTGGCGCGCGAGGTCCTCGGGATAGCCCTGTTCGAGGCGGTGGTCGGTGATGACCGACCGCCCGACGCGCGCGCCCTGTCCGGCCGACATGATGGCCTGAAGGTTGACCTCGCTCACCGGCGCGGCGACGTACAGGCCGTCGATTACGGTCCGGCCCTCGATGTCGGCGTAGTCGCGGTCGAACTTCGTCCGCGTCTCGCCGTCGTGCTCGTAGGTGACGAACATATCGTCGTCGCCGAGCGGTTCGAGGAAGTCGCCGCCGTAGCGGGCGGCCGAAACGACCCGCCTCGCGGTGACGGTTTCGCCGCTTTGCGTCGTGACCGCGAAGCCGGGGCGGGTGGCGTCCGGGTCGCCCCCGTCGCCACCGGCCGGTTCGACCGCCTCGACGAGCTCCGAAACGAGGTCGCAGCCGGCCGCCTCGGCGTGGTCGTGGATGAGTCCGTAGAACGTCTCGATGTCGACGCCGCCGGGGAAGCCGAGGTAGTTCTCCAGATACGCGCAGCGCTGGAGCGACGACCGGCCGCGGTCGAAGACGACGGTGTCGAGGCCGTACCGGCCGGTGAAGACCCCCGCCGAGCAGCCCGTCGGCCCGCCGCCGACGATGGCCACGTCGTAGTCGAACGCCGCCGCTTGCGGCTCCGTCGCGGTCTCCGCCTTCTCGGAGCGCCCGGCGTCCGCCATCTCAGAACTCCCCGTTGACGATGTCCGCGACGCGCTGGCGGTCGAACAGTTCCGCGTCGCCCGTCACCTCGCCGAACTCGTCGGGGAACAGCTGCTTCGCGGCGCGCTCGGTCAAGAACAGGTTGTGAATCGGGCCCTGATTGAGGTAGCCGCCGCGGTAGACTCGGCCGTTCTGGACGGCCGTCAACTCGCCGCCGACGGGGTGGTCTTCCATGTACGCGAGGACGGTGTCGCGGAACTCCGCGGCCGTCTTGCGCTCGTGGCCGCGGATGAGAATCACGTCGGGGTCGACTTCGAGGAGGTTCTCGTAGTCGAGTTCGCCGCGGTTGGTCGTGCTGAGGTTCTCGATGTCGGTCCCGGTGAGCGCGTCGGTGACGCCGAGGTCGTTCCACTGCTTTTTGCTCGTGCCCTTGTCGTTGAGGCGGTACGGCGAGAACGTCGAGGGCTCGGTCGTCCCCTCGTAGGTGAGAAAGACGTTCGGGCGCTCGTCCGCCGGCGGCAGCCGCGACTGTATGTCCGCGATGAACTCGTCGTGGAGCGCCGCGAACGCCTCGTAGCGGTCCTCGCGCTGGAACACTTGGGCGACCTTCTCGAACGCCTCGTAGAGCGTGTAGTAGCGGTAGTCGTGCCAGCCGTCCGACCGCCGGAAGATGAGGTTGCCGACGAACGGGGCGACGTTCTCCGCGATTTCGTCTACGTCCGCTTGGTCCCAGTCGAACCAGTTGATGAGCATGTTCGGGTCGTAGAGGTGGACGTCGTTGTCGAGTTCGTAGAACTCCTCTTTCGTCCTGACCTCGGGGTACGCCTCGATTTGCTCGCGGTCGACGCTCACGCCGGGGAGTTCGTCGTAGACGTAGGTGTAGTACCGACCCGCGCCGCCGACGCCGGTCACCCCGTCGCCGACGCCGAGCGCGACGGCCATGTCCGCGTAGCCGCCGTCGTAGGCGGCCCACGACTCGGGAACCGAGTCGAACGTGACCTCGCCCATCGGCTCCATCGTCACCGAGTACGAGTCGGCCGCCTCGGCCGTGTCGGTCTCCGTCTCGGTGTCGGCCGCGGTGGTGGTCTCGGCGGCCGCCTCGGTCGTCGTCTCGGCCGCGGCGGTCGTCTCGTCGCTTCCCGACGAGTCCGACGTACAGCCGGCGAGCATCCCGGCCCCGAGCGCCGTGCCGCCGTACCGAATGTAACTGCGTCGCGTGAGTCCGTCGTTCCCGGTGGAGTTGTCGTCCATAGGATTTAGGCTACCCTAAACGCACAAGAGCGTTGCTATTTTTCGGCGTGCCTAAACAGTGGCGGAGCGACGTGTTTCGGCGCTTCGACGGGAGGTCGGTCCGCCGCCGGCGGCGTCAGCGCCTCAGTAGTGCCACGGGTAGTCGCGGAATCGGGGTTCGCGCTTTTCGAGGAAGGCGTCGCGGCCCTCCTGTGCCTCCTCGGTCATGTAGGCGAGTCGGGTCGCCTCGCCGGCGAACACCTGCTGGCCGACCATGCCGTCGTCGGTCATGTTGAAGGCGTACTTGAGCATCCGCATGGCCGTCGGGGACTTCTTCGTCATCTCGTCGGCCCACTCCAGCGCCACGTCTTCGAGGTCCTCGTGGGGAATCGCCTCGTTCGCCATCCCCATGTCGACGGCCTCCTCGGCGGAGTAGGTCTTCCCCATGAAGAACACCTCGCGGGCCTTCTTCTGGCCGACCTGCTTGGCGAGGTACGCGGAGCCGAAGCCACCGTCGAAGGAGGCCACATCGGGGTCGGTCTGGAGGAACTTCGCGTGCTCCTCGGAGGCGAGCGTCATGTCGCAGACGACGTGCAGGGAGTGGCCGCCGCCGACGGCCCATCCGGGAACGACGGCGACGACGGGCTTGGGCATGAAGCGGATGAGCCGCTGGACTTCGAGGATGTGCAGGCGACCGGCCTTCGCCTCGCGGACGAGCGGGTCGTCGGCGGCGTCGGCCTCGTCGTCGTCGCGGTACTCGTAGCCCGAGCCGCCGCGGACCGACTGGTCGCCGCCGGAACAGAACGCCCAGCCGCCGTCTTTCTCGGAGGGGCCGTTGCCCGTCAGGAGGACGCACCCGACGTTCGCGCGCTTTCTGGCGTCGTCGAGCGCGGCGTAGAGTTCGTCCACGGTGCCGGGCCGGAAGGCGTTCCGGACCTCGGGGCGGTCGAACGCGATGCGGACCGCCGGCACGTCGACGGCGCGGTGGTAGGTGATGTCGTCGAACTCGTCGGACCCCGGGACGGGCTCCCAGCGGTCGGGGTCGAAAATCTCCGAGACCATACCGAGAGGCGGCGCGGGCGGCGCAAAAAGATTCGCTTGCGGCCGCGGTTCGGAAGGTGGCCCGCCGCCTGACCGCTCCCGCGGCCCGGAGCTATTTGTCAGTGCGTGAACGACTCTCGCGTATGTCGGCCGCGACCACCCTCCTCGTCAGATTCGTCCACGTCGTCGGAATGGCGCTCGTCTTCGGCGGCGCGGCGTTCGCGTGGGCGACGCTCAGAGCCGGCGGTCCCGGACGCGCGGACGCCGGCGGCTCGACCGCCTCTGGCGGCGACCAGACCCCGTTCGCAGCCCTCTACGAGTTGGTTTTCTGGGCGGCGATGGGTGCGATGGTCGTCACCGGCGTCGGCAACCTCGGCGCGCTCGGCCCGCCCGGACCCTCCGGACGCTGGGGGTCGCTCCTGACCGCGAAGCTCCTCGCGGTGACCGCGTTCGTCCTCGGGTCGTTCGTTCGGACGCTCGTCGTGTTCAGGCTCCGGCGGAGCGGCCCGACTGGTTCGGGGCGCTCGCTTCTCGCCAAGAGCTACGGCGCGACCGCCGCCGCGCTCCTCGTCCTCGTCGCGCTCGCGGAGGTGCTGGCGCATGGGTGAGGCCGCCGGCGGCGTCGGGGAGCGGGGGCGCTTCGAGGCGTGGGTCGTCTCGTCGTTCAACCTCGTCGCGCTGAGCCTCGTCGGACTCCTCACGGCCCACGCGAGCGGCGCGCTCGAAGGCGAACTCGCCAACTTCGGGACGCTTCCGGGCGTCGCCGTCTTCGCGTACCTGTGGCTCCTCACCGCGGCCGCGACCCGGTGGGCGCTGGCGGACGGCGGGCTGGCCGACCTGCGAACCGGGCTCCGCGGCCTGTGGCGACTCGTCCTTCGCGGGTTCGCGGCGGGCGCGCTCATCGGGGCGGCGTTCCTCCTCGGCGTCGTCCTCGTCGGCGCGGTGCTGAACGGCGCGCCACTCGTCGCGCTGGCGCTCATCGCGCTCATCGGCGTCGCGGCCGCGAGCGTCGTCGGCGGCGTCATCGGTGCCCTGTCGGTCGTCCTCGACGCCGGCTGTTACTGGGCGGCCGGGCGGCTCGTCGGGCGGTGGGCGGAGTCGGACGGCTCGGGGCGGGGCGGGCCGCCGACGCGGAATGAGTGAGTCAGTCAGTCAGTCCCGAAGCGGCCCGCGCGGACTCGTCAGCCACGACGCCAACCCGACGAGCATCGCGCCCGCGATGCCGACGAGGAAGGCGGTCGCCCCGGCAAACGACCCGTACGCGACGAGTCCGGTCCCGACGAACGCGGTGGCGAGCGACCGGCGACGACCCATCGACTCGGGGTAGCCGACGGCTTTGAACCGCGCGAGCCCCCACGCGACCACGGCGACGAGCGGCGCGAGACCGAGGCCCGTCAGGGGCCGCTGGATGACGAACCAGAGGACGGGGAAGGCGACCACGACCGCGACGAGCGCGAGCGTCCCGCGGCGGCCGAGCGCCGGGGGATAGCCGCGCTCTACGAGGTCCGAGAAAAGTACCACGCCGACGGCGACGGTCGCTCCCGCGAAGACCCCGGAGAGCGGTTCGTACGCGACGACGGTCGCGTAGGCGAACGCGAGGACACCGAGGAATCCGGCGACGGCGTAGACGCTGCCGCGGTACTGGCGGAAGAGTCTGGAGGACATGTCGCCACGATTCGGAGCGCGGGAGAAAAGTCAGTCGGTCGACTGGTTCGGTCAGTCGGTCAGTCGGTCAGGCGGTCAATCGGACAGTCGCCCTCTGGCGCGGTCGGCAATGCGCTCGCGCACGCGGTGAGACGACTCGGCGTCGGTGCGGACCTCGATGACATCGGTCCCGTCGGTGGCGACCGACTCGGCGTAGGCGTCGCGGAAGTCGTCCGGGGCGACCGACGCGAACGAGAGGTCGTAGAGGTTCTCGGTGGCCGCGAAGTCGAGGCCGTGGGGCGTCTTGAACTGGTCCGTAAACGGCGGTTCGTACTCCTCGATGGGGAGCATGTGGAAGATGCCGCCGCCGTCGTTGTTGACGAGGACGATAGTCGCATCCACGCCGAGGCGACCGAGCGCGAGCAGGCCGTTCATGTCGTGGTAGTACGCGAGGTCGCCGGTCAGGAGCGTCAGGTGGTCGGTCGCCGCGGAGCCGGCTCCGAGCGCCGAGGAGACGATGCCGTCGATGCCGGACGCGCCGCGGTTGCCGAGGACCGTCCGGGACTTCGTCGAGGGACGCGCGAAGCGGTCGAGGTCGCGGACGGGCATGGAGTTCGAGACGAACAGCGTCGACGGCTCGGGCGCGAGGTCGGCCACGTCGGCCGCGAGTCGGCCCTCGAAGGCGTCTGTCTCGTCGTCGACGAGACTCCAGTAGGCGTCCTCCGCATCGGTCCACAGCGCGTTCCACGACTCGTCCGAGTGGTTGCGGATGAGTTGCGAGAGCCGCCACGCCAGCACCGAGGGCTCGGCCTCCACGAGGTCGGTCACGCCGAACTCGGCCTCGCGCCAGCGACCCGTCGGGTCGACGAGATACTGCCGGGCGTCGGTGCGCGCGAGGTACTTCCGGAGCGCCTTCGAGGTCGGGGACGCGCCGATGCGGACGACGACTTCCGGGTCGGCCCAGTCGGCGGTGACGCGCTCGTCGAGGTAGGCGTCGTAGCCGCCGAGGACGGTCGTCGTCCGGGTGTGGCCGCCGAATCGGAGCCCCGAAAGCGGGTCAGCGACGACCGGGAAGCCGGTCGCGTGGGCGAACGCGGCGACGGCCTCGGCGTTGAACCCCGGCGGGTCGGCGGGCCCGGCGACGATGAGTCCGCGGTCGACCGCGAGGTCGTCGGCCAGCTTTCGGAGGTGGTCGTCGGAGAGTTCCGGCGCGCCAGCGGTCGTCCTGACGTAGGGTCGGCTCCCGCTCCGGCCGTCGAGCGCCTCGGGGTCGAGGTCGGCGGGCACGTCGCCCTCGACGTACGTCGGTTCGAGCGGCTTTCTGAACGGGAAGTTGAGGTGGACGGGGCCGGCATCGACGCCGGTGGCCTCGGAGACCGCGCGGCCGGCGGTCGTCCGGAGGCTCCGGAGTTTCCTGTCGGTGGCCTCCGGTTCGGGCATATCCTTGTACCAGCGGACGGCGTCGCCGTAGAGCTTCTCCTGGTCGACGGTCTGGTTGGCTCCGCTGTCGCGGAGTTCCGGCGGGCGGTCGGCCGTGAGGACGAGCATCGGCACGCGGGCCTGCGACGCCTCGATGACCGCGGGGTGGAAGTTGGCCGCGGCGGTGCCCGAGGTGCAGACGATGGGCGTCACCTCGCCCGTGCGGCGGGCGCGGCCGAGCGCGAAGTAGGCCGCCGAGCGCTCGTCGAGGTGCGAGAACGTCTCGATGTCGTCGTGGCGGTCGAACGCCTCCGTGAGGGGCGTCGAGCGACTGCCGGGTGCGATGCACACCGCGTCGATGCCGGTGCGTGCCAGTTCGTCGGCGAAGGTCCGTGCCCAGAGGGCGTTTCGGTTCGGTGCTGTCATCTCGTCTGGGTCGTCTGTCTCGTCGTGGAATCGAATCGGGTCGAGGTCGGTCCCGAACTCAGTCGTCGCGTTCGAGTTCGTCGAGGATGGGTCGGTACTTCAGCTGCACTTCGTCCCACTCGGCGTCGGGGTCGGAGTCGGCGACGAGGCCGACGCCCGCAAACAGCGTCGCCAGCGTCTCCTCGACGATTGCCGAGCGGAGGGCGACCGCGAAACTGCCGTCGCCGTCGGCGTCGAACCAGCCGACCGGCGCGGCGTACCAGCCGCGGTCGAACGGCTCGGTGTCGCGAATCACGTCGAGGGCGGCCTCGGGCGGGAGGCCGCCGACCGCGGGCGTCGGGTGGAGCGCGTCCACGAGAGAAAGGACGTGTTCGTCGCGTTCGAGCGTCGCGTCGATGGGCGTCCAGAGGTGCTGGACGGTCGCGAGCTTCCGAATCCCGCGGTCACCGACGCGAATGTCGGCCGACAGCGGCGCGAGCTGTTCCCGAATCGTCTCCGCGACGAGTTCGTGTTCGTGGTTGTCCTTCTCGCTTCCGAGCAGTTCGTTCGCCAGCCACTCGTCTTCGTCGTCGGTGTCGCCGCGGCCGGTCGTCCCGGCGAGCGCGCCGGTTTCGACCTCGCGGCCGCGGAGCGAGACGAGTCGCTCGGGCGTCGCGCCGAGGAAGCTCGCCCCGCCGTTCGGCTCGACGAGGAAGCGGTGGCAGTCGGGGTACGTCCGGCCGAGGCGGGCGAGCAGGTCGGTCGCGGCGGCGGGGCGGTCGAGTTCGACTTCGAGCGCCTGCGCGAGGACGACCTTCCGGAGGTCGCCGGCACGGATGCGCGAGACCGCGGCGTCGACGCTCTCGTGCCACGCCTCGACGGAGGTCGTCCGGTGGCGGTTCGAGACGCCCGGCGGTCCCTCAGGGGGCGCGTCGTCGAGCGATTCGAGCGTCTCCCGGAGGTCGTCGAGTCGGTCGTCGACGCCCTCCGGGTCGGCGTCCGCGCCGACGCCGGTGACCGTGAGCCACGCGTCGTCGCCGTCGAAGACGACCTGCGCCTCGGGGACGACGAAGCGCGCGGCCGGGAAGTCGGCCCACGGGTCGCGGCCGGTCGCCTCCTCGTGGAAGGCGAGACCGCCGAAGAATCGAGGGCGGGCAACGTCGGGGCCGTCCACGTCCGCGCCGTCGAACAGCGCCGCCGCCGACCGGCGGACGCGCGCGAGTCGCTCGGGACCGTCGGCCTCGACGGCCACGGCGACGCCGCCGCCGACGACTGTTGGCTCGTCGGGGGCGGTCCACAGCGCCCGCGGGCGCCGCATCGCCGCGAGCGACGCCGAGACGGGCGGCGCAGACAGTCGAACCGACCTGCTGACGAGGTGAGTCCCCACCTCGTCGGTCCGCAACGGTTCCATCGACCGTGGCTCAGGACCGGGGACGCTTGAAACTCTCCCTTCTGTCCCGCGGGTGGGTTGGACGACCCCGGTCGAACGTGCACATCTGTCCACCGAGCGACAACGCTGGCGGACGAGACTCGAAGCGACCGCCGAACACGCCGAACACTCAGCGTCGGCGGACCGAAAACTCAGCTTAGCTGTACCGCTCTTCGTTCCACGGGTTCGCCGTGTTCGAGTAGCCGCGCTTCTCCCAGTAGCCGCGTTCGGGTTCGGTGAGGAACTCGACGCCCGAGACCCACTTCGCGCCCTTGTAGGCGTACTTGTGCGGGGTGACGACCCGGAGGGGGCCGCCGTGGTCGGCGGGGAGGTCCTCGCCGTCGTAGCCCCAGACGAACATGACCTCGTCGCGCATGCACTGGTCGAGCGGCAGGTTCGTCGTGTAGCCGTCCATGGCGTGGAACATCACGTGAACCGCGTCGTCGTCGACGCCGACCGCATCGGCGAGCGTCGGAAACGTGACGCCCTCGAACTCGCAGTCGAACTTGCTCCAGCCGGTGACACAATGGAAGTCCTGTACCTGCGTCTCGGCGGGGAGGTCGCGGAACTCGTCGAACGAGAGGTCGAGTTCGGTGTCGACCGCGCCCCACGCCTCGAACGACCACGTCTCGGGGTCCCACGAGGGCGTGCCGCTCTTGGAGAGGACGGGAAACCGCTGGGTCTCGCGTTGGCCCGGCGGGAGTCGGTCGTCGCCGAACTCCTCGTAGAGGTGGGTCACGTCGTTGGCCATGCTCGAATCTTCGGCCCGACGCACCTATCACTAACGACTCCGGACACCCGCAGGCGACCGGGGCGACGGCCGCACTAACCGAACGTAAGCGGGAATTCGCGTTCGCCCGGACGACCTTCGGAAAACCCGATTATTCCCCCGGTAGAGTTATATACGGCCCTTCCAAACCGACGGACGTTCAGATGCCCAAAGTAGAGATTACCGTGCCGGAACACCTGGAGATGCAGATCGTCCAACTCGTCGAGCAGGGCGAGTTCGTCAACCGCGACGAGGCCATCGAGGACCTGCTGTCGACCGGTATCCGCGCGTACAAAACGAGCGGTCCGATGTCCGACGAGGACCGCGCGTACGAAGACGACGGAATGATGGGCCACGAAGACGAGTACGTCTTCTGAGCCGAGTGACAGTATCCCCCAATAACGCTTAAACCGCCCTCGCACCTACCCAACGCTCATGCACAAGGACGAACTGCTGGAGCTGCACGAACAGATGGTTATCATCAAGGACCACTTCTCGGCCCGCGACCACGTCGATTCGAGCCTGTTCGACCCCTACGACGAGCTTGCGGTCGAGCCCTCCCACGTCCACAAATCGAAAAGCGAACACAAACACGCCGTGTTCGTGCTCGGCAACGCTCTCGCGACCGCGATGAGCGACGACGAGTTCTCCAGCGCGGGCCGCATCGGCAAGCGCATGGAGGAGTTGGCCGACGACGCCGAAGGCAAAATCTGAGCGGCCGTCGACCGCGACGCGCCTCCTGACCGACCGACGCGGAGTCGTCGATGACGCCGGCGTTCGTGTCGTTCGCTAGCACTACTCAAGCAGTTCTCCGCGGGTTTCTTTATCACCCGTTCGCACGACACAGGTAGCTCATGCTAGAGATACCGGGCTGGATACCGTTCCAGCGGCTCGCCGCGCTCCTCGCGCTTCTCGCGGCCGCCGTCGCGCTCGCCGTCGTCGACAGACCGAGTCGGCTCTCGGCGGCGCTTCGGCGGCGCTTCCTGTTCGGTCTCCCGCTCGGAACGCTCGTCAGCGCCGGCGGCGTCCTCCTCGTCTATCTCGTGGTGCAGGACGGCTGGTCGTCGTGGTATCGGCCCGTCGTCATCCCGTTCCGGGCGTGGTCGTACGTCTACCCGTCCGGGATGCTGACCGCCGCGTTCGCCCACTCCAGCCCCGGGCACCTCGTCGGCAACCTCGTCGGTACGCTCACCCTCGCCCCCGTCGCGGAGTACGCGTGGAGCCACTACCCGACGCGCCGTGGGTCCACGTCGTTCGGGTCGCTCCGCGAGAACCCCTACATCCGGTCGCTCGTCGTCTTCCCCGCGGTCGTCTTCGGCGTGGGGCTCCTCACCGCCGTATTCGCGCTCGGCCCGGTCGTCGGCTTCTCGGGCGTCGTGTTCGCGTTCGCCGGCTTCGCGCTCGTCTTCCGGCCGCTGGCGACCGTGCTGGCGTTCGTCTCCGGGCGCGTCGTCAGCCTGTTTTACAACGCGATGCTCTCGCCCGAGGTCGTCTCGTCGGCCCGCCCCGTCTTCTCGACGCCGTGGTGGTCCCAAATCGCCATACAGGGCCACGCCATCGGCTTCCTGTTCGGCGTCCTCCTCGGTGCGTGGCTCAGTCACCGCCGCGGGGGTTCGAACCCGCCCGCGCTCCGCAGTTTCGCCGGCGTCCTCCTGTTTGCCGTCAGCGAGTCGCTGTGGGCGGTGTACTGGTACCGCGGCGGCGAGACCTACGTGCTGTTCCGCGCGGTCGGGTTCGCGCTCGTCGTCGCGCTCGCGACCATCGTCGCGCTGACGGTCGCGGCGTCCGACAAGCCGCTTCGGGCGTACGCGCCCGACAACTCGCTGTTTTCGGCCCGTCGCTGGCAGGCCGGCCTCGCCGTGCTCCTCGTCGTCGTCGCGGCGCTGTCGGGGCCGGCGATGCTGTACAACACGTTCACCGCGAGCGGCGACGACCTGCCGGGCGAGAGCGTCACGGTCAGGGACTACGAGGTGACGTACGCCGAGGACGTGCCGAACGGGCTGACCGCCGTCTTCGACGTCGAACTGTTCGGCGAGTCGACGACGACCAACACCTCGGGGGTCATCGTCAAAAGCGAGCGGCGCGGCATCTGGACGACGGCCGTCTCGACGAGTCGACTGGCGTTCGACGGCGAGTCCGCGGTCAGAGTCGGCGGTCTCGGCTGGCGCGACCGGGTGACGGCGGTCCGCGACGGCTACGTCGTCACGGGCGCGGGAGTCGCCTACCGGGTGTTTCTCGTCGCCGACGGCGAGGCGCGACTGGCGTACGAGACCGGCCCGGTCCGGGCCGAACCCGTCGTCGCACGGCGGAACATCTCGGTCGTGCCGACGGCGACGGGCTACGACGTGCAGGTGTCGTCCGACAGCGGGACCGTCAGGGGGCCGATGCCGACCGAGAACACGACGACGACGCTCGATGGGGTTCGGTTCGTCCGCGAGAACTCCCTCGTCTTCGCTGAATCCCGGGGGACGAAAGTCCGCATCGCGCGACAGGAGACGTACAATTAGGGCGCGGTCGGCGGGCGATTCGTGCGGTGTCGGCGGGCGGTTCGCGCGGTGAGTGGTCGGCGGTGCGACCGCCGGCTCACCACTCGATTCTGAACACTTCGGCGTCGAGCTGTCGGCGGTCCTCGTCGTGGAAGTCGAACTGGCGGTCGAGGTCGAACGTCGCCCGGAAGGCGTCGGTGAGGTCGCCGCCGGCGTCGGCGACGAACGACTCGACGAACTCCTTGCTCCCCTCGTTGTGGACCGAATAGGACACGTCGGCGACCGACGCGACCGAGTCGAGGAAGGCCCGGTCGGCGTGTTCGTTGCCACGCTGCGCGCCGAACGGCGGGTTCATGAGCACCGTGACCTGCCGGTCGTCGGGGAGACAGAGCGGCAGGCGGGTGGCGTCGGCGCGAATCCAGTCGATGGGGGCGCTCGCGCCGACCCGGCGGGCGTTATCGGTCGCGGTTTCGAGCGCCGCGTCGTCGAGTTCGACGCCGACGACGCGGGCGGGCGAGCGGAGCGCCGCGCCGAGCCCGAGCATCCCGGTTCCGGAGCCCAAATCGAGGACCGTCGCGCCCTCGATGTCGCCGCGGAGGTCCGCGAGATGGACGAGATGCGCGGCGAGGTCCGGCGGCGTCGGGTACTGTTCGAGCGAGACCTTCGGGTTCTCGAAGCCGGCGACCACCGCCAACTGCGCCTCCAGCGCGGCCTTAGTTGCCATCAGCCGTCGATGGAACCTCGAAGCTCAAAAGCGACACCCTCGCGCCGGGCGCGCTCGCCCAGCGCCGCGAGCGCCGACTCGGCGTCGTCGGGGCGACAGCACTCCGCGACGTCGACGGCGACGCGCCCGACGCCGAGGAACGCGGCGGCGCGGACGTACTCGCGGAGGCGGTCGGACTCCGACTGCACCGCGAGGGGGTCGTCATCACCGAAACGGACTTCGACGGTGAGTTCGGCCGGGAGGTAGCCCTCCTCGGCGAGTCCGGCCTTCAGGTCGCGGAGATGCGAGGGAGCGGTCGACTCCAGACACGATGCGTCGAGGACGACGGGAGTCAGGTCGGCGGGACGACTGGCGGCGACGGCGGCTTCGACGGACGAGGATTCGAGCGTGCTCATGTTGCACACACATTTTCTCTAGTTATGTATATATCTTTGTAAATGCTCAGTAGTAATCTAACGGAGTGGATTCGCCGGTGCCCCGCGGATATTCCCGCGAACGTGACAACCTAGAGACTAATGATGGAAGATGTCGTACCGCCGTTGGGGGGAGCACGCTCCACCCCCATTCCCCTTGACGCCGCGCGGGCGGTTCTGCTCGTCTCCTCGAGGTTTTACCTAGACAGTGGCTACTCGTACGTGTACGCGAGCACTTCGTCGCCGGTGGCGTCCCGAACCGTGACCGTGTCGCCGCCGTTGTTCCACACCGCGCCGCCGCGGCCCCAGTAGACGTCCCCGTCGGTGTCGGTTCCCGACCCCGTGTGGAGCGTCAGCGATGCGCCGGGGTCGAGTTCGGTTCCCCCGGCGAACGTGTAGGTCGCGCCCGCCGCGTCGGAGACGGTCCACCCGGAGAGGTCGATGGCGGCGTCGCCGTCGTTCCGGAAGGTGACGTACTCCTCGTTCAGGTTGTCGTTGTCGTTCCCGGGCGCGTCGGCGACGACCGAAACCGAAAGGCCGTCGTCGGTGGTCGCGTCCGCGCCGCCCGCGGCCGCGCCCTCGGTCGCGCAGGACCAGAGGCCGACCCCGCGCTCTCTGGCGTCGCGCTCGGCGCGCTCGTAGCGCTCGCGCTCCTCGAACGAACTCTCGTAGAGCCGGGCGTGGCCCTCGGTGATGAGGTCGTAGTTGAACTCCGCGCCGTCGACGACGACGTACGCGAGGAGTCGGCCGTAGTAGCCGCGCTCGCCCGCTTTCTCGTCGTACCGGAGTTCGACGGTTCGGTCTGCGAGCCGGGATTTCGCGTAGGCGCTCGCGTCCTCGCCGGCCGCCCGGAGGCAGGTCCGCCCGGCCTCCGTCTCGGGGACGCCCTCGAACTCGTCGGGCGTGTTCTCGGCGTGGACCTCCGGCGTGTCGACGCCGAGGAGTCGCACCGTCTCGCGCGCGCCGTCGGGCATGACGACCTTGATCGTGTCGCCGTCGACCACCTCGACCACCTCGACTGTCACGTCGCCCGCGGCGGCCGCGGTCGCCGGCGACCCCGACTGCGATGTCGTCGCCGCCGTCTCCGTCGCGGTCGGTTCGGCCGTCGGCGTCGCGCCCGCGCCGCCCCCACCGAGACAGCCCGCGAGGACCACGAGCGCGACGACAACGAGTGTCGCGGTAGCACGTCTGACCATTCGATTCACCGTTAGTCAGGGAACTGTATAAGTAGATGCGTCCCGATTGCCCGAACCCGAACGCGGCGAATCGACAGACAGCGGCCTGTATCACATTTCTGTTACAAAGGTTTAAATTCACGCTCCACCAGAAACCTTTTAATGGAACGTCCGAGCCGGCAGCGTCAACGAGAGGAGGAGGCAACGGCACAAGAGGACGAGCAAGTCAACTGTCCGGAGTGCGGCTCTGACCAGATCGTCACGGACGCAGACCAGGGGGAGCTGGTGTGTGACGACTGCGGACTCGTCCTCGACGAGCGACAGATTGACCGCGGTCCGGAGTGGCGGGCGTTCAACCACTCCGAGCGGCAGTCGAAGTCGCGCGTCGGTGCGCCCATCACCGAAACGATGCACGACCGGGGGCTGACGACGACCATCGACTGGAAGGACAAAGACGCCTACGGTCGCTCGCTTTCCTCCGAAAAACGCTCGCAGATGCACCGCCTGCGCAAGTGGCAAGAGCGCATCCGAACCAAGGACGCCGGCGAGCGCAACCTCCAGTTCGCCCTCAGCGAAATCGACCGCATGGCGTCGGCGCTCGGCGTCCCCCGGTCGGTCCGGGAAGTCGCCTCGGTCATCTATCGACGCGCGCTCAACGAGGACCTGATTCGCGGCCGCTCCATCGAGGGCGTCGCCACCTCGGCACTGTACGCCGCTTGCCGTCAGGAAGGCATCCCGCGCTCGCTCGACGAGGTTGCGGAAGTGTCGCGCGTCCCGCAGAAGGAAATCGGGCGCACGTACCGCTACATCTCCCAGGAACTCGGCCTCGAACTCAAGCCCGTCGACCCCAAGCAGTTCGTCCCGCGGTTCGCCTCCGCGCTCGACCTCTCCGAGGAGGTCCAGGCGAAGGCGACCGAAATCATCGACGTGTCCGCCGAGCAGGGCCTGCTGTCGGGCAAGTCGCCGACCGGTTTCGCCGCCGCCGCCATCTACGCCGCGTCGCTTCTCTGCAACGAGAAGAAGACCCAACGCGAGGTCGCGGACGTGGCGCAGGTGACGGAAGTCACCATCCGGAACCGCTACCAAGAACAGATCGAAGCGATGGGCTTCCGCTGAGCGTCGGTCCGCCGACCCGACCCGCGACCCGGCTCGCCGTCACCGATTGAGACCGCCCGCGACACTCAGTTTTTCACGAACACCACGACCGACCGCCCCCAGAGGCCGCTGTCGTACTGGTGTGCGACGTAGCCGTCGAGCAGCGGCGCGACCGTCCCGCGCTCGTCGGCGGGCGCGATGACCACCGGCGGCATCGACGACCGCGATTCGAGCGCTTCCGGTGTCGCCGCCGACGCGGTGTCGGCCCCGAGACGCTCGACGTACCACGCCATCGGGAGTCGCTCGCCCCACGACTCGGGCACCGGCGGGTAGTCGGCCGCGCCGTCGGCGACGTACATCGAACTCCCGTAGTAGAGCACGTCCGGCCCCTCGTCGTCGGTCGGACCGACCCACGCAGAGAGGTTGTCGCGGAACGACGAGAACTCCGCCGACGGCTGGGCGAACTGCGCGAGTTCGGCGTCGCGGTCGCTCGGGCCGTACACCTCGCTCGACGCCACCGCGCCGGTCTGGACGACGAGCGCGAGCAGGACGATGACCGCGGCCGCGACGCGGGGCGCGTCCCGCGAGTCGAAGGCGCGCCGCCCCCAGCGGACGAGCGCCGCGAGGCCGACGCCCGCCGGGAGCGCGAGCGGGACGACGACGTAGACGCCGAGCCACGGCGCGGACACCTCGGTCAGCATGGGGACGAACACCAGCGACGCGCCGGCCCAGTACACCGCCGCCGACACCTCCGAGCGCGGCCCGCCGGCCGTGTAGCGGTCGACGAGGAACACCGCCGCGCCGAGGACGACGACCGGGAGCGCCGCCAACGCGAGCGTTCCGAGGAGGTCGCCGAGGTAGGGGAGGTACTCGTGGGTCCCGTCGGGGTAGCGGTCGACGACGCGGACGCCGACGAACCGCCGGACCGAGTCGAACAGCGCCGCGTCGACTGCGCCGAGCACCGTCCCCGGCGTGTAGAGGCCCGCGCCGTCGGTGTCGCCCGCCCGCGGCGCGAACGCGACGACGTAGACGGCGACGAAGACGAGGAGCGCGCGAGCCACGGGGGTCGCCGCGCCGCGGACTCGGGCGGCGTACTCACCGAGGCGCATC